>OY843587.1:2457500-2616038 GCA_963692955.1 Gammaproteobacteria bacterium | reverse complement strand
CCCAAGGCAACTTATTGAAAATGTCGAAGTCGCTGAACAACGCGATTTTTTTAAGTGACGACGCCGATGCGATCGCTAAAAAAATTAAAGCTATGTACACCGATCCGAAACGTTTGAAAGTCACAGATCCCGGCACGACGGAAAATAATCCGCTCTGGATTTATCACGACACTTTCAATCCTGATAAAGCGTGGGTGGAAGAAGCGAAAGCGCGTTACCGCGCCGGCGAAATCGGCGACGTGGAATGTAAAAAGAAATTAATCGATATTCTGGTTAGCATTATTGGCCCGATTCAACAGCGCCGTGTGGTGTTTGAAAAAGACCCCGAGCACGTGCTGGCGATTTTAAAAGAAGGTACGGACCGTGCGAACCTAGTTGCGAACGAAACCTTAAGACTTGCTAAAATTGCCATGCGGCAGGATTATTTTATATAAACAATGAGTTAGACAAGAGGCGGCGTGCACTTGCCTGTCTAGATTCATGTCGATATGGTAGAATGATAGTAATTTCTATCCTTATTGCGGGGGGCGTTTATGGTTAAGATCCCAAGTTTAGATGATTTGAAAAAAGCCGGCGCGGGTTTCGTCGATCAAGCCAAAGCGGGTAATTTTTCGGGAATGGCTGATAAGATTAAATCCGGCATTGATTCTGTGACCGTGAATAAAGGCGGCGCGGTCGGCGTGGGTGATGAAGCGATCAAGATGCAATTGCAAGCGGTGCAAACTTCTATCGATGAATTGAGCGCGGCGCAATCGCAGCAAACAGCGGCGTTACGCAATTTACAAAATAATTTAGCGGCGCTGACCAAAACCATAGTGGCATCGCAAGCACCGATAACGACGACTACCACAACGACAACGACTAGTAATGATGGAGACGATACAACTGTATGAGTAATGAAAATAAAATTATTCCGGAAGATTTACGCCCGTATCGAAAATGGGGTTTAACATTATTGCAATTGATGAGTTTACTGACCGCGACGGGACTGGTGGGTACGTTGGTGCTGCATTATATATTTTATTAAGAAATTCCCCGGATTTCCGTTTCACCGCGTCCCCGTACTCCGCTACGCTGCATACGGGGTCATTCGTTCTACGGCGGATTTAATAAAGAACGTACGCTTTTTTGAAATTCATTCGGCCGCGCGATCAACGTGAAGACATCACCCACACCGCCAAAACTATTAATCGCGATATCCCCATAATTAAACAATTGCGCGATCGGCCCTTGGTTTACGTCGACATGCGACACCGTGGATAAGCGCGTATCGGAAACGCGTCTATCGAAAAACCCTTCGCGCATGATGATGCGTTTATTCGTCACCGCGTAATCGGACGTGACATAAATAATCGTCGGCATGATGGACGCGTAAATCGCCAATACTAAGAAAACAAACGCTGGAATATGATGTATTTTCCCTAAAATCGGCGCGTTAAACACTTGGTTGATGACCGTGTCGACTTGCACCACGATCGGTATATTAAGCGTAAAAAACCAAGCGATTAATAAAAACATCAGCGGCGCGAAAAACACCACCGGCGCTTTTTGCGTACGGAACACAATTTTTTCATCAGGTAATAAATTATTGTCGATATATTTCATAGATTCATTTCCAATTAAAACTTATGTAGGCTGAAAAAATTTTCAATCCCCGTTAAAAACATTTGCACCGCCATCGTCGTCAAAATCATTCCCATCAATCGTTCGGACGCGATTAAGCCGCGTTCGCCTAATACTTTACGCAACGCATCCGCGAACACTAAAATCACGCTGCAAACTAAGAATGAAATAAACAACGCGAGCGTCAACGACCACATGTGCGTGGGTTCTTGATTTGCCAGCAACATGACTAACGCCATCGCGGATGGCCCCGCGATCAGAGGAATCGCTAACGGCACGATAAAGGGCTCGCCTTTGTCACCGGCGTAAGTGTTGTGTTTATCTTCGGGAAAAATCATTTTTATGGCGATTAAAAATAAAATGATACCACCGGCGATGCCTAATGCCGGCGCCGATAAACTCAAACCGGCGAGGATATATTTTCCGAAAAATAAAAAGATTAACAAGATGATAAACGCGATGATGTTTTCCCGCAGCGTAATCGCTTTGCGTTTCTTGGCTTCGATTTTGTTTAAAATCGTCAGAAAAATCGGAATATTCCCCAGCGGGTCCATGACGAAAATCAATGTGATTGCGGCGGAATATACATTCATAAAGTCGTTCCCAAAACGGTCTGACGCAGACCAACGTACATGTTACTGACTTAAAACAATCCCGGCAACTGCTTAGCCAGTTCCAGCCGCTCTTTTACCGCTGCGTTGGTTAATACAAACCCCTGTAATTGATTGAAAGTCGCGTCATAAAACAGCGCGCGAACATTTTCGCCTTCGGTTTCGATTTTCCACTCACCCGGCATGCCTTTGGGCGGCGGACAAATCGCGAGTGGATGCGCGGGGGTTTTTACGATGACGGGCATCGCGGGATAGTCCACCGGCGTATTTTCGCCGGCTAAGGTTTTCGCTAACGCGCGCGCGCAATTTAATAACGGCGTGATGTAAGGCAGTACGTGGCCTTCGACTTCCGCGCAATCGCCTAAGGCGTAAATTTCTTTTACGCTAGTTTCTAAATAGCGGTTCACGACGATGCCTTTTTGCGTTTTTATGCCGGCGGTGTGCGCAAGCTTAGTATGCGGAATCAAACCAATCGCCGATAAAATAAAATCCGTGTCTAGCGTGCTGCCGTCCGCTAACGTTAAACGATAACCGTTGCCGGTTTTTTCCACTGTGTTGGCGACGGTTTGCAAATGCCAATGAATATTATAATTCGCCAAGGTATTCTGTAATAATTTGCCAATAGTTTCAGGAATCAAAATATCCAACGGCCATTTCGCCGGCGCGATCACATTCACTGTATAACCAGCATTACTTAAATCATTCGCGAATTCACAACCGATCAAGCCCGCGCCTAAAATCGTAATATTTTTTTTATCTTTAATTAAATCTTGAAACACCGCATAATGATACAAATGGTTCACCGACATGACATCGGCCGCGCCGCTGCCTGACAAAGGCGCTTTAATAACGTCTGCACCGCACGCCAACACTAACTTCGAATAAAAAATTTCTTCGCCGCCGACGCAAATACTTTTCGACAACGGTCTAATCGCGGTGACTTCGGTATGGTTGCGCACGGTCGCTTTTAATTGCGTCGCCATCGCCGCGGCGGTCGCGATCGCGAGCTCCGCGTGATTTTTTTTATTCGTCAACGCGGTGGACAATAAGGGCTTAGAATAAAACTCCCCCTCATCGGCGCTGATTAACAACAACGGGGCCGTTTGATCGACGCGGCGGAATTCTTTGGCTAGCTGGTATCCGGCGAGGCCGGTACCGATGATAATAATAGGCGGCTGCATGCTCAAGGTGCTCTTAATGTAATAGGGGATTGTATATTATTTACAGTGGTTTTGATAAGCTCGCAGGTAATAAATTTCACCCGATGGCTAAGATATGCAGACAATCTGGAAAAAAAATCTTTTAGCAAGCAGGGTCCCGGCGGAATTATCCACCTGGCTGCGCCATAAAGGCTCTTTCATGCGGCGTTTAAAAAAATTCGGCGTCCACACCGCCGTTATCCAAGTCATACAAGAAGGCTGGCAAAACCCAACGCTTGAAGAAAGCGCGGTTTTGAACATCAAGCCGCGCCAATTAGTGTTAGTGCGGGAAGTGTTGATCGAAAGCCCCTCTGCCGCAAAATGGATGTTTGCGCGTACCGTGGTGCCGCGCGCGACCTTGAGCGGTAAAGAACAACAATTAGCGCGTCTTAAAAACCGTTCGTTAGGCTCAGTGTTATTTAAAGACCCGCAGTTGCGGCGCAGCAAATTTGAATTAAGCTGCATGCGGCGCGGTTCAGAGTGGTATCAAAGAATCGTTGGGCTATTAGTAACTGACGCGCCGGAATTTTGGGCAAGACGGTCGGTGTTCACTATCAATAAAAAGTCGTTATTGTTAACCGAAATATTTTCTCCCGATGTCGCGGCGCTCAATCATGTTAACGTATAAACTCAAAAATATTTTTATCTTAATGCGGTTTCATAAACCGATCGGAATTTATTTATTATTATGGCCGACACTGTGGGCGTTATGGTTGGCGGCGAGCGGCGTGCCTGATTATGCTATCTTGTCGGTATTTATCGCCGGCGTCATCAGCATGCGCGCGGCGGGCTGCGTTATCAACGATATCGCCGACCGCCGCATCGACGCTTTGGTGACACGCACGCGCACGCGGCCGCTGGCGGCGGGTACGCTGAGCGTTAAGCTCGCGCTGCTGGTTTTCTCTTGGTTAATGTTGATGGCGTTAATTTTATTGTTGCAGTTAAATCGCTTAACAATTTATTTAGGTTTTCTCGGCGCGCTACTCGCCGTTATCTATCCTTTCTTAAAACGCATCACGCACTTGCCGCAACTAGGATTGGGTGTGGCGTTTGCATGGTGCGTGCCGATGGCGTTTGCGGCTTTAACTGCTGCGGTGCCGTTAAAAGCGTGGCTGTTGTTTTGTCCCGCGCTGTTATGGCCTATTATTTATGACACGATGTATGCTTTGACCGACCGGCCTGACGATGTAAAAATTGGCGTGAAGTCCACGGCGATTTTATTTGGTAAGTACGAGACGTTAATCATTGCCGTGTTACAAATTTTGTTTTTACTTGGTTTTGTGTGCGTAGGAATCGCGTTTCAGTTACAACTCCCGTTTTATTGCAGCTTAGTCGTGAGCGCCGCCTTATTTATTTATCAGCAAAGATTACTCAAGCAAGGCCAGCCGTTGCAAGCGTTTGCCAATAATAATTGGCTTGGTTTAGCAATTTTTATCGGCATAGCGTGGAGTTTAAACTCATGAAAATTGTCGCCGATGACAAAATTCCTTTGATCACCGACTATTTCGGCACCGCAGGCGAACTGATTTTAAAACCCGGTCGCGCGCTGCAAGCCAGTGACGTGGCTGACGCCGATCTATTAATAGTACGTTCCGTCACGCATGTTAACGCCGCGTTATTGCAAGCTAGCAAGGTTTCATTCGTCGGCAGCGTGGCGGCCGGCGCTGACCATTTAGATGCGGCCTGGTTAGACAGCGCCGGCATACGTTGGGCGTCCGCTACCGGCTCGAACGCGATATCCGTCGTTGAATATGTGATTTGCATCATCGCCGCGCTGCAAAAAATGTCTTTACTCACCGCCGAAAAACCGCGCGCCGCGGTGATCGGCGTGGGCCGCATCGGCAGTGAAGTGGCGCGCCAATTAGAAATGCTGGGCTTTGAAGTCCTGCTCTGCGATCCGATCCGCGCGAAGCACGAAAAAGATTTTATTTCCACGCCGCTCGCCGCCATCGAGAATTGTGATTTCATCACCATCCACACGCCGCTGACGCACAAGGGCAGTGATCCCACTTACCACATGATAGCGAAAGATTTTTTGCAAAGACAAATAAAAGGCGCCGTGTTAGTTAACGCCGCGCGCGGTTCCGTCATTGATTTTTCAGATTTGAAAGAATATGGCGAAACATTATATTGGTGTTTAGATGTTTGGGAAAACGAACCGCTCATTGATTTTAAAGTATTGGAGTTAGCCACACTGGCCACGCCGCATATCGCCGGTCACACGCGGCAAGCCAAACAGCGCGGTCTCGATATGATTTATCACACCGCCGTCCGCGAAAAAATCATCGCGCCGCATACCGCTATGACGATGCAGTTTCCCGAACAGGTCCTAGATTTCCAGCAGCAAGCGGCGGATTGGCGCGATGTGATTTTAAAAATTTATAATCCTGCTGAATCGACCGTGATGATGCAGCAAAAAATGCTTGAGAGCAGCGCAGAAAAAACCTTTGACCGCCTACGCAACGACTTCAACAGCCGCTATGAATTTCATTTTGTGACCGTAATAAATGTGTTGTTAAATCCGCTAGATAAAAACATTCTGCAAAAAATCGGTGTGAACATCCGCTAGAAAGCACTGAAACTACAATGAATTAATCCTCTTTAAAATCATTAACTTAAGCGCTCATTCGGGCTATATATATATTTTTCTCAGACCACAAAGTTTACAAAGCTGGTCTATAATTACCCATTATAACTCTTGAGGATTGAAGTTAGTTATGAACTCTTTCGGGGCTTCTTCTAGATTATTCCGCTACCAACATTACTTAGTATTCTTAACAACGCTCTTAGCAATTACCGCGGTCCACGCCAATCCCACCGGCGGCAGTGTCACTGCCGGCAGCGCGACGATTTCGCAAGCGCCTAATTCGACTGTGATTACGCAAACCAGTCAACAAGCGATTTTACAGTGGAATACTTTCAACATTAATAAAGGTGAAACCACGAGGTTCGTGCAACCCAATTCTAGTGCCGTCGCATTAAACCGTATCAACGCCAATCAAGGCGCGTCAACTATTTATGGTTCTCTGCAAGCCAACGGCGAAGTCATTTTAATTAACGCAGCAGGTATCCATTTTGGTGCCGGCTCAATGGTCAATGTCGGGAGCTTAATCGCTTCGACGTCAGATATTTCCAACGCGAATTTTTTAGCGGGAAATTATGTTTTCGACGTCCCTTCCACGATCCGCGGCGCCAGCGTCACGAACGCCGGTACCATCATCGCGAGTAATTATGGTTTAGTCGCGCTGTTAGGCTCGAATGTGTCGAACAGCGGCACCATCCAAGCGGAAATGGGTAACGTTGTATTAGGCACAGGTAATACATTCACGTTAGCTTTTGACGGCGACCAATTAATCAATTTCGAAGTCGATGGAGTCGCTGCTGCCGGCGGACAAATTTCTAATACCGGCGCGTTGATCGCGGATGCCGGTAAAGTCATCATCACCGCACAAGCGGCGCAATCTGTGTTAAACGACGTGATCGATATGAACGGTGTCGAGCAAGCGAATTCAGTGGCACAACAAAACGGGGAAATTATTTTATCGTCAAACGGCGCTATCAATGTCAGCGGAAAAATTTCCGCACAAGGCACCGCCGCAGGCACGACCGGCGGCACCATTCAGGTGACTGCCGATGCGATTCAATTAAATGACGCCAGCGTCAACGCGAGTGGTAACGCGGGCGGCGGCACCGTCACCTTTAGCGCGGCGGATGCGTCGACCAAATCGTTTGTTAATTTGAGTTACAACACGGCCGTGCAAGCGAACACGCTAGCCTCAGGGACGGGCGGCACGATCGATGTGAATACGGCGAATTTCAATTTGTTGAATAGCAGCGTTAGCGCCAATGGCGCGGGCGCGGGTGCGATCGGCGGTAATATCGAGGTCGCGGCTAATGCCGTGAATTTATGGAATTCGCATTTAAATGCGACCGGTGATTTAGTCGGTGGTAATGTCGATATCTCCGGCGTTGCTGGGACTAACGCCGCCGCTATCAGTATGGATAGTTGGAGTAGTATTAATGTTAATGCCGCCGGCTCTGATAGCGTTATCGCGGGGAGTGTCAGTCTCAACACGAATAATTTATATTTATACGGCAGCGTCACGGCTGACGATAACAATGCGGGCGCGATCGGCGGTGAAATTAGTTTGATGGGTCAAAACTTATTTATTCTGCCAGGTGCCGATGTCGAAGCGAACGCGCCATTTCTTGGCGGCGCACTGACGATTGGCGGTAATCCATTATCGACGACTAGCTCCACCACGTCAGCGGACGTTTACACTTTTTTTGGTAGTTACGTAGGCGCTGCTGCGACCGGCAGTAATGGTTTTGGCGGCAGCATTAATATTAGCGCCAATGTCGTGTCATTAGGCGGTGAATTAGATGTCTCTGGAAATCCTTATCCTTACCTCACCTACGCGGGTGGTTCAGCCAATAATTTTAATACGATGTGCGGTGGTGGCAGCAGTTATAACCGCGGTACACCGACGATCAATAATTCCGGCTCCTCCGGCGGACAAATAAACGTAACGGGTAATAACATTACCGTCCAAAGCGGCGCTTACTTGACTGCGGCGGGTAATGTGTTGGGCGGTGAAATTTCATTAGGAAATCCGCAATATGACCCAGCACTCAGCGCCACGTTAACGGTGAACGCAGGCAGCTTCATCGACGCGGGTTCTTACGGCACCACGAATAATCCGATCGGCGGTGAAATTCAAATGGTGGCGTATAACACTTACGTCAATGGCGTCGTCAATGCATCGGCCGCTGCGAACTCGGGATCGTTGGGCGGTGAAATTGAAATATTCGCGCAAAATAACGTGACGATCGGCTCGTTTGCAAATATAGCCGCGAATGGCGCTGTTAACGGCGGTGAAATTCTTATCGGGGGTGATTTAAATGGCGCGGGTAATGATATCAACGCGGCCACCACGACCATTAATGTTGGCAGTGTTTTACAAGCTTCCGCTTTAACGAATGGCCCGGGCGGTGAAGTGAGCGTTTGGTCACAACAAGCGACTTATTTCGGTGGCGCTATCATCGCGCGCGGCGGTCAAGCCGGCGGTAATGGCGGCCAAGTCGAAGTGTCTAGCGCGGGTGCGTTAACCGTGGCAAACACTGCGTATGTGGATGTCAGCGCGCCGCATGGCATGGCTGGCACTTATACCCAAGGCGCACCGACCTCAGTGACACAAGTCAGGTACTTCCCACTGTTTTCTTGGTTACATTAATTGCTAGATTCCCGCGCAAGCGGGGAGAGTTTTAAGGATTTTTTTTCTTTCTCAGTAAAGCATCCACTGCAGATTTTGGTAACACTTTATTCCCAGGCGTTTTCGAAAAAAACATTCCCAGGCGTTTGAAAATAGAAGGCTGTTTGACTTCAGGAGTCAATGTTTTTCTTATGGCTTGCAATTGTTGATTGGCATCGTCGATAGAATTTCTAAATTGAGTGTTGCGTTGTTTTACCCAGTTAGTTAAAGCCGACAAGTCTTTTTTTGGTAGTTGCTCCAACATATCGTGATTCAATAAATTTTCAAACATTCTGCTTTGCGAAAATTGCATGCCCAGCATTGATGCTTTGATCAGCGCGATTGACTCTTCCAGTTGCTGACGATCGCTGAAGTCAGTTAGCGTTTTTACTTTTTCCAGCAGCACTTCAATATCAGTTTCTAGTTTATGAATTTTCTTTTCGATATCTTCAGGAATAATTAATTTTTTGTAAATCAAATTTAATATTTCTTGCGCGGCTTTTTTTTGCGCCGAATCGGTAGGATCAATGGCCATTTGTTTCAATTTAGCCGTCGTTAAAAATTTTACCTGCGCTTGAGTCAAAGCTTTCCATTTGTATTCAAGATTCGTTTCGAGGCGGTCTAACATTTCTTGCAGCTCGGTGACGCTCAAAAAATTATGATAGGTCGACAATAAATTCGAAATCGATGATCGGATCCGCGGTGAAGTATCCTCAGTGTCGCGCGCGACTAACGCTGCCGCCACACTTGCCTGCGATCGGACTTTGCCACTGAGCTCAAGTGAATTGGCGACGCTACGCAGGTCTTTATCTTCTAAAAGAACAGTTTGTTTTTCTTCGAAATCATCGTTTAAATTGGTATGAATGGCGTTCAGAAGTGGACGTAGCGAATTCTTTAGTGCGTGTATATTAATAAAAATATTTTCTTGCAGCGTCAATTCTGATTCTGAAGGAGCCAGTTTTTTTAAATGCTGCGATTGGTTAGTCAAGCTTTGATAACTTATTTGCAGAGCTGAAAATTTTTCTGATGTCGCGTCCTGTTTGGATAATATATTGATGCTATCTAAGATAATTTGGTGTTGTTGGAAAAGTAATTGGTTGAACTCGCGCGATAATGTTTGGACGCGGTTATCCGTAGCGATAAGTGATCTTTCAAACATTTTATCACCGCTGCAAACATTTAAGAGTGTGTGTTCAGTATAGATGACTTTGCAGCATTAATAAATGCCAGTGCCGTCCGTGGTTTGATTGCTAGGCACGGCGTTATCGCCGCTGCGCGCGGCGGGCGTGGTAGGTGATGTGCTAGGTGCGGAAGTATTCGCGTAAGCGTTTTCTTTATCTTCACCCGGCACGAAAGGTTGCATAAAATATTCAAAAATCGCGTTTGGATTATTGCCCATCGCGCGCATGCCCGTGAGTGGATCGATGCGTATGCTAATGATGTCAGTCGGTTGGTCTAGACTATGTTCTGGTTTGCCTTTCAACGCGGTTTGCATGAACTGGATCCACATCGGGAGCGCGGCTTGCGCGCCATATTCATGTAGAGATTGCGGTTGATCGAAGCCCACCCACGTCAACGCGACGATATCACTGTTGTAACCGACAAACCACGCGTCCACTTGATTGTTAGTCGTGCCCGTTTTACCGGCCAGATCATCGCGCTTAATACTACGCGCGGACGTCGCGGTGCCAAATTGAATAACATCATGCAGCGCGGAAGTAATGAGAAAGGCATTTTGCGCGCTGATGACGCGCGGCGCGTGGCCAGGTTCCGCGATGACTTTCGCGGCGTTGAGAATGCAAGTGCTGCACGCGGTCAACGGCTTGGCTTGATACGTAACATCGCCTTGCGTATTGTGAATGCTATCGATCACGTACGGCGCGACTTTGAAACCGCCGTTGGAAAATACCGCGTAACCTGCGACCATATCTAACGGCGTGACATTCGCCGTGCCCAACGCGAGCGATAATTCCGGCGGTAATTGCGACGCGGAAAAACCAAAATGCTGAATATAATTCACCGCGTAGCGCGGGCCGATCAACGCTAGCAAACGGATGGAGACTAAATTGCGTGAGTGAATTAACGCATCCCGCAAACGGGTCGGGCCATAAAAACGGTGCGTATCGTTTTGCGGCCGCCACAACGTATTGTCGTCAGGATTTTCGATCACGATCGGCGCGTCGTTGATGACCGTCGCGAGCGTAAAGCCTTTATCCAAAGCGGCGGAATAAATAAACGGTTTAAAACTAGAGCCCGGTTGACGCTGCGCGTTAGTGATGCGGTTAAACTTACTGCTTTGGAAATCAAAACCGCCGACCAGCGCGACAATGCCGCCGTCTTGCGGATTGAGCGCGACTAAACCGGCTTCGGCTTTCGGAATTTGCGTTAACCGCCAGCTTTTATGCTCGTTCATCAAGCGAATGACGTCGCCCAATTTTAGGATGTCGCGCGGTGATTTAGGCAAGCGCCCTAAGTAATCCGCGTTAATTTGTTTGCGCGCCCAACTCATGCCTTCCCAAGGAATCGTGACGAGATCGCCGTTCGCGCGTAACACGGTGATGGAATTATTAGCGTGAATGTCGGTGACGACGGCGGGCTCTAAATCACCGCTGGCCGGGATCGCGTGCAGTTTATTTTCCCAAGCTTGCATATCCATCATGTCCGGTTCGCCCAGATTTTTTTCCGGGCCGCGGTATCCGTGACGCTGATCGTAAGCGATCAACGCGTCATGCACGGACTGATTAGCGTTTTCTTGCAACGTACTGTCGATCGTGGTGTAAACGTTAAAGCCGTCGGTGTAAATCGCGTCGCCGTACATTTCTTCTAATTGTTGACGGACTAATTCCGCGGCGTAAGACGCTTTCACTTGCGTTTGTAAATCATGATAACTCGCGGCCAACGGTGCCGCGAGCGCCGCGTCGAAATCTTTTTTCTTAATGTAACCCAATTCGTACATGCGGTTTAACACATGGTCGCGGCGTTTGCGCGCGGCTTCTGGGTTGGCGATCGGGTTCAAAGCCGACGGCGCTTTCGGTAAACCCGCTAACATCGCATATTGATCCAGGCTCAATTGGTCTAGCGTCTTGCCGTAATAAATTTCCGCCGCCGCGGCGACGCCGTAGGCCCGGTTACCGAGGAAAATTTTGTTGAGGTAGAGTTCGAGAATTTTTTGTTTACTGAGGCGGTGATCGATTTTTAGAGCTAATAAAATTTCACGTAGCTTACGGCCAAAGGTTTTATGCCGTGTTAGATAAAAACTGCGCGCGACTTGCATCGTGATCGTGCTGCCGCCTTGCTCTTTGCGGCCGGTTAAGATCAATTTGACGGTGGCGCGCATCAAGCCGGGAATGTCGATGCCGGGATGTTGGAAATAACGTTGATCTTCGGTGGCGAGCACCGCGTTAATCAAGGGCTTTGGAATTTTCGAGTAGGGGATGGGAATGCGGCGTTTTTCCCCGTATTCCGCGATGAGTTTGCCGTCGTGCGTGAAAATTTGCAGCGGTACTTGCAGCTGCACGGTATTGAGCGCGTCGATGTCCGGTAATTCGAATTCGATATAATACATCACCCCGATTACGACGACGACCAAGGTCAGCAAGCTACCGACCAATAATTTTCTGATAAAGCGAAACACAAAATTTTTCATGTAAATACGTCGTTAGGGCCTTGAGTTAAGATCACATCACGCTTGAATTTTACTATAAAAATAGCGATTATATTAAGCTAATTAAGACAAGCCCAAGAATTATACTATATATTAATTTTTAATCACTAAATATCTCGCCCTTTCCCCACTCTTTTAATGTTCCCCGCGGACAATTTTCCACCCCTAATTCCCTGGTACTTTACTTTTTCATCATTTTTCTTAGCAAGGAGCCTATTGTGTTTTGGAGACCCACCGCCCGCGCGTTAGTCGGGATAGATATTTGCGCCAGAGAAATCCGTCTGCTGCAATTAAAAAAACGCCGCCGCGGGTTCAGCGTCGCGGCCTGCGCCGCGCTGCCGTTACCGGCGGGCGTGATTGAAGACGGTAAAATTAAACTATTAGAACCTGCGCAAGCGGTCTTAAAAAAATTAGTGTGCGGCGCCGGCGTGCAAGGCGCGCCCGCGGCGCTCGCGCTGCCGTTCAGTGTGGTCATATCAAAACGCCTCCTGGTGCCGAAGTCAGTATTGCGTTCGGTTAACACGGCGCACTTTCAACATTATTTTCCGGGCGTGCATGACACTTTATGTTTCGATTACACCGTGCTTAGCGAAGTAGAAAAAAACTGCGCGGAAATTAACTTAATCGCGGCGCGGTTAGCCTCGTTAAATCAATATTTACTATTAGCCGAGCACGCGGATTTGAACATTAAAATTATCGACGTGGACACCTGCGCACTCACCCGCGCGGACGCCGATCCAGCAGCTTACACTTATTTACACGCCGCCTTAAAACTTAACGCGCCGCGTTTTATCTTGTGTGCGTCGTTAGCGATGCGGGCGGCGCGGGCATGGTAGAAATTAATTTATTACCTTGGCGTGAATACGCCCACGCCCGCGCGCGCAAGCGCGTCAAAATTGGCGTCGCATTTATAATTATTTTAATGTTGTTAGTGCTCACCGTGGTGGTAGCACACCGGCGCGATACCCCAACGCGCTTAGAACCGCCTCCGGTTGCGTCCGATCAGCCAACTGCGCAAATCAGAAAAATAAAATACGTCGGTTATTTACAGCATCATCAGCAAATGTGGGCGTTAATCAGCATGCCGGACGGCAAACTTCTCACGTTACCCGCGGGCAGCCTGGTCGGTAAAAATTTTCGGATTAAAAGTTTATCTCAATCGGAATTAGTGTTAGCTCACACCGCAAATTCGTTTTCACCAATCAAAATTCCCCTTACCCATTCATAATGGATTGACAACATGCGTTACTCAAACCTCAAAAAATTATTTTGTTTGTTATTTATTTTATTGCATCAAACCACCCTCGCGGCTGGGCTTGCCAAGTCGGCGGTGGATTTTGAAAATATTAACGTCGCCGACGCGCTCAACGTGTTAGCGAAATTCACGCAAGTGAATTTGATCATCAGCCCTAGCGTGAGCGGCACCGTGACTTTGCATTTGCATGACACGCAACCCGCCGACGCGTTTAAAATGTTATTAGCATCGCAAGGTTTAGTGAAAACAGAAATCGGCGGCATTTGGTATATCGCCACCGCCGCGGAAATGATAAAACGCAAAGAAGAAGATTTAAAACTCATAAACGCCACCAATGCCGCCGCCGTCTTAGCGACGCGTACTTGGCGGATTCAATACGCGAAAGCAGACGATCTCGCCCGCTTCATCCAAGATAATAACGCGACGCTGTTATCGAAACGCGGCCGCCTGCGCGTCGACTCGCGCACCAATATGTTATGCGCGCAAGATTTACCGGAAAAACTCGAACAAATCGCGGGTTTAATTCAACGACTTGATATCCCCGTCAAACAATTGTTAATCGAAGCCCGCCTCGTCAGTGTGGACAATGATTATGAGCGCGCCCTCGGCGTGGATTTTTCCGTCCATGCAACCGCGATCGGCGCGGGTGCCGAAGCGGCGCCCGCGGCCGGCAAACATTTCAGCTTAGCGGTCGCCACCTTAGCCGATGGATCGTTACTCGATGTCGCGCTAGCCGCGATGGAAAACCAAGGCCACGGCGAATTAATTTCCCACCCGACCTTATTCACCGCCAGTCAACAGACAGCCAGCATCGAATCCGGCGAAGAAATTCCCTACCAAGAGGTGAGCTTAAGCGGCGGCACGGGGGTCGCTTTCAAAAAAGCTGTGCTCAGTTTGAAAGTGACCCCGCAAATCATGCCGGGCAATCGCATCCTACTACAATTGAATATCAACCAAGACCGGCCCAGCAATCGTATCGTTTTAGGCGTCCCCGCCATTAGCACACGCCAAATCACGACCAATGTTTTGGTCAGAAACGGACAAACCCTCGTATTGGGAGGAATTTATGAGTTGAATAAAGAATATGATGAGCAACGCATCCCGTTTTTAGGTAAAATCCCCGTTGTCGGTTTATTGTTTCAGCAACAAAATATTAAAGAAAATAAACGTGAGCTATTAATTTTTGTCACGCCGAAAATAATTTCATATACTTGACCCACATCAAACTAAAACGTAGCTATGACAAACGCCAAGAATAACAATATTTTTCTGATTGGACCCATGGGGGCTGGTAAAAGCAGCGTCGGAAAATATCTTGCAAAACAGCTGGGCATGATTTTTTTTGATTCAGACGAAGAAATTGAAAAGCGCACCGGCGTGGAGCTAGGTTGGATTTTCGATAAAGAAGGCGAAGATGGTTTTCGCAAACGTGAAGCCGCGGTCATCAGTGATATTACCAAGCTATCGAATATCATTCTCGCGACCGGCGGTGGCACCGTCGCCGTGCCGGAAAACCGTGAGATATTGGCGGAGCGCGGCACCGTCGTGTATTTGGAAGTGTCGTTAGAGCACCAACAACCACGGGTCGTGAACGATATCCGGCGGCCATTACTGCAAGTGAAAAACCGTCACGAAGTGTTAGTGAAACTGCAAGAAGAACGCGAACCACATTATGACGCGATGGCCGATTTCCGCGTGCCTACCGACAACCGCACCGTGCGCGCGGTCGCCGATGACATTCTCACTTGGCTTAATAGGTAACGCGCGTGCACCAAATGCATATGGTGAAACTTCCAAACCCCTATCCTATTTTTATTGGCGCCGGCATTTACGCCGATGTTGCATTGCTGGCTGACTACATCGCCGGCCAACAAATTTTAATCGTCACCCAAGAAAATATTGCCCAGCATTATTTAATCCGTTTAACGCAAGCGCTAGCCCGCTATCAATGTGACGTGCATCTGCTACCAGACGGCGAAGAGCATAAAACCCTCGCGCAGTGGCAAACGATTATTGAGAAGCTCGCCGCGTGCCAGCACGAACGCAGCACCACCTTGATCGCGTTAGGCGGCGGCATCGTCGGTGACATGACGGGCTTCGCCGCCGCTTGTTATCTGCGCGGTGTGCGATATTTGCAAATGCCGACCACCTTGATTGGGCAAGTAGACGCGGCCATTGGCGGTAAAACCGCGGTGAATCTGCCGCAAGGAAAAAACTTAGTCGGCGCGTTTTATCAACCGCGCTGTGTTATCATTGATAGCGAATTATTAGCGACGCTGCCGCTCAGAGACTACCGCGCGGGACTCGCGGAAGTGATAAAATACGCGTTAATTTGGGATAAAAACTTTTTTGTCTGGCTCGAAAATAATTTTCAAAAATTACTAGACCGCGACCCAGCCGCGTTGTTGCACGCCATCAAGATAAGCACCGCGATCAAAGCGGAAATCGTCGTTGAAGATGAAAAAGAAACTGGCTTACGCAGCTTATTGAATTTCGGCCACACGATTGGGCACGCATTGGAAGCCGCTCTGGGTTATCAAAACATTTTACATGGCGAAGCCGTCGCCGTCGGCATGTGGATTGCGAGCCAACTCTCGGCGCAGAATCATTTTCTGGCGGCGCGCGAATTGCCGCGCATTTTAAATTTATTAAACCAAATCGGTATGCCGGCGTACGCGTTTGATTTTCCGAAGCCAGAAATAGTCATGCAATTTATTTATCAGGATAAAAAAATCGTCGCGGGTAAAATTAATTTCATCGTTTTGAACGCCATCGGCGCCGCCGAAAAAACCACGGCAGTGAGTGCCGCGCAACTAAAACATTTTTTAACGGCAATAAAACCGGGAGAACTAAGTTCTCCCTCGTTGACTGCATAGAAAAAAATTATTGCGAAGTCGCAGGCATGGCCGCGCCAGTCGCATCCGTCGTCGTACCTGGCGTCATGGCGTTGCCACTCGCGTCAGATGCAGTCGGCGGTGTCGGCGGCATACTTTTTGCTTCTGAGGGGACGGAAGGCTGCGTGGTCATGCCAGGTGTAGTCGTGGCAGTGGCACTGTTCGGCGCCATTGGTCCATTGGGATCAACGGGCTTCATGTTGCCAGCAGCAGCTGAACCGGCGGCGGCCCCAGCGGCGGCGCCGGCAGCAGCACCCGCGGCGGCGCCTGCGGCAGCGCCGGCAGTCACCGATTGGCTATCAGGCGCTGTGCCAGTCGTCGCGGGCGCGGGCATGGTCGGAGTGGTGCCGGACATCGCGGGGCCAGTCATCGCCGGGCCAGTTGTAGAGTCAGCCATTGGGCCAGTCGCGGTATCCGCTGTGCCAGTGGTTGAACCCGTAGTTCCCGTGGTCGTATCTGTGGTACCGGGTGTCGAGCCTGGTGTTGATGTGTTAGTCGCATCAGCCACAGTAGTGGTTGTGGTCGTCGTGGTGGTAGCTTCTTTATCGGCGGTTTGTGTCGGTTCTTTTGAACAAGCTGACATGCTGATGAGGCAAATGCCCGCGATGGTAGTTAATAACAATGGTTTGCGCATAAGTAGTAATCCTGTATTTAAATTTATATCCTGTTAACCCCTCGTAAGAGGCCCTAAAGGCTAATGTTATATCAAATAACACAGCATGCAAAGCCAGCTTTCTCAGCCCCCGCATGATAAATTATGCCCGCCCGCGCTGAATTTATGCGCTGAAAATGCTAGAATCCGTTTAATTTTTTTGGAAGATACTATGAAATCACTGCAAAATGACCGCTTATTACGCGCACTAGCGCGTGAACCGGTAGATGTCACCCCGGTTTGGATTATGCGGCAGGCCGGCCGCTATTTACCGGAATATAAAAAAACCCGCGCGCAAGCCGGCAGCTTCATGACGTTATGTAAAACGCCGGAACTCGCTTGCGAAGTCACTTTGCAACCGTTGGCGCGGTTCCCGCTCGACGCCGCGATTCTTTTTTCCGATATTCTCACCATCCCTGACGCGATGGGATTAGGTTTATATTTCGTGGAAGGCGAAGGCCCGATTTTTAAAAATCCGCTGCAAAGCGCGGCAGCGATCAAAGCACTGCGCGTGCCCGATCCTGAAACTGAGTTGCGTTATGTGTTAGACGCCGTGCGTATGCTGCGGCGCGAATTGAATGGCCGCGTGCCGCTGATCGGTTTTTGCGGCAGTCCGTGGACGTTGGCGACGTACATGATTGAAGGCCGCGCCAATAAAGAATTTCCCAAAATAAAAAAATTAATGCGCGAAGACCCGGCGCTCTTACATCACTTATTAAATACCTTGGCGCAAGCCGTGAGTATGCATTTGAACGCGCAAATTACAGCGGGCGTGCAAGTCGTGATGGTCTTCGATACCTGGGGCGGCATGTTAGACACGCCGGATTACGAAGAATTTTCGTTACGTTATTGCCGCGCGGTGCAAGCGGATTTAATTCCCGAACACGAAGGCCGCGCTGTGCCGAGTATCTTATTCACCAAGGGCGGCGGCAAGTGGCTTGATAAAATGGCGGCGGCGGGTTTTGACGCGTTAGGTTTAGATTGGTTAACCGATTTAGGCACGGCGCGCGCGGCAGTCGGCGCGCGTGTGGCGCTGCAAGGCAACATGGATCCGCAATTTTTAACGCGGACACCCGATGAAATCCGCGGCGAAGTCGCGCGCTTATTAAAATCTTATGGCAGCGGCCCGGGTCATGTTTTCAATTTAGGTCACGGCATCACGCCGGATATTAATCCCGACCATGTCGCCGCGTTGGTCGCGGCCGTGCATGAGCAAAGCCGCCCCTATCATGAAAATAATAAAGAAAAAAATCAGGAAAAAACATGACGCCGATTTCCCGCGCCGCGCCGTTCAAACCCGCGTGGTGGCTGCCGGGCCCGCATTTACAAACCCTCTGGCCGACGTTCGCGCGCCGCGCCATGAAAGTGCCGGTCAAGCGTGAGCGGATCGAATTAGCCGACGGTGATTTCATCGATTTGGATTGGAGCGCGCCAGCAACAATAGATACACGGGCGCCGGTTATTTTAATTTTACACGGCTTAGAAGGTTCTGCCGCCTCACCTTACGCGCGCGGTATGTTGCGCATCATCAAGCGGCACGGTTGGCGCGGCGGCGTCATGCATTTTCGTGGCTGTAGCGGCGAACCTAACCGCTTAGCGCGCGCCTATCATTCGGGTGACACGGACGACATCGCCGCGGTGATAGAAATTTTACGCGCGCGCGAACCGCAGCGGCCATTGATCGTGCTGGGATTTTCATTGGGTGGCAATGTGTTATTAAAATGGTTGGGCGAATCCGGCGCGCGTAATCCGCTGACCGCCGCGGCCGCTATTTCCGTGCCGTTAGATTTGGCCATGTCGGCTAAGCGTTTGCAATCCGGTTTTTCGCGCTTTTATCAGTGGCATTTATTAAAATCTTTGCTCGCGAAATTGCGCGCGAAAAAACTTTCTAATTTACCTAAGTTGCGCACGATCGAAGAGTTCGATGACAAGTTCACCGCGCCCGTGCATGGCTTCGCCAGTGCCGCGGATTATTATTTAAAGTCTAGCAGTAAACAATTTTTAAAAAACATCCGCGTGCCGACTTTACTCATTCAAGCCAAGGACGATCCGTTTTTACTCCCCGAGATGTTGCCTAGCGTTTCAGAAATTTCCGACAGTGTGCGCTTGGAAGTGACGGAACGCGGCGGGCATGTGGGTTTTATCGAAGGCATGGTACCGTGGCGTCCACGCTATTGGCTAGAGCGGCGCATTCCGGAATTTTTAACGGCGGTATTAAGTTTAGAAAAACAATAACGTCACTTGTCCCACCAACTCATTCGCATACAAATGATCTTGGCGTAAATTCAAGCCGCTTTCGTAATTGTCCACTTTACCGCTGGCTAACACGGCTTTACCAAAATCGGCGAAGTGATACGCGAAACCAATCCGTAAATCCGTCGCTAAATCGTAATCCAAACCAAAACCGACGCGGTAAGAAAAATCGGTCGTCGTGCCAGGCGCGAATGTCGGCGCGAAGGTTAAAAAAATCGGATTATTGATGTAGTAACTGCGCGCTTTGTTAAACGACGCGCCTAGCCCCACGTCCACAAACGGGTGATAGGAGTTTCGCCAAATGTATAACAGTTTCCCTTCCGCCAATAATTGTTTAATCGTCACGGTAAAAGAATATTTATAATAATCGGTGGTCTGATCGGAATCGATGACGCCTTGCGCTTCATTGCCGCGCACCGTCATCCCTGCTTCGCCGTAATAACCGATGCCGGTTTGAATCGACCAATCGGGCCGCCAAGGCCATTCAATGCCAAAAAAACCACCGGTCATGGGTTGGCTGCTAGCCGGAATGTTGCTCGTGCGTAAGTAAAAAAACGCGCTGTCGTAGGCGGTGAATTGTTGGCGTTGAATATCAGGATACGTGAACGCATAGCCGCCGCTTAACGTGAAGACTGGATGGATTTTTCTTTGCGGTGTGGTGTCAGCGGCTGGCGTACCTGCTGCTACGGCTGGTGTGCTCGCCGTGGTGGCTGGTGCTGCTGCCGTGGCGGCTGAGGTTGTTGCCGCCGCGGCTGGTCTTGCTGAAGAAGTGTCCGCCGCGTTTGCATTCAAGGCGAATAATGCCAATAGTCCAATACCCAATTTTTTTAACATCATCTGCCTCTCTTCCCTTATTTTAATGCGTCAGCATAGCTTTAAATTGTTTCTGGTGATTAAAATCTTTATGCGTTAAATCTTTCATAAGTTTGCTTAACGCGGCCGACGTAAAGAATACATTCAATGCGTCGCTAGGTTCGGTCGGCGAACCAGCGGTTACCGCATAAGTAAACGTCGCGCCGCTGTTCGTGGTGACGATCACTAAAGGTTCCGTATTTGTGATCGTCGTGTAACTCGCCGCGATGGTGCAGACAGTGCCAGAGCAACTTGTCCCGCCTACCGTCGTCGACACTAAACCAGTAGGAGCGGTTGGATTGACTGCGATTGTCCATGTGCCAGGGGCGCCGCTGCTGGTTGATACCATGATTAATGGGAAAACCGTGCCGCTAGATGAATCTGTATAGACGCCGGCTGCGACGCACAAGGTACCCGAGCAACTCGCAGACGTTAACGAGGAACTCACATTCGATGGCAATGTTGGTCCCGCTACGTCACTCACCGCAATGTTCCAAGCCCCACCGCCAGCGGCTTGATAGATGATGGGGGAGGTTTGCGCATCGCCCGCCGGATTTCCTGTATAAGAGCCGACTGCGATACACGCCGCTGTTGCGCATGACGCCCCAGTTAAGTTGAAGTTGCCCGGGGGAGCAGTAAAATCGCTTGGGTAATTTGCTGAGTCAACTACAACTGCCCAGCCGGTGCCGGTACCCGTTGCCTGCGCGACCAAAGGCGCTTGCGCCAGGGACCCGGCATTCGTCATATAATTTCCCGCCGCAACACAGTTGGTGGCGTCACAAGCTGTCGCGTTAAAATTACTCGTACTGCTGTAATCCGGTAGGCCAGTGCTCAACGTGCTTGTGACCGCATACGTCCAAGTTCCCGCCGTTAACACGTCTTGTGCCAACCACGCATATTGATTGGGCGCGGTACTGGTGTAATTCCCGCTGGCGAGACAAATAGTGCTGGAGCAATAAGAGTTGGAAAATGAACCCGCCGAACTGTAATCGGTCGGTAATGCGGGCGTGATGCTGTCGACCGCAGCCGCAAAACTTTCACCGCTATTAGAAGTTTGCATGACAAGTGGAAATTGTGCAGCTCCGGTTCCAGTGTAAGAGCCGGCGGCGGTGCAATTGGTGCCGCTGCAACTCACGCCGTTTAAAGTGCCGCCGGTATAATCCACTGGCAGAGTGCCCGTGCTGGCCGACAGCGCGACTTGGTAGCTAGTTCCTGTGTTTAAAGTTTCAAATCCATAAACACTCGTTGTTGTGCCATTGTTATAGTTACCGACACTCAAGCAAAGACTATTGGCGCAACTAGCGCTATTGACAGTGAACGCGCTGCTTGTCGCAGGCAACACGCTGGTCGTCGCGGAACTGACCGTGTAGGCCCAAGACACGCCGCCATCCGAGCTTTGCACTAAGATCGGGTAACTCACACCGCCGGTCGTCGTGTAATTTCCCGAAACGATCGCGAAATAATTTACAGTTAAAACGGTCGATCCCGTTAAACCAAGGAAAGTGGCGGAGATGGTGGCAGTACCCACGCTAGCCGCGCTGGCTAACCCGGAGGGATTAATCGTGGCGACCGCGGTGTTTGATGAGGCCCACGTCACTAGTGATGTGACATCGACACTGCTGCCGTCGGAAAACACCGCCGTCGCCGTGAATTGCTGCGTCTGACCAGCCGAAATAGAAGGCGCGGCGGGTAGGACGACAATAGAAGTCAACAAACCAGCTTGAAAAACATTCAACGGGAAATTAGTGCCCGCGCATAACACGCCGCCAAACAGGCAAGCGAATAAATGATGATGCGGATCGGGATCATTACCATCGACCGCGCCGCTGACACTTAATTCTAAAATACACGTATCGCCGGGAACGCCGTTCGCCGCTAAATTAAACGTGGCGCCGCATAGATTACCAATGGTGGCGTCCGCGGTGACTTGCGCGACATTGGGCGGCAAGTATTTAACGAAATTATTGTTTAAGGTCCGATTCGCGTTATTCGTTACGACGTAATAGGCCGCGACGCTTTGGCCGGTTTGCACAAAGGTAGGTAGCGATATAGCTGGGTAAATATTGAAGGGTAAGGCAAAGCTGGTCGCGCTGATGACAGATAAAAAGAAAAAAACAATCCATTGTTGAATTTTTAGCATGACCCTGCTCCAGCCGATTTCCCTGAGGTTGTTTATTTTAATGAGGGTAATGACTTTGTACTAGGTTTTTTTTATATATCGAATAGGAAGAGCGCGGGTAAGAACAATTTTTAGGTGATTAGTGCGTTCAGTGCGCGCTATTTGATGACAAGAATCAAAACTTCTTGATCTTCGATTTTATAAATCATACGGTGCGCGTCAACCGGCTCGCTGTAAAGTCCAATCATGCCGTCAATTTTTTTAGCGCCGGGCGGGCGCGGGTTGACGGCTAACGCTTCCGCCAACTTGATAATGGTTTTCTGGTGTTTGGCTGGCAACGCTTTAATTACAACGCGTGCCACTTGGGAAAAACGAACGTGGTAAGGTGTGGTCACGATTGTATGCCTATCTCTTCCTTTAAATTTTCCAACGTGACAGTGTTGCCACCTTTGGATTCTTTAAGCGTGTCTATCGCTTCATTCAAATCATTTTTATCTTGTGTGCTTTCGAGAAAGTGTAAATCTTCCAACGACACCAGCGCCGCTAACTCTTTGCCGCGGCGGGCTAAAATCACGCGTTCTTTCGTATGAGAAACATGATTTAACAGTTCGGTAAATTTTTCTTTCGCGTCTTGAGTGCTCATCGTGGTTGTCATTATACAATCCTTTTAAAAAAATTAAACCGAGATGAAGTGGGGCCCTCTTAACGCCTCTAGCGTTAGGAGGGAGCTTTTCAAGCTAGCGAAACTTCTTTTTCCATAGCCGCGGAATACTTACCGGTGCTGGCCAGACTGTTAAGACGGGCGCGTTCTAAAAATATTTTTTGCGCGGCGGCGGTATTTTTGCTATCGCCTTGCCAAGTTTTCATGCAGTAATCTTGTAACGCGCGCGCGTACGAGTAACTGATGTTCCAAGGATTGCCAGGTTGTGAATTCATCACATTTAAATTCAGCGTCGCCGCTTCCGGAGTTTGGCCGCCGGATAAAAAGTTGATGCTAGGCACAGCGGCTGGCACGGTGCGGCGCAAAATAGTCACGGTGTTTTTACCGATTTGTTCCGCGGTGGCTTGCGTCGCGGATTTTTTACCACTGATGACCATGCTGGGTTTTAAAATGAGATGTTCGAGTGACACTTTGTGCTTATACAACGTGTGAAACAAAGAATGCAGCACCGCTTCCGTAACGCTAGCGGAGCGTTCGATCGTATAATCGCCGTCGATTAAAATTTCCGGTTCAACGATAGGCACGATGCCATTGGCTTGGCACAACGCCGCGTAAGACGCGAGACCTTCGGAATTAGTTTTAATCGCCAAGGTAGAAGGAGTGGTCGCGGTTACATGGTACACCGCGCGCCATTTCGCGAAAGAAGCGCCTTTGCTCTTATATTCTTTCAAGCGCGCGTCTAAACCGTCTAAGCCTTGCGTATATTGTTCGACATAGTTATTGGGTAAATTGACTAAGCCTTTGTCGACTTTAATACCGGCTAACATGCCTTTCGACGCTAATAATTCTGCAAAAGGTTGGCCGCTGCTGGCGCGTTGGTCTAAGGTTTCTTCAAACAAAATCACACCGGCGATGTAATCACTAATGCCTGGCGTGGAAATCAATAATTCGCGGAACGCGCGGCGCGTATCTTCTGTAGAAACAATATTTAATGCTTCAAAGCGTTTCGTGATGGTCGGAATGCTTTCATCCGCGGCAAGAATACCTTTGCCTTTTGCGGCAAGTTTACTGATCGTGGTGTCGAGATCTTTGTTGTTGGCTTTGATGTCGGTAGAAGTAGTCATCCCAATAAATCCTTTCGCTTATTGAATTGATAGAGGGTAATTCGAGTGCGGGCAAAGGGTAACATAATTTCGTTGTGTTAACAAATGCGCCGCGTTAATAAGATTTCGCGAAAAGCACGGCTTGCGCACTATTTTCGCCACTAAAAATACATTTTCCTGTTTGCGGTTTTTCTGCGGTGAGCGGAATGCAACGGATCGTCACATTTAAATCTTGTTTGATTTTCGCTTCCACCGCGGCGGCGCCATTCCAATGCGCGAGCGCGAAGCCGCCGTTGTTATCTTTAAAGAATTCATAAAATTCTTTTTCCGTATGAATTGCCACCGTGTTCGCAGCGGCATATTCACGCGCGCGCGCGAACAGTGTCGCTTGAATGGCGTCTAACTCGCGCGTCAAGGTCGAGATGAATTCCGCTTGGTCAAGGCTCACGCGTTCTTTATAAGTTTTATCACGGCGGCCCACGAAGACGCTTTGGTTTTGGCATTCTTTCATGCCGACTTCCACGCGGAACGGTACACCTTTTTTCACCCAGCTCCAGGCTTTTTCGCCGCCGGTTAATTCGCGGGTATCAATTTCGACGCTGACGCGGCGCTGATGATAATGCAATGCGCGCAATTGTTTGGCGAGCGCTGCGCAGTAAGCGAGGATTTCCGCTTGTTGTTCTTCTTTGTGGAGGATAGGTAAAATCACTACGTGCAGCGGCGCTAACTTCGGCGGCATGATGAGACCGTCGTCGTCGCTGTGGGTCATGATCATGCCGCCGATCAAACGCGTGGAGACGCCCCAAGACGTGGTCCAAACGAATTCTTCACGGCCTTCTGCGCTTAAAAATTTAATTTCACACGCGCGCGCGAAATTTTGGCCGAGGAAATGCGAGGTGCCGGCTTGCAGCGCTTTCTTGTCTTGCATCATCGCTTCGATCGTATAAGTCGCGACGGCGCCGGGGAAACGTTCGCTCTCGCTTTTTTCCCCTTTGATCACGGGAATCGCCATCGTATTCTCCACGAAGTCAGCGTATAAATCTAAAATTTTTAATGTTTCCGCTTGCGCTTCTGCCGCGGTCGCGTGCGCGGTATGTCCTTCTTGCCACAAAAATTCCGACGTCCGCAAAAACATGCGCGTGCGCATTTCCCAGCGCATGACGTTCACCCATTGGTTCATGAGCAGCGGCAAGTCACGGTAGGATTGAATCCAGCGTGAAAACGCTTCGCCGATAATGGTTTCCGAAGTCGGGCGGATAATGTAGGGATCTTCTAACTTGCCGCCCGGCACTAATTTTCCGTCGGCGTCTTTTTCTAAGCGGTGATGGGTGACCACGGCGCACTCTTTCGCGAACCCTTCAATGTGGGCGGCTTCTTTTTCTAAAAAACTTACCGGGATTAATAACGGAAAATACATATTTTTGTGACCGGTAGCTTTCAGCTCGTCATCCAAAATGCGCTGCATATTTTCCCATAACGCGTAACCATAGGGTTTGATAATCATGCAGCCGCGGGTCGGAGAAGGTTCCGCTAATTCCGCGGCTTTCACGACTTGCTGATACCACTCGGGATAATCTTCCGCGCGTGTGGGGGTGATGGCGGTTTTTGCTTTCGTTGTTTGATTCATGTCGCTGCCCCGTTTAATTATTCAGAAGCTTGCTGGGTTTGCTCGAGTACTTGTTGGACATGGCCGGGCACGCGCACTTTGCGCCAAATCGCGCGGATCACGCCTTTTTCGTCGATTAAAAAAGTCGAGCGCGTCACACCCAAAAAAGTTTTGCCGAATAAGCTTTTTTTGTTGATGACGCCGTAAGCTTCACAGACGTCGCCGTTTTCATCCGCTAACAAGGGAAACGGCAGCCTATATTTATCTTTAAATTTTTGGTGCAGCTTGGGACTGTCTTTTGAAATACCTAAAATTACCGCGTCGCTGGTGATGAAGTCGGGCAGAGCGTCGCGAAAGTCGCACGCTTGTTGAGTGCAGACTGGCGTGTTGTCTTTAGGATAGAAAAAGAGAACGACCATTTTTCCGCGCAAACTTTCCAGGGAAATTTTTTCATTTTTGTCTGTGGGAAGAGTAAACTCGGGAGCGAAATCGCCGACTTGCAAAGCCATGGCCACCATTCCTAATCATCATTAAAGTGGCTCATTATAACGAGCTTCCTAGCAAACAAAAAGAACTCCCTCACATTAATGAGAGTAGCTCTTTAGGTATGCCTTGGTCTTAGCGCGCGAGATTATTACCGACCACCGCACCGCCGACCGCGCCCACCGCAGTCCCTAGCCCACTACCGCCGGTCAGCACATTTCCGAGTGCCGCACCGCCAACCCCACCAATCACCGTGCCTTCATCGGAACGCGTGCAGGCAGATAAGCTGGTGGCGATTAGAATCGCGCTTAAGATTAAAAGAGTTTTCTTCATGGTCACGCCTCCATTGCCGAAAGATAGAAACTACGAAGATAGGCCTACTCTTATATTTTAGCAGAAATCAGCTAGACCGGCGGCTATAGATTGGCAACTATATGAAATTACTTAATTTTTATAACTATAAACCTATCAAGCAGATAGCGCGCCAAATTCATAGCGACCCTCTCTGGCAGGGCTTAACACTTCCCACAACCACGGTAAAAAGCCGCTTATTTCAGTATCTAGTTGATAAGGGGGATTGATAATAACCATACCACAGCCGTTTAAATGGGTCGTGAGCGTGGGTGGGTAAATACTAAGTTCTAACGCTAACATCGGACGGTCTATTCGCTGGCGCAGCGCTGCATGAAAGCGTTCAATCGAGCGGCCTTCTTTGATGGGATACCAAACGGCGAACACACCGGTTTCCCAACGTTTACAAATAGTCGTCAACGTCGAGACTAATTGCATTAATTCATCCGGCTGTTCGTAGGGTGGATCTATCAGCACGATGCCACGACGCTCGGGCGGCGGCAAAAAAGCTTTTAACGCTTGATAGCCGTCTAAGTGATGGATGCCGATTTGTTGGTAATGCGGAAACGATTTTTTTAACAGTGCATATTCTTCTTCGTGCAATTCGGTCAACACCATGCGGTCTTGTTTACGTAAAAAATTTTTGACAAAGTACGGCGAGCCGGGATAAAGATTAAGTGCATTAGTGCCGTTATTCAATTTCGCGATGATGTCTAAATATTTTTTTACTAACGCGGGGGTATTAGGTTGTTCCCATAATTTTGCGACACCCGCGGCGTACTCTTTACTTTTTTGCGGGGCAGCCGCGCGCAAATCATATATTCCCGCGCCCGCGTGCGTGTCTAAATAGCAAAACGCTTTGTCTTTCCGCAGCATGGCTTCGGTTAGCGCGATAATCACAAGATGTTTCAACACATCGGCGAAGTTGCCGGCGTGATAGGCATGGCGGTAATTCATTGTTGAGTTAATCCCAGAGCGGATAATGTTCCAGCGTGATATCTTCTTTGAAAAATATCTTTGTGCCGTGCGCGAATGAGTCCGTGTAATCGGACACATAAAAATGTTTATTGCCGGCATGGCTTTGCGTATTCAATAATTTTTCGCTTGCTAAGCGGTGCTTCACCGTGGCGGCGACGATATCGGATGGATCGATGATAGAAATTTTATTATCGAAATATTTCGTGATTTTATCTTTCACGATCGGGTAATGCGTGCAAGCCAACACTAGCGCGTTAAGATTTTGCAAATTCGGGTGTGATAGGTATTCATGCAGTAAACCGTCAATGGCATTGCTAGCGCCGAATTCTTCGATCGCGGAGGCGAGTAAATTCGTCGGATGCGAATTCAAAATGATCCCTAAATTCAAAGCGTCGATTTTTTTTAAATAAACATTCGAATTGACGGTTTGGCGTGTGCCGATCAAGCCGATTTGCTTACCCGCGTAATTATCGCGTAAAAAATGGATGACCGGGTCGATTACGTTCATCACGACAGCTTTGCTGGCGGTGTATTCCTTCACTAATTCATAGGCCGCGGCGGAGGCGGAACTGCACGCGATTAATATCATTTTGCAATTTTGCTGCAGCAGCAAATGCGCGATCTTTACCGCGTAGGCTTGGATCGCGGCGGCGGATTTATCGCCGTACGGTAAGTGCGCGGTGTCGCCGAAATAAATAATGTCTTCCTGCGGTAATTGCTGCACGAGCGCGTGCGCGACGGTGAGACCGCCGATGCCGCTGTCGAAGATGCCGATGGGTCGTGAAGCTGGTTGCGTACTCATGGATTTAGCCATACTCATAGGGTGGCATTATAATAACGGAGAATCGCCTTAATCGCCACCGGCATGGCTTTTTCGCAGCGAAATTTCGCCTATGCAGGGGAGTTTGATCGAAAGTTTCAACGGGTTAATGCCATAGACTAAGCCAAGAAAATTTATCTCTAAGCCTTCTTCTTTCGCAAGCGTAATACCCGCGATGCCAAAAAAACTAAATTGATAACCCGTGTGACTTACCGCTGGGCCCCAAATCTTGCCGCCGGTTAAAAAATCTTTGCCGATCGCGTCGGCGGGCATCGCGACGTTTAAGTCTGGCGTTTCGCGCATGACATACGCGGTAAAGGTATTGCTGTTCGGGCCAGGCCACAACGTGTAATCGTTAGGATACGGATAGGCGCGCGCGGCGGCTTCGATCACGGGAATTAATTTCGTCGCGGTGTCGCCGCGCGCGTCAAACAAGATTGTGGGTTTTTGCGCGAACCAATTGCGGTCAGGTATACCTGCTTCAATATCTAGCGGTGGCAGGCCGCGGAATTTTCGCCAGCCTACGACTTGATGGACCATGTAGTGGTTCGCGTTCGCCGCTTTCGTGGCAATCCACGTGTGCATGGAGACCAGCCCATGCCAATCAAACGCGCGCGCTTGATAGATTTGCACGACCGCAGCGTGGTACGTCGCGGGATCCGGCGCGAGCTTAGCGCTGTCGCGATTCGCCGTGCGGTAATCACCAAAAAAATTTATTTGCCCCGTCGCGACTAGATAGACCGGGCCAATGAAGGTAAGGGTTAGGAAGATGATAAATAACATATTACGCATAGTTCATCCGTTTCATGGCTACATTTTTATTCTACACTATTTTTTGCGAAAGCATCTTGTACAAGGGTTAGGAATAAAGTATGTTAAAAGTGCAACTATAAATTTTAATCAGAAAATAAGGGGTGAGTTATGTACGGTAGATATTGTGTAGCAGTAAAACCAGTAATTGTTGATCGTGAAAAAGAACGAGCGGAACAATTAAAAGTAATGCTCGAAGCAAATTATAATACTGCGGAAGAATATAAAAAGCTTAAGGCTAAGCAATTTACTACGGCAGACGCCGCGCAAAATGCTGAGTTAAAAACTCAGATTACTACTATGGAAGACGCTTTAATCGCGAAATATCCAGACTTTCTTGAGCATCAAAAACAATACCCAAATGCATTTACTCGACAAGGATCTTTTTCGAATTGATGATTGATACTTTTCGCCAGGCAATAAAAAAGGCGGGGAAGACCAAGTCTTACCCGCCCTTTTCTCTCCGAAGAGAGGGGGATTACTTCTTAGAACGCTTCTTCGCTTTTTTCTTAGAAGCTTTCTTAGATTTCTTTTTCGCAGCTTTTTTCTTGGTAGCTTTTTTCATAGACTTCATCTTAGACTTCTTAGCTAAGGCGCGAGCCGTAACAGTTGTGCCAGTCTTCGTCGTCTTTTTCGTTCCCTTACGTTTAGTCGCTTTTGTCATGACATTTACTCCACTAGTTGGCCGTTGTCGATAAAATATAACAACCCCTTGAATATAAAACTATTAGTGATTCCCCTAATTATAATTAGGTTATGGCGCACACACTACGTACTATGACGGGGTCGATAGGGTAAATGCATGAATGATATTAGTTATATTGCTGATACGATGCGGGATATCCGCATGGTGTGGAATTAATTTTTTTCACTGTAAAATGCCCGTTTTGTTGCAAGCGAGTCACTTTAATTTTTTAATTTTGCGTACGCTCGCGTGTCTCGGCCTTGTGAGCATGATCGCACACAGGCTGCAACGCATTTGCATAAATTTTTTTTTCAAGAGATACTTTATTTCAAATAAATTTACGCTTCAGAATGAGAAAGACTAGTCGCATGACAAAAATACCAGAGAATTTTCTGAAGTTTGACCGTCAGCAGAGACGTTTGGAATGCTTAGGCGAGTGGACGCTAGCGAATGTTGGCAAGATCCAGCGGCAGTTAAAACAAAATCTGTCGAAAGAAAAGACGTCGATTACCATCGACGGCGACGCCATCACGACCTTTGATAGCGCGGGCGCGTGGGTATTGAGCCAATGGCTAGGCGAACAGGGCTTTAAAACCAAGCTGCAAAATTTTTCTAAAGTGCATCAACAACTTTTAAAAATCGTCGAAGACAAGCCCGCCACCGCCGCTGATATCAAGAAACCAAAAACTCTCGGTTATGTCGCGACGATCGGTAAGATTGCGGTGGGGCAATGGCAAGAATTCATGGCCTATTTATCTTTTGTCGGCGTGTTATCCATCGAAGTCGTGCGCTTAGTGCGGCATCCCAAACGTTTTCGGTGGGCAGCTCTTGCGAGCGATATTTACCGTACCGGACTGCAAGCCCTGCCTATCATCGCGTTATTGTCGTTTATGATCGGCGTCGTCATCGCTTATCAAATGGGAAATCAATTACGGAATTATGGCGCCAACGTTTTAATCGTGGATTTCTTAGGATTAGCAGTGCTGCGTGAATTTGGGCCTTTGATTACCGCGATCATGGTCGCGGGTAGAACGGGCTCCGCCTACACCGCCGAATTAGGCATCATGAAAATTAATCAAGAAATCGACGCGCTAGATACATTAGGCGTGACGCCGGGGGAATTGTTATTGATACCGCGCGTGTTGGGACTAGTCATCACACTGCCCTTATTAAGTATGTGGGCGGATATTTTCGGAATTTTTGGCGGCATGATCATGGCGAAAGTGGCGTTGGGTATTACGCCGCATGATTTTCTCGTGCGCTTCCAAGCGGAAATTCCGCTGCGCGCGCTATTAATTGGTTTAGGCAAAGCCCCGGCGTTTGCGTTATTGATCGCAAGCATAGGCTGCTTTGAAGGCATGCAAGTCGAAATGAATTCTGATAGTGTCGGGAAAAAAACCACGCGCAGCGTCGTGATGTCGATCTTTTTTATCATTGTCGCGGACGCAGCCTTCTCCATTTTATTTAGTAAGCTAAATCTATGACGGGTACTAAAATGGCCGACGACGAGTTCATTATACAAATGAAAAATATTTCCACTGAGCTCGGCGGTGTGTACGTGAATAAAAATTTGAGCTTAGAGGTGAAGCGCGGTGAAATTTTGGCGTTGGTGGGCGGCTCCGGCGCGGGTAAAACCACGGTATTACGCGAAATGTTAATGCTACAACGCCCCACGCTCGGTTCGATCAAAGTGTTCGGTTTAGAATTAACGACCGCAACACCCCGACAATTATTAGAAGTCCAACGCCGGTGGGGTGTGTTGTTCCAATCCAATGCCTTATTCAGTTCGCTGACCGTGCTGGAAAATACGGCTTTTCCGTTAAAAGAACACACGCGCCTCGATAAAAAAACCATCGAAGAATTAGCGTTATTAAAAATTCTTTTAGCGGGCTTGCCGAAAGAAGCGGCCGCCAAATACCCCTCTGAATTAAGCGGCGGTATGCAAAAACGCGCGGGGCTGGCGCGCGCGATAGTATTGGACCCGGAATTAATATTTTTAGATGAGCCAACGGCCGGACTGGACCCGGAAAGCGCCGCGGCGTTTGATCAATTAATTTTAGATTTACAAGCCACGATGGGCTTAACCATTGTTATTGTGACGCATGATTTGGACACATTGTGGAAAATTTCAAATCGCGTTGCATTTTTGGGAGAGGGCAAGGTATTGTGTATAGACACGGTGGCGAAAGTAGCCAAAGATAAACATCCTAAAATCCAACAATTTTTTAGCGGCCCGCGTGGACGGGTAGTTAGCGATATTTATCAAGGGTAACGACATGGAAACTAATGTAAATTACACAATTGTCGGCGTATTCGTTATTTCGATAATCAGCATGATTATCTTAGCGGTTATCTGGTTATCTTCCGGCTTATCGACGGAAACCTATTCGATATATAAAGTATTAATGCAAGAATCGGTGAGCGGCCTTAGCCCTGATTCCGTGGTCGAATATAATGGCGTCAACGTCGGCAGTGTTTCAAGCATCGAGATCAATAAAAAGAACCCGCAAATCGTCGAATTATTATTAAAAATAAATAGCACCACACCCATCACGCTAGGCACCACCGCGATGTTAAAAGCCAAAGGCTTAACCGGTATCGGGTTTATCGCGCTCTCAGATAAAGGTACCGATAAAACGCCATTGAAAGCGTCGCCCGGCGAAAAATTTCCGATTATCAAAACCGTGCCTTCGTTCTTTTTACAATTGGATACCGCGCTCCGCCAATTCAGCGTGAATTTCCGCAAATTAAGCGATAACGTCGCGAATTTATTAGATCAGGAAAATTTAAACTCACTGCGCTCGATTTTAATTAACTTAAAAGATTTGACCGCGAACTTAAGCGCGAACCGTCCGCAATTCAATGCGATTTTGAATAATGCGGCGCGCGCCACCGGACAATTAACGCCGGCCATTCAAAGTTTTAGTTTGAACACGCTGCCGCAAGCGAACGATACGATAGGCAATTTAAATAGCGCGGCGACGAATTTAGACGCCGTGTCGCAAGAAATAAAACGCAATCCCGCAGTTTTAATCCGCGGCAAAGCCCCACGGGCATTAGGACCTGGAGAACGATAACATGGTCAGAACTTTCATTATGTTGGTGGTCATGACGGTCTCGTTGTCGGCATGTTCGTTGTTTACGCCAGTGCCGAACGCGAACACGACGTACTTAGTGAATACGATGCCGCAGAATATTCCGGTGAGCAGAGGCCACGCGGGCACGCTGATGGTCGGCGCGCCCGACAGCGTGCCACTCTATGATACCGTCGATATGGCATACACCACGTCGCCGTATCAAATCGCGTACTTTGCAAAAAGTACTTGGGCGGAAACCCCTGCAGACATGTTAAGACCGTTATTAGTGGAAACGCTGCATAAAACCCACCATTTCCGTGTCGTGACCACGACCCAAGCGTCGGGAGCGAGTGATTATGTGTTACATACGCAAATCGTGGAATTCCGCCAAGTGTTTTACCAGGGCGCTAGCGAAGTGCATATCAAAATGGCCGCGCAGATCGTCAAAACCAGCACGGGCCAAGTCATCGCGAATAAATTATTTAACGTCGTAGAACCCGCGCCACAGAATTCTCCGTACGGTGGTGTCGTAGCGGCGAACCACGCGGCCGCCGAAATGCTGCGACAAGTAGCCGAGTTCTGCGTAACAAGAACCTGAGGGTGGTGGGGCTAAGCAACGCGCAACGCAACAAACTTAATATTTAATCTTAATAACCTTCAAACTCTCCGTCACCGTCGGCGTCTTCAACGCCACCGTATCTCCCACTTCCGCCTTCAGCAAAGCCCGCGCCACCGGCGAAATCCAACTAATTTTATTTTTCGTTAAATCCGCCTCGTCAATCCCAACAATCTTAACTGTCTTTTCCGTGCCGTCAGCTTCTAAGTAAGTCACCGTCGCCCCAAAAAAAATTTGCGTTAAGTTTTTCTGTAGTTTTTGATCCACGACTTCCGCGCTTTCAATGCGCTTAGTTAAATACCGCATGCGCCGGTCGATTTCGCGTAAGCGTCGTTTCCCATAAATATAGTCACCATTTTCGGAACGGTCACCATTCCCAGCAGCCCAGCGTACCGTTTCGACGACTTTAGGGCGTTCTTCTTTGAGTAATTGCCGCAATTCATCCTGTAAATCTTTATAGCCTGCCGGCGTGACATAATTTTTTAAATCATCGGTAAACGATGACGGTTGTTCGGGTTCGTCGTCATCGTTATCGGTTTCTTTAGTGAATGCTTTGCTCATAATTTCGTATCCAATTGCCGTGCTTTTGTCAGCGCTTTTTCAGCGGCGCGCGTGTCGCCTTTGGCAAGATAGAGTTTTCCTAAAATTTGCCAGCCGCGCGCGTCGTTGGGATTCTCTTTTAACTTCGCTTTAATGCGCGCTATCGTGCCGTCGAAACCACCTAAATCTTGAAACGCGACCAATAAATCATAATGTGCTTTGCCCGCCGTTAACCATTCACGTAAACCGGCGGTATTATTGCTAATATGGAATAAACCAAAAGCCACTGTCAACGTCAAACTAGCAACCGTGAAAAAACCTTTTGAAAATTGGAATTTAAACGCGCCCGCGATAATCGTCACCGCGGTGAGCAGCATGGCGAGTAAAACTAAATAAACCGTCAACATGACTCGGCGCTCTCTCGGTAGCGGCGCAAATAGTAAAATAGATAAGCGCTGCCGCAAATTAAAAATAATAGTGGGCCCAACCATAATGCTGCCGTCGCCGCACGGAACGGCGGCTTATATAAAATAAAATCGCCGTACCGCGCGACTAAATAATTTATAATTTCTTCGTCACTTTGGCCGGTTTGAATTTTTTGATAGACTTGCGCGCGCAAATCATTCGCGAGCGGCGCGTTGGATTCCGCTAAATTTTGATTTTGACAAACTAAACAACGCAAATTGCCGGTGAGATTTTGAAAGCGGACTTTCGTCGCCGGCGTATCGAAATGATAAAAATCATCGGCGGCATAAACTTGCAGCGCGCCGGCCAACAGTAGCAGCATGAGAAAAAATAATTTCATGCCGGCTCACTTTGTAATTTGGTGACTAGGGGGCCTAGCGTTTCTTCCCATACATCGGTGGTGATGGAACCGATATATTTGAAACGGATAATGCCTTTTTTATCGATGACAAATGTTTCTGGCGTGCCGTAAACGCCGTAATCAATCGCGGTGTTGCCGGTTTTATCGATGGCGACGGTGCGGTAAGGATTGCCATTGTCATGCAAATAGCGCCGCGCCGCGCGATCGTCGTCTTTGTAATCTAAGCCATACAAGACCAGGTCAGGTTGATCTTTCGCGATAGTCATTAACATTTCATGTTCTTGCGCGCAGGCGGAACACCAAGTCGCCCACACATTAAAGAGAGTGACGTGGCCGCTAAAATCTTTTTGCGTAGCGACTTTATTTTCATAACTCAACACCGGCAACGCAAACGCGGGCGCGGGGTTGTCAATGAGCGGCGATGGAATGAATTCAGGGTGTGCATGCAACCCAATCCACAAAATCCCGCCCACCAGAATAAAGAATATTAGCGGTATAACTCGGGTTGGCATTTTCATGAGACAGCGCCTTTATTTTTTGGTCTGAATAAGGATAATAAACCACCCGCTAGCAACATAAAACCACCAAACCAAATCCAGCGTACCATGGGTTTGTAATAAAGTCTTACCGCCCACGCGCCGTCCGGCAATTCAGCACCCAGCGCGATATAGATATCGCGCCACGGATTGTAAAGGATGCCGGGCTTACTCAAAGTTTGGTCATGGCTTAAGTAAACCCGTTGTTGGGCTTCAATGAATTGCGGTCGGTCTTGGCTTTTTTGCACGGCGAACGTCGCGGTGATACTTTTAAAATTCGCGCCGTTGGTTTCAGCGAGATTTTCTAAAGTGATAAGATAGCCAGCCAGCGTCACGTGCTCAGTCGCGTGCATTTTTACTTGGCGTTCTTCGCTATAAGATTTATTGACCGTGACGCCTAGCGCTAGCACGGCGATACCGATATGCGCGACGACCATAGACCAATGCTGCGCATGCATTTTTTGTTGCGTTAATGTTAAATGAAAAACATATTGCAGCGTCGCCAACACGATCCAAACACAGAAAAAAATCCCTACGCTGGCTAGCGCGTGAAATGGAAAACCCAAAAAGTGCGGTAAGCTCGCGCCCAGCAGCACCGCTAAAAATAAATTGAGCCGCAATTTTTTCCAGAGCGCTGCGAGTGACTGCCCGCCCCATTTCACGTGCGGCGCGAACCCCATCAATAATAAAATCGGTAAAATAATCGGCAGAAAGACCGTGTTAAAGTACGGTTCGCCCACGGAAATTTTTTCTAAGCCCAACGCGTCTAAGATAATGGGATAGAGCGTGCCTAAGGTAATCGTCGCTACCGCCGTCAACATCAGCACGGTATTGAGTAATAAAAAAGTTTCGCGGGAAAATAATTCAAAGTTAGGCGCGCGGTAAAAATAACGGATGCGCCAGCTATACAACAACAGCGCGCCACCGATGATCACAGCCAAATACACTAATAAAAAAATACCGCGAGACGGGTCGTTCGCGAAAGTATGCACGGACACTAAAATGCCCGAGCGCACGAGAAACGTTCCCAGTAAACTCAGCGTAAAAGTCACGATCGCTAAAAGAATCGTCCAGCCTTTGAAAGTATCGCGTTTTTCACTGACGAGTAACGCGTGCAGTAAGCCGGTCGCCGCGAGCCACGGTAATAGTGATGCGTTTTCGACGGGGTCCCAAAACCACCAGCCCCCCCAACCTAGTTCGCGGTAAGCCCACCAGCTGCCCAACACAATACCGACGCTTAAGAACGACCACGGTAAAATTACCCACGGCCGTAGTGTTTCTACCCAAGTTTTCGTGAAGTTTTTTTCTAATAACGCGCACAACGCGAACGCGAAGGCCAGCGCGAAACCGACGTAACCTAAATACAACATGGGCGGATGAAAAATCAAACCTGGGTCTTGTAAGATAGGCGTTAAATCATCGCCGCTGATGGGTGCGACTGGAAATAAACGCGCGAAGGGATTAGAAGTAAAAAATAAAAAAGCGATAAATCCTGTGCTGATGAAACCCAACAGCATGATAATCGTCGCGAACGAAGTAGGCGCTAATTTTGTTCCGGAAAAAAGCATAAACGCGGCGGTCCAACCGCTTAAAATCAAGCACCATAATAACAAAGAACCTTCATGGCCGCCCCAGGCCGCGCCGACGCGGTAAATAAACGGCAGCAATTGATGTGAATGTTGCTGCACGTAAATCACCGTCATATCGTTGCTGAGAAAACATAAAATCAAACACAGCATGGCAAACGCCAAGAAAGCCATTTGCCCGACAGCTGCGAAAATACTTAATCGGAAATAATGGTTCACCGCCACGCGCTGACCATACAGCACCGCCGCGCTTTGCAGCAACGCGAAACATAACGCTAAAATAATCGCAAAATTACCAATTTCGGGGAACACACGCACCTCTATACTTTCGTTTGCAAACTTTCTTGTAATGGCCGGGGCACATATTTTTCATCATGTTTCGCGAGGACTTCAAAGGCGCGCAAGTGGTGCGCGTCGGTCAACTTGCCCGTCACTACCACGCCTTGCCCTTCACGAAATAAATTCGGCAGCACGCCTTGATAGCTGACTTCAATTTGATTTTTTTCATCCGTGATGGTGAATACGACGCTTTCGCCGGACGCAGCATAGCGCACACTGTGTTTTTGCACAAAGCCGCCCAGGCGTAAATTCCGATTTGGGTTTAGCTTTACCTCTTGCAATTGGCTAGGGGTATAAAATAAATTAATATTTTGTTTTAGCGCGTACAACACTAAACCCGCGGCCACACTTAGCAAAACCACTAACGTCATGACCCACGCTAATTTTTTTTGCTGTTTAGGACTCATGGCTTAAAGCTTGCTGAATCAATTCGCGCACGTGTTTTTTTTCGGCGAGAGTCGTGACTAGGTTGACAGTAAACGCCAGCAACGTAATGCCATAAGCCGTCCAAACATACGCGCCATAGCCGCCCATGGAAATCCAATTATGCCAATTCATTTTTAATAACCTCTTTCACCCAAGGACTATGCATTTCGCGTAATAAAATTTGATTGCGCATACGCAGCAGTAACACGATGCCATAAAAAAGAAAAAACGCCGCGATCATCACTAGCAGCGGATACAACATAGTGGGCGCAATCGTCGGTTTAGCAAACCGGCTTAGGCTAGGGCCTTGATGCAGCGTGTTCCACCACACGACGGAATAATGAATGATTGGCAGATTTATCACGCCGACGACCGCAAGAATCGCGCCCGCGCGGTCGCGGCTGGTTTGATCGTGAATCACCGACTGCAACGTTAAAAAACCGATATACAAAAAAAATAAAATTAGCATCGACGTCAAGCGCGCATCCCAAATCCACCATGTGCCCCACATGGGTTTTCCCCAAATCGAACCCGTCGCCAGCGCTAAGAAAGTAAACCAAACGCCGATCCGCGCGCTCGCCGTCATGCAAATCGCTGCGATTTTTAACCGGAACACTAATGTCATGACGGCCGCCACCGCCATGATGAAATACACGGCCATCGCCGCGAAGGCGCTAGGCACATGCACATACATAATGCGGAAACCGTCGCCTTGTTGATAATCCGCGGGCGCTAAAAATAATCCGCCGATCAAGCCATACGCGAAGCAACCAACAAACGCGACGCTGAGCCACGGCAAGAGCACGCCGCTGCTACGGTAAAAACTTTTTGGCGCTAAAAAATTGCGGTTAAACCATTTAATCATACCTGACTGACTCCTACCCGCAACGCAAGACTGGTAAACAGCGGCGCGAACGCGAGTGTCACTAACAGTAACGCGCCCATCATAGCGTAATAACCATTGACCGGCAGTCCGCCGCCTACCGCCAACAACGTGCCGGTACCGAAAATTAACGCGGGAACATATAACGGTATAATTAACACGGGCAATAGCAAGCCTTGCTGTTTCACACCGATTAACAGCGCCGCGCCGATGCCGCCCAGCAAGCTCAATACGGGCGTACCCAACAACAGCGTCCACACTAATGCAACAGCTTGCTGCCAATGCAAATGCAACATTAAACCTAACAGCGGACTAATGACGATCAACGGTAAACAATGCGTTAACCAATGCGTGCCGATTTTACATAAAACTAAGGCGGACAGCGATTGTTGGCTCAACAATAATAAATCTAAATATCCTTCATGCGCGTCTAGTTTGAAAATAGTTCCCACCGACATTAATACCGCAAGTAAAGCCGCGACCCAAATTATGGCTGGGGCGAGCGGCGCGAGCACACTGGCGTCAGCGCCTAGCGCCATGGGAAAAAGCATCACCACCAACACAAAAAATAATAACGGCGTTATCCACGCGTGCGCCTGCCGGCAGGTCAGTAAAATATCGTGACGGATGAGTGTTAAAAAAGGCTTAAACATGTTTGCTACCTAAGTCTAATTTTTTTACGCGGGATGAAAACTCATGGTGGGTCGCGATCACCGCGATGCCCGCCGCGTCTAAATGGTCGCTCAAAAGTGTTTGCAAATAAATCCGGCCTGCATGATCTAACGCCGTCAGCGGTTCGTCCAAAATCCACAGCGGTTTTTGCACCATGATTAAACGCGCCAGCGCTAAACGTTGGCGCAGGCCCGCGGATAAATCCGTCGCGAATTTATGTTGATGCCGCGTCAAGCCGGTTTTTTCGCATGCCGTTGCTAGCCCGTCTGTAGCGCCGCCTAACAACGCGGCATTAGCGATCAGATTTTCTTTGACGGTCAAGTGACCGCGTACGCCGCTATGATGACCGAGATAATGTAATTGCGGCTGATAACTAGCGCGGGCTGCGGCGATACATTTTTTTTGCCAAAAAATCGTGCCCGCGGTCGCCGGAATAAATCCCGCTAATAAACGCAACAACGTCGATTTACCGCTGCCATTCGCGCCGGTGACTTGCAAGCAATCGCCGGCCACTAAATTTTCAGAGATATTTTCGAATAAAAAGCGTTGCTCACGTTCGAAAGAAAGATTCAAGATCGCTAATGTCATCGGCTTTGCTCACGCGACCTTATTAGACATGAAAAAAATCATGGTCAACAAAGCCGCAGCGCTTATCATCAACATGAAAGATTGCACGCGTCGAAACCATTTGTAACGTTCACCGGCCGTCCCATAACCATCACTGTCTATAGGAACTTGCTGCGCCAACAATAAAAAATAAATAAACGAAAACCAACTCGCGATAAATACAATGAAACCGATAATGCTCCCGACGATCCACAATTGCGATAAATCATCTTCTTGTAAACTCAGCATGGTGAAACCAGTCGCCATTTGAAATAGCGCGACCGGGAGAATGATGACCCACGTTTGCGTTTGAATGCGGCTCGATATGATCGCGCCCACGCGCGGCGATGAATAGCGGTCGCGCCAAATCAAAAAACTGTACGCGATGCTAGTCAGCAGCAGTGTGGCGCTAAAGATATGTAAGATTTTGAGGAAATTATAAATCATCAGGCTTTCAATGTTAGATTATCAAGGGTAAAAATTTAACACAGTTTGGCCAAAATTGAAATGCAAATTTGTGTTTGAAACGGGAAGGCTAGCGACCCTTTCCTTATTTACGACACCGCTTGATAAATGGCTTGAGTGCCAAGCTGTCGCGGTCAAATTTGTTTGCGCAATGATATATGCGCGTGAGAAAAATGCTTGACGTTGCTACAGCGCGCTAGTTGTTGCCACCAAAGTTGTCGGGACTAACAACGTTGAGCCATTGCCGCCATAACTATTTGCTTTTTAATAAGTTATGTCTTAAGAATACGTTAATTATCGTGTGCTACATTATTCATATAATTATGAAAAATGGAAAACGACGAGGTGTGCTATGCCAGTGCCAGTAAGTCAATTTCTAACGAATACAAAGAATAGCATTTCACCCTATGCGCAAACGGGTTATGACACCATTGCGAACTTTCCTCCTTTTCAACATTTGCTGCTGGGCTTTAAACAATTTTTTAACGCGCTCAATTTATGGGACGCGCCAGTCACGAAAAAAATTCTGTTGTTATCCGCTTACACGAATGTAATCGATTATTTACTACCGTTTATTTTATACCGCCGCGCTATCGATTCTCTCAAAGAATATTCGTCGTCAGAAACCATGGACTATGTGTTAGACCAAGCTGACGCTTTAATCATGTTTACTATCATGCTGCGTTTGTATTCGCGCCGCGTGTGGGATAACACTTTCTACACCGCGAGTTTGCCGCGCGCGTTAGCCGCCGATAATCAAAAATACTTAACGCAAGTGATCGCGGCCGCGGCGGATTTCACCGCCGCGGCGGTCTGTGTTACGCATGCGATTTTTTTAAGGCCCAACGTCACACCAGAGCAGCTACGCGCGGATGTAAACCGTGCTTTCACCTTGGTCTTGTCAGAATCGCTAGTGGGTAAATATCCAGACACCGCGACGTTAGCGCAACAGTTAGCGCCGGCGCTTAAGAAAGTTTTAACCGGTTTGCGTCACACTCATCAACGGCATCAGTTCGCGCGGCTGTTGGCGCACTATGATTTAGACCAACACACGGCGGCCGCAATCGCGCATGGATTTGTGAATTTGTATTCAGCGAAACACCGTCAAGACTATGAATCCGCGCTCACAGAAATTAAGAAATTTTTTGAAAGCGCGTTCAACTTACACGGCGATCATAACGTCGCCAGCGATTTCAAAAAGCTTTTAGATAAAGGCTTTGCCGCGCAACATTCTCTATTACCCTTAAAGCACCAACCCTCTTGCGGTTGCAATTTGAAAAAAGTGCTGCACGCCGGTGTGTCTAGTCCCGTGTATTATGCCGCCAACCATTTTATTAATTCGTTGCCTGAGAAATTACACGCGCACCAAATGCTGTCAGAAAATAATTATTTTTATCTAAGCTGGGCGTCGACGCTAGTGGGAATTTTAATCTACGGGCAAGGTTTAAATGAATATAAGGTATCGCCAGAAGACAATTGCACGCGTCACCGCTATGAAGTCTTTGCGCGTAATTATCTGCATTCTTTCGGCGTAGGGTTAGGACTGCAGCTTAGTACGCAAGCCGCCGTGCAAAGTATTTATTACGCGACCGGTGTGAAAAGTTATTATGTGCAAGATGCGATGTTTAATTTGCTCATGCAATTTGGCGTCGTCTCGATGTTGGCGTTCAACGATCCATTGCCGGGTAATCTCAAGATTTGGGATTTGTTTACCATCCCGAGAGAATTGACGAGCGGCTTCGTTAATTTGTTGCAGCGCCGCTTTTCGCCGAATATGGAAAAGAAAGAATCCCGCGATTCCATGATTGATTACGTTTATCAAATGTTATCTTCTAGTCAATTCCGTTATGTCGTCAATCTGATCTTGAGCGGCGGCGATTATTTTCCCAAGCGTGAGTTATTGACCTGGGGCGCATGGCGCGAAGAAAAAAATCTTACGCATGATCCACGGCGTATCATTTTCGACAACCAAGCGTTTAAACAATTTTACGATATGTTCAAGAGCGATATTGAAGTCGCGGTTCAAAAGATTAAAATCGCGCATTACTGTTCAACTTGGATGTCGCAACCCTTGTTGACCGCCATGCGCATTCCCGGCGGCTTTATGGCGTTGATCGTCGATGTATTGCAAATCATGAAAGATGAATGTTTAGACGAAATAATAAAAAGTAATAAACTGGATGAATTGTTATTGTTTTACCGTCAAGAATTACTGAAAGATGAAGTGATCGTCACGATCCCAGCGGCTGATGTTGCGCCGCGCAGTGAGGAAGTTGATGAAGAAAAAAAGCTCGTCGTCGCTCACGTGCGTCCTGACCAAGCCAGTGCGTTTAGCATGACAGTAAATCCAGACCACTATTCACCACCGCTGCCACTGGTTGAAACTGTTATTTTACATTCGAGTCCAGAGCCGCTAGATAACTTTATGCCGCCGCCGGAAGAGGACGTTGATGAATTTACTTTGGTAGGTGCGCATAAGAAGCGGAAAACATCTTTATTTAAGCAAGGGTTTTTTGGGGTGAGGAAACTTGCGAACGTGATTAGGCAAGCAGGCGAATTAAATGTTAATCATAAAAGCAACTGCGTCGTCCGCATGAAATCTTAAAATAAAAAATAAAACGCTTGCTTAGTCACCGCGCCGTGCACTAGCGTTAACAAAGCAAAGCCCAAAACAAGATATAACGCCAGCCAAGCCCAACGCTGTCTGCTGGAAAATTTTTTCTTCATCCACGTCAACACAAACAAACCGATGGCGAATAACAATGCGAATAAATACGCCGCTTGTATCCAGGGAGTATGTAGCGTGAAGTTTTTCGGATAAATTAATAGAGAGCCGGTGGCGATCGCTAACAACACCGCGATCAGCATCATACGCTGCACGCGCATGAAGCGCTGCTGATGTTTTAACGGCGCCAGCGTAAATTTTTTCGAGCAAGTTAACACAATGCTATAAACGATAGAGCTAATTAATACTAAAGCGATAACGACATGGCAAAACTTTAATAGCGCGATCAGCATCAAAGCCAATACACAAAAATAAATAGCAATAGCCATACCACGTCGACAAAGTGCCAATACCAGGCGATCGCTTCAAACGCGAAATGATTATGCGGATTGAAATCATTTCTTAACATGCGCCAAAAAATCGTGATCAAGCCGATGGTGCCGATCGTTACGTGTAAACCGTGAAACCCAGTCAACATAAAAAATGTCGTGCCATAAATCCCAGAGCCCAAGGTCAAGCCTTTTTCCATGTACGCGATCGTATATTCATGCGCTTGAAAAGTTAGAAAGGCGACCCCTAACGCGATGGTCGCGAGCTGTGAAATCAGCATCAGCGCGCGGTGGTTTTTCAATAAACTAAAATGCGCGATGGTAATGGTGACGCCGCTAGTTAACAGGATCGCCGTATTAATCGCGGGAATTCCCCATGCCTCCATGATGGAAGTGGGCGCGACGTACGCCGCGACATTAGGATTGCCGGTCAGTAACGGCCACGCGGCTTGAAATTGCGGCCATAATACTAAGTGCGTAACAAAGTCGTGACCGACGCCGCCTAATTTAGGCAGGACCGCGACGCGAATGAAAAATAGCGCGCCGAAAAAAGCCCCGAAAAACATTACTTCGGAAAAAATAAACCAACACATGCCTAAACGAAAAGAGCGGTCAACTTGCTCGGGAGCTAATAAGCCACTGCGGTTTTCGCGTATCACCATGCCAAACCAACCGTAAATCACGGTCACTAATATGAGTAAGCCGGTGCCTAATAGATACGGCCCAAACCATTCACCATGCAGCCAATTCGCAAAGCCCGCGAAAAAACATATTAACGCGAGCGAACCACGGATTGGCCAACTGCTGGGAGTGGGAAGGTAATAACCCGCTTTTTTTTCCATTTAAAAACCTCAATATTAAAAATTTCAAAGACTATAATTGTTTTACCAAAGACTGTAATTATTTTTAGAATTGTTTTGCATAATATATTTCAACGCCGCTTTAAGCTCCGCGTCGGAGCACTCTTCACAACCGCCATTTTTCGGATGGCCTTGTTTGCCGGTGACGATATTTTCATACGCCGCCATCAAGCCTTCATTAATCGTCGGCTGCCAGGCGTTCATATCGCCAAATTTCGGCGCGCCATGTTCGCCATTCGTGTGGCAAGACGCGCAATTTTTTTCGTAAACGCGTTTGCCATCGGCCAGCGTTAACACGACAACTGGCGGTACAGGTTGGGCGACACTTTCATCTTTTGCCGCCGACATGTAATCCACCGCCGCTTCAATATCTTTGTCGGTGCAAGAACTACAGGTTCCCATCGCCGGCATGCCGTTAATGCCATGAATCGCATTGTTGTAAAGCGATTGTTTGCCGGCGCCGCCTTTCAACAATTTATCCCACGCCGTCGCGTCGCCGAATTTCGGCGCGCCGCCGGCGCCCATCGCGTGACAACCAAAGCAATAATTGTTGTAAACGGATTCGCCGACGTTGCCGGTCATTTTTGGTTTCGGTGGGATTTTGCTATCGACGGATTTTATGTACGTCGCGATGTCAGCTAAATCCTCCTGCGATAAATATTTCAAACTGTCATGGTTCACTTCCAGCATTGGGCCAATCACATTACCGCCGCCGGTCAATTGATCTTTCAAGAAAACGTTTATAACTTTATCGTCAGGCACGTTGCCTAAACCACTCTTGGAGATATTCAGCGCCAGGTAACCCTGCACTTGCGCACCGGTATAAGCGTATTTATCCATGGGCGCCGCCAAGGGAATTTGTTTGGAAAGCAAATAATACGATGGCGTGTGACACATCGCGCAATGGCCTAAGCCTTGGACTAAGTACGCGCCGCGGTTCCACTGCGCGGATTGTGTGGCGTCATTGTGATAACCGTCGTCGGTTTTGGGATGTAAAAACAAGATGCGCCAGCCTAATTGCAATAGACGAATATTAAAAGGGAACGCCATCGTGTTTTCAGGATTGACTTGATGAATCGGTGGCAGACTATTTAAGTAAGCATGGAGGGCTTTCAAATCATCATCATTAATTTGCGCGAAATAGTAGAATGGAAACGCGGGATAATAATATTGACCGGTGGGAGATATACCATGCCGCATGGCTTTAATAAATTGCGCCTCCGTCCAATTGCCGATGCCGGTTTCTTTGTCTGGGGTAATATTTTGCGAATAAATCACGCCGAACGGTGTCGGTATCGCTAAACCACCCGCGAAGGTTTTACCCTTATTGATAGTATTCGTGTGACAAGCGATGCAATCGCCCGCTTTTGCGATATATTCGCCGCGTTGTAACAGCGCCGCGTCCTTACCCGTGGTGTTGAGCGGTGGATAGTCGGGGAAGTAGGGTTTTTGTTTGACTGCGTTGGTGACATCGTTAGTCATGAGTTGCAAATTCAATTCTAAAAAGTGCGCGGTATAAACGCCGAAGACAATCAACACCAGCAAGGCGGTGCCCGCAAACATGAGAAATGCGGGTGAAATTAACATTCTTTTTAAAAAATTCAGCATGCAGCTATCCCGAAACGATCTTGTAAAATTATTATTCAGCGGAAGAATGAATCGCCGCGCAAATTAGGCCGCACATTTTATAGTGATAAAGGTAATTTATACAACCCGCATTATCCGTGATTTTATCTAAAAATACATTAAGGTTGACACTCTTTGTCATTAAGATGCAGTATGGTGCGGCCGGTGGCACAAAATTCTTGAGTTATTTCGAGAATGTGATTTAATTGTTTCCCTTTTAGCAAGAGCTGTAAAAAATAAAAAGGTCAGATAAGGCTTCTCGTATGCAGACTTTTAGCGGTCGTTTAATTCTATTTATAGGTTTGTGTTGCGCTGCGCTGACGGCGTACGCTACGCCCGGCATCAATATGCCGTATGGCGCATCCACTATCAGCCACCAAATTTATGATTTACACATGGCGTGTTTTTGGATCTGCTGTGTGATCGGCGCCGGCACCTTCGGCGTTTTATTCTATTCTATGTTTAGTTACCGCAAATCGCGGGGCGTCACGGCTGCGAATTTTCACGAACATTTGTGGGTTGAAATCTTATGGACGGTGATTCCGACCATCATTCTGGTCGCGTTAGCGATTCCCGCTACCCGCGTTTTAAAAGAAATTCATAATACCGATCAATCGGAAATAACGGTTAAAATTACCGGCTATCAATGGAAATGGAAGTACGAGTACTTAGACCAAGGCATTAGTTTTTTCAGTAACCTCACCACGTCGCAAAACCAAATCAATGGCTCAGAAAAGCGTAACGAATGGTTTTTATTAGAAGTCGATAATGAATTAGTCGTGCCGGTCGATACGAAAATTAAATTATTAGTCACCGCGGATGACGTTATCCACGATTGGTGGGTGCCGGAATTAGGCGTGAAACAAGACGCGATCCCGGGTTTCATCAATGAAAATTGGGTCTACATCACCAAGCCCGGCACGTACCGCGGTCAGTGCGCCGAATTGTGCGGCTTAAATCACGCTTTCATGCCGATCGTCGTGCACGCGGTGCCAAAAGCGGAATTCGCGCAATGGGTCACGACCCATCAAAAAAATAATGCCGCGACCATGCAAACGCAAGCGCAAACCATCGATCAAGCGCAAGCTGCGATTGCCGCGCACACCGCGCCAGTAAACAGTGGAGCTAATGTCTCATGAGTAACATCACTACCTCGCATGACCACCATGATGATCACCACGACGATCATAGCCACGGCCCTGAGAAAGGCATTAAACGCTGGTTATTCACCACCAATCACAAAGATATCGGCACGCTATATTTATCGATGAGTTTAGTGTTATTTTTTATCGGCGGTATCATGGCGTTAGTGATGCGCATCGAATTATTTGAACCAGGTAAAGTGTTAATAAACCCCGAATTTTACAATCAAATGACGACGATGCACGGTCTCATCATGATTTTCGGCGTCATTATGCCGGCGATGACGGGCTTGGCGAATTGGATGGTACCGATGATGATAGGCGCGCCCGACATGGCGTTGCCGCGTTTGAATAACTGGAGTTTTTGGTTATTGCCGTTTGCGTTCTCGATGTTATTCAGCACTATGTTTATGAGCGGACCGGCGCCGGATTTTGGCTGGACGTTTTACGCGCCGCTGTCGACGACGTATGGGCCGAAAAGCACAGACTTCTTTATTTTCTCCATTCATATGATGGGCGCGTCTTCGATTTTGGCGGCGCTGAACGTGATCGTCACCGTGTTTAATATGCGTGTGCCGGGCATGACGTGGATGAAAATGCCGATTTTCGTTTGGGGTTGGTTTATCACCGCGTTTCTATTGCTAGCGGTCATGCCGGTGTTAGCGGGCTGCGTCACTATGATGTTGATGGACCGTCACTTTCACACGAGCTTCTTTAACGCGGCCGGCGGCGGCGACCCGATTTTGTTTCAACATGTATTTTGGTTTTTTGGTCATCCGGAAGTTTATATTTTAATTTTGCCGGGCTTTGGCGTTATTTCCGAAGTCATCCCGACGTTCGCGCGGAAAAAATTATTTGGTTACGCCGCGATGGTGTATGCGACGGCGATGATTGGTATTTTAGGCTTCGTGGTGTGGATGCATCACATGTTTACTACCGGCGCGCCGTATGAAGCGCAATTATTTTTTATGTACGCGACGATGTTGGTCGCCGTGCCCACGGGTATTAAAGTCTTTAACTGGGTGGCGACGATTTATCGCGGCAGCATTAGTTTTGAAACGCCGATGTTATTCGCGTTGGGCTTTTTAGTGATGTTTACGATCGGTGGTTTTTCGGGATTGATGTTGGCGTTAGTGCCTAGTGATTATCAATACCGCGGAAGTTATTTCGTCGTCGCGCATTTTCATTACGTGTTAGTGTCCGGCTCGTTATTCACTATTATCGCCGGCATTTATTATTGGCTGCCGAAGTGGACCGGCCGCATGTACAGTGAACGCGTCGGTCAAATTCATTTTTGGCTGTCGGTGATCGGCATGAATGTGACGTTCCTGCCGATGCACTTCTTAGGCTTAGCCGGCATGCCGCGCCGTATTCCTGACTATGCGCTGCAGTTTACGGACTTTAATCAAGTTTGTACCGTGGGCGCATTTATTTTTGGTTTCGGACAATTATTTTTTCTCTACATTATTATCAAAGAGTGTTTAGGACATGGACCGCATGACGCGCCTGCTAAAGTCTGGGATGGCGCGCATGGTCTAGAGTGGACTATTCCTTCGCCCGCGCCTTATCACACTTTCGTGGAAGCGCCTGAATTTCATTAAGCCTGTCGCTCATAACTGACTACTGTCAGACTCGCCGCGCGCGGCTCTGTCAGTAGCTATACTCAAACAGAGAAGTGACTAATGCCCACTCAACCTAAAAGCCACAAACGTTTAACGCTAATCTTGTTAACCGGCGTGCTTTTCATGTTTGGGTTTTGCTATGCGTTAGTGCCGATTTATAAATTAGTTTGCAAACGCGAAGGCTTGAATGGCAAAGGCGCGAATTACGCCGCCGTTGTTAATCCCAGCATGCGGGTCGATAAGTCTAGGACCATCAAAGTTTCTTTCACGACGACCTTACACGGCGGCTTGAAATTCAATTTTATTCCCCTACAGCGCACCATCGACATTCATCCCGGCGAAACCCGTCTCATTTATTTTTACGCGGAAAACCAAACCGGCCGTGAAATGACGGTGCAAGCGATTCCGAGTATCACGCCCGCGGATGGCGCGCGATTTTTAAAGAAAACCGAATGTTTTTGCTTCACCCAGCAATATTTTTTTGCAAAAGAAAAAGCCGACATGCCGGTTTATTTTTTTATAGACCCCGCTATTCCGAAAGAAATCAAAGAAGTGACTCTTTCTTATACGCTTTTTGACGCTAGCGGCTTTGAAAAAAAACAGGCGCGTTTCACAAAAGGCAGAATTGATTTATAATGACGCACTTTTAAATCTCAGAGACATCGCATGGCGAAATTCCACTTTCAATTTTGGCGGCAGCGTTACGCGCTGAATCTCAACCCTGGCTTCACGCTGGTGTGGGCGGTCGTGTTTGCATTATTTTGCTATTTAGGTGCTTGGCAAATTCAGCGTTACCATTTCAAACAAGAATTGGTGCGTTCTTACGAACAAAATAAATCGCGCGCGCCGCTGCCTTTTTCGCAAATCAAATCTGAAAAAGACATCACGCCCTTTCAGCGTGTAGCGGTGAGTGGGCATTACATTAATGAATTAACCCTATTATTGCAAAACCGTCCGTACAAAGAGCAAATGGGTTTCGAAGTCATCACGCCGTTAAAAATCGGCGACGATAAATTATTATTGTTAGTGGACCGCGGCTGGGTCCCAGGCACGCTAACAGATTCGCTGACTCCTCCGGCAATAACAACTGTCGTCGATGAACAGCAAATCAACGGCGAAATAAAATTATTGAATGAGCGCCAGTTTATTTTAGGCAAAAATATTTTAAACGCGACGCAGACACCGTTGTTAATGCAAAAAATGGATGTAAAAGAATTAGAAAACGTCACGCAGCAAAAATTCCATCCTTATCTGCTGCGCTTGAGCGCGAATGCGCCCAATGGTTTTATCCGCGATTGGGTCATCACCGCGGTGCAACCGGAACGTCATTTAGGTTACGCGGTGCAGTGGTTCGCGATGGCGCTGACGTTATTGATCGCGTGTTTTTGTTTTTGTTGTAAAAAACTAGAAGGGCTAGACGATGCAAAACCAAACTAAACCCGTGCGGTTAAAATTATTTTTACTCGCCATGATCTTCATTTTACCGGCGTTCGTGGGCTGGGTGTTATTTTTTTATTATCCAAGTTTTTCTTTTAAAACGACCAACTATGGTACGCTCGTGCGTCCGGCGTTGCATACGGAGCGGTTAGCCGTTTCAGCCGCCGATCAAAAATGGCAAATTGTGTATGCGCCCGCCGCTTGTAACAAAGAAACCGACGACCGTATGCATACACTGCATAACCTACGCGTGGCGTTGGGGAAAGACCAAGAGCGGGTGTTATTAACGTTGCTGATCGATAAAACGTGTCCGCAAGAACAACATGATTTCCGCAAATTGATCGTCACCGACGCCGACAAATCGGATTTACAAAAGCAATTAGACACGGCAAAAATCGCCGCTCTTGATAAAATTTATTTAGTCGATCCGATCGGCAATTTATTTATGTATTACGCGGGCGACGTTAACGCAATGCATATTTTAAAGGACGTGAAAAAAGTGTTAGAGGTTTCTCAAATTGGTTAAGAAATCCGTGCTGTCACGCCTGGCGTTATTCGCGAGCGGGTTCGCGCTCATCGTTATCGCGCTAGGTGCTTTTACGCGCTTGATCGACGCGGGTTTAGGTTGTCCGGATTGGCCGGGGTGTTATGGCCAATTGACCGTGCCAGCCACACCGGCGGCGCAGCAATTAGCGGAATTGCACTATCCCGCTACGCCATTAATCGCTTACAAAGCTTGGTCGGAGATGGCGCACCGTTATGTGGTCGGGGGGTTAAGTCTTTTTATTTTAGCGATCGTGACCGTTATTTTTAGTCAAAAGAATTTGCGCACGCGCGGCAATAATGTTTTAGCGTTAGGTTTGATTTTATTATTAACCTATCAAATCATGCTGGGGCAGTGGACGGTGACGTTAAAATTATTGCCGTTAGTCGTGTCGCAGCATTTGTTAGGCGGGTTTTTTATTTTAACCTTGCTGTGGTTGATTTATTTGAATAACGCGAAGCCGCTGTTCACCGCGGAATTTTTGCGCCGCAAAGCGAAACGCGCGCTGGTCGCGGGCGCTTTTATCGCGATCGCGTTATTGATTGTGCAAATCATGTTGGGAGCGTGGACGAGCACGAACTATGCGTCGCTGAGTTGTCCGGATTTTCCATTTTGTTTTCACCATCATGCGATCACACTGCATTTCGGCACGGCGTTCAATTTATTTTCCCCCGCGGGCGTTAATTACGAAGGCGGCGTACTGCCAGAGGCCGCGCGTCAAACCATTCAAATGACGCACCGCGTGGGCGCGCTAATCGTGACTTTGTATTTATTCATTTTTATGTCGGTCAGTCTGCCGCAATTAAATCGCTTCCCTGAATTAATGGCGTCGATTTATTTAGTGTTGGCATTGTTGTGTATTCAACTTTGCATCGGTATTTCGAATGTTATTTTTGAATTACCGTTAGTGACGGCGGTGAGCCACACGGTGTTCGCGATTTTATTATTGTTGGCCTTAATTACCTTCACGTTTAAATTGATAAATATAAATTACAAAGGCGCCGATTGATGATTGGAGTAGCCGGCACAGTGCCAACGAGCGCATTCCGCGATTACTTAGAATTGTGTAAGCCACGCGTCGTGTTGTTAATGATTTTAACTTCTCTGGTTGGCATGTGTTTAGCGCCGCACGCCGGCGTGCCGCTGATGGCGTTGATTTTTGGCAATCTTGGTATCAGTATGGTGGCGGGCGCGGCCGCCGCGTTTAATCATATCGCCGATCAACATTATGATAAGTTGATGCGCCGCACGCAAAACCGTCCGCTGGTGAAAGGCCGTTTGTCCACGCGGCATAGTTTTATCTTCGCGGTATCGTTATGCGCGTTAGGCATGGTGATGTTAGCGGCGCTTGTTAATCCGCTCACCGCGGTTTTGACGTTTTTATCGTTGATTGGCTACGCGATCTTTTACACTTTATATTTGAAGCACGCCACGCCGCAAAATATCGTCATCGGCGGTATCGCCGGCGCCGCGCCGCCTTTATTAGGTTGGACGGCGGTCACCGGACACATCGGCGCGGAAGCTTTGTTATTAGTGTTAATCATTTACGTGTGGACGCCACCGCATTTTTGGGCGCTGGCGATTTATAAATTGGAAGACTATGCTAAAGCGAATATTCCTATGCTGCCGCACACACACAGCGTGGCGTATACGAAATTACAAATATTACTTTACACCATTTTATTAATTTGCGTGACCGCGCTGCCTTACACCATCAACATGTCGGGGTTGATTTATTTTATTGGCGTGATGGTGGCGAACGCCGTTTTTTTATTTCAAGCTGTGCGCTTGTATTTCAGCGCTAACCGTCAGCATGCCTTGCTCATGTTCCGTTATTCGATCACGTATTTAGGTATTTTATTTTTATTATTATTGATAGATCACTACTTCAAATGGGGTTAAGTTTTTTATGACGCAGAGCCGACCGAAAAAAAGCCATGCTAAAGTTATTTTCAGCCTTTTAGCCGTTTTTATTTTCATCACCGCGACGACTTTATATCCGTTGATAAAGCGTTCCACCGGCCACCCGCAGCCGGTAAAAATCGACGGCGTTTATTTATCCGCCGCGAAAGAAATTAATGACTTCAATTTGCAAGATATCAACGGCCAGCCTTATACGAAAAAAGATTTGCAAGGGCATTGGACGATGATGTTTTTTGGCTTCACCAATTGCGGTATGGTGTGTCCATTAACGATGACCGCGTTAAGGAATATGTATAATAATTTAGAAAGCGTGTTGCCCGCCGATCAATTACCTGAAATCAGAATGGTGACGGTCGACCCTGACCGCGACACGACGCAACGGTTAAAAGAATATGTCACGACCTTCAATCCGAAATTCCAGGGCGCGCGCGCGGCGATGCCGGAAATCGCCGCGCTGGAAAAACAATTGCATTTAGTCTCCGTGAAAATGCAAGCTGCGGGGCCGGATAAAAATCAATATACTATTAATCATAGCGCCGAAATAATGGTATTTAATCCCACAGGCAAGCTGCAAGCATTCTTGGCGTATCCGCACACGGCGGAACAAATGGCGAATGATTACCAAATCATTTTGAAAAATAAAACACTTTCATAAGTGAGAAAGACGATGGGCTCCAAACTATTGGTTAAGACATTATTATCTTTGTTAGGCGTCGTAGTATGTTTAAGCCTAGTCACGGCGTGTACGCGAACCAAGGAAGCAAATGTCGAGACGCCTAAGCTTTATGACAATAGTGGCAATCCGGTCGGCCCCACTGAAACAAACGGGAAATGGCTAATCGTTAATTATTGGGCGACTTGGTGCGGGGCGTGCCGTTGGGAAGTTCCAGAGCTAAATAATTTTTATCGTAATAATCAAGATAAAGACGTGTTATTGCTCGGTGTTGATTCCGCTAGCATGGATCCGAGCACGCAAGACGAAGCCATTGCTTCGATGGGTATCGTCTATCCGGTGTTACGCCAAGATCCCGGTGACGATTGGAAAATTCCGCTCGTCGATTTAGTGCCGACCACTTTCATCATCGATCCCAATGGTAAATTAGTCGCGACCATTTCCGGCGCCACCTCAGAAAAATCGCTCAAAAATATTTTGCATAAATTGAAAAACGAAGAGAAATAATAATGCGCTCATTTTCCGCTTGGGCTTTGGCGCTACTATTGCTGATCGCCAGCGGGACATTAGGTTTTGTTTTTTCTCTGTATACGCATCGCGAGCCGCCTGACGAAGAAGTACAAAGCGTGCAAGTTTTTCATTATCCCGCGTTATTCGTGCAACAGTTAAGCGGTGACCCGCGCGCCGGCGAAAAAATTTATAAAGAATTTTGTGTTTCGTGCCATGCGAAAAATCCCGTTATCGATGTGAAAGCGCCGCAAGTCGGTAAAGAGAAAGATTGGCGCCGCCGGCGGACGCGTAAAGATTTGTTAGCGCGCACTATTCGCGGCGTGGGTGCGATGCCCGCCCGCGGCGGTTGTTTTGAATGTAGCGACGCGCAATTGCAATTAGCGATTGATTATATGCTGAAGAAATAGAGCGATTATTTTTTTGGGCGGTTGATTAATTTATCTGAATCGTCAAGGTCTTCGGCTTTATGCTCTTTACTCCGCGCAGATTTTTTATACGTCGATGGGGTGCGTTGAGGACGGATAACGGCGGAGCTTGAATCGTTGCGTTCTCTGGAAGCTAAATAACTTTTGCTAATGGAATCTTCGCGGGTGGCAGAAGGATCGGATTTTATTAATTTAGAATTATCCACTTTGAAAATTGTTTTCACCGCTTCGCTGGAAGCCGCAGCACCAGCCGGCGGAAAAGAAGCGCTTTTTCCCCAGCGCGAAATCAAATTGGAAAAATAGGATAAGGCAAAACGGCTGATCGCAGTGGCTAAATTCGTTTTAGCTTGTAAGGGTAAGGCATAGGTTTTTAATCCCGCTGAACTAAATAACATGCTGGTGGCGGATTGATAGTAAGTCAACGATTTATCGGCGTGCACCGGCAGCGGTGTGACTTTGTTGGCTTTGTTCGCCGCCACTAGCTTTTGCCATTTGCTTACTTCGTGAAGTTGGGCGTGAAATGGTTTGTCTTTTTTTAATAAATTATTGCCTGGCTGAAAGCGCGTCGCTAGTTCGATTAACGTTTCCGCGAGTAAATCATGCGTTTTACTGTCTTGCATTTTAAGTTTTTTAACGTGCCCTGCGAATACTCTGAGGTGTTCCGCGTGTAAGTCCCACATTGGGTCTTGTTGAGCTTTGGCAAAATTGATTTCGCGCTCAATATTATTTTTACCTTGCAAATTTTCCGTAGTCATAAAATTATGAAACATCGAGGCTGCTTTAGCGGAGTGGGTTTTGTCAGAGGACGCTGAGCCTTTGATATCTTCGCAGACTTTTACAAAGCTATCATGATCAGCTGTTGAAATTAATTTACTGTTAGAATTTGAGGACTCAGTTTTCCCTTCGGGTTGGTTTAATTCGGGAAAGATGCGAATGTTTTGGCACATTAAACCGAGAAATTGTTCTTTGCGCCTATCATCAACAATGCGAGCTTCATTAAAAAAATTCTCTAATACTTTTTGTTTGTCTGCGGGTAAGTTTCGCACCGCCTTCAAAATCATTTGGTCCCTTAACACATGTTCCATATCAAACCGTTTGGTGTCGCCTTTGCTAATCACGTCACTAGCCGCGTACAAACGCAGCATGTGGGGGGTCGCGGCGACGTTAATTTTTTCGGCGTCAGGCTTGTTTTCGTTAATGTCAGCGATGACTTGCGCGACCCGTTCATTGAGCGGCTTTGCCACTAACTTCATCCCTGGCTCCATACCAAATACCAGCCAGGTGTCATAGACGATTAATTCTTTGCTGATAAAACCTAATTGTTTTTGAAAATTTTCAACGGCGGGCCCCATGGATTTGTATTTCGTTTTGTAATCTTCGAGTAATTCATTCATGCGGATGACGAATTGCTTAGCGCTTTCTATTTCATTATTTGGCGGCGCACCGCGGTCTTGCACGATGTCATGCCAACTGGCGGCGGCCTTTGCCAGTGCGACAAATAAGCGGTCGGCTTTATGGGTAAAAAATTCTTTTTGGTATTTTTCACTGAGCGCTTGTTCAGTGTCATCCGCCAATTCAGCCGCGTGCTCTGCCGTGTGATAATGAGAATGTTTCGCGCGGCGCAACGTCATTTGCACCAAACCATAAGCGCGGCACTCATCGATTAAATTATAAAAGGCTTTTTCAGCGGCGGGGGCTTTGGCAAATGCGCGGGTCAATGTATTAATCGTTGCTTCGAATTCTTGACCGTGTTCCGTAGAGCGGTCATTAATCAACTCAGATAAATGATCTCCCATGCTGGCGGGATCAGTAAATATTCCATATTTTTTTTTAAATTCTCCATTGCTCCCGAAATACGGATCGGTGGAGGCGATAAGTTTTGGCATAAAATTCCCTGAGTTATCTCCTTATTATAGTCTAAATGTAGGCCGAAAGAGAGATTTTTGACGTATTCTTGCACTCTAACTTATTGATTTTATGTGAATACTGATAAAAAAGATGCCTAAATACATGTCCCGCTATGCCATCCCCACGGTCGTGGAGATGGCGATGAGCTTTACGCTGGTTCAGCGATCACAACTTTCCGCACTACCGCTTCAGAAAAATATTCCTGCGTGCCTAACGCGACCACCGCTTCCGCTTGGCGGTTGAGCGCGTGAATATAAGCCGCCGTGCGCATATCACATTTATTCATTTCTTTGAGTTTATAAACATGATGGAATTCACGCACCATAATTTCTTTGAGTGATTCATGAATTCTGCTCAGCGGCCAATAATAGCCGGATTTATTTTGTACCCATTCAAAATAACTAACGGTCACGCCGCCCGCGTTGGCTAAAATATCCGGCAACACGAGTACGCCTTTTTGCTGCAGAATTTCATCCGCTTCAAAAGTGGTGGGACCATTCGCCAATTCCACGATGACGGACGCTTTGATATGCGCGGCGTTTTCTTTAGTGATTTGATTTTCTAATGCGGCGGGAATCAAAATATCCACGTCCAATTCAAGTAATTCATCGTTGCTGATCACGGCCGCGTCGACTAATTGACAAACGGAATCTTCACAGTAAACCGCTTGCAACTCTTTTGAATTATTTTTTACGTGAATAATGCTTGGTACGTCGAAGCCCTGCGGACGGTAAATGCCGCCTTTGGAATCACTGATCGCGACAATTTTATAGCCGTCGCGGTACAACATGTCGGCGATGAATTGTCCGGCGTTACCGAAACCTTGCACTGCGACGCGGATAGCCGCGGGGTCCCATTTATTTTTTGCTTCTAATTCTTTAATGCAATAATAACCGCCGCGCGCTGTCGCGTCGTCACGGCCTTGACTGCCGCCGAGCGGAATCGGTTTGCCGGTGATGACCGCGGGGCTTAACTTGCGCACGATTTTAGAATATTCATCCATCATCCAACCCATGATCATCGCGTTGGTGTAAACGTCCGGCGCGGGGATGTCAGTGTCGGGGCCGATGAAATCAGCGATTTGTTGAATGTAGCTGCGGCTTAATCTTTCTAATTCCAAACGCGATAATTCTTTTGGATCGACGATGACGCCGCCTTTTCCGCCGCCGAACGGAATGCCCATCACCGCGCATTTAATCGTCATCCAAAAAGCCAAGCTTTTCACTTCATCCAGCGAGACATGCGGATGAAAACGGATGCCGCCTTTGGTCGGCCCGCGCATGTCATTGTGATGGACGCGATAACCGGTAAAAATGCGTAAACTGCCGTTATCCATGCGCACTGGGATGGATACTTCTAGGCAAGCTTTGGGATGTTTTAATTTTTCGACCGCTTCACGGTCAATTTTGGCAAAGCCCGCGGCTTTGTCGAGACGGGATAGCGCTTGCTTATAAATTTCACCAGTCATAAAGGAAGTCCTTATTTATTTATAAAAATCGGTGGTGGCAAAAATAGGCAATATGGTAAACGGATATTAAGTTCGTAACAAGTAACAATACTCGCTACTATTTCATCGCTTTTTTCATTTGTCTTAATAAAGCTCTATCGTTTTCATCTCTATACGGCTTTGTGTCCAAATTCTTCGGGACATTTTTCAATTTTTCATCGCCGATGGTTTTGACATATTGATTAGTAAATCGATTGTAAGCGTCCCAAGAAATTTTTTCCGCGCGCACGGCGGCCTGTTCACTGCGTAACGCGATTTGATGCGCTAACTCGTATTGCATCGCGAATTTATCAATTAACGCTTTCTCGACTGACTCATGCAAAATTAAAAACCGGTCGGTCATGATGCGGCGCCCTTTATGCAAAAAAGATTTCGGCATGTGGCGGTCGATAAAAATTGTTTTGCCGTCGTTGCTGTAACCGGCCAGATAGGGAATATCGTAGTTGCGGTTGAGTTTGATTTTTTTCAAAATCGCTTTCACCGTCAAATTCAACATGACGGTGGAAACTTCCCAATCTTTGGTCGGCCAGAATTTTTTAGAAAAAGTGTTAGCTTTTTTTGTATGCATAAGACGTCCTTGTCAGTGCGAGTTAAGTCATCAGCGGCGCGGGTGGTTTAGGTTCTTCGGGTTCTTTTTTCGGCGTCGCGCGTTTCGCGGGCGGTTGTGGTTTTTGCGCGGGCGGCGGCGGCATGTCATCGAGATTAAAATTATTATTCGCTTTCACCGGTTCTTCCGCTTGACCACCGACGATCGGCACGATGGAATTTTCACACGAATTCACCTGGTATAATTTCCCTTCCATATTTTGAATCGTGGTGCAGCCGCGCGTATCATGAAAATGCCCATCCCACTTCGCGATGAAATGATTGGCGATGTTGTTCACGCAAAGAATTAACGCTAACGCAATGATGACGGTGGAGAGGCGGATTTTTTTCATTTGAGAGGTCATCGTTTGGTTTATGCCTTTGTAATCGTAACTTGCATTCATTGACAAAATTCCTTTTTGCGATTGTTGATGCCCGCTGTTGGGCGGGAATCTATTATAAGCGGGAGTTTTCTCCGCGTCTCTGTGTGTGTGAATGATTTAAGCGTTTTTTGTGGAAATCCATCAAATTAAATACTTGCAATAAAAAAACAATTTATTTAATTTTGTTTAACTATTTAACTTTTCGCTATCTAAATGTACTATGATAGTCTTTTCTATTTTTTAATTAATCCATCAATGTCATCATAGGAATCAAAACGTTTTTTTAAGGAGTAAGTTTACGTTAAGACTTGGTAATTAAGTCAAATTTCTGTGAAAAGGAACGTCTAGCTGTATGAGTCTACCTGAGCTTCCTGAAGAACAAAGAGAAAACCGGAATAATGCGGTCTATCGACAGCGCAAGCCTGCAAACCGCCATCTCGGTTTTTGGATAGGCGCGCTGGTTCTCATTATTTTGTTAGCTTATGTGCGCTTAATTTTTTTCAAATCCCATAATAAAAAACCTACCGCCGCTTTGCCGGTCGTGTTCGCCACTGCCAGCAGCGCGAACGTGCCCGTTTATTTAAATGGCTTAGGCGCTGTGACGCCGTTGAACACCGTCACGGTGAAAACGCAAATCAACGGTCAATTGCAGAAAGTCTATTTCACGGAAGGACAAATCGTCAAGGCCGGCGACGCGTTAGCGCAAATTGATCCGCGGCCCTATCAAGCGGCGTTGATTCAAAACGAAGGCCAGCTCGAACACGATCAAGCGTTATTGAAAAACGCGCAAATCGATTTAGCGCGTTACCAACAATTATGGAAACAAAATTCGGTTTCAAAACAAATTTTAGATACGCAAGCGGCGACCGTGCAACAAGATGAAGGCGCGGTGAAAACCGACGAAGGCGCGATCGCCGCGACGAAATTAAATTTAATTTATTGTTACATTGTCTCACCGGTCGACGGCCGCGTCGGTTTGCGCTTAGTGGACGCGGGCAATTACGTGCAAACCTCCGATACCACGGGCTTAGCGGTAATCGCGACGATGACGCCGACCACGGTGGTATTTACGCTGCCGGAAGATAATATTCCCGCTGTCCTGCAACAATCCAATGGCGGTAAAACACTATCCGCCGAAGTGTATAACCGCGATCAAACGCAATTGCTTGATACCGGTACGTTGTTGGCGGTCGACAGTCAAATCGATCCGACCACCGGCACCGTCAAATTAAAAGCGCAATTCGCCAATAGCAAAAATAATTTATTCCCCGATCAATTCGTGAATATTAAATTATTATTGATGATGTTAAACGACGCCACCGTCGTGCCCACCGCCGCGATTCAAAACGGCGCGCAGGGCGACTATATTTTCACCGTGAATAGCGATAATAAAACCGTGCATGTACAGCCGGTGAAAACTGGCGTGACTTACAAAGACGAAACGGCGATTTTAACCGGCATCAAGCCAGGCCAAAAAGTCGTGGTCGAAGGCGCGGATAAATTATCGGAAGGGTCAGAAGTGTTAGCGGAATCGCCCGACGCGCCCGCCGCGACCACGACTGCGTTAAAAGGCGTGAAGTCTAAGCGTGCCCCCGTATGAGTTTGTCTAGTCCCTTCATTCAACGTCCGATCGCCACTTCGCTAATCATGCTCGCCATTTTATTGTCAGGTATTTTCGCTTATCAATTGTTGCCAGTGTCATCTTTGCCGGAGGTGGATTATCCGACGATTCAGGTCGTGACTTTTTATCCGGGTGCGAGCCCTGATGTGATGAATACGTCGGTGACGGCGCCGTTGGAAAGACAATTCGGGCAAATGCCCGGTTTAAATCAAATGACGTCGTCGAGTTCCAGCGGCTCGTCCATCGTGATTTTGCAATTCGCGTTAGATTTGGGTTTGGATATCGCCGAGCAGGAAGTGCAGGCGGCGATCAACGCCGCGTCGACGTACTTACCGACCGGCCTGCCATATCCGCCGATTTATAATAAAGTGAATCCCGCCGACACGCCCATCATCACGCTCGCTTTAACGACCCACACCTTGCCACTGCCGCAAGTCGAAGATTTCGCTGACACGCGTTTGTCGGAAAGAATTTCGCAATTAAGCGGCGTGGGTTTAGTGACGATCAGCGGCGGCCAACGGCCGGCGGTGCGCATTCAAGTCAATCCCAATTCGCTCACCGCGTACGGCTTGTCTTTGGAAACGGTGCGTAACGCGGTATTGACCGCGAATTTAAACGCGGCCAAAGGCAGTTTCGACGGGCCGCATTTGGCCTATACGATTTATTCCAACGACCAATTACTTTCAAGCGCGGATTACAAACCATTAATCGTCGCGTACCGCAATAACGCGCCGGTCCGGTTATCCGACGTCGCGAACGTGATCGACGGCGCGGAAAACGTGCGGCAAGCGGCGTGGATGAACTTAGAGCCGGCGGTGATCGTCAACATACAACGCCAACCCGGCGCGAATGTGATCGCGGTGGCGGATCGTATCAAACAATTATTAACAAAAATGCAAGCCATCATTCCCGGCGATATTCACGTCAGCGTGTTAACGGATAGAACGCTGACCATCCGCGCGTCAGTGAAAGATGTAGAATATGAATTAATGTTATCCGTGGCGTTAGTGGTCATGGTGATGTTCGTCTTTTTACGTAATATTCCCGCGACGTTAATTCCCAGCGTGTCCGTGCCGTTATCATTAGTCGGTACGTTCGGCATTATGTATTTGCTAGGCTTTAGTTTAAATAACTTAACGCTGATGGCGCTGACCATCGCCACGGGTTTTGTGGTCGACGATGCTATCGTCATGATTGAAAACGTATCGCGTTACATCGAAGACGGCGATACGCCCTTAGAAGCCGCGCTGAAAGGATCGAAACAAATTGGCTTCACCATTTTATCGTTGACCGTCTCGTTAATCGGCGTGTTAATTCCGCTGTTATTTATGGGTGACGTCATCGGCTTATTGTTCCGTCAGTTCGCGTTGACCGTGGCGGTGACGATTTTAATTTCCGCGTTTGTGTCGCTGACTTTAACGCCAATGTTATGCTCGCGCATGTTGCGCCAGCAAAAACCCGAAGACGAAAGCGCTTTTCAACGCAAATCAGAAGAGGTACAGAAAAAAGTCATCGCGCGTTACGGCGAATCTTTGCATTGGGTGTTGGCGAACCAAGCACTCATTTTAATTATCGCTGCGATCACGCTAGTAGTCACCGCGGTGTTAATTTATTTTATCCCCAAAGGTTTTTTTCCCATTCAAGATACCGGCGCCATTCAAGGCATCACCGTGTCGGCGCAGCCAGTGTCTTTTTTGCAAATGGAAATTAATCAACAAAAACTCGCGCGCGTGGTGTTACAAGATCCCGCGGTGGAGAGCCTCTCTTCTTTCATTGGCATCGACGGCATTAACATTACGCAAAATAGCGGCCGCATGTTAATAAATTTAAAACCCCTGTCAGACCGCAGCGACCGCGCGACGGATGTTATCCGCCGTTTGCAAACGTCGGTGAGTAAAGTCGCCGGCATCCAATTGTATATGCAAGCGGTGCAAGACTTGTCGATTGATGACCGCGTGACGCGCACGCAATATCAATTCAGTGTGAGTTCCCCAACGCCTAGCGAAGTCGCGCAATGGACGGCATTTTTAGAAAAGAAATTCAGTCAGCTGGCGATGGTGCGCGATGTCACTAGCGATCAACAAAATTTAGGGTTGCAAACTACTATCACTATCGATCGCGATACGGCTTACCGGTTAGGCGTGACGACGGCGACCATCGATAATCTTTTGTATGACGCGTTTGGTCAGCGCCAAGTGTCGACCATTTTCACGCAGCGCAATCAATATCATGTGGTGATGGAAGCGTTGCCCGCGCTGCAAGTCACGCCGCAAGCGTTAGATAATATTTATTCTAACGACACCAATGGCAATCCGATTCCGTTAAGCGCGTTTACGACCGTGACGCAAAATCTCGGGCCGCTGGTCGTCAACCGTCAAAATCAATTTCCGGTCGCGACCTTATCTTTTAATTTAAGCCCGCATGGCGCGTTGGGTGACAGCATTAGCGCGATTAATGAGGTGATGAAAAACGTGAATTTACCGCCGAGCGTGACGGCCGAGTTCGAAGGCACGGCGAAAATTTTTGAAGGCTCGCTGCATAACGAGGGTTTGTTAGTGTTGGCGGCGATTATCGTCGTGTATATCGTCTTAGGTGTATTGTATGAGAGTTACATTCATCCCATCACCATTTTATCGACGCTGCCGTCCGCCTGCATGGGCGCGTTGTTAGCGTTAATTTTATTTCGCGAATCACTCAGCATCATCGCGTTAATCGGTATTATTTTATTAATCGGCATCGTCATGAAAAACGCGATTATGATGATAGACTTCGCGCTTGAGCAAGAGCGGATTTACAACAAGTCACCGCAAGACGCGATTTTCGAAGCGTGCTTATTACGTTTCCGTCCGATCTTGATGACGACGATGGCGTCGATGTTAGGCGCGGTGCCGTTGGCGTTGGGTATCGGCATGGGTTCGGAATTACGTCAGCCGTTAGGTATCGTCATCATCAGCGGCTTGATCGTCAGCCAATTGCTGACGCTCTATACCACTCCAGTCATTTATCTAGGCTTTGACCGCTTATCGCGGCATACGGTAGGTTGGTTTCAACGTAATTTTGGTTCGACTCCGCAAGGAGAAGAGCAATGAATTTGTCTTACCCGTTTATTCGCCGGCCCATCGCTACGTCTTTGTTAGCGGTGGGTCTCGCGATCGCGGGTGTCGTCGCGTTTTATGTGCTGCCGGTCGCGCCGCTGCCGCAAGTGGAATTTCCCACCATCTCTGTGACGGCGTCGCTGCCGGGCGGCAGTCCGCAAGACTTAGCGACGTCGATCGCAACCCCTTTGGAACGTCAGCTCGGCCATATCGCGGGCATTACCGAAATGACGTCAGCGTCCAGTTTAGGACAGACCCGCATCACGCTGCAATTTGATTTAACGCGCAATATTGACGGCGCGGCGCGCGATGTGCAAGCGGCCATCGACGCGTCTCTCACGAATTTACCGGCGAATTTACCCGGCCTGCCCTCGTACCGCAAAATTAATCCCGCCGATGCGCCGATTTTAATTTTAGCGTTAACCTCGGATATTTATTCCACCGGCCAAATGTATGACATCGCGACCACCGTCTTGGCGCAAAAACTTTCGCAAGTATATGGCATCGGACAAGTTATTATTGGCGGCAGCTCGCTGCCCGCTGTGCGCGTGGAATTAAATCCTGACGCCTTATTTAAATATGGTATTCCATTGAGTCAAGTCAGCGCGACGATTGCTAACGCGAATAGTAATTTAGCCAAGGGACAGCTGAATTTAAATAAACAAACTTCTGAAATTTACACCAACGATCAAATTTTCAAAGCGTATCAATATAAACCTTTGATTATTACTTACCGTGACGGCAACCCGGTGCGCATCAGCGACGTCGGCGACGTCGTGGACTCCGTGCAAGATTTACGGAACGCGGGCCTCTCCAACGGTAAACCGTCGGTGATTTTAGTATTATTCAAAGAACCCGGCGCGAATGTGATTCAAGCCGTCGATAGTGTCTTAAGTCAATTGCCAAAACTAAAAGCGGTGACGCCTTCTAGTATTCAAATTTCTACCGTCATGGACCGTACTAGCACGATACGCGGCGCGCTGCATGACGTAGAGTGGACGCTGATCGCCGCTATGTTGTTGGTGATTTTAGTCGTGTACATTTTTCTTGGTAGTTTGCGCACGATGTTAATCCCGGCGGTCGCGGTGCCGCTATCCTTGCTGGGCACGTTCGCGGTCATGAGTTTGATGGGTTACAGTTTAGATAATTTATCCTTGATGGCGCTGACGATTTCAACGGGGTTTGTCGTCGACGACGCGGTAGTGGTGTTGGAAAATATCACCCGCCATTTGGAAATCTCCGGCAAGACGCCCATGCAAGCGGCGTTAGAAGGCTCGAAAGAAGTCGGCTTCACCGTGTTATCCATGAGTATTTCGCTCATCGCAGTTTTCATTCCAATTTTATTTATGGGCGGCATCGTCGGTCGATTGCTGCGTGAATTTTCGGTGACGCTCGCGATCGCGATTTTGATTTCGTTAGTGGTTTCGTTGACGGTCACCCCGACCATGTGCGCGTGGCTACTCAGCAGCAATCAAGAAGAAAAAGAAGAAGAAAACCGTTACACCCGCATCGTCAAAGGCGTGAAAGAAAAATACGCGAGTAGTTTAAATTGGGTGTTGAACCATCCAGCTTTGATGTTAACGCTGACGGTCGCGACCTTAATTTTAAATATTTATTTATTTATCATCGTGCCGAAAGGCTTTTTCCCGCAACAAGACACCGGCCGCATTAGTGGCTCGATTCAAGCGGAACAAGATATTTCTTTCCAAGCGATGCGCGGAAAACTAGTGAGTTTAGTCGCTATCGTGAAGCAAGACCCGGCGGTGCAAAACGTCGTCGGCTTCCTTGGCGGCGGCGTCGTCAACTCCGGCTCGATGTTTATCACCTTGAAAGATTTATCCGTGCGAAAAATTTCCGCCGATCAAGTGATCGCGCGCTTGCGTAAGAATTTGAAAGTCGTGAGCGGCGCGACGCTCTATTTACAAGCCGCGCAAGATTTAGTGATCGGTGGACGGCAAGGCAACGCGCAATTTCAATATACCTTGTCTTCCGATAATTTAGACGATCTTAATTTGTGGGCGCCGCAAGTCATGGCGCGTTTGGCAAAATTGCCCGGCATCGCCGATATCAATAGCGATCAACGCGACCGTGGTTTGGAAGAATATGTGAACGTGAGTCACGATACCGCGATGCGGTTTGGCATTACGCCGCAATTAGTGGATAGCACATTGTATGGCGCGTATGGCCAGAGCTTAGTGTCGACCATGTATACGCCGCTCAATCAATATTATGTGGTCATGGAAGTCGCGCCGAAATATTGGCAATACCCGCAAACGTTAAATGGTATCTACGTGCAATCACCCGCGGGAAACATGGTGCCGCTATCCGCGTTCGCGACGTTCAAACCTGGCTCGACGCTGCTGTCAGTGAATCATCAAGGCTTATCGCCGTCGGCGACGTTGTCATTTAATTTGTTACCGAATTATCCTTTAGGTGACGCGGTGAACATGGTGGATAACGCGACGAAACAAATGCATTTGCCGCCGACTATTCATGGCCAATTCCAAGGGACTGCGCAAGCGTTTCAACAATCGCTGGCCACCGAATGGGTGCTGCTCGTGGTCGCCTTATTAACGGTTTATATTGTCCTTGGTATACTTTATGAAAGTTTGATTCATCCGATCACGATTTTATCCACGCTGCCGTCCGCGGGGGTCGGCGCGTTGCTCGCGTTATTAATCACGGGCACGGATTTAAGTATCATCGCTTTGATCGGCATTATTTTGTTAATCGGTATCGTGAAAAAAAATGCGATCATGATGATCGATTTCGCGCTGCATGTAGAGCGCAGTGAAAATAAAACGCCGCGTGAATCGATTTACGAAGCCGCGTTATTACGTTTCCGTCCCATCATGATGACGACGATGGCGGCGATGTTAGGCGCGCTACCGCTGGCGTTAGGCCGAGGCGTGGGCGCGGAATTACGCCAACCACTAGGTATCGCGATTATCGGCGGCTTGCTCGTCAGTCAAATGCTAACGTTGTATTCGACCCCCGTTATTTATTTGGCGTTTGAACGCAGCGCGCGCTGGGTAAATCGACAGCTGCGCGGCGCTAACTGGAAACCAGCGGCCGATGCGGCTAACCGTTGAGGCCAATAGTTGAGGAAAAGAAAAATGCGTATACGCGTTTTAATTTTAGTGAGCATAATAGTGTTAAACGGCTGCAACGTCGGCCCCGACTACAAACGTCCGGCGGTGCAAGTGCCGACTAAATATAAAGAAGCCACCAAAGGTTGGAAGATCGCGAAGCCGAAAGACGCGTGCCGGCGCGGCCCGTGGTGGCATGTGTTTCATGACCCGCAGTTGAACGCGTTGGAAAACCAACTCAATCACGCCAATCAAAATTTAGCGAACGCGATCGCGAATTATCAAGCCGCCGGTTATTTAGTCGATGAAGCGCGCGCGAGTTATTTCCCGACGATTACCGGCTCCGCCGCGTTAAACCGGCAAAAAACCGGCGCGGGTTCCGGTGGTAGTTTCACTTCGACGTCGATTTTAAATCCCACATCGTCAGGCACCGATTCTTCCACCGGCAGTTCGACGGCGACTTCTTCCGGTGTGGCATCGGTCGGTACGAGTAACGGTAATCCCAGCACGACGCACTCACTGTTATTGAACGGCACTTGGGAGCCCGACATTTGGGGCTTGACCCGCCGCACCGTGGAAGCGGACGCTTCCGCCGCGCAATCCAGTGCCGCGTTAGTCGCGGTCACGCAATTGTCCGCGCAAGCCTCACTCGCGCAATATTATTTTGAATTACGCGGCGTCGATACCGATCAAAAAATTCTAGATGACACCGTGAAAGCGGATAAAAATATTTTAAACCTCACGCAAAATGAATATAGCGCTGGCACCGCTGCGGAAAGTGATATCGTGCAAGCGCGTTCGCAATTGGAAGCCGCCCAAGCCTTAGCAATTAACAATGGCATTAATCGCGCGACTTACGAACACGCGATCGCGGTGTTGATCGGCGCGCCGCCGGAGAATTTTTCTATTCTACGGCGGGTAGCGGAGGTAAAGCCGCCGCCGATTCCCTTGAGCATACCATCGCAATTATTAGAAAGACGTCCCGACATCGCGCAGTCGGAACGTTCAATGGCTGCTGCTAACGCGCAGATTGGTGTAGCGATTTCAGCGTATTTTCCTACGCTAACATTATCGGCGAGCGGCAACGTGACCAACCCCGGCTTCGCGCATTGGTTTTCGATTCCTGATTTGAGTTGGTCGTTGGGGACGCAGTTGGCGCAAACAATTTATGACGGTGGTTTACGCGCCGCGACCGTCGCCGCCGCGCGCGCGACGTACCGCGCCGATGTCGCGTCATACCGGCAAACCGTCTTGGCCGCGTTTCAAGACGTAGAAGACAATTTGGCGTCGTTACGCATTTTGAAACAACAAGAAATCGTGCAAAAGAAAGCCGCCGCCGACGCGAATCTAGCATTAAAAATCGTGCTAAATCAGTATAAGGCTGGTACCGTGAATTTCTCTGCGGTATTGACGGCGCAAATCAACGCGCTCAACGCGACGAAAAGCGCCGCCGATGTCCAGTACTTAAGTATGTCATCCGCCGTCGGCTTAATTAAAGCGTTAGGCGGTGGCTGGGATGCGATTGTTTTAGATAATGCTGTTTAAATAAATCTTTCAAAAAAAGAGTGGAGAACCATGTTATGCAGTCATCTTTACTAAAAAAGTTTTTTTTAATTTTCATCGCAATGGGAACGTTATGCCTCGCTGTACCGGCACTGGCTGGCGTCGGCGTGGGAGTTTATGTGAATGTGCCGGTACCGGCGCCGCAAGTCGTGGTGTCACCGCCGGGCGGCTTTGAACAGTGTTACACGGTGCCTTCCGGTTATGACAATGGCTACTACATTCACGCGCATCGCGTGTGTGAATATGTGGATTCACCTTATGGTGGTGTCTGGGTAGGCGGTTTTTGGCAATGTTCTTATTTCCACAATGGGATTTGCCGCGGCCCATGGGCTTGGCGGCCAAGTCATTGGGCGCAATATGGCGGCCCAGAATACGGTGTGGTTTGGCATAACGAAGGTTGGTATCACCGCGGCGGTTATGGCCCTGGTTACGGTCCTCGCTATGGTCACGGTTACGAACGCGGCTACAATCACGGCTACAATCACGGCGGTTATAACCATGGTGGACACCATGGCGACGGCAATTGGGGTCGTTAACAGACAGTCTTATGAGCTAAAAGCGTTTAAAACGGTCATTTATGCTAAAAAAATGGTCTTTTATTCGCTTTTCTGCATTATCTAACTGACTGTTTCTTTATTTTCTGGTAAATTACTCCAGTCGCTACGAGAAGTTGTTTTACTCGGAAGGGTGAAACACATTATCGCGGCGTTTTTTTTAAATTTAATTGAAGGTTAATTCGTTATGGCAGCACGTGAAAAAGGAACCGTTAAGTGGTTCAACAATGAAAAAGGTTTTGGTTTTATTGAACGCGAACAAGGCGGCGATGTATTCGTTCACTTTAAAGCGATCACAGGCGATGGATATCGTTCTTTAGTTGAAGGGCAGCGCGTTGAATTTGCTGTCACGCAAGGACAAAAAGGTCTTCAAGCAGAAGATGTTACAGTTGTAGAGTAACGCCTATAGTTGAGTTTAGTGGGGCGGACTATTTGGCCGCTTCACTAGATTTTTTAGCCTCATTGTTTCGTCGCATAAAACACACCGTATCTTACTCTTCCCAGCGCAAACGCATTCTTCATCAACTTCAATTGTTTTACAAATCGCAAGCCACGTAAGCCGCCTAGTTTTAATAATGTTATGAATGACTGCGCGTTCGCTAACGATAAGCCTATATTCCAACTCTTTTCCACATATGCGGTCCAATCGGCCGCCGACTGCAGCGTGAATTGCTGTTCCGCGAGCAACATTTCATAATGCTGTAGCGTCGGCATGTACGGTACGTCGAAGGCGATACAAAGTTTTTGGTAAGCGCGCGCCGCGGAATTTTCATAGGCTTCACGGTCGGAACACCAGGTCGCTAGCATAAGTTTGCCGCCGGGTTTCAACACGCGGTAAGCATTTTTTAAAAAAGAATTTTTATCATAAAATTGTTCGCAGCTTTCTAGCGACCACACGCAATCCACCGATTCATTGGCGATGCTGCGTAACGACAAGGCGTTTTCAATTCTGAACGCGACAGAGGATAAATTTTCCGACTGGGCTTTTTGGCGGGCGATTTGCAATTGTTTTTCACTCAAGGTCACACCCAACACCTGCGCGTGATATTTTTTCGCGAGATATAAACTGCTGCCGCCCATGCCGCAGCCGACATCTAAAATGTCAGCGCCGGCGGGTAGCGTTAAATTATCCGTCAAGTGGTGTAAGAGATTTTCCTGGGCTTCTAGAGGGGTTAGTTTTTTATCATGCTCATAATAGCCGTGGTGAATATGCGGCCCCCATACGGTATGCCAGCCTTCGCTAATTTTGTCCCAAAAATCGGCGACAGTTTGCGTGATTTTGGCCGGGTCATGAAAAAAAGGGTGGTCTGTTTTTATTTTAACAGGCATAAACACTACCTCTATTTGTCAGCGGGTTTTGATGAGAACAACTTGCATGATACCGTCCTGCGAGTAAAATAGTAGTCTTTTGGCAGGATGTCATCCTAATGAAACAATTCCAAGTATACGGAATAGGCAATGCTTTACTCGATATCGATTTCGAAGTCAGCGAAGAAACCATAAAACGCATGCAAATAACCAAAGGTGCGATGACTCTCATCGATGAGGCGACACATCACCGGTTGTTAGAAGAATTGGACGGTATCAAACATCTTAAAGCGTGTGGTGGTTCCGCCGCCAACACGTTGTTCACACTGCAGCAATTGGGCGCGAAAACTTTTTATTCTTGCAAAGTCGGCGCTGATGAATCCGGCGATTTTTTCTATCGTAATTTACTTAAGCAAGGCATACACACAAATTTACATGAATCCGAACGCACTGGCGTCACCGGCAAATGTATCGTCTTAGTCACGCCCGACGCGGACCGCACGATGAATACATTTTTGGGCGTGACGTATGAATTCTCCACCCAAGAATTATCCGAAACCGCGTTGATGAACGCTGAATACCTTTATATCGAAGGGTATTTAGTCGCGTCCCCGACCGCGTCAGTCGCCGCTATCGAAGCGGTAAAAATGGCGCGTAAACATCATGTGAAAACCGCGCTGACCTTGTCAGACCCTAACATGGTGCGTTATTTTCGCGACGGTTTGAATGCGTTACTCAGTGAACCGGTGGATTTATTATTTTGTAATGAAGACGAAGCCTTGTTATTCGCGGACACCACCGACATGAATGTCGCGAAAGAATATTTAAAACGTTACGCGAAAAATTTCGTCATCACGTTAGGCGGTCAAGGTGCCGTGATTTTTAACGGTAAAGATTATCTGCATATCAACGCGCACAAAACCATAGTGGTGGATACCGTGGGCGCGGGTGACGTCTTCGCCGGCGCTTATATTTATGGCCTTACTTTCGGGTTTAATCATTTAGAAGCGGGTAACTTAGCCAGTTTCGCCGCGTCCAAAGTAGTGGCGAAATTCGGCCCGCGTTTAGACGAAGCGGAAATCGCTGAAGTCGCGCAGTTGTTGGATACACAAGCTGTGTATGCATAAAACGCCGAAAGCCATTACTCTGAAAAAAACTCTGCTATTAATTGCCTGTCTTGCCAGCGTGAATTTTACTGACGCTGGCGCGACGACGGCAGTGCGGCATTTTCCTCCTGGCACGCGTGAAGTGACGATCCCTGTTACCGCTGGCGTGCGCACTAAATTATTAAACGAAATTACCACGCGCGTTGAAAAATCTATCGCCGCGGGGATGTATCCGGGCGCGGTGATTCTAGTTCGGCATCGCGGCAATACTATTTACCGCGGCGTGTTCGGCAACCGGCGTGTAGAGCCAAACATTGCGCCTATGCATTACGATACGATTTTTGACATCGCCTCGTTGACGAAAGTCGTGGTGACCACGCCCGCGATCATGCAATTAATCGAACATGACAAATTAGATTTAGACGCGCCCGTCGCGCGTTATTGGCCGGCGTTCGCGGCGCACGGCAAATCAGAAGTGACCATCCGGCAATTGCTAACGCACACGTCTGGTTTGAAACCGGATATCACGGATCCCTTGCATCCCAATAATCATCCGTCTTGGCATGGCGAGCGCGCGGCGCTACAACAAATTATAAATTTAAAATTAAATAATCCCCCGGGCACGACTTTTTCTTACAGCGACGTGAATTTTTTAGTGCTGGGTTATTTGGTGGAAATGTTGTCGGGAAAGACATTAGATAGATATGCTTACGAAAATATTTTTAAGCCGTTAAAAATGACTGACACGGTGTTCCGCCCATCCGCGCAATTAAAAGATCGCATCGCGCCGACGGAAATTATCGAAAAACAATTACGTTGGGCACAAGTGCATGACGCCAGTTCGAATGCGATGGATGGGGTGGCGGGTAACGCCGGCGTTTTTTCCGACGCGAGTGATTTAGGATTGTATGCGCAGTGCTTGCTGGATAATGGCAGATTGTCGCATGCGAAAACCCGGCCGGGCTATTTACTCGGTCCGCTCACCGTGACGAAAATGACGACGCTGCAATCGCCAGCGGCGATTTCAGAAACGCGTGGTTTAGGTTGGGACATAGATTCTAATTACACAGCGCGCGGTTTATTTTTTCCGATACGTTCTTATGGCCACACGGGTTACACAGGCACGTCTATATGGATTGATCCCGTCACACAAACTTATATTATTATTTTAACTAGCCGCACACACCCTACCCCCACTAGCATAAATCAAATCATGTTCGACCGGCGCGCGATCGCAAATATTGTCGCGAGTAGTTTAACGGATATTAGTTTGTCGGATCAACGCACTACGGGCAGCGGTGAAATAAATCGTGCTTTTCCCCGCTTTGCAGAGAAAAAAGCAAGTCGTTGATCGCCGAAATTTTGTTTGCAATACGCTTGAGAATGAGTATGCTTATTATAAAGCAGGACGTGAATCGTTGCCCTATGAGTTACTACTAGGCGGTCAGCGGCTCGAGACGGTGTGCATCCCTTAGGTTGGGACGCCTAAAGCCTCGCTAAGACTTCCACTTGTCAATTAATTGGCACCTCGATCACTTCCTGCTTTACCTATTTTGTTTTCTACTATCCCGGCCATAAAACGCTGATCCTCTGCGATCCGCTGCTCGCATACTGATGTATGCTGCGCTGCGGTTCTCGACGATCAACGTTTTCTGACTCGGGATAGCGAAAAGGAAATATTTTTTAACTTAATAAAATAAAAAATTTAAAATCTTTTTTATTTTTTTAAAAAACTATCCGGTCGCGCCTTCTGCTTCTATTTCTATTGTTACGTCATCGCCTAAGCCTGGGAGATATTTGTTAATGCCGAAGTCAGATCTTTTTACTTGGGTCTTGGCGCTAAAGCCGGCGGTTTTTTTGTTGGTGATGGGGCTGATGCCGATTTTATTTAGGGTGACGTCTAGGACGACGGGTTTGGAAACGCCGTGTAGGGTTAGGGTGCCGTACACTTTTGCGGTTTGGCCGGTGACTTCTACTTTGTTGCTGACGAATTTCGCGCTGGGATAGGTGGTGACGTCAAAAAAATCTTTGCTGTTTAGGTGCGTGTCTAGTTTGGGAATGCCAGTGGTTAAGTTTGCTAAGGGGATGAGTACGTCTACTTTACTATTCTTTGGGTCTTTTTCATCGAGGATTAAAGTGCCGTTCGCCATCCATTTGCCGGTCGGGTTGGAAAAGCCAAAGTGGTTGATGTGCCATAAAACAAATGTATGTCCTGGGTCTAGTACGTAAGTGTCAGCGGCCACGCTGATACTTGAGAAGCCTAAAATTACTGTTGCTAATAAGGTTTTGAAAATAGTTTTCATTTTGCTAACTCCATTGGGTTTTAAAGAAAATTAATCGGTTTTTGTCTTGTCATGCAATTTGGTTTTGCGCGTTGTTGTTTTGCTGTGTATAGAAACTTTATGATCGAGGCGGTTTTCTTTGCGTTTTTTAGGACTTTTTAATGTTTCTAGCGTGGCTTTATGGCCGACCTTAATTAATTCTTTTTGCTGCTTTGACGTCACGCGCAGCAAATCGTAATGGGATAGCGTTGGGCTGATTAGTATGTCCGCGGCTAGGGCGTTTTCGTTTTGTTTGACGGATGAACCCGCTAATAATGATTTTAAAAAGGTATCGACGAAGCTTGGAAATTTATAGTCTTTATAACCCCAACCTAGTTTCGATAAAATCGTGGGGATAAGCGGCAAGATGGGCGGGAAGTTGTAGTCTTTTGCTTCTTGCGTCACATGAATTAATTCCACCGCGATGGACGTGCCGATGCTGCTGGAAAATTTCTTCATTAAGTCGGTAGGTAAGTTATTGACGATACCGCCGTCTAAATGTAATTGTCCATGCATCACGACCGGCGGGAAAATGCCTGGCACGGCGGTGCTGGCGCGGATTTTTTTCCATAATTCGCCGCGGCTGTGCACGACGGGAATGCTTTTGGTGAGATTACATGAGACGCAAAAAAATGGCAGCCAAAGATTTTCAATTTTTTTATGGCCGAAAATTTCTTGCTGCTTTTTCGTGAAGCTGCCACCGTCAAAAATAGACACCGCCGGCCAAGTGATATGTGCGAGCGACGCGGCTTTATAAGTTATTTTACTCAAATCGTTTAATTCATCTTTGCTGTCTTCCGCCGATTCATGCAGCGCATAATAGCCCGCGACGATCGCGCCACCACTAGTGCCGCATATTAAATCGATGGGAATGCCGGACTCTTGCAGCGCTCTAATCGCGCCGATGTGCGCCCAACTGCGCGCGCCGCCGCCGCCCAATACCAAACCTACCGCGGTACCGGTGATAAAACGCAAAATGCGCCGCAAATCTTTTTCTTCACTGAGACGCACATGATGATGCATGCCGAAGTTGACTAGTTTCAACCATTTCGACGTCGCCACCGGTGATTTTTTCCCGTCCGGATAAACTAGAAGTAATTCAGGGCTCGCTTTGTAGGAAAGTTCCGCGTTATGCAAACGCTTATGCGTGACGGGATTTAAATACGCTTTCGAGCGACCGTTACCCACTACATACAAAGCGTCGACATTTTCAAAGCACGCTTTACTTAAAGGCGAATCATGCAGACCGAGAATATATAATATTTTGCTATTGTTGCCGTCTAATTCTTCGATATGTTTTTGCAATTGCGTTAATGTTTTATGCGCTAAGGTGTCATCGTAATCCGATAGCACCGTCACGTTGGCGAAGCCATGTAAATTTTTAAATAGCGCGTCGGATAATTCTTTGATGCGCGTATGTTTGCTGGCGGGCAAAATGGCGATATGTTTTTTTGCCGGTTCGCGTGCGGTGAGCATTTCGATGAGACTGCGTGAACGTGTCGCTAACACGGACATCGTTTGTAATAGTAAAGAGGGATATTGTTCGCATAATTTGAAATAATTTTCACAGCTTAATTTGAATAAAATACAATCCTCTAGCGCCTTGATCGACGCGCCGCGCGGTTCATGGGACAATGCGCCGATTTCACCGAGAGTTTCGCCAGGGCGTATTTCCGAAAGGATTTTATTTTCACCGGTGACGGTCTTTAACATCGCGACTAATTTGCCGCTCATCACGAGAAACACACCGTCGGATAATTCACCTTGACGGAATATAAAGCGGTTTTTTTTCAGTTTGATTTCGTGCAACATGGGAATTAATTTTTTTCTACCCGCGTCATCTAGCGATGAAAATAGTTTACTGGCTTTGATGAGGTTCAGTAAGTTACTATCCATGTATGTGTTAGCCCTATGGTCGTCAACTCGTTTTCGTTACTCTCATTTTAGCGCTAATAGATGACTGCAAGCTAGGCTTGATTTAATTCTCGAAACGGCGAATAAGAGTGTTAGAAGTTACTACTAACAAATCGTCTCATTAGTAATAACTTCTAACCGATTCTTTTAATGTTTCCAATGGCAAGAATGGTGGTGACGACCGTACCAGCCGTGGTGATAGCCATGCCACGCCCATTGCGAGCAATATCTATCTCTGTGCATTGGGGTGATGGAGTAAACGTATTTAGCGCAAGTCGCATATCCGTGGCTGGATAAGCAAACTCTATGTCTTGGGATGAATTTACCAGCGTGGTTATGACCTTTGACCACGAAGCATCTTACATACCCATTGTTGGAGGCATAAGGATGGCCGTACATAGAGTGATCGGACATCGACATACCATTGTTATAGTACATACCATCGTCGGCATAGCTTGAGATCGAGAATAAGCTTAATGCGACGATTAAAGCTAAACCAACGCGGGACCGTAACATAAATATTATCCTCCGTTGACATACTACATTGTAATTATTGATTAGTTTGTGAAAATTATATTCAAATACGAGTATAACACTTTTGATTATTGCCGCGGATTTTTGTTTAATTATTTATCTTATTGTTCTTAAAAAATCCTTTTAATTGCTAGGCTTAGCCATTATTTTGTTTACCGAATGGTATTTCCAGTAATTTTGGGATGCTTAGTGTGATTTTTTGTTCAATAAAAGATGGTTACTAATTCACTTTTTCAAGAATAAATGGTTTAATAACTGTCATTATAAATTCGACCAACAGGTTTTTTTGTTTATTTAAGAGATAGTATGACTACGTCCAATTCTGAATTAACACCTAAAGAAATCTTAGCGTTGGTGTGTGGCTGCGAAGAATATGAAGTTGGGCTGCTCACCGAAGTGTTAACGTTCCAAGAAAAATTTAGCCTGAGTAAAATTGACTCGCGTGAAATGCAGGGCTTACAAGAATTATTATTTAGGATTATGACCACTAGCTATGATTTGATGAGCAAGAAAATAATCGACGGCGTTAGTTTGCAAAAAGCTATCGTTGAAGCAGCATCGGTGATAAATCGACAAGTGCAGCGCTACTCTGGAAACTATGGATCTCTGGTAAATGAATATGGTTTAACTCCTCTGCATCTCAAAGTCCTCTCAAGAAAAATGAGCGTAGACATTATTCATTGCGCCGATGATAAAAATATGCAAATGGTTTTATACCGACGCGACCAAGAAAAATATCTAAATAATTGGGATGTGGCGTCGACGTTTCGTGAATTCATCCGTCAGGATTTTAGTTTCGAAGACACTATTTATTTAATGCATCAACTCACGCTAAAACAACTCAAAGAATTTAAAAATAATTCTTTTGAGTTTGATAGCTGTGTGCATTGGGTGAAGCAAACACTCATGCAGTATTATAAAATGACGTTAGAAGATGCCATGCACACGGTCACTTCAATGATAATGAGTGATAAAGATCTGCCGCCGCATATCGCCAATATCGCGCGTCCTTTCCGCAATCAATATCATAAAATATATTCGGCCGATAACAATCAACATTATGGATTGGAAACGTTGCCGCAAGCAGATATTCTGAATTCAGAGTCAGTCTGTCATTTTTTAATGGAGCGCACGCCGCCAACGAATTTTTCTCCGTATGGCGCGAGAATTTCGACAGAGATTTGTGAAAATTTAGTTTTCCCGACGGGCATTTTGATTATGGGAGCGGTGGGAGCGTTATATTTATTGTTCGCGAATAAAAATTGTTTGAGAAGAGTTAGTGTCAGCGCATTTAGCTTATTTACCAATTGCAAACGTAAACACAATCCTCAACATCCATCTCCTAGCATGGAAATGGATGTTGACTCAGCAACGGCACTTCACAAAACTGCTTAGTGGTGATGACCGCCGCCGCCATGGTAGCCACCGCCGCCATGACCATAATAACCGCCATGATAGTAACCACCATGATAACCATTGTGGTAATAGTATCCGTGGTTGTAATAGCCATTAGGATGATAATACCCATTGTAGCGATAGTAATATGAGTTTGGATAATACCCGTAATAGTATGGATAAACGGTAGTGTATGGATATGCCGTATTAGAATAATAATACGTTGAGTCATAATAATAGTGACTGGGTGGATAACCCGTATCAACTGGCGCCACAATACAGCCGCTTAATATCATGAAAGACACACTTGCGAACATTATAAGTTTCATTGTTTTCATAGTGACTTGCCTCCACAAAGGTAACACTACACCCTTACATTATATTCCTTTTTTAGCTTAACTGCGGTTCTACAGAAGAATCACCTATTTGCAAGCGCTTGATTGGTTTGCGGTATTTTTATCCATAGGTGAACTATAATTAGATGACAATCAAACAAATTATATAGGCAGCAAATGGCCACCCCGACCACGCATGGATTTTTCTTAAAAGAAGAAGCTTTTCAAGCGAAAGCGTTCAGCGGCCAAGAATCGCATTTATATTCTCCCGAAGGTAAAGACGTCCGCGCCGAACTTATGACGGTGTTAACTAATATTTACAGTAATGAAAATTTAGAATTTCTTAACGACGTGCACGCTTTAAATTCGCAACAAGATTTATCCGCGCAACAATTGCAAACCGGCTTGACCGCGCTGGAAAAAAAATATATCGCTCCCAACGCGCCTAGTTTAATTAATATCGAAGCCACCGCGTTAAATAAAATCCGTAATAGTAAAGATAAAACCTTGGCTGATTATCAAGATGCGGTACAAGAAGTTTTTAAATTAATTAATACGAATGTTAACGGCGTTAAAGTCGATAAAAAAGATAAGCTCATGAAGCTAGACGAAGACAGCGTTATCGCGTCAATTAAAAAAACCGCGTTAAACGTCGCCGCGGATTTTAATAATTTAACCGCGGTCGTGGTGGCTAAGCCGGGCTTGGTGGATGTGATGCGACAAGTAAACCGCGACGCTACGTTAATGATTTCTTGTCAAGAGACTTGCAAAACGGCGCAGCGTGAATTGCGTCAACTCGCGGGCCGACACGATTCCGATCCTGAGATTTGTAAAATGAAAATGAACGCGATTTTAGATAAAACTAATGCGAAATTGAGCGCCGGTTTTCAACAGATGGCGGAGTTTGAAACTAAACATGGCAAGCCACCGGTATTTTCGGAAGCTATCCAAACCATACTTAAATCTATCGCCACGGTCGACGTCAAACTTAATTTCAGTGAGCGTAGCGCGTCGCACCGGGGAATTTCCGCTACTAGCAAAGCGGAAAGCGTCGCGCCTGAAGAACATGATTCGCCAGAATCTAGCCTGCGTATGCGCCGCTAAAATGGATTATCAGGTATATCACATTCTTTCATCGCTTGTGTCATCGCCGACTGTTCTGCGGGCGAAGACTTTCTATAAAACTTAGGGTGTCCGTCCAGCCGTGCTAATTGAAAAAGGGTGAGAACGTCAATGCTGGCTTTTGAAAACTTGCAGTGGACGACGATATCTTTGCCATCCATATTATGAACCGATTGGTACCCGCACTTATCGTCTTTAAAGCCTGATAAGGTAATAATTTTATTGCCGACTAAATAGGATCCCGCAGCGCATTGCTGCAATTTTTCAGCGAACACACGTTGTGAATTTGAAAAGCTATCTGTCATTACTGAATATAGTTGATGACAATCTTGCGCTGCTTGAATCGCCGCGCCTACCACGCTGCTGTCACCTTGCTGAGATAATTTTATATCAACCGGTTTTGAAATGGCAGCCAAACTTTTGAGTGTATAATCACACTGATTTTGTGAGGTGGGATTAGTATAAATGGTGGTAGTGACTTCGCAAATATTGTCAGCTTTGCTGATGACTGTAGCCACATTCAAAATATAAGCGGGTTGTAATTCGTTATTAACGCGGTGACCGCCGAGGTAGTTTTGAGTTGGATATTTAAATGTCCCTTGTTCGCAGTTTTTTAATTTACTAAGATACTCGTTAACTAAGTTTGCCGCCGCTTGCTCAACTTCAGCTTCGTTCACTACGACCACGTTAAACCATTTAAAAAATAACGGCTTCGCGTTTTCCATTGCTTGTCTAGCATCTTTTTGTTGGCTAGACTCTGGCGCGGTAATGTCTGGGTCAGTAAAGGCGAACGCGTAGTTTGAAAAAAGTAATGCTAAAAGAGTCAACATCCATTTCATAACAAGCTCCTTGAGGGTAGCCTATTATAGAGACGCTGTTTGCTAGTAGCAAATTTCAATATGTTATATTGTAATATCCACAAAGCTCATAAAAGGATTTTTACTATGACGGTAACCACCGGCTTATCTGGTAACGAAATTTATTGTCTCGCCCAAAAAAACTATACTCCCGGCAACATCGTCATTGGCAATAGCGTTTATTCGCTAGGTTTTATTCGTGGCTTAGGCGCCGGCTTCAGTTCGTTAGTAGGCGGGGAAATTGTTCAGATTACCGAGTTAATCAATGCCGGCCGTGAAGCCGCTTATCAACGCCTCGTGAAAGAAGCCATTATTCATAAAGCTTCCGCGGTGACGGGCGTGACGAGTGATTTGATTATGCATGCGGGCAATATGGAGTTTCTTTCCATTGGGTCTGCCATTCATAGCGCAGAGCAAGCAAATTCACCGCAATTTACCACTTCCGCAGACGGTCAACAATTATATGCGCAATTAGACGCGGGGTATCAGCCGGTTTGCTTTTCATTTGGCAATGTCGCTTATTCGGTGGGCTTAGGGCGCGGTATTTTAGGCGGTTTAAAAACGTTAAAGCGCGGCGAAATCAAAGAATATTCCGATATTTTTAACCAAACTCGCCATTTAGCTTTAGACCGCATCGTCACGCACGCGCGTCAGCACAACGCCAACGCGGTGTTAGGTATTGAAACGACTATTTTACCTTTCGGTGGTGTGAGTGAAATGTTAATGATAGGCACCGCTTCTAAAAGCTCACTCTTAGCGACCGCCCTGCCTAATCAAATCGTGACTAGCGATATGACCAATGTCGAAATGTGGAATATGGCGAGTCTTGGCTATGCGCCGTTAAAATTATTGCTCGGTACTTCCGTGTATTCGTTAGGCTTCGTCGGCAGTGTGACGTCGACGATAAAAAGTTTTGTGCGCGGCGAAATTAACGAGTTAACGCAGTTAATTTATGAAGCGCGTGAAAACGCCATCGGCTTGATCGACGCCGAAGCGAAAAGTATCGGCGCGGATGATGTCGTTGGCGTGAATACGTATGTTTATCAATTAGGAAATGGGTTAATCGAATTTTTAGCGATAGGCACGGCGGTGAAAAAAATCGCTGGCGTTAAGAATGACACCGCGCAATTACCGCCGCAAGCTATCGTCGTAGATAGGTCTACTTTTTATAGCTCGATTGACGCGCGATTTTCGTCGTTAAATTCAGGTATGAAACCTATCAATCCGGTTTCTATAATTGGGCGCGTGGTCGTCATTGTTATTTTTATTATTGCCATCATCGCCCAACTATTTAGACATTAGTAGGATATCTGCGGCGCGCCAATTTAATTAATACTAAAATAACAAAACTGAAGAACGCTATTTTCAAACAAAGATCGGCGAGCGGTTTGTAAGTCGTTTTATGAAAATGCACATTGATGGGTGTTTGCGGATCGAAGTAACATTTCTGAAAACTATTGACGGGATAATTCGCCGCGAATGCTTGTGATTGTTCCGGCGTCAAGCACTCGCCTTCGATACTGACCGGGCTGTCCGGCGCGGGTGAAGTATAGGATTGATTATTCGCGATGTATTGCACGACTAAATGCGGAATGCTGCAAGACGAAGCTTTGCCGTTTACTTTGGTGACGGTTTTCTTTATTTCACCGGAGACGATGGTGCACGCCACTTCTTTTTCATGACCAATCCAAAGCATTATCCAAAGCGCCAGCGCAAACACAATGAGAACCATGCAAACGCGACCCACAATCTTTGTGGCAAAACTAATATTCATAAGGCCTCCATGCCTGGGACTGCTTGATTATATTTATTATAACGCGTTTTTTACGTGGATAATTTTTTTTTAAAAGTTATATTAATAACGTAATATAACGTTATCTAAGTATAGCAAAATCAAACTTTTAATGCCGGTGTTGGATTTTCGCAAAGTGAAACTAGTCGTTTAGGTTGCTGTCTTTGATTTTGTCTGGCAAAAAATCCCGTCCTGCCCGCCATTAACAGCGTGGCTAAACCAACCGGCAACAAGGTCAAAACCGCGTCGGGACGAGAAGACAAGTTGCTAGCGTTGGCAGACGTGTTTGCAAAACGGTGGCTAGAAGTGTCTGGCCGAGGAAGAATGCTTGAAAAAGTTGAACTGCTGCTGGCAACCTGGCTAGTCGCAGCGTTGTTAGTTGAAGAACTAGGATAACTTAAAGTGACGCTGCTGCTAACAGAAGAACTGGGATCGCTTGAAGTTATGCTGTTGCTAGCGGATGAACTTGTAACACTAGAGCTAGCGCCGCTGCTTACTAAAGAACTTACAAGACTCGAGCTAACGCTGCTGCTTATTGAAGAACTTACCACACTCGAAGTAACGCTGCTGCTTACTGAATAACTCGCAGCATTCGAACTAACGCTGCTGCTTACTGAAGAACTCGCAGCATTCGAACTAACGCTGCTGCTTACTGAAGAACTCGCAGCATTCGAACTAACGCTGCTGCTTACTGAAGAACTCGCAGCATTCGAAGTAACGCTGCTGCTTACTAAAGAACTCGCAGCACTCGAAGTAACGCTGCGGCTTACTGAAGAACTCGCAGCATTCGAACTAACGCTGCTGCTTACTGAAGAACTCGCAGCACTCGAAGTAACGCTGCTGCTTACTGAAGAACTCGCAGCATTCGAACTAACGCTGCTGCTTACTGAAGAACTCGCCACATTCGAACTAACGCTGCTGCTTGCTGCAGAACTTGCGACTCTCGAACTAACAGCTGAAGAACTCAAACTGCTCGATACCGCAACATTGCTAGCTGCACTGGTGCTGCTACCACTAGAAAACATTCCTGAACTAGAAAACCCAGAACCATTTCCATCTGGCGAGGTATTTTCCGCTTTAAAGTTAGCGAGAATTTCACTCGCGTTTAGCGCTCTCGAATAAACTCTTAGTGTGTCTAGTGCGCCGTTAAATTGGTTGCCGACGGTAAAAAACGGCGCAGTAAAGGGGCTAGAGGGTTCAGAGTATTCCGTCAAGTTGCTAGCGATAACAGAACCATTGATGTAAATCGTTATCGCATTAGAATTATCGAGCGTGAGCGCGTACTGTGACCAAGTATTATTAGGTCCATAACCTAAATATATATTTTTATTTAACGGCGAATTTAACCAGCCGCCACAAACTAAATCGGGACCATAAGCAATACTTAAATAACCATTAAGTCCAGGGCAAGCATACGCGCTGCCGCTTTGATTGTTTAAATATTGCTGATTAATCTGCACGTTGATGCCATAAGAAATAATAGATCCCGCAGACCCATTGCGCATCCACCAGGATACCGTTTGGGGAATAAGCGTCGGTAAATCCTCATCCGCGGCGTAAAAATAACTGTCAGACTTAAACAAGTATGCCGCGTTAGGCGTGCCGAAACGATTAGCGACAGGCTGCAAATCGTTTTGTAAAAGCGCTAGATAAGTCGAGCCATCACCCGGAAAATCTAACACTAAGCTATTTCCCAAGTTGCATATCTCACTAGAAACGTGCGTGGCATTGTCATAGCCAATAAATCTGGTTTGTGATTGGTAGATTGCATTAATTTGCTTTGTGCAGAGTGGGCTTCCGTAAAGTAACACATTAGCTAATTCGCCATTAAACCGATTACCGCCGATTAACACGCTCGATGTATAAGCGTTATTCGTCGCGTACGGAGTTGCGACAGACAAACTTTTATATGTGCCATTGACATAAAAATACATATCATTCTGATTCACAGCGAGCGCGTAATGCGTCCAATCTTTAAGACTGAAGGTGGGCGCCGTTAATGGATAATTATCATTTAATGCCCCGCATACGAGTTCTCCCTGTTGCGCTACTTCAAAATAATTAATCGGACAATTGAAAGGACTAGTGTGATTGATAAACGCGTAAGGATTCACTGCCAGCTCGAAATCTTTAAACGCCAAAATCGTACCTTGCGTAAACTCGCGCGCCCAAAATGAAACGGTTAGAAAAAGTGAACTGGGAAGATCGATGTAATCACTAATATTAATATTAGAAAAATTCGAGCCCGCGAACGCAAAAGCGCTGGCGTTCATGCCTAAGTTATTCTGCACCAACGTCACATTCGTTAACGTGCCATTGCTCGGCGCTTCTAAAACCAAGGAATCATCCGACTGCGCTTCTACTAAAAACATTTGCAACGCGCCAAGCATTAAAGTCACTGACACGGGATTCAGCGTCGTTAACGTTTTGCCGACGGTTTTGAGAATGCTGGAAAATGACTGATAGGTCGTCGAAATATAATTAGACTCTAAAGTACTCGCACTAGAGCCATACCATTTTTTTCTGAGATAACTAAACATCCTGTTCACCCTGTTTGAGGAAAATTTGGCGTATTATAGTTTTTTGTGCATTTTATTTCAAATGATAGATTTTAAGCAGAGAAGAAGATTGATTGTATTATTTAAGTAAAACTTTCTGACGATAGGTTTGATAAATTTTTTCGAAAACAAAACAGCCGAGCAATAAACCAATCATTGTGTAAACGGCGCGTGGTGCGTGTTGATAAGTATAAATTTCTAAAATGAAAAATAATATCAGACAGAGTATGAGTGAAGTGACGACGATAGATTTTTTCGCGCGAGTCTTTGCAAGAATTTTTAAATGGCCCGCGTTCACCGCGGCGTAAATTAATAAAAACGCGCCGCTGCCCATCATCGCAACGCCCGATAAGTTAAAGAAAATTATAAACAGTAAAGTAAATAAGGTCGTGATGAATAAGCCGGCGCGCGCATCGCGCCATTGTTGTTGTGAATGTTTATTCGTGAGCGATTCATCACGCGCGATCACATAACTCGTGTAACACACATTCGCGGCGCCAAACAACGTCGCGTTGATCGCTGACGCCGTGGAAAATAACGCGGCGACGGCGATTAACCGGAAACCAAAATTGCCTAAGAATGGTTTCGCCGCTAACGCTAACGCATAATCGCCGGCAGAAAATATTTGACGCGGCGAAAGATTACCGATGACGGTCACTGACACGGCGATATAAATCGCAATGACGATAAAGACGCTTAAGTACAACGCTTTCGGCAGATTTTTTTCGGGATTATACAGATTCGCGGCGGTATTAGTAATAAGCCCGAAACCTTCATAACCAATGAATAAAATGCCCGCGCCAAAAAAAATATTTTCCCCCGACGTCCAATGCGCGGTGCTAAGATTTTCCGGATCAATGTAAAATATCCCGACCGCCGCGAAAAAAATTAAAATCGAAACTTTGATAGCGACGATGAGGGTTTCCGCTTTTCCCACCGAGCCCGCGCCCAGCAAGTTGACGAGCGTGAAGATCAACACGATCGCGCACGCCACACTTTTTAAAATAGTCGGTGACGGAGTGGCGCTAAAGAACGTCATGAAATACGCGGCGAAGCCTTGCGCATACAGCGCGATTGAAATGATGTAGCCAATCCACATAAATAAATTAATGCTATTACTCGTCGTGCCGATACCGAAGCCTTGCACTAAAAATTCTACCGGCCCACCGGCGCTGGGAAAACGCGCGCCTAATTTCGCGTATGAGTAAGCACAAAATAACGCGATCACGCCGCCGATTAAAAATGAAATCCACATGGCCGCGCCCGCTGCCATTGCAACGACGCCAAGAATGGAAAATATTCCCGCGCCTATCATGCCGCCTATACCTATTGATACGGCGTCGATGATTGAGATTTGTGAGACTGAGTTATTGGTTTTGATTTTGAAATCCTTATCACAACATTACAAATATCTGTCGCAGTTAACACAATATACACCACGTGTACAAAAGAATCCCAGTCAAATGAAAGATATCGTTTGAAAGTTAGCAAACGTGCTTATATACTTTTGACAATCCTGAGTCTGTAATAACGCTATCAACGTTAGCTGTCATGCCTTGGAAGATATGGAATTCTAACTAAAAACTATGGAGGGTTTTGCAACGATGGGTTTCCTACGTTCGTTCCTCAAAAGATCTGCTGTGACTTTATTCATCTCCCAAGCCTGTTTTAGTTCCGCGTTCGCTGCGGGCTTTCAGCTTAATGAGATTAGTCCAAGTTTACAGGGTGATGCGACAGCAGGTGCAGCCGCGGCTGACAATGATGTTTCATCGATGTTTACTAACCCAGCGACATTATCCACTTTAATAGAGAATCAAGCCTATCTTGGCGGCAGTGAAATTATGCCAAAGGTAAGAATGAGTAATGCTACGGCGATACACACCGTAAATATTCCGGGCCCAATCCCGACAGCGATCACCGCGCCGGTTGCGGGTGAGACATCCCAACCCAGCATTGCCAAATCCGCGTTTGCTCCTGATGGCTTTTTTGGCTGGCGTATTAACGATAGAATGGTAGTGGGTGTAGCGGTCGTCGCGCCGTTTGGTTTAACGACTAGTTATGATAATAGCTCAGTGTTGCGGTTTATCGCTGACAACAGTGAAGTCGAAACCATTAACATCAATCCATCTTTTAGCTGGGCCCTCACCGATCAGTTAGCTATCGGTATTGGTTTTCAAGCGCAATATATTCAAGCCACCTTTTCTAACTTCGATGGTCCTTATACTGGGATTGCACCGATTGATTCATTAATTGCTTCCACGCACGCGACTTATGTGAATGGCAGCGGTTGGGGTTACGGTTATACGCTCGGTGCGTTATGGAAGCCTGATCAATTGACACGTCTGGGTATCGGTTTCCGCTCGCAAATTTCGGAACAAATCGGTGGTAACGGCCGTCAATTTACTAGCCCAGGCGGCGTGACTCCTGCGCCTTCGCAAGCATTCCTATTTAACGCGGGTACCTCTGTCAGCGCAGCGGTGAAAACGCCAGGCGTCGTCACCTTAAGTGCCGCGCGCGATATTAGTAATTGGACGGTGAAAGCTTCCGTGCAATACAACTTATGGAATTCCTTCAATCAACTCAGCATCAATATGCCGCAAGCGTTTGCTATAAACAGTACGGTAACCACCAAGTGGAATAATTCTTGGATGGGTGCGTTAGGTGCGGATTATCATATTACGCCTAAGTGGACGGTCCGTGCGGGTGTGGCATACGACGAAACACCGACGCGCAATGCTTACCGCGATCCTCGCATCCCTGATTCCGACCGTGTTTGGTTGACTGGCGGCGCGACGTTTAGAGTGAGCAAGAATTTCGGAATAGATGGCGTTTACGAACATATCTTCTTAAAAGATCAAACCGTCAACGTCACTCAAGGCGTTGGAAGCAGCGTCAACAGCACCTTGCCATTAGAAGTTAATACGGTTACCGCCAGCTATACCGGCTCGGTCAATATCGTTGGATTGGCAGCGCGTTATAGCTTCTAAACAATTTATGGAGAAACAAGTATGTTAAAAAAGATATCGCAACTGCTGGCCTCCGCCAAAGTGCACACGACTCTAGTCGCCAGCGTCTTCGCGCTGTGCTGCGGCTTAGTTAGCACGGCGGAAGCCATTCCATTTAATCAGATTTCACAATTAGTTTTTTTTGGTGATAGTTTAACGGATAGCGGCTACAACAATATCTGGTCTTTCCCTACTCCTTTACCCGTCGGCAAAGCACCCACGTTTACTACCTATGGCGGTTATGTTTGGGCGCAATATGTCGCGCGCGATATTAAAGGTGTGGCTTTACCAGTGTATCCAGGTCCAACGCCAGCGGACACTATCACAAACAATTCAGAATACGCCGTACCAGGTTTTGTCACGGGCACTTTAACTGGTTTTGATTATGCCGCTGCGGGTAGCACGACAGCCGCCGCGGGCTTTAATGAAACTTGGGCGCCGGCGTTAGCGACGCAAGTTTTGTTCTATGAATCTACGCATGGCAATGTCGCTGACGCGAATGCCATTTATTTTATTTGGTCTGGCGCTAATGACATTCTTACCGTGTTAACGGGCGCTACATTCCCTTCCCAATTGCAATTGTTGATAACGGCTAGCACTGCGGCGAATAACATCGCTTCTCAAGCCGCCGTCCTTGCGTCTAGAGGGGCATCACGAATTGTGGTGGTGACGCTGCCTAACCTGGGTTTAACTCCGTTAATTAATGCGTTAGCGGCTTCCAATCCCACGTTACCATCCCAAATGCAAAGTCTGTCTTTCACCTTTAATTCCATGTTGAATACCGCGTTGGGTCAAGTCGTCGCAAGATATGGCGTGAAAATTCTCATCGTCGACTCTTATGACTTATTGGATAACATTGCCATTGCCACCGCTGCAGGCCAGCCGTATAACATCGCGGGCCAATCATTCCAATTTGTTAATGCAACATCTCCCGCTTGTGCCACTGTCAGTCAAGCTATTTATTGTCCCAGCAGTGCGCCTTCTGGTTATGTGTTCGCTGATTCATTGCATCCTACGGATATGGCGCACCACATACTGGCGTTGCAAGTGGAACAACAAATCGCAGCTTGGTCTTAAACTATTGATGGTCCCTCTCGATGTCATTCGAGAGGGATTTACTACCCCTGCTTTTATACTCTTTAACCCATTTTACATTTGATTGTGGTAGCCACTATCTGCATATCATTCGATGGTGAAACAGTTTTGAAAAATAAAAAATTCCCCGCAGTATGGCTGACTACATTATTTTCCAACAAAGTTTCATCCTGATAATTGTAGACTTGATAACAATGATCACGCGGTTTTTCGACTTTCATTTTATCAAATAGCATCAGCGCAGGCTGCAAACCATATCCAGATGTCCAGCCTTTATAGCCGTTTTCTTTTATTAATTTCAAAACGCTGTCGGTGATTTGAAAGGAGCGATTGTGGCAGTGTTCTTCGGTCTGACCATCTGCTTGTTGAAAAAAATTTTGTGGATCTTCGCTAAGATTATAAATTAATTTTTTCCACGCATAAGGCAGATAAATTTCGTATTTATGCGCGGCGAATTCTGTCACCACTTTTTCTGGCTCATCGACGACATAATAAAAAGAGTAAGGCGTCGTGTTACTAGGTCGGCGCCGTAATTCTGAAAAATATGCAACCCCGCGGCCATAATAAGCAGGATCAATTGTTTCTAAAGCGTCACAAGGACTGTAATGATAAATTTTGTAATACTTCATGAAGAACCTCTATTAATAACAATAGAGGCTAAAGCGATCTTACGCTTTAGCCGGATTTATAAAGCGCCCGCAATCTGTAGCTCAAATCGGCGCGTGAAGAGAAAAATTTATGCTTATTCGAAGATTTTGGCAAGTACTTTTAACGTGGCTTTTCCTATATATTACGCAAAAAACAATTACCTAAGCTTAAATGAGCTGCGCAATGGCTATTAGATGTTGCCGAATGAGTATATTTATTATACAATATGCGCCATAACTAATAATAGCAAAACGAGGGCAGCATGCAGTCTAGCCGGGGCAATAGCGCCCAAGAAATCGATACCATATTAAATTCTGAAGTGGGTGAGTTTAAAAAGCTAGCGCATGCATTGGCTGATGACACTGCTGCGGCCGATAATTTTTTACAAGCGCAAGCCGCTTGGCTTGCGTGCTACACACAAAATGACTGTGATACTTTGGTAAATCTGCCACAAATGGCGGAGAATTTACAGCACTACCGCCGCGATAAATTTTTCCGCGAACATCCCGATCAAGTGCTAACGCAAGTACCAGGCTATTTGCAGCATCATCCAGAAGTGTTGGACCTACATCTCAATCAAAGCTTCACGCCGGCTTTTCAAATCCAAGCGGCGCAACACATTAATGAAAATCAAGCCAGGTTCGCGGGTGGTACGCTGTTGTTGACGTTTGTCATCGCTATGAAATTAAAACTGATTAACCCGTGGCATTGGTTTGATTTTTTTAGAAACAAACCGATTCAAGAACAACATGATTTATCTGACGTGGAGCGTTATCAATGCGCGAGCAGATAAAGTTACTTCACAAAATAATGAAAGAAGTTCTACATTCGCCATTTAACGGTGAAGCGACGTATTTTACCGTGCATTATGAAGTATTCCATGTAACTGATGCGATTTTAAATAATAAACCAATTAACCCTGCGGTGACTAAGCATATCACTAACGATCAGATAAATGCGCTGTTAAACGCCGGCATCACAGCGGCGGACGTTGATGAAGTGCAGCAGAGTAGCGGTAGAAATATTGATTTACTCTACACTGTGCTTGGCGATTTGATGGTGAATAATAACATTACTGTGATGCCGGCGAGTTACGAACTTTCGCATATGGTTTATGCTCCTTACCGCGCGCAATCTTATCCAGGTAATTATAGAGAAACTATGCAACGCGCGAATGTCACCGAAGTGGAATTAAGTAATGTGATCTTGCCCTATCGATTAGAAGCGATTAAAGGCATGATGCAAAATGCTAACGTACCACCGCGCTTAGCGATAGCTAAATTAAGAAGTTGCACGGAACAGCAAGTACGCGAGCAATGGTGGGCCGCGCAATCTACAAAAAATGATATTCAAGCTATCGCTTTAGAGCATATGAGTCAAGGCGTGCAGGTTGAAACTATCGCCAAGGCGATTTTAGATTTTATCAAAGACGGCAAATCTGACGTATTAACGCCGGCCCAGCAAGATTTGTTATCTCAAAAAAATTCTTTATTTGTCGTATATCAATTTGATTTCAAGTTTATCGCGCAGTTAAAAAAACAACTAAAGATTTCGCAACTAAATCCTAAATTAACTCTCTGGACAGAAAAATTTTCTGCAGAGGTCAAGCAGCACAACGACACGAAGTCAGCTTTACAAATGTTAATGGGACAAAATGATTTTATGCAATGTTATCAGCATAACCGCTGCCAAAATTTATTTTCTCAAGATCAAGCCGCAGCCGCGATCGATAATTTGGCTGCTGTTAATTTCACTCAACCTAGTAATGAAACACTAGAAGCGGCGTTACCTAATTTTTTTAAAACTAGTCAAGAATATCTTAATGATGTTTATGCGCAACGCCATGGTTTGAGCGCTTCGGTTCTTTTAGCGATATTTTCCATCGTTAGTGAAAATCCGTTGCTTAGCGAAGCTGGTGTTATCGTCATATTGTCTGCGTTTTTATTCAGAAATAAATTAGCAAAGTTAAATCCTTTCAGATATTGCCTTGCGTCAGCGCCACAAAATGAGATTGGCACAGAAGAAGAAGTAACGCGCTTAACCAACATTTAGCACGCTTTCAAAAAGTAAAATGCAAGGATTTTTTTTCGATTTTATCGTGAAAATCCGGGTCTTATTCGGCTTATAATATAATCGTATCAACATGATTAGCTCTGTCTTAGAATATTATCCTGGAGAAAAATCATGAAAAACGTTTTCAAAATTTTTTTAAATTTTTCAGCGTTTACTCTGCTTTTTATTACCCTCCAGGCTTATGCCGACGTGATTGTAAATACTTTCGATTATTATCCTGATGATTACCCAGCACCAGTGTGGGATAAGCCCGCCGCATTTCCACCGCCACCACCCTATTACTCACCTTATTATTACTATCCTCCATCTTATTATTATGCGCCCGATTATTTTTATCCTAGCTATGGATTCGGAGCAGCGCTGTTCACCGGTCTAGCAGTGGGGGCATTGATTGGCGGGGCCTGGGGCGGTTGGGGGAATAATTGGAACGGCAACTGGAACAACAACAATTGGAACCATAATAATTGGAATAATAATAATTGGAACCATAACTATAACGGTAACAATCAAAACTTCAATCACAATAATGTTAGTAACAACGCTGTGAATCATTCAAACGTTAATAACAATACCGCGCATACCAATACGTCACACACAAACGCGCAGCATACAAATACCTCTACACAGCATACCAATGCGAACGCTAGTCACACCAATGCAAATCACACGAATACCAACCACGCTAATCACCAAAACCATCAACAATATCACCAAGACCGGGGCGGCTACGGCGGACGTGATTTTGGCGGTCATCGAGGTGGCTTCCACGGCGGGCGTGGACGCCGTTAACATTCACATATTCTTCTCGAAAACAGTGACTTAAGCGATCCTCAAGCTATCGTTCATTTTTAATACTATCTTAATAAATCCTTTGTATAATGCTGATTAATTGTCAGTATAATATTGCTCAAATAACATCTGGTAGGTAAATATGTTGTCACGTCAAATCGATAGAATATTGTTAATCGAAAAATTCATGAATACAGCATGGAACATTGGGAAGTCCGGCTTTAAGATTTCTGGGACAGCCAAATCCTTCAGGATTATCAGCAATATTTTGAATGCCATCATCAATAATGTGGAATTGACAGTAGGTTTGAATAGTAATGATCATATTCCACCGCGCGAAGCTGCAAATTTCCCTTATCAATTGATTGAAGAACTACGTCAAGCCGGTATCACTACGGAAGATCTTAGCAAAATTGACGAACGTCGCGCAGCTAATAAGCAAACAGTCGTTTACCTAGCGGAAACATTGTTGACTAAAAGCTTTAGAGATTTTGATAATATGGAATTGCATATCTGGAAAGTCAGCCAGGGTGCCGCTTCTAATTATTTATCCGCGCAAGACATTCAAAAAGTGAAAGACGCTAATTTTATTAAATTAGATTTATCTGGATTTTTTACCGCTAGTCGCGTGTTATTCTTCAAGACTTTCTTCGACGAAACTTTATTAAACGCGCAGCAAATTTTAACGTTAAGTCTGCCCTTATCGGAAAAAGCGCAGTTTCTCGCTTGCGAACGGTTGCTTTATCAAAAAGAGTTAGTCGAAAAAGATTTCCTCCGTTTGATCGATCACGGCATTAGTATCACTGAGACTGTCAACGACATCATCAACATTGGTCACGGCAGAGAATCTAGGTTTGCTCATATCCGTCCCAGTTATTATATTAGTAGGGACCGATTTTATGTTGAATACGTCGAATACATCGCCAAGCATATGACCATCAACTTGGGCCATAAATATAAGAACTATCGTAAGCCAACGCCTGCACCGGTTACGCCATCAAAAGTAATATTGCATAAAACTGAGGAAGAACTCGCCGCAGAAAAAAAAGCGCGTGAGAATGGTTATCAATCATTGCTTTCACACTTTCATTTAACGCCGGAAGATGCGCGCAGTGTCGCCGACACGACGGACGTTGGTAATTTATATTCGCTATGGCACATCAAAACAAATGTGATGCCAGACGTTGAAAAAGTGTTAGCAGAATTGATGGAGCAATTTTCTGGTAACATCCAAATGGTGGAAGATTTAGTTGTGTTCGAACAAACAATTTGGTCGAACGAAACGCGCGCTTGGGAAAAATATCACATTCCCGCCCAGCAGATGAATTCTCATTCAAAAAGCATGACAAGTTACGTATCGAAAGAACATAGTGATATCTTGCTACATTTGAATCTCAACTTAACATTACCATTGATAAAACCGCTGCGACAAAACTTAACGTTGAACTATCAAGCGAACCATCCAAACGAAACTGTTGTGATTGGCAGAGATTTAGAGTTATTTAAAAAATACGCGTTAATTCATGATTGGAAAATGGTTCCAGAGTTTATGTTTGATAATAGCAATGTAATCGCCATTATCAACTCTACAAAACCTTTGGCAGCACCAGTATCAGAACCGCACTCAATCTTCGATGATTATCAAGATGCGACGATCACGCCCGAGCTTAATCTTTTAACCAGAGAGCAACCACGCGGCAGCCTCGGCAGCCATATTATATTGGCCGCTGACATTATTATATTGGGAACGTTGGTGGCCCTATTACTTCATTCATTTAGAAAACCATTAAATTTTTGGCGCAAGACCTTGTTTGGCTGCAAACAAGACGCACAATATGCACCAGTTGCTACACATGATGACGAACACGTAGTAGCTATAAAAATGAATAGATTTGGATAAATTGAAAGAATTGGATACATAAATAGCATTTCTTGCACCCCTCACCTGGTTAATTCTGCCATAATATTGTATTATAAACATTCATCCTCTTGTTTTTTAACGGATAAGAAGTAAAAAGGATTTATGCCTAACTCCACGGATTCAGATTATGACAATGAACGAGTATCCGCGTTGTTACAATATGACATCCTCGACACGCCCGCTGAAAGAACCTTCGATGATATTACAAAACTTGCCAGTCTCATTTGTGAAACTCCCGTCTCTTTAATTAATTTTATCGACGAAGATCGTCAATGGTCGAAAGCCGGTACTGGCATCGATACCGCGTTGACGGAAATGCCTAGGGAAACAGTATTTTGTAATCAAACGATTTTGCAGGACGATTATTATGAAATTCCGGATACCACTAAAGACGCGATTTTTTCTGAGAGCCCATTAGTGAAGAGTACTTATCAAGTGAGATTCTATGCGGGCGTACCGTTAATAAATCCAGAAGGTTTCCGTTTGGGTGCACTCTGTGTCTTAGATATGAAACCTAAAACATTGACTGAGACACAAAAGCAAGCGTTGAAGTCACTGGGAAAAATTGTCGTCGATATTTTAGAAACCAAACGCATTAAATTGCGTTTAGAAATGTTGTCACATATTTACGATGCGATAGACTGCAATATTTTTGTTTTCAACATGCGAACCTGGAATTGCGAATTCGCAAATAGCCGCGCATTAGATATCACGAATTACTCTAGCGAAGAAATGCTGACGATTAGTTTGCAAGATATTTTTAGAGATATCCCTACTCCGGAATTGCATAAAATAATCGATGCCATAGTCAAGAAAGAAACTCCCTATTTCTTCACTGCTACGACCTTAAAAAATAAATTAAATGAAACTGTCGCCGTTAATTTCTATTTAACGCTACGTAAAACATTAAGAAGTTTTGAAATTATCGTCGCGGTCTTCAACAACGATACTTCCGCTGACATGCCGGATACCAAGCAGCATGAGCGCGCGTTGCTGGAAAAGCTAAGTTTTAAAACGCAAGACGATAGAGAGTCGCACAATACGTTAATTCATCAGCAAACGCGTGATATTTTAGAAAAAGCGTTGCAGAACCATGAGTTTTTAGTCTATTACCAGCCTATTCTAAACATCAGCCAAAATAAATTAATCGGCTGCGAAGCGCTGCTGCGCTGGCGTGATCCGAATGGCAAAGTATCTCTGCCCATCAATTTTATCAAGATCGCGGAAGAAACTGGCTTGATCGTTGCGATCGGCGAATGGGCGATTGAACAAATTGCCAGTCAAATCGCCGCCTGGAAAAAAGACGCGAAATGTTATGTGCCTGTCGCTATTAATTTATCTCCTAACCAACTTAAGCAAGACAACTTGGTTAGCATGCTGAACAAAGTTATTAAAGATAAGAATTTATCGCCCGGTGACATCACCATTGAATTAACCGAAAGCGCTATCGTCGAAGACTATTCGTTAATCTCTTCCAAGATGGAAGAATTAAAAAAATCCGGCACGACTATCGCGCTCGATGACTTTGGCACCGGTTATTCTTCGTTAAGTTATTTAACCAAGTTTCCGGTCGATAAGATTAAAATCGATAAATCATTTGTTTCTGAAATCACTTCTAATTCCACGTCACTCGCCATCATCAAAACAATTATCTCATTGGCTAAAAATCTCAATCTATCAGTCGTCGCGGAAGGTGTTGAAACGCAAGATCAATTAAACTTTCTCACTAAGTTTGCCTGTGATGAAGTGCAAGGCTATTTAATCAGTAAACCTTTAGGCGCGGCGGAGTTCGAAGAAAAATTTCTGCGGCCTTTGAATCCAAAATCATAACGCTTTTTTTCCGCGACAGAGAGTAATTGTACGACATCTCGCAATTCGCTTGTAAATTATTCTAAATTTAAAAAAATACAATTAATTTTGCTTAACAATAATTTTTGTAAAGCATTAAAATACCTCGCATCTAAAAAATTAAACATAACAGGAGTTTTTATGGCAGCTACGCGTAATCGTCGTCAAATAGTTTTAGATAATGATCCCATCATACCAATCGTCGGACACGCGAATGATGCGGTGCAATTAGGTTTATTCACAGGTATCTTCGCAGCGCTGACACCGGCGATGACGGGTCCCGCAAGATTTTTTGTCTTACCGGCCGCGCTAGCGACGGAAATGATCCGCGCGATATTAGCGTTAGTGAATTACTTCAATGCGGTTAACCGTAATTTTACCAAGACCGCAAAAGCGGTTTTAGAAACAGTGAAATTCATGGTAATCGGCGCGGCTATTTTAGGTTCTTTGTTAGGTGTGGTAACTATCGCCGCCGTTGCGCCATTATTATTTGTCGCTGCGATCGGCACTAACACGTTGTATCACACGGCCAAATCACTTTTTCATGCTTACAAATTATTTAAAGAAACTGGTGTGGAAGGAAAAAAATATCACGCCAAAGAATTACGGCATAGCATGATCGCCGCGTTCACGGGTGTAGTTTCTGCTTTAGCGATTACGTTCTTATTGATCGTCAGTCCGCCGCTGTCCATCGTGACTAGCATCGCAGCGATCGGCGCCGCTGCAATATCAGGCGTCAGCGCGTTGTGGAGTGGTTATCAAGCGAAGGTATCTTATGATAATCGCAATGTAAATAAAACACTGGAAAAAGTAGAAGGGCTTTTGACCGAACAAAGTAAAACAGTCAGTCTGACGATACCGCCGGCGAAATCCACGCCGATTTTGGTACATTCAGCTATGCACGTACAGCCAAAATTGAAAGCTTATCATGACGATTTGATCGAAGATATTTTGAATGGCCCGCATCCAGAGCAAGAATTAAAAAACTTGTTAGAGATGAAAATCGGCGTATTGAACGAACAGCTCAAAGAAAATAATTTTTTCCAACAAAATAAACGCGTGCAAAAAAGAGATTTCTTAGAAAAGCTGCATACGTTGATATCTGGCCATCACGTTGTTGTCACGGACGCGGCTGTAACTAAAACGATTAAGTCACCGGCCGAATTGTTGAATCATATTAAAGAGACTAAACAGTTAAACAATGTTTTTAATTCATTTTGTTCGGAAGTTGGCGAAGTGCAAAAACTTTTCTTAGTAGCCGACGGCTACTTTGAAAGATTTAATCCATTATTGCTAGACCCTTCGATTTCGGTATCAGCGCCGACTAAGAGTAGTATGACCGCTGCACTGTAATTATCATGGGCGGAGCTGTCGCTGCGCCCATTTTAGTCCTGGCGAATTATTCTGATTGTTAATATAATTGACTAAATCTATTGATCTAAGTAAGCTAACCGACAATCAGCATGTCCTCTGAAAGTTTATGCCCGTCCGCATGTTACAAATTTATTTGCATAGGAAGTAAGTATGGCTAATCCACGTTCCAGTTTTACCTTTCAATATAATCTTACAATAAAAAAATCTGAACTGGATAAATTACGTTATGGTAGGCGCTCCGCCGATAATACACTTGCGCCAAACCCAATATTTAATCCCTGGACTAAAGCTTCCATCATGCAACATGTCATAAATTTTTATACCTGTAATAAAGCGTGTAAGCAACTATTGGTTCCAACCGCTGTGCGGGAAAGTGAAGAATTTTTTTATATCACAGGCAAGCTGCGTTCGGCAAATAGTTTAGATGATCAAAGTGAACACGTGAAATTTATTCAGAACAATGATTATCAGCTTGAAGATAGCGGTATCCAATTGAAGTCGTGCTGGTGGGAACTAGCCACTCCTACTTTAAATCTATTTCAGAATGTCTTTAAATTCCCCGTGAGACAAAAGCTCGATGCCATTTTCAAATCGGTCGTGACACCAGGAAATGCTTGGAAATATACTTCTAAAAATCAAACTGCCTGGTTTATGCATGATTCTGTGGAAGTCTTGAATAAGATTGCCGTCTACTTTGAACAGCTAGGGTTTATGCGTGACGATATTATTATTAGTTCTGTAGAAGAAACTAAACAACCGATTATTTTGATTAAGCGTTTTGATATTCAAAAATTAAATAACGCAGAGAATTTTATCATTGAGCAGGGTAGAAAAATGCAGCCCTAGAGCTTGTCGGAATGTATAAATCATTGTTTTTTATGAATCATTTTATTAAGATGTTTGCTTGACCAAAAGGGTTATTAAATGTATACTAATTGACCATTCATATTCAATATGAGAATTTAGTATGCTAAGTAAAAAACCTCAATTTACAATTCCAGATGCAAAACAACAAGCTGTGAAAAGCGCTCTATTATCTAATTCAGGTAGCGCATTTGCAACGAAGGCCGCAGCAATTAATAATAAGCCGAATCAAACCCCAGATCAAATATCTCAAACTGTAAATCCGAATGCTGATAGTCAGGATAGCGAAACGTCGACTGACAAATTAGCATCGCCTGTTACTACTCCAACAAATTCACTTAAGACTAGGCTCGCCTCTTTTACTAGTATGCGTAGAAAATCTGCGGATGATGAAGTGAAGCAAGAAAAAGAAGAAAAGACAGTGTCTTCTAAACAAAAGTTACAATTAGAATATTATGATGTTAAGAAAATTAACGAACGCCTAGATAAATATATCCAGTACTTGACAGATACCAAATCCAAATCTAATACCATTGACAGAGTTGCCATACAACAAAAAATTGATTTGGCTGTCTCACTAAGAATTAATAAAGGCGATTCGGTAGATTTTAATAAATTTACAGATGTATTTGGTTTTAGCGCCACAGTCAAACTCATTACAAAACATCGCAATGAATCTATCTTCAATAAATATATTCAATCACAAGGTTCAATATTAGTTGCAGACATTGAAGCGTTGTTACCTGCTTGCTACCAATCTGAATTAAAAGTCCGACGTATGCGCCAGCTTTTAGAAAAATACCAAGCGCATTTAGACGCCGCTTTTTTTCAATCGCAAACATTAGAAAACAAAAAGCAAGTCATTAACAGCCTGATAGATATTTTGAAATTAAAAGTCGATGTCGATCCAAATCAAGCTTTAGAATTATTTGCAATGAAGTGGACGACTAGCGTCTCTGAGATTGTTAAACACAGAAATAAACTTTTTGAAACAGCCGCCGCCAAATCCGAAGGTCAAGAGTTAAAAGAAAATATCGAAAATATATTAAGAACTATGCAAGGTATTGCTTTATCGTATAGCAGGTAATCAGTGTCCATATCAACCGGAGGGCCGCAATGATTATCTTGCTCACCGGTCCTACCGGTGCTGGAAAAACCGATACAAGCTGGGCGCTATTACAGGAAATCGGAAAAATAGTTTTTTTAGATTGCGACTGGTTTGCGTCCCGCGTGCCTTTCGCTTGGGAAAATGAAACGGATGTAGAAAGTGTTTATCAATCATTATCCTTGATAATTGAATATCACAAACAACGCGGTGAAATGAATTTTGTTATACCGTTGACTTACGAAATGGCGATTTTGTTCGAAAAGTTTGAAAATTATTTTTCAAAACATAACTTGCCAATAAAAGCGTTTAGACTGCGCTGCGGCGAACAAGAACTCGAACGCCGCATCCGTGTTAGAGATAGAATTTTGTGGCAAAAGCAGCAAGAGTTAAATAGCATGCTTAAGATGCAAGAAGATTTTGATAATGCGTTTACGGATGAAAAATTATTTAGATTAATTGATACAACATCTAAAAGTGAAACGGAAGTTGCTTTGGAAATTGTGTCTTTAGCGATTTTTGATTTTTAAAATTTGGTTAATGAGTTCTTTAATCGAACTGACCCTAGCGTTTGCTTGCAGCGCTTTAGAAAACTTCTCATAAGCCTCTGTGTCATTTTCTTTTAACCAAGCAAATGATTTTTTAGGGCCCAGATACCACATTTCAATAACTCGGTTTGTAACCAGTGTCGGCGGTAATTTCCTTCGACGTCATTTCTTTTTGCGCGTTCTAACATCTTTGGCAACCAACTTATAATTTCTTGTTTTTCCCAAGCTGGCGTTTTTTCAGGGCCATGTTCATAAATTTTAGTTACATGCGATAGCAGTTCATCGCCCAACTTATTTTTTTGAGCCAATACGATTCCATCTTTGATTCGAATTAAAAATGAATCTGGCTCAATGATGTTACCTTCTGAATAGATGAATGCATCTAAATAGCAGCCTTCAAAAACCGCACAATCTTTTTCGAAATCTCCGCTGTCACGAATTGCTAAAATATCATAATCGCTTGTTGCATCATTAGTACCATCCACGCGCGAGCCATATAGAATGACTGTGTGGCAGTCATGTTTTTTTAAAATGTAATTCAAAATTGTTTGGTTTGGCATAAAAGTCCATTTATTAAGTATTTTGGCTGGAAAAAGATCTTAATTGTAATTAATTTGCTGGTAATGATCAATATATGACAACTTAAATTAATTGGTATGCGAATAATAATCGTAACCTATAAATTAATCTGATAAGAAAAAGTTATAGATGCTATAAAATCTATATATTGTATTTATAATTCTGTTTTCTCTATTGTGTATCTACGAGGTATACAATGAGAGAAAAATAATGCATAAGCAATTCGATAACGTCTTAAAAGAACTGATTATTAGCCACAAAGAGTTTTTTGAAACTAAGCTGGCATTAATTTTAATAAAAGATCCTAGCTGCATCCATGCGATAGTAAAAATTTCAAATAATCTAATTTCAATGTTGAAAGAATATTACGATGAAATAGTTAATATCATTGAAGATCACCCAAAATTTACCGGCGCTTTATACAACCAAGAAATACATGGTCACCTCACGCCGTTAGCCGACGTAGCGCCTTTACAGCAGGCGTTGCAAGTTTTAGGGAACGCTGATGAGAATCCATCGGAAGCCTTGCATGTTCAAACCTGCTTTATTCACTATATCTATGATTATCTCAACACAGCTAAGACAAACGCAGCTCTGAAACAAGAGTTGGTACAGAAGATTTTCAACCCGCAGTTATTTTCAGATCGTGCGCGCACAGAAATCTCCACCCCGGATAATTCATTTTACCAGCAAGGTATTTGCCGACTCGAATTTTTTAACCAAAAAATTACGAGTATTTCAAAACACAAACCCGCTAAAGAAAAGTTTATTGCAGATGTAAATTCATCATTTTACGCGCAAGCATCAAAGTTATTAATGCCAACAATTAGCGGACCATCAGGCCATACAGGTTCATTAATGTTACTTGCCGGGTTATTAAATCTATTGAATAAAAATGAATGGCAAGACTATGCGTTAGTGATCGCTAGTTATTTGGTGATAGCGGGCGCGCATAGTTTTCACGAAAGCCTGATGGTGTCAAAGACCGTTGGCGTCGAATATAAATATGGAAATTACAATTCTATGTTTGCCAATAAATTAAAATCAACCCAGGTCAAAAACTTATTACAACAATACGACCATTACCTTGAGCGGTCAGAGGAGGGCACATGTTTAGTTTCGAAATGATTGGTGAAGAGACGGTAAATAGAGTATTTGCCGAGGGTAATGTGTTAGCAAAAACAGTGCGTACGGTCGTTGACGATGATCGTAATTGGGAATATTTGCTTAAGCAAATAGCGTCGCCAAAAAACAATCGTCCAGTTAAGCCCCTTGCTAATGGAGTCGAACGAAGTCGTCGTTACAATTATTTTTTACAATCATGGGAGAGTGCTGTTATCTTGCATGCGCGAGGCAGCGCAAAAGACTCGATTTATACGAAAAAAATGTCTACTACCTTGCTACCTACGGATGGCTGCGTTAATCTTTTTACGCACGGAAATTATATTTCCGTCGGTATACTTTTTGATTTAACCAAATGTCATCTTAAGCAAAATAAATATATTTTTAATCAGCGTGTCAATACAGACGAAAGGTTCTGGTTAAGGCGTGTGACGCAGCCTGAAAGTCAACAAATCGTACCAGCTAATTTAAGTTTAGATATTCTTAAAGCTTCATTAGCTTTAGCTAGAGTAAAAAATCAAATTCCAGAAATGAATGAATTATTGGTTGGCTTTTCACGCGCTGCGGTAATTGGCGTGTTCGCGCGTAATAATAATTTGTTTGAAAGATTGGTTGCATATCGTCATCGTGCGCACATAAAAGCATTATTAAATAAATCTGTGCCAGTATTCATATTAAGCTCCCAACGTCCATATCAATCTCTTTCTGAGGAAGCTATTCGAAAAGATATTCAATTTTCTTTAATTCTTTCTCGTAATAATCCAAATTATAACCTTGCGCGAATTTACATAGAACAGTTTCCGAACGCGTTGGTTAAGAATAATTGTAACGCGTCATATTCATATATTATGAAGTACCTTACTTTGGAGGAGCAAAGACAACTAAGCTTAACGACGACTAAAAAAAATGCTAATTTAGATAATATTATTAGTTATGCGAAGTCCACCTTAAATAGTCGACTTCATCAAGAAGATTTGAATTTTAAGAACTTGATTAGCGAATTATTTTCAGTTAATCGATCTTCATTAGATACGCGCTTGATAAAAGACCTCCATAAAGATTACCAAGAGCGTTTGTTTGATAAACTGAGAGAATTTTTAGCTGATAACAACGCAGCGACCGATGTGATTTTCAAACAGATTGCTTATCACTTATCACGAATTGATATTTCAAAAAGCATGCGATGTACTCTGGATTCAATCCACCACAATAAAGCCGTATTGCCAAAAACTGAAATCCTACTTAGATTAAATACGAATTATTTCTTAGCAAGCGAACAAATATTTATTAGATTGCTATTGCATGCAGATCAAGCGTTGTTGTTATCACTAAATGTGGTTTCAATTTTTAATAAATCTAAATTATATAACGATTACATCGATATAAAGATTTGCACAGATGTGGCCCGCAGGTCTGGTGAAGAGATGCATTATGAAAAACAGACTAAATTAATACTAAAGATTTCATTATTAACGATCGCGCTTCTATATCAGAAAGAGAAGTTGGCTTATAAATTATTGAGAAATGTTCCTGAAGTAATTTTTCAAAACACTCTGCAAGAATTGCGGATGCTAAGAAATTTTATCCCGAAGTATTATTCGAATAAATATGAATGGAATTCTAATTTAGAAAAAAGAATTTCACTTGAAGAAGTTGATGCGGCTTACGCTAAAATTTTAAAAACCATTTATTACCATAAAATGAATATCCCTTTAGATAAATATGAAAAGAGATTGTTAGAAGGATTACTAATTAATGTAATTAAGAGCATGCCGACGCCACAAAGACTTAGCGAACTGATGAGTAAGCTGTGGGTGCATCCGATAACTAATCAACAAAGGCATCCTTTTTTCGATAGATTATTAGGAAAAAAAGAAACTCAAATCAAAACTAATCTACGCGAAGCTGGCGCTAAGGCATTGTCAAAAATGAAGTTTTCAATATGATCCAGTTAGGCTAGGCGCTAATAGATTAGACCGTCGTTTAAGGCGTTCTGATGCCGCCTATAAATATGCTAGAATAATAGAATGACCTGATGAATTTGACGGAGCTGAGACTATGGAAAGTTTGGTCCCCTTAACGCTGACGTCCGAACAAAAAATCGAGCTTCTCAATAAATGTGCCTGCATGAAACAATTAAGCGATGCGCAAATTGCCGAATTCGCTTCTTTTCTAACGCCTTTCGAGGCGGCTAATGGTGCAGTGATTATTCATGAAGGCAAAAAAATTAATTATTTCGGCATCATCTGCGAAGGCGAAGTCTTTATTTCAAAAGCAACTACCAGCGGTTCAGGTAAAAAGATTTATCATTTCACGGTAGGCAGTGTACTTGGAATCATTTCATTTTTTGATGAGGGATTAACTTCCGCCAGCGTGGTCGTGCAACAACATGCGACAATATTATTGATGAATAGAAAAACCTATGAAACATTCTGCCGCGATGCGCCCGCAACCGCATTACAAGTCTCATTATATTTAGTCAGATATCTAGCGAATAATCTTAGAGAAACAACAGCGCGTTGGTTTGATGCGAGTTCTAATTCATAATTATATTTCTCTTGAATCATGTACTATATCAGTCTTTTTTACTGCTTTAGCAGTAAAAATAACTTTTTATAAGCATCTTAATCAAAGGTTAACCAGTAGCACTATTACTTGATAACTTTATTCATAGGGAAACAAAATCTCGAATCATCTAATTGAATTATTTCTCCGTTATCAATATAGCCTTTCTTCTGATAAAAAGAATGAGCTGTGTGTGTGCTATTAAGATAAATGTTCTTTATGTCGAATTTAAACGCTTCATCTTCTAGCCTGTGTAAAAGTGCGTTGCCAATATTTTTTCCAATTGAATTTGGTGATACGTAACATAATAAAATTTCCCCATCTTTGGATATTAGCCCAACGCCATCTAAAGTCTCCTCGTTAGATTGTTGCGTCACAATCATAGAATTTTTAGGATCAGCAATCCATATCGCGATATTCTCCGGAGTTTTATTTTCACACCATGATTTTATTATTTTCGGATTGCCTTTATGATCCTGAACGCAATTAATCGTAATCGATTCGATAAGTAATAAACTTATATATTTTGAATCAGAAATTTCAGCGCGTCGTAATATCATATTGTTAGGTTTCAAAGATTTAGGTTAGGAAAAAATATATTATGGCTCATCAGAATTTTTTTATGTCTCGATTCTCACAAATTAGTAGATTACCTATATAGCTGGTGCTATTGTAAGGTGATCAAATTCTGTATAAATTAAAGGATTAATTTATGCTATCAAATTGTGTCGCAATGTTGTTATGCTTAATCGCAATAAATTCTTACGCGGATCAAGTCCCTACTAATAGCCCCAAACCAGCTTCAGTTGAAACTCAATCGTTGAACAAGGCCATTTTAACCGAATTACCCTTCTCAAACCAAAAAGATTTCGCCGACGCGCAAAAAGGTTTTATTGCGACGTTCCCAGATTTAACTATAAAAACTCCTGAAGGCCATACCGTTTGGTCTTTAAAAGATTACGCTTTTTTGAAAAAAATGCCGGCGCCCGCGACGGTCAATCCTAGCTTATGGCGGCAAGCCAACCTAAATATGAATAACGGCTTATTCAAAGTCACAGATAACATTTATCAAGTCCGCGGCTTTGATTTAGCGAATATGGATATTATTGAAGGAAACACCGGCTTAATCATCATTGATCCGTTAACGAGTTTACAAACCGCGAAAGCCGCGCTCGATTTGTATTTTCAACACCGACCTAAACGGCCGATCGTCGCCGTCATTTACACGCATAGTCACGCAGACCATTACGCCGGCGTGCGCGGTGTCATCACACCGGCAGATGTCGCTTCCGGTAAAGTGAAATTGATCGCGCCACAAGGGTTTTTAGCAGCGGCCATCAGTGAAAATGTCTATGCCGGTAATGCGATGAGTAGACGCGCGATCTACATGTACGGTGCGTTATTACCAAAAGGTGAAAATGGCCAAGTCGACGGCGCGTTGGGTAAAACAGTTTCTCTCGGCGAAATAACTTTAATTCCGCCGTCTGATATCATTAGCAAAGCCGATGATACCCGCGTCATTGATGGTGTTGAAATTCAATTTCATTTAGCACCCAACACCGAAGCTCCCGCCGAAATGTTATTATATTTCCCTAAATTTAAAGCACTCTGCGCCGCGGAAGACGCCACGCATACCATGCATAACCTCTACACTTTGCGCGGCGCGCAAGTCAGAGACGCCGCGGCTTGGTGGAAAACGTTGAATGACGCTATTCATTTATATGGCGATAAATCCGACGTGATTTTCGCGCAACATCATTGGCCGATGTGGGGATCGAAAGACATTGTTGATTACCTGAGTAAGCAACGCGATCTTTATAAATATCTTCACGATCAAACGCTGCACTTGATGAATCAAGGTTACACGCTGACCGAAGTCGGCAACATGTTGAAATTACCAAAATCACTTTCCGATGAATGGTATAACCGCGGCTATTACGGCACCGTCAGTCACGATGCGAAAGCGGTTTACCAACGCTATCTAGGTTGGTACGATTCAAATCCTTCACACTTGAATGAATTAACCCCCGTTGAAGCTGGCAAACGTTATGTTGATATGATGGGCGGCGCTGACGCGGTGATCAACAAAGCTAAAGACTATTACAATAAAGGTGATTATCGATGGGTCGCGCAAGTCGTTAATCACGTGGTATTCGCTGATCCCAGTAATCAAGCCGCGAAGAATTTAGAAGCCGACGCGTTAGAACAACTTGGTTATCAAACTGAAAACGCCACTTGGCGCAACGAATATCTAATGGGCGCGTATGAGTTACGCAATGGCATTCCTGCCAGCATTGGCACTGAGACGGCCAGCGCAGACACATTGAAAGCGATGCCGATTGAAATGTTTTTAGATTACATGGGCATCAAGTTGGATGGCGCAAGAGCCGATGGAAAAAATATTAAAATCAATCTTAACTTCACTGATACTAAACAACAATACGCATTAGAATTAGAAAATTCCGTATTGATTTACACGCCCGCTAAACAAATTCAAACCGCCGATGCGACGCTAAATTTATCCCGCGACATGTTTAATAAAATCATTCTCAAAGAAACGAATTTAAAAGACGCGGTGGCCAACAAAGCTATCACTATGGCGGGTAACAAAGATAAGCTTGCTGAATTTATGGGATTATTCGATACTTTCCCTCCCATGTTTAATATCGTCACTCCCAATTGATGATATGAAATATTTTCTAAAAATATTCGTAACATTGTGTTTGCTATGCCTAGCAACAAAAACTTTTGCCCTCGAGCAGAATTCAAAAGAATGGTTTGGGTTCAATATGCAGCGCTCCTTAGCGCGCAATAACAAGTGGCATTCATTTTTATTTTCTCAACTGCGCGTACTTAATAATAACAATCCTTGGCAAGCAGCGTTAGTGGAGGCGGGCTTGGGTTATCAAGCGACAGACAGCGATACGATCTGGGCGGGTTATCGTTGGACCGGCAGAAATCTCTTTAATGATTTTTTTGAAGAAAATCGTTTGTTCCAACAAATCATTCATCAGCATCGAAGGAAAATTTTTTTATTTAATTTGCGCACGCGCTTAGAAGAATTAAAGCCTGGCAATGCAAACCAAGTAGGTGTGAAACTGCGACAGCGTCTTTCCATTGAAAGTAATATTGCGCTCTGGAGAAAATGGTATTTCTATTCTTATGATGAAGTCTTTGTACGTTTAAACAATGCAGACTTCCTACCACGCAGTGTCTTCAATGAAAATCGCTTATTTTTAGGGTTCAACATACGTAATTCAAAAACTGCTTGGTGGGAAGTAGGTTACATCAATCAATTCGAAGTTCGCACTCCGCAGCAGAGTCAAAATATCTTAAGTCATATTTTTTCATTGACTTATAACTTCATCGTGTAGACAAAATATTAAAATCTATGATATTTATCAATAACTTATAGTTATCCCAATTGTGAACTATTTAAACTACTGCATGATATAATATCAATAATAGTACATTATGTTTAGGAGATAATAATGCCAAAACTTCCCATTGCAGTCGCCATTGCGAACGAATACGTTCCTGATAAAAAAAATCAATTCAAGTTTACTGGCATGCTGCTAGGTTCTCCAGAAGCTAAAGAAGGATTTTTGAAATCCCTGGATATGGAGTCTAACGCTACTGATTTTATGAATACCATTGGTTTTGGCCAAAATAAATTTAAATCAACTGATGGATCTGAATATCCAATTCAAGATATAGCAGGTGCGCACCTAATCCATTCTTTTGAAAAAATTGGCGGTAAGAAGTTACAATATGTTTTACTTTTTGATGCCGACTCAGTCAGGAAATTGGCAAATGAAAGCCATGCTTACACTGTCTATGGAATCAATTACGATAACGCGGTAAGTACGGTGAGTTTAGTTCCCGCAACCCCAGCGCTAGAGAAGGCGACACAGAAATCAGTAGACGCTGCCAAAACAAAAAAACTTTTTAATGATTTGTTGCCTCGTATCAGCGAAAAATTAGAAGTTTCATTAGATGAAAAAAATACCCCAGAAGAAAAAAAATCCAGTCCTAATGTTAAAACCTTATTTAACGCTATTCCAATTAAGCCCATTGAAAAAGAAAGTAATATGCTGGCTGACTGGAACCGTGTAGACCCTAATTACACGCCATTATATATAGATGGCGTCCTGATTCAGGACCTCGTAAAAAAACAACGTAATTTACGCGATGTGCCTGATCCATTATTTGCAGATATAGAAACACTAAAAGAATTTTTAAAAACAAATTTGTTAAAAAACGTTAAACCAAATTATCAAAATGACGCCTTGCAAGTATTAACGGCAACCCTGCATCAAGGGGCATGGCAGCGCCCGATGGCCGCAGCCGCGTTTGACGCATTAACCAAAGATACTGATTTTCGTATCGGGCCATTGGATGCGATGCGTAACACCCCGGATGATATAGTACAAAAACGTGTTACAAATTTCAAAACCAACTCGAAAGGTTTTTCAATTAATGATGAAGTTATTCAAACTAAATGCGCTTACACATCCGGCGATGATGCTGGAGATATGATATTACCAGACCGGGGTAATGATTTTATTTATGACGTTAAAGTTGAAGTGATTTTGGATTTTACCCGTAGCCTCGATGAGGGACCGTGGCCAAAAATATCTTTAGGCGAACAATCGGTTAAGTTTGGTAACAAGGAAGTTCAAGGCTATCTCGAGAAACCCAGCACAACTAGCCAAGGATTTATGGGCAGAATTCAAGATAACCTTTCTAGCCTATTTAATATCTCTGAGGAAAAACCTTCCCCTAGACCATGATAATTTTCGCTATACAAATCGGATATTATTAATAAGACAAATTTGTGTAAGGATAGAGTTTGTTAGATATCATTAATTTCTGTTTCTGTAAAATTTTCAGTTAATTCATGTAGATTATTTTATTTATTAGGGTATACCCTTCTTTGATCTAGGATTTACCCAAATTTAAGTCTGTTTTTAAAAAAAGTAATTTGCCTAAGTTATTAAAAAATTTTAAATTACAGACCTCAATGGAAACCCAATGTCCGATCATGAGCTAATTCGCTTGATTTATAAAAGTACTTCCTGCAAACGTTTTTCTATTAACGAGTTACTTGATCTCTCAGCTAAATCCTCTGCTTATAATCGTAAATTTGATATTACGGGCGTTCTCGTCTACGTAGACAAGAAGTTTCTACAGGTGTTAGAAGGCGAAGCCAGCATCGTTAAAAGCCTATTTTTTAAAATAGACAGCGATGCTAGACACATAGGTGTTGAGCAGATAATTTGTGAACCATTAATTGCTCGGACATTTACAAAATGGAATATGGGCATGGTCCGTATGAATAAGACGCTACTATTTGAAATTTTGGAATCTGATTCTCCCTCGAGAAAGAATGTACCCATTCAATGCTAAAATTGCTAACAATCTGATGCAGGCTTTTTCCCAGAATCGGTATAGAAAACTAATCGCTTAAGATAGATTTTTCGCTAGTTAAATCGGAAAGTTTCAAAACGGTGTTTTCGATAAAACTAAAAAGACTTAAGTAAAATTTAGAAACTTAATTTTCTTAAAGGTAACCCATCTCCATACCCCGTACCCACCAAAATAAATAGCCGATGTTTTCGTATATATATTCACCACTATCATGCAAACTATCACCCAATTCTAGATATTTGTATACATTTAAACGATAAGGGTATATCAATAGACAACGGGAAAGCCAATAGAATTTCCTAATCCTAGCGCGTAGGCCTTTTATCTCAGCAAAACTTCCAAGTGTATGCCATGAATAAAAAGGAATTTTTTCAGAATGTCAAAAAATCAATTATCTCAATGGATAATGATCCTATGCGAAGTAATGATTTAGTCATGTTCGATAGATTGAGTAATTCAACTATTTCTCTTGAGGTTAAAAATGATTTTTCAATAGCTAAAGACTTTGATACTGAGCTCCTAGATTATTTATCAAGAGAAGGAACCGTAGCCTTAAACTTCTTTACCTTAGACTCCAATAATAATATTACGAAAGCTAACGACAATGCCTTATTTCTGTTGTTTGGATCAAATAGGATGTGCCTCTCACGAATTTCACAGCCTATATAGCTGAGGATTCTATCAAGGAATTTCTTGCTTGGGTGGGAAAGATATCTATCGATAGACATATGCATTCATGCCACATTGTAATTATTAATTCGAAGAAAACCATCATCCATTTAGATTTAATTGGAAAAAAAATTAAAAATCCGATCAGCGGTATTAATGAGATTTTAATTATTGCTGTTGGTAAGTCAATTGACAACGATCATTTGAATTCGTATAGATACGATCAAAAGAGCATTTTTAACGCCAAAGTAGCTCATGAGCTTTTTAATCCTTTGTCTGTGGTGCTCAACTATACCAACGCTTGCATCCGTAAAATCGAGAGTAATGATTATGATATGGGGATTATTTTATCCGCGTTGAAAGAGTGTGTTCGACAATCCGTAAGGTCTAACGAGATTATTTTATCTTTGAAAAATATGATCTTCGGAAACGAGTTATCTTTGACATCCGTATCTCTTAGCATATTCTTGGAAAAAATCCTTTATAAAAAAAACTTCATTTGCACGGAGTTTAATATTCCATTTTCTTACCGAGAATGTAAATTACCGATGGTGAATGTTGATGAGTGCATGTTAGAATATGTGATTTATGCGTTAGTGAAGAACTCAGTTGAATCGTTGCTAGATAGCCAAATGCAAGATCCAAAAATAATTATCGAAACAAACCAAATTAATAAGAACTTCTATGAATTATGCATCCAGGATAATGGACCCGGTATTCTTTCTGAAGATCTAGAGCATTTATATGAGCCACACTTTACTACAAAAGCTTATGCTGCAGGGATGGGCCTTACTATCTGTTGCGCCATTATCAAAGCTCACAAAGGAACAATGTCTATGGCGTCAATAGATGGACATGGTTCTTGCGTTAGTATTCAGCTTCCTTTCTAGCACTGATTTATGACTCGATTTATTAATTAAGCCTTCAGCGAAGCATTTGACGTTAACTTGGAGGATTATCACTAATGAGTATGGCGATGCTCACATAAATGCATGGGTGTCTTAAAAATGTAATAAAATCAACCAGATAGATCACGGCAGCTAATTGCGCAACCGGGTATGGTTAAAAATAATACAAAATAAGTTGCTCTTTTTTTAATCTTATAGTATCTTAGAGGTCTTGCTGAATGCAGCCAAGCTCACTTAGGTTGCTTTAGACCAAATTTCCGAGGTTTGAAAATGCTAACATCGCACAAGCGTAATCCTAGTTACAGGATTATTTTTTTATTTATAAAATTCATTCTTTTTTGTGAATGTATAAAACAAATTTACTTAGTCACTGCTGCTGAAGATAAAGAGCTGTCAGTTAGACCTAACGCATTGGCAATCCCCGATTTTTTTGTAGATACTTTCGGTGAAATTATTTCTAATCCTATTGTAGAAAGTGCAACGAGAAAACGCGTTACATTGGTTGGTGGGGATTTGCAAACTAAGATAAGCTCGAGTGATGTAGATAAAACATTATCTTTATGTGATGAAGTTATTTATGAAGTGCTAAGAGAAAATACCTGGATCGCGCGCGACCAATTTATTTATGACATTCAAACGAAATCGTTACAAATTGTTTTAGCTTCTCCTGAAGCTTCCTATGATTTATCCTCAACCGGCTCTTACTCAATCAAGCATCATCAAATAGTCCTTTCATATAAACCAATGTTAGAGAAAGACAATTATAAAATGGCACTCTTGAATGAACTTATGAGCCATCTTGTTGCGATGAGCAACAAACGTTGTGGCGTCGTTACCAAAGATTATCAATTAATGGCAGTACCTTTTTTGAAAGCAGACGGGACAATTGATGCAGCGCTAAAGAAAGAGTTTGAAGCCGCCATCAACTTAGGCTTAAAACGCCTGGAACAAGTCAAACTATTATGGGAAAAAAGAAAAGAAAAATTATCTGTTGCCGAAAACAATTTACTTATCAAATTTTTGGTTGCCGTTAAATATTATGCGCCTAAAACTTATCATGAGAGTTTAGAATCGTTAGGTGGTCTAGGCAAATTTAATAAGATGATCGCAGAATATTTTCGAAAAGATGGGGATTACTTGGAACCCGGACCTAATATGTACGGCACGCCCTTTTTTCGTGGAAAAATAGCAGGGGATTACTTCATTACTCACAATACACATAACACAGGATCAGCCGCGGGAAGATTAAGGGGATTTCTAGCTGATTTTAATCACGCCCGTGTTTCTATGGATTCAAAAGATGGGCCATATGCTAAGTTAGCTTCACATTACAAAATTAGTGAATTCGCTACATTTATTACAGAGCTTCCCAAACCTGTATTAGAGTTATTTTTTCCAGAATTTTTATCAAAAATAAAAGGGTATGTAGCACGATGTAGACCGGATGTTACAACTGGCGTTCAAAATGGTAAGGCGGTTCGTGATACTTTTTTTAAAGCGCCCTCTGTTAATGCTAAACAACCAGTCGAAAAAAGAATATCGCCAAAGTTAGGTAGTTAGTGTAGTAGGTCAGACTTCGCGATGCTCAGCCCCCACCAAAGAATTTGAAGGGTAACCGCGTGTCGGATTATCTCTTTAACTATCTGATTCTATTGTTTTTATATTGGGCCCACTTGGACTCGAACCAAGGACCAAAGGATTATATAGATAAATATCCAGGGGCGATCACTAACTTTGTCGTACGATGTCTAACGATGTCGTACTCATCCCCGCAAAATCCCCGCACACTATTATCGTTACTTTTAGCCAGAAATTCATTAAAATTTCCACCCCCCCAAATAAATCATTCCCCAGCCCTTTAAGCGAGTTGCCTTTGGAATACAATGTACTCTCTATTTTTATTATTGTTATTATCGTTATATTCTATATTTTGATTGGCGTCTTAAAACACTAAATATCTTAACGAAGTGTAGCGCTTTGTGGTGTGTTTCTATCACAATAATCTTTTATTTGCATGTAATCATCAAAGTATTGGCACCATTCAGGGAAAACTAATTTTTTAAGCGCTTCTGGAAATTCTTCAATATGACTAGATAACTCTAACAGCTTCAAGGCGATATTTCCTTTGGTTGTCTGACCATAGGGACCTTCAGGATCATACATTTTTAAATCACTGGTAAATTCTGTAATAAATGCTTTAGCTTTCTCTAACAAAGAATTGTCCTTTGCATGCTGCCACGCTACTTTTACCTGACGATCGTCTTCTTTCAGCAATCTTAAATAATTATCAAATTCAAACTCAGAAAATGCTGGTGCCCAGTTCATCCAGGCAGTGAAAAAACTTTGCGAGTTTAAACGAGTATCAGAATATTTTCCGGCAGGGATAAACAATCGGTCATCAGCTAAGCGCACTACTTTTTTATAGGATTGGTATGCTGCGTATTTTTCCTTGGAAATCTTAACAGTTAGGGTTTGGATGTCATAATCTTTAAGAGTATCAAGAAATACATCCAGTTTATTTCGTTCGGTTTTATTTAAGGGAATTTGATAGATAGCTTTTTCTATGACACTCTTATATTCTTCTTGTATTCGCTCTAAGCCACGCTTTATAGCATAGTCGAGACGATTAACTAACATATAATTAACTTGAAAGTAATTATTAATAGCAGGCGTTCCGCTTGCAATTCGCATATCTTTAAATTTAAGTAAATCCATTCGACTATCTTTTTTTGCTAAATTCTGATAGCGGATTGCTGCGTGATGAAATTCATTTCGTAATACCCTTCTTAAACTTTCTTCAGTTTTATAAGGGTCCCAGGCAAGGAATATTCTATTGGTCTCTGGATCATATGAGCCATCGGCAGACCCCGCCCCTATCATGGAGGCTGGCATAATATAAATTGAAAAATTTGGATCCGACAGGATACGCGACAATAATACTGAATTGAGCACATAAGGTAAATTTTTTCTAATCATCACGCTCATTTGTAAAATAATTTCTTCAAAACGGAATTGTTCTTCCCATGATAATTTATAGTTGAAACTGCTGTCATAATGGATTTTAATCTTGTTAATCAAATTAGGTAAACTGGATAACTGCGCTAAAGACGCATTAAAAAACGGCCATTTTGCAACTGGGCGAAAAGATAGTTCAGATACATTGTTTGCGTCTAACTCATCTTTATATTTAATGGGCTGTACAGGTTGGAAATATAGGTTTTCAATGTCATAAATTATTTTAGGCAAATAGAAAAAAACCAGATAGCCTAAACTGGCAATAGCAATACTGACAACCACGATAAATAATATTTGTTGAGGACGCGACCATTTATTCCAATAGCGCTCAAGGTCAATTTGCCATTGAAGCTCAGATTTATCCGTAACGTTGGCAACCTGATTTATAACCTGTTTAGCTTGCCCTCGAGACCTCATATTCTAGCACTCTTTATTATTGCTACTTTTTTATGGGCATATATTATAATAATGTACAAAAAATAACAAGCCGAATGTTGTCCTGTTATTAAAGATATTATAGAAAATTGGTGTGAAAGTTATGTGTAGCTTCAGAATTTTATTGGTCTTATTTGATGGGCCCACTTGGACTCGAACCAAGGACCAAAGGATTATGAGCTAGCTGCTCTTTTTTATGCTATTGAATATTAAATCATTTTTGACTGCGCGACCATTACAACTAGCCGGACAAAGCATAACAAAGCACTACTCAATCACGAAAAAGTCACGAAATGAATTCATGTATGCGTTAGCGCGGCTAAAGTTTAGGGGAATCCCGTTACTAAAGCTAACATTACCTTATTGAGAGTAAATGGTATGGAGGAGTAAACTAGCTACAGTTAGTATGTTGGAACTTTAGAAAACGTTGTTAAAAACAGAAATTGACTATTTGTTCATTAATGTTACAATATTATACTATTTCAAGCGTTCCTCTAATTAACGAGTGATGAGATGTTTTCCTCTATAAATTCTACAGATATTACTTTTCCAGAGAATGAATTCGAAAAAGCATTCTCGTACGCTAATATGACTAAGTGTCATGATCAGAATGTACAAGCCCATTGTTTAGAATATTATAGTTATTATGAGCCTTCTGTTTCTAAGGATTTTGTTGTTCTTGAAAAAAATCGGCAAAATTTAGCGAGCTAGGAAAAAAAGAGAAAGGGCTAAAATTTCATATATCTCTAGCGAATATTGATAACAATATTGAAAAGGCTTGGAATATATTTATCAAATATATTGTGAAATATAAACTATATAGTACTAAAGTTATCTGTGATCACCTTTGTGAATCAATTATGATAAACGTTGATCATGCGCAAGCTGGAAAGGAAATTACCTTATATGCTTATCAGGATAATAGAGATATATCTGAATGGAAGATGTTTATCGAAGAAATAACAAAAGAATTTATAGCAAATAAAATTTCTCCTGCTCGTTTCCCAAAAGATGATTATAGAATAAAGGGTAGTAAATACTTTAGCTATCGTAACGATTCATTGCTTGTTTCATATAAGGATATTTCAGAAGAGTCTATTGAGATTGAGCAAAATGATGACGAGATATCTGTGAGTGAAATTGAGATTCAAATTGATAGAAGTGACAGAAAAAGTAATTCTGAAAGTTCCTCCGAGTCTGAAGGAAATACGCCTTCAACAAATAGTGATGAGATAAGCCAATTAAGATTCTTGGAAATTGATGTCCCTAACCAACCCGATCGAATACTAGATTACTCGAATATTTTACAATCTTCAAAAAATATCGAATCAGTCACAACTAGCAGTAGTTTGGCGGCCAATTCTTTGCAAGCTCCAAGAGGACTAGCAATGTTTTTAAGTGGTAGTCGAGAAACACAGCCAAGTTCAAACGACGAGACACCTATTAAGTTCAACGATAATCCTTCATCTTTAGGTATATAAATGCCAATATCTATTAAAGAACCTCTACATTATTTCCGTGAAGATGGCATTACAGAGGTGTTTTATCCGGTCTCAGAAATTATTCTTTTTCAAAATCGAAATAAAATTAAAGTAACTATGATTAGTGAAGAGCAATTTAATATTTTTCACAAGAGGATCAACAGAGCAAATCATCTTGCCTTAATGGATAGTGACCACAATCAGTTTTTATTTAAGGTTACCTACGATAAAAGTAATAATTTTTATTTTAGAAAAAACAATATTGCTGCTTTAGAATTTTTAAAAATCTGCGGTACTATTAGTGAGGCATTGTATGATGATACGCTTGCACAAATTTCTAAGCCTATGTTGTTCCCTATCAATAATAATCAATTAGGGAAAAAATTAGAAACTCTTGAAGAAGAAGCTGAGTTAGTAGTTACAGGAGCACGTGATTTTGTTAAGGAGAAGGAGCGGAATGAAAAAATTCAACAGAAATCTATTTCTCCAGTACAGTGTCCTTCAACTTTCTTTTCTCATACATGTGGGTCAATTCCGCAGGTTAATACTCAAGCAGTAGATTCTAGCCCCAAACCTTAATTTTGATATTTATTGCTAGTCTATTTCATTGGCTAATTCACGGAGAGCTATTGCTATAGTCTCCCCAAACCCTGAAATTCCATCTTGCAAGTTTTGGCCAATTAGGGCGCACCACTGGTCGCCATCCTTTGCAATAGTAACTTGGTATATGATATTGCTTAATCCAAGCTTGTAGTTGTTTATGGTGCCATTAGTCTGTTTAGAGGGAGTCTTTTTCAATGTTAAATTGGGTTCAAGTTCGGTCATCTGCAATCTCCGCTGTCGCTTATGAGGATAGTGATTTAACCCTTTACGTGGAATTTACTAGTGGTGAAATTTATAAGTATGATAACGTTCCAAGAGCTATTTACAATAGTCTTATTCAAGCTGCTTCTATTGGGAGATATTTTATACGCTACATAAGGGATGTGTATGCATGTGATAAGGTGAGGTAATTATTTATCTCAATACCCTGCATTCCTAGCCTTATTGGCACTATGCTCCTGTTTGCTAGAAATACCGATGCTGAGACCTGTATACCGCCCCAAGCCTCTTCTTGTGTATTTTTAAGTCCCAGTATTAATCATTCTTGGATTAAGGTAAATTTTAAAAGAAATATTTTGAACCAAATAGTTTATCTAGACGGAGGATGTAGTATTGGAATTGAAAAATTTACTCCTACGGAGCCTATTAAAAACATTCATCCAGATTTGAATATGACATTAAAGTTCACACTTTGTGTGAATGATCAGTTGATAAATGAAGAAGATATCAATATAGGCAATGAAGGAGAGGTTTCAATTATTTGTGATTACGATAATAAATTAGTCTGTAAAAAAATTCCCAAGAAACAATCTTCCTGGGATACATTTACTTTTTAAAGCGTTAGATTTGGGTAAGTCACGAAAAATCCACGACTTGTTTTAAGAATATTTTAATTATTAATGTATATTCTTATGAGCTTTTGATCTCGCCCATTTAATACCTGGATGTACAAGAATTGCATTTATTAAACTTTCATCATCTGTAATCAACTCAGGATTTATTTCTCCAGATTGGCGAATCTGAAGTATAAAGTCTGTTTCTTCCTTTTTTAATGGCATTATTATAGATAGAGCTTCATGCAATTCATCTAGTAATTTAGCGGCCCACGCTTTTATTGCAGGCTGAGAGCGTTGTAAATTATTTTGGTTCAACAGAGGAAGCAATCGGTTGCGTATGTCAATAAGGTTGTAATTTATAAATTGCCAATTCAAATTTGATAATTCAATATCAGTCATTGCTAAATAAGTGACGAATGCAATTCTAAGTTTGGATTGAATTAGAGAGCATTTTGTTAGTATATAATGTGCGTCAAATAAATCTCGACTGGCTTGGCGAGAAAAAAGTGCGGATAATTTCCCAGCGGTTAATTCATGTAAATCTAATACAGGTATTTTTATAGATTTCTCTGAATAAATTTTTGATGTTAACCATGTTATAGGCCAAAGTGGTTGACGATACATGTAATTAAGATCAACTTCTAAGTTTCCCATCTGTCCGAACACGCTGGGATAACGCCATACCATTTTCCCACCGGCATGTTTATTTGGATTTCGATCGAGTATAAATTGATTTTGCCTAAAAATTTGCTGAATAGCATCATTAATAATTGGTCGTTCCTCTTTCATTTTTTCTAATTCGATCTGGCCAATATAATTTAAATCTATATCAACAGAAAGCCTGGGAATTTCATCAAAATAAAATAAATTTAACGCTGTTCCGCCTTTCAAGACTAGCCGATCACGTAAATAAGGAACTGAAGCAAATTGTTCAAGAGCGGTTAAAAGCCGATAAACCTTTTCTAAAATTTCAGGTTTGTAATTATAAATTTTAGCTTGATGTAATAAATTTTCCCTAGATATCATGATCTGCCTCATTCCAAGATTGTTTTAATATAGATGTTGGTATGATGATATTCCATTTCTTTACTAATTCAGTTGGCTGATTGTCTGGAGGATATATATATTGCGGAGAGAGAGGTTTTATTTTTAATAATGGCTTTAATTTCTTGTCTTCAATTTTAAAAGCGCCCTCGCGTTGCTCTAAAAAAAAACCCACTTTCGCAGCCAGGATGTGGTTATTTAAAAGTAAGCAATATGAAATGACTTCGTCTATATTTAATATAGCAATATTGGTAATAGATCGGATTACCTCTTCCCACCCGCCGCTTAGTTCTACACGATCGAGAACATCTACATATGTTCGGGCAATATTTGTAACACTAATCTCTAATCCTTGCCGGTTTATTTTCTCAATCCCAAAATTAAATTTTTTATGGAGTGCAATAGGAACGGCAGTGGGTTGAAACCAACGGTTTTGAAATTCAAATGGTTTATTTTTTTTTGAAGTTAGAAAAGTAAACTGCTCAAAGATAGAATAAGCCACGCCATGAAGTTCTAAGGCTGTATGATAAGCAAGTATGCTATCGTTAGCCGCTTTTCCAGCAATTAGATAGGGGTCAACGGAGACTTCTTGCGCCAAGACATTAGGCGGCACAACTATATAGAAACCACGACGTGGGTTAAATAGACGTCCCGATTTCCGATAGTGTAGTAGCGCTTTTTGTATCGCTCTATCCGTGGCAGGTCCTTGCTTCTTTTTCCACTGGGCAAATTCTTCATGCCTGAATACTGGATGAGAGTAGAAAAACGCTTCTATGTTCACTGATATTTATCCTCCTGTAATACCCTTATTATGGGTGTTATAGGAGAAATTTCCAATATTTTTATTTTGGAAAGAAATACTCCGCGGATCCTGGGGGCAATATAAATGCTATAACCTATTGATTCTAAAAGTTATTTAAAGAGATAGGAGGTGCTTTGAAAAAAGTGAGTCACGAAAAACTCACGAGGTTAATTTATAAACGCTTGCAAATCTGATCTAACTAGTTGATTATATTATGGGCCCACTTGGACTCGAACCAAGGACCAAAGGATTATGAGTCCTCTGCTCTAACCAACTGAGCTATAGGCCCGAAGGGGGAAGTATAATGAATTTGATGGAGTTGTCATCTAAAAATCCTCCTTTTTCTGGATTCTCATGCCGAAGCCTATCTTGGTTGTTAAAAATTAACTCAGTTTCAAACCAAGTAATGTTTCCTTCACAAAGCCACTTCCATTCCAAGAATTATCTGCCTCCAATCAGCCTAAAAATTAGTTGAATCATAAGAATTTGTTTTGCTATAGTGCTAAGGCTGTCGATTGGAAAATTTTAAATTTAAGGATAATTATGAAAAAAATAATATTTCTCGCCCTCTGCTTTATCGCTACCGCCGCAAATGCTTTCGAAATAAAAGAATATAACTTCCTTCGTTTATTCGCAGCCCGTGGGGTTGTTCTGCATATTGCTGTGGATTTTTCTCAATGTACTGTTACGTCTGCAACATCACCGACAGCTACTTCAAGCGTCGCTATGTTTACGCCTTCTTCATTGCAAATCGCCGATGATAATATCGCGACTTCGTTTAAACACTTCACGTTGGATGATCCTGCTTATCCGGGTAAGGCGGTTTATGAATTCGTGCGTTATACGTTTACGGCGGATAATAGTTTAGCGTTGACGAGTCAAACGCTGGATGCGACTAATTATGCGTTGCTGGGTGATCCGGTGAAGTTAACTTGTAAGCTAGGTTCTGGAGTCAGAGTATTTGGGTAAAATGGCTTGCTCAAGTTGCGGCTTTATAATTTCTTGAGTAACTTCGCAGTCTGTATTAAATCATGTTCGAAAGCGCCTAACATTTCCTTTCGTAACTCCGGCGTGGGTGAGCGAAGAATTGCGGAAGGATGATAGGTCGCGCCTAGTTGGTGATCGGCAGTGGATGCAGTCCATTGGCCGTGATCTTTTTTCATGGTGAAGCCGGGTTTGATTAATGCTTTCGCGGCTGTCACACCTAGACATAAAACTAATTGCGGCTGAATGACTTCGATTTCGGAATTAATCCATGGTTTGCACGCAGCGACTTCGTGTGTAGTGGGGGTGCGATGCAGTTTTTTGCCGTGCACGATTTCGTGTTTGAAATGTTTGACTGCGTTGGTGATGTATATTTCACTCGTGGAAATCTCTGCTTTATCTAACGCTTCGCGCAACACTCTGCCGGCGGGGCCGACAAAGGGTTCGCCTTTGATATCCTCTTCTAAACCTGGTTGTTCTCCGACGATAATTAATTTTGCTGACTCTGGGCCTTTGCCGAATACGGTTTGCTTGGCGCATTTATATAATTGACAACCTTTGCAATCTTCCGCGGCTTCGCGCAACGATTTTAACGTTTTTTTCTGCGGTAAAAATTCCGCGGCTGAGGTTTTTAAGCCTTCTTGTTGTTTCATCATCTTCTCCACACGTTCTGGTGCTTCAGACAAAATTTTAGGGATTACCGCTGCTTCCGGCAAGCCGTGCCAAAAACGAATGGGCATTTCGTTTTTCATGGCTTTAATTTTTATGCGCGCGGGGTTGAAGATCGCGCTGTAATAGGTTAACCACAGACTTTCAATGTTGTCATCAATTTGTGTTTTGCTGCCGATGCCAGGGCTGAACTCTAACTCGTCACCATCCCAAGTCACAGTTTCATCCGGCGTCATGATCGTCCATTTCATCACGCTGAAGCGACGTTTAAAAAAATTCGCGACGTAGCGCACGATATTGTGATCGGGGCGATACCAAGCGATGTAATAATCTTCGTCGTCTTTTTTCAAACATTGAAAACGCACGAACGCCTTCATTTTATGCGCGTCACGACGTACCGCTTTGTAAAGTACATATAGCGAGTGAACTAATGGATCAGAACTGATTTGTAATAAATGTTTTTCATTATGCGTGATGCGCCATAACGCTTGATATAACCAATCCCATTTTTTTGGTTCGCGATGGCAGCCGACGCCTTCCGCCAGGGTTAAAAATTCTTTTGGAATCGTAATTTTTTTCGAAGGCGCGGTTTCACTTTCCAATGTTAAGCCAGACAATAAATTATTTTGCGTATGCGATTCGTTTTGCCAAATGATTTTATCAGGCGGCACGTCTTGCAACAGCAAGCGTCTGGCTTTGCTGCGCCAGTCAGAGAATGTAGTTATCGTTTCAGTAAACATATCAAATCGGTAAAAGTAATTGTGTGTTGGCTTTGAATTTATTTTCAATGGTTAACAAGTCATTATTTTTTATCGTCGGTTTGTAATCAGCCGTGATAATAAAATATTTGGCGCGGTTTAAGCTGATGCGTAAGCGGGTCAAGTCATCAAGTTTTAATTTGTGATAACGGCGAATTCTTAAAATTTTATCGACGGAGCGCGCGCCGATGCCTGGCACACGCAGTATTTGTGCTTTCGACGCTTTGTTAATATCGACTGGAAAAAATTGCGGATTGCGCAACGCCCAGCCGCTCTTGGGGTCTAAATGCATATCTAAATTCGGATTCGATGCCGGCACGATTTCATTGACGTTAAAACCATAAAATCGCAGCAACCAATCCGCTTGATACAATCGATGCTCGCGCACGAGTGGCGGCACGATGCTAGGCAAGCGCGCGTCTGCATGCGGAATCGGGCTGTAAGCAGAATAATACACGCGGCGCAATTTAAATTTACCGTATAAGTCAGACGCGTTCGTTAAGATCGTCTGATCTGTTGAAGGTGTCGCGCCAATTATCATTTGTGTGCTTTGGCCCGCGGGCGCGTAAATCGGCGTCTTTAAACCATTTTTTTTATCTTCTTTAATTTCTTCGGTTTTTACTAAAATATCTTCCATGTTTTTTTCTAACGATGGACGGCTTTTTTCCGGGGCGAGTGATTCTAAATCCGCAGGCGTGGGCAACTCGATGTTCACGCTCAAGCGGTCAGCGTAAAGCCCCGCGTCTTGAATTAATTTTTCTGACGCGCTAGGAATCGTTTTTAAATGGATGTAACCGCGGAACTTATGCTCTTCACGCAAAGTTTTTGCGACGAGTATCAATTGCTCCATCGTGTAATCGGGATCACGGATGATGCCGGAACTTAAAAACAAACCTTCAATATAATTCCGACGGTAAAAATCCAACGTCAAATCCACCACGTCTTTGACGGAAAAACGCGCGCGTTCCACGTCGCTAGACACGCGGTTAATGCAGTATTTACAATCGAATATGCAATAGTTAGTAAACAGGATTTTAAGTAACGAAACGCAGCGTCCATCCGGCGTGTAACTGTGGCAAATGCCCATGCCTTCGGTCGTGCCTAAGCCCTTTTCAGGGCGCGTTTTTTTGGAACCACTACTGGCGCAGGAAGCGTCGTATTTGGCGGCGTCAGCTAAAATGAATAATTTTTTGGAAATATCCATGTTGATCAGCCTGTCAAGTTGGCGAAGATAGCGCGGCCAAGACCATCTTGACCGCGGGAATATCTTATTCTTGATCTTCTAAGAAGCTGCGTAACTGTTCGGAACGGGATGGATGTCTTAGCTTACGCAATGCTTTCGCTTCAATTTGTCTAATCCGTTCACGCGTCACGTCGAATTGTTTGCCGACTTCTTCTAACGTGTGATCGGTATTCATGTTGATACCAAAACGCATGCGCAAAACTTTCGCTTCTCTAGGCGTTAAGGTATTCAAAATCTTTTGCGTCGCTTCGGAAAGGCCGGTGCTGGTCGCGCTGTCGATGGGAGATTCCATGTTGCTGTCTTCGATGAAATCACCTAAATGCGAATCTTCATCGTCGCCAATCGGCGTTTCCATCGAAATCGGCTCTTTCGCAATCTTCAAGACTTTGCGGATTTTATCTTCCGGCATGTCCATGCGCTTCGCTAATTCTTCCGGCGTCGGTTCTAAACCGGTTTCTTGCAAAATCTGCCTGGAAATACGGTTCAACTTATTTATCGTTTCGATCATGTGTACCGGAATACGGATGGTACGCGCTTGATCGGCGATGGAGCGGGTGATGGCTTGACGGATCCACCAAGTCGCGTAAGTCGAAAATTTATAACCGCGTTTATATTCGAACTTGTCCACGGCTTTCATCAAACCGATGTTGCCTTCTTGGATCAAATCTAAAAATTGCAGACCGCGGTTGGTATACTTTTTCGCGATGGAAATGACTAAACGTAAGTTCGCTTCGACCATTTCTTTTTTCGCGCGGCGCGCTTTCGCTTCGCCGATCGACATGCGACGGTTTACTTCTTTGATCTCGGCGATCATCATTTTCATTTGTTCTTCTAGCGTGATCAGTTTTTTCTGGGCACGGTGAACTTCTGGAATGAAATTTTCGAGTTCTTTGTAATATGCTTTGCCTTTGTGTTCGTTGACCCACGTCAAATTGGTTTCATTGCCGACGAACGAACTGATGAACGCTTTGCGCGGCACTTTGCCTTTGTTCACGCATAAATTCATGATGTGACGTTCTTGCATGCGGATTTCATCTAACAAGCTGCGCATTTTGCGGGACAGTTTGTTGAACTGGCGCGCGGCGAGTTTGATGTTCATGAAACAAGTCGCCAGCGCTTCGCGCTTTTCGACGGTTTTCTTATGCTTGACGCCATGTTTCTTTTCGACGGCAATCGTTTCTAAATATAAATCACGTAATTCCCCAAATCGCGCGCGCGCGACTTCGGGATCGGGGCCGGTTTCTTCTTCGACAAAACCTTCACCGCCCGCTTCGCCTTCTTCCTCTTCTTCCGCGTCGAGATCGATTTCTTTTTCTAAGACGGCTTCTACGGGCGGCACGTCGTCGTTATAGCCGCTGATTAAATCGGATAGACGCAAGTCGCCTTTTTCGACGCGATCATAATCGCCTAACACTTCGGCGATCATTTGCGGCTGATACGCGAGCGTCGTCAGCATTTGGTTCATGCCTTCTTCGATACGCTTCGCGATCGCGATTTCGCCTTCACGGGATAATAATTCCACGCTGCCCATTTCACGCATATACATGCGCACTGGATCGGTGGTGCGGCCAAATTCACTGTCGACCGAAGCTAACGCAGTCGCGACTTCTTCCGCGGCGATTTCATCGGTGGCTTCGTTATCAGCTAATAATAATTCATCGACATCCGGCGCAGTTTCTGCGACGCGTATGCCCATATCATTGATCATACTGATAAAATCTTCGATTTGTTCGGGATCAGCGATGTCGGGTGGCAAATGGTCGTTAACTTCCGCGTAGGTTAAGTAACCTTGCTCTTTACCTCGGGCAATTAAATCTTTTAAACGCGAACGTTGCTGTTCTTGATCCATAATGCTATTTGACCTGTGCTTTTTGACCTGTTAGGTCAGTTGAAATAATCGGGTTATGGCAAAGAGTCAGCCAAAAATAACTCACTATTGTACTCGCTCTTGCCCCATGTTGTCAGCCTATTATTTACTCTTAAATAAGGAATTCTAATACGCTTTTTTGCGTTTGAAGTATAGACCATAGAGGATGAAATTTCCTCTTACAGCTACTGTTTGTTGTTAATAAGTTCGGAAAGCGTTTGTTTTTCTTCTTGGGAGAGCTCGGCCAGCGCCGCTTTCGAAAGTAATTGGTCGATAACGTGGTCTTGCGCTAATTTACGGAGCTGTTTAATCGCGCCGGTGAATTCGTGTTGGACGCCGGTTTCCGGTATCATGTGCTGCCAATTCATCAATTTGTTCAACATTTCCCATTCATTTCTGCCGCGAAAACGCTCGATTAACGCGCCCGCGGTGAGACTAGGGTTAAGTTCCGCCAGACTGATAATCTCAGTCAGTAATTCAAAACCATTAATGTCCAGCACCGGCAGGGGTTCGCTGATCAGACTTACCAGATTAGGTTGTTGGAGCAATAACGTCATCGCTAAACGCAGCGGGGAAGGTTGTTTCACGGCTAACGGTGCCGCATATCTGTGCGGCGCGGCAGCGGGGCGGGCGGCAGTGGGAGCAATTTTTTCGATATCGATGCGCGCGCGCCGAGCTAATTCATCCAACATCATTTCATGAAACACGCCCGCGGGGATTTGCTTAATCAAATCGTTGGCGAGCTTCACGTATCTGGCGCGGCCATCAGTGCTGTTAATATCGGCTTGCGTCGTTAAAGTTTGAAAGAAAAAATCGGCGATTGTGGACGCTTTTAACATGCGCTCTTCGAATTTTTCTTTGCCTTCCGCGCGCACTAAACTATCCGGGTCTTCGCCATCGGGTAAAAACATAAAGCGTACTTGCACGCCGTCATGCATGACCGGCAGCGTGACTTGCAACGCGCGCCACGCGGCGGTTTTACCGGCTTCATCGCCATCGAAGCAAAAAATAATTTCCGCGGTGTGGCGGAATAATCTTTCTAAATGATGTGCGGAAGTGGCTGTGCCAAGCGTTGCGACCGCGTAGGTGATGCTATGTTGAAATAAGGCGATCACATCCATGTAGCCTTCGACGACTAACACGCGTGTCAACGAACGGTTAGCTTGCAGGGATTGGTATAAGCCGTAAAGTTCATGGCCCTTCTGAAAAATTGGGGTTTCCGGTGAATTTAAATATTTCGGTTCGCCTTTGTCGATGACGCGCCCGCCAAAACCCACCACGCGCCCGCGCCGGTCGAGAATCGGAAACATAATGCGGTCGCGAAAGCGGTCGTAAAAGCCGCCGTCGTCTTTTTTAATAAGCATGCCGGCTTCGGCGAGTTGCAATTTATTTTTTTCAAACATTTGCAACACGCTGTCCCAACTGTCGGCGACAAAGCCAATCCCAAAATCTTTGGCGATTTCGCCGGAGACGCCGCGGTTTTTTAAATACTCGACCGCGCGCGGCGCGTCTTTGTGTTGGCGTAATTGGGTTTGATAAAAGCGCGCGACTTGATCCAGCAGATCGTATAACGTTTTTTGCGCGGCGACTTTTTCGGTGGAGTAGGCGGCGGCTTGGCGCGGCACTTCCATGCCGGTCAACTGCGCCAGCATTTCGATCGCTTCAGGGAAATTCAAGCGGTCATATTGCAGTAAAAAATCAATGGCGTTGCCGTGCGCGCCGCAGCCGAAGCAATAATAGAATTGTTTGGTTTGGCTGACTGAGAAAGACGGATTTTTTTCCTGATGAAACGGGCAGCAGGCGAAAAAATTGCTGCCGGTTTTTTTGCGCAAGGTGACCCGGCTGTCGATTAAGTCGACGATATCAACGCGGTTCAGCAGCTGATCGATAAAGTCACGGGGGATATGGTCTGTCATATGACTTCGTCACCAGGAAAATAGAAAGGTCTATTTATACCGCAATAATTCCACATCACACAAGCTGTGCTGGGAATCATTGGCAAGAGGAAAAAATTATTGCGCCAAACGGTCTTTCACTTGATTACTGACTTGGGCCACATCCGCGCGGCCTTGGATTTGGGGTTTGATGATCCCCATGACCTTGCCCATGTCGCGAATACTGGCGGCGCCGGTTTCTTTGATGGCGGATTCAATTAATGATTTCACTTCGTCCGTCGATAACGGGGTCGGCAAATACGTTTGAATCACTTGCATTTCTACCGCTTCTTTTTCGGAAAGGTCTTTGCGGTTCGCGGCGTCAAATTGCGTGATAGATTCGCGGCGCTGTTTCAGCATTTTATCCAGCACAGACAGGACTTGTTCATCTGATAAGACAATACGCTCATCCACTTCCCGCTGTTTTAGAGCGGCGAGAATGAGACGTATAGTCGCCAGGCGCTCTTTGTCGTGCGCGCGCATGGCGGTCTTCATGTCTTCAGTAATCTGTTCCTTGATGGCTGAGGTTGTCATGATATGCTCTCTAAATAATTTAAAAAAAGGCAGCTATCAATCTTACATGTGGCAATCTTACTTGCGGCGGTCGCGTTCGAGCGCCATCACTTCACGCATCAATTTCTTTTGGTAACGCTTAACGGCGGAAGCTTTTTTACGCTTACGCTTCCACGTGGGTTTTTCGAAATATTCATGACGTCTTAAGTCGGCGAGAATACTAGCTTTTTCGCACAGGCGCTTAAAGCGGCGTAGGCTTACTTCAAAGTTTTCATTTTCTTTAACGCGTACAGTTGGCATATTTAACACTTTACTCCGGCGGCTATTTATGAAGAATGGCAAATTCTAATAGCTAATCAATTGAAAAGCAAAAATTTATGAGCACAGAATGCGAGTTTTAGGGGTAGAGACGTCTTGTGATGAGACGGGGGCAGCTATTTATGACTCTGAGCAGGGGTTATTGGCCCATACTTTGTACAGTCAGGTGGCGATGCATGCGGAGTACGGCGGCGTCGTGCCAGAGCTTGCGTCCAGAGATCATGTCCGGAAAACCATTCCTTTGATCGAAGCGGTGCTGGCTCAAGCGCAGTTAAAAAAATCGGCTCTCGACGGCATTGCCTATACCGCGGGCCCCGGTCTGGTGGGCGCGCTGTTAGTTGGTGCGGCGATTGCCCGCAGCATGGCGTTCGCCCTAAATATTCCGGCGGTGGGCGTGCATCACATGGAAGGCCACTTACTCGCGCCGATGTTGGAAGCAGTACCGCCGCCGTTTCCTTTTGTGGCGTTACTGGTGTCGGGTGGCCATACGCAATTAGTGAAAGTCGCGCGCCTGGGCAGTTATGAAATTTTAGGTGACACGTTAGATGACGCGGTCGGTGAAGCGTTCGATAAAACGGCGAAATTATTGGGGTTGGCATATCCAGGGGGTGCCGCGTTGGCGAAGCTCGCGGAAACGGGCGTTGCTGGCCGTTTCAAATTTCCACGGCCGATGTTGGACCGGCCCGGTTTAGATTTTAGTTTTAGCGGTTTAAAAACCGCCGCGGTGAACATCGCTGCGAGCGTCACGCTAGATACGCAAACGCGCTGTGATATCGCGCATGCTTTCCAAGTAGCGGTGGTGGATACGTTAACCGCGAAGTGTCAGCGCGCGCTGCAGTTAACGGGCTGGAAGACGTTAGTGGTCGCGGGTGGGGTGGGCGCGAACCAACACTTGCGGCAGCGTTTGCAAACTTTGATGGCGAGTGAAAATGGCGCGGTGTTTTTTCCGCGACAAGAATTTTGCACGGACAATGGCGCGATGATTGCGTATGTAGGTTGTCAGCGTTTGTTAGCGGGACAAAAAAATGATTTGCAAATTAAAGTTTTTCCGCGCTGGCCGCTTGAGGAAATTGAACCTGTCGCTTAAACTTTCTTTTTAAATAATTTATCTTCTTTGCCTTCATACAAATTGAAAATATTCCGGCGGTGCCGCCAAATCAAAACGCTACTCATGATTAACGCCAACCACGTATAATCCGCATTAGTAAAATACCACGCGTAAATCGGGCCCAACACCGACGCGGTCAACGCCGCGAGGGATGAATAACGGAAAAACATCGCCGTTAGCAACCACGTCATCACTACGGTTAATCCCACCGGCCATGCCAACGCTAACCAACAACCGGCGGCGGTCGCCACGCCTTTGCCGCCTTCAAAACGGAAATAAACCGGATAAAGATGGCCGATGAACGCGGCAAAAGTAATGCAGCATAGCGCGAACGCATGAAAGCCTATCACTTTCGCGACGACTACCGGAATGACGCCTTTCAAAATATCGCCAATTAAAGTGATTATTGCTGCTTTCTTTCCACCGATGCGCAAGACATTGGTCGCGCCCGGATTGCCGGAGCCTTGCGTGCGCGGATCAGGCAGGCGCATTAATTTGCAAGTAATGATGGCGCTGGATAAAGAACCAATTAAATAGCTGACGATGACAGCGGTGATGACAACCCAATAAGGCATAAAATACTCTTCATAAATGTCAGCCTGCAAAACGTGATTCTAATACTGACGGCGAACTGCTAGAATACATTACATTAATCCGAGGTCAACTGACATGACAGCAAGCGCAAACAATTTAATTTGGATTGACATGGAAATGACGGGTCTCAATCCAGAGCAAGAGCGCATTATTGAAATTGCTACCATCGTCACGGATTCGCAATTAAATATCCTCGCGGAAGGCCCCGTCTACGCGGTCCATCAAAAAGATGAATTGTTAGATGAAATGGATAGTTGGAACACCAAACAGCATAATGGCTCCGGCTTAGTGAAGCGCGTAAAAGAAAGCACTGTCACGGAAGCGGAAGCCGAAGCCGGTACGTTGGAATTTTTAAAAAAATACGTGCAACCCGGCAAGTCACCGATGTGCGGCAACAGCGTGCATCAAGATCGCCGTTTTTTAACGCGCTACATGCCCGACTTAGAACGTTTCTTTCATTACCGCTTGTTAGACGTTAGCACGTTAAAAGAATTAGCGTCACGCTGGGCGCCGCGCGTCGCTTCCGGCTTGCATAAAGATTCGAAACATTTAGCGTTAAGCGATATCCGCGATTCGATCGAAGAATTAAAATATTACCGCGAACATCTCTTCAATCCAGACGTCATGGATTAAGCTGCCGCTGCCGTTATATCTTTACTGTATTTCTTGTTCGGCGAGTGTCCACTCCGTCGCATGGAATATGCGGAAAACTAAATAACTTAAAATTAAAAATATTGCGGTTCGCAGGCTTGAGCGCCTGTGGCTGCAGGATACGAATAAGTGCTTGCGACAAATCTGTATCGTGATCGTAGCGCACGCGGAGTTGATGATTGACGCGGGCTTGTTGCATCATGATACTCATCATCGCGGGAGCATTCAGATTTTCTGTCAAGAAAGCGATATATCCATTTAATATAGTCAATGTGCCATAAAATGCGATCCAGTCCACGAAATTATTGTTATCAAGATTTTGATGATGAAATTGAATGTGTTCATCATGCTTAAGCGTCAGCGACATCGCGGCGTATAAATCCGTGAGCGCGGTAGGATGGCGTCTGCGAATCGCATAATGCAACGGCGTTAATCCATAAAAATCCGGCGTCGTTAGAATACGGCAATAGCCTTCGCGGCTGAAATCCTTGTGCGTGAAGTACATATCGTTAATGATTAAAAAAACGGGGCGCACTAACTGCGCGGGAAAATATTTTATGACGATCGACAGCGGCGTTGCGCTTTCAATTTTCAGATGGGTTAACAAATAAAAAATTTCCCGGTGGCGATTGTTAGCTCCGGAATATAATAGCTCAATGGCGCTAGTATAAAAGCTTAGATAATCATCTCTAAATAAGAGACCCGCATTAATGGCATTATTTAAAATCGAAATACACAAATCTAGAGCGCGATTATCCACACCGTGACAAGCGATGATTGGGTTAATCTTGTTGACTACTAATTCACATAAAAACCCTATCGCATGCTTCAACACCGACCCAGATTTTTTAGGGCCGGCTAACATGATTCTTTCGAAAGCGGTGCGTTCCGGATTTCTGTCATTGGTTCCGGCGGCGGAGCGATGCCGGTATCTGCGATGAAAAAAGCCGAAGAGATCTAAATGTATTTGCATGGTCAGCCGGACTAGAGATTCGCGGTTGAACTGCACTAAATAATCTTCAACGGCTGCTTGAAGAAAGGCATGGCTCATTATCTCACTACGATGTTGTAACATAAAACTTTCCTATTGAAGGGTGGCGCGGAGCTAGGATGCTATTTTTTGTGCAGTTTAGCAAGATTTTTTCATAAGCATGGTGTTAATTCCGAGTAAAACTTATAATGGTCTATCCTATTCCGGCGTCCCCCCAGTGTGATACTTATGACACCTGAAACCATCAAATTAGAGCAGTTTTCCCGTTTTCTCAAGCCGCGGCCGCGTGACGCGAATAAAGGCGATGCTGGACATGTGCTCATTGTAGGGGGTGATGATGGCCACACTGGCGCGCCGCGCATGGCGGCCGAGGCCGCGTTGCGGGTCGGCGCTGGTCTGGTGTCGCTCGCAAGCCATGCTAAGCATGCGGCCATGCTGAATTTAGCGCAGCCGGAAATTATGTGTTATGAAGTGGAAACCGCCGCCGCGCTGCAAGCATTATTAAAAAAAGTCACGGTCGTCGTCATCGGCCCCGGCATGGGTCAAAGCGACGCGGCCAAGCAATTATTGCAATGGGTGTTAGCGACGGAGTTGCCATTAGTCGTAGACGCCGACGCGCTAAACTTATTAGCGCAAGAACGTCATAAACGTTCTAATTGGATTCTCACACCGCATCCAGGCGAAGCGGCGCGGTTATTAGCGTCATCTACTGCTGACGTGCAGGGTGACCGGATTGCTGCAGTGAAATTATTACAAACAAGATTTGCAGGCGTCGCAGTGTTGAAGGGCGCGGGCACGCTCGTGCAAGCGCCGGATGAAGAAGTAGTAATTTGTGAAGCGGGCAACCCTGGCATGGCGACGGGCGGCATGGGAGATGTGTTGAGCGGCGTGTTGGGCGGTATTGTCGCGCAAGGCGTACCGCTTGCTATAGCCGCGAAATTAAGCGTGTGCCTGCACGCGCAAGCGGGCGACATGGCCGCTCTGCACGGCGGTGAGCGCGGCATGATTGCCACGGATTTAATGGATTTTTTACGCTTGCTGGTGAATCCGGACTGCGGCGACGATGAGTGAACCTTTTGAAAAATTTCTCGCGGATGAAACCGTGACGCAAACGTTTGGCGCGACGTTGGCCGCGGTGTGCGGCGATACGGCGTTGCTGTATTTTTACGGCGATCTTGGCGCGGGTAAAACGACGTTGATACGTGGTTTTTTACGTGGCCTGGGTTATGCAGGTAGAGTGAAAAGCCCCACCTATACATTAGTTGAGCCATATGAAGTCGGCGCGCGTAAAATTTTTCATTTCGATTTATATCGCTTGCAAGACAGCCGCGAGCTAGAATTTTTTGGTTGGCAGGATTATTTCATTCCGCAGGCGGTTTGTTTGGTGGAATGGCCGCAAAACGGCGGGGAGTTATTGCCGTGTCCAGATGTATCTTGTTATATTATGACATCATCTACCGGACGACAAATTCGCCTGGAGGCATGTTCGCCGCATGGACACGACATTTTGGAGCGCCTCGCTCTCGCCCGGCCTGAATTACATGAAAAGTAGATGCCGCTACTTTTTTTTGTTATGTCTTGTTTTTTTCATCCCGCAGGTTTGCGCCGCTTTGCATGGCACGATTTCAGGCGTGCAAGTCATGCCGACCGCGGCAGCCACGCGTATCATTTTCAAAATGGCTGAACCCAATAAATATCATGTTTTTTTACTGCCGAATCCCAACCGCTTAGTGGTCGACTTTGAAAATGTGACGCTACGCGCCGATCTCAAGCAATTAAATTTAAATCATTCGATGGTGAATAGCGCGCGCCGTGGTTGGCCGATGCCGGGCACGTCGCGCATCGTTTTTGATTTAAGTTCGCGCGCGCGCTTTAAAACTTTTTCAATGACGGGCAATGGCGAAACGCAATTAGTCGTCGATGTCGCGGCGGCTGACGTTCCTGCTACGTTAGGTAAACCAATACCGCAGTTCATCACCACCGCGCCCGTGCACGCGGTCATGGTAAAAGATTTTGATCTAGTCAACGTAAATCAAAAACCAAAACAACAAATGGTTGAAGTCGTTAAACAGCGTCCTTTAGTCATCGTGGTAGATGCCGGTCACGGCGGCAAAGATCCAGGCACGATAGGCATGCATGGTACGCAAGAAAAAAATGTCGTGCTCGCGATCGCCTTACGGCTCGCCGATTTAATCAATGAAGATCCGAAGCTACACGCATCACTCACGCGTCGCGGCGATTATTTCGTGACGTTGAAAGGCCGTTTGCAGTTAGCGCGCCGCGATAAAGCGGATTTATTTATCGCGATACACGCGGATTCTTATTTTAACGATCACTCGATCGGCGCGTCGGTGTACGCGTTGTCGCAACATGGCGCCAGCAGTATGCAAGCGCGTTGGTTAGCCGACCGCGAAAATCATTCTGAATTGGGCGGCGTGGATTTGAATGGGTTGGGCGATCACAGTTATTTACTGCGCTCGGTATTAATCGATTTAGCGCAAACCGCCACCATCATCGACAGCGTGCGGCTCGGCACAGACATGTTACACTCGTTACAATCAGTGACCTCATTGCATTATGCGCGAGTGGAACAAGCGCCATTTATGGTGTTAAAATCGCCGGATATCCCCTCTATTTTAGTTGAAACCGGTTTCTTGTCGAACCCGATGGAAGAAGAACGCTTGCGTGATCCGGATTATCGCGACAAACTAGCGCGGGCGTTATTAACGGGTATCCGTCAATACGTGGCGACCCATCCAATGATGGCCAGCAATTCAAAAACGCAAAACGAAGATATCATTAATAGTCAGGTGTAAGGTTTAGGCCAGATTTGAGTCAGGTGAGCGTCATGCAGCGTATCCAAACGTTAAGTCCCATTCTCGCAAATCAAATCGCCGCCGGCGAAGTGATCGAGCGCCCCGCGTCCGCGGTGAAAGAAATCGTCGAAAATAGTTTAGACGCGGGCGCGACGAAAATCGATTTGGATATCGAGCAGGGCGGTATGCGGTTAATCCGCGTTAGCGATAATGGCTCCGGTATTCACGTCGATGATTTGTTGTTGTCGCTGCAACGCCACGCGACCAGTAAAATTCATTTATTCGATGACTTAGAAAAAATAACCTCGCTAGGTTTTCGTGGTGAAGCGTTGGCGAGTATCGGATCGGTGTCACGCTTAGTGTTAATCTCCGCGCAAGCAAACCAACCGGGCTGGCGGGTTGAGACGCAAGGCACGGACAGCGCGCCTGAAATCACGCCCGCCGCGCATCCCGTCGGCACGACGTTGGAAATTCGCGATTTATTTTTTAATACTCCCGCGCGCCGCAAATTTTTACGTTCAGAAAAAACGGAATTCGATCAAATCGATGAATTAATTAAACGCGTCGCGTTAAGCCATCCCGAAGTAAGTTTTACTTTAAAACATAATCAACGTTTAGTGCGCCAATACCGTCCCGCGCATTCACCCGCTGAACAAGCGCAGCGCGTGGCGAGTTTATGCGGGCAAGCGTTCATCGATAGCGCGGTGAATATTTCTGCGGAAGTGTCTGGATTAAAGCTCAATGGTTGGTTAGCCTTACCGACATTTTCGCGCAGCCAAGCGGATTTACAATATTTTTACGTTAACAAACGCGTCGTGCGCGATAAAGTCGTGACGCATGCCGTGAAGCAAGCGTACCAAGATGTGTTGTATGGTAACCGCTATCCGGCGTTCGTGTTATTTTTAGAAATCGCGCCGGACTTAGTCGATGTGAATGTGCATCCCGCAAAACATGAAGTGCGTTTCCGTGAAAGCCGCATGGTGCATGATTTTATTACGCATAGTTTGCAGAATGTATTGAATGGCGTGCGGCCACGCGGCAACGAGACAACGCCCGCGGTGTTTCCGAACGCTGAATTGGTAGAAACTACAGCTTCACCGGCGGTGAAAAGTTTTTCCGCCGCGCTACCGAATTTTTTAGCCGGCATGGAAAGTCGCACGAGTTTTTCCGCGCCGCCGCCCAAGCGCGGGGGATATCAACCCCAGCCGCCAGCCGCTCCGCTCCGCGTGCAAGAAAGTATGGCGGTGTACGGCAAATTGCACGCGGAGTCTGTTGCGGCAATTGAAATCCCACCGCTAGGTTTTGCCTTGGCGCAATTGCACGGAGTTTATATCCTCGCGCAAAACGCGCGCGGTTTAATCATGGTCGACGCGCACGCCGCGCATGAGCGCGTGGTTTACGAGCGCATCAAAAAAAATTTAGCGGATAAAAAAATTGTCGCGCAACCATTATTAATCCCACATACCGTCACGCTCAGTGAACGTGAAGCGAATTGCATTGAAGCCCAAACGGCGGTGTTCGAACGTTTAGGTATTCAAGCGCAGCGCTTGAGTCCTGAAAGCGTTGTGGTGCGTGAAGTGCCGGATTTATTGCGAGACGCTAATATCGAAGAATTGATCCGCGACATCGCCGCGGATTTGCTGACGAATGAAAACAGCCGTCGCGGCGAAGAATATATCAATAATTTATTAGGTACGATCGCTTGCCACGGCGCGATACGCGCGTCGCGGCGGTTAACGCTGCCGGAAATGAATGGTCTGCTACGTGATATGGAAGTTACGGAGAATAACGGTTCCTGCGTGCACGGCAGACCGACTTGGACAGAATTATCTTTACAGGAGTTAGACAAAATATTTTTACGCGGTCGCTAGTTACTTATGACGACGCCAGCTCAAATCGTGTGTTTAATGGGCCCCACCGCCGCCGGTAAAACGGAGATCGCCGTCCAATTAGTCGAAAATTTCCCGTTCGAAATAATCAGCGTCGATTCCGCGATGGTCTATCGCGGCATGGATATCGGCACCGCCAAACCTAGCGCTGACATTTTAAAACAAGCGCCGCACCGTTTAATCGACATTCGCGACCCAACGGAAAGTTATTCCGCGGCCGCGTTCCGCGCCGACGCGCTGCGCGAAATTAAAGACATTGCCGCGCGCGGCAAAATCCCCTTATTAGTCGGCGGCACGATGTTATATTTCAGCGTGCTGCAAAAAGGGCTGTCTGAATTGCCGCCTGCTAACGCGGAATTACGCGCGCTGTTAACGGCGGAGGCGCAAGCCTATGGTTGGCCGCACTTGCACGCACGCTTGCTGCAGGTTGATCAAACCGCGGGGGATCGCATTCACCCGCATGACGCGCAGCGCATTCAGCGGGCGTTAGAGGTTTACGATCTAACCGGTAAAAGTTTAACGGCTTGGCAGCAAGCAGGGGTGACGCCGTTAACCGATTACGACATTATCAATATCGCGGTCACGCCTTTTGACCGTGCAGTTTTGCATGCGCGTATCGAACAGCGTTTTGCGACAATGTTGCAGGCGGGGTTTTTAAATGAAGTGCGGGGTTTATTCGCGCGCGGCGATTTGAATTTAGACATGCCGTCGATACGCTCCGTCGGTTACCGGCAAGCTTGGGAGCATTTATTAGGAAATTATACGCATGCTGAAATGCAAGCGCGCGGCGTGATCGCGACCCGGCAATTAGCTAAACGTCAGATGACTTGGCTACGCAGTTGGCCTAATGCGATTGAATTCTTCGATAGTTTGGCTTTTAAAAACTATGCTAAGATAGATGAGTTTTTAAAATCAAGATTAAATTCCATTTAACTGTTTATCCAATAAAAGGTGCCGTCATGCGCAAATTAACTTTAGGTTTACTGACAATGGTTTTGACCTGTACTTACATTACTTGTTCCGCGATAACCGTCAGTGTAGATTCTACTAACGAAAACATTGTTGGGCTTGGTTTTACCGTCAATGGGAAAAAACACGGCGGTCCAGGACACTCTTATTCTGCTGATAATATGCCGAAAGGAAGTTATAACTTCGGCGTACGCAAAAAAGGCAAAGACATCCCCTGTCTTACAGCGAACGGCAAGCGCAGCATCAAGCTAAAAGCTGATACTAAAGTTACGCTGATGTTCGATGATAAAAAATGCCAAATGAAGGTCAATTCCTGAGCTAATTAATGTGGTAGTACGGATTAGGTATTTTAAACGTCTTTTCCGCGTAACCGCCCGCTAGATCGCTTTGTTGATCGCCGATATTTAAGATGATCGTATAACCTTGATCGGCGACCGCTTTTCTAGCGAGAGATTTATAAGGCACAACGGAAGGCTCGCGATAGTCTTCCGGCTTCATCGTTAAGCCATCGAAATTTTTAAAGCCCGCGTCCGTTAAATTACTTTCCGTTGCCGCGCGATAATTTTGCGTGCGTCCCGTGACAAAAAACACGGCGACATGATTGGCTTTCGCGAATTGATAAAGCGCGAGCGTAGTCGCTAGCGCCGGGTCCGTGCCTTTGTTTTCTTCATCCATGATTTGCTTGAGCGTGCCGCCGAAACCCATGACCACCATAGCGCGGTAATTCGACAAGGCAGTTTCGTCAATATCGACGATAATTGCGAGTTTTTCGCTTGGTTTAGCGCGCGCCACGCGTTGCTTTAAATAAGTTAACGCAGTCGTGCCCACCGCGGCTACATCGTTAGCGTAAGTGCCAGTGTCATGATATTTGATGAGTTGTGCTTTTAGCGTGTCGAGGTTTTCTAATTCCGCAGCAGAAGCGCTGGAAAAACTTAGTAGCGAAAAAACTAAGGCACAAAAGAATTTTTTCTGCATAACCACTCCGGCAGCAATTAAAGTTGCCGGGAATTTAACAAATCAAGCGGGGACACGCAAACATTAATGCGGAGCACTGGGTGCGGGCGCCGGCATCGGTGTTCCCGCGGGCGTGCCGATAAAGGGATTGGCGCTTGGCGAGGTAGCGTTAATTACGGGCTGTGGACCTAAATTTTGTTTTGGCGGTGCTAAGCTCGGGCCTGACGTGGGCGCGGCTAAGTGCGGAGCTGACTGCGTGTCTAAGGTAGGCCCGGTTGGCACTCCGGACATTACAGGAGCGGTCGCTGGCACGCCGTTGACGGGAGCATTCGCAGTAGGTGCGCCATTGGTAGGATAAAGTAAATCTAATCGCCCGCTGCCGCCCATCAATTGTTTCAATTCAGGCGTTAGCGTATTCGCGACGACTTGTTTTTGTATCGGCCACATACCTTGCGGGCACAAATAAACTATTTGGCCTTTTGTATTTAGTTTATATTCAACAAATAGAGTGGGGCTCAAGTTGGCGCCGCATTGTGTGCCGATGTCGGTCCGGATATAGGGGACCGTGCCGGCGAATTCTCGATCGGTATGCATGAAAATATTTCTATTGATCGACATGCTTATAAACCACAATGCCATTAAGCTAAATAGGGTCAGCATGACTAAGCGCAGGTTTTCTTGCATGAGAGCGTCTTCCTTGAATAATTCCCGCTGAATATATAAAATCTTTTAACCCTCTCAAAATAGCATATTAAACTATCTAATTTAAGGTAAATATTTCATGCACACGATGATTGAAACACACGGCGCACCGGCTGCTATCGGCAGTTATTCGCAAGCCATCAAAAGTGGGCAAACCGTTTATTTATCAGGACAAATCGGTTTAAATCCTACGAACATGACGATGGCGGGTGAGGTCAGCGCGCAGGTCGACACGGTTTTTAAAAATTTAAAAACCGTCGCGGAAGCCGCCGGCGGTAATTTAGATAGCATCGCAAAATTAACCGTTTATTTAATCGATTTAAAAAATATCGGTCTCGTGAATGAAGCGATAAAAAAATATTTTAAAACGCCGTATCCCGCGCGCACTTCTGTCCAAGTCGTTGCGTTGCCAAAAGACGCGTTAGTAGAAGTAGACGCCATCATGGTATTAAAGTGAGCAAATAAAAGAAACTTGACGGGAAGCCGAGCTAATAATATATTTTCAATTCCTATTAAAGCAAGTTTTATGATCATTAAAGGATTAATATGAAAAAATTATTAGCTACTACCATTGCTCTTGCTTGTTTGTCTGGAAGCAGTTTAGCTTTCGCTGCTTCGACCGTCGCTCTTGCTGTTCCCGCTAACAATGTTATCCAAGCCAAATCTGAATTAGCGCTGCCTATGGATGCGTTAACCACAGATGTGCCCTACATGGTGACATGTGATGTTGAATCTACCGCGCCCACTGGCTTAGATATTTCATTGGCTCCAAGCCTCGCCGCTAAAGGTGGATATGGTGTGGCGACTGTGAATGCTAAACCAATGTTTAACAATGTCGGCACTTTGAAAAACGGCGAAAACACCGTGTCATTCATGACATCGATTTCTAATAACAAAGACCAGCCAAACCAAATCATTTTTAAAAATCTAGATTCGCGTTTCACCAGCGTTATCAAATCTTGCGAAGCGAAGCCAGTGTCTAACGTCACTGACGCCGCGCACCAAGTGGCTGGCGGGTATTTTTATGTAACCAATAATTTGCCCTACTATGTCGATATCACAGTGGGTAATTTCACGCCGACCGGTTATTGCTTATATCCAAATTCTGTTACGTACATTTCAGTCACTACGGCATATCAAAACATCGCTATCGTGCAAACGCATTATTAATGCTTGTGGCTCCCCCGCTGAGAGGCGGGGAGGGCTAAATAGTTAATTGAAAAACAATCACAGGTAGAAATTTAAAAATGGTTTTACAAACTTATAATTCAGCGAATGGAAAACTCGATTATGAACCTTTTAATCCTAGCGATTATATTGACAACCCAATCGCGCTCGCGCGGATTGAGGCTGGCATCACTCAAGAAGAATTAGCTAGGCGTATGCGTGTCACGCAGGCGTATGTCAGCAAAATTGAAAATCAAGACAAGGTGACAGCGAAAATGTTAAAAAAAGTAAAAGGCGCATTAAAATCTAAATAATTGCTACGCCATCAAACATAAATCATTTTTTTTGTCATGCCACCGTCCACAATAAAATTCTGGCCGGTGATAAATGACGCTGCCGCGGAAACTAAATACGCGGCAAGGGCGGCGATATCCGCGGGAACGCCGACGCGGCCGACGGGATGTTGATTATTGTCGGCTTTCGAATGATGCACTGGCTTGCGCGCGCTGGATTTTTTCATGTCGCCGACTTCGATCCAGCCGGGGCTGATGCAATTGACGCGGATGTCGGGGCCTAAGCTAATCGCTAACGCATGGGTCAATGCGACGATACCGCCTTTGGTGGCGGAATAGGCTTCAGTGCCGGCTTCGGACATCAAGGCGCGGGTAGAGGCGATATTGACGATAGCGCCATGTGATTTTTTTAAAAAGTTAGCGGCGAGTTTTGAAAAAAGAAACACGCTCGTTAAATTTACATCGATGATATGTTTCCATTCCGCTAAGCTTAACTTGTGCAGCGGTTTGAAAACGCTAATGCCCGCGTTATTGATTAAAAAATCTAAACGCTTAAATTTTTTAATGACAGTTTGAATAGCGCGGTTTACTTCGGCTTCGGATGTGACATCCGTGCGGATAAAATGAATGTCACCCAACGCTTTGCATTCGCCATGAATTTCTTTGCCCGCTTCGGCATCGGCATCCGCGACCATAACGCTCGCGCCTTGCTGTAAAAAATTCACCGTGATGCCTTTGCCAATGCCTTGCGCGCCGCCCGTGATTAATGCGACTCTGCCATGAAATTGCATGTGATCTCTCCCTGAAATCTCTTTGAGACGATTATTTTCTTAGTATACCTAGTATACCACCACGATCGTTTATTCCATCTAAGACGCCTAAATAAGCTTCTTGATTGCCTATTTGAGATAGATCAGTTTGCGCGGCATCATACGCATGGGTTTTCTTTAACTTTTCACGTATATAAAAAAGTCTACGCGTGTAAGAAGAATTAAAAATATCATTCTTACCATTTTTATCATGCGGTAATTTTCTTAACTCTTCTAATTTTTTATCGATCGCATCGTATACTTCCATAATATTTTTTGGCGTCGCTAGCGGCATTACGTTTAGTTCTAAATAAAATTTTTCGGCGTCTTCGCAATAACGGCGACCGGTATGAAAAGTGAATAGACGACGTAAGCTATGCCATTTAGTCGAACGAGAAAACGGCGCGCTTTCAGGCGCGTAGTAATCCTTTAACAAAGCTAAGGCTGCGCGTACTTTGGCATGGTCTTCAAAGCTAACCGGCATAGATGTCGGTATCAATTCAGTTGGCATGGGTGGGATATTATCTGGACCTGCTGACAAAGCTTGAATGCGTTTTTGTTCGCGGGCCGCCGACTGATCGATGTCGCTGTAAATTCTCGCGATAAATCTGCATTCGCGCATATGGACAACGGTTTTATTATTGAAAAAATTCTCATACGTATGGTTGATGCGACGGAGTTTTTCTTGATAAGCATTATCAACTTTTTGTGTTTCAGTTTTTTCGGCTGACGGTTTCACTTGTGGCACCGGTTTTACGGGCGGATTGAGCACGCGTAATTCTTCTACCAACATCGTCATTTGGGTTAACAGATCTGTGTCTTCGACTTTTGCTTCGACTTTCTGGCGGCGCAGACGTGGTGAGGCGAAAGAATTTTTTTGCTTTGCATCCAGCGCTTTTACCGACATGGGCGGTACAGATAATTTGTATAACTGAATAGCTTTCATTGCCGTTTCCCCAGCCTTGTTAGCGTGCGCTAAAACATCTGGAGGCAATGACACGCGCTCCGAGATTTCTGCCGATGGCGCGGTAGTATGTGCTACTGATGCAGACATGGGTTGGTTTTTTTCGTAAGCGCCTAAATCTTTAGTTGGCGCCGGTTCTGCTTCGATATTTGCTTCGGCTAGCGCCGGTTGTTTGGTATCAGGAGTTTTAATCAAGGTTAAAAATTCTTTTAACGTGGCACTGTCGCCTCTTTTAGATGCATGAATGAAAGCATTGTTGCCATCTTCATCGGGAATGGATGGATTCGCGCCGTGATTTAATAAAATAGTCACGACGTCGTGCTGATTCGTTAGCACGGCTTGGATCAGTAGCGTCGCGCGTTTATGCATTGTTGAATTGGAAGTTGTATTGATGTCTGAGTTGAGATCGATTATTAATTCACTAGCCAACGCTCGAATAATGTCAGCGGGAGGAACAGGCAGATTGAAAGTACCGTCAGCATTTTTTCTCACGACTACGTCACCGACCACATGCAGCTCTTGTTTACCAATTTTTATTTCACTGACTTGGGGTGGGCTCTGAATGCTTTCCAGTGTAGCTAAGACACTGGCGATTGACTTTTTCATACTAACCTCTCATTTCTATTTAGATTAGTAGTTATGTTACGCGAAGCCGCTTAAGAGAACCTTAACTGAGGTAGTGCAAATATTGGACAATCGTAGAGAGAATTATCTTTCCGCCTGATGATGCAGAGATAATGCTTTCATAATGTTTAACGCTTCATACAATTGAAAATCATCCACCGCTAAACTCGCTAAATCATTGGTTTTTAAATTCGGGTCCGCTTTATCCATGACGTTGGCTAAGTGATCTTTCAATTGAAATTCGCGCACCGGATCAAACACGTTAGCGTCTTTATTTTCCGACGCCTTGATGTTGTTAGGAACATAAATATCCGGCGTGATGCCTTGGTTTTGAATCAAGCGGCCAGAGGGGGTGTGATACAACGCGGTAGTTAATTTCACGGCATGCGTATCATCCAGCGGTAACACAGTTTGCACGGAGCCTTTACCAAAACTGCGGGTACCAACGACGACGGCGCGTTTATAATCTTGCAGCGCGCCAGTCACAATTTCCGACGCGGACGCTGAGCCTTCGTTAATTAAAATTATTAATGGCACATTGTTAATGAGATCGTGGCCAGTCGCGAACGCTTTGTATTGCGAGTCGGGCACGCGGCCTTCGGTGTATACGATTAATTTATTAAATTGATTTAACTTGTCGCTTTCTAAAAACGCGTTCGACACACCCACCGCGGTTTCTAATAAACCGCCGGGATTATTGCGTAAATCTAAGATGACACCTTTTAATTGGCCTTTCGCTTGTAACTCTAAATTCTTTAACGCGGCGATCAATAATCCCGTTGTGGGTTCTTGGAATTGACTGATGCGGATGTAACCGTAATCACCGTCTAGCAATTTACTTTTAATACTATCGATGTGAATCGTGTCACGCACTAAATTAAATTTTATCGGATCTTTCGTGCCGGGACGGATAATCGTCAACATGATGGGCGTGCCTTTCTTGCCGCGCATTTCTTGAATGGCCGCGTCTGAAGTCATGTCATTGACATTTTTACCATTGAGCGCGACGATAAAATCACCTGATTTGATGCCGGCTTTCGCCGCGGGCGTACCGTCGATGGGGGTCACGATTTTTAACACGCCGTATTGGGTAGTCACTTCTATCCCTAAACCACCAAACTCTCCGCTGGTAGTCATTAATAAACTTTTATACGCTTCTTCGTCTAAATATTCTGAGTGCGGATCGAGATTATTTACCATGCCGCGGATCGCGCTTTCTAATAAATTTTTATCGCTGATCGTTTTCGCGTAGTCTTTTTTGATTAAACCTATCGTCGTGATAAAACGCGTCACGTCCGCTTGTTGGCTTGGGTCTAACTTGGATTCATTGGTGGCGTCGGCGATGGCGAGGGAATGTGTAGCCGAGGGTGTAGACGTGGGTGTGGAATTGGACGATTGCGCATAAGTGGCTTGAATGCAGATGACATTCAAACAGACGAAAATGATAGAACCGGCGATTCTCCGGAATAATGTCTGCATAGTAGCCTCTAAAGTTATCAGTCTGCCAATAAAATGACCATACCTTAAGTATAATGCAATTTATCTACTTTATGAGGCTTGACTGCGTGTTTTTTCAGCTAACTGCACCAGGTTTTTACGTTTAGAGGTTGGCCATTTTGGCGTATCTCAAAGTACAGGCTAGAGGTACTATAACCCCCGGTATTCCCAATAGAAGCAATGACTTCGCGTGGCGCGACCTGGTCGCCGACCTTGGCATATATAGCGTGATTGCGGGCATATAGGCTCATATAGCCATCGCCATGATTGATAATAATTAACAGCCCAAAGCCCCGCAGCCAATTCGCGAAGATAACTTTGCCGCCATAAATGGCATGTACTGGGGTGCCCTCGGGGGCTTTAATAATGACGCCGCTTTGATGGGTATCACTCAATTGTGAAAATTGATGGCCCTCGATCGGCCACGTTAATTTGCCGCGCGCTTCTTTGAAAGAGTGATACAAGTCTTCGGGGGTTTGTTTTTGCAGTCCGATAATCATATTGCGCAACCCGCTCTGATTGGTCAGCAGCGTTTGCAATTGCTGTTGCTTGTCTTGATTGCTCGTCGTTAATTCCGCGATAATTTTTTGGCGCTTTAGTTGCGCGGCTTGCGCTTGATGCAGTTGATTTTGTTTTTGTAAACGCAAATTTTTCAAACTGTTGGCTTGCGCGGTCATTTCCAACATGTTTTTAGTCAAGATCGCTAACGTCTGATTAATTTCAGCGACCGATTTCGCGCGCGCGTTACTGAGGTAATGGTTGTAGTAAACATAGCGGTTTATGTTAGCAAAATTTTCGGGACTTAAAACGTTTCGCACGTTTTGCGCTTTACCTAGTTGGTATTGCAGGCGGATTTGCTCGGCCAACGACGCGCGCTGGGCGGCAAGGTCTTGAGTGGCAGTTTGTTGGGTTTTCGTGATTTTTTCTAATTCAATTTCTTGTGCCGCGATTTTTTTATCGAGCGCACTAACGTCTTGGCTTAATTGACTGAGTGCTAATTCCGTCGTTTTTAATTGCTCTTGCAGCTCTGTTTCGCGGGATTTATTTTCGCTGAGGATTTTTTTTAAATCTTCAATGTGTCCTTGGATGTGGCTTAACTCAGCCTGTTTTTTTTCCATGCCCATAAAGGCATAACTTGAAGATAAATGGCAGCATAAAAACAGCAGGCCGCCACATAAAACTAATTTTCGCATAAGCACTCCTTTGCTTTACGGCTTACTTTAATTCGAACAAGGCACGCCCGGTCATTTCCGTGGGTTGCGGAATGCCCATCAAGTTCAACAGCGTCGGCGCGATGTCGGACAACACGGCGTTCACGCTGCTGGCTTGAGCCGGCCTGCCAACGTAAATCAGCGGCACTAATTCTTGCGTATGCGCAGTGTGCGCTTGCCCGGTATGTTCATCGAACATCAATTCCGCATTGCCGTGATCGGCGGTAATCAACGCTTCGCCGCCGCATTCCAACAACGCCGCCGTAATTTTAACAAGGCATTCGTCGATGACTTCGATAGCTTTTACCGTCGCGTCAAAGTTGCCAGTATGACCTACCATATCTGGATTAGCAAAATTACAAATGATGACATCGTAGCGTTGGCTTTTAATTTCTTGCACCAGCCGGTCGGTTAATTCGCGCGCCGACATTTCCGGTTTCAAATCATACGTCGCGACTTTTGGCGAGGGGATGAGTACCCGGTCTTCGCCAGGGTAAGGTTTTTCCGTGCCGCCGTTAAAAAAGAACGTGACGTGCGCGTATTTTTCCGTTTCCGCGATACGCAGTTGGCGTAAGCCCAATTCACTTAAATACTCGCCTAAAATATGTGTTAACCGGACCGGCGCGAACGCAGTGCGCAACGCGAAGGTCTCGTCATACTCGGTAAGCGTGACAAATTCTTTTAACCGCGGTTTACGCATGCGCTCGAAACCAGAAAAATCTTTATCGATAAAAGCATACGTCAATTCGCGCGCGCGGTCCGCTCTAAAATTCATGAAGACCACCGTGTCGCCGTCTTCGATTACTATCGGCGCCGCGCCGGCGGCGTGTATGCTAGTGGCTTTGACAAATTCATCATTTTCCCCGCGGGCGTACGCTTGTTCTAAAGCGCTCAATGCGTCGGGCGCGACGAACTCGCTAATCCCCGCCGTCAATAAATCATAGGCCGATTGCACGCGCTCCCAACGTTTATCGCGGTCCATCGCGTAATAGCGGCCAATGATGGATGCTAGCGTGCCGCAGTTGAATTTATCACAAGTGGCGATTAATTTTTCTAATGACAGCATCGCGCTGCGCGGCGGCGTGTCGCGGCCGTCTAAAAAAGCGTGAATATAAACGTTCGTTAATTTATGCCGCGCAGCAAGATCGATTAGCGCAAAGATTTGGTTTTCATGACTGTGCACGCCGCCCGGCGATAACAAACCGAGAATATGTAACGCTTTGCCGCTCGCTTGCGCTTGCACCACGGCGCTCACTAATACGGGATTAGAAAAAAATTCACGGTCGGCGATGGCGTTATCGATGCGCGTGTAGTCTTGATAAATCACGCGGCCAGCGCCCATATTCAAATGACCCACTTCAGAGTTGCCCATTTGCCCCGCGGGTAGACCCACACAACTGCCCGATCCCGCGACGAGCGTATGCGGATAATGTTCCCACAAATAATCCCAATGCGGTTTTTTCGCATGTTCAATGGCATTGGCATTTTTATCCTCTCTATACCCCCAGCCATCTAAGATGATGAGCGCAAGCGGACGTGGTCGTATAGCCATACGGTTATTCCTTTTAAAAACCAGGAGTGTATTATTCAGCAAACTTTCGGTGAAAAGAAGTCTTTATCCTCAGATTACTTACGTAGCGGTGAATTTTATTGGCTTATGGACGTGCTAAGGCTAAACTACACGATGTGAAAGGTTTATAACTACAGGGTTATTATGATTAATTGGAAATTTCGCGCCCGCTCGGCAATTATTTTAGTATTGCTAAGCCTGACGGCTAACGCGGCGGTCGCCGCTGTGGCTAGCGAGCCACCCGCGCGCGCCTACAATCCACAAGACCCTTACGAAAAATTCAATCGCGTGATGTTCCGCTTCAATGATCTGCTGGACAAAATTATTTTGAAACCCGTCGCGAAATTGTATAACAAAATAGTGCCGAAGCCGATCGTCAAAGGCATTAGTCACATATTCAGCAACATCGACACCATACCCACTATCGCCAACGACGTTTTGCAATTTAATTTATACCAAGCGACTAGCGATACATGGCGGTTAGCGATTAACAGCACGATCGGTATCGCTGGCTTCTTCGACGTGGCGACTGAAATGGGATTAGAAAGTAATTACGAAGATTTAGGTTTAACCTTCGCGCGTTGGGGGTGGAAAAATTCTAATTATTTAGTCGTGCCATTCTTAGGCCCGAGTACCGTGCGTGACGGTATCGCCTGGCCTATCGATTATCAGTTATTTACTATTTATCCTTATATTCGCGATGTCAGAGACCGCTATATTCTTTACGGTTTCAGTCTCGTGTCGAAACGCGCGGAGTTATTGCGTTTTCAATCCGTCATGGAACAAGCGGCGATCGACCGCTATGCTTTCTTACGTGACGCGTATACACAGCGCCGCGCTTACTTGATTGACCGCAATGAACGTTTAGGCGATCCGTACATCGAGAAAAATAATTCTGACATCGAAAAATCTTCTGAATCCGAAGAGGAAGCGTCGAACCCGAACGATTCTGCTCACACGCTCGCGCCTTAAAGGTATTAACGTGTTCCATGTCGCTTTATATCAACCCGAAATTCCACCCAATACCGGCAACATCATTCGTCTTTGCGCTAACACCGGTGTGTTGTTGCATTTGATTCATCCGCTGGGCTTTGCGCCCGACGATAAACAATTGCAGCGCGCCGGTTTAGATTATCACGCTTGGGCCGAAATCAAACATTACGAAAATTACGCGCGTTTTACCGAGGCCATGCAGGACAAGCGCATTTTTGCCTGTTCCACCCACGGCAAACGCCATTATAATGAAGTCGATTTTCAGATTGGCGATGTTTTTCTGTTCGGCCCAGAAACCAGAGGTTTGCCAAAAGAGTTACTAGAGACATTTCCGGCTGGGCAGGTGCTTAGACTGCCGATGGTACCGACTTCCCGCAGTTTGAATCTTTCCAACGCGGTGGCGGTCGTGGTTTATGAGGCTTGGCGGCAAAGTAATTTTCAGCTATTACCATAAAGCCATGTGCTATGCTTAGAGGATAATAACAATAATAAAACATCTGATTTAAGTTCATAATAAAATCAGACACATAAAAAGTGCGAGGAGTGAATATAATGAGTAGTGATGTTCAAGCGTTAAAAGCAGCGACCAAAACAGTTTTAAAAGACATCGCAAAACACGCGCTGGGTTTAGCGACCGGATTGCAAAACGCGGCCCCCCCACAAGCAGGAGGCCCGGGTAAAACAGTTTTATATTTAACAGAAATCGCTAAAGAGTTAGATGCCAGAAGCCGCACCTTAGACGAACCAACTTCCGCTGAAAATGATGATGAGTTTTAGAGTGATTTTGTCTCATTAGTTTCATTATAATGAATTATCTTTGCAACGATCTTGGTGAGTTAACACGCAATGTCTAACGATGATAGAGAACAAAAATTAAAACTAATCGAATTAATCCGTGACGCTACAAAGCACGATGAAGAATTACGAAAAAAATATGACATCGCCGACCGGTTCCGTTTCGTGCGCGACCGCTTACACGCGTTACTCGATCAACTGGAAAAACACGCGAAAGCCACCGAGCCTGCGAAAGCCAAAGAAGCGGGCGGCGGCTTGAGTGAAGGTGAGGCGATTATTTTTATTTACCTTTACAACGCGCAAGGCATACTCGTTTCCAGCTGGCAAAAAATGTTAACGCCCAAATTACTTTACGAATATAGCATCAACCGACCGCTCTACGCGAACTACGCCGAAATCGATTTGCTCATACGCAACAAAGCGAATAAAGTGCAGCACGGGTATTTAGCCGTCATCGTCAAGCAAGATATGATCGTGCCGACCGGAACGAAGGACGCGTTCGATAGCCCCATCATCCGAGTGAAAGAAGGCGCGTTGCGTTTCGACCGCATCGTTTCTTTTACCCATAACGAGATTAACTACAACTTGGATGAAGAAGGTAATTTAGTAAAAAAAGCCGGGAACTAACGTCTGGTTTTCGGTTTATTCGGTTCGAACGTTTCGTCGAGAAATTCCACCAGTTTATCTTCCGCGGAAGGGTTTTGCATATGCGACGCTTTTTTCGAAAGAAATTGGCGTTCGATCGTATTGATAGCCGCACTGTTGCCTAGCCAGGCGCGCATCTTTAAAAATTCCGCGCTATGGTATTTTATTTCGCCGGTCACTGAATCCACGAAGGTCGTGCCAAGATTGATGCCTTTGGAAATGTCTTCCGCTTTCGCGACTTCCGATTTATTGGTTATCTCAACTTGCGCGGATTTATCTAACGCGATGTGTTGCTCATTCGCTTTCTGCTGCGCGGTCTTCGGCGGCAAGCTAGCGGCGGGTTTACTTTTATAATTTAAAAAACTATCTTTTTTCTTTTCGATAAAATTCAGGCGGTGATTTTTTTCTTCTTCCGCTTTGATTTCTTTGCGTTCTAATTTTTCTTGTAATTCAGTTTCATTTTTTTGTTCTTCTTTGTGTTCCTTCACTTCCTTCTCGTCGGCATTTAATTTTTTCATGCGGTCGATTTGTTGCTTAGCCTTCGCATCGATTTTTAAACCGGTGGAACTGGAGGAGTGTTCATCTTCGATGGGAGCGATAGTAATTTTTTTACCCAAACCACTGCCGCGGCAAGTCGAGCAAACGTTTCCATAACTACTGCCTTCGGGGCCGGTAATTTGGAGAAAAGCGCTCATCGGTTTTTGTAAACCGCAGGCGACGCATGTTTTGCCGAGTTGTTTTTCCATAGCGTATCTTTAAGAATAAAAAAAGAATTGAAATCAAATATAACATAATTATTGCACAGTATCTTGCTATTTCATCTACTTATTTTTAAAGGGTTTTATTTAAATGGCTAATAATAATAAAGTTTTTATGTTGGGTAGGAAGCGGATTGTCTTGATTGATGAATACTTATTCGATATTCTCGAAACTTTGCTTGTATAGGCATATTATACCTATCAATATTAGCGCTTTTTAGGATTTGAAGATAATTAAAATGGAGAATAAAAAAATGACAAAAGGGCCCTCATTACAAGATCCTTTCTTGAATACATTACGTAAAGAGAAGATACCTGTTTCGATTTATTTAGTTAACGGCATCAAGTTGCAAGGCTTAGTGGAGTCGTTCGATCAGTTCGTAGTATTGCTTAAAAACACGGTGAGCCAAATGGTTTACAAACATGCTATTTCGACGGTCGTACCCGCGCGTAATGTTTCTTCTCCTTTAGAATATGGCAACAACGGCGGCGCTAGCAGCACGAACGGCACTAACGGCACCAATGGTAGCAATGGTACTAACGGTACGCCCGCCAAAGAATAACGCGGTATAGTTGGAAACAACTTCTTTCAAAATCGTATTTTTTGCGAGAAGTTTTATTTCCAATTAATTTTGTGAGGACACGCTATTGATCGATCGCCCAGAAGGCGGTGAAGCTGCAATATTAGTTCATCTCGATTTTCCAACTGGTAGCATGCAGGAAGATTTAGCTGAGTTTAAAGACTTGGTCGCTTCTGCCGGCGCAAATCCCATTGAAATTGTGACTGGCTTCCGGCACGCGCCCGATCCAAAATATTTTGTTGGCACGGGTAAAGCCGAAGAAATTCGTGCGATTGTCGCCGCTAACAAAGCCGAATTAGTGTTATTTAATCACCCGCTCACACCCGCACAAGAACGCAACTTAGAGCGCTTACTACAGTGCCGCGTCTGCGATCGTACCGGACTAATTCTCGATATTTTCGCGCAGCGCGCGCGGAGTTTTGAAGGTCAACTGCAAGTCGAGTTAGCTTTGTTGAAACATATGTCCACCCGTCTCGTGCGCGGTTGGACGCACTTAGAAAGACAACGCGGCGGCATCGGTTTGCGCGGCCCGGGTGAAACGCAATTAGAAACCGATCGACGGTTAATCCGTAAGCGCATTAAATTAATCACGCAGCGTTTGGCGAAAGTACGCAAGCAGCGCGAACAAGGCCGACAATCCCGTAAAAAAGCTATTATTCCCACTGTCGCGCTCGTTGGCTACACCAACGCGGGGAAATCCACTTTGTTTAACCGTTTAACCGGCGCTGACGTATTAGTCGCAGATCAGTTATTCGCAACGCTTGATCCTACGTTACGGCGCATGCAATTAGCGGAACTCGGGCCCGTCATCATCGCGGACACCGTCGGTTTTATCCGGCATTTACCGCACGATCTCATCGAAGCGTTTCGCGCGACGCTGCAAGAAGTTTGCGAAGCGGATTTGTTATTGCACGTCGTCGATTTCAATGACGCGCGCGCCGCAGAAAATATCGCGGAAGTCAATGCCGTGTTAGAAAGCATCGACGCCGCCAATGTCCGTCAAGTCATGGTGTTCAACAAAATAGATTTGTGTAAAGGCATAGACGCGCACGCCGATCTCAACGCCGCGGAACCGCGCTTACGCGTGTGGATCTCCGCGCAAGAAAATTTAGGCATGGCGGAATTAGACGCGGTGATGTTAAAAGCGTTGGGCGAAGATTTGGTGCGCCGCCAGCTGGTTTTAACACCCGAGCAAGCTAAATTGCGCGCGGTGTTATATGAACTCGAAGCGGTGCTCTCCGAGTCCATCGATGACGATGGCAATTTTCACATTGAGGTAAGAATGCCAAAAGTGGAATTAGAAAAACTATTCCGCTAGTCCTATTACATAGGTACGGGATTACGATGACCTGAGCTTTGTCGGTAAGCATTATCTGCCTCGTCCCCGATGTCAGGGCCTTTCCCATAGATAGCGTGATCAGGGTGTGGTGTAACGGTTGGGTTATATTTATTGAAATACGCGTCGCACAATAAAAATAATTTTTGCACTTCGCCGACTTCAGAAAGGAATGAACTAAACACATCGTGAATTTTATAATGTTTTTCCATATACGCGATCAATGCGATGGGCGATGCGATACGGGTGTTGGTAACTGGGCCGGTATAGGCTTCCTGTCCCGCCATGATGGTGTATAAGTGCCGTAAGAATTCTGATTTCAATTTACGTTTATTATTGAGAAAAAAGTTGATCGAGTCGACTGAGTGATCCAATACGCCGATTTTTTCTTCTAACAAATCTTTAATCTTAGTCTGCGCAGTGTTTTGAGACAGCGAAAGTAATCCGTGAACTAAATCGTCAGGATACTCATTCAAAAGATGTCCCTTAAAGATTACTTTTTTTGTTGGGCGCGAATGATTATTCGGGTGGGCAAGCGTAATCTCTTGTTTGATAACAGGCGCAACGGACACGGACGGCGCATTAATCGGTCGCTCATTGAGGATTTTATCCTTGGCTTTCTTAGCGCGATAAGCTTGCATAGCACTATATAAACCGCTAACACCTAATGCCACCGCAGTACCATAAGCGGCGATACTTTTAAAAATTCCCAATTCGGGTTTCACCGCTAACAGTAAAGTAATCGCGATGACTGCAATCACGCCCGTTAGCGTGGAGGTAAAATTACTGAGGAATTCTTGTTTGTGATGCTCTTTGCCATGCGGGCCTTTCGCGGTAGCCCACTTATAGCCGTGAAAAAAACTTTTCGCGCCATGATAAAGTGCGTTCAAACCCAACGCGCCAATAAATAAAAACGGCGTGATCGCCGCAATCGCCACCACACCGATCAACGAGCCAATGATAGCCGTGCCGACCGTGGCGATTTTAAAAACTTCGAGAATAAATTTAGAATATTTGTTGAGGTTACGATTGTAAGAATTCACTAAATTATAAAGGGCGACGAGGCCGCGCACGCAATCCATCGCTAACGCTGAAGGTAAAACAAAATAGCGCGCGGGGCCTTCCAGTGTTTGGGTCAGAGCGGCAAAAATACTCGCGAACAAACCTAATTCGACCGCGTCGTTAGCATGGCCGACGATGCTAAGCGTTGGGTGTTCATCTAGAATGATTTGACGGTTGCTTGAAACTGACATGCTCACCTCGTCTCGCTAATTATTAGTTATTAGAATTTATGGGAAATCATTGTACTATTTTCCCGCATAAAATGGTAAACAAATTTTATTTTGCCAGGTCATCTTAACAGAGTTTATTTTGCGCTAATGTCAATTCGTTGAAAATCCTGGAAATATTCCCTGGCAAAAATAGATGGCGAAAAATTTGCATCCCGCCGCATTGCCCTCTAGAATCGCTTTTTACTAATAAAATGCTAAATTTGGAGTGCGCTATGGCGTGGAATAAGCCCGGTGGAGATGGTGACAAGCAAGACCCATGGGGCAGTAATAATAAAAATCAGGGCCCCCCCGACATCGATAAAATCATTGGCGAGTTTATCGCTAAGCTGCGGTCACTTTTACATTTAAAAATGAATAAGTCCGGCGGCGGCGGCAATTGGCAACCGTCCAGCGCGAAGGAGTATGGTTTTGGCTTAGGTCTCGCGGCGCTACTGCTGGTTATCGCTTGGGTGTTATCCGGTTTGATAATCGTGAACCCGGCCGAGCAGGCGGTGATTTTACGCTTTGGTTCTTACTCGGATACGTTGAATTCCGGTTTGCATTGGATGGCGCGTTTTATCGATACGAAATATTTGGTGGACGTGCAAAAAATCAATTCGTTTTCACTGCAAGGAAATTTTTTAACGAAATCTTCTGAGCAAGGCGATTTACCCAACCAACTTATTCCAGTTAAAACGACCACGAATAACGTCGATGCGAGTGACACCTCAGATAAATCTAAAAATCTTGTCGACGTCGAAATGACCGTGCAATACCGCATTAGCGAGCCGCGCGATTATTTATTTAACGTGGTGGATCCCGATAACACGATCACCGAAGTCGCCGCCGGCGCTTTATCTGAAGTCGTAGGCAGAATGAAATTAGACGACGTCTTAACGACGGGACGTGAAATGTTAAGCTCCGCGGTACTAGAGCGCACCAAACAAGTGTTAGGCGCTTATCACGCCGGTTTAGAAGTCACCGCCGTGACGTTACGCCGCGTGACCGCGCCGGAGCAAGTGCAAGCGGCGTTCAACGACGTGAACCGCGCCGATCAAGACAAAGCGACCTACATTCAACAAGCGCAAGCTTACGCGAGTAAAGTCGTGCCGTTGGCGCAAGGTGTAGCCGCGCGTACACTCGCCGACGCGAATGCGTATGAACAGCAAGCGGTCTTGGTCGCGCAAGCTGAAATCGCGAAGTACCAAGCGCTGTTGTCGGTCTATAAATCTTATCCTGACTTAACGCGCGAGCGCATGTATCTCGAAGCGCTGCAAAACATGCTGCAAAATAGCAGTAAAGTGTTAATCGACGCGAACACCGGCAGCAATAACATGTTGTATCTGCCGCTGGATAAAATGCTCGATGCGGAACGTAGTCACGAAAAAGATGAACCGTCGCCGCAACCGTATTCATATTTAGCGAGCAAGCAAGCGACACTGAATCAAACCGACGCTACAGAGGATAAATAATGGCACCATCTAAAATAATCACCGCCCTGGTCGTCGCCGGCGTTATCTTGTTATGCATGTTGACGGCGTTCACCGTGAACCAAGGCGAAAGCGCGCTGGTGTTACGATTAGGAAAAATCGTCAGCAACGGCGACCACACCGCCGACGTGTCAGAGCCGGGTTTACATTTCAAATTACCGTTCATTGATCACGTCAGAATTTTTGACACGCGCATGCAGCAGTTGGCGACGCCGTCATCGCAGCCGCTCGTCGTCGTGACGAAAGAACAAACTTATTTGTTAGTCGAATATTTCGCGAAATGGCGCATCAACGATTTACCGCGTTTTTACACCAGCACGAGCGGCAGTATTAGTTGGGCGGAAAATTTATTAGAGCAACGCATCAACGATATCGTGCGCGCCGAGTACGGTAAACGGACTAGCGACGAAGCCGTCTCCACTGATCGCACTAACATGATGACCGCGATTAAAGACCAAGCCAACGGCATCGGCAAAAATCAAGGCATCGAAGTGATAGACGTGCAAATTCAGCAAATCACGTTGCCGCAAGAAATTATGGATTCGGTGTTCAAACGCATGGCGACGGAACGCAAACAATTCGCCGAAGCCAAGCGCGCGGAAGGTTTAGAAAAATCCGAAGAAATCAAAGCGCTCGCCGACCAGAAAGCCACCGTCATCAAAGCGGAAGCGTTACTGCGCGGCGCGCAAGCCCGCGCGTTAGGCGATCAACAAGCGGCGTTGGTGTTCGCGAAAGCGTTCAGCGCTGATCCTAAGTTTTATTCTTTCTACCGCAGTTTAGAAGCGTACACACAGAGCTTCCATAGCAAGAATGATTTCTTAATTTTGAAACCTGACGGCCAATTCTTTAATTATTTTCACGGCATGGGCGCGCCTGCGCCCGCGGTCGCTGCAAATGCTGCCGTGAAGAAGTAAGTTATGTGGCAATTTTTTTTAATTGGCGTGGCGTTAGTATTTATTTTTGAAGGTTTTTTACCATTTTTATCGCCGCGTTTGTGGCGCCGCGCGCTGCAGCAAATGTTGATACAAAGCGACCGCTCCTTACATTTGTTTGGTTTATTGAGTATGCTGCTAGGTGTTCTTCTCCTGTATGAAGTTCACTAAGAATTTAATTTTTTAAATGGAAGATATCATGGGAAAAAGTGTTGTTGTTTTAGGTAGTCAATGGGGTGATGAAGGCAAGGGCAAAGTTGTTGACTTGCTCATGGACCAGGCGTCTGTAGTCGCGCGCTTTCAAGGCGGCCACAACGCGGGCCACACTTTAGTTATCGACGGTCTAAAAACAGTATTACGTTTAATCCCCTCCGGAATTTTGCATCCGCATGTGCAATGTATGATTGGCAACGGCGTGGTGTTGTCCCCGGTCGCGCTGCTGCAAGAAATCGGCGAACTTGAAGGCCGCGGCATCGACGTGAAAAACCGCTTGCGAATTAGCACGGCTTGCACGTTGATTTTACCTTCGCACGTCGCTCTGGATTTAGCGCGTGAAAAAGCGAAAGGCAATAAAAAGATTGGCACCACCGGCCGCGGCATCGGGCCGGCATACGAAGACAAAGTCGCGCGCCGCGCGTTGCGTTTTGGCGATTTATTTCAGCCGGAATTGTTCGCACAAAAATTAACAGAGATTCTTGAGTTTCACAATTTCGTGTTAGTGAATTATCATCATGAGCAAGCGTTAGATTTTCAAGAAATGTTAGACACGATGTTAGCGATGGCGCCGCAATTAGAGAGTATGCAAGCTGACGTTTCCGCTTTGTTAGCCGAGCACCGCGCGCAGGGAAAAAATATTTTATTCGAAGGCGCGCAAGGGATGTTGTTAGACATCGATCATGGCACCTATCCTTACGTGACTTCATCGAACACGATCGCGGGTGCCGCTTGTACCGGCACGGGTTTTGGTCCGCGTTATTTAGATTATGTGTTGGGTATTACGAAAGCTTACACGACGCGCGTCGGCTCGGGGCCTTTTCCGACGGAGTTGGAAGATGATTTAGGTAAGTTGTTAGCGGAGCGCGGTAACGAGTTTGGTTCGGTGACAGGCAGACCGCGCCGTTGTGGTTGGTTGGATATGGTGATTATCCGCCGTTCGGTGCAATTGAATAGTTTGTCTGGGTTGTGTATTACTAAGTTAGATGTGTTAGATGAGTTTGATACGGTGCGGGTTTGTACTTCTTATTCGCTTAACGGGAAAAATATTACGGAATTGCCGACGGATGCGGCGCAGTTAGCGGCGTGTGTGCCGGTTTATGAGGAGTTGCCTGGGTGGCGATCTTCTACGTTGGGTGTTAAAACTTTTACGCAGTTGCCGGAAAATGCGCAAAAATATTTGTTACGGATAGAAGTATTAGCGGGTGTGCCGATTGATATGATTTCTACGGGGCCGGAAAGGATGGCAACGATTGTGTTGTCGCATCCATTCGATAAGAAGAATGATTTGAATTTACATTATACCGAGGAGAGGACTTGAACCTCCACGGGGTTACCCCCACAAACACCTGAAGCTTGCGTGTCTACCAATTCCACCACCCCGGCATGAGCGAGCACTTTACTGATAAAGGTTTTTTTTGTCAATGACATCGGTATTGGGCGATGAGTCGGTTGATGAGTCGGTCGACGAGCTAGAAGTGGGAAGGGTTGCCGTTCGCTCGGGGCACGACATCCATGTCGTTGTTGAAGCCATCCATGGCTTCCACTCGCTCTCCACAACCCTTCCCACTTCTAGCTCGTCCTCATCATTCTTAGCGCTCGCTGCGCGTCGCTGATTTATAAAAGCAACTAGAACCTCTTTAAAGATATGCTCGGGAGTTTTCTTCGCATTCGGTCGACAAGCTAGAAGTGGGAAGGGCTTCCCACTTCTAGCTTGTCCTTATTGCTCGCTGTGCGTCGCTGATTTATGAAAGTAATGAGACCATTTCTATGACGATGCGAAGCGAGTAGACGATGCAGATTGGAAAGAGCTTTTCACCAAAAAGCTCTTCCAAAAAAATGGGATCATGCGCCTATTCGAATAATCCATTTTTTCCTCCTTATGCGATATTAGTTTGGATTTTTTTTCTTAAGAGAATCTCCAACGAATGATGAGATCTTGGAGTGGAAGGGGTTGTGGAGAGCGAGTGGAAGCCATGGATGGCTTCAATAACGACATGGATGTCGTGCCCCGAGCGACGGCAACCCCTTCCACTCCAAGATTGTCGCTGCTGTTTATGTCATAATATCGCTTCTAAACAAAAAACCAGCGACACACCATGGATAAAACTAAAACATTAGATCTAAGCATGCTCCCCTGCCAACACCTATCCGGCGTAGGAAAACGTATCGCCGAACGTCTAGCAGTTTTGGGAATCCATCACGTCCAAGATTTATTATTCCACTTACCGATGCGCTACCAAGACCGCACGCGAGTATACCCCATCGCCAATGTAGCCCCAGGCGATCACGTCGTCATCGAAGGCGAAATCGAATCAGTCATGATTCCAAAAGCCGGCCGTACCCGTTTGTTATGCCAGCTACGCGATCCCAGCGGCAAATTACGATTAAGATTTTTTCACGCCAACGCGCAACAACGGCAAACTTTAAAAACCGGCACGCGTTTACGATGTTTTGGCGAAGTGCGCCGTGGCACTCACGGCTTGGAAATGGTGCATCCAGAATACCGTTTAGTTTCCGCAGAGTTAATCGCGCCGGTGGAAGATAACCTCACCCCGATTTATCCGACGACCGAAGGATTAAGTCAACTGAGTTTTCGCCGTTTGACGCAAGCAGCATTGAAATTGCTGAGCACAGGTGCACTGTTACAAGATATTTTGCCGCCAGAGTTATTGCAGGAATTTTCTTTTCCTACATTAAGTGAAGCACTGACATTCGTGCATCGCCCGCCCGCAGACGCGCCCGTTGATATGTTAATAGAAAAACAACATATCAGTCAGCAGCGCTTAGTGTTCGAAGAATTATTAGCACACCGTTTGAGTTTGTTGCATTTGAAACAGACGTTTAAATTGCAAGAAGCATTCGCGTTGGACAAACACGGCGGACTACGAAATAAATTTTTAGAAATATTATCTTTTAAGTTAACCAATGCCCAACAACGCGTAATCGAAGAAATTTCACAAGATTTATCTCAACCGCACCCGATGTTACGATTATTGCAAGGCGATGTAGGCTCTGGCAAAACCGTAGTAGCAGCCTTCGCCATGTTGCAAGCAATAGAGAGTGGCTATCAATGCGCGATACTAGCGCCGACAGAATTACTCGCTGAACAACATTTTTTAAATTTTCAAAAATGGTTTGCGCCATTGGGAATCGAAACCGTGCTGTTGATTGGCCAGATGAAAGCATCTCTGCGCACGCAAACGCTTGCCGGCATGGCCGCCGGCAATGTGAAAGTCATCGTCGGCACCCACGCGATTTTTCAACGTGGCGTAGAATTTTTAAATTTAGCTTTAGTCGTAGTCGACGAGCAACACCGTTTTGGTGTGCAGCAGCGCGCGCTGCTGCGGGAAAAAGGTATGCACGAAAATTGTTTTCCGCATCAGCTCATCATGACCGCAACACCAATACCACGCACGCTAGCAATGAGCGTTTACGCGGACTTAGATTATTCTGTCATTGATGAATTGCCCCCTGGCCGCACCCCAGTCACCACCACCGTAATTTCCAATTCCCGCCGCGATGAAATGTGCGAGCGAGTTTTCGAAGCTTGCGGGGCAGGCCGGCAAGTCTATTGGGTCTGCACGCTAATCGAAGAATCAGAAGTATTAGAATGCCAAGCCGCGGAAGACACCGCGGCGCAAATGCGCGCGCGTTTCCCGACCTTAACGATAGGCTTGATTCACGGCCGCCTAAAATCCGCCGAAAAAGAACAAATCATGCGGGCGTTTAAAAATGCGGAAATCAATTTATTAGTCGCCACGACAGTTATTGAAGTAGGCGTCGATGTCCCTAACGCAAGTTTGATGGTCATCGAAAACGCCGAACGTTTGGGCTTGGCGCAATTACATCAATTACGCGGTC
>OY843587.1:2337500-2452500 GCA_963692955.1 Gammaproteobacteria bacterium | reverse complement strand
TTGTGGATAGGAGTGAAAGGCTAATCAAGCTCGGAGATAGCTGGTTCTCCTCGAAAGCTATTGAGGTAGCGCCTCGTGTGATTACTCTTGGGGGTAGAGCTCTGTGCCGGCTAGGGGGTCTTTAAGGGCTTACCAAACCGATGCAAACTGCGAATACCGAGAAGTACAGCACGGGAGACACACGGCGGGTGATAAGGTCCGTCGTGAAGAGGGACACAGCCCAGACCGACAGCTAAGGTCCCAAAGTGATGGTTAAGTGGGAAACGATGTGAGAAGTCCGAGACAGCCAGGAGGTTGGCTTAGAAGCAGCCATCCTTTAAAGAAAGCGTAATAGCTCACTGGTCGAGTCGGCTTGCGCGGAAGATGTAACGGGGCTAAAACCATCCACCGAAGCTTCGGATTCATGCATGAATAATGTATGAGTGGTAGAGGAGCGTTCTGTAAGTCTGCGAAGGTGCATTGAGAAGTGTGCTGGAGATATCAGAAGTGCGAATGCTGACATGAGTAACGATAATGCGGGTGAAAAACCCGCACGCCGGAAGTCCAAGGTTTCCTGCGCCACGGTAATCGGCGCAGGGTGAGTCGGCCCCTAAGGCGAGGCAGAGATGCGTAGTCGATGGGAAACGGGTTAATATTCCCGTACTTGATAATATTGCGAAGTGATGACGGAGAAGGCTAAGTTGGCCGGGTGTTGGAAGTCCTGGTTTAAGCGAGTAGGAAGAGGTCTTAGGCAAATCCGGGACCTTGTTAATTCCAAGACGTGATGACGAGTTGCCCTTTGGGTGATGAAGTAACTAATGCCACGCTTCCCAGAAAAGTCTCTAAGCGATAGATATTATTAAACCGTACCGGAAACCGACACAGGTGGACAAGTAGAGAATACTAAGGCGCGTGAGAGAACTCGGGTGAAGGAACTAGGCAAAATAGCACCGTAACTTCGGGAGAAGGTGTGCCTCTGTAAGGTGAAAGTCTTCGCGACTGGAGCTGAGAGAGGTTGCAATAGTCAGGGGGTTGCGACTGTTTAATAAAAACACAGCACTCTGCGAACTCGTGAGAGGAAGTATAGGGTGTGACGCCTGCCCGGTGCTGGAAGGTTAATTGATGGGGTTAGCAGCAATGCGAAGCTCTTGATCGAAGCCCCAGTAAACGGCGGCCGTAACTATAACGGTCCTAAGGTAGCGAAATTCCTTGTCGGGTAAGTTCCGACCTGCACGAATGGCGTAACGACAGCCCCGCTGTCTCCACCCGAGGCTCAGTGAAGTTGAATTTGCTGTGAAGATGCAGTGTACCCGCGGCAAGACGGAAAGACCCCGTGCACCTTTACTATAGCTTTGCACTGGACTTTGAGTTTTCCTGTGTAGGATAGGTGGGAGGCAATGAAGTATTCGCGCTAGCGAGTATGGAGCCGACCTTGAAATACCACCCTGGAACACTCGGAGTTCTAACCTAGTCCCATTATCTGGGATGGGGACAGTGCATGGTGGGTAGTTTGACTGGGGCGGTCTCCTCCTAAAGAGTAACGGAGGAGCACGAAGGTACTCTCAGTGCGGTCGGAAATCGCACGTTGCGTGTAAGAGCGGAAGAGTGCTTGACTGTGAGACTGACGGGTCGAGCAGGTGCGAAAGCAGGTTCTAGTGATCCGGTGGTTCTGAATGGAAGGGCCATCGCTCAACGGATAAAAGGTACGCCGGGGATAACAGGCTGATACCGCCCAAGAGTTCATATCGACGGCGGTGTTTGGCACCTCGATGTCGGCTCATCACATCCTGGGGCTGAAGCTGGTCCCAAGGGTATGGCTGTTCGCCATTTAAAGTGGTACGCGAGCTGGGTTTAGAACGTCGTGAGACAGTTCGGTCCCTATCTGCCGTGGGCGTTAGAGATTTGAGGGGGGTTGCTCCTAGTACGAGAGGACCGGAGTGAACGAACCTCTGGTGTACCGGTTGTCATGCCAATGGCACTGCCGGGTAGCTATGTTCGGAATGGATAACCGCTGAAAGCATCTAAGCGGGAAACCGGCCCCAAGATGAGATCTCTCAGACCTTTAAGGTCTCTTAAGGTTTGTTGGAGACTACAACGTTGATAGGCTGGATGTGGAAGTGCAGTAATGTACGAAGCTGACCAGTACTAATTGACCGTGAGGCTTGACCATATAACACCTCAGTAGTTTTGATTGACAGCATACAGCGATCTTAATCGCTTTACTTCACCAAGGGGCTAGTAGGAAGCAATACCCAGTAACACCAAAGCAACACAAAACATCCTGCACCCAAAACAGTTAGTTTGCCTGGCGACCATAGCGTGTGGGAACCACCTGATCCCATCTCGAACTCAGAAGTGAAACCACTCCGCGCCGATGATAGTGTGAGACTACTCATGTGAAAGTAGGTCATTGCCAGGCCCTTATCGTCAAACCCTCGGACTTAACTCCGGGGGTTTTTTATATCAAAAAATTCTTAGCATCCGCTCTTGGGAGAACCCCGCATGTTTTCCAAAAAACGTGAACCCAGCCAGCAAAAACCATCCGAATTAAGTCCAATTGTGGATAAACTCTATGATTCCGGAGCTGTTATCCTAAATAGATATTTGCAAACGCTCGAAACAGAATACACACTGACTCTGAAAGATTCGCACAACCCACTCATGATGAAATGCCAAGCCGTCAGAAATGATTTGGATGCGTTGTTAATGGATAGAAATATATGCACGCCTGAATTCAGAGTCAAAATTGAATCTGCTTTAAGCGAAATCGAAAGTGATCTTGATATGATCCCGCTGAAGATTAAAGAAAACAGTCCTTTCGAATATATTACATTTGCGAACAGTAACGTATTTCCCGCGTCGTATATGAGTTTGGTGCAGAGCATCGATGGCTCCATCCATCAAGTCATCAAAGTATTTGAAGATTACAAAAGCCCTAAAGCGCGCGTGTTTCATCCTAAACGTCATCATAAGGCGGAAGCAAAAAAAATTACTGACTATCTAGAATTTCTTTTGAAAAAACAAGAATGGAGCGTAGAACAGAAAGTGATGGAAGCCAGAAATTTTATTTATAAAGTGAAAAACGGCATGCTCGGCACGCTGGAAATTAAAATTGAAAGCGCCAACCCCACCCATTTGTCATCTTTTTTAAAAAGAATGCATTATGCGCTCGATAAATTATTGGTGACATTGCCGGCGGTGCAAATGCAGGAAGAAAAACATTATAAACCCTCACGACGCTTACACTAAGCTTTTAATAAAAATGTCACCGGACCATCGTTACATAATTCCACTTGCATGTTCGCGCCGAATTCGCCGTGAAACGCCTTGTTTTCGACTGCGCGGGAAGGCCTTACGGTTTACGTGGAGTACTAACTTCGCGGCTCACACATTCAGCATATTCAGGACTATACCGCGTTTCATCATGCGCTGAAATTTTTGGAAATAGAAAGCCACGTAAACTTGTTACTTTATCCTTTAACATTACCGAATGGGAATAGGGGGCGAGTACCTGATCTACATGGGACGGCACTTCAAGTAGTTTTTGATATTTGTCATAGCCTGCAAAATGTTTTAATTGGTCGATGCGCTCAATCAAATTACTGAGCAAATCTATGCATAAACTGAGAGTATGGTTATCATAAGGATTAGCTAAAGTATATCTCGCTTGCGAAGTAGGAAAATGAATGTGATATACAAATCTCTTTAATATATATTGGTTAGAGTCATATTCGATTAAAAAACGGGTTGAGTTTAATTTTGTAGGTATGAAATCTACCAGCGACTTATTTTCACGCTGATGAACTAAAGCTTCTCTAGCTTCATCTTCAGTTAATTGATCCATAGGTATCTGATTAATCATTAACTTGTAACAATAGATTTTGATAAGTGACTTTAATATATTTAGTTGCGATAGTTCAGCTTTGCTTAATACTTTCGGATCCTTATTTACAATTGAAAATAATTCTCTAATTCGATTTAAATCACTTGAAATTAGTTTGTCAACGCGAGGAAAATCTTTCTCGACATCTTTTACCCTTTCCTCGAGTGTTAAACTAGAAGTAAAGCCAAAGATGTGAGGGTGGCTTGGCAAGTGCTTCTGTCTCACTGTAAAGCCAATTATAATAGAACGATGCTAATAAAGCGGCACCTACAGCAAGTACAAAAACGCTTTCACTAAGTTTTGATCTAAAAAACATACTATTCTCGTTAGTTGACTTTGATAATTGATAAATTATTATAGATATTTAACCTTAATAAATTATTAAGATAAGACCTGGTGCTGCAATATTTGCAGAACTTATTGATAGTAAAAGAATTATTATCGCGGGATGAGGGATATGTAGCCCGTATGCAGCGCAGCGGAATATCCCCCAACGCGATTCCCCTCCACCACTGTCATCCCCGCGCAGGCGGGGATCCATCCGTTGAAGGTTTTGTCCCCTAAGTAGAATTGATAAATAAGTATCTTGATACATTTACGCAAGACAATAAATGGATCCCCGCCTGCGCGGGGATGACACGATGATGATTGATTGAAAATGTCAGGGTGTAGACGATTAAAGATTGAATGTGACCCGTACAATCAGGCTTTTAATAAAAATGTCACCGGACCATCGTTACATAATTCCACTTGCATGTTCGCGCCGAATTCGCCGTGAAACACTTTGTTTTCATGGATCAACTGCGCTTTGCTAATCATATATTGAAAAATGATCCCGCTTTCTTCCGGCCCCATGGCGGTAGAAAAGCCTGGACGGGTGCCGCTTTGTGTGTCGGCGACTAAGGTGAATTGCGATACTAATAATAAACCGCCGTGCGTATCCTTCAAACTTAAATTCATTTTTTCATCTTGATCGGCGAAGATGCGGTAATTCAACATTTTTGCTAGTAACTTGTCAGCGTTGAATTCCGTGTCGGTTTTTTCGATACCGATCAACGCTAACATGCCGGCGTTAATTTTCGCGATGTTATCGTTGTTAACCGAGACGCTGGCGTGGGTGACGCGTTGTATGAGTGCTAACATAGTTTTCATCCTTAAAAACTAAAATAATCCGAGCCGCTGCCGCTAAATCCCCAATGATCTGTATTCTCTTCAAAACATGACTGGAAAGACGCCGTCATGGGTTTGCCATCTAAAGCCGCTTCCATGGCGCAAGCCGCGGTCAGGTCGCTAGGGCCGACGAATAAATCGTTAATGCCCGCGGCGAATTTTTGCGACTGCGCTGTGTCTAGCATAGCAGTTTTTATGGGGTCGTGAAAAATGCTGCAAGCGACCCATATATTTACGGTTTTATATTTAAAATGGTTTTTTAAATAAGTGACGATATCTTTCGCTTGTATTACACCGTCTATGGTCACGATAAAATCCGCGTCTGAATCGGTGTCATCATGGTACGCATCCCCATCAAAAAAATTGCCTTTGATAGTCGGGCACGACATGTAACTCAAATAATTTTTGCGCGTCGCGTCATAGTGCAGGAGCCGCACGACTTTTAGCTGATGGTGTTCAGCCGCGTCACCGACTTCTGCGGTGACGGCTTGTTCGAGCGCGTCCGCGTTGGGCGCGAAAGTGATAAATTGCGTGGTGTCATCGGGGCATGCTACGTCCGCCATAGCACCGCCCGGTTGTTGCGAAAAATCTTCCGGCGTCAAATGTGGATGCGGTTGAATCGCCAGCATCCGATAATGCGTATCAATGTCTATGCGCGCCAATTTCAAGCCATGCCGGTATTTTAAAAATAAAAATATTAGCAAGTGATCTGGTTCACGTGCGGAGTTGGTAATGACTTGAACTTTGATAGCGCGATAATTTTGTAACGGAAAGTTTTTGTTGATGAGGGTGGCGATTTTCGCGGTGGGCACATTCGTCGCTGCGACGAACTTAGAATTCATCATCGTCACTCGTTCAACCGCTTGTTCAGCGCTGGCGGCGTGCAAACAGCAAGCCGTGAGTGCGAAAGCAACGACAATACACCTAGCACACATCCTTGTGAAAAATCTCATACACACTCCGTGCCCGAGTTTTATACCTTTGAAGAGCGTTTGCGTTCGTGCTCTTTTAAAAACTTTTTACGGATACGAATCGATTGCGGCGTGACTTCTACTAATTCATCGTCGTCAATAAATTCCAAGGCTTGTTCTAAAGACATTTTCACATACGGCGTCAAAATAATATTTTCATCCGAGCCCGACGCGCGCATGTTAGTTAACTGTTTCGCTTTGCAGGCGTTAACGACTAAGTCATTGTCACGCGAGTGGATGCCGACGATCATGCCTTCATACACTTCCGTTTGCGGGCCAATCGTCATGCGGCCGCGTTCTTGCAAATTAAATAACGCAAACCCTAACGCGGTCCCGACTTGATTGGAAATCAAGACGCCGTTTTTACGGCGCGCTAATTCCCCTTTGAAAGCGGGCCCATAATGGCTGAAAACATGATGGATTAAACCACTGCCTGACGTGAAAGTGAGGAAGTCAGTGTGAAAGCCGATTAAAGCACGCGCCGGTATAATGTAATCTAAACGGACGCGGCCTTTACCGTCAGGAATCATATCTTTCATTTCGCCGCGGCGTATGCCGAGTTGATCCATGATCGTGCCTTGGTGATCGGTTTCGATATCGATCGTCAAGTTTTCATACGGTTCTTGTATTTCGCCGTCGATTAATTTGGTGATAACTTCGGGGCGCGACACCGCTAACTCATAACCTTCGCGGCGCATATTTTCGATTAAAATGGAAAGATGCAATTCGCCGCGGCCGGAGACTTTGAATTTATCCGGGTCCGCCGTGTCTTCCACCCGCAGCGCGACGTTATGCAAAATTTCTTGTTCTAAACGTTCGCGGATTTTACGGCTGGTAACGTACTTGCCCTCTTTGCCGGCGAAGGGAGAGGTGTTGACTTGGAACGTCATGCTGATGGTCGGCTCGTCGACGATTAACGGGACGCGCGCTTCCACGCGTGACGGATCACAAATCGTGTCGGAAATTTTTAACGCGTCGATGCCCGTGATCGCGATGATGTTACCCGCTTCGGCGGACGGAACTTCCGTACGGTCTAAACCGAGATATTCCAACACTTGTAAAATTTTGCCTTGGCGGACATTGCCTTCGCGGTCGATGATGCTGACCGGCATGTTCGATTTTGCGCGGCCACGGCTGATACGGCCGATACCAATCATGCCGACGTAGCTAGAATAATCCAGCGTCGTAATTTGCATTTGGAATGGGCCTTCCGCTTCGACATCAGGCGCGTGCACGTGATTGACGATCGTTTCAAATAACGCCGTCATGTCATCGGTTTTTACATTCAAATCCATGGTCGCGTAACCCAACAGCGCGGACGTATAAACAATGGGGAAATCCAATTGCTCATCCGTCGCGCCCAAGCGGTCGAATAAATCAAATACTTGATCGACTACCCAATCAGGACGCGCGCCTGGACGGTCAACTTTGTTGATAACGACAATGGGTTTCAACCCTTGGGCAAAAGCTTTTTGCGTGACGAAACGAGTTTGCGGCATGGGGCCATCGACCGCGTCTACCAGCAAGCAGACAGAATCGACCATCGATAAAATCCGTTCGACTTCGCCGCCGAAATCCGCGTGACCGGGGGTATCGACGATATTAATGCGGTAATCACGCCAAATAATGGCGGTATTTTTCGCGAGAATCGTGATGCCGCGCTCCTGTTCCAACGCGTTGCTATCCATAACGCGTTCGGTGTTACCGGTCTTTTTAGAAAGACTAGATGTTTGCTGCAATAGTTTATCAACCAGCGTTGTTTTGCCGTGATCAACGTGCGCGATGATTGCTATGTTTCTTAACTGTTCCGACACAAATACCCACCTAAAAAGTTTAAAGACCGAATATGTTACATGAGGGAGAGGATTATAGCGAATAACGCGGCATTTAATAATCTATTTCGGTATTTATTTGCGCTGAAAACTATTCTTAATAAAAGCATAGCCACATTCAAATTCGATAGGCTAGAATAGCCGGTCAGATTGTCCAGGAGGTCTCTATGTCTGCCGGTTTCCAAAAGCTTGTCGATAAACATAATATTGAATTTGTAGATCTGCGGTTCACCGATCTGCGCGGGAAAGAACATCATGTAACTATCCCCGTCGCAAAGGCGGACGCGGGTTTTTTCCGGCATGGTAAAGTCTTTGACGGCTCCTCAATTACGGGCTGGTCGATGATCAATAAGTCGGATTTAGTGCTGGTCCCGGATGAATCCACGGCATTTTTAGATCCTTTTTGTGAAGTTCCTACGCTGATCGTCCGCTGTGATATCTTCGATCCCGTGACGAAAAAAGGCTATATCCGCGACCCGCGCGGTGTGGCGAAACGCGCGGAAGACTATTTGCAACAGACCGGCATCGCGGACGTGTGTTACTTCGGTCAAGAAGTCGAATTTTTCATCTTTGATGACGTGCGTTGGAATATTGGTATGAATGGGTGTTCTTACCAAGTGGATTCGCGCGAAGCGAATTGGAATACCAATTCGGTTTTTCCAGAAGGCAATATGGGCCACCGGCCGCGCATTAAGGGCGGTTATTTCCCGGTGCCGCCCGTGGATTCTTCGCATGATTTAAGATCGGCGATGTGTCAAACGTTGATGGCGGCGGGACTCGTGCCAGAAGTGCATCACCATGAAGTCGCCACCGGCAATCAAAATGAAATTACCACGCGTTATAGTTCGTTGTTAGTAAAAGCCGATGAAATGCTGGTTTTTAAATATATTTTGCATAATCTCGCGCACGCGTACGGCAAAACCGTGACGTTCATGCCTAAGCCTATTGTCGGCGACAATGGCAGCGGTTTGCATTGCCATCAATCATTGGCAAAGGGCGGAAAAAATTTATTCGCCGGCGATGTTTACGCGGGCTTGTCGGAAACGGCGATCCATTACATCGGCGGAATTATCAAACATTCGCGCGCCTTGAATGCGTTAACCAATCCGACGACGAATAGTTATAAGCGTTTAGTCCCTGGTTTCGAAGCGCCGGTGACCATGGTTTATTCGGAAAGCAACCGCTCCGCCGCGATCAGAATTCCGCATGTTTTTAGCGAAAAAGAAGTGCGTATCGAAGTACGCTTTCCCGACGCGACGGCCAATTCTTATTTAGCGTTCGCCGGTATGATGATGGCGGGCTTGGACGGCATTAAAAATAAAATTCATCCGGGCGATTCGGTGGATGAAAATCTTTATGATTTAACGCCGGAAAAAGCGCGTTCTTTACCTAGCTTGTGCAGTTCGCTGGAAGAAGCGTTGGACCATTTTGAAAAAAACCACCAGTTTTTATTGGAAGGTAACGTGTTTTCGAAAGATATTATCGACGCGTATATCAGTATCAAGCGGGAAGAAGTGAAGTTGTTGAATGAAACCACTCACCCCATCGAATTTGATATGTATTACAGTTTGTAGGAATAGATGGTCATGGCATTGAAAATCGCCACGTGGAATGTTAATTCGTTACGTGTGCGGCTACCGCATGTGTTGGATTGGGTAGCCAGTAACAATCCCGATGTCCTCGCGTTGCAAGAAACGAAGCTCATCGACGAGGATTTTCCGGTCGCGGTACTGCGTGAAGCGGGCTACGAAGTCGTTTTCAGCGGCCAAAAAACTTATAACGGTGTGGCGATTTTAAGCCGGCAACCCGCTCAAGATATCGTCCGCGATTTCGCTGATATGGTGGACCCGCAACGGCGCGTTTTAGGGGTTACGATAGGCGATACCCGCATTTATAACCTTTATATCCCCAACGGCGAAAGCCTGATATCTAATAAATATCATTATAAATTAGGGTGGTTAGAAAAATTAGCTGCACATTTAAGTGTGGAATCGCAGAAATATGCTAATATTATTGTCTTGGGTGACTTTAATATCGCCCCAGAAGACCGCGATGTGCACGATCCGCTTGAATGGCAAGGGAAAGTTCTGTTCAGTGAGCCAGAGCGATCAGCGTACCAAAAACTCCTAGGATTGGGATTTCAGGACTGCTTCCGGCTGCATGACCAGCCAGATAATGCATATAGTTGGTGGGATTACCGCATGAATGCGTTTAAACGCAACCGCGGGCTCCGCATTGACATTATTTTGGCCACCGAACCGTTGGCCTTAAAGTGCGTAAATTGCCATATTGACCCCGTTCCTAGGGGCTGGGAACGGCCCTCCGACCATACGCCGGTGGTGGCCGAGTTTGCGACTTGATTCGCGGGGTGCTCTCCGCTATTATGGCGCACTAATTTAGATTAAACGTTTTGTGATATGTGGCAGGGAGTTAGCTCATCTGCCCGCTTATTTTTTAGGTTAACGAGGTTTTTATGAGACAGGGCATTCATCCAGAATACAATGAAATTAAGGTTACTTGCAGCTGTGGCGAATCTTTCAATACACGCTCAACCGCGGGTAAAGACTTGATCTTGGAAGTGTGTTCCAAGTGTCATCCTTTTTATACGGGCAAACAAAAGATTGTCGATACCGCCGGCCGTGTTGACCGTTTCCAACAGAAGTATGGCAAAGGCAGAGGCAAAACGGCGAAAGCCGCTGAAGTGAAAGAAACAGGTGATGAGCAAAAAGGATAATTTCTCTTTTCGCCGCCGTGCTTGGCTGCCTGTCACACCTGTCAAGGAAGTAATCTTTATCAGACTTGCATCCGTTATGAATTTACTAACGGATGCTTTTTAATTTTTTATTAACGCGCATTTTAATTGATGGCTATACGAGATGATATGATTGATAACAAGTTAGATATGATGACAGATGCTATCCGTCAAGCCGCGCTAGATTACCATTCGCTACCCGAACCCGGTAAAATCGGGATCACGATTACAAAACCTTCCACTACTCAAGAAGATTTATCTCTCTCGTACACGCCCGGTGTGGCAGAGCCTGTGAAAGAAATCGCGAAAAATCCCGAGGCAGCTTACACCTACACCGGCAAAGGCAATTTAGTCGCCGTTGTCAGCAATGGCACCGCGATTTTAGGCATGGGAAATTTAGGCGCGTTAGCCAGCAAACCCGTGATGGAAGGCAAAGCCGTGTTATTTAAGCATTTTGCGGGCATCAATGTGTTTGATATCGAATTGGATTGTGAAGACCCGGAAAGTTTCGTGCAAACCGTCGCGCACATCGCGCCGACGTTTGGCGGTATCAACCTCGAAGACATCAAAGCGCCCGAATGTTTTTACATCGAGCAAGCGCTGCGTGATAAGTTGAATATTCCCGTTTTTCATGACGATCAACATGGTACCGCGATCGTGATCGCCGCCGGTTTATTGAATGCGTTGGAATTGCAAGGCAAGCAATTAAATGCAGCGACGATCGTGTGCGCAGGCGCCGGCGCCGCGGGCATCGCGTCTATGCAATTACTAATTCACTTGGGCGCGCGGCGCGAGCATTTGTTTATGGTCGACCGCGGCGGCGTCATCCACACTGGCCGCGCTGACCTTAACGCGTATAAAATGAGGTTTGCTATCGAGACAGATAAGCGGACATTGGAAGATGCTTTAACAGGCGCTGATGTTTTTATAGGCGTTTCTGGACCAGGGATTATGACTGCTGGTATGCTACTTTCGATGGCTAAAAAACCCATTGTCTTTGCGTTATCAAATCCGGTGCCAGAGATTATGCCTGAATTAGCGAAACAAGTACGCGACGACCTGATCATAGCGACAGGCCGTAGTGATTATCCTAATCAGGTAAATAACGCCCTTTGCTTTCCTTATATATTTAGAGGCGCATTAGATGTCCGCGCTTCTTGTATCAACGAGGCGATGAAATTAGCCGCCGTCCACGCCATCAAAGATTTAGCGAAAGAACCAGTGCCGCCAGAAGTGTTGGCTGCTTCCTTACGACATGAATTGAAGTTTGGGCCTGATTATTTTCTTCCTGAATTAATTGATCCACGCTTAAAAGAAAAAGTTTCAACCGCTGTAGCCGAAGCCGCTGTGGCATCTGGCGTTGCTGCATAATACTACTAAAGGAAAGAGTTATGTCGACAAAAACCTTTGGAAGATCGATGCTATTATCTTGGACTATATGCGGCTTAGGCGCGGTATTCTATTGCTACGAATATTTTTTACGTATTACGCCGAGTGTGATGACGTCGGAATTAATGAGCGCTTATCACTTGCAAGGTGCCGAAGTCGGTAATCTCTCCGCGTTTTATTATCACGCTTATGTTCCCATGCAAATCGTCGTCGGTCTATTGATGGACCGTTACGGCCCGCGCCGCTTATTAACGGTCGCCTGTTTATTTTGCGCGGTCGGCAGTTATTTTTTTGGCGGCGGTTACAGTATTGGCGTCGCTGAATTCGGACGTTTTCTGATTGGTTTTGGTTCCGCGTTCGCCTTTGTCGGCGCGTTAAAATTAGCGACCATCTGGCTGCCGCCTAATCGCTTCGCGTTAGTGTCCGGTATTATCATGTGCTTAGGCATGACCGGCGCGATGATGGGCGATGTGGTATTAAGAGAAATGGTCGATCGCATCGGCTGGGAAACAACGATTTATGCTTCCGCTATTCTCGGTGTGATTCTGTCGGTCGTCTTGTGGTGTGTGATTAGAGATTCTAGTCCTGATCATCCGCTGCATGACACGCACGTCATCAATTTTAAAGGCGTGTTAAAAGGCTTAGCGTCAGCTTTAAAAAATCCGCAAATTTGGTTTAACGGCATCGTGGGTTTTTTAATGTATTTGTCGCTGTCCGCGTTCGCGGAATTGTGGGGCATTCCGTATTTAGAACAAGCGCACCATCTTTCAAAAAATCTTGCCGCTTACGCGAACGCCATGGTGTTTTTAGGCTGGGCCATAGGTAGTCCGATATGGGGTTGGTTTTCGGATTATATTCAATTGCGCAATTTGCCGTTATTAATCGGCGCGATCGGGTCGTTAATTTTATTTTGTATTTTATTGTTTGTGCCACATCTACCGTTGGTGCTGGTGTACGCGTGTTTATTTTTATTTGGCTTATTATCCAGCGTGCAAATCTTAGTTTTCGCGATTTGCCATGAAGTCAGCAAAATGAAAGTCGCCGGCACCGCGATCGCGTTGACCAATATGATCGTGATGATAGGAGGCAATGTTTTCCAACCATTGATTGGTAAGTTATTAGATTTAAGTTGGACGGATAAATTAGTGTCGGGCGCGCGCGTTTATCCTGTGCATGCTTATCAACTTTCGTTAAGCGTGATTCCAATAAGCTTAGTGATCGCAACGATCTTCTTGTTATTCTTCATCCGCGAGACACATTGTTCTATGAGTACGGGCCGACGTTAAACAGTGGATTACATTTCGTTTTCCAGCGCGGTTTGGGCTTGTTTGAGTTTGAATTTATAGAGCCGTCTTGCTATCACTAGCCATAACGCGAAACTTAACAATAAAATTTTCCAAATTTTATAAAAAATATAACTGCCTAATTCAAAAAAATCTATTTTTCCCACGCGTTCGGTCACTAACGTCGTAACGTCATAATCCGCGACGGCATCGGTTTTTTTAGCAAAATCTTCGTAACGTTTTCCCGGCAAATAATTTAACGCAAACAATACGGCTTGCACGTTTTTTTTATCGTCGCTGAGCGCGGCGTTTGAGGTAATTAAATTTAAATTGAAGTAACCATCGCGACCTAATAAATAAGCGTTGTAGTTAACGCTTTGATGATTGTTATCCACCGTATCATTTGGCGCTTTAGCTAATACCGACCACAGCAAGCGGTGCGTTAACATGTCATAGCGCGGCGGTTCTAACCAACCGATGACGTCAAGCGCTGTGCCGTTTTGTTGATTTTCATCCGCGGTGGATTTTTTAATTTCGGCGAGTAAGTCATCGTTATGCCAATACTTCGCGCCAGTGTCTTTGATAAATCCCGATTTAATGTAATCGATAGTGATGAACCAATGGATGTGATCTTTGGGAATGACTAAGCCCATAAAATCAGGGCCGGTTTTATCACCGACATTATGTAATAAATTGGCGGCTTCTTTTGGCGGAATATAAAAATAATTTTCCGGCAAATTCAAAGTGCCTTGCTCGCCTAATTTAATGGTCGCAGGGCCAGGCGTTGAAACGTTTAACGCGGCGTCGAATGCGTCTTGTTGACGGTTCGCGGCATCAATAATGGGATTATGTTGTTGTGGTTTATGCTGCGCGTAGAGTGGCGAAGAAAATAGAAATGATAACGTCAGAATAACGGCGTAAATAATTTTGAATAATTGTCGTTGAGATTGCATAAAAAAACCTTTGGTTTTGTTGTCCTCCTTTGGGTATGGGGTCCATGAGTAGGTGGCGCGAGAGAGTAGCAATTTTATCACGATATCATTAATTGTACACGAGAATGTTGTTTGCTATCATGAGTAAAGTCAATACACGAACCAGGAGGGGTTAAGGATATGAAGCCTTGATTACTCATTATATTTAGAAATGATGTGAAGTATAGTTATTTATGCCAACTTATATTAAAGAAGAATCTCTTACCCTCTCAAGATTAAATCGAAATCATAAAGTTAAGCGTTCTGTTAATTACATCGAACTGACGACAGACGCCGGCCATGAAAAACTCGACGTGCGATTATATCATGCTGGTTCTTTACCGCATATTTTAGCGTGTTACGAAACTTATATTAAAGACAAACCCGTCCCGGTCGAATTTGAAGTGCGCGGCGATACGCTGACGTTTTTTGCCGGCAATGAATTCGCATTATGTTTTCTTCTTAAAATAAAAGCTATCAGCCAAGCGACTTACGACTTGGCACAGATCTGCTTACAGCTCGATGAGCATTCACCGGGTCAGGCTTTACGAGCATAACTTAAGGTAACAAACGTTTTTTTTCCGACGCTTGAATAGGTGTATTAGTAGCAGTTTTTTTCTTGAAGAGATTATATAAAAGATAACTGCTAGTCAGCGTGCCGCCAATCGCTAGAGCGATGAGTTGAAATGTCGGTAAATTGTTTTCGGCGACTTCATCGCGGGCGGTTATCGGCGTATGCACCGCAGCAGTTGCCGCTATTTTCGCTTGTTCAGAGACAGTCCTGATCGCGCTCACGGCAAAACTATCCAATGCTTTCCAGGTGCTATTACATATTTCCGCGATAACAGGTTTGGCGTTATCAATAATAAAATAACAACTAATCGCGGCGTTAAGTTCATTGGTTAATTGTCGCGCGATATCAAATGGGCGATTTAAGGTGGATTGTAAAAACTCCACGGTCGCCTCTTCGGCTTGCTGATTGATGATGTCGTAAGCCATTTCGCGCGCGACTTCTGCTTTAAAGTCTGCCGTGAATAACGCTTTGAATTCTGCTGGATCAGCGATCTTTTGGATTTGAGCTTCGAATTGTGGGTAATTGAATATCTCAATGCCGCGGGGATTATTGGCCACTGCTTTCATGATTTCGTCTATTTGATATAGTCCCAGGCGGCCATTGTAACTTGAAATTATGCCATGCGCTACCGCACTGCTGAAGGTAAGAGGATGCGCGTGCGGCGCAGTTAAATTCTGTGGTGGGATTGGCAACGTGTGAGGGCAACCATGTCCCTCTTTGCATTGCATCCACATTTCAAAATCAGCTATCAGCGACTTAGCTAGAGCGGGTTCTTGGGCGATTATAATTTTTTGTAGTCGATCGAGACCCATGTCCAGATGGGGTCTTAGCATCTGCAACAACAAGTCTTTCTTCAATCTCTCGGTGAGCGCGATATTAATGAATTTCGGCGCTATATGCTTGGGTAAATCAGCAGCTTGCAAACAATTATGCTGTGAAGGAGCGCCGCCAAATACGGCGTTGATTTCCGCGAATTTTTCGTCTAGCGATAAATGCGAAATTTTCTTGAAATCATCAATGACATACTGATGCGCTGCATAAAGCGTTTTTTCAAGATCGGTTTTTTCTGCATGAGGGAGTGTATCAAAGAAATCAAACGCGCCACGGACACCTAAATTAGTATTTTGTACTAATGTGTCTATGCCATCGACGTTGGTTTGATGTAATACCCAAGTGGTATCTAAACAGGTAATATTGCCCTTGGCGATAGTTTGGATCTCTGCGGCAGTCAGGTATTCGGCTTCAGTCTCGAAATGATCGACGATATTGATGATGATATCTTTGGCGCGCCAGCCTGGTATCACTTTATTAGACTTTTCGTACAGTAGTATCATACTTTCGCGGATTAATTCACGCGCTTTAGCGCGGTTAGCTTCGAGTATGACGAGGTCTTCATCGGTTATGCCAAGCGCGGTAAACTTAGCGTAATCTTCAGCATAAAAGAAGTTAGGGTCAGTTTTATGCTGGGTAGGGTGAAGCAGACTTTGGAAAAAACCCAACGTCCCGGCCAATACGTTGTAACCGCCCAAATTAGTGTTTTTACAGATTCGGGTCATAAAAGTTTCGACGGTTTGTATTCTTTGTAATGGGTTCACAGCTAGCACCTCGCGTGTAATTGTAAATATATTGAACAGAATGTTAACATAGATATCTTAAGGAAGCCTTAATGTTTACGCTAAATCGACCCTATCGCATCGCTATCTTTTGCGGCTCCAGCCTGGGGGTAGACCCAAGCTATCGACACGCTGTAGAACAAGTCGCGACGGTTTTATCAGCGCAGCAAATCACTATTGTTTATGGCGGCGCGACTGTTGGCTTGATGGGCGTGTTGGCGGATACGGCACTCGCGGTGGGCGGCAACGTTATCGGTGTGATTCCAAAATTTTTATCGGCGATTGAAATTGCGCATCAGCGTCTTAGCGAATGTCACATCGTCGAAAGTATGCATGATAGAAAAACTCTGATGGCGGAACTCGCCGATGCGTTTATCTTGTTGCCGGGCGGCGCGGGTTCGTTGGAAGAATTTTTTGAAATTTACACGTGGGCGCAATTGCACTTACATAAAAAACCTTGTGGGATTTTGAATATAAATAATTATTACGATCCGATCATACATTTTTTAAATCAAACTGTAGTGCAAGGCTTCATGAGTCAGCAAAATCGTGACATGATTTTTGTGGAAAATGCTATTGATAATTTGCTGGCGGCGTTTGCAACGTATACGCCGTGTGCCGCACCGAAGTGGATAACGGCCGTTAAAACGTCTGAAACCTAAACCGATCGTAAACCGATTAATGACCCGCTATACCCCTCTGATCCGTCTGTTTTAGGCCTAGGATCACCTTGTAAACTGCCATTTAATTTCTAATTCAAGCTTTATGCGGTTAATTACCCCGCAAATCCAACCCCCCCAAAAAAACTTTTAAAATACTTTATAAGCGGCTGATTTCTCTCGTCTTAATATTCTTGCTCGAGACTAGCGCAACTCAGGATTTGTACTAAACTTATTATATGTGTTTATCAATTATACAAGCTTAGCACTTAATTTCATGTAAGCTTTTTATTATAACCGGAGATGTAATGAACACCACCGACGCTCAGCCACCGGCCTCAAAATCTAAAGTGATTAGCAAAATTAATTTAGCTTTGAGAAAATTCGCAACGACTTCCTGCACCATTCTGTTAGCGACCGTTGCTTTCAGTAACCCAAGTCTCAATAGTGTCACATCAGGAAATGTCAGCGTCTCATCTCTAGGTAACACCACGACTGTGAATCAATCAAGTCAACAAGCGATTATTCAGTGGAATAGTTTTAATATCGCCGCGCAAGAAAAAACACGTTTCATCCAACCTAACTCCAGTGCCGTCGCTCTTAACCGTATCAATCCTGCGAATGGCGCTTCACAAATTTTCGGTCAACTCACTTCCAACGGTAGAATTATTTTAATTAACGGCGCGGGTATTTTCTTTGGACCAGGTTCCAAGATCGACGTCGGTAGTTTGATCGCGTCGACGTCTGATATTTCGAACGCGAACTTTTTAGCGGGCAAATATATTTTTGATCAAGCGTCACAATATAATGGCAGCATCGTCAACGAAGGCGAGATCATCGCCAAGAAATTTGGTTTAGTCGCGTTGTTAGGTAACAGCGTTTCTAACACGGGTTTAATTTCCGCAAGACTAGGCAGCATCGCGATTGGTTCAGGCAGCGAATTCACATTAGATTTTTATGGCGACCAATTACTTAACTTCAGTGTGAACGGCGCGGCATCACCCACCAGCACGGGTGTAATTAACAGCGGACAATTATTAGCGGACGGCGGAAAAATTTTAGTATCGGCAAGTGCCGCTGCTGGCGTATTAGATGATGTCATTGATATGCAAGGTGTCGCTGAAACGAAATCCGTTTCACAACAAGGCGGCGAAATTATTTTATCCGGTGACGATAATACCAATGTCACAGTATCCGGTAAATTAAACGCGTCAGGCAAAACTGGCGGTACGATTCAAGTCACAGGCGCAAACGTCGATTTAACTTCCACAGCTAACTTAGATGCTTCCGGTACGTTAGGCGGCGGTAATATTAATGTCGGCGGTAATGAACATGGCGTAGGCCCATTATTGGATGCAACCAATACGACTGTCGAAGCGGGTTCTATATTAAATGCTTCCGCGACTTATTCAGGCAATGGCGGTAACGTCATCGTTTGGGCGAATGGCGTAACCAATTATGCCGGTACCATTTTAGCGGAAGGCGGGGCGAATGGCGGTAATGGTGGTTTTAGTGAAGTATCAGGCCATGATCTTTTGAATTTTAACGGTACGGTCAATTTATCGGCCGCGCATGGTAAATTCGGTAACTTATTATTAGATCCACAAGATATCACGATTGATGCGGCTGGCCCTGATGATATTAATACGGATGGTAATGGTAACTATACACCGAATGATGACGAATCTGTTTTATCCACATCGACATTGGAAAGTGAATTAGCCTTATCCGATGTGACGGTTTCTACTGCCGGTACTGTCGGTGCTGGGTTAGGTAATATTACCGTTCAAGATCCTATATCTTGGTCGGGCAGCGCTAATGGTGGGACCAGTTTAACACTTACCGCGGCAAATCAAATTCTATTAAATGCGAATATCTCCGGAACTGATAGTGGTTCGAGTGTTAACTTTCAAGCGCCTGTGGTTGTTGGCGCTAACGTCACTGTAACAGCTGGCAATCAAATTAATTTTAGTTCAACTATAGATGATGCAGTCAGCGGACAAGATTCTCTTACACTTGCCGCAGGTAGCGTTAACTTAGAAGGAAATGTTGGTGCGACGAAACCACTAAACAGCCTGACGATAACGGATGCCAGCGGTGGCGGTGGCGGTCTGGTTACAATTGGTAATAGCAGCTCCTCTACACCACAAACCATTTCTATTACAGCAACCAACAGCATTACGTTTGATTCCGCTATTCAAGACGCAGTCAGTGGCGGCGGCATGGATAGCCTCGTATTACAAAGTCAGGTAAATACACTTAATGGTAATATCGGTGGCGACGTTCAATATACTCCAGTCAATCCATTAAACAGTTTGACATTATCGGATGCGTCAGGCGGTGGTACTGGTTCAGATGTTCTTGGTTTCGGTAACGCGCAGACAACTGGAGATCAGACTTATAATGATGCTGCGACATTTACTAATAGCTCTATGTACTTAGATGCCGCGAATGTACATTTTAACAATACCACGGGCTTCAATTCTCCAAATGGTAATACGGTCTATGGGCTCAATTTTTGGATAACCGGTACTACCAGCAATATTAATGCAGGCCAGAATCCAACTGGTGGTGGCAGAATTGAAATGTTTCAAAATGGCGGCGGTAGCATGATATTTAATACCGCACTCTTTCTCGACACCAATCGTTATGAGGTTGATAACGGTAATTTAACTACGAGTAATTCGGAAGCGTATGATGGCGGCACCCTCCAATTTGGTGGTTCAAGTATCCTGACCCTTAATACTAACATTGATACGGAGGGGTTAGGGGTAACTATATACGGGTTCGATGATGAGATACTTTCTAATGGCTCATTTACATTTGGTACACCTGCAGGTGCACAGAATTATAGTGACGTAATTCGTAATTCTTATAATTCTAGTTTCGTGACGGCAAGTAGCGGTGATGTTCTAACGCTTAATGCCTATGTGGGCGAAAACTATGACAATTCCCCTAATATTGTTAGCGGCCCCGGTACGGTAGTTTTTAATGGAGGAGTAGATTCTGGTATATCTGTTAGTTCCGGCAGTACCGCGATTGCAGCGGCTGGATCGGGCTACAGTTCAGTAGTTAATAGCGGCGGCACATTAATTATTAGCGGCAATAATAATTATTCCAACTACACCATCAGCGGGACGGGTACGAATGGTGCAGGCGCATTAATCGCTTCTGGTAATACTCAAATTCAAAATGCAACCATTACATTGGCCGCAGATGCCACTATCGCCGCGCCCAACGCATCGGATTCATTAGATATGAGTGATAGCACAAATATCCAAGGCACATCTGGAACAGAAAATTTAACCTTGGCAGGTGCAGGATCAATTACTGTCGATAACATTGGTAACACTGTTACAGTGGGCTCTGTCACTTCAACAGTTTCTCAACTCGGAATTGACGGCAATATTTCAACTGTTGGACCTGTAAGTATTAATAGCGCTGTCACCATCGCTAATCCGGGCAACACTTCCACTGTCTACGCGAATGGCGGTGACATTTCATTTAATTCCACGATCTCTTGGAATGACAACAGTTCACTTGATTTAAATTCTACGGGTAATATCTATCTTAACGGTGATATTAATGCGCCATCAGGCTCATTATATCTCACCGCGGGATCGTATGGAAACTTTACGGGAAACATTACATCAGGCTCTGAAGTTTCCCCATCAAGTTCAGGTGTGACGGCTGGTATTAATGTTAATAACTTTGTTTTGGAAGTAGGTAACTTTTTCCAAAATTCAACTAGTCTTCCACAGTTTACTGTTCACAACGATTTCGAAATAGATAACACCACGCAACTACCTTCTTCGAATGCTAGCTTTATGCGTGCATCAGGCGGTGATGGCACGACAGGCAATCCTTACGAAATAACTGACGCGTATGGTCTGGAAGGAATCGGATCTTCAACAGCCTATCTTGCGGATAGTTATGCTTTAGCAAATAATATCGATTTTTATAATACAAATAATAATACCAATCCTAACCTTCCCAATGCCACCACAGTTAATTGGAACGCTGATTATGCCGACTTTGGCAACAGTCGCGGCCCTGCCGGATTCGAAGCTATTGGTAACTACTATACTTCAAGTGGCCAGGGCACTCAGTTTACCGGTAATTTAGAAGGTAATTACTACACTATATATAACTTGAATGTACAAACACCGCTTGGCACTGGAGCTAACTATGTTAACGGCGGTGGGTATAGTCCTAGTGGTAATGGTGGGCAAGAACTTGATATTGGCTTATTCGAATTCGCTGCCAATGGCACGATTAGGGATTTAAGTATTAACTCTCCAAATCTGGATACTTTTACAGGCAATGCGGGCGCCATTGCCGCTAATGCAAGTAACGAAAGCTTGATCAACGTTTCAAGCATCGGCGGGATTGTAGAGGGTAGTGGCTACGGCAATGCAGGCGGTTTAATTGGTACCGGTACTGATGTAACTATAAGTACATCGTACGCTACAAGTGAAGTAAATGGCGGCAGTGGCGGCAATGACATTGGTGGGCTAGCAGGCTCGATGACTGGCTCCATTTCAAATTCTTACTACAATGGTCAACTTGATGTTTACGGGCCCATAGCTGTCGGTGGCTTAGTCGGAAGTGTAGAAGGTACACTTGCGATTACTACCTCTTACTCTAATGCTGTATTTAATAACTATCAGTCTGAAAACGATAACAATGGCGCGTTGGTCGGCTATGATGGCATTTCTGGTAGTCCCAATCTTACTATTACTAATTCATATTGGAACAACGACCAAAGCCACATATCCACTGATTACACCCCGTCCCTGGGAGCTAATGCGCTCGAACAGAGCGGAGTAGGCAATTATACACAGAATAACTCCAATGGTGAGTCTACTGCGCAATTGCAACAAACGTCGGGTTATTCAGGATTTACTTTTGGTACTGCAAACGGTGACTGGCAGTTAACAACGCCCGGAACTAGCATGGCGACGTTAGTTTATCCACAAGTACTGAGTGGAGTTATCGGCGGTGCTGGGGCTGGGGACACGGTTAACATTTATGAAAATGGTACGCTATTAGATACGGCTACCACTCATGGTACAGGTCAATTTAGTTATCAAGCGTCAGGTCTAGTGAGTGGTGATGCATTATTATATGTTTTAACATCATCTGGATTATATAGTAATGGCGTGACCTTTGCTCCATCAAGTGGTAGCTCAATCATTACTATGTCTCTAAATTCTTTAACCATTGGAGATAATAATAGCAATACGTTCGGCCTGTCCGATTTAGGAAACGCATTAACAGGTGTCTCGAGTTCCAGCAGTATTCTTTATTCTGTTGTCGGCAATAATTTAGTACTGGGTAATGGTGTTTCCTCCACTGTTAACTTAACTACGTCTGCTGCTACTACGTTCAATGCTCCCGCTTCTATTGCTTATAGCAGCGGCACATCGGGGAATTTGACTTTCAATGGCGCAGTGACGCTGCCCCAAGATACAACGATGACAACAGCAGGTAACATTACCTTTGCATCTACCGTAGATAGCGTTGCAGGTTCTAATTTCAATTTAACTTTAAATAGCAATAATGCGACGTTGGATGCAAATGTCGGAAGCAACTCTGCGCTGAATAATTTAGTTATTACAGATGCAGCCGGTGATACAGGTGCTGCGAGTAGTGATTTGATTATAGGTAATTCTATTACTATTACTGCAGTTAACAGCATTACTATTGATTCAAAAATTGATGATGCGAATTTTGATAGTGATTCACTTACGTTACAAAGCCAAGCGAACACATTGAATAATAATGTGGGTGATAACACTGAATTATCATCGCTGACTTTATCTGATAGTTCGGGCGGCACCAGTGGTTCTGACACCATTAACGCATCAAGCATTACTGCCGATACGCAAACTTATAATAATGCGTTAACTGTCACGGCTGCTAATGTTGCCTTTACTTCAAATGATAATGGTGACGGTGATGCGATCTCATTTAATAATATTCTTCAGGACACGGGCAGTAGTAACGTTACTATTTCTGATAATGGCTACGTCAATCTACAAAACATTAATCTGTACTCTATTACGATTACCAACACCGGTAACAACCCTGCGACCAATTTAAGTGGTTCTAATTACGATACTGTTTCAGATCAAAATTGGAATCCTGGTCTTCAAATAAATAATTCAAACATTGAATTCACATCGACGAACGGTCTTATCACGTTAAATCATGGTGGCACGTTAATTTCTAACGGCGGTGGCAACATCACTTTCAACAGCCACGTGTTGTGGGAAACAGACAGTGATTTAAATGGCACAAACCTCACTTTCTATGGTCCTGCCGAGTTCAACGACGGTAGCGGCAACGCTTTGTATAGTGTTGGTACTATGAATATCAATAATGATTTTATCGTAGATGGTAACTTAGATGGTTATAACGGCGGCTCGATTAATTTTAACAGCGGCAGCCGTATCGTTTTAACCAATGGAGCCTCTCTACAATTTGATACCACAATTAATGGTAACAATCTGGAATTGAATATCGCGAGTGGTTTTGGAACGTTATATGATCCGTTATCGGGATCATTTGTTAAAACCGGTGGTGGTACGATTGAAGGCGATAATTTTTCCGGCTCGATTGATATTAACGGCGGTACGTTTCAAATATCGAATAATACGCAAGGGGGCGGTGATACATTTAATATTAATGCCGGTTCGTTGTCATTAAACGGCGATTCACTGAGTGGCTCGACTTACAATCTAAATGGTGGCGGATTATCGATGAATAACACCACTATTGCGTCAGGTTCGTCAATAGTCTTGCAAGGGGGTGATAATACTATCGATGTCGAATCTTCCGCGACGATAGACAGTTCATCTAATCTCACCAGCGTTGATGGTTCAGCTAATTTGACTCTGACCGGTGGTGGTTCGTTTGAAGTCGATGGCGGAATCAATAATATCAACAATCTTGACGTGCAGATCGCAAACTTTACCGCCGGCGGCGGCACCATTCAAACCAACGGCAATCAGCTTTATGAAACTCAAGCCAATATCAATAGCAATAATTCACCATACAGTACTTTTAACTCTTCAAACGGTACCATCGAATTCCAACAAGGGTTTAATGCAAATGGAAATGATGTTGTCTTGCAAACTAATAATAACTCTTATGATTTCAACCAAGCGCAAACGGTTTCCGATGACGTGTTAGCAGGATCCCAACTAACAATTACAGCAACGGCAGCGACGAATAATGTCACTCAATTAGGTTATAACCTCACTGGCAGTGGCGGCAGCAGCGCGATTGAATTTGCATCGCCGGTTACTGTAACTTCTAGCTCGACGGTTACTGCTGATAACAGCATTACTTTTGATTCGACAATCGATGACAATGGCAATGGTAATAGCTTGACTTTACAAAGTGCGAACAATGTATTGAATGGTGATGTTGGTGATTCTACGGCACTCGGTTCTTTAACGTTGTCTGATAATCAGGGCGGTAGTTCTGGTAGCGATAATATTAATGCTTCATCTATCAATGCGAACACGCAAGTTTATAATAATTCCTTAAACGTGGGCGGGTCGATCACTTTCGTTTCTAATAATAGCGGCACTATTAATGTAAATAATTCTATTAATGGTGGAGACGTCACATTTAACGCCTCTAATACAATCACCGTCGGCAATGTTAATACTAACAGTTTGACGTTCCAAGGCGGCGGCGGTATTGATTTCGTCGGCACAGATGTTGTAACCAACGCGGATCAAAATTATCAAAACGGTTTTGAATTTAGTTCGTACTCACAAAATTTAGAATTCACGAGTAATAATGGCAACATTACCTTAAATGGAATTATTCAACCCGACACTGGAAATGGTGCAGACATTAATTTTTCATTGAACGCCGCCAATGTTTATGATTATGCGCAAATCAATTTGGGCGGCAGTGGTGAAAGCACATTTAATTCTAATAACGGAAATTTCTATTATGAACCGGGTAGTTCCATCCAAGGCGAAGGCACTCTTAATCTTAATGGTAACGTTAACTTGCTTAACAGTATAAATTCGGTCCAGGCTGACGATATTGACCTAAACGGCACTCTTATTATTAATCAAAACGGTATTAATCTTAATGCCGGAGCGCAATGGGGCGGCAATGGCACGATTGAAGTTGACGGCGCCGATGTAAGCACTGATTTGTCCGATTCATACTATGGAAGTATTACTAAGACGGGAACAGGTTATTTAAGTCTCGATAACATGAACGGCAACGTCACGGTGAATGAAGGCGTGGTCAATCTTTCTGAACAACAATACGGTGGTCTCACCTTAACAGTTAACAGTGGCGCATCGGCAGATCAAAATGGCACATTAATTATTAATAATACTATCAACGGCGCGACGATCAATTTAAGTGGAACAGGGTTTAATAGTCAAGGCGCATTAGTTGTAAACAACAACGCAATCCTCGATGGGTACACAAATATTCACTCTACCGGCGGGACTATTGTATTAAACGCGCAATTAACTTTAGGTGATGGCGCAAGCGATGGCGACTATACCAATTTTAGCGGCAATACGTTAACAATCAGCGGTAGCGGCGGACCATTAACATTAGGCGGTGATATCACTGGGGGCATGACCAACAAATTAGATATTCAGACGCCGGTTACTATGTTGCAACAATCGAATATCAGCGCTCATAACGTCACGTTTGAATCTACTATCGATCAAGATCAAGCTTCTGTAAACTCAACTGATTTGACTTTGAGTGGCACAGGCATCGTTGTCAAAGGTGACATCGGTGATAATTCTCCAATTAATTCTCTTACCACTTCCGCGCCTGTTGAAATATCGTCAGGTAGTATTCACACCCAAAACAACCAAATGTATGCTGATGGCGCTACTTTTGATAATGCCACCGGTGTAACTATGACTTCTGATTATGGCGATTTCAATTTAGGCGCCACAGTTTTCAGCACGCCGGCTGCCACATTGAATGGAAACAATATCACTCTTAATGGCGCAGTGGATTTATCAGGTTCAAACAGCTTAACGTTAAATGCGGCTGCTGTTATTTCGATTAATGGTTACATTGGGGGAGCTGGAGATACCTCTGGTGGTAGTCTGATATTGAACGGTGCTCCCGGGCAAGCCATTACGGATGCTTACGGCGTCAATCTCACAAACTTCACCTTACAGCAAGGTAATTGGGATCAAGAATCTTCTACGCTGCCTGAGTTCGCAGTCAGTAATGATTTTACGCTAGCCTCCGGCACTGCTTACAACAATGCTTACAATGTAGCATTTCAGCGTGATTTGGGTGGTGACGGTAGCGATACGCCATATTTAATTGGTGATGTGTATGGTCTGCAAGGGATCGCGACATTACCGCTTTCCAATAATTACATGTTAGCAAACAATATTGACGCTAGCGCTTCTACAAACTTTAATGGCGGCGCCGGCTTTGCGCCAATTGGTAAGGATTACAACGACAGCTTCAGCGGTACGTTTGATGGTGGCAATTTCGTTATCTCGCATTTGTTTGAAAATTCCGCGAGCGATGCGGGTTTATTTGATTGGATAGCTAGTTCATCGGCTGTCATCCAAAATCTTGGCATGTCAGCGGTAAATATCACTGGCAGTAGTGAGGTCGGTGGTTTTATTGCGTATAACTTAGGCGGTTCTTTAATTAATGACTATATTAGCTCGGGTACCATCACGGGCACCGGCGATGTCGGTGGTTTAGTCGGGTATAATTCTGGCAACATAACTAATTCCCATAACTCGGCAACCATCACGGGTAATAATCGTGTCGGCGGATTAGTCGGTAACAATCAGGGTGGCAATATTGACGAATCTTATAATGCAGGAAATATTTTCATAAATGGTGCTTCCGGTGGCAACATAGGTGGCGTGGTTGGATTTGCCAACAATGGTAACTTCGATCAAGACTACAATTCTGGTAACGTCACGCAAACGGGCGGCCAAAGTAATTCTATTGGCGGTTTTGTAGGATATATGTTCTTTAGCGGTGACATTACTAATTCTTATTCGGTTGGTAATGTTAGTACGGACAGCGATAGTGATGAAGTTGGTGGTTTCGCTGGTGAAATGTATTCGACTTCCATCTCTACGTCATATAGCGCAGGCACACTCACAGCGCCCTCTACCATATCAAGCAATGGTTCTATCGGTGGCTTTTTAGGCTATGCCGTCGGCGGCGCAGCTTATTTAACTAATGACTATTACGACAGTACACTTGCACCAGGTTTGTTGCCCACTGGTTCAGGTACGCCTAACTCAGGTAATGACGCAACACCGCTAAGCACTTCTGCTCTGCAAAATTCTGCTAACTTAACCGGCTTTGATTTTACTTCTACACCAACCTGGGCATACACGACTGATACCAGTGTTAACAATGGTTATCCTGTTTTAACCGCAATAACTCCTGGGCCTTATGGTGTTAGTAGTGGCTCTAGTGCCCCTTCAACATCGCGCACTATCTCCGGTCAAGTTATGGGTGGTAATGACGACTCGATTACTTTCACTTTAGGTGGTATTTCCATTGGTACGGTTACTACTGACAGCAGCGGTAATTACACTTTCTCTACTACCAGCGCGACGGACAGCGGCGACTTGCTAGCTTACATTACGACTAGCGGTTATCTCGCGAGCGCAATTACTTTAGCGCCTATTTCAAACGGCTCGATCACGGGATTAAATTTCAGATCGAACACGATTGATGTTGGTGACTCTAATACGAATTCATTTAGCAATTCTGATTTTGTTTCTGCGCTGAGTAGCTTATCGAGCAGCTTGTCATTATTCAGTATATCGAGTGGCACGATGACGTTAGCTAGCGGCATGAGCTTATACGCGACAGCGACGTCGACGTTAACTTTAAGCGGTACCATCGCCAGTTCTGGCAACATCACGTTTAATGGCGCGACTAATTTCAGCGGCGCTACTACTGTGACCACCACGAATGGCAGCATCAACATGACAACGCTTGATGGCGCTAAAGCAGTGAGTTTAGTGAGTACTACTGGCACCAATATTACGGGCGCGGTGGGTTCAACTATGCCTTTAGTCAGTTTGGATATTAACGGCGGTGGTGATGTGTCCGGCGCGATCCAAGGTGCGACTAGCGTTTCTATCGAAAATGGCACGTTAATTTTATCAGGTGCTAATTCTTATTCCGGCGGCACGGCGATTAACTCCGGTACGGTGACAGCGTCCAGCAACAGCGCGCTTGGTACTGGCCTGATTACGTTTAATGGCGGTACATTACAAGCGGGCAGTAATGGGATTGATTTACCGAATAACTATACCGTGGCTTCCGGCAGTGTCGGCACCATCGGTGGTTCAAATGACTTTACTTTAGATGGTACCGGTGTGTTAGACGGTTCTAGCATATTCTTTATTAACAACACGGGCACGACGACGATTAATACCATCAACGGCGCGGATTCTGGCGACGGTTTATTATCGGGTGCGCTGGGCGCGGGCATGATTGTTATCGGCGATCCTACCACGCCACTTGATAGCATTAATATTGCAGGCGACAGCACGTTAAATACGGCTCAGGTGTCCACTACGGGTTCGCAAACCTACGGCGGCACCGTCACATTAAATAATTCTTCTTCCTTAAGCAGCAGCGCGGGCGCCATCACCTTTAATGGTGCGATCGACAGTGCGGCCGGCAACAATTTTGATTTAAGCGTCAGCGGCAGCACGGGTGTTAGCATCAATGGTTCAGTAGGAGCTAGCGTGCCATTAGCTAGCTTAACTGTAACGAGCCCTGTCACGTTTGGCAGCGGCGCTATCACGATTAACACCGCTAACTCTCAAACCTATAGCGACGGCGTCACCATCCAAGGATCCACCACGATCAATGGCGGCGACATCAACGTAAGCAGCATCAATGGTGCTACCACCGGCCAAAACTTAACAATTAACTCCACTGGCAATAGTACGATTAGCAATATCGGCAGCAACATCGGTGACCTGTCTTTAAATGCGAATAATGATACGGGTACGATAACGTTAGCCGGCACGATTGCCTATTCTGGTGCGACGATTATTAATAGTGGAACACTTGCTATCGGCGCTGATAATACTTTATCGGTCAACGCAGCGCTGGAATTATCGGATACTGCTACGTTTGACTTAAATGGTTTTTCCCAAACCGTCACGGGTATTGTAGATACCGGTACCAATGGTACTGCGAATGTTACCAATAGCAGCGGTACGACCGGCATATTTACTGTTAACAACACTTCGAACGACGCCTACACAGGGACTTTCTCTGGCAACTTAGCGTTAACGAAAACTGGCTCAGGTACGTTGACTTTATCCAATGACGGTGATTACACCGGCACGACGACAGTTAGCGGCGGTATCTTGAGCGTGGTCGGCGATGGTAGTGCCTTAGGTTATGGCATTCAAAACGTTATTGTAAATTCTGGCGCGGAACTGATGGTCAGCGGCGGAATCGATATGGGTAACAGTCTTGATTTAAATGGCACGGGTATTAATAACGCTGGTGCTCTAGTCGATGCCAGTGCGGCGGGTGTGACAGATTCTATCGATGGCTACGTCAATTTAGACACGAACGCTACCATTGGCGTTACTAACAGCGGCGCCATGTTACAAATTACTAATAGCAACGGTATTGGCGGTAACAGCAGTGCTCTCACCACAACCGGTGCAGGTACTCTCAATATTCAAAGTGCCAGCAGCTACAGCGGCGGCACCACGATTAGTTCCGGTATCGTAAATATCAATGACGGCGCGGCACTCGGTCAAGGCGCTATCTCGGTCAGTTCCGGCGGCGAATTAGACGTTAGCGGCGGCATTTCTGTCGGCAGCACCATCACACTTAACGGCACGGGCGCGTCAGGCGCGGGTGCGTTAGTAGACGTGAGTACCGATTCTGCTTCTACGGGTATGGATTCCGTTGACTCCATCATTTTAGGTAGTAACGCGACGATCGGCTCTACTTTAAACGGCGCGATTTTAGATGTTACCGGCCAAGTGAATGGCGCGCATGGTTTAACCGTCGCGGGCGCGGGCATTGTCATTTTAGGCGGCGCGGTCGGTAATTCTTCTGCGTTAAGTTCTTTTGTTGATAACGCTGGCACATTAAATATTGCGAACACGATTACCACGACGGGCAGTCAAGCTTACAATGACGCTGTCAACATCACTGGCGCGAGCTCTATCACCAGCCAAAACAGTACGGTTAACTTCGCTTCCACCATTGATGGCGCGTACTCACTATCTATCAATACATTTGGCGGCACGACATTAAGCGGCGCTATCGGCGGCACCAACGCGTTGACTAGCTTAACATTGCAATCTGCGAACAGTGGCACGCCTACGGATACAATTAATTCTGCTTCGATTAAAACAACCGGCAATCAAGCGTACAAAGATGCAGTGACCTTAGGCGCTGCTAGCAGTTCATTGCAAGCATCTACCGGCAGCATTGCATTCAGCGGCACGGTAAATGGCGCAGACGCATTGACATTATCCGCTACCTCCAACTCCTTCGCTGGCGTCGTCGGCGGCACCGCTGCACTAACCAGCTTAAATGTGACTGGCGCTACTTCAGTTAATGCTGCCAGCGTTAACACAACGGGCAGCCAAACATTTAATAGCGCTGTGACCTTAGGCGCGAATGCGGCATTCATTTCTAGCAGCAACGGCGCGATTGCTTTTGATAGCAATGTCGCAGGCAGCGGCCATAGTTTTACCGTTAACACCGCAGGTGCCGCTACGTTAGCCGGCGTTCTCAGTGGTTCAGGCACGATCTTGACGCAAGCTGGCAGTGGTAAGTTAACCTTAAACTCGGTGAACACCTATTCTGGCGCGACAAATATTACAGCCGGTACGTTGGCTAGTGGTATCAACAATGCATTACCTACCACGACTTCATTATCTGACGCGGGTACGTTTGATTTATCCGGCTTTTCACAATCTGTCGCTAACGTTTCTGGCAGCGGCATTGTGACGAACAGCAATGCGACCACCGCGGGCGTGTTTACGATTAATAACAGCGGCGCTGATAGTTTCGCAGGAACTCTCTCCGGCAACCTCTCACTCGTTAAAACCAACAGCGGCATGTTAACGCTAAGCAGTGCTAGCACTTATGCTGATGGTACGACGTTAAGCGGCGGCATTTTAAGTTTAGGAAATAATACCGCACTCGGCACCGGCTCACTTGTTTTCAACGGCGGCAACTTACAAGCTAGCTCCGCGGGCATCGCCATCGCGAATAATTATTCTTTAAGCGCGTCTTCTGCCATCAACGGTTCGAATTCCATTACATTAAGCGGCAACGGCACGTTCACCAGCGGCGATACCTTAAGTATCACCAACTCTGGCGCGACTACTTTAAGCGGCACGTTATCCGGCGCTGGTTCTTTAACAGAAAATTCCAGCAGCACGTTGAATATCGGTGGCGCTAGCAGCACGAACAATGGCTTCACTGGCGCGATCACGTTAACCAGCGGTATCTTGCAAATCGCCAGCGACGCGAACGCTGACCCACTCGGTTTAGGCACATTGAATTTGAATGGCGGCACGCTGCAAGCTGCCACCGCTGTTACGTCTAACCCTATCATGAATGCGATCGTCGTCGGCGCTAACGATACTGCTAGCTTAGGCGGTTCCAATCAAATGACCTTTGGCGGCTCGTTGACTTTAAATAACAACAGCATCTTCAATGACAACGGCACCGGCGGCAATGCGTTAACGGGCGGTATCGTGTTAAGTTCGACGGCTAGCGCGGCTGAAACCATCAATGCGGCCAGCGGTGAAACGCTTTCTATTAACACCGCAGCTATCTCCGGCGGCTCCGCTACGAATTCATTAACTATTAATAGCACCTCAACTGGCACGGTAAACTTAGTGGTCGGCAGCACGTATAGCGGCGCAACCAATGTAGATGGCGGTACGGTCAACGTCGGCTCTAACACCGCGTTTGGCACCAGCGCTTTAACATTGATTAATACAAACTTAAATGCAAGCTCAGCCGTAACGCTTGCGAATAATTACACCGTGGCTGGCAGCACGCAAACCACGACCCTCGGCGGCACTTATGCTTTAACCCTCAGTGGCAATGGTACGATTAACAGCGGCGATATTTTAAAAGTCACTAACTCCGCAGCGACGACGTTAAGCGGTAGTTTATCCGGCTCTGGCGCGTTAACCGAAAATTCCACCGGCACATTAAATATAGGCAGTGCGTCTTCTGCTAACCATCTCTACTCCGGTGCAATTACCCTAACAGCCGGCACGTTACAAATCGCGGGTGATTCGAATGCGGATCCACTCGGCACGGGCGCGTTGAACTTTAACGGCGGCACGTTAGAAGCTTCCACCGCAGTCACTGCTCATTCCATTGTTAACGCGATCAATGTCGGCGCTGGCGACACCGCGACGTTAAGCGGCGCGAACCAAATGACCTTCAGCGGCTTAACGACATTAAATAATAATAGCGTGTTGAATGATAACGGCACGGGCAATAATACTTTCAGCGGGGGCGTCGCGTTAAGCAGCACGACGAATGCAGCGGAAGCCATTAACGTCGGCAGCGGCGAAAGCTTGACGATTTCCGCGGCGATGACCGGCGGCTCTACTACTAATACTTTAAATGTAAATAACAGCGGCACCGGCACGTTAAATCTGAACGCGGCAAATACTTATAATGGTTTAACTAACATAAACGGTGGTACCGTCAGCTTAGGGACTAGCACCGCAGGCTTTATCACCAGCGGCCCATTAGGCATAGGCTCATTCTCCTTGAATGGCGCGACCTTAATGAGTTCGACCGCGGTTTCTCTCGTTAATACCTTTACGATTGGCGGCACCGCAGCGACGTCTTATATCGCGGGTTCCAATGCCATCAGCTTACAAAATAGCGGCATACTCAACAGCGGTGACACCTTAGCTATCTCCAACACGGGCACGACCACGTTAGGCGGCGGTTTATCCGGTGCTGGTTCCTTAACCGAAAATACCAGCGGTATTTTAAATGTCGGCAGCGCTAACAATATCAACACGGCATTGACCGGCGCGGTCACCTTAATGGCAGGTACGTTACAAATCGCTGGCGACCAAGTCAACCCATTAGGTGTCGGCGCGTTAAATCTCAATGGCGGCACATTACAAGCGTCAGTCGCGGCTACCGTCAATCCAATCACCAATGCGATCAATGTCGGCGCGGGTGACACGGCGACTTTAAGCGGTTCTAAAGCAATGTCATTTAGCGGCGCGTTAACTTTAGGTAACAACAGCGTATTGAATGATAACGGCACGGGCGGTAATTCCTTCACGGGCGGTATTGTCTTAAGCAATGCTGCGAATGCGTCTGAAGCCATCAATGTCGGCGCGAGCGAAACACTCACTGTTTCCGGCACGGCAATCACTGGCGGTTCAAGCACCAGCACATTGAATGTTAACTCCAGCGGCACCGGCACATTAGATTTAGCGGTGGCGAATACTTATAGCGGCACGACTGATTTAAATGGCGGAACGATTACCTTAGGCGTGAGTAACGCATTACCTACCAGCAGTCTGTTTACTGATAACGGCACTCTAAACTTGTCTTCCTTCTCACAACAACTCGGTAGCATCAGCGGCACCGGTGTAGTGACGAATTCAAATAATTCAACGACGAGCACACTCAATATTGATAACAGCACGGCGGATAACTTCGCGGGTAACTTAACTGGTAACTTAGCATTAACGATGTCAGGTTCAAGTAACTTGACCCTGTCAGGTATGAACACGTATACCGGCACGACGACGATTAATGCGGGCGGCACGTTGACGGCGGGTTCAGCGGGCGCGTTACCAGCGCTAGGCACTGCTTTAGTTGACAACGGCACCATGGACATCAATGGTAATTCAGAATTATTCACTAACATCACGGGTAGCGGCGTTGTGACCAACAGCAATGGCACGGCGAGCAACGTGAACGTTAGCACCAGCGGTACGCCAGATATTTATGCTGGTACGTTAACGGGTAACTTATCCTTAACGATGTCGGGCACCGGCACGTTACAATTAAATGGCGCGAACACGTATATGAATGGCACCACCATTTCTTCCGGTACCATTGCGTTAGGCGCAAACAATGCCTTAGGCACCACCTACGCAGCCGTCAATTTAACCGGCGGAACATTAGACTTGAATGGTAAAACGCAACAAGTAAATAGCGTCACCGGCAGCGGTACTGTGACCAATAGCAATGCGACGGCGAGCTTATTTACCGTTGCTAACAGCGGCAACGATTCTTTCTCAGGCCCAATCACGGGTAACTTAGCGCTAACGATGGCAGGCACGGGTAACTTGACCTTGTCAGGCACAGATACGTATACCGGCGCGACGATGATTAATGCGAACGGCACGTTGACGGCGGGTTCAGCGGGCGCGTTAACCAGTGGTACAGCGTTAACTGACAACGGCACGTTAAACATTAATGGTTATGCACAATCGTTCTCTAATATCTCGGGCAGCGGCGTTATTACGAATAGTGCTACTGGCTCACCGGTCACCGTGGCGGTTAGCACGAGTGGCACGCCAGACATTTACGCTGGTACGTTAACGGGTAACTTAAGCTTAACGATGTCGGGCAGCGGCACGTTACAATTAAATAGCGCGAACACCTACACAGGCGGTACCACGATTTCTACCGGCACGATCGCGTTAGGCGCGAACAATGCCTTAGGTAGTAACGCTTCCGTCACCGATCAAATGGGTGCGACGTTAGACTTGAATGGTAATTCACAACAAGTATCTAGCTTGTCCGGTACGGGTACTGTCACCAACAGCAACAGCTCACCTTTAGCGACTGGCACACTCACATTAAATATCGGCAGCGCGAGCAACGTCGACGCCGCTCTGCAAGGCAACATGAACGTGACGGATAGCGGCACGGGCATTGTGACTTTAACAAATGCTGCCAATACGTATACGGGCGCAACCCTGATTAATGCCAGCAGCGAAATCAACGACGGCGTAGCAAACGGTATCTCAAGCGCAAGCGCGGTCACTAACAACGGTACGATAGACACGAACGGTAATTCACAACAAGTCGCTAGCATCGTTGGTAGCATGACGAGTGTTGTGACGAACTCAAGCAGTACGGCGAGTGTATTTAACGTTGCGAACAGCAGCGCAGATGCTTACGCCGGTTCGATCACCGGCAATTTAGGCTTAACGATGTCAGGCACGGGTAATCTTACCTTGTCAGGCACAGATACGTATAACGGCGCAACGATGATTAATGCGAATGGCACGTTGACGGCGGGTTCAGCGGGCGCGTTAACTAGTGGTACAGCGTTAACTGACAACGGCACGTTAAACATTAATGGTAATGCACAATCGTTCTCTAATATCTCGGGCAGCGGCGTTATTACGAATAGTGCTACTGGCTCACCGGTCACCGTGGCGGTTAGCACGAGTGGCACCCCAGACATTTACGCTGGTACGTTAACAGGTAACTTATCCTTAACGATGTCAGGCACCGGCACGTTGCAATTAAATAGCGCGAACACCTATACGGGCGGTACCACGATTTCTACCGGCACGATCGCGTTAGGCGCGAACAATGCCTTAGGTAGTAACGCTTCCGTCACCGATCAAATGGGTGCGACGTTAGACTTGAATGGTAATTCACAACAAGTATCTAGCTTGTCCGATACGGGTACTGTCACTAACAGCAACAGTTCACCTTTAGCGATCGGCACACTGACATTAGCGATCGGCAGCGCGAGCAACGTTGACGCGGCTCTGCAAGGCAACATGAACGTGACGGATAGTGGCACGGGCATTGTGACTTTAACAAATGCAGCTAATACGTATACGGGCGCGACCACGATTAATGCCAGCAGCGAAATCAACGACGGCGTAGCAAACGGTATCTCAAGCGCAAGCGCGGTCACTAACAACGGTACGATAGACACGAATGGCCATTTACAACAAGTCACTAGCATCGTTGGCAGCAACAGCAGTGTGGTGACGAACTCTAACGCTGCAGCAGGAACATTTGAAGTGGACAACAGTGGCGTTGATGGTTACTCCGGCTCGATCACAGGTAACTTGGCGTTAACCATGGCAGGGACAGGTAACTTAACCTTGTCAGGCACGAATACTTATAATGGCACGACGACCATTTCTTCCGGCACGTTGACGGCGGGTTCAGCAGGTGCGTTAGCAGCGAATACTTCATTAGTTGATAACGGTACGTTGGACCTAAACGCTAACTCCAACGCTTTCTCTAATATCACCGGTTCCGGTGTTGTCACCAACAGCAATATGATAACCCCTAGCACCGTGACGATTAATACGAACAGCACGCCAGACGTTTACGCCGGTACCTTCACTGGCAACTTGACCGTCAACATGGCAGGCAGCGGCACGTTGCAATTAAACGGCGCTAACACTTACACCGGCGGCACCACAATTTCTTCCGGTACAATCGCGCTGGGCGTGAACAATGCCTTAGGCAGTAACGCCGTGGTCAACGATATTAGCGGCGCGACCTTAGACTTAAATGGTCATTCACAACAATTAGCTAGCCTCACGGGTTCTGGTACGGTGACAAACAGCAACATAATGGCAAGCGGTCTGGTCTTCAATAATGCTAGCGCAGATAGCATCGATGCGACGTTAAGCGGTAACTTAAGCGTCACGAAGAACAACACTGGCGCGTTAACTTATGATGTTGCTAACTCTTACAGCGGTGCTACCAATATCAACGCCGGCTCCTTAAGCTTAAGCGGCACGGGCTCTGTTCCTACCAATAGCGCGTTAGTTTTAGCGACAGGTACAACGTTTAACATGAATGATGTGAGTGACAGCATTGGTTCCTTAAGCGGCGCGGGTACCATCACGTTAGGTACTGTCAGCACTTCTACTTTAACTATCGGTAACGATAATTCCAATACTACTTTCACGGGTACGATTAGCGGGGCAGGCGGCATCACCAAAGTCGGCACCGGTAATTTAGCTTTAGATACCGATAACTCTTACACCGGTACCACCACGATTGATAACGGTATTTTAACTGACGGCTCTGTCAATGCGATCCCAGCAGCGAGCGCGTTAGTCATTAACAGCCCTGGTGAACTTGGCTTAGGCTTTAGTAAAATCGTCGCTGATTTAACGGGTAACGGTAACATCTTCTTGAGCAGTGGCGTCACGTTGACGGTGGCAAACACCGCGAACGATACCTATAGTGGTGTTCTATCTGGCATGGGCGGTTTAACCGAAGCCGGCACCGGTATCTTAACGTTAGCTAACAATAACACTTATACCGGCACGACCACGATTACCAGCGGCGAAATCGCTTTAGGCATCAGTAACGCTTTACCGACAACTACCAACGTTGTTGATAACGGCACGTTAGATTTAGGCGGCTATTCGCAACAAGTCGCCGGCATCACCGGCACTGGAGTGGTGACTAATTCAGGCGGAACAGTAGGCACATTTGAAGTAACTTACAATAACACGGCGACACCGGATACTTTCGCGGGCACCATGACCGGCAACTTAGCCTTGACAGCTGATGGCACCGGCATCTTAAATCTTGGCGGCGCTAATACCTACACTGGCGCAACGATGATTGGTACCGGCAGCACCATTCAAGATGGCGTCGCGAATGCGATATCCAGCGTGAGCGCGGTAACAAACGACGGCACCTTAGACGTCAACGGCTTCTTACAAGAAGTCGCTAGCATCACAGGCTCGAACAGCAGTGTCGTAACGAATACCAATGCCACCACCGCAGGTACATTTGAAGTGGCTAACAGTGGAGTTGATGCTTACGCCGGTTCGATCACTGGCAATTTAGCGTTAACGATGGCAGGCACGGGTAACTTAACCTTGTCTGGTACAAACACATATAGCGGCGCAACGACCATTTCTTCCGGCACCTTGACAGCGGGTTCAGCGAGCGCGTTATCAATGAACACGTCTTTATCTGACAACGGCACCTTAGACATCAATGGCAATTCACAATCGTTCTCTAACATCACCGGTAGCGGTGTTGTAACCAACAGCAATGGCACAGCGGGCAACGTAAACGTTAGCACCAGCGGTACACCAGATATTTATGCTGGTACGTTAACAGGTAACTTATCATTAACGATGTCGGGCGCCGGCACGTTACAACTCAATGGCGCGAACACGTATATGAACGGCACCACCATTTCTTCCGGTACCATTGCGTTAGGCGCGAACAATGCCTTAGGCACCACCTACGCAGCCGTCAATTTAACCGGCGGAACATTAGACTTGAATGGTGAAACGCAACAAGTAAATAGCGTCACCGGCAGCGGTACCGTTACCAATAGCAATGGGACAGCAAGCTTATTTACCGTTGCTAACAGTGGCAACGATTCTTTCTCAGGCCCGATCACGGGTAACTTAGCCCTAACGATGGCAGGCACGGGTAACTTAACCTTGTCAGGCACAGATACGTATACCGGCGCGACGATGATTAATGCGGGCGGCACGTTAACAGCGAATTCAGCGGGCGCGTTAACCAGTGGTACAGCGTTAACTGACAACGGCACGTTAAACATTAATGGTAATGCACAATCGTTCTCTAATATCTCGGGCAGCGGCGTGATTACGAATAGTGCTACTGGCTCACCGGTCACCGTGGCGGTTAGCACAAGTGGCGCGCCAGACACGTACGCGGGCACATTAACGGGTAACTTATCGTTAACGATGTCAGGCACCGGCACGTTACTATTGAATAGCGCGAACACCTATTCAGGCGGCACCACTATCTCTTCCGGCACGATTCAATTAGGTGCGAGTAATGCCTTAGGCAGCAGTGCGGCGCTCACGGATCAAACGGGTGCGACGTTAGACTTGAATGGTAATTCACAACAAGTGTCTAGCTTGACGGGCACGGGTACTGTCACCAGCAGCACTGGCACTGGCACCCTGACATTGAATATCGGCACGGCGAGTAATGTTGACGCCGCTCTGCAAGGCAGCATGAACGTGACCGATAGTGGCACGGGCATTGTGACTTTAACAAATGCCGCTAATACGTATACGGGCGCCACCACGATTAATGCCAACAGCGAAATCAACGACGGCGTAGCAAACGGTATCTCAAGCGCAAGCGCGGTCACTAACAACGGTACGATAGACACGAACGGTAATTCACAACAAGTCGCTAGCATCGTTGGTAGCATGACGAGTGTGGTGACGAACTCAAGCAGCACCGCGGGTGTATTTAATATCGCGAACAGTGGCGTAGATGGATACGCTGGTTCGATCACCGGCAAGTTAGGCTTAACGATGTCAGGCACGGGTAATCTTACCTTGTCAGGTACAGATACGTATACCGGCGCGACGATGATTAATGCGAACGGCACGTTGACGGCGGGTTCAGCGGGCGCGTTAACCAGTGGTACAGCGTTAACTGACAACGGCACGTTAAACATTAATGGTAATGCACAATCGTTCTCTAATATCTCGGGCAGCGGCGTGATTACGAATAGTGCTACTGGCTCACCGGTCACCGTGGCGGTTAGCACGAGTGGCGCGCCAGACACGTACGCGGGCACATTAACGGGTAACTTATCGTTAACGATGTCAGGCACCGGCACGTTACTATTGAATAGCGCGAACACCTATTCAGGCGGCACCACTATCTCTTCCGGCACGATCGAATTAGGTGCGAGTAATGCCTTAGGCAGCAGTGCGGCGCTCACGGACCAAATGGGTGCGACGTTAGACTTGAATGGTAATTCACAACAAGTATCTAGCTTGACGGGCATGGGTACTGTCACCAGCAGCACCGGCACTGGCACCCTGACATTGAATATCGGCACGGCGAGTAATGTAGACGCCGCTCTGCAAGGCAGCATGAACGTGACCGATAGTGGCACGGGCATTGTGACTTTAACAAATGCCGCTAATACGTATACGGGCGCCACCACGATTAATGTCAACAGCGAAATCAACGACGGCGTAGCAAACGGTATCTCAAGCGCAAGCGCGGTCACTAACAATGGTACGATAGACACGAACGGTAATTCACAACAAGTCGCTAGCATCGTTGGTAGCATGACGAGTGTGGTGACGAACTCAAGCAGCACCGCGGGTGTATTTAATATCGCGAACAGTGGCGTAGATGGATACGCTGGTTCGATCACCGGCAATTTAGGCTTAACGATGTCAGGCACGGGTAATCTTACCTTGTCAGGTACAGATACGTATACCGGCGCGACGATGATTAATGCGAACGGCACGTTGACGGCGGGTTCAGCGGGCGCGTTAACCAGTGGTACAGCGTTAACTGACAACGGCACGTTAAACATTAATGGTAATGCACAATCGTTCTCTAATATCTCGGGCAGCGGCGTTATTACGAATAGTGCTACTGGCTCACCGGTCACCGTGGCGGTTAGCACGAGTGGCGCGCCAGACACGTACGCGGGTACATTAACGGGTAACTTATCGTTAACGATGTCAGGCACCGGCACGTTACTATTGAATAGCGCGAATACCTATACAGGCGGCACCACTATCTCTTCCGGCACGATTGAATTAGGTGCGAGTAATGCCTTAGGCAGCAGTGCGGCGCTCACGGATCAAACGGGTGCGACGTTAGACTTGAATGGTAATTCACAACAAGTGTCTAGCTTGACGGGCATGGGTACTGTCACCAGCAGCACCGGCACTGGCACCCTGACATTGAATATTGGCACGGCGAGTAATGTTGACGCCGCTCTGCAAGGCAGCATGAATGTAACGGATGCGGGCGCAGGTGTTGTCACCTTAACGAATGCCGCTAATACGTATACGGGCGCCACCACGATTAATGCCAACAGCGAAATCAACGACGGCGTGGCAAACGGTATCTCAAGCACAAGCGCGGTCACTAACAACGGTACGATAGACACGAACGGTAATTCACAACAAGTCGCTAGCATCGTTGGTAGCATGACGAGTGTGGTGACGAACTCCAGCAGCACCGCGGGTGTGTTTAATATCGCGAACAGTGGCGTAGATACATACGCTGGGTCGATCACCGGCAAGTTAGGCTTAACGATGTCAGGCACGGGTAACTTAACCTTGTCAGGTACCGATACGTATACCGGCGCGACGATGATTAATGCGAACGGCACATTGACGGCGGGTTCAGCGGGCGCGTTAACCAGTGGTACAGCGTTAACTGACAACGGCACGTTAAACATTAATGGTTATGCACAATCGTTCTCTAATATCTCGGGCAGCGGCGTGATTACGAATAGTGCTACTGGCTCACCGGTCACCGTGGCGGTTAGCACGAGTGGCGCGCCAGACACGTACGCGGGTACATTAACGGGTAACTTATCGTTAACGATGTCAGGCACCGGCACGTTACTATTGAATAGCGCGAATACCTATACAGGCGGCACCACTATTTCTTCCGGCACGATTGAATTAGGTGCGAGTAATGCCTTAGGCAGCAGTGCGGCGCTCACGGATCAAACGGGTGCGACGTTAGACTTGAATGGTAATTCACAACAAGTGTCTAGCTTGACGGGCATGGGTACTGTCACCAGCAGCACCGGCACTGGCACTCTGACATTGAATATCGGCACGGCGAGTAATGTTGACGCCGCTCTGCAAGGCAGCATGAACGTGACCGATAGTGGCACGGGCATTGTGACTTTAACAAATGCCGCTAATACGTATACGGGCGCCACCACGATTAATGTCAACAGCGAAATCAACGACGGCGTAGCAAACGGTATCTCAAGCGCAAGCGCGGTCACTAACAATGGTACGATAGACACGAACGGTAATTCACAGCAAGTCGCTAGCATCGTTGGTAGCATGACGAGTGTGGTGACGAACTCAAGCAGCACCGCGGGTGTATTTAATATCGCGAACAGTGGCGTAGATGGATACGCTGGTTCGATCACCGGCAAGTTAGGCTTAACGATGTCAGGCACGGGTAATCTTACCTTGTCAGGTACAGATACGTATACCGGCGCGACGATGATTAATGCGAACGGCACGTTGACGGCGGGTTCAGCGGGCGCGTTAACCAGTGGTACAGCGTTAACTGACAACGGCACGTTAAACATTAATGGTAATGCACAATCGTTCTCTAATATCTCGGGCAGCGGCGTGATTACGAATAGTGCTACTGGCTCACCGGTCACCGTGGCGGTTAGCACGAGTGGCGCGCCAGACACGTACGCGGGCACATTAACGGGTAACTTATCGTTAACGATGTCAGGCACCGGCACGTTACTATTGAATAGCGCGAACACCTATTCAGGCGGCACCACTATCTCTTCCGGCACGATCGAATTAGGTGCGAGTAATGCCTTAGGCAGCAGTGCGGCGCTCACGGACCAAATGGGTGCGACGTTAGACTTGAATGGTAATTCACAACAAGTATCTAGCTTGACGGGCATGGGTACTGTCACCAGCAGCACCGGCACTGGCACCCTGACATTGAATATCGGCACGGCGAGTAATGTTGACGCCGCTCTGCAAGGCAGCATGAACGTGACCGATAGCGGCACGGGCATTGTGACCTTAACGAATGCCGCTAATACGTATACCGGTGCGACCCTGATTAATGCTAGCAGTGAAATCAAAGACGGCGTAGCAAACGCTATCTCTACTTCGAGTGCGGTCACTAACAACGGTACGATTGACACGAACGGTTTCTCTCAACAAGTGACTAACATCACTGGCAGCAACAGCAGTGTCGTGACGAACTCCAATGCGACAGCGGGTACATTTAAAATTGCTAACGCCGGCGCTGATACTTACTCAGGCACGATCACTGGTAACTTAGGCTTAACGAAGAGCGGCTTGGGCACGTTGACCTTAGGTAACGCTAATACTTATACAGGCGCGACTTCTATCGCGGCGGGTACGATCGTTGAAAATGTCGCTAACGCCTTACCAACCGGTACTGCTTTAACTGATGCTGGCACATTGAATTTAAATGGCAACTCACAAAAATTGGGTAGCTTAACGGGTGCTGGTACTATCACTAGTGCAACCGCTGCGACCTTGACGTTAAATAACAGCGCTGCAGATACACTTAATACGACGTTAACTGGCAGCTTAGCGTTGACGGAAATGAATAATGGCGGTTTAACCTTAACAGCGGCTAATACCTACTCAGGTGCCACCACCATCAGCGCCGGTACGTTATCCTTAAGCGGCAGCGGTGCAGTCCCACTCGACAGCGCGTTAATTCTCGCCGCAGGTACAAACTTCAATATGAATGATGATAGCGACAGCATCGGCTCCTTAAGCGGTGGCGGTCATATCACTACCGGTACGTTAAGCTCGACTGTGTTAACCATTGGTAACGATAACACTTCCACTACCTTCAGCGGCACGATGAGCGGCGCCGGTGGTCTAACGAAAGTTGGCACGGGTAATTTGACGCTGTCGACCGATAACTCTTACACGGGTACCACGACAATTAACAATGGTATTTTAACGGACGGCTCTATCAATGCGATCCCATCGGCTAGCGCACTTGTAATCAATAGCCCCGGTGAACTTGGCTTAGGCTTTAGCAAGACTGTCGCTGACTTAACGGGTAACGGTAGCATCTTCTTGAGTAGCGGCGTGACTTTAACAGTTGCAAATTCCGCGAACGATATTTATGGCGGTTCATTATCCGGCGCAGGCGGCTTAACGTCGAGCGGTTCCGGCATGTTAACTTTGACAGGTGCTAACACATACACCGGCTTAACCACTGTCTCTGGTAGCGGTGACATTCAAATCGGCGCGACCGGCGCATTATCCTCCTCAACTGTTGTTGCCTTGACGGGAACAGGTAGTTCGTTAGATTTAGACGGCCACTCCCAAACCATCGCGGGTGTGACGGGTGTTGGTTCTATCATCAACAGCTCTAGCACAGCGGACAGTTTGACAATTAGCAACAGCGCGACAGAAACCTATAGCGGTGCGATCACTGGCAAGACTTCTGTGACCGCTGCGGGCAACGCTGCGTTGACGTTAAATGGCGCTAGCACTTACTCGGGCAGCACCACGATCAACACGGGCAGCAGCATAGTGGAAGGTATTGCTAATGCATTACCGACGACGACGTCGCTCTCTGATGCTGGCACGTTGAATTTAGCCGGCTTCTCACAACAAGTGGCCAGCTTAACGGGCGCGGGTAATGTCACTAACTCATCGGCGACCGCTGCTACCATGAATATTGATAACACGACCGCTGCGGATTCCTTTGCTGGTACTCTCACCGGTAATTTAGGATTAACAGCTTCCGGTACACAAGCGTTGACTTTATCGGGCGCGAATACTTATACGGGTAACACGAACATTAGCAGTGTCAGCACCATTGATTTAGGCAATACCAATGCGTTAACCACTTCCTCCTTAAGCACACTTATCAATAACGGTATCTTGAACTTGAGCGGCTATTCACAAACCGTGGGTAACATGACCGGTACGGGTAATGTCACCAACAGCAGTGGTACGGCAGATACCTTTACCGTGAAGAACACCGCGGCAGATACATATAATGGTACCATCACCGGCAACTTGAGCTTAACGTTGAATGGTTCTGGCAACTTAACCTTGAAAGGTGTTGATACCTACACCGGTACCACCACGGTTGCTAGTGGTTTAGTGACGGAAGGCGTGAGCGGCGCGTTAGCTAATAATACCGCCTTGTCTATCGGCTCTGGCGCTATCTTAAGTGTCGGCGCCTTCACACAAGAAGTCAGCAGCGTCACCGGCAGCGGTTTTGTCACCGGCACCGGCGGTACGTTAGAAGTGAATAACGCCACGGCTGATAGTTACGCCGGTGTGTTAGAAAATTCATTGTCCTTGACTAAAGTAGGCGCGGGCGCATTGACCTTGAACGCGGCGAATACTTACACGGGTGCCACCACGATCTCAGTGGGTTCGATTGTTGATGGTGTGAATAACGCTTTAGCGACTGGTACGACGTTAACGGTTGCCGCGGGTGCGACATTTGATACTGCGGGCATGTCACAAACTATCGGTAACTTGGGCGCTAGCAGCGCGGGTATCATTACCAACTCCAACAACACTACCGCGGGTGTGTTAACGATTAATGATACGGCGTCGGCTAACTACGGCGGCACTATCACGGGTAACTTAGCGTTAGTGAAGAATAACGGCGGCGCGCTGACCTTAAGCGGCCATGACACCTACACGGGTACAACGACCATCAACAGCGGTTCCATCGTCCTTGGCGTGAGCGGCGCGTTAGCTTCCGGCGCTACCGTGATCGACAACGGTACCTTGAACTTGAACGGCTTCGCGCAACAAGTTAATGGCCTCAGCGGCACCGGTGTGGTAACCAACGGCAGCACGACGTCAGCGGCCTTGCTGGTTAGCACGACGGCGGCGAACTCTATCTTTAATGGTACGATCACAGGTTTAGTCGGCTTAGCCGAAACGGGTACCGGATCATTAACGTTGAACGGCGTGAACACCTACACCGGCTCGACCACGATCGGCAGCGGCAGTACGTTAGTGGAAGGTGTGTCTAACGCCATTTCGACAGCGTCTAGCGGCATCGCTAACTCAGGTACGTTGAACTTGAATGGCTTCTCGCAACAAGCGACGAAGATTACCGGTAATGGTGTGATTACCAACGGCAGCGCGACGGCAAGTACCTTGTTAGTTGACAACACGTCAGCAGATTCTTATGCCGGTCATATTACGGGTAATGTTGGTCTGACCGCTGGCGGCAGCGCGGCCTTGACCTTAACGGGTGCAAATACTTATACCGGTGCGACGACGATTAATACGGGCAGCACGATTGCCGACGGTATTGCGAACGCCTTACCAACGACGACGACATTATTTAACAGTGGTACGTTAGATTTAGTTGGCTTCTCACAACAAGTCGCTGGCATCGATCCTAGCAGCACGGGTACGGTTACCAACAGCAGTACGACGGCGGGTACGTTTACTCTCAACAACAGTAGTGCGGAAAGTTACTCCGGTGCTTTGACGGGTAACTTATCGTTAGCTGAAACAGGTACCGGCGCTCTGACCTTGGCAGGTGTTAACACTTACACGGGTGCTACCTCGATCGGCAGCAGCAGCACAATTATCTCTGGCGAAACCAACGCTTTACCTACCGGCACGAGCTTGTCTGACGCAGGGTCCTTTGATTTAGCCGGCTTCTCACAATCCTTGTCCAATAGCGTGACGGGCAGCGGTGTGATTACCAATAGTAATAGCAGTTCCGCAGCAGTGTTGACCTTCGCTAACGTCAGTAGCGCCTCTGTCTCTACCAGCTTAACGGGTAACTTAGGTGTCTCGATTAACGGCGGCAGCACCTTAACGTTCGCAGCAGCTAACACTTATACGGGCGCGACTAACGTTTCTAATAATAGTACGTTAGCATTAAGCGGCACGGGTTCAGTTTCTTCTTATAGTGACGTGACCTTGGCGTCTGGTTCGAACTTTAACTTGAATAACATCAGTGACACGATCGGCTCCTTAAGCGGCGCGGGTAATATTAACTTAGGTTCTTCCGCTGCGACCACCTTAACCATCGGCGGTACCAATGATAATAATTCCTCGATCTTCTCCGGTGACATTAGCGGCGCAGGTAGTTTAACGAAAATGGGCAGCGGTAACTTAACGTTAGCTTCTACTAATACCTACACGGGCGCGACCAACGTGAGCGCGGGTACGTTAACATTAGATTCGAATAACGCCGGTGCGGAAAACGCGATCTCTACCGCTAGTATGTTGAACTTGAACGGCGGCAACTTAGCGCTGGATTCTTCGATCACTAGCATGACGGTGGGCGGCTTAGAAGGCACAGGCAACTTCGCGCTGAACTCTGGCTTGGCGTTAACCGTTAACAATGCGTCGGGCAATGACAGTTACACCGGTACATTATCGGGTGCGGGCAGCTTAACGAAGACCGGCGCTGGCGAATTGACGTTAAGCAACGTCGCCTATACGGGCCCAACTTCCGTTCAAGGCGGTATCTTGAATCTCGCAAGCTCTGCTACCTTGAATAATGTCAGCGTTGGCGCAGCGGGCGAATTAGAACTCACCAACAGTACGTTAACTTCTTCAACGGGTATTAACAATGCGGGCACGATCGCGGCATCAGGTAACGCTGTGATCAATAGCAACATCGCCTTAACGGGTAACAGCACCCTTAGCACGGGCATCTCTTCTGATACGATGAACGTCAATGGCACGGTAGACGGCGCGTTTGGCTTGACGGTCAGCGGCGCTGGCACCACGACCTTTGCTAGTGCTATCGGCTCTAACACGGCGCTCACCAGCTTGACGGCGGCTAACGTCGCATTAAACGGCGGCAGCGTCACCACCAGCGGCGCGCAAACTTACAACGGTACCGTGACCGCGGCTAACGACATCTTATTCAACGCAAGTACGGTGAATATTAATGGCGGCAGCGTCGTCAGCACCGGCAGCCAAACTTATAACGCAGCGGTAGCATTAGGGGCTAACGCGACCTTAACGACGGGCGCTAACCTTGATTTAATGAATGGTGTCAGCGGTAATAAGAACTTGAACTTAGTCGGCAGCGCGGGCAATAACAACTTTACGTTGACGGGTAACTTAGCGGTCGCGAACTTGAATGTGACGGGCAGCGCGGGTGGCAACAACACCTTGACCGTACAAACCAATGACGCCGGCCAAAACTTCAATATCACCTCGCTTGATACCGGTAACATCACCGGCGTCGCTGAAATGTCCGGCGGCTTTAACTTCAGTCAAATTCAAAACTTGGTCGGTGGTAACTTAGCTAATACCTTCACGCTCATGGGCGGCACGATCGGCAGCGTCACCGGCGGCACGACGCAAAACAACACGTTAGTCGGCGATAACAACGCGACGGATATCTTCAACATCAATGGCACCAATAGCGGTACCGCAACGGGTGTTAACAGCTTCAGTCAAATCCAAAACTTAACGGGTGGCACGGGCAATAACACCTTCTTCTTTGGTAACGGCTCTAGCATCGTGTCCATCAATGGCGGCACGGGCAGCCTGACCTCGACGACCAACACGTTAGATTACTCAGGTTATGCGACGCCAATTACTGCCACCATTCTCGGCGAAAGCAATGGCTTCACGACCAACAACTCATCAGCGGTCATTGGTAACTTCACCAATGTTAACTACTTGAATGACACATCCAACAACGGCACGATCGTGATTGCCGCACCTAACAAAGTGAATAGCTTGACGATCACAGGCCCCTTATCAGGCTTCATCAACGATCCAATCGTATTCAATGGGTTTGATACCTTTGAAAGCCCAAGCTCGAACACGGTGGTTACCTTTACTGCGCAAGCGACGATTGACCAAGCAGCGCAAACCGCGACGACGAACGGTAAAGTGTTAAGCTTTGTTAACTTTAACTTGACGAACCCAACCTCGGTCAGCAGTTCTAGCAGCTCTATCAGCGCGGGCTTGCCAAGCAATGGCGCCGTGTTTATACCGCCAGCTATCAACAACCCACAAGCAGCGGCAGCGGCTTCCGCAGCAGCCTCAGCTAACAACGGTGGCGTGGATGTCGTCGGCGTGCTTAATTCGCCAACCGGTTACAACTCGAATATTACGGGTGAAACAGGTACGACGACCAGCAGCACGAATGCGAACGCTAGCACTGACACCAGCAACAACATTACTAACACGGCGAAGGCGCAAAACAATACCTTGTCGCAATCCAGCATCATCGTTTCATTCACTATGACTAACTTGAATGAATTATTAACTGATCAAGTAGAAGGTGATAACGATCTAAGTAACGAAAGCATCTTCCCTAACTGCTCTAGTGATACGCAAGAACATCACATTAAAAAATTGAAATAAAATAAAATCTAAGTAGCCTCTCCCAGCGGTATCCCCGCTGGTTTTTTTGTCTGTGAAACTTGTTCGCTAACACAAATAAATTACCTTTTTGTCAGCATCGATAAATATCTTATGGTTTTGAATATAAGCCGACCCGATAATGCCATCAAAAGGTAAATTTAAATCTTGAACATAAAAATCTTCTGATTTTTGATTTGGAAATAATGAAACTTTATTAACTCGACAATTTTTAAAATCATTGTCATGCTCTGCTTCACAAGGATAAAAAACTTTGTCTGCGTTAGATTTGATGATCGACAAGTTCGAGCCGGTATCTAGCACCATGATATTATTTTTATTATTAAAAAAGTAATTCGCGACAACCCCGCGAACAAAATCTGTTTTTACCGGATGACAACTTGCAAGGTTTAAATTCTTAGGATAGGTTTGATGTTGAAAGTAAGTTATTTCATGATTTTTATAATCTAATAAAATATTATATTTCCGTAGAAATTCCAAACCAATCACCCCATTCTTTGCAGCCGGAGTCTCTATGAAGCCTTCGGTGGAACCGCCCCACAGTTTTTTTAATTCTTCGCCAGGCACGTTACGTAATAGGAAATTGCCGACTTTCACACTGGGAATAATGAATTTCCTCATGCATTAGTGGCCGTCAACCGCGCGTAAGCAATGAGTTGCGCCGGTGTAAGTGACGTTTAATTTTTTTAAAACATCTTTGCTTAAAGCTAAAGAAACTTTTGTAGCACCGCTGTCTAGCAGTAGGGGGATTGTTTTATTATTAATACTGATAAACGATGACGGCATGCCTTGCGAAAATCCGAGTGACATGGTGGACGATGTGATGGACTCATCAGCCCAAGCAACATATATTTGCATGGTGAATAAAAAATCTTGTGGCCATTTTAAATTTTGCGGAGGGCGGTCGCCGGGAATTAAAATGTATGAAACAAATTCTTTCGAAAGCACCGTTACGCAGCATTGTAAATTTCAAAGAAAAATGTAGGTCGATACTGTTTTAAATGCGTTAGAAAAAAAATAATTCCCCTCAAAGCGCTCCCCGAGCTTTTAAAAAATCCGCCACGTCTTGCGCGAAAATTTTATAACCCGCGCCGTTCAAATGGATGTAATCTGATTTGTATTGCGGTTCGCCTAACAGCACGGGCAGAATATTATTATCGACGGGTACGTTCAACTCCGCACTTATTTCATTATATAAATCCGGCACGGCTAAATTTATATTAACTGTCGGCACGCCGACTAATAATACTTGCGCGCCGCTAGCTTTGATAATTTGGATGATGGATGTTAAATTTTGTTTGGTTTGGTCTAGAGATTTTTTGTGGAGGAAATCATTTCCACCTAAGCAGAGAATGACGAGTTGCGGATTATATTGATCTAACACGGTTTTGATCCGCGCGAGTCCGCCACTCGTTTCTTCGCCGGGCACACCGGCGTTTATCACTCGATGGCCAATTATTTTTTCGAGATTTTTAGGATAATTTGTTTCGGGTGTGGCGCCGGTTCCAAAAGTCAGGCTATCGCCAAACGCGACGATGATTGCACTAGCGGCTAACGGACGAAAATCTGTTTGCTGTTGCTCGCATGCGGTGAGGAATAAATTGCAAATTAAAAAATAAAATAATAGCAGAGCGGATTTTTTAAATTTCACTTCATCCAAACCTTAAAGTAATACGAGGTAAAAGCATTTTAAGTTTTTATAAAAACTTTAGCTAGGCAAAGCATTGCTTGATTTCCAACCTAATTTGTTGAATAATAACTAAACAGGGATATGGAAAAATCTCACATGCGAATTTTGGTGGCGACATTTGCAAATAGAGACTCCAAAGACATGGGCGTAGGGCGATATTATAACCAAATCGCCGATATTCTTGAAAAAAAAGGCCACGAAATAACTTTTTTCAATCATCCCACACCGCTTAAAACCGATAAAACAACGCTGACACATACACTCATTCCCATGTTTTCCGGCGTGATATCCAAACGCTTTGGCGAATTATTTGAGTCGCTCAAACCAGACGCCGTGCATATTCAATCAGAAGTGGGTTTGGGAATTTCCGCGCGGCAATATTGCGTTGAGCACAACATTCCATATTCAAGCGCTTACCACACGAACTGGGACATTGGCATGAAGCATTGGCTGCATATGCCGCCCGCGCTCGTGTGGTCGTATTTACGTTGGTATTACAAACCATCGAGTGTTATTCACGTTTCAACCCCGCGCTTGGTGGAATTGCTGCGAAATAATGGCATCGAAAATCCTATCGAAGATTTTCCGCTCGGCGTCGATTCAAAAAGTTTTTATTACGATCCTAAACCAGATTTGCTTGCCGATTATCCGCGGCCTTATTTTATGTCTTTATCACGATTGTCAAAAGAAAAAAATCTCGAAGCGTTTTTAGATCTTGATTTGCCCGGCACTAAATTTGTGATTGGTAATGGCCCGCATAAAAATTTTTTACAAAATAAATATGATGGCAAAGCGGTGTTTTTACCGTATGAAAATGTGCGTGCGCTGTTGAGTTCGGGCGACGTATTTGTTTTTCCGTCGCGCTTCGATACATTTGGTCTTACGAATTTAGAAGCGCTAGCGTGCGGTCTTCCCATCGCCGCGTATCCTGTGATGGGCCCGTTGGATATCATCGAGCAGGGCGTGACTGGTTACACTTCCGAAAATTTACAAGCAGCGGCGCTAAATTGTTTAACCTTAAAAAAAGAAGCTTGCATACGCCGTGCCGCGCAATATTCTTGGAACCACACCGCGCAAGAATTTTTGAAACATCAAATTCTTTTGTAAATGAGTTGCCTCCTACCCTCACTCCAACCAACCAATATGTCTAGCATAAAACTTTAAAAAAGAAAAAGGCTGGGAAATTAAACTCCTACCAAAGCTGAACCATAGAAAAAAAATTTAGAAGCAAAAAATTATCAATCGCTAACTGCTTGAAAATGTTATGGTTTTTGCTTATGTCACATAATTTAATGTCGAATAAACACTCAATGTGCTATCATCTGCTCATTTAACATCCATAAAACGAGGTGGGTAGATGAAGCGGATAAGGTACTTTTTACTAGTCTTTATATTAAGTTTTCAAAACGTAGTCATAGCCGCCGTCTGGGATGGTACCTCAATCAGACCGCCGCAAGTCATTCCATCTAGCATTATAAAATACTATGCGACCGCAGCCATTGTCGCGGCTGGGGGTACCGAAGGTAGTTCTGGATATTATAACGGCCAACAAGCTTACTTATATAATCAAAACTGCACGCAGTCACCCATAGCGTATCAGCTAAACAATGGCAGTAACCATCTTGTCATTCAAAGAGCGGGAAACTACGTTATTAGCTATTTTATAGAAGCTTTCAATAATAATGGTGGCAGTGTGGAGCCCAATTACCTGCGTTTTTCAGTAAATTATTTAGCGCCGGGCGGCACTAATCAACTAGTCCCTAACAGCACGATAGAGCCTATGCAAAACGGCGGTAGTTGTGAATACGATTGCTCGAAATGGAATGTAGGCTATACCTGGCAACAATCTACCCCAGCGACATATTTCGCGGCGGGTACCCTCATTTGGCTAACCGGCCAAGAGACCCATTCGGACACTTCTTGCGATGGGAGTAGTGTATTGATAACCGCGGGTGGTTTGACGATTTCACAACAGTAACAAAAGGTAAAAATATTATCCGACAATTCAGCAGAGTAGGGAGTCTTTCTCGTCTTGATCCTGCAGTTAATTACTATATCTCTAGTGGTGATAGTGCAACAGAAGAAAAAATATCTCATGCGCTGTATATTCTGGTGAACTTAATCAATAACAACTTGAGCAACTTACTAATGATGAGGTGATAGGGGCGCATAAATAACGGTGTTATCATTATATTTATGCAAACCATCACCTTCAAAGCTCTCACACAAACAGACCTATCACTCTTGCATACCTGGTTTCAAACGCCGCATGTAAAACTATGGTATGCACGTGGAGAGGATCATACATTTGATGAAGTTAAAGAAAAATACCTGCCAAGAATTCTCGATCCTAACTTAATGTTGAATTTTATCATCTACGCAGCCGCGATCCCGATCGGTTTTATTCAACTGTACGGCCTTAACAAATTTTTACCTGACGGCGTCGCGGACTATGCCCATCCCTTATTTGAAAACTACCAACCCACTGACATCGCCGGCATCGATTTATTTATCGCGGACGAGAAGTATCTTAGAAAAGGTTATGCGACGTTGACGCTAAAGATTTTTATTCAAGAATATGTTCAAGGACAGTTTAATTATCTACTGGTTGATCCACTCAAGAGTAATAAAATCGCGCTAAGTTTTTTTGAAAAAAATGGCTTTGCGCACTGCAGTCAGGCCGATTCAAACACCCTCAATGATTTAATGATCTTACCAGTAGGAAGAGCAGTACAAAGCGAAGCCAACAAAACTAGATTTAAAAACTGTTGAGCCTCGCTTTGCTCTGCCTCACCTATCTTACTTAATTAATACTTAGCGAAGAATTATAGCTGATGAGACAAGAGCAATGGTTAATAAGCTCAACAGGATTGGTAAAAGCCTTGCATACTTTATTCGTGGAGATTTCATTTAGTCATCCTTTACTTAATGAATATTCAGTATAGCATTATGTCGAGGCTCATTGGCATGCGCCTTAGTCAAATTCGCTAAAAAATTTCAAAGAAATTCGTGAGAAAAAGACCCTAAGAGTATTATGCGGATGTTGAGTCCGAGTGGAAATCCTACGAGTAAATCGTTGTTTATGATATTTCATGTGATTCAAAAACTGAAGAAAGTTCATTTTAAGATAGTAATACTTTGAAGTTCAAAAATACTTTAATAGATGTATTAAGGATAAATGATAAATATTCTAAATGATGTAGAAAGTGCTGAGCTAGCGTGGCGTAAATTTTTAATTTCGGTTTACTTTCTTTATAACTAAGCCATAAAGCGACGATAACTGCTCCAACTGTGCGAAATGCAGTAAATATTCCGCAATCCATATTGAGGATTTCAATTTGTCCTGATGCCATTTATTTCTCTCTTTGAGATATACATTTTTGTGGTGGCTATGCACCCGCCTGCATCCTAGAGTAAACATCCGAAATAATATAATTTAATTTACATTCGAAAATTCAAGTGGCTATGGGTGGACTCGAACCACCGACCTCAGCATTATGAGGCAGGAAGGTATTATAAAGTTAATTTTAAAATCAGCACCTTGCGATGATTTAGCTGTAACAATACCGGTCTAAACCTATCGGGATAGGGAGAAATCCTATCTCAATCGGTTACAAATTTGCTACATAAATTTTAAAATATTGGGGCCTGAACCCTTAATTTTCCCTTAATTTAACCAATATAGAATGTCTGCAAAGCTTAATTAATGGCTTTATTTTAAAATTCTAAGGGGTGATCCATTTGGGTAACACGCGACTAAATCTAATCCCTCAATGGCTGGCGGAAGAAATTATTGGCTGGCAAGAAGAAAAAAATGAGGAATACAACACGCTTAAATTACAAAAGCTAGCCGACAAAATACTGGCTGAGCTTATCAATTTAATTCCTAGACCGAATGAATTTGTAACATACTTTCAGGCAATAGAAGATTTTATAGAAGCCAATAATTTAGAAACCCCTCTTGAAATGGTAATGAGAAGAACTTCCTCTGATGTTCAAAACAATTCTTTCCATTTGACCCATAAAATCGCCGAACGAGGTACGCTGGAAGAATTTGAATATTGTGTTAAATATAAGGCGGATTTAAACGTAAAAAGCACTCTGAGAAGATACGGTGTCGAACAGCAAAATGAAACAGTAGCAGTGTGTGCCATGAAAAACAATAAAATTGCAATTCTAAAAAAAATTCAGGCGTGTGGGATTGACTTACACTCATCGGTAATACAAGCACTCGTGGATGGGCCGATGTATAATGCATATCTTAATTATTTCCGGCAGCTTTATTATCCGTTAGAAATTTATAATATGTCCAGAGAAACCATGGAAGTGGTTATAGAACTTGACACTATTAAGACTATTCCACGTCTCTCTAAAATATTAAGACTCCAAGAGACTTTATGGTTTAGCAGCTATGCATATTTTAGGAAAAATCAAATTGAAACAGCCATAGTGGTACTCGAACATTATGGTCTACGGAATGATGAAACGGATTGGATGAGAATACTTTCAACACTGGATAATCAAATAAATTTAATAAATAAACTACCAGACCCTAATCTTATATTTGCAGTGTTAGGAGATAGGGGTTTATTCGAGCAGGGCAAGGATCGTTTTAGAACCTTTCAACCCACACTTGGCGAAATATTTTATTTAAAAGGATTAATCACCACATTAATCTTAGAAAACCGAGAATACTATAGTTATTTGATCGATGTATTATCGTTAACAACAAAAAAAGCCCGCACCTATTTCACCGATGCAGCAGGAAATGGAAATGCCTCCGCTTGTCTCAGAATGGGGGATCTGCTTTGGCAAACAGAAGATGATAATGAAAAAACAAAAGCACTGGATTGGTATCAATTAGCAATAGAAGCTTCAGGTAATTCTGTTTTAAAAGCATTTGGAATTAAGAAAACAATAGATTTTCTGAAAAAATTACCTCGCACTCATGCTGTATATGCTTCTTGCTTAGCTCGCGTCGTAGAAAATTTGCAGCGCGATTGTAAATATCTTTCTGCGCGTCAATTAAAAGAATTCGCTTTTATTCTCTTGCAAGCGCGACAAGACGCTGACAGCGAACTACGATCAAGATTAGCAATTGAACTCGCCTGCAACGCTTTTTATGAAGCAACTACTTTAGAAAATGAAAAAATGGTGGTTGAAACAGGGCTTTGTATTGAAACTTGTTTTAAAACTTTTTTGCGAGATATTCAAATGAAATATCCAGAAGCCGATGGCGTTTTAAGTAAGATGAACATTGTTGTAGGAGAGGATAATCATGAATTACAAATTAACCCATGCATTTATCGTATTTGTTTATGTCTTTCTGATATCTATGCAGGCGATAATAAAGCGGTAAGTTGGTATCAATTTATCGCTAACTTACTAGGCACATTAGACTATATTCCTCAGTTATTAAGATTACATTATAAAACGCCAGTGCTATTGTCCCAAGATGAAAAAGACTCTATCATACCGGCGCAAAATTTTTTACGTTTTACGACTAACGCAAATAATCAAATCCAATTTCCCAAAGCAGAAAAGCATAAAATTAAAAATGCTAAAGTTTGGTTAAACGAGCCCGTTGAGGATGAGGAAAAAGAATCGAAGGAAACATCAGCCCGTGAGACATTGACAACGAGAGACCTTTCTCTCGTAGGTACTGTTAAAGAGTATGTTACCAAGCTCAATGCTACAAGAGCGGGATTGTTTTTACATGAAATCCGTAAAATACCAGTCCCAGATGTTGTTATATCGTTGGAAGTAGCCAGACACAATTTGTGAATTGATAATTCTTAAGCGCAAGTAGCAATCCCGCCGCGCGCGACGATGCATAAAATCCGTAATAATAAGCCATAAATATTTTGATATTTGTTATTCACTTTTATTTGGTAAATATTTGTGTTTTTGACAGTTAGTTTTAATAAGATGTGGCATTCATATCTCTTAATTATAATAAATTATATTTTTCATATTCTATCACCAGATAATAATGAGTGTAGGTTTAGAAGAAGTTTTTTGAAATCGATTAAGTGAAATTATGTATCTATATTTTGGAATTTAAAGCGCAAAAGATTAATGAGAAGTTAGAAATATTTTTGTTACTATTAATGCGGAGGTCAGCGGTGACAAATTTGCTACATTTTGATTTTGCTTAATTTAAAAAATACCTGCAACTGTTTGTTTCTACAAGTGGCTATGGGTGGACTCGAACCACCGACCTCAGCATTATGAGTGCTTTTATGGGATGGTTTTAGGTTAACGGTAAAGCACAGCAGTGAACAAGATAATGCTTTATAAATAGGGATTTTTAAATATTTATTGGTTTTTGATTGTTTCTGGTTATCCCTTCTTTTATACTCGCCAAACACCCTAATTGCACCCTGTAAGAAGTTTTTATGAAGATGTTCATTGGTAATCAGCTAATCGCGAAATTAAAGCCAGCCTTTAATTCGTATGATGTTTGGGATAGTAAGTTGACTGGGTTTATTCTTCGGGTACTCCCCAGTGGCACTATGGTTTACCGTTGTGAATACGCGCGCGGTAAGCGTATTACCTTAGGAAAAGCTAGCGTTCTAACTGCTGCACAGGCGCGGGATAGGGCTAAGGAAATATTAGCGGACGTGGTTAAGGGTCATAATCCCATTAGTAAGCGCAATAAAGCCTATACTCTGAAAGAGTTTATCGAAAAAGAATATGCGCCTTGGCGTAGGGCAAACCGTAAACGAGCGGATGAAGATATTTACCGTGTGAAGGCGAGATTCGAGGCGGAATTTGGGCGCGAATATCTTGCAGCTATTTCCCCTTTGCTACTGGATAGATGGCGCTCTAAGCGAGTGACTGCCGGTATCAAGCCTATTACCGTTAATCGTGATATCGCAATTCTTAAAGCTTTGCTCAGTAAAGCAGAAGAGTGGGGAATCATTACCGCAAACCCGCTAGCCAAGTTTAAACCCGCACCAGTTGATTCAGTCGCTAAGGTTAGATATCTCTCGCGAGATGAAGAAACCAGGCTTAAACGAGTTTTAATAGCGCGAGATGAAAATTTAAAAGCTGCCCGCGTACGAGGGAATAAATGGAAAAAAGACCGCGGCTATGATCTTCTGCCGGACTTGTATCAATTCGCTTCTGCAGATCATATGACTCCTATGGTTTTGCTTTCACTAAATACTGGTTTACGCCGTGGAGAAATATTTAATTTGCGGTGGAAAAATGTTAATTTTGATCGAGCCATGTTAACCGTTGTAGGAGACACAGCAAAAAGCGGCAAAACAAGGCACCTACCTCTGAATGCAATCGCATTTCAGATCTTAAAGGATTGGCGGGCGCAAAGCTTGCAGGCTGAGTTGGTTTTCTCAAGTCAAAATGGCAATCCATTCGATAACGTTAAAAAGGCATGGGCTAGTATTTTGGAAGATGCTGAAATTCAAAGTTTTCGGTGGCATGACATGCGGCACCATTTCGCTAGTAAATTGGTGATGGCCGGTGTTGATCTAAATACTGTGAGAGAGTTGTTAGGTCATGCTGATATTAAAATGACTTTACGTTACGCCCACCTTGCCCCGGAATTTAAAGCAAAAGCAGTATCAAAGTTAGTTGAGGCTGCTTAAACCTTAGGAAGATAAGTTAAGTGCATTGCATCAAATTAGATACATTTTGTTATTATGGTATAGGTAGGTTGTTAATTCTCATGGAAATATAAAAACACGTAACCTATTGATAATAGATGTTTTTATATGATAAAATGTTAATTGTTTCTGTATATAATTGTTAATTCTTTTGGGAAGGCTTTGTTAAATGTCTAATGCGAAGTTTGAACATTATGATTTGAAGCTTGTAGAGCCTTCATTTCAATCTTCTTTAACTGATTTAATTATCGAATTAGATCATTTGAGACGAAAACAATTAAAGGGTACTACTCATCCTAGAGTTTTTTTTCAACTGAAACATATTTTCCATACTCTTGAAAGTGTCGGTTCAGCCCGAATCGAAGGCAACAATACAACTATCGTGGAATATATTGAAACTAAACTAGAAAAAAAAAGGCATGTTCCGCCCAGCATAAAAGAAATTCAAAATATTGAAAAAGCCATGGCTTTTGTTGAAGCGCATACTAAGAGTACGCCCATTAATAGGATTTTTATTAGTGAAATGCACAAAATGGTTGTTGAAGGATTGCAACCACCTCCAAATGGAGAGGGAGATCAAACTCCTGGAGTGTATAGGCAAAAGAATGTAACTATTGCTAAGTCATCCCATTTTCCGCCTGATATATCGCAAATAGCGGGATACATGGATGATTTATTTAATTTTATTAATAAACCAGATAGCCCTAAGCATGACTTATTGAAAGTGGCAATTGCTCATCATAGATTTGTTTGGATACATCCCTTTTTAAATGGAAATGGTCGAACAGTGCGGTTGTTTACATATGCGATGCTCGTAAAATTAGGATTCAATGTAGAAGTGGGAAGGATACTAAATCCAACAGCAATTTTTTGTAACAGCAGAGAAAATTATTATCATCATTTATCATTAGCAGATAAAGGAACGGATGAAGGCATATTAAGCTGGTGCAATTACGTATTAACAGGATTAAAAGCCGAAATAGAAAAAATTGATAAATTACTTGATTATAAATTCTTACAAAAAGAAATTCTTTTACCTACGATTAATTATTCTCTTGAACGGCAATATATTACAGAAAGCGAGTCTAAAATATTAAAGCGCGTTATTGAGAAGCAAATCGTTCAAGCTGCCGATTTATCAGATATATTTCCCGGAAAAATTAAGGCAGAAGTATCACGACAAATTCGGAAATTAATCGCGAAAAAAATGCTAATGCAGGAAAGCAAAGGAAAAAGAAAATATGTTCTCCGTTTTGATAATAATTATTTGTTGAGAGGTGTCATAAAAATTCTAGATGAAAAAGGGTTCTTGCCTGTTAAAGATGAACCAATTGTGTAGGAGTGAATTGGTAATGATTGAATGGATAGAAGAGTACTACGGAATTATTACGAAAATAATTGTCCCTATAATCGTTGCTATAATTGGTATATTCACAGTTAGAAGTATCATAAAAAAGAAAAATATAATTAAAGGTAATGACAATATCACATTGGTTTCTGATGCCGATATAAATAATAATCAATCTTTTAATACTAATACAGTTAACCAGACGGCAGGTGATGTCGCTACACAAGTTGCGGGAGATAACTATCAAATTGGGTCTATTGATAAAAGTACAATTCAATTGTTAGCGCAAGCATTTAATAAAGATATGTACCCATATGCTGAGCGTGCTTTTGAAAAATTTCGATTAAATTCACAAAATTTCCTAGTTAATTTTAATGCCCAGCTGGAGAAATTATCACAGCCAGATTTGAATAAATTTTCTGAAGCAGATGTTCAAATGGCTCTTCATAACGCTATTCAAGGCGCAGGGCGCACAGACTCAATACAGGTTCATGAAATTTTAGGAAGATTAATTGCTGATAGGGTGCAAAAGCCTAAGAAGGTTATTGCAGAATTAGCAATTAATGAATCCATTGAGGTTGCAGCAAAACTTGATGTTAATCTTATAAAAATTTTGGCATTCAGTTTTTTGTTTTCCAGAACAAAATCTTTAGGGGTGCCTAGTGAGGCTGCGTTAATTGGAAAGCTTACCCTAATTGCTGCTGAGTTTAAAGATTTAGACATTTCTCATTCAAAGTTTGAATATTTAGAAGCTATTTCGTGTGGTAAAATGTTGCAATTCCTTTCTGGAGATTTAATTGGAATTTTGTCTCAGAGCTATCCTCACTTATTCCATAAAAAAATATCTCTGCAACAAGTGACAGATTTGGCATTGCCAGAAAGTATTCAGAATGTTTGCTTTTTAAAACAAGAAGAAGATGTATTTCAGTTAAATCCGAATGCGGGCTTATATTTATTTGAAGTCGGACGACTTATGGTAAATGGTCTCGAATTCAATATTACAGATGAAGAAACAAAAGAACAAATGCGAAAATTTTTTAAAGATAATCAGTTGCCACACCAAGAAATCAAGGCTTTGCTTGAAGGTTCTGATTTAGATGGTATGCTCAAAAGTTGGAATGAAGGTGGTTTTTCTCAGTTTTCTTTGACAGCTGTTGGAATTGCTATTGGAAGGGCGTATTTAGAACAAAAAAATTTTGGTAATTATGATATTAATATTTGGATTAATTGAATTGCTATCAGAGATGGAGTGAACAAACGAGAGTCTGACCAATTCAATTGTTTGCTATGGATGAGGAGAAGATGAATCTTTATTATTTTCTTCGCCCTGCTCACTTTCGATTGCGGGTGAACTTGCCGGTTCAGAAGGAGTAGCGCTAGTCGATGTGCTCGATGAAGTGAGATTGGGATGTCTTTCATGAAATCGTTTCCATTCATCTGGAGGAGAGGTTGGATGATTTCTATTTTGATGCTCCTCTGGCGGGATCTCTATAGTCTCATCTTTCTTATCACCGGTTACTATATTTGTTTCAATATTTGTCTCACGATTTGATGGTGTAACACTTGAAATCTGCGATAACCTAAGCCTAGTAAATCTATCATCATTCATTTGCATTTCTGCTTGATATGCCTCAACAACATTTCTTATATTTCTGATTATATCTGCAGGATACTCAGTTAAGCTTTCCCAACATATATTTTTCATATATTCAATTGGCGTCATATGTAGACCATTATTATTTGTATTTATTTCTTTTTCTATTTTTAGAGCGATTTCCATGTTGGTATTAATGTTATCAAGTGCCACCAACAAATTTACAGGCAGCATTTTATAATATATGCGTAATGGTTGTTTTGTAGGGACTTCATCTTCCGACCCCGTTAATCTATAAAGTTCTCCATAGGCTTTCTTTCTTATTGATTCGTTATCTGAAATTAAACTTTCAAGTTGTTTAATATAATTTTCAAAATTTACAGGTTGAATTTTAAATTTTGGATCATTAAACCATTCAGCTAAAGCGTACTGTCCCGAGTAAGCTTGATACGTAGAAATGCCTAATTCATTTTTTTCTTCTGCTACTAAGACACAATAAGAGTGTGTTCCAATTTCGGTTTCACCCTGTACTCGTTTTATTTCTATTCTAATTAACACAGGTGAATCAAATGATATAACTTCACCCAGAAGCGTATTATCCACATTTTCAAATCTATTAAATGAAGGCGAATTTTCTAAATTGTAGACTAATTGTTTGCCCTCATTTCCAAGAAAAAGTCGAGAAGTATCATTAGCAGAATGACCGCAGGCATCTGTCGGTAAGGTGGTAAAATTAATTATCTTGCCAATATTATTAATAGACTCTCGTATATCTCTTTCGCTTTTTGCGTCGTTCACATTTGAAATTTTATAGAGATTATTTGCTGAGCTTGCGTGAGGGATTAAAGAATCAACATAATCTTTAACCATTTCGGGGAACATAGTATTAATAATTTCTTCCCTTGCTTTTAAATTCGGGTTTTCCGCTATATTTCCAAAGGCATTCGTATAGTAATAATTAGTTAAATGAACAAATGCTTTGTGAACGGCTAAGGGTGTGATAATGGCAGCATTGAGAGGATTGTTATTAATAAAGCCTCGATTATCCATAAAGCCGCCTTTTAGTGTTTTAATTTAAATAGTTATTTAAATCATGCTGTTAATGCCATGAAGCTATTCTGAATTAAGTCAGTTAGATAAAAATATAATTTTATGATACAATAAGACTAATTTTTATACAATCAATTATTTATAAATTTCGGCTGGTGAAAAATGGATAATCGAAATAATTTATTTGGATCAAAAGAATACAAAAGTCATTCAGATGCAATTGATCTGGAAGGCCGATTAGATATTATTCAAAATATGATTAAAGCGCCTATATCGATTTGGATTTCCAAAGATGCATCTCGCATTAAGTTGTTACAGGAAATTATAAAAAATTCTTTTGCTATTAATGGGCCTAGTTACCAAGATCTTCCGAACTCTATCAAAAATATGCTTCAAAATCCTAAGCATTTCTTGCGTACAGTAGAGGTTGAAAATCCTGAGCAAACAATGAGAACTCTTGTTGAGCAAGCATCATCAACTGCTATAAGTGATTACATGAACTCTCACCCTGAGTATGAAGAAATGTTAGAAAAGCAAAAAACCAGTGAACTTGATAATGAGCTAAAGCAAGCTCTCAATGTTTTTAATCGAGATCAGACAAGCCTAGAAAAAATGTTTGCACAATTACCTGATGAGCAAATAGAAAAAGCCATTAAAGCTTTACATGCTATTACCCAGAATCGCCACCCTTCCTCTGAGATTGCTACCCAAGCTGATTTACCTTCTCCCACTAGGCCTAAAGTTAGATAGTTTTGTTGTATGAACTGTTTTTTTCTAATATCTGTTTAATCGTTTCTAACCAGCCAATATGTCTTTGATGTGCAATTGAAACAGCGGCTAAACTAAGTTCTTCGGGTATGTTGGGTAAAAACTTCATTATGTCAAAGTAAAATCGGTCAAGCATTATTACAACAAATTCCATTTGTTCTTGAACTAATTCAAATTGTTTTTCAATTCTGGTAATGCCAGAAAATAATTTTTTTTCTGTTTCCATAGTTTGTGTTGAAGTTTTATTGGTGTAGTTTTCTTGTTGGGTATTTGTTGTTTCGAGTGGTTTGGCAATTCTTTCATCCTGAAAATAATATTTAGCTAGTCGCTCTCTGGCAATGTTTGCCATCTTTGTGTCTCGATATTTTGCTTCTTGGGAGATGCGGTCATGAAGATTTTTGGAGACAGACATTCTGATTTCATATTTTTTAAGTCGCATTAGATTGGTACCTTAGTGGTAATAGCTTTATGTCCTCCAGTTGTTGTCCTCTTTAAAATTATCTCAAAACTATTACATAGCATTTACCAAAAAACTGCAAGTTGTCTACATAAGATTAGCAACTTGTTTGCAATGATAAGTTGTCCGAAAATGTCCGCAGTGTTTTATCAAAGTCCTGCAAAAAATTATTTTAAAAGAAATAGTTATCGAGATAGTAGCCCACCTCTTTATCTTGCTGTATGAGTGATATCCATATTTTTACTCTCATGTTATTGTGATTTATATTGTACGGTATCAATATTTGGGAGAATATCTATAAATACCTGTCAGGGAAGCGATAACTATGGAATGTTCAATTAGAACAAAATGGCCTTGCTGGATTGCCACTATTATAATTATTTTTTTGTTAGGATTGGTTCTGTTTTTATTTTTAAATAATTCCATTTTCGACTCAGTAATTTCGTGTATTACTGCTATTGCAACGAGTGTTTTAGCAATATTTGCCTATATAGGATTAAAACAATGGAAGGACGAGATTAGAGGGAGTGATAAATATCGTGCTCTTATCAATATAAAACTTAAGTTACTAAATTTCAAAACTGAATATCAAAATGTAAGATTAAAAATAATTAACCAATTTAGTTCTCTGAGCGAAGAGGTTTATCCAGTAATAATAAATAATTATAAAAGTTACTATAAAAGGCTATGGGATACTTACGATGAGTTATTGGATGCAATCAATTTTTATAAAATTATTGAACTTACATTGGAAAAGGATTTTTTAGATAATGAGGAACAGCATGTTTATAGTTTAATTCTAGATTATATTGCCAGTGCCGATCTCTATTGTGATCATGCTGCTAAAAAAGAAATTCTAGATAAAGCTAATTTAGCTCACTGTAAGAAGTACATGTTCAAACGTGGTGCTGAAGATGATGAAATAAGTGAGAAAGTTAGAAAGCTTATTGATGATGCATTTATTAAGATTAATTTAAAGCTAAAAGCATTGTAGTATATATACATGATCTTTGGTTAACAAACTCAAGTGATTTTCTCTTATGCACCCCATATGCACCCTGGGAAATATACTAGAAACAACACGATCTAATTAAGATATGAAAATTCAAGTGGCTATGGGTGGACTCGAACCACCGACCTCAGCATTATGAGTGCCGCGCTCTAACCAGCTGAGCTACATAGCCATATATTTGGGGACGCCCATTCTCAAAGTTTTTCGGAAAAGTGTCAAGGCGATATGTGAAAATCCGGAAATTTGGCTAGGCTGGCTTTTTTTCTCGGGGGGATTAGCTTATAGTAGCGGCTAATTCACGAGTAGATCACACCATGAAAACTTGGCTTTTTCAAAAAAATCAGCAGCCGATGCGCTTCCTTAGCCATCATCACCATCATCATTAAAACTCTATTCCTGTTGTCTTTTTCCACTTAATGATGAGCCTCACATGAAAAAATCCCTTAGCGTTGTTAGTTTAGTCATGATCAATGTCATCGCCATCGACAGTTTGCGCACGTTGCCGATGGGCGCGGAATATGGGTTTTCTCTCGTGTTTTATTATCTCGCGGCCGCGCTTACTTTTTTTATGCCGGTGGCGTTAGTGTCCGCGGAGTTGGCGACGGGGTGGCCGGAGACGGGGGGCATATATGTGTGGGTGCGGGAAGCGTTTGGGAGAAAAATTGGGTTCATGACGATTTGGTTGCAATGGTTTTATAATATCTGCTGGTACCCAACTATCATGTCATTTATCGCGGCGACTCTCGCGTATTGCATTAATCCCGATTTAATCAATGATAAAACTTATATGCTAAGTATCATCACCGTGTTCTTCTGGGGCTCGACGCTGGTGAATTTTTTTGGCATGGAAACCTCGAGTTTTTTCAGCACTATTTCCGCTATTTTTGGCACGCTGTTACCGATGTTATTAATTACTGCACTGGGCGTGATATGGATCATCAAAGGCAATCCTATTCACGTCGATTTTAGTTGGGCGGGATTTATTCCCCACACCGGCAGCATTAATCATTTGGTTTTATTATCCGGGCTGATGTTTGGGTTAGCGGGGATGGAAATGTCGGCTTCGCATGCCGCGGAAGTGAAAAACCCACAGCGCGATTATCCGCGCGCCGCCGCTTGGTCGGGCGTTATTATTTTAGCGACGCTGATTTTTTCTTCGTTGGCGATCGCGCTAGTCGTGCCGGCGCAGCAATTGAATATTATCTCGGGACTGTTGCAAGCGTTCGACGTGTTTTTTAAATCCTTCCATTTAGATTGGTTAACGCCGTGGATTGCTTTGCTCATGGTGTGCGGCGCGTTAGGCGGCGTCAACGCTTGGATTTTAGGCCCCAGCAAGGGCTTACTCGCCGCTAGCCGCGATGGGTGTCTGCCGGCCGCGTTGACGAAAACCAATAAGCATGGCGTGCCGGTCATGGTGTTGTTAATTCAAGGTGGCATTTTTACGCTGCTTTGCTCGGTGTTCTTGTTAATGCCTAGCGTCAGCAGCAGCTTTTGGGCGCTGTCGGCGGTCACGTCAATTTTGTCTTTCATCGTGTATATCGCGATCTTCGCTGCGGCCATCCGGTTGCGTTATAAATTTCCCGACGTCAAACGCGCTTTTGTCATCCCGGGCGGCAAACCTGGCTTATGGATTGTCTGTTTGATGGGACTGGCGAGCTGTATTTTGACGGGAATTATCGGGTTTTTCCCGCCTAGCCAAATTCCGGTGGGCAACGCGTTGGTGTATGAAGCGATTATCTTTACTGGCATATTGCTGGGCTGCCTCATTCCTTGGGGCGTTTTTAACCTCACCGCGGCATTAAAAAAACCGCCTAATTAGCTGATAAAAAAAGATTTTACTAATTCGCGATAAATTCCCGGTGGACAAAGTTGCAACTAAGCCTGATCTTGCGTAGAATCAGCAACCTTTCGAAGACCGTTATATATAGATGGTTTTCTCCTTGCCTTGAAGGCTAACGCTGACCAGGCTGTATAAACCGTAAGGAGAGTAAGTTACATGAAACACTATGAAATTATATTTTTAGTCCATCCCGATCAAAGCGAGCAAGTCCCGGGCATGATTGAGCGTTACAGCAATATCGTCACGACTCGTAAAGGTAAAGTGCACCGTCTGGAAGACTGGGGCCGCCGCCAATTAGCCTATCCTATCGACAAAATTCTGAAAGCGCATTACGTGTTAATGAATATCGAATGCGACCAAGAAGCGATTGATGAAATCAGCAATGCCTTCCGTTATAACGACGCGGTCATCCGCAACTTAATTTTGAATGTCAAAACCTCTTCGACCGAACCGTCGCCGTTGCTGAAAGAAAGAGAATACCGCAGCGATACTTCCCACGATGGCGACAGCAAAGGCCGTTACAAAAAGCCTGCCGTGGATGAAGATATGGGCATCGAAATTGAGAGTGAAAAATAATTAACGCAGTGTTGGAGTAAAATCATGGCTACCTATTTTCGTCGTAAAAAGTTTTGTTACTTTACTACAAACAAAATTAAAGAAGTCGATTACAAAGATATTAACTTGTTAAAAAAATTCGTGACTGAAAGTGGCAAGATCGTGCCGAGCCGCATCACGGGAACTAAAGCGCCTTTTCAACGCCAATTAGCGACTTGCATCAAGCTAGCGCGTTATTTAGCGTTACTGCCGTATTGTGACAAGCATTAATTTTTAAAAAAATTTTTGCGAAAGAATAAATAACGGCCGCAGGGATTGCGGAATGTGAGTTCAACATGTTTTTAAAACGCTTTACAGATTATATTCTGCGAAGCCGCCTCCACACTTGGGGCACGGCGCTGGTGATTTCATTCATACCGTTGTTGGGCAGTATCAGCCTGATCATGGTGGGATTTATCACGTTGCTGCGCGGGGCGCGAGAGGGATTTTATTTGTTAGTGGTGGTGTTGATTCCACTAATAGTCACGACGTATTTTGAACCGGCGCCCCCGGCGGATTCGTTTAGTTCAGGCGATATTTTAGGGTGTTACGCGGTTATTAATATATTGACGTGGGTGTTTGCAATTTTATTACGTCAATATGGTAGTTGGAATTTGCTGTTACAAACCGCGGCGTTGTTTGGATTAGTGTTTGTGATGGGCGTGTATATCGTCAATCCCGACATTCAAACTTGGTGGCAAACGCACTTAGTTAATTATTTTACTTATGCGTTGAAATCCGCCGGCGATCTGACTAACGATAATGTCAACGCCATGCAATCACAGACGACGGGTTTAGTGAGCGCGCTGAAACCTTTTACCACCGGTTTCTTAGCGACGTTCGAAGTGTTTTGGGCGCTGTTGCAATTGCTGTTGGCGCGTTGGTGGCAAGCGGCGATTTATAATTCCGGCGGCTTGCGCAAAGAACTTTGCAATATCCGTTTGAGTTACGCGGCAGGCATCGTGAGCTTTATCGTCGCGTTGCTGTTATTCACGGGCAGTCCCATCATTGTGGACATGACGTCCGTGATTATTTGCACTTACGTGGCGGCGGGCTTTAGTGTGTTGCAAGTATTTTTAAACAACACGAGAAAAGCGTGGCTGTGGAATACGTTGATTTATGCTGGAATTCTTTTAGTACCGTTTGGAATGGTTTTAGTAGGTGTGTTGGCGTTAGTGGATACTTTTTTTAATTTGCGAAAGTTTATTCCGCAACAGCGAATTGGCAGTTAATTATTTTTTTAGAAGAGGTTTGAGATGGAAGTATTATTACTTGAAAGAATTCGTAACTTAGGCGCTTTAGGCGACAAAGTTAACGTAAAACCTGGCTATGGCCGTAATTACTTAGTGCCGCAAGGTAAAGCAATTTACGCCACCGCCGCGAATCTTAAAAAATTCGAAGCGCGCCGCGCCGAATTAGAAGCAGTGGAAAAACAACATTTGGACGCAGCGCTCGCTAAGAAAGCCGCGATCGAAGCGTTAGGCACGATTACACTGCATGGTAAAGCCGGTGAAGAAGGCAAATTATTCGGTTCGATCGGCACGCGTGATATCGCTGAAGCCGTGACCGCCGCGGGTGTGGAAGTGGAAAAAAGTGAAATCGATTTGCCGAACGGCGTCATCCGTAATTTGGGTGATTACGAAATCACGTTGGAATTACACAGTGATGTAGTGGCCATGGTGAAATTGAGTATTATTACAGAAGCGTAATTCGCTTTTAGGGAGTGTGACAAAGGCGAATGTGGTTAACACATTTGCCTTTTTTTATGAGGATATAGTTATGCTTAGAGCTAATAACGACAAAGCAAAAGAAATTATACAGCGCACCAGACTCATGGAGGATAAATCCGCTAATACATCTAGTCTGGCTAGCGAATTCGCGACACGCGCTAAACAGCAAGCGCTATCAAATCAGGGTTGGAAAGACTACGTACGCAATTTAAAAGAAGCTGCTGCTGCGTATGAAAAAAACCCCATAAGCGAAAATTTAGCCGCCTATGATACGAGACTTACCGAAGCATGCGACTATTTTAAAACTAAGTATGCAGATAAGAATCAAGTTTATAAGCCCAACGAAATTGAACAGCGTAAAACGTTATTACGAGCATACCGAGAAAAAATTCAAACCGCGCGTCGGCTAGAATTCAGAACACAGCAAGCCGCGCGCCTGAAAGAATCCGATTTTCTCGATGACGCTGCTAGCATAATAGTTACGCCCTCATCAACGAAATCATTAAATTTATCTTCATCACCCACCAAAGAAGCTTCGCCTTTATCAATCAATACGCCGACAGCATCGAGCAGGGAAGCTTCTGCGCCGGGTAAAAAATTAGAAGTCACCTACACGACTATTTCGAGCATGACAGTGACTCAAGGTGGGTCGATGCCGCAAGAAGAAGAAAGCTTCGGCGCTGCTTTCTTTAAAAGTTTTACCCGCTGCTGCCGTCCGAATACAAAAATTCCAATTGAGCAGCCGGCTTATACTTCAATGAAGCCGAAAAGAACCTAATTAAACTTTGGACAATATTTCCTGATAATGCGAAAATCATTTATCCAATTCAATTCTGTGATTTAGCTATCTATGGATAAGACACAAGACACAACAAAACGTTATAAATCTAAGCCAACCGTGGTTGATACGGTTAAGATTCCACCACATTCAATCGAAGCTGAACAATCTGTCTTAGGCGCGCTAATGTTAGATAACCGCGCCTGGGACCAAATCGCCGACCGCGTGCGTGAGGGCGATTTTTACCGTCACAATCACCGTTTAATTTACCGCGTCATGAGCAAGCTGTCCGGGCAAAATAATCCGTTAGACGTGTTAACGATTTCTGAAGCGCTGCGCGGCCTCAATGAGTTGGATAACGCCGGCGGAGAAGTTTATCTATTTGAACTTGCCAACAATACGCCGAGTGCCGCGAACATCATGGCTTACGCGGATATCGTGCGCGAGCGTTCCGTCTTGCGGCAATTGATTTCCGCCGCCAACGATATCGCGGGCAGTGCGTTCAATCCGCAAGGCCGCAGCAGCACCGAATTATTAGATACCGCGGAACGGCATGTTTTCGCGATCACCGAACAGGGCGCGCGCGTCGGCGGCCCGACTAACATCAAAGAATATCTCGCCAGAACGATGGAACGTATCGATATTTTATTTCATTCGAAAGATCCTTTGACGGGTATTTCCACGGGGTATCATGATTTAGATGCGATGACTTCCGGTTTACAAGATTCCGATTTAATCATCGTCGCCGGCCGGCCGTCGATGGGTAAAACCACTCTGGCGATGAATATCGCTGAACACGTCGTGATTAAAAGCCAATTGCCGGTATTAGTATTCAGTATGGAAATGCCCGGTGAATCGCTAGTCATGCGTTTGCTATCTTCTCTGTGCCGCATCGACCAATTGCGCATCCGTACCGGTAAATTGGCAGACGAAGATTGGCCGCGAATTAGTTCCACCGTCAGCATGTTATCCGAAGCGCCGATGTTTATCGACGACACGCCGGCGTTGAGTCCCGCGGAAGTCCGCGCGCGCGCGCGCCGCTTAGTGAAAGAACATGGAAAGTTAGGCTTGATCGTTATCGATTATTTACAACTGATGCAAGTGCCGGGTTTCAACGAAAACCGCACGGCGGAAATTTCCGAAATATCCCGCTCGTTAAAAAGTTTAGCGAAAGAATTAAAAGTCCCCGTCGTCGCGTTATCGCAATTAAACCGCGGCTTGGAACAACGCGCGGATAAACGTCCCGTGATGTCGGATTTACGCGAATCCGGCGCGATCGAGCAAGACGCGGATTTGATCGTGTTCGTGTACCGTGATGAAGTCTATCACGAGAATAGTCCGGACAAAGGTACGGCGGAAATTATTATCGCGAAACAGCGTAACGGCCCGATTGGAAAAGTACGCTTAACCTTTTTGGGTCAGTACACGTGTTTTGAAAATTTTGCCGCTAACCCATATAAATAATTTTTTGGTTGATGAGGCACGATGAGCCGACCTGCGCAAATTACCATAGATATCTCCGCACTCCGCCACAACTTGGCGCAAGTGAAAAAGTTCGCGCCCAATTCGCGTATCTTGGCGATGGTAAAATCCAACGGCTATGGCCACGGCATCGAACGCATCGCGCTCGCGTTACCGGACGTTGACGCGTTAGGCGTTGCTTCATTGGAAGAAGGTTTGCAATTGCGGCAAGCGGGCGTGCAAAATCCTATTTGCTTAATGGAAGGCTTATTTTCGCCGGTGGAAATTGGACTCGCCGCCGAATACGATTTCACCTTGATAGTGCATCAAGTCAATCAAGTAGACATGTTAGAAAAATATTTTAAAGTGACCAATCCGTTTTCCGTTTGGCTGAAAATCGATACCGGCATGCACCGGTTAGGTTTTCAACCTAGCGAAGTGCCGTCCGTTTACGCGCGTTTACAGCGTTGCGCGGCGGTAAAAAAACCCATCGGCTTGATGACGCATTTCGCGGAAGCCGACGCGATCGAGCGCGGCCACACGCTGCAACAAATCGAATTATTCGACGCGATCACGGCGAAGATGGAAGGCCAGCGCAGTTTATCGAATTCCGCCGCTATCATCGCGTGGCCAACGGCGCACGCCGATTGGGTGCGCCCAGGCATATTATTATATGGCGCATCCCCCATACACGGCCGCCGCGGCGTCGAACATAATTTACGGCCGGTCATGAAATTATCGTCTGAATTAATCGCGATCCATCAGTTAGCGAAAAATGAACGCGTCGGTTACGGCGGCGTGTGGTCGTGTCCGGAAGACATGGCCGTGGGTGTCGTTGCCATCGGTTACGGCGATGGCTATCCTTGGCATGTCAAAAGTGGCGCGCCGGTGTTAGTCAATGGCCGGCCGTGTCCACTCGTCGGACGCGTCGCGATGGATATGTTAACCGTTGACTTGCGCACACAGCCAGATGCGAAAGTCGGTGACCCCGTCATGCTGTGGGGCCCAGGTTTGCCGGTGGAAGTCGTCGCCGAATACAGTGAAACCACCGCTTATGAATTACTGACCCGCATTACGCAACGTGTGCGTGTCGTCATGAACTATGAAGAACAAACTGAGCTGAGCTCCGCGGCGCCGATTGAATTTAGCGAAGTAACAAATTAATCAAGGACACTCCGTGACGGATACACAAGCTAAAAAAGCCTTGCTCCATAGTCTATTGTTGCTGACGTTTTTGTTCATCTTTGCCCAACTCTGTTTTTTTATCGTGACCGATATGGGTTACATAAGCATGATGTTTAAGAAAAATGAGACAGCTTATTATTTCAATGATTTATTTTCTACTTTGGGTCTTCACTTCACCGCCCATTTGATAATCAATGTGATTTTTTTCCTGAGCATAGGGTATCAAACTATTTCGATAGCTGAATTATTGCAGTGGCGCGGTGCCAAGCTGCCCATCTTAGGCAGATGCCTGTGGGTGCTTAATACATTCGTTTTATTGTTGGCAAATTGTTATTTTTTCCCCAATTCTAACTTTTCAAAATTAGTTTTTATCACGTGGTTAAACCAAGCTTTTCTAGTTTATATTTTAGTGATGAGTGGCTCGTTGTTAGCGCTAGCCGTTAGTTTAACGTTATTAAATTTATTCAGCAGTCTGCTCCGTAAAAAAAATCTTGTTTTGCATGGGAGTGCCTTAGCTTTTTTAGTGTGGGTCGCGCTTATCTACGCGGTTGATTATTACGAAGCAACCCCCGTGCCCATGGCCTATGCCACCGCTGATAAACCCAATGTCATTGTCATCGGCCTGGACGCGCTGCGCCCAGATGTGGTGGCTAACAATAAACGTTATGGCGTTAAGACGCCGACGATAAACAATTTTTTACAAAGCAGCGTGGTGTTCGCGGATACGCGCACGCCTTTAGCACGCACATTTCCCGCGTGGGTGAGCATCTTGACTGGTCGTTATCCTAAGAATACCAATGCTAGAGCGAACTTGGTGGCTTATAAAAATATCAAACCCCACCAATCGCTAGCGAAAATATTTTCCGGCCGGGGTTATGAAACCATTTATGCTTCAGACGATACGATGTTTAGTCCCGTCACGCAAAATTTTGATTTCGAAGTTATTGCGGGGCCAGCGCGTGGCGTAGGTACCTATGTGGGATTAATCAATGATTTTCCCTTATCTAATTTTGTTTCCATCAGTCCGTTTGGGCGCTACTTATTTCCTTATAACTATGCCTGTCACACTAATACGCAGACGTATTTCCCCGCTAACTTTCTGCATCTCATTAACGTCGCGCTGCATCATCGTAGCGCTAAGCCAGCCTTCATTGCCGTACATTTAAACCGTGCCGCATGGCCTTATTTAGCCGCTCGGCAAAAAACTACGAGTACCAAGCCGCCGTCGATGTACGCGGCTAGCGTGACTGCGTTGGATAGTCAATTGAAAAGTTTTTTAATCTCATTACAGGCGAACCATTTATTAGATCACGCCGTCGTCGTGTTGCTGTCAGACCATGGCACTGGCTTAGGATTACCGGGCGATCGTATAACCAACCCGGATTTACTGCAAGGCGATAAAACCGCAATCAAACTATCAAAAGAAGTTTTTAGCGTGCCCACGCAGGACGCTCAAGGTAAATTTATTGAACGCGGCGTGAATACGGATTATGGCTATGGCAGCGACGTTTTAGGCATAGCCTACAATTCTTTATTAGCTTTTAAAACGTATGGAACATTGCCGCTAGAGCCGCCGCACATCGTGCATGGCCGCGTGTCTTTAGTAGATATCGCGCCTAGTCTTCTCGATCTTTTAGCTATGCAGCCGCTCACATTGCACGATGGCATGTCTTTGAAACCTTATCTGCTTGCTACCGGCAAAGATATTTCACCCGCGCGTGAAGTTTATCTTGAGTCATCGGACACCATGCCGGAGATCGAAGGCATGCATGTTTCGCAGCTGGAAGTTATTAAGAAAGCCGCGAACAATTATTCAATTAATAAAGACGGCGAAGTCGTCCTGAAAGACAAAAGCATTAAAGAACTCGTCAACCTTGATCAAAAAGCCATTGTGCAAGGCGATTGGTTGCTAGCCGATATGCCGGCGACAGTCCGCTACCATGTCAATTACGAAAAAAATATCTATCAACCTTATATTTCTCCGCCACTAGCCATCTTAGTCAATCTAAAAACCGGTCTTTGGACGGCAGACTTACATTCTTCTTTTGCACAGACTGCGCCGGTCGCTCAACTCACGAGAAAATTAACCGCTTTTTACGGTGATGAGTTGTCCGCTTTTTAAAAACTAAAAAATCATGATAGACATTTTCTCTAATAATGAATAAAGTATTTTTGAAAACAAAAATATTTTTATTAAACAGGTGAGGTCCGTCATGAATATTAGAAGCATGCGAGAAGGCAGACAGCCAACCGAAAGAGAAGTAAGACAAGCACGCAAGCTGCGGTCAGTGAAAATTTTGCAAGATGACACTAGCAGAGAAAAGCCGCTCTATTCGGCGCAATTCACCAATGAAAAAGGCGAGTTGACAATCTGCGAAAAAAAATTTACCGCGAAGCAATTTATCAAACGTATGGGTAGTTATGAGGCGTTTTTCGATGCAGAGTCGAAAGATTTATTTGCCGCTATGAAACCAAAGCCGGTGGAGCTTGACTCCCCGCCAGCCAGCCCGCAAGCCGCGGCGTTGATACCGGTGAACCGTTCTATTTCTCATTATTCTCCTTCCAGCGCAGCGGTATTTCGTGCCCGTCATCAAGCTAGTGATGAACATCTGATAATGGGTCAAGAAGCACACGTCGTGCGTGGCATGGGCAGAAGGGCGGTTTAAACCATGGCGGGTAAATGGCTAGCAAAATTTTTATAGAATTCTACCGCTTCTTGCAAGGTTTGTGCGGCGCTTACTTCTAACTCGCCAATTTGGTTTTTAGGCGCGTTACCCGCCGGCACGATCGCCCGTTTGAAACCGTGCTTAGCCGCTTCGCGCAAGCGTTCTTGTCCTGCTTGCACGGGGCGGATTTCGCCGGCCAAACCGACTTCGCCAAATACTAACACGTCATGCGGCAGCGGTTGATTGCGCATACTGGATAACACCGCTAATAATAACGCTAAGTCAGCGCCGGTTTCCGTGATACGCACGCCACCGACCGCGTTGACAAAGACGTCTTGATCAAACGTCGTAATGCCCGCGTGCCGGTGCAGCACCGCGAGCAACATCACTAAGCGCGGCGCTTCTAACCCGACGCAAACACGGCGCGGGTTTGCCATGTGACTACTATCGACGAGCGCTTGAATTTCCACAAGCAACGGCCGCGTGCCTTCTTGCGTCGCCATGATGACGCTGCCGGACACCGGCTTTTCATAACGCGACAAAAAAATCGCGGAAGGATTGCTAACTTCACGCAAGCCCTTATCCGTCATCGCGAAAATACCTAACTCATTCACCGCGCCGAAACGGTTTTTTACCGCGCGGATGACGCGGTAACGGCTGTCTTGCTCGCCTTCAAAATAAAGAACGGTGTCGACCATATGTTCCAACACGCGTGGCCCCGCGAGCGTGCCTTCTTTGGTGACGTGGCCGACTAAAAATAAGGTCGTCGCCGATTGTTTCGCGAACGCGACTAATTGCGCGGCGCTTTCCCGCACTTGACCGACCGAGCCGGGCGCGGATTGTAAAATATCGGTATGCATTGTTTGAATCGAATCCACGACTAACACGCGCGGCTGTTCATGCTGCGCGATTTTTAAAATTCTTTCGATTTGCGTGTCGGCCAACAAGAGTAAATTTTTTTCAGGTAAACCTAAACGGCGCGCGCGCATCGCGACTTGCGTCAGCGATTCTTCGCCGGTGACGTATAACACTTTCATGTGTTGACTGAGATTACAGACCGCTTGCAATAAAAGAGTAGACTTACCGATGCCAGGATCGCCGCCGATCAAGACCGCGGAGCCGATGATGAGGCCGCCGCCTAACACGCGGTCTAATTCTTTTAAACCCGACGGGGTGCGTTCGACGTCTTGCAGCGAGACTTCGGCGATATTCGTAATTTCCGGCACACCGCCCGCGTAACCTTTGAAACGTCCGCTCGTCTCAGTGACGTTGATGACTTCTTCGACTAAGGTGTTCCATTCGCCGCAGCTAGTGCATTGTCCTGACCATTTTGGATATTGCGCGCCGCAGGTTTGGCAGCTATGCACGTTTTTACTCTTCGCCATCTTAATCCTCGGCGACTAAATGCAAGGCGGAAGAATCTAATTCGGTGTGGCCTTTCATGACTAACCGGTCAATGCAGCGCGTCGCGTAATTCGCCGCGGGTAAGACTAAATTGGCTAAGTGCGCTTGCTCGAGCGCGAGGTGCATATCTTTGCGGTGTAAATTCGCTTTGAAGCCGGGTTTGTAATCGCCTTCTAACATGCGCTTGCCATGCACTTCCAACACGCGGCTATTCGCGAAACCGCCGAGTAACGCGTCGCGCACTTTAGCGGGATCTACCCCCGACGCTTTCGCTAAACGCAGTGCTTCACTAACGGCGACGATAGTTTCCGCGATAATAATTTGATTACACGCTTTGGCGATTTGTCCCGCGCCATGTTGTTCGCCGACGTGAATAATTTTTTTGCCTAAGGTTTTTAAAATGCCGGAAACTTTTTTCAAGACCGAGGCTTTACCGCCGACCATAATAGAAAGCGACGCATCCATCGCGCCCGCTTCACCACCGGACACGGGCGCGTCTAACATATCGATACGTTTGGATTCGAGTTGCTGCGCGATGCGTTGCGTCGCGCCAGCGGCGATGGTACTCATGTCTATCACGATCTGACCGGGCCGGGCGCAAGTGATAACGCCGTTTTTGCCGATTAAAATTTCTTCGACATCGGCTGTCGCCGGCACGATAGTGATAATCACATCGACATTTTCCACTAAATCTTTTAGCGTCAAATACGCGACCGCTTTTGCTTTGATTAATGGCGTCGCCGCTTCGGGCCGGCGCGCGTAAACAGAAACGGCGTAACCCGCGTTAATTAAATTTAACGCCATCGGTTTACCCATAATGCCTAAGCCAATGAAACCAATTCGTTGCATATAGGTTGTTCCTGAAAAAAAAGAATGATGTTTGATTATAGGCTTTGGGAGAAAGGCATGAAAGTAGAAAGTGTAAATAACATAGTTACCTTAAAAAAGTCTTAAAATGTGAAGGTATTAAGCAAAAATGTCTTTATTGATACAATTTTTACGCCATGCTACCCTGGTGTGAATTTATTTAGCGGAGTCATGTTATGCTTTCTAACACCGAATTAGCCTCATCGAAAAGATCGCCCTTAACTTCCACTTCTTCATCTAGTGCTAGCGCTAGTGATATATCCTTATCTTCCACAGGTGAAACGCAAATTGATGATCCTACAACTCCGACCTCTTATCAACCTCTGCCAATCGATAAGCTTGGTGTTTTAAATTCAAAACCCAGTCTGGAAGTGAAACCTTTGCCGCACGTCAGCTCTTTGCAAGACTTAATCATAAAATCCAAACTTTACAGTGATAATCCCCATGATTTCGCCCAACTCATCGTCAATGAATTTAATAAATATTATTCTAAACAACAGCTAGAAAAAGTATTTGTGTTGTCAGATATTCGCGGTGAACGGGTGGCGCAAGATGAATTTTTATTAGCGGTGAGAAATTCAAAAGCCTACCTTGCAACTTATAACCGGCAAATGGTCGCGTTAGCCATCAATATGAATCCAACGGTTTCGTTGGTGAGACAAAATAAACATAAGCTGAGTGATAATTATTTTGGTGAAGCCGGCACGCATGTGTTGAATGTTCCGAATGGGAAATATGCGCTTGCTACCCAATACAATAAACCGGTTATCCTAGATGAAGGCGTGCATGTCATCCATGATCCCAATTTTAAATTTGATAAAAGCACCGGTTTTGTCGATCAAAACAAAGATTATATCGCGCATAACACGATTCATATTTTGCGCGTAAAGTTTGGTGATATCGCTAAAGTGACGGTGAATTCCGTGCCGCTGTTACTCGAGCCAAATGAAGAACCCTACGTATTTGTAACGCCTAATTTCAAATTCGATGGCTATGAACCGGCGACCAAAAATTTAATCATTCATAAATCTATTAAACGCGTCATGCCTGGCAATGGTGAAGTGGCGATTACTAACAACGGCGGCAAGTTAGAAACGATAAAACCATCCGGTACACCGACCATCATCAAATCACCCACCCATGAAGTCATAGGTTTTCTCTTCACCAATAGACAAACATTACTTTTACCTACCGAAGAGACAAAAAAAGAACGCGCACTGGAAAAACGTAGTGATTTAGAAACTAACTTAGAAATTTTCCGCACGAGCGATTCTTTAGAAATAGGTATTAAAATTCTGGTGATTTATGAGATCGCCGATCCCGACAAAGTGCTACAAAACTTTAGTTTTGACATGATTGTGCGGCATATTGAAAATACCGCCGTTGTTGATATGGGGAAAGCAATTCAAGGCCATACCTCCGGCGATTTCTTAGCATCTTCCGGCAGCATTAGGCAGCAAGAATCCGCCGATTCTAAAGAAGAAGTGAAAGATGTGATTCAACCATCAGCGCCAATTATGCAAAGTTTGCAAGATGAAGTCATGAAGTCATTATCTTCTGATTTGAGACAAGTCGGCATTCATTTGATCCGCGTCAACGTGGAATTGCCCACTATCATCGACAAAAAAATCGCCGAACAAATGGGGCAGCAATCCTTAACCACGGCGGAGGCAAACGCCAGACAATCTGTCCTCGGCCAAGAATTGGTTATCGCCAGAAATGAAGCACAGCGTGAAGCGCAAGTGGCATCGATTAGGATAGATCAAGAAAATGCGGTTAAGTTAAAAGAAGCCAAGAACAAAACCGAAGTGGCGATTGAAGAAGCCAAAGCTTTAAGGATCGCTACGCAAGCGAAGTATGATGCGCTGGAAAAAATGGGACAGCTATACCAGAAATATCCGTCTTTACAGCAGCTGGAGCAAGCAAGAATTCTAGCGGGTGCTTTACAAAACGCGCAATTAACCCTAACCCCAGGGCAGTTTCAAACTTTTTTAGGCGCGGCGACAAATAATCCGTTTGGATTATTTAGTCCGGCTACGGCTACTAGAGGAAAGGTTATTGAGTCTACTGCGGATGACCAAACACTGGATGGTTCAGAAGATCAACCACGCGCCCCCACGCCGCTTTGAGAGTGAGGTGATGTAGCGGGAATGCCTTGGGCGAGTTATAATAACTCAAAATCATAGCGAAGAAGATGAAGTTTATGACATACAATGTCAACCCCGAGTTCGCCATCGGCGAATATCGTTTCTACGCCGATAAGAAAAAATTGGATTTACTCTACGTCTATAATTTACTGTGCGTCCCCTCGCAATACTCGACGGGCTTGCCGCCGGAACGTTTCCCGTTAATTATTAAAAATTCACTGTGTTTCAGCGTTTATTTTCAAGGTAAACAAATCGGCTTCGCGCGCATCATTACCGATTACACGGAATTTGCCTCGCTGTGGGATGTGTTCATCGACGAAACCCACCGCAAGCAAGGCTTAGGCAAAGCGTTGATGCGTTTTGTCTTAGAGCATCCGGCGTTACGGGGAATATTCCGTTGGTTTTTAATGACGGAAGACGCGCATGGGCTTTATCAAAAATATGGCTTCAAAACTGAAGCCTACAATCCGTATATCATGATGAAGGTCAATCCTATTTAAGCTTGAGCACCGGTCGCCACCGTCAGTATCGGCATAGACCCTAAATTAAGCCGTGCTGGGGTCCCTAGCGGAATAGGAAAATTACGTTCGCTATGTCCAACGCCGCTATAACGCAACACTGGCACGGGACTTCGCGTCGCGAAATCTTGTAACATGTCATCCATGGCCGGTGTCGCGCCGCCGATATTTTCATTTTTTCCCGCAAAGAAATCACCGAGTAGCACCGCGCACGCATCTTCTAATTGATGGCTATTGATAAACTGTTGCAACGTGCGGGCGATGCGGTAGGGCGCTTCACCCCAATCTTCAAACAAGACTATCTTCCCGGCGGTTTGCAATTGCCAACCGGTCGCCAGTGCGCTTTGCACGACCGTTAAATTACCGCCGGTGATTTCACCATGCAGCGTCTTAGACTCAAGCGCGGCGGCGTTCAAGGGGGTGAGCGTCAAATTGACTTCAAGAATATTGCCAAAAATAATATCTTTGGTGAATTCCACATCTTCAGGATCGACTTTATTCGCGCCTAACTGATTCATTGACGCGGCGTGCAGCGTGCTCCAATGCCAATGTGAGTTAATGTAACTATGCAAATTCGTAATATCACTAAAGCCCACGAATAATTTCGGCGCGCTTTGCGGTTGCAAATTATTTTGCAAGGCTTGCTGACACACTCGATCGCTGCCATAACCGCCGCGGAAACACCATACCGCTTGCGCGTCGCTGTGGATCGCATCGACGAAATCTTCGTAACGCTTTTCATCGGTGTTGGCGAAGTTGGAATAAGAGCTGACCGGCTCATTCGTTTCCGCGAAAATTTTTTTCGAGTAGACGGGATTTAATTTGAGTGAGCGTAAAAAATCGCAGCCTTTTTGCAAATCTTCCCAGGCGGTCTCTAATTTTGATCCGGGCGCGATGATGCGCACGGTATCGCCGCTTTTGAGGGGGTGCCAAGGTAGTGACATGTTAGCCTCCAATTTTTAACTGCTCCCAATATTTTTCGAATAACGCGAACGCGCCGTCGCCGATATCGGTTTGATATTCGCCGTGCGCCATCACAGCGGGCGGCGGATAAAGCGCGGGATTGTCGCGGATTTCCGGCGGCATTATATTACGCGCGGCCAAGTTCGCGGTGGAATAATTGATATTAAGACTGACGGCTTTCGCGACTTCCGGCCGCATTAAATAATCTAAAAGTTTATAAGCGTTGTCCGCGTGCGGAGCGTTATTTAACAAGGCAAAATTATCCACCCAAATTTCAAAACCATGCTCCGGATACACGAACGCGAGTTTGTTATTTTCGCGGTTGGCTTTGTACAAATCGCCATTCCAAGACATCCCCACGGTCGCGTCTTCGTCGATTAAAATGGAAATCGTCGCGTCGCTGTTAAATAGTTTCACATTCGGCATCAGCGCTCTTAATTTGTAATAGGCTTGTTTAATGTGGTCGGGATTGCTATCGTTAATGGAATAACCCAACATTTGCAGCGCCATCGAGAAGACTTCCCGCGCATCGTCCAAGAACATCAATTGATTTAAATATTTTTTATCGAATAAATCTTTCCAATCGGTGATCGCAGACACCGAATAATAATCTTTATTCACGAAAATGCCGGTGATACCGAAGATGAAAGGAATACTGTAAGTGCTTTGCGGATCATAAGCTTGGTTTAAAAATTGCGGGTCGAGGTTTTTAAAATTCGTGAGCTTAGATTTATCGAGTTTAGCAAGCATGTTTAATTTGCGCATGCGGTCGATGTAATAACTGGACGGCTCGACTAAGTCATAGCCGATTTTTTTTGAAGCGCGTAGTTTCGCGTACATGATTTCATTGCTGTCGAAGCTGGAGCAATTGACGTGAATGCCGGTTTCTTTTTCGAATTGGGTGATGACAGAGCGGGGGATTTCCTCGGACCACGTATAAATATTAACAATATTATCCGCTGCAAATCCGCTTTGCATTAAAAAAAACGCTATGACTGCGAATAACCAACGCCTGCAAGGACTCATGCCATTCTCCTTAATTGCTGGGCGCTTTGCTTTTGACACGGAATACACTATCCTCCCATTTTTAGCCGTTCCCAATATTTCTCATATAACGCCAACGCTTCGTCGGCGATATCCGTTTGAAATTCGCCGTGTTTCAACACGTCATGCGACGGATAAACCGTCGGATTATTGCGGACCTCAGGCGGTAACAGCTTTTGCGCGGCCGCATTGGCTGACGGAAAATTATTATCTAACACCACCGCTTTGGCGACATCCGCGCGCAGCATGAAGTTTAAAAATTTATAGGCGTTTTCGCGGTGCGGCGCACCTTTGGGAATTGCGAAATTATCGACCCAAATGACGAAACCGTCTTTCGGGAAAATAAAATCTAATTGCGAATTTTCTTGGCGGGCTTTATGAATATCGCCGTTCCACACCATGCCGACCGTCGCGTCTTCGTCGATTAAAAAAGAAATCGGCGCGCTATTAAAAATTTTGATATTCGGCAGTAAGGCCTTTAACTTGAGGTACGCTTCTTTAATGTGTTCTGGATTACTGTCGTTGACGGAATAACCCAACACCCGCATCGCCATCGAAAACACTTCACGTGAATCGTCCAGCAGCATAATTTGATCGGCGTATTGCGACTCCCACAAATCCGACCAGCGCTGCAGGTTCGCCGGCGTATGATATTCTTTATTGACAAAAATCCCGGTCACGCCCCAAATAAACGGGATCGCGAAATCCGATTTAGGATCGTAACTTTGATTTAAAAAATCCGGATTTAAGTTATGAAAATTCGATAATTTGGCACGGTCGAGTGTCTCTAACATAGCTTGGCGGCGCATACGGTCGACGTAATAACTGGACGGCTCGATCACGTCATAAGCCGAATTCTTATCGGCTTTCAATTTCGCGTACATGATTTCATTGCTGTCATACGTGGAAAAATTCACTTTGATGCCGGTTTCTTTTTCGAATTGCTGAATCGCAAAATCCGGAATGACGCCCGGCCATGTATAGAGGTTAAGAATATTATCGTTCGCGGCAAAGCCAGCCGTCGCCAACAGACAAATTACGCTAGCCGCTATCGCAAAAACTCTCTTCATGCCTTCTTCCTCAATGACAGCTGCGATATTACGATCAGTAATAAGGTCAGACCGAAGGTCACAGTACACAAAGCGTTGATTTCAGGTTTTACTCCCAGGCGCACCATGGAGTAAATTTTTAAAGGTAAAATTTCAAAATCGGGCCCAGCCACGAAATAACTGATGATGACATCGTCGATAGACAGGGTAAAACTTAATAGCCAGCCAGCGAATAGCGCGGGCCATAACAAGGGTAAAATAATCCGCGTCAAAATAACAGAGTCTTTCGCGCCTAAATCCTTCGCCGCTTCAAAAATATATTGATCAAAACTCACGATGCGGCTGTACACCGTGACGACCACAAACGGAATACAAAACGTTATATGCGCCAGCAATAAACTCCAAAACCCCAAGGTCAATTTCATCAAACTGAATAAAATCAACAAAGAAATTCCCATGACGATATCGGGTGACAAAATTAAAATGAAAATCGTGCCATACAGCAAACGCCTACCAAAAAATTGATAGCGGAATAAACTGATCGCGGTCAAGCCGCCGATCACCATGGCGATGAACGCCGCCGACACGCCCAAAATCAATGAGTGCATGACCGCGATCCATAAATCCGAATCGGAAAATAACTCCGTGTACCAGCGCGACGAAAAACCATGCCACACTAACGAGTATTGCGCATTGTTAAACGAATAGCCGATCAACACCAAAATGGGAATGTAAAAAAATAAATAAATCGCCGTGAGATACGCAGCCGAAGGTAATTTCATAATAAATCCTGGCTGTCTTTGTTGGCCATGCTGCGCCAATAAATAAATAACAATACCGCTAGCAGCAAGGTGAAGACGACGCTGATCGCCGAGCCTAGCGGCCAGTTTTGCGCGATTAAAAATTGATTTTGAATCAAATTACCGAGTAAAATCGATTTCGACCCGCCTAATAAATCCGGAATATAAAATATCGTCATCGCCGGTAAAAAAACTAAAATGCACCCTGATAAAATCCCTGGCATGGTCAGCGGCAAAATCACGCGGCGAAACGTCGTGAAGCGGTTCGCGCCCAAGTCGCGCGCGGCGTCAATTAATTTTTTATCTAAACGTTCAATGTTAGTCAGCAACGGTAAAATCATGAAGGGCAGCAAATTGTAAACTAAGCCTATCATCACGGAGGTGTCGGTGAACAATAACGCCAGCGGTTTGTTGATAATGCCTAGCGAAATTAAAATAGAGCTAATCACGCCTTTCGGTTTTAACATCGTAATCATGGAATAGGTGCGGATTAATGAACTCGTCCAAAACGGGATGATAACCAGCAAGGTCAGTAAACCTTTATAACGCGATTGCATGCGCGCAATGATATAAGCGAATGGATAACCCACCAGCAAACAAATCAACGTGCAAGTGCCGGCGATGTAAAACGATTGTTTGAAAATTTTGACATAAATCGAATTATTCAACTGCAAATAATTTTCCAGCGTGAACGGCCACGTTAACAGATGCGTATTATCGTGGCTGGCGAAACTCGCTAACGTGACGAGGCAGAACGGCAGTAGCGCGAAAATCATTAACCACAGCCAAGTAATTCCTAGCGAGAAATATTTTAAGCTGGAGTCATGATGTTTCATACGGCAGCACTACCTCCCAACCGGAAATCCATGTGGCCCAGACTTGTTCGCCGATCGCGTATTCTAACCGGTCATCATCTTCATCAAAAAATTCCGTGGCGGCGACTAATTGGTTGTTAGCCAAGCGCACCATCAAATCCACGGTCGTGCCTTTGTAAATCACTTCTTCCACGACGCCTGCGTACATAGGCGTGGAATCTTGTACTTCGCTTGTGCCCCAGACGCGTAAATCTTCGGGACGCACTAACACATGGACTTTTTGGCCCACGGTAAATTCACGCGAACTTTTAATCATACGTTCTTTGCCTTGGATTTTGACGGTCAACTGTTTGCCGTCAATCGCTAAAATTTCGCTATCAAAAATATTCGCTTCGCCGATAAACTCCGCTACCGCGAGATTTTGCGGCGCTTCATACACTTGGCGCGGCGTGCCGACTTGTTCGATGCTGCCTTCGTGCATGACGACGACGCGGTCGGACATAGACAGCGCTTCTTCTTGATCGTGGGTGACGAAAATAAAAGTGATGCCTAACTTACGCTGTAATTGCTTCAACTCAATTTGCATCGTTTTACGCAGGCGGTAATCGAGCGAGCTTAACGGTTCATCGAGTAACAGCACTAACGGCCGGTTCACCACGGCGCGGGCGATCGCTACGCGCTGTTGTTGGCCGCCGCTTAATTGATCGGGTTTGCGGTTGGCGTATTTTTCGAGTTTCACGGTTTTTAACACTTCCGCGACGCGCGCTTTGATTTCCTCTTTCGGAAGTTTTTGACAGCAAAGACCGAACGCCACATTGTCATACACCGTCATGTGCGGAAATAAAGCGTAACTCTGAAATACCGTGTGTACATGGCGTAAATGGGGAGGTAATCCATCAACATCCTTGCCATTTATAAAAATTTGGCCGGTAGTCGGATCTTCGAACCCGGAAATCAGCCGTAGTAAAGTTGTTTTGCCGCAGCCGGAGGGACCCAGTAACGTGAGAAATTCGCCGTTGCGAACTTCTAGATCCAAGTCATGCAGAATACTATAGTCATTAATAGACTTGGAAACGCCACGCAATTCGATAATATTGTTTGTCATTTCTCTTAATGGCAACCCTTTTTCTACAATAAGAAAAACGTCAGATTATGGTATGGTTATGCGGCAATGTCTAGTATTTATAACTGCACCGCTAAAAAAGAATACCGCCTCTTGAAACGCGCTGTCTGCGGGGTTTTCCACGGCGCTTTTAGCGCGCGTCGCGCGTTTCAGAAGACGGCTAGGTGGCTTAAGATTTGTGCCGTTTTGGTCGCATGGCCGGGTCTGGCTTATACATTTTCTCATATAATTTTGCGGAATTTGTTTTGCCGATATGCGACCAAAAGTGTCCCGTATGTTGGTTGTATATTTCATAATCCACTTTAAATTCCGACGCGGGAATAGTTTTAATTTCGCCTTTTTGCGTTACGCCGTGTCTCAGTTCCGCGAGTGCCAGCAATTGTTCTTTCACTTTGTGACGTATATGCTGCCAAGTCGCGGTATTACCATGACCGAAGAAGCGACGCTCTTTGCGGATAACATCAAATCTCGCATCGATTTCTTTACCGTGTTGAACTTGATCCAAATGCGTGTTGATCGCGAGTAATTGTGTTTCATTAAACTGCTTAATCTTGGCGGAAAAATATCTTTCTTGCGCGGCTTTCGTCGTTTTTAAATTGTCAGCGACTTTTTCGGGTATTTTATCGAGGAAATCTTTTATATCGGCGGAGGCTATAATGGCTTTAACATCGAATTGGGTTGATTGTGAAGGCATACGATTGCTTCCTGTAGTTTTCTTTTTACGTTTACGTTGACCACCGGCGGCAGTGGTATTGGAAACCGAACCGGCGTTGGTTGATGTGGTCGCGGACGTTGGGGTTGAGATCATGCTCGATAGCAAGCTAGTGGGAGTAGCAGAAGTTGGGGCGGTGCTCGACGCAGTAGTGTTTGACCCTACATTAGTCGCAGGACTAGAAGATAAGCTAGACGCTGCTGGCAATGTTGTCGTTGAGGATGTGACGCTGCCTATTGGCGCCACTGAACTGCTAGACAAGGAGCTTAACGTTAATTTCTGTCCGGCAGTTGGGCGTATAACAGTAATGGGGGGGGAGCTTGACGTTGAGTCAGTTGCAGGACTTGGAGTTAAGGTGCGGCCTGAACTAATCGGTGTTGGAACTGGGCTAGGCGGTGATGCGGGAGCCAATGGCGTAGCGCTCTCAGAACTAGGCGATGAAGTAGAAGCTAAATTCGAAGTCGTGCCAGATGCTGAACTGAGTGCAGGACTTGGGAGAGTAGTGATGAGAGCAGGACTTGACTGTCCCGGGCTAGATGTCATAGCAGCTAAGATAGCAGCCGAACTAAAAGAAGTAGAAGCCACACTTGGAGTTGTTCTCACCGAAGCAGCGCTTGGTGATAGGCTCTTCGCTGAACTAGGTTTCGGTATTGGCGTTGGGCTAGCGGGCGAAGATTTAGCTAACGCTGAGCTAGGAACTGTACTCGCAACTAAACTTGGAGCTGAGCTAGACGCTGAGCTGTGAGCTGCAATAATAGGTGAGTTAGGCATAGACGCTGCACTGCTATTGCTAGGCGATGTGTCCGTTAACAAAGAGGAAATATGCGTCGCCTGGGTTGCCTCGCTGACTAATGGTCGGGTAACGCTAGTGGGAGAACCGACTGGAATTGCCAAAGATTCTACTGTTGGCTTCTCCTCCTCCGCATCCGGTTTGGTATCTTCAGCGCCCATAAAATGAATATTATAAACACTACCTCGCCGGACTCTCTCTTGGTCAGAATCATCTTCTTGTGTACTGCTATGAGGAGATTCATTATTAGAATCTGATAAAGAAGAAGGTGGTTTGGGTATGGTAATATGCGTTTGCGTTTCCGCGGCGGGAGCGGTTGTGGTGCGCGTCATGTCGTTTGAGCGGGTTTTTAAATCTCTAAGAATGTCGTCGCGTTGATTTTCTTTTTGAAAGTTCGGTTGGCTATATAAAGCGATTAAATCTTTTATCGCTTGTTCATATACAGCTTGAGTGGTGTCGTTATTAACGATAATTAACGCCAGACAAATGGCATGTTTTTTTTCATTTGCATTGATGCGCTTAGTATCATCTCCGCCCTTAAAAGTCTTGGCTAAAGTTTCTAAATCAGTCACGGCTTTGACCCTTACTGTCCCCTTACCATTATCCTCGTCTTTAATTTCAAACGCTGCTGTGACGAGTGGCGACCGATGTTTGCCTTTCTGAAAGTGTTTGCCTAAACCGATACGGTCTGTTCTTTTGTACAGCGAGTCACTATTTTTTAAATTATCATATAATGCGGCAGAGGCAGTGTTGCCTGAAAACTCCTCATTAGTCAAAATTTCGTATACTAAAATCATAATTTTTCCTATATGTTGAATATGCAAAATAAAAAATTCACTTACCCTGTTCCGAACAAGATAGTCGGATTCTATGATTTAAACCTTAAGGTTTTATTAGCATGGGCGCTTGGCTCACATTTATATGTAGCCAGCTGCATTGACTTGATTTTCATGATTTTCGCGCCGGATAAAATTGCCGAAATAAGCTTAATATGCTATCTTGTCCGCCCGTTATATCCAGTTGCGACACACACGGCGGATTGATCCCTATGTTACACTCACAAGAAAAAGATGTTCTTGATTTCAATCAGTTATCAAGGACAGAGAGTGCTTCTATTTTGCAAAAATACCATCTCGTCCTCTCGGTCGACGAGGTGTTAACCCTTCAAAACTCGATTTTAAAGCGCCCGCCTACTTTAGCGGAGTGTGTGCTCTGGTCTATCCAAGGTTCTGAGCATTGTTCCTACAAGAGCAGCCGCCATCATTTAAAAAAAATGACGACCGATGGTCCAAACATCATTCTGGGCGCGAAAGAAGACGCGGGCATTGTGTCGGTCGCTACCGATGACAACGGCGTGCGTTACGGTATCGTCATGAGCCATGAATCCCATAACCATCCTTCGCAAATCGTGCCTTATGAAGGTGCCGCCACCGGCATTGGCGGCAATGTCCGCGATGTTTGCTGCATGGGCGCGGAAGTGATCGCAGTCGCCGACGGTTTGCGCTTCGGCGAAATTACGCGGCAAAAAACTCAATGGGTACAGCAAGGGGTAGTCGCGGGGATTGCCGGTTATGGTAATCCTATCGGTGTACCTAACCTGGCGGGTGATGTGTATTTCGATCCGGGTTATAACGCCAATTGTTTAGTGACGGTCGTCACGCTAGGCATCGTCAATGAATTAGACGTCATCCACTCGTATGCGCCTAAGCACGCCGATGATTACGTTTTTATATTAGTCGGCAAGCCTACTGATAATAGCGGTTTCGGTGGCGCGAGCTTTTCGTCCACGGAATTAGTCGAAGAACAGCAAGAACAAAACAAAGGCGCGGTGCAAGAACCCAATGCTTTTTTAAAACGCCATTTGTTAAAAGCTAATTACGCGTTATTTCAAATTCTTAAAGAAAAAAACCTCATCGATAAAGTCGGCTGCAAAGATTTAGGCGCCGGCGGGATCGCTTGCGCGAGTGTGGAATTAGCGGAAAGCGGCGGCTATGGCGCGGAAATTTATTTGGAAAATGTCTTCACGAGCATGCGGAATTTGCCTCCGTCCGTCGTGTTATGTTCGGAAACCCAAGAACGTTTTATGTGGGTCGTACCGCCTGATTTAGCGCCGCTCATTATCGCGCATTACAATGAAACGTTCGCGTTACCGGAAATTTCTGACGGCGCGCAAGCCAAAGTCATCGGTAAAATCCGCACCGACGGCAAGTACGTCGTCGCGCATTACGGCGAAAATATCGTCGATGCCATGGCGCGTGACGTGACGAAAGGCATAGTCTATGACCGTCCGTACGCGCCCAGCGCTAACACGCATGCCGAACCCGATTTGGCCGCGCCTGCTGATTTTAACGTGACGTTATTAAAATTATTAGCGCATGAGAATATTGCGTCACGCGCGCCGATTTTTGAAATGTATGACAAGCAAGTGCAGGGCCGCACCGTGTTAGAAGCGGGCGAAGCCGACGCGGGCGTCATGCAGCCCTTCAACGAAGAAAAATACCCGGCAGAAATTCGCGCCACTGGCATAGCATTATCTTTAGATCAATGTCCGCGCTATAATAAAATTGATGCGTACTGGGGCGCGGTTAACGCCGTTGTCGAAGCGGCCCGCAATGTTGCGGCCGTTGGCGCCACACCCCAGGCCATCACTGATTGTCTTTGCTTTGGTAACCCGGAAAAACCCGAGCAAATGTGGGATTTCACCGAAGCGGTGCGCGGTATCATCGCCGCCTGTGAAGCGATAAGCTTGCCGGCGTTTCCCGACCATCCCTTGCCGATCATTTCCGGTAATGTTTCCTTATACAATGAAGCCAAGACTGGCGCGATACCGCCAAGCCCGATGATTAGTTGTTTAGGCAACATGCCCGACGTTGGCAAAGTCATTTCGAAAAATTTTCAGCAAAAAGATTCTTTGATTCTGCTGGTAGGCGCGCGTAAAGATGAATGCGGCGGCAGTGTGTATTATGATTTACACGGCCAATTAGGGGCAAACGTGCCGATGCCGGATTTGAAAACTATTGCTACTGAAATTCGCGCCGTCAGCGCCGCCATCCAACAAGGCTTAGTGCTATCCGCGCATGATATATCCGACGGCGGTGTGGCTTGCGCGCTCGCGGAAATGAGTTTCAAAAAATTCCTTGGCGTCAAAGTTGAGATCGCGGGTGACTTACCCGCTGAGAAAAAATTATTTGGCGAGAGCGGCGGTTTTATTTTAGAAGTGGCGAAAGATAAATATTCCGCCGTCAAAAAAGTGTTTAACCGTTTTGAAATACCGTTATTCGAATTAGGCCACACCCAGGTCTTGGCGCGCTTACAAATGCAAAACTGCATAGACGTCATGATCTCGGACGCGAAATTGGCTTGGGAAAATGGCTTGCGGGAGAAATTATTATGAAAACCGTCGATTATAAATCCGCTGGTGTCGATATTCACGCGGGCAACGAAGTCGTGCAACGCATCAAAAAAAATGTCGAAAGCACTTTTTCATCCGCTGTGCTGACCGGCATTGGCAGCTTCGCGTCGCTCTATGATTTGAAAACGGTAGTCGCGAATTACCAACATCCCGTGTTGGTGCAAAGTATAGATGGCGTCGGCACGAAGACGATTATCGCGCGCATGATGGGACGTTACGACACGTTAGGCATTGATTTAGTGAGTGCGACTACTAACGACATTATCGTATTAGGCGCTAAGCCGTTGACCTTGTTAGATTACATCGCGAACGAAAAATTAAATCCCAATATCGTCGAGCAATTGGTCGCCGGCATGGTAAAAGCCTGCCGCGAAAATGGAATTTCCCTGGTCGGGGGTGAAACCGCGGAAATGCCCGGCACCTATTTGAAAGGTGAACACGATCTCGTCGGCATTATCACCGGCGTCGTCGAAAAAGACAAAGCCATCCTCGGCAAAAATATCGTGCCCGGCGACGTCGTGCTGGCGTTCGCTTCCAGCGGTTTGCACACTAACGGTTATTCCTTGGCGCGCAAATTAGTGTTCGAAGTCGGTAATTACCGTATCGATTCGCAATTACCGGAATTGCCGCGTTTGTTAGGTGAAATGCTGTTAGAGCCGCATATCAATTACACGCGCCCCGTGTTGCACATGTTGCAAGAAAACGTCGCCATCAAAGGCATGGCGCACATTACCGGCGGCGGTTTATTAGAAAATATTCCGCGCGTGTTACCGATCGATTGCGCGGTGGAAATTCGTAAAAATAGCTGGCCACAACAACCTTTATTCGCGCTGCTGCGTGATTTAGGCCGTTTAGATGATAGCGAAATGTATCGCACCTTCAACATGGGCGTCGGTTTAGTCATGGTGGTCGCGCCGGACATGATCGAGAATGCGCGCGCGGCGTTAAGAATTTTTCCAGAATTTACTTTGTATGAAATCGGCCAAGTCGTCTCAGGTACGAAAACGGTGACACTATGCGCATAGGCATTATTCAATTTCCTGGTTCAAACTGCGAACGCGAAACCATACTCGCCGTTAAGCGCGCGCAAATGGCAGCGGTAGAATTTCTCTGGAACGAACCGGTAGAAAAGCTCAAAGCATTCGATGGCTACATCATAGTCGGTGGTTTTTCTTACGAAGATCGTTCCCGTTCCGGCGCGATCGCAGCGCTTGATCCGATCATGAAAGTGATTCAACAAGAAAGCGATAACGGCAAGCCCGTGTTAGGTATTTGCAACGGCGCGCAAATTTTAGTGGAAACCGGTTTAGTGCCGGGCATCGCGCGGCACCAAGTCGGCATGGCGCTCGCGGAAAATAAACGCGTTAGTGACGGTCAAGTGTTAGGGACGGGTTATTACAACGCGTGGGTGCATCTACGTTTGACGGATGATTTTCAATATAACGCTTTCACGCGTTATTTATCGCCGCAAGATATTTTAACTATCCCCATCGCGCATGGCGAAGGACGGTTTGTCATTCCGCCTGGCTTGCTCACGGAAATGCAAACCCAAGGCTTAGGCTTATTTCAATATTGCGACGCCGACGGCAACATCATTGATAAATTTCCAGTGAACCCAAATGGTTCGATTTGCAATCTGGCCGCCGTATCCAACCAAGCGGGCAATGTGATGGCGATGATGCCGCACCCGGAACGAACTATTAACGGTGATCCGATTTTTCAATCCATGCGCGAGTACATCGCTAGCGGTCACGTTCAAAAGGTCGCGCCACTACATTACCAACCGCGGCATGACGCGATTGTTAATTTTAAAAACGCAGAACACACGCAGGAATTGATCGTCGAATTAATGATTACCGACAATCACGCGATGTCCGTCGAAAATGCGTTGCGCCGTAAAAATATTCCTACTACAGTACGCCGGCAAATTCACTGGGAAATCGCTTGCGATACCCCGGCCGCCTACGCAGCCGTGATTGCCAGCGGCGTGTTGTTTAATCACCGCAAAGAAATTTCCGTGCCGCCCGCGGCCGTGAAAAGTAAGAACCATACTTCTTTTTTGGTACGTCCCAAAGAAGATTTATTAGGACAACAAAAAAAGCAAATGCTAGAACACCATTATGGAATTCGAGGAATACGTTCTATCCGGCACGGCGTGTTGTGGAGTGTTGCAGGTGAAGAAAAAGATACTCAACAATTAGCCGATCATGTTATTAACTCTCATATTTTATATAATCCCTATGCCCATGACTGCTACTACTATCAATAAAAGTTATCACGACCAAATTGAGCAAGCGTTAGCTCAGACCTTAACGCAAACTTCACTCGCCGCGGGTAAAAAATACCAAGGCAAAGTACGCGATACTTACGAGTTGGAGGACAAATTAATTTTAATCACCACCGATAGACTAAGCGCGTTCGACCGCGTCTTGGCCGCTATCCCATTCAAAGGGCAAGTGCTTAATCTCGCTAGCGCTTGGTGGTTTGAACAAACTGAACATATCATTCCCAACCATGTCATCGCGATCCCTGATCCGAACGTCACGGTCGCGAAGAAATGCGAAGTTTTCCCCGTCGAATTCGTGATGCGGGGTTTTGTCACCGGCACCACCGGTACCTCGATCTGGACGCAATATAAAAATGGCGTCAGAAATTATTGCGGTAACGTATTGCCGGAAGGCTTGGTAAAAAACCAACGCCTCGACGCGCCCTTGTTAACGCCGACGACCAAAGACGCGGTACATGATAGACCGATTAGCGCGGAAGAAATCGTCAAAGAAGGTTTGATGACACAAGCCGATTGGGACACATGCGCCCATGCCGCGAAAAAATTATTCGAGTTCGGCGTGCAAACCGCGGCTAAACACGGGTTAATTTTAGTGGACACCAAATATGAAATGGGCAAAGACGCTGACGGCAACATCGTTATCGTCGATGAAATGCATACGCCTGATTCTAGCCGTTATTGGTTAGCGCACAGTTACGCCGAGCGTTTCGCGAACGGTCAAGAACCGGAAAATATCGACAAAGAATTTATCCGCCTCTGGTTCATTGATCATTGTGATCCGTACAACGACGTGGATTTGCCGCGCGCGCCGGAAGAATTAATCGTGCGCTTGTCATCCCGCTACATCCAATTGTATGAAATGATCACCGGTCACAAATTTCATTTTCCTGAGACCGACGGCAATGTCGAAAAACGCATTATGCGTAACTTGGCGGCTTACCTAGCGTGAGTAGAAAGTTTTTTAAGAGCAGCCATTAGAGGATGAAATAAATGTGCGGAATCGTCGGAATTTTCAGCCATCAGCCCGTTGCTGCTGAAATCCATGATAGCCTGATACACTTGCAGCACCGCGGTCAAGACGCCGCGGGCATGTTGACGTGCAACGAACGTTTCTACGTCAAACATGGCCTCGGTTTAGTGCGCGAAGTCTTTGGTCCCGACGATATCCGCCATTTATACGGCAATGTCGGCATCGGTCACACCCGTTATCCCACCGCCGGTGGTTACGAAATCGCGGACGTGCAACCGTTGTGGATTGGCAGCCCGCGCGGCATCGCCATCGCGCACAATGGCAATTTAGTCAATTACAAAAAATTAGCTTATGAAATTACGCACGTCAGACACCGCCATTTAAATTCTTCCGTGGATTCCGAAGTGATTTTGCATTTACTCGCTGACGGCTTAGAGCAGGGTAAACACGCGGAAGACGACGGCGAAAAGTTTTTTACTAACGTTTGCGACGCGGTAAAAAATATTTACGCGCGCGCCGAAGGCTCTTATTCCGCCGTCAGCGTCATTATCGGTAAAGGCTTAATCGCGTTTCGCGATCCGCACGGCATCCGGCCGTTAGTGATGGGCGAGCGCGTCAACGCCGACGGCACGCGCGATTATATTTTCGCGTCGGAAAATACCATGTTTTATTCGCTGGGCTTTGAACCGGCGGGCGATGTCGGTGCCGGTGAAGTCGTGTTCGTGAGCAACCGTGGTGAATTGTTCCGCCGCGTTCTCACTAACAAAGAATTTAAGCCGTGTATTTTTGAATACGTTTATTTCGCGCGTCCCGATGCGCAGTTAAATAAAATCGGCGTTTATAAATCGCGTTTGTACATGGGACAAAATCTCGCGCAGCGGTGGCGCGAACAATATCCCGACACGATACCCGATGTCGTCATCCCTGTGCCGTTCACCTCGAACACCGCGGCGTTATCCTTCGCGCACGAGCTAGGGGTGCGCTATTCCGAAGGACTTTATAAAAATCCTTTCATCGGCCGCACGTTCATCATGCCCGACGGCAAAGAACGCAGCCGCAGCGTGCGTTACAAATTAACGCCTCAGCGCAGTGAAATCGAAGGTAAGAAAGTTTTAATGGTCGACGATAGTATCGTGCGCGGTACCACTTGCCGTGAAATCGTTAAAATGGTGCGTGAATTCGGCGCCAAAGAAATATATTTTGTGTCCGCTTGCCCGCCGATCAAAAACCCCTGTTTTTACGGCATCGACATGCCGTCGCGTGGGGAGTTAATCGCGGCCGTTCATACCCCGGAAGAAATCCGCCAATTCATCGGCGTCGATAAATTTCTTTATCAAGAGTTGGATGATTTAGTCGAAGCCGTCAACCGCCGCTTAGACACGCCGATTCCACATCCCTGCATGGCCTGTATGGATGGCAACTACGTCACCGGCAACATCAACGAAGAAACCATCCAAATGTTACAAACGCAGCGTGAAGACGAGCGGGGTTACGCATGAAATTTTTAATCATCGGCTCCGGCGCGCGCGAGCACGCCATCGCAAAAGCGTTAAGCCGTTCGAAACACCAACCGGAAATTTTTTGCTGCGGCAGTTCGCATAATCCTGGTATTGAAACATTATCGAAAGGATTTTGGGTAGGCGCTATCACTGCGGTTGAAATTATCGTGCGGCAGGCGCAAAATTGGCAGATCGATATGGCTTTTATCGGCCCCGAAGCGCCGTTAGAAGTCGGTTTAGCCGACGCGCTCTGGAACGCAGGCATTCCTACCATCGGCCCAAAAAAACAATTGGCGCAAATCGAAACGAGTAAAGCCTTCACCAGAGAATTATTAGAAAAATATCAAATCAAAGCGTCACCGGAATATCGCGTGTTCGTGGATACGTTTGAAGTAAAACAATTTTTGCAACACTTAGGTTCTGATGGCTACGTCATTAAAGCCGATGGCTTGATGGGCGGCAAGGGCGTGAAAGTCGCGGGCGATCATTTGCATTCTTTTCAAGAAGCCCTAGAATTTTGTGCTGAATTGACTGCCAATGGCCAGACCTTTGTGATCGAAGAAAAACTCATCGGCCAAGAATTTTCGTTACTGTGTTTATCCGACGGCAACCGCTTAGTGACGATGCCCGCCGTGCAAGATCACAAACGCGCGTACAACGGCGACCTTGGTCCGAACACGGGCGGCATGGGCAGTTATTCCGACGCGAACCACAGCTTGCCGTTTTTAACCGAAAAAGATTTAGAAGACGCGCGCCACATCAATGAATCAATGATGAACGCCCTCACCGCGAAATACCGCGAACGCTACATCGGAATTTTGTACGGCAGCTTTATGGCGACCAAAAAAGGCATCAAGCTCATCGAATACAATGCGCGCTTTGGCGATCCGGAATGTTTGAACGTGTTATCGATTTTAGAAAGTGATTTTGTGGAAATTTGTCTCGCGATGCTCGACGGCACGTTGCATCCCAGCATGGCGGAATTTACGCACCTCGCCACGGTGTGCAAATACGCCGTGCCGGAAGGTTACCCGGACGCGCCGTTAAAGAATATTTTGATCGATATCAGCGAAATCGAACAGCATGAGAATTTATATTTAGGCGCGGTCAACGCCGTGGACGGCAAACTCTACGCCACCGGTTCGCGCACCGCGGCCGTCGTCGGCATCGCGGAAACGCTCGCTGCAGCGGAGGCCAGCGCCGAAGAAATGATTCAACTTATTAAAGGACAGCTATTTCACCGCGAAGATATCGGCACGCCGGCCTTAATCGAAAAACGCATACAGCACATGAAAAGTTTGCGTGAAGAACATTACGGGTCTTACTAATGATACGTCTAGGCATCATAGGGTCAACGCGCGGCACAGATATGTTGGCGTTAATCGACGCTATGCAAACAAAAAAATTATCCGCGTCGATTGAAATTGTTATCAGTAATAGAGAACACGCTATTATTCTAGAACGCGCGCGTGAGCATCATATAACGGCTAAATTTATCGATGCTAAAGCCGTGACGCGCGCAGACTACGATGAACTGTTAAGCCGTGAATTACGCGCTCACGCTGTCGACTTAGTCGTGCTGATCGGCTACCTGCGGATTTTATCGCCTGGGTTTGTGAATACCTGGCGGAATAAAATTATCAATGTGCATCCGTCGCTGTTGCCCGCGTTTGCCGGCGGCATGGACGGTGATGTGCACGCGGCGGTGTTGGCGGCGGGCGTGCAAGAAACTGGCTGCACGGTGCATTACGTCACCGAAGCGGTCGATGCCGGCCCCATCTTGATTCAAAAAAAATGCGCGGTACTCGCGGGCGATACGCCGGAAAGTTTGAAAACGAAAGTGCAGCAATTAGAAGGCGCAGCGTTAATCGCCGCGATCACCCACATAAATGACACTAAGGTGCTTGCATGAATGAAGCAAAAGTAGCAGTAAAACGCGCGCTCATCTCAGTCTCCGACAAAACCGGCTTGGCTGATTTCGCCCGTCAACTCGCAGCGCTCAACATCAAAATAATTTCCAGCGGCGGCACCAGTGAATTTTTACGTAAAGAAAACATCTCCGTCACCGACGTGGCTGATATTACCGGCTTCCCAGAAATCATGGATGGCCGCGTAAAAACTCTGCATCCAAAAATCCACGGCGCCATCCTAGGCTTACGCGACCAACACGCTAGTGAAGCGCAAAGCCATCAAATCGAATGGATAGATTTAGTCATCGTTAATTTGTATCCCTTTGCAAAAACCATCAGCAACCCACTAGCCTCTTTCGACGCAGCGATCGAAAATATCGATATCGGCGGCCCAACGTTAATCCGTTCCGCCGCGAAAAATATGGGTTGGGCAGGCGTTATCGTCGATCCCGCCGACTATGAAAAAATTTCAGTGGAGCTCACCAGAGAAAAAGGCTTAACCAGCGCCACGCGCCAACAGTTAGCCGCCAAAGCCTTCGCGCACACCGCTGACTATGACGCAGTTATTAAAAATTATCTCCTCGGCCGCGCTGAAGTTAAAACAGATTTCCCCGCGCAAATAGCTTTACATTTAATAAAACACGCGGACTTACGCTACGGAGAAAATCCACATCAAGCCGCCAGCGCTTATCAATTCGCCAATGATAATTCTGGTGTGTTGTCCGCACGCCAGCATCAAGGCAAACAATTGTCTTACAATAATATCGCCGACGCCGACGCGGCCATCGCGTGTTTACGCGAATTTACCCAACCCGCTTGCGTCGTCGTCAAACACGCCAATCCTTGCGGCGTCGCCGTCGCGGAAAAAATTGGCGCAGCGTTTCAAAAAGCTTTTTACGCTGACGCCAAATCCGCGTTCGGCGGCATCGTCGCGTTGAACCGTCCCTGCGACAAACAAATCGCCGAAGCGCTGGGGCAAGTATTCGTGGAAGTCGTCATCGCTCCGAGTTTTTCTCCAGCAGCATTAAGCTTACTGGCGACCAAGCCCAATTTACGCGTGTTGGAATTTAATTTAGACGCCGTACCCGTGGACATTCTCGATTATAAATTTATCCAAGGCGGTTTGCTGATCCAAGACCAAGATAGCAAAGCCATCACGCCCACCGATTGGAAAACCGTGACCACCGAACAGCCCACCCCTGCAGAAACGGCGGCGATGTTATTCGCCTGGGGCACGTTAAAACACATCAAATCCAATGCTATTTTACTCGCGACGACGGACGCGACCGTCGGCGTCGGGGCAGGACAAGTCTCACGCATAGACGCGGTGGAAATCGCGCTGCGCAAAGCCGGCGACAAGGCGCGCGGCACGATTATGGCTTCCGATGCGTTTTTTCCATTTCGTGATAGTATTGACCGCATCGCTAACACCGGCATCCGCGCGGTCATTCAACCGGGCGGGTCACTGAAAGACAATGAAGTTATCAACGCATGTAATGAACACGGTATCGCAATGGTGTTTACCGGAAATAGATGTTTCAAACATTAGAGGGCAGCAAATATGGCAAAAACTTTAGTCGGCATACTCATGGGTTCCAAATCAGATTGGCCTATGATGGAACAAGCAGGTATCGTGTTAAAAAATTTAGGCATTGGCTATGAAGCACGGGTGTTATCCGCGCACCGTACGCCGGACGCTTTATTCGAATACGTCGCGACCGCGGAAGAACGCGGCATCGAAGTCATCATCGCGGGCGCGGGCGGCGCCGCCCACTTACCCGGCGTTATCGCGGCAAAAACCTTATTGCCAGTGATAGGCTGTCCGATGCCGTCGCAAGCGTTGAACGGCATGGATTCATTATTATCTATCGTGCAAATGCCCGGCGGCATTCCCGTCGCGACCATGGCGATAGGCAAAGCGGGTTGTGTCAACGCGGGTTTATACGCGGCCGCGATTTTAAGTTTAAAATATCCGGAATTTCGCACGCAGTTGAAAAATTACCGCGAAAAACAAGCGCAAACTATTTTAGAAAACGTTAATCCTGAAGGATGAACCCATGTTTAAAAACATTTCGTTACGCGACTTCGATCCCGCGATTTTCCAAGTGTTAAAAAATGAAGAGACGCGTCAAGAGGACCACATTGAATTAATCGCTTCCGAAAATTACGCGAGTCCATTAGTACTGGAAGTGCAAGGTTCGGTGCTCACGAATAAATATGCCGAAGGCTATCCGGGTAAACGTTATTACGGCGGCTGTGAATTTGTCGATGTCGCCGAAGAATTAGCGATCGAGCGCGCTAAGCGCTTATTCGGCGCCGCGTACGCGAATGTCCAACCACACTCCGGTTCACAAGCGAACACCGCCGCGTATGCGGCGCTGCTGGCGCCCGGCGACACGGTGTTAGGCATGTCGTTAGCGGAAGGCGGTCACTTAACGCATGGTTCGCCGGTGAATTTTTCCGGAAAATTTTATAAATTTTTTAACTACGGATTAGATTTGAAAACCGGTTTAATCGATTACGACCAAATAGAAAAACTCGCGGCGCAGCACAAACCAAAATTAATCGTCTCCGGCTTTTCCGCTTACTCGCGCGTCGTGGATTGGCAGCGTTTACGCGACATCGCCGATTCCGTGAACGCGTATTTACTGGCGGACGTCGCGCACGTCGCGGGCTTAATCGCGACGGGATTATATCCATCGCCGGTTAACATCGCCGACGTCACCACGTCCACCACGCATAAAACGCTACGCGGCCCACGCGGCGGTATCATTTTAGCGAAAGCGAATCCCGACTTAGAAAAAAAATTAAATTCCGGCGTCTTTCCGGGCAATCAAGGCGGCCCCCTGATGCACGTGATCGCCGCGAAAGCCGTCGCGTTTTTAGAAGCCTTACAACCGGATTTTAAAATTTACCAACAACAAACGCTTAACAATTCGCGCGCGATGGCGAAAGCGTTGCAAGCCGGCGGCTTTAACATTGTCAGCGGCGGCACCGACAATCATTTAATTTTAGTCGATTTAATCGCAAAAAAAATAACTGGCAAAGACGCGGACGCAGCCCTGGGTAAAGCGCATATCACCGTCAACAAAAACTCCGTGCCGAATGATCCCCAATCACCGTTCATCACCAGCGGCATACGCTTAGGCACACCGGCGGTGACGACACGCGGCTTCAAAGAAAAAGAATGTGAAATGTTATCTGGCTGGATTTGTGATGTGTTAAATGATTTGCAAAATGAAAAAGTCATCGAAGAAGTGAAAGAAAAAGCGAAAGAACTCTGCCAACGATTCCCCGTTTACGGCGAAATAAAAATGGAAATGGTTTGACGCGTTACTCCCTTTGAAACCCATTCCTGCGTAGGCGGGAATGGATTGTGTTGATCGATTCATGCCCAGCATTTGTCTATATTTTGCAATTAAATTAATCTTCCGCTTATAATATACATCCTTCATTTGGAGAAAAGCTAATGGCTTCCCCCCGCGCCCCATTTGTAAATTATTACGAAGTTCTCGGCATTCTACAAAATCATCCGCAATTGCGTGACGCATTACTCGATAAACAATCCGCTATCCTCACCAGCCCAATCGAGCCTGGTTCAAACTCCAATCAAGAATTAATAAAAATGATTTTGATCTTGTTAGATCCAATCACAGGCCCTGAATATAATTTCAAATTAGAAAGAGAACTCGCTTCGCAACGCGCTCTGGCGGAAGCAAAGCAAGATCAAGAAAGAAAAGATAAAAATTTTGCTGACTTCCTCAACGATAAAGAAATGCTAATGACTTGGTTTTTTAAATTTTGTAATCGCCCTGGAAGTTCAGCCAAGCTCAAGCAATTCGAATATGCGGAAGCTCAAAAAAATCCGGTAGGTTTTCATTTAGATAAACGCTTCACGTGCGCAGAAAGAATAGCCGTATCAGAAAAAATTGCCGGCATTTTGGCGGCCGACTTGGCGTTAGTGGATGGCTTATTAAGCTCGATCAATGCTGTCACTGAGAGTGACCGCCTACCGTATATTTGGAATTTACTCGAAACATTTTTTGCGGATACACAAGAATTCGGCGCGCTAGTCACGCGTTTACGTTTATTTATTTTAGCGGAAAAATTCAAAGACAATGAAGATGAAAAAACCTCGTTAGTATATCCAGCGCCCCAGTCATTTAGGTTGTTGAATGAAATCTTCAAGTCTTCCCCAGCGGATCACACCGCGGCGCTCACAGCGCTCTACAACAGCGAGGGTTTCTTAGCGACAATTAAATCTTACTACAATGCCTCGATACTGCCGCGTAAATTTGTTGACGCGAGCAGCCCGGTCCTAGAACCGTATATTCCTTCTTTAAGAGAATGTTTCGCCTATTTACCTGACAAAGGTGACGCGCTGGGTATGATGATTATCAATAATCACGCAGAGTTTAACAGATTCGGTACCGACGAAACATTTTGGAAAAACTTTTCCGATGCCATTCAAGCCCGTGCGAGTGCGCTTGCGAAAGAACAACGAGATGATACGATTATTCTCTCCAACGTAAAAATAAAAGAATATCTCGAAGAAATAAATATGGCTTTATCGGAATATCATATCAGCAAAGTCGACGAACAAGCCGCGCTAGAAGATAAAAATGGCTTTTTTGCCAAAGCTCGCGTCAGCCTCTTTTCTAAAGAAGACGGCCGCGGCTTGCTACGCGTAAAAATGTTAATGAATTTATTCAATGGCGCGGCTACCAACCCAGTGCGACTATTGATTTTAATGTTAGCCGTTCTGACCAACACTGACTCCAAGAAATTAAGAGGCAGGATCGCGGAGAAAGTTAAAGAACAAGACGCTATTAACTTATTGACAGAACGCTTGCGCATCATCCACGGCCAAAAATACACTTTAAATTTTCAAGATCTAAAATCTAAAATTCTCGATAGCATCAACGAAAAAACCAATCATCCAACCGCTAAAGCAGATGAAAACATAGAGCAAGTGTTTTCTGAAGAAATGAACTTGATCAAACAACTTGAGACTGCCGGCTCATTACAAAAAACCCCAGAAATGAAAATGGGATAAAAAGGAGGTTGGGCTACTCCGTAGCCCAACACTATTCTCAAATCTCAAATTATTATAATAAATCAATTGACGAGTCATATTTTAAAGAATAGCCTATCTAATAGCACAATCCTTCCCCTGTTTAACTTCACTATTTCCAAAAATTTTCTTTTCAGCTCCAGCGTGTCTGAAAGAATTCCCTCAGAATCAGAAGAATAAATTCCCAATCTTAACAGATTTAAATGCCCTTATTCCGCATTGCCAAAAGTAAACCAGATTAAGGCTCAATCAAATTGATAGTTCTCCTAAAAGGGTGTACTATAGGAATAATGGTGATCCCATTTGATTTCAGAGATTAGAATTACCAAACAGGCTCTTAAAGTTATTAAGCGAACCCCAGCTCACATACAACAAAAATTTCGAGCCTGGTTAGTAGCTGTAAGTAAGGTAGGCTTGAGAGAAACCAGTAGAAATCCAGGATGGCATGATGAACCGTTACATGGCGAGAGAAAGGGTCAGCGGTCGATCAGGCTAAATAAACAATGGCGTGCAATTTATATTATAAATGAAGATAGAAAAATAGAATTTGTTGAAGTGATTGAGGTCACACCACATGCCTACTAAGTCGAAGAAAACAATCGACGCTCTTGAAGCAACCAAAAGCATTTGGATTAAAATGACTTTTGGTGGTTTGGTTCGTTCTCTCCGAATGAGCGACGATATTACTCAAGTTGAATTAGCTAAAACACTCAAAGTTTCCAAACAATTCCTTAACGATGTCGAGCATAATCGAAAAGAAGTAGGAATAAGTTTTGCAAAGAAAGTAGCAAAAACTTTAGGTTATTCTATCGAACCATTAATTGAATTATTAATTAGAGATCAATTAAGACGCCAAAAACTTTATTATAATGTCGAAATCAAAAAAGCTTCATGAGATCAATTATGCAATCAGCAAAGCATTTCTTAAAAACCGCAGATGAATTTATTGAATCGCTAAAGTTACAGCCCCATCCTTTTGGATGTGGCTATTTCATCGAAACTGATAGAGACCCAAATAAATTTAAAATTGATGAAAATGGAATATCTTTTGAAATAAATATCAAATAGACAAACTTTAATTTTCACGTACCTTTCATTAGCTAAATTTATTTGCCAATTTTCTTGTGAAGTAAGTAAATAATTGTATTAATTATTGGTGAAGTAACATAACCAAATGATTAACATCTTGACTCATTCCCCCATCAAAGGATAATATATGCACAAATCAACCACCCCAGAGTGCTAAAACATGTCTTCGAACCGCACAATTATAGAAAGCCTTTTATATTCCGACACCAACGCCACCAACAGCAATCCGCACGCCAATCAAACCAATCCAGTCCGCGCAAGACTCGCTAATCGACTCGAAGCGAGAAGAACTTCACCAACTAACACGTCACTGCCACACACCATGACACTAGCGTCTCCAAACGGAACTGTGTTTCAGCTTGCTAGCATAAGAGGAGAGCATCTTGACGCCACGCTCGATAGAAAATTGATAGATAAGTTAGGTTTTACACTCATCGACAATAGCTTGTGTAATAAAGCGGGTGAATCACTTTATTTAAACGAAGATTGTCACCCTTATTTCAGATACAGAGTCGGTACAAGACAAAACGATGATACGCGATCAACTTTTTATACGACGCTAGCATTGTTTGCGTGCGACGAAGATTCGCTGATCACACTGGAACAACAAACCGCGCTCGATGATTTTTGCAGATACAACGATAATCCAGACCCAATCACGAAATACTGGCCTTATGCTGTGGGTATTCCAATAGTTTTAGCATTATTACTTATATGTGGCCAGCGTCAGTATTTTCGTTATAAAGAATCAAGAGAACGACCTGTCGGTGTTGACACTGATGGTAATCCTAATCTAACTCAATCGTTATTACCCCAAGAAGAAAAGCGCCACGAAACGGAGTCTATTGATCCAGACCGACCGACAGCGTTTTACAGAATTTAATCTAGCTAATTAAAGATTATTTAAAAAGTGAGGAACTATCCATGTCATCTAACCGTAGAATTCTCGAAAGCATGTTGTCTTCCGATAACAACACCACGCGCAATAATCCACACAGCAACCACTCAAACCCTGTGCGCGCAAGATTATCCAAATTAATCGAACAAAGAAACGCACAGCAAAATGATTCGCTGCCTTTCACCATGACGACGGCATCTTCTGATAGCACTATTTATCAGTTTGCAAGTGATGCAGAAGAAAATCTAGATATGCTCAAGTCGAGAGACTTGTTAACCGATTTAGATATGCAGCAAGTCGGTTCAAACTTTTGTAAAGAGCTTGGGGATGAATTATATTTCAACTCGGAATGTTATCCCTATTTTAGTTCTGCATATGGCAGAGACGATGATCCAAAGCTGCATTTAAGCACGCTACTTGCTATGTACGGTTGCAGTCCAAATGCCACACTCTCTGATGCGCAGCGTGCTACCATCGACGATTATTGTAAATACAATGAGTTCAGGGACTCCAGTGGACAAATCATTATCCCAGTGCTTACAACCGTTTTACTGATATTTTGTTTAGCTACTCTTGGGTCAATTTATTATCTACGTCGTACGGATTCAGTGGCACGTCGTGACAATTCCGCTATCGCAGGTGCCACTGCCGCCGCATCTCAAGATCCATTAACTCGGCCGTTGCTTGCTAGTCACCAATCTAATGCTGCAGACGAGTCACACAACCAGGATGCACCGCCGCGCTCGGGAATGACTTTATAAGTTAGACTCTATTAAAAATTTCACGGGCAACTCTGTTGCCCGTGTTTTTTTATAAAAAAAACTTAAACCGCCGAACTTCTCTTCGCATGAATCATTTCTAACGCCAATGCTAGCCACGGCGTGAATCGATCTGGAGTTTCCAAAATCTCATTTTTCAATGCCATCACCTCTACCCACCGGAAATCTTTCACCTCATTCTGATCCGGAGAAATTTTTTCAGCACCTAATGTGCCTATCAGCACATAATCAATTTCATTTTCCGTTAAACCATTGGGAAAAGCCGCGATATAATGAAACCAGCCCAGCGACGTTAACGGCACCGAAAAACCCATCTCTTCCCGCAAGCGCCGTTGCCCCGCCAGCAAAATATCTTCGCCAGGCCGTGGGTGCGAGCAGCAGGTATTTGTCCATAATCCGGCCGAATGGTATTTCCCATCGGCGCGCTGCTGCAACAGCAATTCAGTCTCTTGCTCGTCACGAAAGATAAATACGGAGAAGGCGCGGTGGCGTAAACTCTCTCTATGTGCTTGTATTTTCTCAGCCGTTCCCACTTCTTTGTCATTTTCGTCGACTAAGATGACGTGTTCTGTTGCTGACATTGCTGATTATCCAGTAAAATGAAACGCTTTTTATATATGTATCCTTATTAGAATTCAAGCGGAAAACCAAACCTATGCGTTGGCAAACGTCAGAACAGATAGCCACTATCCCTATGCGAACCGTAGGCCCGGTCTTAATCAAAGGACCAGAAGTGGATGAAGAAGTATTGCTGCCGCTAGCGACTTTTGAGTCGCCGTTGTGGCCTTCCACCAACCGCGGCGCGAAGGTTTGCACGCAAGCGGGCGGCATCAAAGCGATTATCATGGATGAACGCATGACGCGTTCGGTGTTACTTGAAGCGCCTGATATTATCGTCGCGCATGAAGTCGTCACGAGTTTACAGCAGCACAAAGACGTGATGCAGGCCATCATCAAAGAAACCAGCCGCTTCGCGCGCTTTCTCGATATGCATGTGCAAGTCGTCGCGAACTTGATGTATCTGCGTTTTGAATTCGACACCGCGGACGCCGCCGGCCATAACATGGCGACACTCGCCGCCGAACGGTTAGTCGATTGGATTTTAATCCGCTATCCTGAATTAGTGTATGTCTCCATTTCCGGAAATTATTGCTCGGATAAAAAAAATTCCGCCGTCAACGGCATCTTAGGCCGCGGCAAGTATGTCATCGCCGAATTAGTCATCCCCCACGGGCTCTGTCAGCGTTTTTTAAAAACCACACCACATAAAATCGTCCAATTAAATATTAAGAAAAATCTCATCGGCAACATCATCGCCGGCGGTGTGCGCACCGCGAACGCGCACTTCGCGAATATGTTGTTAGGTTTTTATTTAGCGACCGGTCAAGACGCCGCTAATATCATCGAAGGCTCGCAAGGTTTCGTGCACGCGGAAGTGCGCGGCGAAGATTTGTATTTTTCGGTGACGTTGCCTAACGTGATCGTCGGCACCGTCGGCAGCGGTAAAACTTTCGATTTCGTGCGTGAAAACCTGCGTATGTTAGGTTGTTTAGAAGAACGGGAACCCGGCAAAAACGCCAGACGCCTGGCCATCATAGCCGCTTGTGCTGTATTATGCGGCGAATTGTCGTTATTGGCGGCACAGACCAATCCCGGAGAATTGATGAAAAGTCATTTGCATCTAGAGCGCAATAAGACCGACGAGGACGAAAAAGGTGTCTAATGTTGTCAAAGTCGGCATCGATACGCTGGCCCTATATTCTTCGCATTATTCTATGGATTTGGGCCGTCTGGCTGAAAAGCGCGGCGTCGAGCCAAATAAATTTTACGTCGGCTTAGGCCAGCAAAAAATGGCTGTGCCACCGCCCAGCGAAGACATCGTCACCATGGCCGCTAATGCCGCGGTACGCGCGCTCGCGCACGTCGATAAAAACTCTATCGAAATGTTATTATTCGCCACCGAGTCGGGTATCGATCAATCCAAATCCGCCGGCATTTACGTGCATGACTTATTAGGTTTGCCCGCGCGCTGCCGCGTGATCGAATTGAAACAAGCCTGTTACAGCGGTACGTTAGCGATTCAACTCGCGCTGCCGTTTTTACGTCAACATCCTGATAAAAAAGTCTTAATGATCGCGTCCGACATCGCGCGTTATGGCTTAAACACCGTAGGGGAATCCTCACAAGGCTGCGGCGCGGTCGCGATGGTGTTGTCAGTGAACCCGCGCATTTTAGCGTTCGACACAGAGTATGGTGTCGTCACTGAAAACGTCATGGATTTTTGGCGGCCGAATTACGCCGATAACGCGTTCGTCGAAGGCAAATATTCCAGTAAATTATATTTAAACATGCTAGAAAAATCTTGGCAGCAATACCGCGAATTATCCGGCCGGCAATTCAACGATATCGATTATTTCTGTTATCACACGCCGGTACCGCGGCTAGTGGAAAAAGCCCACAATCATTTAGCAAAAATTAATTTAGCCGAAAAAAATTCCCAACAAGCTATGCAACACATCGGCCTGACCTTGACGTATTCACGCCTGATCGGCAACAGTTATACCGCGTCACTCTATATCGGTTTCGCCGCGTTACTTGACCTGTTGACCACTGACTTAGGCGGCCAGCGCATCGGTTTTTACAGCTACGGTTCGGGCTGCGTCGCGGAGTATTTTAGTGGCGTAGTCCAGCCTGGCTACCGCAAGATGCTCGAGACTGGCTATCATCAGGCGATGTTGGCTAATCGGATTGCACTGGGTTATGACGAATATGAAGCATTTTACTCGTTTAAGTACCCTCAAGATGGAAGTTATTGTAAAATGCCAGTACATCACACTGGCGAATTTAGGCTAGCCAGTATTGAAGACCATAAACGCCATTATGAAAAAGTCACGTGAATGAGTCATGAAGGTATTTGCTCCAGGTAAATTAATCTTGTCAGGCGAACACTCCGTGGTATTCGGCCATCCGGCCCTCGCTATGGCCGTGAACCGCTACGTTTCTGCGATTGCGACCCCGCAATTAGCGCGGCATGTGTCATTTGATTTATCCGACTTGTCTTATCAGCGCCGTTTAAGTTTACAAGCGCTTAACAGTTTAAAAAACCGCATCAAACAAAAATACCAACGCTTCGTCAGCGGCGATTTTAAAATTCGCGAAGTATTACAAAAACCCGTGGAACTCGCGCAATTCGCGTTTAGTTTATTTTTTGAAGTATTAAATATCAAATTAACGCAAGGCATTAAAATCCGCGTCGAGTCTACCATCCCCATGGGCTGCGGCATGGGTTCATCGGCGGCCACGGTCTTAAGCATCGTGCACGCCATCGCGAAGCATTTAGAAGTCGACATTCCGCCGGAAGTTTTTTTACGCTTAGGCCGTGAAGCGGAAAACATGCAGCACGGCTATTCCAGCGGTTTAGATTTACAAGTGTCTATGCACGGCGGTTGTTTGTTTATGCAAGACGGGCAAATCTTCGAGCGCGCGATTCCCGACTTGCCCATGTATTTAGTTAACACGGGTTTACCGGAATCGACGACGGGCGAATGCGTGGAAGCGGCCGCGAGCTATTTTAAAGAAAGCGCGATCGGCCATGATTTCGCCGCCGTCACCCAAGCTATGGACACAGCGTTCATCGAAAAAAATATCGAACGCGCCATCGACGCCATCCTCGCAAACCATAATTTATTAGTAGAAATTAACGTCGTGCCGCCAGCCGTGCGCGAATTTATTTCTGAAGTGAAGGAAATGGGCGGCGGCGCGAAAATTTGCGGCGCCGGCTCGGTAGCCGGCAACAAAGCCGGCGTCGTGTTAGTCGTCACCGAAAACGAACCGGAATTACTCGCGCTTTGCGCGCGGCATCAATATTCCATGCTACCTATCGCCGGTGAACCACGGGGCGTGCATGTTAGTTAAAGCGTCCGCTCCCGGCAGCATGATGCTGCTAGGCGAATACGCGGTCTTGCAGGGCAAACAAGCGCTCGTGTGCGCCGTCGATCAACGTATCACCGTCAGATTATTGCCGCGTGACGATAAAAAAATAAAAATCAGCTCTATGCTCGGCGATTACGAAAGTGAAATAGCCACCCTGAAAATTGCGGCGCCCTTCGAATTTATTTTAACGACATTGAAAAAATTTACCGAGCTAATGCCGCATGGCTGCGACCTCACGATTACTTCAGACTTTTCGCACAAAATAGGTTTAGGTTCATCTGCCGCGGTGACCGTCGCCACCTTAGCGGCGATAAAAACTTGGCTAGACCAAGCGGTCGATGCAAAAACATTACTGAACGACGCACGCGCCATCGTCCGTGAAGTGCAAGGCTTAGGCTCAGGCGCCGATGTCGCGGCGTCCGTCTACGGCGGCATGGTCGCATATAAAATGCAGCCCATGCTCGCCGAAAAAATTTTACCAACGCATTCGATCACCGCCGTCTATTCCGGCTATAAAACACCGACCGTCACCGCCGTGCGGCAAGTAGAAAAATTTTTTTCACCGCAGCCGCATTTGTATCAAGATATTTGTGCAGCCATCGATAATTGCGCCGTGCAAGGCATACGCGCCGCGCGCGCCGAAAATTGGCAAGGCTTAGGCGACACCATGAACGCGCAACAAATTTTAATGCAGTCGTTAGGCGTTAACACGCCTGATTTGAATGCTATCGTGCTAGCGTTACGCCGGCATAAAAATGTTTTAGGCGCGAAAATTTCCGGCTCGGGTTTAGGCGATTGCATCATCGCGCTGGGTAACGCCGGTGATCTTAACTGGGGCAACAATGACATAAAAACATTGCCGGTGAGTATGTCATCGCAGGGGGTGGTGTGTGAAAAAAATTGAAACCGTCAAACAAATTTTAGGTGAGCAGTGGCAAGCAGCGCCGCAACATACGCAAGGCGAAGCGTTCGCGCCGTCTAACATCGCGCTCTGCAAATATTGGGGCAAGCGCGATCAAGAATTAAATTTACCCGTCACGCCGAGTTTATCTATTTCATTAGGAGCGAAAGGCGCCACCGCGAAATTAGTCATTACCGATGCCGACCGTGACAGCATAACGTTAAACGGCAAACCCCTCGCGGCGGATTCACCGTTCGCGCAACGCTTAATTCATTTTTTAGATTTATACCGCGCGCATTTGCAACCAAAATTCGACATCACGCTCACGAGTAATATTCCCATCGCCGCCGGCTTAGCGTCATCCGCCGCAGGCTTTGCGTCCGTGACCAAAGCGCTAGATCAAGTCATGGGTTGGCAACTGCCCGCGGAAAAGTTAGCGGTACTCGCGCGGCTGGGCAGCGGCAGCGCCACGCGCTCGCTCTGGCAAGGTTTTGTGGAATGGCACGCCGGCGAACGCGCGGATGGTTTAGACAGCAGAGGCGCGCCGATCACACAAACGTGGCAAGATTTATGTGTGGGTTTATTAATATTAAATAAAAAAGAAAAATCCATTTCCTCCAGAGAAGCTATGCAGCGGACCGTGGAAACCAGCGCTTTATATGCAACGTGGCCAGCGAAAGTCACCGAAGATTTAGCCAATATCAAAGCCGCGATTAACAAAAAAGATTTTACGTTGCTAGGTGAAACCGCGGAATCAAACGCCATCGCCATGCACGCGACCATGCGACATGCCAACCCCCCAGTCAATTATTCTTTAGAAAGTACCAACAGCGCGATCCAAAAAATTTGGGATTTACGTAACAAAGGTTTGGAAGTGTATTTCACTCAAGACGCCGGCCCTAACATAAAATTATTATTTTTGCAGAATGAAATCAACGCGATAACCACGCATTTTTCTCAAGCGACGGTGTTACAGCCGTTTTTAACCGCATAGGCAAAACCACTATTTTTATGCTACAATTCGGCTTTATTTGAGCGTAACCCAGACGATTTTCCCATGCTTACCGTATATTCGCGAAAACCAAAACGAAATTTACAGATTTTACCTGCGCCAATTTATAATCCTTATTTTGATAACAAAACTATTCAACCGCGTTTTGTTTTATTGCATTGTTCCGGCTATCGCGACCCACAGACGACGTGGATTGAATATCAAGTCAGTACTCACTTTTACATTCCCGAACAAAATGATTCAAATTATTTACTTGCTTACGAGGTTGTAAAAATCCCGTTACGCGCTAGACATGCTGGCGTTAGTCATTGGCGAAATTTTTCCGGCTTAAATGATTTTGCGATCGGCATAGAAATAGTATGCCGAATTATGCACGCGCATTGTTAAATGAAAGCTTAGATTTTACTTATTTTGAACCCTATCAAACAGAGCAAATAAAGGCATTAGTTCTGCTAGTAAAACAACTTCAAAAAACTTACGCCATACCCGCGGAGAATGTGTTAGCGCACGCCGATGTCGCGCCTTGGCGAACTCAAAACAACATAACCGTCTTCGGAAAAAGTGATCCAGGCCCGACGCTGCCCTGGAAAGAACTCGCGCATAAAGATATTTCGCAAAGCGTAAACGAAAAAATCGAATGCCCGGACGAAGTAAAACAAAATACTACTTTAGCAAAAGCCCAAGATTATCTCCGACAAATAGGCTATGCCAGCATCGATACCGACGCAATTGAAACTAAAATCAATTTGACCTTGGGCGCTTATCGTTTGCATTTCATGCCGGAGTGTTTCAACAGATCAACGAACTACTCAACAAATTGTTATTCGCAACCCTTCGACGAAGCGACCGCCTGCAATATGTACCGTGTCATTCAATCCCAAAACCGACCAACACAACATCGCGGCACATTATTTTGGCCGGAGAGTTTAATTGCCTTAGGCGGAACGCTATTTTTGCTAGCGCTAGTGATATGTTCCGTCATGCGATGTGGATCAAGAAGAAATACTATCGAAGAAATTCATGAAGCAGAAGATGACTACAGCTATGCCGCGCTAAACAACAATTAAAATCGCATGTTGGCCAAACCATAAAATGTAGGCTGGGCAGCGCGCAGCGAAGCGCAACAAAATCAAAATACCTAATAAGCCATCAACGCCATAGCCACAAACGCCACCCCAATCCCAACGCATTGTTTCAACGTCACCGCTTCTTTCAAAAACCAATATGCCAAAAGAATCGTAACTAAAGGATATAACGCCGTAAACGTCACCACAGTAATAATCTTTCCTTTACTAGCCGCGACAAAATAAAACAAACACCCAACCCCATAAGCTAGCCCCGTCAACACGGCATAACTCACGCCTTTCACATTCGTCTCCGGCTTAAAATTCATAAACCCAAGCGTAAACAATCCCACCAACAACACCCCGACTGTCTGATACACCAACGCGCTTTTCGCATCGATGTGCACGACAGAGAGTTTCGTGAATAATCCCCACAACCCAAAACCACTCAACGCAAAAAACGCAGCCGCCGCCCAATTCATAAATAAACCTTTATATATGCCGCCATCGACAGCAGGGCGCAACTAAACACTCCCGCCAACACATCATCTAAGATCATGCCAATCCCGCCATGCACATGTCTATCCACCAAATTTATCGGCCAAGGTTTCCAAATATCGAATAGTCTAAACAACACAAACCCTGCCAACATCCAGCCCCAGCCGAAAGGAATATAAAACATCGTCACCAAATAACCGACGATTTCATCCAAGTTCATGCCTTGATGATCTTCGACGCCAATTTCTTTTGTCACTTTGCCGCATAACCACATGCTGAACGTTATAATCGCAACCAACAAAATTAAATATGACAGCGGCCGCAGCGGCGCCATCAATAAATAAATCGGCACGGCCATCAGCGTGCCAAACGTGCCGGGCGCAAACGGCATCGTGCCCGTGCCAAATCCAAACGCGATAAAATATAATGGATCTTGCCAAACTTTTTCGGGGATGGGCGCGATGCACGTGTAATCACGTTTAAAAGTGTTGGAAACCAGCGATTTTTCCATGATAAATTTTTCCATTCTGATGTAACTCTAAAGTTTTTTGTGTAGTGATTTTACCGATGCAAGTAATAGGTAATTGCATATCACGCAACGTGTCCGTCTGCGCGGCCGGGAGAGTAAAACATAATTCGTAATCATCGCCGCCGTTGAGAGCGAGTGCGATGGCTTCCTCCGGTGACACGGCTGCGCGCATGACATCTGATAACGGCAAACTATCCACATCGACGATAGCGCCGACAGAACTTTTTCCTAATATATGTTTCAAGTCAGCCGCGAGCCCGTCAGAAATATCAATCGCCGCATGCGCGTGATCTAAAATTTTTTCACCCAACTCAACTTGCGGCAGTGGCCGGTGCAAACGGGTCAACGCAAATTCATCCACCGGAATTTTTTCTTGCAAACAATGTAACGCTAATGCCGCGTCACCCAGCGTGCCAGAAACAAAAATCAAATCGTCAGGCTTAGCCCCAGCACGCGTCAACGCTTTACCGCGCGGTAAAAATCCTTGCGCCTGCACCGTGATACTCAACGGGCCCCGCGTCAAATCCCCGCCGATCAATTGCAAATTAAAACGCTGCGCTAACGCAAAAAACCCGCTGCAAAATTCCGCTAACCATTTTTCATCCGCCGCCGGCAGTGTCAACGCCAACGTCACCCACGCAGGTCGCGCACCCATCGCCGCTAAATCACTTAAATTTACGGCTAACGATTTATAGCCAATATCATACGCCGCGGTATTTTCAAAAAAATGCACGCCACTCACTAACGTATCGGTGGTAACGGCTAATTGTTGTTGCGGCGGGACAGCGACGATAGCGCAATCATCACCGCTGCCTAACACCACATCGGCGCGCTGAATAGTTTGCTTAAAAAATTTTTCGATTACTTCGAATTCTGTCATTTTGCCTGCTTTGTATCGGCGGCGACTTCGACTTTACGAATTTTTCGCGCGGCCTGATCTAGCACACCATTCACGAATTTATAACCTTCGACCGAACCAAATTTTTTCGTTAATTCTAACGCCTCATTAATCACGACGCGGTACGGCACATCTAAGCGGTATGCCAATTCATAAATCGACAAACGCAAAATAGATAATTCAATCGGATCAAGTTCATCGATGGGACGTTTCAAAAAAGGTTTCATGAATAAATCGAGTTCTTTTTGTTTTTCCAAACCGGCATGCAGCAATTCTTTGAAATATTCTAGATCGACTTTTTTCTTAATTTGATTCGCGACGAATTGCATTTCAATATCGCGCGCGGTACCGCCGGCCATGTTCGCTTGATAAAGAGCTTGTAAAGCATAATGGCGGGCCTGACGCCGTGCGTTTGGATTCATTCATTTACCTTTTTGAAAGAGCAGTGTTTAGGGGGTTTCTGTTTTTATATTATTTTCAAGCCGACTGATTTCTTCACGAAATTCATTTATATCTTGAAAACTTCGATACACCGACGCAAAGCGTACATACGCGACTTGATCTAAATTATGTAATTCTTCCATGACCCATTCGCCGATTTGCAACGACGGAATTTCCCGTTCGCCGCTGGCGCGTGACTTATGCAAAATACGGCTGAGCGCCGTTTCAATTTGTTCGAGACTGACTGGTCGTTTTTCTAAAGCGCGCACCATACCGCCGCGCAATTTGTCTTCCCGGAAAGCGTCACGGCGGCCGTCGCGTTTAATCACGCGCGGCAAAGACAATTCCGCCGTTTCAAACGTGGTGAAGCGTTCTTTGCAATCTAAACATTCGCGCCGGCGGCGGATTTGATTGCCTTCACGAATGAGGCGCGAGTCAGTTACTTTCGTATCGATAGCATTACAAAATGGGCAATACATATGTTTCTCACTCACTGTTGGAGAAGCATTAAAGCCTGTGTTTTTCGCATGCAGTTTAGCTGATTTTGGAATAAAAAACAGGGGGTTTTTAATATTTGCGATGTAATAAATATTCGGCGAGTTCACCGAGGAGATTGCCATTGGCGCCGAGCGGTTGAATGGCGGCTAACGCGGAATGGGTTAATTGCGCGACTTTTTGCTTGGATTTCGCTATGCCAAGCAGCTGCGGATACGTGATTTTTTTATTGATAACATCGATGCCTGGCGGCTTGCCAAGCGTGCTTTCATCACCTTCTAAATCCAACAAATCATCTTGGATTTGAAACGCGAGGCCA
>OY843587.1:0-2332500 GCA_963692955.1 Gammaproteobacteria bacterium | reverse complement strand
GTCCGAGACAGCCAGGAGGTTGGCTTAGAAGCAGCCATCCTTTAAAGAAAGCGTAATAGCTCACTGGTCGAGTCGGCTTGCGCGGAAGATGTAACGGGGCTAAAACCATCCACCGAAGCTTCGGATTCATGCATGAATAATGTATGAGTGGTAGAGGAGCGTTCTGTAAGTCTGTGAAGGTGCATTGAGAAGTGTGCTGGAGATATCAGAAGTGCGAATGCTGACATGAGTAACGATAATGCGGGTGAAAAACCCGCACGCCGGAAGTCCAAGGTTTCCTGCGCCACGGTAATCGGCGCAGGGTGAGTCGGCCCCTAAGGCGAGGCAGAGATGCGTAGTCGATGGGAAACAGGTTAATATTCCTGTACTTGATGGTATTGCGAAGTGATGACGGAGAAGGCTAAGTTGGCCGGGTGTTGGAAGTCCTGGTTTAAGCGAGTAGGAAGAGGTCTTAGGCAAATCCGGGACCTTGTTAATTCCAAGACGTGATGACGAGTTGCCCTTTAGGTGATGAAGTAACTGATGCCACGCTTCCCAGAAAAGTCTCTAAGCGATAGATATTATTAAACCGTACCGGAAACCGACACAGGTGGACAAGTAGAGAATACTAAGGCGCGTGAGAGAACTCGGGTGAAGGAACTAGGCAAAATAGCACCGTAACTTCGGGAGAAGGTGTGCCTCTGTAAGGTGAAAGTCTTCGCGACTGGAGCTGAGAGAGGTTGCAATAGTCAGGGGGTTGCGACTGTTTAATAAAAACACAGCACTCTGCGAACTCGTGAGAGGAAGTATAGGGTGTGACGCCTGCCCGGTGCCGGAAGGTTAATTGATGGGGTTAGCAGCAATGCGAAGCTCTTGATCGAAGCCCCGGTAAACGGCGGCCGTAACTATAACGGTCCTAAGGTAGCGAAATTCCTTGTCGGGTAAGTTCCGACCTGCACGAATGGCGTAACGACAGCCCCGCTGTCTCCACCCGAGGCTCAGTGAAGTTGAATTTGCTGTGAAGATGCAGTGTACCCGCGGCAAGACGGAAAGACCCCGTGCACCTTTACTATAGCTTTGCACTGGACTTTGAGTTTTCCTGTGTAGGATAGGTGGGAGGCAATGAAGTATTCGCGCTAGCGAGTATGGAGCCAACCTTGAAATACCACCCTGGAACACTCGGAGTTCTAACCTAGTCCCATTATCTGGGATGGGGACAGTGCATGGTGGGTAGTTTGACTGGGGCGGTCTCCTCCTAAAGAGTAACGGAGGAGCACGAAGGTACTCTCAGTGCGGTCGGAAATCGCACGTTGCGTGTAAGAGCGGAAGAGTGCTTGACTGTGAGACTGACGGGTCGAGCAGGTGCGAAAGCAGGTTCTAGTGATCCGGTGGTTCTGAATGGAAGGGCCATCGCTCAACGGATAAAAGGTACGCCGGGGATAACAGGCTGATACCGCCCAAGAGTTCATATCGACGGCGGTGTTTGGCACCTCGATGTCGGCTCATCACATCCTGGGGCTGAAGCTGGTCCCAAGGGTATGGCTGTTCGCCATTTAAAGTGGTACGCGAGCTGGGTTTAGAACGTCGTGAGACAGTTCGGTCCCTATCTGCCGTGGGCGTTAGAGATTTGAGGGGAGCTGCTCCTAGTACGAGAGGACCGGAGTGGACGAACCTCTGGTGTACCGGTTGTCATGCCAATGGCACTGCCGGGTAGCTATGTTCGGAATGGATAACCGCTGAAAGCATCTAAGCGGGAAACCGGCCCCAAGATGAGATCTCTCAGACCTTTAAGGTCTCTTAAGGTTTGTTGGAGACTACAACGTTGATAGGCTGGATGTGGAAGTGCAGTAATGTACGAAGCTTACCAGTACTAATTGACCGTGAGGCTTGACCATATAACACCTCAGTAGTTTTGATTGACAGCATACAGCGATCTTAATCGCTTTACTTCACCAAGGGGCTAGTAGGAAGCAATACCCAGTAACACCAAAGCAACACAAAACATCCTGCACCCAAAACAGTTAGTTTGCCTGGCGACCATAGCGTGTGGGAACCACCTGATCCCATCTCGAACTCAGAAGTGAAACCACTCCGCGCCGATGATAGTGTGAGACTACTCATGTGAAAGTAGGTCATTGCCAGGCCCTTATCGTCAAACCCTCGGACTTAGGTCCGGGGGTTTTTTATTTTTAAAGAGATATGCATGCTGATCATTTTATTCGGGCTCAGCGGTTCAGGAAAAAACTTCGTTGCTGAAATTTTAGAACAAGATTTTGGTTTTGAGTTTTTTGACGCTGACAGCATATTGCCGCAAGCGATGCGTGACTGCATCGCGCAAAAAAAAATGTTTACGCAAGCAATGCGTGACAAATTCACCACTGACATCAAAAATAAAATTACGACATTACAAAGTACCGGCGCAAATGAAAATCTCGTCGTGACCCAAGCGCTTTATAAAGAAAAAAACCGTTTGGAAATCCAAGACGCTTTTCCTGCCGCGAAATTCATTCATGTACAAGCCGATGTTGAAACGATTCAAACACGCTTGCACAAAAGCCATCGCGAAGTTGATCCTGATTACGCAAAGAAAATCAGTGTTAATTTCGAATCACCACAATTGACGCACATAACACTCATAAATAATACGAATAAAGCAGATGTTGTGAAACAGTTAGATGAATTACTGTGTACTACTCCGAAAAAAAGAACGTATATCAAATAAATCATTAATTTGTTTGCTATTACTTTTTTAATTTCATAGAATTGCTGACCTGATTTTGGGTAGGTTATTGCTGGCGTAGCTCAGTCGGTAGAGCAACTGATTTGTAATCAGTAGGTCGTCGGTTCGATTCCGACCGCCAGCTCCAACGAGATTCTTCGCTGAAAATGAAATTTTAGTCATGGATTGATTAGGTTTTGTAACAGTAAGACTTAAAAGAAAAAATTATACTATTAGTTGACATAGAAACAATCCTGGCGCAAAATCCAGGGCTAAAATTTTCTGGAGGGATTCCCGAGTGGTTAAAGGGATCAGACTGTAAATCTGACGGCTCTGCCTTCGAAGGTTCGAATCCTTCTCCCTCCATTTCAGAAAACAGAAGTCAGAGGATTAATAATAAACTCAAGTAGTTGGCGGTGCCGACAATGAGGTATGATCAACCGCCTTAAGTTTATTATTTATCTTTTGACTTCTGTTGTTTTACACGCGGGCGTAGTTTAATGGTAGAACTTCAGCTTTCCAAGCTGATTGCGTGGGTTCGATTCCCACCGCCCGCTCCAGATAGCGAAAGAAGATATACGAAGAACTGATTTTGAAAATTGTGAGTCAGTTTTTCTCTATTTTCTGAAGCCCACATAGCTCAGTCGGTAGAGCACTTCCTTGGTAAGGAAGAGGTCATCGGTCCGATTCCGATTGTGGGCACCAGTTGAGTGATTACATAGTAGATTTAATGGGTTGTATCAACGAGTCTTTTGATATAGGAGCTACTGGCAATGGCAAAAGCAGTATTTGAGCGCAATAAGCCGCATTTAAACGTAGGGACAATCGGTCACGTTGACCATGGTAAAACGACGCTAACCGCGGCGCTCACCAAGTGTATGGCGGAAATCTATGGTGGTGAAGCGATGGCTTACGACCAAATCGATAAAGCGCCAGAAGAAAAAGCGCGTGGTATTACGATTGCGACCGCCCACGTTGAATATTCATCGGATAAGCGCCATTACGCGCACGTTGACTGCCCAGGCCACGCGGATTATGTGAAAAACATGATTACTGGCGCGGCGCAAATGGACGGCGCGATTTTAGTTTGTTCGGCTGCTGACGGCCCGATGCCGCAAACCCGCGAACACATTTTGTTGGCGCGTCAAGTTGGCGTCCCTTACGTGGTCGTGTTTTTGAATAAAGCGGACATGGTCGACGACAAAGAATTATTAGAATTAGTCGAAATGGAAGTCAGAGACTTGCTGACCAGCTACAATTTCCCTGGCGATAAAACTCCAGTGATTATTGGTTCAGCGTTAAAAGCGTTGGAAGGCGATCAAAGCGAAATTGGCGTACCGGCGATTGTGAAATTAGTCGCGGCGATGGATGACTACTTCCCGCAGCCAGAACGTAAGATTGACCAACCGTTTTTATTACCGATTGAAGATGTATTCTCCATCTCAGGCCGCGGTACCGTTGTTACCGGCCGCGTAGAAAGAGGGATTGTTAAAGTTGGTGAAGATATCGAAATCATTGGCTTAAAGCCAACGATTAAGACGACGTGCACCGGCGTTGAAATGTTCCGCAAGCTGTTAGACGAAGGCCGCGCGGGCGACAACGTGGGCGTATTGTTACGTGGCACGAAGCGTGAAGAAGTCGAACGCGGTCAAGTGTTAGCGAAACCCGGTTCGATCACGCCGCACACGAAATTTGAATCCGAAGTTTATGTTTTATCGAAAGAAGAAGGCGGCCGTCATACGCCATTTTTTAAAGGGTATAGACCGCAGTTTTACTTTCGCACCACCGACGTGACGGGCGAATGCCAGTTACCAGAAGGCGTGGAAATGGTAATGCCAGGCGACAACATCCAAATGGTTATTACTTTAATCGCGCCGATCGCGATGGAAGAAGGATTACGGTTTGCGATCCGTGAAGGTGGACGTACCGTTGGCGCGGGTGTGGTTGCTAAAGTTCTTGAGTAGTTTTGAAGAATTAGGCCAGTAGCTCAATTGGCAGAGCGTCGGTCTCCAAAACCGAAGGTTGGGGGTTCGAGGCCCTCCTGGCCTGCCATAAAGACTCCTGCTTTGCTCACATGGATGCAACGAAATCGTAAGTAGTCAAGGGCAAGACATAATGGTGTCAAGAATAGAAAACCAAAAAAACCAAGGCGAATCTAAGTTAGATTGGCTGAAATGGGTGCTTGTTGTTGTATTAATTGTTGCTGGTTTGGCAACTAACTACTATTATAGCCGACAGCCTTGGCCACTGCGCTTATTAGGATGGCTATTTTTGCTCGCGGTTTCGGGTGGTATTGCCGCTTTAACCCGCCAGGGTAAACAAGTCATCAATTTCGCGCGCGAATCCCGCATGGAATTGCGTAAAGTAATATGGCCGACGCGCCAAGAGACCATCCAAACAACGCTGGTAATAGGCGCTGTGGTGGTCGTTTTAGCGTTGGTGCTTTGGTTTATCGACGGGATATTAGTGTGGGCAGTGGGTTGGCTCACTGGGCAAAGAGGATAAAGCATGTCAGATCAGACAATACAGAAAAAGCGTTGGTATGTGGTGCACGCCTATTCTGGTTATGAGAATTTCGTCAGACAAGCGTTATTAGAGCGTATAGCACTCGAAAAATTAGAAGAAAGATTCGGTCAGATTTTAGTGCCGACGGAAGAAGTTGTTGAGCTGCGCGCCGGACAAAAACGTAAAAGCGAACGAAAATTTTTTCCAGGCTATGTGTTAGTCGAAATGGAAATGGACGATCAAACGTGGCACTTAGTGCGATCGATTCCGAAAGTGTTAGGTTTTATCGGCGGCACTAGCGATAAACCCGCGCCTATCACTAACAAAGAAGCGGAAACAATATTACAACGCGTGCAAGATTCTAGCGACAAGCCGAAGCCAAAAGTGCTATTCGAGATGGGCGAAGTGGTGCGTGTTATCGATGGACCGTTTGCGGATTTCAACGGCGTCGTCGAAGAAGTGAATTATGAAAAAAATCGTTTACGTGTCGCGGTGCTGATTTTCGGCCGTTCCACACCGGTTGAATTGCAATTCGACCAAGTAGAAAAGGGTTAACAACTTTTCTTAGCAATACCAAAACCAAGGCAATGATGTTGAATCATAGCGTTGGATTTTTTCGTAGTAACGGGGAGCTTTTTTTTAAAAAGCGTTAGTACCCACAAGAGGAGCCGTCAAAGATGGGAAAGAAGCTTAAATCATTAATCAAGCTGCAAGTAAAAGGTGGCGCAGCTAATCCAAGTCCACCAGTGGGCCCAGCTTTAGGCCAACATGGTGTGAACATCATGGAATTCTGTAAAGCATTCAATGCGCAGACACAAACTCCAGACAAACAAGGCAAACCATTGCCGGTGGAAATTAGCGTATTCGAGGATAGAAGTTTTACTTTTATCATCAAAACACCGCCTGCTTCTTATTTAATTAAAGAAGCCGCTGGCTTGCAAAAAGGCAGCAGCGTTCCACACACCGATAAAGTCGGCAAAATCTCGCGTAAGCAATTAGAAGAAATTGCGCGCTTCAAGATGCAAGACATGAATGCCGCTAGTGTAGAAGCCGCAATGAAATCGATTGCTGGCAGTGCTCGCAGTATGGGCGTCGTTGTAGAGGGAGAAAAATAATCATGGCAACACTATCTAAACGTAGACGCGCAATCCAAGAAAAAGTACAGCCGGGTAAAGTGTACGCCGCGCAAGCCGCGTTAACACTTTTAAAAGAATTACCCCTCGCTAAGTTTCGTGAAAGCGTGGATGTTTGTGTGAACCTTGGCGTTGACGCGCGTAAATCAGACCAGGCGATCCGCGGTGCTATCGTGCTGCCGAAAGGCACAGGCCGTGATATTCGCGTCGCTGTGTTCACTACGGCTGCGCACACCGAAGCGGCGACCAAAGCCGGCGCGGACATTGTCGGTTTAGAAGATTTAGCGGAAAAAGTCAAAGCGGGCGAAATGAATTTTGACGTCGTGATCGCGACACCTGACGCGATGCGTGTCGTCGGTCAATTAGGACAAGTGCTTGGGCCGCGCGGCTTAATGCCAAATCCGAAAGACGGCACCGTCACCGCGAACGTCGCAGACGCGGTGAAAAACGCGAAATCCGGTCAAGTGCGTTACCGTACCGATAAAGGCGGTATCGTGCATTGCACCATCGGCAAAATTGATTTTAGCGTAAGCGATTTAGCGCTTAATCTCGAAGCCGTGTTGTCCGCGCTAAAGAAAGCAAAACCCAACAGCGCGAAAGGCGTTTATTTCAAAAAAATTACCTTATCCAGCACGATGGGCCCGGGTTTGTTAATTGATCTTTCGAGCGTAGCGGCATAATTTTTTAAAGATGAGCCCTGGCGGCGCGTATCGCCGCTGGGTTTGAAAGACTTTGTGTGACAAGAATGGTTTGTTTTCCTAACATTCTTTTCCCGTCAAAGACCGTAGACGCAGGAATGCTTAATCGAACGATTTTCATTTGCAAAAATGAAAGCCGCTTAGTCTACGCAGATGGTGATGCCAATCAAGGTATTGCTGTTAAAAGTCATCGGCAGGGTTTGCATAACTTTGCCGAGATTGAAGGAGGTGTTTTAAGTGACTTTAAGACTAGAAGACAAGAAAGCCATTGTTGCTGAAGTAGCATTGGTTGCTAAGGACGCTACTTCTGTTATCGCCGCGGAATATAACGGCTTAACAGTCGCTCAGCTGACCGCGCTACGCAAGTCCGCGCGCGAAGCAGGCGTGTACATGCGCGTCGTGCGCAATACGCTGGCGAGTAGAGCGTTTGAAGGAACGAACTTTGTATGCATGCAACCAGCATTAGTTGGTCCGTTGCTCTTGGCGTTTTCAAAAGACGAACCAAGCGCGGGTGCGCGTTTAATTAAAGATTTTGCTAAGACAAATGAGAAACTCAAAGTCATGGCGCTAGCTATCGATGGGAAATTACTTCCAGCGACAGATTTAGCCGCTCTAGCAAGTCTGCCGACGCGTAACGAAGCTATTTCGCAATTGATGTCAGTGATGTTAGGTCCGATCACGAAATTCGTGCGCACCCTGGCAGAACCGCATGGCAAATTCGTTCGTACCTTAGCCGCCGTTCGCGATCAAAAGCAGCAGCAAGCAGGTTAATTTTTAATTTTTAAATTTGGAGTGATGAGAATCATGGCCGTTAGTAAAGAAGATATTTTGCAAACCATCTCAGAAATGAGCGTTATGGATATTGTTGAACTGATCAAGTCCATGGAAGATAAGTTCGGTGTTTCCGCTGCTACCGCCGTTGCCGCCGCAGCACCTGCCGCCGCTGCCGCTGCCGTAGAAGAAAAGACTGAATTTAACGTGGTAATGAGCAAAGCCGGTGAAAACAAAATCAATGTGATTAAAGCGATCCGTACGATCACAGGATTAGGATTGAAAGAAGCGAAAGACTTAGTTGAATCCGCACCGTGCAATGTTAAAGAAGGCGTCAACAAAGCTCAAGCTGCTGAAATCAAGAAGACCTTGGAAGATGCGGGAGCAACTGTTGAAGTTAAATAACAGTTTGTTAGTAAATTATGTAAGTTGTATAGCTGATTTAGTTACGGCCGGTGGATTTATATCTCCGGCCTTTTCTATTTCATTCGGCGCTGTCATGCCGGAAATGTATTCGGGCCAGCTTTAGACGCTTTATCTATAAATCACGCAGAGGTACTTTCATATGGGTTCAACGTACTCATACACTGAGAAAAAGCGAATTCGTAAAGACTTTGGTAAACATCCCAGTACTATCGAAACGCCTCCATTACTCGAATTGCAGTTGGAGTCATATTATAAATTTCTCCAAGCCGGCGTCGAACCTGAAAAAATGGGCGCGCACGGTTTGCATGGGGCTTTCAAGTCCGTTTTCCCTATCACCAGCTTTTCCGGCAACGCTGAGCTAGAGTATGTCAGCTACCGTTTAGGTGAACCTGTATTCGATGTTAAAGAATGTAAAATGCGCGGCCTCACGTATGGCGCGTCATTGCGAGTCAAAGTGCGTTTAGTTCACTACGATAAAGAATCCGAAGAAAGTAAATTAGTGAAAGACGTTAAAGAACAAGAAGTCTACATGGGCGAAGTCCCCTTGATGACTGAACACGGTACGTTTGTCATCAACGGCACCGAGCGCGTTATCGTTTCTCAGTTACACCGTTCGCCAGGCGTATTCTTCGAACATGACCGTGGTAAAACGCACTCTTCCGGCAAATTATTATTTTCCGCGCGCGTTATTCCTTATCGTGGCTCTTGGTTGGATTTCGAATTCGACCCGAAAGACTGCATTTATGTGCGTATCGATAGACGCCGTAAATTACCGGCGACGATTTTATTGCGCGCGTTGGATTACAACGTCGAAGAAATCTTAGGAATGTTTTTCGAAAATAACATGTTTCACGTCGAAGGCGATCAATTCAGTTTGGATTTGATTCCAGAACGCTTACGCGGTGAAATCGCTCCTTTCGAAATTAAAAAGGCCGGCAAAGTTATCGTGGAAAATGGCCGCCGCATTACTGTTCGACATATTCAACAGTTAGAAAAAGCGAAAATTAAAAACTTAGACGTGCCAGCCGATTATTTATTCGGAAAAGTATTAGCGAAAACCATCGTCAGCAAAGAAACCGGCGAAGTGTTAGGTAACGCTAACGATTTAATTTCCGCCGATATGTTGAAAGCGTTCGTCGCCAATAGAGTGAAGACATTTGAGACCTTGTATATCAATGATATCGATCACGGCTCTTACATGTCCGACACCTTGCGCGTTGATCCGACTTCGAATCCTTTGGAAGCGTTAGTTGAAATTTACCGTATGATGCGCCCAGGCGAACCACCGACTAAAGACGCCGCTGAAGCCTTATTTAAAAATTTATTTTTCACCCCAGAACGCTATGACTTGTCTGACGTCGGCCGCATGAAGTTCAACCGTCGCGTTGGCCGCACCGTCGAAACTGGCCCGGGCGTGTTAACTAAAGAAGATATTATTGCTGTCTTAAAGACGCTGATTAGCATCCGTAACGGCGCTGGCGTAGTCGATGATATCGATCATTTAGGTAACCGTCGCGTCCGTAGCGTGGGTGAAATGACAGAAAACCAATTCCGCGTCGGTTTAGTGCGGGTTGAACGTGCGGTCAAAGAGCGTTTAAGTTTAGCGGAATCCGAAAATTTGATGCCGCAAGATTTAATTAACGCGAAACCCATCACTGCCGCGATCAGAGAGTTTTTTGGTTCCAGCCAATTGTCGCAGTTTATGGATCAAAACAATCCGTTATCCGAAATCACGCACAAACGCCGCGTCTCAGCGTTAGGGCCGGGCGGTTTAACCCGTGAACGCGCGAGCTTTGAAGTCCGCGACGTGCATCCCACGCATTATGGCCGTGTTTGTCCGATTGAAACACCTGAAGGTCCAAACATTGGTTTGATTAACTCGCTCGCCGTTTACGCGCGCACCAATTCGTTTGGATTTTTAGAAACACCGTACCGCAAAGTAGTGAACAGCAAAATCACCGACGACGTGACCTTCCTGTCCGCGATTGAAGAAGGCGATTACGTTATCGCGCAAACCAATGCTACGACCGACGCGAAAGGCAAATTAACCGATACATTGGTGCCGGTGCGCCATCGCGACGAATTCACGTTAATGTCACCTGACCGCGTGCAGTTTATGGATGTTTCACCCAAACAAATCGTTTCCGTCGCCGCCGCGTTAATTCCATTCTTGGAACACGACGACGCGAATCGCGCGTTAATGGGTTCTAACATGCAGCGCCAAGCCGTACCGACACTAAAAACTGAAAAGCCATTAGTGGGCACAGGTATGGAACGCATCGTCGCGAAAGACTCAGGCGTTACCGAAGTCGCGCGCCGCGGCGGGATTATCGATTACGTTGACGCATCCCGTATCGTGGTGCGTGTTAACGACGCCGAAGCCGAAACTGGCAGCACCGGTGTGGATATTTACAACTTAACAAAATACACCCGTACTAACCAAGACACTTGTATCAATCAACGTCCGTTAGTGCAGATTGGTGATGTGATCGCGAAAGGCGACGTGTTAGCTGACGGTCAATCCACCGACCTAGGTGAATTAGCGTTAGGCCAAAACCTGTTAGTCGCGTTCATGCCTTGGAATGGTTACAACTTTGAAGATTCCATTTTAATATCCGAACGTGTCGTTCAAGAAGACCGCTTTACGAGTATTCACATTGAAGAACTCACTTGCGTCGCACGCGACACCAAGCTCGGCGTCGAAGAAATTACCGCGGATATTCCGAACGTCGGCGAAAGCGCGTTATCGAAGTTAGATGATTGCGGTATCGTGTACATCGGCGCGGAAGTGAAGTCCGGCGATATTCTAGTGGGTAAAGTCACACCAAAAGGTGAAACACAATTAACACCGGAAGAAAAACTATTACGCGCGATCTTCGGCGAAAAAGCTTCCGACGTTAAAGACACTTCGTTACGCGTTCCCACCGGTATGGAAGGGACGGTCATTGACGTGCAAGTTTTCACCCGTGAAGGCGTGGAAAAAGACACGCGCGTTTTAGATATCGAAAAAGGTGAATTGGATAAGGCGAAACAAGATTTAACCGACGAACTCCGTATCCGTGAAAACGATATTTTCCAACGTATCGAAAAATTATTAATTAATAAAATGGCTGACGGCGGTCCTTCGAAGTTGAAGAAGGGCACCAAGCTCACCAAAGCGTATCTCACCGAAACGCAACGTGAAAAATGGTTTGAAATCCGTTTACGCGACGCGACGGCTAACACGCAGTTAGAAACTGCCGCGAAGCAATTGAAAGCTGAGCGTCTGCACTTTGAAAAAGCCTATGAAGCTAAGCGCAATAAGATTACGCAAGGCGATGATTTAGCGCCTGGCGTGTTGAAAATTGTAAAAGTATACATGGCGGTTAAACGCCGCGTGCAACCCGGCGATAAAATGGCGGGACGTCACGGTAACAAAGGTGTTATCTCGACGATCGTTCCCGTCGAAGATATGCCGTACATGGCGGATGGTACACCTGTGGATATCGTCTTAAATCCATTAGGCGTTCCATCACGTATGAACATTGGTCAAGTATTAGAAACTCACTTAGGCTGGGCCGCGAAAGGCTTGGGTTTGAAAATCGGCAAAATGCTACAAGCACAAGAATCGATTAAAAACATCCGTAGTTTCTTGGGTCAAATTTACAGTACCGATAAACGTAAAGAAAATATTACCAGCCTGACCAATGAAGAAATTATCGCACTGGCGAAAAATTTAAGCGGTGGGGTACCGATGGCGACACCGGTATTTGATGGTGCTTCGGAAGAAGAAATCAAAACCATGCTGAAGCTAGCCGACTTACCTGAAAGCGGTCAGACGACACTTTATAATGGTCGCACCGGCGATATGTTCGAACGTCCGGTCACCGTTGGCTACATGTACATGATGAAGCTGAACCACTTAGTAGACGATAAGATGCATGCGCGTTCTACCGGTTCTTACAGCTTAGTCACACAGCAGCCGTTAGGTGGTAAAGCGCAATTCGGTGGTCAACGTTTTGGTGAAATGGAAGTGTGGGCGTTAGAAGCGTATGGCGCGTCTTACACCTTGCAAGAAATGTTAACCGTGAAATCGGATGACGTTGGCGGCCGTACCAAAATGTATAAAAACATTGTGGATGGCGATCACTACATGGAATCCAGCATGCCGGAAGCGTTTAACGTACTAATCAAAGAAATTCGCTCATTAGCAATTAATATTGAGCTTGAATAATCACGGCGAGCGACAGCTCGCGTGATTATTGTAACGGGATGGAATGTGTAGCGTTTTGCTAAATTGAATGCAATATGGGGGAATATCCTTTGAGAGATTTACTGAATCTGGTAAAGCAGCAAACACAGATAGAAGAGTTTGATGCGATTCATATTGGTCTCGCGTCTCCAGATATGATTCGTTCATGGTCTTATGGTGAAGTAAAAAAACCTGAGACTATCAACTACCGTACTTTCAAACCTGAAAGAGACGGCTTATTTTGCGCGAAAATTTTCGGGCCAGTGAAAGATTACGAATGTTTATGCGGCAAATACAAGCGCTTAAAACATCGTGGTGTTATCTGCGAAAAGTGCGGCGTCGAAGTCACGCTATCGAAAGTCCGCCGTGACCGCATGGGCCATATCGAATTAGCGAGTCCGATCGCGCACATTTGGTTTTTGCGTTCACTCCCATCACGCATTGGTTTGTTATTAGATATCACGCTGCGTGACATCGAACGCGTTTTATATTTTGAAGCCTATGTCGTTATTGATCCGGGCATGACGCAGTTAGAACGCGGCCAATTGCTGTCTGAAGAAGCTTATTATGACGCGATCGAAGAATATGGCGACGAATTCGACGCCCGCATGGGCGCGGACGCCGTGCAAGAATTATTGCGCGCGTTGGATTTGGAAGCCGAAGTCGCAAAAATTCGCGAAGATATTTTAGGTACGACTTCAGAAGCGAAATTAAAAAAATACACGAAGCGTTTGAAATTGATGGAAGCCTTCATGGCATCCGGCAACAAACCGGAATGGATGGTGTTGACCGTGCTGCCAGTGCTACCGCCGGATTTACGTCCGTTGGTACCATTAGATGGCGGCCGTTTCGCGACTTCCGATTTGAATGATCTTTATCGTCGCGTGATTAACCGTAATAACCGTTTGAAGCGTTTACTAGATTTAAACGCGCCGGATATTATCGTGCGTAACGAAAAGCGCATGCTGCAAGAATCCGTGGACGCGTTATTGGATAACGGCCGTCGCGGCCGCGCGATCACAGGCTCTAACAAGCGCCCATTGAAATCACTGGCCGACATGATCAAAGGTAAGCAAGGCCGTTTCCGCCAAAACTTATTAGGTAAACGCGTCGATTATTCCGGCCGTTCCGTTATCGTTGTCGGTCCGACCTTGAAACTACATCAGTGCGGCTTGCCAAAGAAAATGGCGTTAGAATTATTTAAGCCATTTATTTTTAGCCGCTTGCAATTCCAAGGCTTAGCGTCAACGATTAAAGCCGCGAAAAAAATGGTAGACCGTGAAGATCCCGCGGTTTGGGATATCTTGGAGCAAGTGATCCGCGAACATCCGGTATTACTGAACCGCGCGCCGACCTTGCACAGATTAGGTATTCAAGCGTTTGAACCGACGCTAATCGAAGGTAAAGCGATTCAATTGCATCCGTTAGTTTGTACCGCTTACAACGCGGACTTTGACGGTGACCAAATGGCGGTTCATATTCCATTGTCGTTAGAAGCGCAATTAGAAGCACGTTCGCTCATGATGTCGACCAATAATATTTTATCACCCGCCAACGGTGAACCTATTATTGTGCCGTCACAAGACGTGGTTTTAGGCTTATATTACCTGACCCGCAGCCGCATCAATGCGAAAGGCGAAGGCATGATCTTTTCTGACACGAATGAAATTCATCGTGCTTATGAATGTAAGCAAGTTGAATTGCACGCGAAAGTGCGCGCCCGCGTGAAAGAATGGTTAGTCGACGAAGAAAACGGCGGCTATAAATTAAATATCCGTTTAGTGGAAACGACCGTCGGCCGCGCGTTACTTTCCGAATTATTACCGAAAGGTTTGTCATTCGATTTAGTTAACCGCGCGATGACGAAAAAATCTATTTCCAGTCTCATCAACGTTTGTTACCGCGATGTCGGTTTGAAAGCGACAGTTATTTTCGCCGATCAATTGATGTATATGGGTTTCCATTACGCTTGCAAATCCGGCGTGTCTATCGGTGTGAACGACTTGGTGATTCCAAGAGATAAAGCCGACATCGTCGCGCAAGCGGAAGAAGAAGTCGGAAAAATCCAAGCGCAATACGCCTCCGGTTTAGTGACCCAAGGTGAGCGTTACAACAAAGTCGTCGATATTTGGTCCCGCACCAACGATCAAGTCGCGAAAGCGATGATGACCCAGCTCTCCACTGAAATGGTGAAAGACGCGAAGGGCAACAAAGTTTCGCAAGAATCGTTTAACTCGATTTACATGATGGCGGACTCCGGCGCGAGAGGTTCCGCGGCGCAGATCCGTCAGTTAGCGGGTATGCGTGGTTTGATGGCGAAACCCGACGGTTCGATTATCGAAACGCCGATCACCGCGAACTTCCGCGAAGGCTTGAACGTTTTACAATACTTTATTTCTACTCACGGTGCGCGTAAAGGTCTTGCCGATACCGCGTTAAAAACCGCGAACTCGGGTTACTTGACCCGCCGTCTTGTCGACGTGGCGCAAGATCTCGTGATCACCGAAGAAGATTGCGGCACCAGCCAAGGCGTCACGATGACGCCGTTGATCGAAGGCGGCGACGTCGTCGAGCCATTGCATGAGCGCGTGTTAGGCCGCGTGTTAGCGCAAGATGTGACTGAACCTACCGCCGGCACGATCATCGCGCCGATTGGTACGCTGTTAGATGAAAAGTGGGTCGCGAAATTAGAAGAAGCGACCGTGGATTCCGTGTTCGTGCGTTCACCCATTACGTGTGAGTCACGTTACGGTATTTGTTCGGCTTGTTATGGCCGTGATTTGGCGCGCGGTCACCGCGTGAATATCGGTGAAGCGATCGGTGTAATCGCCGCTCAGTCCATCGGTGAGCCGGGCACACAGCTAACGATGAGAACATTCCACATCGGTGGTGCCGCGTCGCGAGCTACCGCCGCTAATAACGTTCAAATCAAAATGGCCGGTAAAGTTAAATTACATAACGTGAAACTGGTACAGCATCATAGCGGCAAATTCATCGCGGTATCCCGCTCAGGTGAATTCGCTGTCGTCGATGAACATGGCCGTGAACGTGAACGCTATAAAATTCCTTACGGTGCTGAATTATCCGTCGCCGATGGGTCACGCGCTGAAGCGGGCCAAATCGTCGCGAACTGGGACCCGCACAGCCATCCGGTTATCACCGAAGTGGCAGGTCAAATCAAGTTTGTCGACATGACTGACGGCATCACCATGAACCGTCAAACCGATGAAATGACGGGTTTGAGCAGCATCGTCGTCACCGATCCGAAACAACGCGGTCCTGGCGGTAAAGAATTGAAACCAATGATTAAATTGGTTGACGCAAATGGCGAAGAATTATTTTTGGCCGGCACGAATATGCCAGCTCAGTATTTCTTACCACCTGACGCGGTCGTTAACTTTGAAGACGGCATGAGCGTGAGAGTCGGTGACGTTATCGCGAGAATACCGCAAGAATCGTCAAAAACCCGCGACATTACCGGTGGTTTACCACGCGTAGCCGATTTATTCGAAGCGCGCCGTCCAAAAGATCCATCGATTTTGGCGGAAATTTCGGGAATCGTGAGTTTTGGTAAAGAAACCAAGGGCAAGCGCCGCTTGGTTATTACTTCCACCACAGGCGATGTACATGAAGAATTAATTCCGAAATGGCGTCATGTCAGCGTGTTTGAAGGTGAACATGTCGAAAAAGGTGAAGTAATCGCCGAAGGTTCACTCAATCCGCATGATATACTACGCTTGCTGGGAACGAACGCTCTAGCAAACTTTATCGTGAACGAAGTACAAGACGTTTACCGCTTACAAGGCGTGAAGATCAACGACAAACATATCGAAGTTATCATCCGTCAAATGCTGCGAAAAGTGATTATCGAACACTCTGGCGACACCGAGTATATGAAAGGTGAACAGATTGAATATACTCAACTTCGTGAAGCAAATAACAAGATGTTAAAAGATGGCAAACTGCCAGCGCGCTTCGAGCCAATTTTGTTAGGCATCACGAAAGCATCCTTGGCCACCGAGTCGTTTATTTCCGCGGCTTCGTTCCAAGAAACTACTCGTGTGCTCACCGAAGCGGCGGTGAACGGCAAAGCCGACGAACTGCGCGGCTTAAAAGAAAACGTGATCGTGGGACGTCTAATCCCGGCGGGAACCGGCTTGGCTTACCATGCTTTGCGACAAGGCAACAAGCACAATGCCCCAGAACGCATGATTAGAGATAATCGTACCGATGATTAACCTTTTTAGTCCCTGTTTCACTAAACGTGGAACAGGGATTAACGAGGCAGGGATTTAGATTTAAAAATAACGTAATAAATAATAATAAAAGGGAACAAACTTACTCTCAGTTTTAGCTGCGCAAAACAGGAATTTTCATCGTTACCCCCCTGTTAGCCATGGTTTTGGGTAAATAATTGATGTTTCAGCAAAAAAATCGCGAAACTAGCGTATAACTCGCTAACTAGACTTGACATCAAGCGCACTCCTTTTTAGAATCGCGCCTCACTCCTAAATAAGTTAGGAGAAGTAGCGGTTCATTATTCTTTTTTATTAGCTACATAACAGTGAAATTTAGGCCGGAGTTTAGGAATGCCAACAACAAATCAGCTCGTTCGCTTTGGGCGGGCCCCAAAAACCGCTAAGTCAACCGTTCCAGCATTGGAAGGTTGCCCCCAAAAGCGTGGAGTTTGTACGCGTGTTTATACCACAACGCCTAAGAAACCAAACTCCGCTTTACGTAAAGTAGCCCGTGTACGTTTAACTAACGGTGCTGAAGTGACTACCTATATCGGTGGTGAAGGCCATAACTTACAAGAACACTCTGTTGTTTTGATTCGTGGCGGTCGTGTAAAAGACTTACCAGGTGTGCGTTATCACACAGTCCGTGGAAGTTTAGATACTGCTGGAGTATCCGGCAGACGTAGAGGCCGTTCTAAATACGGTGCTAAAAAGCCGAAAGAATAGGTCGTGTTTGATCTCATATGTATTAAGTATTGACGGGAAAGTGCAATGCCTAGAAGAAAAGCAGCGGTAAAAAGAGAAGTTTTACCAGATCCGCTATACGGTAGCGATCGGTTGGCTAAATTCATCAACGTGATTATGCGCAGAGGCAAAAAGTCTCTGGCAGAAAACATTGTCTATGAAGCATTGACCGAAGTGTCCAAGCGCCTCAAAAAAACCGACAAGCATCACAGCGCTAAGAAAGAAGACGAGAGCGGTGAAGGTGAAGGCGGCCGTAGCGGTAGTGGCACGGTCAAGCTGAAGCCTGGGCAAGGTAAAGAAGGCTTAGATGTATTAGACAAGGCATTAAATAATGTCCGTCCAACGGTTGAAGTAAAATCCCGCCGTGTGGGTGGTGCGACATACCAAGTGCCGATCGAAGTTTCCGTAGATCGTGGCTTAGCTTTAGCGATGCGTTGGGTAGTTAAAGCCGCTAAAGACCGCTCAGAAAAGACGATGGTCTTACGCTTGGCAGCTGAAATTTTAGATGCCCATGAAGGTCGCGGCACCGCCGTGAAAATACGTGATGACATGCACAGAATGGCGAAGGCAAACCAAGCTTTTGCACATTATCGTTGGTAACAGGGGATAGAACGTGCCAAGAGAAACACCGATTGAACGATATCGTAATATTGGCATCATGGCTCACATTGATGCGGGAAAAACCACGACTACAGAGCGTGTGCTTTACTATACTGGCGTTTCGCACAAAATTGGGGAAGTTCATGAAGGCGCTGCCGTTATGGACTGGATGGAGCAGGAACAAGAACGCGGCATAACGATTACCTCGGCTGCGACCACATGCTTTTGGTATGGCATGGACAAACAGTTCCCGCAACACCGTATTAATATTATTGATACACCTGGCCACGTAGACTTTACGATTGAAGTGGAGCGTTCGTTACGCGTATTGGACGGAGCCTGTGCGGTACTCTGTGCTGTGAGTGGGGTTGAACCGCAAACAGAAACAGTATGGCGTCAAGCGAACCGTTATGAAGTGCCAAGATTGGGCTTCGTGAATAAGATGGACCGCGCTGGAGCTAACTTCTTGCGTGTCGTCGAACAAATGCGTACTCGTTTAGGCGCGAACGCTGTGCCTATCCAATTACCAATTGGCGCTGAAGAAAATTTTGAAGGTGTGATCGATTTAATTCGTATGCAGGCTATTTATTGGAACGAAGAAAATAAAGGCATGACTTACGAAGCGCGTGAAATTTCGCCGAATATGTTGGAATTAGCGAAGAAATATCGCGAAGAAATGGTCGAAGCGGCGGCGGAAGCTACCGAAGAATTGATGACAAAATACCTTGAAGGCGGCGACCTATCTGAAGAAGAAATCAGAAAGGGCTTAAGAATTCGTACCATCAAGAATGAAATTATTCCAATGCTGTGCGGCTCTGCATTTAAGAACAAAGGCGTGCAAGCAATGCTAGACGCTGTCGTTTACTACTTACCATCGCCACAAGACGTGGAATCGGTCACCGGTAATTTAAACGATGCGAAAGATACACCCGCGACCAGAGCGCCAAAAGACGATGAACCATTCTCGGCTTTAGCGTTTAAAATCGCTACCGATCCCTACGTTGGAACGTTAACTTATTTCCGCGTTTATTCGGGCGTGTTGAAATCCGGTGATACGGTTTACAACCCGATCAAAGATAAAAATGAACGTATTGGCCGCGTGTTACAAATGCATGCTAACAATCGTCAAGAAATTAAAGAAGTTCACGCGGGTGACATCGCCGCGGCCGTGGGTTTAAAGAAAGTTACCACTGGCGACACGCTATGCTCGACGGAAGACGTAATTATTTTAGAAAGAATGGTTTTCCCAGAGCCGGTTATCGCGGTGGCGGTGGAACCAAAAACCAAAGCCGACCAAGAAAAAATGGGCTTGGCGCTTGGCAAGTTAGCGCAAGAAGATCCTTCATTTCGTGTTCACACCGATGAGGAATCCGGTCAAACGATTATTGAAGGAATGGGTGAACTCCATCTTGAAATTATTGTCGACCGCATGAAGAGAGAATTTAGCGTCGACGCTAACGTTGGTAAACCACAAGTGGCTTACCGTGAAACGATACGCAACACTATTGAGCAAGAAGGCAAGTACGTTAAGCAATCCGGTGGTAAAGGCCAGTACGGCCATGTTTGGATTCGTTTAGAACCAAAAGAAGCCGGCACGGGTTATGAATTTGTAAACGCGATTGTTGGCGGCGCGATTCCGAGAGAATATATCGCTCCGATCGACAAAGGTATTAAAGAGCAAATGGAAAACGGTGTTATCGCCGGCTTCCCAGTAGTGGACGTTAAAGTCACCGTATTCGATGGTTCATACCATGATGTTGACTCTAACGAAATGGCGTTCAAGATTGCCGGTTCGATGGCATTCAAAGAAGGTGCTAAAAAAGCCCGCCCAGTATTACTTGAGCCGATCATGAAAGTAGAAGTCGTGACGCCAGAAGAATACATGGGTGATGTAATGGGAGACCTGAACAGACGTAGAGGTATTTTGCAAGGTATGGATGATTCCGCATCCGGCAGAATAATTCGCGCAGAGGTCCCGTTAGGTGAAATGTTTGGTTACGCCACCGACGTGCGCTCCATGTCACAAGGCCGCGCGACTTATACGATGGAGTTTGCAAAATATAATGAAGCTCCGACCAGTATTACTGAACAGATCATGAGTAAGAGCACAACCGAATAATTTTTAATATTGCAGAAGATAAAAAGATAAATTTTTGAGGATTACAACATGGCAAAAGCAGTATTTGAGCGCAATAAGCCGCATTTAAACGTAGGGACAATCGGTCACGTTGACCATGGCAAAACGACGCTAACCGCGGCGCTCACCAAGTGTATGGCGGAAATCTATGGTGGTGAAGCGATGGCTTACGACCAAATCGATAAAGCGCCAGAAGAAAAAGCGCGTGGTATTACGATTGCGACCGCCCACGTTGAATATTCATCGGATAAGCGCCATTACGCGCACGTTGACTGCCCAGGCCACGCGGATTATGTGAAAAACATGATTACTGGCGCGGCGCAAATGGACGGCGCGATTTTAGTTTGTTCGGCTGCTGACGGCCCGATGCCGCAAACCCGCGAACACATTTTGTTGGCGCGTCAAGTTGGCGTCCCTTACGTGGTCGTGTTTTTGAATAAAGCGGACATGGTCGACGACAAAGAATTATTAGAATTAGTCGAAATGGAAGTCAGAGACTTGCTGACCAGCTACAATTTCCCTGGCGATAAAACTCCAGTGATTATTGGTTCAGCGTTAAAAGCGTTGGAAGGCGATCAAAGCGAAATTGGCGTACCGGCGATTGTGAAATTAGTCGCGGCGATGGATGACTACTTCCCGCAGCCAGAACGTAAGATTGACCAACCGTTTTTATTACCGATTGAAGATGTATTCTCCATCTCAGGCCGCGGTACCGTTGTTACCGGCCGCGTAGAAAGAGGGATTGTTAAAGTTGGTGAAGATATCGAAATCATTGGCTTAAAGCCAACGATTAAGACGACGTGCACCGGCGTTGAAATGTTCCGCAAGCTGTTAGACGAAGGCCGCGCGGGCGACAACGTGGGCGTATTGTTACGTGGCACGAAGCGTGAAGAAGTCGAACGCGGTCAAGTGTTAGCGAAACCCGGTTCGATCACGCCGCACACGAAATTTGAATCCGAAGTTTATGTTTTATCGAAAGAAGAAGGCGGCCGTCATACGCCATTTTTTAAAGGGTATAGACCGCAGTTTTACTTCCGTACCACCGACGTGACGGGCGAATGCCAGTTACCAGAAGGCGTGGAAATGGTAATGCCAGGCGACAACATCCAAATGGTTATTACTTTAATCGCGCCGATCGCGATGGAAGAAGGATTACGGTTTGCGATCCGTGAAGGTGGACGTACCGTTGGTGCGGGTGTGGTTGCTAAGGTTCTTGAGTAAACAAACTATGACAAACGAAAGAAAAAGCCAAAGAATACGCATTCGCTTAAAAGCATTTGATCACAGGTTGATTGAACGTTCCACGCGTGAAATCGTCGAAACGGCGAAACGCACAGGCGCTCAAGTCCATGGTCCAATCCCTTTGCCGACGAATACGGAACGTTTCACGATCTTGATTTCGCCGCACGCGGATAAAGATGCCCGGGATCAAATTCAAGTTCGCACCCATAAGCGTGTAATTGACATCAACGAACCAACAGAAAAAACCATCGATGCTTTAATGAAGCTAGATTTGGCTGCTGGTGTAGATGTTCAAATCAGTGTTGATGTGGAAAATTGAAATCATTAAAAGTTAAGCAGCAAACGCTGCTTAACTGTTTTAAGAGGCGGTTAAAATGACTATCAGTTTAGTCGGAAAAAAATGTGGAATGACACGGGTCTTCACCGAAGACGGTACATCTATACCGGTAACGGTAGTTGAAGTATTACCTAATCGGGTTACTCAAATTAAAACCGTGGAAAATGACGGCTATACTGCTGTTCAAGTTACCGCTGGCACGCGCAAGCGTTCACGCGTTACCAAGCCCGCCGCTGGCCATTTTGCGAAAGCAGGTGTAGAGCCAGGCCGTGGTCTTTGGGAAACCTGCGATGAAATGCCAGCCGACGTGGCGTTAGGTGCCGAACTCAAAGTGGATCTTTTCCAAGTCGGTCAGTGGGTAGATGTCACCGGCACGTCTAAAGGAAAAGGTTTCGCTGGAACGATTAAGCGTCACCATTTCGCCGGACAAGACGCGACCCACGGTAACTCGTTATCGCACCGCGTACCGGGATCTATCGGGCAAAGACAATCGCCAGGTAAAGTTTTTAAAGGTAAAAAGATGTCGGGTCACCTAGGTGATAAACGCCGCACTATCCAGAACCAACAAATCGTAAAAATAGATGTTGAGCGTAATCTTATTTTAGTAAGAGGCGTAGTTCCAGGCGCTCCAGGCGGCCACGTTATCATTAAGCCGGCTGTTAAAAAAACCCAAGGGGGAGCTAGCTAATGGAATTACAATTAATTGGTTCAAAAAAGAAATCATTAAAAATTTCGGAAGAAGTGTTTGGCTGCGAATATAACGAGCCGTTGATTCATCAAGTCGTCACCGCATTCCAATCCGCGGGCCGCGCCGGCACTGCCGCGCAAAAAACCCGATCGGAAGTGCGCGGCGGCGGTTGCAAACCATGGGCGCAAAAAGGCTCCGGCCGCGCGCGCGCGGGAACGACACGCAGCCCAATCTGGAGAAAAGGTGGCGTGACATTTGCCGCGAAACCCAGAAGCTACGAACAAAAAGTAAATAAAAAAATGTATCGCGCCGCGGTGAAATCCATTTTTTCTGAATTGATCCGCTTGGAAAGATTATTGGTGATCGAATCTTTCAGCGTCGAAACCCCGAAGACACGTGATCTATTAGCACAATTAGCTAATTTGAAAGTTGGCACGAATGTTTTGATTATCACAGACAACGTGGAAGAAAATCTCTACTTAGCTGCGCGCAACTTACATAAAGTTGATGTCCGTGACGTTGCCGCTGTTGATCCTGTGGCGCTAGTCGGAACGGAAAAAGTATTGATTACTGAATCCGCGCTGAAGCAGTTTGAGGAGTTATTAAAGTGAACGAAGAACGGTTATTAAAAATTATTTTAGCTCCGCACATGTCAGAAAAAGCTGCGATTGCCGCTGACAAACGCAGAGAATATGTTTTTGAAGTATTGTCCAACGCGACCAAGCCAGAAGTAAAAGGCGCGGTGGAATTATTATTTAAAACAGAAGTCGCTACCGTGCGCATCTTAAACGTAAAAACTAAGCCACGACGTTTTGGCCAAACCTTAGGTAAGAGCAAAGCTTGGAAAAAAGCTTATGTCACACTGAAACCCGGCCAAGAAATATCGTTCGCCGGAGGTCAGTAATCTCTTGGTTGTTTAGAGAGAATTGGAACATCGCTTAGTTCAAATCGATTTTAGCGAAAATCCACTGCGAATAAGATAACAGCTCACATTGAGCTGAAGAAAAGTTTTTCCCTGAAATTTAGCGTGAATAGTAGAGATTGAGGAATTTATGGCAATACTAAAATCTAAACCGACCTCACCAGGGCGGCGCTTCGTAGTCAAGGTTAAGAATCCTGACCTACACAAAGGCGAACCGTACGCACCTTTGCTGGTTGCCAAAAGCAAAACCGGCGGTCGGAACAGCGCGGGCAGAATTACCTGCCGTCATATCGGCGGTGGCCACAAGCAGAAATACCGTATTATTGACTTTAAACGCAATAAAGATGGCGTTCCAGCGACAGTTGAGACGATTGAATACGATCCAAACCGTAGCTCATTTATTGCATTAATGCTTTATGCTGACGGTGAAAGAAGGTATATTGTTGCCCCTAACGGCGTTAAAGTCGGCGACCAATTGATGTCGGGCGCTGAAGCACCTATAAAAGCCGGTAACTGCTTGCCTATTATCAATATTCCGATTGGTTCAACCATACATTGTGTGGAATTGAAGCCAGGAAAAGGTGCGCAATTAGCACGTAGCGCGGGTACGTCTGTACAATTAATTGCCAGAGACGGCTTGTACGCTACCATACGCTTACGTTCGGGTGAAATGAGAAAAGTCTTATCTGACGGACGCGCGGTGATGGGCGAAGTCAGTAATTCCGAGCATAACCTAAGATCGTTAGGCAATGCCGGCGCGAAAAGAAGAAGAGGCATACGTCCTACCGTTAGAGGCGTGGCCATGAACCCAATCGACCATCCACACGGTGGTGGTGAAGGTAAAACATCAGGCGGACGTCATCCAGTTTCACCATGGGGCGTGGCGACTAAAGGTTATAAGACACGCAAGAACAAACGTACCGACAAGTTTCTCGTACGTGATAGACGTGAATAGATTTGCGTTTGAAAATAAATTTACATGAGGGCTAAAACGTGCCGCGTTCAGTAAGAAAAGGACCATTTGTAGATACACATTTGTTGAAAAAAACGGAGGAGTCTGCTGCCTCCAGTAATAAACGCCCCATTAAAACATGGTCGCGACGCTCCATGATTTTGCCTGAATTCGTAGGCTTAACGATCGCGGTGCATAACGGCAGACTGCACATACCGGTTTTCATCACCGAAAACATGGTGGGACATAAGCTAGGTGAATTTGCCGCTACACGCACTTTCCGCGGGCACTCTGGCGACAGAAAAGTGAAAGGCGCAGAAGAAAAGTCTTCGACAGATCAAAGGGGTTAATAAATGGAAATCGCGGCAAGATTAAAATATGCCAAGTTATCAGCGCAAAAGTGCCGCTTGATCTGTGATCAAGTCCGCGGTATGCCTGTTGACCGTGCGCTAGACGTATTACGTTTTAGCACGAAAAAAGCAGCTGCCATCGTTAAAAAAGTTTTAGAGTCCGCGATTGCGAATGCTGAACATAACGAAGGCGCGGATATCGACGAATTAAAAATCGCGAAAATTTTCGCGGACCAAGGTTCGGTTTTCAAACGTATGCATGCACGCGCGAAAGGCCGCGGAGTTCAGATTTTGAAACCCACCTGTCACATAACAGTTATTGTGTCAGATCAGGAGATAAAATAATGGGACAAAAAGTTCATCCCATCGGCATGCGCTTAGGCATAGTGAAAGACTGGTCTTCCAGATGGTATGCGCCATCTAAAGATTTTGCGAATACGCTGTGCGCCGACATTAAAGTGCGTGAATTTTTAAAAGTAAAATTAGCTGCCGCCGGCATTAGTCGTATCCAAATCGACCGACCCGCGCGCAATGCGAAAATTACGGTATATACAGCGCGTCCAGGCGTCATCATTGGTAAAAGCGGAAAAGAAATTGAAGTGCTTCGCGATGAAATCAATAAAATTCTGGGTGTGCCGGTGCATATCAGTATTGAAGAAGTGCGTAAGCCGGAATTAGACGCGAAACTCGTCGCTGATTCTATCGCGCAGCAATTAGAAAAACGCGTTATGTTCCGCCGCGCGATGAAGCGCGCTGTGACCACCGCGATGCGCTTAGGCGCGAAAGGCATAAAAATCTGCGTTAGCGGTCGTTTAGGCGGCACTGAAATTGCCCGCAGCGAATGGTACCGTGAAGGTCGCGTTCCACTTCACACTTTGCGTGCAGACATTGATTATGGTTTAGGTGAAGCGTTCACAACCTACGGTGTTATCGGCGTAAAAGTTTGGATCTTTAAAGGCGAAATCCTTGATAAAGAACAGGCTGAAGCAGCTACTACAGAAAAAACTTCAGTTAAACAGGAGAAGTAACAATGTTGCAGCCGAAGCGGACGAAATTCCGTAAACAATTTAAAGGTCGCAATCGTGGTGTTGCCACCCGCGGTAACAAAGTTAGCTTTGGCGAATATGGCCTTAAAGCAACTGAATGCGGACGCATCACGTCACGACAAATCGAAGCGGCGCGTCGTGCTCTATCAAGACACGTGAAGCGCGGCGGCAAAGTTTGGATCCGTATTTTTCCCGACAAGCCAATTTCTAAGAAACCGTTAGAAGTGCGTCAAGGTAAGGGTAAAGGTAACGTTGAATATTGGGTAGCGTTAGTTCAACCTGGCCGTATGATGTTTGAAATCGAAGGAATTTCGGAAGATTTAGCCCGTGAAGCGTTAAAGTTAGCGGCTGCTAAGTTACCTGTTAAAACCGCATTTGAAAGCCGGACGATAATGTAATGAAGATGACTGAATTAAGAAAGAAATCAGTAGAACAGTTAAACGAAGAACTGCTGGCATTATTAAGAGAGCAGTTTAATTTGCGCATGCAAAAAGGCGTTGGGCAAACCCCATCTCCGCACTTATTCGGCAATGTCCGTAAGCAAATAGCACGCGTCAAAACACTCTTGACCGAAAAAGAAGGTTCAACATCATGACAGAACAGCAGAATACGACAGAAGAGAAGAAAGCGGCTAGAACCGTTATCGGTAAAGTCGTTAGCGACAAGATGAATAAAACCATCGTGGTAGAAGTGGAGCGTAAGATTAAGCACCCTTTATACGGTAAATATATTCGCCGCTCTTCCAGAATGTACGCGCATGATGACGCAAATCTAGGGAAAACCGGCGACTTAGTGATGATTGCTAACAGCCGTCCAATTTCCAAGACCAAACACTGGACTCTAGTGAAAGTAATAGAACAGGCAGAAAAGGAAATCACAGAGTAATTCAGTATTGATTTATTACTGAATTTTTGTTTTTTTCGTTTTTCAAATCAGAATGATAGTGATAGTATTGACGGTCTTTATTTCCGTCATAAAAGTGGAGTTAAGGGCATGATTCAAACGCAGTCGATCCTTGATGTGGCGGATAATAGCGGTGCACGTCGTGTGATGTGTATCAAAGTCCTCGGTGGATCACATCGTCGATACGCCAGCATCGGTGATATTATTAAAGTTAGCGTTAAAGAAGCGATTCCCCGCGGCAAAGTAAAAAAGGGTGAAGTTTTAAACGCGGTTATTGTTAGAACCCGTAAAGGCATTAGACGCGCAGATGGCTCCGCCATCCGGTTTGATGAAAATGCGGTAGTAATTTTGAATGCACAAATGCAGCCGATCGGTACACGTATTTTCGGGCCCGTAACTCGTGAGCTACGCGGCGAAAACTTCATGAAGATCATATCCTTGGCTCCTGAAGTGATATAGACGTTGAGATGAGAGATCAATCATGCACAAGATAAAAAAAGGCGATGAAGTGATCGTTATCGCTGGCAAAGATAAAGGTAAGAGAGGCACCGTGAATGAAGTGTTGCTGAAAGGCGCCATGCTTTTGATCGACGGCATTAACACGGTTAAGAAACACGTTAAAGCCAACCCTAATGCTAATGAGCGTGGTGGGATTGTCATGAAGAACCTACCGATTGAAGGTTCGAATGTCATGTTATACAACCCAGCCACCGAAAAAGGCAGCCGAGTTGGAATCCGTCACTTAGACGACGGCCGTAAAGTACGTTATTTCAAATCCACTGGTGAAGTGGTCGACGCAGATGTATAAGAGCAGGTGAACCATGGCAAGATTGCGTGAATTTTATTTAAAAGATGTAGTTTCAAAACTGAAAGACCGATTTCAATATAAATCGGTGATGCAAGTTCCGCGCATCTCCAAAATCACCATCAACATGGGATTAGGCGAAGCGATGGACGATAAGAAAGTGATTGTCTCCGCGATGGCTGAATTAGAAAAAATCGCCGGACAAAAACCCGTTTCCACCATGTCACGCAAGTCCATCGCCGGTTTTAAATTACGTGAAGGCTGGCCGATCGGCTGTAAAGTGACGTTACGTGGCGTACGGATGTATGAATTTTTAGATAGATTAATTTCGATTGCTTTGCCACGCGTACGCGATTTTCGTGGTCTTAGCATAAAGTCGTTTGACGGTAGAGGTAACTACAATCTGGGTTTTAAAGAACAGATCGTGTTTCCAGAAATCGAATACGACAAGATTGATGCGCTACGAGGGATGGATATTTCCATCACGACTTCCGCAAAAACAAACAAAGAAGCTCAAGCACTTTTAGAAGCTTTTAATTTTCCATTTAAAGAAAAAGACGCGAGTTAAGACGCTATGGCTAAAGTTTCAATGATTCAACGCGAAAATAAACGCGCACGCTTGAACGCAAAATTCCGCGAAAAACGTGCGAAGCTGAAAGAAGCGATCATGAACGTTAACGTATCCGACGAAGAACGTTGGGAAGCGATTGGAAAGCTGCAAGCTTTGCCTAGAGATTCTAGCTTTTCACGTCAACGTAACCGTTGCCGTATGTGTGGAAGATCACGCGGTTATAACAGATTAACCGGCTTATGCCGCATTCACATGCGTAACGCGGTGATGAATGGGTTAGTACCAGGTATGCATAAAGCTAGCTGGTAATTTATTGAAGGGTGAGGGTTTTTAAAATGTCAATGCAAGATCCAGTAGCGGACATGTTAACACGCATTCGCAACGCGCAAGCGATCGGCGGCACCAACGTCGAAATGCCATGTTCGACTTTGAAAATGGCGATTCTTGAAGTTTTAAAATCGGAAGGTTTCATCGACGATTTTGAAATGGTCACCAGCGAAGGCAAAAGAGATTTAAACGTCACCTTGAGATATTATCAAGGCCGTCCAGTTATCGAAAAAATTAAGCGTATCAGCCGACCAGGCCTGCGCATTTACAAGCGTAGTAATGAATTGCCACGAATTTTGGCGGGTATGGGAATTGCTATAATATCAACATCCAAAGGTATCATGACGGATCGCGCAGCTCGGGCTCAGAAGCTCGGCGGCGAAGTCTTGTGTTCCGTTGAGTAAGAGGAAAGATTATGTCGATTGCGGTAACGTCACGCGTAGCTAGACAACCAGTTACGATCCCCAAAGGGGTGGAAGTGAAATTGCAAGGCAGTGAACTTGCCATTAAAGGCCCAAAAGGAAATATTATTTTTCCTTTGCATCCATTAGTGAGAGTTACTATTGAAGATGGCAGCCTTAAAGTAGAAAACACGGAAGAGTCTGGCTATATACGCACGGGTTCAGGTTCTAAGTTACGTAAATCGATTACCGGCACGACGCGCGCTAGCATAGCGAACATCATTTACGGTATTGCGAATTTATTTGAACGCAAACTTTTATTAGTTGGCGTAGGTTACAAAGCGGCGATGAAAGGAAAAGTCTTAGGTTTAACACTAGGATTTTCTCACGCGGTGGATTTCCCGATTCCAGAGGGAATTACCATTGAGACACCAACGCCCACGGAAATTATCGTTAAGGGTTTAAATAAAGAATTGGTCGGGCTCGTTTCCTCAAAGATTCGCGCTTTCCGCTCTCCTGAACCTTACAAAGGTAAAGGCATTCGTTATTCGGATGAAAAGATAGAGCTTAAAGAAACGAAGAAGAAATAATAGGGTCTAAAATGATAAAGGATAAAAAAGTTTCGAGAATACGCAGAGCTAAACGCAGCCGTAAACGCATCCAAGAAGTGGAAGCCATACGTTTAACGGTACACAGAACTCCGCGTCACATTTATGCTCAAGTCATTGCTGCTGACGGAGCGAAAGTGTTGGTATGCGCTTCTACATTGGATAAACAATTGCGAACGACGTTGAAATCCAAAGGTAACGTTGAAGCCGCCAAAGAAGTGGGAAAATTAGTAGCGGAACGCGCGATCAAAGCCGGTATCAAAGCCGTCGCATTTGACCGTTCGGGCTATCAATATCATGGTCGTATCAAGGCGCTTGCCGATGCGGCTAGAGAAGGCGGATTAGAATTTTAAGGGTTATTTATGGCGAGTTATGACCAATCTACAAAGAGTGACGGCCTGCAAGAAAAATTAGTTGCGGTGTCGCGTAATGCTAAAGTGGTGAAGGGTGGCCGAATTTTTAGTTTCGCCGCGATCACCGTGGTTGGCGATGGCAATGGCCGTATCGGCATCGGCCGCGGTAAAGCGCGCGAAGTGCCTGTTGCTATCCAAAAAGCCTTAGAAAGCGCGCGTAAAAACATGACGACCGTCGTGCTGAAAGAAGGCACGCTGCATTCACAAGTGCTAGGTAGACATGGCGCGACTAGAGTATTCATGAAGCCAGCTTCCGAAGGTACCGGCATTATCGCCGGCGGCGCGATGCGAGCGGTGTTTGAAGTACTTGGCGTTAAAAATGTTTTAGCAAAAATTATCGGTTCCGCGAATCCGATCAATGTAGTGAGAGCCACGTTAAATGCTTTAAAACATTTATCCACGCCGGAATACATTGCTGCGAAGCGCGGTAAGACAGTGGAAGAGATTACGAGCTAGGTATAACTCATGACAAAAACAACGAAACAATTAAAAGTGACCTTAGTGCGCAGCACTAATGGAAAACTTCCAAAACATAAAGCCACCGTTGTGGGACTTGGTCTGCGCCGTATGCATCATACTGTTATCGTTGAAGATAACGCTTGCACACGCGGTATGGTGAAAAAAATTGATTATTTAATTACTGTAGAGGAAGTGTAAGCATGCGCCTCAATACATTAAAACCAGCCCCTGGCTCTAAGCCAGAAGGCAAACGACTTGGCCGCGGCATTGGGTCAGGCAAGGGAAAAACTTCCGGTAAAGGTCACAAAGGTCAACATGCCCGCGCTGGTGGTTATCATAAAGTTGGGTTTGAAGGCGGTCAAATGCCTTTACAAAGACGAATTCCGAAATCCGGTTTCACGTCCAAGAAGTCATTGGCGCGCGAAGAAATTCGTTTATCAGATTTGAATAAATTAGATGACGCGATCATCGACTTAACCACACTGTCGACGAAAGGTGTGATTAAAGCCACTACCAAATTTGTCAAAGTTATTTTAAGTGGAACAATTGAACGGGCTGTGACTGTGCGCGGATTGCCAATCTCTGCAGGAGCACGCAAAGCCATTGAAGCGGCTGGTGGAACCGTCGAGGGATAGATGACAACAAACAGAGTTGGCGCTCAAAAAAGCGCGGCAAGTGGTTTGGCTGATTTAAGGCATAGGATTGTTTTTGTAATTATTGCGATTATTGTGTTCCGGATTGGGTCATACGTCCCAGTGCCAGGGTTGAATCCGCAACGGTTACATGATCTTTTTAGCGCTCAGCAAAATAACATTATTGGTTTATTCAATATGTTTTCGGGCGGCGCGTTAATGCGGTTTAGTGTGTTTGCTTTAGGGATCATGCCCTACATTTCGGCATCGATCATCATTCAGCTGCTAACGGTGTTATCGACCCAGCTTTCTGAACTGCGTAAAGAAGGCGAATCAGGCCAGCGGAAAATTAACAGATATACACGGTATGGAACACTGTTTTTAGCGACTTTCCAAGCCATAGGGATATCTAAAATGCTCGCGTCCCACGGCATCGCTATTCAGCCAGGGTTTGCATTTTATTTTACGACGAGCTTAACGCTAGTCACCGGCACGATGTTTTTGATGTGGTTAGGTGAGCAAGTCACGGAACGCGGCATTGGCAACGGTATTTCCCTCATTATCTTTTCAGGGATTATCGCCGGCTTTCCAGGCGCGATTGGCAGGACGTTAGAGCAAGTCCGTGAAGGCCAATTGCAAGTGATCGCGCTGCTATTAATCATAGTCGCGGTGATCAGCGTGGTGGCCTTTGTAGTGTTCGTAGAACGTGGGCAACGGCGCATTACCATTAATTATGCGCGCCGCATGCAAGGTGGGAAAATGTATTCTGCGAAAAGCAGCCATTTACCCCTTAAAATTAACATGGCAGGGGTTATCCCGCCGATTTTTGCTTCAAGTATTATTTTGTTTCCAGCCAGTTTAGCGCAATGGTTTGGGCACGGCAAAGGTTGGGAATGGTTAGGGACACTGGGTATTAGCTTGCAACAACCCGGCCAGCCATTGCATATGATCTTGTTTAGTATAGCGATTATCTTCTTTTGCTTCTTTTACACAGCATTAGTTTTTAATCCACGCGATACGGCTGAAAATTTGAAAAAATCCGGCGCTTTTATCACCGGAATTAGACCAGGCGATCAAACGGCTAGATATATTGACACCGTGATGACGCGATTGACTTTAGCAGGGGCTATTTACGTTACTTTAGTCTGTTTGCTGCCGGAGTTTATGATTTTGACTTGGAACGTCCAGTTTTACTTTGGCGGCACGTCATTATTGATTATTGTGGTAGTCGTAATGGACTTTATTGCCCAAGTCCATGCTCATATGATGTCTTACCAGTATGAGTCGTTGCTGAAAAAAGCTAACTTACGAAGCGGCAGTTTAGGGTTGATGCGGTAGTTAAAATTGGGGTGATTTATGAAGGTTGGTGCGTCCGTTAAAAAGATATGTCGAAATTGCAAAATTGTACGTAGAAATCGCGTCGTGCGCGTGATTTGCAAAGAGAAGCGTCATAAACAAAAACAAGGTTAAAAGGTTGATTTTTTAGTATATCAATATTAAACTGATCCGCTTTTGTGGTATCAGGATTTGAATAAGTTGAAGTTGTAGGAGCGATTGAATGGCAGCCCGTATTGCAGGCGTAAATATACCGGTACAAAAGCACATTGTTATTGGGCTAACCTCCATTTATGGAATTGGCCGTAGCAAAGCCGCGAAAATTTGCGCGGAAGCGAATATTTTACCTAACAAGAAGGTAAAAGATTTAACAGAACCAGAATTAGAACTATTGCGTAATGAAATCGCCAAAATCCGCGTCGAAGGTGATCTCCGCCGTGAAGTGGCAATGAACATTAAGCGTTTGATCGAATTGGGCTCCTACCGAGGATTGCGCCACCGTCGTGGTCTGCCAGTACGCGGCCAACGCACCAAGACGAATGCAAGAACACGTAAAGGCAAGCGCAAAGGTAAGAATTAATATTTTATTAGTGCAAAGTCAGGAAATGAATAGCAATGTCAACTAAGCCAAATGAACCAACTAACGCCGCTCCCGCGAAAGCAGTGAAAGCGCAAAAGCCTGAGACTGAAGAAACTGAAACAACAACAGGCACCGGTACTGATGAAGGCTCCGGCGCAGCGTCCGCAGGCAAAGCCACACGTTCACGCAAAAAAACGAAGAAGCAAGTTGTCGATGGTATTACTCACATCCGCGCTTCTTTCAACAATACGATTGTCACGATAACTGATATTCAAGGTAATACTCTGGCTTGGTCAAGTGCCGCCAGCTGCGGTTACCGCGGTTCCAGAAAATCCACACCTTACGCTGCCGGCGAAGCCGCGGCGAAAGTAGCGCAATTGTGCGTGGAAAATTTTGGCATGAAGAATGTTCAAGTGCGTGTGAATGGCCCGGGACCTGGTAGAGAATCCGCAATTAGATCTCTTCACACAGCTGGATTAAAGATTTTATCGATCACAGACGCGACTGGCATACCGTTTAATGGTTGCCGTGACCCTAAAAAGCGCCGCGTGTAGCAGGAGAGTTGAATGGCTAGATATTTAGGACCAAGATGTAAGCTTTCTCGTCGAGAAGGCAAAGATTTATCACTAACGAGTGGTGTAACCCCGTTAGAAAAGAAATGTAAACTTGACACCCGACCTGGTATGCATGGCGTACGTCGCGGCCGTGAAACAGAGTATGGTGTTCAGTTACGTGAAAAGCAAAAAGTACGCCGGATTTATGGCGTGATGGAAAGACAGTTCAGAAATTATTTTGCAAAAGCCGCACGTCTAAAAGGCTCTACGGGTGAAAACTTGCTAAGACTCTTAGAATGCAGATTAGATAATATTGTTTACCGCATGGGATTTGGTTCCACACGGGCTGAAGCAAGACAGTTAGTTAATCACTGCGCGATTCAAGTGAATGGCAAAGTCGTTAACATTCCGTCGTATGAGCTAATGCCAGGTGATGAAGTCAGCATTAAAGAAGTTAAGAAAAAGCAACTGCGTATACAGGGCGCTTTAGCATTATCTCAGTTAAGAGCCGCTTGCAGTTGGGTTGAAGTAGATGTAAATGATTTAAAAGGCGTTTTCAAGCAATGTCCGGATCGCGCTGATCTGCCTTCTGACATTGTTGAGAAATTAATTGTTGAGCTTTATTCCAAGTAATCTTTGGAGTTTATGAGGTTATTTCATGCAAAATAATCCATATGATTTTTTAACACCGCGCGAAATTGCTGTTGAGACAGTTTCACCTTTTCATGCAAGGGTAACACTGGAACCTCTTGAGCGTGGGTTTGGTCATACATTAGGAACAACACTACGTAGAATACTTTTGTCTTCTATGCCTGGTGCCGCTATAACTGAAGTTAAAATTGATGAAGTCCTTCATGAATACAGCACTATCCCAGGTGTTCAAGAAGACGTAATCGAAATTCTTCTCAACTTAAAGAATGTGGCGATTAAGCTGCATGGCCGAGAAGAAGTAACGCTAAAGCTCAATAAAAAAGGCCCTGGCTTAGTCACCGCGGGTGACATTGAACAAGAACATGATGTGGAAGTTGTTAATCCGGAACATGTGATTGCGCATTTAAACGAAGCCGGCTCACTCAGCATGACCCTGCGCGTCTGTTTAGGACGTGGTTATGAAACCGCTAACATCCGTCAAAGCACTTCCAACGAAGAGAAATCTCCGATTGGCGTGTTGCATTTAGACGCGAGTTTCAGCCCAGTGATGCGCGTGGCCTACAGTGTTGAAAGCGCCCGTGTTGAACAGCGTACCGACTTGGATAAACTCGTCATTGATTTGCAAACTAATGGCACGTTAGATCCAGAAGAAGCGATCCGCCGTTCCGCGACGATTTTACAACAACAGTTAGCGCCATTCGTTGATTTGAAATCTTCTTTCATCACGAAAGAAATCAGCGAAGCACAAGCGATTAATCCAATTTATCTACGTCCAGTAGACGATTTGGAATTAACCGTTCGTTCCGCGAATTGTTTGAAAGCAGAAAGCATTTTTTACATTGGCGATTTAGTTCAGCGTACTGAGAATGATCTTTTGAAAACGCCTAACTTAGGCAAAAAGTCACTGACTGAAATCAAAAATGTTTTAGCCTCTCATGGGTTAGCGTTAGGTACCCGTTTAGAAAATTGGCCGCCCGCTTCTTTACGCGATAAAGATAAAGAGTAAGGCCAACAGTAGGAGTAAGCGATATGCGTCATCGTAAAAGTGGTAGATATTTTGGCCGCAACAGTAGCCATCGTAAAGCCATGTTTAAAAACATGATGGTTTCATTGTTAAAGCATGAACTCATCACTACCACTGTAGCAAAAGCGAAAGAATTGCGCGGCTATATTGAGCCTATGATTACGTTAGCGAAAGTGGATAGCGTCCACAACCGCCGTATCGCGTTCTCACGCTTGCGTGACCGTGAAATTGTAACAAAGTTATTTAACGAAATTGGTCCTCACTTTCAAACCAGACCAGGCGGCTACACACGCGTGTTAAAGTGTGGCAACCGTAAAGGCGATGCCGCTCCTATGGCTATCGTTGAGTTGGTAGGAAGAGAGCAGGCTGAAGCCGCCGCATAACTTCAATGTGATTCAAAAAACCGGGCTTGCCCGGTTTTTTTTGGCTTAAATCTTGTGTCCGCGTAGTTTTAAAAATACTATTTGCGTCATTATCAATAATAATTCCAGCCACGCACACCAGCTCGTTAAATTCGCCCATTCCAAGCCGCGAAATTCAATTTTAATTTGATGGCGCGTGCCTGCTTGCGGAGACACTCCCGCTAACAAGCTGCCTTCGAACATAATACTTTGGTAATTTGTTTTTTTACCATCAACCGTGACGTTTAAAAGTTTAGGATAATAGAGCGCAGGTAATACGACAAAGCCGACGCCGTTGGGAACGCTAATGTCGCAATCCCAAATACTATTCTTAGACAGACAATGTGGCTGAACCTGCTCTACGCGCATGATAGTCGCGGGATCTATAAAGCCCGTTAAAAAAACTTTATCGATAGGCAGCGGCTCGTTGACCGTATTATTATTTTTATCACGCAAATAAAACTTTAATCGTAATGGCGTGGCATCAGGGTACGAATTTTTTTGCGCATGCATATCAATGGTAGTCTGAAGTTTCCCCGCCGTTAGGGGTGTTACCGCGATAAGCTGGTCATTCACATAAGTCGATAACGTTAAACCACGCGTCGCGTAGGCGTCTGCTATGTCACCGCGCACCATAAGCGCAGGATGCTCAGCGAAGCGGAATAAAGGTTTCTCGATTGTATAATCATAATTCGTGAGTAATTTTTCATTGTCGAGTAGCGAACTATCGATGCGCTGCACGAACTGCGGGTATTTCACAAAATTTAATTTATAAGCGTTACGATTATAAGGCACCGTGGGATGACTAATAACTTCCGCTAGAGGGATGACGCTATATTGCGAAATCTTATACCAAACGCTTGTACTCGTCACTAGTACCATGGTGCCAATCACAATATGCCGCACATCTAATTTATTTTTGCATAACCAACAAATCGCCCATGCTGATAATAGCGCGCCTATCCAAGTCACTTGATTGAGTAAGCGCCAGCAATATTGCGCTACTAATAATTGCTGCGGCAGAAATTTCCAAACATCGATTGGCGACCACGCGAGAAAAAATGCGATTAAAAATAAAGTAAGAAAATACGGCAGCCAATAATCCGCGCGGCGGCAGCCGCTAGATAATTTTTTAAAATAAGCGTAACAGCCAATGCCCGCGGCAGATATAATCGGCAAACCCACCGCGGGACGAATGGCTTGCAGGGAATCTTTCATATTTAACTTAAAGCCAGCGCCCGGAAATAATAAATTGGCAAGCGTAGGATGGACTTTTTGAATGTATGAAGTATCGGTAAAAGTTAAACCGATAACAAAATATTTTTGCAACAGCAACACGGGCGCGACAAACCACATGGCTAGCAGACCACCAAATAATACCGCAATGCCTACAGAAATTAGATTACGCCAATGCCGTGGATTTCTGCACGCGGCTAAAAAAAACAATAAACCAATAAACAATCCAGAATAAAGTGTAGTGACTAAATGTATCGTGATAAGCAGATACCAACCTAGCGCCAGGATAATTAAATCGGCATTACTATGTGGAAAGTAAAAACGCTGGAAAGAAAAATAGATCACCGCTGGTAAAATCCCCAGTGCGACAATTTCATTTAAGCCGCCCAGGTGCGTCAACATAATTATGTAATACGGCGCGGTGAGATACACTACGCCGGCTAATATTGCTACCGGTTTAGATTTTATGAACCAGTTCGCTAACACATACATATTGATGCCGCCTAAGGTGAGCGCGGTCCACAACGTTATTTTTAACGCGAAGAAAGGATTCGCCGGTGTCAACCATTTATAAACGAAAGCGGCAAAGGTAAAAGTCGTCGGCGAATAAAATTGATAAAAAGGATAAAGCCAGCCGGAATACTCTAACGGCATAGTCCGCAGCGGAAATTGTCCCGCTTCTAGCGCGAGCTTTGCTTGCATAATAGCGGCAATGTGCGTGTAGTAATCCCGTATGTTGGGGATGCCGTCAAGCGTACCGATCGGAGCGAGCATGGCAGCCGCCAACATCCCATAAAAAATAATTGTCAGATAGGTAAACTGCTGGTTCTGCGACAGCCATTTTTCAAAAAAAGTTTTTTTAGGCAAGCAAGAAATTTGACTACGTGGCAGCGATCCTAGCATGACTTGCTCCCGTCGAAATATGTATTCTAACGTATCAAACGTAATGGAAAGAGGGGATAAAAGCTAGAGATTTCGCGATATTTAAACCACTAGGTATAATTCTTAATGACAGCTAGTATGCACACTATTGCTACCACTAGTCGTCGTATCATCTGAACTTTCTTGCGTGGAAATGGTGCTGGTGCAATTGCCGACGGTGACGTCAACCGATATGGTGTCGCTCAAAGAGTTTTCCGCCGTGCTACTGTTAAAGTTCGAAGCCGCGCTGACGACAGAAGTGGGAACATCAGGTGTGCTAGACACGACGGAGTTAATAGCACTGTTAAATGAGCTGCCAATTTGATTTTGTAAACTGCTAACTACATTAATATTTTGGAAATTCAAGATAGCGCCATTGATGTTAGCTTGGTTGGTCGATGAATTGAACGTCGAGTTAACACCGAAAACCACTTTCGCATTCTTTGATGCAGACGCGGTCGCGCTGAAAGTATCAAACCCTGAGAAGTAAGTCGGGTCGTTGATGTACCCTGATCTTTGTCCTGTAATATACAACGTGTTAGTCGTGCCATCTAGCGTGATAACCGCTGAACCGTTACCCATTAAATTATTAATGCTCGTAAAGGTATTGACGATATTATTAGCGCCGTCAAGTGTATATCCGCTTTGATTGTTTACGACGATATTCACTGGCGCATAAGCAGAATAATCTAAAGTATTGGTTCCCGATCCGCCGCCATTAACATTGCCATTGAGAGTCGCTCCATTCGAGAAAACAAAGTTATTATTTGCGGACCCGCCAGTTAAATTTTGAATATTCGTAAAGCTTGGTACGCCGGTGACGTTACCAGCGTTAGTGTTAGAAATGTTGAAATTGTTATTCAAACTATTGTTGGTGAAAAGCGTGTTATTTTGGCTGACGCCACCCGTAATCGTTCCAGCTAACGTTCCCGTGCCGATAATAAAGGTATTGGCGACATTGCCACCGACTAAATTATTAATGTTACCGAAATTAAACGCGCCGCTTTGTTCTGCGATACCACCGATAGTACCGCTATCTAACGCGTTGATACTCCAACTTTCGGCGTTGTTGGTTTGCACGGTTAAGGTATTATTACCATTATTGTAGCCAGTAACATTAACGTTATTCAAACCTAGTTGACCGGTAAATTGGAAGTTATTACTAGTGGTGGTGCCAACTACATTCAAATTATCGCCAGTGCCGCCACTGAGTCCGCTAGTGAAAGTAAGGTTGGCGCCCGTTGTTAATGTAGTGTTTAAATTGCCGAGTACGACAGGCACGTTATAGGTTTGATTGCCTGTGGTGGTGACCGCGCCGCCAGTCATCGTTAAGGCGCCGCCGTTAACCGTAAAATTGGTTAACGCAGTATTACCGCCAAGTACGCCATTAATCGTTGTACCAGTAGCACTGTTTAGCGAGAGCGAACTATTCATGTTACTGTAACCATCGACGCTGCCATTCAGCGTAATGCTGCCCGCTGATGACGTTAACTTAGTGTTAGTTCCTAGTATCGTGGAATTATTGAAGGTTTGGTTTTGCGTCGTGGTGATTCTACCATTGGTTTCCGTGACGCCCGCCGCTGAGGTGGTTAAAGAAGCTAACGCGGTGGTTTGACCGATAGTACCCATCAGATTTATCATGCCGCCGCCTTGCGTCGTTAAATTATAATTACCATTAATATTGCCGACCATAGTGAAAGTGTCAGACGGCAGTTGCGTGCTGATTAGAGTGTTTGAAGAGAGATTAACGTTACTAATTAATCTTGAAGTTGCGGTCGCCGTTAAGGCGCCGCCATTTAACACGCCATTACCATTGAGCGAAATACCAGTTGAATAAAGCGTCGCATTCGTTAATTCTAACGCGGCATTAGAGGCAACGGTTAAAATGCCGATGTTAGAAACATCATTTTGATAATTCAAAGTACCGCTGCCGACACTGGTGATGCCGGTGTAAGAGTCATTACCCGATAAAGTCAGCGTACCCGTTCCCACTTTGTAAAGGTTACCCGCGCCGTTAATCGTACCAGAGAAGGTAGTTGAAGAGTTATCAGTTCCAATGATCACACCTGCTTGGGTCAAGCTCAATGAACCAGCGCCGCTCAATGAAGTAATATTAATCGTTTCATTGCTTATACCGGTTAACGCGCCGCCGCTAATATTTAATGCGCTAGTGGTAGGAATTGCGGTTGGAGTGCCGACAATGAGAGTACCGTTCAGAATATTTGTATTCCCAGTATATGAGTCGTTGGGATTAGCAATAGTTAATTGACCAGCGTCGATTTTATTTAAATTAGCGTTGACGTCCGTACCACTGATAACTCCAGTCATGGTTAATGCATCGCTAGAGTTCACGACACCGATGTTAGTGTTGTCATTCAATTTCACGTTGCCGGTCAATGTGTCATTGCCGGTGGTGACTAACGCGCCGTTACCGCTCGTGCCGTTACCTGAAATATTGAGATTGTTACCCACGGTCACATTATTATTGATATCTAATTCTGCGCCCGCAGCGACGGTCGTATTACTCGTACCCAGCGCGTTATTACTAATGACATTTATTATGCCGTTATTAATATTGGTAGTGCCGGAATAAGAGCTATTGCCGGATAAGGTTAACGTACCGGCGTTTACTTTTGTAAGGTTACCCGCTCCGCTGATATTACCGCTAAAGGCGTCGGCGCCCGTGTCATTCACCGTCAACGTACCGCTGCCTAAAGTGACGTAACCGCTGCCGGTTAATAATTGCAGCGTATTATTGAAGTTATTTAAATTAAGTGTCGCGCCGCTTGCGACATTCGTATTACTTACCGCGGATAGCGCGCCATTGGTAGAGATTTGTAAAGTACCGGCGTTAACTTGTGTCGCGCCCGTGTAATTATTTAAAGAAGAATCGAAGGTTGTGACGCCACTGCCTGCTTGCGTAAAGCCACCAGTACCGGAAATTCTACCCGTAACTTCCGCGCTCCCTGTGGTGTTGAACGTGATTAAGTTACCATTGTTAGCAACGCTGGATGAATGCATAAGTATATTGCCGTTGTTGGTGCTGGTAATGTTACCCGGATTGCTATCTAACGTGATTGCGCCGTTATAAGTTTGATTGCCGGAAGTGGTGACGTTACCATTTTGTAAATCTATCGTTGCCGCTGTAGTCACTAAATTAGTCGTATTTGAGATCGAGCCATAATAGGTTGTCGATCCCGTTGAGGTATTCATAAAATTATTGGCGTTGGAAATAGTGCCGCTGAAGACCGTCGTGCCGCCAGCGTTACTAGTGAAATTGTTACCGCCGCCATTGACGGTGGTATTGAATGAAATATTGTTAGCTACGCTCACGATATCGGTGTCTGAAACTAATGATACCGCGCTGTGATACGCTTGCGTGCCAACCGTTTTAATCAGCGGAGAATTTAAGTTAGTCAAGCCGGTGACGTCTAAACTTGTTAATGGCGTCGTATTACCGACGGCACCGTTTAAAGTCACGGTCGTGTGAGCGTTTAGCGTTAAATTCGTCGCGCCATTCACCGTGTTATCAAATTCAAGCGCGCCTGCCGAGCTAACCAGGTTATCTGCGGCGCTACCAAAGCTGATTGGGCTTTGGTATTTTTGTAGATTCGTCGTGTCGATGTTTGCGGAGTAAATTGTTGTCGGGCCGCTGACATTTAAGCTTAATAAATTCGTACCAGCGCCAACTGAATTATCTAAAATGACGCCGGTGTTACCGTTTAGTATTAGGTTTTGCGCGCCGTTAACGACATTTTTAAATTCGATGGTGCCCGCGCTGCTCGCCAAGCTACTGTCGGCTTGTAACGTGACGGCAGTGTTATAGGTTTGCGCGCCGCTAGTTTTTATCGAAGCAGTGTTGATGTTGATAGTAGGATTGCTGCTGGAGCCCGTGACGAGTAAGTTAGTCAATTGACCGTTACTACCGTTACCGATATTACCGTTAAACGTCACGCCCGCCGAGCCATTGGCAGTTAAGCTTGAACCTAAACCACTAGCGCTGTCGAGAGTGTTATTGTAAGTAATAGTGTTGCCGCTATTCATGGTATCGGAATTGGTGAGGGTAATAGCGCTTTGATATGCTTGCGTGCCCGTGGTGTTGATCACAGATGAATTAATCGAAGTTGCGCCAGTGACATTCAAGGTCGCTAATTTTTCATTAGCGAGATTACCAATCGAATCGCCGAAGGTAACGCCGCTCGCGCCGTTCAGCGTTAAATTCGTGTTGCCATTGGATGAGCTGTTAATAGTGCTGACAAAATTAATTGACGTGCCAGCGGTGAAGTTAGAGTTTGAGTTTTGTAACGTGACGGCACTGTTATATGCTTGTGCTTGCGTCGTCGTGATAGCGGCCGAATTGATCGTCGTCGCGCCGGTCACGGTCAAGTTTTTCACGCCGACCGATGCATTTAAATCAACGTTGGTAGCGCCATTCAAATTCAAGTTTTGGTTGCCGTTCACAGTGCTGACTAACGTGATCGCGCCAGCGGTGCTAGTAAAGTTTTCGTTGCCGTTCAACGTCACCGCGCTATTAAAATTTTGCGCGTTCGTCGTCGTGATACTGGCAGCAGACGGGCCGAATGTGGTCGCGCCAGTCACCGTCAAACTATTCAAATTAGTCGTGTTACCTAGCATACCGCTAAACGTGACAGTGCCAGTGCCCGCGGTAACTATTAGGTTTTGCGCGCCATTAATCGTGCTGTCCATACTGACATTAGCGCCGGCGACGCTGGCATTATTAGTTGAATCGATAAGAGTCGCGCCAGTTAATTTTGTCACGCCGAATTCTACGGGCGCCGCATTTGTAACGACGTTGCCGTTTAGTGTCGATGTGCTTGCCGTTGAAGTGACACCGTTAGTAAATAAGAACGATCCGACTAAAGTCACGCCGCCGGTATTCGTAAAGTTAACGGCATTCGTAATCGTGCCGCTAGCGTTTATTTGTAAATTGTAAGTATTCTGACTTGAACCCGCAGTCGATAAGCTAGTCGCTGTGACTAAGCCGTTAAAGTTAATGTTGCCAGTCGTGTTTTGCAACGCGATCGCATTGGCGTTGACGCTATTGCTAAAGCTAACGCCGCCGGAGTTCGCCACGGTTAAGTTACCATTGCCACTAAATGAATTCGCGGTAATTAGACCAGAGCCTGCGTTTAACGTCAGTGTGTCGCCCGCGCTGCTGATATTTTGCGTGAGATTAATTGCATTGTTATTCGCATTGAGGTTAACGCTGCTAGACGCTAAATCGACGATGCTATTGTAAGTCTGTGTGCCGCCGGTATTCACTGAGATAGCGGAACCGGTGCCGATAGTCGTCAAGCCGGTAACATTCAAATTATTAAACGAGAAGTTCGAGCCGACCGATTTTTCCAACGTCACGCCTTGATTGCCGTTTAAGGTAACATTGTTAGTTTGCGCCGCGTTACTGTCTAATAGCGCTTTGAAATCTAAAGAGCCACTTTGACTTGTGATGGCGGTAGTCGCGCCGACCGTGACATTGCTATTATAAGTTTGGTTACCCGTGGTTGAAACAGAAGGCCCGTTGATAGTCGTCGCGCCCGTGACATTGACGCTAGCCAGTTTAGCCGTGCTGCCGACTGCGCCATTCATAACGACGCTGCTACCGCCACTCGCTGTTAACCCGAAGCCCCCATCCACTGTTTGGGTAAAGTCCACGGTGCCGTTGGTGCTGGCAATATTACTATTAACACCGATGCTAACACCGCTGTGATAAGTTTGATTGCCGGTGGTGGCAATCGTCGCAGCGTTAGAAGTCGTGGTGCCGGTTACATCTAAACTACTTAATTTCGCCGCGCCACCGATTGAGTCGCCAAACGTCACGCCTGTCGCTCCATTCACGGTAAGATTATTGGCTTGCGCGCCGGTATTATTAATCGTGCTGACAAAATTTAACGCGCCGGTAGTGCTGACAAGATCACTATTGTTATTGCCGATTAACACGCCGTTACGATAAATTTGATTGCCTGTCGTGGCAATATTCGCTGAATTTAACGTCGCGGTGCCGGTGATATCTAAGCTAGCTAATTTGGCTAAGCTGCCGACGTTATTATTTAGCGTAACGCCCGCGCTGCCATTCAGCACCAATGCATACGCGCCATCAATCGTGCTACCAAATACGATAGTACCGGCAGTGCTTTGCATGGATGATGACGCGATTAAAGTGGCGGCGCTGTTATAGAGTTGCGCACCGCTAGTGACTATGTTGGCTGAATTCAGAGTCGTCGGGCCGGTGACGGTTAACGATGATAAAATTCCATTGGTGCCTGCGCCTATCGAACCATTGAAGGTGGCGCCGCCGCTGCCGTTCACGGTTAAACTATTCGCTTGATTAGCCGCGCTATCAATCGTGCTGGCAAAAGTAATCAAACCATTGCCGCTATTGCTCGCCGCTAAATTCGCATTATTCGTTAACGTTACCGCGCTATTATAAGATTGAGCGCCAGTCGTATCGATGTTGGTGGAATTAATTGAGGTAACGCCATTGACGGTTAAAGAATTCAATGCATGCAGACTGCCGATGGAGTTGCCTAGTGTCACGCCGGTATTGCCATTGAGAGCTAAGGACATCGGTGTAGTGCTGCTGCTGTCGATAGTATTATTGAAAACGATTTGATTAGCGGAGCTTGCAGCTGTGGTGTTAGAAGCTAATGCGACAGTGCCGTTAAAAGTTTGTTTGCCGGTCGTTTTAACCACTTCTGAACTGACGCCTGCTGAGCCAACGGTCGTCGGACCGCTGACAGCTAAACTTGCTAACGACGTGCCAGCGCCGACGTTGTTATTAAAGTTTACGCCAGTACTACCATTCACTGCTAACGCGAATGAACCATCGACAGTGCTACTAAAGGTGACCGTGCTAGCTGAACTGGTAATGTTAGAACTGTTGTTCAATGCCACCGCGCTTGAATATTGTTGTATGCCGGTAGTGGTAATCGTTCCCCAGTTAATCGTGGTGGCGCCGGTCACACTTAAATTAGCTAACGATGCGCTACCGGTCGTGCCAGTACCTAAGGTCACACCGACGGTTGCCGCGTTAAGCGTTAAACCATTAGAACCGCCGCTGACGTTATTTGATAAAGCAATGGCGCCGTTGACGCTCATGAGACTACTATTTGTATCTAGCGTCATCGTGCTCACGCCAGCAACGGATTGATAGAGTTGTCCATTCGTCGTATTTATATTCGCGGCATAGTCATTTATATTGTTGCCAGAAACCGTCAACGAATTGAGATACGACGCTGCGCCTAAGCTGCCGATTGAATTGCCAAAAGTCACCGTCGGGCTGGCAAGCGTTAAAGCATGCGCGCCATTGATAGTGCTAACGAAATCAAGGGTGCCGCTTTGATTCGAAAGAGTTGTGTCTGCGCCTAGCGTTACTGCTGAATTAAATGTCTGACCGCTTAACGTCGAAATAGACGGCGCATTAATTGTTGTCGCTCCCGTTACTGCTAATGAAGCTAACGTGGTCGTGCCGCCGACGGCTTGTCCGAAGGTCACGCCAGTTCCGCCATTCACCGTCAAATTAATATTGCCATCGATGGTTTTAACAAAATTGATCGCGCCTGAGTCACTAGTTATATTGCTATCGACACCCACATTGACCAGACTATTATAAGTTTGCGCGCCAGTGGTGGCGACAGCCGCGCCATTAATCGTAGTTGCGCCGGTAACCGCTAAGGTTGCCAACTTTCCATTCGTCGCGGAGCCGACAGAATTTCCAAACGTTACGCCTGACGCGGATACGATTAAGTTATTGTGGTTGCTAGTAGCACTATTCACCGTATTAACAAATTTCGTGGTGCCGCCGCTCGTAAGTGTCGTGGTCGTGTTGCCGATCGTCACCGCGCTATTATAAAGTTGATTCCCTGTCGTTTGTATGTTCGCAGCGTTAATTGTCGTTGCGCCCGTCACGGTTAAGCTGGTGAGGTTCGTGGCGACACCCACGTTTTGCCCGAAAGTCACGCCGCCAAAACTCGCGCCGGCGATTAAATTGAAACCGCCGTCGACGGTATTGGCATAATTAATTGAGCCGAAGGTGCTATTCATATTGGCATCAGCGCCTAAAATCATTACGCCGTTATATTGTTGCGCGCCGGTTGTATCGATATTAGCGGCGGTTAACAATGTGTTACCCGTCACCGTTAAAGTAGACAGCGCGCCATTCGTGCCCGCGCCAATAGAATTATCAATTGCGATACCCGTGCCCGCCGTGATCGCGAGTGAGTTAGCCTGACTCGCGGTGCTATTTACCGTTTGATTAAAGGTGATGATACCGCTGCTGGTGCTAGAGGCTGAGAGGGATAATGCATTACCTACCGTGACCGCGCCAATATAATTTTGTGCGCCAACCGTATTGATGTTCGCAGAATTAATCGTGATCGCGCCCGTGGCACTTAAGCTGCTTAGAGCGGCAGTTAAGCCAACGTTATCACCAAAAGTAATACCTTGATTACCATTCACTATCAAAGAATGCGCCGCGGCGCCGCTATCTATAGTGCTGCCAAACGTAATTGCATTGCCGGCGCTGACTAAATTACTGTTTGAAGCCAACGTCACAGCGCCATTGAAAAGCTGCGCGCCGCTAGTTTTGATATTTTCAGTCGACACTCCCGTGCTGCCTAGCGTCGTTGGACCTGACACAGTCAAACTAGCTAAGGGGGTTTGTGTACCAATGCCGTTATTGAAATTAACCGCAGTCTTGCCATTGGCACTCAACGCGAACGCGCCGTCGAGAGTATTCGAAAAACTAATTGAACTGCCGCTGCTGGTTAAACTACTACTATTTGCCAGCGTGACTGCGCTTGAAAAGAGTTGTGAACCGGTGGTGTTTACGGTATTCCAATTCAGAGTCGTGCCGCCAGTGACAGCAAAGCTTGCTACCGCTGCCGATGTCGTCGGGCCATTACCCAGCGTGACACCGCCGTTTGCTGTTGAAATGCTAAGCGCATGCGCGCCACTTACAGAATTTAATAAACTAATCGCGCCGCTGGTACTAGTTAAGGTGCTATTGGTGCCTAACACCATTGAACTATTACCGGTGATTGCTTGGAAAGTTTGCGCACCGGCCGTGTTGATGAATGTCGCGCTATCGTTAACCGTCGCGCCCGATACGGTTAAGGAATTTAAATAACTGCTGACAGTCGCGTTACCTATAGAATTACCAAAAGTGACAGTCGGCGCGCTCACGGTAAGATTGTAAGTACCGTCCACTGTATTAAAGAAATCGATAGCGCCGCCAGTCGATGCTGTCAAAGTATTATCGCTGCCAAGCGTGACAGCGCTGCGGTAATTTTGGGTCGTCGCATTAACCGTGCCCGCGGTTAGTGTCGTCGCGCCGGTGACGTCTAAAAGATTTAACGACGCCGCGCTGCCAATTGTATTAGCGAATGAAACGCTGGTGCCGCTAACGGTCAATGATCTTGCCGCCCCTGCGATGGTACTTCCGTAAGTCACCGCGCCGCCTGTGCTGGTGGTGTTAGTGTCTACGACTAAGGTCACAGCGCCATTGTATTGTTGTAAGCCGCTCGTCGTGATCGAAGAAGTGTTAATGCTCGTTGGGCCACTGACTTTCAAAGTGGATAAAGCAGTATTCGCGCCGACATTACTGTTAAAGGTAACGCCTAAGTTGCCATTCGCATCTAATTCGTTGCCGCCGTTAATCGTACCATTAAATGTAATCGTTGAATTCGTGCTATTTAACCCGCTCTTAGCCGCCGCTAATGTAATTGGACCGGTATATGCTTGCGCGCCGGTCGTATCTATCGTGCTGTTGTTAATACTTATGCTATTAGCTGAGGCGGTTAAAGTGTTTAAGCCAACTGAACTCGTCCCGATTGTGCCGTTCAACGCTAACGTGCCGCTGCTGCCGGCGGTAGCCGTTAAACTTTGTGAACCGTTTGCGGCGCCAGTCACTGCGCCTAAAGTAATATTGCTGCCGGCAGCATTGCTATTCCCCGTCGTGATGATGGTCGACATGCCGCCGCTTAGCGCAGTCGTGCCTAAATTAATCGCTGTGCCATAAGACGTTAACGTGCCATTTAAGTTAGTCGAACTTGCCGTCGATGTTAAGCCGGCATTAAAGGTGGATGTGCCGACTAACGTGACGCCGCCGGTATTAGAGAACGTGGTCGACGTGCCACCGGTGATAGATGTGCCGCCATTGAGTGCGACGCTATAACCATTGCTAGTCGTGGTCAACGCGCCAGCAGTTAATAAACCAGTGACAGTCACCGCGCCAGTCGTGTTGGATAAGGTTAATGAACTTGCGGTGACCGCGCCGCCGAACGTCGTGCCGGTAGAATTTGAAATAGTTAACGCATTGATACCGCTAACCGCGTTCGTCACGCCAATAGTACTCGAAGCGTTTAACGTTAAACTATCAGTACCACCGATCGAGCCAAAGCTTAAACCCGTGCCCGCCAGTGTCATCGTACTACCACCCACGGCATTGAAAACGTTTGAATAACTTTGCGTGCCCGTAGTGGAAATATTATTGTAAGCGCCGACGTTACCACTGGTAGCCGCGATACTGGCTAACGCATGTGTACCGCCAACCACGCCATTAAGAAGAATAGCGTTGCCGGTACCCAACGCCGATAACGATAGCGCTGCAGAGCCATTTGTTAAACTATCTAACGTGCTTAGTGAAATCGCACTGCCGGTTAACGTAGTGCTAGTGTCTAACACCGTCGCCGCGCTATAAGTTTGCGAACCGCTGGTGGTGATAGCCGAATTGTTAATATTCGTGACGGTGCCTAAGTTAATACTATTAATCGCCGCAGTACCACCGATAACGCCGTTCAACGTGATAGCGCCAACCGAAGAACCACTCGTCGTAATGGAACCAGCGCCGCTGCTAGCGCCGTTAATGGTATTTAACGTCGTGGTGCCCGTATTCGAAATTTGTAAAGTACTGCCAGAATTTAATGTGCCGGTACCTGTTAGCGACATATTACCCCGCAGGTCGATACCTATCGTAGTATTGGCTGCGACAGTGTAATTAGCCGTTAACGAAGCCGAATTAGTACTACCAATATTACCGCTGGTGAGAGTTAACGTATTGAAAGTGTTTGCGCCGTTGAAATAAACACTGCTAGTGTTGCCATTGTTAACGATGAAATTGGTCGTGCCGGTGCCGTTTTGTAACAGCGCGCCGCCGAAAGTAGTTTCGCCAAAGCCGCCAGGGCCGCCTGAATTGGTGACAGTTAATGTCGTACCCGCATTGAAGTTACCACCGTTAGTAAAGGTGACATTACCATTTGGAGCGATGGTACTATTGCCGGTGACATTAACGGAACTATTACCGAATGAAGTGTTGTTATTGATAGAGGATTGTAATGTACCACCGCCTAAATTTAACGTGCCAGTACCTAAGGAATTACTCGCCACATTCGATTGCACCGTCGACCCGGAATTAAGATTTACCGTGCCGGTGTAACTGGTATTTACCGTATTAATATTCGATGAACCGCTATTATAATTAATGATACCCGTAGCAGCTGTGTCGGCATTAGTTATAGAGTTCAGCGCCAAACCGGCGTTAATATTCAGTGTGCCACTGACCGCCGTCGCACCAGAATACGTATTAGCCACACTATAATTCGCCGTTGCTCCATTATTCACATTTACACTACCGCCGCCGCTTAATACGCCGCCAAAAGTTCCCGTCATGCCTGAAGTTAATGTCAAAGAGGTAGAATCCGCGACGGCGGCAAAACCTGCCGTCGTGCCGTTAAATGTCGTCGCGTTAGAAAGTGTCGTCGCACCCGTATAACTTTGCGTCGTCGCACTGATGGCGCCGCCGCTAATCGTCGTGGTTCCATTGACGGTCAAACCCGCTAATGACGTCGCACCAATTACACCCGTCAAGCTATTCGAAGAGCTAGCGTTCAAGGTTAACGTATCGGTATTTGTAGAAGTATCATTGACCGTATTCAACGTGATGTTAGCGCCGTTGAGTGTTGTAGATGTTTGAACGGTGGTCGAGCCGGTTAACGATAACGTACCGGCGGAACTAATGCTGCTTGTATGTATAGAAACGGCGTCCGCTAAACTGATGGATGCTAATGTGCTAGCACCGACCGCGCCGTTCAAAGTAATTAAACCAGCCGCTGAGCCAGCGCTTAAAGAACCTGCATTCGCGGCGCTGCCGGTGATGGAACTAAAAGTTGTTGCGCCCGTGTTGTTGACTGTCAGCGTCGTACCAGAATTGATGGTGCCAGCGCCAGTTAAGCTAAGTGCATTCGAGCCGCCGAGGATTGATGAAGCGCTAACCGTATAGGTGTTACTCAACGTTAACGTGCCGCTCGTGTAACCTGAATCTAATGTACCGCCATTTAAATTTAGAGAGCCGGTACCGACACTGGAAGACGTGCTGCCGGATCCGACTTGTAAAATTCCGCTGGTCACTTTAGTCGTGCCAGAATAAGTTTCTGAACCCGTGAAAATTTGCGTCGCGTTGTTGCCGCCGGTAAGATTAACCGTCACGCCGCCGGTACCGTTTATACCGCCGGCTTCCGTGTTGCTGATACCGCTAGTCGTGCTGTTGATGGTAAGTGTATTTGAATTTAAATTCAGAGTGCTGCCACTAACGCCACTGAGACTGCCGATGGCAAAAGAATTATTTAACGTCAACGTTGACGTCGAATTTAACGTCGCGGCGCCCAAGAACGTAATGCCGCCTGAATTCGAAATATTTAACGTGTTACCCGCGCCAACCGTCAATGAACCATTGATGTTATCGCCCGTTGAACCATTGATGGTGGAGCTTGATGAAGTGCCAGTCACTTGTACCGAGTTAGGCAGCGCGGCACTGGTTGCCATATTCAATGTGCCGTTGAGGAGGAGGACATTGCCCGTGCCAAATGCATTGCCGGAGGTCGATGCATCTTGAATGATACCGCTAATCGTCGTATTACCCGTATAAGAATTATTGCCAGATAGAACGAGTGCGTTGCCGCTACCATTGGTGCCGCTTTGTTCTGTGATACCGTAAGATCCACTGATGTTGCCGGAGATAGCGCTATTAGACACACCGCTGGTATCTGGATTGGATAAAGTAATAGTGATGTTATTACCTAAGCTAATCGCGCCACCAAGCGTCGTGGCACGCCCAAGGCTAAAACTAGCATTGGCGGTGATAGCGTTAGTAATAGTTGTAGCATTATTCTCAGCTCTTAAACCCGCATTGCCTGTACCATTAATTAAGATTGTTCCAGATGACACTGAACCCGCGTTATTAAATCCTAATGTCCCCGAGATGACGTTGATGCCACCGGTGAAACTGTTACTAGCGTTATTCAACGACACCATACCTAAGCCGCCCGCAGACGTATCATTTATGGTGAGCAGCGGTGTACTGCTAGACACGCTGGTGATTAATCCTGATAAACCAAGGCCATTGCCGTTAGACACGACCCCACTATTGCCATTTGGATTAATCGTACCGCCCCCCGCGCCTAAATAAATACTGCGGGCTGAGTCGAATGAATTAGTCACCATCAACGTACCACCATAGAATGACAATGAGCCGCTGGTGGAACCAAGATTACTATTCGAACCCACGCTTAAAATACCGCTATCCATAATCGTGCCGCCGCTGTAGCTGTTATTGCCGCTTAAAGTGTAGGTAGCTGAACCAGTGGTGGTAAGCGTGCTGCTGCCGCCGAGGGTACCGCTCAACGTAAGATTTTGTGAGCCGGCTAAATTTAAATTACCATTCAGAGTCATATTATTCGTAATCGCACTCGCGGTGACTAGCGATGAAATAGAAGTTGAGCTCGCATTAATCGTTCCAGTGCCGAGTGGGTTACCGCCGGTTGAGTTAATCAGTAAGGTGCCCGAAGTCGCATTAATAGTTCCTGAATAACCACCGTTAGTTGTTCCGCCAAATTCCGCAGTAGCAGGACTTGTACTAGAGAATGTGAGCGTACCAGAACCCGTTAAGCCGCCCGCGAAATCAATTGGCGTCGATGAAGAACCATTCAAGAGAGTCGTCGTGCCGCCGCTATTTAAAGTTGCTTGCGTGTTAAAAGTAAGATTGTTAGCACCGTTGATGTTACCGCCATTCGCGGTAACGGTCAGAGCATTTGTATAAGTTTGCGCGCTATCCGACGTTAACGTCGCGCCATTTAATGATAAGGCGCCAGTACCAAACGCACTATTATTATCACCGTAAACTGTCCCGCCGGTCAGTGTCGCGCCACCCGTATACGAATTCGTGCCAGTTATTTTTAATGCTCCAGTACCCGTCTTAACGAGGCTGCCGCTGGTACCACTGATCACACCGCTGGATGATATCGTACTGCTGCTACCATCGTTAAAAGTCAACGCGAAACCCGCGGTCGCGACCGTGCTGCCTAACGTTAACGTACTGCTACTGCCTGCGCCGATCATCGTATTACTGGCTAACGTTATAGCGTTGTTAATTGTACCTGAGGCGTTGTTTACTAAGTACAATGCGCCATTGCCGCTATTACCTGTACCATTCAGAGTGAAAGTAATCGGCGCGTTGATCGAGCCATTCGTATCGACTTCACCACCAGATACGACATTGACATATGAAACATTCGTGCCAGTTGCTGTGCCGAGCGCGTTACTATTCGTTAAATTCAGTAAACCGCCGCTATCAACTTTCATACCATAGGTATTTGTGCCAGTGTTACTGCCGCCTAAATTCAACGTGCCGCCATTCAAGACTTCACTGTAACCACTAAAACTAAAACTGTTAGGCAAGCTAACGTTAGTACCAAAATAAATCGTATAATTTGACGCGTCGCTAGCGTTACTGAGTGTTAAGGCATAATTGCCAGAAATAGCTGAGTTACCGATAGTTTCATTGCCATTGGGGTTGCTAAACGTATTAGAGATCGTGCCTGAACCCGTACTGCTAATTGCAGTGATAGAGCCAGAACTAACATTCAAAGTACCAGTACCTAACAAGTTAGTATTAGAGTTATTGATTTCGATCGTCGCGTTATAGCCGACGTAGTTACTATTATAAGTGCCACCAATCGTACCAGAATAGCCACCATTATTGCCGCCAAAAATCGCGGTAGCCGCGTTGTTTTGATCGAAGCCAATACCACCTGACCCAGTCACACCATTATTAAAGTTAACATTATTATTTTGTAATAAGATTTCACTACTGGAATTCAGCGTCACTTGACCATTAAACTTTAATCCATTCGCGCCATTAATAACGACGTAGTCGCTGCTACCTACGGAAGTAACGTTTGCTAAAGCCGTGCCGGAGGAGGTATACAACGTACCGCCGTTTAATGTGAGTGAACCAGAACCTAGTGGATTCGTCGCACTATTCGCGTTGATGGTGCCGCCATTTAAAATGACCGCGCCGCTATAAGCAGTATTAGTTCCGCTAAACGTATTTGTATTCGTTGCCACCGTGATACCGCCGCTGCCGGCGACCAGGCCTGCGAAAGTTAAACCATTCGCGTTTAACAGCGCAGAACTATTTACTGTCACCGTGCCAGCAGAGGGGAAGCTAGTGATGTTGCCGCTATTATTTTCAGTGACAGTTCCATTAATTTGAATATTGTTATTGGCGTAAGTTGTGCTTGTGTTAGTAGACTGGAACGTTGCGCCATTATTAAAAGTAAGCGTGCCGGTACCAAATGGATTCGAACTGCTTTGTGTATCTAATAAACCCGCGTCGGTGACCGCGCCGGAATAACTTGAGTTAGATTGTGAAGTATATAATGCACCGCCAGACACAACGGCAGTTGCACCGCTGCCGCTCATGGAGCCAAGGAATTGAACTCTGCCATTCACATTCACAGTTGATCCAATGGCAATGCCTTCATTAATAATTAAGGCATGCGTATTGCTGCCCGTTAGGTTAGCAGTGCCGGTTACGGAAAAACTGCCGCTAGTTATTGATGCGTCACCGCCAGAAGTATTTGTTAACGTCGCGCTATTTGAGATTGTCGTTGTGCCGGTGTAATTATTCGTGCCAGTCAACGCGGTCGTACCACCAGTGAGGGTCAAACCGCCACTGCCAGACAATGCTTTCGCAAAACTAACCGTTCCCGAATCCGTGATATTTATCACGTTACCGTTAAGCACACCGGAATTACTCGTGGTATCGCTGAAAGTAATATTATTGCTGCCGCTAATCGTCGCGCCATTGGTACCAAAAGAATAAACGTTACCAAGTGTCACGCCAGTAGAAGATTGTAGAGCGCTGTTATTAATACTAATCGTACCGGTACCAAACGCAGCGTTTGTACCTACAATCACCGTGCCCGCATTGATTGAATCACCACCCGAGAAAGTATTGGAACCGCCTAATGTTAATGTACCCGCACCATTGCCTTCGGTGATGCTGCCTGCTCCGCTAAACACACCATTCAACGTCAGCGTCGCACTGTCTGTATCGGTTAACGCGCTACCTAAAGAACCGCCGCTGCTAAACGTAATGTTATTGCTGCCATTAATTGATGCCGCGTTAGAACCAACACTTAAACTATTCGCTAACGTTACCGCCGTACTTGCCTGCAGAGCGCTGCCACCGCTCATTGAGAGAGTGCTAGAACCCAATGCGGTATTAGAGCCAACACTTAGCGTGCCACCGGTGAGACTTGTGCCGCCTGAATATGTATTCGCAGCCGTGATGGCTAATGTACCTGTGGATTGAGAAATTGCGCCTGTGCCGGAGAGTACGCCGCCTAGCGTTAATGTTTGACCGAGACCATCCGCCAACGTACCAGTTAATCCGCCTGTGCCGTTTAATGTAATACTATTACTGCCACTGACTGATAAACCATTGCTACCTACCGTATAATTGTTGCCGATAGAAACGCCGGTGGTAGCTTGTAACACGCTATTGTTAAAACCTATAATTCCCGTACCAAATGCCGCGTTTGTTCCCGCTTGCACAGTACCCGCATTAACGGATACGCCACCCGTGAAAGTATTAGAACCGCCAAGCACTAACGTGCCAGCGCCATTCCCTTCGGTGATGCTGCCTGCTCCGCTAAACACACCATTCAACGTCAGCGTCGCGCTATTGGTGTCGGTTAACGGACCGGATAAGGTGCCGCCGCTGCTAAATGATATATTATTGCTGCCATTAATCGTTACCGCGTTAGAACCAACGGTGAAACTATTTGCTAAGGTAACACCACTCGTCGCCTGTAAAGTGCTGCTATTCATTGAGAGCGTATTAGTACCCAACGCCGTATTGGACCCAACTTTTAACGTGCCACCCGTGATCGAGGTGCCGCCTGAATAAGTATTCGCACCCGAAATAACTAATGTACCAGTAGATTGAGAAATTGCGCCGGTGCTGGAGAGTACGCCGCCTAGCGTGAGTGTTTGAGCGAGGCCATCCGCCAACGTACCGGTTAATCCACCTGTACCGTTTAAGGTAATACTATTACTACCACTGACCGATAAACCATTACCGCCGACGGTGTAATTGTTGCCGATCGTCACGCCGGTGGTAGCTTGTAACGTGCTATTGTTAAACCCAATAGTGCCGGTACCAAACGCCGCGTTTGCTCCCGCTTGCACTGTGCCTGCATTAACGGATACGCCGCCCGTGAAAGTGTTTGAACCGCCAAGCACTAAGATGCCAGCGCCATTACCTTCTGTGATACTGCCGCTGCCGCTATAAACACCGCTCAACGTTAGTGTGGCGCTATCGGTATCAGTTAAGCCAGCGGAAAGCGTGCCGCCATTACTAATGGTAATGCTACTACTACCGCTAATAGTAGAAGCGCTAGTCACTGACAGAGAAGAATTACCGAGCGTTGCAGTTGTTGATGTAGTCAAAGTGCCGCCTGCTAAGGTTAGCGTTCCCGTACCGAACGGATTAGTACCGCCATTGCCTTGCAGCGTTCCAGAAGAGACGGTAATTGTACCGTTGTAGGAAGGATTATTTGTATAGGTATAACTGGTACCAGCACCTTGTAACGTAATGCCGCCGCTGCCGGTGATAGCGGACTCAAACCAAATCGGCGCGTTAGCGGTATAAAGCGAACCGCTAGCCATTGTTACCCCATTAGCAAACGCCATCGGGTTATTGCTACTATTATTTTGCGTGACCGAACCATTTACCGTGACGGAACTGTTGCCTAAGGTCGAACCCGTATCCGCTTGAATAGAAGAACCGTTATAAAAAGTTAACGCTCCGGTACCAAATGGATTTGTGCCGGCGTTTGATTCCAATAGGCCCGAGTCAGCGACAGTCCCATTGAAAGTATTATTTTGAGAAGCATATAAGCTGCCGCCGCTATTAACACTAATGGCGCCGGCGCCCGTGACAGTACCATTGAATTGCACGCCGTTAGCTATGTATTGTGTGCCATTAATGGTAGTACCTTCATTGATATTAATTGTTTGTAAAGTAGCAGAATTATTTTCTTTAAAAGAGCCGCCTGAAATCGACGCGCTAGAACCAATCAATGTACCACCGTTTAACGTCGTCGCGCCGGTGTAATTATTCGCACCGGATAATGTCACATTACCTTGGCTTATAGTCACAGCGCCCGCGCCAGTGAGATAACCGCTGAAACCCACGTTTGCAGAATTGTTAAGAGTTAGAGTGCCGTAGAGTGTGGAAAAACCCGAGTTTGATAGCGTGAGATTACTACTGCCGCTAATGGTCCCGCCATTGGCAGTCACGCCAAATGGATTCGACATTGATACACTAGTGTTAGATGAGAGTGAACCGCCGTCTAAGAAAATTGCCCCTGACCCGAATGCGGTATTTGTGCCTGCCACCGCAGTACCGCCGGTTATGTAACTATCACTGGTAAAAGTATTCGCGCCAGACAAGATCATTGTGCCTGCTGTTTGCTTCAATGCGCCGCCGCCGCTCATGGCTTTTTCAAACTTCGTCGTGCCGCTGCTGGTAACAGATAAAACGCCATTCAAGACAATGGAGCTACTAGAAAAATCGATGCCTGAACCAGTTAACGAACTGGCTGAAGAAACCGTCAATGCATTTGAAAGAGTCACTGCCGACGTTGCGTTGATAGAACCGCCCGCCAGCGTAATCGCGCCGGTGCCAGCGCTAGAAGCGCTAGAAATATTCAACACGCCATTAGAGTTTAACGTATAAGTATTATTAGCGCTGTCCCCAGAAACAGTTTCATTCGCGCCCAAGGTTAAATTAGTCAAACTACTAATTGAAGATAATGTCCCAGTGCCGCCGTCTATTTCTAAAGTTGCAAGCCCCGCGCTATTCCCAATCGCGCCGGAAATAGAACTATTAGTTGAGCTTTTTAAATAAAGGCTACTGCTGCCGTTTACGGTCGAATTGAATGTGATGTTCTGCGCGGAGGTAACAGTAGGATTATTTGAAACCGTAATGCCACCGTTAAAAGTCACCGAACCAGTACCTGACGTGAAAATATTCCCATTTAAGTTATAAGAAATATTAGATAACGTATTGAAGTTCATATTACTGTTAAATGTTAAATTATTTCCTGAAGCGGAAAACACCGCGCCATTACCCGTTAAACTACCGAGCGCGTTCGAAAGTGTCGTATTAGAAATATTGAAATTATTATTCGCGTCGCCGACATTAAATGTTCCAGCGCTGAAATTCAAAGACGTCATCGTCGAGCCGAGTGTCCCGCTGCTGATGTCAGCTAAACCACCACTCGCGCCGCTAGAAAGAAAGATTAAAAAGCCGCTGCTGGCGTTGAGGTTCGGTGCCACAAATGAGAATGTGCCGTCACTGTTAATCGTGACGCTACCTAGAGAAGAACCATTGCTGACAAAAGTCAGCGAATCGTTCGCGCCATTGCTAACCGTACCTGTCAGTGTAATGCCCACAGGCGCATACGGCCCAGGTGTTAACGCAGTTAAGACGGGATACCCGCCCGCTTGTGGAATTGCCCAGACGGGTGAAGAGCCAGTAAAACCAAAACCGGAAAAGTTATTATATTGTTGCATTTGCGCGTCAGTTAAACCGGTACCGCCGCCGCCTGATTTTGGATTATTCGCCGTATCGTAATAAGAGTTATTGATAGTCCCATTATTCGTAAAAGTAGTGGTGCTGCCATTCTGTTTATAATTACCTGTATAAGTTGGCACAGTATAAGTATTCGTAATTGTGCCACCCGAATTATTCTGACCAACGATACCGCCGCCACCCAAATTATTAGCGATATTTTCGGTAATAACTGAGTAACTATTCGAAATCGTGCCGTTGTTGACCCCGACTAAGCCGCCCATAATATTCGTTCCCGCCAACGTCCCTTGGTCGGCCCCAACGAGTGTACCGGTGACAAACACATCACTGATCGTGCCACTGTTCAAGCCCACTAAACCGGACGCGGCGGCGGTATTGTTATTGGCAACATATAATTGTTGCGTAAAATTAATATTGGCTAAACCCAAGTTTTCGATCGTGCCGGAAGAATTATTAAATAACCCTGTACTAACACCACTACCCGAAGAAGGCACGATGTAATCCATATAAAGATTACTAACGGTGTAGCCATTACCGTTAAAAGTACCTGAATAAGCCGAGCCAAGCGTACCGATTGGGGTAAAACCAGTTGAACCATTCGGGCCGGTCCAATTACTCATTGAAGAGGGTGCGGTGATACTATTTGCTAACACGTAACTATTGCTTAAAGCCAGAGTTGAAACACCTTGTAATCCATAGATATCGTTCAACGTGTAAGTACTTCCCGACAAAGCCGTTGCGCGAGTAAATGAACCTGTGCCTGAAGTGATAGAGAAATTATTTCCCACACTGAAAGTAGGTAGTGAACTGTTTACTTGATAAAACTTACCGCTATTCAACGTAAAATTATTAACGGTGATCGCAGCGCTGTCAGTAATACTTTGCGAAATGTTAGGAGCGCTAATCGAAAGATTACCGACGTTTGAAGAGCTGTTGCCGCCGATACTGGTAGAAATAGCAATACCCGTTGAACCTGAAGTATCATTCAACGTAAATTGGCTACCGCTGCCTAGCGTGATGGAGTTTGTAGAAAGTGTAATTCCACCACCTGAAGAGATAGAAAAAGTGCTACCCGAACTTACCGTTGCGCCGCCGGTAAAACTTGTTGAGCCGCTGCTAGATAAATTTAGTGTCGTACCAGCACCTAAATTAGTGGCGCCACTGATGCTGACCGTGCTGCCACTACTCGTTACGTTAACTGTACCGTTGCTCGCGCCGAGCGCGGAGAGACTAATCGCGCCGGAAGCAGACAATGAGCCAGCGGATAAACTCGTCGTGCCACCCAACGTAATACTATTCGCGCTTAACGTACCACTTTGAACAGACAACGTTTGGCCGGGATTAAATGCTGAGTCAAGCTGTAATGTGCCGCCATCGTTGTCGCTGATAGCGCCGCCGAATGTAGGTGCGCCGCCCGCGAATTCAATACTGCTAACGCCGCCGAAAGAGACGCTACCATTAAATGATGTACTAGAATTGTGAAGATAGGTACCTGAAACTGCGCTAATGCTGGCGCCGCTATAGATAGAGAGTGTACCAGTACCGGTTGGATCATTCGTTCCGCCCAGCAGTAGCGAGCCACCCGTAATTGAAACAGCTTTATTGTAAGATGTACCGTTGCCAGTTAACGCTAACGTACCAGCGCTGCTAGTAATCGTGCCGGTGTAGTTACTAAGACTTCCTGAAAGACCTAATGTACCCGCGCCGCTAGACGTTAGCGCTCCGGAACCCGAAAGGTTCCCAGTTAAAGCAAGTATCACGCCACTACTCGGGCTCAATGTTATAGCTGTGTCAAAAGATATATTGCCAGATAGAGTTGTGTTCCCTTGGACACCAAATCCATAAATATTATTTTCGAAATTAATATTAGTGGATTCTGTGTAACCGCTGGCGATGGTATTATTACTGTTTAAAGCCGTGGGTGTGCCTTGGCCGCCATTACTTGAACTCACATAGTTTAAGGTGGCGTTGGAATTACCTAGCGCGTTAGAGGCATAGGTCGCGATGGTACCTGTTCCTATGGCATTAAGTGTACCACTGAAGTTAGGGCTAGATTGCTCGAAAGCGTACGTCCACGGCCCTGTGAGATTCAGTACGCCGGAACCCGTTAATGCGCTGTTAATGATAAGATTTGAATTATTGTCTGGAAAAAGATTAGTATTACCGTTGACTTGCAATCCGCCGTTTAAAGTTACGGTTACAGAGCCTGGTATATAAAGGTTTTCAACGCTACTAGCCGTGTTATTTAGAATAAATAAATTTGAAAAAGTCCCGCCGAGAGAAAACTGAAGATTATTGGCATTGTTTAACGTGACGGACCCCGTACCAAAAGCATTGCCGCTGAGAGCGTAATCATGGCCGCCATTTAAAATAGTTCCACCCGTATACGTATCTGTGCCGTCGAAATAATTGTAATAAGTATTGGCGCCGATGGTAATGCCGCCATTGCCACTGATGTTACCTCCAAAAGTCATCGTTTGAGTGGTGTTATCGACTGTCAATATAGCGCCATTTGAAAGGGCAATGTTCGTGTTTATCGTTAAATTTCCGCCAGGACTTATCTCTGAATTTCCCGTCACAGCCACACTACTATTACCCAAAGTCAACCTGGCGTTGTTGATGAGTGTACCTCCGGAAAGGGTTAGTGCGCCGGTACCAAAACTGGGAGCAGTCAGCGTTCCATTAGCAATTTCTACAGTGTTGGTATCAGAAAGACTTGAAAACGTCAGTGCGCCCAAGCCCACTTTTTTGATGGCATTATTACCCGTATTCAAATTACTTATAGTGCCTGAACCGGAACCGCCGATATAACTGGTGCCAGTCAATGTCACAGCGCCACTATAAGTATCGCCAGTCCCGTCAATTGATATTGCGCCGTTGGTGTTGCCGTTGATGCCGCCACCCAGCGCTGAAATAGCGTTAGAGAAAGTTATATTATTGGCGACGATATCTATGCCATTACCTGATTGTACTGTAACCGCACCTGTACCCACCCCATTAGCGGACCCTATTTCTAACTGTCCACTTTGAACAGTAATAGCGAAATTGGCGCTGGTGCTACCCGTGAAATCGATGTTTCCAGCCCCGCCGATAGATAGCGTCCCGCCACTGGCGCCGCTTTGATAACCAACCGTTCCTGAATAGGTGCTAGTGTTACTGCCCGCTAATTCAAAAGTCTGGCCATTAGCGATCTGAATATTCGCATATTCATTACCGCCACTTTCCATGTAAAAGGCATTACTACCGACTTGTTGCAAGTTCGCACTGCTAGAGCCAAAAGCGCCAGCGGCGTCGGCCTCTTGTGTGCCTTGTGAACCCTCACTAACAATCGTACCATTCCAAGTTGATGAGTTATCTGTGTAGTAGTGGTCCGTACCATCTTCGGGTGCACCAAGCAGTACAGATGATGTTGTACCCACTAAATTGCCGTAAACATTCGTATTAGTAGAGGTGGCAGCATACAATTCGCCGGTGCCACTAACAGTGATATTGCCATTGAAGGTATCACCACCATTTGCCTGGATTATAGCGGGTGACGAACGGGTGCCACCCGTTAAGGTAATAGCATTATCAATCGTTTGATATTCACCGCCTGGGAAAATAATTTGGCCACTACCATTTACTGTCAAGGTTCCTGTTCCCAAGCCACCATAATTGCTTGAAGTATTGTTCGCTATCAATGCCCCTCCAGCGGCGATATTGGTAGTACCAGAATAAGTATTATTGGCAGAGAAAGTCACCGAACCCGTACCACTTTCGCTGACGTTACCCGAGCCGGAAATAACGCCGTTATAGCTGCTTGTCGATGAACCTTGGAGTGTGAGCGTGCCACTATTAATTACAATATTATTAGGCACAGTTATAGCACTATTGTCTGTTTCAATGGTGGCGCCACTATTAATTGTTATCGTGCCAGTACCAAGCATATTGGTGGAGTTAGTATTTGCACTGAGAATAACAGCCGCGTTAGTTAAAGTTACAGCGGCACTCGTTTGATTGCTAAAAGCATTTGTAACATCCATTTGCGCGTCTACGCCAACGGCAAGCGTACCCGTAATTGCCATACCTGCGGTGAAGGTATAAATAGCGCCATTACCGTTATTGGTATTAAGATTTAGATTTGCGAGAGATAATACGGAACCGACGGTTGAGCCAAAACCATTGCCAGCTGCTAAGCCATCACCCGCTTTTAATGTTAACGTCCCGCTGGTAGCTGTAATTGAAGCGTTAATGTAAATATTGCCAGTTGCGTTTAACGTTAGCGTATGACCGGAGGTCCAAGTGACAGCATTGCTGACCGTAACACTACCATCGCCTGTACCGGTTGAACCTGAGCTAATAGATACATCATTGCTTACCAATTCATTTTGTAATGTCGTTACGTTCATAACACTGCTGGATCCCGACGCAACGTTGGTTGGTGTACCTGATCCAGAATAATTATTATTTGCGCCGGTACTAATAACGATTGCATAAGGATCCAATAATAAATTTCCTACGTTACCATTTGCCGCCGAGCTATTAACATTTCCAACAAAATTAAGAAAGCCACCGGAAACTTCAACGTTACCGCCATTACCTCTTAAAGCACCGCCATTAGAAAGAATATTACCTAAAAATTCCGTATCATCATTAGACCAGACAACAGCTTGACCCGCGTTGCCAGTATTAATCGCGGAGACATTCACTTCTGAGCCGCTATCAAGTAATGTTTGGGTGGCATCTTTCAGCGGCCCTTGACCATGAGCACTACCGCCGATTTCGACAACACCGCCGCCTGCGTCACCTGAAGCGTCGATGGATGCAGTTTGTGTCAAGTGAATGACATCACCAGTGATAGTGACAATCCCCCCCGTTTGGCCAGCACCTTTACCGGACGCATCCACGGTGCCGCTAACGAGTACTACACCGTTGTCAGAACCCGATAAAATAATTTCCCCGTTTTGTTGAGCGACAGATTGTGCTTGCGCGACACCTTGCATATCGATGACATTATCTAATACGCCCGCAGCGACATTCGCAGTTACCAACACTTTGCCGCCGTCAGCTAACAGTTGTCCCGAGTTTGTGACACCCGCAGCTAATTTATTTCCATTTGAATCGACTCCTGGAGATGTGGCAGCTTGATCAACCGTAAAATTGATAAGTTGATCTCCATAGAAATCTAACGTAAATGCGTTGCCCGCACCTAAGGCGATACTGCCGAGACGTGCTTGAATGACGCCGTTGTTAACGACACCCGTTCCCAACAATGCAACCAGCCCGTAATCTGCAGCTTTGATCGAGCCTTCGTTAATAATCGAACCTTGGAACAAAGACGGAATATTAAAAATATATTTGCCCGCTAAAAAATTAGCGTTAGTAATGTCTGACGTGGACGCGATTAATCCGCCTACGTCCACTTGCGAGCCTGGGCCAAAGTGAATGCCCGCGCCATTTATTAAAATGATTTGTCCGTTCGAACTTAACTGACCATAAATTTGTGACGCGCCCATATTTGGATTAATGCGATTGAGCGCAACGGCAGAAGAATTAGGTTGGACGAACTGAGTTTTTTCTTGTGCGGAAATATTGAAACTGTTCCATTCAATGATGGCTTGTTGGCTGGACTGATTGATGGTCGTGGTATTACCGGAGGAACTTACCGTCGCAGCGCCCGACGTCACACCCTGTAACACAGGATTGCTGAGCGCAATACCTGAAAAAATAGCAGAAATAATTAATACCAAACTTTGAGAAAACAATTTAGTAAAAATAGTTTTCGCTGGGGCGAATTTATTAGAATTAAATAAGTTCATTTGACCTCAAATTGATACTCGAAAGTCCATTTTTAATAGAAAATTCATCGTTGTTACGTTTATAGTTTGTACACTTTAAGTTTAGTAGAGATTTGTATTTAATCTACCTCTATACCGTATTTTTGAACTTTTATTTCACAATTTTTTCAAAGGCTTAGCCGCGTCAATCAATATTTTTTTATGTGGAAAAAACGGGTTTTTATAAGTGGCTGATTTGGGGCTAAGAAGCTGGGCTTGGGAGGAAAATAGCGAATTTATTAAGAAGTGAAATTTTTATCAGAGTAATGATGTCTAAATATTATTTTTTCGTTACAATCTTCCGACTAACCAACGGATTTAAGCAGCAGCTATGCCCACTTTCGATATCGTTTCAAAAATTGATAGCCATGAAATTGCGAATGCGGTGGACCAAACCAACCGAGAATTGAATACGCGTTTTGATTTTAAAGGCACGGACGCGCGCGTCGAACAAGCGAAGACGACGCTCACGTTAATTGCGCCTAGCGATTTTCAATTAAAACAAATGGACGAAATTTTATGTGGCAAATTAGCGAAGCGCCAAATTGATATCCGCGTTTTGGACTACAAAGACGCCGTCGTGAATTTGAGCCAAGCCAAACAAGACATTGAAGTGCGTCAGGGGATTAACGCTGAGTTCGCGAAAAAACTCGTTAAGTTAATCAAAGAAGCTAACTTAAAAGTGCAAGCATCCATCCAAGGCGAGCAAGTAAGAGTCACCGGAAAAAAACGTGATGACTTACAGGCTGTAATTGCTATGCTACGTGGAGCGAAGTTGGATATGCCTGTGCAATTTGAAAATTTTCGGGATTAATATGTTAGATAGTCATTCAGTTACTGAACGCCAAACTTGTTTTCAATTTAAAACGAGCTTTTCGCCTTGCACGATCATGCAAATCAATCTTTATGATTTGGATCAACTCGAGGCGCATTTAGTCGCGACCATCAGCCGCGCGCCTAATTTTTTTATCGGCTCAGCGTTAGTGATCGATCTCGAATCCATAAAATTTGAAGACGTCGATTTTCCGCGGATGAAACACATCATTATCGCCAACAATATGGTGCCGGTCGGCGTGCGCGGCGGCAGCGATAAACAGCATTTTGACGCTGTCAATGCAGGCTTGCCAGTGATTGCAGTAGGGCGTCAAGGCAGCACGGCAAAACCCGCGGCATCTACAGAATCAACACCGAAAGAAGAATCGGTAAAAGAAGAAACCGCCGCGCCGAAAATCGGCAAGCTGTACCAACAATCTAAAATTATCACGACCCCCATTCGCTCTGGCATGCAAGTCTATGCGCGCGACGCTGATTTAATCGTCGTGGCGCCAGTCAGCGTGGGTGCGGAATTATTGGCGGATGGCAACATCCATGTTTACGGCCCGTTGCGCGGTAGAGCGTTGGCGGGGGTGCAGGGCGATACTAGCGCGCGGATTTTCTGCCGTTCGTTAGAGGCCGAATTAGTCGCGATTGCGGGCTATTATTTAGTAAAAGACGATATACATAACGTGACGTCGCAAGATGCGACCGTACAGATTTATCTGGCAAATGAACAGGTAAAAATTGAAATAGTCTAGGGAGCAAGACTCAAAGTGTGTCATTCATCAAAGGGAGAGATTGAACGTGGTTAAAATAATTGTCGTAACATCAGGTAAAGGCGGGGTGGGTAAAACCACCACCAGCGCGTCTTTTGCCGTCGGATTAGCCAGCCGCGGTTACAAAACCGCCGTTATCGATTTTGATATTGGCTTACGGAATTTAGATTTGATTATGGGTTGTGAGCGCAGAGTAGTGTATGACTTTGTGAACGTGATTCGCGGTGAAGCGAACTTAACGCAAGCTTTAATCCGTGATAAACACACCAAAGAATTATTTATTTTACCCGCGTCGCAAACCCGCGATAAAGACGCCCTGACCCTGGAGGGTGTGGGTAACGTATTAGAAGAACTGGGAAAAACCTTCGATTATATCGTTTGTGATTCGCCCGCCGGGATCGAGCGCGGGGCGCAGCTAGCCATGTATTTTGCCGACAGCGCGATTGTCGTCACTAATCCAGAAGTCTCTTCGGTGCGCGACTCCGACCGCATGCTGGGATTATTATCTAGCAAAACCAAACGCGCGGAAGAAGGTAAACCCAATATCAGCGAACATTTATTACTGACACGCTATTCGCCAAGACGCGTCGCCTCAGGCGATATGTTGAGTCTTGCCGACGTCAATGAAATCTTGGCGGTGCCACTATTAGGTGTGATACCAGAATCCCAAGCCGTATTGCGAGCTTCCAATTCAGGTGTGCCCGTCATTGTGGATACGGAAAGTGACGCGGGACAAGCTTATTCTGACGCGGTCGGGAGATTTTTAGGAGATCAACTCGCTTTTCGTTTTCTCGAAGAAAAATCACATTGGCTAAAACGGATGTTTAGCTTTAAGGAGAAGGAGACCACATGAGCCTAACTAAAGTCATCAACAGAATCGACCAATTCACGCGTGCGTTTCGACGTCCTGCTAAGTCGGCAAAATTCGCGAAAGAACGGCTGCAAATTATTATTTCCCACGAACGCGCAAAACGCGATAAACCCGATTATTTCGCGGCGATGCAAAAAGATTTATTAGACGTGATCGCGAGATATGTGAATATAAATAAAGACGCCGTGAAAGTGGAATTGGATAGACAAGAGGGCTGTTCGGTATTGGAATTAAATATCGTATTGCCGCAAGAATGAGCGCTGTTTTCACCCGCCAGTTTTAACGCTGGCGGGTGAAATGCGGTGTAAAAAGCCAAAATTCAATCCGTTTACGCTAGTAAAAAAACTCTTCATCTTCGCATGTCTAGTCCATTTTTTGAGAACTAATTTATGTTCAGCGACAGCATTTGCGCAAGATTATGTAGGATATTGTCCATTCAACCTAGTTAAATTACGTTATTTCGTCGACTAAGCCTATGTTTTATAACATGAACTAAAATTGAAGCAGCAGTTTCCTTCTAGATAAAGCTATTTTGGCCATATTACTCGTGCTCATATTAGTTGCTATTATAGCCGCATGTCATGGATGACATACGGTTATTGAATGGATTCTTGCAACCACTCCTCGTTTTGTATGCCCAAGGATGGAATATTTAGCAAGGATTGCTATACCTGAGTTGAGCATCTTGGGGCGGCTTCAAACCCGCCCATTTTTTTCTCCCCTGGTAATTTTGCTAAACGGTGTGATTGACGCATGAATTTGTGCGATATGTCTCACAATTATGTACGATATAACGCTTATATTCTCCGTCGGCATCTCTTATTATTGATCCTTTAACGACATAACGCCATGATTTTATTGTATTACATTACCGCAGCCACACTTTTCGCCTTCATGTTCATGATTCTTTCTAACATCGAAGCTTGATTAGTATATTTTTAGTTAACTTCATATGAGTTAGTATGGTTTTCAGCTATTGGATGGCTAGGGTGAATGAACGGATTCTACAACCACTCCTCGTTTTGCGTTACTAAGGATGGGCAGTTTAGCAAGGATTGCTAACTTGAGTTGAGCATTTTAGGACGACGTAAGTCGTCCTTTTTTTTTGCAAAAAAATTCTTAAAAATATCCCTACAACTAGTTTTATTCTTGGCATTAGAGTGTGATTTAGGATTAAAATAGCATATTCGATGAAGCTATATGCTTATGTTTTTATAGCGTTATGTAATTGCCAGGGAGGGTAGCAATGTTAAGGATTTTTTCCAGTATTTTATTGTTGGGAATGTGCGCTATATCGATCGCGGCAACTACTGCGAAACTTCCCGCAACTCATCTCGGCGTGATACCTGTCACCTCCGCGACAGCGCCAAAGCCTGTTACCACTGCCAATAACGCGACCACCGTTCCTGCGAAAGCAACAGTTTCAGGATCGACAACTACTACCACTACAGGTGCGGCCCCCACTACCACTGCAGCTACCACAGTCACGAACACACCACTTGATACAAAACTCATCGATAAGGTGATTGGTGTCAAAGGTAAAATGGATACACAAACGCAAACTTACCGCATCGTGATTCCGCGCAACGATTTAAATATTATTTTGAATGGCGTGAAATTATCACCAGCGATGGGATTAACGTCTTGGGCCGCATTTAAGAAAACCCAAAACCTAACGACATTAAAAGCGGATGTCGTGGTAACTGAAAATCAAGCTAACACCATCTTGAGCCTTGCGCTCGATAATAAATTATCGGTCGTCGCGTTACACAATCATTTACTGTGGGAATCACCGCGTGTGATGTTTATCCATTTGGAAGGCGCGGGCGATGAAAAAACTCTCGCTCAAGCGATCAAAATAGTTTTAGCAAAAACCCAAGACACGAATGACGAAGCGAGTGACTTTCCGTTAGCTGCGATTGATGCCACCGATACCACGCTAAATCCCGACAAAATCGATGCAATTTTAGGTGTGAAAGGTTCGTTAAGAGATGGAGGCTATCGCGTACAACTTTCGAAAGTCTCTGACGCCGATAAAAATAAAGTGAAAAATAAAATCATCAACGCCACCGCGACCTTCGCGGGTTCTGATTCTGAAGCGGTGGTTGACGGTGATTTATCGTTACGCGCCGCTGACTTACATGCGGTATTGAAATCCTTACACGAAGCGGGCATCGCCATTGTCGCGTTACATGAACATGAAAGTAATAATGCGGATAACCGCATGGTGTTCGTGCATTATTTTGGTGTCGGTCAAACAAAAGTTTTAGCGAAAGGTCTGCGCTCCGCATTAGAAGCCGCTAAAACAAATGATAACGCAAACATTGCCGCCGTTGCCTTAGTGAAAACACCCGTACCGGCGAAGACGACGCAAGCCGCGTCGCAAACACCCGCGCCCAACGCTAACGGCAAAGCGCCAGAACCGGTCGCGTTAGTGAAGACGCCGCCTGCGGATGACAAAGCGGCTACTGAGCCAAACGTCTCCTTAAATAAACCGGCAAAAGCCGCTGCGTTAACCCCACCTGTGCACATGTCAGCGGCCTCAACACCCGCTTTGACAACACCAATTAAAGCGCCGCAAACCTTGGCGCAAGCGAAAGCTTCTACTACTAAAATACCGTTCACAACGACGGTCGTAAAAACTCCACGATCATTTGCACAAGTAAAAGTACCTGCTACGACACCGCTAGTTAAAACGCCTGCGCACGTTGCAAATGCTAAAACATCAGCGCCGACGCTAGCAAAAACTTCACAACCATTAGCGCAAGCTAAACTGCCGGCAACGGCTAAAACAGCAGTAACTATTACCGCAGCAAAAGCTTCCGCAGTTAAAACGTCACAAACAGTAGCGCAAACGAAAGCTCCAGTGACGACAGTAACAAAAGCATCTGAGCATGTTGCCGCTGCAAAAGCGCCAGCAACAAAAGTCAAAGCGTCACAAACGTTAGCGCAAACGAAAGCTCCGGTAACGACAGTATTAAAAGCATCTGAGCACGTTGCCACTGCGAGAGCGCCAGCAACACAAGTTAAAGCGCCACAAACGTTAGCGCAAACGAAAGTTCCGGTGATGACATTAACAAAAGTATCTGAGCATGTTGCCGCTGCGAAAGCGCCAGCAACAAAAGTCAAAGCGTCACAAACGTTAGCGCAAACGACAGCTCCCGTGACGACAGTAACAAAAGCATCTGAGCACGTTGCCACTGCGAGAGCGCCAGCAACACAAGTTAAAGCGACACAAACGTTAGCGCAAACGACAGCTCCCGTGACGACAGTAACAAAAGCATCTGAGCATGTTGCCGCTGCGAAAGCGCCAGCAACACAAGTCAAAGCGTCACAAACGTTAGCGCAAACGAAAGTTCCTGTGATGACATTAACAAAAGTATCTGAGCATGTTGCCGCTGCGAAAGTGCCAGCAACACAAGTCAAAGCACCACAAACGTTTGCGCAAACGAAAGCTCCGGTGACGAGAGTAACAAAAGCATCTGAATACGTTGCCGCTGGGAAAGCGCCAGCAACACAAGTTAAAGCGCCACAAACGTTTGCGCAAACGAAAGCTCCGGTGACGAGAGTAACAAAAGCATCTGAACACGTTGCCGCTGGGAAAGCGCCAGCAACACAAGTTAAAGCGCCACTAACTTTAGCGCAAAGGAAAGCTCCGGTGACGACAGTAATAAAAACCCCAGAGCATGTTGCCGCTGCTAAAGCGCCAGCAACGCAAGTCAAAGCGCCACAAACTATAGCGCAAACCAAAACGCCTCACGTTACGACCCAAACTAAAACTACTGTGCATGTGGCGGCTATTACTAAGACGCCTGCTACCCCAGCATCAACGCCGCTAACTAAAGCGCTAACGTATAACACCATGCCGTTGATCACCGCGCCTTCGTATCCTGCCCCGGAAAGAATTGCTACGCCAGTGATCACCTCTAAGACGCAAACAGCTACTTCAGTCAAAGCACCGCAAACAGTAGCGAAGACAAAAACAACCATCCCAAATACATCAGCCGCGCCCGCTAAATCGCTAGCGCAAACCAAAGCTCCCGTGCATGTCGCCGTTGCTAAAACCACAGCGCCACATGTCGTAGCACAAACAAAAACTTCCACCACCACGCAAACCAAGACACCAGCGCATATTGCACAAACTAAAAAATCCGTGCCTGCCGCCAGACATTTGGCGCAAGGCAAAAAGCATTTTCCTCAGATCAGAACACCAGAAGATTCCAAGCGTCTCGCAGATTTAGCCGCCGCGGCAGCTGCGAACAGACAACAAACTTAAGTAGCATTGATTCAACGTAAAAAAGTATGCTTTGCAAAAGCAAACATACTTTTTTTGTTTTTCATTGTTGGGAAACATATGACATGGGAATAGCGATAATTTCACATCCAGATTGTTTATTGCATAATATGGGTGAACATTTAGAAAATCCTGAACGCATCCGCGTCACACAACTTGCCCTGGAAAACGCCCATTTTGCCGCGGAATTGGACCATCACGAAGCGCCATTAGTCACGCGCGAACAATTACTCCGCGTGCATTCCGAAAGTTATATCAATCATATTTTTGACTCCGTACCGTCCCAAGGCTTTATTAGTCTCGATCCCGATACGTGGATGAACCAACATTCTTTGAAAGCGGCGTTACGCGCCGCGGGCGCCGGTGTGCAAGCGGTGGATTTAGTCATGGGAAAAGCCGCCGACGCCGCGTTTTGCAACGTGCGCCCGCCTGGTCATCACGCAGAAAAAGCCAAAGCCATGGGCTTTTGCTTTTTTAATAATGTCGCCATCGCGGCGGCGCACGCGCTGGAAGTGCATAAGTTGCGTCGTGTGGCGATTATCGATTTCGATGTGCATCATGGCAATGGCACGCAAGATATCTTTTTTAACGATAACCGCGTGTTGTTTTGTTCGTCGTTTCAGCATCCGTTCTATCCTTACAGCGGTTTGAATAAAACTAACAGCAATATCATTAATATCCCGTTGCAAGCAGGTTCTAACGGTGAGATTCTCCGCGATAAAATTCAACAAATGTGGCTGCAGCCCTTATTGGATTTCAAACCGGATTTAATTTTATTTTCGGCGGGCTTTGACGGGCACGAAGAAGAAAGTTTGGCGAATTTAGCGTTGATCGACGAAGATTATAATTGGATAACCAAAGAAATAAAAAAAATCGCCGACCAAGTTTGCAAGGGCCGCATGGTATCCATGTTAGAAGGCGGTTACGCCCTCAATGTCTTAGGGCGCTGTGTCGTACAGCATGTGCATGGTATGTTGAAAGATTAGCGTTTTACGTGGCGGATTAAGCGTTTTTTCTTTTGCAATTGCTTTTCGGTTAACACATTTTTCCGGTCGCGGAAAGGATTTTCACTGGTTTTGAATTCGATCCTGACCGGCGTGCCAACTAGTTTTAAGCGTTTTTGAAACGTATTTTCTAAAAATTTGCGGTACGAGCCCGGCAAAGAATCCACTTGGTTACCATGGATAATAATTAACGGTGGATTATGACCGCCGGCGTGCGCGTAGCGTAATTTAATCCGGCGGCCGGAAATTAGCGGCGGATTATGCGTGATGACGGCGTCACGTAAAATTTTATTTACTTGCGGTGTAGAGATTTTTTTATTCGCGGAAGCGTAGGCTTCGTCGATGGAAGTAAATAAATTGCCGACACCGGTGCCATGTAATGCGGAAATAAAATGTGTGCGCGCAAAGTCGACGAAGTGTAAGCGTCTATCGATGCCGACCTTTGTGGTTTCGCGTTCGGAAGGCGTCATTCCATCCCATTTATTGACGGCTATCACTAAGGCTTTGCCCGAATCAATAATAAACCCTAATAATTTCATGTCTTGTTCCGACGCGCCATCGCGCGCGTCAATTAAAAACAATACGACATTCGCGGATTCGATGGCTTGCAACGTTTTGACGACAGAAAATTTTTCCGTGACTTCAAAAACTTTGCCGCGCCGGCGCAAGCCCGCCGTGTCGATCAACGTATATTTTTTTCCATGCCGTTCCAGCGGAATTGAAATACTGTCACGCGTCGTGCCAGGTTGATCGTAGACGATGACGCGTTCTTCGCCCAATAAGCGGTTGATGAGCGTCGATTTGCCGACGTTAGGTTTGCCGACGATGGCTAACTTGATGCCCGCTTCTTCATCATTTTCAATAGCTTCAACCGGCGGCGGTGAGTCCGCGAAAATATGTTCGATTAACCGATTTATACCGCTTTTATGCGAAGCGGAAATAGATAACGGTTCGCCAAAACCTAGACTGTAAAAATCCGCGCTCACCAGATGATGATCGAGACTTTCGGTTTTATTGATAGCCACATAAATTGATTTATTCATCGAGCGTAGCGTCGTCGCGATGGAATGATCGACCGAAGTAATGCCTTCACGGCCATCTAACACAAAAATCACTTTATCCGCTTCTTGCACGGCTTGAATGGATTGCTGAATACTAAGCTTGTCTAAATCTTCTTTGTCGTCCCCAATACCTGCGGTATCGATCACGATGAAAGGGTGGTCAGCGATATTAGCTTGCCCATACTGACGGTCGCGTGTCATGCCCGGAAAATCCGATACCAGCGCGTTACGCGATTGCGTCAGGCAATTAAACAGCGTGGATTTACCGACGTTTGGGCGACCCACTATCGCGACAACGGGCAGCATAGCTATACTCATGAGATAGTGTACGCGGAGAGATAACCTTCCTTAGTTAACACATAAACGACGCCATCTTCCACCACTGGCGTCACCCGGATCGCGGCATTGCTGACGCGCGCGCGGGCAATGAAATGCCCATCGATTTTGCTAATGAAATGCAGATAGCCTTGGCCGTCGCCCACCGCGACATAATTATTGATGAGAGCAGGGCCGCTAATCACGCGTGATTCTAATTGCGGTTGGCGCCAGTCTACCGTGCCGCTTTCACGGTCGAACGCCCACAAGAAACTTTTTGCATCGGAGACATACACGCGATCATTATCCACCGTGATGCCGGTGAACGATGACATTTCATGCGACCAAAGCGCTTTACCAGAACTTAAATCCAGCGCGGCGACTTTGCCTTGATACGTCGCGACATAAATTGTGTGATTGTAAATGACAGGATCGGCGTCGATGTCGACCATGCGTTGAATCGCAAAACTGCCTTGCGGCATCGCGACCGTTGATTGCCAAATCAAGCTGCCTTCGCTCAAGGTGAGCTTGGCGAGATTACCGTTTTCAAAACCGGCGATAACGTCTGGGCCATAAATTATTGGTGTACTGCCGCCGCGTAAAATCAACGCCGGTTCGGTTTGATGATAATGCCACAACGTGTGACCGTCATTTTCTGAGAGTGCCGTGAGTTCACCGTCTATGGTCTTGACGGCGACCACGCCTTCACCCGCGGCGGGTGGTGATAACACTTCGCTGGAAACGGCTGTCATCCACACTGTGTCGCCGGTAACGGCGTTGAGGGCGATGACGTGACCGCCGCGGCTGCCGACCATGACCAGACCATTGTCATACGTTGGGCCGGCGGACAATTGCGCTTTCAAATAACTTTTCCACAGTGTTCTGCCTTTGGCTTTCGTCACCGCCGTTACCGTGCCGTCTTTAGACGCGGTAAAAATCGCATTGCCGCCGACCGCGGGAACTAATTTGAGATAATCACTTTCTTCACCGAAGTTGGCGAACGTCGTCCACAATTTATGAACTTGCGCCTCTGGACGGTAACTCGTTAACGGCGTGGGCGCTGGCGTATTGTCTTTATCAAAAAAACCATTGCAGGCGCACAGCAGCGTGGCTGAGACGGTGAGGGTGAGGATTTTCAGCAAATTTAATTTCATAAACATCTCGTTTTTATTGTGGTAAGTCGCCCGCGCTCATTAAATTGTCGAGCTTGATTTGCAATAATGGCGTTTGTGACACTTCTTCTTTTGGCAATTCTTGTAACGCTAATTGGTAAGTTTGCTTCGCTTTGGTTTTATCGTTTAATAGCAGGTAAGCGTCGCCGCGGATTTCATCGACTAAGCCCACGAAGCTGTCGCTTTCGATTTTATCGAGCATGTCTAACGCTGCGTCGCCTTTCTTTTCCGTAATCAAAATGCGCGCGATGCGGATTCTAGCGATTTCACGAATGGCTGGGGTTTTCGCATGGTCGCGCACCCAGGTTAATTGTTTAATCGCTTCGGGATAATTTTTATTCGCGACCGCGTCGCGCGCCAACATAAACGCCGCCATTTTTGCGTAAGGCGTTTTGGGATAATGCGTCCATAATTTATTGGCTTGCACGCTCGTTTCAGCGACTTGGTTTTGCGCCCTGGATGCGAGTAATTCATCATAAACATTCGAGGCATGGTATAACGTGCGCGTGTGATACGTATCCCAATAACGCCAGGTAAACATACCTACCAAGGATAATACGATACCCAAAATAATCGTCGATCCGTACTCTTTCAGCCAGTTTTTCAACTGCTCAATCTGTTCTTGTTCCGTCATGTATTCGTCAGTCAAGGGATGCTCCTTTCTATCCGTGGCCAAATTGGCTTTGACCCAGCATTTTAGCGGATTATGGGGAAAATGCACTAAGGATGTAGCGTAATCAGTGAATTACTGGCGCACAAATTTAGTACATTTATTCTGCGGCGTTAAGTTTTTTCAAGGTATCACAGGCCGCTAGCCACGTTTTTTCGACTTCTTCAGTTTTTTTCTTGAACGCGGCTTGCTGAGTTAAATGTTTTTGTAACAACTCTTTGTTGGCTTCTTCGTAAAGCATATTGTCCGCCAACACGATTTCAATGTCAGTCAATGATTTTTCCAAGCGCGCTAATTCATGTTCCAACGTTTTAATTTTTTGGATGATAGGGCGCGCGGCTTGCCGCGAAGCTGCGTTTTGCTGGCGTTGTTCTTTCTTGGAAACGTTAGTTTTTTCGCTGGCAGGCGCGTTTTGTTTGGTGAGATCGCGGCGATAATCGGTTAACCATTTTTGGTAATCGTCTAAATCACCGTCGAAGGTTTGCATTTTTCCGCCGGCGACTAGCGCTAAGCGGTCGACGGTGGATTTTACTAGATAACGATCATGCGACACTAAAATCATCGCGCCATCGTATTCTTGCAGCGCTAAACTTAACGCTTGCCGCATTTCTAAATCTAAATGGTTAGTCGGTTCGTCGAGCAGCAGCAGGTTTGGCTTCTGCCAAATCAATATGCCTAGCGCTAAGCGGGATTTTTCGCCGCCGGAAAAGTTCCTGACGCTTTCCAACACGCGGTTGCCGCTGAAATCGAAACCGCCTAAAAATGCGCGTAAATCTTGATCGCGCACGCCGGGCGCGATGTCACGCATTAATTGCAGCGGCGATTTATCTAATTCTAAATGATCGACTTGATGCTGGGCGAAATAACCGATTTTCAACCCCGAACCGGCTTGATGAAATCCAGCGCACGGCGTTAACTCCGCGGCGAGTAGTTTGATAAACGTGGATTTACCCGCGCCGTTCGGGCCCAACAAACCAATTCTGTCTTTAGGGGAAATACTAAAATTCAAATCGCTCAACACAATGCGTTCACCATAGCCCACACTGGCGTCGTCTAAATAAATGAGCGGATTGGGACATTGGCTAGGTTCTTTGAATTGGAATTGAAACGGCGATTCCATTTGCACGGCGCTGACTAACTCCATGCGTTCGATGGCTTTCATGCGGCTTTGCGCTTGTTTCGCTTTGCTGGCCTTGGCTTTAAAGCGGTCGACGAAGCTTTGCAAATGCGCGACTTTCTTTTGTTGTTTGTCGAACGCGGCTTGCTGCAATAATAAATCCGCGGCGCGTTGTTTTTCAAACGTGGAATAATTGCCGGAATATAATTTAAATTGTTTATTGTGAATGTGCGCGACATGATCGACGACTTCATCTAAAAAATCACGGTCATGTGAAATTAGCAGCAATGTGCCGGAATATTTTTTTAGCCATTGTTCCAGCCACAATACCGCGTCTAAATCCAAGTGGTTAGTCGGTTCATCGAGCAACAGCATGTCCGAACGGCACATTAACGCTTTTGCTAAATTCAACCGCACGCGCCAGCCACCGGAAAAATCGCTCACCGCTTTCTTTTGTTCTTCGAAGGAAAAGCCCAAGCCATCCAGCAATTGCGCGGCGCGCGCGTTCGCGGTGTACGCGTCGATTTCGCTTAAGCGTTGATGCAGGTGCGCGATGCGGTGACCGTCGTCCGCGGTTTCGGCTGCGACCAAGGAGGCTTCCAGCGCGCGTAATTCCGTGTCGCCATCCAACACATATTCTAACGCTGAGCGCGTGTAGCCTGGCGTTTCTTGCGCGACGTGCGCGAGTTTGATGTGCGATGGAATTTCGACGTCGCCCTTGTCAGTTTGTAACTCACCTAAAAAAATCGAAAATAACGTCGATTTACCGCAGCCGTTCGAACCGATGATACCGATGCGTTGTTTGTGGTAAATCGTCCAATTTAAATCGTCTAATAAAATATTAGGGCCGCGGCGGATAGTGATATGGCTTAAAGTGATCATGAGAACCTGAAATAAAAAAAATGATGAGGCGCTAAACTTGTGTTTCCAATTGAGAGCGGAGGTATGCGGTAAGGTCTTCCCACGCAACGGTTTGTTGTTGAAAATTACTTTTATCTAATAACGCTTTGACGCCCACGGATTGTGCCGCGAATTCGCCTGCGCCGAGAAAGATACCGTAACGCGCGCCGCTTTTGTCAGCTTTTTTAATCTGATTTTTAAAACCGCCGCCGCCGCTGTGTTGCAAAATGCAGAGTGCGGGAAACGCGTCGCGTAGTTGTGTGGCTATTTCTAAGCCTTTTTTAAACGTTTCCTCACTATCTGTGAGAAGGTAAATATCGGCGGTCGCCGCTGTGGTATCCGCATGCAGTTGCTGCGTCAATAAAACTAACCGCTCCATGCCCAGCGCAAAACCTAACGCGGGTGTGGTTTTACCGCTTAATTGTTCGACTAGACCATCGTAACGGCCACCGGCGAGTACCGTGCCTTGCGCGCCTAAATCATGCGTGACCCATTCGAACACGGTTTTATTATAATAATCCAAGCCGCGCACTAAACAGGGGTTCACGACAAACGCAACCCCCGCGTGTTTCAGATAACTTTGCAACGTCAGAAAATGCGTTTTTGATTCTTCGTCTAAATGCTCGGTTAACTTGGGCGCGTTTTGAATGACGTCTTTCAGCGCTGGATTTTTACTGTCGAGGATGCGCAATGGATTGGTTTCCAAGCGGCGCAGACTATCTTCGTCTAATTCAGTTTTATGTTGCGAAAGATATTTTATTAACTCACTGCGGTAATTCGCGCGCGATTCAGCCGAGCCTAGCGAATTCAATTGCAATTCGACGTGCGCTTTCAAGCCTAACTTTTCTAAAATGCGAGCGGACATGATAATTAATTCCGCGTCTATGTCCGGTGTGCCGATGCCAAATACTTCCGCGCCTAGCTGATGAAATTGACGATAACGGCCTTTTTGCGGGCGTTCATAACGGAAGTAGGGGCCTTGATACCACCAGCGTTGAATTTGATTGTAGAGTAAGCCATGTTCGACCCCCGCGCGCACGCAGCCGGCGGTGCCTTCGGGACGCAGCGTTAAGCTTTCTTCGTTACGGTCTAGAAACGTATACATTTCTTTTTCGACGATGTCAGTCGCTTCACCAATCGTGCGTTTGAATAGCTCGGTTTTTTCGACGATCGGCAGCCGGATTTCTTGATAACCATAACTATGGAGAATTCCCCGCAAAATGGTTTCGACCGATTGCCAAATACGAGTTTCTGACGGCATGATATCGTTCATGCCGCGGATAGCTTGAATAGGGGTTGCCACGATGTTCTCTACATAAATTTAAAATTAATTTTCGCTAGGGTCCATATCGCCAGGCTCGGATACTAATCCAGGCTCAGGTAAGGCCATGTCTTCTCCGGCTAATTCCTGTTCGGAGCGGTGATGGATTTTATGCTTTTTTACGGGTTGGGCATCCGCAGTCGCGGTCGCGCCCGATTGGTTAGGATCTAATAATCCCCCAATTTGGTCGCTATTGATCGTGCCAGGCGCGCCTGGTGTGGCACCCGGTGTCGGTGCGCCGCCAGCGGCCATTGTATTTTCTGTATTGGCGTCATTAGGTAAATCAAACGGTGACGGCGGATTCGGCGCATTATTTGCGGTGGTTGTGTTCGAGGGCTGTTGCGCATTGCCTTGATTAGGTTGGGTGGCAGGTAAAACAGTACCGGACAGACCATTATTATTTTCCGCGACGGCCGCGGCGGCGGGCGTTGGATTATTCACCGCAGATTTTGCGGCGTCCGCGGTCGCCGTTGGCGCGGGTGCGGTAGGTGTTGCCGCGGGTTCAGTGGATTGCGCTAATTCTTTTGGCGTGGGGTCGCCAGGCGTTGCGTTCGACGCGGTCACATTTTCTGGATTCGCTGCTTGCATGTTCAAGGTCGAGGCGGCGGCGGGATCGGGGACATTGTGCGTATGGGTATTCCACCACATGCCGACTAAACCCAACAACACTAACACGACTAACGACGTCGAAAAGCGGGTAAAAGAATTGCTGCTCGTCGTTTCAATCACTTTGCGGGTACGCAGCGGTGTCGCTTTCACCGTGGATTGATCGGTGAGACCTAAATCCACTAGCGCTTGATTGATATGCTTGTCCGACATATTTAACAATTTGCCGTAGGAACGCACATAGCCGCGCATAAAAATAACGGGCGTGTCACTTTTAAAATTTTCACTTTCGATGACGGTAATCATAGAGGGATTTAAATGCAATCTGCTCGCCGCGTCCTTTTCCGATAAATGCATGCCTTCACGGGTTGCTTTGAAATGCGCGCCCCAACGGATTTTCGCAGTGTTTTCCGGGTGTTTCTCGCTAGATGTCGTCATGTCAATGCCCGTTTATTTCGTATCGGTTGATTGAGGAATGGGGTGTTCCAATAACTCAGTATAATAAGCTGAATCGGTGGTATCGCCAAGCCCCTTGGCGCAGTAACGCGCGTTCGCGTAGGAGCGCGCGGCCCCTGCGTACTCCGGCGCGTGCGCGGCTTGTAGGAAATATTCTATCGCATCTTTCGTATAACCATTCCGGCATAAAAACGCGCCGTAATTGTCGCGGATCGTGCCAGACGCGGGCGCGATGGTCAGCGCTTTGAAGAAGTATCCATTCGCGGTCGTTAAATCGCCGCATTTTTCGTAATAATATGCGACGGCGTCTAAGACTAGCGGATCGTTCGGCGCTTGTTCCAGCGCTTGCATCATTTTTTCGTAGGCCCGGCCAGTATCCCCGTCATGCAAATAATCCAAGCCGATACGCGCGTTGGTACGCCCTTCTTTAAAGTAGGGGTAGGTAACTTGCATAGATGCATGGGTATTGTAATCGCAAGCGGCTAAAAGCAAGCAGACGAGGTAAAGTGGGGTAAGTGATAGTAGCTTCCTTGCCACAGTCGCTCCAGCTCCATAAAAATCATTAATTCAAATTCTCCCAGAATGTTAGCATCATTCAATTTATAGCGCGAGTTTATTAAACGTTTTGAGCGGTACTAGCCGCGAATTTTAATTTATTTTTTTCGCTGCGGCGGGTGCGGTCTTGTACCTGGCCGACGAGTTGCCCGCAGGCTGCGTCGATATCGTCGCCGCGAGTTTTACGGGTAATCGCGTTGATGCCGGCGGCGATTAACCGTTCGCGAAAGGCGATGATGACAGCGTCGGCGGAACGTTTGTAATGCGTCATCGGAAACGGATTAAAAGGAATTAAATTTACTTTCGCGCGGCGGTCTTTCAACAAGTGGATTAATTGTTTGGCGTGCGCGGGCGTATCGTTCACGCCTGCGAGCATCACGTATTCCATCGTCACATAACGGCGTTTATCGTATTGAAAATAAGCGTCGCAGGCTTGCATCAATTCTTTGAGCGGATATTTTTTATTAAGCGGGACCAGCACGTCACGTAATTCATCGTTAGGCGCGTGGAGCGACACCGCGAGTGCGACGTCACTCACTTCGCGTAACTTATACATCGCGGGGATGACGCCGGCGGTACTTAAGGTCACGCGGCGCTTCGATAAACCATACGCGAAATCATCGAGCATGATATTCATAGCGCTGACGACGTTATCGAAATTTAATAACGGTTCGCCCATGCCCATCATGACGACGTTCGTGACGGCGCGGTCATGCGTTAAATTATTTTCCGACAAACTACGCGCGGCGATCCAGACTTGACTAATGATTTCCGCGGTAGTCAAATTACGGCTAAAACCTTGCTTGCCGGTAGAACAAAAATCACAATTCAACACGCAGCCCACTTGCGACGACACGCATAACGTGCCGCGTTCTGTTTCGGGAATGAAAATCGTTTCGATGCAATTACCATCGGCGAGCCGCAATAACCACTTATGCGTGCCGTCTTGCGCGGTACTTTCATAAGCGACTTCCGGCGTTCTAATTTCAGCAATTTCATTTAAACGCGCGCGCAGGGGTTTGCTTAAATTTGTCATCGCGTCCCAGTCGCGCGCGCCTTCGAAGTGTATCCATTTCATCACTTGTTGCGCGCGAAATTTTTTTTCGCCTAGCCTCAAGAAAAAATCTTCCAGCGCTTTGCGGTCTAAATCCAGCAAATTTATTTTTGTGATGAGGGCGGGTGTCGTCATGGTGTTAAGCTAATTCCGTTTTTTTAACGTAAGCGACGATTTCTTCCGGTTTAAAAAAGAAAGCGATTTCTTGTTTTGCATTGTCGGCGCTATCAGAACCGTGTACTGCGTTGTGGTCGATAGAATCCGCGAAATCAGCGCGGATGGTGCCGGCTTCCGCGTCTTTCGGATTGGTCGCGCCCATGGTTTGACGGTTTTTCGCGATCGCGTTGTCGCCTTCTAAGACTTGAATCATGACGGGGCCTGAACTCATGAAGTTAACCAGGCCTGTGAAAAAAGGTCTTTCTTTATGAACGGCATAAAATTCTTGCGCCTGTTTTTCGGTTAAATGCAGCATTTTCGCGGCAACGATGCGAAGGCCGGCTTGTTCAAAACGCGCATTGATTTGGCCGATTACCGATTTAGCGACAGCGTCGGGTTTGATGATGGATAAGGTTCTTTCCACAGACATAACGTCTCCTGATTTTTTAGTGTTTATACTGCTTTTATAAAGCTAGGAGGCGTATTATAACGAATTGTGCTAAAAAGGCACGTTTAATGTCAGGGTTTTAGCGGAACTTGCGCGGCATTGGCTTTGATTTTGTGTTGCCACTCGGCGGCTTTGGCTTTGACAGCCGCTTCATCTATCGTGGTCAATTGACGGTTTTTCATGAGTTGCCGGCCCGCGACCCACACATCGGTGACTTGTTCGCGCGCCGCGGCATAGACTAACGATGATGTGGGGTGATAGACCGGCAAGGTTTCGATCCGGTCGAGATCGATGGCGATAAAATCCGCGGCTTTGCCCGCGGTGAGTGTGCCGATGATCGCGTCTAACCCCAACGCTTTGGCGCCGTTGTGGGTCGCCATTTTCATCACTTCATACGAATGAGTCGCGGAAGAATCGCCGGTGCTGACTTTGGAAAGAAACGCGGCACTGCGCATTTCAGCAATCATATTCAAATCATTGTTACTCGCGGCGCCGTCCGTGCCGAGTGCGACGTTCACGCCCATTTTTTTAAATTCATGGATGGGGCAAATGCCGCTGGCTAGCTTCATGTTGGATTCCGGGCAGTGCACGATATTGGGTTTGTGCGCGGCGAGAATTTCTAAATCATCATCGACGACTTGGGTCATGTGTACAGCGATCAAACGCGGCGTCACTAAGCCAAGATTATGTAGACGGCGCAGCGGTCGCAAGTTAGTTTCTTTCAATGATTGCGTCACTTCATCCATGGTTTCTTGCACGTGCATATTAATTTTTAAATCATGTTCTTGCGCTAAATCACGCACTTCTATCAACTGCGCGTCACTCACCGTGTAAATGGAGTGCGGTGCGAAAGTAGTTTTAATCAGCGGGTGGTTTTTATATTCGTAATAAAATTCCAAACCTTTCGCGATATATTCCGCCGGTGTTTTCGCCCAAGCGGTGGGCACGCCAATCACGGTGATACCAATGTTCGCGCGCAGTCCTGCGTCTGCCGCCGCTGCCGCGCTCGCTTGCAAAAAGAAATACATATCGTTAAAACACGTCGTGCCACCGCGAATCATTTCCGCCATCGCTAACATCGATGCGTCATAAACAAATTGATGGCTGACCCAAGCGCTTTCGGCCGGCCAAATATGCGTGTTCAACCATTCCATCAAGCCCATGTCATCCGCTAACCCGCGGAATAAATTCATCGCCAAGTGCGTATGCGTATTAACGAAACCCGGCATGAGCATGTGATGTGGAAAATGCTGAGCATCACTTGGCGTATATTTTTCCGAGGCTGATTGGCTGGGGAGGATGTCGAGGATGAGGCCATCTTTGATGACTAAAGCATGATTTTCAAAAACATTATATTCGGGTTCGCAGGTTAGCAACCATCTGGCATGAATAATTAAATCGGCAGGCTGCATGGGTCTCCTTTTAAATCTTTATTATTTACGCTATTTTAACTGGTTTTTAGATTTTATAAAGGAAAAATACCCTAAATTCGATAATACTGGTATAATGCTTGTCTGCCATAAGACACTGCTTTAGAACCGATTTTTCACATCACGCTACACATCAATAATAATAACAACCTTTCAAATTGGCATAGGTCATATTATGAAAATAATTACATTCTTCCGGAAAATAGTGCCTTATTTCTGGGTCAAAGATAAAAAAGTTAGAACGCTAATCGTGTTGTCGGTAGGCTTTGGCTTGTTAACCATCGTCTTAAATCTCTGTGTGCCTATCAGTCTAAGATATATTTTAAATTTATTATCGGCCAGCACACAACAACCTATCGTCATCGCCGTTTTGATCATCGCGTCTTATGGCGTGATTTGGACGCTTGCGCAAATCACACAAACGCTGCGTTATGTTTTATTATTTAAGCCTATGAATAGTGCGTCGTCTTCCATATCACGCGCGTTTTTCCAGCATGTGCTGTCGCTTCCTTTGGGTTTTCATTTAAATCGAAAAACCGGCGCTTTACTCAATATCATAGATCAAGCACAAAGTAGTTTGCCCGCGCTTATCAATGCTCTCATGTGGCAAATTTTACCCCTGATATTAGAGGTTACTTCTGCGATAGCAATCACCTGTTGGTTATATGGTGCGATCTACGGCTTCATGATTTTTACCACGTTATTTATTTATACCGCCGCGACGATTATCACCGTAAACAAATCCGTAAAATTGCAATCCACCAGCATGGAAAAAAGAAAAAAGGCGTCTGCTTACTTACACGACTCATTATTAAATTATGAAACGGTAAAATATTTTAATAATGACGCGCTGGAGTTAGAACAATTCGGTGCATTATTAAAAGAGAAAGAAGCCGCGCGCACGCAAGTCGATACTAAAATGTATTTTCTTAACATGCTGCAAATGGTTATCGTCGGAATTGGTTTGGCTGCTATTACTTGTTACGCGGGTTACAGTATTTTCAATCATCACTTAACCGTCGGTGACTTTGTGCTGTTGAATGGCTACGTGCTGCAATTTTCAGTGCCCATGAGTTATTTTGGTTACATGATCCGCGAATTAAAACAAGCTTATTATGACTTGCGAGCGACGCTTGATATTTTAGAAATTAAATCGGATATCGATGATAATGCAGCTGCACACCTTTTGAGATTGCAATCTACCGATATACTGTTTGAAGACGTGAAATTTGCTTATGACGCGCAGCGTGAAATTATCAAGGGAATTTCTTTCGAAGTACCGCACGGGAAGACTCTCGCTATCGTTGGCCCGACCGGCTCTGGTAAATCCACTATCGCAAAATTACTTTACCGATTTTTTGACGTAACTGGCGGTGAAATTTTAATAAATAATCAAAATATCAATAGTGTCACGCTGGATTCAGTGCGCCGCTCGATTGGTATCGTACCCCAGGAAGCCGTGTTGTTTAACAATACGTTGAGATACAACATCGCTTACGGTAACAAATCAGCTAGCGAAGCAGACCTCATGCAAGCCATAGAAATGGCCGGCTTGACGACTTTCATCGCCAGATTGCCCCAGGGTTTAAACACCATGGTCGGTGAGCGCGGTATGAAAATTTCTGGCGGCGAAAAACAACGCGTCGCCATTGCGAGAATGTTGTTGAAGAAACCGGATATTTATATTTTCGATGAGGCGACATCATCACTTGACGTGGAAATGGAACAGCAAATCCAAAAAAATATCGACGCGATTTCTGAAAACATCACGACGGTTATCATCGCGCACCGCTTGTCGACGGTAAAACACGCGGATGAAATTATCGTACTGCGTCAGGGGGAAATTTTAGAAAAAGGCACGCATGAAAGTTTAATAGCGCAGCAAGGTTATTACTTTGATATGTACCAAAGGCAAGTAAGTCACTTGCCTGAAATACTGAAGGTGTCATAGTATCTTTTGTTATGACCTAACTAAGTTACGGTGTTGCTCAATAACAGGTTCGCTTGGTGTTAACATTTCGATCGCATAAGAAATCCTTCTAAAAAACGAACCATCTAAATTAGAATTATTTTTTTGAAGCTCAATACGTTTATCCCACAGCATGTTTAAAGCTGCGGCACGATCTAGCCCTTGAATCTGATTGAATAGTGCTTTAGCTGCTTCCAGATGGTGACGGCGCCAATGCCCGGTTAAAAATAGGCCGTGTTTTGGCGCAAAATAATCTTTCAATAGCGTAGCGGCCACATTTACATTGCCATCATCATGAACTTCACTATATTTACTTGGATAACGGGCAGTAAATGACAACCTGTAGTTGTGATCTTTTCTGAATTTAACTGAATGCAAATAATAGTTGCTTGCTGTTGAAAAGCTTAGCGATCGTTTTTGTGAATGATCAGGGTCACTCACTGTTCTGAATACTCTATCGGGTAGAAGACCAACACAGTCAGGTATGGAAGGGTTGGAATTGTCTGGCAAGATAGAGTTTTCGTTTTTAATCGTAACTTTAAATATAATACTTTGATAAAGATTCCTGACTTGGTTCGGTCCTAGCAAGACATCTGAGGCTATTTTGAGTGCGAAAAGATGTGGCGAGAGAATTGCTAAGCCAAGGTGTGCTAACCCCGACCCAGGTTCTGGTGATTTTTCTTCAATAATTTCTTTCTCAGCGCCATGCGCTTTTGCCGCTGCTTCGGATACGAATAGTTTAATGCTCAGGTCAGAATTAATTATGGCTATTAACTGATTATAATTAAATTGCTTAAGTGTTCTGACATCCCTGTAATCATTCGCGAAATGCGGAAGCTTCTTTTTTTCCACAGATCCAGAGAGGATAGGAGTGGTGACGGCATAGAATGTTTTTGGCACGGTTTGTGTTCCATTCAAGTTAAATTAGCCGAATTGTATTCTAATAATGCAGTACTATCAAGCGTAACTGCAAATAAAATAATCAATTTGTGTAGTTAAATTAATAATAAAACTTTCTAAGATCGATGAACGCAAATTTTAAATTAGTTACGTTTAATTGATTGGTCGGCAGCGGCTTTAATGCCTTATCAGTAAGGTAGAAGTTCCCGTCCTTATCAATATTCACGATGTTTTCATGATCCACAATACCAAAATTAAGATAGCTGCTGATAATAAAATAAGGCCGCGGCACGGGATCGTAGATATCCATGCCGACGCTGTAATCAGCAAACGCATTTGAGTTGTGAAAAAGTCTTTTCATTAAAGTGGGAACGATGTCGTAGTGACTAGTAAAGTGTTCGTAAACAATTGGCTTGGTGTGCGGCCAATAAATAATTAGTGGCGTATGCACTTGCGCAACAGAATAATTCGAAGCATGGCCTAAATAACCTTGATGATTATCATTAAATTCTTCGCCATGATCGCCGGTGATGATCACGATAGTTTTTTCTAATAAATTATTTTGCTGTAACGTGTCTATTATTTCTTTGATGCGCGCATCGATAATCATTAGTGAATTTTTATAACGGTTGAAATATAACTCTGTGTCACGGGTGGCATTGTAACGCAAGCGGTTACAATTTTCTTGCGCTGGCTTGAGTGGCGCTAAATTCTCAGGATAACCACAATACGAATGCGCGCCATCGTAAAAAACAAAACTAAAAAATGGTTGCGGATTGTTATGTGAAGTCGCGATAAATTTTTTAAATTCTTGCGTGACTTGAATGTCACGGTCAAAAGGCGTCTTGCCGCTCTGGTTCGCCAACGCATCATCCACGCGGCTAAAAATCACTTCCCGAAAATTCGGTTTCTCTAACGTCGCGCTGGCAAAAATCCCCATTTGATACTGATTTTTTATAAATTCATCTATCAATAGTGGGGTAGTGTGTTGTTTCTCAATAGAACCCCAATACGTGCCTGGCAAACTATAAAATAAAGAAATTATGCCGGAGATAGTAGCATTACCGCCGCTGGAATGCTGGTTAAACCGCGCTGCTTGTTGGGAAAATTTTAACGTCTGCGGCATGATTTCGGAATTCAACATATCCGCGCGCCAAGCATCCACCATGATTATGACGACGTTGTATTTAAGCGCGCCAGGTGCGTCGGTAATGCTATGCAAAGGATAATGCAATTTATCTTTGCTTTGCACCAAAGGATAAATATAACTTTTTTTATCGGTCGTAAGCAGGCAAATTTTACTTGTGTCCTTCACCAAGTTATTCAATGCAAATTCATTGAAAGGCAAAAAGCGCGTGAGATTTTTAAATTCCGACAATGTGCTATCGTTTTTTGTCGCAAAAAATAACAACATGTATGAACAATAAAACGTGACAGCGAGAAAGCTTAAGAAATATTTAGTGATATGGTTGCCGCTATTTTTTCTTTTTAAGAAACGCTGTAAAAGAGCTGCATAAATCACATTGAGAAAAACAATCAGCGCAACCATCAAAAGAATTACCATCATCTCCCAATTCGAGCCACCCAACCCTTTCGCGTTAAATTCATTCTCAAGCACACGCAATAGCGTAGCGTTCAAATGAAAATGATAAAGATTATAAACAACCGTGTCGGCATACAAATACATTGTTGTAAGACTGGCAGCTAGGATTGCTATAACATGAATAATGCGGGCAGAGCGATAAAATAATAAAACGGCTGGGATAAAAAATAGAATAAAGAATAAATTTAATAACGCAAGATGACTAAGATAAGTAGCGACTAAAAAAATTCCGCTGACCCATTGCATAGTTTTGGAAAGATGTGAAAATTCTAAAGGTAGCCATTGGTAAGAAAATAAAGAAATATAACCGATGCCAATAACCCATAAAAAGCATATATTTCCTAAGAAAAATAACGTTACCCAGCGGGCTAGTTTTTTTTGAGCTTCGTGTTGAAATGTAATGAGCATAATTCTTCTCAATTTTTTCGTCCAGCGAGAATTAACCTATGCTTGCAAAAAATAGTTATATATTATTTTCGCATGTCAGCGATACCTTTCTCGAAGAAATGGAAACAAAAATTCAACGCCATAATCTCACACATAATGGGACAGAACGCATTTGCCTGTCCATTTTCAGCTACTGGAAAACCTCATATATATTAATGGGTTGGCGATCAAAGCGCATAAACCGGAATTGTTGACCACCTTTCAATTGACAGTATATTGAACAATAGTTATAATGCTGGGCTTTAATGTCACTTTAAAAGAGTATCCGTCGCTATGTTGGTTCATAATATTATTTACAACTTAGATAAAATGTTTCTAAACGAAAATATGGCTTTGCCTTTTTATAATGTCGTAGAGATGCAAAGACGTTTAGTGTTGATGGAGAATAATAACAACCGACAAGTGTGCCGGAAGGCTTTTATAGATTTTTGTGAAGATTTGCACGCGATATTGAAGCTATTAGTCTCTCTCGACATCAATCAAAATAACGCTACAAAAAAAGCCGTTGCTAAATTAAATTCAGGTAAGCTTATTACCCATTTGAAGGTTGAAAAGAAAATCAAGGTTGACGGTTATATTAATATTAACAAAATCAAAAAGGATTTCGCTAAAATTTATTCTGCCGAGAGTAAAGAAGCTACGGGTCATATAGAAACAAATAGATTACGTACTCTCATCATGCAGTTGGAAGTGATGATGGATTTCTTAACGACGTACCCTGAGGAAGAAGACTTTATAAAATATAGAACTTATATGAATAATCGATCTGGAGACCCGGCATACATTGAGAGATTAACTAATGATAAAGTGGAGCTCGGAAAAAATTTAAACGCAATGATTGAACTTATTCATGAGTTGGAACAAAAGATTAATACGATTTATGACAAATCAAACTTTAGTGTTTTCGATCAACCCTTTTTTGCCTTAATACGATGCCACGGTGCACAGTTTAGTTCTAGCGACTTGGCTTTGGAAATACAACAATCAAAATTTTATAAACCAGCAATTTTTTTAATTGGTATAGACGGTGGTAGTATTGCGTTAGAGCCTCAATTAATGCATGAAATAATAAGTGAATTATCAATGCTTCGCCAGTATGTGTTGCCGCCTTTATCTGTGATTGATAAAAAATATTTACCGGCAGGTATCATTAATGAAAAAGAGCGTATCCGAAATGAATTTAATGATAAATTCAAGCGTCAGCTTAAACTAATCTTGCCTATCTCTATTGAAAAAATTTGTACGCTAGTCAACCCATCATCCAGATTTGAAATCGTAACGCTTGTCGACCAAGATGGTAAAGTAAATAAAGTTCTTGATAAGCCAAGCCAGAAGAAACCTAAACAAAAACCCATAGACATTCTTGTGATGGGAAGAAATATTCAAAAGCAGGATTTACCGAAGGCTTTGATAAGCCAAAACAGATATGCTCTTATCAATGATAATGAACTGTTTCTCCTCCTTGCCGATTTAATTTATTTGTTGTTTTACTTAAACCATTGTTTAGAAGGTTTAACCCAAATCTTTTCTACCTCTCCCAGTCATTTATTCAAAGTAGATTTGGATAATTCAAAAGTTTTGCTTCAAGAGCAATTTACTATAACGCAAGCGATGGTTTCTAAAGGAATCCAAATTTACGATCAAGAGCTTATACAATTTAAGTCTACCAAGCAGGAGCCAAGAGACGACAAAGCCGAAGCAAAGGATGAGAAATTAGAATTTTATGCTGATATAATTAACTTTGAGACATTATTCAAAATAGGCAACCAACTCACTAAGATTATTAAACCGCGTATGGCATCACTTGCTGATTCACTGGCAAACGTTCAAGAAAGTGACAAGGAAACTTTAGCAAGCTTACTACATGAGCTTAAATCCATACAGAAAGAAATTCTGAGTACCAGAGTTGGTATCAATCAATACCAGGCGCAAAAATCGTTAACTATAAATAACCTGGGTAATGTCATAAGCAATGGTTTTGAAATAAAAACTTGTTTGCTGAATTTGCGAAAAAAATATATTGCGATTGCCGCCGATTACACGTCATTAGTGCAGGATGTGCGTTGGCTTGATAGATCTAAGAAATCTTTGCATGACATCAACGATATGATTTTGGCAGCCGATAAAACACTTGGCGAGTGCGAAACAATATTGGAAAACTGGCAGCAGGAGATGGATTATTCTAAAGTGAAACATGTTGCCATCACTTTTCCCCAACTTCCTGAAAAAATAAAAAAAACAGAATCTCTTATCTCACAAGTCACGGAATCTCTGACTGTGCAACATACGCTCTTACAAAATGCAGAACTCGCGAAGCAAAAAAGTTTATTGGGATCAGCCACTGCGTTCTTCAGTGCTATAAACCTGTCACCACAGGAAGATAACAGTGCTGAGAATGCGCTTACTCCGAGAAATAGTATTTAGATTACATAAACCTCTCTCGCCAGAGGAGCATTCACGGGATAACATATATCAAATTGGCGGGAGGGTGTCTATCACATTAATCACTCAACTTATTGTTCTTGATCAAGTTAATTTTATATTTGGATATAAGTACCCCTGATTATACCCCCATTTATCTTAATAATTATTAGTACAAGTATATTTTAAAATCAAACTGATATGCATCAACGATTGTCGAAGCTATAGATCGAGTTATCGAAATTCTTGAATTTCGTTTTTTTAAATTTTCAAATTGATCGGCTAGACTGTTCATTCTACCTTTATAGTCTAGATACATTACTTGTTTATCAACTAAGAGATCGGTGTAACTTGAATCTTTTTCAGGAAATCCAAGAATATTTAAATTATCTCTGTCAAATCCAAAGCCAATAATTATTATTCTATTAGCTTTCTTGATCAATTTTAAGTAATCGTGTTTGGCGGAACGTTCATCATTTATTAAGCTAATAGAATTTCTTGTATGGATAGATTTTAAAAAGCGTCTCATGTTACTTAGAGTAACTGCTGGGTTCATTGGGTCGCTTGAAGTTTTATTTACGTAATCACCATAAGTTTCTAAGGGTATATCCTCATGTATTTTTCCATAAACATGATGAATCTGACCGGTCAGTTGATTTATAAAATCAATGGCGATTTTGTTTTTATTTAAAATTTCTATTTCTGAAAGTTTTTTAGATAAATAATAATCTAAGCTCATATCGTAATTGAAAGTGATTATGTTAAGTTTGTTTTGCGTAATATCTGCAGCGCTATTACAGCCTGACATGATATCGTTCAAAATATAGCTGTACCAATTATCAGAGATACTATCTTGAGGAAGTAACATTCTTCGAGGAAAAAAACTTTTATTCTCACGGCTGAGTAGCGCATAAGTAATCATAATCTTACCCGCTTCTGCATACTGTGGATGATGATTTAGGAAAGCGTCGATAGATACAGGATCGTATTCAATCAATGCATTTTTTAAATTGTTAAATTCATTAATTTTGGATAATGGTGCTACTTTAAATGTATGTCCTTCGAACGATACAAGCGATCCTTGAACAGAGATGAGTTTACTACCGAATAGCGTCGGCGATAGCATCTCAAGAACGCCGACAATATCATTCAAGTGAAATATAATTTTATCAATAGAGTTTTGATTCGATCTGTAGGTTTGTACACATTTAGGTGACATTAACAAATAGAAAAGATCGTTTTCAATAATATCTATAATATTATTTATAAGATCATTTCCTAACGGGTATCCATACGGAACACTTGCACCTGCGCCGAGAATAAAGAGAGTATCTTGCTTAAACATAAACTCCTCCAAGCTGTTAGAGAAGGTAAAGTATAATGACTATTTACTTTTAGTCGAAGGAAATTGCGGGAATATGAATGATATCAATTTAAAAATTAAAAGAAACAGCACGGATGTTAAATCGTAATTTAAAATATGCGTACAAACGCATTATTAGGTAGTTCTCTAAAATCATAATAATAACCTTGCCAGCCTGCTCGTTTGGCAGTTGCAGAAAGCGGTTTTCTAATTTTAAATAATTCTGGTGTTTGTAAATCGGCAGATAGATAATATACCCGAACTTTTTTCTGAAAAAATAATACAAAATATAGCGGGAAATAAATTCCTGCATCCATCCTTTCCTTCTGAGTTTTCCAGGCGGCACCGAGGCATGTGTTGGGAAATAATTCAATATTATTAACTCTAGTAGATTTTACTTGCGCCAGATAACCACAAAAATCACAAATCAAGTCAGCGCATTTGAAATTCACAGGAAGTCGTCTTAAGGTTTTATTTTTTTTACAGCGGGGGCAGGAGCATTTTTTTGAAACTAAGACTTCTCCGAGTTTGCCAAGCTCTTGATTTGGTGTTGCCATAATTTTCTCCAATACCAGGCTAAATTTGAACGCTTTTAAGTAAATAGAAAATATATTAACATATTGCTCGTTAAAAAGTGGCTTTTATTTGATCTGAATATTTTGCTAGATCAACAAAAAATTTAATGTCATGCTCTCTAAATAGACAGGGATAAAATATAACAATGTGCTTTTACATTCATACGCTTAATAATTTGTTAATGCATATTAATCCTGCGTTTATTTCTGATATCAATACTTTTAACGTTGCTGTAATAGTATTTTGGATACCTTTTAGTATCCAAATCATTACGAGAATTTCCGACCGTTATAAATCTGCTGTAATCATTAGAGCCTTTGAAAAAAATTGGCTGAATCGCTGGCTATTAAAATTTGCATTCGGCAACTTAATTTTGGGGACGACGTTACGTATATTCATGATAGATGGAAATTTATCAAATATTGAAAAATTTTTATCAAGCCTCGTTTGGTTATTTTTTATGTTCACTCTTTTAATTTTATTTTTATTGGTTAAAACCATAATAACGTATTCATATAAAACAGACATAGTTTTGCAAGGGTTAATAGATGATATTCAGAAAATTTTTTAATAAAAGACTGAATTTAAAGAACAGAGAATCACTGCAATCATTGGTTGGTATTGGTGATATAATGTTTTATGAAGTGGATAGGAATAATAATAAGCTAATTATTAATACACTAAAAAAACTTTTTGAAATTGTCGAGCAATTATTTTTAGTAAAAAAAATTGATCCCGAAAAATTCTTTAATTTAGTGCTTAGTCAAGAATATTTAAGTTTAGAAAAAAGAAATCCCGAGGAAGCAAAGTTTAATTTTTCATTCAGTTCTGAGAATTACACTGTAGGCTTTACTTCTGTTGTAGACCAAATTTTGCGAGTATATCAGAGAGCAGTCCAAGTAGATAATCTAGAAGTTGCAAGATTTTCAATTTATAATTTAAATAAAATTCTCCATTTTCTTTCTGGAGAAGATGAAACAGATTCATTTGTAAAACAAATGTTGCGGAAGTCATGCCATATTACTTTGCAAGCAATTAATACTAATGACATTCAACTTTTTAATCACACGATTTCTTGGTATAGAGAAATTATTTTTAATTATGATGATAAATTTAAAGTTAAATACCTCAATGATTTCGATAATTGCTTTCTTTCTTCGGTAAGGCTGTTGATTTCTGAAAATAAATTTCACTTATTTAAAGATCTTGTCGCTAACATTGTTGACGGGCTATACCCTAACATAGGTTCTGGTGAAATTTGGGAATATGCGCATTTATTACTTGAAGATAACTATGAGTTGTATAGTGAGGTTGATTCTAAACATGATTTGCAAAATCAAATTAAAATCTTGAGTGATTCAATCAAGTCTATTAACTCCACTGCAAAGTTAGATAGCTGGTTGATCCAATTTGAAATTTTAAAAGTTGTCATAGAAAAGGCTCTATCTACTTCAAAAATTAACGCAGCGAAAGAATTGGAATCCAAGATTAATAAGTCTGTAAGAAATCAATTTAAACTTAATAATTTAAGAAATTTATTTATTTATATTGGAGCGTTTTGCATTTTCCATAATAGGGTCAAATTTATAAGATTTTTATGGAACTACAAACAACCACCTGATTCCGATAGCATATGGATTGGTAATGATGTATTGCCAGAAAATCTCGATGAGTTGATGTCAATTTATTTTGACCTTAGTGAAGACTTGATAAGTTTTGAGGGGCATAGTGGTGGAAGTAAATACATAAGAAAATATTTTTTATTACTTCTATGTAGATTACTACCTGACGCTATTAATATCTTTCAAGGTAGTCCGAGTACCATTAATTTTTATCAGCTTCCTGATATGGACATTCATGATCTTAAAAATTTAACGTATAGACTAGTTGAGCTTGCTGAAAGTGCGTCTGAACTAAAAAATGATGAACAATTATTATTAAAGCTTGGATTTGAGCGTGGCGAAAAAATCATAGACGAAAAGCTTTTAACTTTTATAGCCTATCTGCAATCTGAAGCAGAAATCCAGATATCAGCAAAGCGCAGAGATTTACCCGTTAGTCAAAATAAAATAAATGAATTTAAAGATAAATTTATTGCAGAGTTTTATAGATTGGCAACGCTACGAGCTATCATCACAAAGTATTTCAGAGCTTATTCAGATTCAATAGATGTTCCAGTAGCTGATAATGTGCCTTCTCTTGGTATAAACCGATTGGAAGATAAAGCCTTATTTTTTGAATCATGGTATATAGATTACGGTAATTGGCAAAGAAGTTTTGCTCAATCGATGGCTAGTGGGGAAAATAAAGCTATTTTTGAAAGTATTTCGAATCGCTGCATAAAAGTTTCAGCTAATAATATAAATCAATTATTTGAAAAAGTGAAAGTTTCTTCTGAGACTGTTATCATCACATCCGAAATAAATGTTTGGAAATTTTTTGAAAATAACTCCGAATTTAAGGCGTCGTGGAGAAATGATGTTGAGAGAATAGATTTGCAAGGTTTCAAAGGCCTGTATTGCCACAATGAATTTTCTATACCAGTTTTTGCAATCAATAACATTAATTATAATAAAGCATTTTTACTTTTAGACAAAAACAAACTGGGGGTTTTAAAACAATTATCACCATTGTCTGTCTCTGATACGGACAACTTTAAAAAAGATATTTTTTATATGAATATTAATCTTCTTGTAATGTGTAAAGATATATTAGAAAAAATTATTGACGAGCAGCCAGAATGGTTACGAAAGGGGGGGAATGAAGAATCTCAAAATTTATTGATCCGAGAGAAAATTGTCATACAGATTTTTGAAAAATTTGAATTTACACCATCTTCTGATTTTTGGGGTTATAAGTGGGAATCGATTCATGAATAACAACATTTAAATATATATATGGTAATATATATATTACTACTAACTAATATTAAGATTTCGAATTAAAGGAAATAATTCACCAATTTCTACTTTCAAAGCTTTTGCTATACGTATAATGTTTATTGCAGCAATATTTCTTTCTCCTCGTTCCACACTACCCATATACGTTCTATCAAGACCTATTTCATAAGCAAAGCTTTCTTGAGAGAATCCCTTCGCTTTTCGGAGTTCTCTTATCCTTTTGCCGATCTTTATAAGTGCTGGATTCTTTTTGCGCATATGTGTAGAATATGCGTCCTATACTTATAAAACCACGGACTATAAGTATCATTATCTGTTTATTCATAACGTTACATTCTTGGTGAGATCTAATGTCTAAAAATTCCGAATATGATTTATTACTTTTATTTATTGCTGTCTCAATTGTATGGTTTGTAAGTGCTGGATCAATTTTTATATTGATTTTTTCATCCAGTATCATGATAACGGTATACCTTATGCTTGTTATACAAACCATATATAGCTTTGGGAATGATTCAAGAATTGTAATCGAGCAATTAATGGAAATTAATGAAAAGCTGCGTGAAGTTAATGCTAGCATTGATACATTTAAGCCTCAGCACAGCTTTTCCTACGATTTTCTCGATTATCCTCTTGGTGAAGAAGAATAGTTTTAGATTACATCTTTCCAAGATTTGCTATTTGATATGGAGATCTTGATAGCTTTTTTAAAAGTTTTCATAGCGTGTGTAGTGTAGCCATGTTTTAAAGCATTTTTATTGCCTTTCTGACCGCCGCTGCCATTTGAGCCTCCATGTACACGGCACCGAGCTTTAAATCGCATGGCGGGGCAGCGACATGGCTTACCATCGTTTGATTTGGTTTTTGCTCCACATCTTGCTGCGTTGTTAAATGAAAAACTTGTTTCTTCGGTCTTTGAGGTCGTTTTCAATTTTTTGATACTCCTTCGAAATTTCCAACTATTGCTTGCCCGCCCTGGTTAACTTCTACACAATCTATATTTATTTGCTGGCCACCTTTGCCTTGGAGTTTGCTAAGCAGGGTAGCTTGCTGTACGAAAGTATTAGCGAGTTTGATTGTCGTATTAATGAAATATTTTTTTAACTCTACACTATTCAATTCATTCGCTGCGATCATAGCGGTTTGTTGCAGTTGATGGATCGTTATCATTTCTGTTACTAACATTTCTTGTAACGTACCTTGTGCTTCAAATGCTTTTAAGCCTATTTTAATTTCTTTCTCCCCATTTAACGCATCAAAATTAGGATCGCCCAAAATATTTGATGCAAGGCCACCCAATCGCGTAATTTTTTCCGTGAAATAGCTTTTATCATATCCCACAAGGTTGGATTTGACTTGCGTGTCGATAGATAAATCTTGTTTAGTTTCTATCATGTGATTACTCCTAATCCTATATTATTAACTCATAATAAATATCCGCCACAACGCCACATTCGCCACATAATCTGTAGCAAGCTCGTTAGCATGCGGGCAGTAAATTCATGCATGTTTTAAATATTCATCCCATCCTAAAGCATTAATTTGTGGCGTTGTGGCGTCATTACTAGGAATATATCGTTTGAATATGTCATCAAAATTTTCGCGATAATAACCTTTTGGAGTTGTTCCATTTGGTAATCGAATTGTTCCACTCTGAATTTTGAATTCTTTTAATTTTTTTGCTAATTGTCTAGGTGACATTGGTTGACCGCGATTATAGGTTGCCCATGGTGATTCAGTATCAAGGCAAAGTGCAGTTAGTAATTCAGCTGTAGATATCTTTGAAATCATCTTTTCTTCAAAGATATTTCTAATGTTTTGAAGCAGCTCTACAGAACCTGTTATTGATTCATCATCTGAAGAAAGGTGTAAAGATGCTTCTCGAGCGTAGGAGGGCCATTTTCCTCCCGCTATATCTGAAATCACGAATAATGATTCCCAACTATCAGCGGCACGATCATTCAAATCGAAAGGAGTTTCAGGTTGTGAAGATGAAATTCTAAAACCATTGTCTGCAGCAAATCTTTGGCACTGCATCTGTAGTTCAGCAAGATGAGCCTTTGATGTGCGGCGTAACTTAGTAATTTCTTCACCCTGAAGTTTTCGCCTGAGGTTTATGCTGATTGAGCGATCCTTTATTGTGTCTGGAATATTCCCGATGCCTGCTAAACATTTGGCTCCCCATGTTGAAAATTTTTGGGGGGTGTGATTATCCCCAACGGTTCTTATTACAAATGCTGATGATCTCGAATGTCCGGAGTTAATGATTCCTCGTAATTCTGATTTTTCGTTGTTTATGAAAGTATCCACTTCATCGAGTAAGAGCGTTGGCTTATGCTCTTCAATGGTGCGAAATATTGCTGCAGGAGAAATATTAGAAGCGAGAAGAGGGCGATGTACCAAATTCTCGAGTAGTGATAGTAATGTTGACTTACCGCACCTTTTTTCAGGTGAGCAAATATTTAGGATGGGTGCTACATTTGTCGAATCAATGCAATGTGTGAATACAATCCACAGAGCAATTGCATTTGCATCATGTTCTCCAAGGATTACATGATTCTTTATTGTTAGAGCGAGTGACGAAAGTAAAGTGGATCCATCGACTATTTGATTCCAGGGATCTATAGCTGGAAATATTATACTTCCAGAAGAGGAAGTTTCTTGAAGTTGCTGGCGGGATTTTTTCACCATCTCATCTAGGGCGGCTACTCTAATCTTTAACTCATTTGCTAGCGGTAGCCTTTTAAATTCATATTCGGCATGAGATAGTCTAGCTAAGTTAGTTATGGTTTCTTTGAAATTATGCTGCATAAAAAGCCTCCTTTGTTTTAATACGTAGAAGTCTTCCTACACGCTCAATTGAATCTTCATATGACAGAGACAAATAGTGCTGGACGAGTTGAATACCTAATCCACTTTTCTTGCAAATACTACAACTAAAGGCACCGGTTTTTTCGTCGGTAATTTGAAAACCATTGCATTCACACAAAGGACATTTATAATCTTTGACAAATATACCCAGCAAATCCCATATGTCAAAACCAGCAAGCCAATTATTGTCTGCTTTCAAAATTACGTATGAAGCGCTATACTCGAATTTGATATGTTTAAACTTGGGCGTCGTTAACAGCGGCGCCTTTTTAATGCTATCCATGCTTAATCTCCTTTTTTGTGTTCCTTTCATTTATGCAGTTTTTTATCCAGTCATTGACTTCGCTTTCTAGCCATCCCACGGATCTATTACCTAGAGAAATTGGAATCGGGAATAATCCATGGGATATCTTTGCATAGATAGAAGAGCGAGATATTCCGGTGGTTTCTATCACTTTTGGAAGCCTTAGAATTTTTTGGGCTGAATCCATACTCAATCTCCTTAATTTGATCTTCAGGGATAGAATGACGGTGATATTTTATAAAAACAATGCTAATGCTAGTGAGAGAGAGTCGAGGCAATTGATATAAAAATCTCTTAATATCAACGAAGTGAAAAAGTTACTTTAAAGATACAAAAAGGTTATTAAGTTATTTGATCTATAACTTTGTAACTTTTATTGGGAAGCCGCATTTTTTATAAAAAATTCATGTTTGATGGTTAAAAACTTATTTAATACTTCTTTATCTATGAAGTTCTTCCAGAGATCATTGTTCATTACTTCTTCACTGATAATGTCAACTGTCGGCTTTTCTAAAGTCTTATAAAGTTTGGCTGCCAAGATTAGCAAGTTGGAGACTTTCTGTTTTAGAGTTTCAAGTTTTACCGCTTTTTTTAAAGTAGATCTACCAATCTTTATTGGACCAGGATTGATTTTTTCATGAAGAATATCTAGCTTGGTTGTTGGATCAAGCAAATAAAGATTAAAGGCCATTCGGAATAAACGGGCATCGCGATCCCTAGGCAGTTCAATGAAATAATTATCCCCTAAGTCTGCGGTAGTGTCGTATTCTTCTAGGCATGTAGAATCAATTTCATGGTGTTCTGTAGGCTTGCGTAGCGTTTGATCTGCGGATATCTGATCAATTAACAGATCAATGATCCCGAGGTTTCTCCATGATCCAAAGTGGTTTTTACTTTGATCAAAGAGAGCTTCACGAAAAAAAGTATCAACTTTGTCTGGATGATTGCCATAAATCTCTTGAAGTTGAACAGGAGTAATAAGATAAAAATTGTTTTCATTGTCAATCGTATAAATGGCTGCCGACCCTCTTAAAGCTTCTCGAACAAGAATTTTTATTTCCTTTTCATTGTATTCTAATAAAAGAACTAAGTTTTTCTTTTCCAGCATTGCGCATCCTTAAAAACGTGAAGATTTATATATTAAACTACCTGAAGAATGCGTGAGCGTGAGCCACAGCTTATTTCGTCTAAATAATCTGCCCAGTGCTGCATCATTTTGCGGCGTTCAGGTAAGTATTCAGCGTAATTGTATGCTGCGCGAATATTATTACGTTCTGCGTGCGCGAGTTGCCTTTCAATGGCGTCCCGATTCCAACCATGTTCATTAAGAAGCGTTGATGCCATTGAGCGAAAACCGTGTCCACAAATCTCATCTTTTGTGTAGCCTAGTCTTCTCAATGCTGCATTTACGGTATTTTCAGACATGGGACGAGCGAAAGTACGTACAGATGGGAATACGTACTTGCGATTACCAGTTAATGGGAAGAGTTCATTAAGTATTAATACTGCTTGATGTGAGAGTGGGACAATATGTGTAACTCGCATTTTCATTTTTTCGGGTGGTATGCGCCATTCTGCTGAGTTTAAATCGAACTCAGACCATTCTGCTTTGCGAAGTTCTCCAGGGCGTACGAATAATATGGAAGCTAATCTCAATGCGCATTTTGTTACGAAATGGCCTTCGTAATCTTTTATTGCCCGCATTAGCTCGCCAATGGCATTCGGGTCAGTCAGAGTAGCGTGGTGTTTTTTTCTGGATGGAGGCAGGGCACCGCGAAGGTCCAACGATAAATCACGCTCAGCTCGTCCAGTTGCAATAGCGTAACGAAAGACTTGCCCGCAGATTTGATGAGTTCTATGGGCAGTTTCAATAGCTCCCCTGTTTTCCACACGCCTGAGGGCTGATAGTAGCTCAGGTGCGCTTACTTCAGATATTGCGCGACGACCTAGCCATGGGAAAATTTCTTTTTCAAGTTGGTTGATAACTCTGAATGAATGTTTGGGTGACCATTGTGGGGAAAATTTTGCATGCCATTCTCGCGCTATTCCTTCAAAATTATTTTCAGCGGCAATCTTGTTAGTCCGTTTTCTTTCTTGTTTGAGAAGTCCTGGATCGATTTCCTTTGCTAATAGGCTGCGTGCAGCATTTCGTTTGGTTCTAGCTTCTAAAAGCGTTACTTGATCATAAACCCCCAAAGCCAGTAATTTTTCTTTGCCGTTAAACCGATATTTTAATCGCCAATACTTGGCACCTTTAGGTGTGACTAATAAAAATAGCCCTTCTGAGTCAGCAAGTTTATATGCTTTTACTCGAGGCTTGGCTCGTTTTACTTTGATATCAGTTAAGGGCATGGAGGTATCTCAAAATTGCATATAGTGGCTATTGTGGGGGTATCCAAAATTATGATTATGTTATATACCCCAATTTATACCCCCAAATTGTATTGGATTCAAGCGGAAGTTGTAGGATGTGATTGGACTAAGAGTGTAAGATAAATCTTATTTCAAAGGGGTTTTATAGAAGTTGGTGGAGTTCATTGGAAGCTTGTATGGCGGAGAGGGTGGGATTCGAACCCACGTGAGAGCTTTCGCCCTCCATCCGATTTCGAGTCGGTGCCGTTATAGCCACTTCGGTACCTCTCCGGTCTTAACATATTGGCGCGTGGATTATATACTTGCGTTATCCTTATTGGCTAGAAGTGTTTAACTCTGGCGGAGTTAAAACGACTCGTTTGTCCGTTGGATTATAAGATTTTTGCGCGACAGGGTAACGGCTTTGGATATTTGAGTTGGAAACGCCCGGGGGCATTTTTAGCGGTGGGGTGTCTTGGGCTTTTAAATAATCGGTATCATGGTTTTTTATCACGCCGCGGTCGCCGTAAATATGTTGGCAGCCGGTTAAGCCAACCATCAACATCATCATCAATACGCATTTTAATTTCATAAAAAAGCCTATACTTTCGCTGTTTGTGTGACGCGCGCATCATGCATCGCTTGACGTAAATCCGCATGGTATTTCGCATCCAGGGTCGTCAATGGTAGACGGATTCCCGCAGGAATCAAGCCCATTTCATGCAAAACCCATTTGGTCGGGATGGGATTGGCTTCTAAAAATAATTTCGTGTGCAACGGCATTAACTCAGTATTGATTTTTTCCGCCGCGGTTTTATCACCTGCTAACGCGGCTTCGCACATCAAAAACATTTGCGCGGGGGCCACGTTAGTCGTGACGGAAATCACACCGTGCGCGCCTGCCAACAGCCAATCCATTGCCGTCGCATCGTCGCCGCTAAACAGTAAAAAATCTTTATTGCAACGTTTTAAAATTTCTTTGGCGCGTTCCATTTTTCCCGTCGCGTCTTTGATGCCGATGAATTGTGGGATCGACGCTAAGCGCTCAATGGTTTCAGGCAACAGGTCGCACGCGGTGCGGCCCGGGACATTATATAAAATCAATGGAATGTCAGTGTGGTCGGAAACTTTTTTGTAATGTTCATATAAGCCATGCTGCGTGGGTTTGTTGTAATAAGGCGTTACTAACAGACACACATCCGCGCCCGCTTGCTGCGCGTCTTGAGTATATTTAATAGTGGTGGCGGTTGAGTTGGTGCCAGTGCCAGCGATAACCGGCACTCGGTGCTTCACTTGTTTGACAGCAAGCGCGATAAGCTCTTTGCGTTCTTCATCATTTAAAGTGGAAGCTTCGCCCGTCGTGCCCGCGATAATTAAGGCTTCGGTTTTCGCGGCGATTTGCCATTCGATCAAATCTAAAAAAGCAGTTTTATCAATTGTGCCATCCGCTTGCATCGGGGTGACTAACGCTACCATGCTGCCTTTTAACATATCGCTCTCCCAAAACGCCTGCTTAATGAGGGTTTTTATGTTAGCAGTATTAGTGAGGTTGTCTATATTTTTTTAAACCGCATGGGTATAATGCCCCGAAGTTGAGACTGCAATGAGTGCAGCGCTAAGGGATTGAAAATATGACTAAGAATAGATGGTCAGATGTGTTATGGGGGAGCCAATCTAAGGCCCTCTATTTAATGGTTGCGGCCGCAATGATGCTGCTAGCCATGTTGGGCAGCCGCGAAATTTGGACGCAAGAACATCGCTGGGCGGATATTGTTTTCGGTATGTTTTACCGTCAGGATTTTTTACATCCTTACCTCAATGATGCCAATTATTATGACAAACCGTTGCTGTCGTATTGGTTGATCGCCGGATTGTCCGCGCTGACCGGCAAATTATCGACGTGGACGTTGCGTTTGCCTTCCGCTTGCGCCGGTTTGTTAGCGGTGTGGTCGATTTACCGCATCGGTTTCAACTTATTTAATAAGCGCGTAGGTTTGCTCGCGGGCTGGCTGTTGCTGACGACGTTTTATTTTATTTTTTGGGGAAAAACCAGCAGCGCCGATATGTTAAATCTCGGCGGCACGTTATTCGCGGTCGCCTGGTACGTCGAAAAAAGAAATGCCATCACTTTTTTTAACTACGCCGTGTTCTTTTTAATATTAGTGTTAACGTCGCTGTGTAAAGGCTTAGTCGGCGCGATCGTGCCATTGATCGTGATCTTCCCCGACTTCGTGATGAATCAACAGTGGAAAAAACATTTAAATTTAAAAATTTTTTTGGCGATGGTGCCGGCATTAGTCGTATACGTCTTACCGTTCTGGGCGTCTAGTCATTACAGCACGGACAATTACACTGAAAATGGGTTGTACTTAGTGTACCGCGAAAATGTGTTGCGTTACTTCCAACCCTTCGATCACAAAGGCCCGATTTGGACGTATTTTTTATGGCTGCCGATTTATTTACTGCCGTGGGCGGTGTTTTTCATTCCCGCGCTACTAACGCTGAAATCCCGTTGGAAAACGTTAACCCCTAATTCCAAATGGCTGAGCTGGTCGGTATTGTTATTATTTTTATTTTTTACCTTGAGCGGTTCGCGGCGTAATTATTATATTTTACCGCTAGTGCCGTTTGCGATTTTGATGACGGCGGATTGGATTTTATCGGCAAGCGCTGTGTTGCCCAGCCGCAATGAATGGGCGGGAAAAACTGCGGTGACATTTTTTATTTTAATGTTTTTAGTATTTGATGTCATACCGCCGTTGTTCGGCGCGGCAGGCGGCATTAAAGCCTTCGCCGCCGCGGTAAAAAATTCCGCCGCGGATACTAGACCTTGGGGGCAATGGAATATCGTGATGTTAGACCCGGAAAGTAAAGTCCGTTTTTATTTGCAATTGCCGCCGACCGTAAAAGATTATCCTATCCTCGGCGTGTACCGCAAAGAGCAAACGCACCAAAGTTTGTTGGCCGCGTGGCCGATGCTGAAAGACAAACATGCCGACGTCATTTACATCACGCGCAAGAGTTACGAACCATTGCTCCGCAATATTTTGCCCGGCTATAAAGTCGTGGAAGCGCCGTTAACATTGGGCGAGCGTGTTTTTCAAATTGAAAATCCTAATGCGCCAGTGGCATTTATCTCGCGATCATAATATTATACTCGCAAATAACTACAGAAATGGAGATACGCTATGACGGAAAGTTTGATTCAAAAAATCGAAGATAAAGTGTTACTGCTGCTTGCTGAAATCACCAATCTGCGCCAAGAAGTCAGCCAATTGCGCAGTGAAAATACGTCATTGAAAGCCGAGCAAACCGATCATACCGAAAAATTACAAGAATTAGTTTCGCTGTTAGATGTGTTAGAAGATTCGCATGACGCGATGAAGATGGAAGGTTTATCGGTCGTTATCTAGTTCACGTTGTAAACGTGATGACGAATCCACTTAATTTGAGCTTAACTATTCAAGCCGCATTTCTAAGTAGAATGTTGGAGTGCATAAATAAATAAGCCTATTTTACATTTGTTTTAAAGAAATCTCATTGTCTTCTTTAACTTCATTTTCATCAATCAATGGCGGAAGATCATTATCCAATTTAGCTGTGTGATCTTTAAATATTTTTATAATATCAGAGGAATTTGAAGATAAAATTAAATCTTCAGCAGTTTTGTTTTGTGCATTCACGATTGAAAATGAAGCATTATAAGCTAATAATACTTGAATCACATTTGCATGCTTACCTTTCGCCGCGTAATGCAAGGCAGTTTGTTTTGAGTTCGGGTTTTCATCTTGGAAATCTATTATCAGTTGTGGATTACATAAAGCTAATATAGCCTTAACTTCATTACTTCTACCTGCATTTGCAAAACGACGTAAAGATTTTGCTAGCAACGCAATAAATTCTTTGCCTAGGCTTGCGCTCGAAAATAAAGTTTCCATTTCTGTCGTTGCTGAAGACATCTGCGAATTTGCACGAGGTGCGGTAAATAGAGTTGCAGGCGAATTCAAACTATAATTATCACCAAATTGATCTGTTTGTATAGCTATTGTTTTGTTAGGAATATGATAACCTGCAATTTCATTTCCTTGATCTTTGTCACTCAGAAAACTTAATATTTCATTTCTAAGTTCGTTATTATCTACAATTCCTACTGAAGATATTCTTTGTCTTGTGGTTGGATCAGTATTATTATCGTTTATCCATTTGCTGAGATGAAGACGTTCATAATTGACTTTTGGATTACTGGATAGATAAGCAGGGTTGCTCATCATTTCGCCGCTCAAAACACAGATAAATCTTTCTGGGATGTCGCTTTCTTCGATTTCGAAAATTATTTTGATTAATTTTGCATTCATGGCATTTGAAGTGGCATCTGGTGATAATAAAGTATCTAAAGGTTCTGGCGCGATACCAATTCGGCCAACACACATATATTTTCTAAATTTAAATTCTTCTAATTTGTTAGCAATCTTTTGAGCGTAGTTGTCTGTGTCTTTATCAGCAAAAGGCATGATACCTCTTACCCGGATTGTAATGGCCGAATTATCAATTGTAACTCCGTAATTTTTACCTGATGGAAAAAAAACATCAAAAATGATATTTGTTAAAAATTCGCTTGTCGCACGTTTCAACTCTGGAGTAAACCTAACAAAGCGTGCAGCAAATTCCGGTGATGCAGGTACAAATTTAATTTCAAACATTTTAATTCCATCCAAGTGATTAAATCCGAACCGCATTGTATCAAAAACGCGATCATTGATCAATATGTATTCAAGTGAATAGTGATTTGAATTACGCTTCTGTTCCAAGCTGTTGATTTGAAAGAAAATGCGGGTAATGTGGTTTGATTTATCAATGAATATCTAAAGTGTTAATAAAGATGCTTTTGATTAATTAGAAAAATATCTTTTCTATCGCGCAATCTAGTAAGCCATCCGCCAGGCGCACATTGATTTTATCACCCGTTGCAACCGCCTGCACACTGGTGATGATACGAGAGTTTTTTGTGGTGATGGAAAAGCCGCGCTGCAACGTCGCGAGCGGGCTCAACGCGTCTAGTTTAGCCGCGGCGCTCATTAACGCTTGCTGCTGAATTTGCAAATGAGATTTTATACTGTTGTGTAAGCTCTGGTAATTCCTTTCCAATACACTGTTAAGCGTGCGGATGCGATGCGCGGTTGTGTAGCTTAATAATCTAATTTCCCCAGAGCGCATTTGATTTTGTAAATGATTAATGCGCTGCGTCATAAGACGTATTAACGCCGCTTCGCACAAATCCAAATGCTGGCTTTTTTCCGCCAAACGCCGCTTCGGATGTTGCTGCTGTAAATGCTTACTGATCCACGCTACGGTCTTCATCGTGCCGAGTAGTGTTTGTTGAATAATGCGGAACAGCCGCAGTTTTTGACGTTCGAAAGATTCTTGATACTCAAGCACATCCGGCACGACGAGTTCCGCCGCGGCCGATGGCGTGGGCGCGCGGTGGTCGGCGACGAAATCCGCGATGGTGAAATCGATTTCATGACCCACGCCGCTAATCGTCGGTATGTCACTGGCAAAAATCGCGCGCGCGACTATTTCTTCGTTAAAAGGCCAGAAATCTTCGATCGAACCGCCGCCGCGCGCGATGATTAACACATCGCATTCTTTACGCTGATTCGCGGTGCGGATAGCGTTAACGATATTCGGTGCGGCGCTGTCACCTTGCACTGGCGTCGGGTAAATAATGACGGGCAGAGCGGGGAAGCGGCGTTTCAACACGCTTAAAATATCACGGATCGCAGCACCCGTCGGTGAGGTGACGACACCAATACAAGTGGGCAGGCTAGGCAAAGATTTTTTTTTCTCCGGCGCGAACAAGCCTTCCGCTTGCAATTTCTTCTTTAACGTTTCAAACGCGGCGCGTAATTTTCCCACGCCCATTTCTTCCATGTGTTCCGCTAATAATTGAAATTCACCGCGCCCTTCGTAAAGGCTGACGCGCGCTTTCAACATGACATGCATGCCGTCTTTCGGTTTGAAATTAATGGCGCGGTTGGATAAACGGAACATTGCGCAACGGACTTGGGCGGTCGCGTCTTTAAGTGAAAAATACCAATGCCCCGATTGTGGCGCGGCGAAATTGGAAATTTCCCCTTCTATCCACACCATTGGAAAACTGCCTTCTAATATGAAGCGCGCCTCACGGTTTAACCGGCTAACGGTAAGGATTTCACTGTCGATATTTTCGTTGGCTTGCATGCGGCAATTCTTCTTGGGCGGTTAAAAAAGCTATTTGTTCGTATGATATAGGCATTCAATAGAGTGAGCAAACCATTGCGCTATACTTATTATTTTACGCAACATAATGAATTTTAATTCAATTTCCTGCGGCCTGCTAATTCGTCAGTGTGCGTTTTTTGATAATAATCTATAATGTAGAGATATTCAGGAGCTGCTTATGTCAGCCGAGAAATCTCAACAGACGAACGGCTTAGAACAGACTGTCGCGGAGCGGACGGTAACTTTTCGAAAAAATATCGGTGAAAACAAAAAGCAATTCATCATTAATCAAGCTCAAGTCGGTTTACTCCATTTTCTAGCCGATGCTAGAACACAACTGGACGCGCTTGAAGCTCGCCTGTATACGCAATTAGGTAAACCGAGTTCGCCATTATTTTCACTTTTTACCAGCAAGAAAAAAATCGTTCCCGCGGCCGCCGTGCAGGACATCTCCAGTGAATTTGAAACGGCGCGCCACTTATTATTTGAAATCAACGAATTTATCCTATTCAAAGCGGGAGAAACGAACTTAGTGCGGCGCGCGGCGTATCAGCGCGATATTTTCGAAGCGGACATTAATAAATTAAAAGCCGGGGGCCGCGTCAAAAAATATTGGAATGATACCGAAGAATTTAATCTTTCCGCTGAGACCATCGAACAACGCCGGCAGTTAGGCACGATCAGCAAGCCGAAAATATTTAATATCTTAAACGAGGTCCATGAAGAATTAACTATCTTCCCCACCAAACTCAAAGAACTATTGAAAACCACGCATGAGCGCGTCTGCGAAGACATCGCGCACCATGTCGAGAGCGTGCATAAAGACTTTGCCGCGACGCCATTGGGCAAGTATCTGGTAGTCAAGTTTGATTTAAAAACCAAAACGGAAAAGCTGCAAACCGAAGGCAAGCCACCAGCTGGCATCGAAAAGAATTTAAGAAAACAAATTCAAGCAGTGCAAGCCGCGCAAGACGGTTTAACCGCTGCTGAGTTAAAAACAGCGGAACAAATCGAGCAAACCGGACTGTGTCCGAAAACTAAATTAGATACTTTAATCGTGGCGTTGCCTGAAGACCGCTTTAAACAACTAATCCAACAAATCGATAAGGCTATTCATTTGCAAGATAACCACGAACCGCCTCCCGCTAGCCATTCTCAATATCGCCGTTATACCAGTAACTCCTGAAATAAACCCGCAATTTTCTCCATGTCCCTGATAAATTCGTGTATAATGCCTCGTTAATTTTAACCTGTTGTACCGCGGGAGAATTAATGTGCGCTTAGTTCAAGATGCTTTAACGTTCGATGATGTTTTGTTGCTGCCAGCGGAATCTTCTGTGTTACCTAAAGACGTGGACTTAAAGACCCGCCTGACCCGCAATATCGTTCTCAATGTCCCCTTATTATCTGCGGCGATGGATACCGTAACGGAATCACGTTTAGCTATTGCAATGGCGCAAGAAGGCGGTTTAGGTATCATACATAAAAATATGACGGTAGAAGACCAAGCTTACGAAGTGCGTAAAGTAAAAAAATATGAAAGCGGCGTGGTAAAAGACCCGATTACCGTTTCCCCCACTGCGACCGTGCGGGATGTGTTGGAAATCGTGCGCATTTATAATTTTTTCGCTTTACCCGTCGTGGATAACAAGCAATTAGTGGGTATCGTCACCAGCCGCGATTTCCGCTTTGAAAATAATTTAGATCAACCGGTCTCGAATATCATGACGCCAAAAGAGCGTTTGATTACCGCGAAAGAAGGCACCGACCGCGAAACCATCCGTCAATTACTGCATAAACATCGGATCGAAAAAGTGTTGCTAGTCGACGACGCTTTTCAATTACGCGGCATGATCACCGTCAAAGATATGTTAAAAGAAAAAGAAAAGCCGTCCGCTTGCAAAGATGCGCAGGGGCAATTGTGCGTGGGTGCCGCGGTCAGTACCGGCGCTGAATCCGACGAACGCGTCGAAGCGTTAGTCGCGGCCGGGGTGGATGTATTGGTTGTGGATACCGCGCATGGCCATTCCAAAGGCGTGATCGAACGCGTGCGCTGGATTAAAAATAAATTTCCTCACATCGCCGTAATCGCGGGCAACATCGCAACCGGCGCTGCCGCGAAAGCGTTAGCGGACGCGGGCGTCGACGCGGTCAAAGTCGGCATCGGCCCCGGTTCGATTTGCACGACCCGTATCGTCACGGGCGTGGGTGTGCCGCAAATCACCGCGATCGCGAACGTCAGTAAAGCATTGGCCGGTACGGAAGTCGGGATTATCGCCGATGGCGGTATTCGCTATTCCGGCGATGTTTGCAAAGCGATCGCCGCCGGCGCCTCGGCCATCATGGTGGGCAGTTTGTTCGCCGGTACCGAAGAATCCCCCGGCGAAGTCGAGTTGTATCATGGCCGCACGTACAAAGCTTACCGCGGCATGGGTTCGTTAGGCGCGATGTCGCAACGCCACGGTTCTAGCGACCGTTACTTTCAAGACGGGGTAATTTCCGCGGATAAATATGTGCCGGAAGGCATCGAAGGGCGCGTGCCGTACAAAGGCAGTCTCGCCGCGATCATCAATCAATTAATCGGTGGATTGCGTTCCGGTATGGGTTACACCGGCTGCGCGGACATCGCCGCCATGCGCACGAAACCTGAATTTGTGCGCGTGACGAGTTCTGGTGTGCGTGAAAGCCATGTGCATGACGTACAAATTATCAAAGAAGCACCCAACTATCAGATCGACGAGGCATATTTTAAATGACACAACGCATTCACGAGCAACGCATTTTAATTTTAGATTTTGGTTCGCAATACACGCAATTGATCGCGCGGCGCGTGCGCGATTTTGGCGTCTACTCTGAATTGCATCCGTATAATTATTCAGAACAAGCCATCAAAGATTTCGCGCCTAGCGGTATCATTTTATCCGGCGGCCCGGAGAGCGCGACGGAACACGCGACGGCGCGCGCGCCAGAAATCGTTTTTACCCTCGGCTGTCCGGTGCTAGGTATTTGTTACGGCATGCAAATCATGGCGCAGCAGTTGGGCGGCAAAGTCGAAGCCGGTTTAAAACGCGAATTCGGCTCCACGAACGTAAAATTAATTAACCCTTCCGTATTATTCGAAAATATCGCCGACACGGTCACCGCCGACGGTGTGTCGACGTTAGATGTGTGGATGAGCCATGGTGATCACGTTGATATCTTGCCGCCGCGTTTCACCCAAATCGCCAGCAGCGATGGTGCCGTGATTACCGCGATGGCGGATGAAAGCCGTCAATTTTATGGTTTGCAATTTCATCCGGAAGTGTCACACACCGCGCAAGGCATGAAAATTATTGAAAAATTCCTGTTTGATATTTGCGGTTGCAAACCCGTCTGGACGCCGGAAAATATTCTCGAAGAATCGGTCGAAAGCATCCGCGCGCAAGTCGGCGGCGATCACGTGATTTTAGGTTTATCCGGCGGCGTCGATTCCTCGGTGATGGCGGCGCTGTTACATTTAGCGTTGGGCGACCAATTAACCTGTGTGTTCGTCGATACAGGATTATTGCGTTGGCAAGAAGCGGAAGCGGTGCAAGACGTCTTCGCGAAACATTACGGTATCCATCTAATTACGGTTTACGCGGCCGAGCGTTTCATGGCGGCATTAGCCAGCGTCGTTGATCCGGAAGAAAAACGGAAAATTATCGGCGGTCTGTTCGTCACCATTTTCGAAGAAGAAGCGGCAAAAATTAACCATGTGAAATGGTTGGCGCAAGGCACGATTTATCCCGATGTGATCGAATCCGCCGGTACGGCTTCGGGCAAAGCGCATCTCATCAAGTCGCATCACAACGTCGGCGGTTTGCCGGAAAAAATGCAGTTAAAATTATTAGAACCACTGCGCGAATTATTTAAAGACGAAGTGCGTAAGCTGGGTTTGCAATTAGGTTTACCGAAAGAATTACTCTACCGTCATCCCTTCCCGGGCCCGGGTCTTGGCGTGAGAATTTTGGGTGAAGTAAAACAAGAATACGCGGAAAAATTACGCCGCGCCGATCACATTTTTATTGAAGAATTACGCAAAAATGATTTGTACGACAAAGTCAGTCAAGCGTTCACGGTGTTTTTGCCGGTCAAATCGGTCGGCGTGTTAGGCGACGCGCGGCACTACGATCATGTCGTCTGTTTGCGCGCGGTGGAGACCATCGATTTCATGACGGCGCATTGGGCGCGCCTGCCGTATGAATTTTTAGAAATAGTGTCGAACCGTATCATCAACGAAGTACCGGGCATTTCACGCGTGACGTATGACATTTCTAACAAACCGCCGGCGACGATCGAGTGGGAGTGAGGGAAATTTTTTCCGAGCAAGACGCCGCTTGGATGCGTGAAGCTTTACGCTTAGCGCGTCACGCGGAACAGCAGGGTGAAGTTCCGATCGGCGCGGTGTTAGTGTTGAATGATGAAATTATCGGCGCGGGTTACAACCAGCCTATCAAAAAATGCGATCCCACCGCGCACGCCGAAATTAACGCGTTGCGACAAGGCGCGAAACAGATCGCGAACTACCGCATCGTAGAAGCCACTCTGTATGTCACGCTGGAACCCTGCGTCATGTGCATAGGGGCAATTTTACACGCGCGCGTCAAACGCTTAGTCTATGGCGCGAAAGACCCGCGTATAGGCGCGCTCACGCAGTTTTCGCAATGGCTCGATATTAGCAACGCCAATCACGCTATCGTGGCGCAAAGCGGCTTATTGGCCGATGAATGCGGGGTGCTATTAAGCGATTTTTTCCAGCGAAAACGCGCGGCGAAAAAAAACCTTAGTGACCGTTCAGATCACTAAGGTGTCAACCACTCTTTCGGGAAATAACTTCCTGTTTCCTTGTCCGGTCAAACTCCTGTGAAGATATCCTTCTTCGTGCCACTTCCCTTGCGGACTTTTTTCCCGAAAAAAAGGGTAAATATAGATTTACCCTTTTTGTTTTTTTTATTTATAAATTACCACTTTTTCGTGCCGGTGCCCGTGTCGCCTTGGTCGGTTTTGCCACCCGTTCCACCCGTTCCAGTTCCGCCTTGACCTGGTTTGTTGGTGTTTTGGCCGCCTTGACCGCCAAAGTTACCGCCTGTTGTAGAGCCGGTTTTGTTGCCCAGATTGGTTTTGTTGATGTTCTTATCTGTAGCTCCAGCGCCGCCGGTTGTGTTTGTGGTTGTCCCCGTCGTTCCTTTGCCAGTTGTAGATCCAGTATTTTGCGGTTTCATATGAAATCTCCTTCAGCAGTTTGTAGAATGAACCCCTGTCCAAAAACCTCAAAATGAGGCGCAACGTTTTTTATTGTTATAAAACAGTATGCTTAGAAAAAAACATATTAAAATTAACGAGTTAGATCGATAAAAACTACAATTAAGTTTAATATTAAAGCTTACTAATACCTTACTCCCCTGGTCTGGGGGTGTCAAGAAAACGCCTCCAAGCCGTTGATTTAATTGAATTTAATTTTGGCTGGGAAAATGAAGCACTTACAAATGTCTTATTGAATCAACAAGAAAGGGACGAAAGCAAGTTTACTCTTTTTTGAACTTAATGCGCTTAATAAAGTATTTCATGATCATTGCATACAATTCGTCTTTTAAAACCAAGTCTTCAACGCCGGATTCAATGCTAGGGTTGTCGTTGATCTCGATGACCATGACTTTATTGCCGGACTGTTTCAAGTCCACGCCGTAAAAGCCATCCCCGATTAAACTCGCCGCGCGCTGGGCGATTTTCACGATTTTTGGCGGGGCTTTTTCGATGGCCATCGTTTCATGTGCGCCGTCTATCAAGCGGCGGCCTGGCCGCCATTCGTAAATTTGCCAATGATCTTTCGCCATATAATATTTACAGGCGTAGATGGGGACTTTATCTAACACGCCGATGCGCCAGTCAAAATCCGTGGGCACAAATTCTTGCGCGATAATTAAGTCCGATTGACTGAATAAATGATCGAGGTCATCTTCCAGCGTCAGCGGGTCGTTAATTTTAACGACGCCATTTGAAAAAGAACCGTCAGGTTGTTTTAAAACGCAGGGTAAACCTAACGTGCTGATGAGTTCATCGGTATTGCCTTTATGCACGATCACGGTTTTCGGAATGGAGATGTTGGCTTTCTTTAATAATTCCGCCATGTAAACTTTGTTGGTGCACTTCACGATCGACGCTGGATGATCTAAAACGACGGCGTTTTCGGCGAGCGCGCGGCGCGCGAAGCGGTAGGTGTGATGGTTTACCGCGGTGGTTTCGCGGATAAATAACGCGTCGAATTCTGGAATGCGGCTGTAATCATTTTTCGTAATCAACTTCGCGCGCAAGCCTTCGTCTTCGGCGGCTTCGATAAAATTTTTAATGGCTTTTTTATCCGACGGCGGCGCTTTTTCGTCGGGATTAATTAGAATCGCTAAATCATAGGTGGGACGCGACACATTTAGCGACCGTATGCGTTTCTTCGCGAAATAACTGTAAGCGAACTCCAACACATGCGGTTTGTGATGTTCGGGAATTTGATTGAGCGGCAGCGGAAAAATATTTTGTAACTGCCATTTATCATCGGAATACACAAAATGCGCGCGCAACAGCGGCGCTTGAAATAAATTATATAACTGCTTACTCAAATTATCGTATTGATCGGACGGGTGTTTGCCAAAATAAATATTCAAAATAAAGCGGCTGGATTTCAAGCGCGCTAAACTCTTTTGCACGATCTGATCTAATTCATCGGAAATAATTCGGATGATGGATTGCGATTTCAAATCTTGAATCGTCGTAATATTGGGAAAGCTGCGGTGACCGCGCGCTTCTGCTAACAGCGAGACGTAATAGCCCATGCCTTGATAACGGTAATTTTGACAGAAATTGTAAATGCGGATATTCGTCATCTCGGAGTACTTCGAATCCGTGAGATACGTTTTCGCCGATACCACTTCCACTTCGGGGATGTGAAAATTCCAGTCTTTGGGTTTGTTGACGACGACAATACTATGCATGCAGGGGTCTATGTGGTTTTTGAAGCATATTTATAGCCATTTTATGCTAACTCCTGCGTTCAGACCGATTCCAAGAATGCGTTTTAATATGACATTGCCCGCCTAAATTCGTCAAGTTATTAATGCGGTCGCCGCGCGATTAGGTTGCGGGGATAGGCGTAATACCCTAGACTGATATGATAATAAGAGGAAAGGTGTATTGCATGGGAAGCAGTAAGCGATCCTTCATGCGTTGTGTGGCGTATGGGACAGCCAGCGGATATGACCTCGCGGCGCTCTCTAACTCGTTTAAACGCAAAGGATATACCAGTAAGTTGTCTAAAGATGTCTTTCATATTTCCGCCGACGACACCCCAATCGACTTGTTTTTCTTTGACCACGGCAGCTTTGTTTGTTGGGGTTTGAAGCGCCCCCAAGAAAAAGCGTGGCTGGACAAACTGCGGGATTTTTCAATCAATCCCTTGGCACTTATAGAAACAGACCATTTCGGCTTTCAATTCGGCGCCGAGACTTCCATCGACGCGCATGATAGATTCAACTTAGATGTCATCACGTTGGAATCGGATAATCCGCAAGCCAAGCTCGCTATTTCGCATGCGCTGGCGCAATCGATAAAACTCGAAACTTTTGAAGACGCGATCCAAATGGCGATCCGTAAAAACGGCCATTTGCCGGAAGAAATTTCGATGAAAGGTAATATCTCTTTATCACGCCGTTCGATTTTCAAGCGCATGGGGGAAATATTCATTGCGCGCAGTTCGATTAATCTTAGCAGTGAATACTTAGATGTGCCGGAATTTTTTTGGCGGCATCCGAATTTAGAAGAATATTACACGATGACGAAAAAGTTTTTGGATATTCCCAGCCGCGTTACCGCGCTCAATCAAAAACTCGATGTGCTGCAAGAATTGCTCGCGATCTTGAACGCGCAATTACAGCATCGGCATTCAAGCTTGTTGGAAAGTACTATTATCTTTTTAATTTTGATTGAGATTACTATCAGCTTGCTGCTCCACCACTAAGAACGTATAAATCTTCGCGCAAATAAATTCTACCGCGTAATGAATCACGCGCGTGCCGCCGCGGAAGGGAATATCGAAATCAATTTTTTGTTCGTGATCGTTGTCAGTGAAGTTGAGAAGCAATGTCGTGCGCGTCGCGTCATTTTTTTGTTCCCAATATTCCAGCAAGCCTTGCGCTTCGACATGCAAAGCGTTTTTCAAAAATTGATTGGGAGAAAAATGTAGATGCGCGCGGGTCGCCGGTGTTTCCAGCGCGGCTTGTAGCGCGCCGCCGGTAGCGCGGTCATCGATATTCAACTGTAATTTCGACTCGACGAGATAGTTTTTTAAAATGATAGAAGCGGTTTGTTCGCCGTTTTTTGTCAAATAAGATTTGATGCTGGTTTCAATGAGCGGAATGACTTTATCAAAATCTGTTTTATTGCTCGAATTAATTTTAAATTCGATGTACGGAAAAAATAAACGGTAGCCCGTGATGCAATCAAACGGCTTGACGATGTCATCTAATTCTTCGGCCAGCTTGCCTTCGCTCGCGCCTAACAGTAACCATTTTTTATGATAAGAAAGCTGCTGAAATTGCGCGTTTTTCAACGCCGGGATCGCCGTGTTGTCTACCATCGGTAAACATTCAATGGGTGGGCCAGGCAGCATAAAAATTAATTGTTTATCCATCTTCAGCATGCAGCCAGCGGCGGTGCCGTTAGGGTTTGGAATGATAACCGCGCCTGCGGGGAATAAAGCTTGTTGACGGTTAGACTCCGGCGGTGCCGCGTAGCCGAAACGTTTTAAGCGCGAGCAAATTTCATTCCAAGTTCCAGCATCGAATTGTAATGGAAGGTTAAGCGCTTCACTCAAGGCGAAACGCGTCAAATCATCTGACGTGGGGCCTAAGCCGCCGGTAATTATTAAGGCGTCATGGGTTTTTAATAAGAAGGTCAACGCTTGCTGAATTTCTTTGACGGTGTCCGGTGCCGCCATGTGAGTTCTGACTTGCATACCCGCGTAAGTTAACCGCGCGGCGATTTCTTGTGTATTGGAATTATTGATATCACCATTGACGACTTCGTCGCCGGTGGCGAGGATGGCGATTTTGTGATGAATATCGGTTTCTCTGGATTTGGCGTGCATGAGCTAGCCTCATTTTAAGATAGTTGCTTAATCATCCGCAGTGCGTCACTGCCATCTTCATAATATCCTGGATAGGTTCCCCAATTTTTATAACCTAGTTTTTCATAAAATCTTAGCGCGCGCGAGTTATCTACGCTTACTTCTAAAATTATCGCTGCTGCATGGCGCTGCTTGGCGCTTTTTTCCAACTGCTGATTTAACGCTAGCGCAACACCTTGCGCGCGGTAATCCGCATGCACCGCGAGCGAATAAATGCGGGCTTTATTCGAATTTTTACGAAACAATAACACACTTACACCGATGAGTTGACCGGCACGTTCAGCCACGCTGATTGTCGCCGTGGTGCCGCGTAGCAAACGCCGAAAACTTTCCGGCTGCATCTGATCGGTCGTAAAACATTCTTGTTCAAGCCGCACCATGCAGGGTATGTCTCGCGGCCGGGCAGTGCGAATGATAATATTTTTCATAATCAACTGAGTATAAGTAATAGCCGGTTGGATTGCTAGGGTAGTGGTTAAAAGATGCCTATACTTTTTATGTGCAATCTAATAGAATAGTAGTATGGATTTAAACGAAATTTGTTATAGAGGAAGATAACATGGCATTGCCCTCCGCTACGTTTGAAGTTATCCCTACCTGCCAGGAAGCCTGGCAAAAAGTCAAAGGCACGAAGGCGAGTGTTTTTTTAGTCGTGCTAACGATTATCGGCGTAGGTTTTGTCGCCGGGTTTGCCGGCGGTCTAATCCATGCATTAATTAGCGCAAAGGCGGGCGACTTTTGGCTGGCTGTGACTAATCCCATTATCACGCTGCTGTCGTTGATCTTATCTTGGGGCATCATCTACATTGGTATACAGCGTGCGGCTGGCATGCCGGTTTTTTATAGCATGATTAAAATGGCGTTTTCATTTGAAGTCATTTTTAAAATGATTGGGTTTTATATTTTAATGACGTTAATTTTAGTAGCGCCATTTTTGATTCTATTGGCTTTTGACTTTTTATTACAACTTTTTATGAGTCCGGATTCCGCTATTTGGAAATTATGCTTTGCGCTTACCTCATTCATTTATGGTGTAATTGTCTTATATCTCATGTTGCGTATGGTGCTTGCCAAAGCGATCGTGATAGACGAACGTAAAGGGCCGGTGCAAGCGATTAAGATTTCTTTTGCCGCGACGAAACATTTGTGCTGGAAGTTGTTAGGATTTTTAATCATTCAATTATTGGTAGTGATAGTGAGTGTTATTCCGCTGGGGATTGGTTTGATTTGGTCGATACCATACAGCGCAATCGCTTATGGTCTGGTGTATCGTAAGTTAGTGAAAAACCTGCCATCCAACACTGTTCTTTGATTGCTAGCTGACCTTAAAAAAATTTTAGTTATGCCGATTCGTTCTGCGAGGGCAAATTGAAAATTTTAGTGGCAGATGATTCAAGAACCAACCTTGCACTCATTTCAGATTCGCTAATGAAATTGGGGCATGAAGTGTTGCCAGCAAAAAATGGCGAAGAAGCCATTGAAATTTTTGCTAACACACGTCCTGATCTGGTCTTGCTAGATGTCGTCATGGATGGCATCGACGGTTTCGAGTGCGCCAAGAAAATTCGCGAAATCAGCGCAGACGACTGGATCCCCATCATTTTTATTAGCGCCTCAGTCGATGATGAAAGTATATCGCGTGGTATCAATGCAGGCGGCGATGACTACCTGACTAAACCATTTAGTCACATGACGCTTGCCGCGAAAATTAAAGCCATGCAGCGCATTGCAGATATGCGGCAAAAATTATTTGAAACGACGCAAGTTCTGCATATCTTATCAACGACTGACTCACTAACAGGCGCATTCAACCGCTTGCAATTTGATTCAGTTATTCTTGAAAAATTAAGTTATGCAAAAGCATTCGATAGTCAATTCGCGCTGCTATTTTTAGATTTAGACCATTTTAAAACAATTAATGATACTTTCGGTCATCAAGCGGGTGATCAACTATTAAAAAATGTTGCGACACGCTTGAAAGAGGCATTGAGCGGGCATGATTTTATTGCGCGCATGGGTGGTGATGAGTTTGCCGTTATTTTGGATAGATTGAAAGCCGATGAGGACGTCGATAAAGTCGCAAAGAAAATTATCGACACGCTCTCTACACCGTATTATTTGCTGGGTAATCCTGTCATTGTCAGCTCGAGTATCGGCATGAGTATATTTCCGCAAGATGGCGAAACGCATGAACTACTAATGCGTAACGCCGACACGGCGATGTACTATGCAAAAGCTTTAGGCCGCAATAACTTTCAACGTTATAGCGCGGAATTAGCCAGCAAAATAGCAGCGCTTAAAGAGGGCTCATGACTATCGTGCCAGAAGAAAGCCGTTTGCAAATTTTGCATTTTTACGTGCAGAAAACCTATTTATGTTTAGAACTAAAATTTATTCAACAAGTTTTACCGTTGACTGCGTTGAAAGCCATTCCGACTGATGAAGATTATCTTGTCGGTTTGTTAAATCTGGCCGGTAATGGAATTACAGTTATTGACTTAGCTACGCGCCTAGGTTTGGAGCGTGAAAATAACTACACGCTCAATACTCCGATGTTGCTATGTTCAGATGGACAGGAAACCACAGGGTTTATCATTGATGAAATCTTGGGAATAGAAGAAATCGAACGACAAGCCATCCAACAGCGGCTGGAATTCAATAAACCATCTTCATTTTTTAGCGGCGCAGTATCAATCGAGAATAAGATTGCTCTACTAGTGAATATTCATATGCTTATGTTGGAAGCAGAGCATGGATAATCGAAACTTTAATAAAATGCAAACCAACAAAGACTTTGCTCTCGACAAGAGTGAAAAGTTATTGCTTGATGTTATCAATGAAAGACTGGGTATCGTCGTGAGTTCAAATCAGATTCATGAAATACGCCGGATTGTGGCTAATTCATGCGACACTATGCAGATCAAGCCCACCGACTATCTATTAGAATTGCAAAATGCTCACATCGATTCTCCTATTTTTAAAGATTTGGTGTCGGGTATCACGATTGGTGAAACCTATTTTTTTCGTGATCGAAAACAAATGGATTTACTTAAAAATATTGTTCTGCCGGAATTGATTCATAAAAAGCGCACCAAAAAAAATTTAGCGTTACGTATCTGGAGCGCTGGCTGCGCTTCTGGAGAAGAACTATATACTCTCATCATTATGTTGACAGAAATGCTGCCGGATATTGAGAACTGGCATCTTAATTTATTAGGTACAGATATTAATACCGATGTTCTGCAAAAAGCGTTAAGTGGTGTTTATACAGAATGGTCTATGCGCTCCATAAGTCAATATCATAAAACCCACTTTTTTGAGCAAAGCGGTGATCGTTATTACCTGCAAAAAAATCTTCTTAAAAAAGCTCATTTCACCTATTTAAATTTGAATGATGATAATTATCCTACGATGATTAATGGAACGAATGCGCAAGATCTCATTTTATGCCGTAATGTGTTGATCTATTTTGATGAAAAACATGTCGCCGCGATTATGCGTAAATTCAGTTATAGCTTGGTGGAAGATGGATATTTATTATTAGGCGCATCTGATCCAATTAATTATGCGCATACCCATTTAACTTTACTAGGTGATCAAGGCAAGCTATTAATTAATAGCAATAAGGTGATCGACAAGATTTCACCTCCTGCTGCGATTGTAGAACCTATAAAAAAAATTATTTCTATCAAGAAAGTTTCTGCTGTCACTAACGTCGATCAACAAGCTGAATTAAAGGAATCAATTGCGCAGTCAGATTGGGAACATGTCATCGCTATTATCAATGCCATGCCGGATGCTTTGCGTCAGCAAGTGGAAACGTTAAATTTGAAGGCGACAGCGTTAGCGAATATGGGTCAGCTAGAGGCTGCGGCAGCTTGCTGTGAAGAAAGTATTATGCGTGATGCGCTCAAGATCGAAACCTATTTTATTTACGCAATGATATTAACAGAATTAGGAAAGATAGATGCTGCAGAGCAGGCTATACGTAAAACGCTCTATCTAGATATGAACTTTGTGCTTGGGCACTATCAACTAGGATTGTTATTGATACACAAAAAAGATATCACGGCGGGGATCAAATCGCTACGTAACGCAGCTCTTATTGCTGAAGATAATCCACATAATAAAAAAATTCCTGATATGGAAGGTCTCACTTATGGCAAGCTCGTCATTATTTTGAAAGAAGAAATTAACTTGCATACTATTTCCGGGAGCGCCTAGCCATGCCAGTAACGAGGAATGCAAGCCGTTACATGCCGACCTCGGCAGAAGACACTAAAATACTGGAAGCCCGCGCAGTCATGCTGGCGGAAAAAGTGGTCGACGCGGTTTCATCGGTCAGTAGCGCCAATTTTATTCGCTTTCGTCTAGATGAGCGCAACGCGTTTGGCGTCAGTTATGATTATGTCAAAGAAGTCATTCAAAATTTTCAAGTTACACCGCTCCCTAAACTACCTGCGTACATTGCTGGGGTAACAAACTATCGCGGATATTTATTAACAATCGTTAATTTAAATGCGATGTTTAATATCAAGCGTGATGATGAGAAGAGCTCTAGCTACATTATAGTGGTAGTGAATGGCATGACCTCCATTGGGATTATGGCAAGTTTTATCGATGGCAGTGAATATTATAATCTTGCCACACTCGATGCGCCATTGCCGATTGATAGCACGAGTAAGCAAGACTTTATTCAAGGTTTGCATAACGGTACAGTTGCTATTTTGAATATTGATAAAATCATTTTGTTTTGCCAAGAGCATCTCAAACAATTATCGGTAGAGAAATAACTTTACGAAAAAGGATGACATCATGAAAACTTATTCTAAGCCAAGCGTGAATCAGCAGCCTGATAGACATGTGCTTGGCATTCGCGGCAAAATATTGATCGGTTTCTTTTCAGTGATATTTATTGTATTAATCTCTATTTCGTTGACGATTTATTTGTTAAAGCCGACAAAAAACTTTGCGAGTGAAGTCATTACTGCGACTTTACCAGCTGCTTTATCGGTCGGTACGCTGGAAAAACTCATTTATCAATCGCAAAGTGAAATGCGAGGATATTTATTATTTAAGAATGACACATATAAAAATCATTCGCAGTTGATCGTCAATGGCATTAAAGAATTAGCTAAGACGGTTGATACGTACATCAAGAATACCGGTAATCCAAATGCAATCAGAGATTGGAATGTTGCCAAAGCTTTATTGGATGAGCGAACAGCCACGTATGAAACTATATATGCAATGACAGATATTAAAGCTGCGGCTGCTTTGCTCGAATCGAAGGGCACCAAACAGTCAAGAGGCGTATTGGATAAGCTTGAAGGATATACCACCGATGGGGGCTTACGCGTTGATGGTGTAGATACAGATTTGTATTCACAATTATCGAATGGCTCCAATCAGATTATCCACGATATTGGTTTTGTCGAGAGTATGGAATATATTTTCCTCATAGCGATAACCATAATATCACTAATTATTGCCTTTTTAACGGCAAGTATTATCACTAAACCGTTATACCGAGCGATGGATTTTGCTCGTAAAATTTCTCAAGGCGAGCGTGATCTAAAAATTGAAATTACCCAAAACGATGAAACCGGTGATTTACTACTAGCGTTAGATAAAATGCAAGAAGGCATCAAAAATAATGAAGACCAAATTAAGGAAAGTGAAGCCAACACCCGCACGCTTTTTCAAAATATCGTTAAAACTGCCAATAATTTCAGTGACCATATAAGTAAAGTCTCAAAAGGTAATCTTACCGAGCATCTTGCTGTTGAAGGCAGCGAAGAAATGTTGCAATTAGGTAAAGATCTAAATTTGATGACGGGAGGTCTTGCTACCATTACCAAACAGATCATGGAAGCCACCCATAGCATGGCAACCACACTGGAAGAAGTGCAACATGCCGTCGTCGTACAATCGGCGGGTGCCACTGAGCAAGCCGCCTCGATCAACGAAATCACAGCTTCATTAGGTGAAATAGAACAAAGTACTAATCAAACCATGGAGAAGGCAAAAGAACTAGGCACGAATGCGGAGCGTACCCGAGAAAATGCGGAAAGCGGCTTATTAGCCGTAGAACACAGTATCGCCGGTATGAAAACTGTACGTGAGAAAGTTCAAATGATCGCAAGTACCATTTTAGATTTGAGTCATCAGACCCAACAAGTTGGAGAAATTACGCAAGTTGTTAATTCGCTGGCGCAACAATCTAAAATGCTGGCATTGAATGCCTCGATTGAAGCTGCGAAAGCGGGTGAAGCCGGTAAAGGGTTCGCCGTGGTTGCCGCTGAAGTGAAAAATTTGGCGGAGCAATCCGAACAGTCATTAACTCAAGTACAAAAAATTCTGGAAGATATCCGTCATGCCACCGAGCGCGCCGTGATGGTAACAGAAGAAGGAACAAAGCAAGTCGATTATGGTACTAACCTGGTCGAAAAAACCGGTGAGGTGGTTAAAAATTTAAATAATGTTATTCACGAAACCTCAGTCGCGACCCACCAGATCGAAGCCGCTATCCGCCAGGAAAGTGTCGGCATCGAACAAATCACCGCTGGCATGAATGAAATTAATAATGTTACTAGTAATTTTGTTGATAGCGTCACGCAAACGACAGAAGCCATGAAACACTTGACTGAAATTACCGAAAACTTGAAGAAATACATTGGTATCTATCGTATTTAATTGTTAATGGAGAGGTAATGGAACCCGATGCAAAGTTATTAAAATTATTGATAGATACTTTCACGCTTGAGTTGGAAGAGCAAACTCAAATCATGACTGATGCTATTCTCGCGCTCGAAAAAATGGCACCCGCAGATCCGCTATTCATGAAAAAAATCGATACTATTTTCCGTGCTGCCCACAATATTAAAGGTGCCTCACGAGGAATTGGTATAACAGATGTTGGCAGCATCGCTCATCAATTAGAAACATTATTTTCTTCTATTCAAAAAAAACTTTTTTCGTTAACAATATTACATATTGATCTGGCATTGGAAGCTACCGACAAAATGCGTCTTGCCATGCAAGCCTATATTCAAAAAGCGCCTTTAAGCTTTAACATCGACGATATCTTGTCACGTCTAGAAAATGGTATCGCGTACGTGCCACCCATAGAGCCAATACCAACATCTGATGGAGCGCATGCGCCAACTTCACCTGCGATAGCGCCAGTCGCTACTGCTACCGTCATTCCCAAAGAAACCACGTCGGTCGAATCGATACGTGTTGCCATCGCCAGTATCGATCGTGTCTCGGCGTTGATGGAAGAAATTCAAGTAGCAAAAATTGCGTTAGACGAGCATGACAGCAATCTTTTTACCATGGCAGATAAAAGCCGAAAACTAAAAGAGTTATGGGAAAGAAGTGATAGAAACACGACGCAAATGACTGATCAAATCCTCGAATTAGATAATATCGCGCATCATCTACAAAAAGCGTTTCGACATCATATTAATGATTTATTTTCATTAACGAATTTATTACAAGATGAAGTCAGTCGCTTGCGTTTAGTGCCAGCCGCTATCTTGTTGCGTACGCTCCCGCGCACGGTGCGTGATTTAGCGCAATCGCTGCATAAAAGCGTTGAGTTACATATCATTGGTGACGACGTTAAAATGGATAAGCTCATTTTGGAAGGCTTACAGGATCCATTTATGCATTTGATTCGTAATGCGCTAGACCATGGTATTAAATCCGAAGCTGAGCGCATTGCCAAGCATAAACACCCGCAAGGCAATATTTCCTTGGAAATCGTCGATGAAGGCGATCAGATCCTTATCATTTTCAAAGACGATGGTGCCGGTTTAGATCTCAAAAAAATTGCTGACGTAGCGCTGAAAAAAAATCTTATTACCGCAACCGAGTTAGCGATGATGTCAGATCAAGATACGGCGCGACTTATTTTTCGTCCTGGATTTTCCACTAGTGACATTATCACCAATGTCTCGGGCCGTGGCATTGGTTTAGACGTGGTAAAATCGAATTTGGCAGAATTAAAAGGCTCTGTCACCGTTGCCTCCACAGCCGGTGTGGGAACGACTTTTTATTTGCGCGTACCGCTAACATTAGCCAGTGAACGCGGGCTCATCGTCAATTGTTCGCACCAGCAATTTGTGCTTCCGACCCATTCTATTTTACGCGTTTGTACGTTGACGCCAATCGATATAACATCGGTTGAAGGTCAAGACGTTTTACTGATTGATAAACAGCCGGTGTTATTACGCTCCTTGGCGGAGTTATTGGCCATTTCACCGTCCGACCGTTCTGCCCAACATGAATTATTTGCGGTCATCGTTAAAAAAGATTGGCAAACTTTAGCGTTGGTCGTCGATGAGATTGTGGGTGAACGAGAAATCGTGGTTAAGCCACTACAAGCCCCGTTGTCACATTCACCTTTCGTCGCCGGTGCGACATTATCAAGTCGTGGTGATGTGGTGCTAGTCCTCAACGCGGGTGATTTAATCCAAGCTAGTATGCGTAGTCAAGCGAGCACTTCTTTGCTGACCAGCGAAAGTGCAGCAAAGATAGAGGAAAAAATTCATATCCTCGTGGTGGATGATTCCATCACGACACGAACTTTAGAACAAAATGTCTTAGAAAATAAAGGTTATAAAGTCACTACTGCCGTCAACGGCAAAGACGCCTGGGAATTATTACAAAAACAAAAATTCAATTTGCTTATCACTGATGTAAACATGCCAATCATGGATGGTTTTGAATTAACTGAGCGGGTAAAAAACAGTGAAAAACTGCGTGCTATGCCGGTTATCATCGTCACTTCATTAAACAGCGTCAGTGAAAAAAAACACGGTATCGAAGTGGGTGCAAACGCTTATATTGTCAAAAGTGAATTTGAGTCGCACATCTTATTACAAACGGTTTCTCAATTGGTGTAAGTATGATAAATATTTTAATCGTCGACGATTCTTCTACAGCGGCAGCTTTGCTGACTAGTCTTATTGAAGCAGAAGCAGATATGAAGGTTATCGGACATGCGACGAACGGTCAGCAGGCGGTGGAAATGAGCGTCTCTCTCATCCCAGACCTAATTACCATGGATATCAATATGCCCGTCTTGAACGGCTATGATGCCACGCGTTTAATCATGTCGCAAAACCCCACGCCGGTCGTCATCATCAGTTCGAATGTCAGTCATGAATCCATGGCAGCTTCCTTTGAGGCTTTAGAAGCCGGTGCCGTCTCAGTATTACCAAAACCTCTCAATATCACTTCACCCAAATTTCCATCTGAGCGCCAATACCTGATCGACACCTTGCGCAGTATGTCTGAAATAAAAGTTTTTAAACGGCGCTTTAACATTCCTCATCAAAGCGCTTCACGCAGCACACCCTTACGGCGCTCTGAAACAAAGGTCCGTTACCGAGTCCTAGCTATAGGAGCTTCCGTGGGGGGTCCCCAAGCGTTACATATGATTTTGAAAAAATTACCGGCCAATTTTCCTTTGCCTATTGTTATCGTGCAGCACATGGCGCCTGGATTTATTGAAGGGTTCGCACGCTGGTTAACTGAAAATATTTCACTAAAGGCTAAAATTGTTGAAAATAATGAAGTGTTACGAGCCGGTATAATTTACTTTGCGCCCGACAATCATCACTTTGTGATTCAAGGAAGTAAGCAGTTCAAAGGTGCTCTCACTGATAGTCCGCCGGTATCGGGTTTTAAACCTTCGATCACTATATTAATGGAATCCGTCGCTAAATCTTGTGGTAATACTGCTATAGCTGCCATTTTAACGGGCATGGGCAGTGATGGGGCTAAAGGTCTTTTAGACGTTAAAAATGCGCATGGCAAGACCTTTATACAAGATGCTGAGAGTGCGGTGGTATTTGGCATGGCGGGTGTAGCGCAAACCTTGGGAGCAGCCGATGATGTCATTGATCTCGATAAAATAGCGGATTATATTTTGCAATTGACTAAAAATTCAGAGGAAAAAAAATAAGATGGGCAAACCGCCCACCATTAGAAAATATAGGGTGAGCAAACCGCCCACAAGTAAAAAATATAGGGTGGGCAAGCCGCCCACCCTTTGCGTCTTTATTCCGCGGAAGTTTGATTATCTTGGGGAGCGTCATTCGCTTTTGGCGTTTTAGTTGATTTATCGTTGCTAGCTTCAGACTTGGTATTCAAGCTTAATTTTTCTTTAATACGCGCAGCCTTACCGCTCAAGTTACGCATGTAGTAAAGTTTAGCGCGGCGTACATCACCACGGCGTTTGACTTCGACGTTATCAATGATTGGGCTATACGTTTGGAATACACGTTCCACACCCACGCCATGCGAAATTTTACGCACGGTGAAAGCGGAATTTAAACCGCGGTTACGCTTCGCGATGACGATACCTTCGAAAGACTGAACGCGCACGCGGTCGCCTTCTTTTACTTTCACTTGTACGACGACGGTGTCGCCGGGCGCGAAGCTAGGCAACGCTTTAACGGCTTGCATTTGTTCGGCTTCTAAAATTTGTATAATGTTGCTCATGGGTTTATTTCCTCAAGTCCAATCTTAAAAAGTAATGCGTTATTTGTTCTGTTCTTTGATAAATTCCATCAGCAAGCTTAATTGAAATTTATCTAAAGATTTTTTCATTAATAAATCCGGCCGCTTGAGCCACGTTCTACCAAGCGACTGTTTCATACGCCAGCGTTCAATCTCCGCGTGGTTACCGCTGATTAATACTGCCGGCACCGCGGCGCCGTTAACTGTTTCAGGCCGCGTATACTGAGGATATTTCAACAATCCAGAACTCAAAGAGTCCTGCGCCGCTGAATCCTCATGGCCTAAAGCGCCTGGGATAAGCCGTGTGATGACGTCAATCATCGTCATCGCCGCTAATTCTCCGCCGGATAAAACATAATCGCCGACGGACCATTCTTCGTCTACCACCTCGGCAAGGAAACGTTCATCGATGCCTTCGTAACGGCCGGCAATCAAAATCACACTTTGCTTCGCCAGCATTTTTTCCGCCGCTGCTTGATCGAACAACTTACCCTGCGGCGTCAAGTGTATCACCACCGGTTGCACGGGCGCGGCCTGTTTCGCCGCGTCTAACGCGGCTTGTAACGGCGGCGCCATCATGATCATCCCCGGGCCGCCGCCATAGGGCCGGTCATCCACGGTATGATGTTTATTCTGGGTAAAATCGCGTGGATTCCACGTTTTCAGGGTTATCAATTTATCTTTCAATGCGCGTCCCGGGATGCCCGCGTCCAGCGCGGTTAACATTTCCGGAAATAGCGTGATAACTCCAACCCACACTTAAATCAAATCCCAATTAACACGAATCACTTTTTCAGCTAAGTCGACGCTTTCAACTACGTCGGGCAAATAGGGGATAGCAAGTTCCTTTTCACCTTTAACGACGAGTACATCGTTAGAACCCGTTTCCATCAAATAAATCACTTTGCCTAATACTTCATTGTGTTGGTTGATGACCGTCAAGCCTTCCAAGTCAGACCAATAAAACTCTTGTTGCTGCAGCACCGGCAATTGTGAACGTTCTATGCCGATGGTTTTTCCGGTGTAGAGGCGCGCCTGTTCGGGAGTGCCTAGGCCGGTTAATTTCACCACCACCCCTTTTCCATGTTGGCGGCCGTCTTCTATTTCGATGCGCTGCCAGCCCTGTTTTTCTTTCAAATACCAGGGAGCAAATGTTAAAATATCAGGAATAGACTCAGTAAAAGAAGTGACTTTAAGCCATCCTTTCACTCCATACGGAGCGCCAATTTTACCGACAATAACGTACTCGGTATCCATGCTAAACCTACTCTGCGCGTCTAAGCCTTATTGCTTAGCGCTGGTATCCGCAGTGGTAGCTTGCGCCGCTGTCTGTTCTTGATATGTCTTGATCAGCTTGTGGACGCGATCAGAAGGCTGCGCGCCTTGTGAAATCCAATACATCGCGCGTTCATGCTCCAAATGCAGGCGAACTTCTTTGCCAGCCGCGATCGGGTTAAAATAGCCAATACGTTCGATGCAACGGCCATCACGGGCACTGCGTCGGTCACTGACAACGATATTATAAAAAGGGCGTTTTTTAGCGCCGCCGCGTGATAAGCGAATTACTACCATTTCGTTATATTTCCCATAGCTGATTAATATAAAATCTGTTGAAACAAAGGTCACGAATTATACGTTACTTTTGAGGGCTTGCAAATAACTATTTATAAAGCTATTTTTTAGCCAAGAGAACCCATGGGAGGGAAACCACCGGGAGGCAATTTGCTCTGTAAGCCACGCATTAATTTTAAAATCCCGCCTTTATTCGCGAATTTCTTCATCATTTTCTGCATTTGTAAGAATTGCTTTAATAAGCGGTTTACCGCTTGAATGTCCGTCCCCGAGCCCATCGCGATGCGGCGTTTACGCGATCCCTTGATAAGAGCGGGAAAATGCCGCTCTTTAGGGGTCATGGAATTGATGATGGATTCTATTTCTATCAAGGATTTATCGTTAATTTTGTCTTTGGCCGCTTGCGGGATGCCGCCCAAGCCAGGCAGCTTGTTGACGATGCCCATCATGCCGCCCATTTTGCCGATTTGGCGCAATTGATCGCGGAAATCTTCAAGATCGAAGCTTTTACCTTTTTTGATTTTTTTCGCGAATTTTTCCGCTTTATCTTTATCTACCGTGCGCTCTGCTTCTTCGACCAGCGATAAAATGTCGCCCATGCCTAAAATGCGTGAAGCGATGCGGTCAGGGTAAAAAGGCTCTAACGCATCGGTTTTTTCACCCGTTCCAATGAATTTAATCGGTTTGCCGGTGATTTGACGGATGGAAAGGGCCGCGCCGCCACGAGCGTCGCCGTCGGCTTTCGTTAAAATCACGCCGGTCAACGGCAGCGCTTCGTTGAAGGCTTTCGCGGTATTCGCGGCGTCTTGGCCGGTCATGCTGTCGACGACGAATAAGGTTTCCTGCGGTTGAATAGCGGCATGCAGGCGTTTAATTTCCGCCATCATTTGTTCGTCTACGTGTAAACGGCCGGCGGTATCGATAATGACAACGTCGGTAAGTTTGGATTTAGCGGCTTGAATAGCGTTTTTCGCGATCGTGACGGGATCGTCTTGGCTAGTGCTTGGAAAAAATTGCGCGCCAATATTTCCCGCTAGGGTTTCAAGCTGCTTGATCGCGGCGGGACGGTAAATGTCACAGCTTGTGACTAACACGGATTTTTTTTGCGTTTGCAGCCAACGCGCGAGTTTGGCAACACTGGTAGTTTTACCGGAACCTTGTAAACCCGCCACCAAAATCACTACCGGCGGTTGGCTCTGCAAATCTAGGGAATTACTCTCTTCGCCCATCAGAGTAACTAATTCATCACGCACTAATTTAACCAACGCTTGCCCGGGCGTTAAACTTTGCATGACTTCAATGCCGATGGCTTTGCTTTGAATGTCATCGATGAAGCTTTTCACCACCGGCAGCGCCACGTCGGCTTCCAACAAAGCCATGCGGATGTCGCGCAGCGTGTCTTTGATGTTATCTTCGGTGAGACGGCCTTGGCCGGATAAGTTTTTTATGACGCGGGTTAAACGTTCAGATAAGTTGGAAAACATAGTATTACCGTTATTAATTCACTGAGGCTAAGTGCGTAAAAGTATAACTGAAATTCATCAAATTCCATAATTTAAAAATAAACAAAATTAGCATTTAGGCACGGTCAGGGAGGTCGAGGTATCGTCATGGTCATTAGCAGCTAATAAATGATAAGCTTGCGGATCACCTTCTTGCTCGTCGGATTTAATCCGTCGATGCGGTAAGCGTCTAAATAACCGGAATTCCTCACTGCCTTCCGGACGTTTAGCCGCATATTCATCCGCTTCCAAATCGGCAGCCGCTTCTTCGCATACTTCTTCTATTTTTTTAAACCATAACACGGCGCGCGGATGACCGGCATAAAGCTTTTTTAATTGCGCCGCTTCCTGTTGATAGAATTGCGCTTGCAAATAAGCGGGTGTTTCTTCTGGCGTTAACGCGTCTAAAATGACATTTTTATTGTGAATGCGGATGTTGTGCCCGCATGTGATCGCATCGGTCGTGGCGGAGTAGCAGCCGATCAGACTCGAAATCGTTTGCGCTAAAATTTTGGTGAGCCGCGAAGGATCATTGGCGCCGACGCTAATGATTAGCAACGCCGGCCCCGCGCTGTCCGCCGCGTGCGATAAGAAATCTAAAGCTAACAATATTTTTTGGAAGATGGATAGGGCGATGCGGGGATCGTCATCGTCGGAATGGATGAGATAGTTTTTATGTTTAATTTCATGCGTGGAATTTGTATTCAAAATATAGTGCGCATACACCGAGCCGACGGTGACGAAAAATCCCAACACCACGCCCACCGGTAAACCAACCGCCGACATATCCGCGAAAAATTCATCCGCGCCTTCGCCGTCTAAATCAGCGAGATCGTCGGTCATTTGCGCGATCCAATAAGTCGTACTGATCAAGGTACCGATAGCGTTAACGCAAGCATTAAAAATAGTTTTGTAGTTCTGTCTAACTTCGGTATAGAACGAGCTAAGCATTTTTGAAGAAGAAGAGTATGTGATGTTTTTCGTCTGCCCATCGGTGTCTGTACTTATGATCATTATTAAAATAACCCCGTTTAGCAAAAATAGAAAATAAAGCACACAAAGCACTGTTGTTTATGAAATGCTTCCCTGGGTAGATGATATTGAGTAAGATTTAGTCGTTGAGCGGATGTTTCGTTCAAAATAATAGCTCAGAAGGCTGCCTAACTGCAAGGAAATTTTTGATTTCAGCGCAACGTTAGCCAGAAATTTTTAGCGTCGATAGTGTAACATAGAGAGATGAGAAATCTAGATTTCTAACGTCCCTGATGAGGTCCTTGCTTGGCGCATTCGCAAATCGTAATAATGAGTATTGTTTTAGTCTTACTAATCCTGCTATCAGGATTTTTTTCCATGGCGGAAACCGCTTTGATGAGCGTCAACCGCTATCGCATGCGCCACAAAGCGCGCATGAAAAAAAATTCCGCTTCACTCATTCTCAGATTGCTAAAACGCCCCGACCGTTTGTTGGGAATGATTTTAATTGGCAATAATATTTCTAATATCGTCGCATCCGCGATCGCGACCGTGTTGGCCGCTAACATTTGGGGTGCGGCAAGTGTGGTAATTTCCACGGCGATATTAACGATAATTGTGTTGATTTTTTCGGAAGTCGCGCCGAAAACTTTCGCGGTCTTGCATCCCGAGCGCGTATCGCTCGCGGTGGTGTATCCCATTTATTATTTGTTAAAAATTTTTAGTCCGTTCGTGTGGATGATCAATATGATCGCGAATGGGATTTTACTGATTTTTAATGTCAAAGTCGGCAACCGGCAATTAGAACCATTGAGCCGCGATGAATTACGCAGCGTGGTGTATGACACCACCGGCAAAATGTCGCGCCAATATCAAAATATGTTATTGGGAATTTTAGATTTAAACAAAGTCCGCGTCGATGACGTGATGATTCCCAGCCATCAAATTCTCGGTATCGACATCGATCTCCCGTGGGATACGATTAAAAAACAATTGATAACGGCGTCGCATGATTGGATGCCCGTATACCGTGAAAACATGAATCAATTGTTGGGTCTATTTCATTTACGGGAGATGGCGGGCGGTTTAATCTCCGGAAAAGCCTTAGACAAAGAGTTGGTGCTAAAAAATCTTCACGAACCTTATTATGTTCCTGAGGGCACGCCGCTGCATACGCAGTTATTACATTTTCAACGCATGCGTAAACGGCTAGCTTTTGTCGTGGATGAGTATGGGGAAATTCGCGGCTTAGTGACGTTGGAAGATATTTTAGAAGAAATCGTCGGCGAGTTTACGACGAACGTCGATTCGACTAATAAAATCGATGTGCAAAAAGACGGAAGTTTTTTAGTGGATGGAGCGGTCACCTTGCGTGAATTAAACCGCGTCACCAAATTCCGGTTACCTTTGCGCGGGCCGCGCACGCTAAACGGTTTGATCTGCGAATATCTGGAAGCGCTGCCGCACACGGGGACCTGTGTGCGGATTGCGGGTTACCCCATCGAAATCATTCAAGTCAAAGAAAATTTAGTCGAAGTCGCGCAGATTTTTCCAAAAGCCAGCGAAGAATTATAAGCTTAAATTCCTATCTATTTTTCGGCGGTTTTGAAATAATCAGTTATGATTAATTCAAAGGTAGGTAGACTATGATCACTAAACTGCGCAAATCCAAAGCCACCGCGAAAAAAAAATTAGCCGAGACGCATCAAACCGCCGGCGGTAAAACGCCAGTGTTAACCAATCAGCAAGGCATGCCGATCAGTGACGATCAAAATTCTTTAAAAGCCGGCGCGCGCGGGCCGACGTTGTTAGAAGACGCGCATTTTCGCGAAAAAATATTTCATTTCGATCATGAGAGAATTCCAGAACGCGTCGTGCACGCGCGCGGTTACGGCGCACACGGTTATTTCGAAACATATAAGCCACTGAAAGAATTTACCAGCGCCGATATTTTTCAACGTCAAGGTGAAAGAACACCAGCATTCGTGCGCTTCTCTACCGTCGCGGGTAATGAAGGTTCTGCTGATTTAGCCCGCGACGTGCGCGGCTTTGCCGTTAAGCTTTACACCAAAACGGGTAATTGGGATATCGTTGGTAACAACATTCCTGTATTTTTTATTCAAGACGCGCTGAAATTTCCGGATTTAATTCACGCGGCCAAACAAGAACCGGATTCTGGTTTTCCACAAGCGGCGACCGCGCATGATAATTTTTGGGATTTCATTTCGTTGATGCCGGAAAGCATGCACATGGTGATGTGGGCGATGTCAGACCGCGGCATTCCGCGCTCATTCCGTTTCATGGAAGGCTTTGGCGTGCATACGTTTCGCATGATTAACGCGCAAGGCAAAGCTTCTTTCGTAAAATTTCATTGGAAACCGAAATTAGGTTTGCAGTCAGTCGTCTGGAATGAAGCGCTGAAAATTAATGGCGCCGATCCCGATTTTCACCGCCGCGATTTATGGAATGCGATTAAAGCCGGCGACTTTCCTGAATGGGAATTAGGTTTGCAAATCATCGACGAGAAAAAAGCCGCGAAACTACCGTTCGATATTTTAGACGCGACGAAATTAATTTCCGAAGAAGACGTGCCCGTGCGTAGCGTCGGTAAATTAGTATTGAATCGCTGCGTCGATAATTTTTTTGCGGAAACGGAGCAAGTGGCGTTTTGCACGCAAAATATTGTTCCTGGCATCGATTTTTCGAATGACCCGTTATTGCAAGGTCGTAACTTTTCTTATTTAGATACGCAAATAAAACGCTTAGGCAGTCCGAACTTTACTTATATTCCAATCAACGCGCCCAAGTGTCCCATGCATCATTTTCAGCGTGACGGCCACATGACCGTAGCCGTACCGACGGGACGCGCTAACTATGAACCGAATTCTTGGCAAGAGGGGCCGCGCGAAAGCCCTGAGAAAGGTTTTCATTCTTTCCCCGAAGTCATGCAGGGCGAAAAAGTCCGTGCACGCTCGCTAACTTTTTCCGATCACTACAGCCAGGCACGGCAATTTTACATCAGCCAAGCTCCCATCGAGCAACAGCATATCGCAAACGCGCTAGTGTTTGAGTTAAGTAAAGTGGAAAAAGTTGCTATCCGCGTGAAGTTGGTCGCGCACTTGCTTAATATTGATAACACCTTAGCGCAGCGCGTCGCCGACGGTTTAGGCATGAAAAATTTACCCGCCGCAGAAATACCGGCCGTGCCAGTCAATACAAAATTGAAACCATCGCCTGCCTTGAGCATCATCGATAATCCGCAGCCAAAAACGTTTGCGGGTCGCAAGTTGGGTATCTTACTCACCGACGGCGCCGACGCTACACTTTATAAAGAATTTGTTAGCGCCGCGAAAAAAATGAAATTTAATATTGAATTTACCGTACCGAAAGTCGGCGGTGTGAAATTGTCGGATGGCACGCATGTGCCTGGCAATCACAATTTAGCCGGCGGCCCGTCAATACTTTTTGACGCGGTGGTATTACTGGTCGCGGAAAAAACGGTCGCACAGTTGGCTAAACAACCCGCCGTGCGTGATTTTGTTTCTGACGCGTTCGCGCATTTTAAATTTATTGCGTATGCGCCCGCGGCAAAAACGTTATTTCAAAAATTTGGTTTATACCAAGATCTAGACAAAGGTTGCTTCAAATTAGAATCTAAGCAAGATATCAAAGGCTTTTTAGCAAGCTGCGTTGAAATGCGATTTTGGCAGCGGGAAGTGAATATGCTAACGACAATTATGACTACTTAATAATGAGGGCCGCGACGACATTCCTGTTTTCCGCGGTCAACACATTGTAAGTGCGGCAAGCGGCGCTGGTATCCATAATTTCCACGCCTATGCCTTGATTGATTAACTCACCGTAGAGCTCGACCGGCGGAAAGCTTAAGGTTTCGCCAGTGCCGATAATTAATAACGTGGGCTGTAACGGCAGAATTTTTTGTAAATCCTCTTTGCTAAGTTCAGTCATCACCTGCGGGTTCCAATCGGTAATGATATGGGTAGGCGAGACGATGAGGCTCTGTGTGTATGTCACGTCATTCACCATAATAAAGCCGGGCTTATAAGCGCGGATTTGGTAGGCGGATTGATTGTCATCTAATGTCAGTGGCGGCATGCGCAGTTCCCATGATTATTTTCAACATCTTATATTCTTGTGCGGCGTAAGGCTAATATTTAAAACAGTTTTTCCAACGCGTGGGTACTCATGCTACCATATCGTAACCGTGCCTTATTCTTTGAAAATGACCGTTTAAACTACGACAATGAGTGGTGTTTGTTATGGAACAGTTCCAACGCATTAACCGTTTGCCGCCCTATGTTTTCAGTATCATGGATGGAATTAAACAAGAGATTTTGGCCTCGGGCGCCGAGATTTTTGATTTTGGGATTGGTAATCCAGACCAGCCCACCGCTGCGCATATTATCGAAGCGCTGCGGGAAGCTGTATTAGACCCGACGGCCCATGGTTACGCGGCACCGCGCGGCATACTCGAATTGCGTCAGGCGATTAGCCGTTGGTATGGGAACCGTTACGGCGTGGAGTTAGATCCAGAAACAGAAGCGTTGATCACGCTCGGTTCCAAAGAAGGTTTGACGCATTTAGCGATAGCGATAGTCGCTCAGGGCGACACGGTGTTAGTCCCTAATCCGTGTTACCCCGCCCACCATTTTGGATTTGTGATCGCCGATGGCAATGTGCGCCATATCACGACCGCGCCGGGCAGTGATTTTTTTGCCGCGATGGAAACCGCGATGCAAGAATGCTGGCCGAAACCAAAAGTGTTAGTGTTAAATTTTCCTGCCAATCCCACGACGGAATGCGTCGATTTAGAATTTTTTACCAAAGTCATTGCGATCGCGAAGCGCCATAAAATTTGGGTGGTGCATGATTTAGCGTACGCCGATATTGTGTTTGATGGTTATAAAGCGCCATCGATTTTACAAGTAGCCGGCGCGAAAGACATCGCCGTCGAATCTTACACGCTGTCAAAAAGCTACAACATGGCCGGCTGGCGGGTAGGCTTCATGTGCGGTAACGCTAAATTGATTAACGCGCTCTTACGCGTCAAATCCTATGTCGATTACGGTTATTTCATCCCCATTCAAAAAGCCGCGGTCGCCGCGTTAGAAGGGCCGCAAGATTGCGTCGAACAAAACCGTTTGTTGTATCAACGCCGCCGTGATTTTTTATGCGAGGGTTTGAATGCGATCGGTTGGCAAGTAACGAAACCGAAAGCGACGATGTTTCTCTGGGCGCCCATTCCAGAAAAATTTCATCAACTCGGTTCGCTGGAATTTTCTAAAATGTTATTGCGCGAAGCGCATGTCGTCGTCACGGCCGGCATCGCGTTCGGTGAATTTGGCAATCAGTTCGTGCGCATCAGCTTAACGCAAGATGAAGACCGTATGCGCCAAGCGTTAAAAAATATGGAAAAAGTTATCTCGAAAAATGTCGCTGATATCAACCCTGTTCTGACGGAGGCAGTCTCATGATCGATAACCCGCAATTAAGTTTTAAACCGACGCTACCGTTTAAAAGCGTCACCGCCGCGTTACTATTTTCCGTACTACTTGGCCCAGTTGGCTTGTTGTATTCTAGCGTCATCGGCGGTTCAGTATTAATGGTGTTATTCCTCATCGCCTTCACCGGTAAATATGTCAATGCGATGATTATTTTCTGGTTTAGTTCTTGCATAGTCAGTGTCGCGACGGTAAATCGTTACAATAATAAAATTATAAAAAAAATGACGCTTTAAAAGATTTTCCGCCCGTAGGGAAATATTATTTAGGCTTAATCAAGGATAGCTGGATGCAAAAAAAGATAATAAGACGGCAGCTCGACGACGCGAAAATTTTTACGACATCAGCATTACATCCTCTCCTACAGCGCATTTATTCGCTGCGCGGTATGCAATCGCACACTGAATTAGAGCGCGGCTTAGAACGTTTAATCCCGTATGAAAGTTTGACCGGCATTCAAGCGGCGGTGCGCTGCTTGAGTGAAGTGTTAACCGCCCAACAAAAAATCCTCATCGTCGGTGATTTTGACGCCGATGGCGCGACGAGTACCGCGGTGGCGGTGCGCGCGTTAAAGAGTTTTGGCGCGCGGCACGTTGAATTCCTCGTGCCAAACCGTTTCGCGTTTGGCTATGGCTTAACACCGGAATTAGTCGAAGTCGCGCAGCGGGAATTTTCCCCGGCGTTAATCATCACCGTGGACAATGGTATCGCAAGCAACGCGGGTGTCGCGAAAGCAAAAGCGTTAGGCATACGCGTGTTAGTGACCGACCATCACTTGCCCGGCACTGAATTACCGAACGCGGACGTGATCGTTAATCCCAATCAACCGGACGATAGTTTCCCGAGTAAAAATCTCGCCGGCGTGGGCGTGATTTTCTACGTCATGCTTGCCCTGCGGCGGTATCTTAACGAGAGCGGTTGGTTCACCAACCAAAATATTCCCGAACCGAATATGTCAAAGTTATTAGACTTGGTAGCGTTAGGCACAGTGGCTGACGTCGTGCCGCTTGATCAAAATAACCGGATTTTAGTGCATCAAGGTTTACGGCGCATCCGCGCGGGGCAATGCATTCCTGGCATTTCGGCGTTATTAGAAATCGCTGGCCGTAACCAAACGCGTTTAGTCGCCGGTGATTTAGGTTTCGCCGTAGCGCCGCGTTTAAACGCCGCCGGCCGTTTGGACGATATGTCGTTAGGTATCGAATGTTTATTAACGGATAACGCGCAGCAAGCCCGCGAATTCGCGGTAATTTTAAGTGAAATGAATGACGAGCGCCGTGCGATCGAACAAGACATGCAAGATCAAGCCATGCAAATTTTAACTAAATTACAACCAGAAAAAACCGATCAACTGCCGCTAGGCATTTGCTTATTCGACACGGATTGGCACCAAGGGGTGATCGGCATCGTGGCCGCGCGCATCAAAGAACGTTTTCACCGTCCCGTCATCGCGTTCGCGCCGTCGACGGGCGAAGAAATCAAAGGTTCCGCGCGTTCCATACCCGGCTTGCACATCCGCGATGTCTTAGCGCAAATCGACACGCAGCATCCCCAGTTGATCGATAAGTTCGGCGGCCACGCGATGGCGGCGGGCTTGACGTTGACGCGGAGTAATTTCGAAAAATTTTCCCAAAGCTTTAACGCCGCCGTGACCGGGTTATTAACGGAAGAACAATTACATAATAAATTATTAAGTGACGGTGAAATCGCCGAACATGAATTGACGTTAGAAATCGCGGAAGTGCTGCGTGAAGCAGGCCCTTGGGGGCAGGCGTTTCCAGAGCCATTATTCGACGGTACGTTCAATATTCTCGAGCAACGCTTAGTCGGGAATAAACATTTAAAAATGGTGTTAAGTCTAGAAAAGATAAACTTAGACGCGATCGCTTTTAATATCGATATAAACGCTTGGCCAAATTATCGCTGCGAACGCGTGCATATCGCGTACCGCATGGATGTGAATGAATTTCGCGGCCGACGCAGCGTACAATTGATCGTGGAACATTTGGAGGCTGGATGAAACAACGCGCAGGGAGTAGTGCGAAAAAAATAGCGGTTAGTATCGCGCTCGCGATAGTGGTATTGGCGGCGATACCCGGGTTGATGGGTATCTGGGTCAAACACAGTTATTTTCAATTAATCGCGTTTTATAATGCGCAAAATAATTTTAAAATTGCGATTCAAAAATACCATCAACATTGGTATTGCGCCGACGCGGTCATCCACGTTTCAAAATTAGATTTACCGCAAGTATTAAATTTTAATGTGAAGCAGCATATTCAATATGGGCCGATTATTTTTTCCAGCGGCGAGAGACCATTATTCAAAGTGGCGCGCGTCAAGAGCCAATTTCAATTAGCGTCCGAGACAGCGAAAATCGTCAAGAATGCCACGGCTACCGATAAACCGATGTTCGAGTTAGACGATAATATTTCTTATTTCGGTAATTATTATTCTTATTTTCATTCTAACGGTTTTAAAATACTTTTCCCCACCGGCGAAGAATTACAATTAGGCTCGGCTGACGGCAAAGTGATTATCAATCCCACCTTCAACCACATTAAAGGTTCTTATGCGGCCAAGGATATCACTTTCACCACCCCGCAAATCTCAGTCACCGCGCCGGCGTTGACGATGAAGTTTGATAAACATAAGACGGATAATAATCTCTGGATAGGCGCTAGCAGCGGCACGTTAAAGTCGATTAGCTTTACAGACGTGAATGGTAAAACCATTGCATTTTTTGGCGTCAGCACGGATGGCTCTGTCGTGCAGACCGAGGGGAAATTAACCGGTAAAAGAAAGTTAGACGTAACTTCTTTCATGCTGAATGAAATTTCCCTAGGCCCACTGAGCATAGAAATCAGCGCGAAAGATTTAAACGCCGCAAAAGCCGCGGATATCGATTTCGTTTATCAAAAGCTATATTTCTCCGCCGAAAAACTCCTGGTAGCGAAAGAATTACTCGTGCTGTTTCCCAATTTAATTACTTCCGCTTCGACCGTGACGTTAGACAGTTTGAAACTCGTCACCATCGACGGCAACGTCGCTATCAACGGTACAGCCCAATGGCCGCAAGCCAAGCCCACAACGTTTCAAACGCCGGTGGAATTTCTTAAAGACGCCAACGCCCAAGGCTACATGCGAATTTCCACCTCACTGGCAAAACAATTACTGACGTTAGCCGCCGATTTAAGAATCGTCGCGCACCGCATGTCGAACCCACATTTAGCTTTTATCGAAGCGCCAAAAAGTTTAGACACCGTATTGAAGCAAAACTCCATCATGATGGCGGTCTTAGTGCAGAGTAACGATATTTCCCCAGCGGGCGCGACGAAATTATTACAATACCAAAAAGACAATGTGCCGATGGAAGATTACGACGATGAATTAAAAGATTTAGCCGCCGCGCACCATCTTTCCAAAACAGCACAAACCATGTTGCGCAAACAATACGAAAATTACCAACTCGCCAACTTGTCTCCCGAAGAAAAAATAGAATACATGGAAACCCGATTCTCCGACGAATTTTATGAATGGGTCAAAGAGGGCTACGTCAAAGAAGACGGCGACGACTATGTCGTCTCAGTCACCTATCAACAAGGCAAAATGGTTTTCAACGGTAAGCCTATTTAGCGGAACTAGCACTCGACACCGGTTTTAAAGTCTAGTGCAAAAAAATATCTAAGACAGTAGATTCATTTTTGCTAATTTGAAAATTATCGCCTTGGCCGAAAATTTGTTTTTACATCGTTATTATTTTCTTCTTTGGGGGAATCTAATGCGCGGGATGACGGCTTATAAGGCAGCTTCGGTAATATTATTTTTGATAATGACGGTGATTCAGAGCGTGGCACAACGGATTGAGAACTTTCTGAAACCGATGGGCGATCATCATTCATTACGCTAAGAGTTGACAATGAACCAGATAATGATGGCGTTTCTGATAATCTAACGTTGATAATTTTTTTATTGACCGAATTCCTTTTACTCTCTGAGTAATTACTGACTGAAGAATTGAATATATCGATCATTTTTTCAATTTCTACGGACTTTTTTGGTATAGTTGGATTGGCTTTTTCAATTGCCTTCATTGCTCTAAAACTTTCAGAAAGTTTTCCAATAATATTAATCAATAAAGTATCGAAATTTTCCTTAATCTGGACATCAGATAAAAGTTTATTACTTGCGAGTTCAAGCAATTGTGTTTGAGCTAATTTGCAATCTTGCTGACATGATTCTAAAGTTTTAGTTTGTGAAAAATTGGATAAGCGTTGAAGAATTGAAGGCAACTTCGTTGGTAAAGATATTATTATTTCTAACTGATGACTAAGATCAGTTGCAAGTTCATTTATGATAATACGTCGGTCTGCGTCACGTAGAGACTGAATTGAGCTTATTACGTTCGTTTGAATTAAATTAAAAACTTCTTTGATTGCTTCTGTGTAATCACTCAATCTTTTAAAAGGTTTGTTACGAATGTTCTCTAACGTATCTTGTCGGATATTAAGCAACTGTTCAGCATTCAAGGCTATATATTTTTTTTCAATTTCAGCTATTTCACTTTGCAAGTTTAATGCAGTTAGTCCTTTGTTAGAATTTATCGCATGCAACTCCGATAAAAATTCTAAATTTTCAGAGCTATATGATTTAGTCAGTATTTTATAAAGCAGGTTTTTCAACGCAAACGACTTTTTGTCAAACAAATTTGACTGCTGCCCATCAAAAGCTTGTTGAGAAAATATATCGTCATGTAAGTAACTGACGAGGGACGGTAATTTACTAGGCAAATTTGGCATGCATTAAACTCCATTAGCTCTTCTATAATTATACACCCATGAAATGCTTTTATTTTAGGCGCTTACAAATTCGACGCGAAAATTAGCTAATATAATCAAAGGCGTGAAAAAGTATTTGATCTCTAGTTTCACCAGCGATTTATATGTGTATTAACGACTCAATTCTCCTTCAATTCGAGGTTAATTATGCATGATTGCAATCCCACCATATTATTTTCGGCCTTATGACCGTAATTAGAAACATGTACCCGCATCGGTAATGATGCTAACGGTAAAATTAATATATAATGTAAGCTTCTACTTGGTTTTCTTGGCGAGATTTTAAGGATAAAAGATGAACTTTTTATCTAAACTTTTCATTGCTAAAAACCGCCAAAAAAATATGAAAAAGAATTCCATCAAAATATTTCCCGTTTTTGTCGATCAAATTAATAAATCTCTAGTGGATACAAGTTATCAACAAGCCAATATTGGCTTTGTTATAGGAATTATCTGTGCAATCATTATTTGGTTTCGATTACATAGCTATGTGATTTCGATAAATGTATTTGCTTGGACTTTCTCAATTATCATTATCACCCTCTTAAGAGCCCTCGTTGTCAACGTATACAATCTCCAAGATCATTCTAAAAAATCTTTAAATAAGTGGCGCTATTTTTTTATATTAAGTTGCATATTAGGGGGCAGTTGCTGGGGGTTGTTATCCTACAAAATACTTCCTTACGTTGTTAATGACGATCAAATACTAATTTTAATGATCCTGGCTGGAATAACTGCTGGAGCAGTTTCATTTATGTCGGGAATTTTAATAGCAGTCTGTTTATTTCTGTTCACAGCACTCTTACCCGTTTCAGTTTATTATTTATTGCACCATAGAGATATTTTAATTGGAATGGCTATATTGATTTACCTAATTTCATTATCCATTCAAGCGAAAAGAATAAATAAAATGTTAAAAAATGGCTTATTACTTCAATACGAATTGTTAGACGCAAAAAATCACGATCCTTTAACTAATGTTGCTAATCGAAGACTGTTCACTGAATATCTGAGTATTTCTATTGAAAAAGCAAAAATCAGTAAAACTAAAGTTGCTTTGATCTATATGGATCTTAATAAGTTTAAAGTTATTAATGATTCGTATGGACATCAGTTTGGTGATGAAATTCTTAAAATTTTTGTAGCACGTTTAAAATCAATTTTCAAAGATAGAGATTCAATTGCACGATTGGGTGGGGATGAATTCACGGTGACTATTAACAAAATGAATGAAATTAAAGATATCAATAAATTATGGGAAAAAATTTCTAATGCTCTTGAAAATCCTGCTTTAATTAATGGTCAGAACATAAAGATAGAAACCAGTTTTGGAATTAGCGTATTTCCTGATGATGGTGGTGATATTGAATCTCTTTTAAAAATAGCTGATACGAGAATGTACTCCAATAAATTAAATAAATAGTTTCACGTATTATTCTTGAGCGCGTATATTTGTCATGATAATAGGAAATGATAAAATAGTTTCGTCTGGAGATAAGCTTTGAATGTCTGATCACATTGATTTTCGCATTTTGGTAATAGATGATAATCCTGAAATTCATAGAGATTTTATTAAGATTTTAATGGTAGATGAGCATGATGATAAGTTAGAAGATTTTGAGCAAAAGCTTTTGGGTGAGAAAAGCCCAAGTAAAACACTGTTGCCAAAATATGAAATCGACAGCGCTTTCCAAGGCCAAGAAGGACTTGCGCTTGTTGAGAAAGCAATTCACGAGGCCCAGCCATATGCCCTGGCATTTATAGATGTAAGAATGCCACCTGGTTGGGATGGTGTAGAAACCATAAAGCATATCTGGAAAGTAGACAGTACTATTCAAATTGTCCTCTGTTCGGCCTTCTCAGGTTATTCCTCCGAAAAAATCGTTGCTGAACTGGGAAACTCTGACAATTTGGTTATCTTAAAAAAACCATTTAACCAATATACTGTGTGTAATTTATCAATAGCGCTAACAAAAAAATGGTTGTTAGCACAATAGACGACAGGTTTGAAAATTTTTACTTTATAATACAGATTTAAATAACTTGAATTAAACACTTCTTATCATATGATTCTCTGCCGCTTTTGTTAAAGATAATACTCCCAAATACATTGAAATTGTTTTTTGGAAAAGGCATACTTCCTCAAATGGATATTTAATAATCAAATTTTTGCGTGCTCAATAAGTTTTATGGTCCTTTTTCATGGAGGAAAAAGTGAATGTCGATTATCCCCTCAATAAATATCTTTTGCCTGATAGGCATTTCTGCGGAATATTTTTGAAGTATGGACGCTGTTAACAAATCTAGGTACTCCTGGTCTCTCGATCAACTAGTTTTTTTGCCAATGCTTGTTTCTCTTGTTATTATTTGGGCCGTATTCGTAAAAATTACGCTGATCGAACGCGATGTAGTACTCGAACGCACCAAACAGCAACTTGAAACAATGATATCAACACTCGCAGACTTCAACGAATTAGCCGAAAAAACTCAAGTCATCAGCTCCAAAAAAGAAGAAGCACAGCGCGCCGCAGTCTGGAACGCCTTATTGCGCTATCCGACAGCCAATATCTGGCTGGAATCAAACGGTGTCGTCTCTTCAGGTCAACCAACGAAAGGTGACATGAGCGCGTATGTGGTCGCTCACATCAACAGAGAACACTTTAATGTGCACGCCACTATACCAATAGCGGATGTACTGGTCGATTGGTATCGTCAGTCATGGCAGCGTTGCGGTTTCCTCGTTCTTATTAGCTTAGTATTTATAGTATTAACCCAGTTTTTGTCACGCGCCCTAAAACAGCGGGGTATTGCAGAACAAAAAATGCGGAAAGCACATATTCTTTTGCAGGAAGAACTGCTATCCCGCAAAACGGCAGAGAAAGAGTTGCGCGAGCATGACGCGTTGCTCAACACAATAACCCAGGGAGCAACCGAACTGCTGGGTACACAAAGCTATGAAAAAGCGATTACTACAGTACTGACATTAATTGGCAATACTGTTTCGGTAAGCTGGATCCATTTGAATTTGATCCCAGAATCTAAAGATAATAATCAAAACATTTCGCTACGATATGAATGGTGCGCGCCTGGAATGTTAGCAATGATCAACAATTCCGACTTTAAGGAATTAGATCTCGCCTCCCAATTTCACAAAATGATCTCAGTTAGCCAACATAAGGAGACTGCTTCTTTTTATATTGACGAACTTCCGGACGCATACAAAAAGCCGCTAGAAAAAGTTCGTATGCAATCGTTTCTCTACATTCCCATATTGATCAATGACAAACTCGAGGGAAGCCTTTACTTCATCGATTCGTCAAGTGTAAAACGACAGTGGAACTGGGCCGAAACTGATGCGTTGAAAATCCTTGCAGGTTTAATCGGTATGACTATAGCACGGATGCGTTATGTCAAAGAACTATCCGACGCTAATCGTCGGGCCGGCATGGCGGAAATCGCTAACAACGTACTGCATAATGTCGGTAACGTTCTCAACAGCGTTAACATCTCTGTTAATTTGATTACGGATAATTTAAAACACTCCAAGATATCATCTTTAGGCAAAGTGATAGAACTAATACATGAGCACGAATCTGATCTTGGACCATATCTAAACGATGATCCAAAAGGTAAATTCTTGCCAAAATATTTAACCCAACTCTATGAATACTTACTCTCAAATCAAGACAAAAATTTCCAGGAATTAAATTCTCTACTTAATAGTATCGAACACATTAATAATATTGTGTCAATGCAGCAAGCCTATACTGGTGCCACCGTCATTTTGGAAATGGTCGATATTCATAATTTAATTGAAGACAGCTTACGTATAAGTGTAGTTTCCTCCGCTGACGCCGAAATAGAAATCATTCGGGAATTTGATCCAGTGCCTTTAGTCAATCTCGACAAACACAAGGTATTACAAATACTGGTGAATCTGATAAATAACGCCAAGATTGCTTGCAACGATTCTCTGCAGGTTACCAAACGTATTACATTGCGTTTGTATAGTGCAAATAAGCACGTGATTATCTCGGTGATAGATAATGGAATCGGAATCTCCACAGAGAACATAAACCGAATTTTTAATCACGGTTTCACCACACGCGAAACGGGCCACGGTTTTGGTTTACACAATTCGGTGTTAGCGGCAAAAGAAATGGGAGGCCAGTTGAGCGTACAAAGTGCTGGCATAGGAAAAGGAGCTGCGTTTACTCTCGAATTACCGTTGTCATAATTCAGGAACATTCAGAGAATCAGTAACAGTTATCGCAATAAAAAAATAATAATGGGGACCATATGAAAACAATTGCAGGTTTCTTAATTTTTTGTCTCACCATGATGCTGCTGACGTCAGCGCAAGCTGTTTCATTAGGCGATTTACAAATCGCGGTGCGGGCACTCGGCTTCATAAATAATCCCCCCACAGGAAAGTTAAATGTTGGCGTTGTTTACGCAGCGGATATTCCTGGTTCCACTCAAGAGGCTCACGAGCTACAAACGATATTGGGTAATGGGTTACAAGTCGGTAACTTATTCTTAAAACCAGTCATGGTACCAATTAATGGCGGAGACAGCTCGACTGTTGGATTATTTTTTCTGACCCAAGGTCTTGGTAGTGAGAGCAGGCCCTTATTGTCTGCTAGCGAAAAGAAACGAATTATCTGTGTCACCACCGATATAACACAAGTGATAAAGGGTGTGTGTGCTCTAGGCGTGAAGTCATACCCGAAGATAGAAATTCTAGTCAATCGCGCAGCGGCAGCCAATAGCGGTATAACATTTGCTTCGGCTTTTAATATGATGATTACTGAGTATTAAATTTGAGGACTGAGGGATAGTATGAAAATTCGTAAACTGTTCAGTGTATTTGCGCCATTGCGCTCTCTAGTGCTTGTTTTACCGCACAGACTTTATCGATGGATTAATGCAGACACGAATAGTTATAATTTGTCGTAGAGGATAGAGTATGAAAAAAATTGCAAAATTTTTTATTTTTTGTTTCATCATAACGGCAATGCCAGTTCAAGCCGAGATCACGTTAAATGATTTACAAATCGCGGTGCGCGCGCTTGGCTTTATTAATCGCCCTCCCACGGGGGAATTAAGCGTTGGCATTGTCTACGCACCGAATGTTCCCCGCTCCGCGGAAGAAGCTCTGGCCTTGCAAAATATGCTGGGAGACGGCTTACAAGTCGGCAACCTCTTTTTGAAACCAGTCATGGTAAAGATCGACGAGGCTGACAACACCAATGTCGGACTGTTTTTTCTAACAGATGGAGTGGGTAATGAAGCCAGCAAAGTGTTGGCTGCGAGTGTGAGGAAACAAGTTCTCTGCGTCACTACCGATATTGCGCAGGTGAAAAACGGGGAGTGTGCACTAGGTATACGTTCGCAGCCAGTCGAAATTTTAGTTAACCGCGCCGTCGCGACAAATAGTGGTACGACGTTTGCGACAGCTTTTCGCATGATGATTACTGAATATTAAAGTTGAGGAACTATTGAAATGAAAATTCACCTATTGCTTAACTGTATTTGCGCCGTTGTGTTGTCTATCACTTGTGATACAGCACAGGCACTATCAATGGATTATGGTTCGTTTGAACAACTATTCAATGAACCTGTTACCACCAGTGTCACCGGTACGCCACAACGCGCCAGTCAAGTGCCTGTGACAATGGTGATAATTACAGCCGAGGATATTCGTCGCTCCGGCGCCGACGATATTCCTGGGGTGCTTCGTCACGTCGCGGGCGTAGATGTGCTGCAGTGGGCCAATAACGATGCTGATGTCAGTATACGCGGTTATAATCAGGCTTTTTCATCGCGGCTACTCGTGTTAATCGACGGACGACAGGTCTATGCCGACTATTATGGCTTTACACCCTGGAGCGCACTACCGGTCGAACTCGGAGAAATTCGCCAAATCGAAGTGATAAAAGGCCCGAACAGTGCCTTGTTTGGCTTCAACGCGGTTGGCGGCGTCATCAATATTATTACTTACAACCCTCTCTACGACAATGTGAATACCGCAGCCTTAATTGGTGGCACACAAGAACTGAAGCAAGGCTCGGTGATAGCCACGCAGACACTAAAGAACAAAGCAGGTATCCGGATTGCGGCGGGTGCGCGTGGCAATAACGATTTCTCCACGCCCCAATTGCCAAACGCAATTGGATCAAGGCGGGGCAATGATCAAAATGAAATGAATGTGCTCGCGCGCATACGCCTCACTGATAAAATCGAGGCTGCGATTGAGGCTACGCATAGCAAAGTCGATCAAACTGAAGTTGTACCGACATACGAAGAGGAATATTCACGTTACTGGACGAAGTCACTAAAGGGTAGTTTGTCAGCAGACACTTCATTAGGGAACATTCAAGGCACGGTTTATCAAAACGATATCACGTCTAAAAGTTTCTTAATGGACTTCACTACTCCTTTTACACAACTTCATAACACAGTCACCGTAGGTACACTAGAAGACCTTTTTAAAATCGGGAGTAATAATACATTCAGAGTCGCAGCCGAATATCGGCATAATATGATGCCAACGATACAATTAGACGCTACCGTCTTCTACAATGTGGCTTCGGCTAGTGGCATGTGGAATTGGAAAATATCACCTTCGCTCGCAGTCACCAACGCAGTGCGCCTTGACCATCTATCGCTTGGACGAGAAGGAGTTCAACCCCCTGGTTCTCCATTGATTAATGCCGATTGGAACAACCGTTCGATGCTTGAAAAGAGCTTCAATTCCGCCCTAGTCTGGCAAGCCAACGATGTTAATACATTCCGAATCATGGCGGCGCGCGGAATACAGGTACCCAGTCTTATTGACCTCGGCGGGCTGGTAATTCCGATACAACCCTTTGGCTTTGCCAGCGGGATTCCCAGTATATACCCGACGATTGTGGCAAATTACGAAGTCGGCTGGGACAGGACGCTTTCTTTAATTGAAGCGCAGACAAGAGTCAGTCTGTTCCATGAGATTTCTCAGGACCTCGAAACCTCGCAAGGAGGTAGTTTGTTTCCGAGTTCACTGTTGTCTACACCAACCAATATCGGCAGATCGGAAGCTACTGGCCTTGAGTTATCAATCAAGGGGAAATTCCTTCAGAATTGGCGGTGGGGTGCAAGCTACACACCTGAAACCATCCACGATAATTTCAGGTATCCATTTCAGCAGATAGTAGTTGATTATCAGGACACGTTGCCGGTTAACGTCGTGAATGCCAACCTCGGGTGGTCGCGTGGCCCGTGGGAGATTGATGGCTATCTCCGCTACGAATCTAACTTTTATAGTATTCGAAGTGATGTCGTTGGCGGTAGCACAATACTCGTGCCGATTAAAGATTACACATCAGTTGATGGCCGGGTTGCCTATAAACTCACTAAAGAAATTACTTTTGCATTGTCGGCTCAGAACATACAGGGAGTCCAGCAACAAACTTCCGCGCCAGATATTGAAAGAAGGGTGCTCGGTACAGTGACAGTCAAACTTTCATAAAATAGTTCAAAGATATGAGGGCGCAGTGAATCAATAACACGGTTCACGGCGGGGGACATGGACGTCGTTGAGTTAAATTATTTTTTGGATAATTTCATGGGTAAGAATGTAATAAATGCGGCGCCATTGCTTGATTAACTGGGGTTAAATTGGCGCGCCCGGAGAGATTCGAACTCCCGACCACCTGGTTCGAAGCCAGAATTGGGTTTTTAAATTTTTTTAATAATTAGCATCTTGCAACAATTTAGCTGTGTTAAAACCGATCTAAAACGATGGAAATACGGGGTAAAACTACCTTAGAGGGTTACAAAAGGGCTACAGTAATGTCATTTTTGCGTAAGATGAAAAGATTGTAAAAGGAAAAGTGGAATTAGAAGTTTGTTTATCAAGATTAGGTAATAAATTTTTAAGGACTCCACCAAACAGTCTTTTTCAAGAAAGACTTGAGGACTTGGTATGCGAAAAACTTTAATAGCACTTGTTCTGTTATTTTCAACTTTTGCAACAGTTCATGCTCAAAATGCGCAATCTGACAATGATGCGAAGATTGTAAAATTAGCTCAGGGTGTAGAACCAACCGATCTGATTCATTCACCAGATGGTAAGTGGATGGTGTTTGTTAAGAAAAGTAATTACTTTGTTCCTAGTAATTGTTTTTACGCTTTTGCAAGAGGTGACCATGCAAATGAGATATGGATTATTGATACTAATAAAATAACTAAGAAATTATTAGTGGCACCACACTTCGATTGTAGGAACGTATCAAATGCGATTCTTGATCCACGTAACTTACAATTTTCACCAGATAGCAAAACTCTTTATTTTGAAACATCTGCATGGGTAACTTCAGGTGCAGTGCACGCTGTGGGTGTTGATGGTAAGCACTTAAGATTTGTAACTGATGGTAGCGAACTACATGTTGTGCAATCTGGATTATACAAAGGCGATTTAATTGTTAATCAGCATCGTTATCGTTTTAGGGGTGACACTCCGCTCGGTAGCTATAATTGGGATTGGTTATTTACGCCGACAGGAAAACAAATCAAGCTATATAAAAAAGAGGGCTAATGTAAAAATTTAAAATTTATATGAAGGAAATTTTTGGTTTTAACCAAAACGTTGAAAGTGTAGGGGAGAGCTTTGCTCAAATTAGAGGAAAGGTTGCTCATGTTGTTGAACAAGTATGTACTATGCGTTTGGGCCCACATAGCGATTTGTTTTAAAGTATGTAAGCAATGTCGCAATGACGATAATTACATGGATAATTTAGTCTGCGGTTCCTCCGCTAACACTTCTACCTCTACCGCCACCCTCTTAACATAGTCATCAAAAAATTCTTGCTGAAATTGCGGATTAAATTTTATATTCATTAGCCTCAGCTGCAACTTTTTTTGTATTTCCGTTAAAATACATTGCAGGGTCTCGTTGTTATGCAGGCTGGAGACATTGATCATCTGGATTTGCAAATTTTGTCGTACCGCCTCAATGACGCTGGGGATAAGAGCTTGAGGCGCTGCAAATTTCAATATGAAAGCATGTTTATTGTTTGCTAATGCTGAAACAACCCCATTTAATTCTTCCTCGCTAAAAGTTTCCTTATAGCCTATAGAAATATGATCAATCAACACGGTTGGCGCCATATTTTGAATACTAGCGATAAAACGCTGCATTTCCAAAGAAATCGCTGGCGCAGGTGCACTGATGGATTCTATTTTCCGGATAAGATCACTTGAATCAATGGAAAAAAGATCCGTAAATTTAACATATAATTTTCTGGGTAAGAGGTCGCTAAGTTCTTCAAGAACAATTTTTGCGGAATCTTGGCTCAGTTCGAGTTGAAAATCCAAGGCATTGATGTTTGGGTTAGCTGCAACACCTTTCATAATCGCTCGTGTTAATTTTCCTGTGGTATCCCTGATAGTTAAACATCTCAGATTTTTGTTTTCTGTTATCGCTGCCTGTAGTTCATTCTCTTCTTCTTTAGAAAGATTATTAATAAGCAAACTGCTGATAGTGAAAGACTGAGAAGGGCAATTTCTAATGTCGTCGAGAATTTTGTGATTGTTGCGGAATTTTGAATCCAGCATTTTCCGCAGATTTGCTTCACTAAACTCATCCAGGCTTTCTTTACTAAACCCTTCCTTGTTGTCATCATTCTGGGGTTGCTGGCCTGATGTTGCTAATAGTGAGGATATGACTCGATCGCTTTGCATAAAAATAACCCGAATGATTGAATATGTGGTCTAAACATTACCATCAATATTATTTGTGGTCAAATTATTGTTGATTTATGATTTTATTTCCTTATAACTTTATTTCAATCAAAAGCTTAAGTACGTGTGTCGACCTATTGCCAGGCAGTTAAGGCGGCAATCTAAAAATTCCTGACATGGTACCTTTTAAGTGCTATAATTCACTTAATATACGAATAATTGCATATGCAAGGTACCTAATGGCTAAATTAGAAGGTATAGGAAAACTTGACCGAGAGCGTCTCACCTCCGTTCTCAGGGCAACCCAAACAACCATTTCAGTGACAGATGCTGTTCAGGTGTTTGGGGTTTCAAGAGAGTACGCGGCGAAGCTGTTAGCGAAGTGGGCAGCAAAAGGCTGGCTTGCTAGAGTAAGCCGTGGGATATACATTGCGGTGCCGTTAGAATCAGCTTCGGCTGATATTCCACTAGAAGATCCTTGGGCTATTGCGGAAAAGCTTTATCAGCCTTGTTATATTGGTGGGTGGAGTGCAGCGGAGCATTGGGGGTTAACAGAGCAAATATTTAGAACGGTAGTCGTGTTAACTACTCGAAAGCCGCGCAATCATCATCCCAATATTCGGGGAACAGATTTTTGGTTAAGTACAGTTCCCAAAGAAACTATGTTTGGCCTGAAAGCGGTTTGGCATGAGCAAATCAAAGTATTTGTTTCTGATCCATCACGAACCATTCTTGATTTTTTAATCGATCCTAAATTAGGTGGCGGCATCCGTCATGTGGTAGACATGTTGCGTGAATATTTGAAAACGGAGCATAAGAATTTATCCCTACTCATGGATTATGCAGTTCGTCTTGACAATAGTGCTGTATTTAAAAGGCTTGGTTTTTTGTTGGAGCAAAACGCTTCTGAAGAAAGAGATGCGATATCCATATGTGAAAAACACACAACAATTAGTAAAACAAAATTAGATCCTCAGTTAAAAGATTCAAATAAATTAATTACACGTTGGCGCTTATGGGTGCCTGAGAATTGGAAATTGTAGCATGATCCCAAAACAAGAAATAATGGATTTAGCACGTGAATTTAGTTTGGAAGCGAAAACAGTCGAAAAGGATTATGTGCTTGGTTGGCTTTTAGCAGGTATCGAAACTAACGTAGAATTGGAAGATAAATGGATTTTTAAAGGTGGAACTTGTTTAAAGAAGTGTTACTTTGAAACTTATCGATTTTCTGAAGATTTGGATTATACATTAATAGATGAGCAGCATCTTGATGCAGATTTTCTTAAGGAAAATTTTAAGCAAGTTGCTGCATGGATTTATGACAATGTCGGTATTGAGATTCCAAGTAACAATATTCGCTTCGACGTTTATCAGAATAGCGCGGGTAAAATTTCAGTTGAAGGTAGTATTTATTACATGGGTCCATTGCAACGCCGTGGTAGTTTGGCGCGCATCAAGCTTGATTTAACGGCTGATGAGGTTTTGGTTTTGCCAAAATCTATGCGTGAAGTCCATCACCCTTATTCTGATAAACCGCATAATGGGATAAAGTCAAATTGTTATAGTTTCCCAGAAATATTTGCTGAAAAAATTCGTGCGCTTGCGGAGCGTGCACGTCCCCGAGATTTATATGATGTCATTCATCTTTATCGTCATGCTGATGCCAGTTTTAGTGTTAAGACTATTCTAGATGTTCTCCGCAAAAAATGTGAATACAAAAAAATACCGTTGCCAACAATGCAGAGTTTAAGCAATCACGCAAAGCTTCATGAGCTGGAAAGCGAATGGGGAAATATGCTAGCGCATCAACTTCCTATGTTGCCGTCACGCGATAGTTTTTGGCAGGAGTTACCCAATTTGTTTGCTTGGCTATATGGGGAAGAGAGCAAAATTTCTTTGAGGTCGGCTCCAGTAGGTGATGAGAAAATTAATCTCGCATGGAAACCACCCAGCATGATTCGAGCTTGGCATGTAAAAGCGCCTCTCGAATTAATACGATATGCAGCCGCAAATCATTTGTGTATTAAGCTAGCGTATAATAATACTAAACGATTAATTGAGCCTTATGATTTAAAGCAAACTAAAGAAGGTAATTTAATTGTGATTGCAATAAAGCATGAAACTGGCGAGCCTAGATCTTATCGTGTTGATAAAATTCAGGGGGTGGAAGTGATGCCATTAACATTTACGCCAAAATATGCAATTAACATGACGCCACTACTGAAGTATTGACTTGGCATGCCAAAAGTGGTAAAAACTTCCTAAGCTGTAAGAGCTATGAATAAAACCCGCCCTAAAGCGGGTTTTTGCTTTTAGGAGTTTACAAAGTCAGATTTAGTTTCCAAGGTTGGCTTCTTTTGTCTTTTGCTGAAGTCAATTTTATCAGTTTTGTCGTCATCTGCCCGACTCAAAACCGCAGGATAAGATCAGCACTGTGCGATGAAATTACTGATCGCAATCGTAAGATTGTTTGCACTAATATTATTTTTCTAAATAATATTTTTCGTAATTACCTTGATGAGAAAATTGTTGGATATGGCTTTTATATCATTTATTTCCATGTGCTAATCAAATAGTTTTTTTGCTTCGCGTCACTAGAGGCATCGCAGATGTCGGTAGTGACGCGAAGTTCCTTTGCGCGTAATCATATGAAAATTTATATTTTTTCAAAATAAATTATCAAAAAAACGCATTGAAGCGGGCAAAGATTGAAAATTTTCGTTGGCATGACTTGCGGCATACCTGGGCAAGTTGGCATGTTCAAAATGGAACATCTTTGCAGGAGCTTCAGCAACTTGGTGGATGGACAAGTTTCGAAATGGTCTTGCGTTACGCGCACTTGAGTAGTGATCACTTAAAAGGTGCGGCAGAACGTGTAAGGGTTACAAATTGGCTACAATCAGCAGTTAGTGACCCTGGGCAAATCTCGGCAAGCTAGTGATTAAATTGGCGCGCCCGGAGAGATTCGAACTCCCGACCACCTGGTTCGAAGCCAGATACTCTATCCAGCTGAGCTACGGGCGCATTGGCGAGGAGTATACATAAATTGCGTCTAATTTAATAACCATTTCGTAATCCAAATCGCAGTCAAAATTCCGACGATATCCACGATTAAACTCGCTGGAATTACATGCCGGTTATTGCGGATGCCGGCGGCGCCGAAATAAATCGCTATGATATAAAAAGTCGATTCTGTCGTGCTCGCGACGATAATTCCTAAATGCGTGATAAAACTGTTGCCCCCTTGGTTATGCAATAAATCCATTACCACACCGTTCGCGGCACTGGCTGAAAATGGCCGCAGTAGCGCGATGGGAATAATTTCAACGGGGATGCCGATTTTATTTAGCAGGGGACTTAATGCATGCGCTAATAAATCAAACGCACCTGCGGCGCGCAACATCCCGACCGCGACTAGCATCGCGACCATGTAAGGCAAGATGCGGATAAAAGTCGGTAAACCTTCTTGCGCGCCTTCGATAAATTTATCATACACCGGCACTTTGCGAAAAAACGCATACAACGGAATACCCACTAAAAATAGGATAATTAAGCCATTGCCCAATTGTTCTGAAAACGCGGTGATGGTCATGGCGCGCTACCTTCTGATTGCGGCGCGGGATAGCGGTACCAACTCACACGTTCTAAAATTTTTGCAACGATAATCGCGGTAATCACCGCGCACATCGAACTTAATAAAAACGGCACGATGATATCGGTAGGGTGCGTCGCGCCCGCGGCGGCCAATAGCGCGATCGCTGTCGCCGGTACGACTTGTAAATTGCTGCTGTGTAGCGCCAAGAAGGTACACATCGCATTCGTCGCCGTGCCGGGCGTTTTATTCAGCGCGGCCAATTCCGCCATCGCTTTTAATCCAAACGGGGTGGCCGCGTTATTTAAGCCAAACATATTCGCCGCGATATTCATGGTCATAGCGCCCATGGCCGGATGATCGGCGGGCACATCGGGAAAAAGCCACACTAACAGCGGCCGCAATGCGCGCGTTAACAATTGTAATAAACCCGCGGCTTCCGCGATTTTCATGATGCCCAACCACAAGGCCATCACGCCGGTTAAGCCAAACGCGAGGGTCAAGGCGAACTTAGCGCTGTCCGTCGCGGCCAACACCACCGCGGAAATCTTACCGGTACAAATCCCCACGATGACAGCAGTCACCATCATTACTAACCAAATAATATTTAACATAAAGTCCTACCCGCCATTTGTCCAAATGCGATTCTAAAGCCTCTTAAAGGGGTAAGCCAGAGCATAATTAGGTTATAATAAGCGCATGGCTATACCAAATATCATTCATTTTGTGTGGGCGGGGATGATCCTTCCTGAACCCAATACCGACATCATCAACAACTGGCATGAATCTAGTCCCTCGTCAGAAATTTGGTTATGGACTGATTTTATTGGAAAAACACCGGAGCAAATTGACCGGACGAAAAAGAGCTACGCCGAAAAATTTGGCCATATTCCTAATTTTAAATTGAAAGATATTTACCGACCTGATCAAAGCAACCCAGCTCTACAGGTCATGGATGAGTTTAGCCACTACGAATTGGTTCGCATGCGGCCTAATTATGGTAGTTTTAGTGATGTCTTACGCTACCGATTATTGGATGAATTTGGCGGCGGGTACTTCGATAGCGATGTAAAACACGGTATCTACAATTTTGAAGAATTGGTCGCACTTAATAACGGCTCAACCGAGCACGTACTTTATATCGATACCGATAGCCAAGGTTCTAACAATATCGGTAATGATTCTATTGTCTGTTCCAAAGGCAACCCATTGATTAAACAAATTTATGAGAACGCTAAGAACCATTATCTTTACAAAAGTCAGCCGCATGAAAAAAGCCACCATATCGCTTTGTTAGGGATCTTCAACGCGTTGCCGCAACAATTGTTTTTATACGATGATAACGCGGAAAATGGCTATATCTTTAGAAGCACCCCCATTAGAACCGGTAATGTCTGTATCCAACTGGTCATTGATAAGCTGGGCATAACCAACGCCGATATTACGGCGGATTCCGCACAAGTTCGCAGTCTTGTAGGCTATACCACTCATTCTCCCAACTTTAAGGCTTGGGTAAATATGCCTATTGAACAAATGGAAGAGGCGGTCGCCTTACAGAAAATCAAAGAATCTATGCAATTTGAGGCTGAAAAATTAGGGATTTTACGGTTAGATGACCACATCAATAACTTCGTCGCCGCTACTTCTGAAGAAGGAATATTGGCGGGTATGGATAAGATTTTCGACTATGCTAATAGAATTGATTTAAAAAGAGTAAAGGGTGTACAATTGACCTTTGAAAATCCTAAGGCTGTTGAATTTTGCAATAAGCACAGACTGTTAGAAAAGACTTTTCTCTTCCCTCAATCTGCAAGTTGTGAAGCGATCTCTTCGACTCCAAACTATTTTCGAAAAGCGATCGAATTGCTTTTTGCGATAGACTTATTTAGAAGTCTTGCACCTTCTGCAAATGAAGGACCGGCTTCAACCGCTACGACGATCGAAGCAGTGTTAAAGCGTTGTGTGGCGATAGATTTATTTAGTGATGTGGCGAAGGATTACTGTACCACATTATGTAAATCAAATTGGCTGCGGTCAGCGGATACAAAAAGTAAAACCAAGATGGGCGTAGAAGCGTATTTAAGCTTTCTTATCAAGCATACGGGCGAGATTCTAAAAGAGTTAGAAAGTGTTTATAAAGCATTAGATGATAAAGAGGTAAAAGAAGTTATCCCGAGCTGCCAAAAGCTACTAACTGATATGCTGAGTAAGCTAACTGATTATGCGAAAGAAAATAATTTTACTATTGCAGCGGCGCCACGCGATAACGCAAATAGGATAAGTTGATTAAATTAGGGTAAGGTATATGCCATTAAAGCAATATATAAAGTCACATATCATTAAAAACAATAAATCGCATTGCGAAATCAACTCGCATGAAATTTATAATGAAGACGTGCTTGATATCGTCGAATTATTAAATCAGCAGCCGCATGTGAAATCTTTAGAGATAGGGCAGACTAATATCGATGATGACGGTATCATTTTATTAAGTAAGCTCCTGCATGTGACGCATTTAACGTTGAAGCGGGGTAAATTTGGTGATGACGGCGCGATCGCATTAATTAGAAATGATCAGTTTAAATCGCTTAACTTTTATGGTAATCCCCGCCTCACCGACATCACAGGCAAAGTGATGGCGAATGAATCGCAACAAATTTTTTTGGATGTCACTGACACGTCGATCAAGCAGGAATGCAAAGATAAAATCGCTGAAAAAGTGGCGAGAAATATTGTTGCCGCAAACCTAGCTGCCGCCAATCCTACAACTTACACACAGGCCAGCGCGCCGAGTTCACCTAGCTCATCACGATTTTTTGAAGAAAAGAAAGAAGGCAGCCCCAAGAAAGACGGCAACCCCTATAATGAAATTCTGCTAAAGGCACAGCAAGATAGAAAAGAAGTTAACATCCGAGTCAGCAAGATTTAATTCATATTTTCAAACGTGGTTGGGTTAGGTAACTATCGTTTAAGAATGGCGCGCCCGGAGAGATTCGAACTCCCGACCCCCTAGTTCGTAGCCAGGTACTCTATCCAACTGAGCTACGGGCGCGTAGTGAAATAAATCGCTGTTAAAAATACTATTGTTTCGCGACAACAAGGCGCGTATTAAAACAATAAAGCCTTATAAATTCAATGTTTTTTTGGATTATATTCAGGATACTGATCGTGATGCTCTGAATGGCGGAGAGGGAGGGATTCGAACCCTCGATGGAGTTTAAGGCCCCATACTCCCTTAGCAGGGGAGCGCCTTCAGCCTCTCGGCCACCTCTCCGTATTTCCTTTGCTAATGTAATTTAAAATTCCGGTTCGTTAATGTTACGGGGAAATGATTAAATTCTTATTCTGTGTCTTTCTTCTTTTCTTCTTTAACGGCACTGACCGCGCTGGTGGGAGCGGTAGTGGTATTCTTTTCTTGCTGGATGCGTTGATAAATTTCTTCGCGGTGTACGGATACTTCTTTAGGCGCATTAATGCCGATACGGACTTGATTGCCCTTGATACCTAGCACAGTGACGACTACGTCATCACCGATAATTAATGTTTCACCCACACGTCTCGTTAAAATGAGCATTATACTCCCCCCTCCTCAAGAACTACCTTGTTTAAACAACCTACTTCCTTTAAATTGCACACAGTTTGAGCAACATTTCAGTCTTTTTAATGCTGAATAGCGAAGTCAGCAATGGTAAACAATAAAGCACTCTAGTGCAAATAGCTTTTTCAATTTTATTAAATTTAGTTTATTTTCAACTTTCCATGAAAGCCTGTACTTTTTCTGCTCCAACTTTATGTAGCTCAAAAGCTTCATGTACGGCGCGCACGCCTCGTTCGAGGGTGTCTTCATCAATGACGACCGAAATCTTGATTTCTGAGGTCGTAATCATTTGGATATTAATATTGACGTCGCCTAGTGCTTTGAACATCGTGCTAGCCACGCCAGTGTGTGAACGCATGCCTAAACCGATTAACGACAGCTTAGCCACTTTAGCGTTGCTCTTGACGGGGACGGCGCCTAAATCAGCCGCCAATTGGTCGACGAGCTTCAACGTTTTCAAATGGTCTTTGCGCTGCACGGTAAAAGTGAAGTCCGTGTGCGCCTGGTTCGTCGCGTTTTGCGCGATCATATCGATTTCGATATTGGCTTCACTCAGGACGCCTAAAATCTCGCCCTCGACGCCCGCGCGATTCGGCACGCCCGACAAGGAAATAATCGCTTCTTCGCGGCTGAACGCAATTCCTGAGACTAAACGCTTATGCATGATTTTTTCCTCAAACGTGACTAGTGTGCCGGTGCCTTCGTTAAATGACGATAACACGCGGACCGGCATATTATGCTTGCTAGCAAGTTCCACCGAGCGCATTTGCAAAACTTTAGCGCCCAGGCTAGCCATTTCTAACATTTCTTCGAAACTAATTTGCGGCAGCAGTTGCGCTTCCGGCAGCATGCGCGGGTCAGTCGTGAATACGCCGTCCACATCCGTATAAATTTGGCATTCATCCGCTTTCAACGCGGCCGCTAACGCGACGGCGGTTGTGTCAGAGCCGCCGCGGCCTAACGTCGTGATTTCACCGTGCGGACTCGAACCTTGAAAACCAGCGACCACCACGACCAAGCCATTCGCTAAATCCCGGCGTATCGTAGCGGTTTTCACATCCAAAATCCGCGCGCGGGTGTGCGCGCTGTCGGTCATCACGCCAGCTTGCCAGCCCGTATAAGAACGCGCGCGCGTGCCTTGCTTCGACAGCGCGATGGCTAACAACGCCATCGAAACTTGCTCGCCGGTTGAAACTAACATGTCGTATTCGCGCGGCTCGGGTTCCGCGGTAAGTGCTTGCGACAATTGAATGAGGCGGTCAGTTTCGCCATACATAGCGGAAACGACGACAACAACATCATGGCCTGCTTGTTTTGCCGCGCTGACGCGGGCAGCGACATGTTCGATGCGCTCAATCGTCCCTACCGAGCTGCCGCCATACTTTTGTACAATTAATGCCATGTTAAATATCCTAATTTATTATTATGATGCTAGATGCAATCCATTACGTCCAGTGTTCAACAAATAGTTTCTAGAGACGCTCTTCAACCCAGGCTTGCACGGATGCCAAGGCTTTATCGACATTTTCCGGCTGCGTGCCGCCAGCTTCCGCTAAATCAGGACGGCCGCCGCCTTTGCCGCCGACTTGCGACGCCAGCATGCTGACTAACTCGCCCGCTTTCACTTTATTCGTTTGGTCTTTACTGACGCCGGCGATGAAACTAACTTTGCCGTCGTTGACCGACGCTAATGCAATGACGGCGCTGCCTAATTTATTTTTTAATTGATCGACCGTGTTACGCATCGATTTACTATCGATGTTGTCGAGCTTCACTGCTAAAAATTTTATGCCTTTCACGTCTTTGGCTTGCGACGCTAAATCTTGACTAAGATTACCGGCGAATTTTTCTTTGAGCTGCGCGAGTTGTTTTTCTAAAGCGCGCGCGCGTTCATCGGCGCTTTGTAATTTTTGTTTGGCTTCCGCGTCGCGAACATCAATGAAGGCGAGTGCGCCAGCGCCAGTGACTGCTTCTATGCGCCGGATGCCCGCGGCGATGCCGGATTCGGACGTTATTAAAAACAAACCGATATCGCCGGTGCGATGCGCGTGCGTGCCGCCGCATAATTCTTTGGATGCGCCGAAAGTTATGACGCGCACTTCAGCGCCGTATTTTTCGCCGAACAAGCCCATCGCGCCCTCAGCGATCGCTGTTTCTGGCGTGGAAACTTTGACGGTTGCTGCATGGTTGGCGCGAATTTCTAAATTCACATCTTGTTCGATGCGTTTAATTTCGTCCGGCGTCAACGGCGTTGGATGAGAAAAATCAAAACGCAACCGCTCGGGTTCGACGAGTGAACCTTTTTGGGTAACGTGGTCGCCTAAAATTTTTCGCAACACCATGTGCAGCAAGTGCGTGGCGGAGTGGTTTAGCACTGTCGCCGCGCGGCGCTCCGCATTAACGGCGGCGTGTGTCGTATCGCCAATTTTCAACGTGCCGGAGGCGACTTCGCCTGCGTGTACGTACGCAGCGCCTTGTTTCGTGGTGTCTGTCACGGTAAATAAAAATCCGCTGCCGCGCAATTCGCCTTGATCGCCGATTTGGCCACCCGACTCGGCATAGAAAGGGGTAATATCTAAAATCACGGAACCTGCTTCGCCCGTATTTAATGTCTCGACGGCTTGGCCGCCGCGATAAAGCGCGATAATTTTGCCGTCGCCGGTTAAGGTATCTTCGTAGCCGAGAAATTCTGTGGCTTGCGTATTCGCGCCGATCGCGTAATCCGCAGTGAATTTGCTGGATTGTCGCGAACGGTCGCGTTGTTTTTCCATCGCTTTATTAAAGCCTTCATAATCCACGTTCAGCAAGCGCTCGCGCGCGATGTCGGCAGTCAAGTCGATAGGGAAGCCATAGGTGTCATATAATTTAAATAAAGTTTCGCCCGGAATTAACGTGCCGTGTAAATCCGCGACGGCTTGATCGAATAATTTTAAGCCCTGGCTGAGAGTTAAACTAAATTGCTCTTCTTCTTGGCGCAGAATTTTTTCCACGTTGGTTTGTGCTTTAACTAATTCAGGATAAGCTGCACCCATTTCTTGGACTAGTGGTTGCACTAATTTATAAAAAAATGCGTCGGTAAAACCGATTTTGTTGCCGTGGCGCAGCGCGCGGCGGATGATGCGGCGCAACACATAACCGCGGCCTTCATTGGACGGTGTGACGCCATCGACAATAAGAAAAGTGCATGAGCGGATATGATCGGCGATCACGCGCAGCGACGTGTTAGTTAAATCTTTGGTGCCGCTTAATTTCGCGATAAATTTTATTAAATTTTGAAATAAATCGATGTCGTAATTATTGTTAACATGCTGCATGACCGCCGCAATGCGTTCTAGACCCATGCCGGTATCGACGGAGGGTTTTGGCAGTGGCGTCAGCGTGCCGTCTTCGGCGCGCTCGTATTGCATGAAGACTAAATTCCAAATTTCAATATAACGATCGCCGTCTTCATCGGCGCTGCCCGGCGGGCCGCCCGCGATCGAAGGGCCGTGATCATAAAAAATTTCCGTGCAAGGCCCGCATGGGCCAGTCGCGCCCATCGCCCAAAAATTACTGGCTTCGTCGCAGCGTGAAAAACGTTTTGGATCGATTTTCATTTCTTTCAGCCAAATATCCATGGCTTCTTGGTCTTCTTCGTAAACGGTGACCCATAATTTTTCCGGCGGCAGATTTAACGTTTCCGTTAAAAATTTCCAAGCCAGTTGAATGGCTTCGCGTTTGAAATAATCGCCGAAGCTAAAATTACCCAGCATTTCAAAGAAAGTATGATGACGCGCCGTGTAGCCGACGTTTTCTAAATCGTTATGCTTGCCGCCCGCGCGCACGCAGCGCTGCGACGACGTGGCGCGCGAGTAGGGGCGCGTCTCTCTGCCTAAAAAAACATCTTTGAATTGCACCATGCCGGCGTTCGTGAATAACAGAGTGCGGTCGTTGGGAACCAGCGAACTACTGGGAACGATAGTATGGCCCGCTTTGCTAAAATAATTTAAAAACTCGCTGCGCAGCGCGTTCACAGTATAAAAATTCGGTAACTGATTATCAGGCATGTTCTCTGTCACTTTGAAAAATAGTATCGATCTGGTCTAGCGTGAACCCGCGGTATTGTAAAAAGCGTTGCTGTGCGCCGCGTTCTTGCTGGCCGGCAGGTAGCACGCTCTTAAAACGTTTACGCCACACGGTGCGCACACTAGTAAGCCAAGCATTATCAGTGATATCGAGATGATCTTCAATCATATCTTCGTTGACGCCGCGGGCCTTGAGTTCCATGCGTATGCGCACAGGACCATAGCCTTTTTGACGGCGGGCGTGTATATAACTTTCCGCGAAGCGCGCGTTGCTGAGTTTACCTTGTGACGTTAGTAGCGTCACGATGGCGTCCACCTCAGCGGCGGGAAACCCCTTGCTGCGTAGCTTGCGGTTTAACTCGAATTCGGAATGCTCGCGTCGCGCGAGTAAATCAAGCGCGCGTTGGCGGATATCTTTTAGAGGCGTTTCCATGGGGATTTATCGCGATTTGTTGGAATTAAAAATCCGCCCACGGCAGCGCCGCGGGCGGAATTAGGCTTAAGCAATAACGTCTTCTTCCACGACTTCGCCGGTCGGTCGGTTGACTGGTTTCAACAGAGCGGTGCGGATCTTCGTGTCGATTTCATTCGCGATTTCAGGATGTTCTTTCAAAAAGATGCGCACGTTTTCTTTGCCTTGGCCGATCTTCTGGCCTTGGTAACTAAACCACGCGCCCGATTTGTCGATAATATCTTGCTGCACGCCTAGTTCGATGATTTCACCTTCACGAGAAATGCCCTCGTTATATAAAATATCAAACTCAGCTTGTTTGAACGGCGGCGCGACTTTATTTTTAACGACTTTCACACGGGTTTCGCTGCCGACGATTTCGTCGCCATTTTTAACGCTGCCGATGCGGCGAATGTCTAAGCGCACAGAAGCGTAAAACTTAAGCGCGTTACCGCCGGTGGTGGTTTCCGGGTTACCGAACATGACGCCGATTTTCATGCGGATTTGGTTGATGAAAATCACTAAAGTATTCGAACGTTTAATGTTCGCCGTTAATTTGCGCAATGCTTGCGACATTAGGCGTGCTTGTAAACCCATGTGCGTGTCGCCCATTTCGCCTTCGATTTCCGCTTTGGGGGTCAAAGCCGCTACGGAGTCGATGATCACAATGTCGACAGCGCTTGAGCGTACTAACATGTCCGCGATTTCAAGTGCTTGTTCGCCCGTATCGGGTTGGGAGATGAGCAATTCTTCAACGTTCACGCCTAACCGTTTTGCATAACCTGGATCTAAAGCGTGTTCTGCGTCAACGAACGCCGCAGTGCCGCCTAAACGTTGGCATTGGGCAATAACTTGTAACGTTAAAGTAGTTTTACCAGAAGATTCAGGCCCATAAATTTCCACGATTCGGCCGCGCGGTAAACCGCCGATGCCTAATGCGATATCTAAAGTAAGCGAACCGGTGGAAATAACATCAATATCGCGCACAGCAATCGAATCACCTAAGCGCATAACCGAACCTTTACCAAATTGTTTTTCAATTTGGCTGAGTGCTGCGCCTAACGCCTTTTTTTTATTTTCGTCCATTTGGATAGTCCTTATACGAGTTGTTAACTAATTTATAAATGGGTGGTGGCATGATTATGTCATAACTTTGCCGGGGAGGGTTGATATGAGTAAAAAAAATTGTTTGCGGGAGAGTCTTAAGATTTCTTTAAGGAAGGAGGGTCTAGAATGGCCTGCGAAAAAAATTATAACAGCTTAACGGTGTGGTGCATCAAAAGAATTTATTTTTTATTAATCTGTGAAGCAACTAATTAAAAGGTATTAAAATGGACTCCCGAAATCTAATTAATGATGATAGTGACGATGAAACTTCCCATTTAATAAGTAAATATATCATTACCGAAGCGCCAACCATTGAAGCTTCTGCGTTACGCGTTCAACTGACTCAAGCTGCCGAATTTGCATTGATTTACGGCGCTTCTTATACCACTAACTTATGTATTTTGCATCATGCGCCTGCAAATATGCAGCACATATTAACTTATTGCAGAGATAATTATATCGGCTTAGAGCCAACGATTGGCGCTCTAACGGTCAGTGCTTACCGAGCGTTAGATTATATCAGAGTCGTTAATCTGCCTTTACAAGTGCTAAACATAGCTAATCGTTTGGCGTGGGATGTTGTCACCGCTGAAGCGACTGGAGCTGTCTATACCGCCGTAAATCATTGTCTGTTGGGTAGAGAGGTTTCTCAACCTGAACGGGCCGTGTGGAATGTATTCGGTCCAGCACTGTTTCGCGATTTGAAAGATAAAGCGGTTAAAGCCTATAAATATCATAGTCTGTTTGGACATGTTGAGAGAGATGACCTCAGAGGTATGCTGGCGGACCACACCGTCATGCAAAGGGCCTATGCCATCAAAGAAACTCCGGCGGCTGCGCATCGGTACAATTCTGTTGCGACAGGTTCGGCAAGTGGCCAACCGCTGATGGTAAGCACTGACGATTTAAGTGGTGAGCAAGGTCTCTCGACACGTTCCTATCGTCAATGACCCACCGCCCGGGGAAAGATTTTTCCTCGGGTTTATTTATTTAAAATTTCAAGTAACCCGTCAAGCGCAATGATAATTGATTGCCGGCGAATTTCCCTGCGACTACCCAATAAATATTCCGTTTTTAAATACGTTTCGAAATCACTGCTGGCCCAAGCGAAACACACCATGCCAACAGGTTTATCTGGTGTGCCACCAGAGGGGCCGGCGATGCCAGTGATGGCGACACTTATTTGCGCCGCGCTAAATTGCCGCGCGCCCTCGGCCATTTCGCGCGCGACTTCCGGACTGACGGCGCCTTTTGCTTCTAGCGTTGCTAACTTTACCCCTAGCATTTCTTGCTTAGCGGCATTGCTATACGTGACGAAGCCGCGCTCAAACCACTCGGAACTTCCCGCGCGGTCGGTCATGCGGTAGGCTAAACCGCCGCCGGTGCATGACTCCGCGGTGGCGACTTTAATAGCGCGGGAGGTTAATTTTTCAGCGACTTCTTTAACGCGTGCCTGCATGCTCTTTACCTCCAAACTGACACAAGGTATAACGGTGCTACCATACATTGTAAAGAACAAATAATTTTTTCGATAGGCAATAAAAATGGCAGAAGCTCAAATGGATGCGGCGTTGCATAAACATACGCCTATGATGCAGCAATATTTGCGTATCAAAGCAGAATATCCTGACACCTTATTATTTTATCGCATGGGTGATTTTTACGAATTGTTTTTTGAGGATGCGAAGAAAGTCGCGCGTCTTCTGGATATCACGCTCACCGCGCGCGGCGCTTCGAATGGCCATCCGATTCCTATGGCGGGAGTGCCTTACCACGCCGCCGAAGCTTACATGGCGAAGTTATTGCGTTCAGGTTTGTCTATCGTCGTTTGCGAACAAGTCGGCGATCCTAAAACGAGTATCGGGCCGGTGGAACGGCAAGTCGCGCGTATTTTAACGCCGGGCACCGTGAGTGACGCCGCGTTCTTAGAAGAGAACCAAGATAATCTGATCGCCGCGTTGCATGCGGCGCAGCAGCATTACGGCATTGCGACGTTAAACGTTAGCAGCGGGCAATTTAATTTATTGGAAGTCCAAAACGATGAAGCGCTGTTGGGCGAGCTAGAACGTTTACGGCCGACTGAATTATTAATCAGTGAAGATTTCGATAAAAAATTCTTACGTGAAACGAAGTTCGGCATCCGCCGCCGGCCGCCGTGGGAATTTGATTGTGAATCCGCGCGCCGATTGTTAGCGCAGCAAATGCAAACCCGCGACTTGTCCGGCTTTGGTTGCGAAGATATGCCAGCCGCGATTTCCGCGGCGGGTTGCTTAATGCAATATATGAAAGAGACACAGCGCAGCGCGCTGCCGCACTTACGCAGCATGCAAGCGGAACGGCGTGAAGACAGTGTGATCATCGACGCGGCGACGCGTCGCAATTTAGAATTAACGACCAACCTTGCGGGCACGCAGCAAAATACGTTAGCCGCCGTATTAGATTTTAGCGCCACGGCGATGGGCAGCCGGCTGCTGAAACGCTGGCTAAACCGGCCGCTGCGGCAGCGCCCGGTGTTAGAAGCGCGGCAGTTGAGTATTCATAATTTATTAGCGGATAGAAATTATTTAAGTTTGCACGAACAGTTACGCAACATCGCTGATTTAGAACGCATACTGGCGCGTATCGCATTGAAAACCGCGCGGCCGCGCGATCTTGCGCAATTACGCGATACGTTAGCGCAGTTGCCAGCTGTGCAGCGGCAGTTGTCACCGCTAACCGCGCCGCTATTAAAAAAATTAGCTGGCGAAATTAATGAATTCCCTGAGTTATTGCAATTACTCACCGCGGCTATCGTGGAAAATCCGCCGATGGTGTTGCGTGACGGTGGCGTGATCGCGCGCGGCTATCATGCCGAGTTAGATGAATTGCTCGCACTTAGCGAAAACGCGAGCGGCTTTTTGGTGGAGATGGAAGAACGAGAAAAGAAACGCACGGGTTTTTCTTCGTTGAAAGTCGGCTACAACCGCGTGCATGGTTATTACATTGAAATTAGCCGTGTGCAAGCGCAAAGCGCGCCTGCCGATTATATCCGCAGGCAAACGTTGAAGAACGCGGAACGCTTTATTACGCCGGAATTAAAAGTCTTCGAAGATAAAGCGTTAAGCAGCCGCGATAAAGCGTTAGCTTTGGAAAAAGAATTATACGAAGCGTTGCTAGATATTATTTTACGCTCGCTGCAGCCGTTGCAAGTCAGCGCCGCCGGTTTAGCGGAATGCGATGTGTTGACGACACTGGCCGAGCGCGCGGATACGTTAGATTTGCAGCGGCCGCAATTTTCTGACGTGGCAGGAATCAATATCGTCGGCGGCCGTCACTTAGTCGTGGCAGCGGTGCTCGATCAACCCTTCGTGCCCAACGATGTGGACTTAAGCGAAGCGCGGCGTATGTTAGTGATTACGGGCCCTAACATGGGTGGTAAATCCACTTACATGCGGCAAATCGCACTCATCACGTTGTTAGCGTATATCGGCAGTTATGTGCCCGCGCAGTCGGCCTTGATTGGTCCCATCGATAGAATTTTCACGCGCATCGGCGCCGCCGATGATTTAGCCGGTGGGCGTTCCACTTTCATGGTGGAAATGACTGAGACCGCGAATATTTTGCATAACGCGAGCGCGTATAGTTTGGTGTTAATGGATGAAGTCGGGCGCGGCACGAGTACGTTCGATGGTTTATCGTTGGCGTGGGCGAGTGCTGAGTATCTCGCGCATAAATTAAAAGCGCTGACCTTGTTCGCCACGCATTATTTTGAATTGACTTCACTGCCGGATAAAATTTCTACCGTGCACAACGTGCATTTAGACGCGACGGAACATGGCGACAAAATTATTTTTTTACATACCGTGCAGCCCGGCCCCGCCAATCAAAGTTATGGTATCCAAGTCGCGCAATTAGCGGGGGTGCCGTTGCCAGTGATTCAACAAGCGAAAACCAAATTATTAGAGCTTGAAAAATCCGTCCATCCCAACACTAATAGCGTACGTGAAGCGCCGCAGCAAAAAGATTTATTCGCGCGTCCAGAGAGCCCTACACTGAGCCTATTAAAGAGTATCGACCCAAACAAACTTTCTCCCAAAGAAGCGCTGGATTTGCTCTATCAGCTCAAAGCCTCCATCTAATAACTAGCTGATTTAGATCAAAAAAATACAAAACCGGCTAGATTTGCTAAACTTGTTAGATAGTGTCTAAAAATCGGGGGATCGATGAAAGATACTCCTATTCCGAAAAATGATACCGAGCGCATAGCCGCGCTAAAAAGCTACGATATCCTTGATACTAAATCGGAAGAAATTTTCGATAGTATTACTTGGATCGCGGCTTTAGTTTGTAACGCGCCGGTCTCAACGATCAGCTTGATCGATTTGAATAGACAATTTTTAAAATCAGTCTCGGGGGATTTCGATCATAGTGATACGCCGCGAGCTTTGGCGTTTTGTTCGTATGCGATAAATCAATCCGAAATTATGGAAGTGAAAGACGCGCTAGAAGACGAGCGCTTTATGGATAATCCATTGGTATTGCATGATCCTAAAATTCGTTTTTACGCAGGTGTGCCGTTAACCACGCCGGAGAAATTTAATCTCGGCACGTTATGCGTGATTGGCCGTAAACCGCAAAGTTTAACGCCGGAGCAAAAAGATATTTTATTACGTCTATCCAACATCGTGATGACGTTATTCGAAGCGCGTAAACAAACGATCAATCAAATGAAAGAACGCGTGCATAACGAAGAAGTATTAATCGAAGCGAAAGCGCAGTTAGAAACGACATTGAAAGACATGCAGCAACAATATCATGAAATGACTTTGTTAAGTGAGCTTTCGCGGATTTTACAAGCTTGCCGTATACCAGCCGAAGCTTATACTTCGCTGGAAGCTTACTGCAAACAAATTTTTCCTGACGCCAAAGGATCAATTTGCACGATTCAAGAATCTTCCCCGGGTACGCTCGCTGCGAATAAAACTTGGGGCGAAGATAATTACTGTAAAAGTTATTTTACGTCCGATGAATGTTGGGCGTTGCGCCGCGGCCAATTTTATCAAGCCAATGATACGCAGACAGATTTAACTTGCCGTCATTTCGATTTTCCCAGCGGCGTCCCGCCGGTAGCGACTCTCTGCGTGCCGCTGATGGCGCAGGGCACATTCACTGGTTTATTGACATTGCAATTTCCCTGCCATCACTCGGGCAAATGCGTCACTGACAGACAGCGCTTATTAGCCATCGCATTAGCTGAGCAAACCGCATTGGCATTGGCCAACATTAATTTGCGCGCGACCTTGTACGTGCTCTCCAATAGTGATTCCCTGACTGGCTTGTATAATCAAAAACTACTTGAAAACGAGGGTAATAACTACTTGCGCGCAGCGGAAATGCAGCAGCGAACCGCCGCGGTGATTTTGATCGATGTCGATAATTTCACAAAAATTAACAATACCTATGGGCATGAAGCTGGTAATATCGTGCTGCAAAAGATCGCTGAATTATTAAAAATGAATACCCGTCCAGGCGAAACGCCGTTCCGCTTGCGTAACGATGAAATGCTGTTATTTATACCAGACGTTAGCGATGCGTCGGCGGTTGACCGTGCCGAAGCAATCCGCAAAGCGGCCAGTCATTTGCACATCCGCTTAAATGGCGCGCCATTAGATTCAGTAACTTTGTCTGTCGGTGTGGCGATTTATCCCACGCAAGCGGAGAACATCAACGGTCTCATTTTAAAAGCTCAGCATGCGTTGTCGCACGCTAAAAAAAGCGGCGGCAATAAAATAGAAATGGCTAAAGACAAGAATATTTCGAAATGACGCCCGAACACTATTGTTATCAAAAAGCGGTGCCCCCTGGCTCCGCGTTTTATTTTAGTTTATCCGCGTTGCCAACCGCGCAGCGTGACGTTATCGCGGCGCTCGCCGCACTCTATCAAGAATTAAACGATATTACGTATGAATGCAGTGACGCAGCACTTGCGCGGGTGAAGTTTGCTTGGTGGCGCAATGATATCGCCAACTGTGGCGCCGGTCAATCTGACCACCCAGTGATTTTAGTATTACAAAAACATCTACAAACTTTCCAACTCGTGCCGCAGCGCTTAATCGATTTGTTAGACGGCATCGAACAAAACCTCAATCTGTCACCGTTTAAAAACTTTGAAGAAGTCACGCTACATATCATTCACACCGCCGGCTTATTAGAATTATTAATCGCGCACGTGCAAGCGCAAACCGATTCGATCGCGACGGAATTAATTTATTCACTAACCATAGTCACAGCGTTGACCGAACATATGCATCATTTGAAGAGAGACGCGCAGCGTGGTTTAGTTTATCTCGCTGACGATGAGTGCCTGCAATTTGCTGTGACCCCGCCTATGCTGCACGCAAAAAAAGTTTCGCCAGAATTAGTAAAGCTTTTAGCCTTCCAGCATGAAAAAATCGAACGTGCTTACACTAAAGCAATCCAAGAGTTACAGGCTGATGAAAAGCGTTATTGCGCAAGTCTTTTAGTCCGCGTTGAAACTGCTCGCGTCATAATGCGCAAAATCGCCGCCAGCGGCTATACCGTCCTCGAAAGCCATACTTCTATAAGCCCTATCCGCCATTGGTGGATAGCTGGCAAAACCCGTGTATTTTTACTTGAAAATTGAAATTATTATTCTAAACAATACCCTATAAATCACGCGCTAGTGCTTCGTCTCAATAAATATTTTTTTAAAAAACATCATTTAAAACAGTCGCTTGCCACCATTTGGAAGGTGCTTTTTTGCACAAACTAATTTTATACACTATAGTGAAGAGAGAGAATTTAACTTTAATTAGAGACTTTAACTATGCCGAAATCCCTGGCTGAAGAATTCCATGATTCACTGGATGAGCTATATGATTTTAATCAGCGGTTCTTTACCAGCATGGCAAGAATGAAAAAAGTGTTGACGCCAGAAGTTCGCGCCTCTTTAAACTCGCAAGATCTCATTGATTTGGAAGTAATGTTAGCGCCACTGCAAAAATTCGACAACTTCTTGCTTAGAACGCCTGGCTTAAATGAAAAAGACACTGTTAAAGAAATCGCTAGCCAATTTGATTCTAAAGCGTTCGAAGCTAACAAAGCTGCTTTTCTGGAAGTGCGTAAAAATCATGTTGCGTTCAGTGGATTTCTGGCACGTTTGCAGGCCAAAGGCGTTAATCCAAATGTAATTAAAGTGTTGAGGGATAATTACATTTATCCCATTCAGAATTTTAATCGCTATGAATTGCATATGAAAGTGATGCGAAAAGCTTACGCTGAATATCAAGGTATCGACCTCAAAGACTTCCAAGAATTCAAAGCGACTGAAAAGAAGGGTAGTCTAATGCAGTTTAATGCTTTCCAGAATAAGTATCCCAATGCAGATGTTAGAACTCTGATAAGTCTGGATAAAATTCTCATCATGCACTCCGCATTACAAGATCAATCAAACAAAACGGAAAATTATGAATTGTTTGAGCTTTCACCCAAAGAACGTAGCAATCTGCATAAAGAATTAATCGCCTCAAATCAGCAGACTACGTTGAAGAGCATGACGGCGCAATTAGAGGAAATCGGCAAAATGATGGCGGACGCGACGCCTACCGCTAATGAAAAACTTCGAGCGGTCATGCTAACATTCTGCGACGCCTACATTGATGAACGCAGCAAGAGTTTCCTGGGCGGCACCAAACACAGTCCTTTTTTAGAAAATATTTTAACGCGCATTATTAAAGAATTTAAAATAGATGTATCTGGCGGTAAAAAAACGGATGAAGCGGTGTTTGAATTCGCGGGTAAAACTCCGCAAGTCATCAACGCTCTCGTCGCGCACCTTTATGAAAGAGCGACGATTGAAGGTATGAGTGGGGTTAAAGACCAGGCTGTTTTTATCAATGCGGTAAAAGCGGTGGTACGCATGGGCAATGACGCGATTAAGGTCTGGAATCAACTTGTCGTAAAAAACTCACAGCAAGATGACAACGTTTTGATCCTGCCGCCCAATACAACCGAAAAGGGCAAAGTCGTCCGCGGCATTAAAGAAAATAAAATAGAAGCCCTGTTTCATGCCAAATTAGAAAAAATGCCAAAAGAAGCGGTGACGCGCCTGCAACCTAGTTTGTTAGTCGATTCATTCGCGCAAGCTCAGCAACCTGACGATATGTCTCAAGCGCAGTATGAAAAATTTCAAGTGATTGCAACTGCTATGCAAAGAGCAAGCAGAAGCAAAGACCCCACCGAAGTTCACAAAGTTTTTATGAAAGCTTATTTCGACACCTACATCTTGGAAAGAACCAAAGTAGGTATGCATAGCCAACCAGGCAAGTTGCAATCGTTTCTAGAATCGTTGGCTACCGACAGTGATTCACATGCAGATACCGCGCTTTTTAAAACCGTCCCGAAAGACAGCGTGGAAGCCATGGATTTAGCGTTAAGAGCGCATGCTTTAATGACGACAAATAACTCCCTTCAAAATAAATCGCAATTTGTTAACATCTTGAAAGCGGTTGTACGTATGGGTATCGAAAGGCAATGGAACGATTTAGTTTCGGTGAATGAGAGAGGCTTAATGTTAACGGGTAAAACAGATACGTCTGAAAAAGGGTTCGAAAAATTATGGGACGCAGTGAAAGATAATCCAAACGAACCGCTCACGCCTACCAGCCGCACTGCGAAACCTTCCATTAGCACCAGACTAAGCACGTTTGGTTTACTGGGTAAGGGTGGTGACCACACACCGTCTCCTCGTAGTGATAGTCCGGAAGCTAAATCGCCGCGTCAGACCCCAAAAAAATAATAAATACTGTGAGGATAACGCCATGTCTTCAGCATCTACAAAAAAGAAATCAGATAATAAGAAATCCCACGCTGGCGCGGATCAGGTTAGTTCCGCACTCAAAAAACCTGCCGTGAACGCCGCTGCTCTACAGAACTTGAAAGATATGTTTCAGTTAGGCAGAGACATGACCAACGCGAAAACAGCCGATGAAAAAATGCAACTGGTTTTGCTTAAATTCGCTGAAGCGTATCTCAATGAACACACGCACAGTACGAAGAGCAGTCAGCGCAGTATGTACTTGGAAGGTATGATGGATGTGATCATTGACGACTATGCTTTCTTCGTCGCGGGAGGTACGGATCGCGACGCAATGATTTTTGATTTAGCGGGAAAAAATCCTAAGGTACGTGATGCAATGGTTAAGTATTTATATGCAAGAGCGATCAGTGAAGGTGTTTTAGAAAAAGATAAGAACGTTTGGATCTATGCAGTAAAAGGCGTTCTCTGCATGGGTAATGACGCGATTAGATTTTGGAATAAAATCGTTGCGGTTAACACGCCTAAGTTCCAAGCTAATTTAACGCTGCCAGAGAATATAGAAGATAAGTATGGTAAAGCCGTCCCTGCTAGCGAAAGTGAAATCGGAAAATATTTTACGACTTTGAAAGACACGCCGCGTGAACTTGCGGCGCTTTATCATCCCGCGTTATTAGTTAAATGGTTAGCTAACGCCGCACTTGAACGTCCCGCTGGATTGACCGTGGTCGATAATAAAGTTATCGATGATCTTTTAAAAAATTTACAAACTGCCGAACATGATTTCCCGGAACGAATCCATCAGATATTCATGAATGAATATTTGCAAGCTTACATTGCCGGCAGTACGCAGGTTGGGAAAGAAAATCAGCCGGGCAAACTGCAATTATTTCTAGAATCCGTCATCACGGATGAAACGGAAAACCGTGACGCGGTGATCTTTGCTACCGTGTCGACTAAAACTGCCGAAGCGCTAAGTATTGCGACGCGCGCCGTAACTTCCGCATTGAAATCTCTTACCGATAAAAGACTGGCACCTTCTAGGGGGGGAGATAAAGCGAAATCGCAGTTCATTAATATTCTTAAAGCAGTGCAGTACATGGGTATCATCGACGAATGGAATCAATTAGCTCAAAGCAACTTCGCGCACTTGATGCTGAGCAACACGACCGATTTGAGCGAGAAAGGTATCGAGAAATTTTGGAACCGAGGCGACTGGTCAAAAGCCGAAGCGAAGGCCGATAAGAAAACCAAAGCAACTGCGTCTAACTTTGGGTTCATTAGCAACAACAAAAATTCTAAACGGGGACGTTCATCTGACTCTGAGTCAGCAGCGAGCCCGCCGCCGGCAAAAAGACGTTAGAACTTAGAGGTCGGATGTACTATCTTGTTGATAGCCCGCCATTTGTTTAACGAGATTGATGCCCTTTAAATCCAATTCTTCCCAGCGGCCGCGGCGGATTTCGCGCGGTAAATCGATCGCACCGAAACGCACACGGATCAAACGGCTAACGCGTAACTCTTGGGATTCCCATAATCTTCTTACCAAACGGTTACGGCCTTGTTTCACTATGACATGATACCAGTGGTTAGAACCTTCACCGCCCGCGTCGATAACGGCATCGAAACTCGCCATGCCATCTTCCAGTTCAACGCCTTTTTTCAAACGGTTCAAAATGAAGTTGCTTACTTCACCGTGAATTCTGACCGCGTATTCGCGTTCAATTTCCGCGGAGGGATGCATGAGTTTATTCGCTAAATCACCGTCGCTAGTTAACAGCAACACACCGGAAGTATTGAAATCTAAACGGCCGACCGCGATCCAACGCCCATTGCGCAACAAAGGCAAACGGTCAAAAACAGTGGGTCTTTTTTCCGGATCGCTGCGCGAGCAAATTTCGCCTTCGGGCTTGTGATAGAGCAACACGCGAATTTTTTTCGATTGGCTTTTAATTAATTTTATTTCGCGCCCATCGACAAATACTTTTGCGTCGGTGGTGATGCGGTCGCCGATCTGCGCCGTTGCACCGTTGACGGTGATACGGCCGGCTTTTATCCATTCTTCAATTTGACGACGGGACGCCAGCCCAGCGGCTGCTAGTACTTTTTGTAATTTTTCTGTCATTATTCAGATTCACTAGATTCTTCATCAGCGGTGAAAGCTGCTGCGCCCGCTAATTCAAGTTGGACTTGCAATTTTTCTTCCTGACTTTCTAAGTCTTTTAAATCAGCGAGAGCCGGAAGGTCGGATAAGCTTTTTAAACTTAAGTGGTCGAGAAACGTTTTTGTGGTGGCGTATAAAGCGGGTTTGCCTGGCGTTTCACGATAACCAATGACGCGTATCCATTCGCGCTCTTGCAGGGTTTTGATGATATGTGAACTGACGGTGACGCCACGGATTTCTTCGATTTCCGCGCGGGTGATCGGTTGACGATAAGCTATTAAAGCGAGTGTTTCTAACAACGCGCGCGAGTAACGCGGCGCGCGTTCTTCCCATAAACGCGAGAGGCCCGCGCTTAATTCGATTTTTGCTTGAAAGGTAAAACCGCTCGCGACTTCGCGTAATTCAACGCCGCGGTCGCTGTAATGAGTTTGCAGCGTCTCTAGGACGGCGCGAATTTCTTTCGTCGTGGGCTGTTCGTTTTCGTCAAACAGCTTTTGCATGTCGCTGACGCTCAGGGGCCGACCGGCAACCATGATGGCGGCTTCTAGCAGACGTTCGAGTTGCTCTGGATTCATGGTCATAAGTCTTTTCAGGTTCAATTAATGCGGATTTTATCAGAAACTTGCAGTTTTTTTAAGTGAAACATAAGCTTTATCAATCAATCGCTTGAATACTAGCGGTAGCTTTCTTCAAGTGGATGGGACCAAACGCGGCAGTCTGGACGAATTCAATGAGGTTGTCCTTAAGCAGTTCGAGCATGGCTAAAAACGTCACCACCACGCCTAGACGGCCTTCTTGGAAGTTAAATAACTGGGAAAACACCGCGAATTCTTGGTTTTTTAAAGCGTCTAAAATGATGCCCATGCGTTCATGCACCGAGAAGATTTCCCGGGAGATATTATGGCTAGTATTCAATTCAGCGCGCTTCAACACATCGCGCAGTGCAAATAATAATGATTTTAACTCGACATTGGGCAGCGGTTTTTCAAAGACAGCTTCATCTATCATGGCATTCGCGCTGAAGGTATCGCGGCCCAGGCGTGGCAGTGCGTCGAGCTCCGCGGCGGCTTGTTGAAAGCGTTCGTATTCTTGCAAACGTCTGACTAACTCGGCGCGCGGATCTTCTTCGATAGTATCGAGATTAGCAGGACGGGGCAGCAACATGCGCGACTTGATCTCGGCTAACAGCGCGGCCATCACTAAATATTCGGCGGCTAATTCTAGCGAAACCGCTTTCATCAGCTCGACATATTCCATGTATTGACGTGTTACTTCGGCGATAGGTATATCTAAAATATCAAGATTTTGTTTTTTGATGAGGTAAAGTAACAAGTCCAGCGGGCCTTCGAACGCTTCTAGAAAAACTTCCATCGCGTCGGGTGGTATATATAAATCTTTTGGCATGCCTAAAAAAGCTTGGCCGTTCACTAACGCAATCGTTTCAGGCGTCAGGGAATCAGTTTGTTGAATGCTATCAGTATTTTCCATGGTCTTAATACTACCCTAATAAGGCTTTGACGTGAAAGGCTTTGCTTGTATCATGCGGTGCTGTGGTTCAAAATAGCATCACATTATAACTCAACGGCAATAAAATATGTTGCATCAATTTGAATTAAAAAAAGCGGCGGCGGTTTTACGGCAGGGAGGACTCGTGGCCTTCCCAACGGAAACCGTTTATGGTTTGGGCGCGGACGCGACAAACCCAGCCGCTTTACAGAAAATTTTTGCCGTCAAACAGCGTCCAGCAGATCATCCGCTGATCGTGCATGTGTCCGCACTGGAAGAATTAGATAATTGGGCGGTAGACATTCAGCCCGACGCGCTACTGTTAGCAAAAGTATTTTGGCCGGGGCCGTTGACACTTATTTTTAAAAAAAATCCAAACGTGTCGAATTTACTAACCGGTAATCAAGCCACGATTGCGCTGCGTATACCAAATCATCCCACCGCGCTGGCGCTGTTGAGAAGTTTTGGCAAAGGCATCGCCGCGCCGTCGGCCAATCGCTTTGGGCGTATCAGTCCGACGACCGCGGCGGCGGTGGCGGAAGAATTAGGGGCTGGCGTCGATCTCATTTTAGAAGGCGGGCAGTGTGAAGTGGGAGTAGAGTCGACGATTATCGATGTGAGTGGCGCTACGCCGACGCTGCTGCGACCCGGCATGATTACAGTGGCCGCGGTCGAAGCGGTGCTGCGGAAAAAAATTTCCGCGCCGCACGCCGCGTCGCCACGTGTGTCAGGTTCGCATGTTTCCCATTACGCGCCGCGCACGCCGACCCGCTTAGTAAAATTCGAAGCGATTTCGCAAGCGATCGCGGCGTTGTCGCCGGCAGATTTTCCGATCGTGGTGTTGACGCGCGAGTACTTAGGCAGAGCGCTGCTGGGCGTGGAATTTATCACGATGCCAGTGGATGCGCAGCACTACGCGCATGATTTATATGCGACGCTGCGCGCTTGCGATCAAAAAAACTTACGCCGCATTCTGATCGAAGCGGTGCCGGAATTAGAGAGTTGGGATGCGATCAGAGATAGATTGCAGCGCGCTACGGCGGGCGGTTGACATTTCTTCTCTCTAGAAAAAATATCAACCCGTTAATCGATGGTCTTTGGGACTATTGTCCTTGCGCTAACGAAAAGCCGACTTGACCGTCGAAAGTATAAAGATTTTCGGTTTTAATCACGTCTAAATTTAATTTATCGAAGGCTTCAAGTAATTGCACCAAATCTTTGTGCGTCACCGTCGATAAAGTTTTTAAGTCTTTGCTCGATTGAAAACGGCAACTGCAATGCTGCGCGTACGGCGCTTTAATCATGCTGTCCGGCCAAATTTTCAAACCGCGGCTGGTGATAGTGATGACTTGCATTGGGCTCTTGATAGACCGTAATTTTTCGCCGATTTGTTCCGGCGTCATGTCGGGATTATCGATGAAAACATCAATGCCGACCAGTGCCTTTTTCGCGAGCGGCTTTTTCACTTCGCCGTAACATTCGATTTTGGTTTTAGTTTCTTTAAAATCGGCGACGAGGAAATGTTTAGGCTGCTGGCCGAGATTATCGACCACCGCGGCGGCGAATTCGTCGGTGTTAACTTTCTTCTTACTGTATTCTTTGGTGTAAATATCCGCGGTGTGGATGCCAGATTCTAACGTTGTCAACCAGGCATTTTGAATTTTCGTCGCGGCTTCGGGTTGGTTGATGTGAATTAACATTTGGATGGCGGCGTTTAACAAGCCGGACGGATTAGCGATTTTTTTCCCCGCGATGTCGGGCGCGGAACCGTGGATGGCTTCAAACATCGCCATGTGATTGCCGACGTTCGCGGAACCCGCGAGGCCGACGGAACCGCCGATTTGCGCGGCGACGTCCGATAAAATATCGCCGTAAAGATTAGACGTTACGATGACATCGAAACGGTCTGGGTCAGTCGCGACTAATGCGGTGCCGATGTCGATAATCAAATGTTCGTTTTGAATGTCTGGGTATTCCGTCGCGATTTCATTGAACACTTGATGAAAAATCCCGTCCGTCATTTTCATAATATTATCTTTGGTAAGACAGGTGACTTTTTTACGGTTAAATTTGCGCGCGTATTCAAACGCGTAATGCACGATGCGTTCACAGCCTGGGCGCGTCACTAGCTTTAAACATTGATACACTTCATCAGTTTGACGGTGTTCGATGCCGGAGTAAGTGCCTTCTTCATTTTCGCGAATGATGACTAAATTCATCTTGGGAAACTTGGTGGCGACATACGGCGCGTAAGCGATGGTCGGGCGTACGTTGGCGTACAGACCGAGCGTTTTCCGCAAGGTGACGTTGAGACTTTTATATCCGCCGCCTTGCGGCGTGGTGATGGGCGCCTTCAACAAAACTTTCGTGCGGAGTAACGATTCCCACGCGGCATCTGGAATCCCGGAAGTGAAACCTTCTAAATAAACTTTTTTGCCAATTTCAATAACTTCATATTCCAGGTCAGCGTCGGCCGCTTTTAAAATGCTAAGCGTTGCTGCCATAATTTCTGGGCCAATACCATCTCCGTATGCAACTGTAATCGGAGTTTTAACAGCCATAGAATATCCCCTGTGATAGTGGCGATTGAATTATATTATAGCAAAACCCGCAGCGGTTGCCATTTCTACTGATGCCGAGTGGCTTTTCTGACTCGGTACCGTGAAATGGCAATAAATCATTAGTGGGAAACCTGCATAGCATTTTCAGGGACGATGCCAGCGACGATATTTTCCATGTGCATCGAGCGCGAGCCTTTGATGAGAATCGTCGTGTTATTTTCGACAAACGGCTTTAACGCGTCTAATAAAATTTGACGGTCGGTGAAATGCTGCCCTTTAGCGCCGAAAGTGCGCGTCGCCGCGGCGGATAAATCACCCAGCGTGAAGAGTTGGTCGATACCGGCGGTTTGCGCTTTGGTGCCGATGTCGGCATGTAACTTTTCCGCTTCGGTGCCTAATTCGCGCATGTCGCCTAACACTAAAATTTTCTTACCGGAAAAGAGCGCCAGCGTGTTGATCGCGGCGGTGGTGGAAAAAGGATTGGCGTTGTAAGTGTCGTCAATCACACGCGCGCCATTCGCTAACAAGTGCTGATTTAACCTACCTGGCGCGGCCTGCACGTTTTCGAGGCCTACTTTCACGGCTTCCAAGTCGATGTGCAACGCGACGGCGACCGCGGTGGCGGCGAGCGCGTTTCTGACATTATGCTGGCCTAACAACGGCAGGGTAATATCCACGTCGCCGACCGGCGTGTGCAGATTCAGTAATTGATGCAGTGTATCTTGGCTGGGAATATAAGTGCCGGTGACATCCGCGCTGCTTTCCAATCCGAACGTCAAATAAGCTTGGCCGTTTAGCAAGCCGCGCCAGTAATCAAAATGCGCGTCTTCTTTGTTAAAAACGGCGATGCCATTGGTTTGTAAGCCAGAAAATATTTCGCCTTTGGCTTTCGCGACTCCTGCCACGGTTTGTAAACCTTGTAAGTGCGCTTCGGCGGCGTTAGTAATCACAGCGACGGCGGGCTTGGTCATTTTGGTGAGGTAAGCGATTTCGCCAAAACTATTCATGCCCATTTCGATCACGCCGTAGCGGTGTTGCGGATTCAAACGCGCCAACATGAGCGGCACGCCGATGTTGTTATTCAAGTTGCCTTCGGTCGCGAGGACTAATTCATTGTTGCCACCGCAAGCGGCCGCTAAAATTGAGGCGATCATATTTTTTAATGTGGTTTTACCATTACTGCCGGTCACGCCCACGATCGGCAACGAGAAACGGTCGCGCCAGTTTTCGCTCATTTTACCTAAGGCTAACAGCGTGTCGGAGACGACGATTTGGGGAATATTAACCGCGACGCGCTGACTGACAACCGCGGCGGCCGCGCCTTTCGCTAAGGCTTCATTTACAAACTCGTGACCATCTAAGTTTTCGCCGATAATCGCGATATACAAATTGCCTGGCAGCAAGTTGCGGGTGTCTTTGCTTAAGCCGGTAAAGCTGCCGGTTTGTTCGAGTGCCGCGACTCCCAAAATAGTGGTAAGCTCGGCGAAAGTCATGTTGATCATAAGGAATTCCATTGGCTAAATTATTATTGAGTATCATACCTGGTTTTAATTTTAAGAAGATTAATTTTTACTGTTTAAGACTTGCAATAATAAATCATTCAGCCTCAACAATGAACATAATAATGGGGTATTTTGATTTAATTTTGAGAGGATCACGGACTTTTGAATCATCGGTTTAATCTCTTTTTTAACCTAGTTCTAATTATCGTGCTAAAGTGCACTATCTTCAGATTACTTAAACTATAAATTGAGGAGCAGTTGGTATGGATAACGAGGTAAAACCAGTCAGATTTGTCGTGGTCGCAAGGGGATTTCTTGATTATTTCGCGGCCACGGTCGGTGTTATCAGTCTGGTGGTCGGCGGCGCAGCCTTAATTTGGAATTTTTCACCCGTGATAACATATACCGTTTCCGTAGCGGCCGGTATGGTTGTAGGTATTGAAGGCGGCGTTGAAAAATACCGGTCTACTAAAAAGAAAATAATAAAACAAAAAGAAGACAATGCGAAAATTGATATGGTGGTAGCGGAATTGGAAGCCAGGCATGATTTGACGCAGGCGCATAACCGCGATGTGACTTCACAATTATCCACCTTGGTAGCGAGGCCTGGCAGTCATAGGGAAGTACGGCGCATACGCCGTCAATCTCATCTCCACCCAGCGCCTTCACCTTCCCAAGAGTCACCCATTATCGCTTCTCGCGCGACTACTTTTAATATTAGCGTCGATCCAGCCGCTGCTGCCGCCGGTATGCAGCTTGATTTGAGACGCAATCCTGAGGGCGGGATTAGCGTTCTAACTTATCCTTCAAATAGACCGTCAGATTCGCCGTCAACGCCTGGATTGCTGCACCGTATCACACCGCCGCCAGTATTAGACATGACCCATCGCGACGAAAAACCCGATGAGCCCTCACCGACTAGTACGCCAAGAATGTAATGCTGCCGATTCATACAGAAATTGCTTATCACGACGCGCTCCAAACTTTTGCTGGCTTCGCGCAACAACCAGGCGCGGTTTTTTTTGATAGCGCTAATCATCTTATTAAAAAAAATAACCGCTACAGTTTTATCGCGCTAGAGCCTTTTCAAACACTGCGTAATAAAAATAATAAACTAATGCTAAACGGCGCGGTGGCCTCGGGTAATCCATTTGTCGAATTAGAAAAGCAATTAGCTATTTATCAGCTGGAAAAACACCCCGACTTGCCGCCGTTTCAAGGCGGCGCCGCGGGTTATTTTGGTTATGAATTATATCAGCATGTTGAAAAAATAAATTTGCCGGCTACCGATAGCATGCAATTCGATGATCTGGTGTTGGGATTTTATGATTTAGTCATCGCTTACGACCACCTGGTGAAACGCGCATGGGTTTTTTCTAGCGGGTTTCCGGAACTGGAACATCAAGCTAGAAACGCGCGCGCGTTGACACGGCGCGATTGGTTGTTGCGAAGGTTAGCTGACGTGCCACCGTTGCCGCCGTTACCGGCGTTAAAAAAATCTGTGCCGGTGGCCGCGCATTTTTCCGCCGCAGAATATACAGCCGCGGTGCGACGCGTGATCGACTATATTCTTGCAGGCGATATTTTTGAAGCGAATATTTCTCAGCGTTTTAGCGCGTGTTTACCTACAGATTTATCGCCTTTTAAATTATACCGGCTCTTACGCGCGCTGAATCCCGCGCCGTTCGCGGCTTATTTGCAGTTTGACGGCGTGGTCATTGCTTCCGCATCGCCCGAACGCTTTTTGCAATTGCTGGCGAAAAATGTGGAAGCGCGTCCGATCAAGGGTACCAGCAAGCGCGGCGCTAACGACGCTGAAGATAAAACGTTGGCGGCGCGCTTGCTGGCGAGTGAAAAAGACCGCGCTGAAAATGTCATGATCGTCGATTTGCTGCGGAATGATTTATCGCGCGTCTGTGAAGACCATTCGGTTATCGTCGATGAATTATGCCAATTAGAAAGTTATGCGAACGTGCACCACTTGGTGTCTGCCGTCAGGGGAAGATTATTAGCCGATAAGAACGCCGTCGATTTGTTACGCGCGACGTTTCCCGGCGGTTCAATCACCGGCGCGCCGAAAATTCGCGCGTTGGAAATTATCAATGAAATCGAACAGACGCACCGCGGCCCGTATTGCGGCAGTATTGGTTATATCGGTTTCGATGGCGATATGGATTGCTCCATCATTATCCGTAGTTTTGCGATAAAAAATAATATCGCCACGTTTCAAGCGGGCGGCGCTGTGGTGATGGATTCCGATCCGCCTACCGAATATCAAGAAGTCTTAACCAAATCACACACTTTACGCCAAGCTTTAACGGCCGTAGACGCTTATGATCTTGTTAATTGATAACTATGATTCGTTTGTTTATAACCTCGCGCGCTATATCGGTGAATTGGGCCATGCGCGTTGCGTTAAGCGCAACGATGAAATTACCCTCACTGAAATTGAAGCACTAAAGCCTACGCATATTATTATTTCTCCCGGCCCATGCGCCCCCGAGCAAGCGGGTATTTCCCTGGCGGTGATACAGCGTTTCGCCGCTACCATTCCGATGTTAGGCGTTTGTTTAGGGCATCAAGCGATTGGGCAAGCGTTCGGCGCAACCATCACGCGCGCGCAACAACCCGCGCATGGTAAAGCCTCGTTGATTACGCACACGGGAAAAAATTTATTTGCGGGTCTCGCACAGCCGTTGCGGGTCGGTCGATATCATTCATTAATTATCGCTAGGGAAGCTTTTCCAGAACAGATTTTAAAAGTCACGGCGGTCTGTTCCGCAGGGGAAATTATGGCGGTGCAACATGCCGATTATCCAGTGTTTGGCGTGCAATTTCACCCTGAGTCGGTGTTAACGGAACATGGCCATGCTTTGTTAAAAAATTTTTTGGATATTAAGATTCGTACTTGAAGCCTAGTTTTTCAAAATGGCCTTCTAACTCGTCGACGTTATTAAAACGGATTTTGACATAACCGCCGCCGCGTTCTTCACAGTCAATTTTTACTTGATTACCCACATGGCCGCTTAACGCCGCTTCTAAATGTTTAAGGTTGGCGTCGTCGTAAGGGCTCGCGGGGGCGTCGCCGAGAAATAGTTTTTTTGCTTCGGCTTCGATTTTGCGGACACTCCAGGCTTTTTGCAGACTTTTTTCGGCGAGCGGGTATTGTTGCGCGAACGGCACGCCGGCGAGAATTTTTCCGTGGCCTTCGGTCAAGCGGCAACTAATTAAAAGTTCTTGCACGCGCGGATCTAATTTTAATAGACGCAGCGCGTTTGAAACTTTAGCGCGGGATTTTCCCACGGCGGCGGCGACTTCATCGTGTAGGTAAGAAAATTCATCGATCAAGCGTTGATAGGCTTGCGCTTCTTCGATGGGATTTAAATCGGCGCGGTTAATGTTTTCAATTATAGAGGCTTGCAGCGCTTGTTCATCGCTAAAAGCGCTGACCAAACAACTTATTTCTGTTAGCCCCGCCAACTGCGCCGCGCGCCAGCGGCGTTCACCGGCGATAATTTCAAATTGCCCTGCAGCTAGCGGCCTGACGACGATAGGCTGCAATAACCCATTTGTGGTCTTGATGGATTCCGCTAGTTCGCGTAATTGCTCCGCGTCGAAATGCCGGCGCGGCTGGTACTTACCGCGCGCCAACCGGTCGATGGAAATTTGTTGCAAAGTAGTTTTAGGTTTTGACATGCTAGCTCCGTTTTTCTGGGGATATTCTACCAGATATTCCCGAGCTTAGCGTCTGCTTCTAATAATTGGCGATTCAGCTACCGCGGGTTGAAACGTTGCGCCGACTTTCTTGTAAACTGTGCCAGCTTCTGGCGTGTAATCGTCCGTGTTAGCCTTGAAGCCTTTCACTGATTGGAGATGCGCTAATAAATCGAGATTGTAAACTGGCGTATTTTTACCGTTGACCTTATCGAGCATAAGCGTCATATCGCCTTTCACCAGCGACAATTGCATGATCACAAATGGGTGGTTATCAAATTTCGCTTTCGCTGCGGCGAAGGCTTCTCTTTCGTTAGTAAATAAATTTTCTTTGGGAATACCTTTAGGACCATCGACCACCGGCGAGTTGAATGCGGCGGCACTAAAATTATCTGCCAGCGACTTGACGAATCCGCCGTTGGTGTAAACGTCGACATTCCCAGGATAACAAGCATAAAAATTAGTGCGGCCCGCGGTTTCAAAGATAAAATTATCGCGCCGCGTAAGAGGTCTAATCTCATCAATGGGACTCAATTTAGTAACATAAGGTGTAGGCGCTATTTTTTTATTTGATTTAAAGAAAGACATATTGCCTAGCTCCTATTAAGAATAGTTACATATATATTATAGCTTAATGTAGCTATTACAGTTAAAATTAAGTCATTAAAAAAATTATAACTTATTGAATTTTAGGAGTTTTATGTCATTAGTAAAGACCATCGCTGGCGAATTGAGTGTGAATCCGCTGCATGTGGAAGCGGCGATCCAACTGTTAGATGGCGGTGCCACAGTCCCATTTATTTCTCGCTATCGTAAAGAAGTCACCGGCGGCTTGTCAGATACCCAATTACGTCATTTAGAAGAGCGTTTAGTTTATCTACGCGAATTGGAAGACCGCCGGCAAACCATTTTAAAAAGTGTTAAAGAACAAGAAAAATTAACGCCGGAATTAGAGAAAGCCATTTTCAGCGCGGATAATAAAGCGTTACTGGAAGATTTGTATTTACCGTTCAAGCCTAAGCGCCGCACGAAAGCGCAAATCGCGCGAGAAGCCGGCTTGGCGCCGCTTGCGTTAGGTTTGTTGCAAGATTCAACGCAAACTCCCGAAACGGTAGCTGAAAAATTTATTGCTCCCGAACATAATATTACGACTGTGGTGGAAGCCTTAGAAGGCGCGCGGCAAATTCTTATGGAATTATTCGCGGAACACGCTGGTTTGTTGAATGAATTGCGCGTGCGGATGTGGAACCACGGCATTTTAACGAGTACAGTGATAAAAAATAAAGAACAAGCGGGTAATAAATTTTCTGATTATTTCAATTACCAAGAAGCCATAAAAAAAATTCCTTCGCATCGTGCGTTAGCCTTATTCCGCGGTCAACGCGAAGAAATTTTATCGGTGAATTTAACGCTACCGGAAAGTGAGGAACAAACTTGCCGGCAATTGATCGCCGCTCAATTCGGCGTGCTCGATAAAAAGCGTCCCGCCGACCGCTGGCTAAACGACGTCGTCGCGTCCACCTGGCGGCTAAAATTATTTTTAAAAACCGAAATCGAATTGATGATGCGCTTGCGCGAAAGCGCCGAAGAAGAAGCGATTAAAGTCTTCGCCAACAATTTAAAACATTTATTGATGGCCGCGCCCGCTGGTTCGCGCCCGACGTTAGCGTTAGATCCGGGCTTGCGCACGGGCACGAAAGCCGTCGTCGTTGACGGCACGGGAAAACTCTTAGCGCATGTGACGTTGTTTCCGCACGCGCCGCGTAATGATTGGGGCGCTTCGTTAACGGCCCTCGCTAAATTATGCAAACAATTTAACGTTGAATTAGTCAGTATCGGCAATGGCACCGCGTCACGCGAGACGGATAAATTAGTCGCGGAATTAAAATCACGCCATCCCGAATTGAAATTATCTAGCATCGTCGTGTCGGAGGCGGGCGCTTCCGTCTACTCCGCGTCGGAATTAGCGGCGTTGGAATTTCCAGAATTAGACGTGACTTACCGCGGTGCCGTGTCGATCGGCCGGCGCTTGCAAGACCCGCTAGCGGAATTAGTAAAAATCGAACCCAAAGCGATTGGCATCGGGCAATACCAACATGATGTGAATCAATTTAAATTATCGCGCATGTTGCGCGCCGTGATGGAAGATTGTGTCAACGCCGTCGGCGTGGATGTGAATACGGCGTCGGCGCCGTTGTTAACTTGCGTCGCTGGTTTGAGTGGCAGTGTCGCGAAAAATATTATCGCGTACCGCGACGCGAACGGCGCGTTTAAAAACCGCATGCAATTAAAAAAAGTGCCGCGCCTAGGTGATAAATCGTTTGAACAAGCGGCGGGATTTTTGCGGATTATGACCGGTGAAAATCCGCTGGATGCGTCCGCCGTGCATCCGGAAGCTTATGCGGTAGTGGAACGCATTTTAGCCGCGCATCAAAAAAAATTATCCGAGGTCGTCGGTAACGTTAGCTTCATCCGCACGCTCAGTGCCGCCAAATTCACCGATGAAAAATTTGGTTTGCCCACCGTTACCGATATTTTAAGCGAGTTAGAAAAACCCGGCCGCGACCCACGCCCTGAATTTACCACGGCGAAATTTAAAGACGGCATCGAAACGCTGGCGGATTTGAAAACCGGCATGATTTTGGAAGGTGTGGTGACTAACGTCGCCAACTTTGGCGCGTTCGTGGATATCGGCGTCCATCAAGATGGCTTAGTGCATATTTCACTGTTGGCGGATAAATTCGTCAAAGATCCGAATGAAGTCGTTAAAGTCGGTGCGGTGGTGAAAGTAAAAGTGTTGGAAGTCGATATTCCCAGAAAGCGCATTCAATTGAGTATGCGTTTAGGCGAAACGCCATCGCCAGCCGCTAAACAGCCGGCTAGAACCAGTAGTTCAGGCAAGTTTTCATCTGGGGTCACGGAAAAAACGCTACTCGGTGCCGCATTAATGAAAGCGTTCAGCAAAGAATAACATTTATGATCTTCAAGTTTATTGGACTTCTAAGTCGGAATAAAGAATATAACGATTACGGCCGGTGGATTTCGCGCGGTATAACGCGCAATCCGCGTATTTCAACAATGAAATATTATCTCTGGCGTCGTAAGGGAATAAACTAATGCCTATACTCATGCCGACTTGAAAAGTCTGGCCATGAATGTCGATTTGTTGATGAACATGGTCCATGAGTTTATTCAGCACGTTTTTGATATCCGCTTCGTCTTTAATGTTATTCAAGATAACAATAAATTCATCGCCTCCAAGGCGTGCGACAACGTCGCTGTCAGTCAACGAAACTTTTAAACGGTGCGCGACTTGCACCAACAATTCATCGCCCACATCATGACCAAAATTATCGTTTACTTGCTTGAAATTATCAATGTCACAAAATAAGATAGCCAGAATACCATTTCTTCTTTGTGTGACGTCGAGCAGCTCATTTAAAATTTCATTCATCGACTTGCGATTGAGTAAATTCGTTAAGTGATCATGCGAGGCTTCTTCGTTTAATTTGATATTGAGATATTCTAATTGTTTTTTCGCGTTAGATAAGCTTTCAATTAAATCTTTATTTTCAAATTGTAATTGCACGGAGTTATTGACGAAGCGATGGATGAATATCGACAAGCCCACCATCATCGTTAAATAAATGACGGCGCACACGCCTAATTCTACGAAACCACTGCCTTGCCTAAATAGCCAAACGATATGCGGTAAATAACTCGGCGCTAAAAAATAAAAATAAACATTTTTAACGCCAGAATAAAATATATTCGCGCCCGCCACCGCGCCTATCAATAAGAAAAACGCAAACATTTGTTTCGCGAAATCACCGGCGATCAGGAGTGTGCCGACAAAGCCCCAACTGACGCCCGCTAAGAAAGCGCTGACGCATAGGATGGCAGTGAGCTTGTGAATGCTTCTTTCTAGTAAGATAGCTTTTTTATCCGTATAAAAAGTTAAAGCGAAACGCGCTATGACCGATACGATGCTAAACGCATACCACCCTAGCAATAACTCTTTATTGATGATATTCCAAAATGAGTAAGCTATGATGCTAAAAACTAAGAGTTCAGTCACTTGACCGATCCGGAGTTGATGATTAACGATGCTAATAATTTTCGACTTGACCAGGGTTTGTAACATCATCGCTATCGTCCTTGATGTATTAATGCAGTTAACTATTATTTAACTCCAAAATATGTCCTGCGTGTGACTATATTTGAATTATTTTCATGTGTTAAAGATTTTATTGTGCAACCAAAGTTGATTTGATTGATTTCCAGGCGGATATGGCAGAGTCTATTTACGAATGGGCAGTCGTGGGAGCCGGCCCCGCGGGCATCGCCGCGATTGGCAAGTTGCTTGACGCCGCGGTCGCGCCAGCGAGTATTCTCTGGATAGATCCAGAGTTCCGCGTCGGTGACTTTGGCACGCGCTGGCGTAATGTCACTAGCAACACACGCGTTGAATTGTTTATTAAATTTTTACATGCCTATAAATCTTTTGACTATGCTTCAGCGCCGGATTTTCCACTCAATCACGCCGAGCCGACCGCGACTTGCTATTTAAATGAGATGGCTGACCCACTGCAATGGATTACCGATCATCTTAAAATAACTGTGCATGCTGTGGTTGATAAAGTAGAACAGTTACAACGTGAAAACGATGAATGGCAATTGACGCTATCGACGCAAAAACTTTTTAGTAAAAAAGTTATTTTAGCGACCGGCTGTGAACCGACGACGCTAGGTTATCCAGACGTTCAAGAAATTCCACTCCAAGTGGCGTTAGATCCGCAAAAATTAGCAGCGGCTTGCGAACCAGGCGATACGATCGCCGTGTTTGGTTCGTCACATTCCGCGATGTTAATTTTAAAAACATTAACCGAAACGCTCGCGGTGAAAAAAATATTTAATTTTTACCGACACGCGTTGCGCTATGCGGTGTATTTTGAAGATTATATTTTGTTTGACGATACGGGTTTGAAAGGTAACGCCGCGGCGTGGGCAAAAAAAAATATCGATGGCGAGCTGCCAGCGAAAATCGAAAGAGTCATTTCCACAGAAGAATCTGTAAATAAGATTTTACCGCTTTGCAGTAAAGTCATTTACGCCACAGGTTTTACCAAGCGGCAAGTTCAAGTCGGTGATCAGCCGGTTTTTAATTATAACGATAACACCGGCGTTGTCGCAGCCGGGCTTTTTGGTGTTGGCATAGCGTTTCCTGAGGCAAAGTTGGATCGATTCGGGAATTTAGAATATCGCGTCGGTTTGTGGAAATTTGTCGAATACCTTGAACTCATTCTGTTAGATCATTTAAAATAATTAATCTCTAACCCCCTTTTTTAATACAAAAATATATTTCCCTCTCCACATGGCTGTAGGGCGGTCGACACTCTATAGAATTTAATCCACAAGGGTATAATTATTATTCAACTAGACTAAGTGTTTACCAACTAAGACAGTTCCCCACTAAACCACTTGTCCGCAAAGGGCAAATATAATACAATTCAGTTCAATATAAGCAAATCAACACCCGACATTGAGGTCTTTAACATGCAATCCCGGCCAACAGAAATAGCTCAACCGCTTTCGAACCCTTCTCCCACTATTGAAACCTTGATACAAAACCAGGTTATCTCTTCTGAATTAGCGGCATTGATTACTGATGAAGTGCGCGTTTTTTTAGAAAAACAAGATTTTAGCGTTTTAACACCTGAAAGAGTTGAACGGTTGAGAGGTATGCTACCCTTATTAATTTATGGATATTTGCCAGCGGTGGATTCGGTAAGTGGTGCAATGGCATTAGAATCTACTTTTAACCCCGGTACTATGTCTGATGAAGACAAGAAAGCATTGTTAGACCAACTACATTTTATTCAAAGTTCAACGGATCTAACGCCAGCTTTAATTGAATTTATTCGCTCGCGTTTTTTATCAATGTTTGTGCGTGAAAAAACTGTCGCCGCCGTGCTTGAAGAAATAGGTGAGTATATTGCAAGTTTACCTGCCGATAACTCAGCGATTATGGAAAATAATTCTGTTAAGTTTCTTCTCCGACAAGAAATCATAACTGAAGAAGTTGCAGCAACAATTAATCGAGCGTTGTTAGAGTTATTGAGGAAACAAGATTTTGCTACGACTACTGAGCAAGCTGTAGTGCACCTGAGAATTTTAATGCCGGTTTTACTAAAGGGTTATGTGCAAGCTTATAAATTATCGTCACTCAATGTAAGTGACATCTTGAACGACCGCTTTATCTTGAATGCGGTGCATCAATTTATTTTTGAACATGAAAAGTTATTAAGTCCCATTCGCTCTAGTAACAATATGGCAGCGGCATTTAAGCCTCTCATTCAAGTATGGATCCTTGCGTTGCTGAAAAAAGAAAAAACCTATGAGCAAGTTCAGTTGGAATATAAAGAAGTGCTGCGCTGGCTGCGAAGCAAAATGCGGAGCGCTGAGTTGACTAATGTGCCTGAGTTACCCCTTGGTAAAGTAAAGACGTTTATAAAGATTTATAACGCATTGCGGGATGGACAAAGCTCGATTTTTAAATCTAATTGGGTAAAAGACCATAATCTTAATGAATTGGCTAGCGCCGCCGCTTTGGAGTTAATAACGCAACATGCTGCGAATAATAGTCAATCCCGAACGTCGCAGGCTTGGAATTTATGTGAAAAGTATTATGCCGGTGAAATAGATGCAAATGGATTGAAAACGGCGGTTTATTTGGCTGCATTTGATTTGAGTACATTTAAAAAATCTTCGCATTATGGTCAGACGTTTTATCGGAGTAAATCATTACATGCTTATGTTGAGAATAGTTCGCGTAGCTCATTGGTGCAGGAGAGTGCGCCTGGCTCGCGGATGGAGAAAATTTCTCTGGCGTTGAAATAAGTGGTATTCGAACGTGCCATGAAGAGATAGCGTTCTGCAAAGCCTGGGTTAAGCTCGTTTTAAGGATAGAATAAATGAAATTACCAATTTATTATCTGAACGCTTTCACAGATAAACTTTTCTCCGGCAATCCCGCGGCAGTTTGTGTTTTATCAGAGTGGTTGTCCGACCCAACGTTAACTGCTATCGCTAAAGAAAATAACTTACCCGTCACCGCGTTCCTGCTGCGCGATCAGGAGAATTATCAAATCCGTTGGATTACGCCAGAATATGAATTAGATATTTGTGGTCATGGCACGCTGGCGGGCGCTTATGTTATTTTTAATTATTTGGAAACCAATAGGCAGACAGTCAATCTACAATCCCGTAGGGAATTATTTTCCGTATCGTGTTCGCAAGAATTAATCACGTTAAATTTCCCCGTTAAGAATCTAGAACCTTGCGCATCTGAAATTTTGGAACGAGGTTTAGGTTTGCCATCCACAGAGATATATCAACATGGTAATGAGCGTTATTTAGTTGTCTATGAACGCGAAGAAGATGTGAAGCGCCTCACGCCTGACATGAAAATTTTAAAAAAATTAATTCACCGCGGTGTCACTGTGACCGCGCCCGCTTCTGAAGTCGATTTTGTATCGCGAACTTTTTATCCGCAAAAAAGTTTTTCTGAAGATCCCGCGACGGGTGCGTCGCATTGCATGTTAGCGCCGTACTGGGCGAAACGGTTAGGAAAAATAGAACTGCATGCAAAGCAAGTATCGCCACGCGGCGGGGAAATGTTTTGCAAACTCGACGGCGACCGGGTGTTGATAAGCGGCAAGGCTGTCGGGTATATGCAAGGTGAAATTAGTCTTGAAAATAATGCGGGTGGCAAATCATGACAGCTAAACCTTGGGAATCTTTCAGTTTAGATTCTCAGCTTGCCAAGCAATTAATATCAAGTCAGTTTCGCCAGTTTGATCGTGAAAACTTAACATTAACCTTGCTCGGAGTAGGTTGGGATAATGTTTGTTTCCTCACGCAAGATAATATCGTCTTTCGCTTTCCGCGCAGGGAAATTGCCGTCACGTTATTACTAAATGAAATTAATTTGCTGCCCGCTCTCAAACAACATATTTCTATTCCTATTCCTGAACTAATTTATATCGGTACCCCAACAAACGACTATCCATGGCCATTTGCGGGTTATAAATTATTAAGTGGCGAAACGGCAGACCAATGCTCATTAACTCGAAATGAACGCCTAGCCTATGTTGGCAAACTGGCGAAATTCATGGCTGAATTACATAGTGTCAACACCACAGATTTGCAAATGCCGTTGGATTTGATGGGACGCTTAGACCCTCAGATAAGATTGCCGAAAATTGAAGAATACCTTGATAAAATTGACGAGCTTAAGTTCTTAGACACTAAAGCATTGAGAAAATTTTCGCGTCACTTCAAATTGCAAAGACCGATTGCGGTAAATTGTTTAGTCCACGGCGATTTATACGCAAGACATATTTTAATCGATTCGCAAAAATACTTTAGCGGTGTCATAGATTGGGGAGATGCTCACAGCGGCGATGCAGCGTCCGATCTCGCTTTGGCGCATAGCTTTCTACCGCCAGAATCACACGCGGAATTTAAGTCACACTATGGCGTGATTGATGATGACATTTGGGAACTCGCAAAATTCCGCGCAATTTGTAGCTCAGCAACAATTAGTGTTTATGGGCATGATATTAAAGACGAGAAACTTTTTAAAGAAGGCTTGCAGGGTTTGTTATTTATTAATGAAACACTGGTTTAATGCGCTATGATTTATTTATCTCCTTATAATTCAAAATGGCCAATTGATTTTGACCATGAAAAGGCGGCTTTACAAAAAGCGATTCACATAGATGGCTTGGAGATAGAGCATATTGGTAGCACAGCAATACCTTTTATCTTTGCGAAACCGATTATCGATATCATGATTGGTGTTTGTAAGCTTAGTGATGTCAATGATGATATAATTTCAATTATAGAAAAAAATGGTTACGTCTATTTAAAAAATTATGAGGTAAGCATGCCATATCGACGGTTTTTTCAGAAATATAATTCTGACAGAATCCGCACTCATCACATTCATTTAGTCGAGATCAATAGCCATTTTTGGAAGCGGCTTATACTTTTTAGAAATTACCTGTGTGCGCATCCGATGACGCAAAAAGATATGAAAAATTAAAACTCGAATTAGCAAAAATATTTACGGATACCAATGATTATGCGAGCGCTAAGAGTAAATTTTGCAATGAGATTTATCTTAAAGCTACCGCGTGGGAAAATTAATAAGTCATTTGCACACATTGAGAGTTACGTTTACAATAGGCCCTCTTGTCAAGATGCACAAAATAATACTGAATTGAGAGGTGGTTTTAAGTTTGATCCAGCAATTTTTTCTTTGGTTTTCATTAAGCTATTTAAAGTTCCGGTTAATTGGACAAGGCCCACGCTCTGAATATTAACTTTTTTAAATGTGGTGATACCATCGCCAACTACGACATCAATACTTGTTGGATAAAATTCAAAAGCCAAATTGTTTGAAAGAGTCATACAATTGTTTGATAGATTTAAATTATTTCCTGTTTCTGTGTAAAATATTCAGGTACAGAGGTATAACTTATATATGTGCCTTTAATCTTATCCCATCGATTACGCAAATACTCCTTCAGACGGAAACTAATCTCAGATTCGGGTCTTTCTAAAATGCTTTCTATATCTATTAATGCCGATTCACTTTCGCGAATTTCGAGTTTGTGATGAAAAGAAGATTGGTGAAAGGTAGCGCTGTTTGTTTCTGCATGGATATTTTTTGCAACAACTTCTGCTAAGTTTTTTAAACCTAATAGATCAAATGCACTCGAATCAGCTTTAGATTCTGGCACAGGAGCCATTTGTAAAGTCACCGTTAGGATATTAGATAGTATAACATAATTAGTATATTATTTGCTCTTATGTAAATTAATTAATTGTTTTTATTCATCTTTTTAGATTCTCATTTATAAATTGGAGTAAAGGTTAATTGTTTAATATTTGTATATATTAATTCCTATTGAGATATTATTTGCAGTAACACGCGGTATTGAAGAAAAACTTTTTTTAAATTTTTTGCGAAATTGCATTTGGGAATATTTTGCAAAAGAAAATTTAAATATACTCGGTCAAGTCTCAGTTTTATTTAAGACCGTGAAGCTTTCGGTAAAGCGGTTGGCTATCGTCTGCCAAGCTGTCTACATATAATACTTTTTCTTGTAATCAGTATCATCGATAGTTATAATTTGCGCAAATATCGCTTAATATATGTATGAGATAAAAAATGCCTACCCAACAAACTGCTTCTGCATGGGACGCGCTTTTCAAAGCACTCGTTGATGAGGATTTTAGCCTAGCTGCGCGATTCATTGAAGAAAACACCGCCATTCTTAAGTCGCGTAATGATCGTGGTCTGACAATATTAGATGTTTTTTCCCTCTATAATATGCCCGACATCGTTGACTGGTTATGTATTAAATTACAAAGCTTGGGTATGTCTATTGATCTTTATAATGAGGATGGTTTTACCACGACACAACATGCGTTTATACATGGTAGTGCTGAGAGTGTTAAAGTTTTATTAAAATATACTACTATGCCCAATTTAAAAGAGTGGTTTGTGCAACGACAAATTATCTGTATCTTCGGGACGAATTTTCTTAGTAAAAATAACTTTGCTTTAGACGAAAACCACACCATTTCAGCTGGAGCCGGATACGTACTTGAATCAACACAAATTATGAGTTCAGCCATCTGTAAATTTGGTGAAGATGACAGTCGCTATGTTGGAATTGGTAAAAGCATATTTAATCTCAATAACACTACTCGTGACCAAACAGCCGGCGTTGTTAAGCCGGAAGAATTGGTTGCTGATATCATTAAGCGGGCAAATTATAGTAATAATCCTCGAGTACTTTTTAGGGGGGGGTATGAAAAACATGCATTTATTGCCGGTATCAAAAAAAATAATAATGGTAGTTACCAACTTAGTTTATATGATGCTAATGAAGTACCTAAATCGATAAGTAATATTTTAAACGTGTTTTTCTTGCATCGATCGGTATTTGTTAAAAGAATTAATGTTCCAGCAGAAGAACTCCCGCTTATCATTGAGACATTGATAAAACATACAAGCAGTCCACTTGAAGATGTATTATCTTGGTTGAGAAAAATACCTAAAACTTTAAATACTTCTTATGACTATGACAAGAATATATTATTTGATATCGACAAGAGAGAAAAGAATCGTTGTTATTGGGAAAATGTTAAGTATGCAATTTTGGATTTGTTTATAGATAAGTTTGGAGTTGTAGATGGCGAACGAAACTTTCATAACTTTTTAGCATTGATCGAAGCCAAATCGCTAGATAATTTTAAAAAGACGTTTGAGAATAGATATAACCCACAAGCGATAAATAATTTAGAACACGTAGCCCGTCATAAAAAAAATGATGCTTCATCCCAGTACTGGACTCCCGCGCGGCAAAATTTTGTTAAAAAAACAGTTGCTGCAATGTTATTTATAACTGGCTTGGTTTTTGTAGCGACAGGATTCGGTGCAATGCTCGGTGTTCCTCTGTGTATAAGCGCCGTTAGTATTTTAGGAGTAAGTGGAGCCTTTTTCACTGCTTCCTTAGGATGTGTTTTTGTATTAACTTCATTGTTTGCTACCGCAAAAGAATTCAAGGCTAAGGTTACGCGTTATTTAAAATCAAATTCTAAACCGAAAATTCCTTTAGTTTTAACGCAGCAAGAAGCGCCTGCGTTTAGTTCGTCTAATCATAAAATGAATATGACTCTATCAGATCCAGCTTCACAACAAAAAGCACAAGAATGCAAAGAGAATTTTTTTCCTGTAACCCAATCAGATATACCGCAAACCGCTGGCCATTCTGCTAAGCTGTTTACTTTGCCTAGACAAAGGGAAAAGGCAACTTTCACCTCAGACGAAGCTTTGAAAGATCTTTGGGAAGTTCCACATATAATTTCTTTCGGATGATTACATGGCAAACTATCTGTCGAGTGAAACGAAAGCCAGCAAATTTTATTGCTGCAAGTCTGTGTTGGGAATATTAGGATGTTTGGTTTCGTGTTGCTCAACCCAACCTACATGGAATTTTTAAATCGGGGTGACATGATTCGAACATGCGGCCCCTGCCTCCCGAAGGCAGTGCTCTACCAGGCTGAGCTACACCCCGTTGGCGAATAGCGGTCGAAGTTTACTTGAATGGTGGCGCGGTTTCAAGAACTGGAATAGGTTTTCTTACAGTAGTTGCGTTGGTCACAGGAATTCGGGCTAGATGCGTTCGTAAACATCAAATCTATAGAAGGGGTGGCTGAATTTTTGTTTGGAAATCCAAGTGAGTAAAGCGTCTTTATTCTTAACGTCTAATTGTGCGCCGGGGGATAAAACTATTTGTTTAAGTGCCAGGAATTGCTGATCATGCAAATCTGGCCCATGTGCCAGTAGGGGTAATCTAACGACTTCGTCCTCGTTGTACTTCAGCGCCACTTCCAAATTTCCATTGTCGCCAGCATATAAATACAATTTTCCTGATTCAATCGAACTGTCTTGCGGTTTACTTTTATAAGCTAACTCTATTTTATAAGCGAGTGGATTAATGTTTTTGTCATAATTGGCCGCTAGCGAGGTCGCATAGCGATAATTTTTCCAAGCTTTAGTGAAATTGTCATTCGCGCCAAAATAATTGAGATAATCAAATTTAAAATAACTTCGTAAAGCGTAGGGTGAATCTTTCTCGGTAAAAAAATATAAACTATTTTTTTTAGCTAATGTGTCGACGAATAAGAATTTTGGTTTTTTAAAGTTTAAATCTTCACTCGTCATATCGATAAGAAATTTTCTATCCGCGCTTTGTTGTGCTTGTCGTTGCGCATCCATGGGTAGGTATGACTGTTTTATCAAACCCGGTAATACCCAGAAAAATGAAAAACGTGACGCCGATGTCGTGTTGTGCGCGTAGATAATATTTGGAAATACATGGGCTATGTTGGTCGTAAAAAAATAAACGGCTTGTTGTTCTGCGTTCTGGTCGATGTAGCTAATCAGTTTTTCATAATAGCTTTTAGTTTTATGATAATTCGCGTGCGTAATAATAACTTCATAAAATGGTAAGATAAAAATAACCGTGCCCAACGTAGTCATCATCAGATAGCTGAGTTTATGACTTAACGAGCCTGGCATTAATAAACTAAAGCTCAGTAGAGTGACGCAGCATGTAGCGGGGAAATTCAAATGACTCCAGACCATGTGCGACCTTAGACAATAATAGCAAACATAGCCGAGGCTGATTGAGGTGACTATGGAGCGTATTGAAGATACCTTTAGTAATTTTTCAGGCGTCAAGCTAAGCACGACCATAAAAATTGCTGTTAAATATAATAATAAGCTACTAGGATGCAGCGTAAACTGATAAGCCAGCACGTAATTGTAGGACTGCAAATACATGATTAATACGTAAATGAAAAATAGCATAAGTATGGAAAGATAATTTTTTTTATTTGGTAGGACGACATAAGTGGAAAAAACGAAAACGCCTAAAAATATCGCCAAATAGTAAGCGGGTAATAAATGATAAGGCCAGTCTTCTTGTTGTATGACGTATGAAACGAAAAATCCAGCCAAGGCTAGCAACAAAACTATAGTGAATGACTTATAGCGATTTATTTCAAAGCTTGCCAAGCAGAACAAACTCATCAGCAAACAATAGGTGGTTTGATGGTTAAAGAGCACCAGCGGCCAAGGCTCTTTCGTCCCTAGATAACACCAGTGCAACGCAAAGGGCATCACGAGTCGCAAATAATCCGGATGACGTAAAGTTAATATCGCCGCATAAATCGCTAACAATACGAGTAAAGCGCTGATTTCAGGCCGCAGCCATGCCCAGAGAGATTTTTTTTTAGTTAAATAATATATTTCGACGAAACCCGGGGCGGCCAGAAAATACGGTTTCATGATAAAAACGGTAGCCGCTAACATTCCCACACTAAACGCAAAATATGGATTAAATGTTTCACTCTGCAAACGTAACGACACCATTAAAAAATACGGTAATGACAGCATTAAGAGTAAGTGTTCCCGTTGTCCAAAATCATATTGAGGCAATATGACAAATAGGAGAGTCAGTGTGATAAGCAGTAACCTGGCAATACTCAAATCTTGCTGAAGAAAAATTTTTTGCAAGAGAGGATAGATTATACTAAGCGCAATGGCGGCCAAGAAAAAAATATAAATGCGTATTGAATAAATGATGCTAACCGAAAATAATTTAGTAAATAATACGGGCGGAGAGTAAAAATATAAAATCCAGGGGGGATTATTTTCAAATAAATCGTTAGTGTAAGTGCCGCCATTTAACATTCTGCGCGACGCTTCCAGCAACCAACTCACGTCGACGTTGGTGAGCAGAGTGGCTTGCAGCAACCAGGCGCCTAAAAAAATAATTACCACAAACAGCCAATAAGTCTGCTCTTTAAGTAATTTAATAGACATACTACCTAGCACGTTGGCTGGTCCTCCTGATTTTTATGATTCTTTTTAGCGTCCACCAGGCGCTATTTAACGGTTGCAGAGTGCTTTGCCCAATGCGTTCTCGGTAATCGATAAACACGATCTTTATTTTGTAGCCCAGCACTAGCGGCTTCAAAAGTAATTCCACCGGCAGCGCCGCGCCTTGCGCTTCGAAATGCAGGGCGTCGATCATACTTTTACGGTAAGCGCGCATGCCGCTGTGTAAATCCGTGAGTTTCTTGAAAAATAATAGGCTCGCGATTCCCGCAAAAAAAACATTTGCCAGATAATTTAACCATGGCATTGCCGCTGGTTTTCTTTTCAGGCGTGACGCATCCACTACGTCATAGCCATCTTCAAGGATTAACGCCGCCAATCTAGGGATTTGTTCCGCGGGGTAAGTGTTATCACAATCCATGGTGACGACGACATCACGGCTGCTTTCACGTAACGCCCGCTCCATCGCTGGGCCATAACCGCGCGGTGGAAATTGGCGGATGACTTTAGCGCCGAGACTTGCCGCGATCACCGGCGTGCTGTCTTTACTGGAGTCGACGATGAGAATTTCCGCGTCCGGGATGACTGATTGAATATTTTTGATTACCAGCGCGACGGATTTTTCTTCATTCATCGTAATCATTGAAACGGTTACACGCTTGCCTAGTTCAGAATTTAAGTCGGACATGTCTCTGCTCCTACGTGCGCTAATCGGGTTAACGCGCGTTGTAAATAAGAGGTTTTTAACTGGGTAAAATCTCCCTCATCACCATTTAACCGCGCTGCGAGCTTAAGCGCGCGATCCACCGCCATATCGATATTGATATATTCAAAATAACTAAACCGACCTAATAAAAAAATATTGAGACTTTCAAACCATTCTCTGACTTTAGTCACATTTTCTTCGTACCCCACGTCATACACGACGTAAGAACGATCTGAGCGGTCGACACGTGCAAAAATAATTTCGTCATCGGCGGGCAACAAATTGCGTTGCTGTAAACCTTGTTTGGTATGGCTCAAGATTTCCGCCGTCGATTTTTGCCAGAGCGGCGAAGCTTGCGCGCAAGTAATTTCCGCTTGCAAGCTCCAATGTCCGGCCGGCCCATTGCCAGGCGAAAAAGTGCAAGGATAACTGATACGGTTTACCCAAAATTCGGCGGCTGGGAAATACACTGCGGTAAATTGCTGGGTGTCGATACCGCGAATTCCAAACGACACAATAAACATGGGATTCACAATCAATTTGGCGATGGCCGCTTGGATAGCATCTGGCACCGGCAAATCTACTATCTTTATAATTTCATGGACCGGCATCGTGCTGATCACACGCGCATAGTCATGGTGGCCAGATTGATCGAACAATCTGATCTTACCTGTATCAGTAAATTGAATTTTATTCACCGTGCGCTGGTAAGTTATCGCCGCCGTTTTTTTCCAGCCTTCACAAATTGCTTGATAGCCGCCGGTCTTAGGATAGAAATAATAAAGTTGATGGAGATAACCTTCCGTGCTGTAGCCTAAGGCTGATTTTAAAATATCTTGCGGCGGTGGATTGGGAATGCGCTCGGCTAATGCCATCGATAACGCTTCGACCGGAATATTCCACACTTTTAAATTATAAGGAAATAAATAGCGTTCACAAATGCCCGCACCGAAAGTCTTTAAAAACCATTCACGCATGTTACTCGGCTGCGCATAGCGTTCTTTGTCAGGATTAAAAATAAAATCTTTAATGCATTCGTAATTATCTTCCAGCGGCAAAGACGCTAAATCATTTTCAAAAGGATATTTTAACAAGCGGTCTTTGAAAGAAATTTTGTTGTTGCGCCGGCATTTGCTAATGTTGTCGCCTAGGGTCGCGATGATAAAATCTAAAATTTGTTGGTCACGCGAAAATAAAATATGCGGACCGTAATCGAAGGTAAAGCCTGCGTCAGAAAATGACGCGGCATGGCCGCCGACATGATCGCTACTTTCCAAGATGTCAGCCGGCTGGTTGAGAAAAAGATTGACCGCTAAGCCTGAAGGGCCCGCGCCGATGATGCCTAATGAACTTGATGTCATGCGAACACGCTTCCTAAATTTAACTGTCTATGCTTGCTAAGGTAGACTTTTCCGTGCTGATGAGGCCAGCCTCGACATGTTTTATTATCGCAAATATCGATGCTCTGATCGCTTGTGCGCAATTGCGCTGACATTGCCAACCTAGCGCGCGAATTTTATCGGTATTGAGGCGCACAATCGGCACGTCGCCATTCCAGCCTCGATCGCCGCCGCTAAATTCAAACGTCGTTTGATTTTGCAAACCCATGCACTCAAGAATTATTTCAGCGATTTCACGCACGGTGATGTAGTCGCCGGTGGCGACATTATAAATTTCAAAAGGTGTCGTGAGTTTTTCATTGGCTAATAACACCGCGGTGACCACGTCATCCGCGTAAATATAAGATTTACTTTGGGTGCCGTCGCCTAAGATGCGCAGCGTCGCTTTGTTTTTAAATAAACTTTTTACTAAATCATAACCGATGCCATGGGTTTGACGTGGGCCCACCACATTGCCAAAACGGAACACACACGCGGTAAGACCAAACATGTGACAATAGCTAGAAACAAACGCTTCACCCGCGAGTTTGCTGGCGCCATAGGGCGAGATGGGGTGCAACGAACCTTGGTCTTCGACGCTATCTAATTCTTTGACGTCGCCATACACGCCGCTGCCGGAAATATAAATGATTCTTTTAACTTGGGTGACACGCGCGGCTTCCAGCACATGGAAGGTAAGATAAATTCCATCGGTAAAATCAATACTTGGCGTTTTGGCGGCTTGTGCGATATCGGAATTAGAAGCGAAATGCATGACCGCGTCATGGCCTTGCATAGCTTGTGTCAAGGACTCAAGATCTTTCACATCCGCTTTGATGACGGACAAGCGCGGGTCATTTTTATGGTGGGCGTAATGCCATTCTTTACCATTTGAAAAATTGTCGTAAATGGTGAGTTTTTCCAGGTCGTTTTGTTTCAGCAGGGCATCAATGAAATGTGAGCCTACAAATCCCGCTCCGCCCACCAGAAAATAATTTTTAAAGGACATCCGAATTATCCTCATTTAAACGCCATCTGGTATGTGTATCACAAATTAGGATGGTTCGCAAAATAAGTCGCCTATGATGCTTATTGGCCGTTAACGCAGGCTTTCAATGTCGGGCTGGAGGAAAATTCTTTTGTTAAAAGTAAGATGTTTATGCAATAGATAATTTGGCAAAATCATAAAACCAGTCGTGGCGATACGTGCAACAATTTTAGTAAAAGCGGCGTATTTGACCAATAGGATCATCAGGCCAATGCTGCAGAGAAAATTTAGGAAAGCCAATAAAATATACAATGGCAATTGCGAGCCAAACTTACGCGAGCGACAATTAAAGGTGAAGGTTTTATTGGCCGTGTAGTGGACCAAGCCACCGGCCATCAATGCGAGAATTAATGCGCTTTGGTAGGCCATGTTAAATGTCTTCACGACAATGCCAAATGTCAGCCAGTCCGCCGCGGTCGCGAATACGCCGATGATAATATAAATCATCATCTCTTTTCGATTAATCAGTTGGGCTATTATCCGCATCGCATTTGTTACCTTGCCACAATAAAAATTAGTAGCCGCGTTCGACGACAAACTCCGCTAAATTTTGCAGCGCGCTGCGGTATGGTGAGCTTGGCACTAATGCTAGCGCCGCGTTCGCGTGGTGCGCGTGATTTTTCGCGGCCGTGGCGGTGTATTCAATCGCCCCGGTCGATTCGATAATTTGTAAAATCGAATCTAATTGTTCGCATGAACCGGTTTCAATCGCTTTGCGGATGACGGCAATTTCCGCGGGCGAGCCTTGGCGCAGCGCGTGGATCAACGGCAAGGTGGGTTTACCTTCCGCTAAATCCGTTCCCATGTTTTTTCCCATTTGTTCCGCGGGGGCGCTGTAATCCAACGCGTCGTCTATTAATTGATAGGCGATCCCTAAATGCATGCCGTATTTTTGCATGGCGCCAAACTCTTCGTCGGAACAAGTGGCGGCCAGTGCGGGCCCTAATTGCGAACTAACTTCAAATAATTTTCCGGTCTTACGTTGGATCACGTCATAATAACTTGCTTCAGTGGTATCCGGATTATTACAATTAACCAACTGCAACACTTCGCCTTCGGCGATAAGATTCGTCGCGTCAGCGAAAATATTCATGACCCGCAAATTTTGTAAGCGCACGATTAATTGAAACGCGCGTGAATAAAGAAAGTCGCCGACTAAGACGCTCGCTTCATTGCCCCAAATCGTATGCGCGGTTTCATGTCCGCGGCGCAGCGTGGAATTATCGACGACGTCGTCATGTAAAAGGGTAGCGGTATGAATCAGTTCGATGGCAGCGGCGAGGTTGATATGTTCATCGTTTTGATGGCCAAACGCGCGAGCGCTCAATAATACTAACAGGGGGCGGATGCGTTTGCCGCCGCAGGCTAAAATATATTGGATTAAGTCGTTAATCAGCGGGATATGCGATTCAAGCTCCGTATAAATGAATTTATCGGTAGCATCTAGGTCGGATTGCACCAGTGAGCGGATAGAATCTAACGGCATGTGATGCATTTCCCTTTAAATTATTGACTCTTAAGGGATGAATCCTATGCAGTCGCGCATAAGCTGTCAAGCGGCGCAGCCGTGGTGGGGCTAAAAAAATGACTTTTTTGCGCTCAGGTTATTGCGTGCGGCCCTAAGACTCTCTATAATGCCACTCCTTTGATTTAATGATTTATTTAAAACAGTATATAAAAATAGCTGGGGTTAACATATATGTACGCAGTAATTGAAACAGGTGGCAAGCAATACCGCGTTAAAGAAGGGCAACGCATCAAGTTCGAAAAATTACCCGCTGAAGTCGGCGCAACCGTGAATTTTAACCAAGTCTTAATGATTGGCAATGGCGCGGACGTCAAGGTCGGCGCGCCTTATCTGACTGGCAGCACCGTCACGGCGGAAGTTTTAAGCCAAGGCCGTCACGATAAAATTCATATCATCAAGTTCCGACGCCGTAAGCATCATCAAAAGCAAATGGGCCACAGACAATATTTCACGGAAGTGAAAATTACTGCGATAGCATAACCCGTTAAAGAATACGTTTTGTAAGAGGATTTCAGCAATGGCACATAAAAAAGCCGGTGGTAGTACCCGAAATGGCCGTGATTCTAAACCTAAATATTTAGGGATTAAGCGTTACGGTGGACAGATTATTAATGCTGGCACCATCATCGTGCGGCAGCGCGGCACGCAGTTTCACGCTGGCCGTTATGTTGGCGTCGGTAAAGATTACACGCTCTACGCGTTGAAGACCGGCAAAGTCGTGTTCGCGATTAAAGGCCCGAAAAGTAGACGTTTTGTGAGTATTGAACCGCTGAGTACGGAAGCCACGACCGCGGCGTAACCACAGGGGCTGTTGACAAAACCTCGTAAATTACGGGGTTTTTTTTTGTTTTGCGAGTGTGAATTGAAATGCAGTTTATCGATGAAGCAATAATAAAAGTAGAAGCCGGCAACGGCGGTAATGGCTGCTCGAGCTTTTTACGTCTGAAATTCATGCCCTTTGGCGGCCCAGACGGCGGTGACGGCGGCGACGGCGGCACGATCTATATGCAAGCCGATGAAGGACTAAATACCTTAGTCGATTACCGCTTCACGCGCGCCTACCGCGCTAAAAGCGGTGAAAAAGGCCGCGGCCGCAATTGTTCCGGCAAAGCGGGCGATGATTTGTATTTGCGGGTGCCGGTCGGCACCATGATTTATGATGAAGACACCAACGAATTAATCGCCGATCTGACTCATAACGGCCAAGCCGCTTGTGTCGCCCAGGGCGGTAAACATGGCGTTGGCAACGCGCGCTTTAAAAGCAGCGTCAACCGCTCTCCGCGCCGCACTATCCCAGGCACGCCCGGGGAAAGAAGAAATCTACGCTTAGAATTGAAAGTATTAGCCGATGTGGGCTTAGTGGGTATGCCCAACGCGGGTAAATCCACGTTGGTGCACGCGTTGTCCGCCGCGCGCCCAAAGGTCGCCGACTACCCATTTACTACTTTATTTCCGAGTTTAGGCTTAGTACGGGTCGCCCAGCACCAAAGTTTCGTGCTAGCGGACATTCCGGGGTTGATAGAGGGCGCCGCGGAAGGGGCGGGGCTTGGCATCCGTTTTTTAAAGCACGTCTCCCGCACGCGCTTATTGCTGCATATGGTGGACATTATGCCTACCGATGACAGTGACCCGGTTACGAATATCAAAGCGATTAGTAAAGAACTTGAGAAATACAGCCCGGAATTGGCTTCGAAAGAACGCTGGTTAGTGTTAAACAAAGTCGATTTACTGGCGCCAGAAGAAGCCGACACGCTCTGTGCTGGCATCGTTAAAAAATTAAAGTGGCAAGGCAAAGTTTTCAAAATTTCCGGCTTGAGTCATCAAGGCACGCAAGAATTAGCGAGTGCCGCGATGGCATACTTAGAGCAGATTAAGCGGGAAATTCCCGAAGCGACGGGTCAGTTCGAAGATGATGACTTTTGATGACGCTCCTGCTCGCACTTGAGCGAGCAGGGACACGCGCATTATTCAGCGGATTTAGCCGCTTTCGTTTTCGTAGCGGCTTTGGTTTTCGCGGCTTTAGCTGTTTTCGCTTTAGCGGCGGCAGGTGCGACCGTTCCCGACATATTCTTAATGTGGTTACTCAAGCGGCTTTTGTGACGAGCGGCTTTATTTTTATGTAACAAGCCTTTATCAGACATACGGTCGATAACTGGCACAGCGGCGGTGAAGCTAGTTTCAGCTAATGTTTTATCGCCAGCTTCGACAGCTTGATACACTTTTTTGATATAGGTGCGGACCATCGAACGCAAGCTTGCGTTATGTTCTCTGTGTTTTTCAGCTTGACGAGCACGCTTTTTTGCCTGTGCAGTATTAGCCAAGTTATGCCTCCAAAAATGTTAGTTTTACACGCGAATAACTGCAAAAAAAGTAGCTAAACGCAGCAATAGATTCAATAAAGGGTGGTAATATGCCTTCTTCTCAGTTGGTTGTCAATCTATCAGTTTTATTTTCCCGTCTTGACTTAGCCAGTTGACGGGCGGGTAGACATATTCGGTAAATAGTCCGCGGGGTTTAATTCATCGCCATAAAAAGCCCGCAAGTCATGCAGCAGGCTTAACACTGGGGAATGCAACGCGAACGGCGTATCTAATTCAGTGGTCCACATGCCCGTTTTTAAATTAATTAAAATATAGTAGGGCGGCTGCACGAAATTATCAGCAATCGGTACGTTATCTTTGAAAACCAGCCGGTTGCGCCGAAATGAGGGGTATTTAACGAGAAACCAATCGCCTTCCACTAGGCCGAATTGTTTGGCGTGATTCATGAATTTTTCATCCGCCAATTTAATGGAAATCAAACCCGATTTGAAATTGAGTTCATAGAGTTGCGTGGTGGCTTGCAGCACGTCGCTCACGGAAATATCTTCTTTTTCAAATGCGTTGATAGAAAAAGTCGTCTCTAGAAAAAACGGCCGCGTTTGGCTCGTGGTTGTTGGAGTCTGCTGAAACAGATACGGCGTCAGTGAGATACCATCGGTTTGCGCGAGAGGGTTAAGTTTCAGCAAAGACAGTAATGTCGGGCCGATATCCATTAACGAAACGCGGTCGCTGACGCTGTGCGGTTTGCCGATAGCAACGCCATAGCCTTTGAAGGCCAGCAGCGTGTGATATTGCTTTAGACTCAATACGTCGCCGCCATAGCCGTAAGATGTATCGACATTGTAATCATCGACACCGACGTCTTTATTGTAATGGTAAACGGGAATTTTTTTAATATTGTTTTTATCGCCGGTGTAATGCGCCGCGTTGATGACGCGCTCAGCCGGATAACCTAAGGACAGGCCGTGATCGGAGAGTAAAATCACGATGGCGTGATCCAGCAACTTATTTTGTTTTAAAATCTTTAAGAAAGCGCTGACTTGCGCGTCCGCGCCGGCGATGCTCGCTTGATAACGCTGCGGCGTATGGCCATGCCCAGGTTGTTGGTCGTTAAACCAATAAAACGGCCAGTGGCTCATGGTGAAATGCACCGCAATAAATAGTGGCTTAGAAGTATCGCGCTGATGTAAGCGGTGTTGAATAAGATTTAAAAAATTATTCGGCGCGTAAGTGATGGCCGTGCCGTGATTGGCGTAATTATAGGGAAATAATAATTTCCCCACCGCGGTAGGAATGATTAAATTAGTCAGCGGAAAATCGTTGATCGACCCGAACACTAAGTCAATCAAGCCCATGGTCGGGCTGATAATGTGATCGAACCCAAAAATTTCGGTGGTGTTATTAAAACGTGTATCATCGGTGCCATAGACCGTCGCATAGCCGGCTTTTTTAAATTCCTTTGGAATGGTGTCGGCGACGTTGATGTAACTTAAATTAGTATTGTTGCCGCGGACCCGGTTATGCAACGGGTAGGAACTCGTTAGGATACTGCTCCAAGAAGGAAACGTTCGCGCGAGCGGCGTGGTCGCGTTAGAAAATTCTATCGCGGACGAAAGAAAATTATCGATCGCCGGTGTGCGGGCGGTTTTTTGGGTTTGATAAAAACCGACAAAGTCTGGGCGCAACGCGTCTATCCCAATGATGATAACATTCGGCCGCGCCGCGGTCGCGGTGGATTGGGTAATTGGACGTGTGGAAAATTTTTCCCAGACTTGCAGGCAGAGTACGGCGGCGATGAGCATTAGAATGCTGCCGTGACGTAGCAGATTTTTTTTCTGTAATGTTTGGCGGCACAGCTGGATAACGGCTAACGCAACAGCGCAAGTTAAGATGACGGCGCCGCTGGAGTAAATGATTTTTAACGTGATGTCGGACAGCGGTAAGAAATAATTTTGGATTAAGCCCGCAAAGAATGAATTAGGGGAAAAATAACAATTGGCGGTGACGATAGTCACTACACTGACAAGCCAAAGCAATATACCTACGGCGTAAGCCCAGCCTTCACGCAAATCGATGAGTTCGGCTATGCTGACCGCCACATACCAGACCAGCCAGAGAAAGACGCCGTAGACAAGCAACTGCGCCGCCAAGAATGCCACTAAACCGGTGAGGAAAATTTTTGATTGCAAAACTTCTGTGGTGATGGAACTGCTAATGAAGGTATCGATAATTTCATTGGTCAGCGAGTTGAGATATAAAAAAATAATCTGCGTGAAAATGCTAATAATTGTTAAAATTAACAAAGTACGGAATAGATTGTGCGATTTGGTCATAGCAGTTCCGAAGCAGCGGGGGTTTGCATGTTTATAGCAGATTAAGGCCCGTACTGTCACCCCTGTCAATCGCATGTTATAATTCACTACCTGATTTTATTGATACCCTTCGCTATGAGTAAACATTTAGTTAAATCCACCTCCGTATTCTCGGGAATTACGATGGTTTCCCGGCTATTCGGTTTTATCCGTGATATGGTGACGGCGCATATCTTCGGCGCGGGCGTCTTTTCCGACGCGTTTTTTGTGGCGTTCCGCATCCCTAATTTTATGCGCCGGCTGTTCGCCGAAGGTTCTTTTTCGCAAGCGTTCGTGCCGGTGTTATCCGAATTTCAACGCAAGCAAACGCCCGCGGAAATTCAACAATTTATTAACTCTATGGCGGGAACGTTAGGCGCGGTGCTGCTGATCGTGACTTGTTTTGGAATTTTATTAGCGCCCGGCATCGTGCGCGTGTTCGCGCCGGGTTATCACATCGACAGTGAGCGTTACCGGTTAGCGGTAACGATGCTGCGTATCACGTTCCCTTATCTCATGCTGATTTCGTTGACCGCGTTTTCCAGCGCGGTGTTAAATACGTATAGCCGGTTTTGGGTAGGCGCGTTCACGCCGATATTTTTAAATATTTCCATGATCGCGGCGGCGCTACTATTAGCGCCGCATTTACAAATTCCTATCGTTGCTTTGGCCTGGGGTGTGTTCATCGCCGGCGTCGTGCAATTAGCGTTTCAATATCCATTTTTAAAAAATTTAGGCCTGCTACCGCGGCCGAAAATCGATTTTAAAAATGCTGGCGTCACCAAAGTATTAAAATTAATGGTGCCCGCGTTGTTCGGTGTTTCCGTGTCGCAAATCAATTTGTTGTTGGATACCTTGTTCGCTTCCTTCTTAATGATCGGCAGCGTGTCGTGGTTGTATTTTTCTGACCGGTTGATGGAATTTCCGTTGGGTGTTTTTGGCGTGGCGATTTCTACCGTGATTTTACCGCACTTATCGCGTCATCACGCGTCGGAGTCACCGCATGAATTTTCCATGACGTTGGATTGGGCGATGCGTTGGGTGTTATTGGTGGGTTTGCCGGCCGCTGTATTTTTGGCGGTGTTATCCGGACCGTTGCTAAGCACGCTATTGCAATACGGCCATTTCGATGGCTATTCCGTGTTGATGGCGCGTAAAAGCTTAACGATGTTCGCCATCGGCATCGCGCCGTTTATGTTAATTAAAATTTTCGCCGCGGGCTTTTACGCTAAACAAGACATGCGTACGCCGGTGCGCATCGGCATCATCGCGATGCTTTCTAATATGCTGCTGAACGTTATTTTGATTTGGCCATTGAAGCACGCGGGCATCGCGTTAGCGACCTCGCTGTCTGCGGTACTCAACATGGGCTTGCTATATTATTTTTTACAAAAAAATAAAATTTTCCTACCGCGCGCCGGCTGGAAGAATTTTTCCTTCCGTTTATTGTTCGCGAATACGTTGCTAGGTATTTGTTTGTGGTGCGGCGCGGGCGATATCAACGATTGGATTACGCATCCCGCGCTGTGGCGTGGGCTGCATTTGAGTATTTTATTTGTCGGATCGGTAGTGGTTTATTTTATCGGGTTGTTATTAGCGGGTATTCGTCCGCGTCATTTACTCATTCCGCAGCAACCAACGCTAAGCGAATCTATTCTCTGATATTACGCGGTTGATCGGTGTCGGCCAAGGACGGAACGCCAATCCGTTCGGTGGCTGGAATAGAACTGAAAATTTGTTTGAATAGCGCTTTGAGCGTGTTGAACGTCGTTTTCAAAGCGGTGTCCGTGGTTCGCAAAGAGCTCGTGATTTTATCGCGCTGCTTATCGAGAGTGGTAAAAATTTCTTTGACTTGCGGACTTTCGCTGGCGGCTTTCGGTGACGGTGCTTTTTTAATGGTTTGAATTATTTCACGTATCGCGGCGTCTTGATCGATAGATAATTTTCTTGTACTTTCGCGTAATGTCTCGACCGTAGATAGTTCTATTTGGACACTTTCGGCAGGTTTTTTATAAGAAACGCTGAATAAATCAAAATTTATTTTCGCTTGTTCCTTGATGCCTTTCGCGGTGGGATCGCTGGCGATGGATTTCAGTTTCCCTAAACCCGCTTGCACGTTTTCGTTGATGATGCTGACTTCAGGTAAGCGCGTAAATTGCTCGGATAATTGCGCGGTTTTAGCGTTCAAAACGGTATAACGGATGACAGGAATATTAAGAAATTGAGCCATGTCAGGGGTTTCGTTAGTTAAGCCTAAGTGCATTTTCGCAAGGGTCAACATAGCTCGCGCTGTGCTGCTGACAAAACCCTTAAATTCACTTGCGACTGGATCCGGCATGCGCGCCTCTCAGAACTGCCTAATAATTAAATATAGCACTTTTCCGCGGAAAACTGTATAGCTTGAAGTTGGGTCTAGATTGACTTTTTTTCAGTAAATATACGTATTTTCAGACTTGTGCTTTTACAAAAGAACATCGTTCAGCTTATAATCAATCCTTTTTGGCCTTAATAGAAATCAGTGGAAGTTTGTAGTGAAAACCCAATTAATCCGTGGCTTATACAATTTACCGGCGAGTTTTCCGGGCTGTGCGGCCACGATTGGGAATTTTGACGGTGTCCACTTGGGCCACCAAGCCTTGTTGGCGGAAGTAAAAAAACAAGGCGCAGCCCGTGGATTGCCCTCGGTAGTTATTACTTTCGAACCTCAGCCGCTAGAGTTTTTTGGGAAAAATCCCACCTTGCCGCGCCTCATGCGTTGGCGCGAAAAATTCTTGGCGCTGGCCGCCCATGGCATCGATTACGTCATGCTGTTGCGGTTCAATGACGAGTTTGCGAATTTAAGCGCGGAAGAATTTGTCGGCGCGATTTTACAGCGCGGTCTACAGGTTGCGCATTTGACCATAGGCGATGATTTCCGTTTTGGTAAGGGCCGCCGCGGTGATGTTAATTTATTGAAAGCGATTGGCGATTTTAGTGTGGCCAGTATTCCCACGGTGTTAGTGGACAATGAACGGGTCAGCAGTACGCGGGTGCGTAAAGCCCTGGCCAGTGATGACCATGCGTTAGTAAAAAAATTATTGGGGCGCGCCTACACTATGCGCGGCCGCGTCGTGCATGGTGACAAGTTGGGACGCGTTTTGGGTTATCCGACCGCGAATATTTTTTTGCACCGGCAAGCCACACCCGTGCATGGCGTTTACATCGTGCGTCTGCATGGTGTGTCGGAGCGGGCGCTGCCGGGAGTGGCGAATATCGGCAACCGGCCGACCGTGAATGGCACGCGCGATTTATTAGAAGTGCATTTGCTGGATTTCAACCAAAATATTTATGGCAAAGCGGTATGTGTCGAATTTTGCGAAAAAATCCGCGCTGAAGAACGTTACGACACAATAGATTTACTGAAAGAGCAAATAACTAAAGACGCAGACATGGCGCGCGATTATTTTATCGCGAGTGGCGAATTATCCGCGCACGCGCTTAACACATAAGACATAAAACATAAGGCTACGCTATGAGTGATTATAAACAAACGTTAAATCTTCCCAACACCGCGTTTCCGATGAAGGCGAACTTGCCGCAGCGTGAACCGGAAATGTTGAAGCGATGGGAAGCAATGGGTCTCTACAAAAAAATGCGCGCAGTCGGCAAAGACCGCAAGCGTTTTGTGTTGTTAGACGGGCCGATTTACGCTAACGGTCACATTCATATCGGTCACGCGCTGAACCGAATTTTAAAAGACATGGTGTTAAAAGCAAAAACCTTAAGCGGTTTTGACACGCCATTCGTGCCGGGTTGGGATTGTCATGGTTTACCCATTGAATTAAACGTCGAAAAGAAAATCGGCAAATCCGGCCATAAAGTCAGCGCCGCGGAATTCCGTCAAGCGTGCCGCAAATTCGCGACGGAATTCATCGGCATTCAGCGCGAAGAATTTAAACGTTTAGGCGTTGAAGGCGATTGGGAAAATTATTACACGACGATGGACCAAGCGTATGAGGCCGATATTATCCGTTGTTTATCGGCGATCATCAGCAATGGCCATTTGATCAAAGGTTATAAGCCTGTGTTTTGGTGTTTGGATTGCGCATCCGCGCTGGCCGAAGCCGAAGTGGAATACGCGGACAAGAATTCTCTAGCGATAGACGTAAGTTTTCGGGTCGTCGACGAAGAAAATTTTCTCAAGCTCTTCGGTTTGAAAAAAACGGGCGACGGTTATAGCGCGATACCGATTTGGACGACGACGCCATGGACCCTGCCCGCGAACCAAGCGGTCGCGTTGAATCCGACTTTAGACTACGTGTTAATCGAAACCGCGGAGCAAAATAAATTATTAATCGCTGAAGCGTTATTGCCCGCCGTGTTGGCAGGTTATGGCATAGAGTCCGCGGTGACGTTGGCAAAAATTAGCGGCGCGCGTTTGGAAGGCGTATTGCTGCAACATCCGTTTTACGCAAGCCGCCAAGTGCCGGTCGTGTTAGGCGAACATGTGACTACCGAAGCGGGCACCGGTGCGGTGCATACCGCGCCCGCGCATGGCCAAGACGATTATGTCGTCGGGAAAAAATATAATTTAGCCATCGATAACCCCGTCGGCGACGACGGCGTGTTTGCCGCCGGCACCGAACTGTTCGCGGGCAAGCATGTGACTAAAGTCGATGCAGACGTCGTGTCAACGTTGCGAGAAAAAAATAATTTACTCCGTTACGCGAAAATCACCCACAGCTATCCCCATTGTTGGCGGCATAAATCGCCGTTGATTTTCCGTTCCACGCCGCAATGGTTCATCAGCATGGATCAAAATGGTTTGCGCAGTGAAACGATGACGGCGATCGACCGCGTGCATTGGATCCCTGATTGGGGCAAGAGCCGCATCACGTCGATGATAGAAAACCGTCCCGACTGGTGTATTTCACGGCAGCGTTCTTGGGGCGTGCCCATTCCATTGTTCATCGATGTGGAAACCGACGCCGTCCATCCCGACACCGTCGAGCTCATGGAAAAAATCGCTAAGCTGGTGGCAGCCGAAGGTTTAGAAGCATGGTTTGATTTAGACGTTAAAAAGTTTTTAGGCGCGGACGCCGACCGTTATAAAAAATGTAACGACACCTTGGATGTCTGGTTTGATTCCGGCGTCGCGCATGATTGCGTTTTAAAAAAATGGCCTGATCTGCATTTCCCCGCGGATTTATATTTAGAAGGCTCCGACCAACACCGCGGTTGGTTTCAATCCTCGCTGTTAACTTCGATCGCAATGTCCGGTGAAGAACCGTTTAAAACCGTGTTGACGCACGGTTACGCCGTCGATGGCGCGGGACGTAAAATGTCTAAGTCGATCGGCAACGTGCTCGCGCCAGAAAAAGTCATTCAATCGTTAGGCGCGGACGTCTTACGGTTATGGGTCGCCTCTATCGATTACCGCGCGGAAATCAGCGTGTCCGATGAAATTTTAAAACGAACTTCTGAAACCTATCGCCGCTTGCGCAACACGGCGCGCTTTTTCTTAGCGAACTTAGATGGCTTTGACCCGGAGAAGAACAGCGTGCCGACCGAAAAAATGTTGGCGCTGGATCAATGGGCGATGGAGAAAGCGCGTTTGCTGCAAGAAGAAATTATCAAAGCGTATGACGCGTATCAATTCCATGTTATTTATCAAAAAATCCATCATTTTTGCACTGTGGACATGGGCAGCTTTTATTTGGATATCATCAAAGATAGACAATACACCATGCCTACCGATAGTTTGGCCAGACGTTCGGCGCAAACCGCGATGTATCATATTATCGAAGCGTTAGTGCGTTGGATGGCGCCGATTTTATGTTTCACCGCCGATGAAATTTGGCAATACTTACCGCAGCCGCGGCCAGCATCGGTCTTTTTAGCTACCTGGTACACGGGGCTACCGCCGCTGGCGAAAGATTCCAAATTCACGCAAGCTTATTGGGAAACCGTGCAAGCCGTGCGGAACGCCGTCAATAAAGAAATTGAAAATCAACGCAACGCGGGTAAGCTAGGGTCGGCGTTGGAAGCGGATGTCGTGTTATATTGCGACGCGCAGTTAAAGCAAGAGTTAGATAAATTACAAAATGAATTACGTTTTGTGTTAATTACTTCCGGCGCGGAAGTCCGCTTATTCGACGCCAGCTTGACGGATTTAGTGACTACCGATGTGAAAGGCTTATGGGTGCAAGTCACGCCGCTCACGTACGCGAAATGCGAACGCTGCTGGCACCGTCGCAAAGATGTTGGCACGCACGCGGCGCATCCGGGCTTATGTGACCGCTGTATCGAAAACGTCGAAGGCGCGGGTGAAAAAAGGGCTTACGCATGACGCCGACTTTTTCGCAATCCGGTTTGCGCTGGCTTTTATTGTCATTGCTGGTGATCGTGTTAGATCGCGTAACGAAAGCAGCTATCCTGGATCACTTCGAGCTGTTGGAAGTGGCGCGGATCACCGCGTTTTTTAATTTAACTTTGACGTATAACCGCGGCGCGGCGTTTAGTTTTTTAAGCGCGGGTTCAGGCTGGCAAGTTTGGATTTTTGGCGCTATCGCGGTGGTGATTAGCGTGGCGTTAATCATTTGGTTGCGGGGAATTTTTTACCGGCAGCGATGGTTGTGTGCCGCGATAAGTTTAGTCATTGGGGGGGCGTTAGGCAATTTATTTGACCGCATCAGTTATGGTTACGTCGTCGATTTTTTGCAATTCCACTGGGGGCGTTTGTATTATCCCGTGTTCAATTGCGCCGACGCTTGCATTTGCGTAGGCGCGTTTATGTTAGTGCTGGATTCATTGTCAAATAAACGTAAGCGGCAAGTCATAAAATAAAATCACTGACCGCATTTTTTAAAAAATCAAAATCTGGGTTATAGCTCAACCGTTTTAACGCGTGCGGATATAGCCCGAGTCTGTGTAAATAATTTTTCGCAACGTCTAACAGGGAGGGATCGCCGACGTAATGCACGTTAGGCGCTGCGTCACTACGGCTTGCATAAACGTAATCGCCATGCTGACCATAATGCGTGTTCGTGGGTGCGACGGGTAGACCGACATGAGAAATGCCGCTAATGTGCAAGGCAGCGAAGGTAGCGTTACGCACTAGCATACGATCAGCGGCGGCGGTTGGTTGATGACTATATAAAATTAATTGGCTGTTAGCAGCCGCGTATTGTTTAAAATAATTTATCGCGCCGGCGCAGCTTATCGTTCTATCTTCCGCGCTGACAATCATTAATACCGGACACGGCAATTTCGCGGTGCTTAATTGGATGTTTTCATTGATGAGTAATTGCAATTGGTGAATGGAATTAAAAGTAAAAGATTCATATTTCGCGTAGTCCAGCTCCCGATCTTTGTGATACCAATGCAAGCCGAGTCTGGGAGGTAGGGACGTGAGAGCACTCAAGGGAGAAATCTTTATCGCCGGCGCGAGTAAGATCATGCCGGCGATAGCGGGCTGCATTTTTTTCAAAATATAATTTAGCGCGAGCGTACCGCCAGTGGAAAAACCGATTATCCAAATCTTATCGCAGGTTTGCGCTAATCCTTTCAAACCTTGCTCTACCGTTTGTACCCATGCTTGGAAGTGAGTATTCAGCAGCGCGCCTGGCACCGTGCCGTGTCCGGGTAATAGCAGACTGCGGACTTTCAAACCGTTAATTTGTAAATGTCCGGCCAGCTCGCGCATGATAAATGGAGAATCGTATAAGCCATGTAATAGCAGCGCGCCCGCTCGTGGCGTGCCGGCGGGATTTAACTCGAAGGGACTATTCGCTTCGATGATAGTCGCGGCTTGTGAGTTGTTTGCTAAATCTTGACGATGGGTTTCGATCAGCGTTTTACACCCATCGATATAGCGCGGAAAATCCTGCGCCGCCAATTCGGTCGGATAAGCGGCGTGGGGGTCAACAAATAATTTACTATTGTAATGTGACATATAGTAAAATTGACATTTTTAACACCCCTTGTCTATAAACAAAGTGAAATTATGCTATCCATGTACCGCTATTTTATAACGCTGTTTTTCACCTACTGGGTGACGCTGCCAGTTTACGCCTATAACGAACCTAGCCGTCCCGTTGGCGCGGGCGCGGTCGCCAATAATTTATTGGTGCCCGTTACTTTTGGGGTTAATTTTGTTGGCAGCATCGCTCTTTCGTTGGGGATTTGTTTCATCTTCGCGGCGCTGATTAAATATATTAGGCATCGCGAAAATCCACTCGCTTATCCGATCAGTACCGTGGTGCTTTTAATCATTATGGGGGTTTTGTTGCTCGCGCTACCCTTTTCTTACAAGCTCACGCAGGGCGGGTTGCAAATGTCATTCCCTTACGGGCGATGATAGGGATGGTTTTGCAAAATACTGTAACCCCGGTATAACTGTTCCGCGACGATGACCCGCACTAAGAGATGGGGCAACGTTAACGCGGAGAGCGATAATTTTATCTGGGCCTTTTGCAAACAGGCTTCCGCTAATCCTTCCGGTCCACCGACAAAAAAATCCACGGTGCGGTTTTCACGGTGCCAGACTTGCATGTTTTCCGCTAATTTTTCCGTTGACCAGACTTGGCCTTTCACATCCAGGGCGATGACAAAATTTCCCGGCATTGACGCCGCTAACATTTTTTCGCCTTCTTTGACGAGGGCACGGGCGATATCGGTTTGTTTGGTGCGTTTTTCAGGGGGGATTTCGATCAGCGACAATTGATAGCCAGCCGCGAGACGTTTGGCGTACTCGTGATAGCCTTGGTCTATCCAGTCAGGCATTTTATTGCCGACTGCGATGAGACGCAGATGCATTAACTCTGTTTCACTTGCTGTATCGCTGGCTGTATTACTGGTTCCCACAAATCTTCTAAATTATAGAAATCACGCGCGGCTTGTATCATCACATGCACGACCACATCGCCTAAGTCCGCAATGACCCATTCACCTTCACGTTCGCCTTCTAAATTAATATAGCTGAGGCGGTTCTTTTTGGCTTCGGTAATGACATTTTCAGCCAAAGACTTAACGTGCCGGTTAGAGCGGCCGCTGCAAATTATCATGGTGTCGGCTATGGTGGTGATATCGCGAATGTCTATGGTGACTACATCAATTGCTTTTAAATCCGTTAACGCGTGGGTGGCTAGTTGGGTAACTTTTTCTGTTAGCATTTTATTTCCTTCAGTGAGGGACTTACTCTAATTATAATCGACTTATGCTATATGTTCCATGCTCTTTAATATAATTTAATACACTGTCGGGGAGTAAAAATCGGGGGTTTTGGCCTAAGCCTATCTGTTTGCGGATGTCGGTGGAGGAGATCTCAAGCGCTGTCACCGGGTGCAGAAAGATTTTGCCGGCGGCATGGCGGTGTAAATCCAAGGCGTTGGCGGTCAAGCGTTGTTTTAATAAATCCGCCACGACGCCGGTATGTGGCAGTTGGTAATGCGGACGGTGCGCGACGACTAAATGCGACAGCTTTAAAATTTCTTCCCATTTATGCCAACTCGGAAAACTCAATAAAGCGTCTATGCCCATAATCACACATAGTGGCGTTTGCTTATGGTGGGCATGTAAATGTTTTAATGTATCAATCGTGTAGGAGGGGCCTTCGCGCTTGATTTCGCAATTATCGACTTGCAAGGCGGGCTCTTGGAAGACGGCCTTCTTGGCCATCGCCAGACGCATCTCTGGCGACGCCACCGGTTGTTTGCGGTGCACGGGGGTATAACAGGGGATAAGTCGCACTTCGGCTAGGTCTAAGGCGCGGTATAGCTCCAGGGCCATACGTAAGTGACCAAAATGAATGGGGTCAAATGTACCGCCGAGAATGCCTATGGGCTTATGGGTCTTGGGCATAACGGATCTCAGCTATGAGAGGCCTACTATTATATCATTTTTAGCGATTTTAAGCGTTAAAACCTTTAATTCATCCCACACATTACCCTTGGCCGCGCCCTTTATAATTCGGTCGATTTTGGCGCATCTGCTTAATAATTCCCAACAGGTACGCTGGGTATGATGTTGTAAGAAACGGCGCACACCGGGCTGGCGTTTTTCCCATATCCGGTATTTGCTAAATAGGCTGTTAAGTGGGGCGCCAAGTTTCACTTGTTTGGCTAATTCGGCCAGGGTGCGGATTTCGCGCGTTAACGCCCACAGAATTAAGAGCGGTTCGATGCCTTCTGCGGCTAAATTTTCTATGATACGCAGGCACCGGCGCGTATTCCCGGCAACGGCGCACTCGACTAAATTAAAAATATCGAAGCGCGCGTTGTCAGTAATGATTTCTTCTAACGCCGCCGCGTTCAAAGTAGAACTTGCTGCCGTTTGTAACAGACCAAGCTTTTCTATTTCTTGCGCGGCGGCTAACAAATTCCCTTCGACTTGTTCGGCCAGAAATTTCGCCGCGTCTAAGGACAGCGTCAAGTTCGCGTGTTTAGCGCGCTGGATGATCCAAGCGGGTAATTGTTCCGGCGTCACTGGATAAATTTGAATGACGATGCCAACGTCGGCGAGCGCTTTATACCACGCGGTCTTTTCACTTTTAGCGTCGAGTTTTTTTGTGGAAATTAAAAAAATAGTTTGCGGCGGCAACGCAGCGGCGATTTCTTGTAAGATTTTTTGCGCGCCGGCGTTGGCTTTGGCTTGCGTTAAATTTAATTCGACTAACCGCTGCGCGCCAAACAAAGAGAGACTGTTGGCGTCGGCGAATAAGGTCTTGCCCCAATCATTGCCTTCAGCGTTGACGATGACACGCTCCCTATAGCCCGCAAGCCTAGCCGCTGCGCGGATGGCATCGGCGGCTTCTTGTGCCTGTAATAATTCATCACTGCTAATGAGATAAACCGGCGCTAACGTTTTTTTAAGATGTTGGGCTAGTTGTGCGTAAGCTAGTTTCATGATGTGGTCTAGTTTTTAAATTGGCAAGTTGGCTGGAGGTGGTTTGGTGGCGACTGGCGCGGGCGTGCTTAGTTGGGCGACATCTTTCGAAGCTAAGCGGGTTAAAATATCATAGACGATAGCGCTGCGCATTTGTACGAATAAATTATTTTCTTCATTACTGCCGCCTAATATCTGATTGGATAAAATCGTCAGCGTGCGCGTTTCATGCAGCGCTTCCGGAGGAATTAATACAATTCCATTTCGGTCTGTGACTTCGAACGAAACGGTTAACGTAATATTATATTGACGCGTTTGTTGTGTCCCGCCGATACTTAATAATTGTTCGCTGTTCGTTTCACTTAAGATGACCAACACAGTATCGGCTGCCGCGGGTGAGTCGACTAATGTAACTCCCGAGAATTTTAAATATTGTTTGAGATTTCGTGTTAATTGGCTAAAAGGTTCGGTCGTTTGTAAATATAATTTATGCAGCGGCTCTGGTAGTGGAATATAGCCGCGCAAATGAAATCCGCAAGCGCTGAGTAATAACGTGCTGATGAAAAAAAATAAGTTGCGAAAATGACGCCGCACGTTATTTATCTCCGGTGACGATGTTAATCAATTTGCCCGGCACGGTAATTATTTTCTTTATCATTTTATCCGCGATCGCGAGTTGCACTTTCGCGTCGTCTAACGCGATTTTTTCAATCACTTCCGATTCGGCGTCGGTGGGCGCGTGAATGCGGCTGCGTAATTTACCGTTAATTTGCACGACCATTTCAATTTGATCTAACTTCAACGGCGTGGCGCTGGCTTTCGGCCAAGGCGCGTTGATGATCACGCCTTCATAGCCGCAGTCTTGCCACAATTGGTGCGTGATGTGAGGCGCGATTGGGGCGAGTAAGCGCAGTAAAATGCTCATGCCTTTATACAGGATGTAGGGAGTCAAATCGATGGCGGCGTTGTTTGCCGCCGGCAGCTTCGCTAAAATATTAAATAACTTCATGCAGCCGGACACGACGGTGTTGAACTGCAAGCGTTCGTAATCATATTTCGCTTGTTCTAAGATTTCATAAATTTGCCGCAATGCTTCACGCTGCTGCGCAGCGGTTTGATCCCAATCCTGTGGTTCGGTTTTTGATTGGTTTTGCGCGCGAAGTATAGCTTGATTATCGTGCGCCAGCGTCCACAAGCGTTTCAGAAATCGGAACGAACCTTCCACGCCGCTGTCCGACCATTCTAAATTCTGGTCTGGGGGTGCGGCGAACATGGAAAATAAGCGCACGGTGTCGGTGCCGTATTTATCGATCAAAGGCCCCGGGTCTACCGTGTTGCCTTTAGACTTCGACATTTTGATGCCTTGGTTTAACACCATACCTTGTGTCAACAAGCGCGTGAAGGGTTCGTCGCTATTTAGCAAACCTTCGTCGCGCATTAACTTATGCATGAAGCGCGCATAAAGTAAGTGCATGACCGCGTGTTCGATGCCGCCGATGTATTGATCGACCGGCACCCAATAATTCGCGCGGCCGTCAAGCATGGCGTTATCTTGTTTTTTACAAGCGAAACGCGCGTAATACCAAGACGATTCAAAAAAAGTATCGAAGGTGTCGGTTTCACGCTCGGCTGCTTTGCCGCATTGCGGACAGGTCGTGTGTAAGAATTCCGGCAGCAATTTTAGCGGGGAAGTCACGCCTTCGAAGCTGACGTTTTCCGGCAAGACGACGGGTAAGTTTTTTTCCGCGACCGCGCCGCAATCGGGACAATACACGATAGGAATCGGCGTACCCCAATAACGTTGGCGTGACACGCTCCAATCACGTAGGCGAAAATTAATTTTGCGCGTGCCGAGTTTAAGTTGTTCTAATTTATTAATGATAGCGGTGGACGCTGCCGCTGATGGCAGGCCGGTGAATTCTTGTGACGCGATGACTTCGCCGTAAGCGGTATAAGCGTGTTTTGAAAAATCATGCGCGGTGGCGTCGGTCGGCTTGATCACTTGCGCGATCGGTAATTTATATTGCTGCGCGAATTCGAAATCGCGCTGATCATGCGCGGGTACCGCCATGACAGCGCCTGAGCCGTATTCCATCAAGACAAAGTTCGCGACCCACACTGGGATTAATTCTTTGGTGATCGGATGAATGGCTTGTAAGCCGGTGGGTATGCCTTTCTTTTCCAGCGTGGCGAGTTCGGCTTCCGCGACTTTAATATTTTTACATTCGTCTAAAAACTTTTGTACGGCCGGTTGCGTTGCCGCCGCTTGTTTCGCCAGCGGGTGCTGCGGCGCGAGCGCGATGTAGGTGACGCCGTACAAGGTATCGGGACGCGTGGTGAATATGGTGAGCGGCGTGGCTTGTCCTTCCACTGCGAATGAAACTTCTACGCCTTCGGAACGGCCAATCCAATTTTTTTGCATCAAGCGGACTTGCTCGGGCCACTGCGGTAATTTATCTAAATCAGCTAATAACTCTTCTGCGTAATCGGTAATTTTTAAAAACCATTGCGAGACTTCGCGGCGTTCCACTAACGCGTCCGAGCGCCAGCCGCGGCCATTAATGACTTGTTCGTTGGCAAGAATGGTTTGATCGACCGGGTCCCAATTGACTTCGGCGTTTTTTTTGTAGACTAAGCCTTTTTCGAATAATTTTAAAAAGAACCATTGTTCCCAGCGATAGTAATGCGGGTCGCACGTCGTCAGTTCACGGCTCCAATCAAACGCGAAGCCTAAGCGTTTAAATTGGCCGCGCATGTAATCGATATTTTTATAAGTCCAAGCGGCCGGCGACGTTTTGTTTTGAATCGCGGCATTTTCAGCGGGCAAACCAAATGCGTCCCAACCCATGGGCTGCAACACATTTTTTCCTAGCATGCGCTGATAGCGCGCGATCACATCGCCGATCGTATAGTTACGCACGTGCCCCATATGCAGGTAGCCGCTAGGGTAGGGAAACATCGACAGACAATAAAATTTGGGCTTACTAGAATCTTCGACGGCTTGAAATACGTTGCGGTCTTCCCAATATGTTTGCGCGTTTTTTTCTATTGCTTGGAAATTATAATTTGGATCCATGACTTATTATTTATCTCTAAATCGATTAACCAGCCCGTAAGGATACTCCAACTTTTATGAATAGCAAGCTGGTGAAAAAGGATTTATTCGGGAAATGTCCCTGTTTTTCAGTCGATTAACACAAGAATGACGCTAACCCGCGGAGCAATTACATGTAGCATATATAATCAACAGTATATATACTGGGTAAACGTTTCGCACTTACAAATCTACCATAATTTAAGAGGTGGTGTATGCCTAAACAGCACTCAGAGAAGGAATACAAAGTTGTATTACTCGGCCCGTCCAATGCTGGTAAAACGACTTTATTCAATAATATTATTTATGATGAGCCAAACCTTCGCACAAGCTACACGATAGGGGCTATTTTAGGCGCTTATAGTCTCAATGAAACAACCACTCTCAATTTTTGGGATACAGCAGGGCAGGAAAAATTTACTGCCTTGACCACCTTTTATAAGAGGGGAGCGGATTTGTTGATTTTAACTGTCGATCCTCTCAGCGAGACATTCGTCCAAGATATTGAATATTTGCAAAAGGTGCTCGCTTCTTCAGAAACGAACCTTCACGTTTCACATACTGTTCCTCATCCGGGTTTAATCTTAGTCGCTACCAAAAGTGATTTGGTAACGCCTGAAAACAGTGCCATCGCTGCCGCAAATATTGAAACTTTTTATAGTATATTTGCTAAACCAGCCACGTCCAAACCATTACACATCTCAGCCAATGATCCAGCCGCTAAACAACTTATTATGACGGAAGTCATTGAGCAACTCAAAAATCTGAGTGATAAAGTAGATGTTGGCTTAGTCAGTCGAGTGGATACTCGACGGTTGATTAGTGAATTGAATAATTTACAAACTAAATTATCCAAGCGTTTTTTCAAACCCGACGCTTCTCGTCAAATTAGTATCGACCGCTTGCTGACTACATTGAGGCGAACGCCTACGCTGAATGATATTAAAGAAGCGCTGATAAATGAAGCGCGTTTCATCCGCACACCGGATGAGTTCGGCAGACATAGATATGGGATTAATATTGGTTCTACGCATCTTAAATTCTTCGTGCACTTCCGCACTTATGAAGAGTCGTCGCTTTATCAATTTTTAAAAAAAGAACTTTATAAAATTGATCCGATGCTGGATTTGGCGCAAGCCAGTGCACTGAACAACTTAACAGTGACTGCTGCTGCTAATCACATTTAGAATCTATAAAATTCCACCTTGAGGTTTATACAATGAGTGAATCAAGAAGGAATTACAAAGTTTTACTGGTTGGATCCTCCCGAGCCGGTAAATCCACGATCGTCGCGAATCTGTTGAATAGAGTCGTAACCAAGGACTACATGCCGACAATTGGTATCGATTTCGGGATCTTACAAGATGAAAATATTGTTATACAACTTTGGGATACTGCCGGCGAGCAACCTTATGATAGTAGGGGTACACTGTATGTTAAGCACACAGATTTAATAGTGTGTGTAATCGACCCATTTAGCATAACGTTTGGTAGCGATCTTAGTCGGTTGGAGGAGACAGTTCGTATAGCAGATGAGGTGAATGGCCACACTGTCCCTAGATTATTAATTGCTACTAAATCTGATTTCAAGTCATCAGCAGAACTGGCATCCTTAAAACTTAATTTAGCAACTTTTAAATTAAGTTTAGCTAACGCATCTACCGCTAAACCATTACATATCTCTGGTCTGGATCCTGCGGCTAAACAAATTATTCTTCCTGCGATAATAAAACAACTCCCCGTTCCAGTCAGTCATTCCACTGAAAATGTATTGTCGGTAAAGTTAATCGATGATTTGAATACGCTAAAAGAAAAGTTAGCAAAACGTTTTTTCAAACCGGATATTTCGCGTACCACAAGTATAGATCGTTTATTAATTAAGTTAAACAATGCGCCCTCATCAGCAATAGTAAAAGCGGCTTTGATTGAAGAAGCGCGTTTTCTCCGCACGCCGGATGAGTTTGGCAGAAATAGATTTGGGATTAACATCGGTTCGACGCACTTTAAATTTTTCGTGCACTTTCGTAGTTATGAACACTCAACGTATTATCAATTTTTGAAAAATGAACTTTATAAAATGGATGCGCTGCTGGATTTAGCTCAAGCAAGTGAACCTCAAAAGTTGGAAGCTGCTGCACCGCGTCAAGCATAATTGAGAAAGAGACAGCTTATTTGAGTTGGCGTTTCCTTATTGCGATGATCAACAGCACTAACAACGCAGCAAAAAATGTATTCATACCCAAACGATCCCATAACGTGCGGCCTTGATAAGGCTGCACGTAGTCGGTTAGTACACCGGTTGCAAAAGGGGGAATACTCGATTGGATGCGGCCACGCGCGTCGATGATGGCGGTGATGCCATTGTTACTGCCGAATAATAACGGCCGGCCTAACTCCAGCGCGCGCATTTGGGCGATTTGTAAATGTTGTGGTTGCGCGATGGAGTCGCCAAACCAAGCGTCGTCGCTGACCGTTAGTAACATGCCGCTGCCGCGGTAAGTCGCCGCGACTTGTTGCGGATAAGCGATTTCATAACAAATATAGACCGAGATGTACTGCCCACTCGCGTATAAAGGATCAAAATTTTCCGTGCCAGGAATAAAATCCGACATGACGATATGCAAGAAATTCAGAATTTGATGCAAGTATTTTTCAAACGGAACATATTCGCCGAACGGCACTAAGCGGTGTTTGTAATACAAGCCTTTGCCGTTACCGATGGCCGCGACGCCATTGTAATATTCGCCCCATGGATGTGCCATCATAGGAATGCCGGTGATGATCGTAGTTTTATGGTTCGCGGCTTCAATCGAAAGTTGCGTTAAAAAGTTTTGCGCTGCTTGGATGGTGATCGGGATCGCGCCTTCCGGCCAGACAATGATGGCACTGTCCCAGTGATCGCGCGTCAGGCTGGTGTAAATATCTAACGTGGGTTGCACGTGATTAGGGTTCCATTTTAATTCTTGCGGAATATTGCCTTGAACTAAACTCACTTTGACCGGTATGCCTTTTGGTTTTGTCCAATTGGCGTAAATCAACAAACCGCCAACTATCCAAATGAAGACTAGCGCAAATAAACTTTGATAAGCTTGCATGAGATTTTTACGCGCGCGGACGTTTAACGCTGTATTCAATAATAAGCCGCTGCTAATGACCATGAGCAGAGAAACGCCGTACACACCTACCAAAGGCGCGTAACCTTTCAACGGTGTGGTGATTTGGCTATAGCCTAACGACAGCCACGGGAAGCCCGTGAATAAAATACCGCGCAGCCATTCTAAGAAACACCACAGCACGGGAAACGCGCAAAGTATTTTTGTAGTGTTATTGACAGGAAAATAGCGCGTTAACAAATAGCCGCAAAACGCGGGGAATAACGCCAAAATATTAATGAGTCCGATCGTGATGAACGCGGATAACCACACCGGCGACATGCCGTAGGTGTGGATGCTGATATAAACCCAATACACGCCACTGCCAAAATAGCCTAAGCCGAATAACCAACCGCGAAAAAATGCGCGGCTTTTTTTAACTTTCAACCACGAGGCTAATAATAATGCAGGCGCGAGAATTGCCAGCGGTGTGATATTGAATGGGGCGAACGCGAGTGTTAACATGATGCCGCTGACGACCGCGAAACAATCACCCAATGCGCCCGCTTTAAAAAATTTTGATAGCTTCATTCAAACACCTAGGTTTTTGTCAGTGCTTAGTGTAGCGGATAAAATGTCCAAGCCGCAATTCTTTAAGCTGTGTGCGTAGCGCATTTTTCCAACGGTTAAAAAATATCAGCGAAAAATACGGTGAATTTTGTTGAGCTAAAATTTTTTATTTGCTAACTTACACGGCTTTCTCACTTTTTTTCACAAGGCAAAAAATTCCATGATACAAAAACTCAAATCTATGGTGGCAAGCGCCGGTTTGCTAATCCTGATTGGAATGCCGTTGCTTACCTTTGCGCAAACAAACACTACGCAGCCGTCCTCGACGACCAACGGCACTTCCACGAAAGACGCGACCCGCATGCTAGACAAACAAGTCGCCGCTATGCGCGGAACGAAAAAACCGGCGCAAAAAAAATCGCGCAAACGTAGCCGCACGCAAACCACGAATGCGGTGAATACTCCAGCCGGGACTTCTTCCGGTCCCGACGCCTATTTGCCGCAAGAATCCGGCTCTAATACGATCGCGCCCAATCAAATAAATAATTTACCGATCGACGTCGACGTACCAGGTCAATCATTTGTTTCCTCGGGGCCCTATATCGGCGTGCCGTTGGCGTTTTCCGGTTCGAATTTAATTATTAACTCCCCTAACATTAACGAAGATGTTTCGTTATTAAATATCCGCAAGGCGATTAAAGAGCGCCTCCGTTTACTCGGCCGCGCGGAAGAAGAAGACCACGCGCATTTGTTATTGAGCGGGATCGTCGAAGCGCAAGCACTGTATCGTGATCCAGGCGAAGGCCCCACCAGTTCTGATATCGATTTAACTAACGCGGAATTAGACGGCTACATTTTAGGACCAAGCAGTTGGACGTCAGGCTTGTTCGCGATGACTTACGATAACAATATCGGCGCGCGCGAAGGCACGCTCGCGACTAACCAACGGGTGAGTAATTCGCGAGTATTTATCAGTAAAGCATTTATCGTGCTCGGTGATTTTTCGAAATCGCCTTGGTATGCGTCGATCGGACAAATGTATGTGCCGTTCGGTCTGTACAGTTCGAACATGGTTAGCGCGCCTATCACCCGGATACTTGGCCGTACGCATGAGCGGGCGCTGGTCATTGGTTTCCAAGAACAAGGCGCGAACGCAGTGTATGGCTCGGGTTATATTTTTAGAGGCGATACTTACACAGGCGCGACGACGCGCATGAGCAATGGTGGTATTAACATGGGTTATCGTTTCGCGAGCGGCAATTTCAGCGGCAATATCGGTGGCGGCGCCATCATGAACTTAGCCGACTCTAGCGGTATGCAATTCAATGGCGAAGGTCAGCCATTGTTTGGCGGGTTTGGCGCGACTAACAATTTCGGCAGCGAACTTCTTGCTAAACGCGTGCCGGCGTTGAACTTGCGCGCGCTGTTGAGTGTAGGCTCGCATATCGATTTGATTTTGGAATATATCGGCGCGATTAACTCTTTCAGCTTAAATGATCTAACTTACAAGTCGCATGCCGCGAAACCGCGCGCGCTAACGTTCGAAGCGGCTTACAGTTTTACCGCGTTTGAACGTCCTAGCTCTATCGCTTTAGGTTATGCGGAATCGAAAGAAACGTTAGCGCTCAGTTTACCCGCGCAGCGCGTGTCTGCTGTGTTTAACACGTCTTGGTGGAAAGACACGTTGCAAAGTATTGAATATCGCCACGATAAAAATTTCGCGGAAAGCGCATATGCAACGGGTAACGGTAGCGCGGTGGTCGGTGTTATTAATGGCGCGGGTAAGCCGGATAATACGGTGACGGCGCAGTTTGATCTTTATTTTTAAGTGAGGCCAAGAGAGGTATATATGCCAGCAAAGTTTACGAAATTTAGCGTATGGGAAGCGGATACGCGTCAAATTATTAAAGATATTTATCATGAAATAAAAAAATATAATGACAAGATGCATCAACTTACAACTGCTGATTTAGAGCAGCGCTTAACAAGTTGGTTTTATACCTCCGGTATCGAAATTTTTACTAGATCACAAGGCAAGGCTTTTAAAGAATACGTCGATGGATATTTAGCAGAGCATCAAGTCAGACCGGATGTGACTTATGAACGCATGGTGGAAAATAAAAAAATTGGTTTCGAAGCATTGTATCCTGCGCTTTTAAGTGAATTTCAGATTAGAAATGATGGCTTAGAATTTTATGTGCGGGATGAATGGCAAGGGTATAAAGATAAAGGGTTAAAGCACGCAGACTTCTTTAGGCTGCAAGCGGAGATTACTACAGCTTTGCACAAAGCTTTGGATCAACAGCCACTACGTAATTGGACGGACGCGGACAAACAAGCGTTCACGCGCGCGCAATACGAAGCGGCGAAAGTGACGCACCCGGATTTAGTCACCCAAATTGATAATCAACTCTTATTGCAAGTGGAATTTCAGGCGTATATGGCAGAACGTATGCAAGCCATGCCTGCGACCAACATCGCGTCCTTGTTTAATCGATCCGCTCAGGCTGATTCAATCACTGTGCAGCGTGCCCACGATTTACTTGCTAATACTCAAGTCGTCGAGGGTGAGTTTACAAGAAGAAATCAAGTTTAAAATCAGCGCGTAGTTAATTGCAGTAAGTTTTCTAAATAGTTGTCTTCATTTGGCGGCACACCATCGCGGTGTGCTCGCCACAGTAATTCTAAAATAACTTAATAGAATGTAATCACCGGCATAAAGGAGCAGCCTGTTTTAAATTAATTTTATATCAAATCATTTGTTATGTAATTAATCTAATAAGCCAATTAATTTTATTTCTTTATCTAATGCGCCCTTTATATATCTATAATACAACTTATTTAAACTTCTGATTAAAAAGCCATCATTTTTAGAATTACAACTATGCTATTTTAAAATCTTAAGGGGCGAGGGATGCTTGTAGATAATCATTTAATGGAAAGAATTGGTAGAAACGATCCTCAACTAACCGTCTTAGATCTCAGCAATAAAGAAATTAATCCCAACGATCTGGAAATGATTCTGAAAATAATGGAATCGAACACACATATTACGACCTTGAATGTATCAAATAATGATATTGGGAATCATGGCGCCGAACTATTAGCCTCTGCAAATTGTACTTTTACAACGTTAATTGCGTCTTCTTGTAAATTTACAAGTATTGAATCATTAGCTAAAACTAACCGACTTATTTCACTTAATTTAGCTGATAATGAGATTGTTACCAGTGATATTAGTCTTCTAGCAGAAAGTTTAACTCTTACAAGTTTGTCTTTAGCGGGTAATGATCTGTCAGATCGAGATGCTATTGAACTAGCTAAAAGTAAATCCATAACGTCAATGATCTTATCGCACAATACTATTTCTGATTCAGGTGCCATAGCCTTATCCAAGAGTCATTCGTTGGTAGAGGTCAACCTTAGTGAAAATAATATTACTACTAGCGGCGTAATAGCTTTATCTAAGAGTAAATTTATTCGCGTATTATCGATCGCGGGTAACAGTTTTACGCTGGAAGCGGTGTTAGCGTTATCTAAAAACACAACATTAACTAAATTGGATGTCAGTTCAAATAAAATTGTTAATGAAAGTGCAATGGCGTTATTACAGCACTCGTCATTGATTGAATTAGACATGTCCTATAATAAAATCAATTTTGATGGAGATTATGTACTCGAGAAAGTTACGCCATTAAAGAAATTAATTGTTAGTCACAATCTAATAAAAGATCCTGGCATTATCATGTTAGCGAAGCATCACGCGCTTACCTATTTAGATGCTTCCGGTAATCAAGCTAATTTTAAGGGTGTATACGCACTTTCCTTAAATACAACATTGCTTACGCTAGCTTATAGTTCAAATAGCATCAAAGATGCCGGAGGGGTTTGCCTAGCGCAAAACGAAACGCTGCAGGAGCTTTTCCTAAGTTACAATGATATCGAAGACGCGGGAGCAATAGCCTTAGCAGAAAATAAGTCTATCAAAATACTTAACTTGAATTACAATAAAGTAGGACCTTTAGGTAAAAAAGCTTTATTAGAAAATACCACCATCACCAAACTAATTTTATCTCCCGAACAACCGCCTGAATTCTCGAATGCAAATCTGGACACTATTTTTTCGCTGGCATCGGATTTCATATGTATATGCAATTCCGAAGGCACACTACAATATTTTAATCCTGCTTTTTCAAAAATTTTGGGTTACAGTCAAGATGAGTTATTAGGGCAATCATTACATAGATTTTTACATCCTCAAGATGCTGGGTCTCTTCAACAACAATTAGATAGAGAAGAAAAAATTCCTATCTACGATTATGAAAATCGTTATCTATGTAAAGATGGGAGTTACCGAATTATTCTATGGTCTTCCTACCTTAAGCATGACCGTTTGTATGCCATGGGAAAAGATGTTTCAAAACAACGAAAGGCGGAAAGACAAAATATTACTATACGTATGCAACAAACCGTAGAATATAATCAACAACTGACAGAATTTATTGCCTTTTTGTCACATGAAGTTCGAAATCCTTTAAACAACTTATATGGTTTAATGGAAACTTTAAAAGAACAAATCAAATCGCAAGAATTATCCGTAATGGAACTGACAAGTACATTGCCTATGCCTTTACGTCATAAATTCAAAGATTCATTCGATGAGATTACTCAAACATTCAATTCCATGTTATTTTGTGCGAACTATCAAACTAGCATTTTGGATAACAATTTAGAAATCATTAATGTGAAAGAAAGTGGATTATTACAAAAAACATATATTTTTGAACTCAATAAAACAATTCAAGATCTCTTTCAAATGAATAGCGGTAACGCAAAACTCAAACATGTTGAGCTAAAAATTCATTTAATTGATGAAAATGAAATTTGGTTAGAGGGTGATGAATTGGCTCTAAAACAAATTATTGTTAATTTATTAGAGAATGCCTTAAAGTTCACTGAGGTCGGTAGCGTGGAGTTATCAGTAATGATATCTGATAGAACTGCGGATAATGCCAAAGTGGTTTTCAAACTCAAAGATACCAGCGCGGGTTTTGACGAAACTGAGCTTGGTCAACTGTTTCAACGTTTTTCCCATGTGAATATTTCTAGCGGAGCTGATTTTAGTAGAACGGCTTTTGGCCTTTATTTAGCAAAGATACTCACTATTAATATGGGAGGAGATATTACCGTTACCAGTCAAAAAGATAAAGGTTCAGAATTTATCTTAACACTACCTTTTATTATCCCCTCAATTGAAAAAGTTAATGAAATGAAAGAAAAATTTACTCAGCTTATATCTCCTATAGCTACTTTATCAGAAAGTGTGGCTCAAAAAAGAATACTGATAGTTGAAGATAATGTAGTTAATCAAAAATTTCTTAAAAGAATGTTATCTAAAGCAGGTCATGACTGTGATATTGCTAATAATGGCGTTCAAGCCTTAGAAGCATTTCAGAAATTACGTTATGACGTTATTTTAATGGATGTAATTATGCCTGTTATGGGCGGAATTGAAGCTACTATTAAAATCCGACAGATTGAAAGGGAAAGAAAGTTAATTAAAACTCCGATATTTGCTCTCACTGCTAATTCCACTGAACAGGATCAAAAAATAGGTATGTCAAGTGGCATGGATCAGTATTTTACAAAACCAATTAATCAAGAAATGATTGTTCAGGCAATTAATATATTACCAAATATTAATAAAGAATCGCGTAAAGAATCAAAACCTGTTTTAGGAACGTTTTTTCGGTCAGGAGCTTCTCAATTATCTTCCGTCCCCCCGGATGAAAAACATGGCAACAACATTCTAGTCGAAGGTAAGCCTTTCACTAGATCGAAAACTCACAGTGGCTAATATTGATCCATATTAATAGTCATATACCTTAAAAGTGCGGGCAAACACTTATTCCAAATTCAAAAAAAAATCACGGTATCTATGCCCTTTGTATTTAGGAAAAAGCCAAGCGTCAAAAAATACTTGGCGTAATTCCTCACGTTCTTGCGAAAACATTTTAGCCTACCGTTTTAAATTTATATTGGCATAAATCGCGGATTAAACATTCCGGACAGCCAGGTTTGCGTGCTAAACAAATATAACGTCCGTGCAATATCAACCAGTGGTGCGCGTCGTGTAAATATTTTTTTGGGATCACTGTTAATAATTTTTTTTCTACCGCTAACGGCGTTTTGCCTTTGGCTAAGCCGATGCGGTTGGCCAGGCGAAAAATATGCGTATCCACCGCGATCGTCGGTTCACCAAACACCGTGTTCAATACCACATTCGCGGTTTTGCGGCCCACACCTGGCAGCGCTTCTAAGGCGGCACGGTCGTGCGGGACGGTGGAGGCGTGTTTTTCAATTAAAATCTGGCAGGTTTTGATGATATTACTGGCTTTACTGTTGTACAAACCGATAGATTTTATATATTGTTTAAGGCCGGCTTCACCGAGACTTACAATTTTTTCCGGGGTGTTGGCGTGTTTGTACAACACGTCCGTGGCTTTATTAACGGAAGTATCCGTCGCCTGCGCGGAAAGAATCACGGCGATTAATAATTCGAACGGCGTGTGGTAACGCAATTCGGTGGTCGGGTGCGGGTTAGCTTCTTGAAAGCGTTGAAAAATTTTATCGATCGTGGCTTTATTCATAGTCTTCAAGAGATTGAGTAAGTTTGCGATAGTATATTATAATTCCATCCCATTGTGTTCTGATTAGAAGGTATTTGCAAATGTCAGCTCATCCATATATCAGCGTCGTGATTCCCGTTCACAACGAAGAAAAATGTCTTGAAGAATTGTATCAGCGATTGACCAAAGCACTGGATACCCTGGGTAAAAGTTATGAAATCATTTTGACGAACGACGGCAGTACCGATAAATCCGCGGAAATTCTCAAAGCCTTGCATCTACGCCGCCCCTCTCAAATCCGCGTGATCGAGTTTAATGGCAACTTCGGTCAGCACATGGCGATTATGGCGGGCTTTGAACGGGTGCGTGGTGAAATCATTATTACTATGGATGCGGATTTACAAAATCCACCCGAAGAAATCGGTAAATTAGTCGCGGCCATGGAGCAGGGGCATGACGTGGTGAATACGCACCGCATGGAACGGCAAGATAGTCCTTGGCGGTTAATCGTTTCCCGTTTGCATAATAAAATTCGCGCATGGATGATGCCGAAATTAAAAATGCAAGACGAAGGCTGCATGCTGCGCGCTTACAAACGGGACATCGTGGATTTGATGGCGTCTACCGGCGAAGCCACGACGTTTATTCCCGCGCTCGCGTTGAATTACGCCTCTAATCCGACGGAAGTCGGCGTGGCGCACGCGCCGCGCTCGGCCGGCGAGTCTAGTTATAGTTTGTATGGATTGATCCGTTATAATTTTGATTTAGTGACGGGGTTTTCCGTCTTGCCGCTGCAAACAGTGACGATGCTTGGTTTGCTAATTTCATTTTGGAGTTTTGTGTTCGTGATGTTTTTGATGATCAGACGTTTGGTGGTGGGCCCGGAAGTAGAAGGCGTGTTCACGTTGTTCGCTATTTTGTTTTTCTTGATTGGCATTGTGTTGTTAGGTATGGGCGTGATGGGTGAATACATCGGGCGGATTTATCAAGAAGTACGTAAACGCCCACGCTTTGTCGTGCGTAAAGTGTTAGAGCAAGATTTTGTGGCTGCAGAAGTTACCGAGAAAGTTTAATTATTTTTTTCGACCTCTCCCGCAATAGGAGAGGTGAAAAGATTTTCGCACTACTTACTGTGGCAAATTCGCATTCGGGTTGGTCGGTGACGCTGGTACTGGCGCGCTGCTAGGTATTGGAGCGCCGCTAGAGCCAATCGGTGGGTTCGCTGGGTTGCCGTTTGTCGGTGACATCGCGCCGGTTTTTGGCGGGACGCTATTGCCTTGTGGATTATTATTCGAATTATTATACGTCTTCGCGATAATCGCCGGCGTTTGTTCGGTAGTCATGGGGCCTTCGGCGGCTGGTGGGGTAGTTTCTAATTGCGCGGTGCCACTGGTATCGGCAATCACATTCATACTAAAGCCGCTGCTAAGACATAACGCTAAGATCATTATTTTTTTAATCGACATAATTCATTTCCTTATGAAAAATTTAAAAACTAACCGCGCTCAATGCTATATAACAAATCCGCGCCTGTATCAATTGTACTCGTTTCTGATTGTATAGAAAAGCGCTTACTGAGTTTGTAACGTAAATTAAACGTCGACACTGGATTTAAAAAGTCAAAACTCGTGCTGTAATGGGCATACAACCGCGGCGTGATTTGTTTGCCTAACACTAACGACGTCTTACCCACGGTGCCGCCGGTGCCCTGATCAAACGTCTGCACCGATTCCACATTCATTTCCGACAAGCCGAACGTCTTTTGAATATTTTGCGTGATGGAAGCTAAGTTAGTTGAACCGTTACCGCCAAAATTCATTGCGGAAGCGGCCGACAGCAGCGCTTGGTTGCTGGAGCCACTCACTTGCGTCGACGGTACGCCTAACACTAAATAAGACAAGACATCCACTTGGCTAAGGGCGGGTTCAGAATACAATGAAATAACGGGTTTCTCTAACGTGCCGAGCACTTGCACGCCGACGGTTAATGTTTCGCTGCCGGTGTAGGCTTGCACGGTGGAAAAATCACTGATCGCGCCGGTGGCGATGGTTTTAATTTCACGTGACGCTTTGATATTTAAACCCGGGTCAGTGATGAGGTTGCCGGTATAAACCAAGCGGCCTTGTTTGATGGTCAGCATTTTTTTGTAAGCGTTATACGTGCCTTTGGTCGTGAATAATTCGCCGACGCCGGTCGCGGGACTGTGCGCTTCTTTGCTGATGATGACGCTGCCTTTTAAATCCGCTTCTAAATCTTGGTAATGCAAATAAATTTTATCGCCTAGCGTCACGGTCACTTCTAACGCGGGTAGGAAATCTAAAGCCGACGACGTCTTAGTTTTTTCTTTGCCGACGAACACGACGTCTGACGGCAGCGTGACGACGCCGTTAAAATTCTTGGGCGCGATTTTCGCCTCCGGCACGAAGATTTTGCCGTGCACGGACACGATATTATTCGCGAGCGACACGGTTAAATCCGGTGACGCTTGTAATTTATATTCTTCTAAATTAACTAATTGTAAATTGCTGCCTTGCAAATTAAGCGTCGAGGGAAAATCTTTTTGCGAAAAATCGGTGGAACCTTGCAGCTTCGCGCTGCCGGTGCCCGCTTGCAGCGTGCCATCGTAATGCAGTAATTTACTTTCATCACCGAGCGCGTGCAACGTGATATTCTTAAACGTGACGCCGAGCTTGGGCAGCGTGAAATTGCCGTTATTTAAACTGATTTCTCCTTTGATGTGCGGCGTATTCAGCGTGCCTTGCATTTCTAACGAACCTAGCAATGCGCCGCGTATATTTTTAACGTCGGGGGCGTAACGCGCCAAAGTTTGTAGATTAATCGCGTCAGCGTTCACTTTCGCATAAATGGGTTGATCGGTGTAATGTTGGTAATCAAAATCTTTGGGCAGCGTTAATTGCATGTTGAGATACGGTTTATTATTTAACGCAATCACGAGCGCGGTGGCGAATTGTTTGTCCGTCACATGCGTTTGTCCGCTGACACTGACGGCGGTATCTTGAAAAACATGGTCTTGAATTTTAATGCCGCTAGCGGTGACGGTTAAATTCGAACGGGTGTCAGGTTGTAAAATTAAATTAATTTTGCCGTTTAACTGATTGACTATGTCGTTATTCAAAAATAATTTTTGCGCGTGCAAATCAGCGTGTATCGTCGGCGCTAGGCGTGGGCCGGTTAGCGTGCCGTTTAACGCCACCGTGCCGCGCGCGTTAGGAATAAGTTTTGCCAGATCGGGAATTTGGAAATGCCATTGCGCATCCCAATCTTGCGTCAACGTACCATGAATCGCGCCGTTGGCAAAAGCGGCGGAAAAAGTGAAATTTTCCGTACCGTTTTGTTGTAACGCCAGGCTGATCACATTGAAGGTCTGTTTATCGCTGCCAGTGTAATTTATATCCGTCATCTGCATTTCACTAACGCGCACATGTTCTAGATAAAATGGCACGCGTTCGAAATCCAACGGCTGGCTGGACGGCGTTTTTGACGTGACCGTGACGTGGTGCGCGATGACATGGTCGATAGCTAATTTGGCTGCCAACAATTGCTTAGGCTGCCACTTGAATTCAAAAAATTGTACCGCCACGTTGATGTCACCGTCGCGATAAGTAATATTATTTAACGTGAATTGCGCAAATAATTTGCCTTGCGCGTGTTGGACAGCGAATTCGCCCGGCAAGAATTTCCCCGCGATTTTTAAACTGGCTTGCAGACCCGCGCTGGTTTCACCGATAAAATATACCGTGCCCGCGACCAGTAGCACCGGCAAAATCAGCGTTTCTAAAAACAAGGCGATAATGCGTAGGAATAATCTCATCCTAACTCCGGACCGATACTAAATTCTAAGTCGAAATGGCGCGGCTTATCTTGGACTTTTCCCCAGCCGGTGTAGAGCCGCACAGGGCCGATCAGAGAATTATAAATGAGGCCGACGCCCGCGCCACGGCCGACCGGCGCGTTAAAGTGATCATCAGCGGTACCAGTGTCAAAAAACACGGCGCCGCTCCAATTGCCGACAATGCGATGTTGGAATTCAGCGCTCGCGGTTTTTAAATAACGTCCCGGGCCGAAATAACTGTAAGGAAACCCACGCACGCTATCTAAGCCGCCGGCGAAGAATTGTAACGACAATGGCAGCAACGTTAAGTCACTCACCGACGTGTAGCCGATGTCACCGCGAAACAACAAACGGCTCGCTTCGGTGGGGCTAAAAATATATTTACCTTTTAATTCGGATTGAATGAAGCGCGTATCAGACACGACATGCGTGCTGGCGCCGCGTAAATCAAAACTGATTTTATAACCCTGCGTGGGATTAATTAAATTATCCGCTTGCACACGCGTCATGTTCATACTTGGAATTAAAAGCCGGCTATTGTGCGAGGAAGCGCTGCCGTTGATAAAATAATTTTCACGTAAATAGGATAACGTCAGCGTGCGCTTCCAGCCGCCCCAAATTTCTTTGATGTAACTGAGCGACACGGACTTAGAATTACTGTAACCGTTCTTGGGTGAAAACTTTTGATAACTCGCGCCAATCGCATACTGATCGATTAACGGATTACTACCAGGAATAATATATTGCGCCGACACGCCGGATAACACGCTGGATAATTTCACTTGCACGCTGAAGTGATGCCCGTTTTTAGTGAGATGGCGAAACTCCGTGCCTAGCGTCAAGCGCGGGCCGGTATACGTGCCGTAGCCGATACCCGCGTTATAGACTTCAGGTTTGTTAGGTTTTAACGTCACATCAACGGGGACTTGATAATCTTGCACGTTTTGCAACTGCGGATTCACCGACACGCTATCGAAATAATGGCTGTCATTTAAATTTTGTTGAAACGTTAACAGTTTGGAACTCGAATATGGATCGCCGGTTTCCACATGCTGAAAGCGCCGCAAAAAACTTTCCGCGAAGGTTTTTTGTTGGTAACTGATTTTGCCGAAATAATAACGCGGGCCGGTATTCAAATGCATGACGATCACGGCGTTATATTTATTTAAATCGATGCTGATGACTTTGTCTTCGAAGTAGGCTTTGAGATAACCTTCATCGGCCGCGGTTTGAAATAATTTTTGTTTTTGTTCTTCGTATTTATCGGCTAAAAACACTTGGCCGGCGCGGATCGGAAAATCGGTAATAAATTTTTGCAGCGCTTTATCGTCTTTGCCCGGGCCGGAAATACGCACCGCGACTTGAGTGATGTGTAGCGCGGGCCCCAGCCGCACACTAAACTGTGCCGTCCAATCATTGCCGCGCCGGTAAAGGTGGGACGAAACTTCGGAGCGGAAATAGCCGTAAGGTTCCACGGCTTGTTTAATATTCTGCGGGGCGGTTTGAACGAAAGACTCAATTTTTTTCTCAGTTAAATCAGCGCCATAGGACTTCTCTAAGAGTTTTAAACGCTCATTGATATTATTTAGTACAGGGTCTTTGGCGCCGTCGATTTCTGTATGCAGCACTAACCCCACCGCCCAACTCAGAGGGGCTGAGATTAGCAAACTTAGGGAAAGCAGCGATATGACTGTGGTTTTAAGAAATTTCATCGGGCAAGTATACACGCAGCGCCTAAAAAAAGGGTAATTTTGCTTAGTTTGGCTAAGAGGAATATTATAGCGCTTTTTAGCAAAGTATGAGCCTCGTACGTACAGGAGATGGTAACAATGGCTATTAGTAGAGGGTCTTTTTTCGCGGGCGACCCGCTTTACCTTTCAGATGAGCAAATCGAAGCCGCCACGATTAAGTGGTTGGAATTTTTAAAATCGACGACATACACGCATGATTCGGCCGCCGTAAATTCACGCTGCCGGGTACATTTCGCTACGGAAAATAAGCAGTTTTTGTTAGATAAGTTAGAGTGCGAACATCCCACCTGGGAACAAGAATTTACGCAAGCGTTCACCGCCTTTCTTACCCAACACCGAAGGCAGAAGCATTTGACCCTGCACTATGAATACGCGGCCGAAGATTTATTGGAGACGTTTATCGAAGGCATCCCGTTCTTGCGGGGAAAAACGGGCCTTTTCCCGATAAATACGACGATGACGTTTGCTAGTGACGAGGATACGATTTTTATCAATGGCACCGAACTGTCCGCCACTGATATTATCGATCCGCCGGCAGCAGCGCATGACATTTGTAACAAACTGGGCTGTCCACGCTTCAAGCCCGCGCTGCAAAGATTGTTAGGCCGCTAACATTAGTGGCATACTAAAAAAAATTCACAAGGACAGACTATGCAGGGTTTGCGGATCGGGCATACCACACTAGAAAAACAAGGTACTGGCGTCACCGCCTTTATCTTTGACCGGCCGACGGTGGGTGCGTATACCTTGTGTGGTTCTTCGCCGGCGGCGCATGAATTATCGACGCTGGATTTAGAAGTGAATGTGTCGCATGTGAACGGCTTGATTTTCACGGGCGGCAGCGCTTATGGGTTGGGTAGCGCGGCGGGCGCGATGCGTTGGTTTCAAGAACATAATATCGGTTGGAAAATGCCGCATGGCATCGTGCCGATTATCCCCACCATCGCCATCTACGATTTATCGATAAAACAACCCATCGCGCCGTCCGCTGCGGATGCTTACCGCGCTTGCGAGACAGCCGTCGAAAATAACACCGACAGCGGCCGCATCGGCGCTGGCACCGGCGCTTCCGTCGGCAAAGCGGTCGCTGCCGCCGCACGCATGAGTGGCGGCGTAGGCTTTGCTAACATCACCGTTGGTAAAGTGAACGTTGTCGTTTACGCCGTCGTGAATAGCGTCGGCGATGTGGTCGACGCGACGGGCAAGATTATCGCCGGCGCGCGCTTTGAAAATGGCGTATTCGCGGATTGCCAAAAAACTATTTTAGCCAATGATTTCGCGCCGTTGCCCGCGCCGTCGAATTCAACGCTGGTCGCGGTGTTTACCGATGCGGCTTTTTCTAAAATTCAGTTGAAGCGCATTTCAAAAATGGCGTTGGCGGGTATGGCGCGCGCTGTCACTCCTATTTTTACGCAGTTTGACGGCGATATTATTTTTTGCTTGTCGTGCGGACAAGAGCGCGCGGAAGAAATCGTCGTGGGGACGGCGGCGGCCGCCGCGGTGCAGGCAGCGATCATCGACGCGGTAAAAAATTCCGTCGTGTTACCAAAAGGATAATGGCATGTCACCACGCATCGCAGCAGTACAAATGACGTCTGGAAGTGACGTGCAAGAAAACTTAAACACCGCGAAAAAATACATCGCGGAAGCGGCGGGCAGCGGCGCGAATTTAGTCGTATTGCCGGAAATGTTCGCGACCATGGCGCTCAGCAATGAGTTGAAAGTCAAACTTCGCGAAGACGCGGGCGGGGGGAAGATTCAAGATTTTTTACGCGCCGCCGCGCGTGAATATGGGATTTGGTTAGTGGGGGGGACGATACCGCTGACGGCCTCGCATGATGACACCCGCGCGCGCGCCGCTTGTTTGATCTTCGATGATAAGGGCGAGGAAATCGCGCGCTACGATAAAGTGCATTTATTCGATGCGCATTTGCGCCATAGCCAAGAAGCTTATTCGGAATCGAAAACCACCGAGCCCGGCGATAAAATCGTCGTCGTGAATACGCCGTTTGGTAAGTTAGGATTGGCCGTGTGTTATGACGTGCGTTTTCCCGAGTTATTTCGCCGTATGCACGCGCAAGACGTGGAAATTATCGCCCTACCCACCGCGTTCACATACACTACGGGCGCGGCGCATTGGGATATATTAGTGCGCGCGCGAGCCATTGAAAATTTAGCGTATCTCGTCGCCGCTTGCCAAACCGGCACGCATCCCAACAACCGGAAAACCTATGGGCATAGCATGATCGTGAATCCCTGGGGGGAAGTGTTAGTGTCGTTAGCGGACGGGGAAGGGGTCGTCAGCGCCGATATAAATCGCGATTATTTGCGGGAATTACGCCAAGATTTTCCGGTGTTATTGCACCGGAAACTGTAATTACCGGCAATCGCCGGCACGCTCCCATTGTGGTAATATCGGCAAAATATCGAATATTTATTAAGACTCTGGAAGTGACAATGTCTATTCATTTATTTTCAGCGAAGTTTATTATTCTCTACGTCTACATTATTTCGGCCGCGTACACGCAATTCCGCGGCAAAGTGCGGCTTAAATTTTTACGTCAACTCGTTAATCACTCGACCTTGATGGCGCCCATCAACGCGCTGATGTATCTCTTTTCCGCCGTGCCAAATAAACCTTACCAAGACGTCGCGGCGTTCCCTGAATTGAAATTATTGCAAGATAATTGGCGCACGATACGTGCTGAAGCGGCAGCGTTGCTGGCGCAAAACCACATAAAAGCCGCGGAAAATAACGATGATATGGGCTTTAATTCTTTTTTTAAGCGCGGCTGGAAACGTTTTTATTTGAAGTGGTATAAGAATTGTTTGCCGTCGGCGGAGGCGTTTTGTCCGCGCACCGTGGCGCTGCTAAAGCAAATTCCAACTATTCACGGCGCTATGTTTACCTTGCTGCCGAAAGACGGCCAATTAAAACCGCACCGCGATCCCTACGCCGGTTCGCTGCGTTATCATTTAGGTCTGATCACGCCGAATTCAGAAAAATGTCGCATTTATGTGGATGGCTCGCCTTACAGTTGGCGCGATGGCGAAGCGGTGTTATTCGATGAAACCTATATTCACGCCGCGAAAAATGACACTGATACTGATCGAATTATTTTATTTTGCGATGTGGAAAGGCCGTTGAATAATCCGCTTGCGACGTTGATCAACCGCTTATTTTCGCGCTTTGTGATCGCTGAGTCCGCGGCGCAAAATTTACCGACGGATAGAGTGGGTGTGTTTAATAAGCTTTACCGCTATTATCATTATTTAGCGGCCTACGCGGGTAAATTAAAAAAGTGGAATAAAACGCTATATCAGTTTTTACAATACACCGGCATTGCGGGTTTGATTTATGTTATATTTTTTTAATTCAGGAGTAGATGAGCATGGCTGATGATTCTTCGAAACCACGTGGCGATCTCGTCGCGCGCGTGAGTGCAATGCCGGCGGACACCAATGCGAACGGCGATATTTTCGGTGGTTGGTTAGTGTCGCACATGGATATGGGCGGCAGTATCGCGAGCCGCAGACGTTGTCATAGCAGAACCGTGACGGTGGCGATCGATACGATGTCATTCATCAAGCCTGTGTATGTCGGCGACTGCGTGAGTGTTTACGCGGAACTTTTAAAAGTAGGACAGACGTCTATGAAATTTCTTATTAGTGTGTGGACCACCGGCGCGCTCGAAGACGACGCAGAAAAAAAAGTCGCGGAAGGCACTTTCACCTTCGTCGCGATTGATGAAAACGGTAAGCCACAGTCGGTTGATCGTCCTTAATTCCGCGATAAATTTTTCCTATCTAGAAATCATGGCCGCAAGCACGCGGCCATACAAAAATTACTTCCTTAGATGTTGTTTATTCTCTATATAGTTGCGTCTCAATAACAGGTACGAAATCCGCTCGCATTTCAATTTATGTCGTCATATTTTTCAAGTGTTTACAGCAAAATAAACTATAAATAAATAGTCCAAAAATCATGCAAAATATCAAATCTGGACTAAACTAGATATATAACAAAAAAATACAAAATGTGCTGTTTTTAGGCCATTAATTAACAGTGACTTAGACTGTATAAGAGGCAACAAATGCGTAGTTTTTCCCAAAAGTTCGCTCATGCGATGGTGCTTGTAGCCAGCATCATAATGGTGAATGTTGCGCTGGGAAATCCACAGGGCGGCACCGTTACCAGCGGCAGCGCCACTATTTCCAACTCCGGCAACACTACCACCATCAATCAATCCAGCCAACAAGCGATAGTGCAATGGAATAGCTTTAATATTTCCGCGCAAGAAAAAACGCAATTCATCCAACCCAATTCTAGTGCCGTCGCGCTTAACCGCATCAATGCGCAAAACGGCGCGTCACAAATTTACGGTCGATTAACTTCAAACGGCAGGATTATTTTAATTAACGGCGCGGGAATTTATTTTGGTCCCAGCGCGCGCGTCGATGTCGGCGGGTTAATTGCGTCGACGACAGATATTAGTAACGCGAATTTTTTAGCGGGCAAGTATATTTTCGATCAAGACACTGGTTATCACGGTTCGATTACTAACGCAGGCAAAATCATCGCTTCGAAGTACGGCTTAGTCGCGTTGTTGGGCGACAGCGTTGCTAACACCGGTGTGATACAAGCGCGCTTGGGCAGCATCGTGATGGGATCAGGTAGTATTTTCACTTTAGATTTTAACGGCGATCAATTAATTAATTTCAGCGTCGACGCACCGGCTTCCGCAGCTAGCACCGGCATTCACAATTCAGGAAAATTATTAGCGGACGGCGGCCAAATTTTAGTAACGGCAAAAGCGGCGGCGGGGGTGTTAGACAATGTCATCGATATGAGCGGCGTCGCTGAAACAAGATCCGTGTCACGACAAGGCGGCGAAATTATTTTATCGGGTGACGATAATACGGATGTCACTGTTTCGGGAACATTGAATGCTTCGGGCGGAACGCAAGGCGGCACGATTCAAGTGCTAGGCGGCAATGTTCATTTAACGTCGACTGCTTCATTAAATGCTAGCGGCTTAACGGGCGGCGGTAACATCAATGTCGGCGGTAATGAACATGGCGAAGGCCCATTGCTCAATGCGACTAGTACCACTATCGACGCGGGTGCCACATTGAATGCGTCGGCGCTTAATTCTGGGAATGGCGGCAATGTTATCGTTTGGTCTAATGATTATACTAATTATAATGGCAGCGTTTTAGCGCAAGGCGGTTCTGTCAGCGGCAATGGCGGTTTTTCTGAAATCTCGGGTCAGCAAGTTTTAAATTTTTCAGGTACGGCAAATCTTTCAGCAAGTCACGGCATTGAAGGCTCATTATTACTAGACCCTGAAAATGTGACGATTCAAGCCACAGGCACAAGTTCTGATCCCATTACTAGCGGTGTATTCACGCCTACTGTAGCTAGTTCAATTTTAACTGTCGCTAATTTAGAAGCTGCGTTAGCGAATGAAAATGTCAATGTCACTACCGGCTCCACCGGATCGCAAGCAGGTACGATTATACTTGCGACTAGTAGTGCGTTGACATGGAACTCTGCTTACTCATTAACGCTAACTGCGGCGAGTACGATTACATTAGGTTCCGCTATCACTGCGACTAACGGCGGACTATCACTTGTCGCTGCTAGCACTATGGCTTTGAACGCCGCCATCACGGTAAACACGCTTACGTTAGCAGCGGGTACTGGATCAACCGCTAAAAATATTACTCCTTCGGCCTCGGCAGCGATTAATGTCGCTAATTTTGATTTGGTAGAAGGTAACTGGAAACAGAATTCCGCCACGTTGCCAGTGTTCAATGTTACAAATGACTTCGAACTTAATTCAGGAGGCGGACCGTCGTCTTTAGTCTCGTTTATCCGAGCAATAGGCGGCAGCGGCACCACGGGCAGTCCTTATGAGATAACAGATATTTATGGTCTAGAAGGTATTGGTTCTAGCCCCACGACAATGGGTTACAGTTATGAGCTCATGAATAGTATTAACGCAACTGGTACGGCGACTTGGAACGGCGGGGCTGGATTTATACCCATCGATGCTGGCGGTTTTAATAACAGTACATACTTTACTGGAACGTTCAATGGCCAAAACTTTACTATTAACGGTCTTACCATCAATACAAATAATAATTCTCAGTTTCAGTCTGACACTTACATGGGTCTATTTGAGCAAGTCCAAAATACTACTATTGAAAATATACTGCTAACGAATCTTAACATCTATGCTCCAAATAATGAGGCCGTAGGGGGTGTAGTAGGATTAGCTGTTAACTCAAATTTAAGTGATGTTTATGTTACTGGGTCTGTTATTGGTGGGTCTTATGTCGGTGGTCTGGTCGCCGGCCTTGGTAGTCAGAGTAGTGATACCTCAAGCATATCCGACTCTTACTCATCAGCTACGGTGAATGGGTTATATGCGGGTGGTCTAGTCGGAATAATGAATAACGATGGCTTAATTAGTAACTCTTATACTACCGGATCAATCACTGCAAGCAGTATCTACCCACAAGGCGCGGGGGGTCTAATCGGTATTACTAGTGGTAATGGAACGATAACGGATTCTTATAGCAGTGCGGTCATTAATTCAAACAATAGCTCAGGCGGTGGTCTTGTAGGTGTAAGTCAATCAAGCGGTTTCAGCATCAATAATAGTTTTTGGGACACCGCTGTCTCTGGTCAAAGTTCTGCGGTCGGCAGTGGTGGTGCAACTCTTTCGAATGTCGTTGGCGGTTGTGTCGGCGGCGGCAGTTGCGCGAATGGCGGTACCGTTGACCTCTCATCTGAATCGACTTACACGGCGGCAGGATGGGATTTTACTAATACTTGGGCGATGGGTACTTCCTATCCTTATCTTAAAGTTTTTCCTAGCGTATTCAGTGGCACGGTCTCAAATGGAACTAGCTCCGCGTCCGGTCTTACCATCAATATTTATCAAAACGGCACTCTGCTAGGTACATCGACCACTAACGGCGGTGGCGGGTTTAGCTACTTACCTACCGGTCTTGTTTCTGGCGATTCGTTATTATTCACTATAGCCGGCGGTACCGTGTTTGGGAATGACGTGACGTTAGTGCCTAACGTGTCTAATGGTGTCGTCAGTGTTGCTTTGCAATTGACTGCAAACACGCTTGAAATTGGTGATCTCACCAACGCTAATTCGATAACGAATACCGAATTAGGTTCTGCTATCACCGGCTTGAGTTCAAATACGGTTTTATATACCACGCCAGGTAATGTGCTAACGATAGGGAACAGTCACGCTAGTGTTAATATGGCGACGACAACGCTGACCAATTTAGTGCTTGGAACAGATAGTATTACTTTCGGCAGTGGCACGACGACAGGAAATATCACGTTTAATGGGGCTGAAGTGCTATCGCAAGATGCCTCTCTCGCAAATTCGGTGGGTAATATCACTCTTTCTTCTACTGGCAGTATAGATGGCGCATACAACCTTAGTTTAGGTAGCAAAGCGAATATTATTAACGGCACGATTGGCGGTAACACGCCTTTAGCAAGTTTCTCTTTAACCGACGCGACCGGCGGCGGCACCGGCGCCGATATCATCGGGCCTAATTCTATTATTACTTCCGGTAACCAGAATTACAGTGACGCAGTCACTGTCTCGGGCGGCCCTGGGTTGAGTGCTAGTGGCGGCACAATTACTTTTTCAAATACGATTAATGGTACGACCGCAGGCGCGAATAATCTTAATTTATATGCTAGCAACATCAATCTCGATGGCAACATCGGTAATACGGTTCCTTTCAGTGAGATATCTTTTAGTGCTGCTAGTGGTGGTAATTCGGCTTCTATTACTACTAGTGGTATTTCGATTACCGCAGCTAATAGTATTAATATCAATGGCTCAATGAATGACAGTAATACGGATGGTGACAGCCTAACTTTAAATAGCGCTCAAGTGAATTTGGCTGGCAATATTGGTTATAGCTCCGCGTTTAATAACATTACAATCAGTGATGCTAGTGGTGGTCATAGCGGAAATTTATATCTTACGAATGATAATATCAATATTGATAGTTCTAATGACATTACAATCAATTCAACCATCGATAGTGATAGTTCTGGTAATCACTATAATTTGACGCTCAATTCGCAAAACACTATTGAATTAAACGGCTCGATCGGCAGTATGCAGCCGCTTAATAACTTGAATGTGGTAGCTACCACCCTGACTGTGGGTGCCGAATCTATTACTACTGAATCTAATCAAGATTACAATTACAGTACTTCGGGATATTATAGTTCGCCGCTTGGCGGTACGTTAATCTTCAATAACGCCACGTCGACGACACTTACTACTGCAAGTGGCCAACAAGGTAATATCATTTTTGGCGCGGATGTCAATTTCAACGCGCCTAGCACGACGGTGGCAGCGGACGGCGAAGTGGTCTATTACGGAAATATTGAAGGCGCAACCGCGCTTACCACGGGCGGTGCAGCGTTCGGAAATTATTTCAGTTATGGTCTAAACACCACTCAGGAAATTGGTTCAAGTGCTGTGCCATTAACGAGTTTAACCTTTAGTACTGGCGGAGTGGATGGCAGCAATGGTGGTCCGCTGTATTCCAATGGAGATAGCCTTGAATTTAATAACTTTGACAACAACAATGTCTTTAACATTTATACCGTAGGCAATCAGGTATTCAATAATCAATTTAATATCGAATTTCCAGCGACGGTAAATCTAAGCACCACGGCAGCCACGGCAAACGTTCAATTGAAGAATGGTCTCGACGTGGAATCTGAAGATAATGGTTATAATTATAATTTCAATATTACCGCGGCGGGTGCTTCTAGTCAGGTTAATGGCAATTTAAGTTTTGACACTGGCTCAAGTGTCAGTATTAATTTTAACGGCGGTAGTACCGGTGTATTAACGTCAGCCGCGCATTCTAATACTTTTAGCGATTCTTATGGCGATACCGGGCCTGGTACTACTTATAATATAAATAGCGGCACATTCGTTTTGGGAAGTTCCGGTGGCCTTGAAAATGCTAACCTCAATTTACCCGCGAACTCTATTTTTCAACTGCCGGGTGATATTAGTGGCGGCAGCGGAGCTTATTTAAATTTTGTCAGTCCCGATCAATTACAAGTGACAGGTAATTCCACCGCGGATTCCGCTGTTACTTTTAACTTTTACAGCCCTAGTGGTTTTATCGTGGAACCAGGCGTCACGTTTACCGTCAATGGCCAAATCAATGGCGGCACGAAAGATGGCGCCGGCACGCTAGTGTTGGGCGGGACTGCGTCGAATCTTGATATTACGACTGGTCTGGTTCAACTAGTTTCGGGCGGTAATGTGAATGGCTCGACGACAGTGGAAAGCGGCGCGGCGTTGAATATTGATAACACCACGGTGAATGGTCTTAGTGTCACTCTCAATGGCACAGGGATCGGCGGAACGGGCGCGTTAACTGGCACTGGAACGGCTGAATTAGATAGTTCCACTATTTCTTTAAACAGTGACGCGACTATCGGCGCGCCTGGTAGTTCCGATCAATTCACCTTCGATTCCGCGACCTCGATTGATGGAGCAACCGGAGCCGAGAATTTAATTCTATCTGGTTTGGGAACGATTATCTTAAATGGTTCGGTAGGCGCGGGCGGGCCGGGTTCTCCTTCACTCAATTCATTCACTTCATCGGTCGCAAATTTAACGCTGGGTTTGAGTTCGATTAATACCGCGGGCGACCAAGATTTCTCTAATAGTATCGTTACTGTTAATGACGCCAATGGTTCGGGAACGTTTACCTTTAATACTTCTAACGGCAACGTGAATTTTACTGATAGTACGCTTAAATTCGCCGAACAAAATGGCAATAGTCTAACAGTAAATGGTTTCTCGAATGGGACATTAAATTTATCCGCTTCTACACTCAGCGATGTTGATCCTGGACAAGGTGTAATGCTACAAGGAAATATCGTAATTGAAGCGGGAAATTCCGTTATTTCTAATACGAACAGCGGTTATGCTACGTTGCAACTCACGGGAAATATAGACGCAGACAATTCTCAGCTCGGTAATTTGGAATTTTCTGGTAACGCGCCTATTGAGGTGGACGGCTCTATCGGTGGCAACACGTCACTAAATAGTTTAACCGTGGATAGCAGCGCGATCCTTAATATTGGTAATCCGAGCGGCTATATCAGTTCGAGCATCAATACGGTAAACGATCAAGATTATAATGGTATTCTTTATCTAAATTCTGACGGTACGTCAGCAAATCTTAATTTAAGTACTCAAAGCGGAACAATTAATTTTAATAGCGGCAGCAATTTTGGCGCGAATTATTCTTTTTACTCAAATCAAATTTCTATCAGTGGTAACGCTAATTTTAACAACAACGCTAACTTTGATAATAGTTCGTATATCACACTTAACAGCGGTACTTCACAATTGAATAATGGCAACGCATTTGGAAATGGAACTCTTTCAATTCTAGACCCCGCTATTCTACAAATGAATACTGATCTGATATCTGCAACTAATGGTCTTGAGGGCGATGGAACGATCCAGGTTTTAACCGGTAACTTAAATATCAACAATATTTCTCAAGACGGCGGTATCTCTTTTGAGGGTACGTATGATATCGCCGCAGGCGCAAGTCTCAATATAGAATCTCCGTTAGGCAACTATAATAACGCCACCAAAACCAGTGCTGGTGAACTTGATATCAGTAGTAACCAAAACGATAACACGAGTTTCGATATTCAAGCTGGCACACTCGGATTTTTATCTAATGCTAATACTAACAGCGGTACCATTACCATCGAATCGGGTGCTATCCTCGCTCTCGCGACGAATGGTAATACTTTGCCAATTAATATCGTCTCCAACGGCGGCACCATTGCGAATTCTGGATCAAATACTATAGACGGCACGCTGACAGTGACCAACGGCACTAATACCATCAGCAGTTCGAATTCAGCGGATTATTTCGAAGTGCAACAAGCGGTAGATAGTGACAGTAGCAATTCTGGCTCACTGACGTTAACAGGCCCGGGTACGGTTCAATTTGATGCGTCTATCGGCGGTAATTATGCGTTAGCTTCTTTTACCGCAAGTAATACCGGCGGTGTCAATTTTGGCGGCAATGTCGCGACGATTGGGAATCAAGATTATCAGTCGACGGTTAATTTCAATAATACTTCTACGCTGGCTTCAACCACCGGTGCCGTCACTTTTGAAAGCAACAGCAGCATCAACACATCAACCGATTTAAGTTTCCTAGGAAATGTTATTTTAAATAATACTTCCTCTAATTTTAACGGCGCCAATGTATACTTTGGGGATGGCACGACGCCCACCTCAATTACTTTTAATAATTCTGGAGCGCTAGCCGGTATCTCCAATATTTACCTTGATACAAATGCAACGTTAGCGTTAAATGCCGATTTCACCGGGGGTTATTATACTTTTTATAACAGCGGAATAATCCAAACTTCTGGAACCCATATCTTCGCGGGTGATGGATTACTCGGTGGTGGAACAATTCAAGTAGATGGTTCAGGTTCTCTGGATGTGCAAGACGAAACGATGGGTACTTTCGTCAAGAATGGTACCGGAAAACTTACTTTAGATATGTATTATGGTGGCGGTAATACCAACACGGTCAATGCAGGTACGTTATCTTTGGATGGCGGATCTTTTGGAGGATCAACCATTCTTGTAAATAGTGGGGGTACGTTAAATTTTAATAACACTACCGCCAGTAATTTGACTATAGATTTAAATGGTACAGGTGTCGGCGGTAACGGCGCGTTAACTGCTACTGGCGCCAGTGAATTGGACTCTACGAGTATCAATTTGCAATCTAGCGCTTCTATTGAAACACCAACTAATGCTGATTCTTTTATATTTGACGCCAATACTTCTATCACCGCGGCGGCCAGTTCTAATGCGGGATTAACTGTGAACGCTCCCCAGGGCGGCTTCGCATTACCGTATGTTGATTTAACGGATGGCGGGAATGGTAACTTGGTCGTTAATGCGAACGGGGCTATTACTGAAAACGATGTGTTAGTCGTGAGCGGATCTTCAACATTTAACGCGGGTGCGAATGCCATTACGTTGAATAATACCAATCAAAGCAATATTAATGGCAATTACACAGGCAATCAATTATCGGGCGCGATTAATGTTAGTAATTCTGGCGCTAACGATATTCTTATCGTTAACAACGCAGCGACCACTACGCTCGGTACGATTAGCGCCGGACAAAATGTCGAGTTTGATACGCAGACTGGGTCTGGAAACGCTATTACGGTCGGCAGCGCTAATGTTCTCACGAGCACGAATACGCTAACGTTAAACGCGTCTGATGGATCTATAAATCTAAACGCGAATATTACCGGTTCAGGAAATTTAGTGTTGACCGCGCAAGACGCGCCGCAAAGTATCATGAATAATGGTGCTGCGATTGAAGTGAATAATTTCACGTTGAACGTCGGTAATTATTATCAAAATAGTGGTGGCGCCGCGTTAGCACCATTTACCGTGGCTGGGACTTTCCATATTGCTGCGGGCTCAGAATATAATAGCCAATACAATGCTACCTTTACTCGCGTGTTGGGGGGTGATGGTTCTAGTGGTAATCCTTATCAAATTGGCGATATTTATGGTCTACAAGGTGTCGGGACATTACCGACCTCAAATAATTATATTTTAGCGAATAATATCGATGCTAGCGCGACTGCTACTTACAATGGCGGCGCTGGCTTTAATCCATTATTTGGTAATTCGAATAATCTCTTTACCGGTACTTTTGATGGCGGTAATTTCGTTATCTCGAATTTATTTGAAAATACTGCCGGGGACGCAGGTTTATTTGATTGGGTCAGTAGCGGCGTCATTCAAAATGTTGGACTAGCCGCTGTTAACATTTCAGGTAAGGATGTAGTGGGCGGATTGGCGGCGAATCTCTATGGTGGTACGTTAACTAATGATTATGTCAGTTCAGGTTCTGTCACTAATACTGGGCAAGACACCGGTGGCTTGGTGGGTGAGAATTATAATGGCAGCATCGCCACGTCGCATAACTCAGCTACAGTGACTGGCGGTAATGTCGGCGGTGTCGTCGGTGTGGATTATGGCAATATAACGCAATCCTACAATACGGGAAACGTTTTCGGCAGCTTTACCGGCCCCGGCGCAGAAGTGGGCGGGGTGGTTGGTTATGTCGGAGGTGGCGACATCGATCAGAATTTCAATACGGGTAATGTGTCTTTGATCGCGGGCGGCGGCAGTGATTATGTCGGTGGTTTCGTAGGTTATATGTTCTTCAGTGGCGACATTACAAACTCTTATTCTATTGGCAATGTCAGTACGAATAATTCTTCCGATTATATTGGTGGTTTTGCCGGTGGTATTTACTCGGCGTTCGTTTCTACTTCTTATAGCGCTAGCACCATTACCGCGCCGGCTGGAACAGCCACTACGGGATCACTGGGTGGATTTTTAGGATATGCTTACAATGGCGCTGCTTATCTCACTAATGACTTTTACGACAGCACTGTTGCTCCTGGTCTGATACCTACAGGTAGTGGCACACCGAATAATGGTAATGACGCAACGGGGCTTAGCACCGCGGATATAAAAAATTTCCAAAATCTTTCCGGATTCGATTTTACTTCTGGTTTACCGATTTGGGCCTTTACCCAAAACACCAGCACCAACGGTGGCTATGCCGTGTTAACCGCGTTAACGCCAGGCCCTTATCAATCCACTTCGGTAAGTCGCACGATATCAGGACAAGTCACTGGCGGTGACCAAGACTATTCGATTACATTTACGTTAGGCGGTGTCAGCATAGGCACTGCTACAACAAATAGCAGCGGTAATTATACTTTCACGACGACGAGTGCGACGAATAACGCCGATCTTTTTGCCTATATCACCACCAGCGGTTATCTAGCTAACGCTATTACGCTTGCGCCATCATCAAATGGCAATATCACGGGTCTTAACTTTAGTGCTAACACTATTACGCTGGGTGATAGCAACGTGAATACTTTTAGTAATTCAGATTTCGCCACTGCGATTGGTAGTTTAACCAGTCCGATAACTTTGTTTAGCATGTCTGGCAATACTATCACGTTGAATGCAGGTATTAACTTAGCCTCGACTGCTAGTACCACGTTAAACTTGAACGGCGATATTACTGGTACGGGTAATATTACTTTAGCGGGGCAAACCAATCTCGTTACCAATGCTAATATCACCTCTAGCGCTGGTAGTGTCGCATTAAATAATGTTGCTGGCGCTCAAAATTTAACTGTGTCGAGCACGACGGGCACATCGATTTCCGGCACGGTCAATGTCAATTCAATCGCGGTCGACAACGGCGGAACCATTTCTGGAAAAGTTACAGGTAGCACTAGCGTTACTGCTTCCGGCGGTACTTTAGATATCACCAATAGCACTAACGATTACACGGGTGGCACAGCAGTCAGCAGCGGCGCGGTCGCCACTGATACTGCAAGCGGGTTTGGAGCAGGATCTGTGAGCGTTGCTGACGGTGGCGCCGCGGATTTAAGTGGACAGGTTACCGTGGCAAATTCATTTTCGTTGAGCGGCACAGGATCTATCTATGATGTGGATAGTAGTGGCACGGATACAGTTTCTGGCGCGGTGTCGTTAGCTAATGGCAGCACTTCTAATCTTAACGCGGCGTCTGGTTCAACGTTGAAATTTACCAATACGGTTAGCGGTACAGGCGCTCTCGATTTACAAGGGTCGGGAACGGTAAGTTTGCAAGGAGCTGTCAACGTTAACTCTGTCACATCAACCGCGGATAATGTCGCTCTTGGCGCGAGTGTGACAACAGCCGGTGGTCAATCATACGCCGGTACCACTTCTCTAGGTGCGAATGTCACATTGGCAGATACCGCGAGCGGCGGGTTAGCGTTAGGCGCGGTCACTGGTAACGGTCATGCTTTAACTCTTAATACCGCGGGCAGTAGTTCTCTAGGTAGTTACAGTGATGGCAGTGGCGCTAGCAATTTAATTCAAGCTGGCAGCGGTACTTTAACGTTAAGCAGCGCGAGTAGTTACACCGGCGGCACACTAATTAATAGTGGCGCTGTTAGCGTAGCAAATAATACCGCTTTAGGCGCTGGCAGTGTCGCGGTTGCAACCGGTACAGCACTGGATGTTAACGGTGGTATCACAATTATTAACGCGATTAATTTAACTGGCACCGGGGCTATTAATGATAGTAGTTCTTCGGGAATTGATATGTTAAAAGGCGCGGTGGCGTTAGGCAGTGCTAGCACAATAAGCGCGGCGAGCGGTTCTACTTTAGAATTTTTAAATGGTTCGATTAGCGGCGCGTCCGCGTTGACATTATCAGGTTTAGGTACGATTAATTTGCAAGAAGCGGTGACTGGCTTAACTTCATTATCATCCACCGTAGCGAATCTGACGCTCGGCGCTGGCATTACTAGCACCGGTGCGCAAACTTATAGTAATGCTGTCACCGTCGGCGGCACGGAAACTTTAACGACGACGAATAACGCGATTACGTTTAATGGCACGTTGAACGGCGCTGGCGCGTTAACACTTGCGTCTGGTGCAGCGCAGAATATTTTATCCGGCGTGGTCGGCGGCACTACACCGTTGATAAATTTAAGCAGCACCGGCTCGGGAGGAATTTCCATCGGCTCGAATGTGACGACGGATGGCAGTCAATCTTATACAGGCACGACAGTGTTAGCTTCTTCCGTCACTTTGAAAGATACCTCGGCCAGCGGCGGCGTGACGTTAGCTGCGGTGACTGGCAATGGCAATGGTTTAATAATTAATACGAATGGCAGTAGTGCTATCACAGGAATTTTTGCCGATGGCAGTGGCGCAAGCAGCCTAACACAAGCTGGCAACGGCACGTTAACATTAAGCGGCGCTAATAGTTATACCGGTGGTACGACTGTGAATGATGGCAGCTTAGACTTTAGCACTAATACTGGCCTTGGTAGCGGCGCTGTGCTCATCCAATCGGGAGGGTTATTAGGCGCAAGCGGTGATCTCACGAATATAATGAACGCCATCACTTTGACAGGAACTGCGTCTTTGTATGCGTTAGACACTAGCGGCACTGACATATTTAAAGGCGCTATTACGTTAACGGCGGGGGGCGCTCCTGTAATAGGCGCGAATACAGGATCAACTATCGAGTTTACAAACACAATTAATGGCGCGGCGGATTTATTGTTATCCGGCCCTGGCGCTGTGAATTTCCAAGGCGTTGTGGGCGGCTCAGGAGCTTTAAATTCAATTTCCGAATCCGCTGTCGCAGGACTAACGCTCGGCGCGAATGTGACGACTAACGGTTCCCAAAGTTATTCTGGTAGCACTGCGGTAGAGTTAAGTTCAGGTGTAACGCTCACTTCAAATAATAGTTCTATTGCATTTGGATCTAGCACTTCACTAAATAGTAGTTCTACTACACTTGAAAATTTAATCATCAACACGTCATCGGGAGCTACACTTGCTGGTACGATTGGGAATTTAAATAATTTATCTAGCCTCACATTTTCTGGCGGGGGTACGTTGTCAAGTGTCGTTAGCGGAGCCACAACGTTAACTCTTAACAGTGGTACGTTAATTGTATCCGGCTTGGAAACCTATACTGGCGTGACGAATGTTTCCGGCGGCACGTTACAAGTCGGCGCAACCAACGCGACTTCTGGAGCTAGCGCTATTACTATTTCTTCCGGCGCAGCGTTAAATCTTAATGGTTTTAGCACGCTCATCGGCTCATTGTCAGGTGCGGGCAGTATTGCAAACATCGCTAGTGGGCAAACGTTAACGTCTGCTCAGGGTACAACAAGTTCTACATACTCTGGAACATTATCCGGCGCGGGAACTTTCCAGTTAGGCAATACCGCGGCGGATACAGCGACGTTAACACTAAGTGGAAATAATTCATCGCTAGCTGATATTGTTATTCAACATGGCATCCTGCAAGTCTCTGCAAATAATTCTTTAGCGAATACTTTAACGACGATTGCTTCAGGCGCGGAATTAACTCTTAATACTTCTACGAACACTACGTTTAGTAACGCGATTCTTGCCAACGGTACTGGTGTGAGTGTCGCGGGTGCTATCGTTGACACTAGCACAAGCAGTTCTACCAATACGCTTTCCAACGTCAGCTTTGGAGTTAGTTCCGGCCTTGGCGTGAGTAGTTCTACTGAAACGTTGGTTCTATCAGACGCACTATCAGGCGCAGTCGGCCTCTTAAAAACGGGAGCAGGCACAGTAGAATTAACCGCGGCCAATACCTATTCCGGTTCCACCTCAATTTTTGCCGGTACGCTAGCGTTGGGTGTGAATAATGCTATCAGTTATAATAGTAGTGTGTCGGTCAGCACAAACACATTAAATATGAATGGCTATAGCGACGCGATTGGCAGTCTCACTGGCAGTGGCAGTGTTATCACTGGTGGCGGCGTATTAACGATTTCACAAGGTGCTAGTACTGATACTTTTAGCGGTATTATTTCTGGCTCTGGCGGTATCACTGTCGGCAGCAAAGCGGGAGACACTGGTCTGTTAAAACTGACTGGCCTAAACACGTATACCGGTGCTACCACGATAGCGCTTGGCAGCCTTGAAGTCGGTATTGCGAATGCGATCGGTAGCAGCAGCGCTGTTAACATTAGCAGTGGCGCGACATTAAATATGAATAGCTTGAGTGATACAATCGGCGGATTGACGGGCGCCGGCAGCGTGACGAATTTGGTTAGCGGGCAAGCTTTAACGGTTGCCATGGGCGCTAACACAGATAATTTTTCCGGTACGCTGGCAGGAACCGGCAGTCTTAAAGTGGGCAACACCACAGCGGATACCGGCATATTAGAATTAAGCGGTAGTAACACAGGCTTTAACGGAACGGCGACAGTTCAGTTTGGTGAAGTAGAACTGACGAATGCTAGTTCATTAGGAACGGGTACCGCCACCATCAATGCTGGCGCGGAATTAGCGCTGAGCACCACGGCGAATACTACGTTCGCTAATGCCATCACTGTGAATGGCACCGGTATAAGTAACGCCGGTGGTCTCACTGATATTAGTAACGGCATGACGAACGCGTTAAGTGATGTGATTTTAGGAACCAGTGCTTCAGTAGGGGTAACTAACAGTAATGAAACATTGAATATTACCAATGCGATGAATGGCAGCAATAGCCTTACCAAAGTAGGCGCAGGTATCCTCGGCTTAAGCGGCGCGAATTCTTATAGCGGCGGTACTTCAGTTTCCAGCGGTATTCTCAGCATTACGAACAGTAGTGGTTTAGGTACGGGTGCGGCGAGCATAGCTTCCGGCGCGGCATTGGATGTAAGTAACAATATCACACTGACCAATGCGCTAACTTTATCAGGATCTGGTATTGGCGGCACCGGCGTTATTAATGATATTGGTACCGGCACGACTGACACGATTAGTAGCGCAATCGCTTTAAGCGGCGCGAGCACGATTGGTTCTGACAATAGTGGCACGTTAAAATTTAGTAATACGATCACGGGCGCGCAAGCATTAACGTTAGTGGGCGCGGGCATGATTAATTTAGCTGGCGCTGTGGGCGGTGGTGGCGGCGCTAATGTCTTAAGTAGTTTATCCGCTACGGTAAATAGTTTAATTATCGGGGCGAATATCACGACTACCGGCACACAAAGTTACGGCGCGGTGACAATGGGTGGTACGGAAACTTTATCTTCGACAAATTCTGCAATTAACTTTGGATCAATCACTGGCGGCGGCAATGCGTTAACTGTTGCTGCCGGCACGGCGCAAGCTGCATTCGGTGGTGTTGTTAGCGGTGTGACGAATTTAAGTAGCACCGGCAGCGGCGGCGTTTTAATCGGCGCGAATATCACCACAGCGGGTAGTCAATCCTATTCTGGAACGACGGTCTTAGGCGCTGCGGTTACGTTACAAGATAGCGCTAGCGGCGGCATTACTTTAGGCGCGGTCACTGGTAACGGTCATGCGCTCACAGTAAATACGGGTGGCAACAGCGCGCTAGGTAGTTACAGCGACGGCAGCGGTGCAAGCAGTCTAATTCAAGCTGGCGGCGGTACTTTAACGTTAAGCAGCGCCAGCGGTTACACCGGTGGCACGCAAGTTAATAGCGGTGTGGTTAGCGTTTCGAATAATTCGTCTTTAGGGACAGGCAGTGTGGCAGTTGCAACTGGCGCAGCACTTGATGTTAACGGGGGGATTATTCTTGGTAACGCGATTAATTTAACCGGCACTGGTGCTATCAATGATACGAGTTCTTCCGGCACAGATACCTTGCAAGGCGCCGTTTCATTAGGTAACGCTAGCACGATTAACGCGGCCAGCGGTTCTACGTTAGAATTTTTAAATAGTTCGATTAGCGGCGCATCCGCATTGACGTTAGCGGGCGCGGGCACGATTAACTTGCAAGAAGCGGTGAGTGGCTTGACGTCTTTATCAGCCACCGTTTCTCATCTTACCATCGGCGCTGGCATTACCACTTCTGGTACGCAAACTTATAGTAATGCTGTCACCATCGGCGGCACGGAAACGTTAGCGACGACGAATAACGCGATCACGTTTAATGGCACGTTGAATGGCGCTGGCGCGTTAACATTAGCGTCAGGCACGGCGCAAGATGTTTTAAGTGGAATCGTTGGCGGCAGTACGCCATTAACAGTATTAAGCAGCACGGGCAGCGGCGGTATTTCTATCGGCGCGAACGTCACCACGGCAGGTAGTCAATCTTACGCGGGTACTACCGTGTTAGGCGCGTCGGTCACATTAAAAGATACCTCGGCGAGCGGTAGCGTGACACTAGCCGCAGTCACGGGCAATGGACATGCATTGACAATGAATACATTGGGCACCAGTTTTATCACGGGTAATTTCACCGGCACCGGCAGCAGTTTAACACAAGCGGGAACCGGCACTTTAGTATTAGGCGGGATGAATACTTATTCCGGCGGCACTGCGGTAACAAACGGTGAAGTTGAAGTGACGAATGGCAGCGCGTTAGGCGCGGGCGCGGCCGTTGTTAGCAGTGGCGCGGAGTTGGCTATCGATACGAGTAGTGCTGCTAATTTTACAAATTCGATTACGATTAACGGCTCAGGCATTGGAGCAAGCGGTGCGTTAGTAGATATTAGCGCGGGTGGTATCACGAATACGCTTAATAACATGGTACTTGGAAGTAATAGCTTAATCGGCGTAAGTAATAGCGGCAATACGCTTAATGTGAGCGGCACTATTTCTGGTACGGGTTTTGGAATCGATAAAGTCGGCGCGGGTAATTTAGAATTATCTGGAGCAAATACTTATTCCGGCACGACTGAAATTAATCAAGGCACATTAACGCTTAATAATGCTAATGCTATTTCCTCCAGCACATTACAGGTGGACGCAAATGGCTCTTTAGGATTGGCAATGAATACCGCTCTGAATGGGTTAACTGGTATGGGGTCCGTTGATGTTGTCAGCGGCGTTACTCTTACAGTCAATAATACGACTACCAATACTTATAACGGTGCATTGAGCGGCAGTGGCAGTTTGGTGATAACTGGCAGCGGCACGTTAGCATTAGCGACAGCGTCAAATTCTTTCACTGGCTCTGTCTCGGTAACTTCCGGCACATTGCAATTAAATGTTAACAATGCGCTGATGGATAGCAGTGGTATTGCGCTGACTTCAGGCGGGACGTTAAACTTGAATGGTACTAGCCAGTTAATCGGCCCGTTAAGCGGCACCGGCGGTACCGTCAGCGGTTTAAGCAGCGGACAAACCTTAACTGTCGCGTCAGGCAGCGGTTCTAGTTCATACGCAGGTACTATTTCAGGTACGGGTAATCTTGTCGTTGGTAATAGTTCGGCCGACACCGGTACTATAATTTTAAGTGGGAATAATTCTGGTTACTCAGGTACGACGACTGCAGCATTTGGCGAATTAGAAATTTCTAACAGCAATGCTTTGGGTGCGGGCAGCGCCAATATCACCGGCGGAACGTTGGCAATTAACGCAATAAACGTCGCTAACACCATTAATCTCAATGGCGGTACGTTAACTGGCTTAGGCACCAGCAGCGTTAGCGGTGCGGTGAATGTCAATTCCAACAGCCAAGTTAGCACGACTGGTAATTTCACTGTGAACGGCACTGTGAGTGGAGCGGGAACATTGGATTTAGAAGGGTCAGGGACTGTCAGCTTCAGCAATAATATCACTAGCCTGGGCGGTTTAACTTCTAACGCAGCCACGACTAAAGTGCAAAGCGTCGCGACCACTGGCAATCAAACTTATAACGGTGTTGTTGTCATTAGTAATAATGTGGCGCTTACCTCCAACTCCGGCAATATTGCGGTTAATGCTGGCATTAGCGGCGCTTCCAAAAATGTTAGCATCACCACAGGCACGAATAATAATAGCGTCACTTTAGCTGGCTCGCTGGCGGTCAATAATATTTCTGTCACTGGCGGCGGCTCCAACAACACGCTGAATCTTCAAACTGGCAATGTGCAAACGTTTAATATCACGGGCGCTAACGTCGGTAATGTGAGTGGCATCAGTGAACAAGGCGGAACGTTTACCTTTACCAATATTCAAAATCTCGGCGGCAGCGCAAACGGCGATACCTTCCAGTTACTCGGCGGTTCGATCGGTAATATCGTTGGCGGGAGTGGTAACAATACGATTATCGCGAACAATGTCGCTAACACTTTTATGATTTCCGGCATGAATAGCGGCAGTTTAACTAGTGTCGCTAGCTTTAGTTCAATCCAAAATTTAGTGGGCGGCACCGCGACGAATGATTTCGTTTTCGCAAATAACGGCGGTATCAGCGGCACTATTAATGGTACAAGTTCTGCAGGCAATGTCGTTGACTATAGCGCGTATACAACGCCAATGTCGCTCGCATTGACCGCGAACAATAGCGGTTTTGCGTTGAATCAAGGCGGCGCTTACATCACCGGTAATTTCACCAATATTCAAACTATCGCCGGCAACGGCATGAGTGCTTTGAATATTACAAACAGTAAATCGAATACCGTTACATTTACCGGCTCGATCGCAGCCACAGTGGATGATCCTACCAATGTTGCGGGTTTTGATGGCGTTTATAATGCGGGTACTGGCACGACTGAAGTTGACTTCGGGCCAGGGGAAAATGCTGTGTTCTTGTCGCCAAATTCAGCCAGCATCAATGGCGGGCCAACGATTTACTTTGGTCCAGGAATCACTTTCGGCGGTAATATTACCGCGTATGTCCCACCGCCAACACCGCCAAGCAGCGCGAGTACACCCAGCACGACTTCGACGTCGACTTCTAGTTCTGATGGCAGCACGCCAAATGTCGCTAACATTATTACTTCGCCGACGACGAATAATTCTAATTCAACTAACACGCCAGCGAATGATGCCGCGACCCAATCGGCAACAAGCGTTGTGATCGATATCATTCAAAATAATTTGTCGCAACTAATCAGCGACCAACAAAATGATGATGAAACCACTCAAGTGTCACAACCTATTTTCCCTAACTGCGCTAGCTAAGCTCTTCTTAGATTTTTCAATGGCCGGCTGTAAGCCGCGGCATGCGGATTTTTTTTCATAGCTTCTTCCATCTCATCCAGCATCTCTTCGATCTTGCGTTGTGAGTTAGTCATGCCTTCAAACGTTTTAAACCAATTTTGCCGCGGCACACTAAAGATTTTGCTATTCGATGCTTCTTCCGCTTTGTCCGCGGCCGCTTGAAATTCATTTACCGCCACTAACGCTTTAAACTCTTTTTGAAAAGCTAAAAAAGCTTTGTCACGAACTATGCCCATCGCTTTTTGTTTGCTGCTGGTATTCACAAGATGGAAAAATCTATCGTAGCTGCTTTTATGTATCCCAAAAACTTTGGAGGCTAAAACATCGTCGAAGAGATTGCTGAAGTCATTATATTTTGTATCTGGAGTTGCAGCGATATTATTTACTAATACCACAAGATGTGCTAATAAATTTTTCTTTGCCGTGCTATCAGTCATTTGTAAAAGTTGTACGGATTTATTCTGATTAGTATCGACGACGACGAAAGAGGTGTGGTTAGGCATGGGTAACTCCGATTTTTAATGAGCGCAAATTATTCGAATGAGGGCTTATTTTAAACAAAAGGGTGGGGGATAGCAATTCTGTTTGGTGGGAAGTTTTTCTGTATTAAAGCAATTTTTTTAGGGTAACTACTGGGGAAAAAAAGTATTTACCCTGGTGTTTATTAATCGTTAAATAGCTAAGCTGTTTTTTCACTTGCAAGTTGACACTTTGAGGCATATTTAGACTTATTAAATTGCCTTTGTAGTCTCGTGATTGTACAATCAACTCATTTTTTGACAAAATAACCATTGACAGGGTATTATTTGTGCAGCCCATTATCAGCAAAAAACTTTATAAATTACTCCCGATCTTCGTCATCATTTTCTTAGATTATGCGGCGTTGAACTTATCAATGCCGGTTCTAACGCCATTACTATTGGCGAAAGCGGGAGGGTTACTACCAAAATATATTGTCGGTTGGTATAAAGATTTTTTATATGGTTTTACTTTGGCAATCTATCCATTATTCATGTTTCTTAGCACGCCGATCCTAGGCGACTTGTCGGATAAGTTAGGTAGAAAAAAAGTTTTGGGATTTTGTCTGGGCACTAGCGCGCTAAGTTATTTTATCTGTGCCATTAGTGTTATTCAAAAGAGTTATCTTCTTTGCGTTTGTAGTTTAGTGATCGCAGGGTTAGCGGCAGGGACTCAGTCAATATGCATCGCAACTATCATTGATAATAGCTCGATTGAAAATAAAGCGCGGCACATCGCTTGGGCGGTTTTCACTGCCTCGCTGGGATTGATCATTGGTCCTGCGTTAAGTGGAATCGCCGCGGCCTATGATTCTGTCACGAGCTTTGGGTATGAAACGCCGTTTTATATCGCCATTTTGCTTTCATTATTAAATTTATTCCTGATTCTATTTTGTTATAAGGATACCAAAGTTTATAGTTCGAGAATAAAAATCAAAATCTTTAAAGGCTTCACCGTTTTTGTCGGCGCGTTTCGAAAGCGAAAATTTTCATTACTCGCGTTACTTTTTTTTAGTTATGCATTAGCGTGGAGTTTATATTATCAAACAATTAATTGGGTATTGACCGAAGAGTTTCACTATTCACTGGCAAAGCTTAGTTTGTTCGTCGCGTTTCTTGGGCTGATTTTTACGCTGACGACATCGCTGCTTAGTAAAATTGTGTTAAAACCTTTTACCCATGATAGTCACGCATTCTTATTCTTTATTTTTCTGATGGCGGTGGCTAACGCGGGTTCGGCACTTAGTCATTCGGAAACCGCACAGTGGTGTTGGCTAATTATCAATGCCATTTGCGATATGCTTTGTTACACCGTAAGTTTGAATATTTTTTCTAATCAAGTCGGCGCTTCTGCGCAAGGTTGGATTATGGGCGTCACGAGTTCAATTGGTTCTATCACCTGGACAGTAAGCGGATTGCTAGTGGGTTCTCTAGGATTTATCGATGCATATATGCCTTTCTGGGTGGCTAGCGCTTTATGTTTGGTTAGTCTAAGTCTCATGCAATTTTTTCATAGAGAACATCTTACCAATGCGAAAATTATTCACCATAATTAATTTTATATATACGAGTAGGCTATGCGCATAGAAACTGATTCAGACGATGCGATTTTTATATCCTTTACAAATCGAAATCGCCTGCCACATGAATTGATGCCTTATAAAAAAGTTTTTAAAAGGCAGCTGCAAACGGCGCTGCCATTAATTGGCATTAATCTTGCTAATACGTTAGAAGGTTTTTTCATGGGTATGATCCTAGGAAAAATAACCGAAGAAGCATTAGCCGCTGGCTCTTTAATCGGTTCTGCTAATTTAATACTATCCTCATCCATCATGGCGCCCATGTATGCTTCCACGATATTGATTCGTAAAGCAGTCGGCGCAAACGCTAACAATGATATCGCGTTGCTCTGGCGACAAAGCTTGATTATCGGTTCGGCGTTATCATCAGTTAGAATTGTTTTAATGAAGTGGGCATTGAAACCCATGCTGAATGTCATTACCGATAGGTCTGATATTGTCGATCTCGTGCAGCAGTATTATGATTTCTATGTTTTTGGTGTGATGTTTGATACTTGGTCGCAAGCCTATGAAAATTTTTTCTTAGGAATTGATAAAATCCCCATTGTTTTGTTGGTGCGTTATCTCAAGCTGTTAACCTTTTCCTTATCCGCTTATATGCTCGCGCAAGATAAGCATGGCGGCAGAAATTTGGGCGTGGCGGGTATTAGTATTGCTTATGGGATACAAGCATTACTAAGCTTAACTCTTTATGCGGCGTTCGCCGCATGGAAAAAAGAATTTTCTGAATTTAATTTATTAAAAAATCTTTTTGCCCGCCGCACAGAACATTTGCGACGTTTGTGGAGCGTCGGCTGGCCGCTGGGTTTATCCAGTTTAAATGGCATGGCCTCAGAATTTATCATCACGATCTGGGCGGCAAAATTTGCTGATCCCGCGCTCGCCGCGCGTGAAATATCCGGCATTTATACCTCATTACTGTTTCAGCCGACTGATGCAATTTCACTTGGCACGAGTTTATTAGTAAGCGAGTCAATGGGTGAAGAACGCTTAAACGATGCCGCGCGCTTTGGTAACGCGGGCATCATCATCGGCTTATTTGCGGCTCTATTAGGGGTATGTTTATTTAGCGCGATTCCCACGCCACTGACTTCATTATTTATCGACACAGATAATCCTGAAAACAGTGAGTTGGTGGATTTAATGAAATTAGTATTATTGATGATAGCGCTTTCACAATTAGCCGAGAGCACTGCAACGATTAGTTATCGTGCGCTTGCGGGTTTACAAGATACGTTGTTACCTACGATTCTTACTACACTGATCACGTGGGTTGGCGGCTTACCCTTAGCTTATGTCTTAAGTAATGAAACAAAACTTGGATTTAAAGGTTTGTTGTTAGGTCAAGGCAGCGGCATGCTAGCGGCTTCTGCATTAATGTTTTATCGCTGGCAGAAAAAATCCAATCCTCCTGAAACGTCCGCTTCCCATTTAGTTGAAGAGAAAAAGACAGATCAACGCGAGCCGCTTTTAACGGAAGCGCATTCTTTTTTAAGAAACTCATCGCATTCCGTTGGGCTATTTCGGTCTCCGAAAGTTCACCCCGTAAATGATGAATTTGATACGCCGAGTTATTCATTAATGCGTTCGCAATCGGCTTGAGTTTTATGGTTGAACCTCCAAGTATAAAAAGATAAAAGATGCGTATGGGGTTATTAAAAAATTGAAATAGATGATAGATAAGGATAAGCTTATTCCTTATGAATAAACCAACCGAACGTTTTACCCATACAGTACAAGACTATGTAAAATATCGTCCTTCCTATCCACGCGAAGTACTCCAACTTCTTATCGACGAATGTCATTTAACAACAGAAAAGATCATCGCTGACGTAGGCTCTGGTACAGGAATACTATCGAAATTACTGCTAGAAAATGGCAATATAGTTTATGGCGTAGAGCCCAACCAAGCGATGCGTGAGACCGGCGAAGAATATTTAAAAACCTACGCAAATTTTAAAAGTATCAATGGCACAGCGGAAGCAACGACACTCGAAAAGCAAAGTATAGATATAATCACAGCAGGAACAGCTTTTCATTGGTTCGATGTTGATAAAACGAAAATTGAATTTCAACGCATTTTAAAAGCCGATGGCTGGGTATTACTCGGGTGGAATGTCAGAAACGCAGGACAGTCAGCACTAATACGTGATTATGAAAATTTACTTTTGAAATACAGTCCAGAATACAAAGAATCAAGCGCATTAAAATCATTTGAAAAATCGGTAGGCAAAAAATTTTTTAGTCCAAATGAAATGAAATCACAATCGTACAAAAACGTTCAATTCTTCGATTGGAATGGTTTTAAGGGTAGGCTTTTATCTACCTCTTACAGTTTAAGACCTGGCGATAGTAATTTCGAAGTAATGCTAAATGAGTTAGAGGAAATTTTCAGACGCTACGAAGACAATGGAAGTGTAGAGTTTTTGTATGATACAAAACTTTATTATGGAAAAATCCATATGCAATAGTTGAGAATATTGAATGTTTCTGAGTTTTCAGCAAGCCTGCGTGACATCAACCTCTGCTAATCAATAATCTAGTAAATGTACGCGCGACACATCTTCCTAATTCAACAAAAATCACGCAAGCTATGCTCCATTAATTCAGGAGCATTTAAATGACAAAAGAAAACTTAGAACGAAGGCATGACTCACTGGCGTCACTTGGTTAAAGAACAGAAACAGAGTGGCTTGTCGCAGAAAGAATACTGTAAGCTTATGAATACTAGTGTCAGAACGTTAAAGAAGAACCCCGACCAATCGTTGCCACAGGTCATCGAAATTTAGTGCTCGGGACGTTTACTGTTTATCACCTGAATTTTATGACATGGCCCTACCGATTCATATCAAGAAAATGATAATCTTAGGTTGGGCCTGAAAGGAATGTTTTTAACGTTGCATGAGCCTAGCGCTTTTTTGAGGAATAGTGGATAGTCCCATTTCTTCATCATCTGATCTAGCAGCTTTGGAGAAGCGCGAACTCAATATGGTTCCCGATCGAAGCGCTTTACCAATGACATTGGCTGGGAATGTGTTCGCTAACGCTTTCACAGCAGCATTGAAAGGCGCTGGCCGATAATGAGAACATAAAGCCAGTAACATAAGAAAAATAATTAAAGCAAATCCCTTGGATTGACTGTCCATCGTGCATAATAATCCGGTGGCGCAGGAATCACTTTCAATGAAGATGATATTATTACTTTCAGAAGAATTTTTAAAATCGTAAGGCGTAGTCCGCACTGAGACTAAGCTAATATTGTTAATACACTGCATGGTATAACAATTATTTATTTTATCTACCAAATGTTCAATCGCCCACAATCGATGGTTATCTGCCGCCGGGTCAAACAATGCCTCCCCATTCCATTTAAAATCCAAGTCTGCTTGATAGGCTATGAGGGGTTCTGTTAAATTCGAAGGTAAAGTCGCATTTAAAATGTTAGCCGTGTAATTAAATTGTTGATACAGCCAAGGAAGCGTTTTTGTTTTTGGTGGGTAGAGAGAATAGTTAATCGTGGAGGCACATTCGATAACCTCACATCTTTTTTTCAATTGCTTCAAAATATCCCACATACGCGTAAATATTTCTTTTGCAGAACTGATAGCACGGCCTTTTGCAAAAAGCGTCATGTTGACGCCATGTTTATGCAAAGCAGCCTCTAATTCCAACGGCAGCGAAGCATTGAAGCGTTCTCTAAGATTATACAATTCAGTGTATAACCAATAGTAGTTCCCAAGACTTTGTGTTTGTTCTTCATTATTGCAAAGAAAATAGTTTAGGGGACGACTGACTTCTGTTAATTCGATAAGAAGGTCTCTACTTTCGTTATAGGTAGGTCTGGGTTCTTGATAGTAAACTGAATAGTTAACGTGTTTTAAAGTCTCTTCAAGTTTATGCATTTTATCAATTAAGCGATTTCTATCGAGCGATGGTATGAATTCCGGTAATAGAGCTTGTCCATTGGCAATTGCTATCGCCGCGGACGGGACCGCTAAGGTCCTATTCGTGTCTGAATAGAATCTCATACAAGGATCTTTCGATAATTTAGGATGTTCCGTTGGTGTTTTGGGTTTCTTGGAGTTCGCAGTCTTCGTAGGGGCGGTAGAAGAACTGAGAGGTTTAGTTGCGTTTTTACTTTCAATCTTCTGCTTTAAACGGGTAAGCGTGACATTGTTACTGTTAGCATGCGGATCGTTGAGGTTAGCTAGCACAATTCTGCTGGTATTCATAAATCTTCCTGGATAAATAAAATATGAACAAAAATATAATCCACATTTCTTAAGGTTATCTTAAATAGAAATAAATTTGATCAAACTATATTAATAATATGCTAAAATATATATTACGGTAACATTATGCGCAAATAATTACCAAAAGCTAAAAAAAATATGCTTATTTAATAAACACATTTATCTATTTCTTATAACCAATTCATAAACCGCATCGGAATGTAAGCGTTTGGTAATGCGCGTCACCGAACGCTTACATAACCTATCATCCATATTAGCGTTGCGGCAATCCCATGTCGCTCGAGCTAGCAAAATCGCTGACATGCGTTGACCCATCACAATGATATTATTTATTAGAATTTCTATTTCGAATAGTCAATCAGGACTAAAGTTATCAGCTTATGAACGTGGTTAAGAGTTATTTCAACAAAATAACAAACTAACTAAACCTCAATACACAGGATTAATTATGAATAGTAGATTTTTTAGAACTCATCAATACATAGCAGCGATGCTACGGAGAAATATTTTTCAGTCAAAAAATCTCTCGCATAATCCTGCTAGATTTAAATCTACTGTGAAAATAGATCTACATATTACGGGAGTATTTACTGAGCCTCACGCTGCAGGAATAATACAAGATTTAAAAATATCAAGAGCAAGAGCCTATTCTATGTTAGATATTAATCTCAAAGAAGGTATAAGACATTTTAAAAATCATGATTTACGTGAAGCAATGAGTTATTTCGAAAATGTTATAGCTTTTAAAACCAATGATGACATAGATAATTTAAGCATTAAAGAAAGAAAATTAATTGCGTTGGCATTAACCCATGCAGCTGATATAGAGCGTATTGGAACTGAAGCCAATGAAGACAAGGCACTTGAATATCTGAATCAAGCTTTAGAGTTATCTCCTGGTCTTAATGAAGCACAGGAATTAAAAAATGCCTTACTATCAGATCGCGTGGGCCCACGAGTCTAAACACACATTATTTTTCTTGGTTGACCTCAGAATCGGTTGATTCTAGTTTATTCTAAGATTTCCTATATTATTACTCTTCAATCTTATTAATTAATACTCACAAACAGCTAAACCCAATAGAGAAGTTGGGGATATATTTGCTACAGGGTGATTTTATGAAAAAAGAAAAACAAAATGAAACCGTGGTTTATCAGACTAAATCAGGTGCTATAGAACTTAAGCAAGATATTAATGCAAATACTGTCTGGGCTACTCAGGTTGATATTGCAGATATCTTCAATATCGAACGTTCTGTTATAACCAAACATGTTCGTAACATCATGAAAGATAAAGAGTTAAACGCCAAATCAGTATGTGCAAAAATGGCACGTACTGCCGATGATGGAAAAACTTATCAGGTTCAATTTTATAATCTGGATGTAATATTAGCTGTGGGATATCGGACAAACTCAACTAAGGCGATTGCTTTTCGGCAGTGGGCAACCCAAACCCTTAAAGACCATATAACCAAAGGCTATACAATTAATCGCCAGCGAATCAAAGCAAATTATGACGAGTTTCTTAAGGCAGTAGATGATGTCAAAAGTCTATTGCCTGCTGGTTCAGAGTTAGGGTTGTTTTTCAGATTCAATGATTTAAGGTCGAGATTAATTGTATATTAATAAAGAGATAATATGATGAAATTTTTCCTTAAAAAAACGAATGAATTAACTGAAGAAGATTTTGAGTCCTCTCAAATTTGGGGCGAATATTACGAGCCAGATGATATTAGTGGTTTAGTTAATCTTGGTTATGATTTGAAAGAAGTGCAAAGTGAATTAGAAAAAGTTGATTATTCGGATGAATATTCATTTCATATTCCTCTAGACTCTACAGAGCCATTTAATTATATTTTCTTTGCAATAAAAGCTCAGTTAGCATCTGGAAAAATTTTAAAAGGGTATTGTACTTCAAACATAACAGTTTTGTTTCATAGCGATGATAAATATATATTTAATCCAAACTTAAAAGATAGGGCATTAGAAACGGAAAAAAAAATTAAGAAAGCTATCTCATGTGAATCTACTATTTTTCCTATTCAAGTAGAAATACTTCCTTTAAATAAACGCTACACTGTTGATTTAGATTAGTGCATGTTGAATTTGAGCTAATCAATAAATTGAGCTAATGGGAGATAAATATGATACTTCCAGATCATAAAAAAAATGTATATTTGCCACATATCGTCAGACGAACTAGGTACTACAAGATGGTACAAAGCAAATTATGATTCTCAGAGATTTTTATGAAGAAGCATTTGAGTATTAAAAAATTTAACGCCTTAAAATAAATCCGTCATTACCGGGCATAAATAAATCTTCAACTTTCTTAGTTTCCTTAAACTTTGGAATTCTTTCCTCAAATCTTTGTATATTGTTTAACTCGATAATTGAAGGAGTAAAGTCTTCTAATGGAGGGCGCGCTAAATGATAACTTGCCCTAAGCGAAGCGCTATTTTTATTAAAATCCTTTTCCATCTTACATAGATAAAGTCTATGATATATTTCGTTCGTTAATTCAATGTTAGCTAAAATTTTACATGAAGATCGGATTGTTAATAAGTTATTTACATCCATAAATAAGAATATTATTATCCACAAGTCTGAGCCGTATGAAGTATGCTTTCCAAGTTCATTATTCAAATCACTCAAGTTAGAGTAAGTTTTTTGAAAAATGCCGTATTTACTTAATCTGGTTAACTCTTTCGTTAGTTTTATTTCAGACTTTTTCATTTTCAATTTCAATCTTGAAAATGAATCGTCTAAATCAATTTTATATGATTCTAATTCGCGTGCATAACGATGTGATAAAGACATTTTTTAATTCCTCACGGACAAAATTTAGTTGTATTAGAGCTACTTAAGGATGAAACTTTTTCTAGTTTAGGTTTTGTTGCGATCACAACTAGAGACCAAAAACAAACAGGGATATTTGATGAGTTAGATGTTCCAAGATGCTCAATAAATTCATCACAAAAATCAGAAAGAAATTTATCTTTTTCAGTATCAGGGATTTGCTTAACGTTCGCCATTGATGAACTAAAAAAACCTTTTAGCCCTTCGCGTGAATCAAAGCTATGAGTCAACTCTTCTTCTTTAATTGAGTTAACAGCTAAACCAGCTTTTTTTAACATTTCTTTATAACTATCGACATCAAAGAATGACCGTGGATTTATATAATCCTGAAAATAAGGTCTCCATGCCGGCTTCGCACAAACACTCTCTAAGGCTTCATGATAAAGCGATTTTCTATGGCCTAATAGTAATACGACTTTTGCATTCTCAACGGCAGCACGTGCAATTCCATCGAGCGCCTTTTGTTGGTCTTTCACCCAGTGTAAACAGTTAAAAGAAGTAATCAGATCAAACTGAGCGATAAAGATATTTTTACTGGCATCCATTTGGGCAAAAGTGATATTGCCTAGGCTGTTATAGGTTCTAGCAGCATGGTCAACCATTTCATATGATATGTCTGTACCAATAACAGTACCTTCAAATGCTGATTCAGCTATTCTGTTAGTTATCTTACCGTCACCGCATCCGATATCTAAAACACGAGATACTTTATCGATTTCAAGATTATCGAGTATACTCGCAGCGAAGTCATATTGTAATGAATTATTTTGGCTATATTTATCGGGATTGTTGTATATATGTAAGTGCATGTAATTAACCTAGTTATTAGTAAAATTAGCTATTAAACATTTTGATTTTATTATGGGCGATAGTGGGGTCGAACCACTGGCCCCTGCCGTGTGAAGGCAGTGCTCTACCGCTGAGCTAATCGCCCTTAGGGTAGCCATTGTAAGGGGGCGTTCAAAAGACGTCAAATCCAACTGTTTCGGCCTACCTACGTTGAGATTCAGATTGCCTGCTAATTCGCACCTGTTACAATGTCACCCTCACAAATTATCGGTAAGGTCAATATGTCTGCAATTCGAACCCGCTTCGCGCCCAGCCCCACCGGTTTTCTGCACGTCGGCGGCGCCCGTACCGCGTTGTATTGCTGGTTGCATGCGAAAAAAACCCAAGGCAAATTCGTCTTGCGCATCGAAGACACCGACATTGAGCGCTCTACGCAAGCATCCATAGACGCTATTTTAGAGGCGATGCATTGGCTTACCCTGGATTACGATGAAGGCCCGTTTTATCAAACCAAACGCTTTGATCGTTATCGCGAAGTAGCGGAGCAATTATTGCAAGCAGGCAAAGCCTACCGCTGTTATTGTTCCAAAGAACGTCTAGAAAAATTGCGTGACGAGCAAACCGCGAAAAAAGAAAAGCCACGCTACGACGGCCATTGCCGCGATCGCAAAGAAGCAGGTGAAGGCAGTTATGTGATCCGGTTTCGCAATCCATTGGACGGCGACGTGTCGTTTGACGATTTAATCCGTGGGCCGATTAGTTTTAACAACTCAGAATTAGATGATTTGATTATCGTGCGCAGCGACGGCACGCCGACGTATAATTTCACCGTCGTCGTGGATGATTGGGACATGCAAATCTCACATGTCATCCGTGGCGATGATCACGTGAATAATACGCCGCGGCAAATAAATATTTTGAACGCGTTAGGCGCGACACCGCCGCTGTACGCGCATGTGCCGATGATATTAGGGCAAGATGGAAAAAGACTTTCGAAACGGCATGGCGCGGAAAGCGTGATGCAGTACCGCGAAGAAGGAATTTTACCAGAAGCGTTATTAAATTATTTAGCGCGGTTAGGTTGGTCGCACGGCGATCAAGAAATTTTTTCTAGCGATGAGTTAATTAATTTCTTTGACATAAAAGACATCCACCGCGCGCCGGCGGCGTTTGATACCGATAAATTATTGTGGCTGAACCAACATTACATTAAAACGGGCAATCGTCCGCATGTTATCGAAGAATTAACCTGGCATATGCAACGTTTAGGCGTTGATACGACGCACGGCCCCGCGCTGGGCGAATTATTAGAAGCGCAATGTGAACGCGCCAAGACGTTGGTAGAGTTAGTAGAAAAAAGCCGTTATTTTTACGCGGATGTAGACTACGATGCGCAAGCGGTCAAACAGCACCTAACGAAAGAAGCGGTAGCGCCATTAACCGCGATACGCGATGCGTTAATAAACTTATCCGCTTGGAAAAAAACAGCGATCCATGACACCGTCAGTCAAGTCGCCGAGCAATCGGGATTGAAACTCGGCAAAATCGCGCAGCCAGTGCGCGTTGCCGTGTCGGGAAATACCGTGTCGCCCCCCATTGATATCACCTTGGAATTATTAGGGCGGGAACGTACGCTTGCGCGTATCGATGCGGCGTTAATTTTATGTGAAAAAAATTCTTAATATGAGGTCAATATGTCGATGACTCGAGCGCAAGTTGTTAGGGGCAATTTAGTAGCCTTGGCGACGAAAGAAACTCCGACACCAACACTAGACGAGTATGAAAAGGCTTACTCGCCCAGAAGCCAATCTCTAGACTCGCCGAAAACCGGGTGTTGGGAATTCTGTAAAAGTAAATTCACCTTTTTTTTCTGCTCTGAAACTCGTCGTAAGCCTGTAATCAGCGCTGGTAAAGCGATTCAAGCACCGCAGTCACCCGCCTATCGTTCAATAAGTACGGTGACATTCATGCGTGGAGTGGTATAAGTAAAAAAGGTGGGAAATTATCCGTATGTTAGGTTGACAAACTCCGGGTAGATGCCTAGAATCGCTGCTCTATTGTTAAGGGTTAGACTACAAAAATAGAGAGACTAACAGCACCCATAGGGGCTATAGCTCAGCTGGGAGAGCGCTTGCATGGCATGCAAGAGGTCGGCGGTTCGATCCCGCCTAGCTCCACCAAGAGAGAGTCACCCATTACTCTCAGTTTTAAAGCGTTTTAACTATGTCCCCATCGTCTAGAGGCCTAGGACATCGCCCTTTCACGGCGGTAACAGGGGTTCGAATCCCCTTGGGGACGCCATATTATTCATTTTTACGCGTCAAACTTCTTATCAATATCGGTAAATTATCGATAATATCCCTGGTGAAAACTCAATGATTTCTACTAAAAATGAACACGCTTCAGTTCTTACTATAGAACAGATAATCCAGAAATTTAATGCGCTTAAATTTAAAGAAAATTTTATCTTAAGCGCTGAGAATGCTTATTTTTGCTAGTTATTTCTAATGTTAAAGATAATAATGAACTAGCTGGAATTGCATTGGGATTTGTAAATGTTATCAAATACTGTAATTAAGCCGAAATTAACTTCATTGCGGATCATAGCGATTTTAATGGTTATCGCTAACTATACTTTTATACTGAGTCACCATTTCTCATTCTCTGACTTTTCCCGCGTAGCTAATCAACGATATAGTCTCTTAACAGCTGGTTTTTTATCTGGACACTTGCATTTGCCTGCGGAACCAAGCGCCGAACTGCTAAATTTGAAAAATCCATATGATCCAGTTGAGAGAGGATATCTTTCAAATAAGTCTTTGCCAGATCTTTTCTACGACACCACGTTATATAAAAAAAAATATTTTTTGTATTTTGGCCCGCTGCCGGCTTTGTCGTTCTTTATGCCTATCAAATTACTCACAGGATTTTATCCACCCGAGTCGCTGGCTATTTTTACTTTTTTAACACTAGGGATGTTGGTAACATATTATTTGCTTTTTCTAATCAAAGATAAATACTTTCCTTTAATTTCCGAAACACAAGAATATTTCGCCATATTTCTCTTAGGATTTTCAGGTAACGCAACGGTGTTATTAGCTAGGCCTTCCTCTTATGAGGTTGCTATTGCGTCCGCGTTTTTTATGATGAGTTTAGCGTTATTATTTTTATATAGAGTGTTCGAAAATCATTTTCGATTTAGAGATACTTTTTTGTTTGGTCTATGCCTGGCATTGACTGTCGCAGGTAGACCTCATTTCGTTTTCGTAGCTATCTTTTTGCTAGTTGTCGTCAGTATTTTTGTGGTGAGATATGTGGAGGCAATCCGACTTCGTAAAATATTAAGCGCTGTATTTTTTCCGATGGTAACAATTGGAATCGCATTAGCTTTGTATAATTATCTTAGATTCGACTCGATATTTGAGTTTGGAGCACATTATCAATTAGATTATAATAATAATCTAACCAGCGGTATTTATAAAAGAACTAACTTGCATAATTTTTTATTATGTTTGTACTCTTACACTTTTAATATTTTTGAATCTCGCCATCATTTTCCATATATTGCTTTTACACCGGCATTTAATAACCCTAATTTTGTTATAGAACCCACCGCTGGTATTTTTCGAATCGCTCCTGTGATAATGTTATGCGCATTATTACCATCGTTGTTTATCTGGCTAAAACAAAAAAAAATATCCATCAGTTACGGCTTATTTACAAATTATATAGGTATGCTAGCCTGCGTTCCGATTATTATATTTATTTTTTTACTTACCCTGAATGGCGCCGTGCAACGTTATGAAAGTGATTTTTTGCCATATCTTGTTATGCTCTCTATTTTGAGTTTATGGTTTTTTGAAAAATCACCGGCAGCTCATTATTGGAAACGCACGGCTAGAAGTTTTTATTATTTAGCTGGATTTCGTGGCATATTAATAGGGTATGCGCTGGCCTATGTGAGTGTGGTTGGATAAGTGAATTGAGCGGCTAGTTACACCAATAGGATTTGATCTGCACTCAGAAGTCATCATCATTGGCGCGGGTCCCGCCGGTTTAACAGCAGCTTATTTGCTCTCAAAAGAAAACATTTCCGTCACTGTGCTGGAAGCTGAGGCACGGTTAAAAATATTTTAGTGGGACAACGTGAATTTGACGTTTGGAATGTGAATGAAGACGCTGAATATCATGAAGCGGGGCAGGCGGGTAAACAAAGTATGGCGAGCGGCTTACGCGTTGTGCGTGGTTTTAATCGAGATCTGGCTTCGCGTAAATCGAGCCGCGAGTCTCGTACAAGTCTTACTCTTTCACGGCGGTAACAGGGGTTCGAATACCCTTGGTGACGCCATATTTTCTGATGAATGTAGCTTATATTCTCAAGTGATATTTTCGACGAGTTAACGCTCTTTACATCCAATCCGAAGGCTCTTTATCTGGCTAGCGTTTGTTGCCCTATCTTTTTTTAGATCGAGGAGAATCTGAGTCAGATCCTAATCCTGTTGTTGGACTCTTGGGGGATTTAGAAGTTGATTCACTCGGTGAGGGTTGACCGCTACTGATAGACAACTTTGCTCTTCGCTTAGCAAAAAATCCCTTGTCGCTTTTATCAGACGTGGGTGAAAGAAGAGAAGGGGGCGAAGGAGAAGCGGGAGGAGAGGAAGTAATTTCTTCAAATAATTTTACAATGTTATTTTCTTCGATCGATGTACCTAATGTTTTATTGTCTTTAATTTTCAAATTTGCAACGCCGATTAATTTATCCCACTCATCAATAAGATTCATGCGCTTAACGGCTTTGAAGACATTCGCGAATTCGCTCTGCTGGTGATTGTTGACGCTCTCTATAACATATTTCACTAATTTTTTTGTAATCTCATTTTTTTGAGAGTCGCTTAATGTTTCAACCAGGCTCAAGATCATCGCGTCTTCTTTTCCTTTTTCTTTCGTCGGAACGATACCACTATTTCGAATAAAATCTGCGGACGCTTTTTCAATCAACGTTAACAAAGGGCCTTTTGCCGTATGCCCACCTTGCTTGGTTCTTTCAGATATATACGCATCTAAATATGCTTCCAGAAATACAAATTTCGGATCCGTTTTCTTTTCATCTATATCAAGCAATTTTACGGTAAGTTTGGTCAATTTCATAAGTTGATCAGGTTGAAGTGGTTTCGTATCCTGCGATTTGAGTTGATGAGCCAAGATGGATGCAAAAAATTTAGTTGATAAATTTGATTTGAAGGTATCATCCCGCACTAATACATTAAATTTATCTTTAATCTGACGTTCAGTCAAATGTGGGCTTTTTGGATCGACATTGATAAGCATTTTTGGCGAGTCAGCGCCTAATTTCTCAGTTGCGAGTTCATTCCATTTGGTAACAGCCCGCATACCGATTCGGTCTATGACTTTTAGAGCGTTGGCATAAGCTTGTTGATTTTTATTAACAAGGATCTCTATCACCGCACGTTCAAACACATGTGAAATAATTTTATTACGATCTGGAAAGCCATCAACCTGGTGTAAAATCTGCGTATCGAGTTTGGTCTCATCTTTAATGTTAAGCGCCGCACTAATGTATTTCTCTACTAAATTCAATGCAGAAGACTTTACCGTGTGTTGAGTCAAACTCAATGATCTTTCATTTATATAAGTATCAATGTATGCCATGGCAATACCTTGAGCTCGAGCAATAGGATCTTTATTTGCAAGCGCTCTGTCGAACGCCTGCGGTAGAGTTTTAGAGTTAACACCTTTAAACGCATCCGCGAACGGATACATTTCACGTTCTATTTGCAGAAAATTGGCTTGTGTCGCATCGGCTTTAAATACTCCTCGCAAGACATCTAATTGTTTGTAAGCTTTTTCTTGGTCTGACAAATCATCTTCTGGAGTAGTTTTGATTTTTTCACTAAGCGCTTCAGGGTCACTAATTTTTTCTGCCTTTAAAAATTCTTTTATAATCGCGTCGTTCCATAAAGTGAATCGCGCTAAATATTGATGTGGTTCAGACATCAAGTCGCCAATCTCCTTTAGATTTTTTTTAACGGCATACGCCTGTTCGGTAATACTCGGTACTTTTTTCTGCAAGTTTTCTTTAATGCGTTGATCCAGTATCGCATCCACTCTTTTAGTGATTTGTCCTAAGCAGGCGTATGAATAGTAAAATTGTTTTGCTAAACCCATTAGTGACGCTTCAAATTCGACACGCGATTTTGTCGACACTTGGGAATACAAAGCATTAACTTTTTGTTGAAAAGATAATGTGCCAAAGTCTTGTGGTCTTATGTACGGATGATTTGTTAGCGCAGGATTTTGAAATGGTTCTAAATATTTTCCGAGTTCAGCAATTTCCTGTTCCGTTAATTCACTTTTGACAGCATTGAAGCGTTCAGGAAGTTCTACATTAAGCCTGCCGACTACTTCAGGAATTTTCATCCAGAGTTCAGCGAGTGTTTCTCTAATGGGTGCGGCTGAGGCTGCCGTAGTGGGACTTGCAGGCGCTGGACTAACTGGTGGAGATGAAGTGGTCGCAGCGGCGACGTTGGCCGTGTTAATCGCGGCTGGACGTTTAGGCGGACGGGGAGGCAAGGGCGGCGGTGCTCCCGCTGACGTTGCCGGCGGCGTTTCAGGTACGGGCTTGATGCCAGCGTTGCGCAAAGAGGCTAATTCATTCGCAGAGAGATCAGCATCTTTTTTATCGTCAGGGCCACGGCTTCCGCTCATAGTAACCTCGGGAATTAGTAGATAGTTATATCTCTAATAATACACCAAATTGTACTAAAAATGTTACGCGTGGGTGCTAACTATTTGATTGTTCTATTAATAAATATTTGCGAAATATGGTGGGAGCTGATTGATTTAATCCACTATGTTCGTATTTAGAAGCAAACGTCAAAATAAAAGTGATATATAACGATAGTAATAAAAATAAAAAAACCCGCTATTTCAAACGTAGCAATTCAGTTTTTAACACTCTTCCCACACCATACCAAATGAGCGAAATACCGACAATGGCGACATAGCCATCCACCGCATAATGCCACCCAAGATGAATAGACCCAATTAAAACTAAAATTAAAAAAACCAACGTCCCTAGCGCCAGCCACTTATTATATTTGCTGCAAATCAAAAAACACAATGTCGCCATCGCCACATGCATGCTAGGCATTGCAGAAACGCCACCCCCGAAGATCAACGTGTCACTTTGCAAATGTTCTAACAGTGTTTTTTGTAAATCCGTCACCCAGGCAGGCGCATGGGTGGCAAGATAACTCATCAGTGGCACATACGGGTTGGGTGTGGATGGCGCGTAAATATTAAAATAACATGGCCCAGCCGATGAAAAATAATAAGCGCCAGCCGTTCCTAACAACAGCCACGCTATCATAAACGTTAGAAAGAATTGCATACGGTAAAAACGTTCTTTTATATTGCCTTGCCAAATTATTAACGCGACTAACACAAAGAACCAAGCGCCATACAGCTCGCCAATAAACACTGTCACCAGGCGGTGGCCTACCAGTGGTTGTAATAACTGCCAAGGATGATGCTGAAAATGTAAAACGTAATCCCACCGCATAAAAGTTTCGTCCCAAACAAACGGCTGCACGAAGGGAATTAATTGTTTGTACATCGCGATGAAGGCAAAAAACAACGGTATAACTAAAAAAATAATGATGGAGCTATAAATTTGTTGCGGTGCTAAAAATTTATGTTTAAATGTCGTTTCAAATGTCGCCCAGAAAGGTTTAATACGATAGTTCGATACCGTATAAACCAGGAGATAAAGCAGCAGGAACACCGCGACGCATGTCCCTCCAGCGAAATAAAATTGTAGGCTATAAAGCAAAATACTGCTTAACGTGTAGTAGTCGAACGCAGGGTGTGTTTTGCTGACATAAGACAATAACACATAAATGCCACTTATATAAATGAGGCAGATGATGAGTAGTGGCCAATGTTCCTTTAGGGCAGCGCGCAAGCGTAGTCTCCATCCATGCAGCATTCTAGCAGACAGGCGATATACTTTCAGAAATCAGACTATATAATATTAGAATATAATGAGCTAAGTATATTTAAAATCGACACATCAAGACGCTTTGATTCTGGCAAATTCACTGATAGGGATTCATGAAATTATTTATTAAACTACTTATCAAAAACTTTCAAAGCCTTTAATCCAGAAGCTAATCCAACGCCACCACCCATATAGGAAACAATCTTGAGTAATTCACAAAAATCTTTTTTAGTGAAATTATTTTGCAGCAAAAATTCTAAGTGATAATCGATACAATCTTGAGAATTCGAATACATGGCAATAGCTAGCGCTATTTTATGATTTTCAATTTTGTCTTCATTATGAAAAATATCATTAGTCATTTCCTGAAAAGAGATTTTCATATGAGGAACCAAGTTTTCTATGGACGCCAGTTGTTCATTGATTTTGTGGATTGTCATAAATGATTTCCATTTTATCTTTCAATTGACCGAAACGGGGGTGGTATATTTAGTCTATTAACGCTTAAGAAAATAAGTTTTATGAATTGAAAATTTATTTTGAATTAAAAACTAGAACTAGCTTTTCGTTAAGTAAAAGTATAAATTCTTACTGTACTAAATTGATAGATATCATGTTTCAACTAAGAAACATGATATCTAGAAGTATTAATCCAAAAGCGCTTTGATAGCGAGTAATATAACTGCCCCAAACGCAACAGATTGCAGAGGATGTGATTTAACATACTCAACCCAATCTTCACTGCCTCTAATAGCTTCGCGCTTACCAACTTTATAATTTTTTTTAGCATACGATTTAACATTATCAACAGTATCTTCAATTTCATCACGATAATTAGACATAAGTTTACCTCAACTTTATTACTTTGTTTGATAAGTCTATCATTCTAACACTTGGAAACGTTTAAGTACAATTTTAGTATGTAGGTGCAATTAATCATCGTTTAATATAGCCCTATTGCTTCCGCCATCTATTCGCGATTATAAAAAGCGTTATAGGAGAAACAATTCAGAGAAAAGCCACACCATAGCTTGAATATTTGTATACCGACTGATATTTACTATTCGTGCCTAATTTCTTATTGGCATTTTGAATATGAAAATTCACCGTACGCGGGCTGATTTTCAGCTCTTTCGCGATTTGCGGCACGCGCCATAATTTCGCGGTGAAGGCTAAGCATTGCTTTTCGCGCGGCGTTAATTTATATGGCGCACTCTGCGTGAGATCAAGAATTTTAACGATATGCTGATAAAAAATATGCGCCGCGCTCAGCCATTCATATTGCAGTGTATTGCTGTACTGCAAGCAGGTTTCGCCTTGGCGTTGATGCAACACCAGCGAAACAAAATCATGATTGGGCCCATGCAAAGGAATCGCTAAGCCTTTATCGATACCAAATTCGATAGATTCTAAACGTATACGTTGTTCGCGTTTATTTTTCGCCAGCCGCAGTTGCTCTTGCACATCCCAGGTAAAAGGCAAAGAAGCTAGTTGACTGTCTGCCAGCGTCCGGTCGACGTCCGCGTAGTGTTGTTCGAGATAATGTAGGTGCCAAGGACGCAACGCTGCTGAGACACAGTGAAATTTTAATTTCCGGCCGGATTTGATATGTCCGGAATAATACGTTAAGGCATAACTGCGGATGCCAAACTCCGCAAGATACGCAGTTAAAATCGCCGTGGCTTTCGCTTCGGTAGCGCCGTTTTGCGCTAGGCGGTCGGCGAAATTGTTAAGATTCATGTCAAAACCTAGTATAAATGACAGGTAGGACAACACTATATTGTGAATAAGATGTAAGCACAATATCTTATTGAGGTCATAAAATGAAAAAGTCTCTCTTGTCTATTCTGTTTATATGCTTAATGCAGCCACTTTATGCCGCTAAAATTACCAATGATATCAGAGGCGTAGGGCCGAAAGATGGCACCATAGACCCTTATCTTTGCATTCAGAACGATAAAGGGGTATTTACACCGGTCGCCCCTGGGCAAACTGTCGATGGCAACGCCGCTAGCGGCAGCAAAACCTTTGTCGGGGGCGCGATACGCTTTGGCGGTTGTGACCCTGACAATAATCCTTACCTTGGTTATGTCAGCATGAGTTTGAATGATCAACATAATAATAAATTCGATACCTACAGCGCGCCTGACGGCATACACGTCACGTTAAAACAACCGGACATTGACGCCGCCGGTATTCTCACCGGACAAATAAGTTATACGCCCATCGACGCGAATTATAATTTATTAACCGCCGAGCCCAGTAAAAATAACACTTGGAATTTTGTCGGCGTGAATTTGTCAGGATTAGAATTCGGGAAAATGCCTGATCCCGTCGTCGTGCCAAACCTTTCCACGGCGGACGCTTCGGGCACGCGCAGTGATTTAGCCGATACCCAAGCGTTTTTAGCAGCGGGCATGAACACGGTGCGCGTGCCATTGCACTGGGGTTATTTGCAACCTGACGGCGCGGGCGTTGGCGATTTAAATCAAGATTATTTTAAGGCGTATGTGAAACCATTGTTAGAATCACTCACCGCCGCGCATGTATTTGCGATCGTAGATTTACACGCATATATGCGTTACTCCACGTTTGGCAAACAATATGCGGGCTGCGGCGCGGACGGGACGTGCCCTGACGGTACATTAGTCACTGACGCGAACGCTTATCAAGATGTGTGGACTAAGCTTTACACGTTAATGAAAAATGATGCCAAGATCGATATGAATTACGTTATGTTGGATTTAGTCAACGAACCCGTTGCGGTGCCGGATGATTTAGTTTTTACGATACAAGCGAGTACGATAAACCGTTTACGCCAAGTGGGCTTTCAAGGTTACATATTAGTGGAAGGCAATGCTTGGTCTGGCTTGCATTCGTGGACGACGGCTAGCTGGACGTCAAAAGATGGTAAAACCACTTATACCAACGCTAGCCTTTTCACGCGCGATAATTTTATGAAAGCCGGCGTCACCGATCTTGCGAAAATTTTAATTAATGCGCACCAGTATTTAGATAGTGATTACAGCGGCACGCACGCAAGTTGCTTAACGGATTTAACCACGACCGGCAGCGCGGGTTTTAATTTAAATGCCTTCGCCGATTATTTACAGTTAAATAAATTGAAAGCCATCGTCACTGAATTCGGCGCGGGCACGGATAGCGCGACGTGTTCCACCGCGCTGACCGTATTTTTAAATTACCTGCAAGATAACGCAGCGCTTGCTAAAGAGTATGGTTTTGTGGGTTGGACGACGTGGAGCACGGGACATGGTTGGGGAAAATATAATTTACGCGTGATGCCGAGTTCTTATCACATGACGGTGTTAAAAAATTATTTGCAACCCATGCAGCCTTAATGCTGCATAGTTTTAGTGGAATAACAGCGTTGGCCTTTCATCTGGCAAACAGTTTTAACCGGCGCTGGGAAGAAATCAAAATAAAAGGTCGCGCCATGGTCGGTAAAGCCGTGGCCTGAACCTTGGCTGCAACCCGCGTTAGTCCAATTTGAAACGATGACCCGATTATCATTGTTGCAATCAAAGATGACGGAACCTTCTTCTTCATCGCATGACGTACTGAGGTTTGGAACATGCGTCGCGTACAACACGCCGTGACAATACATTTTTCTATCGAGGGTGTGGATTTTCAGATAGCTTTTCCCTTCCAGAATATAACTCGTCATCGTGCCTTCCAATGGCGTCGTGCCATTCAAATTGCCGCGCACGATATAGTGGCCGCAGGCGGTTAACAGCAGGGGAAGGGCGAATAGCAGGAAGAAGATTTTAACCGGTCTCATATCACTCCTTGACGATGGCAGGTCTATTTCATAAGGCACATTATACCTAATTAATTGCTAAAAATACCAATTTTCGGCCGCTACCATTGACAAAAAAGCGGTTTAGCCTTAACGTTCGCATTAGATTATCTTCAGGGCAGGGTGTAATTCCCTACCGGCGGTATTTTTACCTTCTCACTATGGTGAGGTTAAATGAGCCCGCGAGCGCTTTTTCTTGACGGAAAAAGGTCAGCAGATTTGGTGCAAACCCAAAGCCGACGGTGAAAGTCCGGATGAAAGAAGAGACATCGCGCAGGCTACCTCTATGTTGAGAGTACGACTTCCGTACTCCATTCAGCATCCGCGTATTTGTTACTTTGCCCTGAGACACGATTTTTATTAGGGCGAAGAAAATGGATACCACTTCACATTTGGAATACATGCAATTAGCGCTGCAACTAGCGGAGCGCGGCCGTGCTACTGTCGCGCCTAATCCTATGGTGGGCTGCGTCATTGTCAAAGACGGGCATATCGTCGGCCAAGGCTATCACCAGCGCGCGGGCGGCCCGCACGCGGAAGTGCATGCGCTCCAAGATGCGGGCGAATTAGCCATGGGCGCCACCGCGTATGTGACGCTGGAACCCTGTTGTCATTTCGGTAGAACGCCGCCTTGCACGCAAGCGCTAATTGACGCGCGCGTGAAAAAAGTTATTTTCGCCGTCAAAGATCCCAATCCGTTAGTCGCGGCCAAAGGCATTGCCGCGTTACGCGAGCATGGCATCGAAGTCGAATATGGTTTATGTGAAGCGGCGGCGACCGCTTTAAATGAAATTTTTTTCAAATACATCACGCAGCGCCGTCCTTTCGTTATCGCGAAATGGGCGATGTCACTGGATGGTAAAACCACCACTACACCTGGCGATTCACGCAAAATTTCCGGCGAAATAGCGCATCAGCATACGCATGGCACGCGCAAATTCATCGCTGCGATTTTAGTCGGCGCGAACACCGTGCTCGCGGACAATCCCGAATTAACCGTGCGGTATACGGAGGAAGAAATTCATAAGCAACCCGTTCGTGTTATTTTAGCGGGAAAAACCGCGCTGCCCCCAACGTTGAAAATATTAAACGGGTCTCTACCGGGTAAAACTTTAATTGCTACCACTAATCCGGAAGACGCGGCGCTCTCGAACGAGCACGCGGAATTTATCATTCTACCCGCGCAAGACGGCAGAGTGTGTTTAGCCAGTATGTTAGATGAATTAGGTAAAAGAGAAATTACGAGTTTGCTAGTCGAAGGCGGCATGACGGTGCTGCAAAGTTTTTTCCAAGAAAATTTAGTCGATAAAGTGCAAGTGTATTTAGCGCCGGTTTTCATCGGCACGCTGCCAAAAAAAATTCGCTTAGACCATGTCAGCATCGAAACCTTAGGCAAAGATTTTTTCTTCAGCGCCGCGCTACCAGAGGTGGAATATGTTTAGCGGTATCGTCGAAACGATTGGCGTCATTCAGCAAGTGGAATTAATCCAGCAGTGTTTGCATGTCACGTTGCGCCCAGAGAGTCGTTTCGACGATTTGAAATTAGGCGACAGCGTCGCGGTCAACGGCGTTTGTTTGACGGTCACAGCCTTCGACGCGGAAATCTTTAACGTCGTGATAGTGCCGGAAACGCTGCGTCTCACTAATTTAGACGCGTTAAAAGTAGGTGCTGCCGTCAACTTAGAACGTTCATTGCAAGTCAACGCGCGCATCGGCGGACATAGCGTGCAAGGCCACGTCGATACGCGCGCGGTCATCACTGCGTTAATATCCGATGGTGGCGCCGCGTTAATCGCGACCATTGAAACCACGCCCGCGCTGACGAAATACATTGTGAAAAAAGGTTATGTCGCCATCGACGGCATGAGTATCACCGTGATGGACGTGAGTGAAAATTCTTTTACGGTGACGTTTATTCCACACACGCAAGCGGTCACCATCGTTAGTCAATACCGCGTCGGTACGCCAGTGAATATTGAAGTCGATATCATGGGTAAATACATTGAAAAACTGTTAGGAGCAACCCTTGAATGAAATCCCCTATAGAAAGAGTTGAAGCCGCGCTGCGCGACCTTCAAGTAGGGAAAATGATAATTTTAACGGATGATCCAGCGCGCGAAAATGAAGGTGATCTTGTCATCGCCGCGGAAACAGTCACATCGGAGGCGATGAATTTTATCATCCGCCACACCAGCGGCATCGTGTGTTTGTCACTACCACAAACACAATGTGAAAAATTAGCGCTGCCGTTCATGGTCGCGCCGAATGATAATTCCAGTTTGCGCGGCACGCCATTCACGATTTCCATCGACGCGAACCACCCTGAAGCCACCGGCGTTTCCGCCGTTGATAGAGTGCGCACCGTGCAGGCTGCGATCGCTGACAACGCGGTGCCGGATGACTTAGTGAAACCCGGACATATATTTCCTCTGCAAGCGAAAGCGGGCGGTGTGTTGGAACGCGCGGGGCATACGGAAGGCGCGATCGACTTGGTGCGCCTCGCTGGTTTGAAACCTGCGGCGGTCTTATGTGAATTAATGAATCCTGACGGTACGATGATGCGCGGCGCGGAATTATCTGCCTTCGCGCAACACCATCAATTGCTACCAGTGTCGATCGCTGACTTGATCGAGTATCGTTATTATCACGAAAATCTTATCACGGCAACCGTCGCCGCGAAGTTGCCGCTAGCGGATTGTGAAGGGCTGCAAGTGATGGCGGTGCGCGACGAAATAACGGGCGGCGAACATTTAGTATTGATGAACTTAGTGCAAACAGACCAGCCGGTGTTAGCGCGTATCCATTCGAGTTGCTTAACGGGAGATTTATTCGGCTCGCTACGCTGTGATTGCAACAAGCAATTACATTATTCGCTAGACCGCATCAAACAAGAAGGCGGTGTGTTAATTTATCTAAATCAAGAAGGCCGCGGCATCGGTTTGTTTAACAAAATTAAAGCTTACGCATTGCAAGACGGCGGTCTTGACACGATTGAAGCGAACGAAAAATTAGGTTTACCGATCGATTCGCGTCAATATCATAGCGCCGCGAATGTATTGCGTAATTTAGGTTTACGGCGCGTGCGTTTATTAACGAATAATATGAACAAAATCGCCGCGTTGAAAAAATTTGGCATCGATGTCGTCGGCAGAGAAGTGATGCCGGTCTTTTGCAATCAACATAATAAAAAATATTTAGAAGTAAAAAAAGATAAACTCAAACATGAAATTTTATTCGAAGGCCAGCCATGATGATCTCCATGAATATCGCCATTGTCGTCGCTGATTTTAACAGCGACATCACCAGCGAATTGTTAGCGGGCGCGTTAGAACGCTTAACGGCCGCCGGTGTCACGCCGGCGCAAATTAAAATCGTGCACGTCCCAGGCGCGGTTGAAATCCCCTACACCGCGAAATTATTAGCGCGCACAAAAAAATATGCCGCCATCATATGTTTAGGCGCGGTCATCCGCGGCGATACCGACCATTACGATTATGTATGCCAGCAAGTCAGTTATGGTTGTCAGCAAATTATGTTAGAGCTGGAAATCCCGCTGATTTTCGGCATTTTAACTACCCAAAATCTTGAGCAAGCGCATGCGCGCGTGGGCGGAGCTGAAGGACACAAAGGCAAAGACGCGGCCGATGCTGCCTTAAAAATGATCGAAGTTAGCGCTGACCTTTCTTAGTCAAAACATATTCTTTATGAGCATTTCAAGATATAATGGGAAAATTCCGCACTCTTGAGAAGCTGGTATGCGTTCTTATATTCAACTCACAACCCCGCTAAATCCTTTCGCTGCAAAGCCTTGGATCAGCGACCTGTTGAATTTAAATTTAGATAAAAAGTCATTTAAAACTTACATGAATGGGCTGATCGCCAAATGCCTTGATGATCATGCGCAGCTTTTGAAAATAGTGCCAGGCGGCCCGCAAAAACAAACTCACCAAATTTTACATGAAACCTTCATCGATTTATTCGTGCCTTTTTCCGATGAAGAAGTCGTGGATTTTAACCCGTCGGATGATTTGCTTTACCGTTTGAAATTATTATCTGAAACCTACTCGACGCAATATAGCCGCACCTTATATGCGGAAATTTTGCATTACCGCGCTGTAACAATACTTCGTCAAGACGCAGCAATCAAAGCGCTGCTGGATGAAACGCATGCGCTGTTAACACGCCGGTTTATAAATGATGATCCTGACATCTATCAAAAATATCATGCTATTTCTTTTCAAATAGACGATGAATTTGCGTTATTGGTAAAAAGAAATAAACATAATATTTTTTATCGTTGCGAAATTAGTAATAAACTCGCCGCATTATTTGAGAAATTCGCAGAGCGTCAAGAAAACTTAGAAACGATTTTCATTTTTTTAAAGCTAGGCGAATTACTGCGCGCGGAGTTTCATGGCGATCTAGCCGTGGATATAAATAAAAAGTTGCGCGTATTCACCTCCGAGTTGCCGCCATTAGAGATTAAGCAATTTTATGCTTTTGAATTAAGTAAGAATGTCTGTGATCAATTGCTGCTAATGCCTGAACTCGATCAAGAAGGGATTTTGTGGAATATTTATTTGGGGAAAGACGTATTATATGATTTCCTACAATTGCAACCCGAAGATATACGTCCCACTAAGCGCGCGCCTAGATTACAAGTCATGGCGACGAATTATATTGAAAATGAATTATTACCACAAACGCCGCTGCGCGCTAAGTTAGATAACGCGATTAATGAGATTATTTTATATGGCCGCGAACATGCGTTAATTCCTGGCGCCAAATTTAAAAGTGTAGCGGCGTTCGAATTAAGTCAAAAGCTACGAACCTTAGCGGACGATTATTTTTCTAAGCAATATAAAAGTCTTGAGTTGAAGGAGACTTTTCATCATGAGTGTTTGGCTGCGGTACAACAGTCGCATTTGGTGTTAAACCAACACCGTACGCCGCGTTGGCAGCGCTTGCTTGGTAATGTGCTGTTAGCGGTGAGCGCGGTATTAACATTGGGATTAACGTTAGCCGCCAAATGGCATTATTCTAAAATGACGACCGGCATGCCGACCTTTTTCAAAGATTCCACCCGCGGGGTTGGCAAGACGCGGGCAGTGATCGGGTTAATAGAAAGTGACAGAGCAGCGTTGGAAACTCAATTCGATGAGCCGGAAAATCACAGTGATATTTCTATGACTAGGATATCGCGGTCGGGTTCAGCATGAACCCCGCGAGTGAGTTATTTCAATAAAAACGTCGAATAATCTTCTCTATTCCATAACACATTTGCGGCCGCGGTGAGTTTCTGAATCATTGGCTTTTTCGCTTCGTATGAAATTTCATAAAGATTCGCGTGTTCACTTAACCCCATTAAATAATCATCGCTAGTCATAATTTCATCGACTAATTGCAACGTCTGCGCTTCCAATCCCAACCAATGTTCACCCGTCGCGACTTTTTGGATATCCATATCGGGACGGTATTTTAAAATCGATAACTTAAAAAGATTATGAATCACTTCGATTTCTTCTTTCATTTTCTCGCGGTCTTCTTCGGTGTTATGGCCGAATAACGTCAGCGTGCGTTTGAATTCGCCCGCGGTCAATTGTTCGAAGTCGATATGCTTTTCTTGCAGCAAGCGGTGGAAATTCGGCATTTGCACGATGACGCCGATCGAACCCACGATGGCAAACGGCGCGGCTAAAATTTTATTGCCGACCGCGGCCATGAGATAGCCGCCACTAGCGGCGACTTTGTCGACGGCGATAGTGAGGGGAATACCTTTTTCACGCACCCGCGCTAATTGCGCGGCCGCTAACCCGTACGCATGCACCATGCCGCCGGGGCTTTCTAAGCGGACGACCACTTCATCCGTAGGTTGCGCCACGCTTAAAATCGCGGACACTTCTTCCCGCAATCCAGTCACAGCGCTCGCTTTAATGTCGCCGCAAAAGTTAACGACGTAGACGTTTTTGCCCGCGCTAGTTTTTTGTTTCGCGTGCGCTTTATCGGCGGCTTTTTGCGTTTTCGAGAATTTCTTGAATTCGTCTTTGGTAAGAACTTCCGCCAGCAAGCCGGCTTTGGTTTCTTTTAATTTTTTGTTCATATTTTTAATGGAAATTCTACCGCGCAATTTTTCTTTGCCTTTGCTACTGAGCGCGATAATGCCGACTAATAACACTAAGGCCAATGCGACGACGACGATCGCTTTCGCGGTGAAAAGAAATAACGATAAAAAAATATTTAACATGGGCTACTCCAAGTGCTGCGTGTACCGCGTTAAGAAATGGTTTTCGGTCTGATGAGTATCATAGTTTGCTGAGTCCAACGGTGTTTACGTTTCACGTGCACGGAAACGGGTATTTCTTTCACGTCTAACGCCACCGGCGTTTGCTTGAAAAGCAGGGCGGTTGAAATCGTATAGTCTTTATTTTTTTTGTAATTGATTAACCAACTGTACGTGCGCGGCGCGGGGCCAATGGAGCCCACCCACAAGGGTTGAGTCGTACCATCAATAGAGACGTTCGACGTCCAGAGCCGTAAGACCATTAATTTCTTTTCGCCGTTGTTATGTTTGATTAACACTAACGCGGGTTTTTTATCGAGATATAACGGTGACAACAGCGGAAAATGTTCCGCGCTGCTAACATCAGTGATCCTATGCAACACCGTCACCCAATCTTGCGCCGGCGGCTCTGACCAGTCTTGCGTTAACAGCATGGCTTTAATATCGTTAATATCGCCGATCCATTGCAAATTAAATAATTCCGCGTTCAAACCAATGCGCCCGATACGCGTCGTGGGTAAGTTATCACCGTCTTGCTGCCACCACGAATCCATTGTAATCGTCGTCACCGGCCAATCTATTTGCGCATAGTCTTGTTTGATTTGGACATCATGTTTGACGATTTGATAACTAGCGCCTGCCAATACGGTCAGTAAGACGATTAAAATGACGGGAGAGGCTTTGAGTTTTTTCTCCGGCAAGCGGTTATAAGACAGCGAAATCAACATTAGCAATGACGCGCTCAGCAACCAACCGCCGATCACATCGGTAAACCAATGCGCGCCGAGATACAGCCGCGACGCGCTAATCGCGCCGATTAATACCGCCATCAAAAAAAAGATCAACCGTTTGCAGTTAACTTTCGTGCCGTGGATTAACAATAATGCCAAACCTAAATAAAACGTCATAGACATCGTGGCATGACCACTGGGAAAAGAAAAAGACTCCGGACTATGCGCAATCCCCCAAGGCCGGTCGGATTGCACGGTGTGTTTGAATAGCACTATGCTGCCGCACGTTAAAATAAATAATGCCACGGCGTGCGCCGCCGTATTCCAACGTCTTTTCCAACAGAGCCAAGCGATGACAGCGACGATGGCGGGGATTAATACTTTTTTGTCGCCCAACTCCGTGATGCAAATCATGACGGTATCTAACGTTGCAGAGCGCAGGCTGCGGAACAAATAATACATGACATTATTCACGGTGATATCCCCGGGAGGATAGATATGCACATAACCCGCGAGATAAACAAACAGTGTGCAAGAAATAATTAAGTAAAAAGCTAAAATCAATTGGCCGTGGGTTTTGGCGGGATCATGGTGCTTCAACACTAGCGTAATCACGCGAAAGTAACGCGAACGCTGCAAGCGTTGCCACAATACGTTTAACATATGATTGATCCGGTCGCGCACTAACACGAAAAGTTTATAGACCACCCAAATGCATAAGAATATAAAGAGCGCGCTGAACAAGAGGACTAAAACGACATGAATCGCGACATCCGGCGGAAATTCCAACGCCGCTTCACCGAGCAAAATGCCGGGCAGCATATACACCGGCGCCCACACTACCGAAGCGATGATGCTGACCGTGACGTAGCGTAGCGGTTTCATCTTTAACATGCCGGCGACGACCGGGACTAACGCGCGCACTGGGCCGATGAAGCGCCCGATGAATACGCTCATGATGCCGTATTTTATAAAAAAGTTTTCGCCGCTGCGTAATAGTTGCGGATAATGCCGGAATACCCAGCTATCGCGTAAGCCTTCTTTGTAGTGATGCCCGATAAAAAAACTGAAGTTGTCACCGATGATGGCGCCTAGAATGGCCCACGCGATCGTTGACCACAAGGGAATAACGCCGACTCCGGCCAGCGCGCCAAGGGCCGTCATCATAATCGTACCTGGCACGATGGTGCCGATGATAGCGATGGATTCAGCCGCGGAAATGAGAAACGTTACCAAACCCGCCGCGTGCGGGTTCGCATTCAGCCATTGTAAAATCGGATTGATCACTTCTGACATCATCATGATGTTATTGCATCCGCGTCAGCCAGTATAGAAATCTTATATAGCATTTTGAGTTCCATTACGCCTACCAATTTGTATTTTATAGTGCGGCAACCGGGTTGCAAGTTTTTTCAATACGCAGATTTCAAGAGACTACATGGCCCTGGGCTTGTTTATCGGCATGATAAGAAGACCGAACTAACGGGCCGCTGGCGACATTTTTAAAACCGATTTCTTTCGCAAATTCCGCCAACTCTTGGAACTGTTGCGGCGTAATGAAACGCGCCACCGGCATGTGGAATTTACTCGGTTGTAAATATTGCCCCAACGTCAACATTTCCACGTCGTGCGCGCGCAAATCACGCAAAGTCGCGGCGATTTCCGCGTCGGTTTCGCCTAATCCCAACATCAAACCAGATTTAGTCGGAATCACTGGGAAGCGGCGTTTGAATTCTTTTAACAACAACAGCGAGTGCGCGTAATCAGAACCCGGACGCGCTTGTTTGTAAAGCCGAGGCACGGTTTCGATGTTGTGATTGAAAACATCGGGTAATTCTTTCGCGGTTTCATCCAGCGCGAGTTCCATGCGGCCGCGGTAATCGGGGACTAATACTTCTAAGCGAATGTCGGGCGACTTTTCGCGAATCGCTTTCAAGCAAGCGTTGAAATGACTCGCGCCGCCGTCGCGTAAATCATCTCTATCGACGGACGTGATGACCACATACTTCAAATTCATTTGCGCGATCGTATTCGCTAAATTGCTGGGTTCGTTAACGTCCAGCGGGTCAGGCCGGCCATGCGCCACGTCGCAAAAACTACAACGCCGCGTGCACTTGTCCCCCATGATCATAAACGTCGCGGTGCCATGCGTGAAGCATTCCGGCAGATTAGGGCAAGAGGCTTCTTCACAAACCGTGACTAAATTATTGTCGCGCAGAATTTTTTTTAAATTAGCGACGGCGGGGGAAGCGGGGATGCGTATGCGGATCCAATCAGGTTTGCGTAACGGCGCTGCCGTCGGCACGATTTTCACGGGGATGCGGGCTAATTTTTCGGCGCCGCGTTGTTTTTGATTAGGGGTGGAGGCTTTCGGTTCCATGACTCAATTCCGCTGTAATTAGACGGCTATTATAACCTAAATTTATGAGGAGATATTCAAGAAGTTCAAGGCTTACGGTGCGAATTGATTGCGGGCCCATGATGTCCACCACCTGCGTCATTGCCAACGCTTTAAAACCGCACGGATTTATATTTAAAAAAGGCCGCAAATCCATGTCTACATTTAACGCCAGCCCATGATAAGAACAGCCGCGGCGGATACGCAAACCAACCGAACAGATTTTTTTTTCTTGCACGTACACGCCCGGCGCGTCGCAACGCGCGGCTGCTGCGATGGCGTGTGAAGCTAGCCATTGCACTACCGCTGTTTCCAACCGTGACACAAGTTGTCTGACGTTCCATTTTTTACGTTTGACGTCGAATAAAGTGTAAACCATTAATTGCCCGGGGCCGTGATAAGTCACCTGCCCACCGCGATCACTTTTAATAATGGGGATATCGGTAATTTTTAAAATATTTTCGCTTTTACCATTCTGGCCTTGCGTGTAAACCGGCGCATGCTGCAACAGCCAAATTTCATCGGGCGTGTCTGCGTCGCGGCTATCGGTAAAATTTTTCATGGCTTGCCAAGTTTGCGCATAGGGTTGCAGCGGCAACTGGCGGACGATGACAGGCTGGGTCATAACGACATGAGTACCTGGGGGCTCGCCGTCAAATCCTGATAAATGCGGTCTAACTGTTCTTGACTGTCGACGTTCACGAGTACGGTTAAAGCAAAATATTTTCCGTCTTTGCTCGGGCGTTTATTGATGGCGTCATTGGTTATATCGGGATTGTATTTTTTAATGATGCTCAACACCGCGTCTTCAAATTCAGCCGACGCGATGCCGAAAATTTTAATTGGAAATTCACAAGGAAAAGTCAGTGCTGATTGCTTATCTTGAGTCATAGGCTATTACCCAAGATTGGCCTTTTCATGCGACTTAGAAAAGAGTTTATGAAAATGAAAACTCATCGTATCGCTCATACCGCGTATCATGCCGCCTTTCGGGTCATCGGTTAGCGCCAACAGGGGTTCGCTCATGATAATATTATTATTTAAGACTAAATCCAACGAGCCATAAGTTTTGCCTTTGACGATAGGCGCGTTCAGCGGTTCATTTAATTTAATCACGGCTTGAATATTTTTATATTGGCCGGCGGGAATCGTCGCATACATATCGTGTTCGAAGCCTAGCCCGACGACTTTTTGTTTGCCTTTCCAAACGCGGACTTGCGCCAGCGGTTTCTTCGCGTCATATAATTTATGCGTTTCAAAAAAGCGGAAGCCGTAACTCAGTAAGCGGATGGAATCTTCAGTACGCGTTTCATCATTCGGCGCGCCCATGATAACGCTGATTAAGCGCATATTGTCTTTCATCGCGGAGGCGACTAAGCAATAGCCAGCATCATCGGTATGGCCGGTTTTCAAACCATCGGCATATTGATAACGCCACAACAAACGGTTGCGGTTAGGCTGACGGATACCGTTGTAGGTAAACCATTTTTGCGAAAATAATTTATAATCTTCAGGATAATCGCGGGTCAACGCCAACGCTAACAGCGCTAAATTACGCGGCGTCGAGTAATGCTGAACGTTAGGCAGGCCGGTGCTATCCATGAAGTGACTGCTAGTCATGCCTAACACCACGGCTTGCTGGTTCATCATGTTCGCGAACGCTTCTTCGGTGCCGCCGATATATTCGGCCATCGCGACAGAAGCGTCGTTACCGGAAGCGACCGCGATGCCTTGCATTAAATCTTGCACCGGCACTTCATCGCCGACTTTGACGAACATGCGGGAACCGCCGGTTTTCCATGCTTTCGCGCTAATTCTAACTTTGTCTTCCGGGTGGATAGAGCCGTTTTTCAAGGCGCTGGAAATGATATAGAGCGACATGAGTTTGGTTAGGCTGGCGGGCGCCATGCGCATGTCGGCGTTCTTTTCCGCGATCACTTTGCCGCTGGCGGCGTCGATTAAAATATAGCCCTTCGCGTCGATGTTAGGCACGCCGGGAGAAATTTGGTTGAGGGAAGGGATGGGGATAATCGGGCTGGCCCAGGACGCCTGTGTGGTAAAAAGGGCGGTAGCTAAGGCTAATGAACTGAGACTGACACGCAAAAACAAATGAATCAACTGCCGCATGATTGTATTCCTAATAATTCTAACCCGTTAACTTGCCCTTCAACGAATGAAATTCTATCATAAAAAGACCTTTAGAAAACTAGCATTTTGACCCATTCAGTAAAATCTCACTGGGCGGTGTGAAGATAATTTTTATCCTAAGCTATAGATTTTTTACGTTTAACTTAGTAAGATTCGCGAGACTGATTGACTTCCAATTATTTTGTTCCTTTAGCCTGGTATCAGCGAAAGGAAAATATATCCCCGCTTCACCAGCATCCCATTGGTGACTTGGAAAGAAAGTGTCCAAAGGTATTTTTCTGCATAGCGCTCAGCCAGTTGGTGAGCTTTTGCTATTTAAATATCGCGGTCATCTCTTTGGGGTGTTGATCATGGGCAATAAAAATAATTGTTATTTTGTTATATAAAATTTTTAAGGAGTAATACAAATGTCTTTCTACCGTAAATTGCTTGTTGCTGTTGCTACCATGGGCTTGGCTTCTTTCGTATATGCTGCTGACGAAGGCGCGACGACCACCACCACTTCAGACACAACGGGCACCACCGATACACAAACTGCTACACCAGCGACTGATACCACCGCTTCTGCGACACCCACCACCACAACTGATACCACCACGACCACCATGGGTGACAAAGTTGACTTGAACAAAGCGACCGCTAAAGAATTGATGAAAGTTAAAGGCATCAATGCTGCTAGAGCGAAAGCGATCATCACCTACCGTAAAAAGCATGGCGATTTCAAAACTGTTGATGATTTGAAAGAAGTGAAAGGCTTCAAAAAATTAACCGACAAGAAATACCAAGAAATTGCTGACCAAGTTACCACAGGCTAAGTTTTGTGGAACGGAAAAAAAGGGCGCTCCGGCGCCCTTTTTTGTGCGTGTTAAATTTGTTGGGTTGCGTTGAAACTCGCATACGGGCTACGATTCTTTGACCGCCGATCTGTAGAGGGTAATGATGTCTTCAACGATTCTCGGTTCATTCAGTAATAATTTCGATTTTTGATAGCCTTGTTTGCCGTAGCGTTCCGCTAATTCTGGTTGATTAGATAGCTTGATGATCTTCGCGCACAAATCACCTTTTACTAACGGATCGAATAATAAGCCCGTATTTTCTTGGTCGATCAACCAGGTAGTGGGGCCGCGGTCGGAGCCGATGACGGCACGGCCTTTCGCCATCGCTTCGGTGATGACCATGCCGAATGATTCTAAACCCACGCTCGGAAAAATCACCGCCATGCATTCTTCGTAAAGTTTATCCGGCGCTGCCCAGCCTAAGAAAATAATGTTTTTTTCGAGTTTTTCTGCTTTTACTTTTTCTTGCAAAGCATTCTTTTGTGAACCGACGCCCGCGATTTTCAACACTAAATTTTTATTTTGCTGACAAGCTAACGCGAATTCAGCGACGAGAATGTCCACGCCTTTTTGAATTTCTAATTGGCCGACATATAAAAAATGATCTTGGCGCACATCGGAATAGGTGGGTGACGGCTGTTGTTTGATGAAGGGCGGCAAGTATAACGTCGCGCCGAAATGATTGCGGCGCAAATAATGCTCCAGGAGCGGCGACGGCACGATAAATTTCCGCACGGTTTGCTTCAGCAATTTGCGCATGCGCTGAAAAGAAAAAACTAGCGCTAAGTAGGTAAGAGGATTATAGCCGCGGTTATGCTGCCAAAAACAAGCGGCTTGAAAACCCGTCACGCAAGGCTGGCCATCGCTATGCAAATTCCAGCCAGTCGGACAAATAGGGCTAAAATCATGCACCGTTTGCACGACCGGATACTGACGCAACGCTTTCAACAGTGATATAGTGTATTTCTTCACGTTATGCAGATGTATCACATCCGGTTGCGTTACTTCGATAGCGCGTTTGATTTCTCGGTATTTAAACGGCTGCAAAAACATACGCCACCATTGCCGCAACCATTTGGAAGACGTTTCTTTGATGACGATAGTGTCCGCGCTTGGCGCTGCTTCTCTGCCGAATACCATGCTGCTAACGCTGAGTTCAGCGCGCCGTTGCAAAACTTTTTTCAAATGTTGAAATTGTAATTCCGCGCCGCCGGTTTGGGTCTGCGTATCAGTGATCAGTAAAACTTTTAGCGGCCTTTCTGGGAACATCTCTGGCAACGCAGTCTCCGGCGAATTGGCAAGATTAGATTGACATAAAGTCGTATTTCGATAGAGTAGGATACCCAATTTTATGTCAAATTCATATTATAAGAAGTGAGAATTGTAATGGCAAAAAAGCGTGCGTTTATTACCGGTATCACAGGGATGGTGGGATCGCATCTGGCCGATTTTTTACTAGCTAATACCGATTGGGACATCTATGGCATGTGCCGCTGGCGCAGTCCGCTGGACAATATTGCGCATTTGATCCCGCAAATTAATCAAGGCAAGCGTTTGCATCTGGTGTACGCCGATCTAAGAGATTCAGCTTCCATTGATCACGCCATCAAACAAATTAAACCCGATTATGTGTTTCACTTAGCCGCGCAAAGTTATCCGCAAACGAGTTTTACCGCGCCGCTCGACACTTATGAAACGAATATCCAAGGGACGACCCGCGTGTTGGAATCGTTGCGTCATCATAAAAAAGACGCCGTCATTCATATTTGCGCGTCGTCCGAAGTTTTCGGCCGCGTGCCCAAAGAAAAATTGCCGATCAACGAAGAATGTAATTTTCATCCGGCCTCACCTTACGCGATTTCAAAAGTCGGCACGGATTTAGTCGGCCGTTTTTACGCGGAAGCCTATCAAATGACGATCATGACTACGCGCATGTTCACGCACACGGGCCCGCGCCGCGGCGACGTGTTCGCTGAATCTACGTTCGCGAAACAAATCGCGATGATTGAAAAAAATATTATTCCGCCGTTAGTCAGAGTCGGTAATTTAGATTCGCTGCGCACCTTCGCCGACGTACGTGACGCGGTCAACGCTTATTATATGTTGGTGACGCATAAGCCTATTCCTGGCGAATATTATAATATAGGCGGCACGTATACTTGCACGATCCGCGAAATGCTCGACCATTTGATTTCAATTTCCACCGCGAAAGATCGCATTAAAACTGAAATCGATCCGGAAAGATTGCGGCCTATCGACGCGGATTTACAAGTTCCTGATACGAGTAAGTTCGAGCAGCATACCGGTTGGAAGCCGATCATTAAGTTCGAACAAACGATGCAAGATTTACTGGATTACTGGCGCGCGCGCGTAAGTCAATCCGCCGAATTTTTGACGCGTTAATAACAGGAGTTAAGTATGCGAAAATTTATTAAGGATGAAATTTTCAAAACGCAAAAAATGTTAATGCTCGCTAGCGAAGATGAAACACTGTTGCAAACCGCCGAAGATATCGCGAAACAGTGCGTCACGTCCTTGCGTCAGCAGGGTAAAATTATGTTCGCGGGCAACGGCGGAAGTGCGGCGGACGCGCAGCATTTAGCGGCGGAGTTAGTTAGCCGTTTGCATTACAACCGTCCGGGCATGGCGGGACTTGCGTTAACTACCGATACTTCCGCGTTGACGGCGATCGGTAATGATTATGCGTTCGAATCGATTTTTTCCCGGCAAGTGGAAGCGTTGGGGCAACGCGGCGATGTGCTAATCGCGATTTCCACTTCCGGCAAGTCGCCGAACGTGTTGCGCGCGTTTGAAGCCGCGCGTAAGAAAGGTGTTTTTTGTGTAGGCTTCACGCGCGACGCCGCGCCGCTGATGGCGGAACGCTGCGATTTAGTATTGAATATTCCCAGCCAAGAAACGGGAAAAGTTCAAGAAGGACATATTTTATTTGGCCATATCATTTGTGGTTTGATCGAAGAAGAAATTTATGGCGCAGAATATAATCCCATCCGTAAACAAGCTGAGATGAGCGCGTAATGCAAGCCATCATTTTAGCCGGCGGTTTTGGCACACGTTTGCGTTCGGTGTTGACGGACGTGCCAAAGCCGATGGCGCCGATTCATGACAAACCTTTTCTCGCGTATTTAATCGATTATTTGAGTTCCCAAGGCGTCACCGACATCGTTTTATCGGTGCATTATCTCGCCGAACAAATCGTCAGTTATTTTAAAAATTCTTACGGTAACGTCCGCATCAGTTACGCGCACGAAGATGAACCGCTAGGCACGGGCGGCGCGATCATTCATTCGCTAGCGGCGATTGATGGGTCTCGGCCGGTGTTCGTCTTAAACGGCGATACTTTTTTAAAATTAAATTATCAAGAAATGTATGCGCTGCATACTCAAGGCGCGCAGTTAACGATGTCATTGCGGCGCGTCGCGGATTGCAGCCGCTATGGCGAAGTGACCACGGTAAATAATATCGTGACGGCGTTTCAAGAGCAGGGCAGCGCACGCGCAGGGTTGATAAACGCGGGCGTTTATTTATTTGATTCAGACATTTTCCAAGCGTATACCTTGCCGCAACATTTTTCTTTTGAAAAAGACTTTCTCTTTCCGGGTATCACAGCGTTGCAGCCGCGCGCGTTCGTGGTCGACGATTACTTTATCGACATCGGCGTGCCAGCGGATTACGCGCGCGCGGTGGCAGATTTTGCTAGTTAAAGCTTTAATCGCGCTACACCCATGGTTTCGTCTTCGCTAATCGGTGTCACCGGTGACATCATAGACGTAGATGAAGAAGGTGAGCTGAGTGATGATGAAGTGCGGCTAAACATATTTAAATCAGTAAGAGCCCGCGCAAACATTGGAGTTTTATTGTGTAAGGCATCATTGATCCAAGCAGCTAGTGACTCAAACCCCGCGGGTAAGTAAACGACTTGAAGTTTTTCCGGCAATATCCAATCGCCCGCTTTTACATCTTTGCGTTGGTTTAGCCAATTGCTAATTTGCTCGAGTTCGGTTTCAGTGAAATTAAGATGATTAAGAAATTCATGGCCTAAACCATGGTCCACTTCATGTTGATGCACGCGCGCGATAAAGCCTGCCGCTGGCAGAGTTTTTACTAGCCCTTCTACATCAAAATATGTTACTACAATATTTTCGGCGCGCGGTGTCTTCGGACTGAAAATTCCGGCGATAGAAAGACACCCTTCTGTGTATTCCGACGTGCTGAGTTGACCGGCTTCATTGTTGACGGGCGCTATGGTCGCGTTAATGTAAACGCTAGGCTCGACTACTTCACATTTTTCATTCCGCGCGCGCAAGGGACGCACGTTCACGACATAAATATTGTAAGGCACGAAGTCGGCTGGATAGTCGCTGTCGGGATAGTCGATTTGATTAGCGGCCAAGCCTACGCCGCCACTCGCCTCCGGGCGCGTTTTATCAAGTTCTGCTTGCATGTTGGCGAGGCTATCAAAAAGATCTTGAATAGATTTTTTAACATATGTGTCATTAAAATCGGTGACTGGTCTGGACGGTTGCAGTGACAACTTGGATTTTGGCACAATGGTTCTGATAGGCATCGTATTGTAATTCTCTAATTATGCAGTGACCGCTGTCGCGGCGAAGTGATGTTTATACATTCTTATTAACCCCGTTTCAAGGTCGACGGTCGGTTGCCAGCCAAGGTCTTTTAAACGCTGAGAATCCAGACATTTGCGCGGCGCGCCGTCTGGTTTAGAAGTGTCTAAATTTATCTTTCCTGTGTAGCCGACGGTCATTGCGATCTGCTTGGCTAAATCCGCGATGGAGATTTCACGCAGGGTGCCGACGTTAATAATTTCTTTCGCGTCATAATTTTTCATTAAAAAAATCAGCGCGTCCGCTAAATCATCCACATAAATAAATTCACGCAGCGGTTGACCGCTGCCCCACAATACGACTTCCGGTAAATTATTGACTTTCGCGTCATGCAAGCGCTGCATCAAACCGGGAATAACATGCGACGCGCTCGGATTAAAGTTATCACCGACGCCGTAAGCGTTAGTCGGCATCGGCACGATCGCGTTAAAATTATATTCGCGCGCGTAAGCTTGGCACATGACGATGCCGTTAATTTTCGCGGCCGCGTAAGCGACGTTGGTCGGCTCGATTAAGCCGTCTAGGAAACTTTCTTCGCGCATGGGCTGCGGCGCCATTTTGGGATAAGTACAAGCCGAGCCGGGGAATAATAATTTTTTCACGCCATGCGCATAGGCGGCTTGAATGACATTGCAGTGCATTTGCGTATTGTCATAAATGAATTTCGCCGGATAAGTGCTGTTAGCGTGGATGCCGCCTACGATCGCGGCCAGATGAAAAACATACTCGGGTTGATGGGTGGCAAAATAAGTATTGACCTCTGCTTGACCGCGTAAGTCCAATTCTGCGTGCGTTGGCGTTAACATGGTATAAGCCAACGTTTTCAAATGCCTTACGAGGGCTTGGCCGACCATGCCGGTGCTGCCGGTTATCAAAATTTTAGCATTAGTTTTCATGGCTGAGACAAATCTATAAGAAATAGGGGGTTAGAGTCTAGCAAGTAATAGCATCATTATGAAGTTTTTTATAAATCAGGGTATTTTTATTTAATGAGCAGCAAAAATATAGTATCATCACGCGTTTAATTAAAACCATAAATAAGGGACGTTTATGCAAAGAGATTATTTATTCACTTCTGAGTCCGTGTCGGAAGGCCATCCTGATAAGATTGCTGACCAAATCTCTGACGCGATTCTTGACGCCATGCTTGAACAAGACAAGGGATCACGGGTTGCCTGTGAAACGTTTGTAAAAACCGGCATGGTACTGGTTGGCGGCGAAGTCACCACCGCTGCCTGGGTCGATATCGAACAAATCACCCGTAATGTGGTCCGCGACATTGGCTACAATAGTTCTGAAATTGGTTTTGATTGGGAATCCTGCGCGATCATGTCCGCGATCGGCAAGCAATCTCCCGACATCGCGCAAGGTGTGGACCGCAAAAATTTAGAAGAACAAGGGGCCGGTGATCAAGGTTTAATGTTTGGTTACGCTTCCAATGAAACTGACGTTTACATGCCCGCGCCGATTTATTACGCGCATGAATTAGTAAAACAACAAGCAAAGTTACGCAAGAATGGCCAACTAAAATGGCTGCGTCCTGACGCGAAGAGTCAAATCACATTTGCTTACGTCAATGATAAGCCGGTGGGTGTAGACACGGTGGTGTTATCCACGCAACACCATCCTGACATTAGTCATAAAGATTTAACCGAAGCGGTCATCGAAGAAATCATCAAACCGATTTTACCGGCGCAATGGTTGAAGAAAGAAACGAAATATTTAGTGAACCCCACCGGACGTTTTGTGATCGGCGGCCCGTTGGGCGATTGCGGTTTAACTGGCCGTAAAATTATTGTCGATACTTACGGCGGCATGGCGCGTCACGGCGGTGGTTGTTTCTCCGGTAAAGATCCTTCTAAAGTGGATCGTTCCGCCGCGTACGCTTGCCGTTATGTGGCGAAGAATATCGTTGCCGCGGGGTTAGCGGACCGTTGTGAAATTCAAGTGTCTTACGCGATCGGCGTCGCTGAACCGACTTCGATTCACGTCGATACGTTTGGCACCGGCAAAATTCCGACCGCGCAAATCATTCAACTCATCCGTGAGCATTTTGATTTACGTCCATATGGGATTATCAAAATGTTGGATTTACTGAAGCCTATTTACCGTCAGACCGCGAGTTACGGACATTTTGGCCGTGACGATCTAAACGTGAGCTGGGAAAAAACGGATAAAGCGGCGCTGTTGAAAGAGGCGCTGTCGCGCGAAGCGGTCGTAGCTTAACTCTTAATTTAACTTTTTAAAAAAGGATTTCATTATGCACGCTAAAACAGCTCACCTCGCGACCGAAGATTTTAAAGTCGCTGACATGTCTCTGGCCGAATGGGGACGTAAAGAAATCCGCATCGCGGAAACAGAAATGCCGGGTTTGATGGCGTTACGTGAAAAATACCAAGATAAAAATCCATTGCAAGGCGCGCGCATCGTCGGCTGCTTGCACATGACCGTGCAAACCGCGGTGTTAATCGAAACCTTGGTCGACTTAGGCGCGGAAGTGCGTTGGTCATCTTGCAATATTTTTTCGACGCAAGATCACGCGGCCGCTGCGGTCGCCGCCGCGGGTGTCCCGGTCTTCGCTTGGAAAGGTGAAACGGAAGAAGAATATGATTGGTGTATCGAACAATCCGTCGTCGGTCCCGATGGTTGGAAGCCGAATTTATTATTAGACGATGGCGGCGATTTGACGCTGTTGGTTCATAATAAATATCCTGAATTATTGGCTGACATTAAAGGCTTGTCCGAAGAAACCACGACCGGCGTGCATCGTCTGTATGAAATGCATAAAGTCGGCAAATTGAAAGTTCCCGCCATTAACGTTAATGATTGCGTTACCAAATCCAAGTTCGATAACTTGTATGGCTGCCGTGAATCGTTGGTGGATGGGATTAAGCGCGCGACTGACGTTATGATCGCCGGTAAGATCGCGGTCGTGTGCGGTTATGGCGACGTGGGTAAAGGCTGCGCGCAATCGCTCAGAGGTTTGGGCGCGACGGTGTGGGTGACGGAAATCGATCCGATCTGCGCATTGCAAGCGGCGATGGAAGGTTATCGCGTCGTGACGATGGACCAAGCGGCGTCACAAGGTAATATTTTCGTGACGGCAACGGGTAATCTCACCGTGATCAGCCATGAACATATGAAAAAAATGCAAGACCAATCCATAGTTTGTAACATTGGCCATTTCGATTCTGAAATTGATATCGCTTCCTTGCGTCAATACGAATGGGAAAATATCAAGCCGCAAGTCGATCACGTTATTTTTCCTGACGGCAAGCGTATCATCGTGTTAGCGGAAGGCCGCTTAGTGAATTTAGGCTGTGGCACTGGCCATCCTAGCTTCGTGATGTCGACTTCGTTCACCAACCAAGTATTAGCGCAGTTAGAACTTTGGCAGCATGCGGAGTCTTACTCGGTAGACGTGCATGTGTTACCAAAACATTTAGATGAAATGGTAGCGCGTTTGCATATCAAAAAACTCGGTGTGAACTTGACGGAATTAACGAAAGAACAAGCGGATTATTTAAACGTCTCCGTGCATGGACCGTTTAAGCCTAAGCATTACCGTTATTAATTTTTGCGTCGATAAAAAACCCGCCGGTAGCCTATATGCAGCTGCGCTACCGGCGGGGTAATTTATACGGCAAAATAACCGTGAACGTTGCACCTTTGTTTTCGCCTTCACTCTCAGCCTTCATCGTGCCACCCATATTTTTAATCGCGATGGCGCTAGCATGTAAACCAAAACCGTGCCCACCTTCTTTGGTCGAAAATCCATGCATAAACATATTCTCTAAATTTTTAGCGGAAATTCCCACGCCATTATCCGTCACGGCGATATAAAAATTCGATTTATTACACGTGCCAATCGTTAGCGTCAGCAATTTTTCCGGCTTATTAGCGATGGCGATGGAGTCTTTCGCGTTATGCAGTAAATTCACTAGCACTTGCACCAATTTGATTTTATTCACCAACAACGGTTTGAGTTTTTCATATTTCTTAATGACTTTTATATTATGACGGCTAGGTTCAAAGCCGGTAATGAGAAAAGCTTGGTCCAACAACGATTCCATCAAGACGACTTGTTCTTGCTCCACACTTTTGCTCATGTCTTGCTGCACGGAAATAATTTCCTTGATGTGCTGCAAGTTCTTCAACACACGTTCCATTTCGGTGGTGAGAATGACTTGTTCGGTTTGCCAATAGGTATTGATCGCGCCGATAAAAGCGGGAATTTTAGAACCGCGCTGATCTTGGGTGATAAACGTGCCTAAATCCTCTTTGTGCTCGATGAGGATTTGATTCAGGCTATTTAATTCGGTTAATTTCGACGTTTTGATTTTTTCCGCGACAATATTCGAAGACACGTACAAGCTATTTAAAACGTTACCGACATTATGTAAAACGCTAACCGCGACTTCCGCCATGCCCGCTTGGCGCGCTGTTTCTAATTGTTGTTGGTTAATAGCTTCTTTGTAATTCGAAACGAAAAACGCGATGCCTAAAATAATGAACGTCACTACCGCGACACTGATCGCCAACACATCTTGATTTAGCTGAGGGCCAGCAGCTATGGGCATGTTTGAGGGTGTAAAAACAGCCGCCCACATGCCCGTGTAATGCATGCCGCAAATAGCGGCGCCCATGATCAGCGCGCTAATAATTTTTAAACGCGTACGCATCTCTGGTATGACTTGATTACTCATCAGCGCTAGATACAGCGCCGCCTCTGAAGCGATGATGGCGATAATGATGGAAAGTAAATAGATACTTGGGACATAACGGATATTCATGTGTTCCGTCATGGCTTGCATGCCTAGATAGTGCATGCTGACTATCGCGGCCGCAAACAATAAACCGCCCAATGCCATTTGCGATACTTTAATGATGCGCATTTTTAACAGATATAACGCGAAGCCTGAACCAAGAATCGCGGCGAGCATGGAAAGACCGGTCCAAAAAGGGTCATAATCCATGGACATGCCAGGCATTTTGAAAGCCAGCATGCCGATGAAGTGCATAGACCAAATGCCCGCGCCCATCGCGCACGCGCCGCCTGCTATCCATAACGTTTTGCTCAGCTGCGTATTGCTGATATCGCGTAAGCGTCCAGTAATATCGAGAGCGATATAGGAAGCGAATACCGCGACTAGATACGATAACAACACGACGCGCCAATCGTAGGTGCCAGTCAGTTGATCGGCCGGTATTGGGCCAAGTTGAAAATAATCGCTTAGCTGCATCTTCGGTTCCTTCTGCCTTTATTTCGGTGGCGTGATTAATGTAGACATATCCTTTAAGTCATTTGAATTTTTCAACAGCCTTTCCACTTCGTCTAACGATAATGGTTTACCAAAATAAAATCCTTGCACATGATGTCCGTTGTCATTTTTTTGTAAAAACTCCAATTGATTTTGAGTTTCGACGCCTTCGGCTAACACATCCAAGCTTAAGCTTCTTGCCATCGTGATAATCGCGCGCACGATCACTTCATTATCGTCGGCGTGACTAATTTGTTGAATGAAAGACCGGTCGATTTTCAAGCTATCAAGCGGGATTTTTTGTAAGTAACTTAGATTGGAATACGACGTGCCGAAATCGCCGATGACGATCTTAACACCTAAGGTTTTTAATTTTTTTACGATGTTAACGACTTCGCCATTGTTAACGACAACGTTTTCCGCGAGTTCTAATTCTAAATATTCTGGTTCTAACGCGGTTTCAGTTAGAATGTTGCTGACCACTTCAGAAAAATTCGGCAGCAATAATTGTTGTGAAGAAATACTTACCGCGACTTTAATTTTATTTATGCCGCTGTTTTGCCAAGCTTTATTTTGTTTGCAAGCGGTACGCAAGACCCATTCACCAATCGACACGATTAAACCCGTTTCTTCGGCGAGCGGCACGAAGTCTTGCGGTAATAAAATGCCTTTTTCCGGGTGTCGCCAGCGCAGCAACGCTTCGACGGCAACTAATTTCTCACTGGCTAAATCTAATTGCGGCTGGTACACCAAGAAAAATTCTTTGTGCGCTACCGCTTGCGTTAATTGATCTTCTAAATCGAGTTTCGCTAAGTTTTGCGTATTCATTTCCGGCGTGTAAAATTGAAAGTTATTGCCGAGCAATGATTTCGCGCGGTACATCGCGGCGTCGGCGTTTTTTAATAATTCTTCAAGATTGTCACCGTCTTTGTTATAAATGCTAATACCCATGCTCGCGGTGATCATCATGCTTTTTCCGCCGAGTTTATAAGGTTCTTGAAAAACATTGAGTACGCTTTTAACTTTCGGCATCAAATCAAATTCTTCACCGTATAAAATGATAACGAATTCGTCGCCGCCCAAGCGTGCTAAAAAATCTTTCGGATTAAGAGTCGATTTCAAACGTTGCGCGGTAGCTTTCAATAAATCATCGCCTACCGCGTGACTTAAACTATCGTTGATAAACTTAAATCTATCCAAATCAAAAAATAATACCGCGAAGGCGGTGTTTACCTTCTCCGCTTCGGCTTTCGTGATGCCGTCTTGGACGTGCTCGTATAATGAGACACGATTGGGCAAGCCAGTCAGAGAATCGTGCGTGGCTTGATACAATAATTGTTTTTCTAATTTCACGCGCTTGCTCACGTCACGGAAATCGTAGACGCGGCCTATAGTTTTTTCTTCAAGCTTATGCGGCTGCGAATAGCATTCAAAAATTCGATCGTCATTAAAATAAATATTATCAATCGTTATCTTGTCATAATCAGACTGTAGCTCTTGTATTTTGCCGTAGGATTGATCGGCATGTTTAATTTGTTCTTTCACGCTAGCAAAAATATCTAAAATGTTTTTGCCGCGCACTGCATCCGGTTCCAGCCGCCACATATCAGCAAATTTTTGATTGAAATCGAAGATGAGGCCGTCGTTGTCGACGACCAGTATGCCGTCATTGGAAGATTCCAGCGTCGCTTTCACTAAGGAGAGCGAGGTTTGCAGCGATTCCGTTCTATCTAAAACTTGCTGCTTCAAATTATCAGTATATTGACGCACGTTTTGGATTAGTTGCCACTTGCGGGTGAGCGCATGCGCTAATTGCCGTACTGAACTATTATCAAAAGGTTTTTTTAAAATCAGTAAATTATCCGTCGTGCCTAATTGCGCTATGGTTTCTTCCCATGAATAATCCGAGTAAGCGGTACAGATGACAACTTGAATGTCGGCGTCGATTTCCCAAATGTGTTTGATAGTTTCCACGCCGTCCCAGCCGGGCGGCATGCGGATATCAACAAATGCGAGTGAGTAGGGGCGTTTATCCGCGATCGCTTTTTTGATGTAGTCGACGCCTTCTTTACCCTGCGAAGCCGTATCGATTTCAAACTGTGGTAAAAGGCCCGCCACCGTTTTTGAACTGCCGAATAATTCATTGCTGATATCGTCTAGCGAAGAAGCGCTAGTCGATTTCAAAATTTTCATGAAATCCTGATGGATGGCAAGATTATCGTCAATGATAAGAATTCTAAAGTTAGGCGCAGGCACCATGCAGGTAATCCTCACTTTATGCATTCCATTGGTATTTCTACAATTATACCTTTTTTAAAAGTTTCTGGTTTAATTTGCTTGTATTCAATAGGTTATGATTCTATAGGTGTTTAGAACAGGCTATTTTTAGCGTGCTTAATTTGATTCCTTTATATATCGCGGCAAACGTAGGATGATCTAGTACATCGGCATGAGATCGGCTATGATAAGGCCGAAATTATAATAGAATGAGATAAGGACATGCGTACCCAGGAAAACCAGCAGCCGGAAAAACAATTATCCGTAATTGTTCCAGTTTACAAAGAAGCGGCAAATATCAAGCCATTTCTACAGCGTATCGAAGCGGTTTTAAATAAAAGTCATTTCACCTACGAAATTATATTTTGTCTTGATCCATCGCCAGATAATACCGAAGCTGTTATTCAAGCAGAAATCCAACGCAACAGCGATATTAAGTTATTAATTTTTTCACGCCGTTTTGGCCAGCCCGCCGCGACGATGGCCGGCATTATGTTTTGCAAAGGCGAGAATTGCATTGTCATCGACGTGGATTTACAAGATCCGCCGGAATTGATCGATAGCATGTATCAAAAATTGAAAGAAGGTTACGAAGTGGTTTATGCCAAACGCCGCTCGCGTAAAGGCGAAACGCTGGTGAAACGCTTTATTTCTTACTGGGGCTATAAAGTCATTAATCAATTAAGCGAGGTGCAAATTCCCCGTAACACCGGCGATTTTCGCATCATGACACGCCGTGTGATCGAAGAGTTACGCTCCTTAAATGAATCGCATGGTTTCTTACGCGGGCTGGTCGCCTACGTGGGTTTCAAACAAGCGTTCGTGGAATATGATCGCGATGAAAGATTGGCGGGCGTAGGTAACTACAACCGCTTTACCGGCTCGTTAAAAATTGGTTTGAATGGCTTAATCAGTTTCAGCAGCCGGCCGCTACAAATGATGTCACTCGCGGGCGCTACGGTCGCGGGTTTTAGTTTTTTGTTAGGCGCATGGTATGTGTTGCAAAAATTAATTGGCATCGATTTGACGCCGGGTCTATCGACTACGGTATTAGTCGTGACTTTTTTCTCAGGCATACAATTACTTTCTCTAGGGCTAATCGGCGAATATATCGGCCGCATTTATGACGAAGTCAAACGCCGTCCGATGTATATTATTGATAAAGTAGTGACGCAAAATACGATGAAAGAGCCTGCGCCTGAAGCAGCGAGCGCCTGATTTATAGGAAGTTAGCGGTATGGACAATTTAACTAAATGGCCCAAGGTGATTCCGCCATTATCAGCCGAACAAGAAATTATTAGCGATGACTTCATGCGCCATTGGCATGAAATTCTCGCCGCTCATTCCCGTTACCGCTCTCTTGAAAAATTCAATCACGGTTATATCGCAAAGCAGGCACCAGAAGCGTTCTTGACGACCTTGGAGATTGGCGCCGGCTTAGGCGAACATTTAGAATATGAAAAACTTTCCACGCAACAGAAAAAAAATTATGTGGCATTAGAGTTGCGCGACAATATGGCGCAAGCGATCGCGGCCAAATTTCCGGAAGTGCAGACGCTGATAGGGGATTGCCAGCAACGTTTACCGTTTGCGGATAATTATTTTGATCGGGTGATAGCGATTCATATTTTGGAACACTTGCCTAATTTGCCGGCGGCTCTGCGAGAAATTCATCGACTTTTAAATAAACAACACGGGCAATTTTCGATCGTGATTCCTTGCGAGGGCGGCTGGTTATATTCCTTCTCACGAAAAATTTCCGCGCAGCGAATTTTCGAACGCCGCTATAAGCAATCTTATGATTGGTTTATCTGCCGTGAACATCTTAGCCACCCGGCGGAAATTATTGAAGAATTAACGCAATATTTTACGATCGAAGACCAGACTTTTTTCCCATTACGTATGCTGCCGGTCACTAACCTCAATATTTGTATCGGTTTGATCTTAAAGCCTAAAATTAATAAGTAAACACTATGCTCTCCACTTTGAACCGCTGGGTAAACACGCATAAAAGAAGTTTTACTATTTTTGCTTTGATAGGCGGTTCTACCGCCATATTAAACATGCTGTTATTTTCATTATTTTGGACTTGGCTCGCGTTTAATTATCTCATCGCGGTGTCGATTGCCTATTGTCTTGCGGTATTTGTCCACTTCACGCTGAACCGGCGTTTTACTTTTCGAAGTCAAGGTAAGAATTTGTCGGATCATTTAAAAAAATATTTGTTGGTGATGGCGTTCAATTTCGCCGTTACGTTATTGATCGTTAATTTATGCGTTAAAGTGCTATTGTTATCGCCCTACTGGGGAGTGATATTTTCCATCGGCGCGACGATGCTGTTGGGTTATAGTTTGGGCCGCAATTGGGTGTTTAAATAAATACTAATATTGGTAAAGAGGAATGATTATGCGTTACTTTGTTACCGGCTGTGCCGGATTTATCGGTAGTTCTATGACCGACAAATTATTGGCAGACGGTCATGACGTCGTGGGTTTCGATAATTTTTCGACGGGTCAAAAAGAATTTTTAGCTGAAGCGTCAAAATCGCAGCGTTTTACGCTGGTGGAAGCGAATTTGATGGACCGCGAAGCGGTCACGGCGGCGATGAAAAATATCGACGTGGTATTTCACTTCGCGGCAAACGCCGATGTTAGGTTCGGCACGCATCATCCGCATAAAGATTTAGAGCAAAACGCGATCGCGACATTTCATGTATTGGAAGCGATGCGCGCTAATCAAGTCAAACGTATCGCGTTCGCGTCCACTGGTTCTGTTTACGGCGAAGCAGAGGTCATTCCCACGCCTGAGCATGCGCCGTTTCCCGTGCAAACTTCATTGTATGGCGCGTCGAAGTTAGCGGCGGAAGGCTTGATTCAAGCTTATTGCGAAGGTTTTAATTTTCAAGGCTATATTTTCCGTTTTGTTTCTATTTTAGGTGAGCGTTATACCCATGGGCATGTTTACGATTTTTATAAACAATTATTGCAAGACCCAAAAAATTTAACCGTGCTAGGCAATGGCAAACAACGAAAGTCTTATCTTTACATCCAAGATTGTTTGGACGCGATCATTTATGCGATGGATAAGGCGCAAGATAAAATTAATATTTTTAATTTGGGCACCGATGAATATTGCGAAGTGAATAATTCAATTGATTGGATTTGTGAATACTTAGGCCTGACCCCAGAAAAAAAATACACGGGCGGTGAACGCGGCTGGATCGGCGATAATCCTTTTATATTTTTAGATTGTGCGCGCATGCGCAGTTTGGGTTGGAAGCCTAAATTATCTATCCGCGCAGGAGTCGTGCAGACCATTAAATACCTCACGGAAAATAATTGGGTATTGGAGAATCGAGCATGAAAATCGGTGTGGCGGGCTTATGGCATTTAGGCTGCGTGACCGCGGCGTGTTTAGCGAAAGCTGATTATGATGTGTTGGCCTATGATCCGGTGCTCGCGACGGTTACCGCTTTGCAAAATGGCCAGCCGCCGGTTTTTGAACCTGGCTTACTTGATTTATTAGCGGCGGGTGTAAAGCTACAAAAGTTGCAGTTCACGGCCGACGCAACGAAATTGTCGGCATGCGAAGTCGTGTGGGTTTGCTTTGACACACCGGTCGACGCCGAAGACGGCGCGGATGTGCAGTCAGTAGTGCGCGAAATCGAAAAGCTTTTGCCGCATGTGAAAGCGGGTGTATTGATCCTAATTTCTTCGCAAATGCCCGTCGGTACGACGAATAAGCTAAGCGCCGCTGCCGCGCGCGGCTATCCCGATAAAAACATCACCTTTGCCTGCTTGCCGGAAAATTTACGCTTAGGCAAAGCGTTGGAAATCTTTTTAAAGCCTGACCGCATCGTTATTGGGCTAGATAACCTGCAATGCAGAGAGATATTAATTAATTTACTTAAACCATTTTCGGAAAAATTAATTTGGATGTCGATTGTGTCAGCGGAAATGACCAAGCATGCGATAAATTCTTTTCTGGCTTTATCGGTGACGTTCATCAATGAATTAGCCGCGCTCTGTGAGACTGTGGGCGCTAACGCTAGAGACGTCGAAGCTGGTTTGAAAAGTGAAGAACGCATCGGCGCTAAAGCTTACCTGCGTCCGGGCGACGCCATCGCTGGGGGTACCTTAATGCGTGACGTTAACTATCTTACCGCTGTCGGTCGTGAACGCGGCCGCGCTACGTTATTGTTAAATTCAGTTTTAGAAAGCAATCTTTATCATAAAAAATGGGTCTGCCGAAAGCTCGCCGATTTGCTGCAAACTCTGAAAGGTAAAAAAATCGCGATGCTAGGACTAACCTATAAAGCCGGCACCGATACGCTGCGCCGCTCGACCGCGATCGAAACATGCGAATGGCTGCATGCGCAGGGCGTCAATGTGCATGCGTATGATCCCGCGGTAGCGGCATTGCCGGTGGAATATTCGCGTTTCGTGCAAATACAACAAAATGCTAACGCCGCGCTTGATGCGGCGGACGCCGTGGTGATCGCCACGACTTGGCCGGATTTTAAAAATATTTCAGTGGAAGATTTTGTTAAATATCTAAAACATCCGCATGTGTTAGATCCAAGCGGTTTTATTGAAAAAAATGTCGGGGCTGACGCGCGCATCAAATACTATTCTGTGGGGGTATCAACATGCAATTAAAAGGCCGCTGCGCCATCATCACTGGCGCCAACCAAGGTTTAGGATTAGAAATCGCCAAACACTTTGTCGCCGCGGGCGCGAGCGTGATGTTATGCGCGCGCAATCTCGATAAATTAAAAGAATGTCAAAAAGAATTAAGCGCCAGCGCCCCGCCGCACGTGAAAATAATTATCCGCGCGACGGACGTTTCTAAACTAGACGACGTCGAGCGTTTAGTCGCGGACACGCTGTTGCAGTTTGGCCGTCTCGATATATTGGTCGCCAACGCCGGCGTTTACGGCACGAAAGGCCCCATCGAAGAGATAGATTGGCAAGCATGGTCAGACTCCATCGACATTAATTTGAAAGGCACGGTGTTGCAATGCCGCGCCGTGATACCACATTTCAAAAAACATCGCGAAGGGAAAATTATTATTTTATCCGGCGGTGGCGCGACGAAGCCGTTGCCATATTTGAGCGCTTACGCGGCATCGAAAGCCGCCGTCGTGCGGTTTGCGGAAACCGTGGCCGAAGAAGTGAAAGATTTCGGCATTGATGTCAACACGGTCGCACCTGGCGCGTTGAATACCCGCTTGCTAGACGAAATTCTGGCAGCGGGCCCAGAAAAAGTCGGTCAGCATTTCTACGATCAATCGCTCAAACAGCAAGCGCAAGGTGGCACCCCGCTTAGTACCGGCGCGTCGTTATGTGTATTCTTGGCCTCCGCTGAGAGCGATGGAATCACCGGCAAATTAATTAGCGCGGTGTGGGACCCTTGGGACAATTTTCGAGCTTACTTAGACGATTTAAAAAATACGGATATTTATACCTTGCGCCGCATCATACCCGCCGACCGTAACAAAGAATGGGGTGACATAAAATGAATGTCGCCATCATTGGCTGTGGATTAATTGGGGAAAAGCGTTCTAAACATTTAAACGGCGCGACCTTAGTTGCGTGCGTCGATAAAATGTTAGAAAAAGCGGAAAATCTCGCGCGCCATTTCCCAGGTTGCACCGCTACTACGGATTGGCAAGACGTCATTAAGCGTCCTGATGTGGATGTCGTGATTATCGCGACGTTGCATTCTACTTTAGCGGAAATCGGTTTCGCCGCGGTACAGGCAGGCAAACATATTCTGATAGAAAAACCCGCTGGCCGCCGCGCGAGTGAATTAGAAGGCATTATGCAAGCCGCACGCGACAATGACGCCCTCGTGCGAGTAGGATTTAATCACCGTTATCACCGTGCTTTCGTGAAAGCACGCGAATTAGTCGATAGCGGCGCGTTAGGTGAATTAATGTTTTTGCGCGCGCGCTATGGCCATGGCGGCCGCGTCGGTTATGACAAAGAATGGCGCGCGCAGCCAGCCATCTCTGGCGGTGGCGAATTGATCGATCAAGGCGTGCATTTAATTGATTTAGCGCGGTGGTTTTTAGGAGATTTCAGTGAAGTACACGGGCATGCGCATACTTATTATTGGGACATGCCGGTGGACGACAATGGGTTTTTAATGCTAAAAACGCAGCAAAAACAAGTCGCATTTTTGCACGCGAGCTGCACGGAATGGAAAAACACTTTTTCATTTGAAATTTACGGGAAAAAAGGCAAAATTGATATCAGCGGTCTGGGCGGTAGTTATGGCGTCGAAAAAATACATTTTTATAAAATGTCACCAGAAATGGGGCCGCCGGAAACCTTCAGTTGGGAATACCCGATGGCCGATAATTCTTGGTCGGTAGAATTCGCCGAGTTCGCTGAGGATATCCGTTTGCGGCGCCAGCCTGCCGCGGGAATTCATGATGCGCACGCCGCCTTAACTATAGTGGAAGAAATTTATAGGATTTCAGGAATATGATCATTGTACGGAGCCCATTACGGATTTCTTTGGGCGGTGGTGGGACGGACTTGCCATCGTATTATCAAGATCACAGCGGCTTTTTAATCGCGGCGGCGATTGATAAATATGTTTATATCACGTTGCATCAAACGTTCGTGCCGGAATTAATTGTTAAATATTCTAAATTGGAACGCGTCACGTCGGTGGATGAAATCGAACATCCCATTATTCGCGAATCGCTGAAACATGTGAATGTGCCCGCGCCAAGATTAGAAATTACGAGTATGGCCGATATTCCCGCTGGTACGGGTTTAGGATCATCAGGCAGTTTTACCACCGGCTTATTGAAAGCGTTGCATACTTTAAAGAAGAATTTAATCCATCCGCGCGAATTAGCTGAAGAAGCGTGTCATATCGAAATTAATTTGCTGCAAGAACCGGTCGGCAAGCAAGACCAATACATCGCGGCCTATGGCGGCATCACTTGTTTCCGGTTTTTACCGAATAATACGGTCGAAGCGTGGCCGCTCAAGCTCGACCAAGAAACTTTATTTAATTTAGAAGATAATTTATTACTGTTTTTCACCGGTTATTCGCGTTCCGCGTCGGCGATCTTGAAAGAACAAGACGTGAAGAGTAAGGCGAAAGATTCCGACATGACCGCCAATTTACATTTTATAAAAGATTTAGGGTTTAAAAGTAAAGACGCGTTAGAAAAAGGTGATTTAGAAGAATTCGCAAATTTAATGAATGTGCACTGGGAGCATAAAAAACAGCGCTCCGGTAATATGAGTAATACCAAGATCGACGAATGGTATGAATTGGCTATCAAAAACGGCGCCTTCGGCGGCAAAATGATAGGCGCGGGCGGCGGCGGTTTTTTAATGTTTTATGCGCAAGATAAAGTTAAATTGCGTCACACGATGCGCGAAGCGGGCTTAGAAGAAGTGCGTTTTCGTTTTGATTTTTCCGGGACACAGGTTGTAGCACAATCATGACAAAAGAGTTATTTCCAGTCGTTGTCATCGCCGGCGGTTTGGCGACACGTTTACGTCCATTGACTGAGACAATACCCAAAGCGTTGTTAGATATTAATGGTGAACCGTTTGTCGTGCACCAATTAAGATTACTCGCGCGGGAAGGCGTTAAAAAAATTGTTTTTTGTATTGGTTTTTTAGGTGAACAAATTGAGAATTTTGTCGGTGACGGCAGCCGTTTTGGAGTAGAGGTGTCTTATGTATATGACGGCCCCGTGCTACTGGGGACGGCCGGAGCGGTGAAGAAAGCGCTGCCCGTTGTGAGTGGTGATACGTTTTTTGTTTTGAACGGCGATTCGTATTTGCCTTGCGATCACGCGGCGGTACAAGAGTCGTTTATCAAGAGTAAGAAGCAAGCGTTAATGACAGTGTTTCATAACGAAGGCAAATGGGATACGAGTAATGTTGAATATATGAATAACATGATTGTCAATTATGACAAGCAAAACAGAACGCCGCGTATGCTGCACATTGATTACGGTTTGGAAATTTTTACAAAACAAGCTTTTGCCAGCGTTCCCGATAATGAACCGTTTGATTTAGTGCCGGTGTATCAAGCGTTATTAAAAGAAAACCAATTAGCGGCGCATGTCGTGACGCAGCGTTTTTATGAAAATGGCTCGTTAGCGGGTATTAAAGCAATGGAAGAGTATTTAATCTTATCGTAGCCCGTACGCAGCGCAGCGGAATACGGGGAAGCGCTTTTAGGTACTGTCATTCCCGCGAAGGCGGGAATCCATTCTTAGGATTAGCTGACAAAGCCGGCGAAAAAATGCCAGGGATGTGGAAGTAGGCTGGGAATGACAGTAGGACACGGATATTATTAATAACAACAAGGAAACAAAATGGATTTCATCAAAAACTTTTTAAAAGAAGCCAATACCATTTTAACCGACATTGACGCGACACAAATTGAGCGCTGTGTGGATTTGCTCGTTGATTTGCGCGCGCGCGAAGGGCGTTTATTTGTGTTAGGCGTAGGCGGCAGTGCCGGCAACGCGTCGCATGCCGTGAATGATTTCCGCAAAATCGTTAACATAGAATCATACGCGCCGACAGATAACGTTTCCGAATTAACCGCTCGGACTAACGATGACGGCTGGCCATCGGTTTTTTCTACGTGGCTTAAAGTGAGCCGCCTCAAAGCGAATGACATGTTACTGATTTTATCGGTAGGCGGCGGCAACGTCGAAAAAAATGTGAGTCTTAATTTAGTCGAAGCGTTGAAATACGCTAAATCCGTCAACGCGAAAATAATTGGTATCATCGGCCGTGACGGCGGTTATACCAAAACCGTGGCGGATGCTTGCGTTATTATTCCTACGCCTAACCCAGACAATACCACGCCACATGCTGAAGCGTTTCAATCGGTGATTTGGCACTTGTTAGTGTCGCATCCGAAATTGAAAGCCGAGCAAACGAAATGGGAGTCCATGCGCTAAATGATGCGTAAAGCAATTTTCTTAGACCGCGATGGCGTGTTAAATGATGCGATTGTGAAAGATGGCTTGCCATACGCGCCGCTTTCCATTGCGGAATTAACTGTGCCGGATGACGCAAATATCGCGCTGCGGGCTTTGAAAGCCGGCGATTATTTGCTGATCGTGGTAACGAACCAACCTGACGTTGCGCGCGGAAAATCCACCCGCGCGGCGGTAGAGGAAATTAATACTAAACTAAAAGAGTTATTGCCCGTCGATGAATTTTTTGTTTGCTACCATGATAATGCCGATAAGTGCCATTGCCGCAAACCATTGCCGGGCTTATTGACCGACGCGGCCGCCAAGTACAATATAGACATGTCGCAAAGCTTTATGGTGGGAGATAGATGGAAAGATATTGAAGCGGGGCAGGCGGCGGGTTGTAAAACTATTTTAATAGATAATCAATATTTAGAAAAAAATGCCGCAAATCCCCCCGATTTTATCGTAAAATCTTTAACGGAAGCGGCGCAGATAATAACAACTGATAAGGAAACTTAATGACAACACCAAAGGAATTACGCGTTAAAATTTATGCTGATGGCGCGGATAAAGCCGGTATTTTAGAAATGTATTCTCAAAACTTTATCAAAGGTTTTACCACCAATCCCACGCTCATGCGTAAAGTAGGAATCAAGGATTACGAAGCTTTCGCGCGCGATGTGTTGCATGACGTGCAGGACATGCCCGTTTCATTTGAAGTTTTTTCGGATGATTTTGATGAAATGTATCTGCAGGCGAAGGTGATTTCGAGCTGGGGCAAAAACGTTTATGTGAAGATTCCCGTTTCCAATACGGAAAATAAACCGGCTTATGCTTTAATCCACAAGTTAGCGGCCGCTGGCGTGAAGCAAAACGTCACGGCGTTAATGACGCTTGATCAAGTCCAAGAAACCGCGCAGGCGTTAGCTGAAGGCCCTTCGGCTTATATCTCCATTTTTGCTGGACGAATCGCTGATACGGGACGCGACCCCATACCGACGATGGTCGAAGCCTTAGATATCATGCGACCCTATCCTCAGCTCGAATTAATTTGGGCGAGTCCAAGAGAAGTATTAAATATTTTTCAAGCCAACGATATTGGTTGTCATATCATTACCGCCACTAACGACATCATTAAAAAATTATTTTTGGTCGGTAAAGATTTAGAAGAGTATTCTCTGGAAACCGTTAAAATGTTTTATCATGATGCGCAAGCAGCCGGCTTTACTCTGCAAATTCGTCAACTTGAGACCGAGGTATAAAGTGATTACCCGGCATAATCATCTTGATACGCGCAAAGAGTTTTTTATTAATTTTATTTTTGCCGCGGTGGCGTTTTATTTTATTTTTTCCGCGGCGCTGAATATTCCTTTTTATCATCACGATATTTATAAATTTTCGACCGGATCGTTGCACCGCGCATGCACCGGCAACCAAGGCTATAAATTGCTGATGGCGTTGGGGCGGCCTGGTTCTGCGTACATTGATTGTGTGAATAACAAAATCGGCAATACGCTGGAAAGCTATAATATATTGCGCGCTCTGTGTTTAGGCTTGATTAGCATCATGGTGAGTTTGTTCGCCGCATTTTTGCAGCCCCTAGGTTTTTCACGTTGGCCGGCATTTTTAGTTAGCGCGACGATTTTTTTATTACCGCTGACGTACACTACCGTTATCATGGCTAGCGGTCCGCTGTATGTCTCTATGTTGTTAGCCTATCTTGCATACATTTTTATTTCGAAATTGAATGTCGATAAACAAGAATTGCGTTTCAATAATGGTATGCCGGTGGCGCTAGGTTTAATTTTATTACTCGCATCGTTTTTTACTTATCCAGCGGTGACGTCATTTTATCTTGTGCCGGCGCTAACCTTGGTGTTGTTTAAACCGTTAACTGAATGGCGTAAGACAAAAAAAATCGTTTTTAGAGATTTATTTATCTATGCCGCTTTCAGTATTTTGTATTTTGTCGCGGCAAAGCAGTTACAAGATTTCATGGATGCCGGCGTTCCTGCCAATTTTAAAATTCAAGTCAATACACATGTGTTAACTAAAATTGAGTATTTGCTTTTTGCTCTACCTAAACTGTGGAATATTGAGTTGGTACGCGGTCAAGCTTATCTTTTTTATAGTGTGATTTTACTGGGCTGTTTATGTGGATTGAAAGATTATTTCAAAGAGTCAAAAAAAATATCTAAGTCATTAGTAGAAGCCGTATTTTCAGTTTTCATTTTGCTATTGTTTGCCAGCACGGTTTATTTGGCGTCACCCGCGAATGATGCGCCGAGTACGCGCGTTATCTTCGCTTTCCAAGCAATGATCGCACTTATTTTATTCTGGAGTGCTTTTTATATTTGTAAATTATCACCGCATAAAAAGTCGCAAGCGTTTTTATGTGTATTGATGATTTTATTTACCATTGCCGCCTATTTCGCGAATGAAATAGTGACGCGCAGCGTTTTAAATGATTATCTAGAATTAAACGTCATAGTCAACGCGTTGGCGCAGCGTATCCAAAGTCATCAGCCTTTCAAGCGCGTCCATCTTATTGCTTCATCGCAAGCAAACTACACTGGTTATACCCAGCACGAAGATATCTTTAATATAAATTCTAATGTGTTCGGCGATGATTCCGCGAATATGGTGAACGCCGCGTTCTTACGTATTGCGAACCGACATTCATTCAATATTACCAATTGCAATTTTGGCCAGATCAATGGCAAAGCCAGTCCAGAAGAAATTAATTGTATCGCTACCGTGCCGGCTGAGGATATCGCTGTGACTTTCAGCCGGCCTGGTCAAGAAATTTATCATAGTCCTAATACGTTAACCATTGACATGAATTCGCCGTTGCCAGCCGGTTCCAAAATAGATTTCCGCGCGGCACAGGCTGACGCACACGCATTGGTAGAATAAAATGTTGTTCAACTCATTTGCCCATATTTTGTTATTTTTACTGTTAGTTATCTTTTTCTATTTTACGATCGGCAAGTTTTTTAATTTTAGGGCGGCGAAAGTATTTCTGGTGACGTCATCGTTATTTTTTAATGGTTGGTGGAAGCACGTTAACGTTAAAAATATTTATTCTAGAGAATTAGCTGTTGTTTTTTGGCCCTATTATCAAAAATAATCAGGAGTTAGTGTAGTGCTATTCAATCGTAATCAAGTGTATGCGAAAACCTCTTTGGGGCTGTTTATGCTGGCCAGCATCATCACACTCTATTTTGTTTTTTCGCCGACGATATACATTCCTTCTTACCATCACGATACTTATAAATATTCTTATGGCGTCGATAAACCAACTTGCGACAGTATGGTAGGTTATGAATTTTCCTTTCAACTAGCGCGGCCGTTTACAGCCTACTTAGATTGCGCAAATTATAAATTTGCCAACACCATTAATAAAATGGGTAGTATGCGTTTGCTGATTGATCTCTTGATTGGTTTCACGGCGGCAATATTAGTCTTTTGGTTTAGCTATGCGAAATTTGAATTGCTGCCGGCTTTTTTAATCAGTTCCGCCATATTTTGTTTGCCGGGAATGAATGCCGCGATGATCATGGGCGGAACGTTTTTGATTTTACCGGTTTTAACTGTCTTGGTAGCTTATCTATTTTTTGATAAAGGCTGCAAGTACCTTGCTATTCGCAGAGTTCGCGCGTTTTTATATATTGCATTAGGTTTCACAGGTTTAACCATTGCATTTTTAACTTACCCATCAATGACCGGGTTTTTTCTCTTGCCGGCATTGGTCTTTCTTTTATTTACGCCGTTGACCGCTTGGCCTGCAACGCGAAAAATTGTCATTCGCGATATTATTTTCTATTGTGTTAGCTGCTTGTTATATTTTGTTATCGCGCATATCATCAAAGCGTATTTTCACGTAAATTCCGCCGATTTGCCTGCTCCTTATAGGATGGATATCAACTTTCACCTGCTCGAGCGTTGGGCTAACTTAATTCAAGTTTATCCGTTATTTTGGGATTTAGATTTTTGGATTAGCGATTCGCAAAAGAACTTAATCTGGGCGATAACTATTATCGGCATGCTGCTCGGTTTATGGCGATTTTTCACTGCGAATTTAGCAATAAAACTCTTATCGCAAGTCTTAATCGCGGCTTTTATATTAATTAATTTAGCCAGCATCGTTTATCTATTGCAGCCATACAATATGGTGGCTGAGCGAATTTTATTTGCCTATCAAGCGATGTGCGTTTTAGTTCTAGTTTGGTGTTTGCAACAAATATGTTTATTGTTTAAATCTAAAAGTGAATCTCTATTTATTCTCGCGCTAACTTTGTTATTTGTATTCGGCGCCGTCACTATGAACGCTAAAACTACCAAGCTTACTTTAGTTAATGACCATGAATTTAATTATATTACAAATCAACTCGCGGCCCATATTAACAATGATAAAATTACACGTATCCATGTGATTACTGGAAAACAAGCTACCATCATTGGTCAGTCTACTTATTTCGCGGATGATATTACTAGTATTCTGCATACTGCTTTGCAAGCCATGCCTCACGCAAACATTTTAGAATTGAAGCCTTGTGTGTCTTCTACGATGGAACCAGAAGCATTGCACCAATACGAAATGAAATGTATGACGTCACTTCCTAAAGGCACTGTCGCTGTGACGCATAGCCGTTTTGACGCGCCTGTTTACGCTAGTCCGGATATGCTTGTAATTGATATGAATTATGCGAATATGTTTGATAAAAACCTCCATTTAACGTTTGGGGGATGATGTTATCTAAGCTTGTATTAGCATTAAAATACTGGTTATTTTGACGTTACAAGTTTAGTATATCTAGCTGAAATCCCGCATGATTAAAAAATAATCATATTATCAAAATGGAATGGGTAACTACGAATGATTGAAAAAGAATTGATTAGCCGTCTCTATAAGACCATGCTGCTAATCCGCCAATTTGAGTTAAAGCTCGCGGAAATTTATCATACCGACGCAATTAAAAGTCCAGTGCATTTGTCAGTGGGACAAGAGTCTGTCGCGGTAGGCGTTTGCGACGCGTTAGAAAAAGATGACATCATTTCCAATACCTACCGCTGCCATGCGACTTATATCGCGAAAGGCGGCGATCTCAATGAAATGATGGCTGAATTGTACGGCAAGCAAGACGGCTGCGCCGGCGGTAAAGCCGGTTCAATGCATTTAGTAGATATTAAGAATGGTATATTAGGCGCGTCCGCCGTGGTGGGGACGACAGTACCAGTCGCCTCCGGTTACGCGCTGGCCATGAAATACGACGCGAAAAAAACTGGACGTAACCGCGTCGTCGTCGCGATGTTTGGCGATGGCTGCACGGAAGAAGGCTGTTTTTACGAATCTTTAAATTTTGCCGCGTTAAAAAAACTGCCGATAATATATGTTTGCGAAAATAACCGCTTAGCCATTCACACCCCAATCGAAAAACGTTGGGCGACGGAACAATTATGTGATCGTGTGGCAACCTTCGGCATTAAAACGCATAAAATAAAAAACGCCGATGTGTTTGAAATCCGCGACACGATTAGCTCTATCGTAGCGTCTATCCGCAATGGCGGCGAAGGGCCGGTTTTTATCGAAGTGGAAACTTACCGTTGGTTAGAACACGTAGGCCCACGCGACGATCACGCGGATGAATACCGCGACGGTGAAGTTTACAAGCGCTGGATCGACAACGATCAAATCACGCGCCTAGAAAAAATGTTGGATACAGAAACCGTCGATCGTATTCAACGTGAAATCACCGAAGAGATCCGGCAATCACAAGAATTCGCTGAAAAGAGCCCATATCCTGCCGCAGAGGAATTATATAGCCATGTATACGCAAACTGAAACTTCCACTAGTTCTCTTCAAGAAAAAAAACAAGACATGCGTCTCATCCGTTACGTGGACGCGTTACGCGAAGCGTTCGAATTAGAAATGCAGCGTGATCCGCAAGTTTTTTTATTTGGTTTGGACGTCGATGATTACAAAGGTATTCAAGGTTCAACGTTAGGTTTACAAGAAAAATTTGGCGCCGACCGAGTATTCGGCACGCCTTTGTCAGAAGACGCGATGACAGGTTTAGCGATAGGCGCGGCAATGGCGGGCTACCGTCCCATCCACACGCACATTCGCATGGATTTTATGTTGTTGTGCATGAACCAACTCGTCAACATGGCGGCTAAATCCCATTACATGTATAACGGGCAAGTGAAAGTACCGTTAGTCGTGCGCACCATGATTGGACGTTCTTGGGGACAGGGCGGTCAACACTCGCAAGCGTTACACTCATTGTTTATGCATATTCCTGGCTTGAAAGTTGTAGCACCGGCTAACGCGCATGACGTAAAAGGCTGCATGATCGCGGCTATTCGCGATAACAATCCAGTTATTTTTATCGAACACCGCTTGCTGTACTCGACCGAAGGTTACGTGCCGACAGGCTCTTACGAAGTTCCGCTAGGTCAAGCGCGTGTGTTGACGAAGGGTGTGGATGTGACCATCGTCGCGATATCACATATGGTGATGGAGGCTTTGCGCGCGAAACAACATTTAGAATCAGTCGGTATCAGTGCGGAAGTCATTGATCCAATCACATTGTGGCCTTTAGATATGAATACCATTATGCACTCCGCGCAAAAAACCAGACGTCTTCTGATTGTTGACAATGCTTGGTTAACTTGCGGAGCGAGCAGCGAAATCATGACGCGCGCCGTGGAAATGTCACAAAATGAAGGTAAACAAACGCCGTTATTAGCTCGCATGGGTTTTGCTCCCACTACTTGTCCAACGACACGCCCATTAGAAAATTTATTTTATCCCAACGGCCGCACGATCGCCGCCAAAGCTTATGAAATGGTGAAAGGCAAAAATGCTAAGGCGTGGGAACCGCCGCAAGACGCGAAAACAGAAATCGATGCTTTCAAAGGTCCATTTTAAATTACCAAGACAGGTGTGGCGATTAAGGGACATTCGATGATTACTTCAAGATCTATTCCCATTCAGGTGGGGAAATTAGTTAAACAGATTTTGAGAAAACTTAAACGGAAACCTGTTCCAATTAACGTTGTGTTTTCTAGCCAGGAACCAGCGAATGTTCTTGCGCGTGAGCGAACTCTTCATATCGTACCTACAAAAAAAAATTCTCAAATCATTGGTCTCAATTGGTTAGGTCTGCGCATTGATGAAGAAAAGCGGCAAGTCGTACCTTCCGTTTTGAGGAAATTTCAGCAATTCGCCGAAGAAGAAAGCAAGAATATTTCTATCGAGTTTAATTCATGAAAACTAAAATAAAAGAAATTTTGAAAAAGCCAATTTATATTTTGAATAAACTAATCAAAAAACTAATCGATATATGGAATAAACAAATCTGTATTTTGAAAATTAAAATCAATAATGGGCGTGTATCTTTTGCAAAACTATTTTATCTTAATGACAAAAATTCATACCTTAATAAAATCAAATTAGCGAATAACAAACCTCTTACCGACGCAGAATTTTCAAAAGTAGAAAAAATCTGCGATATTTTTATTGCCCTTAGCCATTCCAAATCAACTAATGTGACGCCGCCAGATGGCGGGTTATTTTGGTCTGCAGCAAAAAAGGAAAATTGGTGTTTTAATTTATACAACAGAAAAAGTAGACGTGAGATAGATCATTCATTTCTATTTCATAACAGATTTAGAGATTTCCCTAGCATTGCTTACGAGTCTGATATACATACTACCAGGGCAGATTTTTGGGTAAGACGTTACATTCGTTTACAAAATGCTATGCCAAAAAAATGGCGAGTTAAAATCCCCGCGCGTTTTGGTGAAATTGGCTGGAACGTTAAAGGTTATCCGGTTAATAGACTAACATCGATTAATCAAGAACGTCTTAGCGCATTATATTTAAGTGGAGTGATTCGCTACCTCGAAAAACAATCCAATCCTAAAATAATGGAAATAGGCGCGGGCAGTGGCGAACTGGGTTATGTTCTCTGTAAAGCTTTGCCCAAGAGCACATGGTATGACTGCGACTTGTTAGGTTCTTTATTTTATAGCGCTATACATATGTTGGTATTGCTACCTATGAAAAAGCATTTAATTTACGTGGGAGATTTAGATTTACCAGAAAATATTGATGAAAGTTATATTATTCGTTCGGCAGCTGAAGCTGCCCAATTAAAAGATGCCATAGTGAGTATCCCTAACTTTTTGATTCAAGACTTTGTGGGGCATTTGCAATTGCATTTGGCTTATAATACTTATTCGTTTGCGGAAATGCCCCGCAGTGCAGTGGAAGAATATGCAGATGTATTGGGAAATTTATTACAAGATCACGGCGTGCTCTTCGAGCAAAATGGTTACTTCCCCACTGAGTGCGGACATAGTGTAGTGGATATTTTATCTCAAAAATTAACAATACAAAAATGGTTTGCAAATTATCCTGATATCGAACAGCGTTATCTGAAATATATTTTGAATGGTGAAATACGGCTTTGGTCTAATAACTCAATTACTAATAATTTACATGCGGGTTTACTTTCTTTAAAAACCGAGTTGATTTTTGATTCCTTGCTTAATAAAGATGATGTAGAGGATTTAAAATTTTCGCCTGAAATGTGGGGCGATCTTTGGGATATGTTTCCTGAAAGTATCGAATAAATGAGTATCAACTTATGCGTATAGCGATTATGCAGCCTTATTTTATCCCTTACGCGGGATATTTTAGGTTGCTTTGCGCGGCTGATTTATTCGTTATGTATGACTGCGTCCAATTTACCCGCCGTGGTTATGTGCACAGAAACCAATTGCCGAATTCTAAAGGTGAGTTATCATGGTTGACATTACCGTTAGCGAAAGCGCCGCAAGATATTAAAATTTCTGAACTTTCGTTCTCGCCTGACGCAGAAATGCAAATGCAAGAACAATTGAATAAGTTCCCGCTTTTTAAATCAAAAAATTATGGTGACAGTCAACTGCGCCCTAGTATCACGGATTTCTCATTAACTCCTTTAGCCTATATCATTCACTCATTGCGGCAAATCGCGGAGATTTTGCAATTACCTTTTAATATTGCTTATTCTAGCGAACTGCAACTGCCATCAGATTTAAAAAATGAAGAACGTATTATTGCGATCGCGAAACATTTTTCCGCGAGTTCATACGTCAATTCGCCAGGTGGAAAAGATTTATACGACATTGCCACTTTTAAAAAACATAATATTGATTTGAAATTTTTAGTAGATTATAAAGGCCCATACCAGAGTATTTTGCAGCGTTTATTTAGTGAGGATTCCGATAATTTGCGTCAGGAAATTATTTCTCAGTGCGAGGTAATTTAATGACGTCAAAATATAATATTCCAGTTTGTTTGCCAAGACTACCTTTAGCGGAAAAAATCCTGCCTTATTTGCAACAAATTGATAGCAATCGTTGGTATTCGAACTTTGGGCCTATGCATTTCGAATTTTCGTCGCGTTTAGCAGCATTGTTTAATGTTAAACATTCACAACTGGTTTGTGGGACAACGGGAACGCAATTATTAGAAATTTGTCTTAGAGCGTTGGGAATAAAAGCAGGCAGTCTATGTATCATGCCATCTTGGACTTTCGTCGCCACACCTTTAGCGGCGGTGTCAGCTCATCTTGAGCCGGTATTTGTTGATGTGGATGCAAAGACGCATGCGCTTTGCCCTGAAATGCTATTAGATTTATTACCAAGCATACGCTGCCTGGGAACAGTTGGCGCTGTGCTAGTGACCGCGCCATTTGGCAAGCCTGTCGATACTTTTGCTTGGGATAAGTTTACTGAAATGACAGGAGTACCTGTCATTATCGACGCCGCTGCGGCGTTTGATAGCATGCTGCGAATGCCGGAAATGCAAGTGAGAAATACACCCATGATGGTGAGTTTGCATGCGACTAAAGCTTTTGGCATCGGTGAAGGCGGTATCATGCTGTCTCAAGATGAAAAATTCATTCAGAAAATAGTTAGCATGTCTCGTTTCGGATTTCCCACGGGTGGGCGTGAGTCTCATCTGCTAGGTACGAATATCAAAATGAGTGAATACGCTTGTGCCGTGGGCTTGGCTGCTTTGGATGAGTGGACAAACACGCGCGACGGTTGGGAAAGCATCACCCATTTTTATCAGAAAATATTTAAAGTTGCACGGGTGAAGCATTTACTAACGTCTGACTGGGTTAGTAGCACTTGCAATGTGCTTGTGCCTCAACAAGCAAATGTACTTGCGCGAGAATGTGAGCGCAACCATATTATGGTTCGTAAATGGTGGGGTGATGGTTGTCATTTACAACCTGTGTTTCGTCAAGCGCGCTGCGTTGGAGATCTAAAAAATACTGAATTTTTACGTCAATCCGTTTTAGGCTTGCCGTTTTTTTTAGGAATGAAAAATGAAATGGTTGAAAAAGTTGTTCAGACTATCCAGTCTGTGACAAGTAACTATGCGAGCGATATTGTATGTTAAAATCGGCTCTAAATTATTTTAAGTCAAAAAAATTACTAAAAGATATTTTAGCTCAAAATAATGAAGAGAATTACTTATTCAGTGACATTTTAAAGATCCATAAAATGTTTGCTGACAAGGAATCAAAAAAGTTATTCAGAGAATTACTTTCGGGTTACAGGTCTAAAAATTTGCCGGATACTAACGCAGCTTATATTTCGGACACTCTTAAGATTAGCCAATCTGATAAAGGTTACGGTGCTATAGATATACCACTTTTAAATAAAACTCTTCCTTTATTAGATTTAAACCAGATCGGCTTTAAAATAAAATTAAATACCGATGCTGACGCCACCGCTGCATTCTTTCTTCAGCAGTATATGGAAGATGGTTTCCGGGATAACTTATGCATACCCGTTAAAAATGATGTTGTTATAGACTTTGGTTCGAATTGGGGTAATTCAACTTTATATTTTTCTCATCAAGTCGGTAAACATGGAAAAGTATATTCTTTCTCAGATAAGGATAATATTGAGATTTTAAAAAATAATATCAATTACAACCCACACCTTTCTACAAATATAAACATTGTTGATATTCCATTTAGCCAAATCTCAATAGATGAATATGTCAAGCGGCAAGAGCTGGAGCGAGTTGATTATATTAAATTTGAATGGGGCAGTTTTGATCCGAAAACTTTACTGAGTGCGGAAACGACTTTTATCAAATTTACTCCAAAGCTAGCTATAGATTTCAGTGGTAAATCACGAGATTTTATTAATTTGCTTAATTATTTTAGGAGACTTCGTATTCATTATAAACTTATTATTGTTAACTGCATTTCTTCTAATTGGCGAGTGATGCTTTTTGCAATACCAAAGCGGGAAAAGTGAAGTTTTAAATTTTATGAAGTGTAAGATGCTAGTTTTCTAAATAATACTTTTTCATTGAGGGGAACAGATTCGGAGTTGATGCCTTTTACTAGCGAAGATTCGGGGATGTCTTTCGTAATCAGAGCGCCAGGACTTATCCAGCAATATTTGCCGATTTTTACATGATTTCCTGCGGTGCTGTTAACACCCATAAAACAATTTTTTCCAATTTCACAAAATCCCGAGATAACAACATGTGATGATATAAAACAATTGCTCTCGACAACAGAGCCATGCCCAATATGATTACCACTCCACAAGATGACATTGTCTTTAATCACCACAAAAGGTTGTAATGTATTGTTTTCGAAAATAAAACAATTTTCACCGATTTTTACATTATGCCAGACAAATGTGCGGGAGCTAACATAGTTGGCTAAAGTATATTTTTTTAATTTTGCCGCCAAACAAATTTTTTCTCTGATACGATTTAACTGTCCGTATACTATTGCGACATGCATTTCATAATCTTCAGGAGGATAAAGTTGATCTACCTTTTCGAATTGTACGACGGGTAAACCGCAAAAAATTTCTTCGCTTAAATAATTTTTTTCAACAGTAAATGCCACTACTTCATAATCAGAATCATGGGTGAAATATTCATAAACTATTTCAGCATAAGCTTGATCGCCAAATATAATTAACTTTTTAGTTTTCATGGTGCTATACCTTTCCCGCAAATCAGAAATATGCTTGCGCACAATTCAGGATACTGCATACCCAGCGCATAACTCGCATCTAAATATTGTTGATTGATAATTTTGTGCTTCAGCATTAAATCAAACTGAAAATTAGCGAAGGCTTTGAAAAAAATACCGCCGCGGCTCATAATATTTAATCCCGCATTCTTTGCATCTAGTTCCAAGGTATCGTGGCTGTACGTTCTGCGATGACCATGTTCCCACTCACCATCTGAAACGGCATTATTGAAAGGTATTAACCCCATCTTTACCGCTATTTGCCTGGAAGCTGCCATAGCGTTTGGCACTGCTAGAAATAGTTGGCCATCATCCGCTAGCCAATGGTTTATTTTTTTTAGAATTGCGACGCTATCATCTAAATGTTCCAGAGTATGAATTAAAAAGATGGCATTGTATTTTTCTTCGCAGTTCACTTGTTCGAATGTGTTATGGATGAATTTGATTTTTTTATTGCTAAGGTTTCCACTGGCTTTTTGAATTAAATCGGAAGAAGCTTCAATTACCGTAACATCCTGATAAAACTGTGTGATTAATTTAGTGAACTCTCCTTTATAGCAACCCATTTCAAGTGCTTTTCCAGGCTTGAACCATGTTTTAAATGTTTTAATCATGTATTGATGCATGATGTAGTCAAAATCATAAGCGTAAAGCCTATCGGCCGTGTCTTGATACTCTAAATTTTGGTCGCGCATTCGTTAGCCCTGGTCTGATTTATACATTCTATTTTCTTTAGGTTGATACCATTCGTTGAGACTGGCGGGTACACGTGAATAAAAACCTAATACTTGTTTCAACCAATCAGAATATTTATTTACTTCTTCATATCCAATGGCGCGCGTGTAATCATACTGCTGTTTCATGAAAGGCTTGCAATACATGGGTGTTACGGAGCGTCGCGGCAAATTAGTAGTATTAATTCCAGCGCGGTGCCAAAGATTTGAATTAAATATGAGTATACTTCCCACTTTAGCCACGGCCTGTTTAGCGACTTGATGAAATTCTTCTTCAGTGGGTGTATGCGGATGAGTGCGATGTGAACCACTCATGAGGTAAGTCGCACCATTTTCTTTCGTAAAATCATCAAGCATCACCAATGTATTAAGTAATAATGGCATGTCGCCAGAGTAAGAACGTATGTCGCGATGAATATTATTCGCGTAGGAAATAACCCCATTGCGGTTTATGTTACCGCCAAAAGAATTTAAAATAAATTTGCCGTTAAAATAATTTTCAAAATAGGGCTTTAGCTGTTCTGATAATACTAGATAGTCAACAAAGCTTTGTCCATGTTCAACTAGATGGTGTGTCGTGCCTTCATTGTTTTCAGGGATGCCATTCGCCTCTTGAACACGACGGCAAACATTGTACGCTTTTTCTGTATCTTCCAGCATATTTTTAACAAGGTTGATGGGTACAACTTCATTAAAAATAAACCAGCCTTCTTCTTTCATCTGCAAGTCAAATTCACAAATATTTATCATTATTATTTTCCATGATAAGTAATGATAGCTTTTGATGGGTACAATTTGCATTTTTCTATTGTAAATTTAGTATCGTTAAAAACCTCTTTAAATGCGATTGCTTCGCCTGGAGCTTCAGCCCAGGTCAGTTCGTCTAATAAAATAATACTGCCAGGAACAAGATGTGGTTTGATCGCCTGCATTGCAGCTTTAGTTGGTTCATAAAGACCGATATCAAAGTATGCAAAAGCCACTAGGCTTTCAGGATGTTCAGAGAAGTATTCTGGAGCGGTCAAGGTCACGTTACCTGCGATAAGGCTATGCATGCCGTGCAAGTGGCCTAACACATTGCTTTGTTCATGCGTTTTTAAAAGTGTTTCTAGATAAGCTTTATAATTTGTTCCTGTTGAATAGGATTGTTCTTGCCATGCGATGCTTAGCTTATCTTTGTCAGAACAATGTTTAGTGGAGTATCCTTCAAACGTATCAAAGCCAATAATATGGCGTTGTTTGTTAAAAGGCTCATGTATCGCGCGTAGATTTTCGAGTAATACTAAATTTTGTCCCCACCAAGTACCAAATTCAACTATCATTCCGGGAAGCTTGACGAACTGTTGATAAATTTCATGCAAAGTTAAATATTTAACGAGTAGTGAGCTTCTGGTAAATAAACCAAGATTAAAAAGTAAATCTTCCTGTGATAATGGATTTGTCGCAAATAAATTTTCTAACAGCTCACGCGCACTGAGCTGAGTGGCATCAGCTGTGGTTTCGCATTCGTACACAGCGGTTTGTACTACGTTCTGTTCACTTTGCATATCATCAAATTCCTTAAAGATTTATTCCCAAATGGCATATCCAAATCCACTTTTGCCAAAACTGTTTCCGTTATAAAACATCATTAATTTCTTACCCAGCTTAACAACATAAGGGTAGCAAATCATTTTACTGTCCCAACCTTCCTCGGCAGGACTAATTCCGGCTTGCGCATCTTTACGCTGCCAGGACATACCGTCGAAAGAGGTTGCATAGCCAATTTTGTAACTGCCGCTACCATCTCTGTAATCATGGCTATCACGACAGCAGAACCACATATGGAAAGTATCATCAATTTTCACGACATTAGGATGAGAAAAGGCTTCATTCTCATGAGCTTGTTCGATGCATGTCAGATTAGGACGTTCCCAATTCACTCCATCAGTTGAGTGTGCATATTTTATCACGTAAACCGGCTCGTATTTTTGCTCGATCAATTGCCATCTGATTCCAGAAACATACCACATTTTCCAGCTATTTTTATCTTTATAAACAGAGGGTGTTACAGCCAGATAAGGCTCTGTCTTGATGCGATCCATAATAGGGCCTTCATATAGTCGCGTAAAGCTTAAACCCTCATCCTGACTGACCGCTAGGCCCATTGCGTTATGGTAGGGTACATTGACGCGTTGGTTCCAGCCACTATAGTAGAGATAGAGTTTATGTTCGTGCTGAAGAGCATAGCTGGGCATTACTCCATCGTCATCGAATGTGCCGGGCATACCAAAATCTAGAACAGGCTGATTATACAATTGCTTGATGATGGAAGGATTATTTTTGTCCAGATCTATGCACGCAGTTAAGCTTTTCCCTACTGAATTGCGGGTGGAAAAAAAGACGCGGAACCTATCTTCCATTACATGGACCGTAGGTACTTGAGCATGGGAAATCATCCAGCCAAATTCGCCGCTAGGTTGAAAGATTAGGCCTTTCTTTTTCCATGACATTTTGTTTGTCCAAGATATATTAAGCTCAGATTATGATGCTAGATATGCTATCAACTGCTATTTGGATATACAAGAAAGTTGGTTATAACTAACACGAGACCTATTTGCCAATATAGGCTATCCAAAAGAGTTTTTATGGAATGTACGTCGTTCTGATCCAAAAAAATAGCGAATATGACTCAACCTTTCGTCGCATTTAAGTAGAACGTATGGCCTTCTCTGTAAATTACATCAAGTACAGGATCAAAATTAGCTTCCTGAATATTAGTAAAGCCAGCACGTTTTAGCATGGCTACAAGTTTTTCTGTATCATAAAAATATTTATGTTCGCCCCACTCATAAAACGCAAGACTGACAACATCAGCCCATTTTACATCTTCAATAGGCATACGGTAATGGCTGACGTTTTTTTCATTTACTGCAAAATCAAAAAATTTAGGATCTCGATTATGGTATGCTGATAAAACCTGGACAAAGTTCGGCATGGCTAAGCGCAAGACACCTTGATTTTCTAATACACGATGACAATCAGCTAATAAATGGATTAAATCAAAATGTTCCAAATGTTCAAAAAAATGTGAAGAGTAAATATAAGTTACCGAATCATTGTCTGCTGGTATACCCTTCGATAAATCATGCAGAAGACACTCCGATCCTGGCACGCGGGGGATATTGAAGCTTTGTGAATTGTAATCAATATTGATAAATCCTGTCTGAACTTCACAGGATGACCCAAGATTCAATTTGAGTTTAGTCCGTCCTCGTAAACTAATAGGTTTTAATTTCGGATTCGAAGCTTTCTGTTTACGTAGTGATGTTAATTTCTTCTTAAATGTTGCTAACATAATTAATCCTTAGATTCGTTTTTCAATGGTTCCGAGTCTTTGGCTCCAAACCTTTAAAAAAAGATATGGTGATACTTGAGAGTAGAGCTGGGCATGAAATTGTGCTGACTGTGGGTTTATTTTTGTCCACACCTATACACACGCTTAAGCTTTTCTCCACTGCATTTGAGGGTTGAAAAAAAGCAGCGGAATCTATGTCCATAACATGGACCATAAGCACATGAGTATGGTAAATGATCCAGCCAAATTGGCCACTGGATTGAAAGATTAAGCCATTATATTTCCATGACATTTAGTTTTTCCAAGACTATAATTAGATTCCGATAATTACGGTGAGTTATGCTACCAACTGCTGCTAGGCTTTACAAGAAAGATGGTTATTATATAGCACGAAACCTTTTGCCACATGACTCTCTCAATCAGTGCCTTTATGAAAGGGATCTTATTGTTGTCCAGCAGTTAAATAGCCCGGGATATCCTGAGATTTGTGAGACGCTCAGTTACCCATGAGATTGCTGTATTCTATATAACTTTCGCCAAAAATTTTTCACATTTGCTAGCATATAAGGACAGCAGCGTGCAATCATCAAATCCAAAAATGAGTTTTAAACCAGTCTGTATAGTATGTAATAGTTTTTCATGGCTTGAGCTACCTAGTCCGCATCAAAGCCGCTCTGTTCGTTCAGATGGTGCAATCTTAAATCAGCCTCTATTGAAGGCGCAATGCGGTGAGTGTGGATTGGTACAATCGACTTCTGTACCAGACACTAAAACTTTAGCAACCTTATACACTGAAAATTATGACATTTATAATAACCGTCCCGCATCAGAGCAATTTGTTGCAAGCCGATACGAGGCTCTCGCTAGAGCTTTTACATTAGCTGTTGCGCCATTTTATCCCAAGAAAGTATTAGAAGTGGGTTGCGGTAATGGTGCGACATTGGAAGCGGTACAGTCATTGTGGAAGGATGCAGAGTGCATTGGTGTTGAGCCCGTGATAACTGCTGTGCAAGCTGCCCAATCAAATGGTATTAACGTAGTTCAAGGCATGATTGGGGTCGATGTTCCTGAAATGATAGCAAAGCAAAAATACGATGTTATTTATACTGTACATGTGATTGAGCATACACAAGATCCAGTCGCTTTTTTGCATGATTTAAAAGAAATGCTTTCACCGGAAGGCCGTTTACTAATTTCTTGTCCTAATGCGTCTATACCCAATTTAGAAATAATGCGCTCAGATCATAATTTTTCTATGTTACCTTATCATCTTGATAAACTTACCCGCAAAGCGGGATTAATACCTTTGTTAAGTTCAAACTGTCCCGGTGGCGCTGAAAACATGGACTATGAACATAATCAACTGCTCGTATGCCGCCTTCCTGAGAGAAGCTCTGATGAAATTAAAATTTCGGAGTCGCTTTATTTACCCAATGAGTTAAATGATATAAACAGACAGAAATTATTTGATGCCCGTAAGAAATATTTTTTAGATTTTGGAAAATTAGATGAAAATTTACAATCTCAATTGAGTGGGTTTGAAAGATTATATTGTTTTGGTAGCGGTGGTTGGGCGTGTATATTGGCTGGTTATGCCCCTTATATATGGAACAAGGTCCAGGCTTGTATTATTGATGGCGGCTCAGATCAAACTATTCATGGTAAAGATATTCTTCCTTATGAAAAGCTAAAAGATTTGAATCCGGATGGAATCATTGTGGCTACAAATCCAGTGATACAACCAATGATTGCGGAGCGTCTGAACAAAAATGGATTTAAAGCGATAAGATGGGATAATATCATTTGTGTTTGATCATTATGATGTGGCAAGCGTTATCGTTATTAGCTATTGAGAATCAATCATGCCTTTAGAAAATAAAGAAATAAATAACGAATTATCTTTACTCGAAAATATTATTAAATTATCCCGATTAGGAATTTTAGATCTAGTTAAAAAGGTTGGGGAGAATTCATATGCGGCGCGAGATTCATTAGCAAATGCTTATAGTGATATGGCTGATTTTTTACTGAAAATTGGTCAACCTGATTTAGCAGAAACCTATTATAGACTTAGCCTTGATGCAGCATTTATTCCGGCAACCTATAGCGGTTATCTACAATGTCTGCTGCTTAATCCAACATGTACAATGGAAAAAATGTATCGTGAAGCATCGGCTTATAGTTTTTTTTTTAAAGATGTATCTCGTTATAATTCTTACGATAATGAACTGACTCAGAATAGAAAATTAAATATTGGCTATATTTGTCATTTTTTTCATAACACTGTTTCACGCTCTCAATTACTTCCTTTTATTGCAGCTCATAATCGGCGGCGAACAAATATTTTTTGTTATTCTGATACAAATATAGGTGAAGTATCTGAAGACATTAAAGCTATCGCAGATGTATGGCATGATACCAAGGATTTTAATGACGAAGTGCTTTGTGAATTAATTAGAAAAGATAAAATTGATATTCTATTAGAATTAAATGGGCATTGCGCAATTAATAGGTATGGAGTTATAGCAAGAAAACCCGCTCCCGTACAGGTGAGCTTTTATAATATTTCTACTACTTCTGGTGTTCCTGGGTTTGATTACATCATGGTGGGTGATGGGATTAATATCGATAACCTGCAATCGTATTATACTGAATCTTTCTATTTCATTAAAGGCGCGACAGGCATAGCCATATTTCCCGAATATTTTCCATGTCCGTCACCGGCACCCTGTTTGGAAAATGGTTATATTACTTTCGGCTCATTTGGTGCCGCGCATAAAGTTAATGGAGCAGTGATAGATTTATGGTGTAAAGTTTTAAAAGAAATTCCGAGCGCGAAACTGTACATGAAAGCGGGTGTCCTGAGTGAATCGAGATATCTAGAAGCGTATCAAAAGCAATTTGAATTTCTGGGCATTGGGGAAGATAGAGTTTATCTAGAAGGGTTTTCAGAACATCAGAAGATGTTAGAGTGTTATTCAAAAATGGATATTGCTTTGGATACAATTCCGCATGGGGGAGGCACTACAACTCTTGAAGCTTTATGGCAAGGTGTGCCTGTTTTAACATTATCTGGGAATACTTATTGCATGCAACATGGGAAAGTTATTTTGGAGAGAATAGGCCACCCAGAGTTAGTGTCTTATTCAGAAGATGAATTTATTAATAAAGCAGTTATATTAGCTTCAAGTCAAGAACGGCTCATAAACTATAGAAATAATCTACGAGATAATTTCCGGAAATCTTCTTACGGGGATATCAATGGTTTCGTAACCAATCTCGAAAATGCGTATTTTGGTATGTGGATAAAATATTGTGACAATACTTCTGTTCCTATTAATTTTTAAAGATTACTTATGGTGAGTTATGCGACCAACCGCTGCTGAACTTTACAAGAAAGATGGTTATTATATAGCACGAAACATCTTTTCAATAGAGATACTCCAAAAGAGTTTTTACGAAATGGACCTCATACTCGTTCAGCAATTAAATCGTTTTGCTTACATTGAAACAGCTGTCGATACTTCAGAAGGCGTTCATCGACATATGCGAATGCTGCATTCTCAGAATCAACAGATTTATTTGCAGTCATTAAAATTGTGGGCGAAACTTTTTTCACTGCAGGCATTAATAATGCATGAATCTATTGTTGCAATCACAAAATCATTTGGGATTGAACGAGCTATTTTTCAAACATCCCCTGTTGTCCATGTCATGGCTGGTGATTTAAAAATTACGGATGGTTATCATGGGGTAGGCGCACATCAGGATTGGCCAGCGCTGCAAAGTGGTCTGGATACGATTACGATATGGTTTCCGTTTATGAACGTCGACAGAAATAATTATCCAGTCGAGTTAATTCCTGGCAGTCACAGACAGGGTTTGTTTCCCGGGAAAAGCGCGCAGAATATTTATGCTGTTGATCCTGATTCCTACAATGAAAATGATTTTATTCCAATGGAAGTCAATCAGGGTGACGTGCTATTCATGTCAAATTTTATTTTGCATCGAACGTCATTGTTAGGTGACAGAGGTTTTAGAATCGCAGGTAGTGCTCGCTATGAAAATGCATGTGAAAAAACTTTTATCGAACGAAATTATCCTAGCGCACAAAAGCGTATCATTGAAAGAGAGTTATTAAATCCAAGTTTTCCGAATAAAGCATTACTTGAAGAAGTTTATTCATTCTAAGGGTTTGAGAAAGGAGATTGTAATGAAAGTTGTGATTCTCGCAGGTGGGTTTGGCACCCGCATTAGCGAAGAAACGATGACAAGACCGAAGCCTATGATCGAAATCGGCGGCAAACCTATCCTTTGGCATATCATGAAGATTTACTCTTCGTTTGGTCTCAATGATTTTGTCATATGCCTAGGGTATAAAGGCTATATGATCAAAGAATACTTCGTTAATTATTTTTTACATATGTCCGACATCACCATCGACATGAAAAGTAATACCACGACAATTCATCAAAATCATGTGGAACCTTGGGCTATTACTTTAGTTGAAACAGGTGAAAATACCATGACGGGTGGCCGTCTTAAGCGTGTTGCAAGGTATTTGCCGGAGCATGAAGATTTTTGTTTTACTTATGGCGATGGATTATCGAATGTGAATATTACGAAAGTCATAGATTTGCATAAGGCTCAAAAAAACTTAGCGACGCTAACTGCTATTCGCCCGCCCGCCCGCTTTGGCGCTATTGATGTTGAGGCTAATAAAATAATTAGCTTTCAAGAAAAACCCTTTGGCGGTAGTGGTTGGGCTAATGGCGGGTTCTTCGTATTATCTCCTCTGGTTTTAGATTATATAGAGAACGACGCTAGTATTTGGGAGCGTGAACCACTCGAAAAACTGGCTAAAGAAAACCGTATGGGCGCTTTTCAACATGATGATTTTTGGTATGCTATGGATACATTACGCGATAAAAAACATCTTGAAGCATTGTGGGAGTGTGGCAATGCTCCCTGGAAAATATGGTGATAGGTTGGATTGAATATTTGAGACATCTGCAAAAGTACCATTCGCATGAAATGCGACAGCCCATCATCCCACTATTACAGCATTCCTGGAGTGGGTTTGTATTGTTATATTACTATCTATTTATTGGGAACTCTTAATAACACAGTTTCCCAAACATGAATAGTGTGATGGTCATGGTAAAATCGATATCCTAGATTAAGATTATTTAAGAATTTTGGAATAGTAATAAAATCATCCGGTTTGTGATAAAGATTAATAGTTAATGTTGGTAGATTACGACTGTAACAGCCATCTAGTTTCATATATTCATCGAAATTATCATTATGGTTGTTATTTTTATTAATTAAAATCTCATCCATAAGCGCGTCATAAAACATTTTCATAACTGTCCTTGCGCAGCGTATTAGCGCTAGTATTTTTGTAAAAGTTGATTGTCTTCAATAATCCTGTTTGCAAGTCGACAGACGGTTGCCATCGTAACTCTTGCTGAATTTTAGTGATGTTTAACGCATAACGAAGATCATGTCCTAATCTGTCAGGCACATATGATAATAGTGAACTGTAGGATTCTGAGCGTGGGAACAGTTTATCCATAAGTATGCAAATCTCTTGCGCGAGGGCATTATTGCTCAATTGATTATTAGCGCCAATGTTATAAGTTTGGCCTACTAATCCCCTTTCTAGAACGGTTTGAATCGCAGCGCAGTGGTCTTCCACGTAAATCCAATCACGGATGTTTTTGCCATTGCCGTAGATAGGAATAGGCTGCCAATTCAAACAAGCGTTAATAATTGTCGGAATAAATTTTTCATTATGCTGGTACGGTCCATAGTTATTACTGCAATGACTAATTACCACGGGTAAATCAAAAGTATGTTGATAAGCATGGACAAAATGGTCCGCCCCCGCTTTAGAAGCAGAGTAGGGCGAGCGCGGTTGATACTTATCGCTTTCGGTAGATGCTTCTACGTCAAATTCTAAACTGCCAAACACTTCATCGGTTGAAATTTGATAAAACAAACATTCATCATTTCTCAACCGAAGCTCCGATTGCCAATAAACTCTGGCCGCTTCTAACAGAGACACCGTACCTAACACGTTTGATTTTGCAAAAATCAGCGGATCACGGATAGAACGGTCGACATGGCTTTCCGCGGCAAAATTAATAATCGTAGTAATTTCATATTTTTGGAGTAAATTGACAACAAAATCGTAATCACATATGTCACCACATATAGACACTAAACGCTGGTTTTGCTGGTGTTTAGCTAGTCTTTTGCTGTCTGCCGCATAGGTCAGCTTATATAAATTCACGACTTGATGAACACCAGCATTTAAATAACTGTGAATGAAGTTTGTACCTATAAAGCCAGCGCCGCCTGTAACTAATATATTTTTTGGAGCATATGTTCGCATATGTTATGTCATCCTGGTAACCATTTTATGCAGTAATGATTTTTTTGGAATTAAGTTTTTTATAGAATGTTCTCTTTGCCAATAAGCGCTGCGAACTTCAGAAGTTCTTTTTGCATAAAACATTACAAAGTTATCGGTAAAATATTTTAATTTATTATTTTCCATGTTGGGATGTAATTCAGTGACTTCACCAAAACCGAGTGATTTTAGTGATTGTAAAAATAGTTTTTTTGATATATTTACGTCGTTATTTATGCAAAGTGGAAATAAACTATTTTCATTCACTAAAATGTCATGCGCTTGATGTGTAAATGTAATGGTATAAGTGTCACCTGGATGGACTAAAACCCATAAAAAGGCACCAACTTTGGCTCTATCACATATATAAGCTAAAAATTGCAACGGATCACATTGATGGTTGGTATAAATCGTATTAATCATGACGTCGACTTCCGGCACATCCATAGTCGTGAATCGATGATAAAGATTGTCCCAAATACCTTGTTTGAATTGAACGTTAGTACCAAGAATATCGTTCAACCAGTTAAACGTGGTTGTCAAATTATTCCAATCATAACCCGCACAAGATTTCGCGCCCATTTTGGCGAGGTTAAAAAGATTTAAGCCGGTGTTAGAGCCAATTTCTGCAAAGGATGTATTGCTGATATCATCATTTAACATCTTTTTAATAGTTGTCGCGACGAAGTCATACATATAACGGTATTGTTCATTACATTCACGGAAATATTCTTTATTGGGCGCAAGTTTTCTGTCGCCAAAATCAATCCCTTCCGCATAGACATTAAGATCGAATACCGATGAAACATCTTTATAGTGATCACAAAAATTTTGGCCTTCGCCTACTTCTAATGTGTCTGATAAAATAAATGGCTGATAAAATAAATGATTCTGTTTTATCAATTCAATCCCTTTATTAATTTGTGATTGATTATTTATATAAGGCCGTAAATCCATAGTTAAAACTCCAATATTAAACAGGTTCGTAAGACTTCTTCATGGTTAGTAATCCAAGCAGATATTTTCCATAAAAACTTTTTTGCAGTTGTTTAGCTAAAACTTCATATTGCTCATCGTCGATAAAATTCAAACGCCATGCTATTTCCTCTGGGCAACATATTTTTAATCCCTGACGTTTTTCAACAACATGGATAAAATTACAAGCATCTAACAGTGCGTCTGGCGTGCCTGTGTCAAGCCAGGCCATACCTCTGCCTAGATTGACTACCTTCAATTGGCCCTGTTTTAAATAATGCTGATTGACGGCTGTAATTTCCAGTTCGCCACGCGCGGAGGGTTTTAGATTTTTCGCAATTTCTATGACTAGGTTGTCATAAAAATACATCCCTATCACCGCCAGATTAGAAGCGGGTCGCTTAGGTTTTTCCGTGATGGAAACCGGCATATCATTGGCGTCTAAGACAACAATACCGTAACGTTCGGGATCACCAACGGGATAGGCGAAAATAGTCGCGCCCTGGGTATGGTCTTGCATAGCATTACTTAAAGTGCCTTGTAAACCCTGTCCGTACAGCAGATTATCCCCTAACATGAGGCATACGCTATCATTGCCTATAAAGGATTCTCCAATGATGAATGCCTGCGGGATGCCCTCAGGCGCTGGCTGCACGGCATATTGAAATTGAATGCCCCATTGGCGTCCGTCACCCAATAATTTCTTGAATAAAGCCAATTCGCTAGGCAAGGTAATAATTAAAATGTCTTTGATGCCAGCTAACATAAGAGTGGAGATAGGATAATAAATCATGGGTTTGTCATAGACTGACAGCAATTGTTTACTGACAGATTGGGTAATGGGCAGCATCCGGCTGCCAGTTCCACCCGCGAGTATAATTCCTTTTAACATAAGAGTATCCATCAGCCAGTTTTAAGTGATAATTTTTTTTGAATACTGTTGGCAGTCACGGCTAACAATTTTCGCAGCCAGTTTAAGCCGCCGTTGGCAAAGCCATAGCGCATGGTGATAAAAGCGTCTTTGATTTTACCTTCCAACAAATAAATCAAACATAAATAGACGGATTCATTTACTTGCCAAGAGCGGAATAATTTTCTCTGCTCTGCTTGTAGCGCGGATTGTTTTAAAAACTTTTCCGCGAGTTGCAAATGTTCTTTACGGCTTTTAATTCTATTTTTATTGCCAAAGGTCAGAGATTCTTGATGCGATAAGTAAAAATAAAGTGGTTTAGCTATAATTTCCGATTGTACTCGCGCCAAGGTCAACCTTATTAAAAAATCTCTATCATTCGATAAATTGTAACTTCCATCCGCATGCGTAGGTTGAAACTTTCCAAACTTGGCAAAAACATCTTTATGAAAAAATCGCGCGTTGATGACGGGTAATTCGAATAACATATTGCGTAAGTTGAGTTGTAGTTTTTCTGGGTTAGTTATTTCTTGCGTGATCTGGGCGCGATGTTCGATGTTTTTTTCAATAATGCGCACACCGCAAGTAATTACTTTCGCCGCTTGATTTTTGAAATAGACGGCGGCGATATTATGCAAAAGACCTTCACCTAGAATGTCATCTGCGTTCAATAAACCGATATAATCACCTGTGGCGATATCTATAGCTTTATTGCAGGCGTCACTATGACCTTTATCTTTACCGCTAGTCCAATAAGTAATGTGTTGAGCGTAATCTTTGATAACATCTAAGGTACCATCGGTCGAGCCGCCATCCATCACTATCAATTCAAGGTTAGGATAATTTTGATGTACGACACTATCAAGCGCTAAGCCAAGATAGCGCTGCATGTTAAGAACGCCAATAATGATGCTTATCTTTGGTAAACTATGATTTGTCATGATTCTGTCTGTTTTTGCTTAAGCGGCTCTTTAACAAAAGTCATTTTTTCATTATGCATAAAATAATCTTCAATATTTTTATTTGTTAATTTTTGGTTTTGTATACAAACAATTTTATATAATTCTCTCAAGCGCTGGTTTTCTTGCACCAAGCCATGATTAGAGCGAAAATCTTTAATTATGCGTCTGATTTTAAGAACGTTACGGGGAAGATAATTTTTTGGTTTCAAAATCATTCTTAATGAGCGTATGACTCTAACGCTTATTCGCAGGTCGCTGAGCTTATGAATAAAGAGTCTAACCGAATAATGTCGGGCTTTTAAATATTGTAAGTAACTGCGAAAAATATTTTTCCTAAAAGCTCTGCCATCGCCGAAATGACTGAAAAACGCCAATTTTCGCCACTGATTAGTTAAAAAGATGGCGAGGCTATTCACACTATAATCAAACTGTTTTATGATTTCCTGTGTATCACCTTTGTGTAAGGATAATATCTTTTTTTGTTTGTTATCTTTAATAAAATAGTTTTTTAGTTGCTTCCCTTCAGCGATAATATTGGCTTTTAGCAATATTGCTCTTCGACGCGCTTCTAATTGCATTTTTGGCGACTGACAAATCTGCATTGCTACAATATGGTCTCTGTTATGCCGCCATGATTTTTCAGGATCAATACCTAACGCGGGAATATCACCAGCGAATTTTATTTCAGTTAACGGTAATTCACGTAAGTATTGATTATTAGAAAAATGACCTTCCTTCGCGAGATAGAATGCGATCAATTGCTGGTAGCTGTCAGGGCCGAAGCAGGGGTTCCAGTCACCGCCAATATCAATCCATTTTTTAGTAGTGATAGGTATGGCGTCTTGCGCGAAGCTGCATTCCCAGCGGTCGAAATAATTGCGAAATTTATTGCGCGAAGCGCGCAGTCTGAAGATATGGTCTGGGAAAAAGCCAATATATTTTTTGAGTATGGTATCCCAGCCTTTAGTATCAAATAACATTTCATCGCTAATGTTAACTAGGAAATAACTGTGCGGATCGGTAATTTCTAATAAACTGTTTATAGGCTTCCATAAGTCGCAAAAAGACGCTGGTCGTTTTGTTTCAATATATTTGATGGTAAATTTTCTTTTTGGAATCTCAGCTTCTAAAACGGTTTTCATAGCGCGATCGCCGATATCGATATTGACTAACACTTCCACTTCAGAAGGGTTATCAGTAGTTTCTTCGACGTTATCAAAATAAGCGACTATCTGAGCTGGTCTATTCGAATTTAATTGAATGGAGATGATTTTGCTGTAATGAATTTTGTTTTCAGTGGCTTTGGAAAAAGTATAATTTAATTCAGAATAAAAATACGCCAATGGATGCGTCATGTGGGGGTAATATATCGTTTTCAATTTTTGATGAACGAATTTATCAATCATATTCAATTGTTCAAAATCCAATTGTAAAAATTGGCAGTTTGATAAATATTGGTTTTGTTTTTTTTGTAATGCTTCAATACTGTCAGCGAACTCGGGAGTTATCGTTATTTTGTTATTGGTGATAAATTTTAGTAAATCTATAATTTCATCTTTACTTTCTAATAATTTTTCGAAGGAATACTTCTTTCTAGGTACGGGTAAATCGGCGCTATCTTGAGCGAGAATACGCGCCAAAGCCAAGGCAAATAATTTATCTTGCGTGGATAAATTAAGTTTCATCGATAAAATTTCTTTGCTAACCAGATCATAAAAAAATTTGAATTGATAATAATTTATCAAAGGATGATATTGTATTTCCGCTAATGCCTGTTCAATGAAATTAAGAGTATGTTCATCGGTAAGGCTAGCTTTCCTCCAGGTATATAAGAGAAATTGTATGCGTAGCACTGGTGCTAATACTATATTGGCTGCGTTAAACGGTTGTTTCGTTTTCTGCAGCAAAGATTTGTTTTGCAATTCAAACGTAGAATACTGTTGAGTATTGCCTGAAAAACTTTTTGTCGTTGATGTATTCAAATCAATAAAAGTTTCAATCGGCGTATTGCTGTCATCTAACTCTTTAGTCTCGTTAAACGCTAGGAAAGGATCTGGATAAGACGTGTTGCAGTGAATATCTGGGTGCTGATTCAAGATAGATGACAATATAGTTCCAGATAAACTATCGTAGGTAGTGAGGAAAAAAAATCTATTATTCATGTGGTCATCTCAAGTTAATAAAGTCAGCCGCGTATCAAGTAATAACAATATCATTCAAATGATCTTGCGCTTTCTTCAGTGCGCTTTCCGGAAAATGCTTCGGGTAATGCACCGGCATATCTTTAAAAGATATTTTTTTCCACGTCTGCCCTTGTTTTTGCATGGCCCAGAAGCCGCCCCATACCGATACTTCACCGAACACTTCCGCCACGGCTAATGTCACGCCCGGATGATAATTACGGTTAGACTTAACGTCTTTGATAAAATCCGCTTCCGCGTTCGTCACGGTGTTGTCTTTATCGACTTGATGCAATTGTAAATTTAAATCATCACCGCAAATGATGCCGCCGTCTTTGACCAAACTTAATGAATTTTTAATATCGCGCAGCACTGGCGTGTAAGCATGATCGGCGTCGATGAACACGATATCAAACGCTGACTCACGCAACAGCGGTAAAATAGCATCGGTTTGACCGCGCAGATGTTGGCAAGTGATACTCTTAGGCAGCGTGTTAATGTTGTGGGTAAATAATTGATAAGCCGCTTCTGAACTTAGCGCCTGTTCCATTTTGACGTAAACATCATCGTTATGCGTGTCACGGTTGAAAAAAGGCTTCCAAGCGTCAACGCAAGTAAGGGTGCCTTGATTATTATTATGAATTTCTAAGCCTTGCGCAAAGGAGAGGGCGGAAGCGCCTACCCAAGAACCGATTTCTAAAATTTGGAAATCCGCGCGCGGTTTGCCTTTCGTTAAATGCCATACCGATGACATCATAAAAACATGTCTCACAGGCGCGCTGAGAATGGCATAGTCGATGTTAAAAATAGGTTTTTTACCGGAAATAAAATTTAAGATGGGTTGACTACTCATTCATGCATTCCTTTTAAATTTGATCGGAGTTTTTAATGTGGTAGCAATGTCCGGGTGTGAATAAAATTCTGCGGCGGCCGGAACCTTGATACTCAATATCCATTTTTTCATATTGCGACAGCGGTAATATTCTAATATCCATGGAGGCACGTGAATGCGCCGTCATCGGTTGACCACTGTGTATGCTGCGCGAGTCAAACGCCAGCACGTCGCCAAAGCGGGTCGTGACCGGCAGTGCCAAGTCAGCGCAGCGTTGACTAAACGCTGGATCGTGAATCGCCGCTTGAATCATGGCTGGGAAATCGTAGTCGTAACTTTGGAGTAACGCGGCTGAGTCCGCTACGGGGATTATCGTAAAACCGTGTCCGCTTAACACTTCAGTCAACGGCAGCCACAAATTGAATTCTTCCGGTGGGTGACCATAACCGATATCGCTGTGATAGCGCGGATAGTGGTTATTGTTTTTGCCATGGGGGGAATGGATGCGTATCGTCGGGGTCAGTTGAAACCAGAAGGGTTCTTTAACATAATTTTCACGAATATGCCGGATAAAATTATAATAAACCGCTTGGAATTGATCATCAGTGTCATAAAAATACGTGCTAATTTTATTGATGCCATCGTCGAAATTATAGGTATTCATTTCCGCGGATAATTGCGCATGCAAAGCTTCCAGCGGTACAGTTTCGTTAATCAAGTTTTTTTCTAACAAGATACGGTCGATTTCACCACGGCAGGCGCGCGCATGTGTTTCACAGTTAAGCTCAACGCGGTCGCTGTTAAATAACGTCTGAAAATAACTGACGCGGCTGAAAGCGTTTTTCATCAGCGCCTTTCTTGCCGCGCTAGAGAGATCGTTTAAATTGACGCGCTCTTTTAATTCCGAGGTCGCGCTCATAATTCTACCGCCTCGCGCTGCGCGTAATTACCCGGCCGGAAATATTCGCCTTTGCGCAAATAGGTATTCAATAACACATAACGCCATTCCGTGGTGCGGTTTGCGTTTGAGCCATGCACTAGATGACCGTGAATAAAAATAGCGGCTCCTTTGGGGACGCTGACATCCATTCTTTTATATTGCGGTGGCACGATGGTTTCTTCATTATTCGCATTCGGGTCTTGACCGGCGTCTTTATCTAAATTTAATTTTCTAATCGGCAATTGGCCTTCTTTGTGTGAACCTGGATAAACGATTAAGCCGCCTTTTTCGGGGTAGGTATCCGTGAGTGCGATCCAAGCGGAGGCAAACGCGCCCCTCGGCGCTTGCACGAAAAAATTATCTTGATGCAGCGAAAAGCCCCGCACGCTCGGCCGGGCGTAAAAGAATTCCGTTTGCAAGCCTACCGCTTGTCCGTCGACTAATTTATTTAATATAGTCACTAAGGTTGGTTTGCGCATCGCTGCTAAATAAATATCGTTATGGCGGTGCGGCATCATTTGCGGACGGTATGTGCCTTCTTTCGCGCTGTCTAAGTCTTTGGACGCTTCGATCAAGGCCGCGCATTCCGCGTCGCTAAAGATATTTTCTTCGATGTGATAGCCCGTTTCGTGGTAAAACTTCAACGTTTCTTCGGGTGCGTCGAAGAAGCTGCGAGATTTGGTTTGCGTTTCTGTCATAGCATGAGTCTCCTAGGCTTTCGAGTTAGCGTGAACCCGTAATTGGAATAATAGAGCCGCTGAGGTAAGACGCCGCATCTGATAATAACCAATAGATTAAATCCGCGACTTCACTGGCTTTCCCCATTCTTTTCATCGGTAAGCTTTTAATTAAATTTTCTATGCGTTCCGGCGTTGAACCCGCGTGTATGTCGGTATCGATCACGCCCGGGCTGACCGCGTTGACGCGGATATTGTCGGCCGCCACTTCGCGCGCGAAACCTATCGTGAACGTATTCACTGCCGCTTTGGACGCCGCGTAATGCGCTAATTGCGTGCCGCCGAATTTCGCGGCTTCCGACGTCACGTTGACGATACTGCCGCCGCCATTTTCTTTCATGCGCTTCACCGCTTCGCGCGACGCATAAAAAGTCCCATACACATTGGTGGCGAACACGGATTCTAAGGTCGCGGCCGTAATATTTTCAACCGCACAAACGCCGCCGTTCGTGCCGGCATTATTGACTAGGGCGCTGATTGGACCTAACTCTTTATCAACCGTCGCGAACAACTTCATTATCGCTGTTTCAGAAGCCATATCCGCTTGCACGGCGATCGCGTCGCCGTTATTTTTTTTAATCGTGTCGACTAACGCTTGCGCTGGTGTTTTCCCGTTATTGTAATTAATGCAAACGGCGTAACCATTTGCCGCTAAAGCAAGCGCGGTGGCGGCGCCGATGCCGCGGCTGCCGCCGGTGATCAAAGCGATTTTTTTCATTAGTTTGACGCTTCCGGTAAATTGACTTTTTCGGTGAACGCATTGTAGCGGTTCAAATTGTCGTGTTGATTTTCCGTGAACCACTGAATCGTTTGTTTAATTCCGTCGGCAATGCTAATCGTTGGTTTAAATCCATAGCTCGCGGCGCGCGTCATAGCCATTAAACGTTTGGCGTCGCCTTTGGGTTTGGTGATGTCCCATTCTAATTTGACGGGACCGTTTGGTACGTTTTGACAAACAATTTCAGCGATTTCTCTAATCGTGACGCCGGTGCCGCTGCCTAAATTTATTGGTTCGTTAATGCCTTTTTCCACCGCCATCAACATGCCGGCCGCGACATCATGCGCGTGGATGAAATCACGGACCGGCGAGCCATCGCCCCAAGCTACTAACGGATTTTCACCGTCCATCGCGCGGCGGATTAAAGAGGGGATCACCATCGCGTTAGCGGCGTCGAAATTATCATACGGGCCATAAACATTGGCCGGACGCACGATAGATATTTTATCCCAGTTATATTCAATTTTATAAGCTTCCGCTTGCAGTTCGCCCATGCGCTTGGCCCACCCGGCGAAGCGGTCGTTGGGTGACGGGAATGTTTTCCAAACGTCGTCTTCATAAAAAATTTCGGCAGGCGCATACACCCCGACTGAACTCGTAAAGAGAAAACGCTCGACGCCGGCGCGGCGCGCGGCTTCCATCATATTGATGCTGAAGGTAATCGTCGGCACGAAAAAGCTCGCCGGACGTTTGGCGGTCATCGCCGGCGAACCTTTCACGCCCGCGAGTTGAAACACGATTTCTTGGTCTTTACAAATTTCCAGGCAATTACTAAATTCGCGTAAATCCGCGCGGACAAACGTGATACCCACCGGCGCGCGGCTAGGATCATCGAGCGACACTACCGTCACGCTAGCGCCTAGCCCTACTAGCATTTCGACTAGGGGGCGGCCGATCAATCCCGTGCCGCCGGTCACTAGCACCTTTTTATTTTTATAAAAACTCATGCCGATCTCTCTCGTTAAATTAAACGGTTGCTGCGACCTGCGGCGCGATGTTCGCTTGCCACCAAGCGATGGTTTTTACGATACCGGTTTCCAAGCTGGTGTTTGATTCCCAATCCAATTCTTCTTTCGCCAGCGAACAGTCGAGGAACAAACTGGTTTTAATCGTCGGTTGCGACAGATCATGCTCGATCTTCAAGTTTTTTCCGGATAAGCGCACGATGGTTTGCACTAAATTTTTAATGGAAATCGCGTTGCCATAACCACAATTGTATAAACCGAATTTGCCCGGTTGTTTGGCGATCGCGGCTTCGACAAATGCGACTAAATCATCGATGTAAAGTAAATCGCGTTCTTCATCGCCGGTGCCCCAGACGACGACTTTATCCGCCGCGTTCATGACTTTCGTGATCGTCGCGCCGAACACATGGCTGCGTTCTAAATCGAATTTGTCATGCGAGCCATAAATATTCGAGTGACGGATGGCGGTGAACTTCGTCGCGGAAATGCCGGCGTAAAATTGGCACATTTTTTCAATATAAAGTTTGGTATTGCCCACGCCAAAATAACGCGGATGCAAATTTTCGTTCGCGTCAAAATCACTTTCTCGCAATGCTTCGTCGCTAGACGAATACATGACGGTGCAACTAAAAAAGATAACATGCTGCACTTTATGTTCGAACGCCGCGCGGAATAAATAAGAATTCATGACGGCGTTATCGGTCACGTGAATGAAAGGACGGGTGACGATATCTTTAGAGCCTGAGGTCGTCGCCGCGGCTTGAATAATAATATCCACGCCTTGGATGACGCGCTCGATATCTTCTGGACGGCGCAAATCAGCTTGGTGCCAAGTGACATTGGAGCAAGCATATTCAGGCCGTTGAAACCGCACCGCGTGCACGTCTAAATCCGTGCGGCGGCTTAATTGTTCGGTAAGGTTGCGGCCGATAAAGCCGGTGGCGCCGCAAATTAAAACTTTTTTCTTCATTACGCGGTTACCCCGATTTTGTTACTGGTGGATTTGCCTTTGGTATACCGCGCCATGAAAGTATCGATAACGTGGGCCATGTACTCACGCGCGTTTTTATCGACGGCATGATGGCAAGCGAATGCAAAGCCTTTTTGCATGACGGTATCCGCCGCGTCTAAGTCGCCGCTAATGCGGTGTTCATACATTTCAAAAGCAGGGTGGCGCGCCATATTGCCGGCGATGATGGGACGGGTTTCGATATTATTTTTTTGGATGAACGCAGTGATGTCTTTCACACTGAACGGCGCGTTATCTTTTAAAATGACCGCGAAGCCGAACCACACGTGCTTGCCTTTTGGCGTTTCTTGTTGGAAACGGAAAAATTCTTCGTACTGCGCTAAATGTTGCAAAAAGAACGCCGCAGTTGCGCGCCGGTTGTCGATAAAGGCGTCTAGCTTAGGCAATTGATGCATGCCCATCGCCGCATTGACTTCAGTCGGACGCAAATTGTAGCCCTGATTAATAAAAATAAAACGCGGATCAATATGCGGATATTTTTCGACATATTTTTTATGCTCATCCGCTTCACGCGACCAGCCGTGCGCGCGCAAGATACGCAGCGTTTCCGTTAACTCAAAATTATTCGTTACGGAAATGCCGCCTTCCAGCGTGCTAATGTGATGTGAAAAGAAAAAGCTGAAATTGCCGATGTCACCGAAACTGCCGACCGGTTTGCCGTCATAAAACGCGCCCATCGCTTCGCAACAATCTTCGATGACGAATAGATTATGTTTTTTAGCGAGCGCCATGATGGCGTCCATATCGCAAGGGTTACCGTACACATGCACGAGCTTGATCGCGCGGGTTTTTGGGCCGATGGCTTGTTCTAATTTAGCGATATCAAAATTCAACGAATCCAAATCGCAATCCACGAACACCGGAATCAAATTATGTTGAATCAAGGGCCATATCGTCGTTGACCAAGACAACGCCGGCACGATGACTTCATCGCCGGCTTTTAAATGATTGGGCGTGACTTGGTTAGTCAACGCCGCGACCGCTAATAAATTCGCCGAAGAACCTGAGTTCGACATGACGCCATATTTTGTGTGGTTGTAAGCGGCGTATTGATGTTCAAACGCGCGGACTTTCTTGCCCATGGTGGTGTAAGTGGAAAGCATGGTTTCCACCGCCGCGAAAATTTCGTCAGCGCTGGTGGTGGGCTCATGCAAATGCACGGCGGGTTGATCTTTTTTGAAGGTGAAATCGAAAAACGTATCGCAATATTCTTGAATGTCGCGCTGGATTTTTTGGAGTAAGAGGGTTTTATCTTGCATGTGCTTTATCCTAGATAGTTTCGGTTTCAGATTTATGTTTGACGTTAGTTAAACGCGCGGTTTGCAAATGGCGGTAATCGCGGCGGTTCATCGACATTTGACTGTAATTCATATTGTCATAGAATATAATTTGCGAACCGCTGGATTCAAATTCAAACGGCACTAATAATAAATCTTTTAGTGCTTCATACACTTGGGGTTTATCTTCGGGTTTGACAAAAAACATCATAAAACCGCCGCCGCCCGCGCCTAATACTTTACCGCCGATCGCGCCTGCGCCGCGCGCGCGGTTATAGATATCGTCGATGAAAGACGGGGAGATGCTGGCGCTGATTTGACGCTTCAACATCCAACTCTCATGCAATAATCTACCGAAATCCGTAATGTCGTTGCCATGCGCCAAAATTTTGATGGCTTCATCGACCATTTCACGCATCGCATGCATCTCGACTTTTTTATTCGGTATCGATTTAATTTTATCGCCGGCGATATCGGACGCGGTACGTGACACGCCGGTAAAAAATAATAATAAATGCTCATGCAAAGCGTTCAAGCGGTTGTGCGGCAGCACGAGCGGTGTCACGTCGAAATTGCCGTTAGAATTGATGACAATTTTATTCAGACCGCCGTAAGCCGTTTGAATTTGGTCTTGCACGCCGACGTTTTCCTTTAAAATATCGCGTTCGACGTGAATCGCTTCGCAAGCCAATTCGCGTTTACTGGAAATGCTGCCGCGCAACGCGTATAACGCATTTAATAATCCCACCGTGAAAGCCGAGCTTGATCCCAAACCAGAGCGCGCCGGTAAATCCCCTTGATGATGGATTTCAATGCCTTGGTTGATGCCCAAATAATCTAAAATCGCGCGTACCGACGGATGCTGAATGTCGGCGTGTTCATTGACTTCTTCCACTCGCGACCAAACAATGCGCGATTTATGGCTAAAAAACGCCGGTAATAAACGGCAATGTAAATAACAATAATGATTTATCGTCGTCGCTAACACCGCACCACCATACTCTTGATACCAAGTATGATAATCCGTGCCACCGCCAAGAAAAGATACGCGATAAGGGGTGCGGCTTATTATCAAGTGTCATCCTCCATGGTGAACCGCCTATTTTTATTATTGCAAGCCGTTGTGATAAACTTCTAATCCAGTTTTAGTGTCGCCAAAAAACTTTACTTGGCCGCCTTCGAGCAACAACACTTTATTGCAAAATTCTTCGATGATTTCATCTGAATGTGACGCTAATACCACAATGCTGGAATGGTCTAATAACTCGACCATTTTTTTCCTGGCGGTTTTGAAAAAACTCGCGTCGCCCGCGCCAAAAATTTCATCGATGAGTAATATTTCCGGTTGTATTGTCGTGGAGATCGCGAACGCTAAACGCACTAGCATCCCGGAAGAATACGTGCGGATCGGCATAGAAAGATAATCACCTAAGCCGGTCAACGCCGAAATTTCATCGGCTTGTTTGGCGATTTGCGCTTTGCTCATACCTAACAACGTGCCACGCTGCACGATATTTTCATAACCCGTAAATTCAGATTCTATGCCTTGCGTTAAATCCAGCATCGGCGAAATATTGCCGTTGATCCGCATGTTGCCGCGAGTGGGTTCGTAAATCGTGGCGAGCACGCGTAATAACGTACTTTTGCCGGAGCCATTGTGGCCGACTAAGCCGACGCGGTCGCCGTGCGCTAAAGACAAAGTAATGTCATTTAAAGCGCTGACTACAATATGTTGACGATCGTTTTCTTTGACGCGTCCACCGGTCGCGAGCCGCACGAAATTTTTCTTAAAAGAACGCGCGTTTATGTTGTAAACGGGGAACTCAACCGATAAATTTTCTAAATCCACAGATGCCATGATCGACCCTATAACCAATAAACAATGCGTGCGCGGTATTTACTAAACAGCTTCGTGCTTAACACAATGCCGCCGACCGTGACCATGGCGGCCATCACATAAACCGATAGTTGCGGTTTAGCGCCTATCATGGGCGCGCGCATCAATTCGACAAAAGCGTAGAATGGATTTAACACCACGAGAATATGGTCTTTTTGCGGTAGCAGCGCTGGGTTCCACATCACGGGCGTGACGAAGAACGCGACTTGGATCAAGCTTTTTATAATCTGCGAAATATCCCGATAGCGCGCGCCGATCAGTGACAGCACTAAACCATACGTGAAGGCGTTCACATAAAAAATCAGCAAATTTGGAATTAACAACAAGGTGTACCAATTGATGGACGCGCTAGCATGATAGATAGCGAGAATCGGCACGATAACGATGATGTTATGAAAGAAAATAATGATATTACGGCAAATAATGCGATGCACGTAGACACTGAAGGGCAATTTGATTTGTTTAATCATTGCTTCAGACAGGCTAAAGCCTTCTGACAACTCCGTAATACAAATTGAAACCAGCGCCCAACTCAACATACCGCCCACTAAAAAGGGAAAATAAGTTGCTAAGTTAGTATGAAATAAATGCCCATACAAATAGCCCATTGAATAAACAGTGATCGCCATACTCAAGGTAATCCAGAAAGGCCCTAACATAGAACGGCGGTAGCGCAATTTAATATCTTGGTAGGACAACATGGTCCAGATACGCCATTTTTTAAAACTGTCTAACACATCTGTGAGCGCGAGTTTTTTCTGATTGGATTCAGGATAAAAGACTCTTTCAGTCTCTTTGTACTGGGGGACGTCAATGACGTCTTCACTGCTAATGATGGATTCTATCGACATGGCCTTGTTCGTTATTGTTGTGCTTTATAAAAGGCCGAAGCTTAGCATGTAACAGGCTTTAAAAACAATTAACGTTTAAGACTTATTAAGGTGCGCCGCATGATCTTTCACGTATTGTTTAAATTTTTCGCGGAATTGCACGGGAGAGAATTTCGCGGCATTTTTTACACAGTTCTCAACCGTGAATTGCTCACGCTGTGTTTCAAATTCAGACACGGCCTCACAAATACTTTGCACGCTTTGATCTTTGAAAAATAATCCCGTCGGTTCATTTTGATCTAAGCCGCGTACAGTTTCCAACGCGCCGCCTTTACCAAACGCAATGACTGGCGTGCCGCAGGCTTGTGCTTCAATTGGCACTAAACCAAAATCTTCTTCCGCCGCGAAAATCAACGCCCGCGCGCGCTGCATGTACTTCACCATTTCCGTATCCGGTTGGAAGCCGAGGATGGTGACGTTGCTGGTAGCTTTCGCTTTCACTTTAGCGAAATCAGGGCCGTCGCCGATGACGACCAGTTTCTTATCCGGCATGGCCGCGAAACTTTCGACGATTAAATCCATTTTTTTATAAGGCACTAAACGCGAGGCGGCCAGGTAAAAATCTTCTTTCTCAGTCCCCGGGGTAAAAATTTGATGATTTAACGGCGGATAAATCACATTCGCTTCGCGCCGGTAAGTTTTCCAAATCCGGCGCGCGATGAATTTTGAGTTCGCGACGAAATGATCGACGCCATTCGCGGTGCGCTGGTCCCAGACCCGCAATTTATGTAAAAAATATTTGGCAAAAAACGCTTTTAAGCCGTTAGTTAAGCCGCTTTCTTTTAAATATTGATGCTGCAAATCCCAGGCATAACGCATCGGCGAGTGAATATAACTAATGTGGACTTGATCGGGGCCGGTGATCACGCCCTTAGACACGGCGTGCGAACTGGAGATAATTAAATCATAAGCCGACACGTCCATTTGCTCGATGGCCAGCGGCATCAACGGTAAATACGAACGGTAAAGTTTTTTCGCGAACGGGAGTTTTTGAATGAAAGTGGTTTTGACCGGTTTGTTTTGCAAAAAATGCCGTTCACTCGGCGCTAAAAAATCCACGACCGCGAAAATATCGGCTTGCGGAAAGCAATGAATCATTTCACCAAGAAAGCGTTCCGACCCAGCGTAGGTGACGAGCCAATCACAGACAATCGCAATTTTCATGAGTTAACGCCGTTACCTTTTGTCAAATGGATTTGATTCAAATAGAATGGGCAGAGTTTAACACAAGAGTTTTGTGGGTGACAGGACCCCGGAAAGATTATGCTGCCTAGAGGTTTACTCAAAGAATATTCCCGTTTGTTGGCGCTGGTGTTGCGTGGTTTTGATATTTTCGCCATCACTATCGCGGGACTTGCGGCTTACAATTTAAAATTTTCCACCTGGGATTTACCCGCAAATTATATCAACGCGTTATTAATCGGCGCGATTTTAACGCCGTTAATCTTTGGTTTTTTCGAAATTTACGCCTCCATCCGCGCGAAAGGTTTTTGGCAGCACTTAGGCAATTTACTGCAAGCCATGTTTGGTTTGTTGATCGCGCTGGCGGGCTTGGCGTTCTTGACCAAATCCGGCAATCATTTTTCCCGCGGTTGGTTTTTAGCATGGGGAATTTTTTCCGTCAGCTTATTATTTTTATTCCGCGGTTTCATGTTTGGCATGTTGCGTTTCATGCGCGCGAAAGGCTGGAACGAACGCCGCGTTATTATTCTAGGCTCGGGTGAATTGGGCATGCGGTTCGCGGCCTCCGTGCAGCAAGCCATGTGGACGGGGTATCGCATCGTGGCTTTATTCGATGATGACGCGGCGGCGAGCGACGCGAACATTCAAGATATTCCGGTATTAATCACGCCAGCGCAGTTAGATGACTATCTGCGTCAACATGCGATCGACGAAGTTTGGCTCGCGTTTCCTTTTTCCGCCGAAGAAAAAGTCAAACATGTACTGCACGAACTGCGCCATCAAACGATCACGACGCGGTTACTATTGGATGTGTTTGGTTTGGATTTATTGCATTGCTCGATCAACAAACTCGCGGGTTTCCCGGTGTTAAACGTGCGTTCCAGCCCCATGATCGGCGGCAACCGCTTAGTTAAAGCGTGCGAAGATAGATTGTTGGCGGCGTTAATTTTATTACTGACAGTGCCGCTGTTTATCGTCATCGCTGCCGCGGTAAAGTGGAGTTCGAAAGGCCCGGTGTTTTACCGGCAAAAACGCATTAGTTGGAATGGCAAAGAATTCGATATGTTAAAGTTCCGCACCATGCCGGTGGACGCGGAAGCCTCTACCGGCCCGGTCTGGGCGAAACCGGGCGAGCAGCGTGCGACGAAGGTCGGGGCGTTCTTACGTAAAACCAGTTTAGATGAATTTCCACAATTCATTAATGTGCTGCGCGGTGAAATGTCTATCGTCGGTCCGCGGCCTGAGCGGTTAATTTTCGTCGAAGAATTCAAAGATAAAATTCCCGGCTACATGCAAAAACATTTAGTGAAAGCCGGCATCACCGGCTGGGCGCAAATCAATGGCTGGCGCGGTAATACGTCGTTAGAAAAGCGCATCGAATACGATTTATTTTATATCGAAAACTGGTCGTTCTTTTTTGACATGAAAATTATTTTCTTGACCGTGTTCCGGGGCTTAGTGAATAAAAATGCCTACTAAAAAAATCCTCATCACCGGCGGCGCCGGTTACATCGGTTCTCACATGGCAGCACACGTTGCGCGTGCCGGGTTCACGCCGGTGATCTTCGATGATTTCTCCACCGGACACCGCGCCGCGTGCGGTAACTTTGACTGTGTCACCGGCAGCCTGCATAACTCGGACTTGCTAAAGGAAGTCTTCGCGCAACATTCATTTGCCGCCGTCATGCATTTCGCGTCATTTATTCAAGTCGGCGAATCGGTCATCGACCCGGCGAAATATTATTACAATAACGTCGCGGGCACGCTGACGTTATTACGCGCGATGTTGGCGGGGGGCGTGAATTATTTTATTTTTTCGTCAAGTGCAGCGGTGTATGGCGAACCGGACTATGCGCCGATTGATGAAAGCCACCGCATCGCGCCGATTAATCCTTATGGACATTCGAAATGGATTATTGAGCAAGCGTTGCAAGATTACGCCGCGAGTTATGCTTTTAAATACTGCGCGCTACGTTACTTCAACGCCGCGGGCGCGGACGCGGAACAGGGTTTAGGTGAATGTCATGATCCGGAAACGCATTTAATTCCCTTAATTTTGCAAGCCGCGACGGGGCAGCGCGCCGCGATTACCGTATTTGGAAATGATTATCCGACTGAAGATGGCACTTGCGTGCGTGATTATATTCACGTTAAAGATTTGTGTAACGCGCATTGGTTAGCGCTGCAAGCGTTATGGCACGGCGCGCCAAGTAACAGTTATAACTTAGGGACTGGCGTTGGTTATTCAGTGCAGCAAGTGATTGAGATCGCGCGCAACGTGACAAAAGCGATGATCCCGATCGTGCTAGGCAAGCGTCGCGCCGGTGATCCAGCCGTGCTAGTCGCCGATCCCTCACGCGCCATGGCGGAATTAAATTGGACGCCGGAATATATAGATTTAACCACGATCGTGGCGGATGCTTGGAAATTTTGTCGGAACAAAGAAACTGTCTAGCTGCTTTATTGGTTGAGCTAAATCCTTTTACATAAGACCATTCATTTGCTGGCTGAGATAAGCGTGTTTTTCTTCAGCGTCATGCGCTGCTTTTTCTTCGGCTTGCTTTTCTTCTCTGCTCGCTCGCGCGCTAGCCATCAACTGAGGATTGATGTCGATGACTGGCCGGTAGGCGCCGCGGCTATCGTGGGAGAAACCTGAATTGTCATGGTGTCCCAGATTGCGTCTGCCTAAGATAAACGCGCAGCAGCATAGCACCAGCGTTAACAACAGGCCCCCACCAAAATAAATTCTCAGCATCTCATCAGTATGTGCAGATGCTGTGCGGGAATTAGGCGCGTCATTGCAAAAATGATCTAAGCTTTCAATTTCCGCGGGCGTCAACGTTGTCGTATTAAGATCACAAGCGTTTATTAAAATTTGGGTTAACCAATTGGGATCATTATAGTTGCTCGTGTGAGTATCGCATTGAAAATTGACGTATAAATCGCCGTATTCCACCGGACATGCGCCACCACCCGTTAAATTCAGCGCGGGTTGAGCGGAAAGGTAGGTACCGACACGATCAACCTCGGCGGGATCGGTGCTCGACACTTTAATCACGCGGCCGTCATTTTTAGACGTTAATGTCAGCGAATTTTGTAAACTCTGCAAACGTTTCAACAGACGCGCATGCGTGGCGTTATTGCCGTTTGCATGCGGATCGGAATTAAGCGGACGCTTTGAAAACATTGTTTTATCTCAGGGATTTAAGTAGCTGAGATTATAGCCGACCGCCCCGCAATTGTAAATATAATCTACAACTATAAGTCTTCAATCAGCTTTTTTACCGCCCGCGTGGAAGTGCCCCAGTTGAGCCGGGTTTGATATTCATTAAATGAGGCTAACGCCAATTCTTCGTAAGTTGGGTAATTTTGCATAAGATTAGCGATGTAATTGCAATACACCGTGACGGGCGCATCCAGGGCGAACGTCATACCGTTAATATTATCTTTCACGACCGTGGGAATACCACCCACGTAAGAAGTCAAACACGGCAAGCCAAACGCATTCGCTTCACAAAAAACGATACCATATGCTTCCGCGCGCGACGGCACAAACAGAAAATGGGATTCCCGAAACAGCCGCGTGATTTTTTCCACACCTTCTGGTGTGCGTTTGGAAATAAAGCCGTGGCATTTAATATAGTCCGGCACGCTTTCATATTTCGGCGGTTCGCAGCCGACAAAATTCAACTCCACCGCGATGCCTTGCGCGTGCAATTCTTTAATGACTTTGAAAACAATATCGCCGCCTTTGCGGTCCCAATGTTTGCCGATGAATAAAAATTTGATGACACGGCGCGAGCGTTCTTTCAACATTTCATGAATATCGGCTAAGGTATGCTGGCAGTCCAGGTTAGCGCCGAACGGCACGACTTTGACTTTTTGGCGTTGTGTGCCATACAATTCTAACGCGCTGCGCGCCGCCCACTCGGAAGAAAAAATAATTAACTTCGCGCGTTCTAAACATTCGAGCGTGATTTTATTGCCTTGCGCGATGGAGCTCGCGGAGTGGTTCGAAAACGCCGGATAAAAACCAATGAGACTCGCGTACAGCGCGTCCGTCCAAATCACGGTCGGTGGTTTGCAATCCAAATAACAGACGGGATTAATTTGCGGCGCGACCACCGCTTGCACGTCTAACTGCGCGATTTGACGGGCGGCTTGTTCTGAATAATATTGCGCGGCGACGATATTGAAGCGTGGGCTTTCGCGGCTGCCAGCGGCAAAGTCTTTCCAAAATTGTTTTACCTTGAAGCCGGGCGGTAAGCGGCGTTCTAGCGAACCGACGTAATCAATTTGCGCGCCCTGGTCTAAAAATCCTTTTGACATAAAGTGCGGCGTACCCGACCAATTATTCACATCGCGCGCGTCAAACGTCGTGGCATAAACAAGTTTCATACGGCATTCCTTTTCAGTGTGGCGAACAACGGTAATTGCCAAAATAGCGCTGCGAACGGCTCAATCGAAAAATGCCGGCGCATTTGTTGATAACCTTTTTCACCCCAGCTCTCACGCTCGGTTTGCGAAAGTTCATAGACGCGCAACAGCGCGTCGGCAAGGACGGCGGTATTCGCGGCTTCGACTAAAAATCCAGAGTCGCCCACCACTTCCGGAATGCCGCTGATCTTGGTGGCAATCAACGGAATTTTTGCGACCATCGCTTCTAGCGACACGCGTCCAAACGCTTCTTCGATGGAAGTCAACACGAACGTATCGAACGCTTTCATGAGTCGGAAGCCATCTAATATAAAACCGGGAAACATAATTCGGTGACTCAATTCCAATTCCAGCACTAGCTCTTTTAATTCATGTGCTACTTTGCCGTCGCCGATAATGACTAGCACGGCGTTCGGGCAACGCGTGGCGATTTTCGCGAACGCGCGGATTAAATTAAACTGGTCTTTCTCGATGACGAGCCGGCCGATATGGCCGAAGACGAAATTATCAGCGGCAAGTTCTAATTGTCGGCGCGCGTCGCTGCGCGTCAACATTTGTTTTTCAAAAATAGAATAATCGATGATGTTGTAAAGTGTGACGATTTTCTCGGGGGGAATAAACATTGCGTCGCGGCGCATATCATTACGCGCGGCGTCAGAAACGGCGGCTAATAACATATTTTTTCTAAATAAAGCGGCCAGTAAAAGCCGGCGCGGCAGTGACGCCAGCGTGCCAAACGCATGCATGACGAACAGCAGCGCGTCAATCCGGCAAAATTGCGCGACTAGCAACATAAGGTAGGTGGGTTTGTAACGGTGGCAAACGACGATTTCATAACGCTGCGCGCGGCACAACTTTAACACTTTCCAAAACGCTCGCCATTTGGTGCCGCGTAACGCGCGCGTCGGTAAATCCAAAAAGAGCATGTTTTCCGCGGAAATTTTCGCGCTGGTGGTGGCGTCCGGCGCGCCGATTAAAAACGCGACCGTCACGTCATAATTATTTTTATCAAATAACTGCGTGTACTGGTTGCAACTTTCGACGAATTGCATGCCGTAGCCGTGAGCTAAAATGAGGATTTTTTTCCGCATACGGGCGCCTATTGAATTTCGTTGACCAGATTATATCAGCCAGCGGGTAACGGCAAGAGGAGTTGTGTTTTCTCGCATTAGATATGTTAATATCCGCTGATTTTCGTGACGGAGTTAGAAACACAATGAAAGTGACCAAAGCATTATTCCCGGTTGCCGGGTTAGGAACACGTTTTTTACCCGCCACCAAGGCGAACCCGAAAGAAATGATGCCGATCGTCGATAAACCCCTGATTCAATACGCGGTAGAAGAAGCTGTCGCGGCGGGGATCACGGAATTAATCTTTGTCACTAGCAGCAGTAAGCGCGCCATCGAAGATCATTTTGATTCCAACTACGAATTAGAGTCCAGCCTGCTCGAACGCGGCAAGCACGAACTGTTGGAAATCGTCCGCGGCATTTTACCAGAAGGTGTTTCCTGCGCTTACATCCGCCAAAAATCCCCGCAAGGCTTAGGCCACGCCGTGTTATGCGCCAAGCAGTTAGTGATGAATGAACCGTTCGCCGTTTTACTCGCCGATGATTTAATTGATGGCGGAAAGAAATCTTGCTTACGGCAGATGGTGGAAGTTTTTGAACAATCTGCATCAAGCGTGATCGCAGTGGAAAGAATTTCTCCATCTGAAACGTTTAAATACGGCATCGTCGATGTTGGCGGTAAAACAGAAGCTGTCGCTGACATTCAAGCTATCGTCGAAAAACCAAAACCAGAAAATGCGCCATCCAATTTAGGCGTCGTCGGCAGATATATTTTAACGCCACGAATTTTTGCCTTGCTAGAAACCACCACAGAAGGCTCAGGCGGAGAAATTCAATTAACTGATGCCATCGCTAAACTTTTAAAAGAAGAACGCGTACAAGCGCTCCAATTCACGGGCAAGCGGTATGACTGCGGCAGCAAGCTGGGTTATCTCGAAGCGACGATCGCGTATGCATTGAAGCATCCGGAGTTGGCGGAAGATTTTAAATTATGTTTGCAAGGCTTTGTTTGATGAATTCGCGCGCATTGACAAGGAGTTTGGACAGCACCGTGTCTGTTTACGTCATTGCGGTGGTGGTCAGTGTATTTTTATCGTGTTGGTTAAGCTTACATGAAAATATTATCAACCCTGACGGCATTTGTTATTTGCAAAGCGCTGCGGATATTAGTCTTGCAGGACTAAAAGCCGCTTCGCAATTATGCGATCAAGCGAAATGGCCGTTTTATTCCGTCTTAATTCATAGTGTGGCGCGCGGCACCCACTTAACTTATCTCGCCAGCGCTTACCTGCTCGATGGGGCGTTATCCATCGCGTCAGTCTTGTCCTTCATTTATTTGGTGCGTTTACTGGGTGGCACGCTCAGAACGTTATGGCTAGCTGCGTTTGTCATACTCTTCGCGCACGAGTTTGATAGCGTCCGCGAATACATTGTCCGTGATCATGGTTTTTGGGCGTTTTATTTAATCGCGATGATCTTCCTCATAGAATATTTTCGTCAGCCACGCTTGCTCGTCGCGCTGCTATGGTCCGCGAGCATGGTGATGGCGGCGTTATTCCGTATTGAAGGCGCGCTATTTTTATTATTCGTGCCATTCGCGGCTTGGGCTGACGCGCGCCGCAGCTGGACGCAGCGCGTGCGTGAATTTACCCAGTTGAATTTATTTTTGTTATTGATCGTGAGCGATCTAGTCGTGATGAGCCTCGTGTCACAGCACCCCACTACAGTGCCGTTGGGACGCCTGTCAGAATTGGAAGCGCAATTAGTCTTTGGCTTGACGACGTTAGCCCAACACTTCCACGCGGCGGCGACAGCGCTCGCGCTGCATGTGTTGAATCCAAACGCGGCGCAAGACGCGAGCGTGGTATTAATTTTATTATTAACCGTTTGGTATGCCTACAGCCTGATTACGAACCTCTCATTCATTTACGCCTTCTTAGTCGTCTACGCTTGGTCGCGTAAATTATTACGCTTAGATAAATCCGGACAACTCGTGTTGTATAGTTATATTTTTATTAACGTCATCGTCACGGCGGTGTATCTCGCGGAAAATATTTTTATTTCCAAGCGTTACTTAATCGCTTTGTCCCTCGTGTTTATGCTGTGGGTGCCGTTCGCGCTCGATAAATTACTCCAAGAAAAAAAACCGCGCGTGGTGTTATGCACGGCGGTGGCAGTGTTGTTATTACTAAACGCCGTCGGTACGCTATTTCATTTTGGTTATTCTAAAGATTATATTTTGCAAGCGGGCAATTGGCTAGACCAAAACGTGCCGCGGCAAGCGTCGATTTACAGCAACGATGAATTGGTAATGTATTACTCCCACCATTTTGGCAATGAGATCTTTCAAGCGGCGCGCGCCGACGCGGATTTGGCGGCGATTGCAGAAGGGCAGTGGAAGCACTATGATTACCTCGCGTTAAGAATTAACAAACCGGAAACACAAACAATTTCACTCTTGAAAGAATTAAATAGCCAGCCGTTGCGCGTATTCGCTAACCGGCGCGGTGACCAAGTGGTGATTTACAAGATTGCGCATTAGCCATTAGGAGACGGTTTTGAATATTACGGTGATAGGTGCAGGCTATGTTGGATTAGTCACAGGGACTTGTTTCGCGGAGTTGGGCAATCAAGTCACTTGTGTCGATGTTAACGCAACGAAAATCGCTAATCTCAAACAAGGTATTTTACCAATCTATGAACCAGGTCTAGACGCCATGGTCGCGTCTAACATGACGGATGAACGTTTGCACTTCGTAACGTCATTGCAAGCACAAAGCGCGCCGCCGCATGTTATCTTCATTGCCGTCGGCACGCCTAGTGACGCGGACGGTGCCGCGGATATGCAATATGTGCTGAGCGCGGCCCAGCATATCGGCGCGTACCTTAATGAATATTGTGTCATCGTGGATAAATCCACCGTTCCAGTCGGGATGGCTGACCAAGTAGAAAAAACGATTCAAGACGAATTAGATAAGCGCGGCGTGAAGACCCGGTTCGATGTGGTGAGTAATCCGGAATTTTTACGCGAAGGTGCTGCCATCGATGATTTCATGCGGCCTGACCGCGTGATTATCGGCAATGCTTCCGCGCAGGCGAAGACGATAATGTTGGAATTGTATCTACCCATCATGCGTTCCAGCGAAAAAATTTATTTCATGAACGTGAAAGACGCCGAAATGACGAAATATGTCGCGAACGCTATGCTCGCGACCAAAATTTCGTTCATGAATGAAATGGCTTTGTTATGCGAACGGATGGGGGTGGATATTGAAAATGTGCGCGTCGGTATCGGTTCGGATGGCCGCATTGGCAACGCTTTTATTTATCCAGGCTGCGGTTACGGCGGCTCTTGTTTTCCCAAAGACGTGAAAGCGTTGATGCGCATGGCGGAAAAGAATGGCGTCGACCCTTTAATCTTGCGCGCGGTGGAAGACCGCAACGCGCACCAAAAGCGCGTGCTATCGCAAAAGCTCGCCGCTATCTTCGGCGAAGATTTAACTGGCAAGACCATCGGCGTGTGGGGTTTGTCGTTTAAGCCCGGCACGGACGATATGCGCGAAGCATCGTCATTGATCTTGATTGAGAGCTTAATGCGGCGTAATGCCCGCGTGCAAGCTTATGACCCAGTGGCAATGCCCGTGGCGAAAGAGATGATGCCAGCGGAATGGTTTACGTCAGGCAAGCTACATTTAGCCGAACACCAATACGAAGCGTTGCAACAAGCCGACGCGATGGTGTTAGTCACTGAGTGGAAGCCATTTTGTTATCCCGATTTACCCGCAATGAAAAAAATCATGCGCCAGCATATAATTTTAGATGGCCGCAATCAATATGATCCTAAGACCATACGCGACGCGGAATTTGAATATCACGGCATCGGCAGATAAATGCTGGTGCTGGGTCATAGACGCAAGCATTCAAGAAAATTATAAATTGGATTAATTCTCAATTAAGATTGGGAGTGATAATTTTTTACGTCTTAGATATTGAAAAGGGTGGTGGGAAGACAATAAAGCGAGGACATATGATACTGAGATGAGCGGACAAAAAAGAAAGCTTTGTCCGCTCAGATCAGGGATTACAGGGCGAAGTGGTAAACTAAACCCAAGTTGTATTGATTGTCAGTTGCTGAGTACTTGGTGTTAACAGCGGTGAGCGAACTATAACCAGCATGGTCAAATTCACCTCTAACGCTCAGGTCAGGATATACAGCTGTTTCCATACCAACGCCGTATTCGAAAGCGCTCTTCCATTGTGAAGTGCTTCCGCTCAGGCTGTAACCAGCTGTTGTATCAACGGCAGATGCTTGGCCTCTTAGTCTAGCTCCAGCGTAGCCTAAACGAATGTAGCCAAGTGTGCTGTCATTAACCTTATAACCTGGTAACGCGCTAACGCCCCAGCCCATCATTACTTTGAAGTTATTGTTTGTGTTGAAGGTGCTAGCAGCAGTCGTTCTACCAACAGAGGTAGCTTGACCAGCGCTTGAACCGTCAATGAATACTTCACCAGCGAGGTACCACATGTTGTTAAAATACATGCCGTAACCGCCGAAGATTCCGCCGCCCCAACCATTAGCTCCAACTACGTTGGAAGCAGTAGAGCCTACAGCTCCAACTACTAAGCCTCTGGTTTCTCTGACGCGGTAAGAATCATACAATGCGTTAGCCCCGACATATAAGCCGTCTCTAAGCATTAAAGGTTGTGGGCATGGTGCAGGCGCCATTGCTTCGCCTTTATAGTTAGCTTCGCCCTTGTAGTTCGCGGCGAAACCAGCTGTCGAGGTTAGCAACAGAGCTGATGTGATTACAGCTAAACAAATGGATGATAGTTTTGGTTGTTGCATATAGGTCTCCATACAGTTGAAGTAATTATTTCCTACTCATTTAAGTCTGTCCGTTTCATTGTGGATCATATCAACGAGTCGCAAGCATTTTATTGAAATACTTCGCCAAGATCAACCTAATAAATACACTAGTTTTTTTTATTAAGCAAATATTTTTATTGCTTATCACTTAACAACGGTGTTTTATAAACTGAAAGTTCTACTCAAATTCCCATGGATGATAAGCTATGTATCATGAGTTTTACCAGCTAAAAGATAATCCGTTTAATGTAACAGCCGATCCTGATTTTTTCTTTTCAAGTAATTCACATCACCGCGCAATTTCAAGTTTGGTGTACGGAATTGAACAACGCAAAGGCATAATTGTTTTAACTGGTGAAATAGGTACCGGAAAAACGACATTATGCCGCAAATTATTAAAACAGTCCGACCGCAAAAATAAATTCGCTTTAATTCTAAATCCGAATTTTTCGGAGTTGGAATTGTTACAAATGATCATTCACGACTTGGGTGTGAAAACCAAAAGTCAGAATAAACTCGAGTTAATTTACGCCCTAAATAAATTTTTAATTAAACAGTCAAATAAGGGCTATAACGTGGTCGTCATCATCGACGAAGCCCAAAATCTTGGTGCAAATCAATTAGAACAAATTCGCTTGCTGTCTAATATCGAGACTGAAAAAGAAAAATTGCTGCAAATTATCCTAGTGGGCCAACCGGAGTTATACGAAAGATTGCAATTATCGGAGCTGCGCCAGCTGCGGCAACGCATTGCGATCTATTTTCACATCAAACCTTTAGAAAAAAGTGACATTCGCGGCTATATTCATCACCGTTTAACGAAAGTCATGCGTTATCCAGACGCTTTAAATAATATTATTTTCACGGACAAGGCGCTGGATATGGTATTTCAGTGCACGCAGGGGTCGCCGCGCGCGATAAATATTCTTTGCGATAGGGCTTTATTAGCGGGCTTTGTCGCGAATACTAACGCGATTGACGAACACATTATTGAAAACTGTGCTAGGGAGATTATGTATTGTGAGCATTATATATGACGCGTTACAGAAGACGCAGCGTAACCGTTCGATGTCGATGAGCCGCGATAGTTATCAAGACCCTGCCGCGCACCGCATGCGCTGGGTGGATAAAGGGTTGTTGGCGGCGGTGATTTTGCTCTCTGGATTTGTTATTTACGCTTATGGTCCGCCGGTGATTAAACATTTCAAACAGCCGGCCGCTGCTAAACCTGTAGTCGCAGCCGAGGTAGCTGCGCCCAGTGCGCAGTTAGTGACAGAAGCTGCGCCCGCGAATCTGGTGTTGAATGGCGTATTGATGTCGGATCAAAATCAAACGGCCGTCATCAATAACCAGTTTTATCATCTCGGTGATGTAGTCGGTGGGATGCGTATTGTTGCGATCGAGTTGAATAATGTCAAACTGCAAGACGGAAATAAAATAACGATGTTAAAAACGAATAGCTAAATAAAATATTTATCCCCTTCGCGCGCGGCGATACAGCGGGTTTTCGAGCCGCGCGCTTTGAGTAAGGCCTTCGCGTTTTTTAGTTTTTCGTCTATCTGTTTATCGTATTGGTCAGGATCATGATGGAACAGGCATAACGTTTTCACGTTCGCTTTATCCGCCACGTCGATAACGCGACTGACACACGAGTGTCCCCAATTTAATTTCTTTTCATAGTCGCAATCGGAATTGTAGGTCGAGTCCATCACGACGAAAGTGGCGTCTTTGATAAAATTAATTAACTGATCGACGTCCGCTTGATTAAAAAGCTCATCGTGTTCCAGAAGTAATTCATTATCAGTGACGTAACAAAACGCTTTATTTTTATATTGCACGCGATACCCTAAGCACCGGCCTGGGTGATTGAGTATGATAGTGCTAATTTGCAGGTTTTCACTATTAAATTTACCGGCCTCTAAAGTATGGAAAGTCGGTTGAGAAAGAAATTCTTGCATCGTCACCGGGAAATACACGGTATCCATTTGGCCTTCGATGAGTTCTTTGATATTCAAATCTCCATGGTTAGTGCCATACAGATCGAAATGATTGTTTTCCATATAAAACGGCACGAAGAAAGGTAACCCGTTAATGTGATCGTAGTGCGGGTGGGAAATAAAAAATTTCGCTGTCAAAGGAAATTTATCTTCTTCGACTAAATGATTGGAAAGTTCTTTAAGACCTGTGCCTGCGTCAAAAATTATAAATTGGTTATTCGAAAAATTCAGCGTGACGCAATTCGTGTTACCGCCATAGCGGCTGGTTTTTTTCCCTGGCACCGGCAAGCTGCCGCGTATGCCCCAAAAACGAATTAACATTTTTCCCGATAAAATTTCCTGTATCTCAGTATGAAAAGTGTCACAATTTATAGGTTTATTGATAAAGCCGTCTAAACCAAGGTCCCAGGCGACACTATGATCATAATTTTCAGAAATGCTGATAAAATAGGGCGGCTTAGGCAATTTTTTTAAATTCCGCAACAAGTTCAAGCCGTCTACTTGCGGCCATTGCAAATTACACAAGATGCAATCGGGGTGTAATTTCTTGATGACGGTTAAGGCTTCATCGCGGGGATTGTGCCGGCTGACGAGATGGCCGTGCTTTTCTAAACATTTTTTATAGGACTTTACGATTTTGTCGTCGTCTTCGATTATGAAAAAATGCCATTTTTTCTTAGCCATCGGCGGCGCGCTTTTTAAGAAGTAATTCATTCATTCTATGAGTTATAGTCCCGCTTGAAAAGCGCTATGAATAGCCGGCTAACATCAGAGTGGACAGATATTTTGTCGAAATGGATAAAATGTGTTAATTTACGCTCCGATATCATTATTGAGAAACTTTATGAAGTTAGCACCTAAACGCAGGCAACAATTAAAAGCCCAAGCTCACAAGCTTAAACCTATTGTTTTGATCGGCAATAATGGCTTAACCGACAATGTAAATATGGAAATTGACCGCGCCTTGAATGATCATCAATTGATAAAAATGCGTATCAACGCAGAAGACCGCGTATTGCGTAAAACGTTATTTCAAGAAATATCGACCACGCACCACGCGGAGTTGATTCAAATGGTCGGCAAAGTCGGCGTTATCTACCGCGAAAAAGCCGAAGATTAATGATTAAAAAATTGCTGACAGAGCCGTTTCAATTCGATGAGGCTGCCGCAAGTATTCATCGCGGCGCAAAACTCTGTGCGCGCGGGCAAGTGACGCGCGTAATATTTCGCGAGCATGCGCGCTTGGAAAATAGAAAATTTTTCCGTACCTAATAAATGAATTAGATTTTCAATATGCTCGACGAACAGCGCGCCGATTTCCGGCAGCGCGGGTCGCGTAAATGTTGCTTGAGAAAGACTGGCAGCGAGTTGTTTTAAGAGCCACGGTTGACCCACGCCCGCGCGGCCAATCATGACGCCGGCGCAACCGGTTGCGAACATTTTTTCAAGCGTATTTTTGCAGGCGATATCGCCGTTGCCGATGACGGGAATGTTTAATTCATCCACAAAAAATTTAATATCATCGTAGCGGCAAGGCGTTTCGTAATGCTCGGTCCAATGTCGTCCATGCACCACCAAAAAATCCGCGCCCGCGTCAGTCACTACCGCGGCGACTTCGCGGTTGAATTTTTCGGAGGCGTCACCTTCGACGCGAATTTTTATGGAGACAGGTAAATGCGTGTTTTGTTTCATCGCGGTGATCAATTGATAAAGCTTCGTGGTTTGCACTAACAGACTGGAACCCGCGCCGCGGCTACGAATTTTTTTCACGGGACAACCGCAATTTAAATCGATTAAATCCGCGCCGTAAGCCGTCACCCGTTTGGTCGCTTCCGCTAATTCCGCGCTATCCGTGCTGGATAATTGAAAACAAACCGGGCCTTCATCGGCGGCTTTTTTAACGTAGCGTTGTTGTGATTGCACGGGTTGGTAAAGCAGCGTTTTGCAAGAAATCATTTCGGTGCATGAAAACGCGGGCTGACTGTAGCGCCAAGTTAGCGCGCGGAATGGCGCGCAGCTCACTCCCGCCAGCGGGCCTTGAATCAAATTGATCGGGAAGGTTTGGTTCCCCAATTTCAGCGAATTTAACAAACTAAGGCCTCTAGGCGGAAAAGCGGGTTATTTTACGATAAAACTCAATTAATTGCTGGGATGATTGATAACTGATTGTTTTTTAGCAGAATTTTATCCAAAAAGTGGTTCATTTTCTGCCATTTGAAGGCTATTTGTTGTATAATATTTGTATATGCAAATTCTTCGTATCATCGACTCAAAGGGAGGAGTTATGAGACTCAAGTTTTTGATGACAGGCGCGATCGGCATAGCAGTCATGTTCGCTGCCGCCAGTGCGATAGCGGAAACATGCTATGATTCGCAAAATGATGCTTATTACAATTGCTCCTCTGAGTATGATGATCAGTTGCTCGGAGCCGCCGCGGTGGGGGTGATCGCTGGGGCTGCTGTGGCTGATGACGGTGGTTATTATAATAATGGTTATTACCATAACGGTAATTACAACAATAATAATTATAATGGCAATCACTATAATGGTAATAACTCCAATCATGGCAACAACAATTATCATGGTACGAATTCCAACGGCTACTCACACAATAGTAATACCGTGCATAGCAATCAAGCCAACATCGCTCCGGGGGCACACCATGGTGGCGGCCATCGCGGCGGTGGACATCGCCGTTAAGCGGTAGGATAATTTTAAAGGAATTAACCTATGAACTTCATCGAATCGGTCCAGACATGCCTATTAGAAAAATATTGGAAGTTTTCTGGTAGAGCCCAACGTTCAGAATTCTGGTGGTTTTATCTGTTAGTTTTTGTTTTCCTTGTTGTAGATGCTATTTCAGATAATTTTGCAAACGCTTCTTCTTCTGCAATACTCTACCTAATATCCCTGGTGATTAAACTTCTACTCGTTCTGCCCACTATTGCAGCAACAGTGAGGAGATTGCACGATACTGATAAAAGCGGTTGGTTATATGGTATTTTTTTCATTCCAATAATTGGTTTCTTTATTCTAATGTATTTATGTGCCGTGAAAGGAACACCTGGTCCAAATCAATTTGGGCCTGATCCGCTTACGTCAGAGCAGATTTCGGCAAGCGCAACACCAACTATTAAATAAAAGAATTTGTTGGCTTGAGAGAGGTATGAATTGCTAGCTATAACCGCGCATTTGTCGATTGAAGATGCGGAAATAAAATTTGAATTCATACGCTCTCCTGGCCCGGGCGGACAAAACGTTAATAAAGTCGCGACTGCCGTATTACTTCGTTTTAATATCCCTGAATCGTCACTACCTCCAGATGTTATTGAACGTTTGCTAATTGTGTTGGCGAGCAGATTAACGTTGAAAGGGGATTTGCTGATTAAAGCCACGCGTTTCCGCACGCAAGAACGTAATAAACAAGACGCGCTGGAGCGTTTGCAAAGTATTTTGGCGCACGCTGTCGTGCCGCCTAAAAAACGCAAGAAAACCAAACCGACATTTTCTTCGACACAGCGCCGTTTAGATCAAAAGAAAAAAGTCTCTAAAAATAAATCGTTGCGCCGCGATAAAAATTTTCACGATAATTAAAATTTATTGCGCGGCCAAGAATTTCGTCATTTGATCGGTAAAATAATCGTAAAAGGGATTGAAGGTTATTCTTCTAATGATATGTGCTTTTAGATCCGCATCGATTAATTCGCCATAAAATAATTCATCGCCGCCGTTTTCACATACGCTCCAGGCTGGCGTGTGCGGCGTGTAAGGGGAGCAATCTTTATATTCGCCGTTCTTGCCGTAAATCGGGTCGTCGTCGCGCAGCGTGAATGATAAATGTGACATGCTCAAGAGATTTTGTCCCGGCAAATAGCTGTGAATGCGCTGCATACGTGCCTCGCCCAAGAGGGGGTAATCATGTTCGTAATACCATAACATTACGCTGCGTGGATTTTTATTTTTTTTGAAAAAACGTAGCGTCGCACTCGGATCGACCGTTAAGTCTTGCGCGCTTTCTTCGATGAATAGCGGCAGCTGTAGCATTTGCTGTTTCAGCTTAGCGTGCACGATCCGAATTAATTCTTTAGTTTGATAGACCGGATTAATGGGAATCGAATTGTAACGCGCGCTAGCGTTGTCGTTTGACACCGACCACCATTGTAAACGCGGCAACACACGGCTCGCCCAGTAGACGGCGGGAATCAAAGGCGCGAGCGATGTTTTCAATTTTAACGCCGGCGCGAATAAAAATAATCCTTGGATGTTGTCGGGTGCTAACAGCGCTTCGTTAATGGCTAACAAGCCACCGTCGGAGAAGCCGCCTAGATAAATTTTGTCGACTTTTTCAGCCAATTTAACCCTGCCGAAGTGTGTCGCCGCCACCCAATCGTTATATGTGGTATGCAGTAAGTCCCCCGGTACGCTGCCATGACCGGGCAGTAGAATAACATATACCACGAAACATTTACTTTGAAAAAACTTGCCTAATTGCTGCATTGGATAAGTCGAATCGAATAAGCCGTGGATAAGCAAAATGCCTTTTTCGAATTTGCCATTTGTGCTTTTGCACGCGGCGCTATCTGGAAACAACGCGACAGGCGCGTTTTCATCAATGATTTTGGGCGAAGCATCGACATGCGCGAGTTTGCGCGCGGCTTCGATGTTGGAGCGCGATAGCTTAATATAATCTTCGTACGATTCCGCCGGGTTTTCCGTGAAGTGGCCATTGTAGCCGGTAGCGCGGAGACGCGGCGTATCTCTGCCTGGGTTAGTGAAATAAGCCCACCCATAGAGGATGATTAACAGTAAAAGTATCGAAGCGAATAATTTTTTAAGACGCATTGTTATCCCTTAAACTAGACGACTTGTCCAGCGACCCATCCTGATGCCCAAGCCCATTGGAAATTATACCCGCCTAACCAGCCGGTGACATCTAATACTTCACCGATGAAAAATACTCCCGGCACCGCGTTGGCTTCCATGGTTTTGGAAGAAATCGCGTCGCAATCCACGCCGCCTAATGTGACTTCGGCGGTACGGTAACCTTCTGTGCCATTTGGTTTTAAACGCCACATTTGAACAGTGCGGGCGGCTTCTTCTAAATCACGGTGACTTAATTCCGCTAATTTTTTATCCGCCAAAGCGGCGTTTAAAAACGTAGTGACGACACGCTGCGGTAAATAATCGGTAAAAATCGTTTTTAATTGTTTTTGCGGTTGCTGGAGTTTATGTCGCGTTAAGTTTTCAAATAGGTTTGCGTCGGGCAGCAAATTTATTTGCAGCGTTGCTCCCGCCGACCAATACGATGAAATTTGTAAAATCGCCGGCCCGCTTAAACCGCGGTGCGTGAATAAGATATTTTCGCGGAAGCTGGTGTGTTGATGCGAAACGTCACTCGTCACACCGATGCCGGTTAAAGCGGCGAATTTATCTTTATCTTCTACGTGCAGGGTCAGCGGCACCAAGCCCGCGCGTGTCGGCCATATTTTTATACCAAATTGTTCCGCGATTTTGTACCCGAACGGACTCGCGCCCATGGTCGGGATAGAGAGACCACCGCTGGCGATGACCAGTGATTGACAATGAAAATCGCCACGCGTGGTTTTAATTTTAAAATGCTGAGCGCTGATTTTTTCGATGTGCGTGACGGTGGTATTCAAACGGATTTCAGCGTTAACCTCGGCGCATTCTTGCAATAACATTGCTAAGATATCTTTGGATTTGTTATCACAAAATAATTGGCCTAAGGTTTTTTCATGAAAAGGTATTTTGTGTTTATTGACTAACGCGATGAAATCGCTGGGGGTATAGCGGCTTAACGCGGATTTACAAAAGTGTTCATTGTGAGAAATGAAGTTATCCGGGGTGACGTAGTAATTGGTAAAATTACAACGGCCACCGCCAGACATGAGAATTTTTTTCCCGGCTTTATTCGCATGGTCTAACACAATCACATGACGGCGTCTTTTTCCAGCTTCAATGGCGCACATTAAACCCGCGGCGCCAGCTCCAATAATTAAAACATCAATTTTCTGCATGCTGCTCGATTAGCCGGTGTAAACGATTTTTCTCTTATTCAAAGGCTGGATAGGCCGCGCGTTGGCACCATGGGATGCCGCTTTTAATTTCGCGATTTGATCCGCGGACGCGCTGATGGTGCCTTTCATCATCAGCCAGTCTAAACCTTCGGTGCAGGGCGGCGTCGTCAGCGAACCGGCGAATTGATAATAATTTTTATCTTGCGGCATTAAGTCGATCGGGTTAATGCGTTCGCCTTTAATCGTGACGGGAATTTTTTCCGTATTGGGAATGTTTTTGATAATTTCAGCTATCGCTGGATTCGCAGTGCCTTTCGTCACGAATACGCCGATTACCGCGAGATCGCCGTCATCATTTTGATGGACGAAATGAATTTCCATCGGATAGGTTTTATTATCCAGGATATTTTCCGCGGGCGTGTGAAAATGGAATTGCACTAAATGATATTTTTTATTCGCGAACGTCATGCTTTCTTGCGCGTCAAAATTTAATTGCACGCCGTGGCCGGTATTGGTAATCGTTTCTTTGCCGTGAATAAATAAATCCGTCGGCCCGTCGACTTCAATGATTAGCGCTTCTGGATCGTATTGCAGCGAGAGTGTGCTTTTACCCGGTTGCGCATTTTGGATGTTGATCGGCGATTGGGTTTTGCCGGTGGCGCAAAGCTTAAAATTCGCATTGAGTTTGCCCCAATAATCAACGCCGGTTTTGCCGGTGTAAGTCCATGCTGCGTCGCCATCCGCGGCATACGCATATAGACTTGCGCAGCTGATGAAAGCGGCGGCTATTATTTTTATGACAGTAATCCGTGGCATAGGTTTCTCCAAACAGGAAAAAATGAAAGACTATTCTTACACATAATTTGGCGAAAGAATAGGCAGTAGCGTCGCTATCATTTCCGACCGAAATATGGCATGATTTTTGCCGCAAGCCGCGGGATAAAAAATAATAAAAAGAAAAGGAATGTCATGAGCAAAGCCCAGGAAATTTTACGCAATATTTTTGGTTACAACGATTTTCGCGGCAATCAAGCCGCCATCATTGATCATCTGATCGCTGGCAAAGACGCGTTAGTGTTGATGCCGACCGGCGGCGGCAAGTCGCTGTGTTTTCAAATCCCAGCGCTGGCGCGTCCGGGCGTGGGTATCGTTATTTCGCCATTAATCGCTTTGATGCAAGACCAGGTCGACGCGTTGCTGCAACTTGGGGTGCGGGCGGCTTTTTTGAATTCTAGTTTAGACGGACAGGCGGCTTACAAAGTCGAGCAAGATTTGCTGAAAGGTAATTTAGATTTATTATATGTCGCGCCGGAACGGTTGATGACGCCGCGCTTTTTAGAATTATTAGAGCGCGCGGAATTAGCGTTATTCGCCATTGACGAAGCGCATTGCGTATCGCAATGGGGCCATGATTTTCGCCCTGAATACGTGCAGTTATCCGTATTGCATGAACGTTTTCCACACGTGCCGCGCATTGCTTTAACGGCGACCGCGGACACGCCCACGCGGGAAGAAATTATCGAGCAATTAGCCTTAACTACCGCGCGCAAGTTTACTTCCAGTTTTGACCGTCCTAACATTCGTTACCGGGTCGTGCAAAAAAATAGTCCGCGCGAACAGCTTTTACAATTTCTTGACGCTGAACATCGCGGTGACGCTGGCATTATTTATTGCTTATCGCGTAAACGCGTGGAAGAAACGGCGGCTTGGTTGACGGCGAAAGGCTGGGAAGCGCTGCCATACCACGCGGGTTTAGGCAATGTGATCCGGCAAAAACATCAGCAGCGTTTTATCCGTGAAGAAGGCGTTATTATCGTGGCGACGGTCGCTTTTGGCATGGGAATTGATAAACCTAACGTGCGTTTTGTCGCGCACTTGGATTTACCCAAAAGCATGGAAGGTTATTATCAAGAAACCGGCCGCGCGGGGCGCGATGGGTTGCCGGCGAACGCTTGGCTTGCCTATGGTTTGTCGGATGTGATTATGATGCGGCAAATGTTAGATGGTTCGGAAAATTCCGAACAGCGTAAGCGTTTAGAGCGCCGCAAGCTGGACGCGCTGTTAGGTTTTTGTGAAACCGCCGTTTGCCGCCGTGAAGTGCTATTAAATTATTTTGGCGAACAATACCAAGCGCCCTGCAATAATTGCGATAATTGTCTTGAGCCAGTTAGCACTTGGGATGGTAAAATCGCCGCACAAATGGCGTTATCATGCGTATACCGCACCGGTCAACGTTTCGGCGTGAAATATTTAGTCGATGTGTTAACCGGCAAAGTCACGCCGCAAATGGAACGCTTTAATCACGATAAAGTATCGACGTTTGGTATCGGCAAAGACTATTCACAAGCGCAATGGCGCAGTATTTACCGTCAATTGGTCGCCGCGAATTTATTGAACGTAGACATGAGCGGCTTCGGCAGTTTGTTGTTGACGGAAAAAAGCTACCCCCTGTTGCGCGGCGAAGTGTCGATCGCCTTGCGCAATGACCCAGAAAAAGCCGCTAAAAAATCCAAAACCTCCTTGAAGCGCGATACCAAGCTGTTACCTACGCCTAGCGATAGTTTATGGCAAGCGTTGAAAAATAAACGCCTAGAGCTAGCCCGCGAGCAAGGCGTGCCCCCCTATGTTATTTTTCACGATAGCAGCTTAATTGAAATCCATGCGAAAAAACCCCGGAATCTAAACGAATTTGCGGACATCTCCGGGGTGGGCGAAAGTAAGTTACAGCGTTATGGTGCGATTTTTATCAGCGTTATTTTGAGTTTTGAACGCGAATTAATGTGATATAATTTTAGTACACCCCTTGAGCCGAGAGCATAGCGCATGGAGCACGAACCATTAATTCATTTAATTTACGTGAGCACCGCTACGGAAGACTTTTCCCAAGCGATGCTGTCTGAATTATTACAGGTGGCGCGTAAGAACAACCGAGCCTTGAACGTGACCGGAATGCTTTTATTCCATGAGAATAGTTTTTTTCAAATTCTTGAAGGCGAGAAATCGAATGTCGAAAGATTATATACGACTATCAGTCACGATAAAAGGCATAATGATGTGATACAAATTATTTCGGAAACAATACCGGCTAGAAGTTTTCCGGATTGGAGTATGGGGCTTAGTGTTATCACCTCAAAAGACTTAGATACCATTGTGGGCTTTAATGATTTTTTCGCCGCAGGTGAGTGTTTTAAAAATTTAAATCCAGGCAGAGCGAAGAAGTTATTAAAAGCTTACGCACAAGGCTTTTGGCGCAAAACGATTACTTAGCGATAATGGGTTAGAAATTGTATGATAAAATCATTTCCTAAATTCTCTTATGCCTTTCAACCCATCGTGGATATTTCTACGCAAGCAGTTTTTTCCTATGAGGCTTTGATACGCGGCACGCAAAACGAATCAGCCAGCAGCATCCTTTCGCAAATAGCCGCGGATGATAAAGTCGAGTTCGACCAACTCGCTAGAAACTACGCCTTGAAGTTAGCTTCCGCATTGCGGATAACGTGTTATATTAATCTCAACTTCATACCTGAATGTCTGCTTTATACTGACAAATATATCCTTGCCACTTTAGAGGCCGTTCGCGCTGTCGACTTATCACCTAGTCAGTTAGTCGTTGAGGTAACTGAAGGCGAAATCATTCATAATCCTGCGCTATTTGCTAAGCATATAGATCAGTTTAAAGGACTAGGAATCAAGCTCGCGATTGATGACTTTGGCGCTGGCTATTCTGGATTAAACTTACTCGTGGATTTTCTGCCTGACATGATAAAGCTTGATATGCAGCTCATACGTGATATTCACAGCCGCGGCCCACGGCAAGCGGTGGTAAAAGCTCTTATCCAAGTTTGCACGAGTTTAGGCATTGATCTGATCGCCGAAGGGGTCGAAACCGTGGCAGAATATAATTGGTTAAAAGCGCATGATGTTACGTTGATACAAGGTTTTTTGCTCGCGGAACCTGGTTTTGAAACATTACCGGCGGTGACTTTTCCAAACGTTTGACCGTATCGTAGTCCGTATGCAGCGCAGCGGAATACGGGGAAAATGCAGGTTCCCTGTATTCCGCTGCGCTGCATACTATCTCAACGCGCCATTTTTCTACCGCTTAACGCTTTGCGTCCGGCTAGGCTCATCGTGGCGTAAGCTAAACCGATAAACACTAAATCGATTCCCACAAATAAACCGATGACAATTAAACTCGACGCCGGCCAGTTCATCAGGATTAATAAACCGATGAGCAACGTGATGAGGCCGTTGAACCACGTCCAACCCCAATGCGGAGTTTGCACCGCGGAGGAAAATGAAATGCGGAAAACGCCCGCGATCACGTATACCACGCCTAACAACAGCGTGATCGAGAGAGAGCCTACCAGCGGATTGGCAAGCAACATGACGCCCGCGACAAAATATAAAAACGAAATTAACAAATGCACGGCAAAACCGCTTTTCTTTTTCCAAAATGTAATGCTATCCACCAACAAGAAAATACTGGCTAACACCAATACCGTCCCTAAAAAAATAACAGAAATAAAAGTCGTTAACGCAGCAGTGGCAATGGCGATACAGCCTAGCAGCGTGATTAAAATTCCGATGACGAGAAATTTTCCGCTGGACTTGTGGAAATGAGGTAAATGTTCTTCGCTAAATTTGGTTAACAACATACATCTTATCCTTTTTAATGTTGAGATGACTGGGGCGCAGATTGGTTTTGCGGCATAGCGGTATTGATGGTGTACTTCAGGGTATTCACCCGGTAATAAGAGAAAAACATCGGCATCGCCACGACGATTAAGATAATGATAACCCATTTCCACAAAGGCGTTTTTTTTCGGTAGCCGCCGTCTTGAAATTTAGCCATAATGACTCCCTTTAAAAGACTAGCCAATATAGTAAAGTACCCGGCTGGAATAGCAAAGCAATCCCGCAGCCGTGACTGAGAAGATTTAACACAAAAATTAAAAATTTGGGAAATTATCCCTGCCCCGAAAGCGAAGTGAGAAAACCTGCTTTGCTTTTAAATGATTTCATGTTTATATAAATGCGAGGCTTTACCCATGATACGTATCCGGCTTAACCAGGACATGGTTGTTTGAATGGAATCATTATTTATTATTATTGCAGCGTTGACGCTAGTCTTTCTACTTTATACTCTTATCGAATTTTTAATCGGTCATAATCAAATTCAAAACTTGTCGCGCCAAGATTTGCTGACGCTAGACAGTCTGCCAAAAATTTCAATTATCTTGAGTGCCCTTAATGAAGAAAGCCAAATCGAAGCGGCGTTAACAACGCTTGTAAATATAGATTATCCCAATTTAGAAATCATCGCGGTCAACGACCGTTCTACCGACGCGACACCGCAGATCATGGAAAAATTACAAAAACAATTTCCCGTGCTGCGCATCCATCATATTCAAACGCTACCGCCGAATTGGTTCGGTAAAAATCACGCCTTGGATGTCGCGGCGAAGCTTGCGACCGGCGCTTGGTTGCTATTCACGGACGCGGATGTTTTTATGAAAAAAGATACACTCACCAAAGCGATTAGTTATGTCATCACCAATCAATTAGACCATCTCACCATTCACGAACATCACCGCCGCGCATCTTTTTGGCTGAAAACCGGGTTATTAGGCAGTTACCTAAGTTATTCCATGGTGATGAAACCGTGGCGCATCCGGCACGCGTGGAGTAAGCGCTCGCTAGGTCATGGCGCGTTTAATTTAATCCGTAAGAGCGCTTATGAAAAAGTTGGCGGCCATCAAGCGATTGCGATGCAATGCTTAGATGATTTATGTCTAGGCGCGATTTTGAAAAAAAATGGCTTCCGTCAAGACACTGTGAATGGACGTGATTTTATCGAGCGGGAATGGTATCACTCCCTGCCGGCGATGATCGCGGGCATGCAAAAAAATTCTTTTGCTTTTTATAAATATCGCCCGCTGCCCATGTTGCGTGATTGCATCTGCGCGGTGATATTTTTTTTCTGGCCCCTGTTTGCGGTCGTGTTCTGTTCGGGCGCGCTGTGCTATTTGAATATGCTGAATTTATTGCTGACGTTTTTATGCAGCTTTTACATCGCCAAACAATTCCGCTTAGAAAAATATTTTGCGTTTTTGTATCCGCTGTCGATGGGAATTATGATTTACATTATGTTAAATTCGGTATTGGCTACCTACCGCCACCGCGGCGTCATCTGGCGGGGCACGCATTATTCGTTAGATATGCTCAAAAGAAGATCAATTTAAGCTAGTCTCGCTTTGGAATAATCGTCAATTGTTGCTCATTCGCAGCTAATACTAGTAAAATAGACAACAAATTTCCTAAAAACGAGGCTTTACGTTGTGCCGAATGCAGCATTGATAGAACAATTGTTTGGCTTGAGTTCCTCATCGCCCAGAACGGATTTACTCATCATAGATGGTGGCAGCCCTACTTTTTCGATAGACAATGAAATCAAAAAATTAAACGACATTCTCAAGCATAATCATCCCTTTCCGAATCTGTATATCGTTAACGTGGACGAAGCCACTTTTAATAATTATTTAAAACCCCATTATGAAAAAGGAAATTTTTCCGTTTTAGGCTTAGAAAAACTTTCCAAAGCCACGGTACGAAAAATTATGAGCTCTCTGCCAGCGTCGGTTACAAAAATTGGTGTCGTCAATTTAGCTTCCCCGGTCGCCGCTGAATATTTCGCATCTAAGTTGGATTTGCCGCGCTTTAAAGACGTGGAAGTTGTTTACGGCGACGCTTCAAAAGATGGTCTCAAAAAAGTTTTCCTACCAATGAATGTCAGTATTGCAAATAAGAAAAGGAAACGAAAACCTGCGTTACAGCCGCAGCTGTCTATCGAAGCACCTGTAATGGCTAATGCGAGCACCGATACGATTATGCAGCTTTATAATGAGAATGCACACTTACGCAAAATTAACGGAAAATTGACAGAAGCCATCGAGAAAGATCCTAAAGCTAAAAAAGTTTCAGAGTACCAAGCTAAATTAGCTGAAGCGGAAGAAAAATTTGCGAGTGTCACTGCGTATAATGTTACTTTATTGGCTGAAAACGCTCGGCAGATAAACCATATCGCTCAGTTGGAATCTGACAATTCAGCGCTCAGTGCCGCAGCAGCCACCGTAGCGTTTGGAACTCCGAAATCAGAAGCTAAATCTCAAGCGCCATCGATGTATGCCGATCCGGTACCGTTTTTGACCTACCCTAGGGATACAGAAATTCAATTTTCTTTACCCATCACTGCAGCGCCTAACGAAGAGCAATTGAAAGAAGCGCACGAAATTTTGCTAGATACCTCTAGTTCAAGTTCAGTTATGTCTATCCCTTTTTCACCGCAGCAGCAACAACAGGTTTCTCCGCACGTTAGTTATTCTATTTTCTCTCCACCTAAATCACCAGAACCGCGCTTGCTATCGCGATTTCCACCGCCCCCGCGTTATGAGGAACCCGGGTCAAATCTGGTATCGATGTTCATGCGTAGCTAAGCTTGCGAATAGTTATTTTTTAAATGTTCAAAGCCGATTAAAATTAAAATCCCACATACCGCGGAAAAATACCATAACGTGTTAACGCCATAATTCGCATAAATATAAGTGCCGATAATAGGCCCAAATAGCAGTGGCAATTGAAACGCACTGGTTATTAACCCTAAATACTTACCTTGTACTTCGCGCGGTGCGATTTTAACGACGAAATTATTCAGGAAAGGTAGGGAAGTCATTTCACCTATAGTAATTAATAACATCGATAGCAGCGCAATACTCATGCCTTGGTAAAAAGGCAAAATTAAATAACCTAAGCCAATGATGAATCCACCCCAGCCGATGACGCGCAAAATATTAAAACGTTTCAAAAAATAAGTGTAATGCATTTGCGTAAGAATAATGACCAAGCCATTCAAACCCAACACTAACCCTATTTGCAAACTAGAAAAATGATATTGATCGCGTAAAAACAGCGGGTAAACATTGATGATGAATAAAAATATCAAGCCAAGCAAAAATGTTAGAAATAAAAGTTCCGTAAAGACAGTGTTTTTCCACCAAGCCACATTCAACTTAGGAATTTCTTCTTCATCGACGATCACGTCTTGCCGGTTGCGGAAGAATAACCACATCACTAACGCCGCGGCGATATTCACAAAACCATCGACGCGGAATAGCCAGACGAAGCTATCATTCGCTAATAAGCCGCCGACCGCCGGTCCTATCGTGCTGCCGATATTGAGCATTTGATAGTTTAGGGAATAGGCAAGCGGCCGCATGGCAGGCGGCGTAAATCTGGCAATCGTCGCGGCGGTCGCAGGGCGCAGCCAGCCGGAAATAAAACCGATGGAAAATAATGTCACCATGATCCAAGTCAGCGCTTGGCAATGTTCCAGTAGTAAATACAAAATTCCTTCGCATAATAAACTCGTGATTTGCACTTTCAAAAAACCGATTTTATCGGTAAGCACGCCGCCGACGTACGATCCTAAGATCGTACCCAAACCGAATAAGCTTAAGATCACGCCGGCGAGGCTAATAGCGAATCCCAACGTATTCGTCAAATACAATGGGAAAAATATCATGACCATCGTGCCGCTTTTATTAATAAAAGAAATAGCAGCTAGCAGCCAGACCGCCGCGGAAATGTTTGCGTAGGGATTTTTCATAAGCCGCTAATGATTCACGTGATTTCTTTTCGCGAGTACCAGCGCGGTTTTTTCTCGCAAAATAGATTCGCTGCCGGCAGTGTAACCGATATTATAAATGTCATGGATCGCCAAATTTTCAAGTAAATCTTTGTCTTGAGATAATTCATCCGCGCTACGGATGAAGAGCGCTTTGTCTTCGCCGCGAATCGTAAATAAATATTGTTGGGCGTCGCGGTCCATTTTTTTCGAAACGATTTTATAAGCGGGTTCTTGTTCGCTTAACTGTAAGTACTCGAGCAATTTCCCTTGCGCCGCGTGGCGCACCAGGTCGGCGTGAAAATCATTAAAGTCATGTAATTTATAGCCCTGACTTATAATGTCAGCGGCCGAGACTTGAATAAAAGCGTTTTTATTCGTGATTTGCAGTAAGAATTGCGTGGCGCCTGGCTCATGCGAAAGTTCAAGAATTTCGACGATTTTAAGGGGTTTGGTGCCGCGTAATTGACCAAGTAAAAGTTTGTATTCGCGAATCAAGCGTTGAATAATAGCCATCAAAAAATTTTCGCGCGTGGTATTGTGAATTTTACTTTCCATAAATTAAGACTCCGCTGTTTCAGACTTAGATGCTTTCCTCAACTGTTTTTTAAATTCAACAACCACTCCCAACAATTTATGTTCCGGTAATAAAGCGATGATGTTGCCGCTCGGCAAGACGGATTTCAGATACATTTGTTCTTCGTCAAACAATACCTGTTTCAGCGTCGGCTCTGTTTGCCCTTGCTTATACGTCACGACAAAATCCCGTTGTTCCGGTAGCAGCGCAGGGTCGATTAGCAAAACAGTGCCGGGAAATAAATTTTCCCAGTCGTGCGCTTCGACCATCACCGCATACGCATTGTCACTGTAAGCATATTCACTAGTAATAGTAGCGTATGCCCGCGCGTTTTGTTTTGGCCAAGTTAATATTTCATCCCAATGTAAAACCGGCAAGCTGCGCGCGGTCTTAATATTTTCTTTGTAACGGCCTTTCATTCTATTTTCAGGGAAAGGTTCGTTACCGACTAATTGCCCTAGCGTCACCGAAAAAAACTGCGCCAGTGGTAATAAGGTCGCGAGCGTCGGATTAGGGTTGTAGCGGTTACGGATTTTTTTTATCGTACTCGCTGGTAAGCTAATTCTTCTCGCTAATTCATCGGCGCTGATACGAATTTCAGCCATCAATAAATTTAAATTATCGGAAAGTTTTTCGAACATAAGGGAGAAATTTAGTTATAAGTCTGAGTTGGAAGGGCTATTTTACAGCCAAATTGTTTTACTGTCCATGCAAAAAACGTCAATAAAGTAGCGTTTTTCAGCGGTAAGTCATTGAATGATAGTGAAGTGCGTCGCTTAATGAAACGGATGCAGACTTAAGTATTGTAATACCCAAGGTGTCACATATGCCGCCGTTAACCCGCCCAAGAAACCAAAAAAATGCGCTTCCCATGACGATTTTACTTTGACGGGAAACAGATTTAACACCATGCCGCCAAAATAATAAATACAGACGATGCCGGTCGCGACTGAGACGACACTCGGATGTTTATACGCTTCTAATAATAAATAGCCCCAATAACCCATGATGACACCGCTCGCGCCGATGTGCACACCGCGTCTGCCGAACAACCAAGTCGCGCCCCCACCGATGAGGATAATGATGGCGGTCACGATAATAAAAACCGGCATGCCTTCAAGTAACACAAAACTTACCATCACAAAGAGTGGAATGGCGTTAAAAAATAAATGATTAAAATCGGCATGTAAAAACGGCGAAGTGACGATGCCTGGCACACCCCGTAGTTTACGCGGCAAGATGCCTAAAATATTTAAGCGGTAGCCAATGATAAAGTTAACGATGTGAATAGCGAATAAGAGGCCGATTAAGAGTAGCGTGAAATACAGATTTTTTTGCAAGAGGGCGATGGTTTGAGTGATTTGCTGAACATAATTATTCATGGTTATGCCTGAGAAAAAATCCCTCCGCGACAAAATTCGCGCGGCGGCGGAGAGTTTGTGATTAAAAATCAGTGATTAAAAATCTTGTTTGCTATCAAAAAACCGGTAAGTAATACCCGCGAAAAATGCACCCACTAACGGCATCACCCAGAAAAACCATAATTGCGCTAACGCCCACCCGCCGACCATGATGGCAGGTCCGGTGCTGCGCGCGGGATTAACGGAAGTGTTGGTGACCGGAATACTAATCAAATGAATCAACGTTAAGCCTAAACCGATCGCGATCGGCGCGAAACCCGCTGGGATGCGCACGTCTGTCGCTCCAAGTATAATCATCAAAAACATAAACGTCATGATAATTTCTGTGACCATGCCCGCCAGCATCGTATAGTGCCCGGGAGAATGATCGCCGTAACCATTATTTGCAAGCCCGTTCGCGATATCAAAATCAGGCGCGCCGCTCGCGATGTAATAAAGCACGGCCGCGGCTAACGTTGCGCCGATCACTTGTGCGATAACATAGGGAATGAAATCCGCGGGTTTAAAACGTCCGCCCACCATCAATCCAAACGACACCGCGGGATTAAAATGCCCACCAGAAATAGGCCCGAACACAAAACACATGGTCAACACCGTCAAACCAAACGCGAACGCCACACCGAGTAAACCAATCCCTACGCCATCAAATTTCGCCGCTAAAACCGCGCTGCCGCAACCACCCAACACTAACCAAAATGTCCCGATAAACTCCGCGCCTAAGCGCTTCGATAAATTCATACTATCCTCCCTGATAGATTTAAAATGAGCTACACTATTCTGGCCAAAACCAGTGGTAAACTCAACTAGAGTTGATTTGAAAGATGTATTTTATTGAGGCAAGGATTTGTTATTTGTTTAGTTAGCGCGGTTTCATTCCGTGATGATCCTGATGATGACTAGAGCCGTGACTTTTGTGCTTGGCAAAGCGGTCGAAAAAATTCTGCGGCGTCAGAATGACCGGTGCAACTTTCGCCTTTTTTAAAGTTTTTAACGGCGCAGATAAGGCGGTGCGTAGCATCGGTTTGTTGTTATTAAAAAGATACGTCACTTCTAATGCCGCGACGCCAAACACAGCCCCCCCAACGCAAACTGCGATGAGTATGCCGATTACGCCAAGAAAGCCCGTGCCATAATAAGTTAACACTGACAAAGCGGCGACCGCCGCCACCATGACGCAGACAGAAAGTCCGCCGAGGATTTCTTTTTTATTACGATGCAGGAATTTTTTATCGACTTTTTTACTGGTGGCATTGCGATCGAGCTTCCGCATTTGTTCGACGACATTTTCTTGATGACGCAAACAAGTCGCTAATGGATTACCCAAGTGTGGTTTAAAATCTCCTAACTCCGCGTTCATTTCCGCTAACGCAATGTTATTTTCTTCGTATAAATCAGTTAAAATTTCTAATTGTGGGTCTTGGTTATTGACGAAATGTAATAGATGCAATAAACGGATTTTTTCGCCAATCAATTTTATTTTATGCATGATCAAGTCATCGTTGGGTTGCGCGGCCGTGATCGATTCACCTGGGATTTCGAACTCAACGCGCGCGCACGCTCCCAAGCTGGTATTCAGACGGCTTAAGTGACTTACCGCTTCGTCTCCATGATGCGTTTTGAGATAATTTTTTAAATCTAATTCTTGTTGTTTGAACGTATATTCATGCGGGACGCTATCCGCGTCCAACAGAATAATCGGTAAATGACGGTCAATTTTATTCGCTAAGTTCACTTTGACTTGAATCGCAAAAAACCGGTTGAGGTAATAATCATCGTGACTTTCCGCGCGATTTACCGGCGGCTGTAACACGATCGCAACGGCGGCTTGCGCGTTAATGCCCGCGCGAATTTCATTATAAATTTGTTTGCCATCTTGCAAATCTTCTAAGTTAACATTGATACGTATGTCTTTCGCGCGTTTGCCAAGATTAAAAAACCATGCGTTATGCGCAACGGCGTCTTCGACGAAAACAAATTTTTCATTTTTTAAATCACACAGTCTTAAGTCATATAACACGCCACAACCCGCGAACGATTGGTTGCCGATCAATTCCATTCTGCCCTCACGCGGTAATAACGTCATCGAAGTCATGGTTGTGTGAGTGTGAGTATGAGCATGGTTATCGCTGCTTTTTAACAGTTGCGATAGATGATAATCCCAGCGTGAATGCGTGGTTTTCACGGGGAATAAGAGAGGATAGGTGTGCCCGAGCAATTTTACTAAACCTTCCCCGCGGCGGGTAATTAAACGAATAGCGGCACAAACCGTTTCCGGATTTTGATAGACTGGATTAGGCATATAAAACTCCCTTTTCAAAGCCCTATAGCCTATTATAGCGCAATTTTAGTCCAAATGCATAATGCGTTGATTATTAACGATATTCATTCTTGAGCGGGGTTATCATTTCATTGCTTTCAGCCAAAATATTTAGTATGTTTTAAAAACTTGTGCAAAAGCGGATAAAAAATAAAAGGAATTCTAAATGATTGATTTATATTATTGGCCGACTCCCAACGGGCATAAAATCACGATTTTTCTCGAAGAAGCGTCGCTGCCTTACCGGATTATTCCGGTCAATATCGGTAATGGCGACCAATTCCAACCTGATTATTTGCGTATTTCCCCCAATAATAAAATGCCTGCGATTGTCGATAATTATCCGGCGGATAAAGGTAAGCCGATTTCTGTATTTGAATCCGGCGCGATCTTGATTTATTTGGCGGATAAAGCCCAACAGTTTTTACCGAATAAAATTCGTGAACGTAATGAAACACTCGAATGGTTATTTTGGCAAGTCGGCGGCTTAGGGCCAATGGCGGGGCAGAACCATCACTTCAATTTATACGCTCCAGAAAAAATTCCTTACGCTATAGAACGTTATACGAAAGAAACAGCGCGTTTGTATTCTGTGTTGGATAGACGTCTAGATGGCCGTGAATTTATCGCGGATAAATATTCTATCGCCGACATGGCGAGTTATCCTTGGATCGTGCCGCATGAAAATCAAAAACAAAATCTAAAAGATTTTCCTAACGTCGCGCGTTGGTGCAAAGCCATGCAAGAAAGGCCCGCGGTACAAAAAGCGTATGCGAAAGCGAGCACGGTGACGAGTTAACACGTCAACTGGCATAAGTCGTCGGATCCGTCACGTTCAATTCCGCGAACCCTTTTTTGCGAAACGTGCAGCTATCGCATTTACCACAGGCTTGGCCATTAGCGTTGGCTTTATAGCAACTAACGGTCAACCGATAATCGACGCCTAATTCCAAACCGATTTGAATCGTCTCCGCTTTGCTGAGCAAACCAAGCGGGGTTTGAATACGGATATTGCCTGCCGTGACGCCCGCTTTGGTCGCGAGGTTCGCGAGTGTTTGAAAAGCTTGAATGAATTCCGGTCTGCAATCGGGATAACCGGAAAAATCTATTGCGCTGACGCCGATAAAAATATCATTTGCGCCTGACACTTCCGCCCACGCTAACGCATACGCTAAAAAAATGGTGTTGCGCGCGGGGACGTAGGTGGTGGGGATAGCGCTGCTGCCGTCATAATCCGGAATCGATTGTTTTTCATCGGTGAGGGAGGAACCTTGAAATTGCGCGGCGGGTAACTCAATAATGTGGTGGTGCACACCAAACAGTTTGGCGATATGTTTCGCGGCTTGCAATTCAGCTTGATGACGCTGCCCGTAGTTGAAACTCAGCGCATAACATTCGAAGCCCTGCGACTTCGCGATCGCTAAACACGTGGTGGAATCTAAGCCGCCGGAAAATAATACTACTGCTTTTTTCATCGTTGTTTTCTCGCTTTTAAAATAAATCGATTTGTTGGTGGCTGGGATTTTTCAATTTTTTAAAACTGGTATGATCTAATTCGGCGGCCGGCTGTACATTTAATTCTAACCGCTTGCACGCGACGCGGAAACGCATTTTCAGTAATTCCGCGAACTCACATACGCCTTTCATCCGCTTGCCGAAAGTAGCGTCATAATCTTTGCCGCCGCGCATTTGCCGGATGATACTCATCACATGTTCGGCGCGGTCAGGAAAATGTACCTTTAACCATTCTCTGAATAAGTCTTTCACTTCGTGTGGCAAACGTACTAAAACATAACTCGCGTGATTAGCGCCGGCATTTTTTACCGCGGCTAAGATTTTTTCTAATTCCATATCGTTAATTAATGGAATCATCGGCGCGGTCATCGCGCGCACCGGCACGCCGGCGGCGGTTAAATTTTTAATGACGCGCAACCGCGCGCGCGGGCCAGAGGTGCGCGGTTCAAGAATTAATTTTAACGGGTTCGATAGAGTCGTAACGCTGACCGCCACCGAAACTAAACGCCGCTTAGCCATGTCAGTTAAAATATCTAAATCACGTTCTATCATCGAACCTTTGGTGATGATGCCGATCGGATGATTATATTTATTTAAAACTTCCAGCAAAGAACGGGTAATTTTTAATTTGCTTTCTAGCGGTTGATACGGATCGGTGTTCGCGCCCAACACGATGGTGTCGCATTGATAATTCGTTTTGTTTAATTCTTCTTCTAGCAAACGCGCGGCGTCAACTTTGTAAAATAATTTAGTTTCAAAATCCAATCCCGACGATAAATTCATGTAACCATGACTTGGTCGCGCGTAACAATAAACGCAACCATGTTCGCAGCCGCGGTAGGGATTAATCGATTGGTCAAAACCGATATCGGGAGAATCATTGCGCGTGATAATTGTTTTGGCTTTTTCCGGCAGCAAAACAGTTTCAAGCGGAGAAAGTGATTCTTCCTCTGCTGTATACCAGCCATCATCGTAGGCTTCATATTCGAAGGTTTCAAAGCGACTGTCGGCGTTAGTGTGCGTACCGCGGTTTTTGATTTTCATAGGTTTGTTTTGACAGCAAAGCGTTATTTTACGCTATTTTATGTACAAAATGCTATGAATTTTTAAGCTGGGAACCTTGGCTGCGGCGCGGGTATTTTAGCCGCAGCCAAGGTTTTTACTATGAGCTGGGTGGCATGCCACTAAAGTTGCACGCATCGCCTTTGCATTCAGAGGCAACTTCGACTGAGAATTTTCCTTCGCGGAAATTATGCGCGACGGTCCCTATGATTTGGTCATTCTTATAAACGTCGTATTTGATGCCAGCAAATTTGCAGCCAGCTTTGATAGTTATCTTCGAGGATTGACCCGGCGCTAAATCATGTTGACCGCGATCGAGAATGCATTCTTTGCCCCAAAGAAAATTTTGTTTCAAGGTGATAGCACTGCCGTTATTGGTAAAGGTAGAAGTGTAAGGTTCTGCGGCGACGGCGCAGAGGGGTAAGCTGATCGCTATTGCGATTAGTAATTTCCATGGTTTCATGATAAATAATCCTTGATTGATGTAAAAATTTAACGCACTCACGGGGCGTTCGTGGTAATAATATATTTCAAATTTCCAATTAGCAAAAGCTAATTGGCAAAATAATTTTTAATTTTCGCGGCTTCACGCAAGCCAGAAAGATAGGCGCCGTGGGTAGTGGCAGGGTATTTGGAGGAAGTCGCTTCGCCTGCAAAATACAAACGGTCATCCACTGACTCGGCGAGAGCTTCATGGTCACGCGAGCTAGCGCCTGGGGGGATAAAAGAATATGACCCATAGCTAAATGGGTCTAGCGACCAGCGTGTGTTGATGAAAGCAATGGGCTCTGGAATAGCCATTCCGAATACTTTTTTAAAGTCATCCATAGTTTTTGTAATTAATTCTGCGTCAGAAAATTTTTCGATCGCCAAGGCGCTATCGCCGCCGCTTAAACCGATTAAAATAGGTGAAGAAATAAAATGACTTAAATTGAAAAATGCATGAATGGAAGATTGCGGCAACCGCAAGATGTGACAGTCAGGCGGCCAAAATTCTTTTGCGAATTTCAGCGCGGTGATGTTAAATACTCCCATGCCGAGATTATTCACCGCTGTTTGCTTGTCAGCGGGCAATGGCGGGTTGAAAGTAATTTTATTTTTTTTCAATACGCCAAGCGGCACAGTGACTAGCACGGCGTCGGCATAAAAATTATTTTTATTTGTTATTATTTCAACGGTATGGTTTTTGATATTAATGGCAGTGACGATTGTGTCTAGTTGGATCGGTGAATCAGTTCTGATATCGTTTAGGATAGCCGCGTAGCTGTTTGTTAAAAAATGATTGCCACCGGCTAAAGTTTCTTCGTCATCCCAGTGCCGGGCGGAAAGTTTATCTGCGCTGGCTCCGATATAACCTTCAATGTAAGAAAACCTTGATGCTAGTAAATCGAGATCCATAGCTGAAAGATTATTTCTGTCGATGAAATGTGAAAGGGCGTCGGCGAGGGTTATATCGTGAGGTTGATTTAGCGCGTAATCTTGAGCTTGCGCAAGAAATTTTTCAAATCTTTCGTCAAAGTTTTTTTTATCGGTAATAGGTATTAATTTATTAGAGTTATCATAGGTGGCAAATTTACTAGGGTCTAAGGTTGCCATCGCGGCATGAGTTTTTTCGGCGATAGGAAAAAGAGGATTGCCTTCCGTGCCATGCAGCCAATTTGCGCCGAGTCCGAGCTTAATACCTAATGTATCGTCTATCCAAATGCGCCCACCGTAACGGCTACGGGCTTCGAGAATGGTCGCATCGAATCCGTCTTCGATGAGTTGCTTGCATGCGGCGAGGCCGGCTATGCCGGCACCGATGATGATGATTTTCTTTTTCATAGATTAGTCATTGCTAAATTGTAAATTTAGAATTTTGAGTCGCATGATTATACGAAACGTGGGCTAGGAAAGCTTCTATTTTGTTATCAGACGGAGCTGCATCTTGCGATCAGTGAATGCATCCATGCATTCAATGGTCTGCTAACAAAATACAAGCTTTCCTAGTGCGTTGTTCGTGAATCGTGATTTAAAAGATTGAAATGTTGTATTATACTAAGATTGATTATAGGTGGAATAATAGCTGTTATCTTTTGGTGGTTTAACGTGAAATATAGATATAATGTTGCATTAATTCCTCGTCATAAAGCCGATGACTTTATTACGTTAGCTAGAAATTTTTATCCTATCGCTGGGCAATACAAAGTTGGGGTTAGCTCGCTACCGCACATAACACTTTGTCAATTCATGGCAAATGAAAGCGAGGGTGAAATTTTTTGGGAAAAGGTTTGTGATTCCTCTATTGATCGTGCAATTACTCTTTCTCTTATTGAGCTTGATGCAATCACTACCGATTCGACCAATTGGATTTTTCTGCGTCCCAATCGGTTGGAAAGTTTAATGAAAATGCATTGCATCGTCGCCGATATTATCGGTACACGAATCGGTAGATGTTTTGAAAATTATGACGCGCATCTGACGTTAGTCAATTCCGATGAAAAAACTTTTCAAAATCAAGTGATGTTGCAAGCTTACGAGCCTATTCAAGATGAATTTATTTTGTCGTTGGGTCAAACCGGTGACATGGGGGAATATAAAAAAGTAATACATCAATATTAATTTTTCCATTGCGCCTCAGTATCCGCTAGTATTTAATAATTCAACAGCATCGTGAACAAGGAATCCAGCTATGCGAGTTTTCGTCACCGGCGCCACCGGTTTTATCGGCTCTGCCGTCGTCAAGGACCTTTTAGAAGCGGGCCATCAAGTGACTGGCCTTGCCCGTTCTGAGAAATCAGTCCAGGTGCTGAAAGCGGCTGGCGCTCAAGTTCATCAGGGTACGCTTGACGATCTTGAAAGTCTTAAGCGCGGCGCCGCTGAGGCGGACGGGGTAATTCATACCGCTTTTATTCACGATTTTGCGAACTTTGAAGCAAATTGTAAAATCGATAGTAACGCTATCGAAGCGCTCGGTGCAGCGCTTGTCGGTTCAGACCGTCCGTTGATCGTCACGTCCGGCACCGCACTTATACATTCAAATCATCTTGCTACCGAAGATATAGTACCTACCGCCAGCTCCAATCCGCGCATCGCATCGGAACTTGCCGCGCGCTCGGTTGCAGAGCAAGGCGTGCGGGTCATAGTCGTGCGTCTGCCACCCACCGTTCACGGTGAGGGTGATCATGCATTTATCCCGCTGTTGATTGCGAACGCTAGGGAAAAAGGGACGGCAGCGTATGTGGGTGAAGGGCTCAATCGCTGGCCCGCGGTACATCGTTTCGACGCCGCGCGCCTCTTTAAACTCGCGCTCGAAAAAAGCTCCGCCGGCACGATGTATCATGGTGTCGCGGAAGAAGGAGTGGCGTTTAAAGAAATCGCTGAAGTCATCGGACGGCGTTTGAAGTTGCCCGTCGTGAGTAAATCCGTTCCAGAAGCCGCAGAGCATTTTGGCTGGTTCGCGGCCTTCGCCGCTCTCGATAATCCAGTTTCAAGCAAAAAAACGCAAGCACTGCTGGGTTGGCAGCCAACGCAACCTAAGCTTATTGCTGATCTTGATCGTGATAGTTATTTTTCGGCATAGCTAATGCGCGGAAAAAACAGGAGTAACAAAAGTGCTGCGGCTTAAATCAAAATTAAGCAGTAAAACTCTTATTTCTAATCACCCAATTACCATCAATTTTCAGCAGCGTAAGGTAATCTATAAACGTTTTCCCACCCACGACGACGCGCGCTTTAACGATCGCAGCGTCATTGGTCCCATCGACAAAAATAATTTCTTTATCGAATTCTTCGTCTTTGGTTTCAGCGGTGGGGGAGGTGGTGACTCGTTTTATAAATTCATCGAGAGACCAATTGAGATATTGGCCATTAACATTGCCTGTTATGCTTGCTTCTGGATGAAATGCGCCTTTTAGTTTTTTTGTATCGCCTACAAAACTTCCCGTAAAATATTCGATGACTGTGTCATGAATACCCTTCATGTCTTCGTCTTTCATTTGAAATGCCTGCTCATCTTTATATATATATATTAAGTAAATCGGCCGTTAATCGCGCACGCTTGTAATCCCTCATTTAATCAATTTCAGCGCGCTACATATCTAATTTTCTGTAGGGGAGTATAATACTGGCGTGATTACAAATCAACCATAATGATTAAATATCCAGCAATATTATAAACTATTTAGATTTTATAACTAATTGATTCTTGATAAAAAGTTTAAAAAGTGCGATTTTATCAGCAATTCTGCTGCAAATTGTGTAAATCTTATCGCATAATGTAATTCTTTTTTATTAATTTTAGTCACCACGCAACACATATTATTTTAGTCTAGAGAACGTTGCGCGATTCCAAGGACACACATGAAACCCAGACCTAACTTGACTTCCCAGATTTCAAATAAAAGATTACTATTATTAACGTCGGTAGTTTCAATGTTTTCAGTACATGCTTTTTTTTCAAAAAAAAATTCGCCTAAACAACTCGATGTTACTATGGCTGAGGCAGAAAAACATATTGCAAAGGCTGATGAAAACGCAAGAGCAAGTGCTGAACTTGATAAGAAGGTTTTGAAAACTTTAAAAGAAGCGGATCGAGTGCTTGAAGAAGCACGTACTTCGAGAATTTCCCGCGGTTTTAGAAGAAATTAGGATTAATATCAATTTTTTTGCAGCTGCGCGGGGATTCATATTGCCTGGCACACTTTTCAATGACACGACTAATCACTTCAGGCTAGGGTACGGCCGATGTAATTTACCAGAAGCGCTCGCTAAATTTTGAAAGTTTTACTAAAAATATCACTGCGTATGAAGTTTTTTAATCATCAACGAGTTTGTAATAAACGTTATCGTCTGAATCAGATGATTTAAGCTATTTTATTTATGAAAGCATACTGAACGCTCTAGAGATATCTCTTTCTAAAGCAGCTTCGCTTTTTGAGTCATTGAGCGCAGCACTATTTCCATCTAATACGCCAGTCAGAGCAGTGGGATTAGGGTCTCCAATGAAAGTCCCAACAGGAAATAAATAATCTAATTCTTTGAAAACTTGTTTTTGAGATAATTCATCCACTAAGTCAGACGATTTTATATTTTCCGCGATATGCTCGGGATTATGGCTGCCTGGAATTGGGATTGCGCCTTTCGATTGTAACCATGCTAATGCTAATTGTGATGGCGTGACATTGTATCTAGCGCTACAGTTTTGAAAGGAGAGCATGTATCTAACATTATTTTTGATGTTAGCTAATAAAAACATGCCGACATTCTTTAAAAAGAAATTATCGCCGATACCTAATAAGCCAAAAACTTTGTCTCGGAAACCTTCGTTAGTCAGATCGTAGTCTCTTTGTGTGATTTGTTGTAATCGTGCGTCAGTCAAGCCGCGTATTACCGAGGTATAAGCCATGATAACAATTCCCTCGCGCTCACAAGCCGCTTTCACCCCATTTTCTTCGCAGCGCCGGGTAACAATCGAGTAGGCGGATTCGACCGCGTCGATCGTCGTCCCGCGTTCTTTAGCAAGTTGTACTGCGCGAATAATCTGCGCGGCGGTTGGTTCGGATAAACCGATATGTTTGATGAGGCCGGCGGTTTGAAGATTTATTAATTCATCTAGGGCGACTTCCCAAGCGGGAACTAGTTCCCCGTTAGTATTTGTTGCTTGATGGATATCATCTAATCTATGCAAGCCGACCAGATCTAAAGTTTTTCTCCCTATCAGCGTCAGGCATTTTTCAACAGAATTTCTTATCTGCTCACGTCGTTGCGCGAAAGTAAAATTTTCTTCAGCGGTCGCGCCCATCAAATTGATACCGACCTTGGTAACAATAAATTTATCTTCAGCTAATCCGCTAAGACCTTTTTGTTTGTCATCACCGTAAGCTTCAGCCGTGACAAAAAGATTTGTCCCACCGCGTAACGCTTCTGATAAAATAGGCGCGTCTACACTTTGCAAACAGCCTAAGCCGATGGTGGAAATTTCGCCGAGGCGGGTTTTGATAAATTTCATGATTAATCCCCTTTTCTGGTATTTGAATGTGGATCAGACGTTTAAACCTTGGGTGTGAAAATAGCCTAAAACAGTAATCACTACATCGTTATAAACTTTATCCTCTGTACAGCCGTCATGAATAATATTTTCCGTGGGGGCTATGTAATATTCACCGGGTTCTAGTTTTACTCTAATCACAGGGTAATCCGGATATTTTGATAGGAAAGGGCGATATGGCCCTTCTTGTAAAGCGTAAGTTTGTAAATTATTCAATTTTTGCAACACGCTTTTTAATTCTAAATTAATAAATAAAAAATAGCGTTCTTCGATGCCCAAGTTAATACAAATCCGGTTACGCACATTTTCGCGTTTTGTCCAATCCACTCCATCCCAATTGTCATAATGCATACCGATGTACTGTCTTCTATGATGATCGAAGGTGGAGGTTACCAAGTTTTTTTTACCGCAATAAATCGGCAGAACTGTCAAGCCATCCAGCTTAATGCAGTGCAGTTTTAAATATTCAAGTAACGCTTGTTCGAATCTAACGTAATGCGGATTTGCATAGTCTGGAGCATTATAATTTTGCGTTTTAATCGAATTTATATTTAACTTTCCCGCTAAACGAAAAATTTCCGCCGGAATTTTTCCAATGCCGATAGAATTAAAATGCTGAAGCGGTTTCGATGCCGAGATTAGTTTTTTATTTTCTTCCGGCGTTAAAGGTAGCCACGGTTTTTTTGGGATATAACCATCGTAGGGGCATTGCGTGTGGGGCTCTAAAGCGTTCCAAAATTCTGTGCCAGCACTACGACTTAGACGTTGCGCTAAATCTATTTCTTTTGAGTAGAGAGTGACGTCACTTTCTAACATATTTCATCCTAGCTTAAGCGACAGAGGTTTTCTCGAGTAATACATCGACTAAAGTTTGTTTGGATAATTTGCAGTACATGGTTTCAGTCGCTTCGAAACTGCCTGTTTCATAATATTTATTAGAAGGCGATCCGCCGCCACAGACGCTAAAGTAATTACAATTACTTGCGCAATTCTCCATACCCTTGAGTATGCTGCGTAATTGTTTTTTGAAATTTAGATTTTCTCTTAGCTCATCAAAACTAGAAATATCTAACACATTACCGATAGTAAATTCATTTTCATTACTAGCAGTACCGCCCACCATTTCAGGTGAAAAGGTACATATGTCACCCGTCTTACTGATAGTGATGATAGAAAAAGCTGTGCTGTCCGTCGATAATATGTAGCTGTTGGGATTGTCTTTCACAAAACCAAAATAATTGAATGTCTCAATAAATTCTCTGATTTCAATCGCGCGGTGGTCTTGAACCCACAAATCGTATAATGTGGATAAGAAATTTTTGAAACGATTTATATGATCGTCGGAAAGATCGGTAAAACTTGAGGAAGTATGAGTACTTTCGTTTTCATCAATGTTGAAGCCAAAGGAAGTAAATTTGTTAACTTTGAAAAATTCATAAATTTCTTTGGCGTAATCAAGGCTATCATTCGTTATCACGGCAATAGCATTGAGACCGAGGCCATTTTCTAGTAAAAGCTTCGCGCCACGCATGACACGATCAAAAGAACCATGATCATTCCAATCACGTCTTTGTTTATCATGGATGAATTGAGGTCCGTCGATACTGATACCGACTTCAAAATTATATTTTTTAAAAAAATCGCACCAAGCCTGGTTAATGATCGTGCCATTGGTTTGGATCGCTAACACCAGCTTTTTGTCATCGATGTTATATTTTTCGATAAGATCAACTGCTTTTTGATAATACTCTATACCTACCGCCAACGGCTCGCCCGCATGCCATAGGATAGTCAAGACATCGTTATAAATAACTTCAGGACTACAAAAAAGCAGTTTGATACTGGCTTCTAAAATATCATCGCCCATCTTGGTAGAATTTCTTCTTCCAGGTACGTAACAATAGCTGCAATTTAGATTACATAAATTGATAGGCTGTAAAATGACGAGTTGGTTGATCATGAAAAATAGTGTTTATCTAACTAACGTCTAGGTCTTACGGAAGAGCCAGATGTATTATCATGATCGCTGGCATCATCAATGGCAGTAACTTTAGTATTGCGCCACTGATTAGCTTGGCCAAACAATTGTTTCCAACAACCTCTAGGTTTGCCACTTTCAGGTAATGGTGTAGGCAAGACATTTTCATCGAGACCGGCTATTTTATCTTTCAATTCAGCCGAGCCTTCTGAACTTAATTTAGGAAGAAAGCCTTGTTTATTTAAACGATCTAAATAAATTTCGCGAGATTTTTGCGTTGTATCTTTCTTAAAAAGAGACATGGGATGATTTCCTTATAATTAACTAACTTGGGCATAATATACCCCTAATGCATAATTGGCAACACTATATTTACATTTTGGGCACAATTTTATCAACTACTTTTAACTTTTCTTTGATAACAACCGTTTGCGCATTATCATTACCAAAGAATTTTTCATAGACTGGCACCATTGAAGTTAACAGCGTTTTTTGTTTAGACCACAAACTGAGATTGCCATATACAATTGCTAAATTACTTTGAACCAAAGCAACATTAATATTTTTTTCACCAAAATTATGCGTCTGAATTGCGACTGCTTCTTCTAATAATTTTTTTTGCTGATCAGCGGAATTTAAAATCTGACATTTGACACCGTCACCCAGTAATATGATATCTACCACGTATTCGTGACCCCGCGCTACATTCCATTCAAGGGGGCCATAGAGATGCGCATAATTATTTAATAAGCGCCCGATGTGATAATGTTTATTCCCGTAGTGAGATTTTAAATTTGCAAGCGCATCTTCAAAATATTGCTTAGCTTTAATTTTTTGGCCAGCGTCGTCATAAGCTACCGCTAAATTTGCTTTGACTAATGCAGCTTCAGGGTGAGTTTCACCATGATGGTTAACTCTTATTTGAAGGGCTTTTTCTAAAAATTCAATTTGCTTAAGGAAATTATTTTCGGCGCCATAAGCGTTGGCTAAATTATTATAAGTCCTGGCGAATTCCGGATGACTATCCGGAAAACTTTTATCATGAAGGCTCCGCTTTAACTTAATGCCTAATGCTTTTAATAAAACTTCTTTCTTTTGTTGCGGTAAACCAATATGCCCATAGGCCGTGCCTAAATAATCAAGAATGGTTGCATACTGAAGTTCATTATCAGGAGTTAATTCACGTACACTAATCGCCGTGTTAAATAAAACACTAGCTTTATGCGGATTACCTAAACGTAAATGTGTGAGCCCAGCGATGTAAAATATTTTTAAACTGTCGATATGTTCAGGATTGACTTCAAGCACAGCATCATAATGTTCTAACAGCTCACGGTTTTTACTTAAAGCGATAGTGCTGTCATTTGACATGGATTCTTCGATTAATAAATTAATCACTTGTATAGAAGTGTTGCCCAATTTATCGCGCAAGACTTGCTGCATTATTTTATGTATCGAAATTTTATCTTCAGAAGCTTGAATGATAGAAAAATTTAATAAAAGTTTAATTATCTTATTGAATAGTGGCAGACTATCTAATGTCGTCTTCAATAACCACATGGGGATTGAGTCTGGGTGCAGATAGGCGCAATAGCCGAGAAACGCCTCTAATTCGTGAATGGGCAGCGATTTTTTAACATTTTTATAAGCGAGTTCAAATGTTACTGCTACGGTTGCAGGATAATTTTTAGGTGGCTCTTCGGATGTCCAAAGACTTTGACGTTCAGTTTTATATAAATTAATGTAATCGCTGATAGAGCAATTAGTTTTGATATATGCACAAGCTTGAACTAATGCTAACGGTAAGTCGCCTAACAATATCGCCAAATCTTCGGCATCAGAAGCATTTTTTTCAGCCTCGGTGGTTAATACTTTTTCAATTAAACTGAGCGATTCGTTTCTTTCGAATATAAGTAACTCTTTTTTTAAAGGCCAGTTCGCAGCACTTTGAGAAGTTACTAAAAAGTGCGCGCCGGAGATTTCCTGAAATAAACTCTGTACGCTTTCATAATCTGCAGCATCATCAATAATAATTAAGCACTTGCCGCCATATTCTTTTTGCAATTTCGCTTTTGCTTCAGAAATTCTTTTTGCTGGCAACTCATTACTGGGAATAGCGAAAGCATCACTCAATGCTAAAATACCATCGGTTATGTTTACCCCTGTAAGATACCAAATTAACTGATACTTACGCGCTAGCCAAGCCTGGTGAGCGAAGTGTACGGCAGTTTGTGATTTACCAGAGCCACTCATGCCATGAATAGCGAATACCAGACTGACTTCTTGCTCGCTGATCGATTGTAACGAATTATCTAGCGCCGCAAGAAATGCTGTCCTGCCAGTGAAAAGTTGATTTTGCAACCACGGCAGGTTGGGGTTGATTGCCTTAATTTCCGGTGATGTTTGTTCAAACGGGGGAAAGCTTTTTTCATCGTAAACGACAATTTTTTCTAATTTAGATTCATCCCATTTTAACTTTGATAGTTCTGAACTTATAGTCGCTAATTCGTCATTAAAATCACCTAGGATTATATTTTTTTCGAGTAGTTGTTGATTAAGCGAAATAACTTTAGTTAGGATAGCTTTTTTATGAGCGGTGGTATGTTTTTCAATTTGTTCTGTTGTTAATGGTGGATTTAATTTCAGTTGGCTTTTTAATAACTCAGCGCGAGGATGTCGAGGAGCGCTATAATATAACTTTGCAAGTTCCAGATAAAAAATAGTATTTTCCTTGGCATCTTCCAGCAAGGATAACAATTCATAAGTCTTCCCAATATCATCGTAGCAATTGGCATTAGTAAGATATTTTTTAAATATGATGACGGAAAGCGCGATTAAATTAGATTGTGTTATGTTATCCGATAAATAATGGCAGCACACCGCCATATCATTCAATAGCGGAATTATTTCCTTTAAATCATTTAGCTCAAAGCTTAAATTACAAGCTTTAATTAATAATTCCCGAGCTTCTTCATACAGCGCTAAAGAATTATTATTGTCTTCTGCTAGCGCCATTTTCAAACGCGCAGTGTAATGATGGAAATCAGCTAAGTACTTTTTGCTGTTCGAGGTTTTTTTTAATTCTTCAAGCAATTCGAAGCAGGTATTAGGCAAAATATACGTTTCGCTGGTGGGAGACTTGCGGGTAAGTTGACAATTAACAACACTGCTATACAGCTCGGCTTGAAACAAATAAGCGTTCAATGTTTCTTTTATAGTAGTGTCGTTTTGCGCAGTTAGTAATTGTTGAGTTAGACCGATCATTTCACCGATTTCTTTAATTGACTCAGCGTGCATCTCTAATTTAATTAGATTAGGGACGATTATTCTTAATAACAAATTAATGCGCTTAAGTTTTATTTTTATCGCTATATCTTTTTCTTCAGGCCTTGCAACAAAATCTCTTAATAAATTATCTATATGTTTCGCTGATTGATATTTATAAAAACTTATCAAGACATACACTTCGATTTGTACGATAATTTGAACGTAATCTCCATGTCGTTTGTAATAATTTACTAATTGAGAGTCATCAAAACGGTCACTTACCGATAACATTTTTTTAACATTTGCTAGAGCGAGACTAGAGTTAGATTTATTCGCATAGATTTCGCTAATATCAGCATAAATCGCCGCACAATGCTGCGGCGCGGTTTGCTTTACATTCGCCGCCAGCTTGGTCAAATTTGCGAGCATGAGATCGCAACTTTGATTCGCTAAATGCAGTGCTTTAATTAATAAGGGTATATACTTTAACTCGCGGGAAAAAGCTAAATGTTGCTGCTTCAAAACTTCTTGCGTGTCATCAGCAATCCACGTCACACATCGATTAGAATTATATTGAATGAGAAAGTATCCCGACAAATATTCCAAGGCTTTATCAAGATGTAATTCAATAGTAGCCGATGTGACGGATGAATCGATTTGTTGTAAATAAATTTTTAATAATGTATATGAGCCGCCATCAGCGTGCAAATGTGCTAAGGCTTGTAAAATCACCAAGCTATATTTTAACAGTGGATCACGTTGTATATCGTTATTAATAGCGATAATAATTCCATGCATCAAAACTATATAAGATCGGTTGTTTTGATAAAATGTCGAGGCTTCGTTAGGATTAATCGCCGTGTTAATTTCTTCTTGTAAACTCTTAATAAAGATAGATGCGGGTAATGATGCTTTATTTAAATAGGCTCCCAATTGTGAGATAACTAAAGGTAATTGATACCTTTCAGTTATTAATCTATGCTGCGCGTGTGTTTCAATCTCATTTTTAGAAATAGTTTGCAATAGAGTCAGTGAATTCGCTGTTGGCAAATAATCAATACCTATATCTAGCCCTATTTCTTTCCATTCTTGAAATTGCGTGGTTATAATGATGTGGCCGCCGTTCTTAGGTAAATAGTGCTTAATAGCATTTACAGGGCCAGCATTGTCATAAACAGCTAACCAATTTTTATGATTTTCCAAGTATGCTCTAATAGCTGATTCTGCGTTATTTCCAACGATAGTGAGATGAAGCTGGCGAGCGAGTTTTTCATAATCTTCTAATAAAACATTTTTATTATCTGCCCGGAACCACAGCTTTAACTCGTATTCCTGTCGATTGTAATTAAAGTATTGTTCTGCTACACGTGATTTCCCAACGCTTTTTTTATGACACAGCACAGCGATATCTTGCTGGTAGCCAAGATGGTGAAATAACTTATGCAAATCGTTTAACTCATTTTCGCGACCAATAAAATATTTGCTATCGACAAATGGGCGGTTAAAAAAATGTGTTTGAACTAGCTTTTTCGCTTCTACTTGTTGTGTGCATGCTCTTTCCAATTGCGCGGCGAGTGTTTTTGCGGAATTAGCATCTAGTAAAATCGATTCATGACTGCCGTCTAAGATTTTGACTGAATTAAATTCAATTTCATTATCATGCCAATGTAAACGTTCATCGGCACAATCAGTTTGTGTTTTAGTCGCCGCCCATAAGATTGCGTTATCAATTTTATTAGTTTGGCCGTAGTTTAAAATGGCTAGTAAGGTATTTTTTACCGTGCTTATCAAACCTTTTTTATTCGGCAATAAAATCAGCTGATGCTCAGTCATTTCTTTCGCTGCTTTTTCTAATGCCTTCAATAGCTCATTAAAAAAATAATAAATTTGTTTGGCTTTCGGCAGCGCTGCTAGATCAGTTAGCGGGGTAGGCGTATCAGGTATGCCGAGCATAGAACTTAACTTATCTTCAAACAGCTTTGTTAAATAAAATGCATATTCTGACCGGCTTTTATGTTGATAAGTCGCTAATGCCTCGGTATCTATCATATGTAAATAAACGGTTTCATTTTTTAAATTTTGACACATTGCGTAAGCGATGAGTCCACCCGCTGACCAGCCGCCTAAAAGATATGGGCCACGTGGCTGAATGGATTTCATCGCTTTTATGTAATCGTTAGCAATGGCGTCTAAATTGTTATCCATGTCATTATTATTTTTAAAAGCGCGTGACGTGATGCCATAAATAGGCCGTTGGCTTGGCCATTCAGCAATGAGCTTTCTATAATCTTTCTCAGCGTCACCAACCAAGGAATGAATCAAAAATAATGGCGTTTCATGATTGAGAACGGCATATTTTTCATTTAGAAAAATGGGTTTATTAACATGAGTATTTTCATTTTCAAACCGCTCGATGAGCCGCGCTAACGATCCTATGGTGGGATAATTTAAAAGTTCATTCGGGTCTAGTTTTAAGTTATATTTCTTGCGTAATATCGTTACGAGGTCAGCTATTTGCAAAGAAGTGCCGCCGACCATATCGAACTCATCATCTAATGAAAAATCGGTGTCCTCAGAAGTTTCTAATACGTCTTTCCAGATTTGCGCTATGCCAACTTCGATTTTTGTCGAAGGCAATTGTTTTGAATGCGAATGGGCACGGACTGGTTCTATACCCGAAGATTTTAATGCACTTTTACTGCTAGTGCTTAACAAAGCTTTATCTGAAATAACCCACTGCGAGGGTGCGATAGCGGCAGGAAATTTTTTAACAACCTTTTTGTAATACTCATATAAATCGAACGGCTCGACGACATGCAGATAAGCAATGAAATCCGCATGGCGGCCAATTGGTGTTAATTGTGTTTCGATCTGCGCATTAATAACATGCTCGCATAACAACAGCGCTTCAATTTCTTCTGGACAAATTAATATGCCATGGACTTTCAATTGCCGATCTAATCGACCAGTCACATAAAATTGATAACTCCCATCCTGCCTGATGGTATACTTAGCTTCATCCCTGGTTTGATATACTCGAATAGATTTCTCTGGATTGTCGGGATCTGCAATAGTCCTAAAACGTTCCGCGGTCAATCTCTTATCTGCATAACCGCGTCCGACGCCAGTGCCGCTTATAAACATTTCGCCACGCACGTTAGGTGGTACCTTTTTAGGGTCACTACGATCTTCGAGTGCTTTTTTCTCTAAAATATAAATTTTCAATCCTTTAATAGCATCTCCGACATGGATTGGATCATTAGCTTGTAAAATTGCAATGCTAGTGGCGATAGTAACTTCCGCAGGCCCGTAACCATTAACGAATAATAATTTGTGATTAGCTTCACACCATTTAGAAACAATTCGTTGCGTAACAGCTTCGCCCGTACTCAATAACACTCTGAGCGTAGGAAAAGCCTCCGGACTCAACGCATTTAAAACAGAAGGCGTTAATGTCGAAACAGTAATGCTATGTGAATTGTAATAATGGGTTAAAGATAAATAATTCAAACGCGTTTGCGCAGGCACCAAATAGAGCGCGGCACCAGCCCCTAACGTCATCATCATCTCAGCAATGTGCGCATCGAAACTAATATCGGCGAAAGCCGCCGTTTTATCTTTCTCGGTGATAAACAAGCGCTCGATTAAATCCGTTGCGCAATTGAGTAAACCGGCATATTCAATTAATACTTGCTTAGGTTTACCCATCGAGCCGGAGGTATTATGAATATAAGCAAGTTGGTTTAGTAAGACTTTTTTAGCTGGATTCTCAGTGGAATAAGAATTTAAAACATGTTGTTGCGAATCGAAATAAAAAATTTTCGTAGGGCAGCTAGTCAAAAATAAATGATTTTTTAAAGATGAACTTGAAAACAATAATTTGATTTCACTCTGCTTAGTAAATTCTTGCAAACGTTCCACTTCCGTATTCGCACTCAACGCGACGAAACTTAAACCTGCTTTCATGACGGCTAGTTGGCAAATGATGTATTCAATGGATAATTGAAAAAACAACCCGATTTGAGTTTCTGGATGATGTACTGCGTTGTTGGGATCAAGAAGATAGTGGGCGAGTTGGTTAACGCGGTTATTGAGTTCATGATAAGTTATTTTGTGTTCGTCATCGAAATAGATGGCGATGCGTTTTTTCGTATTGGTATTTTCTGCGTGAAGTTCGAATAGTTGGAAGAAATGTTCTATGGAGTGTGTCTCTGTTATTAACATTTTTGCTATAACGTCCAGTTGTTGGTGAGAGTTTTGGGATACCATGCGTCGCGGTATTTTGTATCGGATATATTCCATAAAGTTTCGCCGAAGTTCATGTTGGTAGTTTGTGTCATTACCCAAAAAATAAATTCAGCGGCGAGCTGAGGAGGAATTAGATTGTGATTATTTTTAGCGGATAAATAAAAATCTCGTGTTGGCAAGTTTGCTACGTTCTCTTCACGCAGTTTTTTCTGCATATTTGTATCCACCATCCCAGGTCGTAAATTTCCAAAATAAATTCCCTTTGGATTGAATTCTTGATTGAAACAATGCGTTGCTCTTTCAAATGCAGCTTTACTAGTGCAGTAAGGCATTAAGCCTTGTAGGGCTAAATCACCAGCTCCAGAAGAGATGTAAAGTACTCTGCTATCTTGATTTAGAAGTGGAAGGAGGTGTTGCGAAAGTAAGATAGGCGCATAGAAATTTGTTTCAAAATGTTTTTTCAATAAATCTTCAGTTAATTCGCTGATGAGAGATGGCTTTGCGATACCAGCATTATGGATTATTGAAATCGACTCTTCATATTGGAGCGCTTTAAGGATTATATCTCCGCGATTTTTATCAGTAATGTCCGTTTCGAACGGAATAATAAGATCGGACTTAGTGGACAATTCGTCAAGCAATTTTTTATCGCGGCCAACCGCGTAAACCTTATAACCATTATTAGCAAAGCGCAATGCGAGAGCGTAGCCAATACCGCTAGTACATCCTGTAATCAATATAGTTTTACTCATGAATTACATTATCCATGATACTTCGTTCCAATTTTTTTGAAGCGTAAAAATGAGCTATATTATACAATAGGAAATAAAATTAGTACAACAACGCTTTTTAAGCCTGATTCTCTAATCAGTATTAGCGATATTTCAGAGATCAAATAACCAAAATGCCAATGATTCAAATCAAAAAAATCGTTAGCGGTGGTCAAACTGGAGTTGACCGCGCTGCCCTCGATATCGCGAGATATTTAAAAATTCCCTATGGCGGATGGTGCCCTAAAAATCGTTGGGCAGAAGACGGGCCTATCTCGGCAGACTATAGCAATCTGATAGAAACATCATTGAGCGCGCCAGAGCAAAGAACTGAATGGAACGTTCGTGATTCAGATGGGACACTTGTAATAGTTGTTGATCCACCAATTGGAAGTACGCAGTACACCATTGAAATGGCGCAGAAATATAATAAACCTTATTACGTTCGTAAGGTATCTGAGTCTGTTGAAATGAGTGATATAAATGAATGGATTAAGAATACTAACATTCACATTTTGAATGTCGCTGGACCACGTGAGTCTCAAGGAATTGGTATTTATGAAAAAGCGTATAACCTACTTAGAAAATTATTAACTGAAGAATTTTAATAACAAATTAAATAAGATTAAAAGGACAATCCAATGGAAAGAATGAAAATATTAATTGTAATACATGCGGCATTTGAGAAACCTGGGTTCATTGAATCATGGGCGAAACAACGCTTTCACCAAACTCTGACAGTAAGTCCCTATAAAGGAGATACATTCCCTGACATAAAAGATTTCGATTTTCTGATCGTGTTGGGTGGCCCGCAATCTCCTTTGAAAATAGATAAAGCACCGACTTTCCTAATATTTTATGTTTCAGCGATTAAATAATCTAATCGAAAATATTCGTCTTGGGTTATTAGAGAATTGAATGGTTTTTGTAAATTGTTGGCTTTGATTTACTTTTTTGTCGCGTGAGAGCTGACTAATGTTCACATTAAGAAAAATTAAGCTTTTATTTGATCAATGATAGCGTATATTATAGGTCTTTAAAATATCTAAAACATCAAAACCGGATAATTTATGCCTATCTATAGGATTATGCTAATTGTAGCAATGAAAAAGGAAGCGCAGCCAATAATCAAGCAAATGAATATGAAAGTAGTTGAGCATAAAATGGACTCTCAATTACCTGTTTCCGTTTATGAAGCTGACATGGATAACGGCAAAGTGTTCTTAATTGTTAGTGGAACATGTGCGACGCATGGCGTTGATAGAATCGGCACACAAGGCTTGAATTTAGTGGCTTGGGAAGCTGTTAAAGTCTTTTCTCCAGATATTCTAATAAACGCAGGGACAGCGGGAGGCTTTAAGAGAAATGGCACTATGCCTGGTGATATCTATGTAAGTTCTGAGTCAATCAAGTACCATGATCGTCTATTTAATCCCGATATGCATTTTTTAAATTATGGAATAGGTTCCTATAAATGTTTACCTATTCCGTTCATTGCGAAAAAACTCGGTTTGAAAGAAGGTGTCATATCAACTGGAGGATCGTTACTATCGAGCCAACAGGAAAATGAACAAATGACTAAGAACAATGCCGCGATAAAAGACATGGAAGCAGCCGGCATTGCCGAAGTTGCACAAATGCGTGGGGTGCCGTTTATTGGATTGAAAATTGTAACCGATCTTGTTGATACTGAGGATTGCCCACAAAATCAGTTTACTAATAACTTCGATATACTTATTTCGCGATTAGCAGATAAAGTTCAGAGGCTATGTATTATTCTTTTGGGAAGTTGGCCTGACAACATATCGGAATCCTCAGCATAAATGCTCTACGTTGCCAACATTTGAAAAATTTAACAGATAGAAAAATCAAACAGATGAAAAGAATAAAATTAACATTAGGCTTGCCCTCTAATTAAGCATCCAAATGTATTGTGTCCAAACTCTGTTACATGTAGAATATTCAAATGTACTTCTTTAGTATCGCGATAATAATCTTATCGCACTATGTAGGGTATATTTCATTAATTAAATTTTACAATTATTACATTAAGCAAAAATGATAATACAATTTTCTGCAAAATTTCTCCCACACTTTCGTAATGAGATATATCCTCCTTCAGGTTAAATTAGTGAAATAAAAAATTTTTAAATTTTCAATTCTTGAGTGTTAATTATATGAGAAGGATTTTATGCTTGGAAACAATTTAGTTATGCTTAATAAACAAAAATCTCAATATCGCTGGCTTTTGTTGTTATCAATGATTTATATGATGGGCTGGATCGCTACCTATCCAATGGTTTATAAGATGGTTGAATGGAAACATATATTGGAACCAGGTGCTATTTTTATGTTTCCACTTTCTTATGCAATTGCAGATGTAATAGCAGAAGTTTATGGTTACGCAGCAGCGAGGCAAATTGTTTGGTTTTCAATGTTTGTAGGATTCATTTACTGCATATCTTTAAAGTTTGTTGCCAATTTACCTCCTCCGTCAGATTGGAAAGGACAAGAAGGTTATCTATTAGTATTTTCTCCTATATTAAGAGCATATTTTGCTATTACGATAGCCAGCGTGTTGGGAAATTTTATTAATATTTATATCATTTCAAAATTTAAAATTCTTATGTGTGGAAGACATTTTTGGCTTCGAAGTATTCTTTCAACAAGTATAGGAGAATTGGTTTTCACCATTGTAGGAGGTACGCTTGCATATACCGGTATTGAACCGATAAGCAAAATTCCATTTTTAATGTTGGATGGATATATTTTCAAAATGATATATGCCTTTATCGCAGTGTTGCCAGTGGTTTTATTAGCAACATGGTTAAAAAATACAGAGAAAATTGATATTTATGATCGTAATGTAGATTACAACCCCTTTAAAATAAGCATCTTATAATCACATTTTCCAAAAAACCATATCATCATCAACCCTAAGGAAGAAATTTGTAAATGAAACCTTTTATTACATTAAGTGATATGGAACTAAAATATTTTTAAAGATTAAAGATAATTAATTGTAAATTTTTTCTAAAAATTATTTCATCGCAGTAATAACTGAATAATACCCAAAAGTCTTTTTAACTTTAGGATTTTTAAATCCAGCAGATAGAAGAAAATCAAAAATTTGATTTTTAGTAAATTGCTGAGATTGATGATTTACAAACATTAATAAATTGAAACAGGCGGTGGTAAGTGGAGACGTTTGATCTTCCTCAAGTAGCATTTCATGAATGTAAACTTTACCGTTCTGAGGTAAAGCTTTGTAAGCGTATTCAACCAATGTTTTGCAATAACTCATCGGCCAATCATGTAAGATTTGACTTAATAGAATCCCATCGAATTCTCGTGGCCATTGATCTTTAAAAAAATTTCCTTGGATAATATCAATCTTATGATTCAAATTAGATTTAGATACATATTCAGAAGTGATTTTGCTTACGACCGGTAGCTCAAATACCGCAGAGTGATACTCGGGATATTTTTCTATATAAGCGATACTAAAACAACCCGATCCCCCACCCATATCAAGTAATTTCTTTGTAGATGAAAACACACCTGATCTTATAGCACCTACAGCGGGAGCAAGTATTGTTGCTTGCATCTTTTCAGTAAAATCTCTTGCAGCAATTTCGGTTATGGTTCCTTCCTCCCACATAGCACTGAAAGTTTTATTCTCGTGAGATAATTGTGTCGATGATAGTTTAAGTGCTGTTAAAAGCCGCTTATGCTCAGATCTGTCGCTTAAAGAATTAAATTGAGCGCCCCAATAGAAAGCGCTGTCTCGTAGTAAATAGGACTGGGCGGTTGGAGTAAGACGGATATGATCTTTTTTAATCTTAAGAAACTTCAATGCTACTAAAACATTAACAAGTGCTTTTGTACCAAGCAGATTTATCTTTAGCATTTCTGAAATCTTGCCGATTGAAAAAGGCTGGGAATCTAAGTGCTGAAATAATCCGATTTCGTTTGCCACTGTAACCGCAGAAATCTGATACATGGACATCCATATATCCCACATAGCCTTGTCATCATTTATTCTTAATGAGTTTGTTTTCATAAGTTCAATTTGTTTGTGGAAGAGCTCGGGATTCAATTGATTTCTATGTACAGTCTAATGTTCGCAGTCATGGCGATCTCTAATATCTGTCAGATAGCCCGTATTATACAGACAAATTCTTAAAAGGGGTTCGTCCTACTATGACAAATAGGCTATACAATATTGGTAGTATTACTAATTATATTTAATAGTAGCACTTAGTATACTATTTTATATCAGTCATCCAGAAAATGACTCATATGATAAAACAATTACAAGAAGCTTTGAGTCAAATTCTCCTTGGAAAAGAGGAGACTATTCGTTTAGGTATTACTTGTTTATTGGCGAATGGTCATTTACTTCTGGAAGATCTCCCGGGAATGGGTAAAACAACCTTCAGTCATGCATTAGCCCAACTGACCGGCATGCAATATCAGCGTATCCAATTTACGAGTGATCTACTTCCCAGCGACCTTTTAGGGGTATCAATTTTTGATGCGGAACAAAGACTATTTAACTTTCATCGAGGCCCGTTATTTTCGCAACTTATATTGGCTGATGAAATCAATAGAGCAACACCAAAAACTCAAAGTGCTTTACTAGAAGCAATGCAAGAAAGACAAATCACCATTGATGGTAATACCGTCGCTTTACCCAATCCATTTTTTGTTATCGCGACGCAGAATCCTTCTTATCACGTAGGGACCTATCCTTTACCCGAATCCCAGCTAGATCGATTTCTCATGCGATTATTTATCGGTTATCCCTCTGCGGATGCCGAACGCATATTATTGAAATCCCCCGCGTACAATTCAAAATTGATAAACTTAAAACCCGTTATTAATCCACAACAATTACTCGAATTGCAAATGCAAAGCCAAAACGTAATTGTATCAGATACTGTTTTGGATTATGTGCAATCGCTACTTGCCGCAAGTCGTAATCAAGGTTTGTTTAGTCATGGGCTGAGCCCAAGAGCAGGTATGGGGTTAGTTCGTGCTTCCCAAGCCTATGCCGCTACTTCCGATCGGGATTTTGTCCGCCCCGATGACGTTCAAGCAGTTCTGGCGTCAGTCGTGAACCATCGCTTAAATATTAAAAAATCCCCCTCCGAATTATCTGCCGCAGAATTATTAATGAATACGGTTGAGGTCCCAGTGTGATTACCCCATTAACAGAAAAGTTCAAAATATACTGGGAGCAGTGGGTAAAGAAAAGAAATCGCTTAGAGAATCCTCAAACAGTGCATTCGAGAAATTTATATATTCTCCCTACAGGATTTGGTTGGGCTTACACTCTTGTTGTATTAGCATTATTTTTAGGAGCCGTTAATTCTCAAATAAACGCAATTTTTTTGATGAGTTTTATACTCGTCGTCATTGGTCTAGTAAGCGCTTTTGAAGCGCACGCAAATCTCAAAAATCTTTCCTTTAAGTTCATTTCTATAGAAGATGTACAACAAGGAATACCGGCAAGAGTTATTTTATCTATCCAATCTACTAATAAGATTCGTTTTGGAATTGAATTTCAAATTTCATCACAACCTAAAACTCGCTTGGAAAAAATACCTCCTGAGGGTTTAGAGTTTATTGTTCCAATTGAAACTGCAACTAGAGGTTATTATTTATTACCACCTATTATCATTTCCAGTTTTTTCCCGTTTGGAATTTTTAGGGTCTGGAGTTATGTTTATTTTCAAGAGCATTATTACGTTTATCCACAACCAATCAATCCAGGTTTTTGGCCAGAGGCTTATTTCGCTCAAAATACAAAGCAGAAACATACGGTAGGTGATGAAGAATTTTATGACTTGAAACAGGTTGAAAATCCCTGGATGGAACCTAAACTTATTCATTGGAGAATTGCTGCAAAAGGTCAGGGTTGGTATCTGAAGATAATGGACAGCAATGAAGTTGATTATTGGCTTTTTAAATTAAGCGATTTACATTCAATTGATCTTGAAAATAATTTGCAAAATTTAAGTTATTGGTTACAAGCTGCTGAACATAATGGCATGATTTATGGTTTAGAATTAAAGTCATCACCTACACACTTTGCTCGCGGAGAAGAACATTTACAACATTGTTTGCGGCAACTGGCGTTATGCCAATGAATATCAAACCATCTCAACAATACTTTGTAACATTGAAATGGCATCTCCTTTTAGTCATATTTATTTGTTATATTCCCCATATCGCAACCGAGCCTGCGTGGTTGTTCATAACTTTTTTATCCGCAATAGCATACCGGTTAACGGCTGATTATTTTAATTATCCACCTATACCTGTGTCGATACGCATATCCCTCTTCATCTTAGTATGCTGTATTTTATTATATGGCGGAGATATTTTCTCAGTTGGATTTTTTATTCGGTGTTTGCTGACATTTATTATTTTAAAATGTCTTGAAATCCATACTATTAGAGACTTAAAAGTTCTTATAATATGTAATTTCTTTCTTATATTTTCCGCACTTATTGTCATTCAAGAGTTATGGATAATTATTTATTTACTCGGTGCTATCCTTGCCAACCTATCAATCATGTTGAAATTGAGTTCCTCGGAAGTCACACTAAGGCAAATAACGAGTAAAACTAGTCAACAACTACTAATAGCAATCCCGTTAAGCATTTTATTATTCTTTGTTTTTCCTCGCATAGAACCGCTTTGGAATGTACCCGCTATATCAAAAGGTAGCACTGGTTTTAATGAAACTATGAGTCCAGGATCGATTTCTGAATTATTCAATGACGACAGTGCTGTCATGCAAATTACTTTTAAAAATTCTCCCATTATGAATGGGTATTGGCGCGGCATTATTTTAAGTACATACACTGGCGATAGTTGGCAACCTTCTTGGTACAGAAATTCTAGTTTTTTCCCTTTGCAGGAACTTAAAGAAAATGAAACTGCGGACTATGAAATTTTATTAGAGCCCAATCAAAAAAAATGGTTATTCTATGCAGGCTATCCAATCGCGGGAGCCTCTAATCTTTTATTTTTATCCGATCATGGCTTAATTCGCCAAAATAAAGAACCCATTACTGAACGCTTTGCTTATTCACTCAAAGTGCAACCCGCGTCATACAAAATTTTAAATCGAAAGGAATACGCAGAAACAACAGAATTACCAAACAATATCAATCCACGCTTAAATGCTTGGGCTAAAAAACAATTTGCAGACACACACAAAGATATAAAAGTTTTTATTAATTTTTTACGTAATTATATTCAACAGCAACCTTTTTGGTATACCCTGACGCCGCCCCTGCTGGACACACAGAAAAATCAACTCGATAGTTTTTGGTTTGATACTCAAAAAGGTTTTTGTGAACATTATGCAAGTGCTGTTACCTTTATTCTAAGAGCAGCCGGTATTCCTGCACGCGTGATACTTGGATATCAGGGAGGACAATGGAACCCGATCGCACATGCTATAACCATCCAACAAAGTGACGCTCATGCTTGGCTTGAGTATTGGCAAGAGGGTATTGGTTGGCAGCAACTAGATCCTACCATGTACGTAGCACCTGAACGGATAGATCAAACTATTCGAAATCGCGAAATTTATTTAACCCAAGAAGACAGCTTCAGCATGTCAGAACTTACTTGGGGACGAAAAATGCAATTCTTTTTAGAATCCGCGCGTTTTTTTTCCGAACGATGGTTGTTATTTTATAGTCAAAATTCTCAGAAAAATTTATTACAACATGTAGGATTGGGACAATGGAACACAGGAGATTTATTGCAAGCAGCGGTTGGTTTTACGATTTTATTTTTTATTTTATTAGGACTCGGTTATCAATGGTGGCAAACACGAAAGTTAGACTCGCTATTACGGGAATATCATTTATTACAAAAAGAATTTCGGAGATTTAATATTTCTACTCCTCCTTCTGCTACTTTGAAACAGCAATGTAAAGCTCTTATTGATGAATTACCCAATCTCATGCCTATACTTTCTGCTTTTATTGATCGCTATGAACAACTGCGATTAATGCAATTTAAAGTTGACTCTAAGGAAAATAAAAATCAAACGAGAGAGCTGTTTAAGACATTGCGGTATAGATTGCTCCGGCTTAAACTTTCGAAATTGTTTAGGAGATCAGGCATGTAGAGAGTAGCTTAAATGGACTGATAAAGCTCGAATGAATTGATTGTTATCAACTAGCAATAAAAATTCTGATGAGTGATATTGTTTTAAATTATCTGATACATCAGAAATTTTGAGACTTTTATTTGAATTATTTAATTCCTCGTTTTTAATAGCTTGTGATATTACTATAAATGTAATTTTCATTATTTCTGGTGGAAATGACTTTAATTTATTAAACATTTCATATTTGTTTACATTTATTTTTCCGACTTTCACAGATATTAGCGAAATGAAATTTTATTATGAATTGAAAGCTAAACAAGATTGAAATATAATTTTGTTGATATTTATTAGTAAATATTTGGTTAATAGATCGTCCTACAAAAATGCCATAAATTTCTGCGTTTGGATATTCTTTTCTAAGCATGATTTCGGATGCTCTTAACTAGCTTCAGAAGCTATTACGTCATCGAACGTAATGATATTTTTTGGAATTGGATTTTTTGAATGATAGTCAAAAATCAAATTATCTAAGTGTTCATTATCATTTAATCTTTTCCGAGATACATGTGCTGCCTCACGAGGATTTTACGCTAGAAGTAATTCTCGAAATTCAAAAATCAGTTCTTGTTCTTTTAAACTATTTAGTACGTTTAAATCATGAGAACAATATTTCAATCAACTGCCCTTAGCATAATACCTGCATTCATTTTAGGTTTTGGATTTAAAGCTCAAGGGATGCTTAGGGGCGTCAATTCCATCATCCAAAATTAAAATTGTTTCTGAATTTGATGATAAATTGACTGCAGTTAATGCACTTTTACCATTTAGCTCTATAATTTTTATTATTAAATTCAAACTTATGTAATTGAATTTGTTTCGGATTAACTTTTCGACAGACATTATGATCAACGTTATCTTAACGATTACTGTAAATTTTTCTTGCTTATATTAATTGAGCAGTATAATAATAAAGCTTAACATTATCATTTGATCAATGATGCGCCATAACTTTGGTCCGTCGTTTGAAATTGAGAGGGTGCTATTATGCAGTCAGGTAACATTACCACTACTCATATTGTTGCAGGCGTTGTTGGTGCAGCTGCCGGGTTTTCAGGGACGAAACTAACAGAATATTTTATAGAATCATTTTTTGGAAATAAATATTCTAAAAAAGCATTAACTCGTCTTAAAAGTGTTAAAGATATCTATGAAACTATTTTTAGAATACCGGTTGTTACAAATCCGCCTTCTCCCGTATCTCCTTCTTCAGTAGTACCTGATTATTGGGAATTGAAAGATGGCCGCCCTGTATTTTGTTTTACCCCCGATCTCAACTATCATGCCTATCTCGATGAGCTTGAACATAAACGAAAAGGGACGCAAAATTATTACGATATCTCTAAATCCCTCAGTAAATATATTTCGTCCTATTTAGCCAAAAGACAAAATCGATTAATTGATAACGGAAAAAAGGGTGATTTCTTAGAACTTTTTTACGTTGAATGGTTAAGATGGTCTGCAATCTCTTTGCCTCCTTATGAATATAGCAAAGATTCTATTTTAGAATTTGAAAAAAGACTTCAATATCTTACCGCTGTTCGAAAAAAAGCAAATTTATTCCCGTATAGCAAAATTCCGGGTGATATAACCAAACACAATGTTTTAGATTTCATCGAGCGGGAATTAAAGAAATGTATCGCTAAAACAAAAGAGGAAATGGAGCGTCTAACGGCTCACGATCATTTCAAAAAACTGAAAGATAAATCTGATAAAATGTTAAATGAATGTTTAAGCTTCATTTTTTATAATCGAAAAACATCGGTCCATGAAATTCCATTACTAGTAGATGATTATTTGCGATCATCCTTAGATAGCACTTATTCGTCATTAGAGCAAAAGACTCTACCCTTCGTTACCGCATCACACACCGGTGAAATGCTTCGTGTGCTTATACGTTTCGCTCAAATCGATGACGAAAAATCTCTTAGCTCAAAAGATAATGCGCTGCAGAATTATTATTTCAATATCGATTTTTCCCCACGGGATGTTAAATGGGATTTGGATAAGGGTGATTTTCCAGACTGGGTTCCAAAAGTGTTGCAACGTAGACATTTAATGCTATTCCAGGAACTTACCTCAGCGATCCTTGATTTTATTGAAATGAAGAAACTTATTGATAAAGCATATGCGCTTTGTACGTTTAAGGGAACGCTATGGGCCTACGGTAGCAAGCAAGGCAAAGAATCTGTCCTAGCACAACTCAAATCGTATGAAAATACCGTTGCTAAATTATCGGCTAAAATTGCTGATATTGATAGGCTTAATAATGAATTGCAAGCTCAATACAATACCTATAATCGTGAAAACTATGACAGTCCTGCTGATTTTAATTTAAAAGACGCTAATTATGCTCATGAGTGTTTTTCGTCATTAAAAACTTTCGCCTTAGAAACTACTTCTGAAATTCAAAAGCAAATTTATACTTTCCCAATCGATATTGCTAAAAAAGTTAATAAATTGGAAAGAGAATACTGTCGTGATGTTAAAAAAGCTCTCTTAAAGCATGCCCCAGAAGATTTTCATAAATTCAATTATCCTGAATTTGCAGAAGATAACACATCGATTATATCAATCACTGATTCCGTCAGCTCCAATTTACTTTATGAAACATTTAATCTATTACAGTTCTCTTGTTACGAATTGCCAACCGCAGAATTTAAACACAGTACTGATCCTTCCTTTGCAATCAGCATTGTTGAATCAGTCATGCTATCAGAGCCTTGGCAATTAGGTGATAGCTATGATAGATGGATGAAAGGGTTTTTCGTGCGTCACAATAATATTTTTCAAGATCTTAAAACGAATTTATCGGTTGAATTATCCGAAGCGATTCAATCGCGTAAATTAGAGAGTGTCGACTCCACAGCGACTAAAATAACAAAACTACTTGAATCGCTGACACAAAGTATTCTAGATAATCGTCCTAAATGGCGACTCAACCCTTTAACCGCTGGATGGCCCTTTAACCGAAAAGCAGCTAAATTTGCTAACATACTAACGCTTAAACTCAATGAGAAAAAAGCGGCTGTTAAACAGTTTGTTTCTGACAAGAAAGAACATATCAAAGCCTGTTTACCATCTCCTTCAGCTAAACCCCTCGTTTCAGTTAATTCCGCTTATCAAAATTCAACGTCAGCTGTTTCACTTGCTCTGGCTATATTGAGAGAACAGCGAACGTCTTCACAACCTTATGCTATGAATCAATCATCGGAAAACGTCATACCTATCATTTTTAAAAAATGGAGAGTCAGCATAAGCGACTTAGTCAGTCATTGGGCTGAAGATGGATTTAGCGAAATACTCACCTTATTTCCAACCGAACAAAGTGCGAGAGATATTTTAACCAAATTTTTAAGTTATAGATCAGCTTTAGGCAGTAACGTCACTGAGTTTCTTGCTCTCTGTAAGGATATAAAAGCCTCTTATAGTGACTATATATCTAGTAATTCCATTGAAATTATTGACTCCGGTAGTCGTTACCAACTGAATCTGTTGATGCGACTTGTTGATGTATTGTCTACTGTCCCGCATTCTGAAGAATATAAAATTGCAGCGAACGCATTTGACACCTGTTGTATCGAGTTTTCTACACGAATGAATTCTGCTGTGCCTATGCCTGAGGAATCTAAAGAAAGCGTTGAAGAAATGAATAATTCAACTGATTTGCGCCACGGTCGGTCATTATAATTTTGAATTAAATATTGGGAAAAGCCATGCCCACACACAGACCTTTTACTGCTTATGCTCCTTTGGATCAGAATGAAGATTATAATTATTTATCGAGTAATATGGCTTCATTGATCACCGCATCGACGCGATGTGTGGACGATAGTAATGCAATGGTGGTTCGTTCTAAAAATATAGCCGCCAACATCATTAAAGCTATAGACAAATACAAGCTAACTCGCTCCCGACACTACACTAAATTATCGAATTTTTTTTCTAAAATTGATCGTGACATCAATTTCAACTATTTAAGAGACTCGTTAATGAAATATCACGAGGACTCGTCGGAAACAGAAATCTCTTACAATCCCTTAGGATTAGCTTTATGGGTATATATTTATCTTAATAGTAATGATTATCTCGTCAGGATAACTAATAAGAGTCGCATGAGAACCGCAATTTTTACTGTCTTAGAAGCTGAATTTCCTTTATCAACGTTAAAATCACTTACCACACATTTAGATAATTTATTCTCCGATCGTGAAGCATTTTTAAATGATTTAGTTATAGAATCCGTTCACTTACAAAGTTTTGCAAATAGCTTGATCTTCAAAATTATTCTTTTGTCACAACGACTAAATTTGGTATCCCAACTATTAGCGGATATTACTAATGCTTATGTTCCTCCCAATGTTATTCAAGAGGCGGATTTACCTGACCTAGATCTAACTCAGCAACTGGGCATTCAAATGAGTGAGATTCAACATCAAATGGATGAAATTAAAGAAGAAGTTAATACGGAAATTAATGGGCATCATATTCCACACAGTGAAAATGACTATAAACAGAAAGACGCTCGAAGCAAACAGCTTTTTGCTAATAAGACCTTGCGTCATAAGCTAACTGAGCCTATTCGTAAAGTGTCAGAATCGAAGAGTGACGATGGAATTCCTACAGTTTCGATTGAATTAAACTTATTGAGAAAATAATTTAATTTATTATTAATTTAAAATCTAGTTTGCAGCTTTTTTGCCCGGCTGAAATAAAGTGTAATTCAATTAGGAATGCACTATGCAAGTCTGACCTCGTATCTCTTCACTGAAATGACTGTCCATCCCATTATGTCGCAGAAACTTTCATGTGACTATGATGATTGAAATCATTTTCGAGATTCATTATACCATTAATTTAAAAAGCTACATTTTAGATCGTAGCGATTAACTACCTATATTTAATATTTTTTTAGCTTCACTTACTACACTTTCTATAAAGTCAGCAGCAAATTTCTCTTTACTTAGTCGGATCCCCTGACCAGCCCAAAGAGACATAAATTCGGTACGGTTCTGTTTTGCCGCTTCTCTGCGAATATCTTGAGTAAGTGTGTTTTGGATTGGATAATCTGCCACATTATCTTGTTCTACTTCCATTTCTTCAATAAATCTATTTTTAATACCACGAGCGGGTTTGCCAGAGAAAACTGACGTGACAACAGTGCTTTCTTCATTGCTATCCAGTATCGCAAGTTTATATTTTTTATGTATACCGCTTTCTGGACAAGTTAAAAACGCTGTGCCCATTTGTACGGCTGAGGCTCCTAATATCAAAGATGCGGCAAACCCTCTACCATCCATAATACCGCCTGCAGCTACTACGGGAATTTTTACTGCATCTACAAGTTGCGGTATAAACGCCATGGTTCCTATTAAAGATGTTCTAAACATCCCAGCGAAACTAACACGATGTCCTCCTGCTTCGCTGCCTTGAGCCACTATGATATCGCAGCTCATATCTTCAAGCTGCAATCCTTCTTTTACAGTTGTTGCAGTTCCCATAATAATGACATTATTATCTTTAAGTTTTTTTATTGCTTCTGATGGAGGAATTCCGAAGGTAAAGCTAAAGACAGGGACTTTTTCTTCAAGCACAACATCTAATTGTTCTTTGAATAAATCAACATAATCAACTGTATCAGGAGCCTGTTGAATGTGAAGTTCTTTACGATAGACATCTAAATTTTTATTTATTGTCGCTACTTGGAAAGACTTAGCTTTGATTGATGAAGTAACAAAAAGGTTCACTGAAAATGGTTTTTTAGTTAAAGCACGAGTTGCTCTTATAGCAATACGGATATCGTTTGGTGAAAGATAGCCAGCTCCTATAGATCCAAGTCCGCCTGCATTTGAGACAGCAGCAACCAATTCTGGAGTTGTTGCACCTCCAGCCATAGGAGCTTGGATAATTGGTAACTCAATTCCAAGTTTAACTAATAAATTTTTTGTTCTTTCAAACCACATGGTAAATGTAACCAGAATCTAGCGATGCGACAACCATCTCAAATCTGATACTGCGTTCCTCTACGAGCTTCTCGTTTTTATTTGAATCCCAGTTATAAATAATATCCATATATTCTATATTTATGACAATGCTTGCCTAATATCAATATTCGTCGAAGTAGTATTCAACCCATCCTTCAAGAAATCTCCAAAATCTAAACCCAACATTCCTTTTTGAACATTTTGCAAAATCGAACAAGCCCTGGTATTTAGCTTGATTATTATGTTATATAGATTTCCCTGTATTTACGCTGCGCTCCATATAGCGTACTAGATTCCTTTAATTGCATCATTTATGAATAGTATGTATTATTATAGACTATATCTTAGCGCGTAATTAGCGAGAAGCATCATGAATGATTCTCAACAAAAATATCAGCTCATTTTAGAAATTAATAAACTCAAACTTGTCCTTAGAAATACTAAGACGAATTCTGATAGAAATGAAAGTACCGGCGAACATTCATGGTCAGTTAGCATGATTGCAATTATTCTGATGGAAGAACTGAAAAAAGAATTTGAAGATATTGATGAACTTAAACTGATAAAACTCTGTTTAATACATGATATCGTTGAAATTTATGCGGGTGATGTTATGGCATTCGATATTGAAGCCAGAAAAAATAAAGAAAATGATGAAATTAATGCACTTAAAAAAATTATGTCTATCTGCCCTTCGTTCGGCAATGAATTACATGACTTATGGTTTGAGTTCGAAAAAAGAGAGACCATCGAAGCTAAAATAGCTAAAGCAGCCGACGCAATTTGTCCGATGTTCTTGCGACTTCAGTCCAAACAATCTTATATTCCATTTAATATTTCTATTTCTGACTTAGAGAAAACGAAATCTCCCGCCTTTAAATTCAGCAAGATTTTTTCAACTATGTATCAGCAATTAAAATTTGACTTACTAAAACAAAAGTTAATTTTTGAAAACTGATTTCTTCTAGCTTTGATGTAAGCGATCGGTGATAAATTTCCTGAACGCTTGCACCATTTCAGTAATTCGACATACAAAAAATACGAATTTGAATTTTATAAATATACTAGAGGCTAAAAACGATTTGGGTCTACTAGAAAATTGGTCTGTAAATGTCAGGATAATTTGCAATATGTTTTTTCTAGTTCCGTTATAATTTCATTATAGAAAAAATTTGTATTCATAACAAATCTGGTGGGGCGGCGGGAATTGAGTTTGTGAGTTTTAGAAGGTTTTTATAGGGTTTTTTGTGAGAACCAGACGCAACTATTAGCAAATTCCGAATAGTTCAAATTGAAGGAATTGAACGCTCAGTGAGAGAGCCTGGACAAACGAATAAGATAAGTATAAGAGAAATTACAACTTTTCGTACGTTATGCTTTGGTTCCAGATACTTGAACCATTCTGCATTGGCCCAGCACTACATCAGATTCAACAACTTCTTTTTCTATCCCTGATATCATATCGTCGACTTCTGCTTTCGAAGCTAGATTTGAAGAAATATATTGAGGCCCACAATTTATAGCAGAGAGCAACGCTGCTGTTTTTTGTTCTTTATCTACCACAGCAGGTTGATGAAAATTAATTTCTACTTCATTGCAACCTAGATCTTTAAATATTTTATATGTTTTAGATCCAAGATCAGGATCACAACCATTCTTCCGCATGAATTGGCATAATAGATCGATATGTTTATTAAATGATTCTGAGGAGGGAATAGTGAAGCAAGTACTGATGTCAGGTTCTTCACATGCTAATTTTCCTTGAGATTTTACACGCGCTAGCATTTTTTTCAGAACAAGTAGTGGATCGATTATATGTACTAATACCATCCTGCAATAAACGATATCAAATTGTTCCGATAACTCGTCCAGATTAATAGCGTCTAAAGCTCTGACGGTAACATTAGAAATACTTTCACCAGACATTCTTTCGTTACACACCTCAACCTGCTCAGGACTAATGTCAATTGCGGTAACATGACCAGTTGAACCTACTTTTTTAGCAATCAGAACTGTTTCATCACCTGCTCCGCATCCAACAACCAGAATTTTCATTCCTGGTTTAATACCAATTTTCTGTAAGAACTTATCTGTCCCATCTAAAAATGTTTGGTGCTGGATACTCAGTCTGATTTTATCATTTTTACCAACGGCTGCTACGTAATTTATTTCTGACATCCCTATATACCTTCTTTGAAATTCTTTGATCTCGCCTTTCCTGTAATGTAGGTTGGGCTGAGGCATGATGCCCAACAAAATCGTCCCACAGTTTCCCACAATAATTTTATTTTAAAAAAGTAAAGAATGCCGCCGATACCATATTCATTAATTATTGTTGTATTTTTTTGTCCCAACTTAAAGCTTAATTGAATTGAGATATTGTCCATTACAGAATGATCTATTCTTGTTAGCATGTTAGAGGAGTCAAAATCAAACGGTTCACAAAAGCTATTTGACCAACTTTAAATGAGATTTTCTTTCAGTAAGACAATTTGGTTTGTCTGCGGTATCATGTCTTTGGGTTTTTTTTCCAAGCTGAAGTCCTGCCGAGATCCCAATATAACAAGCGTGGCTTGAATTAAATAATGAAACAAGCTTTTCATTATTAGCTATTGAAAGTGGAGACTCAACAAATTCTTCCTGCAGTTTTCTATCATAATAGCCAATATTACCAGACCTGTCGTTATATAAAATCTGACATCTCTCCGCACTATTTTCCATTAAAAATGACATTGTTTTATTAGTTTTCTTAACTATGCTACCATCATACGAACCTGCACTAATAATTCTTCCATAATGTCCGCCTAAATAACATGCTTCAATTGCTGATATATGCGCAATAAGATTTAATTCATTGATAGCTTGGCTAATAGAACATTTCAGAATAGGCAATTTCATTTTAATTTGAAATTTTACCTCTTGCTTAGATAGATCAACTTCGAGTAATCGACAAGTATAAGTATCTCTGCCACCATTAAGATAGTTACTGATTCTATTAAAAATGCCACTGATAAAATTATTCATGTATGAAACCTTAATATTATGATTAGCTAACTGAAATTAGTTATATCTTGATAAGGTGCGCACCCCAATGAAACCCTACTCCTGTGCCAGCTAAGATAACATAGTCACCAGAATTGATATCCCCAGAGACCATACTATTGTGAAAAGCAATTATGGAGTCAATGGGTCCTACATGCCCTAAATGTTTACCTGTAAAAAGTGTTTTATCAGAGTCGAAGTTAAAATAATTCAATACATCCGAAAGCACTCTTTTGCTATTTTGTGCTAGAAATAGAAACTTAATATCAGTTACTTGTAATCCGTGCTTACTAATGCACTCTTTTATAACCTTGATGTAATTCAATACTAACGTGTCATACAACCTAAGTTTTGATTTCTCAGAAATTTTTGTCTCCATTACTGGGACAATTATTTTTTGTTTTTGATTAATAGCATTAAGAACAGACTTCGCTCTATATCTTACTTTAGATACATCCACGTAGCTCCCATCTGTATATAATGCAGAAGAAACTATTTTATTAGATTTCCCATAATTATTAACTATCATTGCAGCAGCACCATCAGAATACATATAAAAATGCATTACGTTTTTTTTAGAGAAATCTACATATTTAGATAAAGTGTCACTGACAACTATTAAGATGTTTGTTTCAATATTACTAATGCTTAGCAGACTATTAGCAACATGCAATGCAGCATTGACTGAATTACAACCGTTGGTAATCTCAAAGCAAAAAGCTTTATTTGCTTTTATCAGAGCCTGTATTTTAGCTGAAGGCGATCTTACTTGCCCATTTTCACAAATACCGCTATGCGCAAATATGATGTAGTCAATTGCATCCGGCGATATTGTTGAATTAGTCATAAGTTTATAAACAACTTCTTCTGCTAAATCTAATGATGTCTCCTCATCTGTTGTTACATACTTCTCAATAAACCCTAGATGTGAATTAAGCTCTTTAACACTTATACCCGAGAGGGCTGAAACAGCTTCAATGGTTTGTTTTTTCTTTGGTAGAACATACTCAATTTTATCGATAGAAAGTTTGTAATTCATAATCTGTGCCGGATCGTTTGATGACGACTATAAACCTTATTTGATATAAATGTCGCTATTTTTGCATAAAATTGTTCTTCAATACGTTGCCAAATAAAATGGCCAGCATTAGGAAAAACAACCAGTTCAGAGTTTGGAATTAATTCTTTCATTTGATAAGCATATTTCACATTATTAATCCAATCACATTCACCTGCAAGTAACAGTGTTGGCATTCTTATTTTATGTAAATCTTTTACAACGTTATAGTTTGGAAGTATGGTTGAATGTCCGAAGTTAGATAGTTCCAAAAAGTAAGGTAATTTTTTTCCGATAGTAGGAATATTTTTTCTATCAGAAACCATATCTTCTTTGCTCTTAGCTAAATATATATTCCGCATAATAGAGTAATACTTTTCTTTTTCTTCGACGGACTCAATTTTTCCTGCAAATAATTTTTCTGTTAATGCAATTTGCTCTTCAGTACCTATTTTCCTTAATGTCTCAAGCGCTGTATCAAAACATTCGCCGGATGGAGCGCCTGCCACTAAAATAAGTCCAAGTAGATTTTTACAATAAGTTATAGCATAGCTCAAACTAACCATAGCACCATAAGATCCACCGAACAGAATAAATTTTTCAATTCCTAATTCGTGCCTTAAAGCTTCTATATCATTAACAGACTCTTCCATCGTGCAAAATCCCGCTTCGGATCGTGAGCTTAAACCACAACCCCTAGGATCAATTAAAACAAGATCTACGTATTTTGATAAAGGCATTTTAATATCATCGTATACGGTATGGTTTCCACCAGGACCACCTGGAAGCATAAACATGACAGGGCGTTCGCGGCCTAAATTGTCAGTAACACCTGCGGATTGTTGTATTATTTCAACATATAATTCACACTCGGGAATTTTATTTCTACTCGGGATTTTAACTTTCATTGGCTATCTCTTTAAATGGATTAAGACCAAACTTGTTATCATAAACGTCTATTCCTTCTTTATGCTTTAACCAATTTACAACAAGTGCAGCTGGATAAGCGAATATTACAGTGAATATGATTTTCAAACTGAATGACCAAATAACAATACTAGGAATATCGTGTATTGGCACTACCCCCAATAAAGTTAAGCTAACTGATATAATAGAAAATATTATTTCACCAGCACCTGACGTAGTAATGCTTCTAAGCCAAAAATATTTACCTTGAACAATGTATTTCCATCGAGTCAAGACAAATGCATTTAGCATCCATGATGCCGTCATGCCTAGAATTGAATATCCATAAATTTTTGGTAAGTTACCAATTATTAAGTCATATGATGCTTGGTGGTTCCACTCGGGTGGCGAAGGCAAGGAGATAATTAAATAGCTAACAATAACTAATACCAACTTACAAGCTAAGCCTGAAAAAAATAAACTCATAACTAGCTTATAACCATAAACTTCAGCAACTATATCACCCATCAAAAATAAAAAAGGACATACCAATGATGCCCCGGACATAGCATGGTAAGGCGTGTTAATCAGTTTAAAACCAACGATAGAACATAAGATCACTAAGGTCATATATAGCATTGCTATGAAATAGGTATATTTAAACTCCGTCAATTTAGTATTTGTATGTTGAGAGGTCATAGCTTTACTTTGTCTAATATTTTTAGAGTTTCGGGATCTACTGAGCTACCGTTGCCATATCCTAGCCCAATGAAGAATATAGGTCTCTCGCTGATTGTATCTATCTTTAAAAGCTTTGATACTTTTGAGTCATCAAATGCGCCACTCATCCATGTAGAAATGCCTAATGCAGTAGCAGATAACAATAGTGTTTGTGATAAATGTCCCACATCTAATAAAGCTACTCTATATGCCCGCGAATGCTTATACTTCCACCATTGCTTCTCAAATTCACTAGTAATAAAAACGCCTGCTGATAGATCATTTGCAAAGTACTGACCATTTAAAAAATCTCCAATATTTATTTCACTATCAAACGTTTCAATTTTTGTTAAATGACATTCTATTGAATTAAAGTGGTAGATACCTCTTTCCAAACCATCAACATTCTGCACTAAAAGATATGCCTCAGAAGGATGAAGTCCGCCTCCTGAAGGAGATGTTTTTCTCTGTCCTATCCTCAATAAGCCAAGTGAACGATAATATTCTTCGTCTCTATTTGAAGTTGCAAATGTAACCTCCAGTAAAGTAGCAATGTTCTTTAGAGAAATTGGCGCACGATTAAAATTCCTACTAGTGTGTCTAGAAAGGAGTGTATCCATGAGTTTTGCATTTTCTATTTCAATAGATCTTGCAACAGGTAATTCAATTGTTTCTCCTGCTCTACCATAATCTAAGGTAACCTCCGAGAATTTTTTCTCACAGTCTTCTAGATACTGGCTTGAATATTCCGGAGGGGAAAGCGCTTCGTTATTTATATCCTGGGTGCCTATATGAAATATTTTGGCAAGATCATCCCATTTCCAATCGCTATCCAAGTAATCAATATTCTCTTCACTGACGATAATATTATTTTCAACAAGCTCAGAATAAATTTTTTGATTGAGCGGAGCATGCATAGCTCCAAAATGACAAAGCTCATTTATATATTCTGTAGATATTTCAAATTGATTATGCAATTTGTAATCCCACAGTATAAAACTTCCGTTTTTTATTAAAATAAAAATAAATGGAGATATCTTCACTGATTTTAAGCTAATCTTACTTTTTTAAACGAACAAATGCAGGAGCAAATGATTGATTTGATATTTCAAGTTTAATTTTTTTCATCTCTTAAATTCTCATAAAATAATACTATATAAGTGAAGTCGATATATTGCTTTACGCTTTACACGGCTCGCAGTTCAGTTACTCTCGTTTATGTATTCAATCTTGAGACTAATGGTAGTTATTATAATGAGCAAGATAAGGCTTAAATAATATCACTTATGTACAATCAAACAAGTATTTTTTAATAATAGATCTTTATTTGCACTAATAATTCGATTAATAACTGGCTGTCAAGTATCAATTATAAACAAATTATTGAATTATTTTTCTTTTCTAGAATGTAGCATTATCAAAATCACAACTCCTACAATCCTATGTTGTTTTTTGTCATAAAATAATATTTCTGATCCAGGTGTAACAGGTAGTAGTTGCCATTTCGGCGGATCAACTATTAGCTCTCTTAAAGATAAACCGCTATCTTTTTTCATTTGAATTAGCACAATATCGCCATCTATCGGTGTTTCATTTGAATCAATAATAAATAGTGTACCCAAGGGGAATCTAGGTTGCATCGATGGTTTACTAATCAAGGCAAACGCATTTTCACTTAAGGATGATTGATCCCCTAGAATAACAGGATGCCACTCTTTCCAGGATTTTAAATCAAGCTCTTGGATTGAGGTAATCTTCGCTGCGGTATCCCAATCCAATATTGGAATAAACTGGGGAGTATTTTTTCCGGTTGTATTTATAGATTTTGAAGAGTGATCAGCAATTAATGAATCTACACTTATTTTGAAATAATCAGCAAATAATTTTAATGTGGAAATTCTAGGGTCTGCTGTTTCACCTGATACTAAACGCCTTACGGTCATAACGGGAATATTAAGCATTTGTGCAATGTTATATTCTGATACTTGATGTTCAACAAGAAGCGTTCGCAAATTTTTCGCTAATTGCGAAGCCTGGGATTTAGTTATTTTAAGCGCAATCGTCATAGATACCTATACACATTAAGCGATTTTAACAATTTTGTTAATATCAGCGAGCATCATTTTATATCAAAATACCTGTCAATATCAATAATCTTATTCCTTGCTTAAAAAATAGTCGTACAAAAAACTTGATAAAGTAACAAACTTGTTATATTTTAATAACAAATTTGTTGTTAGGTTTTGACAGTAGGAGGCATTATGTCTGCCATGGAATCGTTGTGTCATCTAATAGGAGTTCATCCTCGTAACATTTCAAAAGAGGAGTGCCTTATTTTAGAAGCAGAGTTATTTTCGCAAATATGTGCAGGGCTTAAGGAAAATTTTAGAAAACAGTATCAAGACTATTTTCGTTTAATGAAATTTACTGCAGAAATGGAGTTTGAGATGTTAGAAGCTAATTTTACAAAGCTAGTTATCAGAGATATTTTGTTAACGAGTGAATATACAGTAGAGGGACTGGCGCAATATATAGGAGTTCACGAAGATGTTATTCATGAGGTTATATGTGGCCTTAATACAACCCCTTCAGCTATTTTACTTCAACGGGCGATTGATTTGCACCGGACAGTCCGAAGTGAACTTTATCGGGCTATTGTACAGAAGGTGATTGCTGAATATTTTAGGGAAGATGAAAAATAGTTAAATAAAAAGTAACTGTACCATTACCAATAATAAACATGTGGCTTTCGATTACCAAGGTCCCATATAACAGCGTCAGAATTATGTCCTTTTAAGATTTTTGTGCAATTCAGTTTATCACGTCGTCTTTTAGGACGATGGTTAAATAGAATATTCCAATGCGAAGGTGCTTCACCTCTACGGCTGCTACCACAATGACTGCCCTGGCTTGTGCTTTTTATACGTGGCTTTTTTCTTTTGTGATTCATAATTTACCCTTACTATGCTGAGTTACTCGTTAATCATAATTTCTAATTTTTTAACTTCATCGATAATGTTATCGAAATTTGGTTGCTCTCCATAAAACATGTTTTCGTTAAGCATTATATTAAAATCATTCTGGAGTAATTTTAAACAATTATTGTCTGGTATCAAGCGAAATTTTCTAGCCAAGCAGTCATCATATTTTGCATAACTTGCATCATAAAAAACCCGCTTTTTCTGCGGGTTTTCGGCCTATTTCGGAAGTTACTGGAAAGTGAATTGGTGGGGCGGCGGGAATTGAGTTTGTGAGTTTTTGAAGGTTTTTATAGGGTTTTTGTGATTTTTTAGTAAAAAAAAGGCCCCCAGATGTGCCCCCGGAAAACTGTACTTGAAGATCAATTGAACCGGCGTTCCGATGCTTTCTTTTGACCATTCGTGATTCGCGAATAACGAATGGGTTATGATGACTATTTGTAAAATTTGACTTATAAGTCATCAATTACTTGATTGCTAATCTGTTCGATAGTAGCAATCGCTTTTTCATACCCAATCGCTGCAAAAGAATCATATACCATATCCGATAGAAATTTTTGATAACGTTCTTTCCAAATCGGTTTATTTTTTAATAATGACAATGATTCACGAATTTCAGCGCCTGCATTAACTGAGTATTCTGGATGCTGATTTTTGAATTGCTTAGCGTCACTGTTAACAATGGCTTTAGCTAATGTGAAAAAATTTGCATTAATTTTATTTGCCTGTTTAATTGAGTTTAAATCATAAATATGACGTACCAATGCATTATCATCAGGGTGATAATCACGCTCAATGGCGACAACTCGTCGAGTAAGTCCTACCCATTTCTCAATAGCTGTTTCGTCTATTGACACGCAAGGAGTTTGTGTGGGTGCAGATAACGCCACTTCTTTTAAAACGTCTTCAATAATCGTTTTGACTGAGAAGCCTTCAACGGAAAGACGAATGTCTGAGAGTGTAAATTCAAGTAAAAGATCGGGTCTTAACGTGGGGTTGATTGGATAGGTGTATGGATATTGCAATATTACACGCTGATATTTACCTTCATTGCGTGCAACGTCCTCAATGGTTGTAAGACCTAGCACCCCAAGCGATGATTTGATTTGAGCGCGAAAATCTTTTAATTCTTTGATTAGGCGAGATCGACTAAAGGTTTCATTATTTTTTATTTGGATTTTAAAGTCGATATCTTCTGACATACGATTAACTATTCTGTGTGCTTTGGCCAAACAAGTTCCGCCTGCAAATACTAGGCGGAAATATTCATTTTGAATATTTGAAAGAGCGTGAATAACTTGAGTGACATAATAATCTTTCTCAACAACTGCGCCAGTTAAATTAATATTTAGGAGCGTTGTTTCTATTAAATCACGTAAATCTTTTTTATTTAGCATTGATGTTCTTCTCAAAGATTAATTCACTATTTTTATATCCAATACGTCGACGGCAACGGCTTTTTAACCTTACGATATTGCGTACCGGTACCTGTGTTGTTTTACCTTCATTATATTCTTTCTCTGCACTGCCTGGCTCAAAAGCAATGCCTAAGCGTTTTAATGCTTTTCTGAGGGTAGAGTCAGTGCCATTCTTGATGAGGGGGATGTTGGAATATTTGGAAAGGTAAGCCTTAGCATAAATACCAGTGCCGATCTTTACCAGTTTTTTTTCATTAATGAGTTTGTTTATCGCGCGGCTTACCTGCCGATAAGAGCCTAGATTATTAAAATCTTTGCGCAATACGGTGCTTCCGCGAATTGTTTTTAGGCGGATAAGGGCTTTGTATTCTATGCTTTCTGAGTATTTTACTCGCATATTTTTAACGCCAATTTAGGACATATAATGAATTATAACACATATTTCATTTACGTCAATTTAGGACATATAAGATATATAACTTGTTAAATATACTAGTTTTATATGTTAACAAGATTTAGTTCGTTGATATTAACAATAGTAGAACAATTTCCGTATTTATATTTGAAATGAGACAATAGGGATTCGGACAATAATAGCCAAGGCATGAACTCATGAATCATAGATATCTTACTAAATCGAAATTCCAATTGGCTATGGAATGTCCTACAAAGCTTTATTATTGTGATAAGCCAGAATATTCGAATTTGAAATCTGATGATGCCTTTTTACAAGCGTTAGCAGAAAGTGGATTCCAAGTTGCTGAACTTGCGAAAGCCTACTTCCCTGAAGGTATAAATATAAACTCCCAAAATTATGAACAAGCCATTATTGAAACGAATAAATTATTAGAGAAGAGCAAAGTAATAATTTTTGAGGCAGCAGTTCTTTTTGAAAATTTGTTTATACGTACAGACATTCTAATTAAAGAAGATGATCACTTAACATTAATAGAAGTTAAATCTAAATCTATTGATCATGAAGATAAACTTCCCTTATTTACTTTAAGAAAACCAAAAGCCATTAGAAAGGAATGGAAACCATATGTATTCGATGTGGCATTCCAGAAATATGTGTTAAATAAAGCTTTTCCTTTTTACCGCATTTCATCTTATCTCATGGTTGTTGATAAAGATTCAACATGTCCTACGGATGGATTAAACCAAAAATTTCGTATAACAAAAGATGAAAATGGAAGAGTAAAAGTTATTTCTTCCGTCAACTTGAGTGAAGAAGATTTATCTCAAAAAATTCTTAAGAAAGTAAACGTATCGGATGAAATAAGTTTTATTTTTAGTGAAATGAAATTTAGAAAAGATACGATGAGTTTTTCAGAATACGTTAATTTTCTAAATGAGCACTATTTAAATGATATAAGAATACCACCAATATTAGGAGTATTTTGCAGAAAGTGTGAATTCAAAACCGATCCAAAAAAATCAGATTCATCTCTCAAAAGTGGTTTTAATGAATGTTGGTCGGAAGTATGTTCACTCAAAGAAAATGAACTGACTATTTTAGATATTTGGAATTTTAAAAAAGCTGATAAGTTGATTGAGCAGGGCATCTATAAAATTAATCAGATTACATCTGATCATATAGATCCAGAACCAGACGGTAAGCCAGGTATGTCGGAGAACGAAAGAAGATGGGAGCAAGTCCAAAAGATTATTAACAATGATGATACATCAAGATTAGAAATAAAAGATTTAAAAAACGAAATGAATAGTTGGAAATACCCGCTGCATTTTATCGACTTTGAAACAGCAATGCCGGCAATACCATTTAACAAAGATGAAAGACCTTTTTCAGGATTAGCTTTTCAATTCTCACACCATATCTTGCATGAAAATGGTTTAGTTGAGCATGACAGCCAATATTTTAATGACAAGATTGGCGTAAATCCTAATTTAGATTTTATTCGTGCATTAAAGGAAAGTTTAGAAAGTTCCTCCGGAACAATATTTCGTTATGCGCCACATGAAAATACATACCTCAATATGATTTATAATCAACTTCAAAAACAAGATTCGATTTCAGATAAATCAGAATTACTTTCATTTATTGAGAGTATTAGCCAGCCTACTAAATCTAATCAAGGGAAATGGAAAGAAGGGCCGCGCAATATGGTAGATTTATGGGATTTAGTAAAAAGATATTATTACGATCCTCAAATGAAAGGTTCCAATTCAATTAAGAAAGTTTTTCCGGCAATTCTAAGTCGTTCTGTGTTTTTGCAAAATAAATATGGGAATCCTATCTACGGGTCAGAATATGGTATGAAAAGTTTAAATTTTAAAAATTGGCAGTGGATACAGAAACGAGAAGATAAAATTGTTGATCCTTATGAATTATTAGACCCATTGTTTAAAGATATTGATCTTAGTGAAGAAAAAATCGATTTATTATTTCATGATGACAAACTAAAAGAAGGAGGTTCAGCATCTATCGCGTATGCGAGAATGCAATTTACTGAAATGAGTGAAAAGGAGCGTGATGAGCTGAAAAAAGCGTTACTAAAGTATTGTGAAGTTGATACTTTGGCTATGGTGATGATTGTGGAAGCATGGAAAGATAGAATTATGGAATCAAGTGGCCTAAATTAACATCCATTGTCAATAAATATGGGAGGTTACTTACACCAATTCTTGAGGAATTGAACTGGCGTCCCCATTAAGTATTTTTTCAATCTATAGCTATTTCGGTATTTTCTTTTGACAGGTATTACATGTCCACCTATGATCAAAGAGATGTAGTAAATATCATTATTTGGTTGGTTTATCATCCTTAAAATTCACAAATAATCAGGGATTGTTCATGGCCGGAGCAAAAAAAACCATCAAAGCTAAGAGGAAAATTCGTGCTTATACGCATGAAGATAAGCTGCGGTTGAACAACCCGCCAGTGGGGTTGGTTACTCCCGATACAGATAAAGACGCGCCAAAGAAAACCTATGCTTATGATCCTCATTTAGAACCTTCCCTGCAGTGGGCTGGTAAAGCTGAAAATACTTCCTTTGAGGTACCTACAGTTTCACTTCATATGCATGAGAGGATTGATCCTTATACAATTATCCAGGCTGTTAAAAAGAAAAATGGTGACATTAAAGGAAATGGTCAGTTTTCATTATTTGAACAACAAGAAGTTCCTCTTCGCGAAGCTATAGAGTTCTATAAGCATAAATCAGGATGGTCGAATCGGCTAATCGCAGGAGATTCGCTGTTAGTAATGAATTCACTTCTCGAGAAGGAGGGGGTTGCGGGTCAAGTGCAGATGGTCTATGTCGATCCGCCATATGGGATTAAATATAAATCTAATTTTCAACCATTCACGAATAATAACAAAGTTGCAGAAAATGATAGAGATGAAGATTTAACTGCCGAACCAGAGACACTTAAGGCATTTCGTGATACCTGGGAGCTGGGAATTCACTCCTATCTTAGCTACTTAAAAGATAGATTATTTGTAGCAAAAGACCTTCTGGCTGACTCGGGCAGTTGCTTTGTTCAGATTTCAGATGAAAATCTTCATTATGTTAGAAATATCATGGATGAGGTTTTTAGTGTAAGCAATTTTATAGCACTAATCGCATTTAAAAAGAAGAAAATGCCTTTAGGAGAAACGCATATTTTCACAATGTGTGATTATATTATTTGGTATGCAAAAGATAAGACTAAAGCGAAATTTCATAGATTGTATATAGATCGTAAAATTGGCGATGATTCTGATTTTAATTACATAGAATTGCAATCTGGCAAAACGGATACTATAGCGAACTATTTAAAAAATAATAGTTCTATTCCGAAAGATGCTAGATATTTTCAGTCAATGGATATGAGATCTTCCGGTAGGACAGATTCTTGTGTTTTTGAATATAAGTTTGAGAGTCGAAGTTTTTTTCCTTCGGGTGGAAAAAGTTGGAAAACTAATTTAAACGGGATGAAAAGACTCGATGAACTGAACAGGCTTTTTGCACCTGGAGATTCCCTTAGATATAAGTTCTTTTTTGAAGATTACCCGGTCACTGAGTTAAGTCACATGTGGATGGATACTCAGGGTGCTACTGATATGAAATATGTTGTGCAAACAACTGAGAAAGCTGTGCAACGCTGTATGCTCATGTGCACTGATCCTGGAGATTTAGTTTTTGATCCAACATGTGGCGGCGGGACAACTGCCTATGTTGCGGAACAGTGGGGGCGTCGTTGGATTACATGTGACACGTCGCGGGTTGCATTAACATTAACTAAACAAAGATTGATGACCGCTACTTTTAATTATTATGAGTTGTCACATCCTCAAGAGGGTGTTGGTAGTGGTTTTCGCTATAAATCAGCTCCACATATTACTCTGGGATCTTTAGCTAATAATGAGACTTCTGCTCCAGTTGTATTGTATGACCAACCGTGCATTGATCAAACTAAAGTTCGTGTAACTGGACCTTTTACAGTGGAAGCAGTGCCTTCGCCAGTAGTTCGATCTTTAGATAATGTAAATGACGCGCCAGCAAATGATACTTCCATTGTTCGCTCTGGCGAAACTCTCCGCCAAACAGAATGGGGGGATGAACTTTTTAAAACTGGTATCCGGGGAAAAAGCGGTCAATGCATTTTATTTTCTCGGGTTGAATCATTAGCAGGAACCCGATATTTGCATGCTGATGCGGAAACAAAAGAGGATAAGCCACAGCGTACTGTAATTTCCTTTGGTCCTGACTATGCTCCTCTTGAACAAAGACAGGTTGCACTTGCAATAGAAGAAGCTCAAGCATTAGTACCAAAGCCAAAGATAATTGTATTTGCTGCATTTCAATTTGACCCCGAAGCGGCAAAAGATGTTGATGAGACAAATTGGCCAGGGGTGACCCTTCTTAAAGTACAGATGAATGCAGATCTTCTGACAGAAGATCTAAAGAAAAAACGGTCTAGCAATGAGAGCTTCTGGCTAATTGGGCAGCCGGATGTTGAATTGAAAAAAAATAAAAACGGTACTTGGCAGGTCGTAGTCTTGGGATTTGATTATTACAATACGAAAACTGGCTTATTGGAATCTGGTGGTTCTGATAAAATTGCTATGTGGATGCTAGATAATGATTATGATGGAAGAAGTTTATTCCCACATCAGGTCTTTTTTCCTATTTCTAGTGAGAAAGAAGGCTGGAGTAAATTAGCTAAAAATCTTAAAGCGGAAATTGATGAAGAAAAAATTGAGGCATATTCTGGCACTTTATCGTTGCCATTTACTCCCGGCGGAAATCATCGCATCGCAGTCAAAATTATTGATGATCGGGGTATTGAGAGTCTGAAGATATTAAAAATTACGTAGGAAATTAATGGCAAATACTATTGACCGTTTGATTATAAATTCTCCTTACAATAAGCCTGAACGTTATCACGAGTATGTGCGTGAGAGTAGGAGCTTTGTGCTCAAAGAAGGCAGAAGACCTGCTGGATATATATTAGCATCTGAAAGCTCAAAATCATTTGATGATCCTGGCCAGTTTGTTGAGATACCTCTCGTGAATCAAATTCGCCCCCGCATAGATGCTTGGCGTGATGCGGGATATTCTGGTGTGACTGGCGTTACAAAGCGATTGCTAGAGCATTGGTGGGATAAAGAGCGTTACGCACGGGATAGCGGCATCAATCCATTCTTTTTCTGCCAAATGGAGGCTATTGAGACTTTAATCTGGTTATGTGAGGCTCCTGAGTCAGAAAAGGTTGGGATTATTGTTCCCAATGATGGGGATGAGTTTAAACGTCTGTGCGCAAAAATGGCTACAGGGACAGGAAAAACTGTCGTTATGGCGATGGTAATTTGCTGGCAGATTTTGAATAAGGTTGTTTATCCTTATGATAATCGATTTTCCAAGCATATTTTTATTGTCGCGCCAGGCTTGACTGTTAAAAGCCGTCTCAATGTTCTTTACCCATCATGGACAGCAAATTTTTATCAAGCTTTTAACATAATACCAGCTTCGATGATAGATAAGCTCCGCCAAGGCAAGGTGATGGTTAAGAACTGGCATGCACTAAATTGGGAAACGGATGAAAAAATTGCTAAACGTCGATCAGTAGATAAGCGGGGCGCTAAAAGCGATGAAGCCTATGTGCGCGAAGTGCTAGAAGATATGGCAAGTTCACATAATATTATTGTCATCAATGATGAAGCGCACCATGCGTGGCGGGTACCTGCTGAATCTAAGATTAAAGGCGTTGCTAAAGAAGATATTGAAGAAGCTACAAAATGGGTCGGTGCGTTGGATCGTATCCATCACGCACGTGGTATATTGAGGTGTTATGATTTCTCTGCCACTCCTTTTGCACCCTCTGGCAAGCGTAGCTCAGAAGAGACTCTATTCAACTGGATCGTTAGCGACTTTGGGCTTAATGATGCAATAGAATCTGGATTAGTGAAAACCCCACGCATAGTGGTGCGTGATGATGCTTTGCCAGATACCAGAACGTTTAAGTCGCGTTTGTATCACATTTATAATGATCATGAAGTGAAAGATGATATTAATAGAAAAGCTGAACCACAAGACGCATTACCAAGCTTGATAACGAACGCTTATTACTTGTTAGGCTATGATTGGCGAGAGACTAAACGTGCATGGGAGCAATCAGGTCACAAGGTGCCACCTGTAATGATTACTGTGGCAAATAGAACTGAAACAGCAGCGCGTATCGAATACGCTTTCAATCACGGTAAAATTCTCATTGATGAGCTTTGTAATGTTAATAAAACTTTACGTATTGATTCTAAAGTCCTCGAAATGGCAGAAGCTAGTAATGAGCCAGCTACAGAAATTAATCTACATTATGAAAGCGAAGAAGAGACGCGTAAATTAACTAAAAAAGAAGAGGCAGAGCTTCTAAGACTCAAGGTTGATACTGTAGGACAAGCTGGAAAGCCTGGAGAAAAAATTCTGAATGTCATTTCTGTGGGCATGCTCTCTGAAGGTTGGGATGCTAAAACCGTTACTCATATAATGGGGTTGCGTGCTTTTTCAAGTCAACTTCTTTGCGAGCAAGTTGTAGGTCGAGGATTGCGTCGTACAGCCTATGAAATAAATCAAGAAACTGGTCTGTTTGACCCTGAATATGTAAATATTTTTGGCGTACCATTTACGTTTTTACCTCATGAATCACCGGAAGGCGCAATTCCGCCACCTCCTACACCTAAGACATGCATTGAAGCAGATCCGAAGAAAGAAAAATATTCTATTAGTTGGCCGAACGTTATCCGTATTAATTATAATTATCGCCCGTTTTTAGCACTTGATATCAATACTGTTTCAACGCTGATATTGCGGGCAGAGAATACAATACTCACAGCAGAAATGGCTCAGGCAATTGGAGGTAAGCCAGACTTTTCTAAGGCATCGCAAATCGATCTGGAAAAACTGGCTTATGATCAAAGATTACAACGAATCATATTTCAGGCCGCAAGTAATATTTTTGATCAAATGCGAACACATTGGAAAGGGAAGAAGGAATTTTTGCTTGCACAAGTAATACGTATCGTTGAAATGTTTATTCAATCTGATCGAATTACAATTAGTCCACCGGAATTCGATAAAGATCCGCTTCGTCGCCGTCTGATAGTAACGTTAAATATGAGTGAGGTTGTTCAGCATATTTGGGGTTCGATCAAGGAGACTAATCAAGAGACGATTGACCCTGTATTTGATAAGGATCATCCAGTTCGTAGCACCGGCGACATGAGTACATGGTATACCGGTAGACCCTGTGATCCAGCGAAACATTCTCACATTAATTTCTGTGTCCATGATGGAGCGTGGGAATCAACAGAATCCTATGAATTGGATAGGAATAATTATGTGGACGCATGGGTTAAAAATGATCACCTAGGGTTTGAAATTTTGTATGTATTTCAAGGCGTAATAAAAAAATACCGCCCTGATTATCTAATTCGCCTAGTTAATGGATGTCATTTAATTTTGGAAACAAAGGGTCAAGATTCAACACTAGTCCAGGCAAAGAAAAAAGCCGCTGAAGAATGGGTAGCCGCGGTGAACGCATATAGTGGATTTGGTATTTGGCATTATGCGATTTCGTTTAATCCTAAGGATGTTGGAGCGATTGTGAAGAAATATATTGGTGAAAAGTAAATAGTCCAAATTATTTGTATATGAGCACTATTGGTAATTTATTTGTTATATTCTGGCTGTTTTTTCACGTCGCATGTATCATCAAATAATTTTTACCATAGTTGCATTTCTGCTAACGGCTTCTTTTGTAACACGCTGAAGCTCTTTTGTAATATAAGTTTTAATTGCATATTTTTTGGGTTGCATTGTTTATCGCCTTTGTCGTTCTCGATCTTGTGAAATATTCCTTCCCTCAGGGCTGTCCAAAGTAAGCTGATGTTGTGAAATCTCGTTTGTTAAATCTAGTTGTCTTAGCTTGGCTATACGTTCTAGTTTCTTTTCCCAATCAGGTGCTAGGCTATAGTGATTATTTTCATTTGTGAAAACTTTTTCATGTTCAAACTCGTTAATACGTCTTACCATAGAATTAGCATATTCATGTGCAAACGATTGCTCTGGAAAATTATAACTTGGTCTTGTTCCATGTGTTTTTACAAATTCAATTACATCTCGATCCATGCGCGAGTGAGGCGCACGTTGTAATTCATCTAATGAATGATGATTTTGTATTTTAAGGTACTCAATAGTTTTTCCTTGTGCATTGACAAATTTTATCTTTTCTAAGGTGATGATGTCGTTGTTTCTAAATTCCACGTTGTCGCGCGCTTTGACAATGCTATTTGTTGCGTGAAGGTAGTGGACTTTACCGTCAATACCTTCAAGTAAAAGATAGCGTTGATCTTTAAGTTCATTCTCAAGTCCCATTCCAACAACTTTACCCGTCAAAGGTTTACGTTCATGAACTTGGGTAGGCACCGGCATTTCGTAGGTTAGGGTATTAATATTGTGATTTGCGCGTGATTTTATAATGTCATTAGATAATTGCCGTTGTTGTAAAATCATTTCTAAATTGTTATCTAATTTCCATGCCTTAGTATTAATTTTTTCTGCCAGGCCGTGTTTTTCTAAAAATTTTAAGCGTTTAATTTCAAGTAAACGCTGCTGCCGCGAAAATAAATTATCTGGTACAGGCGTATGGTAATTTACAATAGAGTTTTCTGCTTTTCGTAAAATGCTTCTATCAAGTTCGGTAACATATTCACGCTCTAATTGGAGTGTACGTGCGTGAATAATGTCACGATTTAGGCGCAACCCAAGTACACGTGTAGCAAGGTCTTCACTACGGTGACGAAAGCCATGCGAGAGATAATCCCGCTCAATAATGAGAGTTTTCCCACGTTCATCAATCCCACGAATCAAGATGTGTAGATGAGGATGATCAGTGTTGTGATGATCAATCGCAACCCATTCTAATTTTGTTTTAAAATCATTTTGCACGATAACCACTAGGTCTTTAGCATGCTGTTTTAAATCAAGGCGATGGCCATTTTCGGGAGAGATGATAAGCCTGAACACATGCTCATCGTTTTCTTGTTGCCATTGACGCAATGTAGAGCGCAGATCAACAGTATCACTGCTGTAGTTAAACCCTAAACCTTTTTCTCCTTTGGTTTGTGCATGTTCACGCTGTAGGTATTCGCCGTGAGCTGCCCAGGATCGTGTTTTAGTATTTTTAGTATAGGAAATTTTAACGACGCATCGCTGGTTGCGATGTGCAAGGAGATGAAATATGCCCTGACTTGCAAAATAACTTCCGCCGCGGCTTGCAGTTCTACGCAGATTTAATGCTTGGTATTTGTTATACCTAACATGCGTAGGAGACAATTCAAGTGCATGACGGGCTGTTTTTTGGCTATGTATAAACATAAGAAGTTACCCCATTAACCGGAATAATTTAGGTAAGCAAACCATTGCGAAGTTACCGCAGTGAACTGCCTGGGACGAGTTTAGAAGGTAAATTCTAAGTGGGATACTAGCAGGCAGATTAATTCGAATAGGTAAGTTGTTTGCAATGCTTAGAAATAAAATTGATATAGCGGAAAGCAAACCGATAGTAGGTAATTTGCAATGTATTCGCATAGAACCTCGTGCTTTGCTACAAAAAATTTGCTTTTAGTTTACAAATCGTTTGCAGCAGAAAAGTTAGGCTTAAAACGTCCTACCAGTTTATTGCGAAGTCCTATGAGAATTTATTCTCATTCAAAAGGTTAGGGTTTGTCAAGACCAAACGTTTATCTTGCAGTATGATTTTCCGATGTTTTTAGACAGTACCAATGATATCATCAAGCGTTTTTGATCCCAACATACAGCGCGGCACGAGGGCTAAATGCAAAAATTAAACGATGAAATAATTTCATTATCAATGTCACTTCACAGAAATAGAGGGATATACGCCCTTTTGATCGGTTCCGGCTTGTCCAGCACAGCTGGTATACCCACAGCTTGGGAAATAGTTAATAAACTAATTGCGGAGATTGTAGTACTTAAAGGGGAAGGAACAATTGCCGATAATTTATTACAAGATTGGTTTAGAGAAACATTTAATGTTGAGCCGACTTATGGGGAGCTGTTAAGTAAGATATCTAAGCATTCTTCTTCAGAACGAGCTAGAGCAATAAGATGTTATTTTGAACCAACCGAACAAGATTTAGTTGAAGGAAAAAAAGTCCCAACGGTAGCGCATAGGATAATTGCTAAGCTGGTAAAGCTTGGTTACATCAAGGTTATTATAACAACAAATTTTGACTCTTTGTTAGAAACTGCGATTAGAGACGAAGGTATCTCCCCAGTTATAATCAGTAACGCAAGTCGCCTGAAAGGCGCAGAACCGCTAATTCATAGCGCGTGTACGATAATTAAGGTCAACGGCGATTATTTAGATTTGGACACCAAAAATATTCCATCGGAATTAGAAAAATATGATAAAAAAATAACTAAAATTTTAGATAGGATATTTGATGAATTTGGTTTAATAGTTTGTGGATGGTCATCTGATTGGGATATCGCATTAAAGCGGGCGATTGAACGCTGTTCAAACCGCAGATTTACTATTTATTGGACTTCTCATCAAGGCCACTTAACTGAAGGAGCAAAAAGACTATTAGAATTTAAAGCTTGTTATGAAGTTTTAAACATAACTAGCGCTGATGATTTTTTTAATTGTTTATATCAAAACCTTCTCTCGTTGGAAGAAATAAAACAAAATCATCCGATTAATACTAAAATCGCGATTGCTACAACAAAGAGGTTTTTAGTAAGCCCGGCCACTAGGATTCAATTGCACGACTTATTAATGTCTGAAGCTGATAACATTTATAGCGCTTTGCAAGGCAATGATTATGACTATATGATGCCGGATTATTCAGAAGATCAAATTTGGATACGAGTTGAAAAATATGAAAACATACTTCAAATAATACAATCTATAATAATTGTAGCTTGTTATTGGAGCAATGAATTGCATATCGATTCTATTATGAAAGGTATCCGCCGGATTGGAAGTCAAGGTCAAGATAAACAGAAAAAGTATCAATCACTGATGCAAATTTGGCAAAAACTCGCGATATATCCAGCCTTATTTCTAATATACTCAGGAGGTATCGCCGCATTAGCAAACAATAAATACGATGTAGTTGCAGCTTTATTAACAAAAATCCGAATCAAAATGCATCCTTTTGAAAACGAAAAGATGATCATAACCGTTAGTGCGGGTTATATTTTCTCTCCTCAGAGAGGATTTAATATGGGATCATGCGTTATAAAAGAAAGGCTTAAAAAAGTATTAAGAGAGCCTCTAAGAAATTATATAGCCGATGAACATTACGAATATTACTTTTGTTTGTTTGAATTTATTTACAATCTACTTTTCATTCATGAAAGAATTAAAAGCGGAGAAACAAATTGTAAATTCAGCTTTTATTCACCATTTGAATCATTAGAGATTGAGGGTTCAGCGCCAGAAAATATTAGGAAAGAAATTGAGGTACTTCAAAATCAACACCCATTAATTCAGGTGGGGCTTTTTGATGGAGATTTCAAAAAATTATTAAAAATTATGAATAACATTGGGATTATTAATAAAGAGCCTTCAGTTAAAACATAAGCTCGTGCGATAGGATGGTAGCCAAAACTAAAATTAAGTACGGTGCTCTAAGAAATTTTTATAAGAGGATGTAAAAAAATTTATTTAATATAGTTGTTTTTCACATTTTAATGTTGCTGAACCATTACATATTAATTTCACATCACGATCCAAAGCAAAAACATATAACAGGGATGTTTTATCATTAATTAATTTTAATATATAGTTACCTTTAACTGAATATCCATCAATTTCTGGATATCCAGCATTATCGTTTTGTCATCTAATAATTCATCGTTAAGGTAAATACTAGCATTTGATAATGTATTTGTAAGCACGATATATAACTTGATTGCTTTATCACGTTCAAGTGGTTCAAAAAAATATTTCGTTGAAATTTGTTTGTCATCTTTTAATAAAATTAATTCTCCTCAGAATTTGCTTGGGCTGAATACCCTTTATCAGTTAGCTGCGAGTCCATAACAATGTTGTTTTTTGCTGATAATTGATTCGCATTAGCCAAAAAAAATTTATTACAAGAACAAAAAAAATATAATACATGTTTTAAATATGTTATGTGTCATAGGACCTTCTTAATGAATGACCAATGATGAATAGCGCCAAACCGGAAAGTAAAAAAACAAAGCAAATTTAAATTCTCCTGATTGCTGTTGAATATTTTGATCACAAACAAATTTAGAGCCCTGAATTAATTTACACTAAAGTGACATTAATAAAATTGTAGTTCTTAGACCATCGTAAATGAAAATATTTCACAGCCTGCAATTACATAGCATACTAAACTAGACAGGAAGCATGGTAAGATAAAACAGCTTCTTTTACCCTCGTCATAAGTCCTACCGATTGAAATTCCTGTGGCACTACCTAATAATATTAAAGTAGTGGTGAAGTAACCAATAGTTTGTGTGTAAATATTCAAATATTCAGTATATATCCATTCAGAAGCCTTTATAATCTCCAACAAGTCTTACATTAAAAATCTGAAAGACTTATATATGTTTCTACACCTATCAGAAGCCTTTATAATCTCCAACAAGTCTTACATTAAAAATCTGAAAGACTTATATATGTTTCTACACCTATAGTAAAATTTCTATTATTTTTTTTAAAGTAGCTTTATATTTTATGAGTAATGATACTAATCATTATTACTCATTTCACTTGTATTTCACTTATTTAAGAGGGAACGTAGAGTAATAAGCTATTTGATCTGGCTAACTCCTCGAATTAGACTCCCTATTCGTAGCCTAACGTTATTAAATTAGTTTACAAAATCACTTTAATTTTTTCTGCTCTCTTCAATACGAGATTGGATCCATGCCTCAATTTCAACCTCTAACCATCCGACAGCTCTGCCTCCGCCTAAATCGATGGGCAAAGGAAACATGCCTGCTGCTATGCGTGCGTATATTGTAGATCGGGATAGCCCAGTGCGAGATTCAACTTGCTTGCGACGTAAAATATTAATAGATTTTAGCGGTAACTCAGAAACATATCTCATTTTCTTTTTCATAATTATTTTCACTTATTAAAATATTCTCTTTGTCCTCCGTTAATTGATCCAAGTAATTTGCCCAATGTTGCATCATTTCTCTTCTTTCAACTAAGTATTCTGCATAGTTATAAGCTGCTCGAATATTATTTCGCTCAGCATGAGCTAATTGTCTCTCAATAGCGTCACGATTCCACCCTTGTTCATTGAGTAAGGTGGAAGCCATACTACGAAAGCCGTGCCCGGTCATTTCATCTTTAGAATAGCCCAGACGCCGTAATGCGCCAAGGATTGTATTATCTGACATAGGTCGTTTTAATGTACGTATGCTTGGGAAAACATATTGGCTATTACCCGTAAGGGTCTCCAGTTCCCTCAATATCGAAATTGCCTGGGTTGATAAAGGTACAATATGCGTAACTCGCATTTTCATTTTTTCAGCAGGAATTCGCCATTCCGCGGCTTCAAAATTAAACTCGGACCATTCAGCTTTACGTAATTCACCAGGGCGTACGAAGAACAGCGGAGCTAATCGTAATGCGCATTTGGTGACAAAGTATCCTTCATAAGTTTGAATCGTTCTAAGTAGTTTAGCGATTTGTTTAGGATCGACAATTGTTGCATGATGACGTTTTCTTGTTGGTGGCAGGGCGCCGCGTAAATCGCTAGATATGTCACGTTCGGCTTTACCTATAGCGATGGCATAACGAAACACTTGGCCGCAAATCTGGTGGATTCGATGTGCTGTTTCAATTGCACCTCTATTCTCAATGCGGCGTAACACGGTAAGCAGTTCAGGCGCTTTTATTTCACAAATAGGGCGGTCGCCAATCCACGGAAAAACATCTTTTTCTAAACGCCGTAGCGTTCTGTCTCCATGACTTGCTACCCACTTAGCAGAAAACTTGGCATACCATTCCAGTGCAACCAGCTGAAAGCTATTTTCGGTTGCCTGCACGATGGCATATTTTGTGGCTTGTTTAACAACCGCAGGGTCAACATCGTTTGCCAGCAGTTTACGGGCTTGATCCCGCTTTTCCCGAGCCTCAGCCAAACTCACCTCAGGATACACCCCAAACGCCAGCTTTTTCTCTTTCCCACCAAACCGATATTTAAACCGCCAATATTTCCCACCACTAGGGGTAATAAACAAAAACAATCCTTTCTCATCAGTGAGTTTATAAGCTTTTTCCCGAGGTTTTGCGTTACGTATTGCTACATGAGTCATTGCCATGGGGGCACCTGCATTCCAAGATATCTAAAGAGCCCCCAATTGTGCCCCCACATGCCCCCGGATTCAAGTGGTTTTGATCGGAATCTATCGGAAGGCCAGAAACAAAAAACCCGCTTTTTCTGCGGGTTTTCGGCCTATTTCGGAAGTTACTGGAAAGTGAATTGGTGGAGGCGGCGGGAATCGAACCCGCGTCCGCAAGTCCTCTACTGTTGGATCTACATGTTTAGCCAGATTATTTAATTTAACCGCTCATCCCCCAATCGGCAGGGTGATTAAGCAGCTAGCCCTGAGGTTTTAGCAGTTTGATCTCGGGCAGATCGCACTGCGAGCTTGTATAATATGACTCTCCGATTCACTTGCGTGAAATCCAACCCTACAAGCAAAGTTGGTGAAGAGTCGCTTATTTACCCTTCAGGGTAAATTAAGCAGCTACCGCCATTTCTTCACCCGCGAAGGCGAAGTCATTTGCATAAGCTGCTTTTTTAGCGATCTTGCGTCTGTTGTTAGCAAGTATAATTTATAACTTTTTTTACGAGGTTAGTTATCTCCTCGACATGCACCTCAAGCTTCGCTACCCACGTCGAAACCAGGTCGCCCCCGTTGGTAATTATAACGCAAATCGCGCCAAAATATTAGCCAATAAGTGCCTGTATAGCAAGAGTTTTTACGCTGTCATTTTATGATTAGGCCTGTTTTTACACGATTTTTTGGCTTTTCTGGTTTTTCACCCTTAATATCCTCCAAATTACTGGTTTTGACCCCCTCAAAAGTATGGAATAGTGATGGCGTTCCATGAAAGAATACGATAGCTTTTTGAAACTGCCTGTTTAATTTATACGGATGTGAATTAACCTATGTCTCTAATAAAAAAACTTTTACCCGCAACGCTCGGGTTGATTCTAACTGCTCTTTGCCAACCAGCTTTCGCTTGGTATGAATATCCGGATTATCTGCCGAATGAAGCTTTCACGCACATCGAAATTTCCGGCGCGTTCGGCCCGAATTGGACGCATTCGGATAGCACGCATGTGGTGGTTTCTAAGTATGAAACAGATAGCATTTTGGAAAGCGGTGTTTCAAATTCTTCACTTTGGAAAGTTGGCATTGGTTATCACTTGTTTGAAGACAGACTGCGGAAAAATCAATTTCTCACGGATCTTTTGTTATCTGTGAATGTTTATCAAAGCAGCCAAACGATTCGAGGCTACGTCGAACAATATCAATTACCGCAATTTAATAATTATTCTTTCCGCGCGCCAGTGCAGAGTACGCGATTATTGTTTGAAGTCAGACCCGGTATTTTAACCGTTTATCGCTTTACTCCTTATCCGGTCGTGGGGATCGGTGTTTCTTGGAATAATACTTCTTATAATGAAGCGGCGGATCCCGGTATTGATCCGAAGACTTCTTATGAATTAGGCGCCAAAACCAACATCGGGTTTACTTATAATTTAGGGGCGGGTTTGCGTATCGACTTGGTTCCACACTTGAGCGGCTCAATCGAATATCTTTATTCTTATTTAGGTAGTGCCATGCCTTCCGGTAGCGCGGTCACGCCAACGGGTTTGCTTTCCGTGCCATCGTTTATCTTGCACAGCCAAGCGGTTATGTTTGGTTTAAATTATAAATTATAGGAAAAATTGTATGTTGAAATGGATTTCGGTTCTGTTGATGTTAGGCGTTGCGCAAATGGTTTTTGCGTCGGAAGTACCGGTAACAATAGCTGGTCCTGTGCCTGCGGTGCCTAGTACGGTTTATCCTGGCTTTTCTCAAACTTCTATTTTTACGGTAACGAATAATGTCCCAAAAGTATTGCCGTTTTCATTAAGTTCTGCCAGTGGTTCTGTTGTGTTGACGCGGCTCGGTGTGGCGAATGATTGTGGAAATCAACTGCCTAGAGGCCCAGCCACTTGTAATATAGGTATCGAAATCGCAGCTCCCTATGGACAAGCATCGGGTGCTGTGGTGGATGATCTTTATATGGATTATCAAGGCCGAGCGCCGTTAGTGGGCAATATTTCTTTTACTATTCTGCCCGTGCTCTCAATAACAGGAGGTTCGCCATTAGCGCTTTTTAACGGCCAAGCTGGTGCATTATCAGTAATGAATGTTTCGAGTTCCGTTGTCGCCCATAATGTTACGGCTGTTTTTACTGGCACCGCGTTGCAAGGCAATGCCACGGTGACCAGTAATTCGTGTGCGCCTAATTTAGCGCCTGGCCATTCCTGTTTAATTACGATAACAGCGGGAAATGGCAACGTGGCTGCGACAAATTTTAATGTTGAAGGGACTAATACAGAGGCTGAAGTCGCGTCAATGTCAGTGACGACGCTCACTGTAGGTGAGCCATACGAAGGAGGCATCGTTGGTTGTTCGACGGCGTCAGGAAATCCTATCACATTGATTGCCGCGACTTCGGATATTGCGCCCACATCTAACGAACTACCATGGTCGCCCACTGACATTCTGCTTGGCGCGACTAGCTACACGAACGGTCAGAGTAATACAAACATTATCACTGCTTATTATGGATTAACTGCTGGTTACGCTGCAGGAGCCTGTGCGACTTATCAAGTTGACTCAGCGGGCAACACGCCCTGCGTAAACGGTAATACTTGTTATGATACTTGGTATTTGCCGTCTATAGACGAATTACAATGTATCGGGGGAAATTACGCAGCCATCGGCGGTTTTGATCCCACGGCAGAATACTACTGGTCGTCAACCGAGATTAATGCTTCAGCCGCGGCTGCTTACGATTTTAATAATCCGGGCACTCCATATGTAGGAAGTAAAACTTCTACCACCAACGTCCGTTGTGTCAGTCAACCAGCCGCGCAATAAGCGTGGTTAAATGTCTTTTAACAGGCGCTGCTTTTGCCGCGCCCAATCTTTGTTTTTTTCGTCGGCGCGTTTGTCATGGAGTTTTTTACCCTTGGCGAGCGCGATGTCCAGTTTGACGTAATTATTTTTCCAATACATGCGCAAGGGGATGAGGGTGTAGCCTTTGCGCTCGACGCTGCCGATGAGTTTGCTTAATTCACGCTGCTTTAAAAGTAATTTGCGCGTGCGCTGCGGTTCGGCGACGATATGGGTGGAGGCGGTGATTAATGGGGTGATGAGAGCGCCAAAAAGAAAGGCTTCGCCGTTTTTTAACAGCACGTAACTTTGGTCGAGTTGGGCCCGACCCGCACGCAAGCTCTTGATTTCCCAGCCGCGCAGCACGAGCCCCGCTTCAAAATGTTCGTCGATCGAAAATTCATGGCGCGCTTTGCGGTTTTCTGCAATTGTTCCTTCGGATTTCTGTTTCTTCGTCATGCCGCGCAGTATAATACCAAATCTGACAATTGGATAGATGGGGCTAAAAGTACGGATGACGATTATTAAAAGAAGCGCGCTGGTTTCTTACTCGGCGCGGCAAATGTTTGAATTAGTGAATAATATCGAGGATTACCCGCGGTTTTTACCCTGGTGCGGGGAGGCGCGGATTTTGCAGGATACGCCCGAGCAAATTGAGGCGGAGCTGATGATTGTTTGGAAAGGGATACGCAAGAGCTTCACGACCCGGAATTTTTTACATCCTTATGATCATATGGAAATTCAGTTGGTGACTGGGCCGTTCCGGCATTTGGAAGGCCGGTGGGTGTTCACGACGTTGAATGGGCAAGCGTGTAAAATTTCTTTGGATATGGAATTTGAGTTCACCGGCAATGCGCTAGACAAGCTATTTCAGCCGATTTTTAATTATATCGCTAATTCTTTGGTGGACGCGTTTTGTAAACGCGCGGCGGAGATTTATGGGCAGCAATAAAAAATTTTTTGTCGAAGTGGCGTTTGCGGGTGTGCAAGTGCAAAGAATTTTTAAAGTTGAAGTGTCGGACGGCGCGCTGGTAAGAGAGGCAATTGAAAGCTCCGGGGTGTTAGAGGCTTTTCCAGAAATTGATTTAGACACGCAAAAAGTCGGTGTTTTTAGTAAAGCACGTAAATTGACGGATTTGGTGAAAGCAGGGGAGAGGGTGGAGATTTACCGTGCGTTAACGATAGATCCGAAAGAAGCGCGCCGCAAGCGGCATAAAAAAACTAAAACACGCCCCTCCTCTTGAGAAGAGGCGCAAGTTTAGCGATTAATAAACTGCGAATACATATTGCCTTTGATGTCGCTGACTCTGCCATTGGTGAAAATGAACGTGATATATTTTTCCGTGAAATCACCGTTACCGGGTTTGTAAGTGTAAACGTAATCTCTGCGGTTCGGCTCGAATACATTGATCAACACCGGCGAACCCATAATTTCTTTTACTTGTTCCATGCTCATGCCCACATGTACGCGGCTCACCATGTCAGGAGTGATAACGTTACCTTGCTCGATGTCCATGCGATGCACATGAAAATAGGAACATCCGGTCAGCGATAAGGCGAATAAAAATAAGATAAAAAACTTTTTCATGGTAGTACTTCCAATATGATTACTTGGCGGCAATGATAACTGATTCCCGCAGATTTTGGTATGTGTTATAAATATCTTAATGGACGTCTTTGAGGGGAAGGTTGTGGATAATTCAGATTTAAAAAAGGCGGGGCTGAAGATCACGCTGCCGCGCGTTAAGATCCTGCAAATACTGGAGAATGCTCAATCCCATCACTTGAGCGCGGAAGATGTTTACCGGGTTTTATTGGAATCAGATGAAGATATTGGGCTCGCCACAGTGTACCGTGTCTTGACACAATTTCAAGAAGCGGGGCTGGTGATACGCCATAATTTTGAAGGCGGTCATTCGGTTTTTGAATTAGACTACGGCACGCATCACGATCATTTGGTCTGCGTGAAATGTGGAAAAGTGGAAGAATTCATCGACCAAGTCATCGAAGACCGGCAAAAAGAAATCGCGGAAAACGCCGGTTACCGCATCACCGACCATAGCTTGAATATGTATGGGATCTGCCCCGATTGCCAAAATTTATAATTTAACGCGGCGGCGCTGCTGTATCAGAAGGCGTGGCGCCTTCTATCACGATACCTTTTTCATTTGTTTCATCCAACGCTGAATAATCGATTTCTTGTGACGTCGTACTTAAATTTCTTTCGTTTTCATTATCGTTACCGCCGGCGGGAGCAGTGTCACTCACTTCATGCACGATTACCGCATTGGTGGGACGGGATGCCGTATCTTCGGGAAGAATGATAGCGGTCGGACGCGGCGGCGCGATGTAATTCAATTCAGCGAGTAGGTAGGCGGGATGTTCTGTTCGCCAGGCATTTGCGAGGCTTAAATCCGTATTCGTTTTTTGTAGATGATTAAGAATATTTACCGCGAAAATGTTTGCCGGCAATGTCACTGGCGTTAAATCAATCGATGGTTTGGCCGCGGTGGTCATGACGTGAGGTTTTGTAATGGTTGGCATTGGTTTTTCAGCTGCAAGTTCTGATAAGGGCGGAACGACTATCACTGGAGTGAGATGGACTGATTTAGTTTGATTAGTTGCCGCAATCGGTGGCACTGGCGGCGCGATGATTCGCACGGGTTTTGCGGCGGCGATTGTTACTGCGGGTGGAGAAGGTTTTGTTTTTTCCACAGCGAGTTTTGGTTTTGGCGGCGTCATGATGACGGGCGTTAAATGCAGTGGTTTAGACTGGGCCGTCACGATGGATGGCACAGGTGGTGCGGCGACATGCACGGGTTTTGCGGCGGCGACCATTACTGCTGGTGGAGAAGGTTTTGGTTTTTCAAGGACGACTACTGGTTTTGGTGGCGCGATAATGACGGGCGTTAAATGCGCTGGTTTAGACTGAGCTGTCACGATGGATGGCACAGGTGGTGCGGCGACATGCACGGGTTTTGCGGCGGCGACCATCACTGCTGGTGGAGAAGGTTTTGGTTTTGCAACAGCGAGCATGGGTTTTGGCGGCGAGATAATGACAGGCGTTAAATGCGCTGCTTTAGATTGGACAGTCAGAATGCTTGGTACTGGCGGCGCGGCGATATAAACGGGTTTTGCGGCGGCTGTTTCTGCCGGTGTAGAAGGCTTTGGTTTTACAATAGCAAGCATTGGTTTCGGGGACGTGATAATGACAGGCGTTAAATGCGCTGGTTTAGACTGGGCAGTTGCAATGCTTGGTACTGAAGGTGCGGCGATATGCACGGGTTTTGTGACGGCGATTGTTATTGGTGAAGAGAGTTTTGGTTTTTCAACAGCAGTGACTGATTTTGACGGCGCGGCGATGACGGTTGTTAGGCGTATTGATTTAGACTGAGCCGTTATAATGGGTGGCACGAGGGGCGCAGAAATTCGCACGGGTTTGACAACAGCAACGCTTGGGATCAGCAATTTAGCGCTGGTGGCAGGTGGTTGCGGTTTTTTGGCAGCAAATTGTATCGGCTTAGGTTGTGCGGTCACTACCAGCGCCGGCGCAGCAACGTGTCTAGGTTTTGCAGCTGCGACTATTGGCGCCTCAGGTTCTAAAATCAAAGGCTTCGCTTGATTAGCTGCCGCCATTACTACTGGCGCTCTTGTAATTATTATAAATGTTTCATTATGTTTTTCATTTAAAAAACCGCCGACCTTGTTAAACGCATCGTATGCGCTTGGTGTGATGGAAATGTTTTTTGCGAGAGAACCCGCGCTGGTTTTCATGGCTAGGTTTTGCGGTTTGATGATGAGGGCAATGTTGTTAGCCGCAGTGATGAATTGTCGTAGTGGATTGATGTACGTTGGTTTGGGACTGACGGCAATCACTGGTGGTGAATTTGGTTTTGCAGCGACTAAAATTTCTTTTTTGATCGGGCGCACAACACGAGCAGCGGCGATCGCAGGTTTTGGATTTTCTTTTTTAACGGCAATTTCTGTTTTCGGTTTTTTGCTAACGAATTTTTTTGAAGGTATAGCCGATTCACCCGGCGCTAATAAAACTACTTCGCCATTTTTTATCGACACAGTCGTGGCTTGTTCCACGCCTTGTAAGTTGATCGATTCCCCCATCGCGTCTTGGTCAGGCATACTTTCTGCACGTGCAAAATCTGGATACGAGTTGGCACAAAAAGTGAAAATGGCGCTAAATCCATATAGCAGAAAGACGCGCATTGTACTCTTTAAAGTGATTTTTTTTCTAATAGAACGTTTCTTTATCACCATCTATTAATTATACACGATCCTGGAATAAATAATTAAATCAATAGGTTAGGAATACGAGAAAAATCCGTGAGTTGGACTGGATTGCGTTAATGATTTCACACTTTTTCTAGCATTTCGCGGGCGTGGTCTATGGTTTTTTTAGTAATTTCAATGCCACCCAGTAGACGCGCTAACTCGCTAATTTTCTCTTTCGGCGTCAGAGGACGTATCTGGGTGAAAGTCGCGTTTTTTTCATGGCGTTTTTCGACTAACAAATGTTGGTGGCCTTGGGCTGCGACTTGCGGCAAGTGCGTGATGCAAAGCAATTGATGGGTTTCACCGAGGCGGCGTAATAATTTCCCGACAATTTCCGCCGTGCCGCCGCTGATGCCAACGTCGACTTCATCAAAAATTAACGTCGGTATCGTGTGTTGTTCCGCCGTCGCCATGTGGATCGCGAGACTAATGCGGGAGAGTTCACCGCCAGACGCGACTTTTGCCAACGCTAGCAATGGCTGCCCGACGTTAGTGGTAATTTGAAAAATAATTTTTTCTAATCCCTGCGCGTAACAGGGGGGCACATCGTCGGTCGCGAACTGAATATGAAATTTTCCGTGCGGCAAAGAAAGTTCGTGAATAATTTGTGTGATTTCTTGCGTGAGTTTTTTCGCGGCTTTGGCGCGGCTGGCGCTTAATTTGGCGGCGGTGGCTTGATAATTTTTTTCGAGCGCGCTTAATTCTTTTTCTAATTCCGCGACGCGCTCGTCGCTACAATCCAATTCGGCTAATTCGTTTTTAATTCTTTGCAGCAAGGCAAATAATTCTTGTGGCGCGACTTTGTGCTTACGGGCGACGTCGAATAACACGCCAATACGCGCTTCGATATATTGCAAACGCTCTGGATCTAAATCGACGTTATCTAAATAATGCCGCAATTCACTTTCCGTATCGTTGACTTGAATGATGGCGCTTTTGAGTGTTTCCATCCAGGTGGAAATTTTTGGATGTACGCCGTGTAATGTTTCCAGCGCGTCTAAAGCTTTGTTGAGAGACTTAATCGCATTGTGATTTTCATCTTCGGCTAAATGATTGAGCGCGAAATTAATATTTTGTAACAGTTCGCCGGAGTTCGCTAATTGCTTATGTTCCAAATCAAGCGCTTCAAATTCGCCGGCTTGTAATTGCAATTCTTCTAATTCTTGCGCTTGAAATTTTAAAAATTCTATACGCGAGTGACGTTCGCCGCCGATTTTTTTTAATTCAGAAATCTTGGCAAATAATTTTTGCCATTGCTGCGCGTGTTGCGCGGTCGCGCTAACGAGTTCGTTATGTCCCGCGTATTTGTCTAGCATTTCACGCTGTGTGTCAGGTTTGAAAAGCGCTTGATGTTCATGCTGGCCGTGAATATTAATGAATAAATCACTAAATTCCCGCAGTAATTGCAGTGTAATAGGCGTGCCGTTGATGTAACTTTTCGAGCGGCCGTCTTTTTGCACGGTGCGACGGATCATGCATTCGTCGGTGTCGTTTTCTAAATCGGCGGCTTTCAACCAGCGTTTCACATCGGGTAACTTGCTGGTATCGACACTGAGGCTAATGTCGGCTTTTTCACAGCCCGCGCGCACCATGTCGCCGGTGGCGCGGCTGCCCAGCGCTAACTCGATCGCGTCGATTAAAACCGATTTGCCCGCGCCCGTCTCGCCCGTAATGACAGTGGCGTTCGGCGCTAATTCCAGATGCAATTCTTGTATCGTCGCTAAATTCGTAATGTCAATTTGTGTCAACATAGTGTTATTCCGAATAAGATAATTTCTTTCCCCAATGCAATTTGCTGCGCAGGGTTTCGTAGTAGTTGTACTCGACGGGATGAATTAAGTGTAAATGCCGGGTTTTTTTATAAATGGCGATGTTGCTGCCCGGCGGTGTATTAATGTAGTCTTGCCCATCGCAACTTAGGCGGGGGGTGGTGGTATTGTTGGGCGAGACGAGAATATTAATTTTTCTGTTACCTTCAATGACGATAGGGCGGCTGCTCAACGTGTGCGGGAACATCGGCACTAATACGATGGCGTCTAAACCGGGATGTAAGATAGGGCCGCCGCCAGATAACGCATAAGCCGTCGAACCGGTCGGGGTCGCGATGATTAAGCCATCCGAATTTTGACTACAAACAAATTGCTCGTCTATGTAGATTTCAAATTCTATCATGTGCGGCGTCGTGTTTGGAATCAAGGCTACCTCGTTGAGCGCATCGTCATCGCCAAGTTTTTCGTTTTGCAAAATAATTTCGGCGCTGAGAAGAAATCTTTTTTCTAAAACATATTTGCCGTTCAAGATTTCTTTAATTTTTTCTAATTGCGTCGGAAGAATATCCGTTAAAAAACCTAAGCTGCCGCGGTTAATACCCAACACCGGCGTACCATTATTCACGACGCAATGCGCCGCGTTCAACATGCTGCCGTCACCGCCGATGACAATCAATAAATCACAGCGCTTACCAATTTCACGGCGCTCGATAATCGGCAGTGACGCGTCATCCAAATGTTCCGCGGTTTCAGCTTCGATAAAAAAATCATGCTGCAATGACCGTAAATACTTAATTAAAGTGACGAGTGTGTCTTTGACTCCGGGATTTTTGACGCGGCCGATAATGCCGACGGTTTTAAAAGCTTTATTCATAACAGTTCCTTTAACGGACGGGCTTTAGATATCACTACATTAGCAATCTTTACCCTCGATTGCTAAAATTTTATGGTATATTACTCATCCGCGCCACAGGTGGAAAAAGATGAGCGAAACGACTATTAATCAACGTGCCCAGCAGATCTTGAAAGTCTTGGTTGAACGTTATATCCAGGACGGTTGTCCGGTGGGCTCACGCACGCTCGCGGAAGACACCACGTTAGGCTTGAGCTCCGCGACCATCCGCAATATCTTAGCGGACTTGGAAGAGGCTGGGTATTTAATCTCGCCGCACACCTCCGCCGGGCGGGTGCCCACTGCGCAAGGGTACCGGTTATTCGTGGATAGCCTATTGACCGCCACGTCTATGCAAAACTCTAGCGTTCAGGAATTAAAACAAAAACTAGACCCTGATCTATCCATGCCTAATCTATTACAATCCGCCTCGTCATTGCTATCCGATTTAACGCGCTTAATCGGCGTGGTGGCATTGCCCAAGCGCAACCGTACCGAGTTGCGGCAAGTCGAATTTTTACCGTTGAGCAGCAACCGGGTGTTGGTTATCCTGGTGTTAAACAATCGCGAAGTGCAAAACCGCATTATTTACACCGACCAAATATACACTCCGGCGCAGTTACAGCAAGCGGCCAATTATCTCAATACCCATTATGTCGGCAAAGACTTAATAGAAGCGCGTAAAGAATTATTGGCGGCCATTCAAGTGGATAAAGACAGCATGGCGCTATTGTTAAAAACCGCGATGGAAATGGCGGATAAAACGTTTTTAACCGAAACGGTTGAGAATAAAGATTACGTCATGGCCGGCCAAAATAATTTATTAAGCTACACCAACCGCGGTGAATTAGAGCGTCTATATGCTTTATTTGAAGCGTTTACGCAAAAGCAGGAAATTTTAGGTTTGCTGAACTATTCTATGGAAGCCGAAGGCATACAGATATTTATCGGCACAGAATCGGGTTATGAAGCGTTTAATAATTGTAGTATAGTGACGACCTCATATGCGGTGGATGGACAACTTATCGGCAGCCTGGGCGTGATCGGGCCTACCCGTATGCCGTATGATAAAGTCATTGCGGCCGTGGATGTAACGGCTAAGCTCTTGTCCGCCGCCTTGAATCAGAATTAACAGCCCCAATATATAATTCAAAATTTGTAGATTAAAGTGGAGGTCAATGTGTCATCCCATCATAAAAAACCTGGCTCTGGCAGCACCGCGGATTTGCGTCAGAAACTACATAACAATAATGAAAATGCCGATGAGCAAACACCGGCTATCGAAGAGACAGACGTCATCGAAAAACTTCCCTACGATGAACTTTATAAAAAAGCGACGGAAGCGGAAACCAAAGCCAACCAGCATTGGGACCGTCTGTTACGCATGCAAGCCGAAACCGATAACTTGCAACGGCGCGCGGAACGCGACATTGCCAACGCCCATAAATACGGCTTGGAAAAGTTCGCGCTGGAACTCTTGCCAATCGTGGATAACCTTGAGCGCAGCCTCCAAACCAGCGTCGAAGAACATTCGGATAATAGCGTATTAAAAGGCATTAAAATGACGCTGAAAATGTTCCAAGACGCACTCGCCAAATTTGAAGTTAAACAAATTGACCCCATGGGTGAAACCTTTAACCCGGAACAGCACCAAGCCATTTCTGTCGAAGTTAACCCAGAGTTAAAGCCCAATACCGTCGTTAATGTTCTGCAGAAAGGTTATTTATTAAACAACCGCTTGATTAGACCTGCATTAGTGATAGTTTCCAAGGCAAACCCTTGAAATTACGATATTTGCCCTAATATACCTACTATAAGATAAAAACCTGACAATGGAGCTAAACATGGCCACACCCACTAACAAGATCATCGGTATCGACTTAGGTACTACCAATTCCTGCGTCTCCGTAATGGAAGGCGACAAAGTCCGCGTGATTGAAAACGCGGAAGGCGACCGCACCACGCCATCCGTGGTGGCGTATTTAGATAATGACGAAACCGTCGTCGGCCAACCGGCGAAACGCCAAGCGGTTACCAACCCCGCAAATACCGTTTATGGTTCTAAACGTTTAATCGGCCGCCGCTTCGACGAAGAAGTCGTCAAACGCGACCAAAAAATTGTGCCTTACAAAATTATCCGCGCAGAAAATGGCGACGCTTGGATTGAAGTATTAGACGGCAAAAAGAAATTAGCGCCGCCGCAAGTGTCCGCGCAAGTATTAATGAAAATGAAAAAAACCGCCGAAGATTATCTCGGCCACGAAGTCACGGAAGCGGTTATCACCGTACCTGCGTACTTCAACGATTCACAACGTCAAGCTACCAAAGACGCTGGGCGCATCGCGGGCTTAGATGTGAAACGTATTATTAACGAACCTACCGCCGCGGCGTTAGCGTTCGGTATGGATAAAAAAACCGGCGACAGAAAAATTGCCGTCTATGACTTAGGTGGCGGTACGTTCGATATTTCCATCATCGAAATCGCAGAAGTCGACAAAGAGCATCAATTCGAAGTGTTATCCACGAACGGCGATACTTTCTTAGGCGGTGAAGATTTTGACGCGCGCTTAATTAACTATCTTGTCGATGAGTTCAAGAAATCGAGCGGTATGGATTTACGCAATGATCCATTAGCGTTACAACGTTTAAAAGAAGGCGCGGAAAAAGCCAAAATAGAATTATCTTCCACGCAACAAACCGACGTCAATCTGCCGTACATCACGGCGGACGCGAGCGGCCCTAAACATTTAAATATCAAAATCACCCGCGCGAAGTTGGAATCATTAGTTGAAGAATTGATTCAAAAGACCGTGGCACCGTGCGAAACCGCGTTGAAAGACGCAGGCCTCTCCGCGTCACAAATCGACGACGTGATTTTAGTCGGCGGTCAAACGCGTATGCCGCTGGTGCAAGAAACGGTGAAAAAGATTTTTGGTAAAGAACCGCGTCGCGACGTGAATCCTGACGAAGCGGTGGCGGTCGGCGCTGCGATTCAAGGCGCGGTCTTATCCGGCTCGGTCAAAGACGTCTTGTTGTTAGACGTAACGCCCTTGTCTTTAGGTATCGAAACTTTAGGCGGCGTGATGACCAAGCTTATTGAAAAAAATACCACGATCCCAACCAAAGCGAACCAAGTGTTTTCCACGGCCGGCGACAATCAAACCGCGGTCACCGTGCATGTGTTACAAGGCGAACGTGAAATGGCGTCCGCTAACAAATCACTCGGCCGTTTTGATTTAACCGACATCCCACCGTCCCCACGCGGTATGCCGCAAATCGAAGTGACTTTTGACATCGACGCGAACGGTATTTTAAACGTTTCCGCGAAAGACAAAGCCACGGGTAAAGCGCAATCCATCGTGATTAAAGCGTCCAGCGGTTTGTCGGAAAATGAAATTAATAAAATGGTGAAAGACGCCGAAGCGAACGCGGAAGAAGACCGCAAGTTCCATGAATTAGTTACCGCACGTAACCAAGGCGATAACATGATTCACAGCGTCACGAAATCCATGAAAGAAGCGGGCGACAAAGTCTCCGCCGAAGAAAAACAAGCGATTGAAAAAGCCGTTGAGTCGTTAAAAGAAGCGTTGAAAGGCAACGATAAAGATTTAATCGAAGCTAAGACGAAAGATTTAACTGACGCTTCCGCGAAAATGTCGGAAAAACTTTACGCTTCCCAACCAGGTCAACAACCGGGCGGCGAACAACCGCAAGACGGCGGCGCGGAACAACAAACCGGCGGTCAAAAACCAGGTGGCGACAATGTTGTCGACGCGGAGTATGAGGAAGTTAAAGACGACAAGAAGTAATTTTAAAAAAAATTATTTCATAAGTAAAAACGAAGGGGCGCGGAATTTGCGCCCCTTAACTATTTTTAACAGGTATTTATTAATTTTTCCGGTTATCTCATGAAACGTGATTATTACGAAATTCTCGGCATCAGCCGCAACGCGACCGATGACGAAATCAAAAAAGCTTATCGACGCATGGCGATGAAACATCATCCCGACCGTAATCACAATGACGATACCGCGGAAGAAAAGTTTAAAGAATTAAAAGAAGCTTACGAAGTATTATCGGATAACCGCAAACGCGCGGCTTACGATCAATTCGGCCACGCCGCGACCGATGGCGGCGGCGGTGGTTTCGGCGGCGGCGCGGGCATGAACTTCACGGATATTTTCGGCGATATTTTCGGCGATATTTTTGGGGGTGGACGTCCGGGCCCGCAGCGTGGCAGCGACTTACGTTACAATTTAGAAATCACACTAGAAAACGCCGTGTTCGGCACGACGGTCGAATTAACCATACCGACGTTGGTCGCGTGCGGCGAATGTCGCGGCAGCGGCGCGAAAAAAGGCGCTTCACCGACCCTTTGTAAAGATTGCGATGGGCATGGTCAAGTACGCATGCAACAAGGCTTTTTTTCCGTGCAGCAGACTTGTCCGACTTGCCGCGGTAAAGGCAAAATCATTTTAGATCCTTGCACGGAATGTCGTGGCAAAGGCCGCCGTAAACAAAATAAAAAGTTATCCGTGAAAATCCCACCGGGTGTTGACACTGGCGACCGGATCCGTTTGGCGGGCGAAGGTGAAGCAGGCGAGGCCGGCGCGCCCACCGGCGATTTATATGTACAAATCAGTGTAAAACAGCATAGTATCTTCGAGCGCGACGGCACACATTTGCAATGCGAAGTGCCGATTAGTTTCGTGTCCGCGGCGATTGGCGGTGAATTAGACGTTCCAACCTTGAGCGGTCGTGTTAAACTTAAAATCCCAGCCGAAACCCAATCGGGGAAAGTGTTCCGATTACGCGGCATGGGAGTGCCGCCGGTACGTGGCGGTGCGCAAGGTGATTTACTTTGCAAAGTATTAGTGGAAACACCCGTTAATCTCACTCCTAAACAAAAAGAATTATTAAAAGAGTTTGAAAAAACTTTATCCACAAATAATACTACCCATAGCCCAAGATTCAGTTCCTGGTTTAATCGTGTCAAAAAATTCTTTGAAGAGATGAAGTTTTAGAGAGAGCCGCTATGAAAAAAACCCCTATGACAGTGCTTGGCGCTGAAAGATTGCGCGAAGAATTGCAGCGCTTAAAAACCGTCGACCGCCCGCGCATTATCAATGCGATCGCGGAAGCCCGCGCGCACGGTGATTTAAAAGAAAACGCGGAATACCATGCGGCGCGTGAACAACAAAGTTTTGCCGAAGGGCGCATCGCGGAAATCGAAAGTAAATTATCAAACTTACAAATCATCGATGTCACCACGTTCCCTAATAATGGCAAAGTGATTTTTGGTTCGACGGTCGATCTCATGAATTTGCAAGACGAGAAAGAAGTGAAATATAAAATCGTCGGCGAAGACGAAGCTGATATCAACGCGTCAAAAATTTCTTTTTCTTCGCCGCTCGCGCGCGCGATGGTGGGCAAAGAAGCCGGCGATACGATTGAAGTCCACACCCCGGACGGCGTGACGAAATACGAAATCGTAGAAGTAGCGTATTTGTAAATGAAAAAGAAAAGCGGCAGCAGCAAGCGCTGGTTGCAAGAACATTTTGCCGATACCTACGTTAAGCAAGCGCAAGCCGCCGGTTACCGGTCACGTTCGGTTTATAAACTTCGAGAGTTACAAGACCGCGATAAGTTATTTTTACCCGGCATGACCATTGTCGATTTAGGCGCGGCGCCCGGCGGCTGGGCGCAGTTAGTCACTAACTTAGTCGGAAAAAAAGGCCGCGTGATCGCCCTAGATTTATTAGAATTTGAACCGTTGCCTGGCGTCGAATTTATTCAAGGTGATTTTTCTGACGACGCGGTGCTTGAGCAATTACTCTTGCTGCTCAACGAAAAAAAAGTCGATTGGGTATTGTCAGACATGGCGCCGAACATGAGCGGCATTGATAGCGTCGATCAACCGCGTTCGATGGAGCTGGCGGAATTGGCTTTAGATTTCGCGCTGCGGGTGTTAGGCCCCGCGGGTGGCTTTTTAGTAAAGGTTTTTCAAGGCGAAGGCTTCGATCCGTTTCTTGTTGCCTTAAGACAGAATTTTAAAAAAGTGATCATAAGAAAACCAAAAGCTTCCCGCGGACGTTCGCGTGAGGTGTACATTTTAGCTAGAAAATAGGGTCTAGCGCGAAGCTTACCCAGCCGCTATTTGCGTCGCGGAGGAGAGAGTTTCTAGTCTCTTTTGACTAGTTAAGGTATGATTGAAAAAACAGGCTATAATAATAAAAACAGCGGCTTTGAAATGATTCTTTGAACGAGAGGTCTGCAATTTGAATGACACAACCAAAACGATTTTTTTGTGGGCCGTGATCATAGTTATCCTGGTTGCCGTATTTAACAATTTCGGGCCCAGGCGCGAACCGGATGAAAAAATAAATTACTCCTATTTGTTAGAGCAAGTGAAGCAAGGCAACGTCAAGTCCATCGCCATCTCCGATCAAGATGTGTCGGGCATCATGCAAAACAACAAAACTTTTTCTTCCTATCTGCCTATGCGTCAAGATCCTCTATTGATGAAAGAGTTGATCGACCAAAAAGTTCAAGTGCAAGGCAAGCCGCCTGAACAACCCGGTTTGTTAATGCATTTATTCAATTTACTCCCTTGGATTGTATTAATCGGGTTTTGGGTATTCTTCCTGCGCCAGCAATCGGGCGGAGGCGGCCGGGGCGGTGCGTTTTCGTTTGGCCGCAGCCGCGCGCGTTTGTTAGGTGAAGACCAAGTAAAAGTCACTTTCGCCGATGTGGCGGGTGTGGAAGAAGCAAAAGACGAAGTGAAAGAACTAGTCGATTTTTTACGTGATCCAGGCAAATTTCAAAAACTCGGCGGCAAAATTCCGCAAGGTGTTTTATTAGTAGGGCCACCGGGTACCGGTAAAACGTTATTAGCGCGCGCCGTCGCGGGCGAAGCGAAAGTGCCGTTTTTTACGATTTCGGGTTCTGACTTTGTGGAAATGTTCGTGGGCGTCGGCGCGTCACGCGTACGCGACATGTTCGAACAAGCAAAAAAACAAGCGCCTTGCATTATCTTCATCGATGAAATTGACGCGGTAGGCCGTCATCGTGGTGCGGGCCTGGGCGGCGGTCATGATGAAAGAGAACAAACCCTCAACCAACTATTAGTTGAAATGGATGGCTTCCAAGGCAATGAAGGCGTTATCGTCATCGCCGCGACTAACCGTCCAGATGTATTAGATCCCGCGTTATTACGCCCGGGCCGTTTTGACCGTCAAGTGCATGTGGGCTTGCCCGACGTGCGCGGCCGCGAACAAATTTTACGTGTGCATATGCGCCGTGTGCCGTTGGCTGACAACGTTAACACCGCGGTTATCGCGCGCAGCACACCGGGTTTTTCGGGTGCTGATCTTGCGAACATCGTGAATGAAGCGGCGTTATTTGCCGCGCGCGCCAACAAGCGCGTTGTTGGTATGGAAGAATTTGAAAAAGCGAAAGACAAAGTCATCATGGGCTCAGAACGCCGTTCCATGGTCATGAGCGACGACGAAAAGAAATTGACCGCCTATCATGAAGCGGGCCACGCGATCGTCGGGTTAAAAGTGCCTGAGCATGATCCCGTGCATAAAGTCACGATCATTCCACGTGGCCGTGCGTTAGGCGTGACGATGTTTTTACCGGAAGGCGATCGTTACAGTTATTCTAAACAATACTTAGAAAGTAAAATTTCGAGTTTGTTTGGCGGACGTATCGCGGAAGAAATTATTTTTGGCGCGCAGAAAGTGACGACCGGCGCGTCTAATGATATTCAAAAAGCGACTGAACTTGCGCGCAACATGGTGACGAAATGGGGCTTGTCAGAAAAATTAGGCCCGTTAACATTTGGTGAAGATGAAGGTGAAGTTTTCTTAGGACATTCTGTTTCACGCCATAAAGAGATTTCTGAATCCACCTCCGGCGTGATCGACGCGGAAGTTTACGTCATTATTAATAAAAATTATTTACGCGCCGAAGTCATTTTAAAAGCGAACCTAGATAAACTACATAAAATGGCCGAAATGTTAATGAAATATGAAACTATCGGCACGGACCAAATCGAAGATATTATGGCGGGAAGAGACGTACGCGTGCCTTCGGACTGGCAAGAAACCGCGGCCACCGTCGCCTTAGACCCTGAAGTTCCAGGTACGGACCATGTGCCTTCCACTTCCGATCTCCGCGGTACAGATCAAGTGCCTGTGTCAGCCCCAGACGATAAATAAGGATTTTGAATCAGCGTATGACAGCAAAAACTAAAGCAACGGACGTCACTTCTGAAAGTTCGGTGAGAAAATATTTTGGTACAGATGGCATACGCGGCAGAGTAGGTACGTCGCCTATCACCGCTGAATTTATTTTAAAATTAGGCTGGGCGGTCGGCAAAGTATTAGCAAGACAAGGCTACGGCAAAGTCTTAATCGGCAAAGACACACGTATTTCTGGTTACATGTTTGAGTCTGTACTCGAAGCTGGATTATCTGCCGCAGGTGTTGATATCCATTTGTTAGGCCCCATGCCAACTCCCGGGATTGCGTATTTAACCCGGACTTTTCGCGCGCAAGCGGGCATTGTGATTAGCGCCTCGCACAATCCTTATTACGACAACGGGATAAAATTCTTTTCCGCGCAAGGCAGCAAATTGCCGGACGAATTAGAATTAGAAATCGAAGAACAATTACAAAAGCCAATGACGACGGTGGATTCCGCCGACTTAGGCAAAGCGGTGCGTGTCGACGATGCGCCTGGCCGCTACATTGAATTTTGTAAGAGTACTATCTCTTCCGACATCACTTTAACCGGCTTAAAAATTGTAGTCGATTGCGCGAACGGCGCGGCTTACCACATCGCCCCAAGCGTGTTTCGTGAATTAGGCGCGGACGTTGTTGAAGTCGGCGTTGAGCCAAATGGTTTAAACATAAATTTAGATTGCGGCGCGACACATCCTGAAAATTTACAACGGTACGTGCTCGAGACCAAAGCGGATTTAGGCGTGGCGTTAGATGGCGACGGCGACCGCGTGATTATGGTCGACAATGAAGGCATTATTCTAGATGGCGATGAATTGCTATATATCATCGCTAAAGACCGTCAAGAAAAAGGTAAATTGCACGGCGGTATCATCGGTACGGTCATGTCGAATTTAGGTTTGGAACATGTGTTGCAAGAACTCGGTATTGATTTCGCGCGCGTGCCTGTCGGCGACCGTTACATCATTAGCGAATTAGTCAAACGAAAATGGTATCTAGGCGGCGAACCTTCCGGCCATGTAATTTGCTTGGATGCGACGACTACTGGCGACGGGATTATTACCGCGCTACAAGTGTTGTCCGCGATGCAACATACCCAACAACCCCTTAGCCAACTGAAGCGCGGTTTACACAAATATCCACAAATTCTCGTGAATGTGCAAACCAACGATAGCTCTGACCTGCAGCACAAACAGCGTATTCAAGACGCGTTGTTAGTAGTGGAAGGGGAGTTAGGCAAGAGCGGGCGTGTACTGCTCCGCCGGTCGGGCACGGAGCAATTAGTGCGAGTGATGGTAGAAGGCAAAGACGAAACCCGCGTCAAACAATTAGCGAATCAATTAGCGGATATCGTTAAAGAAGAATTAGCGGGCTAAGGTTTTTTGGGGTTTCGTGCGAGAGGAAGGGGCTTTTCAAAAACATTCTCCTCTTATCATAAAAACTAAGAGGAGAAGTCTAAAAATCAGAAAAAGAAGCTAATTACTCAGTCATCTCTTTCAATTTTTTAAGGGCTTTAATCTTAATAACTTTGTGTGCTGGCTTAGCTTTAAACATAACTTCTTCACCAGTAAAAGGGTTAATCCCTTTGCGAGCAGGCTTAGCAGCCTTCTTCACCACATTAATCTTTAAGAGTCCTGGCATAACAAACTTACCTGGCCCACGTGACTTGATATGGCATTCGATTACTGAGGTTAAAGCATCAAGTGATGCAACAACATCTTTCTTGGAAAGCGCTGTTATATCGGTCATAGCCTTGATGATCCCACCCTTGGTAAGCGGATCTTTCACAGTCAACGTAGTCAATTTCTTTGGAGTAGATGTTGTCCCCAAAGTTTTTTTCGTTGTTTTTTTCTTACTTTTCCCTGTAGATTTGGCGGTCGTCTTCTTTCTAGCAGCCATTGTTTGTTCCTCATATTAAAGTCAATGATGCACTGCATACATTATCAATATACTTCTTATTTTGCGAGTATTTTTTGAAAATAATCGAAAAAAAGCCGTATTTTCCATGTTTTTGATTAGGCAGCGTATTTTCGCCGTTTTTAGGCTCGATCGGGGCTTATAAATCGACACAGCGCTTGCTTGTTTTGGCGCATTACTATAGAATTTTACATCTTTTGATCTATGGTATTTTAACAGTTGTTCACTCCCATGGAGTTTGGAGTCAGATGAAAACGTATAACGCTAAGAATGAGACTGCGCAGCACAATTGGTATGTAGTGGATGCGGCAGGTAAGACCCTAGGTAGAATTGCTAGCCAGATCGCCACTCGCCTTCGTGGTAAGCACAAACCAGAATATACCCCCCATGTCGATACCGGGGATTTTATTATCGTTATCAATGCAGGCCAGCTCAAAGTGACTGGTAACAAGAGCAAAGATAAGATTTATTACAGCCACTCAGGCTATCCAGGTGGAATTAAGGAAATCAGCTTCGAAAAGTTGATCGCCAAGCATCCGACCCGAGTGCTGGAAATAGCGATAAAGGGCATGCTTCCTAAGAACCCATTAGGCCGTGCAATGTATCGTAAGTTAAAAGTGTATGCCGGAGTTGATCATCCGCATACGGCTCAACAACCAGAAATTTTAGAATTTACGGAATAATCAGCATATGGCAGTAGCTAAACAAGCTTCAACGTATTATGGAACAGGCCGTCGTAAATCTTCAACGGCGCGCGTTTATTTAAAACCAGGGAAAGGCAGTATCATTATTAATGATGAAACACTGGAAAAATATTTTGGTCGTAAAACAGCTCGAATGATTGTGCGTCAGCCCTTAGAAGCGACAAATTTACTCGAAAAATTCGATGTAACTGTCAACGTTGCTGGCGGTGGCACAAGCGGTCAAGCTGGCGCTATCCGCCACGGTATCGCGCGCGCGCTGTTACAATATGGCGTCGTGATCGGTGACGTTGACGGTGGTGATGGTGAAGCCGGTTCGAATGCTAACGGTGATATCACGCTGCGTAAAATCCTGCGTAAAGCCGGCTATTTAACGCGTGACGCTAGAGAAGTGGAACGTAAAAAAGTTGGCTTGAAAAAAGCACGTAAGGGTACGCAATACTCTAAACGTTAATCCTGATTTTTCAGCTGGATTATTTGCTCTTTGTTCAAAGTTCTGAGAATTATTCTATTCCTCAACTTTTGCAAAACCCATAATGGCGGTGCTGTTATGGGTTTTGCGCTAGGCTTCTACAGCTTTTGAATTGAGTGCTAAAAACACGGAGTATATGGCAGGGGACAACGAGTACTTAGTCTTAGGTCCGAATCCTAGTCTCGTCATCCAGCCAAGCACCTAACATGTTATGAAATGCTGATGTGCCCTGCTTCTATGATATCGGGTTTGTGATAGCAGGCTTTTTATCTAAACGGGCGGCGACGCTGATAAATAATATGTTATAGAGGAGATTTTCCAATGGCTATAGTTGCCAACAAAAGATCGATCATGACTTTATATTCTGGTTCGCTAGATATCTATAGCCACCGCGTCCGTATTGTTTTAGCGGAAAAAGGCGTGGCTGTCGATGTTATCAATACAGACTCTAACGATAAGCTTGAAGATTTATTAGAATTAAATCCGTATGGTAATTCGCCGACTTTAGTCGACCGCGAATTAGTGTTGTATGACGCCAATATTATTATGGAATATTTAGACGAGCGTTTTCCGCATCCGCCATTAATGCCGGTGTATCCTGTTGCGCGCGCTAAAACTCGTTTGATGATTTACCGCATTGACAGAGAGTGGGGCGAATTAGTCCGCGCGATTGAATCCGGCAAACCTGAAGCGGTGCAAAACGCGTCGAAAGAATTAAAAAATTATTTAGTTAAGTTGGCGCCAGTGTTTGGCAATTCCGCTTACTTTCTAAATGAAGAATTTACCTTGGTTGATTGCTGTATCGCTCCCATCTTGTGGCGCTTACCTGCTTGGGGCATAGTCTTGCCGCCGGAAGCGAAAACCGTTATGAAATATGCGCAGCGTGTATTTGAAAGAGATTCTTTCCAAGCAAGTTTAACCGAAGCCGAACAAGATTTAAGAAAGGTTGCAAAAGCCGAAACTGCATAAGAGGATGCTATGCTTTCAAACAAACCGTATTTAATCCGTGCGTTTTATGAATGGATTGTAGATAGTCAATCGACGCCGCTGCTAGTAGTAGATGCCACTATGCCGCGGTGCAATGTTCCCCAAGAATACGTAGAAAACGGCGAAATTATTTTAAATATTTCGCCGGATGCTATTCGTGATCTCAAAGTCAGCCGTCATCTCGTCGAGTTCAAAGCGTCATTTTCAGGTATCGCACATTTGATATCAGTGCCTGTCAAAGCTGTTTTAGCAGTTTATGCTGAAGAAAACGGTCAAGGCATGTTTTTTGATATTGAGAGTGAAGAAGATACTGATAGTGGCGCAGATATAATCTCACCTGAACCGCATGAGGCTGGCGTCTCCAATCCTGCACAAGATAAACGTAAATCTCATTTGACCTTAGTTGAATAAGTTCAAAAAAGGTTAACATGTACTTTTTTGTATAATTTTTTGAAGCATTTTTTCATAAAAGTTTCCGAAAAAAATCTTGCTCATTTTATCTCGCGATCATTTACTTATAATTTTTTTTTGTGCTATTATACGCTCCTCACTTAGAGTGTTGTAAGTGATTCGACATAAACTTGAGAGGAAATAAGTGGTATTTATTGAGGGATTAAGTAATGTTTAGAACGCAAGCCAGCACCAACAGTAACAGTACGCCATATCAAGTCATTTCTCCTTATTCAAAGGTATCCGCTACTAATTCAAATTCAAATGACACGAGTTATGTTCAAGCAATTCATTCGCAAACTTCTGTGTTTGTGATTCAAACAAGAATAATAAACGAATTGCTTCGTAAAATTAAAGCCAATGCTCATACTAATGCAGGCGTCCTGGTACGCAATGAAGTGACGCGAATATGGAATCAAAATATTGAATTGTTAGCTTTGGCTCAATTGAAAATGCCAGCTGCTATTTTAACTTCGACTTACAGTCAACTCACGATAGCAACTGGTCATGCTCTCGCAAAGGTAGATCCTATCGCATCTCAGTTTAAGTTTATAACTGGTACCGTAGCTCCTCACCACGACTTAAATGTTGAAAGTTTCGATAACTTAGATGACGAGGTGATTGATTTGCCCGCTGGTACGCAGATTTATATTCCAATTCATTATCACAGCTCCAACGATTTTTTAACTGGAAAAAAATTAGCTAAAGCTTTAAATTTTCTTCTGGGTGAAAAAAAATGTAATATCACTCTGTATCTTGAACACGATAATGATTTACCAGAAAATGTCGCTAAAAAAGATCAATGGATAAATAGAAATTCCGATATGTTATCTCATGTCGGTAAAAAATATGGCATACAACTTAGCGCGCAAGAATATAAAAGCATTTTGCCTGATTCTGCTATCGCTGATGCTGAAGCTATGTTTTTAAATTGCGTCTCCACGAATCAAGCACTTGAACAAGCCCTAAAAAAAGACGTTAAGAAAACATTGGCTCCAACTCCAGTTCCAGTTTCATCTAAGATGATCGATACTTCGAGTGAATATTTCCGATATTGGGTACAGCTTTTAGATGCAGTGTATAAAGATCCTAATACTACGCCTGAAGAGCGATCCAAATTACTTTATTTCTGGCATAACGTTTGTAATCCACCAAAAATAAATAAGCCAGTTCATAATCCATTTCAATTCTTCGATGCATCACAGCGAAAAGCTGCAGTTCAACCCTTCAATAGCTATCAAGAAAATGAAACTATGCACAGGTCTGGCTCGGTTAAAATTAAGGTGGGTTCATAGATTTAATAACTCGAAATCTAACTAACTTTTAGATAATAAACTATAACTGTTTATCTATTCCATACTAAGTTATCCCCTCAATTCAGCCCCCTCCTAGTTTATATTAATTCTAACTCCTGCAGATTATGCGGGTATTGCAAAAGGATACATGCATGACACAATCAAGAAATGGATCACAAGAACAAGATAAAAACATAGTTGCAATCATTGAAGACGATGCTGCGCTATCACCCAGAAGTAGAAAAGGGCCTTCGTCTAGTCCACCAATCGAAACAAATTCTCGATTTGTTAAAAATTCCTCTTTATTAGCTTTGAATGAAGCTGACTCTATAATTCGGAAGCACTCGCAGGACGAAGCTGAAACTATTCAGGCAGCCGTTGACAGCCCACTATCTTACGCCTCTACTTCGGTAAGCACTCCTCAATTGACTCCAACAACTTCTCCTCTAACAGGGCAATCAAGTTCACCCGCAATTTCAAGTCCATTAACGGGGCAATCGAATTCTCCAACGACTTCAAGTCCATTCCCGGTGCTATCAAATTCGCCAGCGACGCCAAACCTATCACCGGACATATCTTCTATTTCAATCGTTCTTCCATCGCTGCTCGCACCTTTATCGCCATCGCCGCACATTACTATGCCGAAGGATGAGGACGCTATTATCGCAGGCGCTAAAGAAACCGAGATACTATCTGTTCATAGTATAGATAATTTAACAACTACGATTGGTGAAACTAGCAATTTTAATATTACTTTTACAGGTGATCAAAAAGTTTTAGTGAGGGAACTAGTAGACCATATTTGGGAAGAAAATTTAGAGATACTTTCTTTAGCTCGCCACAATCGTCCAGTCGGAATTTATTATCCTCACGGTATAAATAAAACTGTGATGGCGACGGGTAGGGCGGTTCGAAATCGTGAAGAATTTTTTCGACCTGAAAATGTTTCTTTTCTAACTCAATATGGTCCTGACGCAAATTTCAAAGTCCCTTCTCTCCAAGAACTAAATCCAAAGGTTGAAGATACCGCTGAGAATTTTGATTTTAACAATGCATTAATATTCATACCAATCTGTTACACGGCTAGACATGTTCTGAAAGCGAATGATTTTTTTGAAGTAATGAAATATTTTGTCTTCGAAAAAAATTGCGACATCTTGGTTTACTTAGGACGGGACGGTGGAAAAGCGGAAAACGAAGTTAAGCGTAGTGAATGGTTAAAAGAAAATATGCCCTATTTCGAACAAATTGAAAAGATGAAAACTGAATTCTCGAAACAAAGTAAGACGTCTATTAAGATGACCTCACGTAGTAAGTTTATTCACACGCCAGAATATTTATACGCTGAATACTATTTCGCGCGTTATCTTGCGAGTAAGACGGCCATCCTTAAATCGATATCATCGGATGTGATGGAACGTTTAACGCAAAAGAAATTTTTATCTGCGGTGACTAAGTCAGTGAACATTAAACAAAAATCAACGCTCACTGCGCCAAGCACGCCTCAATTAATGCCATCTTCACCCTCGATGCCTATGCTTTTTCAGCGGCCTCATTCATTTCCAACTAGCCCATTTCAACCTAGTCAATCTCCAGGCAGTCCCCCTACCATTGATATATATCAGCAAATGCTTATGCAAGAAACAATTGTGGAAGTTATAAATAGTGATAGACCTGAGGATGTTAAAAAATTGGCTGTGACCACTAGAAAATTGTTTCCTGAAGTACAAAACACTAGTGACAATCTTTTTGACGATATAGGAAAAAGTTCCGGTTTAAGAGTAGGTATGATCTTTTCTTCCGAGGATGATGATGGGGAAGATGAAAAGAAAACGCCAATAGAAACCGTTTCACACATCTTTCCTAGGCTGAAGAGATGATTTCTCGCAGCGTTTCTATGCTGACTGGTTTGATAGCGACTTGGTTCGCGCCCGCTTGCATGCAGCGCTGATATTCATTTTCATCTGAATAGCCAGTCAATACGACGATGGGGATTTGCTCCATCTTTTTATTGAGTTGGCGGATTCTCTTAATTAATTCGAAACCCGTTATGTCCGGTAAACCAATATCAACGAAAAGGATATCGTATTTATCACTGACCATTTGCAGCGCTTTGTTCGCGGAATCTGTGACGTCGACTTTGCAATCCAATTCCTCGAGCATTTGTTTATGAATAATCTGGATGAGTGCATCATCTTCGATTAACAACACCTTTGGATTGACAGCGATGCGCTTCATGGGTTTTCTGACGACATCCGTATCAGTCATCGGTGCGGTGGTGATAGGCACCGTGACGTTAAAATAAAACTTACTGCCTTTATTGACTTCGCTAGTCACTTGCATTTTGCCGCCTAACAAGTGGACTAGTTTTTTCACGATCGCTAAGCCTAAGCCGGTGCCGGTTAAACTTTCATTGCGCGTGTAAATATTTTCTAGTTGATAAAAACGTCTAAATATCGCTTGCTGTTCTTCTTCAGGAATACCAATGCCGGTATCTTCAACGGCAATTTGTAATGTCGCCGTTTTTTTCTTGAGGGTAACACATATCATTCTTAACGTGATGTTACCGGTCTCAGTAAATTTAATCGCGTTACCTATCAAGTTAATTAAGATTTGCAAAAATATTTTTTCATCCGTGAGCAACCAATCTGGAATTTTAGCGTCGAAATCTAACACCAAAGCTAATTGCTTTAATTCCGCGGAAGCGCTCAACATGGTAATGACATCTTCCGCCAGTGTTTTGAAATGGACGGGAAAGTCGATTAATTCAAATTTATTATTTTCTAATTTATTGTAATCTAGCAAACTATTGATTAATGACAGCAGGTACGACCCTGAATTCAAAATATGGGTGATGTATTCTTCTTTCTTTTCTGGATCGATGTTGCCTTGGCGAATAAAATTGGCGAAACCAATAATGCTCGTTAATGGCGTCCGCAATTCATGACTGATCATCGCTAAAAATTGCGATTTGGCACGGTTGGCGGTTTCCGCTTTTTCTTTCGCGATTTTAAGTTTTTCTTCGATGACTTTACGTTCTGTGATATCGAAAGAAATTCCCAGCACACCTTGCACGCGCCCCTCGCGGTCATAAAAAGGGGATTTACGCGTTAAATAAATGGCGGGCGTGTTATCTTGGCTATACCCTTGTTCTTCAATAGATTGTTCTTTCTCGGATGCCATGACCTCGAAATCAACTCTATCCACCTGCGTGGCTAATTCAACTGACATAAAGTCGACCGGGCGTTTGCCGATTAATTCATCCGGGGATTCGTAATTAATAATATTCGCGATATTGGTGTTACAACCAAGATAATAACCTTCTTTATTGCGCCAATAAAGATGACCGGGCATCATTGAAAGAATGGTGCGCAGCATATCGACTTCGTCTTGAAGCGCATTTATCACCGCGTCTTTATCGAAATATTTCATCGGCTTTATCCTAAAGCCTTCGCCGCCGCGGTGGCGGCACGTAAATCTTTGGTGACTTCAAGATACGTGAAAACTCTTACAACGTTTTGGACGCCCGCGGTCGAGCGCGCAATATCGGTCGCGACTATGGCTTGGTCGGGGAACACGGTACCAATTAAGTAAACGGTGCCGTTTTCGGTAATAACTTTAATTTTGCTGGGATCTATTTCATTGTCGGCGATCAGCTGTGATTTTACTTTTGTAGTAATCCAAGAATCACTAGCATGAGTAATTGCCGAAACGGGATTACTGACGGTGGTGAGGTTATAAATTTCTTTGGTGTCCGACGCTTCGTGAGCGATCTTATCTAATTTCTGGCGTAATGCTACCGACGGCACTTGGCCAGTTAAAATTAAGACGCCGTTGAAGGTGCTGACCGAGACATTACTTTCTTTGTAGTTAGTGTTATACCAATGAATAGCGCGGTCTACATTGATAGTATTATTTTGATCTTGGATGGCCAGTTGGATATTGTGATGGTTGTAAGCCGCTTCCGCGCCCGTGGACATGCCGCTCACGGCAGGGCTTACACAACCCTGTAATAAACTGAATGTTGCTAGGATAAAAGAGATTTTCAGCTGGAATTTCCTTAACACTTCCATCTCTCCTCATGAAAACCTAGTTAGTTCGTATATTGAAAAATCTTTATAACTTTTTGCACGCCGCTAACTTGACGGGCGATATAGACGGCGCCGTCCGCTTGTTCACGATTAACAATACCCATTAAATAGACGGTGCCATTTTCAGTGATGACTTTTATAGTGCTTGATTTCAAATCTTTTGTCGCTAACATTTGCGTTTTTATTTTCGCGGTAATCCAAGAATCACTGGCTCTAGTTAGTCCCGAGGACGGTCCTTTGATAAGGATTTGATTGTAGACTTGATTGACCCCATCGACGGAACGGGCGGCAGCTTCCGCTTCTTCACGAATTTGTGCGGTCGTGGCTTCGCCGGTTAACAAGACAATTTGATTGAACGTCGTGACGTTAATGTGATTGTTATCGGAAATGTATGGGATCGCGTTAATTCTTATTATCACTTTATTATTAAGTTTTTCATCGGCAACGACTTTTTGTACCTTGCGGTGATCGTAAACGCCGGCCGCGGCCGCGGCACCTGCCGCCGCGCCCACAACAAAGATGCAACCTTGCAGTGATACCATGAGTGCAACGATGGTTATCAGTTTTTTCATGTATTAACTTCTCCGTGGCCAAATAATTGATAATCTACGATATCGCAAATGCAATGTATGATGAGAAGATGTGTTTCTTGAATGCGTGCAACTTCATGGGCGGGAACACGTATTTCTATGTCATCTTCTTCTAATAAGGATGATATTTTACCACCATCCCCGCCAGTCATGGCAATAACATTTATTTTTTTATCGTGCGCGACTTTTATTGCGTTTAACAAATTCGCCGAATTGCCGCTGGTGGAAATGGTCAAAAGCACATCGCCGCTTTGTCCTAGAGCGCGCAATTGTTTGGCAAAAATATCGCTAAAACCATAATCATTAGCGATCGACGTCATAGTCGCCATATCAGAATTGAGGGAAATCGCCGGCAGGCCAGGGCGTTCGTGTTTAAATCTATTTAACATTTCCGACGTAAAACGCATCGCATCGCAAGCCGATCCGCCGTTGCCGCAACTCAATATTTTATTGCCGTCTAGCAAGCAGCGCACAATCTTTTCGCAAGCTAGCGACAAAATGTCAGACAAGCTATCCGCGGCGTTGATTTTCGTTTGAATACTTTCACTAAAATTATATTTAATGCGTTCCATTATTAGGGTCATAGTAGGGGTCTTAGAAATTGTCTGCGTGGAAGGCGTCTTTAATCCATTCTATGTCAGCTTGAGTTTGAGCATAGCTTATGCCAATTACATCGAATCGACAATTGACTTTATCAAACCATTTTTTATGACATAAATAATGGGTGGCGGTGGCGATAATTTTTTTTTGTTTGTGATAATCGACGCTATCGGCGGTAGACATAAAACTATAATTTTTGCGTGCGCGGACCTCCACAAAAACCACTTCATTTTTATCGCGCATGATTAGATCGATTTCACCATTTTTACAGCGGTAATTTTGTTCTAAAAAATGCAAACCCCGCGCTTCCAAAAAAGCGCGGGCGTTTAGTTCGGCGGTGTGGCCGAGTTGTTGAGTTTTAGGGATGTCCAGCATGAAATTGTGCCCAGGCGAGACGACGGTAAAATTGTTTTTGTGGTGTTAACGTCAGCGCGCCAGTTTGTCCGTAAACAGGGAAGTTCGAAAGCGTAGTGAAACGCGAAATGTTATGGCTAATAAGATAAGCGTCATGTCCCACCGCGAATAAACGGTTCGCTTCTGGATTGCTATCCGAAGATTTGCCGCTCAATACCCACGGCGTATCTAAGAAAGTTACGCCATTCAAATCAAAATCTTTTTGCGGTTGCGCATAACCGCCATACGCGATTGAGGTGGAAAATATAGCGGTTTTATCCACATAATAAAAACGCAGCAGCGGCACGATTTGGCGCGCGCTTTGCGGCGGCGCGAGTAAAAAGATGACGTCAAAATCTTGGCGGCGTTGTTGTTCCAGCGTGACGCGGTCATTCGCCGTCTCATCGTGGCTTTTCGTATTATCTTCTTTGGTATCCACGTGTAACAACGCCGCGATATCTTTCGTTAAATTAGATTTAGACGAAAAATAAAAAGTATCGCTGATCGTGCCGCCGTCTTGTTTCCAGCGGTCAGATAATTTTTTAACGACGCGCTGGCCCCAGTCAGTGTCGGGGGCGATGATGATCGCATGCGAGTGACCGGTTTGCGCGGCTTTATCCGCGATTTGTGTCGCTTCATCCAGCGGTGATAAACCAAACTCATATAAATTAGAGGGCAGCGATCCGAACCAAAGGTCCGTGTAATTTAAAGCTAGCGTCGGTACGCTGAACCCGCCAGCGCTAATCATCTTCTGCACTTCTTCTTTCGTTAACGGGCCGACGACGAAATCCGCGCCTTTCGCCACGGCTTGTTGATACAACGCGCCGATGCTGACCGCGCTATTCGTATCGATAAACGAAATACTTTGCTGATAAGACGATTTCGCCAACTGGGAATAATACGCATTCAAAAAGCCGTTCCGCACTGCGTTGCCTAGACCCGCTAATTTACCGCTGAGCGGTAATAATAAAGCGATATTTTTCGGCACTGGCGCGGCTGCGACGCTATTCAAAGTCGCGTTGCCGGGGAAAATATTATTGCCCGGATGGCTAGGGAAGTCCGTACGCCAGGCGATTAATTGCTGAGTTAAATCGTTGGTATCGGTGCTGTAGCGTTTGCTGATGATCGCCAGCTTAATCCATCCAAGGTTAATTTGATCGGTAGTCGCATACTGACTAGCGGTTAATTTATCTAAAGGTTGTTGTTGGATCCGCGCCCAAACCGTTTCGGGACTGCCTTGCCAAAATTCTGGATTTTCCAGACTGAGGGGAATATTATCGCGCGGTGCGCTTTGCGCGGGATTCATCGGGGTAGTGTCGAAAGCTTGCGGTGTGGAGCAGCTGGCTAATGTTATAGTGCATAGACATGCGAAATAGAGAACTAAAGTATTTTTTCTCATAGTCCAACCCTTTAACCTTAAATAATGATAGAAGATAACATTCCAGCGTATGAATATAAATAGTTTAGGCCAGTTATATGTTGTCGCGACGCCAATCGGCAACCTCAAAGATATCACATTACGCGCGCTAGAGATTTTAAAATCTGTCGATTGTATCATCGCGGAAGATACGCGGCATAGCAGCGCTTTGCTGCTGCATTTTGCGATCAACACACCGCTGATTGCCTTACATGAACACAATGAACGCGAACGCACGGCTAACTTGTTAGAGCGTTTGCGAAAGGGTGAATCTATCGCGTTAATTAGCGACGCGGGCACGCCGTTGATTAGTGACCCGGGGTATTATTTAGTGCGTGAAGCACAAGCGCAAGGTTTGCGCGTCATTCCCGTACCGGGCGCCTGCGCCGCCGTTGCGGCGTTAAGTGCTGCGGGTGTCGCTACGGACCGGTTTGTGTTCGAAGGTTTTTTACCGGCTAAGAGCGGCGCGCGTTTGCAGCGGTTGAAAGACGTGAGTTTAGAGTCGCGCACCCTCGTATTTTACGAAGCGCCGCATCGCATCGTGGCTTTGTTGGAGGCGATGTTGACCGTGTGGGGCGCTGACAAACACATCGTGATCGCGCGTGAACTCACTAAAATGTATGAAACGATTTCTTCGGCAAAACTCGGGGAAATGTTAGATTTTGTAAAAAAAGATTTGCATCAGCAAAAAGGTGAAATGGTCGTGATCGTCGCGGGTGAAAAAGAAATTTCGGACGCCGCCACCGCCGAAACCCAGCGTATTTTGGCGGTTTTACTCGAAAAATTGAGCGTGAAAGAAGCGGTGGAGCTCACCATGAAAATCACCGGTCAGAAAAAAAATCTCATTTACGAGATGGCTTTACAGCTGAAAAATAGCGAATAGATAGGCTTTTCACCCTAAATAGATTATCCTATGCCCCGAGTTAGCCAAGACAGTCGCTGTATCGCCTTCGGGTGATAGGGAGGAAAGTCCGGGCTCCATAGGGCAGAGTGCCAGGTAACGCCTGGGAAGCGCGAGCTTACGGAAAGTGCCACAGAGAATATACCGCCGCGTGACTTTTTAAGTAATTCGGTAAGGGTGAAAAGGTGCGGTAAGAGCGCACCGCGTAGTTGGCAACAATTGCGGCAGGGCAAACCCCACTCGGAGCAAGACCAAATAGGAGCTTTCGTCGCTGCTGCAAAGTTGTGACTAGTGTGGTCCACACTTAAGCTCGGGTAGGTTGCTCGAGGTGTTTGGCGACAAACATCCCAGATAAATGACTGTTCACGACAGAACCCGGCTTATCGGCTAACTCACCTTTTTTGATACTTCTGTTTATTTTTTTCTTCAGCGTCTTTACTTATTCCTATCCGTAATACCCCTAACCCTGATTAGAAATACACCTATGTGGGAATCTCCTATCATATTAGTGTTATTAGTAAAACATTTGTGGTAAAAAGTGGTTTAGAGTGGGAAATAGTGGTAACCTAATGATAAGGAAAAGTTTGATTTTTTTGCGTTTTTCCTAGGCATTTGCAGGGGGTCAAGCGTGTTTCGAGGTGTCAACGGAGTCAACATAGACGCCAAGGGTAGGATCGTCATGCCTACTCGTTACCGGGAAAGTCTTCGTGAAGACAGCCGCGGTAGCATCGTGTTGACTATCGATACCGAAGAGAAGTGCTTATTGCTGTACCCGCTGGCGGCTTGGGAAGAAATAGAAAGTAAGCTGGCCGCGCTACCAAGCTTTAATCCCGCGGCCCGCAGGATTCAACGGCTTTTGATTGGTCATGCTACAGAAACCGAATTAGATACCCATGGGCGCATTTTGTTGCCCCCGTTGTTACGAGAATTCGCGGCTTTAAACAAACGCGCAATGCTAGTCGGACAAGGGAAAAAATTCGAATTGTGGGATGACCAATTGTGGCAGGAACGACGGGCTGAGTGGTTGGACGAAGAATCTCAGTCCGAAGATGATTTGCCAGAAGAAGTTAAGTCACTTTCGTTGTAAGATGGCAGCCCTCTAAAACAGAGGTTTTTATGGTGGCATGTCGAATGAATGAAGATAGCGATACACATCTTCCGGTTTTGCTGGATGAGGTAATGGAACATCTCATCACAAATCCAGACGGGATTTATGTAGATGCTACTTTTGGCCGTGGTGGGCACTCGCAGGCGATTCTGGAACGCTTAAATCCAGACGGGCGGTTGTTCACACTGGATAAAGATCCAGCAGCAGTCGAACACGCGCGGCAACGATTTGCTAAAGATAAACGTTTTGTAATACAGCATGGTTCCTTTGCTGAACTACAGGAATATTTGACTAACATGGATTGTTTCGGAAAAATAAATGGAATTTTATTTGACCTAGGCGTGTCATCTCCTCAGCTAGATGACGCTGAACGCGGTTTTAGTTTTATGCGTGACGGTCAATTGGATATGCGCATGAATTCCGATGCCGGCGTTTCCGCCGCCGATTGGATTGCTACTGTCGAAGAAGAAACTCTCGCGAATATTTTATTCGCATACGGTGAAGAACGTTTCTCTCGCCGCATCGCTCGTTCTATCGTCGAAATTCGTAAAACAACGCCGATTACCACGACTAAACAGTTAGCGGAAATTGTTGCCGCGGCGATTCCACGCTGGGAAAAACACAAGCATCCCGCGACCCGGAGTTTTTTAGCGATACGTATCGCGGTGAACAATGAATTAGAAGAATTGAAACAAGGTTTAGAACAAAGTTTAGAAGCACTTGAAATCGGTGGGCGTTTGTCAGTTATTAGTTTTCATTCTCTTGAAGATCGTATCGTGAAACGTTTCATTCAGCATCACGAAAAAGGTGGTGATTTTCCGAAAGGCTTACCCGTCACTCAAGCGATGTACCGCTCGCGTCTGAAAAGACTTGGCCGTGCTATCAAACCAGGGACTAAGGAAATCACATTCAATCCACGTGCGCGAAGTGCGGTATTAAGGATTGCGGAGAAGTTACTATGAATGCAGCATCTAGATTATTTAACCAAGGTGTTTTATCGCGGGGTTGGGCGGTTTCAGTGTTTTTTTCCAAAGCCCAAGTCTCCACAATTCTCTTAATCATCGGGGTGTTGGCATCCGCGCTGAGTATTGTGTACGTGACGAATAACACGCGCACATTAAACGCCGGGCTGCAACAAACCTATTACGAACGTGATCAAATTCACAATCAATGGGGCAAGCTGCTGTTAGAACGAAGCACATGGATGATGCAAGCGCGCGTCGAGGAAATCGCCGAAGATAAACTAGGCATGTTTATGCCCGATAGTAAATCCATTGTCGTTATTAATAGCCATCATTAATAGCCATTATTACCATTAAGGCGCCACGCTAAAAACTTTAGTTAGGGTATGTGTTAAGTGAAGCAAAAAGTCCATGCAGTATTTATTCCTTGGCGTTTTTATTTTTCCTTAGCCGCGTTGTCTTTGGTCGTGCTGGGACTCTTGACCCGTGTCGTCGATTTATCTATTTTGAAACAAGGTTTTTTGCAACAGCAAGGCAATGCGCGCGTCGTTCGTTCCATCAATACCACTTCCTTTCGCGGCATGATTACCGATAGAAACGGCTATCCGCTGGCGGTTAGCACGTCGGTGTATTCGGTCTGGATTAATCCGCAAGATTTTAATGCGACCACAAATAATCTTAAAACCATTAGCCAACTCATCGGCACCGATTTATTAAGTTCACGGGGTTTGTTAGAGCATGAAAAAATAAAGCATCGCGAATTTATGTATTTGAAACGCGGTGTGTCTCCTGAAGTCGCCGCGAAAATTAAATCGTTAGCGTTGCCAGGTATTTATTTGCAAGAAGAATATAAACGTTATTATCCCGAAGGCGAAGTCGCCGCGCATTTGGTGGGATTCACGAATATAGATGACGCCGGACAAGAAGGTTTAGAGCTGGCTTACAATAAATGGCTGGCGGGAACGCCGGGTAAAAAGCTGGTGATTAAAGATAGGTTGGGGCGGGTAATCGCCGATGTCCGTCAAATTCGCGCTCAAAAACCCGGCGGCGATTTGATTCTCAGTATGGATAGACGCATTCAGTATTTGGCTTACCGTGAATTGGCAGAAGGCATCCAAAAAAATGTTGCGGCGTCTGGTTCGGTTATTGTGTTAGACGTTAAGACCGGCGAAGTGTTGGCGATGGTGAATACGCCGTCGTTCAATCCCAACAACCGCCCCGCGCAACGCAGTGATGTTTACCGTAATCGCGCGTTAACTGATACGTTTGAACCCGGCTCGACGATCAAAGCTTTTAGCATCGCAAGCGCGCTAGACAGCGGCATGTATAAGCCCACCAGCATGATAGACACAGCGCCCGGTTGGCTGCGCGTGGACCGTCACGTTGTGCGCGACGAACATAACAATGGAATTATTTCTCTCGCGCAAATTTTACAAGTGTCGAGTAACGTCGGCACGACCAAAATGATGTTAACTTTGCCGCCGCCGCAGCTTTGGAATTTATTGCATCGCGTGGGGTTTGGCGAAATTACGGGCGTGGGGTTTCCCGGCGAACAATCCGGCGCGTTGGCGCAGCGCACGCATTGGAGCCCCTTTACTTTAGCGACGCTGTCGTTTGGTTACGGCATTTCGGTAACGCCAATTCAGTTAGCGCAAGCCTATTCGATCTTCGCTAACGACGGCGTTAAAATTCCCCTGACATTATTAAAAGTCGACAAAGAACCGGTCGGCACGCGCGTCATGGACCCAAAGATCGCGAAAGAAATGCTTAGCTTGCTCGAAACCGTCACCACCGCTAAAAAAGCCACCGGCGAATTAGCGCGCGTGCCTGGGTATCGCGTGGCGGGTAAAACCGGCACCGCGATCATGGCGGGGCCCGGCGGTTATCAAAAACATCATTATACGTCGAGTTTTGTCGGCATCGCGCCGGTCAGCGATCCTAAAGTCATCGTCGCGGTGGTTGTGCACGACCCGCAAGGTAAGCATTATTATGCGAGCTTTGTGTCTGCGCCGATTTTTGAAAAAATCATGGAAGGCACGCTGCGGATTTTGAATATCCCTCCCGACGATCCCGCTTCTCCCGCTTGAGCGTTTCAGGTATAATTTAGTCTTTCATTCTAGTGATAAACCTATGCCAAACCTGCCTCTTTCCAAGCTATTGGAAAATGTTTATAAAACCCCAGTCGAACTCGAGCGTGACATTACCGGATTGACGCTAGACAGCCGCACGGTACAGGCGGGCAACTTGTTTTTCGCGTTCCCTGGCTTGCAGTTGGATGGCAGAGAATTTATCCCGGAGGCAATTAGTAAAGGGGCTGCCGCCGTGTTGGCGGAATCGGATTCTACAGAAGTGTCTTTTTTAAAAAATATTCCCGTCATCCCTATTAAAAATCTCAAGTTTAAAATAGGCGCGGTCGCCGCCGTTTTTTACGAAAACCCCGCGCGTAAGTTACGCATCATCGGCGTCACCGGCACCAACGGCAAAACTTCATGCACGTATTTCATCGCGCAAGCGTTGGCGCAATTAAATATTCCCTGCGGCATCATCGGTACGTTAGGCAGCGGATTGTTAGGCAATATTCAGCCGACCGGCTTTACGACGCCGGACGCGATTATGTTGCAAGCGCTGTTTGCGAATTTATTAGCGCAAGGCGCGCAAGTGGTGGCGATGGAAGTGTCGTCGCACAGTATTGATTTAGGCAGGATTGAAGGCATCCCATTTGAAGTCGCCATTTTTACCAATTTAACCCGCGATCATTTAGATTATCACGGTGATATGGAAACCTATGGAAAAGTGAAACAACGTTTGTTCGACAACCCGCATGTCAAGCATGCCGTCATTAACGCCGATGACGCGTTTGGCGCGACCATGTTGAACACGTTAAAAGAAACGAAAAATCTTTTGGCTTATTCGGTTAGCCCGTCAGCGACGATCGTCCCGCAAATTACCGCCGATAACATTCGCTCTAATCCCAAAGGTTTAAGCGCGCGTATTCATACGCCGTGGGGCGAAGACAATATTGAATTAGCGTTGATGGGACAATTTAATTTAAGCAATATCCTCGCGGTGACGACGGCTTTATGTTTGCTAGATATTCCGCTAGCGGATGTTATGCAATGCATGTCGAATTTAAAACCGGTGCCTGGCAGGATGGAAACGGTGGGCGGTTTCGAAGACGCGCCATTAGTTATCGTCGATTATGCGCACACGCCCGACGCGCTTGAAAAAGTGTTGCTCGCGCTGCGTCAGCATGTGCCTGGGAAATTATTTTGTATTTTTGGCTGCGGCGGCGACCGTGATAAAGGCAAGCGCCCTATCATGGGAAAAATCGCAGAGCTTTACGCGGATGTTGTGGTAGTCACCGATGATAATCCGCGCCATGAAGAGCCGGCGCAAATCGTGGCGGATATTTTGGCGGGGATTTCTCAGCCTGACCAAGTTATTGTGCAACATGATCGTTCTAAAGCGATTCAAGACATAATACAATGCGCTGTGGCGGGGGATGGCATCGTCGTGGCGGGCAAGGGCGCGGAAACGTATCAACAAATCGGCGACACGAAAATTCCGATGAATGATGGTGAAATAGTAAAAAACTCGTTAGCGCATTTCTCAGCGGTATGAGAATTATAATAAGATTTTTTGGATGATGTTGGAGACGATCAATGCTGCTGTGGCTTAGCGAATATTTAGCAAAATATTTTCACGTATTTCATGTTTTTACTTATATCACTTTGCGCGCGATTTTAGGCACGTTGACGGCGTTGATGGTGGCATTGTTAGTCGGCCCTTCGATGATTAGACGTTTAAGTTTGCACCGCGTCGGCCAATTTATCCGTGACGATGGTCCACAAAGCCATTTATCCAAAGCCGGTACCCCCACCATGGGCGGCGCGTTAGTATTAGTGGCGGTGACATTAAGCACGTTGCTTTGGGCTGATTTAACCAACCGTTATGTATGGTTGGCGCTGGCGGTGACGTTGGGTTTTGGCGCGATTGGCTGGTGGGATGATTATTTAAAATTATTTAGGAAAAACAGCCGCGGCTTGTCAGCGCGGCGCAAATATATTTCTCAATCTATCTTAGCGTTGGGTGCGGCGACCTATTTATATCTTTCCGCGACCCTGCCGGTGGAAACGCAGTTAGTTTTTCCTTTCTTCAAACATTTAATTTTACCGATGGGTGTGTTTTTTATCTTTTTCAGTTATTTGGTGATCGTCGGGACTAGCAACGCGGTTAATTTAACGGATGGTTTAGACGGCTTGGCGATTTTGCCGGCGGTCATGGTAGCGGGCGCGTTGGCGATTTTTGCCTACACGACCGGCAATATTAATTTTGCGAATTATCTCGCGATTCCTTATGTTCCCGGGGTCGGCGAATTGGTCGTGTTTTGCGGCTCAATCGTCGGCGCGGGTTTAGGCTTCTTGTGGTTTAACACCTACCCCGCGCAAGTTTTTATGGGTGACGTGGGCGCTCTCTCATTAGGCGCGGCGTTGGGGATTGTCGCCGTGATGGTGCGTCAAGAATTGGTTTTATTGTTGATGGGCGGCGTGTTCGTGTTGGAAACCGTGTCGGTGATTTTACAAGTCGCGTCATTTAAATTGACCGGCAAAAGAATTTTTCGCATGGCGCCCATCCATCATCATTTTGAATTGAAAGGGTGGCCCGAGCCGCGCGTGATCGTGCGTTTTTGGATTATTACTTTTGTGTTAGTATTATGTGGGTTGGCGACCCTAAAGCTGCGTTAACGGAAAAACTCTCTATGACTGACGATTTACATGTGATAGTGGGACTTGGGGTGACCGCGCTGTCTTGCGCGCGCTATCTTACCGAGCAAAATATTCCGATCGCCATCGCCGATACACGTGACAATCCACCACAGTTATCGGCTTTCCAAGCAGCTTATCCTGGCGTGCCCACTCACCTCGGCCAACTTGACGATAATTTTTTAGCGCAAGCAACTAAGCTTATCGTGAGTCCCGGCGTCTCCATCAATGAACCCGCCATCGCGCGCCAAGCCGAACGCGGCGCTTTGGTCGTGGGTGATATCGAATTATTCGCGCATGAGGCGCACGCGCCAGTCATCGCCATCACCGGCACGAATGCGAAAAGCACCGTCACGACCCTAGTCGGCATGATGGGCATTGCAGCAGGTCTGCGTACCGAAGTCGGCGGTAATTTAGGCATACCCGCGTTGGATTTATTAAAAGACGCGAGCGCTGAATTATATGTGTTGGAACTCTCGAGTTTTCAATTAGAAACGACTTACTCGCTCGCGCCAAAAGTCGCGGCGTTATTAAACGTCACGCCTGATCATATGGATAGATACGCGACCTTAGAAGATTACCGTCAAGCCAAGCAACGTATTTTTTCTCAATGCCAAATTGCTGTCTGTAACCGCGATGATCCCGCCACTGACGCCGGTAATCAATACAGCGATCGCAAATTACAATTCACGCTAAAAACACCGGGTGAAGATGAGTTTGGTTTGCTGTCAAAAAACGGCGTGACTTATTTAGCGTTCGAAGACCAAACTTTAATGCCCGTGAATGAATTACCCGTGCTCGGAAAACATTATCAAGCGAATGCGTTAGCGGCGTTAGCGATTGGTTATGGTTTTGGTTTGAAGATGGACCCGATGCTAAAAACCTTAGCCACTTTCAAAGGACTCGAACACCGTTGCCAACTGGTGCGCGAACGCAACGGCGTGCGTTGGTATAATGATTCCAAAGGCACGAATGTCGGCGCGACCCTCGCAGCGATCGATGGTCTAGGCGCAGACCAAGAGGGAAAATTGATTTTAATCGCGGGCGGTCTCGGTAAGAACGCTGACTTCACGCCATTAGTGCGGCCTATTAAAGAATACACGCGCGCGGTTGTTTTAATCGGCGCAGCAGCGCCCTTACTCGGAAAATTATTTTCCGACAGCAGCGACATACATTACGCTGGCAGCATGGATGAAGCGGTCAGTATCGCGGATCAATTGGCGGCGGCAGGGGACAGCGTATTGTTATCGCCAGCCTGCGCCAGCATGGACATGTTTAAAAATTTCGAACACCGCGGCCAAGTATTCACTGAGATCGTTCAGGGACTGAAATGAAATTACAACCCGTGATGTTAAATCCTAACGCGCCGCGCCGGATTATGACGCCCCCGCCGCCGTATGACCGTTGGTTTATTTTCACTGTTTTGAGTTTGATTGGGCTAGGTTTATTGATGGTCGCGTCCGCGTCTATCGTCGTCTCCGATCAACAGTGGCATCAGCCGTTTTACTTTCTCTACAAACAACTTATTTTTTTAGTGTTCGGTATTCTGCTGGGCAGCATCGTCGTGCAATTCGAAATTGCTTTTTGGGAAAAAAGCGGCGGAGTGGTGTTGATCGGTTCCATGTTACTCCTCGCGCTGGTGTTATTTCCCGGCATCGGTCATTCGGTTAACGGCAGTATGCGTTGGATCGGATTAGGTTTTATTGGTTTGCAAGTATCGGAGTTAGCGAAGTTCGCCGTGGTGATTTACATGGCCGGTTATTTGCTGCGTTTCAACGAAGAAATTAAAACGACGATCAGCGGTTTTTTAAAACCGATGGCCGTGCTAGGTGTGATTTTATTATTACTGATTAAAGAGCCGGATTTCGGCGCGGCGGTCGTCATCATGGCGACCGCGTTAGGTATGATGTTTTTAGCCGGCATGCGCGTGCGCCAATTCGTGTTGTTGTTGATTGTCGTGTTAGTGCTCCTGTCCGTCGTCGCTATTTCCGCGCCTTACCGCATGCAGCGCTTGACGTCTTTTTTAAATCCTTGGGCGCATCCTTTCAATAGCGGCTATCAATTAACTCAATCGCTGATTGCGTTTGGCCGCGGCGGTTGGTTTGGCGTGGGTCTAGGTAACAGCATTCAAAAAATGTTTTACTTGCCGGAGGCGCAAACGGATTTTTTGTTCGCGGTCATCGCGGAAGAATTGGGGTTGGCGGGTGTGATAGCAGTGATCGCGTTATTTTCGTTTTTAGTCATGCGGATCTTCTTCATCGGCCGCCGCTCGCAAAAGCTAGGACAGCACTTCGCAGGCTATATGGCTTATGGCTTCGGTCTCTGGATCGCTATTCAATTCGCCGTCAGTATCGGCGTAAATTCCGGAATTTTACCCACCAAAGGCTTAACTTTGCCATTAATGAGCTACGGTGGTAGCAGTATGTTGGTTAATTGTATTACAATTGCGGTATTGTTAAGAATTGACTATGAAAACCGGATGCTGGCTGTAGGATTGCGTTAATGTCGAAATTGCAAAAAGTCTTGATTATGGCGGGTGGTACCGGAGGCCATATATTCCCGGGGCTGGCGGTCGCCAATTTATTGCGTCAAGAAAATATCGAAGTTCACTGGCTAGGCACGGAAAAAGGACTAGAAGCGCGTTTAGTGCCGGCGGCGGATTTTCCCTTGCATTATATTTCTATCGCGGGCCTGCGGGGCAAAGGTTTAAAAACCCTGTTGTTAGGGCCATTCCGTTTAGGCCAGGCAATTTTGCAAGCCGTTAAAATCATTCATCATATCAAACCTGATGTCGTCATTGGCATGGGCGGGTTCGTCAGCGGCCCTGGTGGCATCGCTAGTTGGTTATTACGCCGGCCACTCATCATTCATGAACAAAACGCGAAAGCGGGCTTAACTAATAAATATTTAGCGAAAATCGCATCCAAAGTATTAGAAGGTTTTCCTGATACTTTCATTCAACGCCGTAATATCGTGACGACCGGCAATCCAGTGCGCACTGAAATCGCGGCCATCCCCGCGCCGGAAAACCGATTGAAAATACCAAACAAGCCATTGCATTTGTTAGCGTTAGGCGGCAGCTTAGGCGCCGCGGCGATTAATGAATTATTACCGCGCGCGCTGGCGCAGTTGCCGGTGAACGACCGGCCGTTGGTCTATCACCAAACCGGTGAAAAACACGCTGAAATCACCCAAAAAGCTTATCACGACGCGGGCGTGGAAGCGGTGGTGACGCCGTTTATCGCGAACATGAGCGAAGCTTACACCTGGGCCGATATCGTTTTATGCCGCGCGGGCGCGTCGACGATCGCGGAATTATGCGCCGCGGGTTTAGCGTCGATTTTAATTCCTTATCCTTATGCGGTGGACGATCACCAAACCGCAAACGCGAAGTATTTAGTAAAACACAACGCCGCGGTGCTAATTCAACAAGCCGTGTTAACCGAAGCTGCCTTAGTAAATGTGTTAAACGAATTGTCGACGGCGCCGGCGCAGCGCGCGGCCATGGGGCAAGCGGCTTATGAATTACGTCAGCTAGACGCGACGCAAAAAGTTTTTGAAATTTGTGGGGAGATATGCCGGTGAGTTGGATTTTTGAGATGGGCCGTATTAAGCATATTCATTTTGTCGGCGTCGGCGGTGTCGGCATGGCGGGCATTGCGGAAGTGCTGCTAAGCGAAGGCTATCAAGTGTCAGGTTCCGATTTAGCGGAAGGCGCTTTAACGAAACGATTACGCTCATTAGGCGCGGAGATTTTTATCGGTCATGATGCGAATAATGTCAAAGACGCCGATGTGTTAGTACGGTCTTCCGCGGTCGACATGGAAAATCCCGAATTCGCCGCCGCGAAAAAAAATCATATCCCCATCGTGCAACGCGCCGAAATGTTAGGCGAGCTCATGCGTTTCCGTTATGGCATCGCCATCGCCGGCACACACGGTAAAACCACGACGACTAGTTTAGTCACCAGTATTTTCGCGGAAGAAGGCTTAGATCCGACGTTTGTGATTGGCGGTAGATTAAATAGCTTAGGCACCAACGCGGGTTTAGGCAGCGGCAAATACTTAGTTGCGGAAGCGGATGAAAGCGACGCGTCATTTTTATATTTAAAACCGATGATTTCCGTCGTCACCAATATCGACGCCGATCATATGGGGACTTATCATAATGATTTCGCGGAATTGCGCCGCGCCTTCGTCGAGTTTTTACATAACTTACCGTTCTATGGTTTGGCGGTGTTATGCACCGACGATCCCGTCGTCAGCGAAACCGTGACGTTAATTCACCGCGCGATTATTTCTTATGGCTTGAACGCGGACGCGACGTTCCGCGCCACGGATATTACTCAAACCGGCACCGTGACGCATTTCACCGTGCAGCGTCCTCAGCTAGCGCCATTAAGAATTACGTTAAATCTGCCGGGCAAGCATAATGTGTTAAACGCTTTGGCCGCCATCGCCGTCGCGACGGAATTAAAAATTTCCGATCATGCGATCGTCAGCGCACTAGAAAAATTCGCCGGTATCGGCCGGCGTTTTCAAATGTACGATAATATCCCGCTGGCCGCTGGCGGCACGGTGACGTTAATCGATGATTACGGCCATCACCCCCGCGAAGTGGACGTGACGTTTCAAGCCGCGCGTGAAAGCTGGCCGCAACGCCGCATCGTCATGGTCTTTCAACCGCACCGTTACACACGTACCCATGATTTGTTTAATGACTTTTGCACTGTGCTCTCTAAACCGGATGGCCTAGTATTGTTAGACGTTTATTCCGCGGGCGAGCCCTACATCGAAGGCGCGGATGGCAAAGCGTTGGCGAAAGCGATCCACGCCGGTGGCCGTGACAATATTGTTTTCGTCGAACGCCACGAAGCACTGCCGACCATTTTACAAAATTATTTAAAAGACGGCGACGTGTTATTAATGCAAGGCGCGGGCAACATAGGTACCTTAGCCTCGAATTTAGCGGCGTCGGAATTACGCAGTATCACAGCACTCGATAAGCAAACCGTTCAACCCGACGCGGCCACCACCCAACGGAGTTAGAAAATGCTGGATGACATTGCGTTTCTACCCATCTTCAAACGCCTGCAAGGCAAAGCGCTGCAGAAAGAATCGTTAGCCAAATATACGTCTTGGCGCGTGGGCGGTCCCGCGGATTGTATTTATATCCCCGCTGATTTAACCGACCTCGTGACTTTTTTAAAAGAAATTCCCGCGACGGTGCCGTTGGAATGGTTAGGTCTAGGTAGCAACACGCTGATTCGCGACGGGGGCGTGGAAGGTGTCGTGATCGTGACGCAAGGCGCGTTGAATGCGATCTCGCAGCCTGGCTCCACCACGGTGCGCGCCGAAGCAGGGGTGGCTTCCGCGCAAATCGCGCGTCATACCGCGCGGTTAGGTTTAATTGGTTTGGAATTTATGGCCGGCATTCCCGGTACCGTCGGCGGCGCGTTAGCGATGAACGCGGGTTGTTACGGCGCGGAAACTTGGCAGCATGTTTCGAAAGTTGAAACGATTGACCGCGCGGCAACATCAAAATCCGCACGCCGGCGGAATATGAAATCGCTTACCGGCATGTCAAAGGCCCCGCGGCAGAATGGTTTGTCGCCGCGCATTTTGACTTACAACAAGGCGAAAAAGCGCACGCGTTAGAAAACATCCGCGCGCTCATAGAAAAACGTAATTTAGCCCAACCCACTAGCTGGCCGAATGGCGGTTCCGTCTTCCGCAATCCGCCGGGTGATTTCGCCGGCCGTTTGATTGAGTCATGCGGTTTAAAAGGGACGACCATCGGTGACGCGCGCGTCTCAGAAAAGCACGCGAATTTTATTGTTCACGAAGGCGCTGCCACCGCGGCTGACATCGAAGCATTGATTTTGCATGTCGCCGACAGCGTGAGTGAACAACTAGGGGTGCGTTTAACGCGAGAAGTTTGTATCATAGGCAAAACGCCCTAACTGGCAGTGCAAATCTCAAGGTGATATGGATGTCTATCGGCAGGGTTAAAAAAAATTATCATGGCTTTAGCTTTTCTTGGCGCAAGCCCGGCAAAATTTTAATTTTCACCGCGTTTTTCCTCCTGCTGGTTTTTTCCATCACGCAATTGAATAATCCTGACTATCTACCGATTCGCTCGGTAAAAATTTTTGGCGTGCAGCGTTTAGATAGAAATGTCATGCAGGCATTAGTCGCGCCATTAGTGAAGAATGGATTTTTCGGCGTGGATGTAGACAAAATCAAAGAAACGCTCGTCAGCTTACCGTGGGCGGGGCAAGTCGTGGTGCACAGAGTCTGGCCAGACCAAGTTGTGGTAATAGTGAATGAAAAAATTCCAGTCGCGCGTTGGAATGAAAACAGTCTATTAAGTTCCGCGGGAGAGTTATTTAGTCCCGATGCGAACTCTTATCCCGCGGGTTTACCACAATTAGTGGGCCCCTCTGGAGAACACCTGTTCATGGCGCAATATTATGCTAAGATGGCTACTGTTTTGGCGCCATTACATTTCAAAATTACGCGTTTAGAGTTAACTCCCACGATGACTTGGAGTATAACATTAGACAACGGTATGAAATTAAACGTCGGGCACAAAGATATCTTGACTCGTCTCGACCATTTTGTGAAAGTATATTCCAAAATTGTCGGGGATAAAGTCGCGGAAGTAGATTATATAGACTTGCGCTACCCGAATGGGATGGCAGTACGCTGGAAAACAGTAACATAACTTTCAGACTTGGAAGAATAATTATGGCAAAGAAGCCAACTAAAGATTTAATGGTCGGTATTGATATTGGCACATCAAAAGTTGTCGCAATTGTTGGTGAAATCACCAGCGATGGAAAAATAAATGTAGTGGGTCTAGGGTCACATCCCTCCCAAGGTTTAAAACGTGGCGTGGTCGTCAACATCGAATCTGCGGTTAATTCCATTCAAAACGCGGTGGAAGAAGCAGAACTGATGGCGGGCTGCCAAATTTATTCCGCCTATACCGGTATCGCCGGTAGTCACATCCGCAGCATTAATTCCCACGGTATCGTGGCGATCCGCGACCGTGAAGTCACGCAGACTGACGTGGATCGAGTGATAGACGCGGCCAAAGCCGTCGCCATCCCCGCGGACCAAAAAATTCTGCATATTTTACCGCAAGAATTCATTATCGATAATCAAGATTGTATCCGCGAGCCGATCGGCATGTCCGGCGTGCGCTTGGAAGCAAAAGTTCATATCGTCACTGGTGCCGTCAGCGCCGCGCAAAATATCGTTAAATGCTTGAAACGCTGCGGTTTAATGGCGAGCGACATCGTGTTAGAACAATTCGCTTCTAGCCAATCCATTTTAGGCGAAGACGAAAAAGAATTAGGTGTGTGCATGATAGACATCGGCGGCGGCACGACGGATATCGCTATTTTTACCGATGGCGCGATTCGTCATACCGCTGTAATTCCTATCGCGGGCGATCAAGTTACCAACGATATCGCCATCGCGCTGCGCACACCGACCCGCAACGCGGAAGAAATTAAATTGAAATATGCGTGCGCGGTGCAAGACATGGCGGATACGAATCAAATGATCGATATCCCCACCGTCGGCGACCGCCCGGGCCGGCATGTTTCCAAGCGCGCGCTAGCGGAAGTCGTCGAAGCGCGTTACGAAGAATTATTTACCTTAGTCGCCGCGGAATTGCGTCGCAGCGGCTTTGAAGACGTCGTCGCCGCGGGCATGGTGTTAACCGGCGGTGCTTCTAAAGTCGAAGGCGCGATCGAATTAGCGGAACGAGTTTTCAAAATGCCGGTGCGCATAGGCACGCCGCAATTTGTGACGGGTTTAACCGAAGTAATTAATAATCCCGTATACGCAACGGGGGTAGGCTTATTAATTTATGGCTTACAACAAAGAGATCATCAACAAGATCCAGCTATCCAGCCCAATCTGAAAGGATTGTGGGGAAGAATGAAAGGTTGGTTTCAAGGTAATTTTTAATGAGCGCGGCATCTTTTTTTAAATTGAACTGTGCATCAATCAAGGAGTCTACTCATGTTTGAGCTGATAGATACAAATCCGCAAAACGCAGTGATTAAAGTCGTAGGTATTGGCGGCGGTGGCGGCAACGCAGTAGAGCACATGATGGCGGCTTCCATTGAAGGCGTGGAATTTATCTGTGCCAACACGGATGCGCAAGCGTTGAAAAATTCTTCCGCTCACACCATTATTCAATTAGGTGACAACATCACCCGCGGCTTAGGCGCTGGCGCAAACCCAGAAGTAGGCCGCCGTTCCGCGGAAGAAGATAGAGAACGCATTAAAGCGGCGTTAAGCGGCGCTGATATGGTTTTCTTAACTTCCGGCATGGGAGGTGGTACCGGTACGGGTGCCGCACCTGTCTTTGCGCAAATCGCGAAAGAATTAGGAATTTTAACGGTCGCTGTGACTACCCGTCCATTTTCCTTCGAAGGGAAAGTGCGCGCGCAAGTGGCTGACGCCGGTATCGCTAATTTAAGTCAATACGTTGATTCGTTGATTACGATACCTAACAATAAATTGTTATCGGTCTTAGGTAAAAATGTCACGCTAGTCAACGCATTCAAAGCGGCGAACGATGTATTGCGCGGCGCCGTGCAAGGCATCGCGGAATTGATTACCCGTCCAGGTTTAATTAACGTCGATTTTGCCGATGTGCGCACTGTGATGTCGGAAATGGGCATGGCAATGATGGGTACGGGTGTAGCGTCCGGTGAAAACCGCGCGCGTATCGCTGCTGAAGCCGCGATCTCTAGTCCATTACTGGAAGATGTCGATATGACCGGCGCGCGTGGCGTGTTGGTTAATATCACCGCGGGCTTAGATATGTCGATCGGTGAATTCGAAGAAGTCGGTGAAGCGATTAAAAACATTACGTCGGAAGGCGCTACCGTCGTCGTCGGTACCGTGATTGATCCTGAACTACGCGATGAAGTACGCGTGACCGTGATTGTGACCGGCCTTGGCCGTAAGCAACAAGCGGGCGCTGTGGCCGCGGCGAAATCTTTCGATACCACGAAGCGTACTGACGGCACGATTGATTATAATCAGCTCGAAAAACCCGCTGTTATGCGCAAGCATTCTTCAATGCAAGCCTCATCGCCAGCTTCTAGCTCAGGTAAATCGACGGTGTCTGACATTGCCGCGGACATGGATTACTTAGATATTCCCGCGTTTTTACGCCGCAAGGAAGAAGCGGAAACCACCTAAAAGTGATCAGCTTTGAGCCACGTATTGAACACCTATGTTTCACGGGAAACACCTGTGAAACTAGGTATTCGTGCGGTAAATTATTAATTTCATAAACATTATTAATATGTTAATATAAAATCTGGCACTGTTAAAAAAGTGAACTAGTAATGATTAAACAAAGAACCTTAAAGAATGCCATTAAGGCTACAGGAATAACGTTACATGGAGGTGAGAGAGCTGAGCTTACCCTCAGACCCGCACCACCCAACACTGGCATTATTTTTCAACGCGTCGATTTGAATCCTGTTGTAGAAATTCCCGCCCTCGCTGAAAATGTCGGCGATACCACGCTCTCCACCTGTCTTATCAAAGATAACGTGCGCGTTTCCACCGTCGAACATTTGTTATCGGCATTCGCGGGTTTAGGCATAGACAATGCCTACGTCGATATATCGACTTCAGAAATTCCCATTATGGATGGCAGCGCGGGCCCGTTTGTTTTCTTAGTGCAATCCGCTGGTATCCAAGAACAAAACGCTCCGAAGGGTTTTATCCGCATTAAACGTAAGTTGAAAGTGAAAGAAGGCGATAAGTGGGCGATGTTCGAGCCTTTCGAAGGTTTCAAAGTCAGTTTCAGCATCGAGTTCGATCATCCTGTTTTCAAATCGCATAGCAAAACCGCGACCTTAGATTTTTCCAGCACTTCTTACGTGAAAGAAGTTAGCCGCGCGCGCACTTTTGGTTTCATGGCCGATTTTGAAAGATTACGCGCGTTGAATTTAGCGCGTGGCGCGAGTTTAGATAACGCCGTAGCGATCGATGACTTCAGAATTTTAAATGAAGATGGTTTACGTTACGAAGACGAATTTGTTAAACATAAAATTTTAGACGCGGTGGGCGATTTGTATTTGCTAGGCTCGAGTTTAATCGGTGCATTTAGCGGCTATAAATCCGGACATTCGCTCAATAATAAATTATTACGCACGCTGCTCGCGCAAGAAGACGCGTGGGAATATGTGACGTTCAAAGATCCTGCGAAAGCGCCTATTTCTTACATGCGTCCTATCCTGGTCGCCGATTTCTAAAGATTCTTCTGCATTCATAAAAGCGCTTACTAAACAATTCTAGTAAGCGTTTTTATTTATTTTAAAAAAAATTGATGTTTACTGACGTCCATAGTGAAAACTCTCCATAAATATATTGTGGAGAGTTTTCTTGTTGACAATAGTTATTGATTACTGACATCGATAGTCACTTTATCAGGTATAACGCTGATGTAAGCGGCGGTGCTGGGATCATAGAGCAATTGCAGATTACCCGTGGAATAAGTATGGCCCGTGGCGGTGAATGTAATATTACTCTTAATGCAAGTCGCTGTCGTACCAAAATCCTCTACGAAGTCAGATGATTTAAATTCTTCAACGCCTGAAGCAAAGAGATAGGTATCAGGTTCTGTTACTCCAACAGATTTTAAATCAGAGCAGGGTAATGTTGGCGAGGTGCCAAGAAACACTTCAGTCGTTACAGAAGCACTGAAAGGTGGGTTCGCAACCAAGTTGATAGAAAGAATAGTGGGTTCATCAGTAAGCTTATGAGCTTTGGCGGATTTGAACAGTTGAAAATTAGCGGCAAATGCGGTGGATGTCAGCGTGCATAATGCAAAAAGTAAAACTAAGCTTTTTAAATGTTTCATAAAATCTCCATGAGGATAATTGTAGTTTATAACCTGGACAATTATCCTCTTGGTGATCAAATTAGGCAAGGGTGATAAACTTGTTGCTGAGCAATTTTGTCAATATTGAGTATTTATAAGCCGACTATTATTTGATCTTTCCGCCAATGATCTTGCCGGTTATTTTTGCATCATTCCCTAACACCACGCCTTGACTGCCGTTAAAGGTGATATCACCGTTCACGGTGCATTTTTTCGAAAGAGTAAGGGTAGGGGAACTATTGCCGCGGCTGGAATTAATGACGATATTGCCAGTGGTGGAATGACTTAATTCTATATTGTCACCGATAATCTCAATGTCTTTAAACGTCGTGCCCGAGGCGACGAGTTGGCCGGTAATTTTTGCCGAGCCCAGCGTGCTGTCAGTCAACGTGACATTGCCGGTGACGTCGATGCTATCTAGCTTCGCGCGGGTTGCGGTCAAGCCGCCTAATACCGTGAGCTTGCCGGTCATCGTAGTACCCGTTAAGTCCGCGTTGCCCGTAATTTGCTGGCACTGCAACGTGACTTTGCCCATCACGACATTGCCTACCGCGGTACCGCAGCCGTTGTCCGCTAAGACGCGCGTCGTTAACAATAACAAGGTGATAAAAATTATTTGCTGGATTTTCATAAAAAATTATCCTTTTGTGGGGGTGGTGTGTTGCGCTATTTTTTCCATGATAGTTTGCAGTTTTTCATATTTAATCGTTTTCGCCGACAACAAAATTAAGCGCGCACTGTGCGGCGATAAAGGCGGCATCGAATGATCGGCCACTGCGACTTCGCGTTTATTCGGCGCGGGGCGGATTTTACAGACGATGTCCCGCAGTTGAGAAAATTCGGCGTGCGTGTTGAGTTCTTGGATCAGAGTGGGTTTTTGGAAACGGAATTGGGTGGCCCACAACGCGCTGTTGGTTATCACGGTGAGACATGCGTTTTCAAAATTCGCCACTAGGCAGCGGTTCGCGAGTTTAGCGTCAAGGTGTTGGTTTAACACGGTCTGTAATCCGTTTAAATATTTCAAACGTGCCAATAAACTCGATAAAACAGGGCTATCCTGTTGTAAAACATGCATAATAGCTTGTTGAGATTCTTGGCTCATGTTATCGTGCCTGGGTATTTTAAATGAAGTATTTTACACTCAGATAGTCTACCTTAACTGATTTAGATAAGCTCAATCCAATTTGACTTTTTTATCAGAGTAGGTAATGCTTCCCGATCATTTTTTATCTATGAGAAGACACTCAGCGCTATGTTAACAGGTTTTATTACTCGAATATTTGGTAGCCGTAATCAGCGCGTACTACGCAAAATGTGGAAAGTAGTTGAGCAGATTAATGCTCTAGAAGCAGAAATTTCCGCCCTATCTGATACTGCCTTACAGGCAAAGACCCAAGAATTCCAACAACGTCTTACAGACGGCACGGCGCTCAACAGTATTTTGCCGGAAGCGTTCGCTGTCGTGCGAGAAGCGGGTAAGCGCGTCTTGCGTATGCGTCATTTTGACGTGCAGTTGTTAGGTGGCATGGTTTTAAATGACGGTTGCATTGCGGAAATGCGCACCGGCGAAGGTAAAACCCTGGTCGCGACGCTCCCCGCTTATTTAAATGCGCTTTCTAAGAAAGGCGTGCATGTCGTGACGGTAAATGATTACCTCGCTAGACGTGACGCGGAGTGGATGAGCCCGCTGTTTAATTTTCTGGGCTTGAGCGTTGGCGTCATCTTGCCGAACTCTTCGCCGGAAGAAAAACAAAAAGGTTACGCCGCGGATATTACCTATGGGACGAATAATGAATTCGGTTTCGATTATCTGCGCGACAACATGGCTTTCACCATCGCCGATAAAGTACAACGACCGCTGAATTACGCGATTGTCGATGAAGTGGATTCTATTCTTATCGACGAAGCGCGCACGCCGCTAATTATTTCCGGCGCCGCCGAAGACAATACGGAAACGTATTTAGCCATTAATAGTTTGGTGTCGCAATTTATCAGACAAGAAAATAAAGAAGGCGCGGGCGATTTCTTGGTAGATGAAAAGTCCAAGCAGGTGCATCTTTCCGAAGAAGGCCATCAACACGTCGAAGAAATTTTCTATAAAGCCGGTTTGTTGAAAGAAGGGGAAAGCCTCTACGACGCCAACAATATTATGTTGATGCATCATCTCAACGCCAGCTTACGCGCGTACGCTTTGTTTAACCGTGACGTGGATTATATCGTGCAAGGCGGCGAAGTCGTGATCGTGGATGAACACACGGGCCGTACGATGCCGGGACGCCGTTGGTCCGATGGTTTGCATCAAGCGGTGGAAGCGAAAGAAAAAGTCAAAATCCGTCAAGAAAATCAAACGTTGGCGTCTATCACGTTCCAAAATTATTTCCGCCTTTACAATAAGCTGTCCGGCATGACGGGTACCGCCGATACGGAAGCTTATGAATTCCAGCAAATTTATGGTTTGGAAGTCGTGGTACTGCCGACCAACCAAGACATGATACGCGGTGATTTCGCGGACTTGGTTTATATGTCGGCCGAAGAAAAATTCACGGCGATTATCGACGATATTAAAAAAGCGCGCGTCGAACAACAGCCGACGTTAGTGGGCACGGCGTCGATCGAAACATCCGAATATCTTTCCAAGTTACTTAAAAAAGAAAATATCCCGCATCAAGTGTTAAATGCCAAATTCCACGAACAAGAAGCGCAAATCATCGCGGAAGCGGGCCGGCCCGGCGCCGTCACTATCGCGACCAACATGGCTGGCCGTGGTACTGATATCGTCTTGGGCGGTAACTTAGACGCTGAAACAAAAGCGTTAGTGGACCCTACCGAAGAAGATCTCGCGCAACGTAGAACCGCATGGCAAGAACGTCATGATACGGTGATCAAAGCCGGTGGTTTATACGTGTTAGGCACGGAACGCCATGAATCACGCCGTATCGACAATCAATTACGCGGACGTTCAGGCCGTCAAGGCGATCCAGGCAAGTCGCGTTTTTATCTGTCTTTAGAAGACAATTTATTACGGATTTTCGGCGGCGCGCGATTGACGGGCATCATGAAACGCATCGGCTTAGAAAAAGGCGCGGTGTTAGAGTCCGGTATGCTAACCAATAGCATTGAGAAAGCGCAACGTAAAGTCGAAGCGCATAACTTTGATATCCGTAAACAATTATTAGAATATGACGACGTAGCGAACGAACAGCGCAAAGTGATTTACAGTCAGCGCGATGAATTACTCGCGGCGACTAACATCAGCGATATGATTGAATCCATTCGTTACGATGTGCTGGAAGCGTCGCTGGCGGTTTTCATTCCGCACCAAAGTTTAGAAGAGCAGTGGGACATCGCTGGTCTGGAGCAACAATTAGAAACCGAATTCAGTATGCGCTTGCCGATTAAGTCTTGGCTGGAAGAAGACTCAGGCTTGCACGAAGAAAACTTAAAAGCGCGCATTCATAAAATTTTCAAAGAAGTTTACGAGCAAAAAATCGCGGCTGCCGGCCCGAACGTCGTGCAGCAATTCGAAAAAGCCGTGGTTTTGCAAACGTTGGATACGCATTGGCGCGAACATTTAGCGGCGATGGATTATTTGCGACAAGGCATCCATTTACGCGGCTATGCGCAAAAAAATCCTAAGCAAGAATACAAACGTGAAGCCTTCGCTTTATTCGGCGATATGTTAGATAAAATTAAGCACCAAGTAATTTCTATTTTGAGTAAGTTTGAAGTGCGCGCGGAACAAGACGTGCAGAAGTTAGAAGAAAACCGCCGCGAAGCGTTGAATGTCAAAATGGAATTCGAACACGCGGAAGTCGACACATTAAATAAAGCCGAAACCGTAAATCAAGAAGCGTCGGCTATCACCGGCTCAGCCGCGCCAGGCAATGTCGTCCCGTTTGTGCGTGATGAACGTAAAGTCGGGCGCAACGAATTATGCCCGTGCGGTTCCGGCAAAAAATACAAACAATGTCACGGCAATCTTGAGTAATTCTCCGTATGACTACACTGCATGTAGTGATCGGAATTATAATTGATAAAGACCAAAAACTTTTAGTAGCCCAGCGTTTAGCCCATCAAGAAAAAGGCGGCCTCTGGGAATTCCCCGGCGGCAAAGTCGAAGCGAACGAATCTTCCTACGAAGCGTTGCAGCGTGAATTTAAAGAAGAAATCGGTATCGAAGTGACCGCCGCGACGCACTGGATGCAAGTCACGCATGACTATCCGACCAAATCTGTTTACCTGGATGTTTGGATGATCACGGCTTTCAACGGCACGCCGACCGGCGCGGAAGGCCAGCCAGTGTTATGGATTACCCGGCCTGAATTAGTAAACTATGAATTTCCCGAAGGTAACCGCTTGGTTCTCAAAAGATTGTTAGGCGAAGACTTATCGGCTGACTTAGAAGCGAGCAAATTAGAAAAAAAAGTTTAAAAAACGAGGAAATATCGAAATAAATCTTGCTATACTCCTTAGCGGAAGAGTTCACACTAAATCAGGAGAGATCAATGTTTCCAAGACAGAAAGACCCTATGCCTACCGTATCGACTAAATCATATTCCCAAAGAGCTGCGCTCAGTACTAATGAGCTCGCCCGCGATTTATTTTTATTAATGGAAAAGAAAGAAACTAATTTGTGTGTGGCCGCTGATGTGAAGACGAAACAAGAATTGTTAGATCTCGTCAAAAATGTTGGCCAACATATTTGTGTGTTGAAAACGCATATCGATATTATACGAGATTTCGACGCTGACTTAATCGTGCAGCTACAAACATTAGCTAAAGAGTTAGACTTCATTATTTTTGAAGATAGAAAATTTGCGGATATTGGTGAGACTGCCAGGGAGCAATTCGAAGGTGGCATTTACAAAATCGCTAGTTGGGCGCGAATCACGAATGCGCATACCGTGCCTGGCGATGGCGTCATCGAAGGTTTGCAAGCTGTCAAAACAGAAGAAAAGAATGGCCTATTGCTGTTAGCGGAAATGAGTTCAAAAGGCAATCTGGCTAAAGGCGTTTATACCGAAGAATCGATTAAGATGGCGCAAGCACACAAAGATTTCGTGATTGGTTTTATCTCCATGCGCGTGCTTTGTAATAATGAAGCGTTTCTCAATTTCACGCCGGGAATTAATCTGGTGACGGCGGGCGATTCTCTGGGTCAGCAATACAATACGCCGGAAAAAGCGTTTGCGGCAGGCACCGACGTGCAAATTATCGGTAGAGGGATTATCGCTAAAAAAACGGCGGCTGAACAAATCGCGGCGGCTAAAGAGTATCGCGCGGCGGGATGGGAAGCTTACCAACAAAGAATTACCGCGAAAGTCGAACCAGCTGCTTCAATGAGTTTGTAATTTTATAACAATGGGTCAGCCAAAAAAATTAACGACTGGCCCGTTAACTTTCCGAATCTTCGTTGTCACCGCCTGCTAATTTATTCAAATCCGCAGGCTCGCCTGGAATGGCATGTCCTTCGGACGCCCATTCGCCTAAATCAATTAGCTTGCAGCGGTCAGAACAAAACGGACGGAATTTGTTTTCAGGTTTCCACGTGTTTTTCGCACCGCAGGTTGGACAAAAGATTTTTTCAGATTCGATGCTCATTGCGATTAGTTACCGTGCGAAATCCAGAAAGGTAAATCATCAGTGAATTGCGCGGGTCGCTCATTAATGCTTGGCGCGAAGAAACGCACGCTTAAGAAATGTCTGCCGACGCTGATTTCAGGATAGGCGTTGATTCCCAGGGGGATGGCGACGCGAATTAATTTTAAATTTAACGCGGGGTCCAGTAATTCTTGATAGAAACCATTAGTCGCGCTTTTTTCCGTAGACTTCGTGCCTTCGCGGATTAATTGCAAAATCAACGTCGCGGTGATGCGCACGCTGTTAAATTCTTCTAACCAATCTTTAAAAATCGCTTGACGGTATTCGCCAGGCTGCTGCAACCAATAATGAAAAAGCGGAATATCAAAACTACAACCGCCGCCAGGACTCGCTAAATGCAAACGTAAACTATTTAGTAGTTCAACTTCGCGAATGTTTTGGCCGATCTTACCGCTGCTATCAATGAAACAACGACTCAAGTCGTCTAATTGGCGCAGCAATTTATGTAATTTTACTTCGTCGATTTCAGGCGTGTTTTCTAAGCGCGCTAAATTAGTAGCGTGATGGCTGAGTTCTTTCGCGAGTTTAGTTTTTAAATCGGGACGGTCGAGTAATTGCAAAAGATTAATTAGCGATGTCACCGTGTTGCGAGTGCCTAGAACGGTAATGTCATCAATTTGGTGATCGATTTGTTTAAACAATTGCTCTAGGCGCAAACAGACGCGAATGAGTTCGTTAAGAGGTTGCTCATAGATAATGGCGCTTTCAATCATATCATCTTAATCATAAAGAGAAACATTAAACGACATAATAACATGAAAAGTTACAGAGAGTTAGCTCTTTAGAACCATTTTTAACCAGATGTTGATGATGGTTTGCATAAGGTTAGGTAAAATTTATGTAATTTTTCGATTTGAGGTTTTAAATCTGCTAGCTCTCCATCGTTTAAAATCACATCATCAGCTCGCGCGAGCCGCTCAAAGCGCAATATTTGTGCTTTCATTATCGATTTGACTTCATCGTCGGTATGTTGATCGCGTGTCCGCGTGCGTTCGACTTGTAACGCTTCGGGTGCGTCCACGACTAGCACGCGGCTGATGAGCGGATTGGGATCTCCTTCAAATAATAACGGAATGACAGCGATGGCATAGGGCGACGTGGCTAATTCTATTTGTTGCTGCATACTTTCGCGTATTAACGGGTGCAATAATTTTTCTAACCAGCGGCGGTGTTCGTCGTTATCGAAAATAAATTTGCGTAACGCGCGACGGTCTAATTTTTTATTTTGAGTGACGACAGCTGCGCCAAACTTGACGATAATTTTTTGATAAGTGTCAGAGTCAACTTCAGTTATTTCACGCGCGATCACATCGGTATCGATAATGGTGACGCCGAGGGCTGCGAATAAGGCCGCCACCGTTGATTTTCCGCTGCCGATGCCGCCCGTTAAACCTACGACTAATTTATCGGAAAGCATGGAGGTACAGACTCAAGATTTCATTGCCCCACATTAAACTGACCCAGCCCGCGACGGAAAGATAAGGACCGAAGGGCAGCGGCACGCTTTTATATTCGTGTTTGATAATCATGTACGAAACGCCGATAATAACGCCGCTGATAGAAGCGAGTAAAATAATGATCGGTAATAATTGCCAACCTAGAAATGCGCCCAACGCCGCTAAAAATTTAAAATCGCCTTCACCCATGCCGACTTTCCCGGTCGCTAATTTAAATAGCCATTGCGTCAAGGCAAAGAAAATATAACCGCCTAACATGCCGAGGATGGCCGATTGCGGTGACGTGAAGAGGGTAAACAAACTGAGAAATAAACCTAAGCCTAATAAAAAAAATGTCAATTGGTCTGGCAATAAGTGGTAGTCCAGATCAATAAAAGTGAGCGCGATCAGCGTCCAAGTAAATAATAAAGCGCCCGCCGTTTGCCAAGTGACGCCAAATCGCCAAGCGACGTATACCGACGCCACGCAGCAGAGTAATTCCACGAACGGATAACGCATGGAAATACGGGCGTGACAATAGGCGCATTTGCCGCGCAGCACTAGATAACTGATGACGGGAATGTTATGCCATGGTTTTAGGGTTCTTTTGCAGGCAGGGCAATGGGAAAAAGGCACATAAAGATTTAACGGTTTGGAGTCTGAATAGCCAGGTTTCAAACCTAAGTAATCACGGCACTCTAAACTCCATTCATTTTCTATCATGCGCGGCAGGCGGTAAATGACAACGTTAAGAAAGCTGCCGACGATTAACGCAAACACCGCGACGGTGGTAATAAAGAAATTAGGGTTTTCATAAAAAAATTTGATAACATCCATTATAAAATAGTCCCTAATTTAAAGATAGGTAGGTACATCGCGACGACTAGACCTCCGATTAAAACACCAAGAATAATGATAATCAAGGGTTCTAATAATTGGCTAAAGTTATGGACCGTATAATCGATTTCCGCTTCATAAAATGTCGCAATTTTTTCAAACATTTGTTCTAAACTTCCCGATTCTTCTCCCACTTGAATCATTTGTATCACCAGCGCCGGAAAGATAGCGGCGCGGCGCATGGCGATATGCAATGACTGACCGGCGGCGATGTCAGTTTGTAATTGTTGGGTGGCTTGTTTGAAAACTTCATTATGATTGATGTCAATCAGCATTTTCATAGCGTCGTTAATGGGCGTGCCTGCCGCCACGGTGGTCGTTAGCGTGCGGGTGAAACGCGCTAGGATAAATTTTTTCACTAATTCGCCAGCGATGGGGATTTTCAGGAAATATTTATCCGTAATCAGTTTAACGGTCGGGGAATGCTGATAACGGTAGGCCAACCCTATGGCGAATAAAATCGGGACGCTGGTTAACCAATAGTAATGAGAGATGACATACGAAACGTTGATGACTTGTCGAGTGAAGCTTGGCAGTGATGCGTGCAGGTTATCGAATAATTCAGCGAATTGCGGCACGACAAATAGTAGTAACGTCAACGCGACGCAAACCGCTGTGCAGGTAATGATGGCAGGATAAAACAACGCTTGTTTTATTTTATTTTTTAGCCGCAAGGATTTTTCTTTATGCGTGGCGATGCGCAGTAACATCGTTTCCAAGGTACCGCTTTGTTCACCGATGTGGATGAGATGGCAAGTGAGCGCGTCAAAGATGCGTGGATATTTTTTCATGGCGCTGGAAAGGTAAACGCCTTTTTCAATATCGGCTTTCAATGCGGTGATGAGTTGCTGGAGGAAATCGGCTGCGCGATTTTGTAATAAAATGTGTAAGCCGCGCGTAAGCGGTACGCCGGCGGCGATGAGTGTCGCGAGCTGGCGGTAAAAAATAACGGTTTGTTTAGCAGAAATTTTTTGGCGGCGGAAAAAAAATTTTTCGCGACGTAATTTGATGTACGCGATGCCTTGGCGCTGCAAATTTTTTTTCGCCGCTTTGAAGTGCGGGGCTTCACACACGCCCTGGGATTTTGTACCTTGCAAAGTAATGCCTGACCATTGGTAACGTTTTTGCGCGGTCGGCCTCATGGTTTAATGATCCGGTTAATTTCCGAAAGGCTGGTGATACCGTCTTTGACTTTTTCAAAGCCTGCGGTTAGTAACGTTAACCAGCCTTCGCGGGCGGCGGCTTCGGTGATTCGTCGTTTCGAGGCGCCCGCTAAAAAAAGTGCCGCGATAGTTTCTGTCAGCGGCAAAAATTCATAAATGCCGGTGCGGCCTCGATAGCCATCTAGACACTGTTCACAGCCGCGGGCGATATAGCCAATCGTGTCGGGTGTTTTGCAATGCTGACAAAGTTTTCTTGCTAAACGCTGCGCGATGATGAGAGAAATGCAATGAGTTAAATGATAGGTTTCAACGCCCATAGTTTGTAGACGCGTGAACGTTTCGATGGCGCTGTTCGTATGGACGCTAGATAAAATCAAATGACCGGTTTGCGCCGCTTGAATAGCGATGTCCGCCGTTTCAAAATCGCGGATTTCTCCCACCATCATGATATCGGGGTCTTGACGCAGAAAAGTGCGCAGGGCGGTCGCGAAGTGTAAACCGATTTTTGGATTGATATTGACTTGATTGATGCCGTGCATGTGAATTTCAACTGGGTTTTCGATGGTGGAAATATTTTTATCGCTGGTATTCAAATAACGTAACGCGGAATAAAGGGTGACGGTTTTACCGCTGCCGGTGGGGCCGGTGACTAATACCATACCTTGTGGACGTGAAATGTTTTCGAGGAAGAGGTTTTTTTGCTTTGCCGTGAAACCTAGTTCGTCAATGTCTAACACTCCTTTCCGGCCATCTAATATTCTCAGTACCGCTTTTTCACCCTGCACGGTCGGGCAAATGTTAATGCGTAAATCGATGTGGTCTGGCTCCAGTTGAAAGCGGCCATCTTGCGGTAGACGGCGTTCGGCGATATCTAAACCCGCCATGACTTTGAGACGCGTCACCACTCTAGAAGCGAACTGCGCGGGAATTTCCGCGATGAAATATAAGATTCCATCTTGACGGTAGCGGATGCGGCATTCATTTTCGAAAGGTTCAATGTGAATGTCGGAAGCGAATTTTTGTAACGCGTGGCGGATGATGTTATCGACGAACTTTATCAGCGGTTCTTCATAGTAAGCGGATTGTTCTTTAACATTGAAAATTTCTTCTTCTAACGGTAATTCTCTTAGTAACTCTAACGCTAAATGCGGCTCCGCCGTCAGTTTGCTGTAATATTCAAGCAGTTCGTTTAGTTCATCCGCTGTCATTAGCTCTGGGAGAATAGTTAAGCCGGTATGAAATCTTACTATGTCGAGTGCGTCTGGTTCGGTAGTAGTGGCAATGCCAACGTGCAAAGTAGTTTTTTCTAAGCTAAGCGGCACGATTCGATAGCGTCGCGCTAAATCAATGGGTAGTAGTGCTGCGACATTACGAGCTATTTTAATCGCATCAACCTTCACAATAGCCGACCTTCACACAAGTCCCGCTAACCGTCCAACGGCTGCCGTCAGCATTGGGTTTCAAAATATAAGTCGCATTGCCAACTAGCGTCGTGGCGGTCGCCGTAACGATGCCATTTTCAACTTTAAGCGCGGCTAAATTTTTCGTAGCCGAAGGTTCGGGTGGAATGCCGTGTTCACCGTTGCTGAGTTCCGTTGGCGCCGCGCCGGTTTGCAACGCTAACGCGATAGCAGTTTTGTACGGCGCGGTGGCGGCGATGACTTCAGAGAAACGCGCGTGCGCGGCGTAATTTTGGTAAGAGGGAATAGCGACGGCGGTGAGAATACCGATGATGGCGACAACTAACATTAATTCAATCAGGGAAAATCCAGTTTGTGATGGCATAATTTTTTTTCCTAAAAATAGTGAGACAGACAGCGAAGAGCTAATACGCGAAGGTGGGGGATAAATGAGAATGGGTGTTACGAAGAGAAACGAAAATTAACTTTTTTATAAACGTTTTGCAATATTTTTTTTCGCGAAATAAAGAAAATGATTAAATAAAATTGAATTTTACTAATTGAATGTCGGCTTTTGAAATTTCCTGCATGTATTTTTTACTATTAAAATACAAATATTCATTGTGGCGCGCGCTCGCTATTTGTTCCGCCTCATCCCCAGACATGAGGCCGGGGTGGCACATCAGGATGCCGCCATCTTCGATTTGTTTTAAAAACCGCGGAAAGTATTGGCTGTACGCGAATGAATTGTCAAAATTATAAATGCCGCTAAAGCTGGTATTGTGAGGAATTTTTTTAGCTTCTAAGAGTGATTTAAATTTTATACCGCCGCACAGTTGAATCGCCAGTTGCTTTAAGAACGCGACATCTGTGACGCGATACAGTTGTGTTTTGTTAAAGGTGCAGCGGACGTAAGAACCGTTGCCGCGCAAGCGCTCTTCGTAAGCTTTGATCACCACATCGCGAATAACCGGGAATTGATGCACGTGTTGGTGGCCATCGATAAAATCAGGTAATTGGCCAAAGTGATTCGTGAAAGCATCGAGCTGGGCGTTGAACTCTGCGGCAATGGGCTTGGGATCTACTTCTTTGAAATTTGAGTTTAGAATTAATTCTTTAAGATTAAAAAATTCTGGCAGTTCGCTGGAAAGAGGTTTACCTTCCGTTAAGTTGAAATGTAAACCTACATCTATGTTACTTTTCAAAGGTGTTAGCCATTTTGCTTGGTCAGCCCAACTAGGTGAGGTGACTAAACAACTCGTGGCAGACAAACGCTTTCCCTTCACCAATTCAACAATGGCTTGAGAAATAGCGGAATTTTGTCCATAATCATCGGCACACATAATAATACGTTTCATTACATTAGCTTAAAATACTTTAAGAGAATCAACAAGTGATATCCATACAAGATAGTGGGGTGGCAAACCACCGGAATTGGGCTAGAGATTTACTGCTAATTGCCCTTTTTTTAGGGGTTTTTTACGCATTATGGATTGGAGTGTATGCTTTAATCACACCTGACGAAGGCCGTTATTCCGAAGTCGCGCGGGAAATGGTGGCGAGTGGTGACTATATTACTCCCCGGCTCAATGGCGTCGCGTTTTTAGATAAGCCGGTCCTCTACTATTGGCTGCAAGCGTCCGCGATCCAATTGTTTGGTTTAAAAGAGTGGGCGTTACGCTTTTGGCCGGCAGCACTCGGCATCCTCTGCGCGTTGATGACTTATGTCACGGGCCGCGTGGTTTTCAACCGGCGCACGGGCGTGATTGCCGCGCTGATGTTGGCGACCAGTCCGCTTTATTACGGCGGCTCGCATTACGCGAATTTAGATTTAGAAGTCGCGTCGCTGGTTAGCGATTCTTTGCTATGTTTTCTTACCGCTATGAATGCGGCTAAGCCGCGTTGGAAAACTTGTTTTTTACTGAGCGCTTATGGGTTCGCTGGGTTGGCCGCGCTGACGAAGGGTTTAATCGGCATTGTGTTTCCGGCCATGATTATCGGCGCGTGGATTATTATTCTGAACCGCTGGCGTTTGCTCGGTAATATCCGTTTGCTGAGCGGCTGCGTGATTTTTGCTTTGATCACCGTGCCTTGGTATTACTTGGTGCAAAAAGCTAACCCAGAGTTTTTTCATTACTTTTTTGTCACGCAGCAAGTTTCGCGCTTTTTGACGACACAAGAATTTAATAGTAAAGCCGCCGTGTGGTTTTACGCGCCGATTGTATTGGCAGGATTTTTTCCGTGGACGGTTTTTTTATTTCAAGCTATAGGCCGTACGCTACGTTCGATTTGGGTAAACCGGCAGCAGCATGCGTCGGAATTATTTTTATTGCTGTGGTTGGTCATGATTTTTATTTTCTTTTCCGTGCCGCGCTCAAAGACCGTCGGCTATATTTTGCCGGTGTTTCCCGCTTGCGCCTTGTTAACCGCGAATTATTTAAATGCCATGTGGGCGCGTCCACAAGCAAAAGGCATTTACGCAGGCTGGGTTTTATTCGGGATATTTTCTGTTTTTTTTGGCGCGTTTGTTTTCGCCTCTTCGCTGTGGGCGACGCAGTGGGAAACGCCGGTTAACTTTATTCCTTATCTGCGCGCCATGGCGAGTGTCTTGTTATGCGCGGTAGTGGGCGGTTTTTTAATCTTGGCAAAAAAGCCGACGTTAGCGCCGTTGTTTTCCTTTCTTACCGCAGTGAGCATGTTAGTGTTGTTAATCTTTATTAATAGCACACCGACGATTAATGCTAAATCCATTAAGCCGATCGCGGTCGATCTTAAATCGCGTTTGAACGCCGGCGATGAAGTCGCGATGTTTTATAAATATTATCATGACTTGCCGATTTATTTAGAACGCCGCATCACGATCGTCGCTGATTGGCACGCGGCGGATATCGAACAGCATGATAATTGGTTGCGAGAAATGTGGTATGGCATGGTGTTTCAAAACACGCAAGATTGGTTAATTCAAGAAGATGTTTTTTGGCAACGCTGGCATGATGCTAATAAGCGCATGTACGTCGTGACGGATACCGATGATTATAATAATTTGAAAACTAAAACCCATGCTTACATCATTAGTAAACATAACGATGATTTATTGGTGAGTAACCGTCCGGATGATTTAACGAAAAACCCAGAGCTTGCCGGCAACAAAAGTCCTGGCGGCCAAACGAGTTAACACCACCTGCGGCGCGGGTGGTTTATTCTTCAAAGCCATGTTTGATTTCAATTAAATATTTCGGCCGCTGTTTTACTTCCGTGAAAATCCGCGCGATGTATTCGCCTAATATGCCAATCGATAATAATTGTATGCCGCCAAAAAACATTATTGCGACAATCAAACTGGGAAAACCCGGTAAATCCGCGCCATACAACAACGTCACGGTGACGATGTAAATCGCGTAGATCAACGCAAGCAGCGAAACTAAAAAGCCGATAAAGCCCCATACCCGCAGGGGAATATCAGAAAAACAAGTGATGCCGGTTAACGCTAATTCGGTCAAGCGCGCAAAGCCCCAAGAACTATTGCCCGCGGCGCGTTCTTTCACTTCGAACGGCACGGCTACCGTTTTAAATCCAACCCACGCGTATAAACCTTTCATGAAACGCGAACGTTCTTGAAATTGATTGAGCGCGTTAATGACTTTACGATCCAGCAAACGGAAGTCGCCGGCGTTATTAGGAATATTAATTTGCGTTATTTTCCTCATTACCCAATAAAACAAGCGCGCAAAGCTTTTTTTCATAGAGGATTCATTATCGCGGTTGACGCGCGCGCCATACACCATTTCATAACCCGCCGCCCATTGTTCTAAAAACTGCGGCAACACTTCGAGCGGATGTTGAAAATCAGAATCCATTAAAATAGCGACGTCGCCAGAGCAGTGTTCCAAGCCCGCGGTCAACGCCGTCTCTTTGCCGAAATTGCGAGAGAACGATAATAATTTTACTTGGTAATTACTTGGCAGCAACAATATTTTTTTCACGCTTTGATCGCGGCTGCCGTCATCCACGGCGATGATTTCAAAATTATTCGTTATTTCATGCAAGCGCGCTTGCAGCTGCGTGAAGAAAGCTTCGACTAACGCTTCTTCGTTATAGACGGGAACGATCACGGAAATGCGGACGGTTTTATTTTGTAAAGCTTGTTGGCGTTCTTCGGTTAACATGGAGCATGCCGCCCTAAATATGGTAAATACAGAATTTTACAGGAATTATTGCCGGATTAATATCCGCGCACGCGGGGGAATAAAATTCATTACGTGCGGTGAAAGACTGAGCGATTGTGCAAATATCTCTTCAATAATGAACTAAATAAATTCAAAAGCCTTCAAATCGAAAAAAATTTTTCGCTACACCTCTTGTGTTTTTACCTTTTTTTCACATAAGATAACAGAGTGAAGAAAAGGTGAAACTATGACTCCTACTCAATTTAAGATTTACCAGTTCGTGACCGAGTTTATTCAACAGCGGAGTTTCGCGCCGTCGTTGAAAGAAATCGCGGTGGGCATTGGCATTAGTCCCACGTCGTTAAGCTTGATTAGCCGTTACCTGCGCGTGTTAGAGCGCGATGGCTTATTAAAAATAGGAAAAAAAGGCTACCGTAAAACGCAGTTGAAACATTCTGCCAAAATGCGCTTGCCGTTAGTGGGACGCATCGCGGCGGGCGCGCCGATCGAGGCGATACCCGAAGCGGACATGATAGACATGGCGGATTTGTTGCGCGCGGAAGACTTGTATGTCCTCGAAGTCAAAGGCGATTCGATGATAGAGGAAGGTATTTGGAACGGCGACAAAGTGATTTGCAAACGCCAAAATATCGCTAAAGAAAATGATATTGTCGTGGCGCTGATTGACGATCAAAACGCGACGTTGAAACGCATTCACTTTCCATCTCGGCAGGAAATTATATTAATCCCCGCGAATAAAGCATTGAAACCTCAAGTTTATGCAGCGAACCGCGTACAAGTACAAGGAATATTTGTTGCGTTATTGCGATTACACAAACGAGGTTAGTTATGTGGAATGTTGCCTTGCAAAAATCGGAATTATGGCCGCGCGCCATTATTTTGGTGGACATGAATGCTTTCTTTGCTTCTGTCGAGCAGAAAGATTGTCCGGAGTGGCGCGGCCAGCCGATCGGCGTCACGAACGGCGCGCAAGGGACTTGCCTAATTACTTGTTCGTATGAAGCGCGCGCTTATGGTGTGCAAACCGGCATGCGCTTAGTCGAAGCGCGGCAGTTGTGCCCGCACCTCATTCAAGCCGCGTCTAGACCGCAGCGTTATGTAGAAATTTCTTCCGCGATTATGGTGGCGCTCACCGCGATCACGCCGGATATCGAAGTTTTTTCGATTGACGAGGCATTTTTGGATGTCACGCATTGCCAGCAACTGCATGGCACGCCGGAACATATGGGGCGCATGGCGCAAAAAATTATTTTTGAGACTAGCGGTTTATTATGTTCGATCGGCGTCAGCGGCGATAAAACCACGGCGAAATACGCGGCGAAATTACAAAAACCTAATGGCTTCAATGTGATCCCGCCGTGGGCAACGAAAGAGCGGCTGCGCGATGTGCCGGTGACGGAATTGTGCGGCATTGGCAAAGGCACGGGCGCGTTTTTAGCGAAGCACGGTGTGTATACGTGCGGCGACATAGAAAAACTTCCCATCAGTATTTTAGCGCAACGGTTTGGCAATATCGGCAGACGGATTTGGTATATGTGCCAAGGCGCGGACCCGGATTTAGTGCACACCGAAGTAGCTGATCCTAAATCCATGGGGCACGGTAAAGTCATGCCGCCCAACACGAAAGATAAAAAAATCTTGGATACGTACTTGATGCACATGTGTGAAAAATTGGCGGCGCGGTTACGCAGCCATCAATTTCAAGCGCAAACTTTTTCTATCGGTTTTAAATATAACGATCGCGAGCGCGGTTGGTTAGGCGGTTCCGCGAAATTGATGCAGCCTACCAACGATGGCAAAGATATTTATGCGCTGGGCCAAGAGATTTTAAGCCTGTCTTGGCAAGGTGAACCGGTGTGCCAAATTCAAGTGACAGCGTGCGATCCGCGTCACAATATGGGGCAATTAGATTTATTTTGCCAATTAAATCTTAAACGCCAAAATATTAACCGTGTCTTAGATCAAATTAATTCGCGTTACGGAGAATTCACTATCGCCCCCTTGGCGATGAAAGAACGTTCCTCAATGCCCAATGTTATCGCGCCAGCGTGGAAGCCTAACGGTCACCGCCAAACTATTTAGGAGGTGAGTCATGCCCGAAGGAGTTATGTTTTATTACCAGGGAGAAATGCTGACCGTGTATTTTTCAAATCCCAAAGCTTGCCTGCCGGTGCGCACCAGTGACGGCGGCGTGAAGTTGGCTGGATGGGGGCGGCGTAAATCCCAAGCCGGTGAATTACCGCTAGGCGGCTGGGCGGCGTTAAATTCGATTTATCAGGGCAAATGGAACCGCTTTATGCCGAAGCCTATTCGCTTGCCCATCGCGAAATTTATGAAAACAGATTTTGAAGGCTGTACCCATTGGTATGACGTCACCGCGGGGCAGTGGGTGCAAGGTTTGATCGCGCGCGAAGACCAAGAAACCCGAATTTATATCGTGACGATTACGCCGGAATCGCATACCGTATGTCATGACCGTTGGCCACGAATTATGGCGGGTTAATTGTTTTACAGTAATAATAAAAAAAGAAGGAATAGAAAATGTGGTTTAAGCAACTTCAAGTTTTTCAATTAACGACGCCGATGAGTTATGCGCCCAAAAAATTAGCGCAGCAATTGGAAACGTTAGCGTTCACCCCATGTTTGCCTTCTATGCCGAATAGCATTGGCTGGACCGCGCCCTTAGAAAGTGAGGGCGCGCCGTTAGTGCAAGCGATGAATGGTTACATGATGATATGCATGCAAAGCGAGGATAAAATTTTACCCGCCGCGGTGGTGAGCCAAGCGCTGCAAGAAAAAATTAAAAAAATCGAAGCCGCGGACGACCGTCGCGTGCGCTCGAAAGAAAAAATGGCGATGAAAGATGAAATGATTATTACCTTGTTGCCACGCGCGTTCACGAAACTGAGCCGGCTGTACGCGTATATCGATACGAAAAATAATCAATTAATTTTAGCGACGACGAATGCGAAAAAAGTCGAGCAATTCATGTCGTTATTTAAAAAATCCGTTAGTGAAGATATCCGTGCGTTTGAACTGCATAAAGTGTCGCCGGTGATGACCAATTGGGTAAAGTCGCAAAAATATCCGCAGGAATTTGCCGTGGAAAAAGCGTGCTTGCTGCAAGACCCTAACCAGCAAAATAGAATTATCCGCTGTCAGCACCAGGATTTATTCGCGCCTAGTATCCAATCAATTTTGAAAGACGGTTGCGAAGTGAAGCAATTGGCGTTGAGTTGGCAGGATAGAGTGAATTTCGTTATTGAAGAAAATTTATTGCTGCGCGGAATTCAATATCAAGAAGATGTGTTGATGGCGGTGAAAGAAATTGATTGCGAAACCGAGCAACAGCAATTCGACGCGGATTTTTTTATCATGTCGGAAACATTGACGGCTTTGCTGCAAGATTTGTTAAAGATATTTAGTAAAGTTATCGAAGAAAAAGCGGTTAGCAAGGAAAAAGAAGTGAGTGCGGCTTAGCTATAAAAACAACTCATTCCCGCGCCGCGGGAATGAATTTTTAAACATACGAGAGTTTATTTACAAATTAACGTCCAGTTGATAATCGTGCATAACTCGCTGAATTTCGTTGTTGCGCTTCTTCAGGATCATATAAATCTTCGTTGCCATCTGGTTCATGAACTTCATTCTCTTTGAGTTCTTCAATGATAACCGATGATTTAGCTTCACTTTCCTCAGCGCGTCTACGTAACCAACTACGGTCCAGTGGAGAATAGGAATGATCGCGGTCGTTTCTTGAAGCATAATACAAACCGGCGATTACCCCCGCTAACAGGCAGCACATAAAAAATAGAGTAGTTGTAATGACACTCAGATAAGCGTAAGGGTTATCGTCATCATTATCTGGTGGTATCACTGCAGCGGCGCAGTAATTGGTGATCAAAGCGAATAATTTTTCATTGTTTGCAATAGTAGCGTTACAAACATCGACAATAATGGTGGTATTCCAGACCGTCTGATTATTATCAACGGTTGTAAGGCAATCAGAGCGACTAAATAAATTGGCGATTGGACTTAAACATGTGCCGCCACTAGTGAAATTATTGGAGAGTAAGTCAAAATACATCGCTGACAAATCAGCTAGATTATTGCTAGACGCTTCATAAACTTGACCATCGTCCCCAGTTAGCGTTTCATTATAAAGTGACAAAGCTAGAGAATTATTTTCATTCGCTTGTGAACCATTCAGCAACTGCATTATTCGAAATGAACGCATTGATCACCTATATACAATTAAAGTGTGTAATAATTTAGTCTGATTGGTAAAAAATGTCAACATTTGTTCTATTGTGATTTGCTTTCTAATTCTTCCCATTGTCGGTAAGCCGCGGCTAAATTTGATTCTAATTCCGTCACTTGCTTTAATGTCGCGGCAACGGTATCGGGGTCTTTTTGATAAAAATCGGGTGTCGAAATAACGGTTTGTAACGCTTGTTGCAGTACTTCCCAAGCTTCGATTTGTTTTGGCAATTCGGCCAACAATTTTTGTTCTTTGTAGCTGAGTTTGGCGGCGGCTTTTTTACCCGCCGGTTTTTTAGTTTCGGTTTTCACGGGCGGCGTTTTTTCCATGACGGCGGCTTTGCGTTGGCGCAACCAATCTTGATAACCGCCGATGTATTCTTCGATTTTCCCTTCCCCTTCAAAAATTAGCGTGCTAGTCACGACGTTATCTAAAAAAGTCCGGTCATGGCTGACGATTAACAAAGTACCGGGATATTCTGTTAATAATTCTTCGAGTAATTCCAGCGTTTCAATATCTAAGTCATTGGTAGGTTCATCTAACACTAACAAATTCGCCGGTTGGCTGAATAATTTCGCCAACAATAAGCGGTTGCATTCACCGCCCGATAAAGATTTTACCGGCGTCATCGCGCGCTGCGGCGTAAAGAGAAAATCGCCAAGATAACTAATAATATGCCGCTTACTGCCATTGATTTCTACGAAGTCGGAACCTTGCACGACGTTTTCGCTGACCGTTTTTTCCAAATCTAACGCTTGGCGTAATTGATCGAAGTAAGCGACTTGTAATTTCGTGCCGAACGTGACTTTGCCATGCTCCGGCGTGATTTTGCCTAACAAAATATTTAATAAAGTGCTTTTGCCGACGCCATTAGGGCCGATCAAACCAATGCGGTCCCCACGCATGACGCGTAACGAAAAATCTTTTATCACGGTGTTGCCGTCATAACTTTGCGAAATGTGGTCGGCTTCGACGACTAGCTTGCCGGATTTTTGGACTTCATTAAGATTGAAAGTCGCTTTGCCTTGTTGCTCGCGGCGTTCGCTGCGTTCTTGGCGCATCGCTTCGAGTGAGCGGACGCGGCCTTCGTTACGGGTGCGGCGCGCTTTAATACCTTGGCGTATCCATTTTTCTTCTTGCGCTAATTTCTTATCGAACTCGGCGTTTTGGCGTGATTCGGCGTGCAGCATTTCTTCTTTTCGCCGTAAAAAATTCTCGTAGTCGCCTGGCCACGATGTTAATTGGCCGCGGTCTAATTCGATGATGCGTGTGGCTAATCGTTTTAGCAAAGAGCGATCGTGAGTAATGAAAAGTAAACCGACGTTCCAATTGAGTAACTGATCTTCTAGCCATTGAATCGCTTCAATGTCTAAATGGTTGGTAGGTTCATCCAACAATAATAATTCGGGCGAAGAGACTAAAGCCCTGGCGAGCGCCGCCCGCCGTTGCCAGCCGCCGGATAAATCCGCGATTAATTTATCTGGATCTAATGCTAAACGCATTAACACGGTTTTAATATTTTGTTCGAATTGCCAACCATTTTTCGCGTCGATGTCATGCTGAAGGCGTTCTAATAAATTGAGATCGTTATCGGTGTGCGAATGCATTAAACGCAGCGTCAGCGCATGATAATCCGCTAACAATTTGCCGGTGTCGGCTAAACCTTCCGCGACATATTCATAAATTGTGCCGGTGATGTGTTGCGGTAATTCTTGTTCTAAACGCGCGAGACGTAATTGCGGTTTACGGAATACATTGCCGCTATCGGGCGTAAGGTTGCCGTCGATGATTTTCATCAACGAAGATTTGCCCGCCCCATTCCGGCCGATCAAACAAATGCGTTCCCCCGCGTCGATCTGTAATTTGGAACCATCGAGTAAGTGATCGAGCCCGTAAGCTAGCGATATATTGTCTAACGTAATCAAATGACTCATTTTTTTTCCCAATCGTTGTGAGCAAGGGATTATACGGGTTTTTTAGCAGATGGGGGAAAAATAGTCGGATTTTATGAGACTTTGATTAAATTATTAACAAGCAGCGTTTTGAAAAAAAACGCTGCTCAAAAACAAGAAACAAAAAACAAGAAAGATTAGGATGTGCCGCCGCCGCGTCTACCAATTAATACTAAAACGATACCCGCAACCAGAGCAGCGCCGCCCATGACGGGAGGAAAGTAAACGCTCTTTTCTTTGTCAGCGGTTATTTTAACGTCTCCAATTTGTGCGACTTTTTCTTGGGTAGTGTAAGTGAAACCTTGGTAAGCTAAAAAAATAATGCCTAAAACAATTAAAATAATGCCGACAACGTTTGTTATACCGCGCACAATATTTCTCCTAACTGGTGAATGTGACAGTAAATTTATTACGTCTTCTTAACCTAAGCAAGATTAATTTAGTTTCAGAGTACCTTAAACAGCGTATTCCTGGTGTATAATGTTCTTTTGCGACGAATGGCTTAAGCCACCATGTTTAATTTTAAATTCAACCAACAATATCTTAATTTGACCGCGCTAGTGTCGCTGGCAATGTTGTTATGCGCATGTGGTTCGAACACTAATTCAAAAAGCGATACCGATAAAACACTTATTTCTTCTTGTGATCAAACGCAAAAAATGGGATCGATGTCGCTCTCTGCCAGCCAGCAAACGCAAATTTGCGCGATCATGGTGACGCAGTTAAAGCGCCATCCGCCGGTCTATTTACTACGTGATGTGTTGCGGCTGGCGTATTTAGTGCGGGAAACCGCGACCGATGATTCGTTGGATACCGTTACTTTGGAAGCGATGAAAATAATCCGCTTGCGCCAACAACAAAATAACGATTTGGCGATTCAAAATACGCTAGATATTATTTGGAAAATCTATCAAAGCACTCAAACACAAGTATCGTTTGACGATTTAGATCAAGCGCTAACACGCATCAGCACTCGCGCGAATCTTATTTCCGATGTGGATTTAGAAAAAATCGGGATCGCTTTGTGGCAAAAAAAATTAGTCGCTGAACATGTCGTCGTTTCGCAAAACTAACTTATCTATTCGCGTTTGAAAATATAATTGTAAATGTCTTTAAATTCCGAATGATCTAAGTGCGGCGAACGGTAGCGGCTTACGTTTTCGAATCCGTAGCCTTGTAAAATTCCCACGATGTTATTATCCGCAGCGAGTTGCGTATTTAACTCGATTAAAATACTTTTTAATTTTAGGTCTTTGAGTAATTGTGTAGAACCGCTAATAATCGAAAATTCCAAGCCATCCACATCAATTTTTAAATGGGTAGGGGTAGGAAGTTGATATTGATACACTAAATCATCAAGCTTGAATGACGTGACGGACTGTTTGAACCCAGGATTGAATTTTTCTTTTTTGTAATTGACGCATTCGCCAAAATTATTTAACGCGCCGCCGATGGTAAATTCTTTGATAAAAAGATCACCCATGCGGCTTTCATCGCTGACCGCGATATTGTAAGCGTTGACTTTATCCTGCAAAGCGTTCAAATAAATATTATGATTTAAGGTCGCGTAGTTTTGTGATTCCGGTTCGAACGCGTAAACGCGGATATTTTTCGCCGCGGCGTAAATGGAATACATGCCGACGTTGGCGCCGATGTCAAACAGGATATCGTTTTGAGAAAAGCCTTTGATCCAAGCAATAGTATCGGGTTCTTTCGTGAATAAGGTTTTAGCGCGCCACAAGCTCATATTGTTTGGGCAATAAAATTTAAATTGCACATTGGCTTCGGCGGCTTGATAAACAGGCCCCATTCTTTCTAGCAAACTGACGTTGAGAGCGTTGGCTTTTTTAAATAAATAGACAAAAGGTGCCGTGAATAGTTCGAATATTTTCCGTTTCATTTGTACCAATCCTGAAAAGCTAAATGCGTAGATTAAAGGCTAAATCGCGCAACGGGTCAAGCGAATTGATAGCGGCGGCTGTCACTTTTCACTGACGACTAATGCCAATCCTAACAAAATTAAACTGGCCGCAATGAGGGTCGGTAAATTAATCTTTTCATGCAAAAAAATTGCGGACGTCGTTAGGCTAATGACTGGCACGATTAAAAATCCTAGCGATAACAACAGCGGCGGCAGCGCTTGATTGACTACCACCCCTAACCAATAAGAAATACCGGTGACTAAGATGCCGGTGTACACCAGCGAAATCAGTAACGGTTCATTCCAAACGATAGTGGGGGAAGGTTCTTTAAACCATGCAAACAAAATGACGGGCACCGCGCCGGCGATTAATTGCCACGGAATTAATTGCAATGCCGATTTCGTCCAGCGCATGTGACGCACGCCAAACATAGAAATGGCCCAGGCGAACGAAGCCAATAATAACGCGCCGCTGCCAATCATCACATTATGGTCCGACCAATTAAGTTCCCAGGGATTCATTAAGATAATCAATCCCGCGATCGAAATAACAAACCCCAGCCACTTCAACACGCCGGATTTTTCTTGAAAAAATAGCGTGGCGATCGGCATAACCCAGAGCGGTGTCGTATACGCTAATAATGACGAACGACCCGCAGGTAAATAGGCTAGGCCGACGTTAGTCAGTAAAATATATATGCCAATTTGCAGCCAACCGATCACTAATATTAAGGGAATATCGCGGCGTTCGGGCCACACGAATTTTTTTAAGAGAATGATTAGTAACATCATTACGATGCTGCCGCTGACTAAGCGCGCGGCGGTGTACCAGAGCGCGGACATGTACTGCAAACCAATTTTATTGATAGGCCAAGCTAAACCCCAACTGAAGACGATGATGAGGAATAGCGAAAAGATCCGGTAATTGAATTTTCTCATGGCGACTACGCAGCTTAAGGCAAGTACGGCATGGTAGCCGTTTTTACCCACTTAACTCAAGGGGATTTGTAAAAAGAGAAATGCAGACTGACATAAAATTTTTTTTCTAATCTGCGCCAATACTTTTCATGTTCGGCGCGAACTTGATTAATGCTGCGCAATTGGCAAGAAATCATTTAATAAAGCCTTAATCTAGGCGCTTTAAGATAAGTGATGATAAGAGGAATGATAAAATGATTGATCGTCCGCACGCGGCAGAGGAAGAAGACGAAAAAATGGAGATCGACGCAAGTGATATTGCCGATGATTTCGCCGAATTGGACACCGGTCTTCGTAAATTATTGTGGATAATTTTGAAATCTATCACCGATGAAACCCACCGAGTTAAGCTGACTGAGTGGCTGAATAGTCAGAAAGGCCAACCATACAAAGATTATTATCAAACTATACAGACAAAGATTGGCAGGTTTTTCCTAGGGGAAGTCTTAGCGAGTGTGAAAGAGTTATTAAAGCCGATAGACAGTATCGTGCAAATGAGTAACGCTCAAATCAGAAATTTATGTATGGTAGAACCGCGGCTTTATGAATTTTTTGGAAAAAATCCTCATCTCTACCATGCTATCGTCCTCGAAGTTAATGACGAGGTGGGACTAGCTCAGTTTATCGGCGAATTTAAAGATTTTCTGATCGCAAAAGAAATTCAGACTTTAGTGGATGTCGAAACCTATTTCGTAAATTTAGACGTCGATGTCAGAGATACCCTATGGTTAGCCTTGAATTCACCGTTTGACGAAGATTCGCAAAAATTAGCTTATGACTGGCTTAATGAAGGTTTTGGGCGACACTATTTTGATGCGGTGGCGGCGTTTGACGCTAAATTAAAAATATTCCTTGAAGGTAAGTTGGATGAATATCTCGAAGTCTTAATGCATCTCGAAGATAAATCGAAAAACGCGCCTGAAGAAAAACTTTATAAGTTTTTCGCCGATAATTTGCCGTTATTTGAATTTATCCGTTCAGAGCTTGATAAAGAAAATTCGGTGATAATGAAAGTCTTGCGGGAATATAAGCGCTTCTTAGCAGTGCCGGTTTACCGGCAAGATCGTACTCTCAAAGCATACTATGACAAAACTCATCCGCGTAAAACGGTGACGGATGATAAAAACGCGTTGCATATACGTCAATTAGGTATATTTGCAAAAGCGCCGGTTAACCAGCCGACTATTAAGGTGTGTTCATTGAGCTTGGATAATTGCTTATTTAACTCAGACTATTATAAAAATTATCGTTCGAATAGAGCTACCGCGATCATCGATTATAATACCGAATTCTTCACGCAGTTCGCCGCGGACACGCACGATCAATTCAAACAAATCATTATTATGAATGGATCGTTGCGGCAGTCCTATCCCGCCGATGAATTTTACACGGTGATAAAGCATCCGACAGAAGCGAGCATGTTAATGTCGGAACCCTGTTTTACCGCAATGCCCGCCATCGCTAATCACATTACGATGCTTATCGATACAATCTGCACGCTAGACGAGTATTTGCTAGTCGACACTTTTAGCAACTTAGAAGAAGGCCAAACGTTCCGCGCCGGCGCTAAAAAAGCAGCGGATGAAAAATATGCAACGAAAGAACTTGAAAACATTTGCGTGAATGATAAATCAAAAATTGTTTTACTCTACGCGCAAATGCATCGCAACGCTGTGCGCTTTAAAAATGAATTGATCCAATTTGATTTTTACTCCGGCGATTTTCAAGAATTGCAAAAAATATTTCTTTTCTTCGTCAACAATCGTGTGTTGAAACCACTTAATGTGGTGTTGAATTTGTTTTTATATGCCCAGAAATCGGTTGAAAAGAAATTTCAGGTGGATAATTATCAAGGCGGTACTATCGATTTTGATTATAAAATTAATTTAAAAGTGTTGGTGCAAGCTTGTAACTTACCGAATAGAAGCGAACGGCCCCTGTCGCCAACGGACGATAAAAGAATGGGTCCCACCATTAAATTCGCCACGACCAGCCGAATAAATGCCGTCATGCCGGCCACGAAAACATTAATGGTAAATGAAAAATTTAATGCTGCCGTTTTTGGCCAAATGCGCGAGTATAAAGAAACGATCAATCAGGCTCAATGTGTTTTAAAAACCACCCCTATGACTTTGTCTGCATTACGCTAAAACGACTAAAATGCATGTTTTGACTTACATCATATAATGTCAAAAAAGCTAACTAATGCGCAAATTAAGCAAAGATTATTTAAATTTATAAACAATGATTTAGGAAATATGCCAAACGTTATAAACTAGTAGAATAACCTTAAGGGTCAATGGCCAGTTTCAAGGAAGCATCATGCAAGATGTATCCAAAACTATTGTTATTCTCGCCAGCCTTAGTCTTGCTATCACGATTTTTTTGCTCGTCTATTTAAGATATCTGCATCTTTCCTGGAAAAAGAAATATTTCGTCGTCAAGTCGGCGAATAAAACGCTGCGCGCGAAAATTGAAAATATGAATGTGCTAGCCGAAAAGCGCATCAAAGACCGCACGGTGGAATTAGAAAATTCTCTCAAAATGGTGACCTACCAAGCGTCGCATGATTTATTGACCGATTTACCGAACCAACGTTCTATGCTGGCTTTTTTACAACGCGCTATCGTCGCCGCTAAAAAAGACGGGACACAGTTCGCCGTGTTCTTTTTTTCGTTGAATGAAATTGAAAAAATCAACGACGGTCTAGGTTATCAAGTCAGCGATTACGTCATTCAAATTATCGCGCAGCGTTTTCAAAAAGCGTTTAATGGCACGAGTAAATTAATCGTGCCGGTAACGCGTTATACGGTGACTATTTCGCGCAAGGATATTTTTGTTTTATTGCTGAATCCATTAGTTTCCCAAGAAGAAGTCGAGTATGGCGATTTATTTTTTTCGATTTTGGAAGAGCCGGTCGACGCGATGGGGCAGCCGGTAAAATTAACGGCGAGTGTCGGCGTCAGTATTTTTCCGCGGGACGGCGATGAAGCGACAAGTTTATTGATGAACGCGGAAGCCGCGATGCTGAAGGCGAAAAAACTCGGCGGTAATAATATTTGCGTCTACAAACCGGATAAGAATGTCAGTATCCCAAATGAATTAGAAAAAGAAAGAAACTTGCATAACGCCGTGCGCAACAATGAATTTATTTTGCAGTACCAGCCGTTTATTTCGTTAAAGACGGGAAAAATCATCGGCGCCGAAGCGTTAGTCCGGTGGAATAGTCCAGTGTTGGGTTTCGTCAGTCCCGATGATTTTATTTCGTTAGCGGAAGCCAATGGGATAATTATTCCGCTGGGCGAATGGGTGTTACGCAATACCTGCGTGCAAGCGAAATCTTGGTATGACGCCGGCTATGCGTTAAAAGTCGCGGTGAATTTATCCGCGAAACAATTATTGCGGAAAAACATTATCGAATTGATCGAAGAAATATTGGTGACGACCGGCTTGCCGCCGGCGTTTTTGGAATTGGAATTGACTGAATCGGAAGCGTTTAACGATGAAGTGATTCCGGTGGTAAAAGAAATTAAACGTTTGGGCTTATCACTTTCTATCGACGATTTCGGCACGGGTTATTCGAATTTGAGTAAATTAAAATTATTCGCGTTCGACGCGTTGAAGATCGATAAATCGTTTATTTCCGATGTGGAGTGGAATGAAGATAGTAAAGCCATCGTCTCTAACACCATTACGCTCGCGCAAAAAATCAATGTGCAAGTCATCGCGGAAGGGGTGGAAACCAAAGAGCAGTTAGAATTTTTAAAATCGCAGGATTGCGACACGGTGCAAGGCTATTACTTTAGCCCGCCGGTGTATCCCGATAGTTTTACAGAATTGTTGCGCAGTAGTAGGGTGTTTTTGACATAAATCGTCCGGCTTGCGCCGGACGAAATCTCAATCGACTAATGATGTCCGAATACTAAGTTTGCATCGTGATCCGGTTCTTCACCTTCTAGTTGTAAAGCGCGATAGCCATTTTGATCGTTGGCTGGGTGTTGCGCTGCGTTATTTGCTCCAGGTCGGAAGAAAGAACATCCAGCATTCGCGACGCGTGGACCTTGATAACCCGCTTGTACGGCAATATTAACAATTCTGTCAATATCACTGCTATTATTTATGATGCGTACCATCTCTTTAATCTTTAATTTCACTTCATCAACGCTGGGTTTTTCAACGTAAGCTTTATTGATGAAATCAATATTTTGATCGGAACCCATGATGGCGACGACACCATTAAATATTTGGCAGCCTTGGTCGATGGCGACTTTGATGATCGCGTCAAACTCAGCGGTGCTAGGAAAAAATGGAATAGCAGGACTATCGTAATATAAATGCCTGGAAGTCGAAGCGGAAAAGTGCGCGAATCCCGCGAAGATAGTACCGGCGCCAAGCTTCGCGCCAAAGAAAATCATTTCGCGTGCCGTGGAAACCGGCACGGGTTGTCCGGTAGCTTTTCTTAGCATCCATTGGCCTAAGTCAAACGTGCTATCAATAATTTTTTCCGCCAACGTCTGGCCGGAAATAAACATTGAGATACACAACGCGGGCAGGTTAGTCAGTGTGCCAAGCACCACGCCAACGATATCGTTGCCGGTGTGTGTCGTGATGAAATCTACGGAACTGCGGATATAACCGACTTGTGACAGCGATAAAAATACGCCGACCCCATAGCCTACCGCTGTGTTCGCCATTTTATTAATTACACCTCGTGGTGCCGGCACTGAATTTTGCAAGGCAGGTTGGCCATCGACAATATTCTTCAATTCAGTTAATAAATGCTCGCGCGCCATCGGTACATCACGGTGAGCATCCAACACACGTTTAATCGATTCAAACATACCGTATAAGTTTTGTGGTAAGTTACCGGCGAATACCAACAAAGCTTCTATACTGGCTAGCGCGGCGTTATTGTCAGACATTTGAAACGTCGCGAAGGCGGTGACGGTAGTAGAAAATAACGCAAAGAACATCGAGATCGCGGCCAATTGTTTTTGTGTATGAATTTTGCTGAAAAAACTAATAGTCTCTTTGGTGAAAAAGAAAGTTTGCATCAAGTTCACACCCACGCCACCGACGACATAAAGTGGGCCGTCTTTCGAGCCGCCTAACACATACAGAATACTTGCGCTTAACGCACACGCCAACGCGAGCGCGGATAACATGTTTTCACGGCAAGAATGAAAATCGTAAGGCGTGGGTAATTCTGCCAGATCATAAATTTCACGGAACCATTCTTCATTCATCATCTCTGTTAATAGGGGATGAATTTCGATTAAATTTAAATGCGGGTTTGCCGCGCGGTCGAACGGGCCTATCACCTGATCATTGCCACCACCACCACCTATAGGTCCGTTAGGAGGACCGTTAGGAGGAACATAGCCACCGTTAGGACCAGGGTGACCAGCAACATCGGGACCACCATGTCCACCACCCAATAGAGGTTGTCTTAATTCGCCATTAACAACGGCGGCAGGTGTAGCGTCGGTTTTTTCTTCTGTTTGAGTAAATGATGGCATGATTAATTCTACTTTAATTAGTTTTTAATATTAGGAACGAAAGGCCGTTCCCTCCTCGGGTAATAGAATTAATTATTGATACACTATGTCGGGAGCGATAGTCAACAGAAAACCTCAAATTGATCTAACTTTATCTGCAGCGTTTATTTTATAAAAAAAATACGGAAAATAGGCTTATTTTGAATCCATTGATGTTATAACAATTTTTCGCAGCAAAACCTGAAAAGTGTTAAAATTTAACTATGCGCTATCTAATACCTAAATAAAGTAAGGATATAAGGCATGCTAGTCATCGATTACTTATCGAGTTATTCCGATAGAGAATTATTCGTCATTCTCACCGCCTTTTTTATTGGCGTTTCGATTATCACGGTATTGTTGATGCAAGTTTTTATTCATCAAGATACACGCCATCGGCATAATGAAGTGATCGGTAACGTCAGTTCATTGATAGGCTTGATTAATGGCGTTTTAGTTGGTTTGACCGCTTTATATCTGATTAATAATTTAAGTTACACAGGCGATGCGGTGCAGCGCGAAGCGAACGCGGTCGCGAACCTGTACCGCGATAGTAGTTGGCTAAAAGAACCGGAGCGCACGACGATTAAAAATGAAGTCCAGAATTACCTTAATGCGGTGATCAAATCAGAATGGCCACAAATGAAAAACGGCCAGCAAGTTAGTGAAACCGCAGAGAATAATATTGAAAATATTTCGCATGACTTGCAAATGTATAATAGTTTTTCTAATTCTGAATTATTAATTCTGCATGACATGCTCGATGAAATCAAAGCGCTGTATAACGCGCGTGAGACGCGCATCCAAATGAGTTATGAAGCACTGAATGTGGATTTATGGGTGGTAATTTTGATCGGCACTTTATTGATGGTCGCGATCAATTTTTTATTCGGTATGAATATCTATTTTCATATCGCCACCGTCACGGCCACGGCGACGATGGCCGCGGCGATGATATTTTTATTAATTACGTTGGATAAGCCGTTTCAAGGTGATTTTACCATCGAGCCTACGGCCTATCAGCAATTATTAGCAATCGTTCAAACCGGGGGCATGCCTAGCGTCACCCCAGCTAAAACTAAATAAACGGAGATACGTTTACCGTGTTACACGAAAGATTACTTGCCGATGTTCAGGATGAAGAAAACGCGACGTTAGAAAAGGAAATTATAAAATTAACCGCGAAACAAACCCAAATGGAATTGACGTTAGCCGCGCTAAAACATAATCTCGCTGCTCAGCAAAATAAAGTCGACCAAGCCAAAAAACTAAAAGACCTACTCGGCGCGCGTGATTTGACGTATCGCCAAGATAATTATAATTTGTATAAATCGATTTTTGATTTCAGATCGTGTCAATCGCAAGAAAATCATCACCGGTTTTTTCGCGTGCGGGATGAGCAAGATGAAGTGGTATCTTACCAAATAGATGTTACCCATATTGATGATGCGATTACTACGCATGGGATGCATGCGATTAAGCTGACTGAACTGCTAGCGGAGACTAAAGAAGGTGATGCGCGCCCTGTTATCAGATCAGCCATTGCGAAGACTCATAATTATGTTGGCCAACTGGAAGAGTTCAAAGAAAACTTAGAAAAAAATCAAGTTAAAATAAAACATGCCATTGCTCTATACGGTGAAAAACTGGCGCGTCTAATTAAATTAACCGATGAACTCGATTACAACGAAGATATTCTTCAACAAGTGTTGGCAAATATCGAGGGTCTCAAACTGACCCGCACGCGCTGTGAAGCCCTCGAAAAATCTCATCCTTTTGCAAGACCCTAAATTTTTTTCATTTTATGCCGTGTTGACTAATCGACACTATAGTGTCAATATGCTCTGAACTTGAATGCATATCGTCCGTGATATGTTTTTTTGGGTTATTAAAGATCAGACTGTAAAGGTTAAGGATAACGTATGCCGACGACACGCTTTTTCTGCGAACTTATTGGAATTGATTCTCACGTTTTTTCGCGAGAAGAAAACAGTATTATCGAGGCGGAGTTGTACACACGAATCTACCATGAAATGTTTGAATTTTTTAAAGTTCGTTACCAGGATTATTTCCGGCTGATAAAATTTAACGCAGATATGGTGAATGACATGATGGAAGAAAATTTTGCCCGTTGCTTAGTGAACGACATTTTAGCGACTGAAGAATACACGCTGCAAGGTATCGCCAGTTACACCCAAACCCCCGAAGAAGTTATCGAAGAAGTCGCCATCGGGCAAAATACACGCCCCTCGGCCATTTTGCTGCGCCGTATCATCGAATTGCACCGGACGGTGCGCAGTGAATTATACCGAGAAATGATGAAAAAGATCGCGAGTGAATATCTGGCGGTAGGGTAAGAATTCTTGATAAGCAAGGCTTATTGATGCTAAAATAACCATCAATATTTGCTAGATTGAGAATTTTATGAATATTCGTGATTTGAAATATCTTGTCGCCTTAGTCGATCATTCGCATTTTGGTAATGCCGCCAAAGCTTGTTTCATCAGCCAACCGGCGCTGAGTATGCAAATCAAAAAGCTGGAAGCAACCCTGGGTGTGAAGCTGTTAGAGCGCAGCAACAAAGCTGTGTTGATCACCGAAAGCGGCCGCGAAATCGCCGCGCGCGCGCGGCTTATCTTAAGCCAAGTGGAGGAAGTGCGTGAATACGCAAAGCTGGCGCATGACCCTTATCAGGGGCAATTTAAAATCGGGATTTTTCCCACGCTCGCGCCGTATTTATTACCGCTGATTATTCCTTCGTTAACGTTGTCTTTTCCGAAAGTGTCATTTTATTTAATCGAAGAACAAACGCACGAGTTAATTGAAAAATTAAAACATGGCGAGTTGCACGCCGTGTTTTTAGCCGCGCCGGTGCATGAACCCAGTTTTCATTTTGAAAATTTATTCGAAGAAGAATTTATGTTGGCGGCGCCTAGTCAACATGCATTAGCCAAACTCAAAAGTATCAAACAAAATGATTTAGATAATTTAAATTTATTATTGCTAAACGATGGGCATTGCCTGCGGCAACAAGCGTTATCAATCTGCGAAAAAATGCATGCGCGTGAAACGGAAAAATTTCGCGCCACGAGTTTAGAAACATTGCGGCACATGGTGGTGGCGAATGTTGGCGTGACTTTAATGCCTAAGCTAGCCTGTCATGCCAATAATAATATTACTTATGTGCCATTTGACGCGCCAACGCCCTCGCGCAGCATCGGCCTGTATTGGCGGCATTCGACGGCGAAAGCGCTGTTGATAGCGGATTTAGTGAAAGAAATTAAAAAAATCATGGCTGAAAATAAAATGGTAATTGCCGCGTCTTAATTTTTTTTCCAAAAAAAAATGCACCTGATTCCGCAGGTGCATCTCAACTCGTACACTTATAATCAATAAGGCATGATTACCACTTTCGTACCGATGGTGGCAAAGTCATTGTGCAGCCATTCCGCGTCTGGGATACGGATGTGTATGCAGCCATGACTAATGTTTTGTTCCACTAGCATGTGATCAGGTGAACCATGCAGTGATTCGCCGCCGTGGAAGAATATGCAGTAGGGCATCAAAGCGCCGCCTTTGCCGATTGGAAAGGTATGCGATTTGCAATCTTCACCGCGCATCCCCGTCACGTGGAAAGTACCGACGGTCGTGCGGCAGGGCGCGCCTTCATCAGGGCAATAGTCAGCACCCGCTGTCGCGATGCCGCCTTTAACTAAATCGCCAGAGGCATCGTACGCGCCCCAAGCAAACAGGTTAGGATCGACGACAATGGTTTTTTGGCCGGTCGCCGCGATATGCGTCGGTAGACGGTTTTGATATCTGGTTTCATCAAAGGATGGGCCGTATGGGTATTCGCTGCCGCCTGGCAGGTTCGAAGCCATGGGACCGGGAGTTGAAGAGGATTCATCATGAGTGACACAACCGCTTAACAAGACACAGCTGGCAGCTACTAGAACCCACACTTGCCATTGCTTGGATTGCATGGCGGAGCCTCCTGAATTATTGTTATAAATATATTATACGCGATATAAACAAGGTTACATCCTGTACAAATTGTTAATTTTATGATCTTTATGACTTATGGCATGCCGACCGCAGCTTATCTTATGTTAAACAGGAGGTTAGGTTAAGAATCGGGGTAAAAATATTTTTTTAATGAACATATTTTGTTGATCAATTTAAATTCTAATAAAATAGTTAAGCGTAGTTTAGAATCAGGTTAAATAATTTACAACATTGAATTTATAATTGTGGGGTTACCCTCGATCGAGTTAGTAATGTTACGGTCAGCTATAAGTTTAGAAAGTGACGGAAGGACTTCAGAAGTAGCCGCACTGGGCGTGAGTAAAGCCTGCATAAAATCCGGATACTGTTGGGTTAGAAAAGTATTAAATGCTGAGTTGTCTTTTATTTCATTCAACACAAATTCGCTTAATTGAATTTTTTTCACTAGGCCGCCGGATAACCGCGCTTTCATAAAAATATCAATTTGCGTGATGACTTCGACACACAGCGCGGTACGGCTACGCGGCCGCAACCTTGCATAGTCGGCGATGGTTTGAAAATCTTTATAGGTTGAAAAATAATTCGTGCGAAAAAAAGTAAAACTAGCATCTCTGCGCAAGCGAATATACATGCATTGTATACTCGCGGCCAAATTGTGCTGCTCTTTAGCAAGCGCTTCAGCCGCTTTTTGCTCTTCTGATTGATATCTTTTTTGCTGAGTGAGTTCGTATAATTTTTTGCGGTATAGAAGTTTTAAATCATTCAAATCAGGATCATTACCGAAATATTTATAGCAAAATTGCAAATCCTTCACCTTACCGGTGTTTAGCACTGCTGCGAAGCTGGCTTTGTGACGATAGCGCTTGACGCTTAATTTAAACAAATTAATATCTTTATTTACAACCGCAAGTTTATATATATCATTCATATCATCATCAGCGGCTTGTTCAGCAGGAGCCGGCGCAAGGCTGGCAATATGCATGTTCTTGAATGCTAGACCGGCTTGATAATTTGCATACAATTTTTGTGTCATCTCAGGGTGAGCAACGATTGCTTGATAAATTTTATCACCATATCTATCTAAAATGAGTTGCAAATCCCCGCCATTTAAACGCTTTGCTGAGTCATTTTGTAAAAGTAGCTGCGCAGTTTCTAATTGCGTTAACGCAACAGCGGTAATGTATGCAGAGGTAAGAGCGTAATGCTGATGAAACAGTGGTGAGGCCGCAAGCTGCAGCGCGAAATCTATTTTATTGCTAGCGAGATCAATCCATTGGTATAAATAGATTTTTTTAAATAAGCTTTCAATTTTGATAGCTTCAATTGCGACAGCGCTAGTTTGTCTTTGCAGAATTCTGTCAATATACTTATGATTGGCTATCATTTCATTTAACGTGGCGGCGATTTCTTGCGGGGTCATTCCAGTTTGTGCCTCGGGATTACTGAGAAAGGCAGCGCGTTTAAGTTTTTGTTTTAGACTTTCATCCTCTATCACTACGTTAGGATATTTATTATGGAATTTTGCTATATCGATGTCATCACACTGATTTAACAAGCGTCGCTGCAGTAATTTCAGATAAATTGGCGCTGAAATATTTGCTAAAGCAGCGATGACGTTTGGTGTCCATTGAGTAATTTCTTCCGAGTCAGCAATGCATTCGGCCAGAGCGGTAGAATTTCTTGACTGAGCTTTCCGCACCCAGTCTAACCCTATAGAACTGCAGGCAGAGGGAGCATTCTTAAAAAATAATATCAATAACTCGTCATCGAAAGATAAATAGTCTAGTAACTCAGGTTCATAGTGAGAAAATAAGGCGGTTTTGATATCGTTTTTGAAAGCTTCAATCGTTGTGTCACGCAGTGATTTTAGTCTTGCAATTCTATTAAAAGCGTTGTACCTGGCTCGATAAATTTCATTCTTAGCGAACACCGCCGCAGAGTTTTCATCATTGTTATATACTAATCTAATTTTATTAAAATCAAGTCCAGTAAAAATATCTGCGATCTTAAGATCGACCATCATTGAAAAAATTTCTATATGCAGTTTTGCCGAACTTAATAAGTAAAATCTAGGCCATTTGTTTTGCGGAATTTTTTGTGTGTGGAGCGTCGTCAAGATTAACTTCATTAGGCTAGGTTGATTCTTTCGATAAAAATCTTCTGCTAGTTCGATCCAATCGCCTAATGTTAATGCAGTTCGTATGCAATCACTTTTCCAAGCTTGTATTGCTAGATTTTCACTTATTTGTAAATTTGCTTTGAGCGTCGCGGCGGGCAACGCGCCCATCACTATCAATTCACTTAAGTTGAAACTGGTGACTGGCACTAATGCAGTAGAAGAAGATGAGTGCGAAGCAAGCTCGGGAATATTCACGACGAGTTGTGTGTCGTCAGGATTCAATAAAGATTTATCGTATTTTTGTCTTCTTTCATGATTGGAAAGACTGTTAAATGCCTTTTGAATTTTGTTATACTTATCAACGTCGCCAGTATCAATTTTATCGGGATGATAGAGTTGCGCTAAACGATGATACGCGCTTTTGATTGCAGCTGTATTCGCTGTATGCTCTATTTCTAAAATCTCGTAATAATTAGGCATGTAGTAACTTCGATAAACTATTAATAGCCGTCAAAAATATCATAACAATCTTAAAGAAGTATTAAATGCTCAAACTATTTTTTATTCAATGAGTTAATCTCTTAAATAAGGCATCCAATGGCACTTTTACGTGGTCTATTTTGTTTTATATTTTTTATTGTTTGTAACGTTAGCCAAGCCGCAGAACCCTCTTATCAAACGGAAGTCTTAGCCGCGCATAATAAATATCGCGCATTACATCATGCGTCTGCTTTAGTGTGGGATGATCAGCTCGCGAATTACGCTGAAAATTATGCGCGTCAATGTGAATTCAAGCATTCATCTTCACCCTACGGCGAAAATTTGGCGACGGGCTATCCAACGCCGGCCGCGGCGGTGAAAATTTGGTATGACGAAAGCGCGCGTTACTCCTACGCGCAGCCAGGCTACTCCTCAGCGACCGGACATTTCACTCAACTTGTTTGGCAGGATACAAAAAAATTAGGCTGTGGTTACGTAGCATGTAACGGAAAAAATGGCACGCCGGGGAAATTTCTAGTTTGCGAATATAGTCCGCATGGAAATGTTGTAACGAAAAAGCTGTTCATACGAAATGTATTACCACTAATTTTAAAGGAGAGTTAGCATGCCATCTTTCAAGCATTTTTGTATTTGGGATAATGAGGTCCAATTACTAATAAATGACATCGAAGCCAATGATATAGTTAAATATTTGTCAAAAGAAGTTCGAGATTGGCTATATTGGGACGGCTGTTTGATTTACGCTGAGAATGAATTCGGGACTTTACATAGTGAAGCGTCAAATTCTCTGAAAACAAAAGGACGGTTCGCAGATATGGGCGAGCCTTCAATGCTAGGCCACATCATGTTAGCGCTAGAAGGATTAGGGAATGCTTTTTGTGAGTATTTCAAGGATGACAGTAATGAAGAAGCTAATAAATTATTAAGATTGATGTTCGATGAATTCATTTTATTAGCGTTGCGTAATCACCGTCCTTTTATAAGAAATAGAGCGATTGTGACTAACAACTTGGATTTGAATAAACTCGAATTGAAAACGGTTAACACTGGACAAAAAAGTTTAAAGGCATTTTCTGTTTTTATCGTTTCTGAACTTGAGAATATTAAAAAAGAGTTGAAAAAATCTGATGACGACGAGAGTTATGCCGTAATCTCTGATATTAATCAGTTTATTATTTACCGCAAAGAATATGAAAAATTAGAATTTACAGCTACATCGACGCCTAGATTATCTAGGTCTCCGCAATTAATTAGTAAATCAATTGGGTCTCAATCCAGTGCGTCGAGTATAAATTCAGTCTCTGTGGCACAAAGCCCTATCGTTGCTAAAAAACCGACGCTAAACTTACTTTCAAGTTTATCGAATTTTAAACTCTATGATTCGGGCGCAACTAAAAAAGCCGATAACAAAGATGAAGTACCAAAGACGGATTTTGTTCTTAAATTAAAATAAGTGGCGAGCTACGCGCTAGTAGAACTATTCTTGATGCGCGTAATAATAATTATAATTATTATATTGGTTCTTAGCCGGCGTGACTTGATTAAAGACGATACCATGGATTTTAACGCCATTCTTTTTGGCGCGTTTCGCGGAAAGTTCTAATTCTTCCATGACATTTGCGCCGCCGCCCACGACAAGTAAATTCGTCGCGGCGCGGCGCGCGATGACGATACTGTCCGTGACAGCCAAAATGGGCGGCGTGTCGATGATGACATAGTCGTATTCTTGCATCAGTTGTTTAATCAGGTTGTCGCAATATTCAGTGATTAATAATTCCGAAGGGTGGCTCGGGTATTCGCCGCAAGCGATGAAATCCAAATTGTTGAAGACTTTGTGCGTGACTTCTTTAACGGTTTTCTTTTCCATTAATAATTCGGAAAAACCTGGCATCTTTTTCGTGCCTACGTGTTGGTTGATCGCGCCTTTACGCATATCGACGTCGATCAGTAATATCCGTTTGCCGGCTTCAGATAAAACATGCGCGAGATTGACGGAGGTAAAGGACTTGCCCACGCTGGGGGTCGCGCCCATGACGGTAATCAAATTATTATGCGCTGATTCGAAATGAAATTGCAGCATGGTACGTAAACTGCGGAACGCTTCGCTCGCCATATTTTTTGGCGCGAGATACGATAGTACGGAGTAAACATTGGGGCTTAAGCGGTTTTTAACGCGACTATCTAATTCTTTTTGTTTGCGGCAATAAGGCAAAATGCAAAAAGTTGGAATGCCTAAACGGTTTTCGATGACTTCATGATTATTTATTTTATTGTGAAAAAATTCTTTTAAGAAAATAAACGCGGATGAAAAAAATAAGCCTAAAATCAAGCTCATTATCAACGTAAACATTTTATGCGTCGGCAGCGGGATAATGGGTGTCGTGGCTTCGCTTAACACCCGTATGTCACTCAGGGTGCCGGCCTTCAACACTTGTAATTGTTGAATGCTATTCAGCAGTAACAAATACAATTGGTTTTTTACTTTGACGGAGCGTTCTAAACTGATGGCGCGTTGATCGGAGTGCGGCAGGGTACGGATTTTCTTTTCTAAGTCGCTGGCTTCACGTTCTAATTGAATTTGTTTTTGACCTAGGGCGATGATGAATGGATGTTCGGGCGTTAATTCTTGCAATAATTCGACTTTTTTTAATTTCAATTCGGCGATGCTTTTTTCCACGCTGGAAAGCTGCGTTAAAATGATTTTGGCTTCTTCGGCGATATCGATAGTACCGCTGCGCGCGCGGTATTCGTTTAAATCGGTCTCCACGCTATCTAAATCTTTTTTCACGTCGGGTAATTGTTTGTTGAGAAAATCTAGGGTTTTACTCGCTTCCGCGGATTTTTTATCGATATTTCTTTGGATGGCGAAATCAATAATGGTATTAAGAATTATCGGTAAAATTTTTGGGTTGGCGCCTTGATACGTTAATTGCAGTACGCCGGTTTTCGCTTTGATTTTATCGCCTAAATCCATGAGCAATAAACCTTGGGCTATTTCTAATACCACATCGTCAGGATTTTTATTGGCGATATAAAAATTTGTGCCGGCGTTGGCGGTAAGGTCTTTGACTTTAATGCGTATGCGCGGCGTGCTGTTGGGAGGCGTGGAGAGCAACTCGCCGGTTTTGCCGGATAAAATTAAATTGTTGTCAGCGAATAAACTGAAGTGGTTATTGCCGTCCGCGCGTAATTGAAAGTTTTTGCCATAGTAAGGACTGTCGGTATCGAATAAATCGACGTGAATTTGTTCGCCCCCCCACGCGTATTTCGATAAACCGAATAAGGGATTGGTTAAGGCCGCGTTGCGCCGGCGGTTGGCGATGCCGCGGCCGATAATAGGAAAATAATGCGCGGAGACGGAAATATTGAGTTTTAATTTTTGCACGACGGAATTTAATATAAAGCGTGATTTTATCAGCGCGATTTCAATTTCGGCGGGCGAGGCTTTTTCTAACGGCGAGAGCGTCATGCCCATATTACCCAGCAGTTGTTGCATATTGTTGGCGGTACCTAATTGGCTATCGACTTGAATAAGAGCGCTGGATAAATATTTGGGTGCGGTGTTAAAGGTATGCAACAGTCCTATCATTACTGCGATGCTGGTGATGAGTAGGATCAGCCATTTGTTTTCAAATAGCTTAAAAAGAATCAGTTTGAAATCCACTTCATTCAGAAATTTTTCTGCTGGTTGGAGGTAATCATTTCTAGACTGAACTGTCATTATTTTTTTACCATTATTGTCAGTTAACCTTAAGTATCTTTTACCACAGTCTTTTGAACTGGCGGCAGCGTGAATGTTTGAATGGTTGGCAACAGCTTGTTGACCACACGGCTGTATCTCGCCACGCCCGACGTGGACACGATGACGATATCATGCGGCTGCAATTTGAATTCCACTGACATCACCATCGCGCCGGGAGAATTGGATTTTAACCAAAAGACTTTGGGATGGCGCACATCGCCGCGGATGACATAAATATAATTGGTATCGGACGATTCTTTGTCGATGCCGCCCGCCTCGTTGATGATATCCATGATGGTCACGGGTAAATCCGTGATGTATTGCACGCCGGGTTTGTTCACTTCACCGATGATGTAGATCGGTTTATTTCTAAAGGCGGCGACCCGCACGCTCACTTGTGGTTTGCGTATGTATTTCACTAAACGGTCGGTGATGCCGCTGCGAATTTGATCGACGGTCATGCCGTTAACATTTAATTTGCCTGCTAATGAGAAAAATATATTGCCGGACTGATCGACGAGTATGCCAGCGGGATTATTCGCGGAGTTATTATTTTGCGCGTAAATGTTGACGTTTTCAGACGTGGTTTGCATGCTGGGGATCGTCAATTCCGGATGGTTCCAGACGATAATCGTTAAAATATCTTGCGGTCCGACTTTGTATTCTTCGACGTAAGAATTGGCTTCGCACACTTCCGGTGTGATGGGGATATAGTCGGGGTAAAATAATTCCCCTCTATCCATCACCGGATTGTGAACATCGTGGATACCCATATAGGTACCCGGCGTCGCGCAGCTCGCGATCGCCATGCTAATAAATACGATAATTAGCGACTTAATAATTACGGACATATTTTTTTTTGCCAACTGTTGAGTCCCTTATCGATGAGATTTAACGCGTTTTCGTAATCTGTTTCGAAACCAGTGTACGGATCGGGAACTTCAAAATTATTTTCCCATTTACCTAATAAAAATACTTTGCCGAGCGCGAACGGGTAGAGTGATTCGATTTTTTTTTTCTGTCCTTGTTCCATTACTAAAATTAAATCGGCTTCACGCACTAAGTCTTCCGTAATTTGACGCGCGCGGTGGGTGGAAATGTCAATATTGCGGGCTTTCAATAAACCGATGGAGAATTCCGGCGGCTCGCGGCCAACGACGGCGGCTAAACCGGCGGATGACACCGAGATCGGCGAATTTTTTGTGGCAAGCCAATTTTTTAACATGCCTTCGGCCATCGCGCTACGGCAAATATTGCCTAAACACACCACTAAAATTTTGTTAAACATTCACTATCCTTAAGCTGTCGCCAAGTTATATATATGGTACCAGGCTAATCCAATATATTCGTGTAACGCTATCGCGCTAGTGTTTAAAGCATTTAAAGACGGTAACAAGTTGGCATACATAAAGTCTTTCGATTTCAACTCAATGTATCCCATTGGCGCTGGGATAATCGTTACACCCGCGTTTGCAAAAGCAGTTCTGAAGGCGTACATAGTGCGCGGCATGTGCCAAGCGTGCGTGACTAAATAAATACTGCGGACATTATTTGCCTTTAAAATTGGAACGAGAAGTGTACTTTGTTCTTGGGTATTACGGCTAGTATTTTCGCTGCCGGCCACCGGCGTGGAATAGCTGTTTTGTAATTCATATTGCATCAAATCTGCCTCAGAATGACCGAAATAGTCGCGGTTTCCGCCAGAAACAATAATTGGGGCATGAATTTGTTTATATAAGTAGGCTGTGTAGTGCACGCGCGCCAGGGTTTCATTGGTGAGCGTGGATTTTTCCGCGTATTCGGGCGAACCTTGGATGCCATGGGCTAACACGATGATTTGCGCGCCAGTTGCTTTGGGAAGATGGTTTGGATTAAGCGGTACGTAATTTTTTTGCAAACCATCGATTAACGTTTGCGCGCCTAGCGGCGCGCTTAAGAACCAAAAAATAATAAACGTGAAGACAGATAATTTTTTTCCGAACGCACGGCCGTTGAGGAATAAGACTATCAACATCAATAGTAAAATTAAGCCGGGCGGAAAAACCCAGATTTGCATGAAGTGTGAAAAATTATGTAAGTGCATGATCGACTGTCGTTGCTTTATTTATCGAATTGGCAATTTGCAAAGTCACACGCGCGACTTCAAAAATTTCTGCCGCTGGAATGGGCGCGGGTAAGCCGTATTTCACCGCGTGCATGAATTCCCGCGCGCAATTCTTTTGACCTTTATCTTGTGAAAATAAATTCATTTTTTTAAATCGCTGCCAGCCGTAGCCACGTAATTTGCGAAAATTATCGCATTGTAAAACTTTGCCAGCGGTGAAAATTTCCAGCCGTTCTTTGGGGTAGGAGCGGTGGCCATTGGCGAAATAATGAATGACGCCGAGTGAGCCGTCGCTAAAGGTCAGCATGATGGCCACTTTGTCGTCGCGTATCGCCGTGTTTTCCACGTGCGCGGCGTGGTAGGAAACAATGGGCGCGGCCGCCAAGTAACGCAACAAATCAATGAAGTGGCACGCTTCGCCGATTAATCTGCCGCCGCCGGCGGCTTGATCTTGCGTCCAATGGCTGGCGGGAATCTCACCCGCGTTCACGGTCATGATAAAAGATTTTGGCGCGGTCACACCGTGCAGTAAGGATTTTATTTTTATCACGTGCGGCGCGAATCGGCGGTTGAAACCCACCATGAGTAAACGCGGCGTGGCAGCGTATTGTTGTTCGATGTTTTGTAATTCGTCCAGGGTCAAACACAATGGTTTTTCGACAAAAACATTTTTGCCGCTGTGCAGCGCCTTGATCACGTAACCCGCGTGTGAATCGTGGCGGCTGGCGATGACAACGCTATTCACGTCAGGATTGGAAAAAATGTCGTTCGTCGCGGTGGAAATGGTTTCGAAACCGAATTTTTTCCCGAGTTGCGCGCAGCTAATGCCGGTGCTGGCCGCGATGGTCGTCAGTTCCGCGCCGGCTGCTTTAAACGCGGGGATTAATACGCGGCTGGCGTAATTGCCCGCGCCGATCACGGCAATAGATTCTGCAGATGAAGGCGATGTCGCGGGTTCACGCAAGCGTAGCGTTTGATTTTCAATGTCAACGGTTTGCGGATAATTAAGTAAGATGCCTAATTTCAGCGTTGGGTCTTGGAATAAAGCGTACGCAAGTTCCGCTTCTGAGAAATCAAAGCGGTGCGTCAATAGCGGTTGCAAATTTATCGCGTCGTGCGTCAAGATATCAAGGAACGCTTCGAAGTTACGCTGCTCGGTCCAGCGCACAAAACCTAACGGATAGTCTTGGCCTAATTCTTCATACTGCGTGTCGTAGCGGCCGGGGCCGTAGGAACAGCTCACTTGAAACGATAGTTCTTTTTTATAAAAATCCGCGCGCGATAATTCTAAGCCGGTCACGCCGACTAAAATAATTCTGCCGCGCTGCCGGCACATTTGCGCCGCTTGATGGATGGGCTCATTATTTTTAGTCGAGGCGGTAATGATGACGCCATCGACACCACGGAAACGCGAATAGGTAAACGCCGCCGCGATCGGATCAGCGCCGCTAGAAATATCTAATGCTGCCGCGCCAAATTGTTTAGCTAACGCCACTTTCGCCGGATCTAAATCCATGCCAAACACGCGGCAGCCATGCGCTTTTAATAATTGCACGGTGAGTAAACCGATTAAACCCAAGCCGATTACGGTAAAGGTTTCGCCTAAGGTCGGCGCGGCTAGACGTATGCCTTGCAGCGCGATCGCGCCAATGACGGTGAAAGCGGCGTCTTCGTTAGCGACCGTGTTCGGAATTTTACAGCAAAGATTTTTTGGTACGCTGACGATTTCCGCGTGCGCGCCATTCGAGACGACGCGATCGCCGATAAAAAATTCTTGCGCGCCTTGGCCGACAGCGATAACTTCGCCGACGTTGCAATAGCCCATTGGGATAGTTTGGTCTAACTTGTCACGCACCGCGTCGAGTGTGGAGAACAGGCCATCGGTTTTAATTTTATCAAGCACCATGCGAATTTTATCGGGCTGCTGTTTGGCTTTGTTAATCAGCGACGCGTTACCGAAATCGACGAGCATTTTTTCGGTGCCCGGGGAAATTAATGATTGCTGCGTGCGGATTAATACATGACCGGGTTTTAATTGCGGACAAGGCACGTCAGCGAGGGTAGTTGCGCCATCTTTTAATGATTGTAATATTTGTTTCATATGGCTGCGTCCTTGTAATTCACTATTTTTATCGAAAACCAAAGTAAAAATAAAATCATTATCAATCCGGTCAGCCACCAAATCCCAGCGCGCGGTAGCAATATTGTCAAGCACGCCAAGGGTGAAACTAAGAACACATTCATGGTTAAAATACTTAGCGTGACTTTATTATGACTCGCGCCGCGCGCAATTAATTGTTGATACGCGTGTTCACGGTGTGCGGCATACCACTTTTTTCCTTGCAGCATGCGATAGAGCAGGGTGAAGGTCGCATCGCCAATAAATATTCCCAGCACAATAAACCAAAATACTATCGACAATTTACCGGTGTTAGCGGTGTACACTGCCAACACGGAGAATAGATAACCGAGCAAACCACTGCCCGCGTCGCCCATAAAAATTTTCGCCGGCGGCCAGTTAAAATAGGTAAAGCCCGCGATACTGGCGGCGAGGAATAATAACATAATTGCCGTGTCCGGTTCACCTGTCAGCCACAGCGCGGCGCTCGCGGCTATTGCGACGAATAAACCTTCGCTGCCGGCTAAACCGTCGATGCCATCCATAAAGTTATACAAATTCGTGCACCAAACGATAGCAAACACCGCGACAAACACACCCGCGTGCGGCAGGGAAAAATGCCACGCGCCTAAATCTAAGCTGGAAAAGCCATGCAGCCAATAGACCGCCCATGCCGCCACCGCGATATGGCCGAGGAAGCGACAGAGCGTCGGCAATTTATATAGATCATCGGCATAACCGATAGCGGCGATGCTTAACCCGCCGCCGAGTAGCGCGCACAATACGTTCAGCGGAATAATCGCGTGGTAGGCTAAAAAAATTAACGCGCAAGCGAAACTCACGACAATAGCGACACCGCCGCCACGCGGCGTGGGGATCACATGTGAACTGCGTTGGTTAGGAATGTCGAGAATATTTTTGCGAATGGCGTAGCGGCGCAGCCACGCCGTCAAAGCGAGTGACAGTAAAAAGATTAGCACTAACATGAGAATGATCATGTTATCCCTCTAAACGGTAAGTGGCGACGATGTCAGGCAGCAGCGCGGTCAAATTATAAATAGGTTTGAATCCTACCTCAGTTTGGATGCGTTGTGAATTATACGCGGCGGAGCCAAATAATTTTGTCAAGGTTTCAGAACTGAAAGGTAACCTGCGGCGTAACACTTTCGCGCCCGCGTCGCCCAGATAGCCCAAAATTTTAAACATGAAAAAAGGCAGATGCCATTTTGGTACGCGTTTGCCGAGTGCCAGGCAAAACGCCGTGTAAAGTTGGCGCGTGGAATACGCCACACCGTCGGTGACAAAATAAATTTTCCCATTCGCTACCGCGCGCTGCGAAACGAGTAGGGCGGCGCTACAAATATCTTCTAAGCTGATCATCGAGCGCTGGTTAGTAAGATGCGGAATTGGGAGAAAAAACCCTTTGTCGATCGCGCGCAGCATGGCGGCTAAGTTGCCTTTCCAACCCGGGCCGTACACGAGCGCCGGGCGCAATATACAAATGTGCATGCTATGTTGTTCTTTTAACGCTAATAGATAAAGTTCAGCTTGGCGTTTAGCAATGCCATACGGAGAAGCTGGCGCGTTTTGCCAATTTTCATCGATACAGCTTTCTGTGTCGGCGACGGCTTTCACGCTGCTAAAATAAATAAATTGTTTGACGTTAGCGCGTAACGCCTCGACGGCGAGATTTTTTGTGCCTTGAAAATTAATTTCTAAATGTCGCGCTGCGAAATCACTATTATTTTCTTGCCAAGCATGAGCGTAGCCCCCGAGATGAAAGACCGTATCGATATCGGTACAGCACAGCTGCAAGCTGTCAGGGTTAGTTAAATCGCCATATATAGTTTCGACGTCATGCGGCAGGGTCGCGGCTTTTTTTGCGTCGCGCACTAACGCGCGGACGTGAAATTGCTGGCGCAATAAATAATTCACCAGGTAGCGGCCGATAAAGCCGGTGGCGCCGGTGATGAGCACTTTTTTCATGGCACGGCTCCGGCGTTGAGAGGTATATTTTCCGCGACATGGGTTAACACGGCGAGCATGTCGTTAGCTTGGCGCTCGCGGCTGTAATGTACCGCGGCTTGACGGCTGTGTTCGGCGAGTGTCGCGCGTTGCGCTGAGTCGTTTTGTAAAGTGATGAGTGCTGCTGCGAGCGCGCTGGGATTTTGCGGCGCTACCCACAAGCCGGCTTGTTCATTGACGACGATCGCGCTGGCTTCACCGGCGGGCGCGGCTAACGCTATCGGCAACCCCATGCCCATCGCTTCGAAGATTTTTGACGGGATGACTTCCGCGAACACGGGATCATTTTTTAAATGAATCAACGCCACATCGCAAATACTCCAGTATTGCGGCATAGAGCTCTTAGGTTGCGCGGGAAGAAATTTAACGTTGCTTAATTGTTTAGTGGCGGCGTAGGCCATTAATTCGTCGCGCTCAGCACCCGCACCGACGAATAAGAAAAAGATTTTCTTATCCGTTAAACGTTCTGCCGTGTGCAGCACATTCATCAAGCCGTGCGCCATGCCGTGCGTGCCAAGATAGCCGACCACGAATTGATCGGGTGCAATGCCGGTTTCCCGCGCGAGGGCATGATTTCTTTCGCAGGTAGAAAATTTGCGGAGGTCGACGCCATTAATCACCACCGTGATTTTATCCGCGGGAACGCCGCGCGAAGTTAAATTGACTTTGAACGCGGCGGTTAACACGACGATGGCCGACGCGCGGCGATATAAAAATAATTCTAATTTTTCTAGGCTGCGGATTAAAATATTTTTTTTCATCGCGCCGACACTGACGATAGACGCCGGCCAAATATCCGCGACTTCCAGCACGAACGGCACGCGCCGGAAAAATTTTAACAATACGCCAGTCAAACCGACAAATAATTGCGGCGTCGTGGCGGCGATGACGTCGGGCTTTGTTTGAAATATACCGGCTAGCAACGCGGGCATCACATAAGAAATGAAATCCACCGTGCGCAGCAAAAAGCCTTTATTTTTCGCGATAAACGTTTTAACCCGGACGACGCGTATGCCATCCATGCTTTCGGTTTGATAAATTTTATTTTTATAACCCGCGTAGACTTTGCCTTCGGGAAAGTTAGGTACTGACGTTATCACCGTGACTTGGTGGCCCGCTGCCACCCAATAACAAGCGCGCTCGTAGACGCGGCTCGCGATAGCATTGCCTTCGGGTGGAAAATTATCGGTGAGAAACATGATATGCATGTTAAGAATTCCAGGTAATAAAAGTTTTAAAGCGCGCGGGCATGACGGTATTCATTTCGATAACGACCATTTTATTGGTTTGCGTAAGATTAAAACCCGGATGATAAGTGCTATCTAACACGCGCGCTGCGTGGTTGGTTGTCAACGCGGCTAGCGGCTGTTCGTCGTTATCGATTAAAATAAAATTATAAACATCTGCTTGGATGATTTTAACCGCAGGATGAAGGTGAAAAAAAAGTTTTATGTTATGGATGCGCGTGCCAGTAAAGTCATCTTGAATTAATAATTTATTGTGAGTCAGTGCGAAGCGGCGCGTGTGTATGACATTATGTTTGCGCAGGTAGCCGTCGTGGCTGGCTTGAATAACAATTTCATCGGGCGTGTTTTTCATTTCGATATTTTGTACGCGCGCGCGCTGGGCGACGCGGAAGCTTTTCCAGACGGCGGAAGAATTTTCGTCGTTAATCACGGCGGTATTATGCGCCGCGGTGCCGCGCTCGCGACGGCGCTGCTCGGTGTTGGCGTAAGTCGATGTACCAGAGTTAACGATCAGGCGCTGTTGTTGGAGTGAAAATTCGAAGCTGAGCGTATCCGCGTGCGCGTGACCGGGTTGATAAGGCGCGCCGACCGCCGCGAGATCGGCGATGAGTACACCGGCAGATTTTTCGGCGCGCGCATAGCCGCTGTTGGGTAAATGTAAACAAGCAGTGTTGGTTGTATTTGTGTTGTAGCCTAAACGCTGCCGGTAAGCGGATAATTCCTTCAGGGTCGGCGCGATACCCAGCGCTGTGTCGTTGAAAAATGCGATATCATGGTCTGGGTGCGTTAGGGCTGCTAGCCAATCCAGCATTTTTTCGCTGGTTTCAAGCCATTTCAGGGGTACTGTGCGGCCATACGTTTTAAAAAGATTTATGACATCTAGCAAGTCTTCTAAAATAATCGCGTGATACATGGGACTTAATTCGAAATGCCCGCCATCGGCTAAGATTTGATGTTTTAATTCTTGGCGGAAGTATTTCAGGCCGCGGCGCAACCAGCGCTCCGCCAATTTACCTTGGAAAAAACAACCGCCGAATAATAACGCTTTCGCGTTGGCTACCAAATGATTGCCAAGAATGTGGGTTTCCATGCGCTTGCTGAGAAAATTAATTTGCGTGGCTAAGCTGTCTAGCATGGCCTGATCGGGAACGTTACCCGACACGCACCACTTTATCCAGTTAACTATGCGCAGTGATAAAGTATAAGGTTCCCAACCATTGCTGGTAGCGGTGGGATTTTCTGCGATCCAGCGGTGGATAAGGTTTTTTTGGCTGGCAGTCTCCGCGGTAGAATTCAAAACGTCGAAATAATGTAAATTGTAGAGCCACAGTTTATCAATTTTATTGTCAGACCAAATGCCGGGCGCGGCAATAGAGTGCGTTTGATTTAGAAATGTGGCGTGATTATCTGATGATAAGCTATTGGGTTTGTTAATTGCGTTTATCCATGCGGTCTCGATGGCACGTAGCGCTGGGGCTGCAATGCGGCGCAGCGTCGGTTTACGCAAGCGAAATTTGACTTGGCCAACTAGCTGCGCTGGTTTCAAATATTTTAGCGTGTGATAATAGCGTAAGGTCGTGCGAATGAGTGGCATCTTCATCATCCTGGATTAGCCGCGCGGGCATCGACAAATATTTTCGCCCACAATTCTATACAGAGAATTGAGAAAATGGTATAGCTGCCGTCGATTCTGCCGTCTTTATCAGCTTGCAATAATTTATCGACGGCGCTCGCATCGAAGATGCCGCGGCGGCTTAACGCGCTGGCCGATAAGGTGTCGCGCACAAATTCTTGTAATTCGTTATGCAGCCAGCGGCGCAGCGGCGCGCCGAACCCCGTTTTCGGACGGTAAATAATATCGTTAGGTAAATACGGTTCCATCGCTTTTTTAAAAATCGCTTTGCCGGTATTGCCTTTTTGTTTCCATTTGGCGGGGATGCGGGCGGCGAAGTGTACTAAATCAGAATCCAGCAACGGCACGCGCACTTCTAGCCCCAACGCCATCGACATTTTATCAGTGTAATTTAAATTATGATCGGCGAGAAAATGTTTACCTTCTAAATATAACATGCGGTTTAAAGCGCTTTTCTCCGTGGCAATGCGTGCGAGGCTATCTAATAACGGCGAGACAGTATCTGTATCGCGCGTGTGCGCCGCCATGTCGGCGGTATACAAATTTCTGCGCAAGATTTCCGTGCTCCACATAAAATGGCTGGCGATACGCCGGTCGCGGTTGACGTCGGTGTGCGCGAATAGTTTCGCCACGCGGCGGAAACGCGGATTACGCATGGATGCTAGTTGCTGACCGCCTGCTAAAATATGCCGAGCGTAACGCGAAATACCTTTACGCAGGGTCAAGGGGAGCCATTTGAGTAACGGTTCTAATTGCAGCGCTTGATGACGGCGGTAGCCGGAAAAAATATCGTCACCACCCGCGCCAGATAATAAAACTTTTATGCCGTCACGTTTAGCCGCTGCAGCGATTAAATAAACATGAATAGGCGCGGGGTCGGCTTGTGGTTCATCTAAATGGTATAACATGGTTTGCAAATGCTTGATGATGTCCGCTTCGACTTCGATAACCTGCAAATTCACAGCCAAATGTTTCGCGACCGCGAGCGCGTAGGGCGCATCGTCGACTTGACCTTCGCTGTCCATTCCCGCTTTAAATGCGATGCAGTAACAATTAATCTGTTGGTCGGGATTTATTTTTTTCATCATCGCCACAATGGCGCTGGAATCTAAGCCGCCGGAGAGAAACGCCCCGACCGGCACGTCCGCGACCAATTGCCGCCGCACGGCTGTAGTGAGTTTAGCGTCTAACTCCAAAGCGATAGTTTGCTCGGACTCGGTGGAGGCGACACCGGCGTAAGGATAATCGTAAAAATACCAACGTTTCGCGATGCGCCCTTGACGTACAATGACGGCTTCGCCGGGTTGGATTTTTTTGACATTTTGTAAAGCGGTTTGCTGGCCCGGGCACCAAAGGTAAGCAAGATAATAATGCATGGCGGTTAAATCAATGTCGGCCGACACCGCAGCGCAGGCTAGCAAAGCTTTTATTTCTGAAGCGAATAAAAAACCTGACGCGGTTTCGCTGTAATAAAGTGGTTTAACCCCCGCGCCATCGCGCGCTAAAAAAATATCGCCTTTACGCAAGGCGTTGTGATCTTGCGCTGGGCGGCCGTCATAGATGGCGAAAGCGAAAATGCCATTCAAGCGTTCCAGCATTTGCGGGCCCGCTTCCGCGTACAAATGCAATAACACTTCCGAATCGGTTTTAGATTTAAATTGATGACCTTTGGCGATGAGCTCGGCGCGTAATTCTTGATAATTATATAATTCGCCATTGTAGGTTAACCATAATAAATTATCGCCCGTACTTTGACAGCAAGCGCAATTGACGCTTAACGGTTGTTGACCGTCCGCGCTTAAATCTATTATGGATAAGCGCCGGTGGCCAAGACCCACGGTATTATTTTCATGCCGGAATAACCTTTCCCCCCTATCGTCCGGGCCGCGGTGCGCGATGCGGGCATTCATTTCGGTGAGTAATGACTGATTAAATTGTCCTGAAAATCCAGCAATGCCACACATTAATTCTTTTCCAAAATTTTATTATAAATAGTTAAGAGTTGGTTGATGACGGTAGAATAGCGGTATTGCGCGTAGCTTTTTTGTTTATTGAACGCGCCCATCGCCAGCATTTTTTCTGGCTGCGCGATTAATTTTTTTATCGCGCTAATGAGCGCGGCTTCAGTGCGCGGCGGAATTAAATAGCCGCCTTCATGATCTGACACCATTTCCGGGAGCGCGCCCACGCTCGTCGCGATGACCGGTAAGCTCAAGCTCATCGCTTCTAACACCGTCAACGGGAAGCCTTCCGAATAGGAGGGAAAAATTAAAAAATCACTGTTCACCATGGCAGCGATCAGTCTGGAGTGATGCACTTCGCCATGCAAAAAAATATTTTGCGGCGCGTCGCGGAAAGCGGCGTCTAAGTCGGCGTGCATTTTTCCGTATAAATGAAAGTCGATGTCGGGAAGTTCACTGGCCGCGTTGAGAAGTTCTTCGCAGCCTTTGGCTTTCGTGATGCCGCCGCCGAAGATCGCTTTTAGCCGCGTGCTGTGAGACGGGATTTTTTCCAACGAAAATAATTTATCTTCCGTAAAGTTAGGCAGTAACAGCGGTGGTTTCGAGTGACTTAGCAAAGCTTGCGCTGTGGCAAACGAAGGTGTGTTGATGACGATATTAGCGGCGGCGTTCTTCATGAGATAGCGCAGAATCTTAAGGCTCATGCCAAACAAACGGCCGCCGGCAAAATCTTGCAAGTTGCCATGATAATGCATCACCACCGGCACGGAGAAAATTTTAGCGAGCGCCACGCAGATCGCATCCCGCATGACACCAACGGCAGACAGCGAACAATTAATATGAATAAGCTTGGGACGGTTAGCCATTAGCTGCCGCAACACAGAAAAAATAATATAAAACGTACGGTATAGTTCCGGAATGGAAAAAAACACGGAATCAAAAATATTACGTTTACCGCGGATTTTCGTGTTGACTAAGGTGAGGGGCGTGCCGTCGGGCAAACCTTCAGTCATGACTTTTTTTGTCCAAACAGCGATGCCGCCTTGGGGCGGGGGGAGCGGCGAAACGAATAGTATGGGTTTGTTTTGCACTGCCATTTCTTCCGTGAAAATATGCTCGATCGAGGGCGGTATGGTAGCAGAAAACTCCCTCTAGATGAACCTCATATGAACCTAATGTGTTTGTACATTTTATTAACTAATCTAAACGGAATGGCGCGCACGGGAATTTATCTCGTTAAAATAACTTTCTTTAACGCGCTATGAATGGCAAAATTACGCTCCTATATAACTTAAATCCGCGACTGCCAGCCATGGAAGATTTTCACCGGGAAGGAATTTCTCACGAAGCAAAATTTTTTTTACTGCGCGCCAAGCTAAATCCCTATTTTTTATTTCAGCATGCGCTGTCGCTGTGCGGCATTGTGTTAGATAAATATAGCGGAAAATATTTCGCAAAACTTCGCGGACGGCATGTCGGTAACAAATCTAAACCGGCTTGGTTGTCTAACAGCAAGCAAGCTGCACTGAGCGGTAGTGAGGGAGATTTGGCATGTATTCCGTATTTGCATGCCAAAGTCGCGCAGCGCGACAATAATCCTGCTACGCCATTTCAAGCCAACGCCGATCATGAAAATTATTTAGCACAATTCCGTTGGAGTGAATTGCATGCTGCGCGTTGGTCAGAGCAGCCTGCGACGGCGCTGCCTGCCAATGTTTTGAAATTTTTAGCTACACCATTACCAAAAACTGACGCGGCATGGGAAACCTATTCGACTTGCGAACGCATCGCGAATAGTCTGATTTGGATCGCGGCGCTGCCGCCATCAAAACGCGCTCAGTCTGTGCCAGCTGACTATTTTGTTTTTTTAAATGATTCTCTGCGCTGGGTCGCGAAACATTTAGAATATTACCGGCATAAAACCGGCAACCATATTTTGAATAACGCGCGTTCGTTGATCATGGCGGGTGTGGTGTTAAACCATCAGCATGCGATTAGCACGGGTTTGCAAATCTTTAAGCGTATGCTGCCGGTTTTAATTCAGCAGGATGGGGCGCTGCGTGAACGTTCCAGTCACTATCAATTAATCGTGTTAACGTGGTTGTTGGATGCGTATAGTTTCTTAAGCGCGGTGGGGCATCCAGATTTAGTATTTTTGCACGAGACGATCATGAAGATGCGCGACACGGCGAGTCTCTTGTGTGACGCCGCGGGTTATTTACAAGTCTACATCGGCGATATTTCTCCCGATTTAACGCCGGAAAAAACGACTTTGCGTTTATTGTCCTGCTATCCGGAATGGTGGCCGGCGCCGTCCAGCAAGGCTGTGAAAATTAGCCGTGATGATTGGCGTGTGGTGCAAGACGGCAAAAGTAAAATCGTGTTGAATTGCCCGTCGGGACGTTATCCAAAACATTTTCCTTCGCATGCGCACAATGATATTTCCAGTTTCGTTTGGCTTTATAACGGCGCTCCTATCTTGATCGACACCGGCCGCGCGCGTTACACGAAAGATGACGTGTCCGCGCGGCAAAAATCCGCGCGCGGTCACAATTTACCATTAGTCAATGGTTTCGCGCCCTTATGTGAATCATTCATCGCGAGTGGGAATTGGTGGCCGGTGCCGTATGCGCACGCGGATATTCAGCTCGAAGAGTTAGCGAACGGCGTGGTGATAACGCACGACGGTTACCAGCGTTCAACAAGGGTTAAAAAACACAAACGTACGATTACGTCAGAACGACAAGCATTGCGCGTACGCGATCAATTCAGCGGCAAAGGCAGCGTCAAAATTGATATTCTCTGGCAATTAAATCCTGATATGCACTATGCAAATAATTTGTTAACGCTGCATGACACGGAAATTAAAATCGATACTACTCTGACGGCGAAGCCGACCCTACACTTTTTAGACGCGGCATCGCAGTCGGGCTGGTATAGCACCGAGTATGGTTGCGCCGACGCTCATCCTATTTTGGTGATGTCATGGCGCGTTATCTTGCCGTTCACTGCGGAAATAATTTTTAAGGTGACGTCATGTGCGGGATAGCGGGCATGTTCCGGTTTGATCAAACGGCGGTAAAAAGACCGACGCTGCAAAAGATTTTAGACCGTATTTCGCATCGCGGCACTGATCATATCGGCCTGGCCATCAACGCGGAAATTTCAAACTCTGCCCACCTAGGTTTAGGCCACCGGCGATTATCGATTATCGATTTAGCGCCGGCGGGCGCGCAACCCATGTTTTTCGCCGACCATAAATTATCTGTGACGTATAACGGTGAAATTTATAATTATCTCGAGCTAAAAGATTTTTTACAAAAAAAATCTTATCACTTTGAAACTCACACAGATACGGAAGTTTTACTGGCCGCCTATCATTATTGGGGTAGCGACTGCGTTAACCATTTCAATGGCATGTTCGCGTTCGCGTTATGGGATGAAGCGAAGCAACAATTATTTTGCGCGCGTGATCCGCTGGGAATTAAGCCATTTTATTATTATTTATCCAATAAGTATTTTGCTTTCGCCTCGGAATCGCTGGCGCTCGCGCATTTAGAAAATGCTAATTTGAATGCGCCGGCGGTGGTCTCGTATTTTTTAAGTATGTATGTGGCGACGGATGAAAGTATTTTCACGAATATTAAAAAGTTGGCGCCCGGGTCTACGCTAACGATGAATACCCACGGCGTGCCGATGTTTAAAAAATTCTGGAGTATTGAACAATTCCAAGGAACATCCGCCAACGAATCCAGTTTAGAAAATTTAAGAGCTACCCTCGAAACTGCCGTGACTAGACAACTACAAAGTGATGTGCCAGTCGGTGGGTTCTTATCCGGCGGCATAGACAGTGGTTTGATTACCGCGTTGGCGGCGCCGCAATGTAAAAAATATTTTACCTATAGCGCGGGTTATGAAGGTTTAGAAAATAATGAACTCGCGCAAGCCAAATTAATCGCCGAACGTTTTGGTACACAACATACGGAAGTCATGATTACCGCGGCCGCTGCGATGTCTTCATTGGATAAAGCGCTACAACATTTAAGCGAACCCGTGGCAGACCCCGCTATCGTCGCCACCTACTTACTCTCGCAGTTAGCGGCGGGGGATGGGGTGAAAGTGTTGCTGAACGGCACCGGCGGCGATGAAGCTTTTGGTGGGTACACGCGTTACACCGGACAGTTATCATTAAAAAGAAGATTGCTCGCTTGGCTGCCGCGCAGTTTGAAGCAGTCATTAGGCCTGCTCCCCTTGAATGCAAAAATGAAATCACGTTTACAAAATATTTCTCTAGATATGATGTTCAGTACCGGCGGCTCCTATGCCCTAGCGCAACAACTTGGCCGTCACGATTTCAAACCCATGTTAAAAAAACTCGCGCAGCGGTTTGCCGCGCTACAGCCTAAGCGGTTGCCGTTGTTGTATCAACAAATGCTGTTTGATATGCAAGTCTATTTACCCGATCAACTATTATATTTGTTAGATCAAATGACGATGGCGCACACTATCGAAGGCCGCGTGCCATTGCTGGACGTAGATGTGATTAAATGCGCGTTTAATTTTTCCGCGCGCGAACATTTACGTGGTGGCCAAACTAAAGCGATTTTAAAAACCGTCGCGGCTAAGCACCTAGGTACGGAGCATGTGACGCGTAAAAAACAAGGCTTTGCTGGGTCATCGAGTTGGTGGGTAAGGCAAAACTTCCCTGCGTTCATAGAAGCTATCGCGGAACTGCGGACGCTGCCCTTATTTGAAAAATTTAACGTCGATGCATTTTTAAAAATGGATCAAGCCGACGAAAGCCACACCAATGATATTTTTATTATGTATTGTTTTAGCAAATGGTACCAGCGCGTCAAACCACTACTAGCCGGGTAAAAACATTATGCAGCCTAAAGTCAGTGTGATAATTCCTACTTATAATCGCGTGGCGTCATTAACGGCCGCGGTGAAGTCCGTAATGTCGCAAACTTTTCAAGATTTCGAACTTATCATTGTCGATGACGCGTCTAACGATAGCACTAAAGACTATTTAGAAAAATTAGCCGCTTCCGACTCCCGCATAAAAACTATCTCTAACGTCGTATCATTGGGCGGCAGCCAGTCACGTAATGAAGGCATTTATGCTAGTCATGGCGAATGGCTGGCTTTTTTAGATGACGACGATTTATGGCTGCCGGAAAAAATAGCGAAACAATTAAACGCATTAGCGGCCGTCCCCGACAGCGTCGCCTGTAGCGCGAATTACCGCGTGAATTATCCGTTCGCGATGAAAAAAATTATCAATACTCCACACGCTGTGACCATGGCTGCATTATTAAAAGCGAATATATTAGGCGGCGCGTCAGTCTGCATGTGCCGCGCTGATATTTTGAAAGCGATGGGTGGCTTTGACGGTAAACTGAAGAGTGCGCAAGATTGGGACGTGTGGGTACGGTTGCGTGAAGTGGGCGTCATAATTTCCGTGCCGGAAGTGTTAGTCGAATACTTCGTGCATTTCAAAGTACGCATTTCCAATGATATGCGGGCGAAATACGCGGGCGCGCGGCGTTTTTATTTTAAATACCGCTATGCGATGACTGCCGCGAGTCGTAAATCCAATGTCGCATTTTTATGTTTTATCAAATCACGGCAAACGCAACGCGCATTTTTTTCACGCTTGCGTTATTTATTTTTGGCGATGCGCTATAGTTCGCTGGGTGTGGCGCAGTCTTATTGTGTTTCCAGTTTGCCGCGAATTGTTTTATCTCTGCGGTTCTAAGCCGGCTCTCAGCAGCTGGCTTTCCTTAATTTGAAATTGAATTTGGCGCAGCCGGTTATAAACTAATAGCAGTAATGTGAATCCATACAATTGCACAAAGCAATTATCTAAATACAAAATACCCGTGACTAACGCGCCGTAAATAATGCTCAAGCCAATCTTTTGTCCCATGCGCAGCCAATTACTCACTAGCAATACGGCCAACGAAGAAAATAATTTCATTAAAATAAGTAGCGTGATAAAAAATCCTATATAGCCACCCTTGGCCATGCCGCCGACTAACAACCCCAAGGGTTGAAAAATTTCTTCGGAAACGCCGAAGGGGGACGAAAACGCCTTGGGAATAAATTCGCGGATATAACTGAAGCGCATATTGGCGGAATTGGTTTTATCTAAAAAGTCATAACTGCCCGCCGATGATTTAGTCAGCAAAATTAATTCGCTAAAATGCGTAAAAAGAATATAAACAAACAGCATCAATATCAAAAATGGAAAAATAATAAATAAGCGACGGCTGCGAATGAACGTCATAAAAAAAGCCAGCCCTGAAAAGCACAACGCGACGAAGACAGAGCCCGCTAAACTACAAATACAAAACGTAATGCAAAGCATGCCAAAAAAAGCAAATTTCCCGCGGTAAGTTAAACCCAGGGCGCCTGGCACTAACAAATAGCCGACTAACAGCGAAGGTTCTGACGTGAAACTGCGTAATCGTGTGACTGACATGCCCCATAAATGGTAAGAAGTGCCGTCCGATAAGCCCAGCAATTGCAACGCGTTTTGAATCACCGGCACGTTTGAGCCGGAATAACTGTCGTAAAATAAAAGTATTTGGCTCACCAGAGAGGGTTTTAATAACAAAATCACGAATTCAATAATGCCCAGCACCGCGAAAAAAGTCGCGAAGCGGATTAAATAACGCAGCAGTAAATCAGAAAAATTCGCGCCCAGCGCGATTATCGTGCCAATGATTAAAATCGAATTAAGCAAATCCGCGATCAGCAACGTATTCCAGTTCATCACCGCTTGCACGATAAGATAACTGAACGGCAATAATAAAAACGGGTTCAGCCATTGGTTCGGGTTGCGTAATACGACTAAAATTCCTAAACCGCCTAGCGGCAGCAGTAACATGATTTCAAATAAGCGTTTCAAGCCTAAAATATCAAAAAAACCAAATCTACCCACGACGAATAGGGTCAACGCGATTAACATCGCGGCACCTTGGTATAACGTTTTATTATTGCTTAAAGAGACGGCGGGCATGTTGAATTCAATATCTCGGTCCAGCGTGGAATCGCGGCATCTAAGTGCCAATAATTTTGTATGAAATAACTGCCTTTCAAGGTTTCAGGCGCTTGGTAATCTTTCAAAATACTTGTGACGCACTCTAACAACTGTTGTGGATGACTAACTAATTTATAATCCAACCCAGAGCTCACCGCGGGGTTCATCATCATCGTGTCTGCGAATAGGGGGATAATCAATTCACGTCCCAACGCTAACGCTTCGATCGAGACCGTCGTATTCGCGACTAGCGCGATGCTGATTTGAGGCAGCAATTCTGCGACGGGGGCATGGCAAATTTTATAATTGGCTTGTTGCGCGTCTATGCCTAGCTGCGCCAGCAAAGGTTCAACGGGGTTAACCGGCGAGCCTTTAAACCAAATTTCAAAATCCCTTGCAACGGGAAACGCTTGATAAACTAAGGTGATTAAGGATTTCGTTTCGACGCGGTCATAAGAACCAACGACTAATAATACTTTTTTGTCTTGGTCGAGGTGGTCGCCTATTTTTAACTGACTGATGTACAGATGCCGGATAGCTTCCGCTTGCGACAAACTAGGCCAAGCGGTTTTCGCCAATAACGCATGCATCATATTGCCATTCGCTAATAACTGGTCCGGCAGGGGAAAATCGGTGGGCAAATTCGCCGGTTTAATTTCATCGTTGTGATAAAAGTAATTAAAGAAATTTTCCATGACGGAAGTGTGTTGGAACGCGATAGTTTTCATTTTTCCTTGCTGTTTTTTCTTCGCGAGCAGCATGGCTTTTTCCCAAGCTTGCATTTCGCAATAATATAAACAAGTATTGATGCGTGGTAACGCTTTGAAAACTTCTAAGTAGGTCAAATAAAAAATAATGCCGCGCATGCCCGAGCTGCCGACAAAAGAATGCCACCATAAATATTTCAAAATCGGATAAGCGGCGGGGTGGGTCAAATTCGCGGCCAACGCGTTTTTCTTTAAGCGCCATAGTAATATGAAGCTTAATAAACTTTGGCGTAACCACCACAGCAACGCTTGACAAAAAACCTTAAACGAAAAAAATTCTTGCAACACGAACAGCGATTCGCCCTGCGTTGTGATCTGTTTCGCGAGCCGCATAGCGGACGAAAAGTTATGGCCATTGTAATACACCGGCATAGTTAACCACGTCACGGGGATATTTAACTCGGCTAACTTATCTTGCAGCGGCAAAGCGTATTTATTGCGGAACACACCTCGTTGCGCTTGCTCTTCGTCAAGGTTAGGGAAGTATGTGATAAACATAAATGCGTTATCAGGCTTGACGCGCTGTGCCAGCGGCGGCAAGTGGTGGCGCGCGGTGCGGCTGTCTTTCAGCCAAATGATAAGGTACATCGCCGCGGATATGCAAGCGCCTAGCAAACCAGAGTTATTGATAAAATCTAAAATTTTATGCTTCACGCTTTTCTTGACGGCAGGCATGCAACGCAGCGTTTTGATCAGCGGTGTGGTGGGCGCAATGATTTTTTTAATTATCCGCGCGTGGCGTTTATCGGTTAGTCCTAACGCGCAAGCGCCGTATTGACTTTTCACATAAAATTTTTGTAACGCGTTGATTTGCGCGATTTTAAAAAACGCCACGTCTTGCACGGAATTTTTTTCCGCTAATAAACTTAACCACCAACTACTGCCGCCCTGGTCGGGGAATAAAAACCATTCTTTTAAATTTTTACTACTAACGCGGGTTTCACCCAATTGGTATGACCATTGATGAATGGCATCACGCATTACATTCACTTCATCGTTGATTAGCGCGGCGCTGTCGACAATCTCAATCGTTAAATTGGAATATCGCAGCAGCCGCTGCCGGATATGTTCAATCACTAAAAAATTACTCGTCAAGGGGAATAGCGTGACGACCATATCGGGAGTTTTGAACAATTTATCGAAACGGCGTAAATCCACGCCGTCATCAATGACTAGCAAAATATTCATGCGGTTTACCGGCTCGCTTGTTGATTGGCGGAAGCGATAGCGGCCGCTACTTCAGATGGCGCGCTTTCTGGCACGGTGGCAGACGGTGGGTCGTTTTGCATCGCAGGGTTCACGACTTCTGGATTGGGCACCGACGGATTAGCAGCCAACATCGGCATGCTGGGCGGATTTAAAAAATCAATGAGCGGGCCGTGTTGAATCAAATCTTCAGAAATCGCGGCGTTTTCGATGCCTGCTACTTGCGGATTTCTTAGCGCGTTCAAAGCGACGGGAATATTTTCTTTGGTGACGATAATATTGCGCGTGCCGGCGGAGGTATTGATCGCTAGTATCATAGAATCATCGTGCGGGATGGTGGCTAACGCGACGCTAATAATTTTAGTGCCTTTGATCGATTCCGCTATCGTGGTGGCGACATCGATCGCGTACGCCGCGCGCGTGAGCAATAACAACAACACCAATCCTTTAATAATATTGCGAACCAACTGCATGTCATTCTCCTTAAGTCTTAAAAAGTATAAGAAAATCCTATTGAACCCGCGACCGGTATATGACTGCCGCCGCGGTTGGTGATATCCACCGCCGTCAAACTTGCCACTAGAGGATACTTTAAGAAAGGTACCACGGATACACCGGCATTATATGTTAATCCAACGTAATCGACTATGACGGCGGCTTGTGGCAAGACTTGCACGCCGATGCTGGCAAACGGGCGGAAGATTCCGGTCTCATCAGTGTGAGTTTCATAATTATGCACAAAGCGGCTGTTGCCCACGCCTAACGAGGTAATAATATTAAAATGAATGGTTTTTGTAAAATGCAACGTCGTCGCGCGCGAACCCACGAAATAAGTATTCATTTTATTTCTTTTGTCCGCTCCCCAGGGTGCCGCGTTTTCCAAGCCCACGGCGATCGCTGTACCGGCGGTTAAATTGCGGGATATTTGCCAGTTAACATTACCGTCGCGCACGACTTCATCCAAGCCGCCCATAGTGACGATAGTCGTCAAAGAGACAAATTTATTTGGGTTGCCTAGGCCAAAACCCGCCGCGTATTCACCGAACGGGCGGTGCGTATATTGCGTGCCATTTTGTCCCGCGACACCGAAGACCAATGTGCCCCAACCAATGCCGTAAGCGACGGGGGTCGTCACGCTGCTGCTGGGGCCGACCGTGGGGCGCGCGGTCATCAATTTTTCTAAAAAAGTACGCGTGTCTATCGTTGTAACGGTTAAATTAGTCGCGGACCGGGGCGTGGAAACATGCGCGGACAGGGGCGCAGTCATAAGCGCTGAGGCATGACAGTTAAGAAAATTAAAAAATAAAAATAATTTAACGGCGGATAACAAAAAATGGCGAACAAGATTTTTTGTCATTAGAAGAATTCAATACGTTTGCAGAGCGGAAAAAGAAATCCCCGCATGTTTTTTTACATGCGGGGATTTATGAATTAATATTTCGAGGTGTAAGCTTTCATAACGTTCGCATCCAGCGTCACTAACGGTGGATTCATCGCGACCGCAGGATAGCCCGCGCCAGTTGCGTACAAGCATACCCATCTATTCCATTCGAAATCAAAGAATGGGCCCGCTTGTAAAAATAACGTGATGAGATTGTCGGTAGCTTTGAGGTAAGCGTCGTTCGCGTTGACAGCAGGAATATTTCCCATGACGAACGTCCAATTGTTTCCGGTTTTATACGTCATGTTACGGCGGCCGGCAAACCAAAGCTGGTCGATTTCAACTGTGTTTCTGCTCACGCCGGGAGCGGACAAGGCGCTGACCGTCGGACAAACCGAAGGTTGCGGCGGTCTAGCCATCGCGAGTGGGGCAGTTAGTAAAACTACAGCCGTAGTGGCTAGCATCAATAATTTTTTTTGCACCGTTAAACTCCTTTTAAAGTTGGTTAAAGCATTCTGAGACGAGCATAAGTTTGTATCTTAATCTAACGACCTAGAAGAGTACACACTAAGCCATCAGGGTGAAGCCTAAAATCAGGCAGAAAATAGCAATCTGGTGATTACGCACGCTAAACGTGTTCTACCGCTTCAGTGGCTGCGAAAACTTCTTGGTTCACGCTGAATTCCGTCCAGTATCTCTCATTTGCTAAATCAAGCAAATAATTTTTTAATAAAACATCATTGTCATGGCACGCGTTTTTCAAACGGCTAATGGATTGGGTGAGGGCGGAAAAATTTATCGGCGGCACATCGACGCGTAAAATTTTATCTTGTTCGAAGCGGTGCACTAGTTCGCGCGGATAAAATAATTCTTCATTCATTTTTTCGCCGGGGCGTAAACCCGTGTAAGTAATTTTAATATCGACGTTGGGAATGTGGCCGGATAATTTTATCATTTGTTCGGCGAGATATTGGATTTTGATCGGTTCACCCATGTCTAACACATACAGAGCGCTAGGATAATCCAACGTCACGGTTTGAATGATGAGCTGCGCGGCTTCTGAGATCGTCATGAAGTAGCGCTCCATGTCCGGATGCGTCACCGTCACGGGGCCGCCATGCGCGATTTGTTCGCGGAACAAGGGGATGACACTGCCGGTGGAGCCTAACACGTTACCGAAGCGGACGATGGTGAATTGAGTTTGGCTTTTTTTATTTAAATATTGACATAACATTTCCGCGACGCGTTTGGTTGCGCCCATGACGTTTTCCGGATTCACCGCTTTGTCGGTCGAGACTAAGATAAAACGCTTCACGTGATTTTTAATCGCGGCTTCGGCGACGATTTTCGTGCCGAAAATATTATTTTCAATCGCGATCCTAGCGAGCGGTTCCAGCAGCGGCACATGTTTGTAAGCCGCGGCGTGGAACACATAATCCGGTTTATGCTGCGCCATGACGTCGTGAATGATGGCTTCGTTAGTAATGCTAAGCAGATAACAATGCAGCGGTAGCGCGGGGAACAGTTGATGCAGCTCGGCTTCGATTTTAAAAAGATTATATTCACTGGAATCAATCAGCACGAGTGCGGCGGGTTTGGTGTCGGCGATTTTGCGGCATAATTCAGAGCCGATGGAGCCGCCCGCGCCGGTGACGAGAATTTTTTTGCCGGCGATAAATTCCGCTAACCGCTCGCGGTCAAATTGGATAGGATCACGGCTCAATAAATCTTCTAGTGACACATGACGGATGTTATTCATGTGCGTTTTGCCGGACGCGATGTCGTTGATGCTAGGCAGCGTGCGATAGGTGACGCCGGTTTCTTCGCATAAATTAACGATGCGGCGCATTTGTAACGTGTTCGCGCGCGGAATCGCGATTAAAATCACTTCGACGGCTTTTTGCTTGACGATGGCGGGTAAATCTTTGGTGAAGCCGAGCACGCGTATGCCATGAATTTCTAAGCCTTGCTTCGCGGGATCATCGTCGATCAAGCCGATGGGAAAAAATTCTTTATTTGATTTACGTTTCAATTCACGTAAAATATTTTCACCCGCAGTACCCGCGCCGATGACGATGACTTTTTTGTCGGAATTAAATTTTTTCCGGCTGTCTTTATGCCAGCGGTAACTCAAGCGCGCTCCCGACAGCAAGCAAATCGAGAACAGACACAAAAGCGGCAGCGACGAATGTGGAATCGGATGTTTCGCGTAAAACGACGCATGCACAACCGCTAACGCAAAAGTGCCGGTCAAACACGCTTTAATGATGCGCATTAAATCCGGCAGCGAGGCGAAGCGCCACACGCCGCGGTACAGTCCGAACGCGCGATACGCGATCGACTGCACGGTGAGAATAATAATTATTTGCGGCACCGCTTTGGAAAAACTGGCGAAGATAAAAAAATTTTTTTCCGCGTAAATGCCAAGCACGAAGAAGATGGCGGCTAGCGTAAGAATCAAATCCGATAGAAAAACTATTAGACTTTTTGGGAATTCAACGATAACGTTCCGTAAGTATTTTTGAGGTGAAAACATAAAAATCCTTTTCGTGCTTTGTAGAGCGTGTATAGTACGAGATTTATTTCTAATATCAAAGTATTTAATCTGTGTCAGCGTCAGGATGATGTGAATGAAAATAAAAGTCTTACTCGTTTTTGGAACCAGACCTGAAGCAATTAAAATGGCTCCTGTCATCAAAGCGCTTTTAAAAAATTCGTCATTCGAAACGAAAGTGTGTGTCACCGGTCAGCATCGTTCCATGCTTGATCAAGTCTTGTCGTTATATAATATTACGCCTGACTATGATCTTAACATTATGTCTACGAATCAAACGTTATCGGATATAACGCAATTAACGATGCAAGGATTGGAAAAAGTATTCAATGAATTTAAAGCAAACTGGGTGATTGTGCAAGGTGATACGAATACGACCTTCGCCGCGTCACTCGCGGCGTTTTACCGGAAAATCTCCGTCGCGCACGTGGAAGCGGGTTTGCGAACTAATAATATTTATTCACCGTGGCCGGAAGAAATTAATCGTCAACTCACGAGCCGCATCGCGACATTGCATTTTCCACCGACACCGATTGCGCAAAATAATCTCTTGGCGGAAGGCATCCCCGTCACCAAAATGTTAGTTACGGGTAATACGGTGATAGACGCGTTACTGGAAACCGTCGCGCATCTTGAAAGCAATCATGCCCTCTTAGAAAAACACGCGGCACTTTTTTCATTTTTAGATCCGCGCAAAAAGTTATTGTTAATCACGTCGCACCGCCGCGAAAATTTTGGCGGCAGCATACAACAAATTTGCCGCGCCTTGTTGCGGCTCGCTGCTCGCGGCGATGTGCAAGTCGTGTATCCGGTGCATTTGAACCCCAATATTTTTGACCCGGTGAACGGCATTCTAGGTCAACAAGAAAATATTTTTTTAATACCGCCGCAAGACTATTTACCCTTCGTGTATTTGATGCTGAAATCGTATTTGATTTTAACCGACTCAGGCGGCGTGCAAGAAGAAGCGCCGACGCTTGGCAAACCCGTGTTGGTGGTCCGCGACACCACAGAACGGCCGGAAGGCATTCAAGCCGGTACTTGTTTGTTGGTCGGCACGGGTGAGGATGACATCGTGAATAAAGTCGAAGAATTTCTTGAACAAAAAACTTTATACGAACAAATGTGTGCCGCCTCCAATCCTTATGGAGATGGAAAAGCATCACAACGGATAGTGGAGCGATTACAACATGAAAGCAGTCTGCAATAAAATTTCTGTCATTGGTCTTGGCTATATTGGTCTGCCCACCGCGGCGGTGCTAGCGTCACGCGGTTTGGAAGTGATAGGCGTGGATATTGACGCGAACACCGTGGCGACGATTAATAACGGTAAGGTACACATCGTCGAACCCGATTTAGACTTTCTCGTCCATAAAGTGGTGAACTCCGGTCATTTACGCGCGGTGCTAAAGCCGGAAGCCGCGGACGTCTTTTTAATTACGGTACCGACGCCGCTAGCGGAAAATCTAGCACCGGATTTAACGTACATTAACGCGGCAGTACGTTCGATCGCGCCCGTGTTGCGGAAAGGGAACTTAGTCATATTAGAATCGACGTCGCCGGTCGGCACTACCGACGGCATCGCCGACGATTTAGCCGCGGCGCGGCCGGATTTAAGTTTTCCTCATCAAAACCTTCAATATCCTGACATTCATATCGCCTATTGCGCTGAACGCGTCATGCCCGGAAAAATTTTACGTGAATTAGTCGAAAATGACCGCATCATCGGCGGCATTACACCGGCTTGCACGCAACTTGCGCAAGCCTTGTATCAACAGTTCATCAACGGCGAATGTTTGTTGACGGATGCCCGCACCGCGGAAATGACTAAGCTCACCGAAAATTCTTTTCGTGACGTGAATATCGCTTTCGCCAATGAACTTTCGATGTTGTGCGATAAATTGAAAATCAACGTTTGGGAATTAATTAAATTCGCGAACCGCCATCCGCGCGTGAATATCTTGCAGCCCGGGCCCGGCGTAGGCGGGCATTGTATCGCGGTAGACCCTTGGTTCATCGTTCATTCTATGCCGGAACAAGCGCGCATCATTCGCGCCGCGCGCGAAGTGAATGACAGTAAACCGCTATACGTTCTGGATAAAATCATAGAAGCCGCCAGCGTTTTTACGCACCCGCGCATCGCGTGTTTAGGTATCGCGTACAAGCCTGACACGGATGACTTGCGCGAAAGTCCGGTGATAAGAATTTTAGAAGAATTAGGCGCGAAAACCACGTTTAAAGTGTCTATCGTCGAGCCGAATATAACTTCACTGCCGGCAAGTTTAGCGGCGTTCCCGCAATTTGAGTTATGTGATTTAAATGCCGCGTTAGCCGCCGCGGATATGGTGGTGATCATGGTGGCGCACCGCGAATTTCAAAGCGTTAACACGCTGCATTTAAGCAACAAAAAAATTCTCGATTTTATCAATATCGCTGCGCTAAATGTGAGCTTTATCCCATTCGAGCAAACCGCTGTCTTGGTCTAATTAATCTGGGTTAACGATAGGAAAAAAATGGAAATTTTAAGCCAAATTTTAAATCTTTTAACCCGCCAAGAGAAATTCAACGCACTCGGCGTATTCGCGGCGATGCTGCTGATGGCATTCGTAGAAGTTATCGGCGTGGCGTCCATCATGCCTTTTATCGCCGTGTTATCCGACCCTGAGGCGATCACGCACCATGCGCGGCTCGCGTGGATTTATCATTATTATCATTTTGTCGATAAACATGCGTTTTTGATTTTTCTCGGCTTTGGAGTGTTGGGAATTTTAGTCGTGAGTAACGCCATTTCCATGCTGACGACGTGGCTCATGCTGCGCTTCACCTACGCAAGGCAATACAGTTTATCGCAGCGTTTGTTTCGGCAATATTTGTTTCAGCCGTATACTTTTTTCTTGCAGCGCAATTCGTCGGAATTAGCGAAAAATATCTTGACGGAAGTCGTCACCGTCGTGAACCGCGCTTTCATTCCCGGCATGCAGTTAATCGCAAAGCTCATTGTCACCGCGCTCATTTTACTATTATTACTAAAAATCGATCCGGTGCTGGCGTTCGTGCTGACCTTTTTGCTGGGCGGCGCGTACCTAGGGCTCTACATCAACGTCAGAAAAAAATTATCTGCTATCAGTAAAAAAACGCAAGTCAGCACCAAGCAGCAGTTTAAGCTCGTCGCCGAAGCGTTTGGCGGCATCAAAGATATAAAATTATTAAACCGGGAAAATTATTTTTTAAATTCCTTCGGCTATTTTTCGAAACAACAAGCTGACGATGAAGCCACGGGCAATATCATCGCGCACTTACCGCGCTACGCGCTAGAAACCATTGCTTTCGGCGGTGTATTGACGATCATTCTGTATTTATTAATGACCAAGAAAGATATTAACGACGCGATGCCGTTGTTGGCGCTGTATGCCTTCGCTTCGTTCCGCTTGATGCCAGCGATGCAACAGATTTTTACCTCGGTAGCTTTTTTACGGATGAGCCGCGGCGCGTTGACGACGTTGACGGAAGATTTGACCGAATTAAAAATTTCTCCGCCTGCGCCGATTACCGCAGCGCTGGCGTTTACTAAAGAATTGACGCTCAGTAACATTTCTTTTTCTTACCCTGATGTGCAAAAGCCCGTGATTCATGCGCTCAATTTAACTATTCCAGCCAATTCCACCGTCGGCGTCGTCGGCATGACGGGCGCGGGTAAGTCCACGCTGATCGATATTATTTTAGGCTTATTGACGCCGCAAAGTGGTAACGTGCTGGTCGACGGCCAAGCGATTACCCAGGCTAATTTATTGGCCTGGCAGAAAAAAATTGGCTACGTGCCGCAAATGATTTTTTTGGCGGACGACACCATTAAAAATAATATCGCCTTTGGCATGGCCGATGCCAACATCGATATGTCCGCGGTGGAGCGCGCAGCCACCATGGCAAATATTCATCATTTCATTACCGATCAATTAGACGCGCGTTACAACACCCTTGTCGGCGATAGAGGCGTGCGGTTAAGTGGGGGTCAACGCCAACGCATTGGCATTGCGCGCGCTTTGTATCATGACCCAGAAATTTTAGTCTTAGATGAAGCGACCAGTTCGCTAGACACGCTGACCGAAAATGTCATTCTTGAAGCAATTAGAGAATTATCGCATAAAAAAACGATTATAATTATCGCCCATCGGCTGACGACCCTGACGGAGTGTGATATGATCCACGTCCTGAAAGGTGGCGAAATAATTTCTTCTGGTACTTACCACGCATTATTAGAAAACAGTTCCCCCTTCAGAGAAATGGCGCGTGTTACTTCATAGGGAATTGGAAAGTGAATTTAAAAAATAAAAAAATTCTTGTCACTGGCGCGGATGGATTCATAGGCTCGCATCTCACTGAGTTTTTACTATCAAAAGGCTATGCTGTCCGTGCCTTCGTTTATTATAATTCTTTTGGTTCCTGGGGCTGGTTAGATTCTCTGCCCGAAGCGTTAAAAAAATCATTAGACGTATTCGCCGGTGATATCCGCGATCCACACGGCGTTAAAACAGCCGCGACCGGATGTGACGTGATTTTACATTTAGCCGCGCTCATCGGTATTCCTTATTCTTATCATTCGCCCGACGCCTACGTAGATACGAATATCAAAGGCACGTTGAATATCGTGCAAGCCGCGCGCGAACTAGAAATTGAAAAAGTCGTCGTGACGTCGACTAGCGAAGTCTATGGCACAGCACAATTTGTGCCGATTACTGAAGCGCATCCTCTGCAAGGCCAATCACCGTACTCAGCGACAAAAATCGGCGCCGATCATATCGCTATGTCATTTTATAACGCCTTCGGAACGCCGATTAGCATTCTACGGCCGTTTAACACATACGGGCCGCGACAATCCGCGCGCGCCATTATTCCCACGATTATCACGCAAATTGCCTCTGGCATGACGTCGATAAAATTAGGTTCTCTACATCCGACGCGTGATTTTAGTTTTGTGTTAGATACCGTGCGGGGTTTTGTCGCCGCGGCGGAAGCCGATAAAGCTATCGGCGCAGTCATCAATATCGGCAGTAATTTTGAGATATCCATGCAAGACACCGCGGCATTGATCGCGGAAACCATGGAACGCGAAGTGCTATTTACGCAAGACGCGGAACGCTTACGTCCGCAAAAAAGCGAAGTCGAAAGGCTATGGGCGTCGACTGAGAAAGCGAAAGATTTATTAGATTGGACGCCAAGTTATGCGGGCAGAGAAGGGTTTAAGCGCGGTTTGCGCGAAACCATCCAGTGGTTTTTAGAAAAAGATAACGCACGGCAATACAAGTCACATATCTACAATATTTAACGACACCATAATTATGATAAACGCGGACGACATCACGGCATTGATTCAACGTATTCTTGCCTCGGCGGGAGCAACGGTGAGTTTGCATGAGCCGAGTTTTAACGCGAATGAATGGCAATATGTGAAAGAATGTTTGGATACCGGCTGGGTATCGTCAGTCGGAAAATACGTAGACCGCTTCGAGCAAGAATTGGCGAGTTACACCGGCGCGAACTACGCGATCGCCACGGTGAACGGCACTGCCGCGTTGCATATTTGTTATTTACTCGCGGGCATACAACGCGGCGATGAAGTGTTAATCCCGACATTGACTTTTGTTGCCACATCGAATGCGTTAGCCTATTGCGGCGCAGTGCCGCATTTTCTCGACGCAGATAGTGCGTTAGGATTGGATGCCGCGAAAATAGCTGACTATTTACAGGATAATACGAAAAACTCGGGCGGTGTCACCGTTAACATTCACACCGCTAGGCCCATACGCGCGCTCTGCGTCATGCACACCTTAGGGCACCCGGTCGACTTAGACGCGCTCGAAAAAGTTTGCGAAAAATATAATTTGATTTTACTCGAAGACGCGGCGGAAGCATTAGGTTCTTATTACAAAGGCACGCATGTCGGTCACCGCGGCTTACTTGGCGCGTTAAGTTTTAACGGTAATAAAATTATCACTACCGGCGGCGGCGGGGCGATATTAACCAATGACGCGGCACTCGCTAAACAAGCCAAGCATATCACCACCACGGCGAAACTCCCGCACGCTTGGGAATTCACCCATGACCAGGTCGCTTACAATTACCGTTTACCGAATATCAACGCGGCGCTTGGCTGCGCGCAGTTGGAAACGATCACCAAACGTTTATCCGATAAACGTTTGTTAATGCAAAACTACCGACATTACCTCGCCGACCTGAAAGGCGTCAGTCTCATCCAAGAACCCGAGTATGCGAAAAGTAATTATTGGCTAAATGCGTTGTTGTTAACCGATACGCAAACTAATCTCGCCAATCGCAATGTGTTACTGCAAACGTTAAATGACAATGGTGTAATGTCGCGTCCCTTGTGGAATTTGCAGCACACACTGCCCATGTACCGCGACTGTCCGCGCATGCCGTTACCGATCGCCGAAAATATTATTACGCGCTTGATTCAAATTCCTAGCAGCCCCGAATTAATCACTCGTAAGCAGCCACATAAGAAGCCAGAAGTCGTGGCATAGAAAAGGTTTTCTCATGAAAAAACGTAAGATAGCTGTCATCACCGGTTCCCGCGCAGAGTATGGCTTGCTGTATTGGACGATGCGTGAAATTCAAGACGATCCCGAATTAGAATTACAAGTGATCGTCACCGGCATGCACTTGTCGCCGGAGTTTGGTCTCACTTACCGTTTTATCGAAGCGGACGGGTTTAACATCGCGGCGAAAGTAGAAATGTTAGTGTCCAGCGACACCGCCAGTGGTACCGCGAAATCGATGGGATTATGTCTCATCAGCATGACTGACACGCTACATCAATTGCTGCCGGACATGATCGTGGTGTTAGGCGACCGTTTTGAAACGCTCGCTATCGCGCAAGCAGCGCTCGTGCAAAAAATTCCAATCGCTCACCTCCACGGCGGCGAATTATCCGCAGGCGCGATCGATGACGCGATCCGCCACTCGATTACTAAGATGTCGCATTTACATTTTGTCGCCGCGGAAACTTACCGGGCTAGAGTGATTCAAATGGGTGAAAATCCGCGTACCGTTTTTAATTTTGGTTCGCCCGGGTTAGAGCAAATCCGCAAATTGACGTTACTCGACCGCCCAGCATTGGAAAAAGTGATCAAACGGGAATTGAAAGCGCAAAACTTTTTAGTCACGTATCATGCCGCGACATTGGATTTAACCGAAACCACCCAAGTGTTAGAAAATTTATTTATTAGTTTAGACCACTATCCTGACGCGCTGATTATTTTTACCAAAGCTAACGCGGACGAAACCGGCCGGTTTATTAACCGCAAACTAGAAGAGTATGTCAGTTTACATCCAGAGCGCGCATGTGTGTTCGCGAGTTTAGGCCATTTGAATTATTTAAGCTTGTTGCAATTCGTGGACGTGGTCATCGGCAATTCTTCAAGCGGCATTATTGAAGTACCGTTATTCAAAGCTCCCACCGTCAATATCGGCACCCGTCAAAATAAACGTTTGCGCGCCTCCACCATTATCGATTGTGACGGTTACGGCGACAGCATTAAGCAGGCGATTGCCACCGCGCTGTCAAAAGAATTTCAAACGCAATTACAAACACCTGTATTTCAGTATACTCAAGACACCACGGCGGCAAAAATCAAAGCGGCAATCAAATCCGCAGACTTGCCCAATTTAATTCAGAAGCAATTTTATGACCTGGAGCCCGTATGAAAACATTTATTATCGCCGAAGCTGGCGTCAACCATAACGGTTCACTAGACATGGCGAAAGCCTTGATCGACGTCGCCGTTGATAGTGGCGCGGATGCGGTGAAGTTCCAAACTTTTCGCGCGGAAAATTTAGTGACAGAAGCCGCGCCGAAAGCGAATTACCAATTACAGCAAACCGAGACGACTGAATCACAATTCACGATGTTAAAAAAGTTAGAATTGAATTTAGAGCACCACTTAGAATTAATCGCCTACGCGCAAAAAAAACCAATACAATTTTTATCGACGCCGTTTGATTTAGAAAGCTTGCAATTACTAACGGAAAAATGTGAAATACCGCTAATTAAAATTGCTTCTGGTGAAATAACCAATTCACCGCTGTTGTTAGCGGCCGCCCGCACGGGTAAGCCGGTGATTCTTTCCACCGGCATGGCGAATTTAGGCGACATCGAAATCGCTTTAGGCGTGTTAGCATTCGGTTATTTAAATAAAACTCCGATCAATCCAACGCCGCAGCAGTTGACCGATGCATACCGTTCCACCTCAGGCCAAGCGCTGTTGCAAAATAGCGTGACGCTCTTGCATTGCACCACGGAATATCCCGCGCCCTACGCGGACGTGAATTTGAAAGCGCTGGATACCATGCGCCTCGCTTTCAATTTACCGGTCGGCTATTCTGACCACACTGCCGGCATTGAAGTTTCTATCGCCGCCGTGGCGCGCGGCGCGACCGTGATCGAAAAACATTTTACGCTCGATAAAAATTTACCTGGCTCCGATCATCAAGCTTCATTAGAACCGCAAGAATTACTTAGCATGGTGCGCTCCATTCGTCACGTGGAAGCCGCCCTCGGTCACGGTCAAAAAATTCCGGCACCGACGGAATTTGAAAACCGCACTATCGCACGAAAAAGTTTAGTCGCGCTGAAAAAAATCGCGCCCGGCGACACCTTCACCGCTGAGAATTTAGGCTTGAAGCGTCCAGGTAGCGGCATACCCGCGATCCATTATTGGCAGTGGCTAGGAAGAAAATCGCCCGCTCAGTTTGAACAAAATGATTTAATCACCGAATGAGAGGACTAACTCCGTCGGCAGCAAACTTAGATAGCAAATATAGATAAAGGCAACCATGACGAAAATTGACGTAATAGTGTTGGGCGCTGGCGGTCACGCCAAAGTATTGATAGATACTTTGCAGTTGCTCCCTGGTATTAATATTATCGGTATTCTTGATCCTAATCCTGCCTGCTTAGGCCAAGCTATTTTAGGCGTGCGCGTGCTGGGCAATGACGATGAAATTAAACATTTCACGCCGGCATCAGTGCGCTTAGTCAATGGCGTCGGCTCAGTCGATTTGCCTAGCGTGCGTAAGCATCTTTTCTTACGTTTCAAAGCGAAAGGTTATGAATTCTTGACCGTCATACACCCCAACGCGTTTGTCTCGCCCCACGCGCAATTAGGCGAAGGTTGTCAAGTCATGGCGGGCGGTGTCGTGCAAGCCTGCAGTGCGATCGGCAGCAATGTGATTATCAATACCAACGCGTCCGTCGATCATGAATCCTGGTTAGCCGATCACATCCATGTCGCGCCCGGTGCCGTCATTTCCGGCATGGTGCGCATCGAAGAAGAATCACACATCGGCGCGCGCGCAGTCATCGTGCAGGGCGTTTCGGTCGGTAAAAAAAGTTTAATCGGGGCGGGCGCTGTCGTGATCCGTTCTATCAAGGCGGGCAGTAGAGTCGTGGGTGTGCCTGCTAAAGAAATTGCAACGCTCAGGGAGGAAAGTTGGGATGCGGAATTGGAATAAGATTTGCATTAGCCCCGCTACGAGTATTTTAGCCACCATCGAACTGATTGACAAAGAAGGTTCGCGCGGCGCTCTGGTTATCAATGACAACAGAAAATTACTTGGCGTCGTCACCGACGGTGATATTCGCCGCTGCATTTTAAGAAAGATCAGTCTTGACGACCCGATTCACAAAATTATGAATACCAAGCCAACCGTGGCGTATGTCGGTGAAAGCCGCGAGAAAATGTTAGCGCAACTGCAAACCTTGTCTTTATTTCATTTACCGATTTTGAATGATGAACATTGCTTGGTGGGTTTTGAAACCTTAGACAGTTTATTAGCCGCTGGTCGCTGTGACAACTTAGTCGTGGTAATGGCGGGCGGCATGGGTAAGCGTCTGCATCCATTGACGCTAGACACACCCAAGCCCTTATTAAAAATCGGCGACAAAGCGGTACTCGAAATTTTATTAGAAAATTTTATCAAAAACGGTTTTCACCGCTTCTGTTTCGCGGTGAATTATAAAGCCGAAATGATCAAAGACTATTTCGGCGCTGGCGAACGCTGGGGCGTCTCGATTTCTTATCTCGAAGAAAAAAAACGCTTAGGCACCGCGGGCGCGTTAAGTTTATTACCGGAAATGCCTAACGAATCTTTTTTTGTGATTAATGCTGACGTTGTGACGACATTAGATTTTCAAAGTTTACTGACTTACCACGCGGAAATGCGCGCCGAAGCGACCATGTGCATACGCGAACAAGAGCACGTGATGTTATACGGCGTCGTGGAGCGCGATGTGGAAACACAATACTTGACGAAAATCGTCGAAAAACCCGTGCGCCAGTTTTTTGTGAACGCGGGCATTTATATCTTAACGCCTTCGGTATTGAAACTCGTCGAGCCGGATACTTTTTGTGATATGCCGGATTTGCTCACGACTTGTTTGGGGTGTGAATTTAAAGTTGCGACCTACCCCATCAAAGAATATTGGCTGGACATCGGTCAGCATCAAGATTTACAGCGCGCACACGCTGATTATGCAGGAGCGTTTTAATGTTTAACGGCAAAAAAATTATCGCTATCATTCCCGCCCGCGGCGGCTCGAAACGCGTGCCCAGAAAAAATTTACGGGAAATTATGGGTAAATCGTTGCTAGACCGCACCATTGAATCGGCGCAGCTTTCACGTTTTATCGACCGCATCGTCGTATCCTCGGAAGACGCCGAAATTATTTCCGCGGCGAAAAGAGCCGGTGCCGACGTCCCGTTTGTGCGTCCCGCCGAATTGGCGCAAGACACAAGCCCTGGTGTCGATCCCATTTTGCATGCCGTGGAAAATTTGCCTGGCTATGATTATCTCGTGCTGTTGCAAGTCACCAGCCCGTTGCGGGATGCTACCGACATCGACAATTGCATTCGATTTTGTTTAGAGCAAGACGCGCCGGTCTGTGTCAGCGTCAAAGAAGTCAGTGAAAACCCTTATTGGATGTTTAAGATGAAAGATGACAATAAGCTAGCACCGGTCATGGCGGAAAAAGCCCCGTCACGCAGTCAAGACTTGCCTGTCATTACGATATTGAACGGCGCGGTTTATGTGGCGAAGACCGATTGGTTTTTGGCCCACAAAACTTTTTTATGCGCAGAGACTATCGGTTTCAAAATGTCGCGCGAGAAATCGTTGGATATAGACACAGAAGAAGATTGGCAAGCATACGAAAGTTATTTAAAACGGAAAATTATACCAGCGCGCCTAAGTGAACTTACTGAACCTGACAGCAGCGAGCGTTCAACATTAAGATTATAATGATTTTTCCCTATTCCTTAACGGCGTTTGACGCCGTTAAATTTGGTTTCGAGGCGTTATTGTTAAATGGCGTGGATTTGCGCGTCTTCGATTTATCGCCGTTGGTATCCGCGCGCAGCGACACGAACGCGAAATTCCTAAGCGCTGATTACATCAAAAAAATTCCCAGTTACGCGGCGCTAGAACAAGAAATTCAGTCGCAAGGCAAAGCTATTTATATCGATAATATTAACGGCGTGAACGGGTTCCAATGGCAGGGCAGGCGCATTTACCGATTATTCAAACAATATAACGTCGAATATTACGTCGTCGAAGTCGGCGCGCTGCCGATTTTCGCGCGGTTAACGGCGCAGTCTTTTCTAAATAAGCTGAAAAACATTTTTAATTTTCAACGTTTGTCCGCCTATTTAAAATGGCGGTTAGGTAAGTTAATCGTGTATTACCAATGGAAATGGCTGCAAGCCTATCAATTACCCACGAAAATTTTCATTGGCAATTCCGAAAGCCGCACGCGCTATTTGAAAAAATTTCAACTCGACGAAGCGCGAGTCGTTTCGATACATTCCTTCGATTACGATAGATATTTGCATTACGTCAGAAGCGCGCCGACGCCATTATTTCCAGGCGAACGCATTTGCGTGTTCCTCGATCAAATGTTGGCGACCCATGGTGATTTCGGCAAATCAGTCAGCTTTAGTCCGGTCACGGCGCAACATTATATACCGGCGCTAAATCATTTTTTTAATTTAATCGAACAAGAATTACAGATGAAAGTTATCATCGCCGCTAGCCCGCGCGCGGATTATGTTGCTAACCCAATTTTTGGAACGCGTCCCGTTCTGTCCGGTAAAACGTTAGAATTAGTCGCAGAAAGCGCTCTGGTATTATTTCATAGCACGACCGCGATTAGTTTCGCGACGTTATTTGATAAACCCATTTTGATGATTAAAACTAAAGAAATGCATAACGCGTTAGGCTACGCGAATTTTTTAACTAACATGGCCGCGTCACTGAATTTGAAACCGTTATGCATAGACGATCCAGAAGAACTAAAACATTTTGATTTCAGCGCTTGCGCGGTACAGCCCCGCCATTATGACAATTACAAATATAAATATGTTATGAGTAAAAATACCCGCGATAAAACCACTTGGGAAATAGTATTAGAAGAAATTTCATTAAATCCGATCACCGCTCAAACAAAGGAATTAGCTTATGTCTAGCAGCCACTATAACGCCATGTCGTGGGGCCATGAGAGCATACTGAATTTTTTTGAAAAAGAACGCTCGACGACGTCGCATATTTATCCTTCCGAATGGTTTTTCCTAAAGCAAAAAATGGCTAACAACATGTCTTTTTTAGATATAGGTTGCGCTAAAGGCGGGATGGCGAATGTGTTAGCGGAAAACTTACAAGCGTTCGATTACACCGGTGTGGATATTAACCCCGATATGATCGCAGCCGCGAAACAGCGCTATCCACACCAAACCTTTTACCAAATTACGGAAGACGATTATTCGCCACTGCAAGGCGAGCGTTTCGATATCGTATTGTGCTTAGGCATATTGCATTTACATGAAGCTTGGCGTAATACCATCGCCGAAGCATGGCGCCATACCAAACGCGCGTTAATTTTAGATTTACGCGAAACCCATCATCGCAGCATCGAAAATAAAAATGAATCGTATTTTATTATGGATTTCGATAATCCCGCGCAGCCTTCTACGAACGTAACGCTGCCCTATAACATTATTAACAACGCCGAAGTCTTGCAAACGCTACATGAAATCTGCCCCGACGCGGCGCGTATCGCGCACTATGGCTATACGCAAAAACTGTCGGCGTTAACGGTGAGTCCATTAAAAAATGTGATGACCACTGTGTATTGTATCGAGAAATAAATAATGACTTTAAAAATACCCGAGCGCCGTCCTTCTTTATCGCCAAACATCGCGCGGCCGTCGCGTGAAACAAGCGAAAACCGCAGCGAAACCATTTTGTGGTTAGATAAAAATGAAAATATGGATCCCACTTACCGCGCTTTCATTCATACGTTGATCGATGAAATTCCTTCGGCGGCGGTGTTCGCCTATCCAGACTGTCATAAACTTTATAAAAAATTAAGCGATTTTTTAGCTGTTCCTATCAATGAATTAATCATCGCGGCGGGTTCGGACGGCATCATACGTTCCGTGTATGATACGTTTATCATGCCGGGCGATACCGTCATTTACACTGATCCGACGTTTGCGATGTATGAACTGTATGCGCAAATGCTTGGCGCGAAAGCATTGCCATTGTCGTATCAGCCATCTGTAGAGGGCCCAATATTAACAGTTGAAATAGTCACTGCGGCGATTAAATCTTCAAATCCTAAACTCGTTTGTCTACCCAACCCAAATAGTCCCACTGGTACCGTGTTCGCGCCGGCTGAACTTCACGCCATCATTCAAACCGCAAGCCAACATGGCGCGGTGATTTTAATCGATGAAGCGTATCATCCATTTTATTCTGCAACGGTGTTGCCGTTAATTAATGAATTTCCCAATTTAATCGTCGCGCGGACCTTTTCAAAAGCGTGGGGCTGCGCCGGTATCCGTTTAGGCTATGGCATCGCCTGCCAAGCGTTAATTCAAGACATGCATAAAATCCGTCCCATGTACGAGGGTGGGGCGTTAAGTTTTACGATCGCCGAGCGTTTGTTAGATCACGCCGATGAAATGTATCAGTCAGTGGCAAGATTAAACGCGGGCAAACTTTATTTTTTAAAAGAAATGCAACAGCTCGGTTTGCGCACGTTGACGACGCAAGGAAATTTTTTGCATGTGGCATTCGATTGCTATGCTCACGCGGTGCATCAAGCGCTAAGCGATAAAGTGCTTTACCGCCGAGACTTTACGCATCCCTCGCTTGCGGGTTTCAGCCGCTTTTCCGCTACCACCGAAGAAATTTTTAGCGGTTTAGTCAGCGTCATTAAAAATGTGATTCAACCGGAGTAAAACTTATGTCCGTCATTAATTTTGCTCTCATCGGCTGCGGGCGCATCGCTAGCCGACACATAGAAGCGATTCAACAAGCGACTAATGCTAACCTCGTCGCCGTTTGCGATAGGGATGCAGAACGCGCCGGCGCCGCCGCCGCAATCGCCCACATGCCGCATTACAAAAATTATCATGAAATGCTAGCGAGTCATCCTGAGATTCACGTCGTGACGATTTTAACGCCTAGCGGCGCGCACTATGAACATAGCGTCGATATTATTTCGCGTTATAAAAAACATTTACTCATCGAAAAACCCCCTGTGCTGACTTTAGCTCAAGCGGCGTCGTTAAAGATCTTAGCCGCGCAACATCACGTGAAAATTTTTCCGTTATTCCAAAACCGTTTTAACCAAGCCGTACAAAAAGTAAAACACGCGATCGCGGCGAACGGCGAGTTAGGCAAGCTGCGCGTCGGTACGGTCCGCGTACGTTGGTGCCGACCGCAGCGTTACTATAATTTAAGCGCGTGGCGTGGGACCTGGGCGATGGACGGCGGCGCGCTCACTAACCAGGGCATACATTATATTGATTTGCTGCGCTATATCTGCGGCGAGGTGAAGCGCGTGCACGCGAAATTAGGGAGTCTTGGCGCTGACATCGAAGTTGAAGACACGGGTGTGGCGATTTTAGAATTTCACAGCGGTGCATTAGGCGTGATAGAAATCATGACTTCCGCACGCCCTGATGATTTTGAAGCGTCGGTGTCTTGTGTCTGTGAAAATGGCTTGGCCGTCATCGCCGGTATCGCCACGAACGTGTTACAAACTTTTTCGCCTGACCCCGCGCGCACGCAAGATTTTAGTGAAACTTTTCCCACCGTGTATGGGTTTGGCCACAATCATGTAATGCAAAGCGTCGTTGACACATTGCTGCTGGATAAAACGCCTTTAATCACCTTCGACGATGGCGTTAACACTTTAAAATTATTACACGCTATTTATAAAAGTGATGAACTAAACGGCTGGGTAGACGTAGACACCGCGGGCGATTCGGCGCGCTTAGGCCGCGCTGATGAAACGCTTTCGGCATTGTACCGGACGCCGGCGGCGGCCGTCGCAGTGTAATTTTTTTACCAGTGATAAATAATAAGATGAGTTATTGATTCAGTACGATAATCTGCATAAAATCATTGCCTACTCCTAAGGACGCGCACTATGAATATCTATGGAATTGTTCCCGCCCGCATGGCTTCGTCACGTTTCCCGGGAAAACCGTTGTTTCCTATTTGCGGCCGGCCCATGATTGAGCATGTTTTCAAACGCGCGCAGCAATTTCAGCATTGGGATGGACTCTATCTCGCCACCTGCGATCAAGAAATCGCGGACTTTGGCGCGGATAATAATTTTCCCACCCTAATGACCGCCAATACCCACGTGCGCTGTTTAGACCGCGTTACTGAAGCGGTGCATAAATTTGATAAGCCGGTCGCAGCCGATGACATCATCGTGTGTGTGCAAGGCGATGAGCCTATGCTGCATCCCGATATGATTAGCGCCGTGGTGAAGCCTTTGCAAGTCGATACAGCCGTTAATTGCACGATGTTAGCGATGCCTATCGTCGACGTTGAACAATTTAATAATCCAGATACAGTAAAAATTATTCACGACCTGCGCGGTGATATTTTATATACCTCACGCTGCCCGGTGCCCTATTGCGAAAATTTTAATGCCGAGGTGGGAGCGAAGCGCGTGTCAGGAATTTTCGCGTTCCGCTGGCATTTTCTCGAAACATTTACCAAATTACCCGAGTCGCCGTTAGAGCTGAAAGAATCTTGTGACAGCAATCGCATACTCGATCACGGTTACCGGCAGCGGATGGCGTTAGTGCCATACCGCCCGTATTTTTCCGTCGATAGTCCGGGGGATATCAATTTAGTTGAAAAACATATGCCAAATGACGTGTTATGGGGAAGTTATTGATATGGCTGAGACGCTGCGCGTTGGCATTGCGGGTTTTGGTGTAGTCGGTAAACGCCGCAAACATTTCATGGATTTAAATCCACATTTTAAACCGGTCGCCGTTTGCGACCGCGCGTTGGCTGGCGTGGATATGATAGACACTAACGTCAAAGCTTTTACGAATTATAAAAAATTATTAGAAGAAGATTTAGACGCGTTATTCGTGTGTATGACCAATGATATCGCGGCCGAAGTCACTATCGCCGGTTTAGAAAAAGGTTTGCATGTATTTTGTGAAAAACCACCAGGCAGGGACTTAAACGACATCGCGCGCGTAATTCGCTGTAAAAAACGCCATCCCAACTTGCAATTGAAATACGGTTTTAATCACCGCTATCATGATTCCGTTTCCGAAGCGCTCAACATTATTCAATCCAAGCAATTGGGTGAAGTGATTAATTTAGTCGGGGTGTATGGCAAATCAAAAATAATCTCCTTCGGTCAACATTCGGATTGGCGCACCAAGCGCGCGATTTCCGGCGGCGGAATTTTGTTGGACCAAGGCATTCATATGGTGGATTTGCTGCGCTTATTTGCCGGTGAATTCTCGGCAGTCCATAGTTTTATTTCCAATGATTTTTGGCGCCATGACATTGAAGACAATGCCTATGCGTTAATGCGCACGGGCGACGGTAAAGTCGCGATGCTGCATTCTTCCGCGACCCATTGGCGCCACCGTTTCCGTTTAGACATTAGTTTGGAAAAAGGCGCGATTAACTTAAGCGGCATTTTATCCGGCTCAAAAAGTTATGGCGCGGAAAAGTTATGCGTCGCTTGGTCAGCCGAGCATGAAAACGGCGACCCGAAAGAAGTCACCACCCGTTATAACGAAGACAATTCTTGGGCGTTAGAAATCGCTGAATTTAGCGACGCGATTTTTGGTATCAGTCCGTTGCGGCACGGCACGGTCGAAGACGCGTATAAAACCATGGAATTAGTTTACCGAATTTACGCCGCAGATAAAGAATGGAGCCAGCGTTGGGGAATCAGCGCGACGCCGGATCAGGAATTAATTTATGAGTAAAAAAATCGAAGCCATCGTATTTGATTTAGATGGCACGCTCATCAACACCATACCGGACGTCATCCACGCGTTGAACCATACGCTAGTGACGTTTGGTCAAACTAAAATTCAAGCGGATGAAATTTTTGGTTTAATCGGCAATGGCGCGGACCATTTAATCCGTAACGCTTTTAAAAAATATGACGTGCTATTGACGGAGCAAGAATTAAAATCGGCTTTAGACGCTTACATTGCTTATTATTCCGAACATCCGATCGTCGACACAAAAATTTATCCGGATGTCGTCACGACGTTAAAGCAATTTAAAGACGATGGCATAGACTTAGGTATTTGCACGAATAAATCCGGTTCTATCACGCGCTTAGTTTTAGAAAAATTAGCTTTGAACGATTTATTCAGCGCGATTAGCTGCGGCGATGAAGTCAGTCATCCTAAACCGCACGCAAAACATTTATTTGAAGTCTTAAACAGCATGGACGCCAACGCGGCGCACACGGTTTATATTGGTGATAGCGAAGTGGATAGAGAGACGGCCGTGAACGCGGACATTACTTTCATCGGCGTGACGTATGGTTACGAATTAACTGCCAAATCATCAAGGCATATGATAAATCATTTTCACGAATTACCCGCCGCTCTAACGTCGCTTTCCAGCCAGGGAAAAAGTTTATGACGCGCATCGCGGTAGCTTCACGTTCGTTTTCAAAACATCCGCTGCTGCGCGCCGCGTTGAGCGCGCAATATCCCGATGTGATTTATAACGACGCGGGCAAATCGCTGGCGGGCGATGAATTATGTGAATTTTTACAAAATGCTGACATGGCGATTCTTGGACTAGAGCGTATCGATGCGAAGGTTTTACAACGCGCGCCGCGTTTAAAAGTGATTTCACGGTTCGGCGTCGGTTTAGATAGTTTAGATTTGGCCGCGGTTGCAGACGCTGGCGTTAAAGTCGCATACACCGCCGGCGCGAACAAGCGTTCCGTGGCGGAATTAGTGCTCGCGTTTGCGTTAACGATGCTGCGCAGCTTGCCTGCTATCAATCAAGCAATGCGCGCGGGTGTTTGGCGACAGCATAAAGGCCGCGAACTATCTCATTGTAAAGTCGGCATCATCGGTTTGGGCGCGGTGGGTAAAGAATTAGCGTCATTATTGAAAGCGTTTCATTGCGATATTTATTCTTATGATCCGATCGAAAATAAAGATTATTGTTTCGCGCATCACATCCGTCCCTATGCGTTAGAGGATTTGTTGCGGCAAGTCGATATTGTCAGTTTACATGTGCCGCTCAACGCGAATACTCGTCATTTGTTAAACGCCGAGCGCTTAAGTTTCCTGAAGCCGTCCGCGTTTTTGATTAATACCGCGCGTGGCGGGCTCGTGGATGAAGCCGCGTTGAAAACCATGCTAAAAAATAATTTATTAGCCGGTGCCGCGTTTGACGTTTTTGAACAGGAACCTACGCAAGACCAAGAATTAATTTCATTGCCGAACTTCTTTGCGACGCCACATATTGGCGGTAGTACGGAAGAGGCGATTGTCGCCATGGGCTACGCCGCGATTGATGGATTACAAAAAGCGGTGCTTATCGACCATCACAGCAGCGTTTGTAGTTAATAATAAAACTAAGGAGAAATAATAATGAAAAAAAATCTTGAATTAAGCGCTCGCAGCCATGAATTTTCCGCGTTATTAAACAATACGCGCTGCACCAATTTACACGGTGAAAAAGAAGATACCGAAGAAAGTTTAACGAACCTCGTCAAGCAACTCGTCAGCACCAACGATCGCGGCGGTTCGATTTACATTATCGGCAACGGCGGCAGCGCCGCGGTCGCGTCGCACGCGTTAACTGATTTTATCAACGCTTGTCACTTACGCGCTTACACACTGCATGAGTCATCGTTGATAACTTGCATGGCCAACGATTTTGGTTATGAAGAAGCATTTAAATTAATTTTGAAAACCGTGTTCCGCGAACACGATTTTTTATTCGCTATCAGTAGCTCCGGCAAATCGCCAAACATCCACCACGCCGTCGACACCGCGAAAAATATGGGCGGAAAAATAGTGACGCTTAGCGGCTTTCAACCCGATAATAAACTCAGCAAAATGGGCCACTTAAATTATTGGTTGGATTCCAGCGATTACGGTTTAGTTGAAATCGGCCATTTATTTATTTTACATAATATAGCCGATCGCATTTCCGCTAACGTCGATAAAGGCAAGAAAATCGAATATGGCGTCGAAATTCCTATGGCCGTCGAAGCTTAACCCGTTAAAGACAAACCGGAAGTCCGCTTTTCAGCCTTTTCTTCTTCCGGTTTTGCATCTTTAATCGATTCAATCAAAGCCGCGTTTAACATTTGGTCTTCAACAGAATCTGTCGGTGTGTCCGGTTTTATTTGCTTTAGCTTTTTAATTGGCGCAGGTGCAGGTTGCACTAGTCTAGCTACAATATCGTTGACTGGCATTCTAATTAACTGCCTAATTGCTACGATTCTCAAATTATGCGATATATCTCGATAATATGAATGCGGCATAAATTCGGCAATAAACATCCCACGCAGTGACATATCGTCGATCCCGCTAGCACGGCTAGTGCTGCGGAAAAAATTCCGCGCCTTGTGATCTGAAGGTGTCTTACCATCTTTAATAAAAGCAGCAATGACATTCTTCACGGCGTCTTTGCTTTGTAACGTGTTGGGCGAATGTAAAATGGCTTCCAGTTCTGCCGCGCGTTGACGCCCATAGTAATTGAAAGGGCTTAAACTTTTCTTGTACTTTTCTATAACCTTAAGCGCGGTCTTGCGGTAAAGTTGCGTATTCGTATCAAAAATAGATTTAGCGTAATCAACCGACGCTATTCTTAGATCAAGCGGATGCTCTAGTTGTCTATGTTGTGCCATAAGATTTTCAATGGTTTTATTTTTCTTAGCTAAACTCTCTTCATCGATAGGAGTGAGATTTTTAATTTTATTAATTTCATCGTTGATGCGTGCTTGCAAATAAGTTACCGCTTCGACACAAGCGATGTCTCTCGCTACGATTAACGTTCCATAACGGCCAGCCGAATTTCTCAGGTAAGTTAGATGGTCTTCTTTGTCATACAGCAATCTAAACTTGTTGAATATGTGCCCGAGGATAGAATGGCTATGTGCTATTTCAGCGCCTCTTTGTTGAGATCGAAGTTGTTGTTCATTAGTCTCTTTAGATTCACTCACGCGCTGGTGTTTAAGGTTGAATTCGGTGACATCCTGATGGAAATTGATGTAACGATTATATAGTTTTTTAATATTAAATTTAGCATCATCAACGCAAAAAGGACTAGTTGAAGGACTCCAGCTCACCGGCTCGGCATTTTTTTCTTCTCTAGATTCAGCACCCGATGTCATTCTTGATATCGCCATACCACACCCCACGCAAGGTAATAATTAAACTAATCAAAGATAGTAGTTCAAAATTAAACAAAATGCAAACAGGGGGATTTATACTAATCCAAGGCTTAGAAATCTTCGTAAATTTGTAAAGCGATTAGTGATAATAAGCAATACGTTAAGAAACACCAAAAGCCAATATGCAATTGTGCTTGCATACCCGCGAGCACATGCACATCGACGTTATAGCCCATCATGTTAACGCTTTTTTCGCTTGATGTTTGCGTCGCGCCGGTGGAGAGGTAACACAGAAAAATCGCGACGATATAGACATCGCACATCGACCATTTGCCAATCGCTTTAATGAACGCGTAAATTTGTTTGCGATGCCGCGCATGGCCACTGAAAAAATTGTAAAGTAGCAACACGCCTTTCACAAATGGCACGACAATACTGAATAAAAAAATCATCCCCGCCACGAAATAATAATCGCGCGTCCATAAATTATGGACCGTGTTGGTGATCGAGCGCGTCGTGTCGAAGATTTTTAAACTAATATGTTTTTGGTCGGTGCCGCTTTGACTTTTTGTCCCTAAGAAACCGGAATTCATATGCGGAATCTCAGCATTGATAGACCCTTTTGTTTGTACCGACAACATCGAGAGAAAGATACCGGGTACTAAAAAGAAAAAAGAGATAATAGTGAGTAACAGCGAAAGCTTGTTTCGATAACTGAGGGAATGCGATGCGATAGGCGTCATCAGAAAATCCATTTTTCCGCTGAATAATGCTCAATTGTCGCTGAGATTCACAATTAAGTCAAATTGAACAACTTGTTTATTGCTTGATTTAGTTGCATATTTTCAGTATATTAAGTAAAACGAGTCAGGAGTTTTATGCATGCAAAACCATCCGGTCACCATAACTAGAATTAAGCTTAAGTTACCCGATGACAAAGCGAAGTTATTACTCCATTCTTGCTGCGCGCCATGCGCCGGCGAATTAATGGAAAGATTGTTAGAATCTGAAATCGCTTACACTATTTATTTTTACAATCCCAATATTCATCCATTGAAAGAGTACGAAATTCGTAAAAACGAAAACATCCGTTTCGCCGAGCAACATAATATTCCTTTTGTCGACGGCGATTATGACCGCGATGAATGGTTTAAACGCGCGAAAGGCATGGAGCAAGAACCGGAACGCGGTATTCGCTGCACGATGTGCTTCGATATGCGCTTCGAACGTTCCGCGCTTTACGCTTACGAACAGGGTTTTAATGTATTCACCAGTTCGTTAGGTATTTCACGCTGGAAAGACCTGGATCAAATCAACGCGTCCGGCTTACGCGCCGCGGCGCATTATCCCAACATGAAATACTGGACGTTCAATTGGCGTAAAGAGGGCGGCTCGGCGCGCATGATTGAAATTTCCAAACGCGAAAACTTTTATCAACAAGAATATTGCGGCTGCGCTTATTCATTGCGTGACACCAATCAATGGCGCGAGCAAACCGGCAGGGAGAGAATAAAAATTGGTGTTAAGTATTATGGCCACGCAGAATTAAAAAAGTAAGTGAAATTCTTAAATGCAGATGTTTATCACCAGGATGTGACCATGGACGCATTATTGAATCAAGCTGTTGCTCAATCTTATCTGCGACAATTCTCCGACGCTGGGATCATTGTTTTAAAAAATCTTATTCCCGCTAATCAGCTACGCGCGCTGGACGAAGAAATCGCTTTAATCCGTGCCGTAGTCATGAAAAAAATCGCTAACTTGCCACGTCCCTTGCGGAATTATTCTGATATCGCGGAACGCGTGTTAAATCGTTTAGATTACCGCTGCGGTTTCACCGCGGAAATTTTCGCGACCGTCGCTAAACCTATTATCGAGATCATACGCACGTTATCTCCGGCAATGGGCTTCAGACATTATTGGGGCGCGATTCCAGCGTTAAGCGGTTCGCAAGAGACTGGCTTGCATCGAGATGTTTATCCACTGTTAAACACGACCGCCGGGGTAAACATCGGCGAGTTCGACGCGCTGTTGCCGCCGTACTATTTCACGGTATTAATGCCGCTAGTGCAAATTACCCATGAGAATGGCCCGACCCAACTTGTGAAAGGCAGCCATCGTCAGTTACGCGTCGAAGAAAGTCGCGCGGAAATTTACGCGCCATTATTATCGCCCGGCGACGTATTGATTTTTGACGGCAGGATATTACATCGAGGTTCGGCGAATAATTCCGACGCGGAAAGAGTCATCGCTTATATCACATTTGTTGCAGATTGGTATCACGATCAAACGTTTACTATTAATGATTATTTATTTCCTGAGTTAGCTGTGCCTGGAAAGTAAAAATAGTTTAAGTTCTCTCAATCCAACTTACGATAGAGCGTACCGTCAAATAACATATAACGGTTACCACTTTCGGCTACGTACAAACTCACTGTCACGCCTTGCACTTTATCTTTGCCCTGCACGTGAAATTTTCCATTCGCAAACATGGTGTCATATCTGACTTCATCTGGATTGCGTATCACAATGAAATCTTTACCGATGACGAACACATCATTTAATTCTTTTTCATTAATTCTAACGCGGTGATAATTGCCGCGATATGCCACCGGTAACTCGCGCGCGTTCGTGTCGTCTTTATAATTTTTAATGAAACGTTCATAAAACGTATTGGTATAACTCGGCACTTTATCAAAATCTGTATAGCCCAACGGATTATAAATAATCGGATAAGCGTCTTCTTCACTGTTTGTAAAAGTGATAAAGCCTTCTTGCTTTAAGGTAGAGTAATTCCAAATATTGCAACCGCTAAACGATAACCCTTCATAGCCATAAATGATATCGTCACCGACGCAGCGCATTTCTATGGTCAAACCATTCATGATGCGTGGCGATGCCGCGCGCGCGTTCTTGATATTGACCATGTATTGAAAAATAGTATCAGGTAAAATATTTTCAATTAATTTTTTCATATCGTTTAAAGTGGTATAAAAACCATTGCTATAACAAAAATAGCCGTGATCGAGAATCGCAATCGAAGGATAATCATATTTATCCGAAAGGTCTTGCGTGTAAACGCTCGCTGGCCGGGCTCGCGCAAATTGGCTAGCGTTTAAATCAAATTTTTTTATAACGTATTTCTGAAATGATTCTTCAATTTTTATTGCAAACACTTTTTCCAGCAAATAGCCTAAGAATATTATCGCGATTTCTGAATAATGAAATTTACTGCGGTTTGGAATAATTGGCGTGACGCGCGCCTGGCACATGGCCAAAAAAATTTTTTCATCTAAAATACTGTGATGCTTAAACGGATTACCCGCCTCGACACTTTTTAATTCCGCGTCACCTAAATCAAACGTGTAGGGCAGGCCGGTATAAAACGAACATAAATCGCGGATCGTGAATTTGCTGCCGATGATTTTTTGAAATAATTTTAAAAAACTTTTTGCCTCCGCGTTCACACATAACGTATCTAAAAAATTATCGTCATCTAACACGATGTTTAAATCGTATCTTTCCCCTAAGCGCGACAATGAGACATAAGTAGTGAGTAATTTGGTAAAGGAGCCGGCACAATAAAGTGTATCTTTGTTGAACGATCCTATGATATGGATGGTCATGATACAGCCTTTATATAGTACGAAAAAAAACACATCTTTTTATTCTATTCCAATCTGTAACAGTATGAAATAGTATGAAATCTTTGCCTAAATATCTTAATATGGCGTGAAAATAGTTCAAAAAAAGATCATAAACAGTTGTAAGTTATGGGTTTTTTTAATACTGTCTTAAGTTTTGCGAGGTATCATAGCTCCATTACAAAAAGCACTAAGTCGCAAAACGAGAGGAATAATCCATGTCTACAATTATATACGGTACAACTTTCAAGCCTATTATTAATTGGGAAAACATCACGCAATTACAATTTAAAACGGATTGGTTGGATCTCTTAGCGGATAAAGCAAAAACGCAGGAATGGAATAGAGATAGACTCTTAATCGCGATATTAAATATCATCGAAAACGAAAAGCTAAGAGTACTCATAGAGTTATTAGGGAACCGTCGAGATACGCTTTTCGATATGAATTTAATTCTCAAGGCGGTACAAATCGAACCGACGACACTATTTTTCGAAGACGGAAACTTTAGTTTAGAAAATCATGCGTACCTCGAATACTTGGATAATATGGCTAACTCCACTGCGGATGATGGCAAAGTATTATTTCACTTTTATGAAGCGCACAGAGAAAAATTTACTGCGGATGAGCATTTACTATTCAGTGACTATGTGACAACCATTAAGGATGAAAAATTAAAAGAGAACATTTTAGGATTTATTCGATTGAACGGCTATGTTTCTGATGTCGTTACAATTGAAGAACCTGATACCAATGAACTAGAAGCGCAGCTGCAAAGACTTGAAAGGGAAGACGTCTTGAATAAGGCTGCGCTGGAAGATAAGCAGGATAAAGTCGAAGTAGAAAAAGAAGATGTGCAACCAGAACAAGAGCAGACGCCCGCTAGCGGCGTCAATCTGCTCCCATCGGTCGTTGCTAGTGTCCCTTCGCGTTTGTCTATCGACACCAGCAACAATAGTGAGGAGTCACCGTCTAGTTCACCCGTGCCAGTGAGAAAGGCGACCCCCGTCATTGGACCTACCGCGCTGGTTGCTTTCCAAAAAGTTTCATTGGCTACTCGCATTGCGAATAAATGGAAAGCGCTGCCCACCCGTTACAAACTCGCGGCGTTTGGGTTTGCAATGTTAGGTATCGCGGCGACAGTATTGGGTATTGTCTTTCCGCCTTCATTAACGGTCACCGTGCCATTGTTAAAAGTGTCGAGCTCGACATTATTAACTTTTGGTGGAGCGGCGTTAACAGCGGTGACGTTGGTGGGTCATGCGATTCATATCAGCAGACAGCCAGCGAAAGCGGTTGTTTTACCCGTTAGTGAAACAGCGCCTGCGCAGAACCAACCACAATCCGCTGCAGTAGAAGCAGAGCAGGAAGTCCCAGAAACGCCTTCTCCTAGCTCAGTGCAAAATGAGTTAGAAGAAAAAGATGAACGCGCGGATTTTTCTAGCAGTGCTCCGTTAAGCGTTAGCTTGGATCCTTGTGAAAGCACACGAACCGAGCGTCCACGCAGCCTTAGTGCCAGCTCAGTCACTATACTTAGTATATTGCGGGCCCCACAAACAACGCCGACTTCCGCGTCAACGCTTGGGCGTGATCCTGCTTTGCCTACCCCAAGTTCTCGTCCTGGTAGTTACGTGGTGCCAAAACTTATACGTAGCCATTCAATGCGAACTGAATCTAGTACTAAAGCTAATATACACGGTGAAAGAATCGCTAATATTAGTCCTAGAGTCTAAGGTGAGTTTCTGCAGTGGGTTAAATTAAATTGTATAAATATAGGCAAGTTAAAGCATAACTTGTCTATATTTGTTTTTTCCTATAATCTTTTCTCCACAATTTAAAACAATGGAGAAAAATCATGAAGTCGCTCAAAAAATTTAAAATCGCTTCTTTGCTAGTTTGCCTGCTCGCGACACCTGTGTACGCGGCAGCGAATGATTCCGTCTCCGCAGGAATTTTATCGACGATAATTACTATCGATCAAAATGAAATTCTCGCCGCGGTGCAAGCATTGAATACCGATTCCACCTCTGACGTCACTGATTTCGCCAACACGATGGTGAAAGAACACGGCAAAAACTTAACGGATGCTATCGCTTTAGCTAATAAAATCCATGCAATGCCAATCAATCCTAACCCAGAGGATATGCACACCAAAGGCAGCAAAGAGTTAGTTATGCTCGGCGCTAAGGAAGGTAAGGATTATGAAAAAGCTTACGTTGACGCGATGGTGAAAGGCCATGCCGAAGCGTTAAAGTTAATTACCGATAAATTTTTAAAGACGGCGAAAAACGCGGATTTAAAAACTTTTCTGATGGACACTAAAGAAGCGGTAGCCCATCATTTAGAAGAAGCGAAAAAATTGCAAGATTCTTTCAAATCTTAAGCGCAAAATATTTCGGGCCGCACTTAAAAAAGGCGGCTCGATTTTCTTAACGTTAGTTTTTTCATGTTTTAAAATAAACCTAAAGCCTTGAGTCTGTTTAATATTAATGATAGCGTTATCCACGTCTTTCCCGGTATTCCTATAGACCTTTTGAGAGTATTTTTTACCATGCCAAATCTAATAAAAAGAAATGAATTCTTAGATAAACTCGCCGCAAACTATAAAGTCGAATTAAATTATTATACCCATCCTGGCGTTGTCATCACCGCGCATCAAGTAGGCGCGCTCGCCCAGCAAAGCTGGTCTGAACTTTTAATCGCGAAGGGCGTGATTCCCGCCACCCGCGGCGTGCAAAAATATATTGAACTCGAAAGAACACTATCGTCACTTTATTGTCTGCAACTCTGTTTAGATGAAAACTATGAAGACTTCGTCGCAGCGCAACCTGAGCACGATAAATTAAGCCGCGCGAATTTTACTAAATTATGTCAAATGACCCAAGCCGCCGCTGCTGATGAAGACGCCAAAGCGGCTATCTTCAATTTGATTTTAAAAAGTGATTTAGGCAAATCTCCAGCCGTTAGAGAATTAGCGAAGAACGCCGGTATCGACGCGCGCTTAGACACCGATGAATTGATGGTGGAAATTTTAAAATTGAGCCCACTGGAAATCGCTAAGATTTTACCGAGCTATGTAGAACTGTCTCAGCCTGCGAAAGAAATGCTAGTTAAAGCTTATCCCATGATGATGACTTGTTACGGTCATTTATATTTTTTAGAAGCCGGTCAAAAAACCCTTGAGAATATGGTGGCGGGCTTGCTTACCATTACTAATGTCGCAGAGCGAAAAAAATTATTGCAATTAGTCAGTGCCGCACAACTTTTTGATGCCATTGGCGCGCAAGGTCAATTGAATATGGATGGCTCTGTCACTTGTACCGATAACTTCTTTAGAGGTTACGTCGCGGTGTTAGAAACCTTCCAATATCTTGAGGAAGATTTGCGTGATCCTAATAAGCATAGTCCTATCGAACATAACTTTGCAGACTACGTTGAGGAACGTGCTGAATGGTTAAATTTGTATGATTACGCGTTCGAAACCCGAGCTGATTACGAAGTAGTACTACGCTTAGCCTGCACGCTGCGTATATTCGATTGGATGATCGCGGATAAACTTAAAATCGCATATTACGCCTTGAAACCCGCTTACCGCGAATTGTTAACCGCACAATTAAGTTTAGATAAAACCAAGGGCATTAATACGTTCAACCATTCGCCGCATTATGTTGCGTCTAGCGCGCAAAACATTAGCCGTGCCTTATTCGAGCAAGGTAACGTTGACGCGGCGCTTAGCAAAGCGTTGCATGCGGAAGTTTGTTTCGCGATGTTCGTCAAAGAACTCATCGATAATCATGCCACAGACGCGAACCATCCTAACTATCCTCTGTCGTTTGCTAAGCTCGCGGGCATGGGTTACGACAATCCGGAAACCTTAGATGTCACACTTGCGTGTTGGGCGCTGCCAAGACCGGTCCCAGCGACAAAAATTAAAAATTTAATTTTCGATTTGGGTCACGTGTTTATCGCCATCGATGTGAATGTGGCGCCTGTGTTTAAAGCGTTTAGTGATTTAGCGCAACGTGCGGGTAAGACAATTACGCCTGCTGAAATCAAAGCGAATTTAACCCCAGAGATCAATCAACTCATAAAAGATTATCATTTAGGAAAAGTGACGACACCTGTGTTCAGGTTGACTCTAAAAACGCATTTAGGCTTAGAATCACTTTCCGACGAGGATTTTGACACAGCCTATTGTGCTTCGATTTTAGATAACGCGCCCGCTGTGAAACAACGCTTAGAAGTATTGAGAGAATTGTTCGCGGCAGGCTACAACATTTATTTACTCAGCAATAACAATGAAATTCACCGCCTGCATACTAAGAAAAATTTTGACGGCTTAAACTGGGGAAAATATTTCTTCAAGCAATATTATTCCAACGAAACCGGCTTAGCCAAACCTAGCGCCGCGGCTTACACTAAAATTTTATCTGAAAACCGTCTTAACGCTCACGAAACCATGTTTTTTGACGATGTAAAAGCCTATATCCATGCAGCTTGGGGCGTGGGCATTCGCGGCCGTCAATTCACGGTGAAATATGGCATGAATAATATTAAAATTATGATCGCTGCGATTGATAAAGCGGAAAGTTGGGCGTTGGCGCAGGAGTTAAAAGATAATAAAGGCGAGGCGCTCATCACTAGACATACATCATTGTTATTTTTCGTAGCGGAAAAATGGAAATCCTACAGTATGTTGGGTAGTCAAGTTCAGCAATCCGCTGCCGATATCGATGCGTTAGAACAAGGTGCGCAATTCAACCGACGTTGACGTTATTGACAATTAGATTTAATTTTTACGGCACCCGTCACTGTGAGGTCCGTATTGCTTTGACCGTTCGCTATCGTTTCGGAACAAGTAGCGACGTTATTGGTAACGCTGATGGTGACGTCCATAGAGGCTTCTCCTGGGCTGCCGCTAAATAAATAATTGCCGTCGGCAGAGAGTGCGGAAGGATCGGTATTATCACCGGTAGAGATACCTTGCATAGAGCTGTTAATCGCTGAATTCAGACTGGCGGCAATTTGATTCAAGAAACTGCCGATGAAATCAATATTAACGAAGGTTAACGTGATACCGTTGATATACGCTTGTTCTGTATTAGCATCCAATTCGGCGTTAGTATCGAACTTAACGACTGTGGTGCCGCTGGCGCCGGGAGTCGCGCCGATGGTATTAAAGCCAGAGAAATAAGTTGGATCATTCACATAACCTTGGTTAGGGCCGGTAATGTGAATAACGTTATTGGTGCCATCGACGGTTAACGTGGATTGACCGTTGCTAATCAAGTTATTTATGTTATTAAAATTATTGATGAGAGAATTTCCCCCATTGACCGTTTGGCCGGTAGTGCCGTTCAACGTCACATTGATTGGTGTTGAATAAGCGGAATAATCAATGGTATTCGTTTGCGTGCCAGTGGCGCTGAGCATGCCGTCAACGGTTGCGCCGTCAGCTAAGACGAAAGTATTAGTGCCAGTACCGCCAACGATATTTTGAATTTGTGTAAAGCTGGCGACACCCGTGCCGGTGCCGGAATTTGTGCCGTTGATGTTAAACATGTTATTCACGTTATCCGCGATAAACGTATTGTTACCCGCACCGCCCGTAATGGTTCCCGTCACACTGCCACCGCCTAAAATAGAGAAAGTGTTGCCATTGTTACCGCCGACCAAATTATTCATTAGGGTATAAGTAAAGTTGCCGGTCTGTTCAGTGATGCCACTGATACTCCCTTGATTCGTACCGTTGATATTCCAAACTTGATTTGCATCGTTTGATTGCACGGTCAGCGTATTGATGCCAGCGCTGCTGCCGGTGACGACCACATTATTAACGGCTAGGTTGCCGGCTAAAATAAAGTTGTTATTGTTCGCGCTGCCGATCAGGCTTAAATTATCGTTGGCGCCGGTAATGCCCATTGGAATAGTGATATTTCCGCCGCTTGTCAGCGTCGTGTTCGCGCCTAAAATAATTGGATCATTAAAGCTTTGATTGCCAACTGTAGTAATCGCGCCGCCATTTAATGTCGTACTCACACCTGCAGCATTGCCGTCTGTCACGGTGAGGCTGGTGAGAGCATTATGTCCGCCAATGACGCCGCTTATCACCGTGCCCGTCATACTGGATACAGATAAGCTGTTATTCCCGTCAATCGCTCCGCTAAGCGTTACCGATCCCGCGCTGCTAGTGAAAGAAGTGTTGCCGTTCAATGAGGTGACGTTATTATAAGTTTGATTATAGATAGTATTAATTGCGCCAGAAGTTGTAACCGTTCCAGCACTGGAAGCAATACTATTCAATGGCGTCGTCGTGCCCACGCCGCCAACTAAAGAAATACTACCTGGTCCTTGTAAGGTTAACGTTTTAGCGCCATTGACGCTGCCGCGCAATACCAAAGTATCGGACCCATTCGTCGTGCTGATCGTGCTATTCGTACTGAGGTTCACGCTGCCGGTGAGAATGGAATTACCGCTATCGACTAATGCTCCCGCGGAGCCAACCCCTGAGCCATTGAGCGATATTCCGGTAGAAGTGACTGTCGCATTATTTAAGACGAGCGACGCGTTATTCGAAACGCTGATAATTCCAACTGTAGAAGTACCACTTTGGAAATCCACCGTACCATTCGTCACCGAAGTGATGCCGGTATAGGTATTATTGCCGGTTAACGTCAATGTGCCGGTACCCATCTTTTCTAAAATACCCGTACCAACAATATTGCCGCCGTAAGAACTATTTGAATTATCACTACCGACTTGGATGCTTGCCGTCGTTAAATTCAAATTACCTGAACCCGTTAAAGAGGTAACGGCAACGACTAAATTATTAAAAGTAACATTGGCGATATTAGCGATGTTTAACGCGCTAGTGACTGGAATCGCGGTGGCAGCGCCGATCGATAAAATACCATTTTCGACATTCGTTGAACCCGCATAAGTATTATTGACGTTAGTGATCACCAACGTACCCGCGCCGACTTTATTTAAATCTGCGCCGCTGATAATATTATTCAAAGTCAATTTATCGCCGCTATTGGTGACGCCAATGCTAGTATTGGCTCCCAAAGAAATGCCGCCACTAAGAATATCCGTACCGGTTGCAACCAAAGCACCATTCGTCGTTATGCCATTACCCGTTAAACCGATTTGATTGGCGAGCGTAACACTGTTAGAGACATCAAGTTCAGCGCCTGCGGCCACGATGGCGAAACTCGTTCCTAAGGCTGTGTTGGAAGCGGTGTTGATCGTTCCGACATTGATATGGGTGCCGCCGCTATAAGAGTTATTTCCATCTAACGTTAACGTGCCGCTATTAGTTTTGATAACATTACCCGTGCCGCTAATGTTACCGTCAAAGCTATCTGAGTCAGCATTATTAACCGTTAACGTACCCGAACCTAAAGTGACATTACCAGCGCCATACAAATCACTCAAGGAATCGTTAAAATTATTTAATTCTAATGTAGCGCCTGAAGATAAGGTCACAGCACTTGCGACGGCAAGCGCGTTATTCGCGGCGATTTTTAACATGCCCGCTTCAATACTGGTCGCGCCAGTATAATTATTTAAACTCGAATCCAGTACCAACGTCCCTGTGCCCGCTTGTGTTAAACCGCCAGTACCACTAATTTGTCCCATAATAGTGGCCGTGCCCGCCGTATCTAAGGTAAGTGTATTACCATTGTTGGTGAGCGTTGAACTCAAGGTAATGGTGCCGCTGCTCGTGCTCGTTAACGCTGCGGTATTTTCTAATGTGACAGCGCCCGTATAACTTTGATTACCGGTCGTGGTGACATTACCATTTTCTAAATTAATCGTGCTGGAAGTCACGGCTAAATTATTGGTATCAGTGACTGCGCCATAGAAAGCGGTAGTCGCGGTGCCGGTAGAGGTCGTTAAATTATTCGTACCGCCATCGACACTTGCATCGAAAGTAATATTGCCGTTTGCGCTGCTGCTCATTTGCGAACTATTGGTTAACGTCACCGCGCTATGATAAGTTTGAACGCCGGTCGTGTTGATAACCGCGGAATTGACACTGGTTGCGCCGGTGACATCCAAACTCGTGAGTGGGGCAGTGCTGCCGATAGAGTTAGATAACGTGACGCCGGTAGAGCCGTTCGCGATCAATGCAAATGCGCCATCGATTTTATTGCCAAAAGTCACGGAGCTAGCTGAGCTTGCGACATCTGTGCTGACACCTAACGTTACCGCGCCAGCATAATCTTGCGCGTTAGTCGTATTCACGGCACTCCAATTTAAAGTTGTCGGGCCCGTGACGCTTAAGCTTGCTAAGGTAGCCGAACTTGCGGTCGTATTGCCTAACGTGACGCCGCCTGTCAACGCGTTAACTTGTAAAGCATACGCGCCATTCGCATTGCTTTCGAGATTAATCGCGCCAGCCGTGCTCGTTAAATCACTGCCGACACCTAACACCATAGCGTTTTGATAAGTTTGCGCGCCGCTCGTATTAATCACCGCCGCATTGTTATTCAACGCCGTGCCTTGCACATTTAAAGAAGTCAATGCGCTGTTGCTACCAGACCCAATGGAGGCGCCAAATGTCACGGTCGGCGCGTTGACGCTTAACGCTTGATTGCCATCAATTGTGCTTTGGAAATTAATCGATGTCCCCGCAGTCAACGCATTGCCGCCGGTTAATGTCACCGCGTTCACATAATTTTGCGTCGTCGCAGTTTTAATAACTCCAGTGTTTAATGTTGTCGGCCCCGTTACCATTAAGCTCGTCAATAGCGCACCGTTACCAATATCGCCGTTAAAGGTCACGCTGCTGCCGCTGACCGTTAACCCAACCGCGCCATCGATAGAATTTGAAAAACTCACTGCGCCGCCCGTGCTAGCTAAATTCGTGGTGACACCTAAACTTACCGCGCCGTTATAGGATTGAGCGCCGGTCGTATCGACATTCGCGTCGTTGATATTTATTTTAGAGCCGGTGCCTGCCGTCGCCACTATTTTGGCAAGGTTAGTGCCGTGCCCGACGTTTTGAGCGAAGGTCACATTACCTTGCGCTGTCGCGTCTAATTCAAAACCGCCGTCGACAGTGCCATTAAAACTAATATTGCTAGCACTACTATTCACTGAGGTATTCGACGCTAACGCCACCGCACCCGTATAGGATTGCGCGCCAGTCGTGTAAGTCGAGGCATTGTTAATGGTCGTCTTGTTCGCGGTCACGCTTAGATTACTCAGCGCGTCACTCGTAGTACCAATGGTACCATTTAAATTAACGTTGCCAGCCGAGCCTGCCAGGATAGTTAACCCTTGCACGCCCGTGCTAGTTCCACTCACCGTGCCGATCGTGACATTGGCGCCGCTGGCATTCGCGCCCGCGTTCGTCGCATCAAGCGTCGTCGCAGCACCCGCTAATGTTGTGTTACCTAAATTAATGATATTACCCTGCGTCGTCAGCGTACCATTCAAAGTGGTAGCACTTGCGGTAGAAGTTACACCGCCGTTAAATTGTAAATTGCCAGTGAGGCTGACGCCGCCCGTGTTAGAGAAAGTCACCGCGTTAACGATATTTGCGCCATTACTAAAGGTCAGACCATAGGCAAGACTATTCGTATTGCCATCAGATGAATTAAACGTCGTGGCATTGACCGTGTTACTGAAGGTTGCGGTGCCGGCATTTTCTAACGTAAATGAATTTAATGAATTGGTTGATCCGATCACGCCGCTAGCTGCAAAAGTTCCTGACGTGCTCACCACGACACTGCCATGTCCCGCCGCGCTACCGCTAATCGAGCTGACGCTGATCGGCGTGGCAAGATCGCTGCCTAACGCAAGGCTATTGCTAGCTTGAATAGAAGTCGCACCCAACGTAATTTGTCCGGTGGCGCCGCTTAGAGATGTATTTGCAGTGATTGTGATAGGACTTGCTAAATCTATCACATTCGCGCCGGCTGCCGTGATATTGCCAGCTAAATTAATGTTAGCAGCATTCGTCGCCGTGACGCCGCCGGAGAAAGCATTTGCATTGGTCGCTGCGGTACCGATAGTGACCGTGCCTTTATTTGCAATCGTCGCAGCCCCCGTGACTGAGTTGCTCGCGCCTTCGATTTGAACGTTGTAACTATTACTGGTATTCGTCGCGCTGAACGTACCAGAGTCCGTTAAATTATTCTGGAACAGAACGTTTGTACCGGCTTGTGAATCACTGATATTGACTTGTGACGCGTTCACCGCGCCTGAGAACGTCGCGCCGTTAGAATTCGCTAAGGTTAATACACCGCCATTACTTAACGACGTCACATTCACTGTGCCAGTCGTACCGCCATTTAATGTTAAATTATCACTGGTAGAATTGTCTGAAATCGCGCCCACGCTAATCGCGTTACCGGTAGTTGTCGTGCCATTATTCGTTGAGTCTAATTTTGACGTCGCATTCAATGTCGTCGTCCCTAACGTTATACCCGCGCCGCTAGTGTAAACTGTACCTTGTAATGTGGTGGTACTAGCAGTAGATGTAACGCCTGCCGAGAATATTGATGTGCCGCCTAAAGTAACGCCGCCTGTGTTAGTGAAATTCATAGCGTTTGTAATCGTTGCACCGTTAGCCAGCGTTAAACCGTAGTTTAAGCTCGTCGTGCTGCCATTAGAGGTATTAAACGTGTTGGCGGTAACGGTATTGTTAAACATAGCGCCGCTGCTATTTTCAATGGTTAACGAATTTAACTTCACTAATCCTGAAGCCCCGAACGTATTGGCGGTATCGACCAAGACCGACCCGGTATTACCCGCTAATTTACCTTGCAACGCGCCGACACTTATCGCGTCTGCGTTACCCGTGCCTAATTGTAAGTTGTGACTATTTTGAATGCCAATATCACCCAAGGTAATTTGACCGGTCCCACTCGTAATCGTGCTATCCGCGGTGATTGACACAGTATTCGGTAGATTAATCGTGGCTACGCCGCTCGCTGTCACACTGCCTGCGATACTCGTTACCGTATCGCTAGTAGCTTCAACGCCGGCCGTAAAAGTCGTCGCCGCGCTAGTCGATGTACCGATAGTCACGTTGCCTTCCGTATCAATCGATGCGGCGCCGGTGAATGAATTTAGTAATCCTTGGAAGGTAACGTTGTATGAATTAGCCGTATTCGCCGCGGTAAACGTGCCGGAATCCGTCAGATTTCCGCCAAAGGAAACACTGGCGCCGTTGCTAGTGTCGGTAATAGTTATTTGCGTCGCGCTGACCGCGCCACTAAATGTCGCGCCGTTTGATTCTGTTAACGTTAATTGCCCACCATTCGATAATGAGCTGACCGTGACGGTGCCATTCGTGCCTGAGTTCAACGTTAAATTATTCGTCGTCGCATTGTCGGTAATCGCACCGACGCCTATGGCGGCGCCTGCCGCGGTCGCGTTGCTATTCGTTGCATCCAACACAGAAGTCGCATTGAGAGTCGTCGCGCCGAATGAAATAGCGCCGCCGCTGGATTTTACGTTACCTTGCAATGTCGTGGTGCTCGCGGTTGAAGTGACGCCGCCGCTGAATAATGAACTGCCGCCAAACGTCACGCCGCCCGTATTTAAGAATGTCGTCACGGCTGAATTAGAAATACTATTCGCTGCACCACTCAACACAACACTGTAACCATTATTCGCCGTGGTCAAGCTCGGCGTGGTTAAATTATTAGAAAAAGTAACGGCGCCAGTCGTATTCGTTAATGTCACCGCGCTGACATTGACTGTGCTGCTGAATGTCGTCGCCGAGGAATTTTGAATCGTAAGGCCGGCCAAGCCGCTCACAGCACCCGTGGCAGTGATAGCGCCTGTCGCATTCACGGCAAGACTACCCGTGCCGCCGACCGTTGAAGAGAACTTAACATTACCACCTGCTAACGTATCACTGTTAGCAACAGTCACACCGTTATTATAAGTTTGATCACCCGTAGTAGTGATACTGCCATCGATCGTCGCCGCGCCCGTCACCGTGACGTTCGCTAATCTACCTGATGCGCCACCGCCTACCGCGGAATTGAATGTGACTGGTGAACCAGAAGAAGCGGTCGCATTTACGCTTAATCCTGAAGCGCCATCTGCTGAACTATTCGTCGTACTTAATGCAACAGTGCTACCTTTTAAAGTCGTCGACGTATCTAACGTCGTCGTGCCAGAATAATTTTGCGCGCCGCTCGTAGTGATATTTGCGGTATTGATATTCGTGTTCGCGGCAAGGTTTACAGAAGTTAACGCGGTAGCGCCGATAGTGCCGTTCAATGTGATAGCGCCAATATTCGATCCAGTCGTACTTAAACTGCCTGAGCCTGAAGACCCCCCGGTTAACGAACTTAAGCCTGTCGTTGAAGAATTACTAATCTCTAACGCGCTGCTGGAATTAATCGTACCAGCGCCGGTGAACGCAATGGCGTTAGAGCCGCCGATGATGGCAGTGTCACTCGCCGCGACATTATAGGTCGCCGTTAAGCTAGCCGAACTGTTCGCTTCGATCGTACTATTTTCTAAGGTTAAGCCGGCAAACGTATTCGCGCCGCTCAATGCTAACGTCCCATTGTTACTTAAATCGATGCTGCCAGTACCGCTGATTAAATTATTAAACTGTGTCGTCGCACTGTTAGAGATACCTAGCACAGAGGAATTATTAATTGAAACGCTACTGCCGGTAAACGTAATAGCATGTGTGCCATTCAACGTCGAGTTACCATTAAATGCAGTGCTACTATTTTCTAAACTTACACTGCCGGAAGATTGTAACGAACCACTGCTAATTTGCAACGCGCCGACGCCGGTGGAATTATTCGTGGCGACGATCAATTGGCCGTTTGATTGTACGATGGTACCGGCATAAGCCGAATTATTCGCGCCGGACAATGTCGTCGTGCCAGCGCCGTTAATGGTTAATTGACCTGAGCCAGTTAGCAGATTGCCGCTTAACGTCAGGCTATTTCCGCTAGCGACGGTCGCTGTCAACGCACTAGTAAGTGTTAACGTACCCGATAAATTTTCATTACCAGTAAAAGTAATTTGTGTACCGGCACCATTGATAGTGATATTCGCCGCTTCGTTATAGCCAGAGAAGGTGACGGGTGAGTTAATGTTTAACGCAGTCCCGGCCGCGCCAAAGCCATTGATTGAAGCATCTTCTAATAAGCCGGTGCCAGCCGTATTAATAGTACCGTTGAAAGTATTACTCGTACCGCCCATTGAAATGGTACCCACACCTGAAGTTCCTACCGTGCCAGACCCACTCATCGTGCCGGTTAATGAAAGTGTATCGCCGGTGTTAGCAGTGATAATGGAAGTACCGCTAAGCGTTAACGCGCCAGATAAAGTGACCGCTAAATTATTCGCGGGATTTATATTCGCTGTCATACTCGTCGTGTTGCTTAACGTAATCGCATTTGAGTATGTGCCAGCGGCGTTAAAATCGATTTGGCTAGTGTTATTCGAAGTAATTAAGTTAGTGCCAGCCCCAGTGAGAGTATTCAAGGCCAAAACCGCCGCGTTATTCACCGTGCTGCCGCCAGTATAAGTATTACTACCGCTAAACGTATTAGTCGCGGAATTAACGATGACCGAGCCGGCACCGGAAATGGTATTGCTAAAGGTAGTTCCCGCTGAATCCCCGAGCGTTAATGAACCAGAAGTTAAGCCGACTGTATTAGTAAAAGTTAGCGCGCCGCTGCCGCCAATAGCCGCGCTGCCACTGACCGTCACTGCGTTCGCGAGAGAGGTAGTTTGACTGACTGATAAAGTACCGCCGCTTAAACCTAACGCCGCCGTACCAAATGGGGTAGTGGCGTTGCCCCCAATGAGTGAACCTGAGCTTAAATTCATAGCCCCGCTGATGCTATTACTGGAACTCGTTAACGTCAGCGAGCCACCGTTCACGGTGACAGTACCCGCGCCGCTTAACACGCCGCTTAACGAATCCGTGCCAGCCGAAACATTCAACGTGCCAGACACAGCCGTCGTACCCGTGTACGTATCGTTGCCTTTGAATGTCGCAATACCGCCGACGCCAACTGACACACCGCCGCCGCCAGTGATGGCATTACTGATCGAAGTCGCCATCGTGTCAGTGATACTTAACGTACCGCCGGTCAACACTGATGCAGTAGCGCCCGTAATCGAAAGTGTATTTGAACCAGAGATTGTGCCGGTCGCGTTGGTATCGACTGCGAGCGTGCTGGATAAACTCGTGCCGGCCGTGCCCGCGGCGATTGCACCACTCGTAAATTCCAAAGTATCAAATGTATTCGTGCCGGTGAAAGTAGTCGTACCGCTCGCGCTACTATTAATCAAAACGCCGCTAGTGCCGGTGCCAGTACCCTCAGTGATTGCCGTTGTAAAAGTCGTGGTACCCGTATTCAATATGCTTAACGTAGCGCCTTTATTAATAGAGATCGTGGAGCCACTCAGAGAAATATTATTTTGTTTAGTCGCCACGCCGATCGCGGCGTTACCGGTAACTGAAATTGGATTGCTAATAACGATGGCGGTACCCGTGCCCGCAGTCGTCGTCAACCCACCGCCGGATAAAGTGATAGTGCCACTGCCGAGCGCGCCCGCCGCGCCAGAGGCCAGCGCGCCGCCGCTGACTGCAAAATTACTCGTTAAAGTGTTAACCGCGTCCTTTAGAGTAAATGTGCCGCCGCTGACACTAATTGCGCCCGCACCGCTGACTAAGCCGATTAAGCTATCGGTACCGCCGGTCACCGTCAAAGTACCTGTCAGACTAGTCGCACCGGTATAGATGAGATTGCCGCTAGTCGTTAGCGCTGCGCCACTATCGACGGTAATACCGCCGCCAGTGCCGGTTATCGAATTACTTAATGAAGTACTTGCAGAATTTGAGATCTCGAGCGTGCTGCCACTATTTAATGTTCCAAGCGCACCTGTGATTGAGATAGAGTTAGAACCCGCGATCTTCGCCGTCACGTTAGAGTCGACGCTAAATGTGCTTGTTAAAGTTGTACCTGTCGTACCCGCGGCAATTGATCCGCTCGTGAATTCCAATGTGTCAAACGTATTTGCGCCATTGAAATTAACCATGCCCATGCCGCCAGCATTCATAGTAATTTGACTGGTGCCGCTGCCAGTACCTTCAGTCACCGCGGTTGAAAAATTCGTCGTACCGTTATTATAAACAGTTAAGGTTTGGCCTTTATTAATGGAAATACTCGTACCATTTAACGTAATGTTATTAGTGACGCCGGTGGCGCCGATGGTTGAACTGCCGGTGACAGAAATTGAATTGCTCACGACATTAGCTGTGCCTGTGCCCGCGTTTGATGTCAATGAACCACCGGCTAACGTGATAGCGCCACTGCCAAGTGAACCTAACGCGCCAGCGACTAAGGTACCACCGCTTACCCCAAACGTACTTGATAAACTTGAATTCCCCGAATTCGTTAAAGCGAGTGAGCCGCCGCTGATACTGATAGCGCCCGCGCCCGTGGTTGAACCACTGAATGAATCGGTCCCGCCAGACACTGTTAACGTACCAGTCAAACTGGTAGTGCCGGTATAAGTATCATTGCCGCTAAGCGTCAGCGCAGCGCCAGTCCCAACCGTAATGCCACCGCTGCCGGTGATTGCACCACTTAATGAAGTGCCACCCGAGTTTGTCAGACTCAATGTACTAGACGATAATAAAGATCCCGTCGCGCCCGTGATAGAAAGTGCTTTTGTCCCGGAAATTGTTGCAGTCACGCTAGTGTCGACCGAGAAAGTACTGCTGAGTGTCGTGTTAGCCGATCCCGCGGAAATTGCGCCGCTGGTAAATTCCAATGAATCAAAAGTATTCGCGCCATTGAAAGTCGCCAAACCCGTGCTGCCATCTTTAATGATAATCCCGCTAGCGCCTGTCCCGGAACCTTCGGTAACGGCGTTACTAAATACAGTCGTTCCCGTATTTAATACACTTAACGTCGCACCTTTATTAATTGTAAAAGTAGTGCCATTGAAAGTGATATTGTTCGTCGTGCCAGCCGCGCCAATCGCAGCGGAGCCCGTGACGGAAATAGAATTGCTGAGCACATCCGCCGTGCCGGAACCCGCACTTGAAGTTAATGAGCCGCCTGATAATGTAATAGTGCCGCTGCCCAAAGTGCCCAGCGCGCCCGCGATTAACGTACCGCCGCTGACCGATAAAGAACTTATGGAATTCGATGCATCGGTCAAAGCGAGCGAACCGCCGCTGACACTGACGTTACCCGCGCCGCTGATCAAGCCGCTCAATGAACTGCTGCCGCCGCTAAACGTTGCTACTTGTCCTGATGCCACCGCTAAGCCGCCGCTACCGCTTAAAGTATTACTAAACGTCGTATTCGAATTAAGCGTAAATGTGCCTGAAGTTAACGAATTACTACTATTAGAAAATGTTATTTGACTACTGCCGCTAGCAATCGATGCGGAAGTGCCTGCCACCGTTAATTGATTATTTAAAGTTACCGTACTCGTCGCAGACAACGCACCGCTGCTAGATAAACCGATGGTCGCAGCACCAAATGGATTGGAAGACGCATTGGCAATCAATGTACCGCCTGACACACCAAACCCACCACTAAATGTATTACTCGTACCACTCAAGCTCAAAGAACCGCCTGATACATTGATCGTACCAGCGCCACTGACTAAACCGCTCAAGCTCAACGTACCACCAGAGACACTGAGGATACCGGAATCACTTATTGCGCCACTCAAAATGCTAGCGCCGCTGCTAAACGTCGTCGTACCGGCAGCGATCGTTAACGCGCCGCTGCCGCCTAAGGTATTGCTAAACGTGGTACTCGAATTAATCGTCAACGTTCCAGAAGTCAAAGAATTACTCGCATTCGAAAAAGTCATTAAGCTACTGCCGCTCGCTATCGCTGCGTTAGCACCTGTCACGGTTAATTGATTAGTTATAGACACCGCATTTGTCGCTGACAATTGGCCGCTCCCGGACAAACCAATTGTCGCCGTGCCAAATGGATCGGTAAGCACACCCGCGATCAAGGTCCCGCCCGACACGCCAATTGATCCGCTAAATGAATTAGTCGAATTAGTTAAACTTAACGAACCGCCAGAAACAGAGAGGGTACCCGCGCCGCTCACCACGCCAGGTAAGGAACTCGTGCCCGAGGAAAATGTTAACGTGCCCGCCACTGAGGTCGCGCCGTTATAAGTCGCATTGTTACTGATAGTCAAACCGTCACTTGCCGCAACGGTAATTCCACCGGTGCCGGTGATGGCGCCGCTCAATGTCGTGCCGCCGGAGTTGGTAATATTAAGTGTACCGCTGGCGCCGAGATTGCCGCTACCCGCGATAGAAATAGAATTTGTTCCGGCAATTTTTCCTGTGACATTAGGATCGACAGAGAATGACCCAGATAAACTGGTGCTTGCCGATCCCGCTGCGAGAGAGCCACTCGTAAATTCCAACGCGTCGAACGTATTCGCGCCATTTAAAGTCGTTACGTCGTTAGTGCCACTGTTAAGAATGAGTGTGCTTGTACCAGTGGAACCCGCAGCAGTGATCGCGTTAGTGAAGCCGGTAGTGCCAGTGTTATAAACCGTTAACGATGCGCCTTTAGAAATACTATTTGTCGTGCCATTCAATAAAATATTATTTTGCACGCTGGCAGACCCAATGAAAGAATTCGAGGTGACTGCAATAGAATTGCCGAGGGAATCAGTCGCGCTGGAACCAGCAGACGTAGTTAAAGTGCCGCCCGCTAAAGTAATTGTACCAGTACCCAACGAATTAGTAGCAGCACCTGCGATTAAAGTACCGCCGCTCACTCCGAAAGTGCTGGTTAGCGTATTACTAGGGCTAGATAAAGTAAAAGATCCGCCGCTAATCGTGATCGCACCCGCGCCGCTCACCGTGCCGCTCAATACATCGGTACCACCGGTAATCGCTAGTGTGCCGGTAATCGTCGTTCCACCGGTGTATGTGTCATTACCGCTTAAGGACAACGCCGCACCCGTACCAATTTTAAGTTGGCCGCTACCGGTAATCGCGCCGCTGATAGCAGTAGTGCTGGAGTTGGTGATAGAAAGTATCGAAGTAGTTAACGTTCCCGTCGACCCACCGGCAATCGTAATCGAGTTACCACCGGCAACGGTGCCCGTGACACCTGGATCAACTAAAAATGCGCCGGATAACGTCGTACCCGTCGTTCTCGCAGCGACAGAACCACTGGTGAATTGTAAGGTATCGAAAGTATTCGCGCCGCTAAGATTAGCCACACCGGTCGAGCCATTATTAATATCTAATGTACTCGTTCCCGTGCCGCTACCTTCAACGATAGCGTTGGTAAAGTTTGTTGTGCCAGTATTATAAATCGTTAATGTGATACCTTTATTAATCGTGTTAGTGGTACCGCCTAAAATAATATTATTTTGTGTATTAGAAGCACCGATGGATGAACTGCTACTGACTGTAATAGAATTACCCACGGTATCAGCCGTGCCGCTGCCAGCACTGGATGTCAATGTACCGCCGGATAATGTAATTAAACCAGAGCCGAGCGTGCCAGACGAGCCGCCGGCGATTAACGTGCCGCCGCTTAATGTGAACGCACTCGATAAAGTATTGTTGACGTCTGACAAAGCCAGAGAACCACCACTAATCGCAATGGTGCCGCCACCGCTTACCAAGCCACTGACACTATTCGTACCGGCGGTAACATCTAACGTGCTACTGGTATTCATCGTCCCGGTGCCGCTGAAAGCTAAAGAGTTAGAACCACCTAAGGTTGCAGTAGCACTAGCATCAACAGAAAAATTGCCTGAGTCCGTCGCGTTACTAGAAGTCGCGCCCACAGTACCCGCGGTGAGTTCCAAATTACTAAATGTATTCGCGCCGGAGAGGAGTAGGGTGCCGCTGCTATTATTCATTTTAACTTGATCAGTTCCCGTGCCAGTACCTTGCGTGATAGCGGAACCAAAAGAAGTGGTGCCCGAATTAGTAATCGATAATGTGATAGGCGTTGTCGCGAGATTGATAGTCGCGCCGCCGGAGGTCGTTATATTGGAAGAGCCACTGATAGTGGAGTTGGCGGTGACAGCAAAACTATTAGCAAGGCTAGCCGCGACAGTTGCGTTTACGGTACCGCCGGTTAAGGTGATTGTTCCAGTTCCCAGTGCAGACGTCGCACCCCCCGCCGTTAATGTGCCACCCACACTAAACGCCGCGTACAAACCAGAATTTGCACCCGCTAGTGATAATGTAGAACCGCTTTGAATGGTGAAATTCCCGCCGCCACTCAGTGCTCCCGTCATGGTGTTAGTGGAAGAATTACCAAAAATAACATTACTAGTATCCGTTAATGCAAGATAGCCATGCGTGCCGCTGCCGGTCACGCCGCCGTTGAAAGTGTTATTAACAGTGCCGTCATACATGCTAAGCGGTGCTGATAAAGTTACTGCCCCATTGAGAGTAAAACCTGAGCCTTCAAGTAAAGATGAGGCCGTGACCGAGATTGCATTTGAAAGTGTAGTCGCCGTAGTAGATTCTAGAACGCCACCAGATAGAGTTATCGTGCCGGTTCCCGCCGCGGCTTGGCTGCCGACTTCTAACACACCCGAAGTACCTATAGTGAAAGTATTATTAGCCGTATCTGCGCTAACAATTTCTGTCGCGTTATTAACCGTTAAATTGGTGAGACCCGCTACTGAACTCAAAGTACCGGTACCACTGCCTTGAATTGTTAAAGTCGTCAATGGGGTCGTACCGCCGACTGCACCAGAGATAGAAGAACCACTACCGCTTGATAACGTCAGCGCGCTGGCGCCGTTGACGGTAGAACTAAATGATATCGTTCCGCTGCCGGTCGTAGTTACGGTTGGGCTATTAGAAACGTTCACCGGCCCTTGAAACGTCATAGACCCGCTGGAACCGCTAGCTGCGGAAATATTCGCGCTTAAACCGTAGGTGATATTACTTAACGTGACCAAGTTAATACTCGAAGAACTGGTACCTACCGTAATATTATTGCTAGACGCTGAATATAATAAATTGGAATTAGTACCCACCGCCGACGCCAAAGAAGCATTATTAAAACCAAAATTATTCGATGAATCACCGACGATTAAATCATTCGCGGTGAGAGATAATGACGTGATGTTGCCGGCCGTCGACAAGCTCTCATCTACCACGCCGCCTTGACCGCCGCTAGTTAATGCGATTAAGAAATTGGTACTAGTGCCTAAACTAGATGCGCCAACGGTAAAACTAAACGTGCCAGTCCCACTAATCGTCGTAGTAGCGACCGAAGTACCATTAACATATAGCGCTAGACCATCACCGGAATACGAAGCGCCATTAGAGATTGAACCTGAAAAAATATTGCCGACTGATGCATAAGGCCCAGCGGTGGTATTAGTTAGAACCGGATAGACATAACTTCCATTACCGCTGGCTGTGAAAGCCCAAGGGGGACTAGTTCCCGAAAAAGTGAAGCCCGAGAAATTCGTATAAACTTTCATTTGCGCATCGGATAATGCAGTACCACCGGCACCCGCAATCGGACTATTCAACGTGTCGTAATAACTATTAGTCACCGTGCCGTTGTTAGTAAATACAATTCCAGCGCCGCCTTGCACAAAAGTACCGCTATAAGATGGTACGGAATACGTATCGTTGACAGTACCGCCTGAATTGTTTTGACCGACAATACCACCCCCACCTAAGTTGGCGGTAATAGTCATTGCCATATCGGTATAACTATTTGAAATAGTGCCGCTGTTAATACCAACTAAACCGCCGAGTAAATTCGTCCCCCCTTGATTTGAATCGGTCCCGACGAGTGTTCCAGTCACAAATGTATTGGTAACCGTACCACTATTTTTACCCACCAGACCAGAAACAGAAACTGTGTTACCGTTGGCAACGTAAAGTTGTTGAGTGAAATTGATATTCGCTAGACCTAAGTTTTCGATCGTACCTGAGGAACTGTTGAAGAAACCCGTACTCAATCCAGAGTTAGCAGCGGGGACGAGATAATCCATATAAAGATTACTAATCGTGTAGCCATTCCCATTGAATGTGCCTGAATAGGCTGTAGCAAGCGTACCGATGGGAGTAAAACCGCTAGAACTATTTGGCCCGGTCCAACTGCTCATACTAGAGGGGGCGGTTATACTGTTAGCTAAAATATAATTATAAGTAAGTGGTAACGTTGCAATTCCTTGTAATCCATAAATATCGTTAATGGTATAAGTGGTGGATGAACCAGTACCCGAAACTGCTGACGCACGCGTAAAAGTTCCAGTGCCTGATGTGACTGAAAAATCATTGCTAACGCTGAAAGAAGGTAATGAGCCTTCTTGGTACCAATTACCGGAAGACAAGGTAAAATTAGTCACTTTGATAGTACCGCTTGAATTCGTTGTAATACTATTTCCGGCAGATGAGGCGTTCAATACTAGAGAACCTTGATTACCACTAACGCCGTCGATAATACTGTTGATCGCAATCGTGCCCGACGCTCCCGTCGCATCCAGAGTGAGAACACTGTTTGTCTCCAAATCATATTCTTCTGAATCGACGATGCTGGGTGCGCTAATCGTTAGAGAATCGTTAGACCCAAAGACTGCTAGAGGTATTGAATACGAAGAAGCGGTACTAGTAAGAGTATCAGCGCCTGTAATTTCTAAGTCATTACTTAATGTTGCTCCACCGGTCAAATTTATAGTAGAACTATTAAAATCTAAAGGTTGGCTGTTCCCCAGCGAGCCTGAGAAATTAAGATTAAGTGTGGATGCGTCAAGGTGCAGCGCTGAAGAAGAACCAAACCCATTCGCATTATTCAATTGCACAGTCGCGAAGGTAATGTTAGTTGCACCGCTGTAGCTATTAGCAGTTCCCAGCACCACCGTACCGGCTCCGATGGTAAGTCCACCTATTCCACTTACTGCGCCACTAAATGTTGTGGTGCCAGAGTTGTTGAGAGTTAAAGTATTAGTAAGAGTAGCCGTGCTGCCAAAAGTATCTGTACCTGAACCGCTTAGCGTAGCAGCGGTCGACACGGTCACAGGACCGTTAAACGTAACAGGTTGTGCTGACCCCGAGATATTCCCATTCATTGTATAACTAGTAGTAGAAGTTGTTTGAAAGCCGACGGCACTCCCCAAAGAAACATTGTTTCCTGATGTTGTATAAAGCACATTACTACCACCGCCGCTATAGGATCCTAAAGCAGTCGTTAAATCCGTGTTACTCATTGAAAGTGTAGCGGTTGAGCCAACTGTCACGGCAGCGTCATTTACAGTTAATCCTGACAACGTTCCAGAAGTAATATTAATACTATCGATGAGATTGCCTGAATAACCTGTCAAATAAAGTAATAAATCGCCTGACCCTGTGACACCTGTTGTCGCGAATGTAAAAGTACTATTTAGGCCTGTGGAAGTTAGCGAAGTTTGACCGAGCAAAGTACCATTTAAAACGAAATAAAGTGTATCTCCACTAGAGCCAGAAGATGTATTTACTACTGTTCCTGAGATGGTAAGAGGTTTCGTAAAATTTTGTAATGTGGCAAAAGAGCCGCCGGTTGGTGCGCTCCAATAATCTACGAAATCGAAACCATTATAGGTACTTTGACTTTGCAGTGCGGTGGTTGTTTCAGGTGTGCCAATTGCAGTTGAATACACAGTTCCAGCGGTCGTTGAATCAAAATAACTTGCGTATGAAGTAATATTTTGTGATGAGAGTATATTCACTTGATTAGATGTCGTGTAGCCGCCGCCGCCCGCTAACCCTTGCGTGACAGATCCATTTCCTGAAGTAATAGAGCCGGTAGAATAAGACTCAGTGATATTCCCATCACCGCCGCCCACCAGTCCACCGGCGCCATACCCGCTTGAGACTGATGCGGTGCTGTAAGAGGTATTTACATCACCTGGTGTTGAATAGGTATCATTGTGATTACAGGGGCCAGCCTGACATGAAAATATACCCAAAAAACCCACTAATCCGCCCACCGCTACATATCCACCGCCAGTACCGCTGACAGAGCCAGTAGTGAAAGAATTATCGACTTCGCCGCCGATAAGATCGCCTACTAAGCCGCCTACAGCAGTATACGCATTCGTAAGAGCCGCCCCGCTGAAACTAACCGTCTCATTGATCAATCCGACGTTTTCAATAATACCTGCGTTAGGACTGCCAACCACATCAGCGAAAAGGCCAGTATCCGTGTTACTGGAGGGTTTAATGGTTAGATTAGTAATAGTGTGATAGTTCCCGTTAAACACACCGGCGAACGCGCCTGTTGTGGACTGATTGCCCTGCGTCGAAAAACCAGTTGAACTCACTGAGCCAATCGGCACAAAACCTGCTCCACCATTCCACGTGCTAGTGATAGAGGCGTCTAAGTTTTTGCCGAGAGCGAAATCACCACTTAAATTGCTTTGGATTGCTTGCAAGTTAGTAAGATTGTTAACAAGTTGAAAAGCATAAAAAGCAGCGGCACCGGTTTCGTCCGATGAATAATTGGTAGGCGTCCCGAAAGTGGTAGGATTATAAAAAATTTGCAACAGGCTTGTATTTTGACTGCCGCTAAAAGAAATACTCGCAGAGTTAAATGTGACTGTGCCGGTTCCTGTTCCCGTGTTATCAGCTTCTAAATTGATAGCTACAGCTGTATTAGTAGCGGTGATCCCGGAATTAATTATAATACTTCCGTAAGCAGAAAGCGTTAAGCTGTACTGCGTGCTCCAATTCAAAGAACCATTCACAGTAATATTACCTGCCTGAGAACCGCTGCTGCCGGTATAAATTTCAACATTGGAAGTCGCTAACAAATTATTGATGGTAGTAGCGGATATTTGTGAATTGTCGCCGGTTGCAGAAATAATTGTGCCTGATTGAGATTCATTAGAATTCGTAGTGCCAATCGTAATATTTTCAGGATCAAGTAAGAGTGTGCCTGGTTGCCCATGGGGAGCGGTCAAATTGACGCTCCCATTTTCAAAATTCAATAACTGGTGTCCCGACACTTCACTAAATCCACCATTACCACTAACGGCACCGCCGGGTGCGTAAATGGAGCCATTGTAAGTCGTCGTATTATCCGCCCAGACAATAACATTACCGCCATTGCCTGAAGTCACTGCTTGTGCGTAAATCATGCTGCCCGCGTCGACTTCAGTCGTCGTTGCATTAGGTAACGGCCCCGCGCCATGTTCATCGCCGCCAATGTTGATGACGCCGCCGCCCGCATCGCCACTCGCGTTCAGTACAGCGTTTGCAGCAAGCTCAATATTATTACCTAAGACTTGAATGATGCCGCCCGTCGATCCGGATGCTAAGCCAGACGCATCCAGTACAGCATTTATTAATACAGTGCTATTCGCGCCGCCGGATAAAATGATTTCGCCATTTTGCTGTCTGACGGATTGCGCTTGTGCGATGCCTTGCATATCGATAACGTTGTCTAACACACCGCTAGCTACTGACGCTGTGACAAGAATTTTTCCGCCGTCCGCGAGTAAGGAGCCGGTGTTGCTGACACCGTTAGGTAAGGATTTGCCATTACTATCCACGCCTGCGGTAGTGGCGGGTTGATCGACGGTAAAATTAATTAATTGATCGCCGTAAAAATCCAAGGTGAAGGCATTACCCGCACCGATTGCGATGCTACCCAAGTGCGCCGTGATCTTACCACTGTTCACAACGCTAGTGCCTAACAACGCCACCAAACCATAATCGGCGGCAGTGATAGTTCCTTCGTTGATGATAGAGCCGGCGAATTGCGATGGCACATCAAAAATATATTTGCCCGCGAGAAAATTCGCGTTGGAAATATCGGAAGTGGAAGCGATAAGTCCGCCCACGTTGATTTGCGAACCCGGGCCGAAGTGAATGCCCGCGCCGTTAATTAAAATAATTTGCCCGTTCGAAGACAACTGCCCATAAATTTGGGAAGCGCCTTGTTGCGCGTTAATGCGGTTGAGCGCGACGGAGCCTGAGTTGGGTTGCACGAATTGCGTTTTTTCTTGCGCCGCGATATTAAAACTATTCCACTGAATGATGGCTTGATTCGATGTTTGATTAACAGTTGTGGTATTACCGGATGATGAAACCGTGGCGCTGCCGGAGGTGACGCTATTCAACACGGGATTTGCGGAGACGAGCGTGAAGGTGACGCTAAAGGCTAACACCAAGGTTTTAATTACACCTTGGAGGCTAAGCTTTTTTATTATAGTTATGATGTTATTTTTGAAACTTTGGTCCACTGCCACTCCTAATATCAGAACATTAAACTTTCTGAATATATAGTATAAGTTTAGGACATTTTCTAAAAATTGCTGGAAAATAGACGCAAAAAATCAAATAAATGTTCAAAAATAGTGATGAAAAATGAAGAGGTTAAGAGGAAAATTTTAGGCTTTTAAGGCGAGGGAATAATCAACAGCTTACAATGAAAAAAACGCCTATTTTCCGCAGAAAACAAGCGTTTTGTGTACGGTTTTACAGTTTTATTGCTTGGGAGGGTTCTTGTGAAATAACACAAACAGATAACCGATCAGCATCAACGCGAGCCCTGCTACGATCAGCAATATCGGCCATTCCACCGCCCCAAATAGATACGCAAATTTTCGCGTAATATTGACGATATAAATAATCAAAAATACGCCCGCTAAAAAGAGTAGTGAGTTGCTTTTCAAGGGGATGGACAAGGCGAAACTCAGTAATACTAAAATCGGCGCGATGATTTCCCACATAAAAATTGAGTAATCTTCAAATAAAAATCCACCGAGTTGAAACGCAGCGATGAGCACCAGTAAAGCGCCGATGAAATATAATAAACCCGTTAAACGGTTGTGTTGCAGCGACGCGCCATAACCCAGTAACAGATAAAATACGCCTAACACTAAGAATTGATAATCTAACAGTGCGCTAACGTCTAAACCAAACATCGCCAGATTAATATAATTCGTGCACGCGATAAAAAAAGAAGACCCGAAGAACAGACAAAATAATAATAAAATTTCGCGCGGAAAACGCAATTGCAACAGCGTGAATACCGCAAAACTAATGCCGGTCACAATAATATTATCGAGGTCGTAAGGATAATCCACTCGCAGCGCGCGCAGCGTGACACCTAAGCCCACCGGTAATAACAAACCCCCAATCGTATAAAACACGGCACTGGTGGCTTCGGCTTTTTCTTGCTTAGACAGAGAGACAGCGATGGCCAACGACCAGACTGCCAAGCCTAACGTCACCAGCACGCGGCTCGCGGTCGCTAACAAAAAGAGATTGTTAAACAGCAAATATAGTAGGCCAAAGAAAATTAATGTGCCGCCCACATAATTAAATATTCTGGAAATGGTGTGGGCTTTTGAAGAACTCTGGTCTTCCACTTGCTTCATGTTGCATGCTCCTAAATTCGTGACATTACACTCGCTAAACCGGTAAATGTTCAATAATTGATTAGTCTATTGAGTATTATGGCATTTTTTTTGGGTTCTTAAGAATACATTAATCTAATCTGCGGTAATATATGGTCATAATAAAAAATAAGATGCTAATAATGCTCATTTTTAATCAGGTCTTAACGAGAGGTCACCCCAATGCCAGAGAAAATTACTCAGTTAGTGATTTCCGCCGTACACAATTCACGCCAGAATTTATTAACAAAAATAGCGTCGTCGATCGCCGAACAACAAGGTAGTTTTATTCCCGTCGAAGAAGTGGAAGGTTCTCCCATTAGTACGAGCAGAGGCGCGTCGCTGCAAGCGGTGGTAGCTATGCTGCAACAAAAACAAAACGAACACGGCAGCTTGCCATTAGTGACGATCATGGCGGATTTTAATTTAGGCTATTCCGGTTTAAACGTGAGTCCATTGCATAAGCTAGTCGAGAATATCGAAAATTTGCCCGCCGCTGAGTGCAAAGAGGCCGATGGTAGTGTTTCCATAAAAAAATATAAATTTGTAAAATCTGCCGAAGAGTTAACTAGGGTCGATACCACGGCTGACATCCCCGTGCGTATTTACACGACGGGCGGTGGCGGTACCGATGTTTCTCCGCAACTAGAGCTGTTAAATATCGACCGGGATAAGGCGAGAAAACAATTTAGTTTTGAAGGCAAGGATATTATCGGCTTTTGTGGCTCTATGCGTTCAGTCTCCGGCACACCGCGCACACCTAGCGTCAACAGCAGAAGATTGGATCCTAGCTCCCCATCACCGTCACCCGTGTTTGGCTCTTCAGCGCAAGCTCTGATGACTCTAACACGCGCTAGTTCTGCCGCTTCTACGGATTCAATTATGTCGAGCAGCTCGCTAGGCGCGCTGCGCACGACGTCGAGCTCATCATTTTCAGAAAGTGCTTCACCTACGTCTCCAATTATGTTGGGTAAAATTGAGTTAGCTGCAATGGAACCGTTGAATCTTCTTATTCCAGAAAAAGGCAATGCGTTTGATGATTTGAATTTGCTGTTGAAAGCGCTGCCGCCAGCCTCACCAAACACGTCGCCAAAGCGATCGCCAAAGCGGCCTTCACCGATTAAAACCAGTTTAGGTGAAGATAAACAAGCTGCGGATAATGTGACGCGAGCATTATTTAAGTAAGCACGACCATGCGCGGGCCTTAGTTAATATTGACTTCAGTTGATATTAACTTCGATCGGCCATTTGGCAATATGGCCGGGTTCAACAATTGTATTCAAATGCGTGATGACTTTATCGATACGATCATCCGCATCGAAAAATTCCACCGTGATCGGTAAATTAAGCGATAAGTCCAGTAGCCCAGACGCATGCATCACACCCGATTGCCCAAAGCCGGTAATGCCGCGAAACACAGTGACGCCGCGTACTTGAATGACATCATGCAAATAACTCAAAATAAGATGTAATTGTTTTTCCGCTTCCATCACATACACTCTGACCATCACCATTTTAGTACTCATAATTGTCTCCCTAACATCGCGCCTAGTGTTACCGCTAATAAACAAAAACCAAAGCTGCAAAAAATATTTAACAGTGATTTGATGACTTCGCCATTTTCAAATAAATTAAATGTTTCGATTGAAAATGAAGAAAACGTCGTAAATCCGCCTAAAAAACCGATTAATATTAAGGCACGCAAATATTCCGCCTGCAGATTGAAACGTTCGATGAACAAAATCGATAACAGACCCATGACGAATGAGCCGAGTACATTCACCATTAACGTGCCGTAGGGGAAATTGCTGCCGAGTAAGAAATACGTGGCTAGCGATAACCAGTAGCGCGCTAGCGAGCCAATTCCGCCGCCTATTAAAATCAGCATGGATTGATACACAACTTACTCCTAGACAAAATTATTTCGCTGTAGCGGTCACCGTGAAATTCACCGTCACTGCATCTTTTACCGCTTTAGTGTCCGCCCATTCACCTTGTCCCACCCCAAAGGCCGTACGTTGAATCGTGGTAGTGCCAGTCATTACTGCTTTGGTAGCGGAATATTCTGTTTGCGTGAAAGTCAGCGTGATCGGTAACGTTTTATCACGCAGCGTTAAATCGCCTTGCGCGGCAAACGTTTTAGCGCCGGTTTTTGTGATCGATTTGGAGACGAAAGTGGCTTGCGGAAATACCGCCGTGTTAAACCATGGCGCTGTTTTTAACGTATCGGCTAAAGTATTGTAAGCATCAGAAATAGAGGCTAAATCCACCACGATTTTGATATGACTCATGCTTAACTGATTAGGGTCAAAACTAATGTCACCGGAAAAAGTTTTAAACGTGCCGGTCGTCGGCGCGCCATTTTGTGTCGCCGTGAAAGTGAGAGAGCTTTTATCCGGCACGATTTGCCAAGTGGGGACTGCAGCGAACGTAACGCTAGGCAATGAAATGAGTATGGCAATTAACCATTTTTTCCAATTTGAATTTAACATTTTTAAGGCCTCTGCGATAAATATGACAATGGGAATATCTTGCATTAATTTTGGCAGATTGTCTTGTGTTTCAAGAGTGTTAAGATAGGACTTCGAATTTCATCATAATAAGGAGTTTCACATGGGTGTCGTACGTCAATCAGAAGCGGAATGGAAGGGCGATTTACAATCAGGTACGGGCATGTTGAAATTTGGCAGTGACGCTTATTCAGGCCCCTACAGTTTTAAAAGTAGAACGGCGGATAACAGTCCGGAAACCAATCCAGAAGAATTAATCGCCGCCGCGCACGCGGGGTGTTTTTCCATGCAATTATCGGCGATCTTGTCGAAAGCGGGCCACGCGCCGGATTCGATTCATTCCACGGCGAAAGTTTATTTCGGGCCGGAAGGCGAAGGTTTCGCGATTTCAAAAATCGAATTAAGCACCGAAGTGAAAGTATCTGATCTTGCGGAGGAAGAATTTCAAAAAATCGCTGAGCGCGCGAAGAGTACGTGTCCGATTTCGAAAGCATTGTCCGCGGTGGAAATTGATTTTAAAGCGAAATTATTAGCATAAAAATAATAGCGAGGGAACCCCCATGGCTTCAGCCAGAAATCCAATAAAAAACCTTGTTTTTGGAGGTGTGGGCGTCGCCGGCACCGGTTACGTCGGCGCGATTAAGCAACTGGAAAAAGAATTGGGCTCTTTCAAAGACGTCCAACGGGTGGCCGGTGCGTCGTCTGGTTCGATCATGGCGTTCTTGATCGCGATGCGCTGCAATAGTGCGATGGTCGAAACGTTTTATAATCTGATTGATTTCGCGCATATCGCGAATGATAAAAATATCTTACTCGATTTACATAATATCGTTGCGCACCAAAGTTTGTTTAACAATTCCCATTTGCGCAGCGTCATCGCTAATCTGTTCGAAGAAAGCATTGGCACGGCGTCGATAACGTTTGGGCAATTGCAAGCGAAAGGTTATAAAGATTTAACTGTAATCACGACGATGATTTGCGAAGTGAATGGCGAACCATCACGTTTGCTTCACAAATTTTCCGCGGAATTAACGCCGCATACGCAAATATCGACGGCTATTTTAGCCTCCGCGGCGATACCTGGCGCCTTTCCCATGATTTGTCTCAAAGAAAAATCGCCGGGCGAGTGGGTCGAAGACAGCGATGGCTGTGTCCACGTCGACGGGGGTTATGTCGATGATTTGCCGGTCAGGATTTTTGATAAGAAAAAATATATCGACTCTTATGCGTTCGATGAAAAAAATGATGAAAAAACGTTAAATGAATACATTCACAATCCTGAAACATTGGCTTTCGTCGTTTATTCGAATCAAGTCGTGCGTGCTTTAGAAGATCATAAACAAGATGTCAAGCCTATCACCCATCATCAATTTGAAAAAATTATTTATGGCTTGGTAAACGGCGCGGTGTTTGGCCCGCAAATGTATCTCTTTAACCGCGAGCATGACGTGGCGCGTACTGTGCTGATCGATAGTTTGGGTATATCCGCGATCAATTTTGATATCACCGCGGCGCAGAAAACGGCGTTAGAAAAATGCGGCTTGGATGCGGTAAAAGCTTTTTTTGCCGGCAAACCCGCCAAGGTTTACACGGTGACGACTGCGGTCAATACGCTGTTCCCACCGGCAAAGCCGAATGTGCCGACCACACCAAGTCAACAGCCGCGGAGTTTAAGGCCCGCTTTGACCTAATCACACTAGCAACGGTTTAATTAAGTCAGTGACGAAATCTAAAAATAACTGCGTTTTTTTACTTAAAAATTTCGCTGACGGGTAGACCGCGTAGACATCCAAATATTTTTGATGATTTTCCAAGACTGGAATCAATCTACCGCTGTCGATTTCATTGCTAGCGATGTAATGCGCTATGTAAACGATTCCCACGCCGTTAACGGCTAAGGTTCGCAAATCAAATCCGTTCGTGCTGCTGACATTGCCATTCACTAGAATTTCTTTATCTTTGCCATTTTCTTGGAACGTCCACAAGTTTGGCGTGGAAGAACTGTTGTCGCTGCCCAAACAATTATGTAAGAGTAAATCTTCTGGCGTTTGTGGCGTGCCGAATGCTTCCAGATAAGAAGGCGCCGCGCAAATTATTCTTTTCATTTTGCCAAGCTTTTTAAAATAGTAATTCGAATCGGGTAAATTTCCGCAATGAATTACTAAGTCAAAACCGCTATTCAATAAACCTAATAAATAACTGCCGCTTTCAATTTGGATTTTTAACGCGGGATATTGCGCGAGAAAATTATTTAAGGATTTTGAAACATAGCATTGATTGAAGGCGTAGGGCAGGCCGACTTTCAAGGTGCCCGTTACTTTACGCGTTAACGAAATCACCGACTCTTTCGTCGCTTCCAACGCTGCTAAAATATCGTTAACTTCCAAATAAAATAACGACCCGGCTTCGGTCAAGGTGACGTTACGCGTCGTCCTATTGAGTAAGCGCGTTCCCAGTAATTTTTCTAATCGCGCTAAGCGGCGGGTCACCACCGGCGTCGATAACTCCAATTCCCGGGCTGCCTTGGAAAAGCTCTGGTGCTTGGCAATGACGCTGAATACGTTGATATCTTCTAACATGTCGTTTACCTCATTATTGCTGAAAGTGAAATAGTCTATTGCTAATTGAGTATATTGTAAACTATTTCGAATAGAAATAAAATGACCACATGCATAATTTTGTGTATAATACTTTCACTTACAGAGGTAAAGCGTCATGAATATCAGACAAGCTGTTGTAAATCATAGAAATGACCAGGTCGTCGCAGCAGTGGATAGTGGCGTGATTGGGACGATTTTTTCCATGTTTACCAATGAAGGAATGCTAAATTGGTTGGATGGGTTAGGCCACTTTATTTTATTTCCTTTGGCTGCAGGTCTTTCTTTTATAAGACTAGGTTTCGCATTCAGACAGGCACAATTAGAAAACTACAACCGCGGCATCGTCGTCAAAACCATCGTTGAACTAGTCAGCACTTTAGCTATTGCGACTGCGGTCGGGGGCGGTATAGCGGGCAGTATATTAGCGAGTACGGTTTTTGCTTTGGCATCGCCTATCATCTTTACCGCGGTATTGGGAGCTAAAGCATTATTCCATCTCGGCACGGCGGCTTATTTCTTAGGTAAATCAAACGTACCGGGCATCGATAACGCCAGAAAAACACGTTATCGCAGAACTATGGTCGGGCATCTGAAAGGCGCGTTTATATTAGCGCTTAGCACAGTGGCGGTTGGCTTAGTCATGTTAGCGGCACAACCCATTTTTGCTTGGCTTGGCCTCGGCGCGGCAGTTCTGGGTGTTGGAATTTCTGTGCATAACGCTTATAAAGCTCACCGACAAGCGAATCAATTAGCTCAACCAGTGGCTCCCGCTCCAGCGCATCAATTGGTTCTTGCTCCAGCGCCAGCAATGGCTCGTCGGGCTCCCGTGCGAGCGCGAGCAGTGGCTTCTGCTCCTGCTCAAGGGGTTCGAGCGCGAGTAGTGGTTCCTGCTCCAGTGCGAGCTGTCGCACCCGCTCCAGCGCCAGCAGATGCTGCCGCTACAGTGCGTCTAGTTGCTCCGGCACGAGCGCGAGCAGCAGTGGCTCCAAGTCCAATAGCGCGACGTGACTATGGAAATTTATTAAATCAAAGTCCCGATCTAGCGCCGGTCAGATCACCAAGCACGGAAACGACACGTCACGGACTATTCACACGCCGTCGTGCGCAGATTGCTCCTCAGGCAGCTCCCGTTAAACCATCAGCGTTTATTTTATGATTAAGATTATCTAACCCCGCGCAATGCGGGGTGAGGATAAGTGTTAAAGCGTAGCCCGGCTGTAGGGAAACGAAAATCCGGGGAGAGGCAGATAAACATTATAACTTAGCCCGCAATTCTTGAGATTCTACCGGCGTAACTGCAGGATTTTTAGCTAAGTAAGTTTCTAATAACTTCACAATATTTTCAGTTTTTGCTGCATACACTAAAATCGGTTTACCTAAATACTTATATTGCTGACCCATAAAAGGCTTCAATACTTCACCTTGCAATTGATTATAAAAATCAGCCAGCGCAAGATTATGAGTGAAATAATAAATGCTAACGGCTTTATTTTTTAGCGCCAATTGAGCGGCACCCAAGCCTAACATCGCGCTAATACGCTGGTGGCGGTTCTGTTCGCGGACATACAGCCCCGAAAACCACGGCCCCCAACCATAATCCGGATATTCATCTTCCATATTACGTTGCTTCAAACCAATCGTGCCTAGGCTTTCGTTGGTGTCTTCATCCACAGCGATAAAATACTCAGCCTGTTTCGCTCGAAAAATTTTATGAATATCTCTTTCCACATCCGCCAGCGGTTTACCCGTGATACCGCTCCAAGCACTGTGATGCCAAGCGGCTATTTGGCGTATATAAATTTCAGCGGCTTCAAGTGGTAACTCACGAAGATTTTTAATTTTTATTTTCATCATTATTAACTCAACAACAGCGACGAGAGCGACGCTTCTCTACTGACGCTAAGTTCCTCTTCGATAGAATGTTTTGCTGCGACGCGCACACCCTCGGTTAATGCCAAACAACTAAACTCTTCCAAGTGGCGCCGGGGATAAAGATGTTGATTGAATTCGGTTTCGAGATTAGTTTGCGAAAGTTTAAAAAAATCGCCGTCGGTTATTTTAGGAGTGTGATTGATAACCTCAGTCTTAGTAAAAGCTTGGTAAAGATAGCGTTTTAAAGAATGTTGGGCAATGCCAGATTGCAGCAATACTTCTCCTACCATTTCAACAATATCATAAAATGTTTTATCGAGATCAAGGGTACACGCTAGCAACTTATTCGCGCGCGCCTGCCCGCTAGCGCCGTGACAAAAATGACTAAAACGGGTGAGAAAGCGTATGCCTTCGGTATTTTGCGCCGACCAATTTAAGTAATCACCCACCGCCTCGCGCACGCAAGCGATGTAATGCACTTTGCTTGCGTCTTTTACCCGATTGATGTTGGTGCGGTTAAATTCTGAAATTTGCATTATTCGCTCCCAATGTCCACATAATTGAATGCTAACTAACCACACATTATAATTTTTATGACAGTATTCGTCATCAAAAATCCGGAAAAAAGTGTATCATCAAGTGATATTCCTCAACAAAGGATTATGCGTTATGCGGCTTGTTAAACTGTTAGCGTTCCTACTAGTTTTCATCGCGATAACTGCGTTCACGTATCCTTCCGATTATGAAATCAAACAACGTTTAATCCGCGCCTCAGTGACTGAATATTTAAACGAAGATGGCAATTGCCCCTGCCCGTACAGCAAAGATCCGTGGGGACGTTATTGTAAAGACAGAAGCGCCTATTCCAGTCAACCGCGTTCGGGAATATTATGCTATCCCTTCGATGTCGATAAAATGATGATAATCCACTACAAAGAAGCGCTGTACCGAGACTTTGATAACCCTCCCACTCAAGATTATTATAAAAAATAAACCCCTCAATCCCTCTGCCTACGTAATTCTACGGATAGTTTAAAAGCCTCCTAAATACTAAACTGCTTCCAATTAAGAGGAGCAGGTAAGCCATGAGTATTGAAATCAATAATAGTTTTGCGGCTCAGGATATTGCGGGTAAAGCGATATTGTTTGAAATCGGCGCGCAAGCCGGTATTGTCGAAAGTTTAGAGAGAAAATCTCACGTTACCGTGCAAGCGTTAGCAACCGAATTATGTATTCAGAAAGATTTCTTAGCATCCTATTTAGATACCTTTAAAAATTTAAATTTGTTAGATGTTGGAACGGATCCCACCACGGGCGAAACGGTTTATCAAAAAACCTCAGACTTCGCCCGCGAAAAAAATAAAATCGGCTACATTTCTTGGGGCATGCAATCTTGTGGGCCACTACTCGCGAACACAAAAGCATTCACCACTGATTTCGATTCCGCTGTACGTACGCACCATCGCTGTGGCGAACATGTGGCGCGCACTTCGAAGTGGATGGGTGAAAAAGATTTTTATCCGCATGCCGAAGAAACTATTTTAAAACTCCATCCGAAAAAAATCGTCGATTTAGGTAGCGGCACCTGCGGGTTGTTAATCCGCTTAGCGCATAAAATCAAGGATTTGACCGGCATTGGGGTCGATGTGTCGAAAGATGCTTGTGACGATGCGAAATCACAATTAAAAAAAGCCAACTTGGAAAAACGCATCGAAGTATTTCAAGCCCCGATTCAACGCTTACTCGCGCACACGCGCGTCTTCAAAAACGCCGATGTGATCCATGCCGGCTTTGTGTTCCATGATTTGCTGCCAGAGGAAGAACGCACATTGGACGCATTGCTGAGCTGTATAAGCACCACGGTGCCCAATGCAACGTTAGTGATCGTCGACGCAGTGCCATTTTCTCAACACGAGCATGAGCGCGCGTTTTCGAGTGCATTTTCATTTTTACATAAATTCTTTATGGGCAGAAAATTATTATCCGAATCCGCCTGGCAAAGTAAGTTAGAGCAAGCAGGTTTTAAAAATATTGAAATTAAACCGCTAGGCATATCTGGCGGCCGCATCTTCGTTGCAAAAACATTATAAACTCTTGGAGAGAACTATGAACGTTAAAGATTTAGTGTCACATATTAAAAGTCATGCTTGCTATACACACCCACTTTTTAAAAATTGGGCGGCGATCAACCCTAGTCACGAAGTAGTAGGCGCATTGTTTCATCAAATCCGAAGCTTTTGCGACGCTACCCGTCCCGCGCATGCCTTTCTTACCGGCTTGACTAAACATGGTTTAGCGAAAGAATGTATTTTAGTGTGTGATATCGCTGAAAGTGAAGAAGACCATGGTCCGCAGCTAGCGACGATGGCGGGACATATCATCAATAAAATGACTGACAACAAAACTTTTACCGATGTATATGATCAAGCCAGCGTTGAAAACCATTTAAAGCATAATTCTAACGCTATTCTAGGAGCATTACCTGGCTATGACAAAGAAACTGGCTTGCTCATCCAAAATAAAATCGCTCGTAATGTGTTTGAAGGCCGGAAAAAAACCGATAAAGATACCGTGATGAAAAACTTAGGCACGACCTTGGCGTTAGAAATTATCTCTAATCGTCACTTAATTCCAGGTGAAAAACTTTGTCTCGTCGACGCAAACTTGTATGACGTGTCAATGGATGATAGTGAAATGTATTATTTGGCGGAACACTGGGGCGAAGCGGGCGCTGAGGCGATGCACGAACAATCCGCAGTAGATGCGATCAGCACCGTCATTAACGAAGAAAATGCAAAGTTGATGTTCGCGGGTGCCAATGAATTTTTAGATGCGTTACTGGCGCTGTGGGAGACTTTGAACTCCGCATTACTTGGGTCGGGTTACTTAAACAAAGCATCATAAGATAGTTGAGGTGTATATGACTGATGTTATGACTAAGGCTGAAAAGCAAATACTAGCGGAGATTTTTCCGCATTGGGAGAAATATACTTTGCAAGCCGCGGATTTGCAGACGGATTTCTTTGAATCTGGCGGCGATTCGCTATCGGCTATCAACATGATAGTCGAATTGCAAAAAAACTTTTCCATAGAAATTAGTTTAGAGCAATTTATGCGAACGCCGACGTTAATATTTCTACTCTCAAAAACCAAAAGTTGGAATAAAGTGTCATGAATATTATTTCCCAATTTGAACAGCTAGCCGCGTCACAGCCGCAAGCGCCAGCTATTATGCTGGGTGACACGCGCGTATCGTATGAGCAACTGAATAATTTCGCGAATTATATCGCAACCTTATTGCTGGAAAATGGTATCAGCCAATCCGCCGTGGTTGCTATCACTGGCAGCAAATCAATAGAAATGATAGCCATGACCTTGGCGATTTTAAAAATCAGAGGCAGTTACATGCCGCTAGAGCCGCACTTATCGAAAGAAGTTTTGCAAAAAATCATGTGTAAATCGGCTGTGACAACGCTAGCGTTATGCACAGCAGCGGGTTTGATTATTCAATTGAGTCAACGCAAAAAAGTTTTTGTAAAATATAGCGCTGCTATCGAACGCGTGGCTAATCTCGGGATTGAGATTAACTCTGATGATCCCGCCTATGTGATACATACCTCGGGCAGCACCGGCAATCCCAAAGCCGTCGTCGTACCGCACCGCGGCATTATCCGCTTACTGCTGAATACGAATTACATACAAATAACGCCGGCCGATAAAGTTTTATTTCATTCTAATATCGCTTTCGACGCCGGTATATTTGAAGTCTGGGCGGCGTTATTATCGGGCGCTGCGTTAGTGCTTTATACCAATTTAGCGGGCGATATCTATACGATTTATAAAATTTGCCGGCAAAAGAAAATTACCGTCTTGCTGCTCACGACCGGCTTATTTCATATTTTCTCGTCATTGGATTTGCAAAAGTTATCTAAGCTGCAATATCTAGTCGTCGGTGGTGACGTGATGCATAGCGCGCCAGTTAAAATCATCATGCAAAAAAATAAAAATTTAAAAATCATCAACGGTTACGGTCCAGCAGAAAACTGTGTCTTCACGACTTGTAAAGTCATTGACAAAGATACGCAAATCGGTGCGGTAGTGTCGATAGGTAAACCCATTACCGGCACGCAAATATATTTATTAGACGAAAATTTGCAAGAAGTCTCAATAGGCGCGATCGGAGAAATTTACACGGCGGGCAGCGGTGTCGCGCTGGGCTATTTGAACGCGGTAACACTTTCTCAAGAAAGGTTTATTAAACTGCCGCATATCGCCAACAGTGCGTTACTTTATAAAACCGGCGATATGGCGCGGCGTTTACCGGCTAGCGAAGAATATGAATTTATTGGCCGTTGCGATAATGAAGTCAAAATCCGTGGTTTCCGCGTGGAATTAACTGAAGTGGAAGAAGCGATTGGCGGGCTCATCGGGGTGGAAGACGTTTGTGTCTGCATAGTGGGAAATATAAATAAAAAAATTGCCGCCTTTATCAAATTAAATAATTTGGCGCTCCCCTCTGCCATTACCAAAAAATCCATTGCCGCTTACATCAGTAAAAAATTACCGGCTTATTGCCTTCCGTCTTACATCGAAATCAGCGATGAATTTCCAGTGACAGTGAATGGAAAAATTAATCGTAAATTAATTCAAGAACGTCTGCATCAACAATTGTTGGCGGTTAGCTAATACTTAATTAGGAGATTATCATGGCTAGAGCAAGAGAGTACGAAGTAAGAAATTATAGATTAACCGACGCGGAACTTGAGCAATTTCATGCACAGGGTTTTATCGGGCCATTTGTGTTATATACGCCTGAAGAAATGCAAGAAATCTACCAAGAAGTACGCGCGCAATTATTTAACCGCGAATTCGCGCCTTATGAAACACCTATTGACAGCGCGGTCGCCAATTATGATAGACACTTAGATATTAATCTTTTAAGCGAGCATATTTGCCGAGCAGAAATTGTTGGCCGCTTGCAGCGTATTTTAGGTGATGACATTATTTGCTGGCGCAGCGAATTTATTCCAAAACGTCCCGGCGCGGAAGGCACGGATTGGCATCAAGCCGACACCTTTTCTCATGCCTCCGGTAAGCCTCAATTAGTTTGGCCTGAAGATTCAAACGACGGCGGCTGTATCAACGTATGGACGGCATTTACTGACGCGACGGAAGAAACCGCCTGCATGGTTTTTGTTCCTGGCACGCAAGAACAAGCTTTTTATGATGAAGCTAAAGGGTTAACTTTCGATCCGGATAAAAATAAGTCGGTCGTTAAAGCCGGCGTCGCGCGTGGCTTCAATGGCTATGATTACCGTGATTTGCAAGTCGATAAGGATTGGGTGCCTGATGAATCTAAGGCCGTGCCGATGGTAATGAAAGCCGGGGAAATAATCATCTTCCGCTCTAAGCTGCTGCATGCCTCCAAGCCTAATACGAGTAAAACCAAAACCCGTTTAGGCTATGTCAGCCGCTATATTGCCGGCAATGTAAAGGTCTATCCGGACACCGATCATGTCGAAGAATTTGGCGGCGCGTATTCATTAGATAACTATGGCGTCGTAGAAGTGATGGGGAGTAATAAAGCCGCGACGAATCGCGTTAAAAAACTAAATAACCGCGGCGTCGCGTTTAATAAATTGGTGTAATGATGAGTACAGCCATAAATACCGGTGTCATTGATCACATTGCTTTTGCGACGAGTGATACTGAAAAAAGTAGGGCGATATTTTCCATACTCGGTTTTAAAGATATGTTGGTGTCAAAAGGTAAAATTGAAAAATTTGCATCCCACATCACCAAATTGAAATCCGAGTATGGTCAAGTATTAGAATTAGTTGAACCCTTTTCAGAAAAAAGTGTCGTCAACAAAATTTTGAAAAATCAATCCGCGTCTATTTATCACTCTGCGTTTTTTACGCCGGATTTAGCTAGTACGCTCGCGCAATTACAAGCGGCGGGTGCGGTCATCGTGACGGAACCAATGTCCATTCCCTATCCCGCGACTGAAGCGCATCAACAATATAAAACGAGTCATGTGTTTCATTCGTTTGTCGGATTATTTGAAGTCACAGGATTTATGTAACAAGAGATTATTATGGCAATCGCACATTTATTAGAACTACCCGAATTTAGGCCCGAGTTCAGCATTCCGCCATTTTATACGATGGAAATGATGCGCTATGCGAACGAATTAGAAGCTATGGGTAACATGATAGAGCATTTGGAAGTAGGGCAGCCGACCGCGCCTACGCCCGCGGCGGTGAAACAGGCCGCGATGAGAGCGCTAGAAGAACGTCAATTTAAATACTGCTCCGCGATCGGTTTACTAGAATTACGTCAAGCGATCGCCGCGCATTATCACTATGCTTATGGTCTGATAGTTGATCCTGAGTGTATCGTGATAACGCCCGGTTCATCGCTAGGTTTATATATCGCTTTACTGTCTAATTTTAAAAAATCCGCTAAAGTCGCGATCGCATCACCATCTTACCCGTGTTACCGCAATGTCATTCGTTCGTTAGGCTTGACCCTAGTCGAAATTCCCACCCGGCGTGAAAACGATTATTTGTTAACGCTAGAAGATTTACAACAACATCCGGATTTGGATGGCGTGTTGGTCGCATCACCCAATAATCCTACCGGCAGCATGTATACCGCCACCGCGTTAAAACAATTTTCGGATTATTGCGATGCTGAGGGAATTAAAATTCTGTCCGATGAATTGTATCACGGCATCACGTATGGCGAACCAGCGATGTCCATTCTCAAATACAATCGCCATGCGACCGTCATTAATGGTTTTTCCAAATATTTTTGTATGACCGGTTGGCGGGTGGCTTGGCTAGTCGTCCCCAAGGCGGATGGGCGCGGTTATGAAAATCTTTTACAAAATATATTGTTGTGCAGCGCCGCATTAAATCAATACGCGGCGGTGGCGGCGTTTTCGTACCCAGAGCTGGACGCGAATGTGCGGGCATACCGAACGAATTTGGATATCTTGTATGACGCGTTAACTGATGCGGGATTAACAACTATGTATAAGCCGGCAGGGGCTTTTTACTTGTTCGTGGAATTGGAGAAAGGCGGTAATGATTCATTGGAGCTTTGTAAGAAACTGCTATACGAAGAAGGTGTCGCTGTCTCACCAGGGATAGACTTTTCTTCCGCTAGAAAAAGTTGTGCTATTCGCCTATCGTTTAGTCAGAACCAATCTGTCATAGAACGAGCGGCCGCTAAAATTAATCATTTTATTAAAAAATTGTAGGAGTTTGTTTTATGATGCGAAAAGTATTTTGGGAAAATCCCTATCAAAGAATGCTACGAACCAAAGTTACGTCCGTGGTTGGCAGTAGAGTGCTATTACAATCGACGATAGGCTTTTCCTTCTCTGGTGGTCAAGAAAGCGATAAGACCACTATCAATGGGATAGATGTGTTAGATTCCAAAATGGAAGGTAATTTGATCTATTACACGTTGCCGGAAAATCATGGGTTGACGGCAGGTGATGACGTCACCATGGAAATTAATTGGGAACGCCGTTACCGTTTAATGCGCTTACATTTTACCGCGGAATTAATTTTAGAAATCGTCACGCAAAATTATCATTTGCAAAAAGTCGGCGCGCACATCGCGGAAGGCAAATCAAGAATCGATTTTAAATATAACGCGAATATCTCGACGTTATTCGATGTGATCTTGGAAGCGTATAATGCCATTATCAAAAGCGATCAGCCTATCCAATTAGGTTTTTCTGATATTGAAAAACAACGACGTTATTGGAAAATCGATGGCTTTGCTAAAGTTCCCTGCGGTGGTACCCACGTGCGCTCGACGGGGGAAGTGGGTTATGTTACGTTGAAACGTGAACGCGCTGGTAAAGATAAAGAAGATAAAACCCCCATCGAGAGAATTTATATCACGTTGAAAGATAATAGCGTGCCTGAATTTAAAGATTTCATGGATAAAAGTTTTTTTGCGCCGAAGAAAATGCTGCCTGCTATTCCTGAAGGCTTAAGTTTCGTCGCGGTTCAGGATAGCGGTCACGGTTTCATGGCCGCCGCAGCGTTGCATCTAAATAAAGATCCGAGCGGCTTGCGGCTCGAGCTGGCTGATTATGTGCGTAATAATTTAGAAAAATTTGAAAACTTTTTCTTAGGCGATCCGCGCGAGTATTTAGAAAAGTTAGAAGCAGGCCAAGCGTGGGCGGACTATGAAGAAATGCAAGTCTTGACTGTCGCCCTGCAACGTCAATTGGTCGTCGTCAGCCCGGGCAATGTTGAATTCATTAATGCGGAAAAATTCCCGACTAATGAGCCGATCTTCATCCATTACAATGGTAGAAATCATTATGATGCGTTAGTAATGAAAGGCGACCAGCCCGCGCGAGCGATTCTTGCTACGTTGCAAAAGCCTGAAGTACAAGAACATAAAACCGCAAGAATATCTTAAGCGTAGCCCATATGCAGCGCAGCGGAAGACGGGGAAAAAATTGTTGGTCTAGATTCTCTGTATTACGCTGCGCAGCATAGGCGACGATTGGAACCCCACATGGTAGCCAAAAACTGGTTTATGCCGATCAAAACCGTTGCTAACCCCACACAAAACATTATTTGTTTTCCCTGGGGCGGTGGCGCGGCGTCGGCGTTTATGCCCTGGCGGCAATTAAAGTCCGCAGTGAATATTTGGGCATTAAAATTACCCGGACGTGAAAGCCGCATCGATGAGCCTTTGCTGACATCTGCGCAAGAATGTGTGGACAATATTTTACCAGCGTTGCCGTTTGAATTTACCTTACCGACATTATTCTATGGCCATAGCATGGGCGCTGGGCTCGCTATGCATACGTATGAAAAACTGCATAAGCGTCAATCTTCATTACCCAAAAAGATAATCGCATCCGGACGGATGCCACCGCATTACGCGGGACTTAATCCGGTAAGTGCTTTTAATGACGATGAGTTATTACATTATTTAATGCAATTAAATTCAGCGCAGCATAGCATTTCAAATGATAAAAATTTTCTGCGTCAATATCTCCCGAAAATGCGCGCCGATTATCAATTGAATAGCACGATTTACGCGTTACCGCGGATAAAGCGGCCGTTAGCAATTTCCATTATTAATGGTCACGGCGATACGTTGCTCGATCATTCGAAATTAGTGGAGTGGGGCGAGCATACTCACTATCCATTAACGACGCATTTTATCCCGGGCGGACATTTTTTTATGCGCGATAGATTTTCAGTATTTATGGATTTAATCGATATTGAAATTAATAGTGAGGTGACAAGTGGATGAAGATCTGCAACGTAAAGTGAATCAATTAGGGTTGAAAAATATCGATAGACATATTTTTTTATGTTGCGACCAAACGAAACCAAAATGTTGCGATATTATCGCTGGTTTAGAATCTTGGGATTATTTAAAGTCTCGCTTAGCGGAGCTGAAATTAAGTGACCGTGGTCAAATCTACCGTTCCAAAGTCGATTGTTTCCGTGTTTGTCAACGAGGGCCTATTGCAGTGGTGTATCCCGAAGGAATTTGGTATCACTCTTGCACACCGGCGGTGTTGGAACTCATTATCCAAGAACATATAATTAAAGGCATACCGGTGCAAGAATATATTTTATCGCAGTGGCAAGCATCGACAGACGCTGTCTGTGCTATTTAGACATTTTCATTGGTAACGCTGGTTGTGCCGCGGGTTTATCATCTTTTGAATTAACTTTGTTAGCGAATGTCATGTTTCGATTGAGGGAGATAGGTGGCTGGATTAAATGATGTAATTTCAAAACGATAAAATGAAGCATTTCGCTAAGACTATATTCTCTCGCCAAGGATAGTGGTGTATTACCTTTTTTGTCGGCGTGTTTGATATCCGCGCCATTCACCACTAAAAATCTTACTAATGGAAAATAATTTTTATTAACGGCGATAAGTAATGGCGTTACACCAAAAATATTTTCATTATCTAAGTCTATTGAATGTGAGTGAAGATATTTAACGATATTTAAATGATTATTGAAAGCCGCGTGGTTGAGAGCATTATTGCCGTCTTTATCGCGAATATCTAACAAATACCCATCGGTTTGTTGAACCAGGAAATGAACCATATGCATATGTCCATGATGAGCCGCTAACATTAAACACGTTTGGCCACGCTCGTTGATTGGTTCAACTAATAGCAGGCTCAAACTACCTCTAATGTATAACAGTGCGGCAAAGTCCCCCTGCAAGATTACTTTTTCAATCATTTCACCAAATTCTTCTATGACTACGTGGTTATTGCCATATAAACCGCCATGACTTTTTTTTAAATTCACCTTGAAAAGATCTTTTATGGTTAATGAAAAAATATTATGACAATCGGTAGCATGATATATTTCAGTTTGTAAAGCAGTGTGACTATCGATGGCACCCAATTGATTAAAGAGATCATGGGTTCTTTGATCCATGGCTGCTTGATGTAAATTCATGTCTTTTGCAAATAATCTTGATCCTAATCGCCATTTCAAGACGAGAAGTATTATTTTGTTATGAGCATTGATAAAATCATAAGTGTGCGGTCTGCTGCCAGGCGGTTTTTCAATTAATTCCCAGGCATGAATTTCTTTATCATCACCGCACGAAATAAGTGTTTTTCCGTCTTGAGTAAAGCAGACGTTGGTAACCACGCCTTCGTGAGCCATAGTAGAAGTAATATAGCCTAATGCCGGCTTAACTCCCCATAAGCAAATGAGCCCATCCGCGCCACCAGACGCAATGATAGATCTATCGGGAGAGATACTAATTGCTTTAACTGTCGAATTATGTCGAGCAAATCGATTCTGATCATCCCAGCGTGGGCCATGATTTATGATCACGCCATTGTCATGATTTCCAAATACTAAATATGAAGTGTTATTAGATATCTCCAGAGCACTAATAGATACATTAGTGAGTGGATTAGCTAAATTCGCGCGCGTAACATCGCCAAAATTATTTATTAACTTCGATTGGTCCCATATTTCAATTCGCCCTTGGAAATTTGCCGACACAATAAAATTATTAGGCAGAAACTTGAGCCGTTTAACAATGGAAGTTGATTCAAATGTATTAATTAATTTTCTTGTAGCAATATCCCAAACGAATATTTTCCAATTTTCATGCGCTGAAGCGATTAAATTATTATTGACTGAGAAAGCAAAATCATTCACTAATGTTGGATAATTTGGAATGGTTGCATGAATTTTATCGAGAGTCAAATTGTATATGACCAGTGTGGCATTCTCGATAGCTCTACCTTTTGTGTAAGCGATATATTGTCCGTCTACGGAAATAGCGAAACGATGACTGCCGTTTAGCTTTTTTTCAGTATGTCCTGTAGTTAAATCAATAATCCGAATTTCATTATAGGTACTGATGACACATCTATTTTCTTTGTTCGGTAACAAAGTCAATTGGATTATCTTGCCATAATAAGTATCTAAAGAGACGAACAGTGAAAGATTATACTTCCATGTCATTAACTTTTCTTTAAAAGTAGCCGTCAGAGAATATTCATTATCTTTGATGATAAAACTAATATTGTTAGCGGGCACTGAAAAAGTTCGTTTTATGGACTGAGGAGAGAAATAACTTTTTTCTAAGATACCTACCGCTTCTAGCTGGGCTATCTGCCATAAGATAATTTCAGAATCAGAATGCCCGGTAACGATATATTTGTCGTCTGGCGTAAAACAAAGTGAGGTGACATTCTGATTGATTTTGGCATGACTGAGCGTTGTTGTTTTAGAATTTTCTAAACCGATTAATAAAATTGAACCATGCTTAGCCGCGTTTAGTAATTGTCCGTAGCCAACCGCGCAATACTTTTCATCGGCTGAAAATGCGATACTGCCAATACCTGTAGGAATAGGATAGGACGCGTCGATTTTATTGGACTGCAAATTAAAAAATACGACAGCGTCTTTATATTCATAGGCGAGTAGTTTACCGTTGGGTGAGAGCTTAGTTCTGATACCAATTTCTTTCTGAAAAGTATTCAAGACTTGGTATTCATCTTTTTGGAAGTCCCACGAAATAATTTTATGTTTGTAAGCGATTATAATAGTCTGCGTGAGTTTAGAGTAATAACAGCCGCTGACAAATTCTTTAACCTCAGTAAATGATTTGTAAGGGCTAGACTTGCCTGCTCCTTGAAAGGCGCTATTCCAAATATGAAGAGTTCCATTACTATCAGCCGAGACGACATAGCGTTCGTCTTCGAGCATAAATGTATCGATGCGTATGACAACCTCTGTGTGCCCATCAAATTGTTTTATACATTGATGCTGAGAATAATTCCACATTTGAACAGATTTATTGGTACTAAAAAAAATATCATCGCCAATTACTTTGCAGTCTCCAATGTGATTAAAATTATTCTTAAGACCGATGACTTCCTGCGTCGCGAACCCTCTCATTGATGCGTGAGAAAAATCTGTGTTACGAAACCAAGCTCCGGTGGCAATCACATTGGTAAGGTCGGCGCCGCGGAAGCTAGTACTGTCAAAATTTCCATAACTCAAATTAGCGAAAGGTATTTTGATAAAGCTGAAGTCTTTGCATGTCATAGGAACCTTGGCCATGACTAAAATACTCAGGGAATTAGCGGCTATTTCTTGAAATCCTTTAGTATAGTTACCTTTGGACGCATAGACTAAACGTAGAAAGTCATCTACCGAAATATCTTTCAGCATAATATCGGCGGCTAGTTGTCTATTGCTACTCACATCGGCTACATTTCGATTTAAGCGTTGGCTTAGGATTTCTAGGCCTTCATCACCATTAATAAATGGCAAGCGATATTTTTCGAGATTATATTTTTTTGCAGTGATGCAATAATCAATAATAGCTTGTGGGAGGGTTAACACGGTATCACTTATCACTTGCCAAGGGCACGGTAGCCCATACATTCTAGTTAAATTGTCATCAAACTTAAAAAATCGTTCCCATTCTTCAAGTACTGAAAGTGTCGCGAAGGGATCATCGTCGTTGAAATCAATTATTATTTTGTTCTTTTCTTTTAATCTTAACGCTACCGCATAAATATATACCCAGCAGTGTTCTACCCGGTCAGGCGGAACATTGGTAGTGAACCATGCTTGCAATTCATTTTCTGTGGTAGGAACTTTAGAAATACTTGCGTTTAGTTGATATTCTTTTATCTGAATGATCTGGGCTAATGATTTCATTTTGATATGGCCTTTTCGGGTTGTGATTTTTACTGAATAACGAATTTTGATTATTGGCAAAGTGTAGTTTGTAATGATTGTATGGGACTGATAAATCGGTGTTGAGACATGATTCTAAGAATCGTAATGTGTCTACATCGTCATATTTAGCTATTTTTTCTATTATGTCAGCGAATTTTTGAATGATGATATGATTTGGATCGGCACTAGCATGTAGCTGAGTTAGTTTGATTTTTGCGATATCTTTAAGTGATAAATTTGATTTTCTTGCGTTCGTAGAACTTTTTAATCCCTCTATATAATAAGTAGGGACATACTCTTCAGTTCGGTTTAAATGCTGATAAAAACTTTTAAGAATAATCGCGCCTTGCAAATCGATGCCATTAGCAAACAGATTTTTATTTATTTTCCATCTTAAAGCTAATAAAAGCGTTTCCGAGGTGAGTGCTAGAGCATCATAAGCATACACAAAATTCGATTTATCAATCACTTCCCAAATATGAATTTCTGAATCATCATTATATATTTTGCGGATCGACCAAATACAAATTATATTTTCGCTATTATTAATTGTAATCATTGCTCGATCATATTTTTTATTAAGATTTTGTGCTATATCTTTATAAAGAAGATCTCTGGAAAAGAAATAACATTTGGCAGATTTTTTTAATTTAATTTTTTGAATAGTTTCAAAATAACCGCTAGACAACCCAGACATAGACGCTATAAATACATAAGAAAGCATCCTATCTATATTCGAATTGGCTCTAATTGCTTGAACCGTCGTTATGTTCATATCGATAAGTTGTTGGCGGCTCTTTTTCGGTAAGCCAGTTATCTGGTCATGAATATATGTTCTATTTCCAGGTGCATCACTTTCAATAACATAATCTGACCTTTTATTATATGCATTGATACGAAGTAACCAGCTATGAGATCCAGAAGCGGTAATAATATGTTTTGTATCCAAAGGAAGGTTATTGTCTAACGGTTGAGTTTCAGTATAAGTGATGATTTTTTTATTTAGAGTAGTATCGTAAACCATTAAAGTATAATCACTATATGGATCATTTTCAGGAAGAACTAAGCAGTCTGGTTTATTTACTATATTATTAGTTTTATAAATTATAAATAAAATTTCTTCATCATTACAGGTCACGCAAATATCGTTATTTGATGCAATTGATATTTTTAATTTATGCTCAGAATCTTTGTTAAAAGGGATAAATAGGGATTTGTCATATTTCCAAATCATTAGCCTTTCATGCAGGGTTGCGGTAAGATAATTTTCTTTATCGTAAATGATAAAGCTGATATTTTTAGCTGGGTGTGAATTCACACGTTTTATTGATTTAGGAAGCTGATAACTTAGATCCATTACACCAACAACGTTCAGATCTTTTATACTCCATAAAAATATATTAGAATTAATGTGACCAGTGATCAGATAATTATTATCTGGTGAAAAGCATACGGAAGAAATAGAATCTGTGATATTCGGATCACTCATTATAATCTCTGAGTTCGATTCTATATCAATTAATAAAATATTGCGCGCACGCTTAGAGTTCACAATATCTGCAGCACATAATTTTTCATTAGGCGAAAATGCGAAATCGCTTACAGAAAAAGTATACTCATAGGTAATGTGTTTGTAAGTTTCGAAATTGAAAATCTCTATATTGCCATTTACCTGGTTGACAAGTATCTTACCTTTTGGAGATAGTTTTGTGCGTAGATATACGCTGCTAAAATTATTGGTAGAAAACGATTCCAATACTCGCGTTTCATTATTTTTAAAATTCCATGAAAGTATTTCTACATTGGATTCTATATTTGAGACGATAATGATTGTTTGTGTATGTAAAGAATAATAAGCACCTGCGATAGTCTGATTTAACACACCCTTTTTTAAAAATGGAGAAAAATTATCTGCTTCACAATTCCATACATAAATAGCACCAGATGAATCACTTGCAACTATATAGGAACATCCATTTATCATGAATGTATCTATGCATCTGCCAATATCACGATTACCTATCGAAAAAGTTTTTAGAATCATATTTTCTGAGTAATTCCACATTTGTATTGATCTATATGAAACAAAAAAAACATATTTATAATCTTGAGAAAAAAGACATTTTCCTATATTTCTAAAACTTGAATTGATACCAGCTTTTACTTGTGTTTCTAATCCAATCCTTGAAGCATTGGTAAAATCAGCGTTGCGGAACGAAGCTCCAGTTGCTTTAACATAATTGAGATTAGCATTACGAAAACTAGAATTATCGAAATTACCGAAACTTAAATCTGCATAAGGTATTTGTACACCATCAAACTTTCTTCCAGATAACGGATACTTAGCCAGTACTAATATGGTTAAAGCGTTAGAAGCGATTTTTTCAAAGCTTCTCAGTTTAATTGATAAATAAACTAAAGCGAGTAATTGATGTCCGTGCAAATCACCGTTTATAACATCGGCTGCTAAATGTTTATTGCTAATAGAGTCCTTTACGTCACGATTTAAACATCTGCATAAATTTTCCATACTTTCCATACCGTTAATGAACGGTAAATGGGTGTACATATCGAAATGAATTAAGCGCTCTATACTAGTTGACCCCATTAATTGTAATTGGACGCTAAAATCAATAATACTTTTTGGTAAGGATAACTTATTATCGTTAAGCACCATCCAAGGGCATGTTTTGCCAATTAGTTCAGTGGTAGAATTCTCAAAGTCAAAAAAGCGTTCCCAATCATCAGCGATTCGTGTAACAAAGGGATCGTCATCATTGTCGAAATCTAATGTATTAGTGTGATTTTCATGTAACTTCACTGCGACTGCATAAGTGTACATGCAGCAATTTAATTGATAATAGCCCCAATATTCAAATTTATCCGGTTCGCAATTTACTTTTAGGTGTTCGATCAAAAAACGGATAGTCTTAAGTAGAGGCATTCGAAAATCTTCTTTAGTCTCGGCAAGAAGTTTCGGATGATCAGAAAGTTTAATTACAGGAAATGAATTAGCTTGAGCTATTTTCTGTAAGCGTTGATGCTGCCTAATTATTTCTATCGCTTTCATTTTTGCAATGCCGGTGTTGGAGCGATACTTTCAACTTGCTTTATTTCCTCTGGCTTGAATAGGCTATGAGAAGTGATCGACGGTTGTTCGCTAAGCGCTAATTTCAAAATATAATTATCGATAAATTCTTGGATTTCTTTGCGACGGCCATGGGTGATGACCTGAGGTAATAAGTTCGCAAAATAGGAGCGAAATTCATCATGCAAAAACGCGTGCGTGTAATTACCTGGCGTGCCGCGCGCGCGTAATAAATCACAGCCTTCACGGCCAATTTTGAACATGTGAAAATGTTCTTCACGTTTGTAAATGGTAGTGTCGTAAACAGTGCAAAAAAACTTTTTAAATTTGTCTAATTTATTCGAGATTATTGTGATATCACCAAAAGGATTATCGGAAAATAAAGCTTCTTCACTTATTTCCATCAAACCACTTTCTTGCATAGCTTGGGCGAGACTAATACTGAATTCTAATAAAATAGAATAAACCGATAATTTACCGACGCTGATGATACCTTGTTCTTTCTTTTTATCACTGGCACGTGCATACATGTGATGGGTATACATATGAAAAAGATCTTTTTGAATTACTTCAGTTACAAGATGTTCGTGGTGGATTTTATAAAATGCTTCCATAAAATGTAAAACGTTCATTGTCATCATAATAAAAATCGGATGCCCAATAATGTCATACAACGCAGGGATCGATTTCAGCCGCTTGATAATCGTCTCGACATTTGTAAAGCCTTCACCGATCATAGGTCTTAAGCGAATATATTTACTGATGTATAACCGTTTCGTTTTATCATCAAATGGGGTGATGGAAATAGTTTTCGCACAACGATTATCGGGTAAACTCTTTCCATATTTATCCATTGGTTTAAATAATTCTTCAAAGTTTGCGGATACAAATGCGCCTAGTCGTGATGTGAAAACACAGTGACTATTTGGAAAACGCTGGTGTATGTGATTGGTAAAATAAAAATTTTGATAGCTCGTATCTTTTCGTATTAACTCATCGACACCATCAAAGATAAAACAAAAATGCTGACAGCCATCATTCAATAAAGTTATGATTTGATCGTCATTTAAGCCATATGCTTTTAGCGTGTCTTCTAATAATCTTTCTTTCGCATTTTTGATGTTAGGGTTGGATAAGCGGATATAAATCGGTATTAATTCACTTTTTGCCGCGGCGGATAGCCATAAATATTCTGTCAAATATTCTGAAAATTTAGTTTTCCCGGAACCAGCTTCAGCAAGAATTAGTAAAGTCGTCTTGTTTGGGTCATTAATAAACGGCATGACAATATCAGATAACAAATTAAAGCGCTGGTAATTTGGTTCAGCTAAGTCATAACAGCCTTCGAGCGGAGTATAGAGATCATTGTCTTGTGTGCCAGCTACATAGGCTAGTTGCTTCAATTTAAGCTGCTGTATTATTTCTTTTAGTTCGAATGCTTTAAGTTGTTTGAAAATGGCGTCTTCTAATTTCGTAGCTAAAAGCTTCGCAGAGTTTGGCTCTAAAATAATAGATTCATGATCGCCATCTAATGCGGTAACATCAGCAAAACTAATTTGTGATTCCAGCCAACCCAATTGTTTATCTCTATGTTTAGTTTGTGTCATGGTCGCAGCCCATAGCCTAGCTTGTTCGATTTTATTAGCTTCAGTGTAATGTAAAATAGCTAATAATGTATTTCTGATCGTAGCGATATGGCCTTTGCGCATTTGTAAGAGAGCTGCGTCATTAGATGTCACCGCAGCTAACAAGTTTTGGAAGAAAACATATATCTGTCTGGTTTTTGGAAGTGACGCTAGCGTTTGTTTGTCGATAGACGCAGTAGCAATATCGAGAAATGACTTTAATTTATGTTCGAACAAGTCAAATAAATATTCCGCATACTCGGCGCGGTTTTTCGCGCGATAAATTGATAGCGCTTCACTGTCAATCATATGTAAGAATGCTGTTTCTTTTTGCTCACTAAGTTGTTGGCAAATCGCATAGGCGATTAAACCGCCTGCCGACCAACCCGTCAATATATATGGCCCATGCGGCTGTATCGATTTGATTGACGCGATGTAATCACTCGCGATCGCCTCTAAATCAATATCCATATCGCTAGTGTTTTTAAAAGTGCGTGACGTTATTCCATATAAAGGTCTTTCATTCGGCCATTGCTTGCTAAGTTTTTCATAATCTTGTTCAGCATTGCCAAGTAACGCGTGTAGCAAAAATACGGGTGTTAATGTGCTATTACTTGGCTTAGATAAAAGGGTAGGCTGATTGAGTTTCTCGTTCTCATTATTAAGGCGATTAATGCAGCGTGCTAATGCAGCGATACTCGCATGACGTTTAAACTCATCAGAACTAAGCTTTAATTGAAAGCGCGCGCGTAGCACCGTTAATAGGTTGGCTAATTGTAATGACTCACCACCTAACATGTAATAGTCATCATCCACGGTGAAATTAAATGGCTCACTAATTTTAAGATTCTCTCGAAAAATTTCGGCTAATTCGATTTCTAAGCCAGTGCTGGGCGCAAGACTTGAATGGGATTGCGCGCGTACGCTGGGTTTGTTAGAAGATTTCAAATCATTTTTGCCACTCGCATTAAACAGCGGTTCATCTACAATTACCCAACGCGAAGGTGCGACGCCCCCAGGCAATAGTTTTGCAACGGAGCGTTGATATTCATATAAATCAAACCCAGGTTTAACCTGCAAATAAGCGATAAAATCAGGAATGACTGAATTCATTTGTGGGTTTACTTGCGCATGGACGACCAGGTCATTGACTAACAAAGCTTCGTGTTCTTCCAAAGCGATAAGCATTCCCTTCACTTTAACTTGCTTGTCTAATCTACCTAATGCATAGAAGCGGTATGACTTATCCGCTGTGATTTCATATTTAGCGACGTCTCGCGTTTGATACACACGAATTTTCTTTGCGGGATGGTCAGGATCATCGATCATTCTAAAACGCTCATCGGAAAGTCTTTTATTCGTATAACCACGGCCGACTCCCGCGCCGCTGATATACATTTCACCTTTTTCGTCCGGCTGCACCCATTGCGGCGCTGAAATATTTTTTGGTTCAGTCTCTAATACATAAATATTTAAACCCTTAATGGCAGTTCCTATGTGAATTGGATCACCAGGTTTCAGAACTGCGATACTGGTGGCTATAGAAACCTCCGAAGGGCCATAGCCATTTACGAATAGAAGATTTTTATTATAATTACACCAGGCTTCAATGTGAGGTATAACTGCAGCCTCGCCGGTACTCAATAATACTCTTAATGTGGGAAAAGATTCCGGAGCTAAGTAGCGCAATACGGAAGGTACCCAAGTGGTGACCGTAATAGAGTGTGCGTTATAATATCTTGCTAATGCCACGAAATTTACTCGTGTCTCCAGTGGAATTATATAAAGCGCTGCACCGGCGCCGAGCGTCATCATCATTTCCGCAAGGTGCGCGTCGAAACTTATGTCAGCGTAAGCGGCAATCTTATCTTTTTCGGTGATAGCTAACCGCGTTATCAAATCCGTTGCGCAATTTAATAAACCCGCGTGATTAATCAATACTTGTTTAGGCGTGCTAGTTGAACCAGACGTATTATGAATATAAGCCAGTTGCTCAAGTTTAACGAGCGTTTGAGGGTTGGTGTCAGGGGAAGAGAGTAAACTATCATTTAATGTTTTGAGAACGATATGTTTAACTTGAAAAAAATTAACCAAAGGATGGTTCTTAAGTTCCTCACTTACTAACAAGATTTCAATTTCGCTTTGAGTCGCATACATTTTTAAACGTGAAGTCTGGGTAGTGCTGGGGCTCAAAGCGACGAAACTTAAGCCCGCTTTCATGATCGCTAATAGACAAACGTAATAATCAACGGACAGATGAAAAAATAATCCGATGCGCGTTTCCGCGCGCCCATAATTTGAGGCTACTAAATAATTAGCGAGCTGGTTGGCGCGTTTGTTTAATTCCCTGTACGTAATCTTATGCGCATCATTTTGAAAAATCGCGATGCGGTCGCGTGTGTTACTGTCTTCGGCGTAGCGTTCGATCAGTTGATAAAAATGTTGAATGGTAGGTGCGGATTTGTCTTCTAGCGGGGAGCGAAGCATGATTGAATTACTCTATGGTTAATGGATTAAGTCGAATTTTGATATTTTGCTGATGAGTTCTAAGCGGGTATGACAGCCCAATTTGATTTTCATATTTTCTATATGCGCTTCTACCGTGCGCGGCGAAATTAACATAGAACGCGCGATTTGTTTCGCGGTTTGACCCGTAGATAAATATTTCAAGCACGCTAATTCTCGTGGCGTGAATTTTGTAAATTTATCTTTTGAAAGGTTGATTGGTTGTGTCTTGGAAGAAGGTTCTTTAATGCGGGGAGGAGAGTGCTTGGTAATTTGGGTTAAAAGGTGTATCACACTATCTTCACGCTCATCTTTGGGTCTAATAATTCGAATTTCTTCATCCCACTGTTTTTCCGTAATTTCTTCGGATACGCCACCTACGGCGATTAAATCTCCGCTTGCATCAAATAAATGAAAGCAGGTGTCTTTCATGAAGCGTACATTATTTTGTGCGTCATGAATTTGAAAATGTAATGTCGTATTAGACTGGGGAATTCTATTTTTTAACTGTGCAATCACTTCAGTATTGACTAGCGTGTCATTCCAAGAGAGGGGATGTTCATATAACTTATCTGTCTTATGTCCCCAGATTTTTTCATAACTAGGACTGACGTAAATTTGTTTCTCGTAATCAGGGCTGCGTATCCAAGAGACTTTTGAATTCAACTCGGATATTTGGGAAAAAACAAAACTAATCGCGGAGATAGATAAGTTGTAGACAGGCTCGATAAGGTCCATATATCACTCATTTGTATTTATAATGAATATTTTAACCGTTTCCTATTTCCGTTCAAGATATTGTTTTCAATAATTCGTATTAAAAAAAATAGCTTAAACCGTGACTGCGAATTCCGGTAAACTCTCTAGATACAACATCATAGCAGTATAAATTACTCTAGCGTCAGACACTTTTGCATGGTCAGCTATGTCTGATATTTGCGCAATCTGATTTCTATTAATCCACAAAGAGAGTATCTGGCTATGCTTCGTGCTGGCTTGAAAGACTAGAGAGGCGTGGTGACGGTACTTGTTTAGAAACCAATCTAGCATCACTTCATAAAAAAAAGTTAACGAAATTTTTTTTTTGCTGCAATAGAATTTTATCTTTAGATAAGTTCCCGCAGGAATTTTTATTTGCCGCATTAAATAATCAGTTCCAAATTTCATCTCGTCTTCTTCAAAGTGAATTAACACAAATCGTAGATTAACAAAAGCACTAACACTATACGTAAAATTACGTAGATCACGGCGGACAAGGCGTAAGGCGTGCGCCTTGTCGACGGTGATTTTTTGTTATGAAAATTTCGCTGTGTAGTCCAGCTCATCTTTATTTTCAACCGTAATGGCAGCGCCATTTGGTTGGCGGAATAAGGTTGCCACTGACGATTCGCGGAAAGCGATTACGTCCCCGGGTTTAGCTAATTTCAGCAGCGTGAATTGTCCCTGCAACGCTCCAACGGAAAAACTTTGCAGCGGTAAGTCAGCAGCGTCGTCGATAAATTTAATTTCAGCTAACGTGTGTCTACGGATTTCCGCGCTATTCTTTTCGATAAAATCGATAAAGCCGGCGTTACTCGCGGTAGCCACGACGCTGATTTCAATCGTATCGTTTGCGGTGAACTTTTCTTTTTTACGCAGCATTTGAATTTCATGCATGAAAGAACGTAACCGGCCTTTCTCAAGCAATGCGGGCGTTAAGGCAGTATCCATTGTTAACCACACATCACCTTCCACCGCACTACACAAACTGCCGACGGGTTTGTAGTTGATAGAATAGAATTCCGCTGTCAATTTGTATTCGCCAATCGTTAAGATACCATTTTCTAATTGATGACCTTGTTTAAATTGCTCTTTGATAGCGCGCAATTCGCCGCGGTAGACCGGGCCTAGCGCTTTATCATTCAAAGTGACTTCAGCGCGTAACTGCTCTGAAATAGAGCCGTCTATCCATGTGATATCTTCAACGTTCAACGCTTCTTTCAACATTGCAAAATGCGGAATTAATTGCGCGCGTAACTCTGAACTTAAATTTACATTGGCTAACGGTTGCTTCAACTCAATATGCTGTTCTTGGCGCACGGTATTGCCTAAACGAATAATTTTTCTTAACGTTTCGATACTTTCATAAGTCGCCGTGTAGCGGTTGACCTCCAGCGGTTTGGGCCAAAATTCTAAATGCACGGATTTTTGATTGCCATATAGTGCTTGATGAATTATTTCACCGATAAAAGGTGTCATTGGCGCAATACATTTACTTAACGTATCTAGCGCATGGTGCATGCTTAGCAGGCCTTGAGAAATATCCGCTGTCGTCGAGTATTTAAAACGTTGCTTAGAATGACGCACATAAAGTTTAGAAAAAATATCAATGAAGTTCCGTACTTCTTGACACGCCGCGATCAAATTATAATTATCATAATGTGCTTTCATAGCGCCTTTGAATTTTTCTGTCGTGAACAATAACCATTGGTCTAACGAATTAGCTAATTCCACATTCGCGATCGACATATTAGCCGGGTCGAAGCCGGCTTGATTGGCTTTGATGGCAAATAATTTATAGATATGTAAAGCCGGGATGAAGACTAAACGGGTGATATCGTTAATGTCATCTTCGGAAACTTTCATTTCTTTTGCTTGCGTGCAGCCCGAGCCAAGTAATAAAAACCGTAACGCGTCAGCGCCATATTTCTCGAATACCGTTTCGATTTTTGGATAATTACTTTTTGATTTACTCATCTTTTTGCCGTCAGCGCCGAGCAAAATTCCATTTACCATGCAATTTTTGAAAGCCGGTTTATTGAATAGCGCCGTCGATAATACTAATAAAGTGTAAAACCAACCGCGTGTTTGATCTAACCCTTCGGCGATAAAATCGGCTGGAAACGTAGCTTCAAACATTTCCGTGTTTTCGAACGGGTAGTGCGCCTGCGCGTAAGGCATCGCGCCGGACTCAAACCAACAATCGAAAACTTCGGGAATGCGCTGATACTTTTTGCCGTCTTTTTCAATGATTAAATCATCGATAAAATGCCGGTGTAAATCAGTAATCTTTGAGCCCGTTAACGTTTCCAATTCTTGGATAGAACCCAAAACGATTGTATCGTTAGGATCTGCTTGATTACGCCACACCGGAATCGGTGTGCCCCAATAGCGGCTGCGGGAAATCGCCCAATCACGCGAATTGACTAACCATTCGTGAAAGCGTTTTTTACCGACATAATCAGGGTACCAATTGATTTTTTGATTATTCGCGATCACGTCATCTTTAATGGCGGTGACTTTGACGTACCAAGAAGGCACGGCGCGGTACATTAAAGGTTTATCGGTGCGCCAGCAAAAAGGATATTCATGATGGAAAGTGCCATGCTTGAATAAACGCTCAGTTTGTTTCATGTATTCAATGAGCGTTTTATCCGCGTCTTTAAACGACTTGCCTTTTACAGAATGTGTTTTTTCAGATTTTTCTTCTTGCCCGTTCATAGCGGCAGCAAAAACTATCAACTCTTCTTTAAAATTACCATTGCTGTCAAAAAAATCTAACGTCGGTAAATTATATTTTTGTCCGAGCTTATAATCGTCTTCACCAAAAGCGCATGCGATATGCACCATGCCGGTACCGTCGGTATCCGTGACATGACTGCTTTCAATCAACGTGTAGCAATTATCATTTGTCTCAGATGAGTCTAAGGTAAATAAAGGCTGATAACGCTGGCCAAACAAACTGTTGACGTCGATAGCCTCGACCAATTTTCGAGTAGTAGGCTTGAAGTGTTTATCAAGTCCTGCCTTGGCTAAAATATATTTTTTCCCTTCTTGCGTCGTGACTTTGACATATTCGATATTTTTATTCAGCGCGATCGCCACGTTGGCAGGCACTGACCAAGGCGTCGTTGTCCAGACGAGCAGTGACACACTAGGCTCATCCACTAAGGGAAAAGCCATCGTGATTTCTGGATCTTGTATGGTTTTATAATTTAATTTCGCTTCGAAGTCGGATAACGGTGTGCCTAATTCCGGCGAGTAAGCGACAATTTTCTTGCCCTCGTAAACTAAATTTTTATCGTTGATTTTTTTGAAAACAGACCAGACGGACTCCATATAATCCAAGTCCATGGTTTTGTAATCATTGTCCATATCGACGAAACGACCCAGGCGGTTTTCTACCGTGCGCCATTCACGCACATACATTTGCACGATGGAACGGCAAGCCTCGTTGAATTCCGCGATGCCCATCTTTTCGATGTCATATTTACCTTTTAATTTCAGCGATTTTTCCACTTGGTATTCCACCGGCACGCCGTGGCAATCCCAACCAAAGCGGCGTTCCACGCGTTTGCCTTGCATGGTTTGGTAACGCGGTAACACATCTTTAATCGTATGCGCTAAGATGTGGCCATAATGCGGCAAACCCGTCGCGAAGGGCGGACCATCGTATAAAACAAATTGGTCGTCGCTGGGACGTTGGTCGACAGATTTTTGAAAAATATTTTCTTTTTCCCAAAAATTCATAATCGCTATTTCTTGTTCTGGGATGGGTGTATTCGTGACTAATTCATTATACGGCATGACATTTTTCCTATAATTTTTATTAAGCTCTAAAACCGCCTAAATTGATTGGGCATTCAGTTCGCGTGTTTGCGACTGGTTGTTCTACTTTTTTCGGTGTTGCAAAGAATGAGCCGAGATAAGCAGCCACGCTGGCTTTTTTCGCCACGGGGTTTTCTATGCAGCCATCGATATGCTTTTTTACTAATGGGATAATATTTCCGAAAGCGGTAAACATAATCACTCGTGGGATAAAACCCTTATACATGCCTTGTAAACCTTTCGTTTGAATGATTTCGGTAGCGGCTTGTCTGACGGAAATTTTTGTATCCGTACCTTGCATGTGAGTCGCGATCGAATCGAAAGGGTGTGATAACGCCGTACCGAGTACGCCGATTCCAAAATTTAACGCGTAGTACGCATAATTCGAATTGAATTGTTTAGAAAACTTTTCGGTTTCTTTGCTGATACCTAACATATACGCGGTAAAAATACCGTCGCGCGTCGCGATCATGGAATAACTTTTCCAAGGACGCAGCGGGCTGACACGCGCCATTCTGCGTAATGCTTCCAGCGGTTTGATTTCTTCATTTTGTTGTTTCAAAATGCAATTTTCCACGACCGTCGCAAACAGTGCGCCTTGCACACCGCAATAAAAACTCCCCGCAATTTTTTGTGGAACAGACGCGTCGGCTTGCAGGTATTTTTGAATATATCCATCCGTCGTCACTTGAATCGTGGTTGTCGGCACGATATTAACCGCGAAAATTAACGACCCACGGTAAGGATAAAATTTCTTTGGTGTCACGCCTTGCTTGATATTTTGCAAATATTTTTTATAAGCTTCGGCGGGAAAAAATGTGTAAGCGATGGTGGTACCGGCGGCGACTGAACTAACAAAATCACTTGCAAACTTACTTTGAATCAAACGATTATTGCTTTTAATATCATCTTCTCCGTTCATAACATACCTCGACTGAGTTAATTAATTTATAAAAATTGAAATGTGGCGAAACTATAAAAGGCGGCTGCGGTGAATGTAATACGTAGAATTACGTACTGTGGATAGAATTAACTGGATACTAAAAAGGCTTGTTTCAAGATGTGTTTATCATTTTTGAGTGAAAATTCAATATCTAATACAATCATACTCTTATAAAACCTAACGTCTAAAAATTGTGCATTTATGCTATAGTAGTATTATGCGCTCGAGACGAGGTTTATATGCCTAAAAAAGCGGATCTTGAAGAAAAGCTTTTAACCCCTATTAGCAATGAAGAATATATTTATTCTTTGTTGAACTTAAAAAATATTAATGCAAAAACTGTTAACGTCATCACTGATAATATTCGTTTTCAACTACACGGCAATCCGTTTTCTCTGGCAATTGTTTTTAATCCAAGCGATGAATTACTACAGCGCGCAAAATATTTTACGCTAGTTGCCAGCCATGAAAACGCGAGATACGCGCGAGGTTTACTCGCGGAACTTATTCACTACCGCGCGCTCACATTGATTAATCCGGTCAGAAATATGGCGTTGGATTTTGAAAAAGAAGTATTAACCAATCATGATTTACATACCCACTATGTCGAAACAGCACGTTCAGTGTCGCATGCTATTCACCTGAATACCGGCATTGCTAATGAAGATTCAAGCTATGAAGCATTTCAAGAAAAATTGAAATTTAAAAATGAATTGAAAGACTATTTAGATTTCTTTTTCGATCATGAGCGCGATATTCCTTCCACGCTATTTAAGATGTTAAAGCTTTCCGAATTTCTCACTAAGAAATTCCCACACCTGACGCACGCTAAGATAAAAGCGGAAGTGAAGCGCTTCTTCGCCGAATTCGCCCGAGAAAATAAACCCTTTGCCACGGCGCTAATTTTAGCGGGAGATGCGTTAGAAAACGCCGAGCATGAATTAGCGGGAAATAAAGATAAAAAAATAAAAAGTGCGCTGGCGGATTTGAAATTTGGCTTAGACTGCGTAAACGCGTTGGTACTCTCAGATTATGATCTTGATAAAGAATTACACGCAGAAATTGAACCGGCCGCTAAAGCGAGAGTACTGACGGTTGCGACGAAATTTCTCGTTGAAGATTTAATTCCCAATTCAAGCATCCGTAGAGAATTAGATGATGACTTAGCAGAAATAAAAAAATTCGGCGTCAATAAGTTAAAGAGTTCCAAAGACAATGATCTATTAAGCAAAGATCAAGCGGCGGTGACGATAGAATTATCTAAAAACTTAAGCGTATTGTCAGATAATTATTTTCGGGCAGCATTGAAAACCGATGCGATAAAAACCGCATTTAAATCAAACTCGGAAAATGAAATCACGAAAGCGACCGAAGTATTGGGAAAAACTGCCCCATTGAAATGGAAATCATTAATGAAAAAAGTGCTATTCACCATTTCCGTTGTCGCTACCGCCGGACTTACCTTAGCGGTCAAAGCGGCGCACCAGAAAGTAACGACGGGCCGTGTCTCGTTATTTAAAAACTCCAGTAAAAGTAAAGCCAAGAAAAAGCTGAATGCTATCAAAAGAAAAATAACCTCCGCGCATTTTCGCACGAAAGTAGATGAAAACGATAAAAACAAAGTCGAAATGTCTCGCTCCAAGCGCTCTAAACATTAAAAAATCGCTATATTTCAATATATTATAAGAAAAAATTTGATAGTGGCCATTATTTAATCTTCTCTTAATAATCCCTTGTTACAATATTCCCACAAATAGAAACGGGGATTTAAGCTATGCTATCTAGAGACTATGTGCCAGATATTCATCAAGATCTTAACGATAAATATTTTAATAACGCTATCGTGATCATGAGTGTCATGAAGAAATTAGCTGGTAAAAAGCTTGATAGCGAAGCGTGTGCCGCATTGTTTGCGATTTTTCAAGATAACACTATATTAAATAAAGTTCCTGCGATCAATGAGTACCTTCGTAACGTAGAAAATGCAGATAAGTTGCTATATAAAACCATCCAGTATGAAAGGCTGGTAATGATAAGGCAGCTATCAGATCCCGCCAAATATATAAAACATCCTGCCCACGAAGATTACGATATTAAAATTACAAAACTAAAGAGCTTAAATCAAGAAACGAAAAAGTATGTTATCGATTATTTAAAAAAATGCATCGTCAATTCGGGAAGTTATCAAAGTGTAAATAGTAAATTTCTCATCGCACAATTAAATAATGATACTTTGAATACGCAATGTAAATGGAATGCACTATTGCATTACTTTAAATTTAAAAATAATGAAGGACGAAACTTATATACGATAATTGCGAGCCAATTATATGACATTCTTTTGTATTTGTATAAACACCATCTAAAACAAAATAAGCTAGATAAAGCCGCAACTCTCATACATATATTTCCAGAGTTATCAAACGAACTGGTTCGGTCTGCCATTGTGCGAGGTGTGTTTAGACGAGAATATGGGAAATATATTAAGCATGAAACTCCGCTTTTTTCTATAACATTTTTTAATAATGACTTCAAACCTACACAAGTCATGTCTCTCTATTCTAATCTAAGCGAAATTTCCGAATTAATTGCGGATAGCGAAAAATATGCGTTAATGAGTAGTATAGCCAAAGAATATAGATCAATTAAATCCATGCTAACGTCTTCAGCTCGAAGCGAAAATTTATGTATTCAATTGGAAAACACATCTATATTTGAAAACACATCGATACGAAAAGGTTGGGTAGCTTTGATTGATTATGTTGTTGAACAAGATGAAGAAGGAATACTCGTGAATAATGGCAAAAAATTATTTCGGAGTATTGCCAAAAAAGTTTCAGAACATATCGCTACAATGGCAGATCAAGCAACGCTGCGCATATAAGATTAATTTAACAGAGGAAAAATTATGTCGCGAACCAGAAAAGAAGGTGAACCCGAAATTAAAGTTGATACATCCGTTCAAAGACGCAATTCTTTAGATGAGCGCGAGGGTGAGCCAGAAATTAAAGCTGATGAACCTGTAGCAGGATGCAATTCTTTAGTCGAGTCTCAGGTTGAAAACATTGAGGAACCAGGCGCACCGTCAGCAGCGAGTGGCTCTGAAGCGGTAGAAGCTGAAACAAAAGATGAGGTAATGTTGGAACAAGAACAAGAGATCAATATTGAAAGCGCTTTTATTTGTCCTATCACTCATCAACTATTTCTAAGTCCCGTGACATTGTTTCCTATGGGTATAACAGTTGAAAGAGAAGTGGCGGAATGGCTCGTAGCTAATGAATATGGTTACCCCATTCTACGCAGTGAACCACGCGTGCAAATTGTTGAAAATCGCCTTGCCACGGATTTACTCGCACATTATTTACGCCAACATCCTGAGGCGCAATCCAGACAATATGTGAATGGCACTTATGATTTTTCACAGATAGCGCCTGACGTTAGACCGCCTGATGCTGCTTATCAAGATGTTTTATTACCACCAGAAGCGGTAAATGATGGAATAAATGGTGGCCCAGAAGGTGGGTATCATAGACCGCTACCTGTTGAACGAGCTGAAGAGAAGGATGATGGCTTAGTTGGATTACCATTAGCTGTTGCGATAAAAAAGAATTCTTTAGCTTCGACTGATTTTAAAGGGATATTATTTGGCGAAACACTTGCTAAAAGAGGCTTTTCAAAAGCAGCAACAGCACAAGTGAATAACAATTTCATAGCAACGATAGGCATCGATTTTAATTTTATCTCTCTGCCATCAGGTACCTATGTGATACATGATATGGCTGGACAAGAAAGATTTCGTACTATTACTTCATCTTATTTGCGGGGAGCAGGTTTTGTTATGCTGTTTTCACCAGACAATAATCGACTTGCTGAATTAAGAGATTATGATTACGAGATTTATCAAATAAATTATGATCTAGCAGCTCGCACAGCGACGCTTAGTAGGAATGATAATCCGTATGAACATGGCCGTCCACAAGTTAGAGTGGCAGCAGCAGAGGTTCGAACGATTACGGAAAGTTTGTTACCACTAATTTCATCACTAATGGTACCGCTTGCTGCAGCTCCACAGCCAGCTAGAGCACCAGTACAAGGTTTTTTTAATAGAATTGCTAATTTAGTGCAGCGTGATGATAAGGAAGAGAAAAACTTACCTCGTCCGTGATGGTAATGTGTGATGCTATTGCATTAGGAGGTGAATATGCCACACTTCCTAATCTTAATGTTTTGTTTTTGATGAAACTATTCTGTAATGAATACTATCGATTTTTGGATAGAGTCAATCGACCATCGTATTTGATTCGGCAGTTAATTGAGTAACGTAAACTAGCAGCGCGCAGTGGTATCGATACTGCGCTCCCCAACTTTCACCCAGTGAAAAGCGGCAATCATCATCACACATAAAACAAAATAAGCTACCGGTAATAACAATGTCCGCATCGTGAATAATCCCAGCACTAACACGGCCACCACGGACATTCCCATATTGATAAAATTCATTACCGCTGAGCCATGTGCTTTATCAACGACGCTGCTCATCGCTTTTGCCGACGCATTAGCGAGAATGAAACATAAACCAAAATAGACAAACGCAGTCGGGAGAAATAAAGAAAACAACGGCGGAAAATCCAGCCACGTTAGCCCTAGCATCGTTAACACGCTAACGCTCACTATAATTAGTCCACAGCGTATAATCGGATTGAAAGAAAATTTTTTCGCGAGCGTCGCACTAGTCAGTGAGCCAATCACAAAGCCAACGTTAGGGATTAAATTTTCAAATCCATAAACTACGCTAGACATGCCGAAATGCGTGATAGCGATAAATGGCGCCGCAGCTGCGAATACATAAATATAACTCCCCACGCCGCCCATCAGTAATGCGCCGCTAATTAATCTCATATTTGTAAACTGTGTGGCATAGCCTTGCCAAAGGTGTTTTAACTTTAGCGCTTGCAAGTCTAAAACTTTCAGTGTCTCCGGCAAACGCGCTGCCAAGAGCAGCAGCACTAAACCATAAGCTCCGCCAGCGTAAAAACATGCCGTCCAGCCAAAATAATAATTAAGCACGCCGCCTAACGCCACTGACAATCCTGGCGTGATTGCGAATGCTAAAATAAGATAAGAAATTTTTTGGGCCGCGGCTTTAGGTTCGTAACATTCATTGACTAGCGTGTAAGTAATTTTTAAACCCACACCCGAACCGACCGCGAGTAAAAACCGCGCCACGACGAGTAACCAAAAAGCATGAATCATGCCCGCAAACACACATAAAAAACTACTAAAGACTTGCAAACCAATGCCGGTATAAATCGCCGGTTTGCGTCCAAAGCGATTGGCGATCGGCCCATAAAAAAGTTGGCCTAGCGCGTAACCGATTAAAAACCACGTAATCGTGAGCTGCGCGTCAGTTTCAGTTATCGCAAAATATTGGGTGATGCTTGGCAGAGCAGGGGTAAAGAGGACGGCGTTTACCGAGGCAAACGTGATTAGCAACACTAAAGTAAAAAATGGCAGTTTCATAAGGAACGCTCTCAAATCCTCGAATTAGCAAAATTATACTGCCAAGCAACAAATTAATCGATAAAACAATAGCTTAAAATTCAAACTAACAAGCAGCATAAAATGTGCTAGAATTTGCGACATTATCTTTCTTGGAGCTAATAAAATGCAATCCAACCGCGATGCCATAATAGAAGTTAATCGAATTGAAACATCAGAAGAAGATTTTTTAGCTCCTTACCGAAATTTTATCGTCGAATTCGTTCGCTCTGCTAATCTACACAAAAACGTCGGCAAAATGTGTACTGTGAATTTAGCTTTGATGATGGCTGGTTCTTTAAAAAGGGATTTTAAAAAATATGAAATGGATAGTATAGGTGTGTTCGTCGAAGTGTGTACGCTCGCCACTTACCTTACCATAGCCACACTATTGACTCATCACAGTGCGCGTCTTGATAGTTTGACGTCATCAGATAACCTAGCAGCGATGCAACTGCAAAATCAACGTGCTTTGAATGCCGTGCATGGTTTATTTTCCAGAAGCAATCGTTACCTAACACCTACACCTTACGTCCCACTCACTGGCGAGCGAACGCCATGGCAAACCGTTGATGAACAACTTCACTTGAGTGAAAATAAATTTAAGTTACTCATGCTAGCGCTTTTTATCGCCGTCGATCAACTTACCATTTATTATTTCGATTTAGATCATGGCGAACCTGGACTGAGCGATATGCCGAGAATTTTTATTTACTCAATGTATAGACTACTTATTCAAGTTACCTTCCTAACATTCGCGGCAAAACTCGATGACGCGCTGTTAGCCCCGGAATTTTTACAGCGTGAAGCAGCTTGGCGTCACGGATTTATCTCTAACATAGAAACGCTGCAAAACACTTGGGAAAGATTGAGAAATTTATCTATCAGAAGCAGGCCAGTAGAGATTGAGGAAGAAACATTATTAGAGTCCGCTGGTCGCAGAATGATGCCCTAATACGTCTTTATTACGTTAAAAATAAATATACTTGTGAACAAAATGGACTTATAATGCGCACCTAAAACCGAAACCTAAAACGAAAGGTGTTTTCCTATGCAAAACCGACAAACCGATGCAAACAATATAATAGATGAAGAAAAATCCATTACTTATACCTATTTTCCATTCGAGCCAGACGCGAATCCAGAACTAGTGGAAGCTGTTTTTGACATTCCTAGACAACAGGAAACTGATTCTAAAAAACAAGAAGGTATCGAGCATAGAAAATCCGCTACTTTCGTGATACAAACTAAATATTTTAAGTTACCTAAAATTACTCCGCCAGTGGAAAATATTGAGGCTTACAAAGCCTACGTAGATTTATTCAATAATTTTGAGCGCTATGTAATTGGTTTAAAGACTTTTAAATATCTTTATTTCTTGAGGATGACAGACTTAGAATTCAACTGCGTTTATCAAACTTTAAAAAAACCTGACGCTACTCATCCTCAATTGACGGCAGTGGTTATTGATGACATCAGTTTCGACTCCGTCAAATTGTTTTTAGAAGTCATACCTTCGTCCGTAAAAAAAATAGGATTACACAAAGTCAGCGCCGATGCCGTCAATGCGTTTAAGAGCCATATTAAAAAAAATAATTTACTAATTGCTGTCGTTCTTTCTGATGAGTTAAAAGCGGAAATGAAGAAAGAGAAACGAGACGCTAAGTTAAAGTCTTCAGCGGAAGATATTGTCCGATCGAATACAACACTCTTACCAGGATTATCGGCCGCGGCAATGATGGCGAATTCAAGCCAGGAGGATCATGCAATAAAGCTCAGTGACCCATCACCACCGCGGCCACCTAGAAGTTTAAAACGCAGTAAATCCCTAGAAGACAATATTCAAGATTTAGAACAACCAGAGCCCAAGCGTGCTAGTTCAGGGCCTGAGTCATCCAAGCAAACAGACGGCTCTTCAAATAGCCATATTGCAGCCCCTGAATCCCACGCGGACTTTTTAAGTTCACCCCGGATCCATCCTTTTGGGATCTTTTCATCATCATTGTCCCCTCTACTGAGTTCGTTGCCGTCTTCGTACGATTGGGAAGATCATACTTTCCACTTATAAGCATTATTGGAGGTAATATGCAGAGTCAAAGTTCATCCGCTATTCCTGCTAGATTAGTAGATGCGAAAGAGACGGCTAGATTATCTCTGCAGTATATTCCAATCACCTCCGAGGGTAGAGAATTACATCGTTGGCTATTTATTCCCACTTTATATAGCCAACGTAGCTTATTGAATCTTCAATTTCATAATCTCCAACTCGAGGATTATCAACTGCATTTTCACTCGGACAGATTCCATTTATCAAGATTGAGACTCAACGGACTTGCATTAAGCAATTTACCTTTAAATATTATTGAATATATTATTTCTACTTTATTAGCATTGCACACTTTGGAGTTAAGGAACATTAGGCTTACGCAATTAGATGATAGATCATTGCGTTTGATTTATGATTTTCTTTTGTATCTAATCTATAAAGGCACGCTCATTGATATTGAGCTCGGCACGGATATTTCAGAAGCTTGGCGTATAAAACTGCATAACTTATTTAATAACTCATTGCTACCGAATTCTATCTCAAAAGAATTTCACGCTCTAATGACCGCGCGTTTAAGTGACCGTCAATTTTATACAAATAAATTTCATGAGTATGAAGCTGAACTTTCAAAAAATCAGCGAGAACAACAGTCTTTAGTTGCACAATTAGCAACAAAATCGCAAACGCATGATGCGTTAGCGTCTCAAATACAAAAATTGAATCTAGAAAATGAGCAAACAAAAAAAGATAACGCTGACAAAGAAGCAGAGTTGATAGCGCAGATAAAATCTATGCAAGATCAATTAACAAATCAACAAACAGTAAATGAAACATTGAAAAAAACTGTCGGCGAAAATGCTGCTTTTTTCCAAAATGAAATCGTTCTTTTGAGAACCGCAAATGACGCGTTAGAAAATGCTTTATCTCAATATGCGAAAATAAAAGCGAGATTTCCCGCTTTATTGCCTTTGATTTCTTTAGTGCCGACACAAGATACTAAGATAGATGCAGAACCGTCATCAAGCCTAGCCCCTACCAGATCATCAAAAAGAAGAAAAACCACGCGCGATGAAAAGTTAGAAGTAGAGTCGATGCCAGACTCAAAAGAAGTACCAGAAGAAGAGCAGCAGCACGAATCTTTCTATGCTTTGCTGCGAGCTGCAGAAGAAAGCGTAGATAAAAAATTGAAGGTAAAAGTAACAGCACTTGCTACAAACTGGCTAGTTAACAAAGTTCTTACGAAAAATTTACAAGTTCCTATCGTCGAATATATATCGCAGCAATTAGAAATCGCCGAAGTTATTATTAGCAATGGAATATCATTTTATGAAATTCCAACGGGGCAGGCGGAAAGTATTTTTCATTATTTGGCGTTTATTCTGTGTAAAATTTCCAATACGCCTGATCCGTTAGAAGACCATCAACACGAGCGCCAGCTATTACTACAAACTATTGCCAATGCATTTACTATGATTGAAACGTTACATAAAAGATTCGTTAGCATGGGAATTACCATTGGTGAGAAAAATGCAGAAATTAAAAAATTAAGCGGTGGGGTGACTGAATTGATAATGCAAAATAATGCCATGCGACCTACTTTTTTTACTCCAGCTGTAACGATCACAATGCCGAGTTCAAGCTCATCGCCTTTACAAAAGAAGTTTAGTTAAGCGAAGCACGGTCACATCACCCAGATGATACTGATAAGCAGACTGACTAATATAATGATTAACAATTTAGAGGGTTTTAAACATGCTGATATATTCAACTATTATATACCCCCATTGGAAAAATTTTAGAGTTGCCTTTGAACAAGCTTTAAAGCCTCTGAACATTAACCCGGATATGCATTTCCTACCCGAATTAGTGTTATTAGCCGGCGATCTAGATAAATCACTGAAAGTTACTGATACAAAGTTTGGTAGAGACGTTCATGAGCAATTTTTAATATTGCAAATAATGCTGACCCAGGCGGAACTTAATTTTTTCTTAGAAAACTTTAGAAGAAAATATCCACGTATAACTCTAAGAAATCAATCTCAAAACAATGCGATAGAAGAGTCGCAAAGAACACTTATGTTTTCGCTAAATGAAATGGTCGCGGATATTATCCCTTTGATAGCCACGTTAACGACTGAACATCCAGTATTCTTGAAGAGGCATCAAGATAATGCCCACCAGGTCTCCTATATCTTTCACAATTTATTATCTAAATATAATATATGTACGCATCAATCAGATGTTGTTGAAGAAACTATCTGCCGGGTCGTACAAAGATATACGCTCAACCAATTTTTGGGAATTTCTCGGCAATTTTTTATGCATTTTTTAAATCTGAAACCCGGATTGCCAACGGATGCCGTCGTGAAAATTCTAGAATTTTGCGGTTTACCGATCATTGAGAATAGTCAAGCTATTCGTACTAATGTTAGCTTATATCAAGCCAATGAAAATGACCCGAGTTATTTACAGCTTTATTTATCGCTTGCCATTGACGATGCGAAAGTGATACAAAATTATTTTAATGATTTGGTTCCTGAATCAACTTATATCGATGCGACTCGACAATACGTTCCAGAGAAAGATAGCGTTTTGACCATCATCAATGTAAAATCTTCCGCATTAATTCATCCGGTATTTTTAAAGCAATTTGAAGATGTTCTCTATACGGATTCAGAGAACATGTTAGTGAGATATCAAGCTGCTTCGAATCATGGGCACGGCAATGTAGAGCCTAAATCGCAAGAAAAAATTGTATTGCTAGACCAAGCTAAAGAAGGTTTGTTGCAGAGAAATTCTATTTTCCGTAATCATCTCGCCAGAATTGAAGCTACGATACAACCCTGGGTAGATGTTGTAAAACCAAAACCTGTTACCAATGAAGCTGCTCATCCGGACGATAAAGAAGAATCCATCCGACCAGCAAAAAGAAGGAAAGCGTATTCATGATTTTAAATTTCAGAATTGCCTCCCGGGTCGATGTTCCAGCCATTATTCGATTGTTAGCTGATGATGAGCTAGGGTCTACACGCGAAGAATATACTGAACCGTTACCTGAACAATACTATGCGGCATTTGATAAAATTGATTCTGATAAGAATAATCTCCTGATGGTCGTAGAATTAGATAATCAGGTGGTTGGCACATTACAGCTAACCTATATTACTTATCTCACTTATAAAGGCGGCAGACGCGCGCTGATAGAAGGTGTCCGTACCGACAAATATGTGCGCGGGCAGGGCGTTGGCAAAGCCGTGTTTCAATGGGCGATCCAAACCGCTAAAGAGGCTGGCTGCCATGTAGTGCAACTCACCACGGATAAGAAACGTCCCGTAGCGTTAGAATTTTATAAAAATCTTGGTTTTATCGCTTCCCATGAAGGGATGAAATTACATCTGTAAGATGAGTGAAACATAAAACAACTTGAGCAGAGCAGAATATGCAAAATCGAGAATCTATCGAAACATCTCTTCAGAGCAGCATAACCGCGAGAATCGCTCAAAAAACGCGTTTTCTTGAAACGATGAATACGTTGTTAGAACTTTTAAAAATAATGGATTATAACTCAGCGAAACAATTTATTACCGAACTAAAATCCGATGACTCAGGTCTAGGACTTACCGATGAGATTCTGCGGTCGAAAAAAAGTTTAGAAAAACATTTTAAATTAACGATACAAGAAGTCGATAGAGAAATAAAATTTTTGCAAAATGATGATTCATGGCCGCTAATTATCGCACTAGCGTCTCAGAATACTACTTCGCTAGCGGATATTAATTTTCAGCAATTGTTGTCACAGATAAATTTCAACGCTGACATCATGTTATCAATACAAAAAGACGCTCCTAAGCACACAATTGACTTGGAAAATTTTTCAATAGACATCAATGTGCAGCATGCGATTGTGCAGGCTGAACTCGATATTTTAAATAACTATGTTGTCGAAGGCGATAATATCGAAAAAATTGTTAAGGAAGCCTTACGCGAGAGCCTGCGCATATCAACAAAAATAAATGAATTTATAAGCATCACTATGGATATCATCGCGCGTGATTATTTCGCTGTTGATCCGGTCCACATAAAAGGTTTGCTATGCGGAATCAATACCTATGTACCTTTTAGAGATTTCTTTGGTCTATTATGTCACTTAACCCATGAAGATATGATGGCCCTTTTTGTCGTGGATAAATTTGAAAAAGAATTTCAACAATTTAAAATTGCAGCAATAGATTTTCGTACTTCGATTAAGACTATATTTCCTAATCTAGATAAAGTTGAAATAAAAAAATTAGTCAATTTAGTTATGCAAAAGCGACAAATAATCATCGATACTTTCGAAGAAGCTTATATCATCGCCGCTGAGCTTGAAAACCTAGTGGCTGTGAATAGCTGTCATGAACAATATACATTATGGAAATTAGACATATTGAGTTTCATTCATGCAGGTATTAAGCTAGTAGCTGATTATCAAAGCAATATTTACTTCAAACTGTCAGTCAATATTCATCATAATTTAAAACAGAAAGCCATCTCCGATCCTGATTTCCGCGTGGAAAAAGATACCTACATGCAACATTACCTAACCTCTATTGAAGGGGATGATTATAATGATGTAATTCGAGATGGTAATGAACTCGAAGCAGTCAATCAGTCTAAGAATTATGAGGTCTCGATACAAGGAGTCTATGCTGCATGCAGGGACAATCAGCTACGCATACTCCAAAATCTATTGGCACAAAAAGCACTACAAAACATTGATCTCAATCAAATTTGCGGTTTAAATGGCCGCACCGTCCTGATAATTGCCTTAGAAAAAAAGCACGTGCAAATAGTTGAATTTCTCTTACACAGGCCGAAAATAAGTATCGATTATATACGTCAGAGTTCGCGTTACAAACATTTACTTGAACAGCCGTCGATGATAGTTTTAATTAGGTCATTCAAATTTCAATATCTGCCGCAAATGATTACCAAACCAGAAGAAATTTTGAAACCTACGCCTGTATTAATTGCCGATGAAGTTATTACCGATGAGCATTATTTCGAAAAGCTGCCCACCAATGATAGTTGCCAAAATTTGATAAAATCGCTTTACGCGCTGATTGCAGACATTGAGTCTAAAGATGAAAAAGTTGATGGTCATTATCGTCAAGCGCTGATTGAGTTTGAAAATAAGCTAGCTGTGTTATTGAAAAAAGAACAAACTCTTTTGACGTCTGCCAATGAAATAAAAAATGATTTGCAAGTTATTAAAAAACTCATCAAGTCACATAAAAAATTAATGAAGAGCTTCGCCGCTCTAAAGCAAGAATTACTTGAACAACAAGCTAGTTTGCGCCAGCAACTCGAATACCAATCTGAAGTAAGTTCAAATGAGACTGAATTACCCCCAACTTTATCAGCGCCCAACATATTAGCAATGCCTACGAATGTTACCGCAGTTAGCCCACCTGCTCAGCCGGCAGCTATTACTATATTATTCAAACCCGCGCGCATGGATAATCCAGCAGAGGTAAAAGCAGGTTTAGCCGAAGATTTGACACAATTGAAATTTTTACATGATTTATGTAAGCAGTCTGCTTTCGACAATGCGACTCTCCTCAGCATGCAAATCAATGCGCTACTCTTCAAAGTAATTCAATTTATGGAAAAAAATAAAAAACTATCTTTTGTCGGTGAACATAACATCATCGCGAAAAATGCCAAATGCATCCGTAACGCATTAGTACATTGCAAAGGAGTAGTGGATGAAGCCGTCATTTGCCCTAAAAATAAAGTTACTGCCGAGCTTGAATTATTTTATCAGCATGTATTAGCCTTTGTCGCGGTGTTGGTATCTAGTTACGAGACCAAGACGTATACTGAACTTGCGCAAAATAATTTTTATCAAGCATTGTGTCAACACGGAAAAGTATTATTAGAGCAACATCAGCGTCATGAGACCGAAGAAATTACCGATAGAGATAGAATTTCCTATACGCAGAAATTAAATCGCATGCGTTTGCGCTATTCAATTGCTAAAGACCAGTGTGATCCTTTCTTGCTTGAGCTAGCTTTGAATATGGTATTAAGCAAATTGCAAATCTATGGTTTGCATTATCTACCAAAGAGAGTCGTCAGTAATGTCCTCGCCAAAAGACATTTTGAATTCGAACCAGTAGCCTCTGTTAACCCTGATGATAGCAGGGCAAAGCTCAATAACAAACACTAGGAAAAATATGCATAAATTAATCGTTCTCTCCGGCTGTTCCGGCGGTGGCAAATCTACGTTACTTTCCGAATTACATCATGAAGATTATTCGCTAGCTAGCAAATTATTTGATCCCGATATAAATATCCAAACTAGTATTAGCAGGATCGCTAGCCCGCGCATCATAGACTTCAAAATCTGCGATATAAGCGCGTTTACCATTGAAGTCAGCCACAGACATTTTCCAAATTTGCTGCCAAGCATTCAATACCACATCCGGCATTTTCCCCGCTACGGTCGTGAATTTTTGATAGTTAGCTGCTGGTATAGTAAGGGTTTGCAAATCAGCACTGACATTATCAAATGACTCAACTTCTTCGCCGAGAAAATACGTATAATCACCATGCTCATCACTGTCATAATCGGTATAGATTGATAACGTCACGCCAGGATTTTTTCTATTTGATATCTTGCCTGAGATGTTTTCACCAAAAAAGCGGCCAAACAACCCGCCGATTTTAGCGGTTTGCGGGTCCATCTCGTTTTTATTATTAGTACGCGCAGATAAGCCTACCAACATTATTGTTTGTTTGGTAACGAGTTCTTTTTTCATAATTGATTCTCAGCGAATTAAAGGTAAACGATTATACCATTTAGGTTGGCGCTGAGCATAGCGAAGCCCAATCAATCATTCTGTTGGGTTTGGCTGTGCTCAGCACCAACCTACGTTTTATAGAATTTTAATAACGCCAGTAGCGATACCTGAGCCATTAAGTTTTTTAGATTTCACTGTTCCAACTTTTTTGCTGAGTAAATCTAATGTGACGAGATATTTTCCCGTAAATTGACCGGTAAGTTCGTCAGCGTTTAGCACAATACGTTTCTTAGACGCATCCTTGATCGTATAAGTGCCCTTACGCAAAGTCTTTTTCGCTGTTGGACTATGCGCAGCAACGCAACTAACTTGATATTCGCCATTACGTTTAAAATATATCTTTTGAATAGAAAGCTCAGAAGCTTTCTTACTCGCATCACTATAAAATATCAACGCTGTCTTATTGGAAAGTGGATTAGCTGATGAAATAGCCATGATTGTTACTCCCTGTTTAATTATACATATCAATCCATATTGCACACTAATTAATCATATACCTATTCATGTGAATTTGATACAGAAACAGCTATAAAAATGGTATAAGTGACTGATTATATTGGTATATAGAATCTAAATAAAGTTGCGATTATTAAGTCCAAAATAGAGAATAATGCTTATAAGACGCCTTTCGCAAAATAGCTCATGTTACGACTTTTCAGCTCTAAACTAAACACACCACGCACGATTTTTATAAACGATCACGTCATCCAAATAGACAAACTCCGTCTCGGCAAAGACATCGACATGAAACCAAGTATTTCGAGTTTTAAAATTACTTTTTTTATAAACCCCATGTTTAGAACCTAATGACAGATGAATACCGCACATACGTTCATATGTGCCGATATCGCTGACCGTGCGGTCGCGGGTGAACGCCCGATTCATACCAAAGCCGAGCTCACGCAGCCAAATTTCTCCTTCAGCAGCGCGAATTGCTGCAAGCACATTATCGAATTCGGGTGAAGAGTCTATCACATCCGTCACACGGCCTTGGGTAACAACTATAGTGATAGGTTTAGTCGGCTTATTAACCGTAAATTTGGTATCCGCAAACGCGAAAATTCGCGCGCGCCCATTTACAGATTCAAGCTCGCGCGCTTCCGTAAATACTTCACCAATGGGAAATTGACCGCCGGTATTTTTCATTCCGGTATAGTCCCCAATGTTTAACTTGGCAGGCTCCAAAGCGCCGAAAACAAGGCGTTCACCCGCGCTCTCCACTATCGCTTGATTAGTGGTATCAATTATTTTTTTTAGTGCTTGTCCGATACCGCGATAATAATCAGCATCGTAAGCCAGTGACTCGATATAATAAAATTGTTCGACCCCACACATGCGCGATAAATGCGGATGCTCGATGACTTTTAATGATTGCTCGAAAAGTTCGATACGGATCCGAAAATCTTGGAGACGGAAGCTCGTCGATTGAATCAATACGACCAGATCAGCCGGTCGCAAAATTTTGAAAGCAGCAAATATATCCGCTGGTAGGACATTCACAAAATCTATAAAAGTTCCAGCGGGCAGGACGCGTCGATAGGCCTCTGTCAATGCCACTGCCAACGGGCAATCCGTGTCGTAAATGATGACTGCAGATTGCGTGGGGGAATGCATGACAGTCTGCGTCAGAATGTCACGCACATGCTGAGTCGCTGTGATGATAGCTTCTTCAGGTAAATTGAGTGTCTCACTCTCGGGTAGCTGCATAGTTTTCTTCTTAAAAATGAGGTGTGACTATAATCTTTACTGAGAAAAATCGCAAACTAATGTTAATTTCGATCGTTCAACATAACTCATTAAATAATATAGTTATTATCATTTTGATTTGGTCTTTTATCATTCAATTAGATAAATTTTTAATCATCAAATAAGCTATAATATCACTTATAAGACGAAACAAGAGTCACCCGGCCCCGTAACTTAGGAGTTGCTATGCCACATCGAAGAGGTCTGCACCCACGCTTTATTATTCCTGAAGATATAACTTTTATTGTCCCCGTTGAGCCAATTACTAAATTGGCATTCTGTGGCGGCGGCGCGAAAGGCGTTGCCTATCCTGGTGCGATTACCGCTTTGCATGAAATAGGCTTGATGAACCAAATCGATACCGTCGCAGGTTCTTCTGCGGGTTCATTCATCGCCTTGTTAGTCTCGTTAGGTTGTGACGAAAAAGAAATTAAACATATTACCGACGATATGACATTTTTAAAATTTTTAGATGTCTCATTTAAAAATAATATCAAAGACCGTGGTATATGTAATGGTAAAAAGCTATATGAAATGATTCAAAAAGTAATTAAAAATAAAATAAATTATCACATCGCTAAACTTGAAACATTTCTACAACAACTAGATCCAGTGGTTGCAGCGGGCGAGGATGCCGCGACTGTGAAATTGCACCTCTTAACAAAATTACAAAATCTAAAAAATTCAAATTCTATAAAATTTTCAGATCTTGAAATTTTGAGAAACTGCTACAAATATTATGTACCAGAACAAGTTATTAAAGATCTTATAGTTACCGGCACCAATATCACTGATAAAGAACTCGCTATCTTTTCCGCAAAAACATCGCCAGATATGGAAATTGCCAAAGCTATCCAAATATCCGCGGCTTTTCCCATCGTGTTCAAAGCGGTTAATTACAAAGGTAAACAATATATTGATGGCGGCGCGATGGATAATTTACCCGTGCGCATGCTAAATGCATACAGTAACGATAAAAAATTTAAATTCTTAGACGATGCAACACAGTGTCAGCGTACCTTAAGTCTGATGTTAGGCAGAAAAGATACTTATCATGCCTTGCATAAAGTCAATGAATTCTATTCAGGCGGTTTTATTTTTACTTTGAGAAATTTACTCAGCCGTCTAGTTTGCAAAATTAATTTTCTTTCCAACAATGCTGAGTTATTACAGGCGTTGCATCATCAATATGGACTGCGAACGGTTGCGCTTCCCACTCATGGTGTGGGTACACTAGCGCCGAGCATTAGCGCAAAAACTCGTGCGCGCGTGACTGAATCTTCTAATGCAGCGGTTAAAGAATATTTTACCCACCGTACCGATGAAGCACATTTGTATCGTGAAAAAGATATGATGGCGTCCTTATTACAAATAGTCCGTGAAAAGCCCACGCCGAAAATCTACCAAGCTATTATCGGCCCCATCTTCGCTGCCAATCCAGGTGCGTCACCTGCAGAAAAAAAAGTGATAAAAAATGAAATTGTCGCTCTAACAAATTCGGTACTAGAACTAAACCGTGAAAAAGATAAACAAGCGCTAGAATTATTAACTAAAATTAAAGCGTTGAACGGGACGTTAACAGATTATTTAGAATTTGGTGAGCTCAATCCTATTTACAAAGGTTTGTTTACTGAAAACTTGATAACGCGCAAAGCTCTAAAAATTGATGAGCAGATTAAAGAAATTCAAAAAATTTATGAAAAATATATTTTATCAAAAGAAATCACTCAAAATAACACGCTTTCACATAAATCGTCTTTAATTTCGCGTCATTCAGAAATTTTGTTAGATAGATTCAATCCTTATCAAGATATGATTTATCAATTGATCGATAACTTGCATCATTTCGAAAATGTAAATAAGAAAAATAATGTGCGCACGTCTTATCGTAGAAACACTCAATCTTCTAACTTACTTTATAATTTAGAATATTTTGAATTTCAAAGAAAGAAAGCAGTGATCATTAAAATTTTAGTAGCATCCAAAGCAAAATATTTTCAACGCGACGCCAACATAAAGCTGTTATCAAAAACCATCAATGACGTACGCACCGCTAAACACGAGCATGATGTGAGAACGGCAGTCGGAAACGTTAAGCAATGCTATAAACCCCGCACATTTTTTTCGATTAAAAAGATGTTGAAAGATGTTTTTACGAATGATTTCATGTCAGATACATCAGAGAAGTTGGATAGCGTCCTCAACAATTCAAAGTCTCGACGTGATTGAAAGCTAAACATCAACACCCTTATTTACTTGTCGCACATTCTTATGGTTCTATTTATGCAGGCCAGCTTCAAGGGAATTTAATTTTTCTGCGAAGAGATTGCATAAATTTGAAATTGGAGTAAAAGACGCTAAAGAAAATTCTGCCAAAGTTATTTATAAAAAATATCATCGCCCAGAGGTCGAAGTTTCTAACAGCTAATAGGTTTTCAAGATTCCCAGCAACAGCCCAGCCACTGAATACTAAAACCTTCGCTAAAACCGATTAAAAATAATAAACCCAAGTCGCACCCCAAATATAATTAGTTTTAATTTTAACTATATGAAAATAGAGCTTTTTTATCTAAGAGGTGAGTCCTATTATGAGCATAAAATAATCAATTCATCTCTTTAATAAGTTATAATATCTAGATAGCTTATCACTAAGGATATTTCAATGCCTAATGCAGAAGAATTAGAAAAACAGAGCGCGGCATTAAGATTAATTACTGTTCGCGGTGAAGGGTTGACTAAAATTCTTGGCACGACTCCTCGAGTTGAAAATATAAATGATGAATCCGTTTTTAAAAGAATGGATGAGAAATGGGATTTTCAATTTCGTCAACTACTCAATCCAACTGAGGAACGTCCCAAACGTCGCGGTATCCCAGAACCAACTTACGCCTACGATCCGCTCGAACAAAAAGAAACGACACCTGAATCATTACTGAATATTCAGACTGAGTTAGGTCAGATGAGCACAACCATGACATCCACCAGTTTACTACCGCGCGATAGCAAAATGACATTATTCAATTCCGCATTTTCCGCGAGTTGCGGCATTTTGTATGATTTGCGCTTATGCGATTTAAAAAACGAAAGATTTGTTTTCGAGAGAGATGCTTTTACCGATAATGATTGGTTTTTCAGTCCTGACTCGAAGATGAAAGATAATTTTCGCTCGCAGACTGTCAATCAACTCAGAACCAATACCCAACTAGAAGATATATCCGAGAGCCTCAGGGAATACAATGAAATTCTTGCCGGCTTAAATGCCAAAGCGATATCGGCCATTCTGCTGCAACCTCCCACGGAGGGACAAGAAACTGAAGAACAATATTTTATAAGCCGTTTTTATGCCATCAGTCGCAAACTTTATGTTGCTGAGCACATTAACCGTCATCTACCTATTATTATTTTGGATGCCAATCAGGGCGCTTATGATTATACGTTTGAACAGCAACAAGCGGAGTTACAAGAATTTATAAAAAAATATCCAGACAATAAATATTTCCAAGATCTTTTTGATAAGAATAAAGCGTTAAATGAGTACGCGCCGGTTGAGCATGAAAGTAATGCGGCGCCGCAAATGAGTTCATCCAATTTAGATAACATTACTAAACGTAGACAATTGATTAAAGACAAGATGTTGCTGGTAAATGAAAAAATTCAATTATTATCAGATCTGCATAACTTAGGTCTTGAATATGAGAAAGTTGACGACTCTAGCTCTACCATGCAATCACTAAATACGAAAAAGAATGCCTTGGTAGAATCGTACATTAAGAACAACGAAGGTTTAACTGCTATAGATCTCAAATTAGATGAGCCTGAAGCTAAACTCGCGGACAGCCCTCGCACCAAGCACTTTTTACAATTTCAGGAAGATCAAGTTGCTGAAAAGCATAGACGATCACCAGAGCTCGCGGTAAGAGAGCCAGAACCTGTAGTTTCAAATCCAAGTTTTTGGCAACGTAATAAAAGAAAAATTATTGGCGCCGCAGTTGGTTTGCTAATTGCGGCTATTGTCATTACCGTTTCAGTTTTCACTTTTGGTACGGCACCTATGATTGCTGCTTTGGGTATTGCGGGCGTCGCTTGTGCGGCGGGTGGAATGGGAGTTATAGGTTTTAGTATTGGCGCAATCGCGGATAAAATTTTTAATCGCACGCCGAACAATAAACCGCTTGCGCATTTACGCGAAAATCTGTTGGATGAACAAGTCATGGACTTGCCACCAGCAAAGATAAAATCATCTAAAAAAATTAAGTCACATATCATTACTCTCGAAGACGAATCAATAAATCCCTACAAGCCCATTTTCACCAATAAATCTACTTCCATTCAATCGTCAGACGAAAAAACCACGCCTACTGAAAAAACGAGTTCACGTCCGCGCAAAAGATAAATTTTAGAGATCGTTGTTCTTCTAGGGGAAAATACAGCAATGCCTACAAATAAAAATAAAAGTGAAGAAAAGCTCTCTACCACCCAAGCGGCTATTAATCTTAGCGATGTTTTTAAAGAAACAAAAAAAATCGCGGAAAATTCCAGTAATGGTCTTGATAAAGGCCTTACAAAAAAGATGATTACCGGCACGACCGCTTATCGAAGTCGTATGGATGGAAATCTGTATGCGCTCACCACCAGTACGATTATCCCAGAACCTTCAGTGGCGAAAGCCTCCAATCCAAGTATAAAAACAACTTATCAAACCCTAGGCATAGACACATTCGTTGCCGCTAAGCAATTACGTGATGCTGGTCTAAATCCTTTGGTTGCCAATATGGCAAATAAAATTTCTATCGGTGGTGGAGTGGAGGGGGGAGCGCAAGCTCAAGAAGAAACTTTATTTCGCTGCAGTAATTATCATTTAGCTTTATACCCGCATGGAAAGTTTGTAGTTGCAGGACAGCATGCGAATAGAATGCATTACATTCATCCGATACAAGAGTTTGGTTCTTACTATACACCAGACGTGCAGATTTTTCGGGATGCCAGCCAAAATTATGCTTTCATAAAACCTTTTTCAGTCGCCTGTATCGCAATCGCCGGCTACGATCTTAGCGATCCAGAATATTTTGAAAGGACGCTGTGTAACAAGAAAGGTGATCCCTTAAACGTCGAGGCGTTATTAAAAGCGTTTAGTGAGGGAACTAAAGTTAAAATTCAGCATTTATTGGAAGTAGCTATCTTGCACGGCCATGATAGCCTCATTTTAGGTGCTATTAGTTGCGGCGCGTTTCGATTATTTGGCGACGGTCAAGGCATCACGGCTAGGGTAGTGGCGAATGTCTATAAAGAAGTGCTCTCGCAACCACAATATCAAAATCGTTTTAAGAACGTCACATTCGCGGTATTGCCGATTGGGCCGATAGGCGAAATCAATTATGAAATTTTTAATGAGATGACGCGGCAGTTAGCGTTAAATCAATCTGAAGTAAGTCCTCCTATCGCGCCGTTTTTTCGTCAAACTCAGCAACCAGCAAGTACTTCATCTAGTGAAAAAAATCATGAATCTTCACCGAATCCGCCTCAGTCTAAAAATTAGAAATAACGACAAACTTCATCAGGATCGAAAGCCAGGAAAGCTTGTATTGATTCTGAATCATAATTTAAAGGCATTCTGTAATCCGTAGTAACCCGTCAGTTGTGCTGAGTCACGAAGCCCAATACTATGCTTAACTTACAAACTGTAAAAGAAAATTTCATATTTCGCAACGCTGACTATTTTTTTCTTAAGCCACTACTATTCACTGGTGTCTGACCAGTTAAAGTCGCTCGATCAAACTGTTGGCTAAACAATTTCAGCCGCTTTGTACTAGCAGTATTCGACCTTAGATTATCAGCAACTTTAGCTAAAATTATGGGTCTTTGTTTTTCCTCGAATTGACCAAGTAATTCAGCGAATCTTTCATATTTGTTGACAGTTATATTTGTTTGCAATTTTTTAATCGCAGTATCCAACGCTTTCTGAATATCTTGGGTAGAGCGCGGCTGAGCTGCCGCCTCCGCTGATTTCTTTTCTTCTTCTTCCGCTTTCATTTCTGATTCGCTCAGCAAATGTGAGTTTGTATGAAAACCACGATCACGTAACCAACGCAGTTCATCTAGAAACAATATGCGGCTACATGGGAATTTTTGCTCCTTCATAATAACAGTTTCGAATTCGTTGTGGAGATTTGCTGATAGATTAAGTCGATATATTTCTTCTTGAGTACGGTTAATGTAATAAAGTTTAGGAATTAACTTACTGTCATGGCGGGTAATTTCAACAATTTTATTACTTCCACTTAAAAGTATCATTCCTGTAGATGTTTTTATATTGGCTGGCGAGCGATTAAATGCTTTCCAAAGTTTTTCAATTTGTAAAGGGTTATTGGTTACAAGAATATTTTCATCGACACCAACTGGCTTAGCGCGGTTAGCAACGAAGTGAAACTCATGCTCGCTTAATATGTAATTAATAGTAGAGTCAATTGGTACGCTGGGAATGACTTGTTGAAGAATTTCTTGTGTCACTCTTCTGAGTCCTCTATTTGGGTCTGCTTCAAGAGCTTCATCGACTAAATCTTCAATACTTTTATGGGAAAGTTTTTTCTGATTGGGAGACTCTTTCATCCAGACAATTCCACAGAAACCTGTGCGAATGTATGCGGTGTCAGTATTCATCGCATAACTATTTAAGTTTGCGTAAGTTGGCTCTTTATTCGTTGTTATAAGATCACAAACGCCTGCCCGTGTGTCATCGGAATAGCTAGCGATAAGTTCAGGAATTTTTCTTTCAATGTTGCTTTGTGCATTTTCTTTGAAAAACTCTAATATCTTATCTACGACCGGTTGCCCAAAAGTAATGGTAGTCAGCGGTTTTTCATCAGCCGAGTAAAATTTGATTGAGCTCGACAAATTTTCTATTTCTAGAGCATCGAGAATGACTTGCAATGTATCCGAAATACGGTCCGTGACATACCATGTCCAATTGACGTAGTTGAATAGTTGTGAATTTGGGTTTTGTGTTTTCGCAAACATTTCTTTAACGTGTTCTAAATCGCTAGCGACATATAAAATGGCTGGTTTGAGCGCTGATGTTGCGTATGCGACATAGACTTCATTTTTAATTTCTCTTTCTACTGAGGCTTCTTGAATTGTTTCGACTGTCACGCCAACAGGTAACCAGCGCTGCACGGTGACGCGTTCCCAGCCTTCATCTAAGCCTGGAATAGCTGGTTCAACTTCACCGGGTGCAGGCTTATATTCATCAAGATGAGGATCGATTTTGAAATCATCGGTTTGATTTTTCTGTAAGCGAACTAGGTTATCCATCATCCCGAAATGCGTTTGGAATTCTAACGGATTCGTCGGAATTTTATTGCCGTGTTTTGAGATGTGAAGGGAAACGAGATTGTTATCGTAAGCTTTTATTCTGCGTAGTCGTAAATCTTCGTTGTATTCATTATCTAAGGGTTTTGTTAAAACCCCGACGGGTACGGTGATAAAGAAATCTTTTGGTATATTGGTTTCTTCCTGGATTTGATCTGGGAGCGTACCTGCGGATACTCTAGCTGAAATAATGACTTCTTTTTTATCTGAATTGTGAACGAAATAAAACTTCATGAATAATTTCTCGTATATATAAATGTGTCATAATTGTATCAGCAGATTAATTTCGTATCAAATGTATTGCGATGGGATGCACAAAGTATTGAATTTTCACGCATTTGTGTTTTTCCAAAAACTTTCCTACTGAATCGTAGTTATAAAGCTTTGGGCATAGTATTGATCAATTATGTTGTTAATTTTATCAATTTAGTATAATATTTGATCTAGCAAATTCTATCAGAGGCTCTTTGTATCTTATGCCAAAACAAATTATATCCCTAAAAATCGATTTCAAATTTGATGATCGCGACATTCTTAGAATTATAGATCTAGGGGATGGATTTGGCGCAGATGATTCTGGTTTTACAGAATTAAGAGTAGATAGTAAAATGCTTTCCGATATTCATGATACCACGGGCGCATCCATAGCAAGTTTGTTTGGCGAATTGCCTTTTCATGCTCTGCAGCCAGAATCGATTCATATTCCACTCGTTTTACGTCAGCCGGTTTCTGCTAGAGGTTCCTATGATACCCATGATTTACCCTCTCACTCGAACATACTTCCATATTGCCAACAAGGACGTCTAGCATCTTACGTCTCGCATATTTGGGGGATGCAAAAACCTAAAACTCTAGTCGCACCTGCAGGATTAATCGCGGCGGAAATGCACAAAGCTCTTTGGTATTTCCTGATGCATAAACATATTCCTTTAGATAAACAATCCAAAGTATTGTATTGGTGTAATGATGTGAATCCTGCTGAAATTAATTTAAATGATTGTGATATGCGACAGGGTGTCTTTATTAAAATCGGGGATCGCTCAACGGGCGGTGCCACGGATGAAGTTTTTTATGCTAGCGATAAAAAAGAAATTTTTAAAATTACCGCTGCTTTGCATGAGCAATATATTAAAAGTAATGATCAATTTAAAAAACATTTTTTTTTAATTGAACCAGCCTATACGACAATCAAACCCTATCAAAACGAAAACTATAATGTTACGGGTAGAGCATTTTTAACTATTATTCATGATCAAGAGCAACAATCATTCGTTATTAAAATTGCAGCGGCAAAATGGATGTTTCCTTTAGAAGCTATTAAGCAGCGTCATACCTCGAAACAAATGCTCTCTAATGTTAAAAATAATATTATTATGCAAAGCTTGACGGATGCAGAATTAGAAAAGCTATCAACCGAGATCCATCAAACTTATCGAAAAACTTTCGAGGCGGCTTTTGAAAATATCGATTTATTAACGTATTTTGCAGACCATCCAGAAGTAAATAATTTTCTTGCGTGCGTAAGACCTAATAGTTCATACGGTTTATTTTTAAAAACATATTATAGTTCTGATGAATATAACAGTAAGATTGGCTTAGACCTAATGGAACAGTCAATGGCTAGTATGATTTGTAGAGATAGCTTAAATGACTTCAATAGAATTCTTACATTAGACTTGCAGCGCGGGTTGTTTACTCTCAAGAGCAAGCTATCTCTCGATAAAGTACTTAGAGCCATATGTATATTTTCATTATTCGAACGTTATATCGCCCATTTAAAAGGTGTTACATCACCACTACTAGTGGTTTTACCTCAATTAAGCAAACTCAAAGACGATGAACCTTTAATAAAATCAAAATTAAATGCTTTGATATTGCAGTATTTGAAAGAAACCAATGAAAGTTATGATACACAGGATTTGAGTAGAGCCTTAAGGCAAGCCGCATGTTTTGGTGACGTTGTCGTTTTGAAAATTTTAATTTACACGCATAGAGTCAAGGTCAATACGCTATCACCAACTGATAAGACAGCTCTAGATTACGCGCGTACCTGTAAAAATAAAGAATTGAAAATTCAAGTGCTAAAATTATTAGATCATGTCAATGCGAAAACAGGTCAGCAAGTATTGGCTGAACCGGCAGAAGAGAAAAAACCCGCAATGCAAGGATTGAGATAATCGTGGTTGGGCAGAGGCAGGAAGCCCAACATATTATTTGACATCTCAACTAACGGTAGTTCATAAAAACAGTCTCTGTAGCATGAAGCTTAGATCCAATATTATTTTTCCATTCCTGCAATGGTCGTTTTAAAAAAGAATATAAATTATCAGGATCCGCGAATGTATCCTGAAATAATAATGAATTACTCCAGATGTTATGTACAGTAGTTTGCAGCGTCGATGGAAACATTTTCGCTGGTAAGTGTGCAAGTTCAATTTCTGGTACACGCAACACCACCGCACAGGCAATGAAATTTGCATAAATGATCGCTATCTTCGGCCATACATAAGCGCTTGTTATTTCGGTTTGCGCTGTCAGCCAGTTAAAGTTTGTCTGTAATTCTGGATAAATATCCGGAAATAAAACTGCTAAAATTCCCAAGCTTTTTAGTAATTGTAAATTCTTACTGGCTAGATGCTGAGTGAAAAGTTTTGCGAAACGTAAATTAAAACGCCGTGGCTGAAGTAATCGTTCTTCTCGGGAGGTCAAGTTTGTTAATCTTGGAACTAAAAGATGACGGTCTGTTTTGATAATTTTTCTTAGACTATTAATTTTTAAATCACGCTTGGTTGCCAGGTAAATCGCCCGCAGCATGACTAAAGGATCCTCTTTGAACATATCCGCAGGTGCATTAACGCCGCTTAAGTGCTTGCTAAGTAAATTAATCAATGCAAATCCGGTTGGGTCTGAAATTTTTCCTTGCTCATCAATGTAAAGCGTCAAGAAATCGCGACTTTTTGCATCACGCAGTAAATTCGATAAATCAGGTTCATACATAATATCTATTTTGACTTCATCCAGCTTACTGAAGAAAAGACCAGGTACCTCAGGAATTTGGTAAAAGTTTTTTGACAGTATCTCTGGAAGAATTTCTGTGGTCAAGTCAGCATCATTATAAGTGCAAGGCGCAATTCCTAATTTCTTTTCGCGTACTTTGTCATATGCCCATCCACCTACTAAATAAGTTCTATACTTTGTGCGATCGTCCTCTGGCACTGAACTGTATAACAGAGTGAAAATTTTATTCTCAAAGTCATTTAAGTCAACACGCAGTTCATCTTTATCAATTGATGGGATGAGACTGCGTGTGTCACCATCCTCAGTTTCAGAGAGGTAAGATTCAGTCAGGTTGGATTCAGATGAAACAGATGGATTATAAAAGCGGTTACATTTTCTCTGATTTCTTACTTCTAGTTTCTTGCCTTTTTCTCTCAACTTTTTTATCTTTTTTTTGTCTTGTAAAATTTTGTTATGGTCTTTCTGATCTGCTGCTGAATCTTCAGCAGTGGTAAGTTCTACCATTTCATTTTCAGACAATAATAATTTAATATGTGAAGTCGTATTTGCTTTTCTAGGCGTAGATAATGGTTTTTTCTTTGGTAGATTATTTCTTGCTTGATTAGTATCATTCTTCGCTTTAATCAAACGGGGCTGGGGTTGGGTTCTCAACAAACGCTTGTAAATTAACAATGCAAAAATAACCGTGACTGTTAGTAGGGCAATATTCAAAACTATAAATGTTATATTTACATTCGAATCATGCTCCAGTGCGGGCTTATCGTAACTTTCAAAATCATTTTCATTAAAATTAATAAGAAATCTATCTCGCCCACCTATTTCTTTTTGTTTCAGATTTAAAAAATGGTGATAGACCGAATTAAATTTGATAAGCTCGCTTTTTTTTAATATCGCCTTTTTTAAGGCGTGCTCAAGCATCTCTACAATGTCTTCAGAGGATTTGCCGCCTCTCTTCATTGCCTTACTGCAATCCAGATACATATTTAAGCTAGGTTTAATCTTGATTCCTAAGCGGAAAATATTTTCAGCTACCAGGAATTTATTTTTATTTAAATACTCATTACCCGCCGAGTAACACGCTAAGCTCGCATCTTTCGACAATTTATCGGTTAAAAGAGTTTGAGACGCTCCATTAGTTTCTTCCCCTAATTTTTTAAGATGAAAAAAATCAAATTGCGCCTGAATTGGATTTCCATTGATTAAATGTGCAGTATAACGTTCAAGATAGTAATCAATACATTCTTCTTTCTTCGAATACCATACCGCCATTGTATAGTCTAGTGCTGCAGCTAAAATCATACCTTCATGCTGATAATATCTGGCACGACACTTATAGAGCGTAGCTACGCCTGGGTATTGTAATATCTTGAAGTTCAATTCTTCTAAAATGAGAGGATTATTCGTAGTTAGGATTTGTTTTACCATTTCTTCAAAAGATATTCCTAGACGGGTAGGGCTGCTCATTATAGCTTTTAAATCAAATCTTCTAAATACTTTATGTTTTTTTACTTCGTTTTCATCAAACACATTAAATTCTAAAAATTCAGCCATTTCTTCGCGTGAATATATTACTTCATCAAGATCGTCACGTTGCGCAATACTTAAAAAATTTACAAGATTCTGTCGCGCCAGGTCGTAGTTTTTTAATTTACGATAAATTTTATATAAATATAAATAAGCGCCGCAGTAATGATATTCTTCACCGATTTTATTCAGTTCAATGATAGCTTCTTCGTAGTAATTCACATCGGTGCGGACAAGAGCGTATTCTATTTTAGCGAGATAATCATGTTCAAATTGAACAATGGCTTTTCTGAAATAATGCTGTGCAAGGGAGATATGTTTATTTACTTTCGCTGTCAAACCATAAAACGCGTCTTTTGAAGCGGCTAGCGCGTCCAATTGAGTAACATTAATCTTTCCTAAAATCGTCAAACGTAGACGCAAAGCTTGTTGATGTTTTTTTACAAAATCATCTTCTTTACGTTTGAAATATTCCTCATTTTTGAAACTATCTTTTAACGGACCGTTGCCCAATAACGCAAGTTTTGTATAAGTGTAATAGTCGAATGGACAGAGCTCTACTGCTTTGAAATAATATTTTACCGCCAGCTCGCGATTAACAATCTTGTATAAATCACCTAATGCAACATAAACTTCAGGATAATGTGGACAATTAGCGCTGAGAGTAGTTAATAATATTTTCGCTTCATCGAAGTTATTTTTGTCGGCGGTCTGCTCGGCTTGTTTCAGGATTTGTAAATATTCTCGCAGGGAGGAACACCCATCATTTTCTGCTTGTGCTTGGGGATAGACATTAATTGATTGAGGGATCGAAACTTCCTCTTTCCCCTCAAGATCTGCAGACAACGTTCGATTGAAAAACACTACAGCCTCATCTTTATAGATTGGTTGAAATTGTTGTTATAAATCTATATGGCCTTCTATGGCGTATAATTCTGCCTCTAAAAGCTTTTAGAATTTAATTTGTATTGTATTTCAATTTAAAAATATTTCGAAACATAATAGCTCCATATTAGTATGCATTGTCGGTCGTAGTTCAATTCCTATTGTAGGTAGTATGGTAAATTGGGCAGAGGCACGAAGCCCAACAGAAATTTTTTTTCAAATAATTCAACACTGGCAATTTGCTTGGCCAATTTTCTTGCATCAAAAATATATTGAATATATAATGCCCTAACCGAGCAAACAAAACCAATTCTTAGCCATTCAAACAATATAAGATTAACATTTATTCGGGCTCATTTATGACTACTAGCCGCTATCTAGTTTCCAACATTATTAGTCCCCTTTCTGCGGGAGATTCAAATCTGAAGGTTGAAAAATATCTATCGCAATTACGGGCTTTCGATCGTGCTGTGCTAGCAGTGCAACAAGATGAACCTTTGTAATCCAACTTTTGTTTGATTTACACAAACTAAATACGTTTGCGGAACTGGAACAAGAAACTAATAAATTTGCTGACCTATTATATATGTCATATGCACACGTCCACATAGTGCGCTCTGGTGAACCTAGAAATACCATATCGGGATCTGATCCACTTAATTCTCCTGTGAAATACTCTCTAAGCGGGGTTGCAGCAGTGTTGGATCACATCCGCAAGGAATCAAATTTGGAACCCAAGTTAGGTGAATATCATGGTACTTGGTTTGGCCCGCTTGACAGATTGCGCAACACGATGAGCCTGGAAGAATCTATCAGGCCCGCTACTATCGCAAAATTGCAGTCTGTCAAAACGAAGGAAGAATACGCGCAATCCATCTACGAGGACATGCAAACTAGAGATTACATCATGCTTTATTTTCGGCTGGATGCTGATTGTAAAAATCTGAGTAAAACGCTGACTGAGCATGTTTCCAACTTCATAAATGAATTAAACCGCGATATTGTCAAGGCCTATTCAAAAGACGAAATCATTACTGCTATTGCGAAGTTTATTCAAAACACCTTACGTAACGTACATTTTTTTAATGATTCTAACCATAGAGTGTTTGCCAAAGATGTATTAAATTTTTTATTGCTGAAATACAATGTAGGTGTTTGCCAGCTAAAAGAGCGCCGAGTTATTATAATGTATAGTTTAGATGAGTTCATCAGCAGTATAAAAGCGAATTTAATCCCCACTAATAATAAGCAAACTCTTTGTGAAGTTCTTAGAACAGAAGTGCGAGCATTATTAAAAGAATCATCACTTCAGAAAAAAGAATTATTTAGTTACCACGGCACGAATAAGCATGAATTTTTGGCCGCGTTGACTGACGCTCTGCCTAAGCTCAAACGTGCGGATATTTTAAATTTATTCAAAAAAATAAAACAGCGTGATGGGCAATACGAATTTTTACATGATCAAACACATAAAACGCGAGATAAATTTTTCCTATTCTTTAAATCTAGTGCTAACGGCGAAAGTAATTTTTGGCATACAAAAACATATCAAACAGCACTGGGTATGTTAAAGAAAGCTTTTCTTGCCTCAGAAGAAAGAGAGCAGGCCTATACACGGAAAGATGAAGATAATTTCTTAAATTATGTTAGAGGAAACAACCTGTTTAATCCAAGCAATACACGATCTAGCAAGGAAGCAACTAAGCTAAATTTAAGAAGACATGGCTAAGTGTTGATTCGGCAGAGCTTGCGAAGCCCAGCAATGTATAAAAGCTATAGTGTATTTGGTATCGTGCCTCAGTCAACCAACCAAAAAAAACAGTATATGAAATATGATCGTAAACTACTTGTATGTTCAAACTCTAATTACTTGAGAAGTGTATATATCTTTAATATAAAATACTAATCTATATATATAAAAAAATATAAAACTCAAAACGACCTAAAACAATAATTGTAAATGGAATAACGTAGTTACCGATAACCTGATCTTCTAATTAGAAAATAATCATCCTCTTGTTCAAAGTCATGAACATTCGAATCAGGTAATCTCGCTTTCGCAACTTCCTCATCGAGAAGAGTATTAATTAATTGTATTTGTTCAACCTGCAATGAAGAACTTGTTTGCCGTAGACAATTCTCAATTAAGAAAAATTTTAGCAAACTACGCATCTTTCCCGGATCTTGTGTGATTAAATGATGTGGACTAGCCGCTGCAATTCTATCGAATGCTACTCCTTCACTTTCTAAAATTTTAGCTATCTGCTGACTATTAACATAATCAGGTCTAAATTTAATATGAAATAGGTGGTTCTTACCGCGTGGGGCGATCAAAGCAATAAAACAATAGCCACCAGGATTCACTAACGATTGTAATTTAATGATAAAATCTTTCATCTGCTGTTCATCAAAATGATACATAACATGAGAACATAATACGAAATCAAATTTCTTGTCGGTTTCATATTTAAAGAAATCACAAATTTCTACTTTGTATGGGTGTACTTTCAAATCTTCTTCAACCGCGGGATTGATATCTAATACCGTAATTTCCTTAAAATCAGCTTTGAAATGATGCGTAAGAATCCCAATACCCGCACCTACATCAATCATGGAATGTTTATTGGCGATTTTGGGTAAAATATGTTGCTTCACGGCCTGCGCTATTAACGGAATATGCTGTGATGAATCAGCTAAAATACCTAACGCCTCTTTGTATTCTTGAGTGCTAGAACTAAGCATATAATAACCTCTTGGGTGAAATGAGCGAGGAGAAAGATTCTAAAGTATTTTTTCTCAAACAGCAAAGACTAGGTATATGTATAAGGCGAAGTAGTGTAGTTGCTATTGGTAGGCATGTCATTTTTGATATCAGCTGCTTGTGTCGAATTAAGATCATTAGAGTATCAATTATATTTTAAGGTATGCTTGGCCTCTACGATGGCCAGATGCACCAACTGTTTTACGGTTTTTAAAAAGTAAATCTCGAGTTAGATCATACTAAAATCTCCGGCTACCCCAACCTGAGATGAAGGAAGAAGAAAGAAAAGAAAATAATTTAGCGGCTTAAATTAAAATTTCATGATTTAAGACCGTGATTCTTCTGCAAGCGAGATAGGGTTGTTTCTGCTTTGTTTAAAATATTATAGACATACCAACCGGGCTGGTTAGTCACGGTACCTATCACTTTGGCAAACTTGGCATAAATATTCTGATGTAGAGTTAGCTCGCCTCCCAGTAATGTTTTTACCCGTGTAGAGTCTTTATGTTGGTTCCTCGTCTTTTGTAATAAATCAAGATCGAGCGTTTCGAGAGCTTTAATCGCATCTTTTAGAGCGGACTTCATATCAGCATTCACTAATTTTTCATGCGCTATAGGCATGTAATAGGGATCACTTTCAAGCGCATCAAAAACCAAACCAATAAAAAACATCGGGGATTCTCGCATAGGATCGTGTTGACGTGGTGGTCTTGGCTCAAAACCCAGGCTGATGATATGTTTTTTAATTTCTTCGATGAGTTCATTTATTTCTGTCGGCAATGCAGAAACGGCATGCGAATTTTTCTTTTCCTCTGCTGCGTTACCTGAAAATAAACCTAAAGACGACGATGTTGCGGCGCTTGGGGCTGAATTATTAATGTTTTCCTTAATCAAGTTCATTACTGCCTGCGAAAAATAACAAGGCGTAATATCCGCTTCTTTAAATACAATAGCTGAGTTTGGACAATAGCAAGGAGTGCGAGCAGCATACGCTATGTTAAGCCAACTCATTACTAATGACTTTTCATATAAATATCCATCGGGAAGAAAAACCGGATCTTCAAGAATATGTCCGGTGGAACCTCTACATAAAATATTAAAAAGGCGTTGATGTTTTGGAGGTAACATTTTGTAGTAGCTTTCGATCTTACTTAAATAGGGTGTTAATACTTTATAAGCAATCGTGACGCTATTATCAATTTTCAACTCCACTGTAGCTTGGTTCGTACCATTAATTATATTTAATAAAACTTGCATGGCTAAAATAATTGGATTGCAAGGAATGATATTTTCAACTTTTACAGTATTCCGCAGGCGTGGACTAGGTACATTATCATTAACCATACCTAGAGCAGTTGTTTTATCTATAACATCGCCTTCCCCCAGGATAAACACGGGATTGCAAACAAAATCCAGCGTCACTGTGCCATCTTCTATAACCGCTTCAATTAATGCTTGTTTGTGCTCACCATCGGAACGTCCTGCAAGAGCAGATAGATGGCTTTTAATTTTAGTTAAATCATCTGGAGTGAATTCATGAACCGCTACTGCGTGGGTTAAATGAGAATTAGAGGAACGCAATGGCACGGTGGCGGCAACATGAATTTCTTCTTCTGGAATGATTACTGCGCCGAGATTTTCATTATCGAAATCATTTTGTAGACGTCTAGCAAATTCCTCGTCTGATTCATTGGCTCTAGCTTGCATTCTCTTTTCCTCAAAATGATGACAAATGCGTGTAAAATGTTATCATAGCAACTATAATTATTCAACTTAATCGCATGCTATCATCGGACGAAAGTGTTTGAAATCTGGTAATAAATATTTGCTTAAGGCATCAAATTACATTTATAACCGATATTTATTTATCAATTTATTCGTACGGCTAGTCATATCATCAAAGCCATGTTGCTTGACGTCGTCTAGAGAATTTATTTTGCCGGCGAAAAATTTATCTACTAATTGGCTGCGCTGATACCATTTGAATTGGTAATCCTTGAGATATTCCATCATAAAATTTTTAAAATTTCCTGTAGGCATACGTTCAACTTGCAAATGCATGTATTGCTCTGCCGTGCGGCTGCGCGGATTATCGATAACGTAAGATTGAATCGTTGCGAGTGTAGGAGTTTTAACTACAGCCATTTTCAAAAAATTTGTCCTTGATAATAAAGCATTTCGATTGTAGTGCTTAAGGCAACGCACTACGACTTCTTCGGCAAACTCAACTTCCTGTTCTGCTGCTGGTGTTTGAGTTGTTTGCTGCAAGGATGCGACTTCTTGAGTGTGTTGAGATTTATTTGCGCCTTTTTCTTCGCTGGCGGTAGGCTGTAATGCCAGTCTAACGGCTCTGGTTTGCGGAGGTTCATTTTTCTCTTCCCGCACCGATTTTATCAACTGCATATTATCCGTACCGCCCGCCAGTAACAATAAGCGTTGCGGCTCATCCATAATTCGCGCATTTTCTTCGTTGTGCGTAGGTTCAAACATTTGAGCAAGTTCTGTGGCAGAACGCAGATTATCTTTCAGCAGGGTAAAATTCACAAGCGTCAGAGAATTTGTCTGGGCATACCCAGCTAATACCACAGCAATACTTAAAGCCAGTTCCGGACGCTCATATAACAAATCTGTATACGCTGGTTTTAATAATTCATTCTGCTTAAATTTGATAAGAGCTTTAGCCAGAGTGACTGCGTATTCCGGGTATTTTTTCAGTAACGCTCCCCACTCCTCTGTTAATAAAGCCTGAGAGTATAATAATAAAAAACCTTGCAACACTTGCGTATGATCGGCTGAGAAGAGATAAGTTAAATTCTCGAAAACACCCACAGGAATTATTTCGTGTGTATGACCAATCATTTTTGTTATTTCTTCGCACTCACTTTTGAGAAGAAAGTCCCTCTCATGAGAAATACCTATACTATTGAACCAACTATCGAACCGTATGTACTGATTGTCCGTAATGGGAATTTTCTTAAACTCATTTCGCAATTTATTTACATAATAAATATCGTTCTTATCTAGAATGTAACCCGCACACCCTTTAATGAGCGCAGGCTCTATTTTGGGTCGCTGCAATAGATTATAGCGCACGAAATCGCATCTATTAATTTCATATAATGTTCGCACCCATTTCCTGCTAATTGACACTGCTTCTTCAGATGCTGCGCTTTCTGCGTGATTATATAATTTACTAGCTTCAGCACTCGTCATATTCTCTTTCGAACCAGCCTCCAGGTTTGCGGCGATAGACTTTACAAACTTCAGTCTATGTTGCATTCCCATATAAACTAGTGCCATATGGCTTACATGATGCAAAGCCACAAAGTCATAAATTTTGCGTAATGCAGATAAATATTCCATTTTATCTGTCATATTTCTCATGATTAGCATTTCCGCCACTTCGATGCGGTTCGCGTCACCTTCTTCAGGATTACGAAAACCACAACAATTAAATTCATAACGGCAGACTTCCAGCAAATCCGGGACATACGACGCATTATGCAAAATGAGTTTTATTAATTTCGGTGTACGTAAAACTGGCCACAGCCAAAGAATTATCTGCGCGATAGAATCAGCGAATTTGACAGTTTCAATCAGGATATCGAACGCTTCCTTTAGCGTTTCGAAGGTTTTAGTTTCTCTCAGCAACTCATAGGCAGAAAAAATAGATTCAGATTTATCTGCAAAACCTAATAGTAGCTGCAAATTAAAATCGGTGTGGATATTATCGCGTACCATACTCGAGATCATTTTGGTCAGTGATGGCATGTATTGAAAGATATTATCAATATCTTCACGCTTAGGGGTTAACTGAGCGCAATACTGGACTAATGAAGACTCTTCTTTTTCTTCTCCAATATCTCCGGTTATTTCCAGTCTTTCAGTCAACTGGACTTTGACAGAATTTAAATAGCTTTCTATAGCGAAATTACGCGCCAGTTCAACGGGATCAGAATCAACGACATCAACAATCAGGCTTTCCTGAGCATTAAATTTTATAAGATCTCTATGCCAATCAGTTATGAAAGCTTCAAAGCGATCATTGTGATTATCAACCTTTTCTTCGACACAAATATTGGTGAAGCCTTTCAAAAGTAACTCGAAACGATTAACATCATTCTTGTATATCGCTAGCCAAGAGATGACCTTGAAAAGTAATTCAAGATTTTTTTGCGTTAAAATATTATGCTTAGCCAACAGTTGTATGAAAGCAACTGTAGTTTCTGGCTGAGCTAGTGAACGTTGATAGAACGGAGAGTAATACTCTTGATACTTCAATCTGTCTGCATTTTCCTGACCGATATCATGTTCATTGGGATAACAACACAAAAACAAACGAAGAAAATTAATTTTACTCAGAAGATTTTTTTCTTTTAACAGAGCGATGGCTGGTGAAAATTTCTGGATGTACTCAAGCGTTATTGTACTATCTTCAAGGTAACAGAGTGCTAATAATAAATTATGCACCTCCTGATAATCTAAGCTTTCAACTTCAGTAATTTTTTCAATCGCTAAATTCAACTCATCTGGTATTGGCGTATACTCTTTAAAGAGTAAATCAAGTCCATGTCGGATCGCACAACGAAATATAAAATCTCTATAACCCCTGGGCCATGATTTTATTTTTTGAGGTGAATGGCCCACTCTTATATCATGTATTAGGTTATTCCATTCATCATCCTGAATTTCTTCACTATTCATTTTATCGAGTAATGTTTTCATATCAAAAATAAAACTGCAATTGAATGAAGTCACTTCAGAAACAGATTTCTCTGCATACGTCAGTTCTCTTTTCATCATCTTAATGGCTGGCATTCGCAAATCGAGCAACCAGCTATTCTGACTGCTCTCCATTATTTGAGAGATCTTCTCCCCCAGCAAACTCAAATCTGAATTTAGCTGCTCTCTACTGACAAGTTGATTTGAAGTCTCTGGGCGTACTAGCATGAGGAAACTCCACATGAAGGATTAATTGAGCAATAATAACACTGAGATTTGGCTTATTGCAGCTTTTTGTTAAATTATAGTACGCATGGCTAAAAGGACTTCTTTCAAATTTGGATACCGTTCAACTGGCCGTGCTTCTGACGACGATGAAGATGAAGAATCCCTTACCGTAGGAAATAATGAGTAATTTGAACGTGAAATGAGACTCGATTTCTTGTTAGTCGACACGGCATCTTCAGTCGCTGTACTATCTGCAAGATCATATAATTGTGTGGCTTCCTCTTCCGTCATATTTTCTTTCGCACCAGCTTCCAAGTTTGCCGCGATAGACTTTACAAATTTTAGTCTTGATTCCAGTCTCAAGAAACGTGGGCCTATATGATGCAATACCACAAAATCATAAATTCTGCGTAATGCAGATAAATATTCCATTCTATTTGTCATATTTCTCATGACTAACATTTCCGCCACCTGAGCACGGGTATCATCTTTTCCATAAAAACTAAAATTACTCAATTCATAACGGCAGACCACTAGCAAATCCGGCACATACGGTGCGTTATCCAAAATGAGTTTTATATTTTCCGGTGTACGCAACTCTCGCTGCAGCCAGAGTATCATCGGCGCGATAGAATCAATAAATTCGACTACTTTTATCAGGGCTTCGAGCGCTTCCGTTGAAGTTTCATAAGTCTTATTTTCTCTAAGTAGTTCGTAGACGGCATGAATGGGTTCAGCCTTATCTGCAAAACGTAACACTAACTTTAGATTAAAATCACTGTAAATATGATCTCGTAACAAACTCGCAGTCATTTTCGTCAAAAATGGCATGTGCTTAAAAATATTTTCAACGTCTGCAACATTATTCGTCATAAGACTACAATACCGAACAAATGGATTCTTATCTTCTTCGATTGCATCTTCTTCAATTTCGTGTCTTTGAATTAACTGGGTACGAAGATTATTCAAATAATTTGTCGTGCTAAGAATACGTGCCTGTTCAGCAGGATCAGAATCAGTGAAACCAGCGATAAGGCTTTCTTCATCATTTAAAGCACATCTATTCTGGCACCACTTATTCATGAATGTTTCGAAGAGATCATTATGATTATCAACATTTCCACTGACACAAGTATTCGTGAATCTTTCCAACACTATTTCTAGAGAATTATCTTTCCTGCGTCCTATTTTCAAAGCAATAACCTTGAAAAGTAATTCAAGATTCTTTTGCGTTAAAATATCAAGCTTTGCCATCAGTTTAATGAATGCGAGCGTAGTTTCAGGTACTACTGGTGAACGCTGATAGAATGCAGAGCCATACCTGTCGTATAACATCGTTCGCTGATTAGGACCAATGTATTGTCCTTCGGGATAGCTGCATAAAATCAAACGTAGAAAATTTATTTTAGACAGGAGATTTTTTTCTATTAACAGAGCGATGGCTGGTAAAAATTGCTGGATGTACTCAGGCGTTATTGTTTCATCTGCATGGTAACAGAGTGATAATAATATTTTATGCAAGTCCTGATAATCTAGTCTTTCAATTTCATTAATTTTTTCAATAGCAGCATTCAACTCATCTGGCAAAGGCGTATGTTCTTTGAAAATTAAATCAAGTCCATGCCGGATTGCACATCGAAATTTAAAATCTCTATCTGACCCTGGCCAGGTTTTCATTTTTTGTGGTGAATAACTCACTCTTATATCATGTATTAGATTATTCCATTCATCATCCTGAATTTCTTCACTATTCATTTTATCGAGTAATGTTTTCATATCAAAAAGAAAACTGTTGAGACGTGAAGTGACTGAATTCAGATTTTCCTTTGCATAATTCAGTTCTTTTTTCATCATCCTAATGGCTGACATACGCAAACTTCGCAGCCTGCTATTCAAACTGTTCTCCATTATTTGAGGGATCTTCTCCGCCATCAAACTCAAATCTGAATTAAGACGCTCTTTGCTGGCAAGTTGATTTGAAGGATTTACGCGATCTAGCATTGGGAACTCCTCATAGAATTACTTGAGCAATAATAACACTCAAATTCTACTTATTGTAGCTTTTTTGTTGTAAATTTACGCCTAAGGGTATGTAGGCTTCATCCAATTTCATTTTGGGCTGTCTTGACGACGACGACGATGATGATTCCATCCATGATGGAAATAATGAATAATTTGAAAGGGAAAACGCACTCACACTGCTACTCGCACTGCTGAATGCTGGAGAAGTATCTAAAGGATTAGCAGGAAATACAGGACTACTCGAACTCAGCAAACCTTGCAGATGAACAGGTTGTCTTTTCTTGGACGTTTGTGTTTTCACACTGGTGAAATCAGCAATCCCCCCTAAGCCTTGACTGCGACGGTCAAGTTCAAAAAGTCTATTGTTAGAACTTTCTAATTGATTTGTCAGATAGGTATTTCTATCATTTAAATTTTTCACATCGATAGTCAATTGAGTGGTACGCTCATCCAGAATTTTATTCTCTTCAAGCAAACTCATGTAGGTACGCGCACTGGAATTCATTCCAAGAGCATCTTCGAGGTCTTTGATACGTTTCATTTGTCTAATTATAAGATCCGCAGAAGTTTCTACAACAACAGGCTTTAAGTCATGTTTTCTTTTTTTATTTTTATTTCTTTCTGTTTTGACAACAGTCGCTACTGATTTGATTATCATTTGCGTGGCATCCTGCTCTGATACCTCAGTCACTTGACCATTCAAAAGGAGAAATTTCGCCTTATAATCATCAGGTATAGTGGGCCCACAAATCACATGAATGTGACGCTTACTTTTCGAAAACTCTTTTATCTTTCGATAAAAAGTATCCAGCGGACGCCTGGCAAGATTTTCAATTCCAATCGTGGTCACAGACTCCGGCAGAGACGTAAGAATATTAGAAACCTCAGCGAAGCCCATTTGTTCCAGACCTAACGTGGTAAAATTCAATCCGGAAAAATAATGTTTCATGTGTTCGAATAACGCATTATTGATGTTAAAGAAATAGATCTGCGGGGTACTTTCATTGGCAAGATACATATTGATAGCAGCACTGATACTCTGAAGCGTTACCAACGACGACCCACCATCAAGTATCCATACATCACCTACTATGTGATAATACAAATCATTTAACAAATTTGCGTTTGGCACAGGCAACCCTTTTTTAAAATATTGGAGTATTCTACTCGGAATTATTTTAGAGGGACAATCAAATACTTCGAATTTCTAGGCCAGTATGAAACATTACTGGTAAATTTAAAGTTATATTTTCATGACCGCTGTTCTAAGGCATTTCATAACAACCTAAATCCAAGTTAACTAATTTATTTTTAAGGAACTAAGGCACGATCAGTTAATAATTAAAACTATTTTTTAAATGTATTCACACCGATTAAAATTAACAAGACAGAGCAAAGCCCATCCTCCGATATTCAGATTTTATTACCAAACGGATTTCAATGCTTTATCCCTTCACATATTGATGCGAGCATATTAAACGCATGATGGAGGTGCTGTTGTCATGTTGATATCAGAGGAGGTAAAAATATATTTGCATCTACCACCAACCGACAAGCGCAAATCAATTGATACACTCTGCGTACTGGTTTCTGAAACATTAAGAATGAATTCGGTTGATGGCCATTTATTTTTATTTCGCAATCGAACAGGCAACTAATTGAAAGCGCTATATTATGAAATGAATTGTTTTACTTGATTTATCGTCGACTAGAGAGGGCACCATACTAGCTTCTTTATTGATTTTAATAAATATTTTACATTAAAATCAATATGGCGCTTACCTCTCTCTTTCAAACCAGTCAGCTTCTTATCCGCTTTATTTTGGGTGAAACCAACTGCTATATCACTCTTGAAACCAACTACAGTAAGCACAGTACTTAGAAATGTTTTCAAATAAGAGAAACAAGTAAACAAGAAAGGCAGAGTTAGCGTTCAGTGATGTGCATTACCAACGCTTACGGTCATACTGTTCATATCATATTAAAAAAACGTGGCCCTACTACCGAAAGGTTTGAAAGCCCGACTCCATAATTAATCAAAGAAATCATGCTACAACTTAACTATTTGATTTAATACTGCCGACGACGAGAGTCGAACTCATGACCTACTGATTACGAATCAGTTGCTCTACCAACTGAGCTACGTCGGCTTTTTTTGAACTAAAAGCGGTGAAAAAATCCAGGCTTATTCAACTCACGGACATTTCTTCCCATGCCCGCAATCTTAGGCGAAACCACTATTCAACGCAATAAAAACCAACTGTTTTTACGGCATTTTTTCTTGCCATTTTCGCCTCGATTGTAACTCCTAAGCGCTTGAGAAGAATATATTTTTAGTCCTATATCGTGTTTAAAAATTCTTTGATATACTTATTTTGTAGTCGAAGTTTTGAACGGATTTTTCAGAGCTTTGGTTCATTTCCCTTGTTAATTGGAATAGGTAATTAGTATGTCAACATCTCGCGAAAATGGCACTGTTAAGTGGTTCAATAATAGTAAAGGTTATGGCTTCATCCAACGTGATCAAGGTGGCGATGTGTTCGTGCATTTCCGCGCTATCCGGGGTGATGGCTATCGCTCTTTGGAAGAAGGTCAACGCGTTGAGTTCTCCGTAGCTCAAGGCCAAAAAGGCTTGCAGGCAGAAGACGTATCAGTCGTCGAATAAATTAGACCTTACTTCGGTATAGATCTTTTTTACTGTCAACACGTTGCCAAGGGAGCAGGTGACCGCTCGATACTGTAGCGTGTTGATTTTTTTACCTAAAAAAATGACACCTCCCGCGCATAATTCTTTGAAATCCCGCCTAATAGTAATACAATTCGCATCTTAGCAAGTAACCGGAGAACAGTGTGCCTAGAGATTCTATTGTCGAAAAAAAATTGCTGCATTATACCGGCAAAGCCATCGCTGATTTTAAGATGATTAAAGCCGGCGATAGGGTGATGGTGTGTCTATCCGGCGGCAAAGACTCATACACGCTGCTGCGCATTCTGCAATTGCTAAAAAGACGTTATAACAAATTCGAAATTTTTGCGTTCACGCTCGATCAATCGCACCCGGGTTGGAATGATACCAACATGCGCGCTTGGTTGGAAAGACATGAGATTTCTTATAAGATTTTAACGGAAGACACGTACTCGATCGTCAAAGAAAAAATTCCTGAGGGCAACACTTACTGTTCGCTATGCTCACGCTTGCGCCGCGGTATCATTTACCGTTACGCGGAAGAAAATGGTTTTAACAAAATCGCTTTAGGCCATCATCGCGATGACATGATAACGACATTGCTAATGTCGATTTTTTATAGCGGCGAAATCCGTTCGATGCCACCAAAATTATTGAGTGACAACAAGCGCAATATGGTCATCCGGCCATTAGCATATTGCCAAGAAAAGGATATTATTAAATACGCGCAAGAACAGCAGTTCCCCATCATTCCGTGTAACTTGTGCGGTTCGCAAGAAAATCTCATGCGCCAGCGCGTGAAAATGTTGATTCATCAATTAGCGCAAGAAAATCCAAAAATCCCCAGTAACATGTTGCATGCGCTAACCAGCGTGCGGCTCAGTCAATTGATGGATAAAAAAAATTGGGATTTCCAAGCGTTAGACGATCAGCAATTACTTTCTGACGAAGTTAGCGCGGAACTTTCTGCTGATATCATCCAAAGTGAATTAGCGTTTTAAAATAAATTCACGATCCACAACGGCAGCAATTGGTCCGCGACGCGGGTTTCTCGGCTATATTGCTCCCAATCTTTATCAAAACTCGCGACCAAACGCCAAAACCGCGGCGCGTGATTCATGTATCGGGTATGACATAATTCATGAATTAAAATGTGGCGTACCAAATGATTTGGTAATAACACTAATTTGAAATTCACATTGATAATTTTGCGGTAGGTGCAGCTGCCCCAACGCGTGCGCTGGCTGCGGATAGAAATGCGATGGTATTTTAAGCCGGTTTCTTCGCTTAATTCATCGAGCAATTTGGGTAAATGCAGTTGCGACTGTTGTTTCACCCACGCTAATAATAATTTGTAGACCGCTTTTTTATTCGCAACGTTACCCAATAAAACTAATTCTTTTTGCGGACGGGCGATCACTTGCAAATGTTTATTATTACTTTGCACATATTGAACTTTCCATTTTTGTCTGGCGATGGGGAATGAAATTTCTTCGGGTAAATCCGCCTCTCTGATCGTCTTCAATTCTTTATGGATTTTAGTAAGTTGTTTTTGGATCCATTCTTTATTGGTCTCTAAAATATGCGGAATATGTCTTTCATTGAAACGCATTGGCACGATTAATTCCAAGCCGTTTTTCATCGACGTTTTTAATTTAACGTAGTGCGATCGCCTGCTTCTTTTAAGATGGTAATCAGGAGGCCAGGACGGTGGGGGATTCATTTTTGCTAGACTGATTGGTCGATCAATTGTTTTATTTCATACTCAAGATCGGCGTAATACGCCTCTAGCGTTTTGGTATCGCCACTCTTCAAAGCATTTTCATAATTCAAAAGGGCGTTTTTAAGGCGCGGCGCACCGCAATAGGAGACTGCTCCGTGTAATTTGTGAACATGCTTTAACAGCAAATGATAATTCATTTTTTCTTTTGCTTGTTTAATCTGTTCTAATTCCGTGGGGAGATTTTTGATTAATAAATTCAATATTTCTTTAGCCAGCTCAGGCTTATTGCCGGCTAGCTTAGTACCAAGATCCCAATCAATAACAAGTTTATTCATAGTCTGCATTTCATAAGTCCATTTTGTGATATTAAATGTGAACTAAATTATAAAAAATGTAAAGTGTGTCGCTCAACATAAGTATAAAGATAATTCATGCATTTGCCTAGTTACTCATGCGCTTCGCTTCAATGACCCCGGATAAATGGGTAATTTGACTCAATAAATCCTTTAATTGACTGAGGGCATGAATTTGCACAGTCAAAGTGATAATCAACATGTTATTACGGTTGATGTTCGAATTGAAATTAATTAAATTTATCTTCGCATTGGCTAGCAAAGTAGTGACCTCTTTTAATAAATTATCTTTGGCATGGGCGCGAATTTGTAAATCGACGTAATAACTGCCCGCGTGCCCACTGTCCCAAGCGATGTCCATCAGCCGGCTGTTTTCTTGCGGGTTTAAATGCGCGATGTTATTGCAACTTTTTTTGTGAATCGCCACGCCGCGGCCTTGCGTGATAAAACCGATGATATCATCGCCCGGAATCGGTTTGCAGCACAGTGCGATACGCGTCATTAAATCAGAAATCCCGGCGATATTCATGCCTTTGGATTTTTCCGTTAATTTTTTTGTGACTTGCACCGTGGTGACGGGCTTATGCTCATGCTGCGCTTCGATGAAATGAGAAATTTGCGCGGGGCGAATTTGGCCTCTGCCTAACGTTGCTAAAAAAGTCTCTTCATCTTTTAAACCGAAATGGTTCGCGAGCTTTTGGATGTTTGGATGTTGCCGTGAAAATTCACGTTCCAAAATGCGGCGGCCATTTTCAACATGCTGGTTCATATCCAATTGTCGGAAATAATGCGCGACTTTCGCGATCGCACGTGGCGTTTTCAAATAACCAAACGAACTATTCAACCAATCGCGGCTCGGAACGCCTTTGGGGTTTGTTAAAATTTCCACCTGATCGCCGGTGCGCAAAGCATACGTCAACTGCACGATATGCCCGTTTATTTTAGCGCCGCGGCAATGATTCCCGACTTCACTGTGAATGTGGTACGCGCAATCTAGCGGCGTCGCCCCATTCGGTAAATCTAAAATATCACCTGCCGGTGTGAACACATAAACGCGGTCGGTGAGTAATTCATCATAGGCAGGGTTGGCTTTTTCATTTTGCGAAGCGACATCGCGGTGCCAATCTAACAGTTGGCGCAGAAAAATAATTTTGGCTTCATAACCGGATGGCTGCGCTTTCCCTTCTTTATATAACCAATGCGCCGCGACGCCGCGTTCGGATTCTTCGTGCATTTCCGGTGTGCGGATTTGAATTTCAAAATTCTTACCACCAGGGCCGACCACGGCAGTGTGAATAGAGCGATAGCCATTGGGTTTGGGCGTCGTAATGTAATCGTCAAATTCTTTTTGAATATGTTCCCACTCGCCATGCACGATGCTCAATGCGGTGTAACAATCTTGAATGGTGGGCACAAGAATTCGGATGGCGCTGAAATCATAAATGTTCGATAAATCCGTTTCTTTGCGCTGCATTTTGGCATAGATACTATAAATATGCTTGGCACGACCGGAAATTTCACCTTTAATATTTGCTTCGGTGAGTTTTTCTTTCAAGCGTGTTTGTATCATTTGAATATGATTTTCACGGTCAACGCGGCGTTCCGCTAAATATTTCGCGATCGTTTTGTAAGTGAGGGGATCGTTATAATGAAAAGCAATATCTTCTAATTCCCATTTTAACTGCCCGATACCTAAACGGTTCGCGAGCGGGGCGTACAAGTCCATCGTGGTTTGCGCGATATCACGGCGCTCGGCAGGATTTATATTTTTAATGCCGCGCATCACGCAGGTGCGTTCCGCCAATTTGATGATAACGACGCGGATGTCGGACACCATCGCTAAAAATAATTTGCGTAAGCGATCGATTTGAATTTGATTTTGGGATTTATCGTCTTTTTTTTGCAGCGCGCGGATAGCGTCCATTTGCTGCACGCCGCGAATTAATTTCGTGACGTTCTCGCCGAGTTTTTCCGAAACGGTTTCAGGCGTCAAGCGCGTATGCTGCACGCTGCTCATCAAAATCGCGGCGGCGACAGCTTCTGGATCGAGTTCTAATTTTAAAATAATTTGCGCCATTTCCAAACCTTGCTCTAGGCAAGGCTGACCGTAAAAAGTCGTTAAGCCTTTACTGGCGTCTTGGGCGAGGTGAGCGGCTTGGTCGATGAGGTCGATTTTTTCAAGGTGATGTGTCGTCCGGATCTGATTGAGCCATGCATCCAGATCGATTTCACCATTTTCGTGATAAACGAATTTTTCTTTTGTAGTGACCATACCGTCCTCTATCTTAAAGTATAGAGTATTTCTTTGTTTTTATTATTTAATTTTTTCAAATAATGCAATGGCTTCGATATGGCTGGTATGGGGAAACATATTGATTACTCCCACTTTCTGCAATTTATAACTGTGAATATGCACTAATTCTCCCGCGTCTCTGGCCAGTGTAGCAGGATTACAGGAGACGTAGACAATGGATTTTGGTTTAAATTTCGAGATCAACGGCAGTATTTCTTTCGCGCCGGTGCGCGGTGGGTCTAACAAGATTTTAGTATAGTTGCTCTGCATCCAACTGGGCGGCATTTTCGGAATTTCGGCTAAATTGGCGCGATAAAATTCCGTGTTGGTGATTTGATTGTGCAGTGCGTTGTCTTTTGCGCGGTTCACCATGTCATCGCTGCCTTCCACGCCGGTTACTTGCCGCGCGGTGCGCGCGAGCGGCAGGGTGAAATTTCCTGAGCCGCAAAATAAATCTAAAATACTATCGTCAGCCGTCGGCGCCAATAAATTTAAAGCTTGCTTAATCATCAAATGATTAATTTCATTATTCACTTGAATGAAATCTAACGGATGAAAACGCATTTCAATTTCATAAGCGGTCAGGGCGTAAGTTAATAAATGGTTGTCGTCTTGCGGCCAGAGTTTGAAAAATTTTTCCGGCGAGTTTGGTTGCAAATAAATTTCGACTTGATATTTTTTTCCAAACGCTGTTAATTTTTCGAAATCATTCGCCGTTAGGGGCTGCAAATGACGGAAGACTAGCGCGCTGGCATGGTCGCCGACCGCGACATCGATTTGGGGAATATTTTGGTATTGCGATAAGCTGGAAATTAACGGCGAAATTTCCGGGATAAATTTACTAACGCTAGGATGCAGTACTAAGCAAGTTTCTATGTCCGTTAAGACATTACTGGCTTTTTCACGAAAACCAACGAGGACTTTGCCTTGTTTCGCGACGTATCTTACGCCTAAACGCGCTTTACGACGGTAGCCTGAGGTTTGCGCGCTTATGGGTGTTAACAAGGCAGCAGGTTCTACATGACCGAAATGTTTCAATTGTTCGAGCAGAATTTTTTGTTTTTGCTCGATCTGCACAGACATACGGATATGTTGCATACTGCAACCGCCGCAGACTTGAAAGTGTGGACATTCAGGTATCACGCGATCGGGAGACGCATTTTGAATGTCCACCGCGTGGCCTTCGTTGTAGCGCGAATGTTTTTTTACGAGGCGAAAAGTGACTTCCTCACCGATCAGCGCGCCGCTAATGAAGGTAGTTTTATGCTTGTCTGACGCGGCGATACCGCGGCCATCATGGCTTAACGCAGTTATTGTTGTTGATAACAACGGATCAGATGAGGTAAGTTTAGATTTCATGTTTACTAATCAGTTAAAAAAGACGGCTATTATAGACCAAGGACGGGGCTTATGAGTCAATTTTTTAATATTCATCCCGAATCTCCTCAACCGCGTTTAATCAAAGAAGCAGCGAAGATCGTCCATGACGGTGGTGTGATCGTGTATCCCACTGATTCAGCCTACGCGTTAGGCTGCCGTTTAGCGGATAAATCCGCTTTAGAGCGCATCCGGCAAATCCGCCGCCTTGATGATAAACACAAATTTACCTTGGTTTGCCGTGATTTATCCGAATTATCGACTTACGCTATGGTGGATAACACCGCTTTCCGCATCCTCAAAGCACATACACCAGGGGCTTATACTTTTATCTTAAACGCTACGAAAGAAGTACCCCGCAGGTTATTGCATCCTAAGCGCAATACGATAGGCATACGCGTGCCTGACAATAAAGTCCTACTCGCGCTGCTAGAAGAGTTAAACGAGCCCTTAATGAGCGTGACGCTGTTCATACCAGGTGAAGAAGATATGCCGTTAGAAGCCCAAGATATTAATGAAAAGCTAGGAAAACTAGTAGATTTAATCATCGACGGCGGCTCTTGCCCGCCTATGTTCACCACTATCGTCGATTTAGTCGATGGTTATCCTAAAGTCCTGCGTGAAGGGAAAGGCGACATAAAAAACTTAATGTAAAGCCGTATTTTCTTCAAAAATTTATTTTTAAATTATCATGTTTATCAATCAGTTATAGTTAAAATTTCTTTCACTTTTAGTGGTAATTAATTAAAACCCCCCTATAATTAAATGAGAGTGTTTTTGATGGAATTTTGTCCAAAACCGCACAGTAATTTTAATCGGAGGCGGTCTTGTAACACGGTGTGCAGAGCCTGGAAATCACAGGAAAGCCTAAAGTGTTGCACAAGTCTCCACTAGCAAGAAAGAACGCGGTCTTTGAGGCTTCCTACAAGAACACTCCTGATTTTTTTCCGTTAATTCCCCTGTTTTAAAGTCCATCTTAGCTACGTAGTAAGGTATTATATATTTTAAATACTATAAAAAATGAGGGCGGCATGAAACCGATCGAGGGTGAGCGTTTATATGGCGCGCATAATTACGAACCTTTGCCTGTCGTTTTAGTCAAAGGGGAAGGGATTTATCTGTGGGACGATGCGGGTAACCGCTACACGGATATGATGAGCGCGTATTCCGCTGTTAGTCACGGCCACTGTCATCCGGAATTAGTCAAAGCGTTAACTCATCAAGCAGCCACCCTCGCAGTGACTTCCAGAGCGTTTTACACCGATCAGCTTGCTCCTTTCCTAGAAAAAATTTGCAAACTGACAAAACAAGATAAAGCCTTGCCGATGAATACCGGTGCTGAAGCCGTCGAGACGGCATTGAAAGCCGCGCGCAAATGGGCTTATAAAGTCAAAAAAGTCCCCGCCGATAAAGCTGAAATCATCATTTGTGAAGGTAATTTTCATGGCCGCACGATCGCGATTGTCGGTATGTCGACGGAAAAACAATATCGCGACGGCTTTGGTCCATTCCCAGCGGGCTTTAAAATTATTCCTTATGGTGACGCGCAAGCGCTAGCGGAAGCGATCACGCCGAATACCGCGGCTTTCTTAGTAGAGCCAATACAAGGCGAGAATGGCATCATCATTCCGCCAACGGGTTATTTGAAAGATTGCGCCGAACTTTGCAAAAAACATAATGTCTTGTTGATTTGCGACGAAATTCAAACCGGCTTGGCGCGTACCGGCAAGTTTCTCGCCAGCGATCATGAGGGCGTGATTCCGGATGCTTTGGTATTAGGAAAAGCATTGGGCGGCGGCTTACTGCCAGTGTCGTTATTTTTAACGCGTAAAGACGTCATGGATGTTTTTTCACCTGGCGATCACGGTAGTACATTCGGCGGCAATCCGTTAGCGGCGGCAGTGGGCTCGGCCGCGATAGACGTGTTACTCAGAGACGATTTCGCGGCGCGTGCCGAAAAGCTAGGGTATTATCTCTTACAACAGCTGCAGAAAATCCAATCGCCATTGATCGCCGATGTGCGTGGTAAAGGTTTGCTAGTTGGCTTGGAGATTAATCCAGGCTATGATTCTGCTCATGAGCTATGCTTAAAGTTATTGAAGCACGGGGTTTTGACCAAAGAAACACATGGAACGGTCATTCGGCTTGCGCCGCCGTTGTTAATTACGCAAGAACAATTAGACGAAGTGATAACCGCTATCAAACAAGTTATCACCGAAGCCGAGCAAGAACGCAGCGGAACTATAGGCCAAACATAAGTTGACACAGGGAGCGTGGCATGAGGGATTTTATTAAACTAGCTGTAACCGCTATCACTATCTCTTTCTGCAGTCTTACTTACGCGGATAATTCCGGAGCGCAATATTTTCATGATCGCGCCACCGCCTCAAAATTACTTGATGCTAACAATTTTATGGTTAGCAAAAATTACGATAAAGCCGTCCCTATCTATAAATCTCTCGCCGCCGCAGGCGATAAAGTCGCTGAGTATCAATTAGCTTACTGCTACTTGAATGGTTTTGGCATCGATAAAGATGATCAGCTCGCCATGGCTTGGTTTATGAAATCCAGTCAGCAAGGTTTACCAGAGGCGCAAAATGCGTTAGGCGCGATGTATTACAACGGCGTTGCGGTACCACAAATTTTTTCTGAAGCGTTATCTTTTTATAAGCAAGCAGCGCTGGGCGAAAATGCCGCGGCCGAATATATGATGGGCTTTATGGCTTACGCCAGTAACGTTTCTCACCATTTAGATGACGCGGTCGTTTGGTACAGCAAAGCGGCCGCGCAAGGTGTGCCGCAAGCGCAATATAATTTAGGTTTGATGTATTACAATGGCGTCGGCGTGGCGAAAGATATTTTGAAAGCGAATAGTTATTTTGCCACGGCCGCTGCTAACGGTTTGGCGAAAGCACAATTCATGATGGGCTTGATCGCGACACTTGGTGTCGGCGGGACACCCGTCGATCAACAAAAAGCTTTTAATTGGTTTAACTCCGCCGCTCAACAAGGGCTGCCGGTGGCGCAATATAATTTAGGCGTCATGTATTACAACGGTTGGGGTACGACCGCTAATCAAAAACTCGCGCTCAATTGGATCTCCAAAGCCGGTGACCAAGGTTTACCGCGCGCGCAATACATGGAAGGCTATTTCGCTTACAACGGTATCGGGCAATCGAAAAGCATAGAACAAGCGTTAGATTTATATTCGAAAGCCGCTGACCAAGGCCAAGCCGATGCGCAATTCGCCGCGGCCTCGCTTTACCATAATGGCGAAGGTGTGGCGAAAGATGACATGAAAGCGTTTAACTGGTATCTTGCCGCCGCAAAGCAAAATTCGGCGAAAGCGGAATACATGGTCGGGTTATTTTACCAACAAGGTCTAGGCGTACCCGCAGATAAAACCACTGCGGCTAGTTGGTATGAGAAAGCAGCGCAAGCCGGCATTGATAACGCACAATTATCATTGGCGACCATGTATGCGAATGGTGACGGCGTTAAACAAGATAACCAAAAAGCTTATGTATGGTCGTCGTTGGCGTCTACTTCTAGCAATCAACAAGTCCGCGATAACGCGTCTAAGCTGCGCGACTTGCTAGCGAAATATTTGCCGCAAGATCAAATCGACGCGGCGAAACAGATGGCGCAGAATTATTATAATGCTTACGCATCGACAGCTAAATAATCGGAATTTTTTTATCGTTCCGGTCACCAGCCCCGCATAAACGGGGCTATTTTTTATAAAAAGATTTATGTGGATGGTGAAATGAATGTCCGCTTCGAGTACTAAACAAAATAGATTAGTGTTATGGATAGCAGGGCTAGTTAGTGTTGGTGGGATTCTTTACGGCTATGACATCGGCGTCATCTCCGGCGCGCTTTTATTTATAAAAAACACTATCCCCATGACCGATACGCAAATCGGCTGCATCGTTGGCGCTGTCTTAGGCGGCGGTTTGTTAGGCACGTTGCTAGCGGGGCCGATCGGGGATCATTACGGCCGGCGCTATTTGATTTTAGCATCTTGCATTATTTTCTTAATCGGCATTATTCAAATATTATTTTCCTATAATTTTTATATGATTTTCGGCGCGAGATTATTCTTAGGCGTGGGTGTGGGCATGGTGTCGGTGGGCGTGCCTTTGTATGTCGCGGAAATTGTGCCGAGTAAAGACCGCGGCAAATACATCACTTTTTTTCAATTATTATTAACCTTTGGCATTGTATTGGCGTATTTCGTCGACTTGTTGTTTACGCCTTCGGGAAATTGGAAGGCGATGTTTTCCGTGCTGTTAGTGCCGGTGTTCATTTTATTATTTGGTATTTTACGCTTACCTGAAACACCGCGCTGGTTGATGGCGCATAAACAACCCCAAAAAGCGCGCGCGGTTTTAATGCTCATTCGCAATCACATTGATGAAGTAGAGCATGACCTCCATTCCATTCAAGATAGTTTGGATAAAGTCCGCGGCACGTGGAGTGACTTTTTTTCCCTACAATTTTTAGGGCCGGCGACGGTGGCAGTCTTGATTTGTATCTTCAATCAATTAACCGGAATTAATTCTTTTTTACAATACGCGCCTTTAATTTTGAAAAATGCTGGAATACACTCGAATCTAATTACTATGATGGGGTCGGCTGGCATCGGCGTGCTGAATTTCATCGTCACGATTGTCGCGATCACCTTAATCGATTCTTGGGGGCGCAGACCGTTGTTATTGCTGGGTGTGTTTGGCGTGATGGCGTCGGAAATTTATTTAGGCTTTATTACTTATTTTTTAAAAACGTCTACACATTCAGGAATCATGGTGTTAATCGGTTTGTTATTTTTTATCATGTCATTCGCGATTGGTCCAGGTGTCGTAGTGTGGCTCGCGATTTCCGAATTATTTCCCACGCGTGTGCGCGGTAAAGGCATCGCGTTTTGTCTGTTCTTTAGTTCGCTGTCGGCGACCGTGTTGTCGGTTTATTTCCTGCCGTTGATGAAATACTTAGGTATGAGCCAAACGTATTGGCTATTCGCGCTATTCACGTTTGGATATTTTTTAGTGACGTTATTTTTCTTGCCGGAAACGAAAGCCCGCACGCTGGAAGAAATTCAATTGGGCTTTAGCACGAAAGCTGCCGCGTTAGCGGCAGTAGGTGAGTAGACTAAAACGTAGCTCGTATGCAGCGCAGCGAAATACGGAAACAACTATGAATGAGCGTACTGCTGAATGGTTGCCTGATCAAGTTGCTCCGCGATAGCAAAATAATCCAACCCCGTGTTCGTTTTGATGACGTCAAAAATTTTCGCTAAGTCACCATTTGGATTGAGCGTCACATTTCCCAGTTTTTTATAAACATGATTTAAGACATCTTTCGTCGTTTGTTCATGGAAGTCGACAGCTTCTATGCTATCCATTTCATAGTAGACGCCGATCGCAGCTTGAATTTTATTACCGTGGTGAGTGTTCCAACGACCAGTAAAAAATCGATGTAATTGGCCGCCCCAAGCATGTGGCAAACCAATTAAGCTATGCTTGTAAAAGCCAGCATATTCGGCCAAAAGTTCTATTGATTTCCAAGCGTGATTACTTGAAAGATCTAAAGCAACGCCAGTTTCTCTAGAGTTTTGATTTTTAGTGCATTGGTCGTATTTATCCGTCCAATATTTGAGAGATTTAGACATGGGGAACACCGCATTAATGGAATAGTAATGGCGCATCTTACGCCAATTATCTTAACGTTTTATTAACTTTTAGCGGCGTCTAGCGTGTTTCTGAGTAAAGTCGCCACGGTCATCGGGCCAACGCCGCCAGGCACGGGCGTTATCCAAGCTGCGTTTTTACGGGCGGATTCGAACTCCACATCGCCGGTGATAGAGCCGTCTTCTAAGCGGTTAATGCCGACATCAATCACAATTGCGCCTGGCTTGATCCAGTCGCCTTTTATGATATTAGGTTTGCCGACGGCAGAAACTAAAATATCCGCCTGCTTAACAAAATATTCTAAATCAGCAGTGAAGCGGTGACACACGGTCACCGTGCATCCCGCTAACAATAATTCTAACGCCATCGGTCTGCCTACGATATTCGACGCGCCCACAATCACCGCGTGTTTATATTTATATTCCGTATGAATACTATCGAGCAGCGTCATGATACCTAGCGGCGTGCAAGAACGTAGGAGCGGGCGGCGTTGCGCTAAACGGCCGAGATTATAAGCGTGGAAACCGTCGACGTCTTTGTTTGGATTAATGCAATCTAAAGCTAAGTCTGAATTAATATGTTTGGGCAGCGGCAATTGCAGCAAGATACCATCGACGTTATCGTCATCATTCAATTCTTGAATTAAATTAATTAAATCATGTTCGGAAATATCCGCGGGTAACTGATGATAAAACGATTTAATGCCGACGGATTCACACGCTTGGCGTTTGTTCCGGACATAAATGTCGGAGGCGTGATCGTCGCCGACTAAGACGACAGCCAAGCCGGGTTCGCGGTGGCCGGCTGCTTTGCGCGCGTGAATTTCTTTACTGATAACGTCGCGCAGCGCTGCGGCGAGCGCCTTACCATCGATTAATTGTGCCGTCATAAAAATATTAGCCAAGAGAGAATGCTTTGAATTAGCGAATTATACAATAATCACGGCGCATATCACGGATAATAAACAATGATTTTAAGGCGTTAAATAATTGACGCGCGGGTAGACGGCGCGTATTATGCGAACCCATTGTTATTGAAATGATAAGAAAAATAACGGGGTATAGCGCAGTCTGGTAGCGCGCCTGCTTTGGGAGCAGGATGTCGGGGGTTCGAATCCCTCTACCCCGACCAAAATGATAATGCGCCTGTAGCTCAATCGGATAGAGCACCGGCCTTCTAAGCCGGGGGTAACAGGTTCGAATCCTGTCAGGCGCGCCAATCTCGAATGAGAGCCAGGTGCCTGATGGAACGCAGGCTTCTGGTTTTTCGATGGTGGACGTAGCTCAGTTGGTAGAGCCCCGGATTGTGATTCCGGTTGTCGCGGGTTCGAGCCCCGTCGTTCACCCCAGTCTTAACAGGCAGGGCCGTTAGCTCAGTTGGTAGAGCAGTTGACTCTTAATCAATAGGTCGTTGGTTCGATCCCAACACGGCCCACCATATTTTGATTAAGACCGTTGAAGCGGTCTTAAGTCATTGTATAGTTTCCGAATGCGAAAGTGGCGGAATTGGTAGACGCGCTGGATTTAGGTTCCAGTAGGGTAACCTGTGAGAGTTCGAGTCTCTCCTTTCGCACCATTCATTGTTTTCACTGAGAATTGACGATAAATTTTTACACTAGCGCTGTTTTTGACTATAATAAGCGCCAATCCAAGGGACATTCCTTACCGGGAACGCCCCTTATTTTTATGCGGTATTTTTAGCAGACCCAGGGAAGCTTGCAAAACAGTAAGCTAGCAAAACAACATTCACGTTATATTGAGGATATTATGCAAGTATCTGTTGAATCACCTACGAAATTAAAGCGTCGCTTAACTATTACCGTGCCGGTAGAAACCTATCGAACCGCTTACGACAAGCGTTTAGCACAATTGGCCAAAACCGCCAAAGTAAAAGGTTTTCGTCCAGGCAATGTGCCCATTAGCCACATCAAACAAATATATGGCGATTCAGTGCGTCAAGAAACCTTGTCCGAAGTGATTCAATCAACTTTATATGAAGCATTAAATCAAGAAAATCTGAAACCTGCTGGCGCTCCCGATATCGAGCCGAAGAATATTAAGGAAGACCAGCCATTAGAATACATCGCTTCCTTCGATATTTTCCCAGAAATTGGCGCTGTTGCTTTCGAATCGCAAGGTATTACAAAACTTACGTCGACAATTACCGAACAAGATATTGATAACGTGATTGAACGTTTGCGCGAACAACACATTACGTGGAAAGAAGTCGACCGCGCTGCGCAAAGCAAAGACCAAGTCATTATCGACTTCCGTGGATCTATCGATGGCAAAGTGTTTCCGGGTGGTGAAGCGCATGACTATCCCGTCATGATCGGCAGCAACACCATGATCCCAGGCTTTGAAGAAGGTTTGATTGGCGCGCAAGCGAAAGATGAAAAAACGATTAAAGTCACTTTCCCCGAAAATTATTTCGCGAAAGAAGTCGCTGGCAAAGTCGCTGAATTTTCCGTGACGGTGCATAAAGTCTCTGAACCTGAATATCCGGAAATTAACGACGATTTAGTCAAAAAGTTTGGCGTGCCTACCGGCAGCGTCGACGAATTGCGCGCGGAAATTCAAAAGAATCTCGAACGCGAATTAGACCGCATGATGAAAATCAAATTGAAATCGACGGTATTTGATTTGTTAATCCAGCAAAATCCCATTGAAGTGCCGGATGTTTTAATCGCGAAAGAAGCGCAGCGTTTACATGCGGAAATGCATCCGCATCACGGCGACCAGCCGCATAATCATAGCGATGAAGAAATGGCGGAATTCAACGAAGGCGCGAAGCGTAATGTCTTACTAGGCTTAATCGTTTCCGAATTCGTAAAGCAAAAAGATTTACGTCCCGATGCAGCCCGCGTGCAAGCGCACATCACTAAGCTTGCCACCGCATATGAAAATCCTGCTGAAGTTATTAAGTGGTATACCTCCGACAAACGCCGTTTGGCTGAAATTGAAATGATGATTTTAGAAGAGCAAGTCATCGAAAAACTACTTGAGAATGTCACCGTAACCGATAAAGAAGTTACTTATGGAGATTTTCTAAAAGCTTGAAATTTCAAAATTCGTCGCCAGATTAGATGGATAGTTGGCGGCGAATGGATTTAGCGACGGAATTTGCGAAGCAAAATACGCTTTAAGCGCCAAATAATACACACAATATTCGTCATTTTGTAGCGAAGTTAATTTGTAATATGACTTTAATTTTTTATTACACTATTATATTAACTATAGGACGGGGATATTTCTGAAGACGGGCAGGGAAGATAAACCAGGCCAAATTGAATGAAGGAAAAATCCAATGAGCAGCGATCCGTTTAATAATGTTTTACACGCTAACTTAGTTCCTATGGTTGTTGAACAAACCGCAAGAGGCGAGCGCGCTTACGATATTTATTCACGCTTGTTGAAAGACCGTGTGATATTTCTAGTTGGTCCCATCGACGATCACGTCGCGAATTTAGTGGTAGCGCAGTTACTATTTTTAGAATCTGAAAATCCTGATAAAGAAATTTCGATTTACATCAATTCTCCTGGCGGCGTAGTGACAGCGGGTTTAGCGATCTACGACACCATGCAATTTATCAAACCGGATGTTAGTACCATGTGTATCGGCCAAGCGGCTAGCATGGGCGCGTTTTTATTAGCGGCTGGCGCGGCAGGCAAACGCAGCGTTCTGCCTAACGCTCGAGTTATGATTCACCAACCGTTAGGCGGTGTCCAAGGACAAGCGTCAGATATCGCGATTCACGCAGAAGAAACTTTGAAGATACGCTCACGTCTTAATAAATTGTTAGCATTTCACACTGGACAACCTGAAGAAGTGATTGCTAAAGACACCGACAGAGACAATTTCATGAGTGCGGAACGCGCGCTGGAATATGGCATTGTCGATAAAATTGTGCAACACAGAAAAGCTAGTTCAACCGCGAAAAAGGAAAAAGCTTGAATTTAAGAATACTGCCCATATCTTTAATAACATATGGGTACAAACATTGAATAGTGAGAGGTTAGCTTAAAATGAGTTCTGACCAACGCGGTAATGGGGGGGATGACAAAGTGTTGCATTGTTCATTCTGTAGTAAGAGTCAACACGAAGTACGTAAACTCATTGCGGGCCCGTCTGTGTATGTTTGTGATGAATGCGTTGCGCTCTGCAACGAAATCATCAACGAACAAGGCCAAGACGGCAAAGCTGCCACAGACGTATTGCCTAAATTACCTGTGCCAGCGGAAATCAGACGCACGCTCGATGAATATGTCGTTGGACAATCCACTGCTAAAAAAACTTTAGCCGTCGCGGTTTATAATCACTATAAACGCCTCAGCATTAAAACCAAAACCGATGATATCGAACTCAACAAAAGTAATATTCTTTTAATCGGGCCAACCGGCAGTGGTAAAACCTTGCTGGCTGAAACATTGGCGCGTTTATTGAATGTGCCTTTTGCGATTGCCGACGCGACGACGTTGACCGAAGCGGGTTATGTCGGTGAAGACGTCGAAAACATTATTCAAAAGCTTTTGCAAAAATGCGACTATGATGTCGCGAAAGCTCAAACCGGCATTATTTATATCGATGAAATCGATAAAATTTCTCGTAAGTCGGAAAACCCATCGATAACACGTGACGTCTCCGGCGAAGGCGTGCAACAAGCTCTATTAAAACTGATCGAAGGCACTATCGCTTCCGTACCACCGCAAGGCGGACGCAAGCACCCACAACAAGAATTCATTCAAGTCGATACCCGAAACATACTATTTATCTGCGGCGGCGCTTTTGCGGGCTTAGAAAAAGCGATTCGTGATCGTTCGGAAAAAACCGGCATTGGCTTCGCTGCGGAAGTGAAAGGGAAAGACGACGCTAAAACTCACGATCAATTGCTGCGTGAAGTAGAACCGTCCGACTTAATTAAATATGGTTTGATACCTGAATTAATCGGCCGTTTGCCGGTCGTAGCGACGTTGGAAGAACTAGATAAAAACGCGCTCGTCAGCATTTTAACCGAGCCGAAAAATGCATTAGTGAAACAATACCGCAAGTTATTCAGCATGGAAAACGTCGACTTGGATTTCCGTGACGCGGCCTTAACCAAGATCGCCGAACAATGCGTCGTCAAAAAAACCGGCGCGCGTGGTTTACGTTCCATTCTCGAAAAAGTACTCCTCGATACGATGTATGAACTTCCATCTCTAACCAATGTTTCTAAGGTTATCATTGATGAAACGACAGTCACCGGTGAGACGCAGCCAATTATTATGTATGAAAGCCCAAGCACTCCGGTCACTGAATCATCCAACGATGTACCTCGTGAGCAAGCCGCCGCAGAATAAGATGACATCGCCCTTATATGCTATCATTAAGGTATAGGGGTGATGATTGCTGGGCGCATGTTTTGGAAGTAAATAGTAGAAGAATCAAGCAAGATTACCACGGAGTTCTCAGAGGAGTTGACTATGAAATCAAGCAAGAACGCTAAAAATCTCTTAGCTGTGCCCGTGTTACCCTTAAGAGATGTCGTTGTCTATCCTTTCATGGTGATACCGTTATTCGTAGGTCGTGAACGCTCGATTAAAGCCCTTGAAATCGCTATGGCGGCCGATAAGCAAATTCTTCTTACCACACAACGCAGCGCCTCCGAAGACCAACCTACACAAGATGATTTATTCAAAATTGGTACGTTGGCAACCGTTCTCCAATTATTAAAATTACCGGACGGCACCGTAAAAGTATTAATTGAAGGCGTGAAACGCGCTAAAGTCGCGAGCTTCATAAGTAACGAAGATTATTTCCTCGCCGACGTCGAGACCATACATGACATCAACGCGGACTCCCGCGATATAGAAATTTTAGTCCGGTCGTTGAAATCGCAGTTCGAACAATACGTAAAATTAAATCGTAAAATTCCCACTGAAATTTTAGCCTCAGTGTTAGCGATCGAAGACGGCAGCCGTTTAGCGGATACTATCGCCGCGCATCTCTCCTTGAAGATTGATGAAAAACAAAAATTATTAGAAATAATCGATTTAGTTAAACGTCTTGAAAAACTCGTCGGTGTGATGGAATCTGAAATCGATTTGTTACAAGTTGAAAAAAGAATTCGTGGCCGCGTGAAGCGTCAAATGGAAAAAACACAACGCGAATATTATTTAAATGAACAAATGAAAGCGATTCAAAAAGAATTAGGCGAGCTAGATGAAGTGCCTAACGAACTCGAAGCGATCGCTAAAAAAATCGAAAACGCCGGCATGACGCTGGAAGCTAAAGAAAAATGTATCGCCGAATTAAATAAGTTAAAAATGATGTCGCCGATGTCCGCCGAAGCGACGGTATCACGCAACTATTTAGATTGGATGGTCGCGTTACCTTGGAGCAAGAAAAAACGTCCTAAAGTCACGCTCGCAGACGCCGAAAAAATCCTCGAAGCCGAACATTACGGCTTAAAGGACGTGAAAGAACGGATTCTAGAATATCTCGCCGTATTAAAGCGCGTGCCAAAATCTAAAGGCGCGATTTTATGTTTAGTCGGCCCGCCAGGCGTCGGTAAAACTTCATTAGGCGAATCGATCGCGAAAGCGACCGGTAGAACTTATATTCGCATGTCGTTAGGCGGAATACGCGATGAAGCTGAAATTCGCGGCCATAGACGTACTTATATTGGCGCTATGCCAGGAAAAATTGTTCAAAAAATTTCCAAGACTGACACGACAGATTCTTTTTTCTTGTTAGATGAAATCGACAAGATGGCCATGGATTTCCGCGGTGATCCAGCTTCGGCTTTATTAGAAGTATTGGATCCGGAACAAAACCATGCTTTCAATGATCATTACCTCGAAGTCGATTATGATCTTTCCGACGTGATGTTTGTGGCGACCGCGAATACGTTAGAAATTCCGCCCGCGTTGCGCGACCGCATGGAAATTATTCGTATTCCAGGTTACACCGAAGATGAAAAAATCAATATCGCTATACGCCATTTAATTCCGAAACAAATGTTGGCGAATGGATTAAAAGAGAAAGAAGTCAGCCTAGATGCCGAAGCGGTCAAATACATGGTGCGCTATTACACGCGTGAAGCGGGTGTGCGCAGCTTGGAACGTGAAATCTCAAAAATTTTCCGCAAAGTGGTAAAAGAAGTTTTATTAAAAACGCGCTCGAAGAAAATCAGCATTGAGCCAAGCGATCTCGAACATTATCTCGGCGTTAAGCGTCATCGTTATGATGTAGCTAATGAGAAAGATCAAATTGGCCAAGTGAAAGGTTTAGCGTGGACGGAAGTTGGCGGCGAGCTACTGGAAATCGAAGCCGTCACACTGCCAGGCAAAGGTAAAACAACCTACACCGGTCAATTAGGCGATGTCATGCAAGAATCTATTCAAGCCGCGATGACAGTAGTGCGTTCCCGCGCGCCATTGTTAGGTGTGAACAAAAACTTTTTTGAGAAACACGATATTCATATTCACGTGCCTGACGGCGCGACGCCTAAAGACGGCCCCAGCGCCGGTGTAAGCATGTGTACGGCGTTAGTATCCGTCCTCACGCATTTACCCGTCCGCGCGGATTACGCCATGACAGGTGAGATTACCTTGCGTGGTGAAGTGTTAGCGGTGGGGGGTATCAAAGAAAAATTATTGGCAGCACACCGTGGCGGCATTAAGAACGTCATCATTCCTTCAGAAAATGTGAAGGACTTGAAAGAAATTCCAGACAACATTAAAAAAGATTTAGATATCAAACCGGTGCGTTGGATCGATGAAGTATTCACCTACGCTCTCAATGGCTATCCATCCCGCTTACCACGCCGGGATAAAAGTAAAAAAATGAAATCGTTAGTAAGCGCTGCCCACAAAAAAGTGAAAGTGCGCAAAGGTGGTGATAGAGACAGAGCGCATTAATAACGCCTTTGATCAAAACCCTTGCTAGAGCTTAGCAAGGGTTTGTCCCTCAAGAAAAAACATTACGCATAGCTTGACACGAGTTTCCCGCAGTTGGTATAAATCACTCTTTAATAAAATGGCTTAAGCAAACAGGATTGTGCTTGAGAGAGATGAGATTTTCTCTAATGACTCTTAACTATGGATAGGAAAGTAGGTATTTATGAATAGAGCGGAATTGATCGAACTAATTGCAGAAAAAGCGGAACTAACTAAAGCAGTGGCTGCGAAAACGTTAGATGCATTGTTAGATGGCGTCAGCACATCTTTAAAGAAAGGCGATCCAGTCGTTATCGTTAATTTCGGCACGTTTGTCGTCAAGCAAAGAGCCGCGCGTGAGGGCCGTAATCCTCAAACCGGTCAAAAGATTAATATCAAAGCCGCTAAAATTGTTGGATTCAAAGCTGGAAAAGCATTGAAAGAAGCCGTTAAAGATAAGGATGAAAAGCTGTAAAAGCAGCTCTTAAAGATGTGATTTAAGATCACAGCGATAATCTTAAAATAATCACTCATTTTTAAAAAAATCTTTTGCATTTTGCCTTAAAAACGAATACTTTACTCAACCTAAACTGTTGATTGCCGGACTAGAGCGGCAGTGGGTGGTTGATTAAAGTACGATATATTATTTTGCTTTTTTGATGATTTTTTATAAAGATACAGATAGGGGTTCTGTCTGTATTATGGGTGCTTAGCTCAGCTGGTAGAGCATCGCCCTTACAAGGCGAGGGTCGCGGGTTCGAACCCCTCAGCACCCACCAATAAGAAATAGAAAGTGATCTGGTAACAGCTATTATTAGTGACGAATAAAGAGGCTGTGCTAGTGTGTTTCATCTTTCAAAATGAGTTAGGAGTGGTAGTTCAGCTGGTTAGAATACCGGCCTGTCACGCCGGGGGTCGCGGGTTCGAGTCCCGTCCACTCCGCCAATAAAGTAAAGGTGTGTCTTTGAGCGCTCTAAATAGAGAGATAAAGCTCCACTAGATACGCCTTTTTTTATAGTGAAAAACAAGGATATGGCTATGCTTCAGAGCATTCGGGATCGCACGCAGGGTTGGATAGCGGGAATCATTATTTCGTTAGTGATACTCTCATTTGCACTTTGGGGTATACACAGTTACATGGTTGGCTCCGCCAACACGGATGTGATTGCCAAAGTAGATGGTGTTGATATTAGTAAGCGGCAATTATCCGCCGCGTATGAGCGCTTGCGCCGCCAAGCGCAAGGCAACATGGGGGCGGGTAGCCTTCCAGATAACGTGGATACAGATCTTAAGAACCGCGCGCTAGACGCTTTAATCACGGTACAAGTTTTGAAGCAGGGCGCGACGGACGAAGATTATAAAATTTCTCCGCGCCAAGTCGATAATTATCTCGAAAGCATGCCGGAATTTCAAGTCAACGGCCAATTCTCCACGACGCGTTTTCAACAATTAATTTCAACCACGATGTATACGCCGGTTGATTTTCTCAATCTAATCGAAACCACTTTGCTAGTAGACCAACCCCGTCTCGGCATTATTTTATCGTCTGTCGCGCTGCCAAATGAAATTAATAATTCGATGGCGTTAATCAATCAAGAACGCGACATTCAATTTCTTGAATTGCCATTAGATTATTTTTTAAAGCAAAATCTTCCCGTATCAGACATTGATATCGCTAACTATTACAAAGAGCATCAAGATCAATTCAAAACACCAGAGCGTGTTAGCGTGGATTATCTTGAATTGTCGCTGCCAACAATTGAAGCGGATATTCATCCCACTGACGATATTTTAACAAGTTTTTATAACGATAATGTCAATACTTATACGCAGCCTGCGCAATATGATTTAAATAAAATTCTTATCCCTATTCCGGATGCGCCTACCAATGCGCAAGTCACGGACGCGCAAAATAAAGCGCGTGATGTTTTGGAAAAATTATCTAATGGTACGGATTTCGCAACGCTAGCGCAGCAATATCCCGCGCCGGACAGCAATGCAAAAACGCCGACATGGGTCACGGTACTGCAATTACCGCTTGAATTACAAAAACCAGTAGCAGATTTAACCAAAGAAGGCCAGACCACCGATCCTATCCGCGTGAGCGCGGGCTATGTCATCGTCAAAGCGATCGGCATCAAACCCCCGCAAGTCCAACCCTTTGCGGAGGCGAAAGATAAAGTAAAAGACGCTTTGATAAAGCAGCAAGCGGAAGAAAAATTTGTTGAGATGAAAGATAAGCTGGCGAATATCACTTATGAACATCCTGATTCTTTAGATCCCGCCGCGAAAGAATTAGGTTTGACTGTTCTCTCGTCGCCCTTATTTTCTCCGGATAAAGGCACGAGCGGTGATATCTCTGATAATAAAAAAGTTCGCGATACGGCTTTTAGCGATGACGTTTTACATTCGCAAAATAATAGCGACGTGATTCAGCTATCGCCCGATGCGGTCGTCGTTATCCGTGATAAAACGCATGAAACCGCCAGCTTGCAGCCGATCGCTGATGTGCGTCAACAAGTCACTGAAGCATTACAAAAGAAAGTCGCAGATGATAAAACGATAGCGCTAGCCAATGACATTATGCAACAACTCAAGTCCGGTAAATCACCGGATCAAGTTGCGCAGCAATATAATTTAATTTGGAACAAGGTCGGTTACATAGGCCGCTATTCAACGAAAATTGATTCATCAATCCTGTACACTGCTTTCCGTTTACCGAAGCCAGAAGACGGCAAAGGCGCAAGCCTAGCGACGGCTAAAATGCCCAATGGTTACGCGGTAGTCGCTGTGAATGGTGTGCATGATGGCGCGACGGCTGATAATAAAGAACAATATGATGTGTTTGATGAACAAATGCAAAATAGCCAAGGCATGTTGGAATATAAACTTTATCAAAATAGCTTAAAGTCAAAAATGAAAATCGTTAACTACGCGGATAATAAATCTTAAGAAGCACAAAGTTATCCGCTACCTTATTGAGAGCAGCGGGGTGTGCTTGCGTCAAGCATGTGTGACAATTCCCGCGTTATTCATTAATCTAACCACCTTAATATCTTACTCAGGGTAAGGTTATGCAGCAAAACCCCATAACATTAGATGAAGTCAAACCTCACTTTGACCATTGGGCCCACGTAACGCGCAGCGCAATTTCTCGATCCAATACTTGTGAACTGCTGCAAGGTTTTGTCCTTTCACGCGAACCAGTATGCCAGGTTCATGTGATACAATTTGCCACCACATTGTGTTGGGCATAGATCGCCTGCTTCTAAAACAGGAATTGATAATTGATGCTCAATTGTATTGGTATATGCAGAATGCGGTAAACGGCCGTGACCAGGTATAGGGACTTGGTTTGTTGTTACTGTTGTTTCAGTTGAAGCAGGCTCTTGAGTTGGATTTAAATCATCGCTATCTTTCGTTTCATTTTTGGTATCGGATTGGCCAGCATCATTACTCGATTTTTTCTTATTTTTCCGGCCTAGGCCAAAATGAGCTTGCGCAGGTTTGAGAGTTTGATTTTATGCTCTAATAAAGTCTTGGTCAGCCAGACAGCTAGCTTAATACAGGATATAGCAAATTTCTTAGTGCCAGTAGGGAAGTTGCTGGACTTGATAGCGTCAATAGCAGCATCAATATCCGCTTGGGATTTATGAATCACCTTGGGCAACTCATTCCCACTCATTAGGGTGTTCCATATAAAGGGGGGGCAAGCCTAGCGGAATTTCTGATTGCATTCAATACGCTATTCAAAATAAGTTGGGCGGGTTGAGCAGGGTGTGAATATTGAGTTATTATGCTGCCTTGCAAAAAAGGTACAATTCAAGAGGTTAACCATAAGTTTTCCTAATAAAACCTTAACCTAGACTGCGTATAATTTGTCCAATCCTACTTTGAGTGTAATGCGACATGGCTTCTACCAAATCATATAGTAAATACATTGAATACCGCGACTTAAGCGTCAGACAAAAAATGAAAGCTGATGGCTTGTGCCATTATTTTCAGAATGAGTCTGTTGCTAGTGCTTTTGCGGCATGGGTTAATCAGCAACGCGTTGGCAGCACAGTTTCAGTAAGGCATAAACGCAAAATTTCAAGTTTAAGATTCATTTACCATTTTTGTGTCACGCTTTCAGAAACGCAATTGAATACCTTTTCTAAAAGCGGTAAAGAAGAAAAAACGTCACTAGCTGAATTATCGAATGAAACCAATGAACCTAATCCATTAGAAATTTTCCTAGTTAAAAAACCAAATTATGCTAACCGCAAAATTCTGTTAACTATTTTAAATTATCTGGAAAAAGAGGAATTTATGGAATTAATGTTACGGGACTCTATTTTCGTTCGATTAATTTTGAATGGCTATCTGGAAATAAGAAATTTAAACGTTACAAGACTCAAAAGCATTAAATTTATTTGCGAAAACTTAACAAGTGATTATGATTTAAGTCTGATCTGTGAGCTTATATTATGGCAGAAATATGATACAGCAAGACTGTTAATAAGCGATGTAATGAATGTTGAAACGCTCTCAAAATTCTTGGAAAAAGCCAATGATGTAACTTACAAAAACAGCTTTATTGCGTTTTATGAATATAGTCATCTTGATTTAAAGATTCAGATGTTTCATGCGGCCCCCGATCTTTGTTTGGAATTTATTCCTGATGCATGGTTGCAAGGTCATCAACACAGTCAATTATCAAAAGACCTTATATCTAAACACCTCAAAGAAAAAAAAGAACTTAATCCATTATTATCAGCTTTCAAGCAGTTTATGGAACTAGATGAAAAAGAAGAAAAAGAAATTTATTCTAAACGTGAAATCAAAAATGGAAAATCAGAATCCTTTAAGCTACGCAGAACCAACTCCCATAAAAAAAATTTATTAGGACTATTTTTGAAAATGGATTGGCATCCTATATTGATCTACATCTAGTAGGCAGATTTATCAAACGTCAATTATTGAGATATAGTCTTAAAGCACTTGAAGATCAAGAAAAGAAAAAAGCGCATGATACTTTTGAATTATTATTTGTTATTGATGTTCTGCGCACCAATAACGTCATTCTTACCGGTGCCAAGATTAGTTATTCAGAATTCTTAAATTTCCCTGGGGCAAAACAGCAATTAGATAATTTTATTTCGATTTATACTTTCATACTCGAAGAACAGGGCTTGATAAAAATCATTCAGCCGGCGAATTCGGAAGATTTTATTAAGCAGCTTCAAGATTATGCTTATCGGCCCGCGTTAAGAAAACCCCGCACAGAGGAAGCGAAGTGTACGCATAAATATGTTCATGATAAAGATGAAATTGTTTTGTATGAATCCCATAAAAATAAAGATAAAATCCATACCAGCTTAAAGAAACAATCGTTCGCTTTTTTAAGCCCAAATCTAGAGACAGCTGTTTATGGAGAGCACGATGCGGTTAGAGTGTTATTGGGACTGGTTTTTGATCAACGACAATGTTTGCCCCCAAAAGCTATTTTCAAACATGATTACGGCACTGTCACAAGAAAATGGGTTGGCACCGAAGCTGAAGTAAAAAAATATGCTGAAAAAGTTAAAGCAGTAAGGTTAAATAATTGGGATGAGCTTCGTGAGCATGTCAGAGATCAAAATAATAAAGGAATAATGACAGAAATACTGGGACGCGTAATACGTGAAGCCGCGAGAGCGATTGTTATTGCCAGAGACAATAAAGAATCTCGTTTGCTGGCTTTAGACTTTCAATCTCGACTACAAAATATTAATATCAATATTCCTATCATTATTTACAATAGAAGACTTCGGCATCTTACTATTTTTAGTGAGCAATCTTTTTTGAAAAGTGCAGAGGCCCGATTTGAATTATTGAAAATGCGCGATGCTGTAAAAGGAAGTACGCAGGGCTTTTTTAGTAAGCCAAGTACCACTAGCAGGCTAAAAGATATTTCTGCATTAATTACTGCAGCCAAAAATGCAGAGAGCCAAAATCCTCATATTTGGCAAGAAAAATTGTTAGAAGCTCAGAACCTATCAAGCAGCCCCAGCCCTCAGCCAGCCTTGCAAATTCATACCTCGTTACGCCAAAAATGACGCATCAAAGAGAATATAAGAGTCAGGCAGATTTTGAAAAAATCGGGAGGATTTATATATTTATTATAATAAGCGCGAATCCAGCCAATGACGATAATCATATGATTGTAGTAATCAGAAGAAATTTTTGGGTCCGGATTAGTAACACAAGGTTTGCCTTTTAGGACAATCAGATTAACTTTATCCTGACAATCTCTCGCCAATATTTCCAGCGCCGCTGTCTGTAATGTTTCATCACATTCCCCGACGCCGCATGTAGCGGGTATGCGGTAGATTAGCCGAGTAGGATAGGGCTGCCTAAGCGGCCTGCTTGAATTGGAATACTGCGGGAAATATCTTGGCCGGCATAAGCAATAGCAATGTCGCCTTTTTCACTGTTTTTGATTTGATGAACATTCAAAATTGTTTTTGCCAACGCTTGAGCGTCAAGTTTTTGCGGTGATGCCGCGGTTGCATTCGTTGCAATGAGCAGGGCGCTGACTGCAAATATCGATACTATTTTCATTTTCTCTCCCCAGTTGCTTTTTAGTATTTTCAAAATTATCGACATTATACAAAAGATTGGGGCGGATAAGAAGTTTTATACGGATGTAGGCAGGAAAATAGTATATTAAATGGTCAGGATGAGTAACATTTCTGAGCTATCGGCTTAGACTCGACGCCAGGTGTGTGCCGTCGAGTCAGAAGCGTATACATTAATCTACAGAAGCAACCGTCGATTCTTCCAATTGCATGGGCGAAACCGCGTGGAACCCAGCATCCACATGCAATATTTCCCCGGTAATGCCTGAAGCTAAATCCGACGATAAAAACGCCGCCGCATTGCCTACTTCTTCAGTGGTGACATTTTTTCTTAACGGTGACGTTCTTTCATTAAATGCCAACATTTTACGAAAATTTTTGATGCCAGCCGCCGCGAGCGTGCGTATCGGCCCAGCGGAGATGCCATTCACCCGTATCCCTTTAGGGCCAAGACTAGCCGCTAGGTACTGCACGTTGGCTTCCAGACTAGCTTTCGCCACGCCCATGACGTTGTAGAAAGGAATCGCTTTCTCAGCGCCAAAATAACTTAACGTCAAAATCGACCCATGGCGTCCCAACATCATTTTATAGCCTTCTTGCGCAAGTGCTGCCAAGCTAAAAGAACTGATATCGTGTGCGATTCGGAAACCTTCACGGCTTAGGACATCGATATAATCACCTTCTAATTGTTCGGCTGGCGCGTATGCCACCGAATGCACGATGATGTCTAAACCATCCCAGACTTGGGAAAGTTGCGTGAATAAATTCTTAATTTCTTCATCACTGCTGACATCGCAAGGAATGGTCGTCACCGCATTCCATTCAGCGCCCATGTCTTCCACGCGTTTTTTTAGTCGGTCGCCTTGATAAGTCAAAGCTAATGTGGCGCCTTGCTTATGCATCGCTTCCGCAATGCCATAAGCCATTGAGCGGTCACTGGCAAGTCCGACGATCAGCGCGCGTTTACCTTCAAGAAAACCCATAACGATATCCTTTACTATTAAAGTGTGTGACGCATTCTACCGGGAAATTTAAGCAAAGTAAAAACCACATATTTTTAATTATCTTCGGCCGCGACTGGCACCGGCGGGGGCAGCGCGTCTGTGGCGATGGTTTCCAATTCGACTTTTTCGATTTGACCGAAGCGCGCGGTGATTTTACGCGCGGAAATTTGTACGTCATCGACTTCCGTGTGCGCCTTAGCGATATGCGTAGCCACACTATCCATGCGCTTTTGAAAACGCCTAAAATCTTCGGCCAATAAGCGCAAATGTTCTTGAATGATATTTAATTGCTGACGGGTGGCCGTGTCTTTCAATACCGCGCGCGCGGTGGTTAAGATCGCCATCATCGTGGTAGGGGAAACCATCCAAACTTTGGCGCGGTGTGAGGCGTCTACCAAATCTGGATGACGTGAATGGATTTCGGCAAATACTGCTTCAGCGGGAATAAACATTATCGCCCCGTCAGCCGTTTCACCTTCAATAATGTATTTTTCAGCAATCGCTTTGATGTGGTTGCGTATATCTTTTTTAAATTGCGTGTCGGCTTGCAAACGCTGCGCTTCGCTGGCGGTGGTGTCGGTAAGTAAGCGGTAATTTTCTAACGGAAATTTCGCGTCAATGGCAATATTGCCGGTCGGCTCTGGCAGCCATAAAATACAATCGACACGCGTTTTGTTGCTCAACGTATATTGCAAGGCAAAATGCTGTTCCGGAATGACGTTACGGATCAAGGACGCCAGTTGGACTTCGCCAAACGCGCCGCGCGAGCGTTTGTCGTTTAAAATTTCTTGTAGGCTGATGACGTTAGTCGAAAGTTCCGTAATTTTTTGTTGCGCGACGTCGATCAAGGCTAGACGCTTGATAACGTCCGTGAAAGTTTGATTAGTTTTTTCAAAACCATCGGCGAGACGTTTTTCCACTTGTTGGTTAATTTCTTTTAAACGTAAATCAGTAGTTTGCGTCAATCCTTCGACGCGTTTTCCCAATTGATCGGCATAGTCGGATAACGACTCTTTCACATTTTGCCGCGTGTCCGCCATGCCTTTTTGCAGCGTGTCTTGTAAGATTTTCAGCGATCCCATTTGCCGTTCGTCGAAACTCGAGCGGTGTTGATTGAACGCTTGCTGTTGTTGGAGACTAGACTCAGCGAGTTTCGCTAAAATATTTTCTTTTAACTGATGTCCGATGCGTTGTAAAAATAACACGATCAACGTGACCGCTAACAATGCGCCCAGCACGCCAAGCAAAATCATAATAGGCAATGACATAGTTTATCCTTCTACTGCAATATAGTTCGGTAGGGGTTGAATGTTTTTGACTAAACCATTTTGTTGCATAAATGCGGCGAACGCCATCAATTGTTTTGCGTTCACCGCCGCCGGATCGCGCGCGAAATACGGTAAAGTGGCGAACCAGGCACGATGGTTTAACTCATCATTCGCTTCGGGGTGCGCAAGGGCAAACGCTTGCCAGCAGGCTTCTGGATGTTTAATTAAATAGTCGTTCGCGCGCCGCACGGCGGTTAAAAAATGCTTGAAGCGCGGGTCGTCTTCATGGCCTTTTTTTACGATAAAAATTAATTCGCTATAACTAGGCATGCCGTTATCTTCAGGATAAAATCCGCGCCCCGGCTGGCCGGCTAATTCCATTTGTAGCATTTCAAAATTACGATTAATGCCGGTCACCGCATCCACTTTTCCAGAGAGCAAGGCTTGTGTCAAGTCATAGTGGGTATTGATGATTTGGACGTCGGTTAACGCTAAACCGTATTTTTTTAACATGATGTTAAGCAAGACGCTATTCATGCCGTCGCCGCTGAAGCCAATCTTCTTATTTTTTAAATCTGCGGGGGAGTAGATAGCCGCGCTTTTTAACACGACGAGTGTGTTTAAAGGTTTATTAATTAGTGTGCCAATTTCTATTAATGGTAAACCTTGATCGATTTGTTCTAGCAACTGCGGTTGATAATCCAGCGCAATATCCGCTTTGCCCGCGGCGACTAGCTTGGGGGGATCGGCGGGGTCGGCGGGGCCGATTAATTCGACGTCTAAACCTGCTTGTTTAAAAAACCCTTGTGACTGCGCGACCATCAGCGGCGCATGGTCTGGATTGGCAAACCAATCTAGTAGAACAATGAGTTTTTCGTTGGCATAAACTGGCGGCCCAGCTAAGCAGCCTAGTAAAATAATTAGTTTAAAAAAAGTTTTCATGTCAACTCTCTGGCACCCACGGCAGCGCCGCGCGTAATAGCGCATCGATGATGAAATATAATCCCAATGAAAAAATAATAATGGTAAACAAGGCCGCGAACATTAAATCAATTTGCATGCGCGCATTCGCGTTCAGCATGAGAAATCCAAGCCCATGACTTGCGCCTATCCATTCACCGACCACCGCGCCGATCGGCGCGATAGCGGCCGCCACGCGTAATCCTGAAGCCAGCGCGGGCAGCGCGGCGGGAATACGGATATACAAAAACACACGCCATTTTTTTGCGCGCATAGTCTTCGCTAAATCTAGCCAGCCTAATTCTGTGCGGCGTAAGCCATCGTAAAACGCGCTGGTGATGGGAAAAAATAACATTATCATCGTGGTAATAATTTTTGAAGCCATGCCGTAACCTAACCAAATCACTAGCAGTGGGGCGATCGCAAACGTAGGCAGCGCTTGACTTATAATTAAAATCGGGAAAAACCAATTTTTTACCGGGCGGTAAAAAGCCATACTCAACGCCGCCGTGCAGGCAAACAGTGTCCCTAAAAATAACCCTGCCAGAGCTTCAAAGAACGTAGGAAGCGCTTCACTGAAAATTAAGTGACTGTGTGCGATACCAGTGTTAAAAACTGCCGCGGGCGTCGGTAAAATATACGGAGGCAGGGAAAAAATCTGCGTGATGGCTTGCCAAAGAAGGAGTAAACCAAAAAAGATAACGCTAACCCGGAAAGTGGTCTTCATACTGTTTCCTCATGCGCTTTAGTTAATGTCGCGTATAAGTCCGCTTGCAACGCGGTTAACTCCGGCGACATTAAGTCACGCGGCCAGGCGGAATGTAATTTCAATGGCGCGGATAACATGGCGGGTTGACCTGACATCACGATAATTTCATCTGACACGCGCAGCGCTTCCAACGGGTCGTGCGTGATAAAAAATACGGTGCGGTCTCGCAGTAATTCCACCGCCAGATCTTGCAAATTGAAACGCGTTATCGCATCCAGCGCGGAAAACGGCTCATCCATTAACACTACCATTTTATTTTCAATAAGTGTGCGCACGAGTGCTGCGCGCTGGCGCATGCCGCCGGATAAGTTTCTGGGGAATTTTTTTTCGGCTGTTTGTAAGCCGGTTTGCGCCAATAATTCTCTGGCACGTTCTCGTGAAATTATTTGGTCGCTAGCACTTTCGCCCCGTAAACGCATACTCAATAATACATTTTCTAAAACGTTTAACCACGGCAGCAGCAAATCAGCTTGCGCCATGTAGGCGATTTGGTGCGCGAGTGGCACGGCATTATCAACAGTAATGACAGCATGAGAATCCGTGTCGGGGGAAGAAAGATTGGCGATCAAACGCAGTAGAGTACTTTTACCGACACCGCTTGGGCCTAATAAACTTGTCCACTTGCCGCTAGGTAAAGTTAGCTGGAGGTTTTGAAAAATAACAGCATGATCAAATGCGAGATAGGCATCTTGGATGGAAATGCATGGCGCTGTAATACGATTGTATTTTTGCATGCTCACTTCTGCCTACGCCGGTATTACCCGGATCAGGTTGCTTAGGGTCGTTCTGATTTCCAGAACCTCTCAGCCAGATGGCTCCCCTGAGTGAAAATGAGCACTATAGATTTTTTTACCATTATTCGCAAGCTGTCTTTTTAAAAAGCTACTGGGCTTCGCGTGACGAAGCCCAGCAAAAACTAAAATTACGGTCTTGGCGCTTCGTATTCAGCAACGGGTGTAGGAGTCGGGCTAGGAATTCTTTGTGAAAACAGAGAATGGCTAGTGACGGAGGGAGCAGGTGTTTCTTCCGCTGGGGTTACGGTCACTGTAGGTGTTTCTTCCGTTTCCGGTGTGACGGCGGGTTCAACTGAAGCATCTTCCTTCGCTGCGTCAGTCACGACCGGTGCAGCATCAGAAGTGGTTTCTTCCGTTGTTTCAGGAGCTGCGGCAATAACATCGTCTTTTTCATCCCCATCATGAACAAAAACTTCGCCAGGTGTTTCTTCGGTTGGAGCTACGACCGGCTTGCTTTCGTCTAGAGTCGTTGTTGCTAATTGTTCGGTGGTTTCTGCTACTACTTCGTCATCCTTTTTTGCTTCTAAGGATGGTTTGCGTGAGGTTGTCATTGCACATTCCCTTAATAATTAATTTGGAGTTTCATAGTAGTAAACGAAGCTTAACGAATACTTAACACATGAGAAGTTATAAAAATTTATTTTTTAAAAAAGTTTTATTTTCTTACTAAAACTTTTAAATAGAACTATTTCATCTCATGTGCATAGAATTGTTAAACGCTCGCAAAGAGTCTAACCTAGCCTGCAATTCTGGGACGGATAGCAATGGCAAAGTATTAGTTGTCTGGGAAGGCAGACTGAATATTGAAGGAGCCGTCGAACTAAAAAGTCCTTCAGTCGAAGGATACCCATAGCCTGATGAATTAAGATTAAATGCTGGCACTGCTTGTGTTGGAGCTGAGCTGCTGGCGCTGGCAAACAAAGTTGACGTTGGAGCAGAAGGACTTGCAAACATTGTCGATAGCGGCACACAAGGGGGTATTGGTGCTAACGGAGGAAAGCCGAAAGACACAGGCGCTAACTGTATCGCTGCTAAAGGAATGTAGGTTGATGTGGGTATTGTGGGTGTTGTGGGTATGTAGGGCGTGCCATCGCTGAGTAAAGGTTTAGGCTTAAAGATAACGCTTGCAATTGGCTGTGCTGAAATTCTAGTTGGCGCATGAGTGGTATTAGGTTTTTGAGTAACGCTTTTTTTTGCTTCCAAGGTCGAGGGCTGAGATAAAGTTTGTGGTAGGGGGTCTAATTTGCGTTTTTTGTTTGATTCACTTAATTCTCTTTTAAAGTCTCCCACTTCAGAGACTTGTCTTGCGATGGCGGTAGTAAAATCTATGGCTTGTGGTCGTTGTCTTAAAAGGAGTTGCACAGGGTCATCATTTTTGAATTCTTCTTTGATGGCTTGAGCTGCCGCTGAGTGGGTTTTAATGAGATCGGCAGAACTTCTTTCTAAGTTGGGCTGGGTGGGCAATAGCGTTGTGGCAGTAAAGCGGAAATTTGAAAGATCAGCAATTTTTTTCCAGCCGTAAACATTTATTCCGCAGATGACTTCAATAAGTTGCCCTTCACGTTTTTTCTTAGCGATAGCGTTATGAATAATTTTAAAACTATCCTCATCAGGTACCCAATCAACACCAATTTTTTGAACCGTCGAAGGTAAATTATCAAAAATTGTTTTTAGAATTTCGGTAGAAACATTTTCAATGCCAATGATATGGTAGATTTGCTGTTTGATAAATTTTACTAATACCGGCGTTTGCATGGTTTCATCTAAATCTTTGAGATAAAGATAGATTGGAAATACTTTAGTGCGTAACTTGGCGCTCGCTACTTTATTTATTTTCGCTACGGTATTAGCAGAACCATCTAAAGTAAAAACTGGGCGTTGATTTTCACCAAACATTAGGGTTTTCAGATTTTCATTTCGACTTATCACAGTAAATGACCTCAGGAAGAATTTTTGCTGATATTTTACCCGATAGTGATCGAATTAGGTACTTTCTTTTGAAGATTAGCGTGCGAAATTTGATCAAAATTTGTCATATTTGCAAAATCGCATAGCGCTAAAGTCGCAGAACGTCATTTACAAAAGCAGTCACCATGATTATTAATAAAAATGCCATGCCGACGCGGTAAAACAGCATCATGGTTTTTTCTGATAACGGACGGCGTATTACCATTTCGATAAATTGAAACAGTAAATGACCGCCATCTAAACCAGGAATGGGGACGACATTGATAATGCCGATAGAAATACTTAAGAAAGCGAGAAAACTTAAAAATGATAACACGCCATTATTGAGCGCCGTGCCCGCGCTTTGAAAAATGGTGATCGGGCCACCGAGACTCTGCAAAGAAATTTTCCCCAGTAGCATTTTACCTAAAATCACAAAATTCATGTCAGTAAACAACACGACGTCTTGCCAAGCGTGGCCTAATGCTTCGATGGGATTATATTTGTTGTGGCGTAATAATTCTTTGGGAAATTCAAACGCAGGCGTCACACCGAGAAAGCCGGTTTTATTGCCGAAGAAATTACTTTTATTACCGATGTTAACTTGAATGACCAGTTTGTCTTTGCCGCGCTCGATTTGAAAAGGTAAGACTTCGTCTGGATGCATGAGAGTTTGGTCGACGACATCATACCAATCTTTGATGGGCTTGTTATTGATAGCTAGAATTTTATCGGCCGTTTGCAAGCCGGCTTTTTTCGCCGGGCCGTCAACTAATTCTTTACCGATGACAGCCGGTACAAATGGTTCATACGGTGTGATACCAAGACTCGCTAAAGGGTCAGGGCGTAAGTGATTTAAATGCCAATTGGTTAAGTCGACATTGCTGACTGTGGTTGTGGCATCGGGATTTTTTAATTCTATCTTTAAATTTTTATCGTCGCCGGTGTGCAGCAACAACGTAATCACGACGGTGGTCCAGCTAGTCGTTTTTTGGTTGTTGATTTTTATGATTTCTTGCTGCGGTTTAAAACCACTTTGTGCCGCGATGGAATGCGGGGTGACGTTACCGATAATAGGCGCGATGGAAACAAAACCGACCGTGAATAAAATCCAATAGAGTACAAACGCGAAGAGTAAATTAAAAAACGGGCCCGCTGCGATCACCGCCATTTTTTTATAAAAGGGTTGTCGGTTGTAAGTTCTCGCTTCATCGGCCGCTTCGACCGGCCCTTCGTTCTCATCCAGCATTTTAACATAGCCGCCCAATGGTATGGCGGCCAGCACATATTCCGTGCCGCTGTTATCGTGCCACGTCAGCAGCGCTTTGCCAAAGCCTATGGAAAAACGTAATACTTTTATGCCCAGTGATTTCGCGACGAGAAAATGTCCGAGTTCATGCACGCCGACCACGAGTAGTATAGTAATCAACACGCCAATAAGAGAAATAAGTAAACTAAACATGGGTTACTCCTCTAACTAATGACTACGCGATATTATTCACACGCTCAGTGTGTAAGCCGACGGACTTTAATACTTGATTCACTTTATCGGCGGACGCTAAATCTCTAAAGGGGCCGACTTGCACGCGATAAATATTTTGAAAATTATTAATCGCGATGGGTGAAGAAACTAAGTTCGATAAAATAGATTTTAATTTTTCTGCGTGTTGGAGATTACGGAACGCGCCGACTTGAATATAAGTCGATGAAGCTAATAATTTCGCGTTGTTATTTTTAACGTAGCGATTCACGGCGCGTTGCGTGGGTGTTGCGGCCGGTCTAGATTGCGCGAGCTTCAACGGCGCGGGCTGCGATAAGAAATTATTACTCGGCGTCGGCGTCTTCACCGCGATCATTTCAGGATGCATGATCACTTCGCTGGGGTCGATGGCTTTGACGTCTACACGTGTCGTGCCGTGTCCCAGCATGCCGAGTTTCTTCGCGGCGACGTACGATAAATCAATCAAGCGGTTTGCTTCAAACGGTCCGCGGTCGTTCACCTTGACAATGACTTGACGTCCGTTGGTTAAATTGGTGACGCGTACATAAGTGGGTAACGGTAGAGTTTTATGCGCGGCGGTCATGGCGAGCATATTGTATTTTTCACCGCTAGAGGTCATGTGCGAATGGAATTTCGAGCCATACCAAGAGGCAACGCCTTGTTCTTCATAATGATGACTGTTATTCATCACATAATATTGCTTACCGAATACTTTGTAATGCGCCATGTTGCCGTATTTCGCGAGTGGTTCTACTTTTGGCACGGCATTGGGAATTTTCGTATCGTCGACGTAATAGCTGGGCGGCCCATCTTTACGTGCGGTACTGCAACTCGCGATAAAAACACAAATCAATACTGTTACAAGAATTAGTAACAATCGGAAAGGCGCGGCGGCTCCTTGCCGAAAAAAAATCCTAAGCACGATGTTCTTTCTCCTTCAACGCGGTGATGTAATAACTCAATTGATATACTGCCATCGCGTAAAGGTTACTAGCGTTATAGCGCTTAATCACATCGAAGTTATGCATGCTCAACCAATATTCATTGCCATGATAACCTTGCAGCTCAATCACTTTAATTTTTTGATTCGCTGGGACTGGCGCGTAAGGCATGATGCCGTAATGCTGCAAGTCGGTTTTAGTAATCGTTAATTTTGACGTTTGCGTCAAATAATTTTTATATTTTTCTTTTTCAATTAAGGCCGGGACGACGACCATTTGATTCGCTTCCCAACCGTGTTTTTGATAATAATTTGCGATGCTGCCAATAATGTCTGAGATATTTTCAGAAAGATCGATCTTGGGATTGCCTGAAAAGTTCACCGCGTAATGACGGTAGCTGCTCGGCATAAATTGTGGCTGGCCAATCGCGCCGGCGTAAGAGCCTTTAATGCTGAGCGGATTTAGATTTTGTTCGCGGCACAATAATAAAAATTCTTCGAGCTCAGAGATGAAGTACGCGCGGCGCGGCGAATCGCTAAAACTAATATTCGTTAACGCGTCGATGACCGGGTATTCGCCTTTGCTTTTACCGTATTTGGTTTCAACGCCAATCGTCGCGACAATAATACTCGCGGGCACGCCATATTGTTTTTCAGCGCGTGCCAACTCCGCCGCGTGGCGGTTCCAAAAATCCACGCCGCCGCGAATCCGCGATTCAGTAATGAAAAGCGTTTGGTAATTATACCAAGGCTGCGCCTCTAACGGCTGCCGGATACTCTGCATGACGTGCGGACGGATTTTAACTTGGCTAAATACATTTTCTAATTCTGAGCGAGAAAAGCCGTATTTATGCACCATCTTTTCAATAAAATTCTGCACGTCCGCGCGCTGCACGAAGCTAGCGTCCGCTAACGCGTAACAGCAAAACAGTAACGCAAAAATCCCTGAGCACAATGCTAAAAAAATTCGGTTTGGCATATAAAACTCTTTATGAGGTTAATAATTTACGATGCGTTTGTATCGACATCAAGATACCAAAGCTAGCCATTAACGTTACCATAGAAGAGCCCCCGTAGCTAATCAGTGGTAATGGAATTCCTACTACCGGCAAGATTCCAGTTACCATGCCGATATTGACAAAAAATGAGACAAAGAATGTTAAAGTTAAACTGCCAGCTAACAAACGAGAAAAAGTATCTTGCGCATTAATTGTAATGTAGAGGCCACGCAAAACGACTACCATAAACAAAGTGATCAAAATCATACAACCGATGAAGCCAAATTCTTCACCGCACGCCGCGAAAATAAAATCCGTGGAATGCTCTGGTAAAAAATGTAAATGCGACTGCGTGCCATTCAGCCAGCCTTTGCCAAATAAACCGCCCGAGCCGATCGCGATTTTGGATTGGATAATGTGATAACCCGCGCCTAACGGATCGCGTTCCGGATTAAAAAAAGTGAGTACGCGTTGGCGCTGATATTCATGCAGTAAATACCACAAGACGGGAGCCGTGAGTGCCGCGATCGTTGCCATTGAGGTGATAAACCAGGCGCTTAATCCGGCCAGAAACAAAGTGCTAAGCCCGGCGACTAATAATAAAATCGCGGTGCCAAGATCGGGTTGTTTGGCGGTCAGCAGCACGGGGATAAAAATAATAATCCCCGACAAAAAAATAGTTTTGATCGTTAAAGGCAAATGCGCGCGGTGGTAATACCACGCTAATACTAGCGGTATAGCGATTTTCATGACTTCGGAAGGTTGCAAACGTGTCACGCCTAAATTCAACCAGCGCTGCGCGCCTTTGCCGATGTGACCCATGATGAGAACAGCGAATAGCAATATCACGCCGCCTAAATAAATCCAAATCGCCCACCGTTGATAAGTCCTTGGCGGGATTTGCGCGAAGATAAACATCACGAATAAGGCAAGACCCGTATGCAGTGATTGCTGTTCGACAATCAAAATATCTTGGTTGCTGGTGCTATATAAAATAATTAGCCCTAACGCCATCAAAGAAAAAATTCCAAGTAATAATGGAATATCGATATGAATCGAATACCAGATGGAACGGTTTTGCGTCATCATGCCGTTTTCACGGTTTTGAAAATGTTGTTTGAATAAGTTAACTGAGAGCATTTAAGTTTCCTAACGTATCCATGATATCAAAAGTGTTAACGGTCCGTGGCGGCTTAATCAATTCATTGGCCACGGTGTTATTGGTTTGCACGTTCGGTGAAAACTTTTGTAACTGTAATAAATAATAATCTAAAATTTGCCGCGCGATCGCGGTGGCTTCGTTACTGCTTTCCACTAACACCGCGATCGCGATTTGCGGATGATCGGCGGGCGCGTAAGCGATTAGCCAATGGTGATCGCGTAATTTTTCTGGAATATTATCTTGGCTCTCTTCGCCTTCTTCCAAGTCATAATGGTTTTTTTTAAAAGAATAAACTTGCGCCGTACCCGTTTTCGCGGCGACTGTGTAAGGCGCATGCGATAATTTACGGCCGGTACCTTCGGGGGAATTCACCACGCCTTGCAGGCCATTGCTGACTATCGTCCAATAGTTAGGATTGGATAAAACTAATTTGGAATGCGGTGTCGGCGGCTGCGGCACGAAGTGTTTACCGGGTTCTTGCGTACCCATTAATAAGTACGGCGTATAACGGTCGCCCGCGTTGGCGATGATCGACATAGCGTTCGCTAATTGCAGAGGTGTCGCTTGCATGTAGCCTTGACCGATACCGGAAATAATCGTGTCGCCTTCATACCAAGACACACCTTTAACACGTTTTTTCCAAGCTGGCGAGGCGACCACGCCAGGTAATTCTTCATCGAGATCGATACCGGTCAATTCGCCAAAACCGAATTCACCTAAAATATGGTCCATGCGAGTAATGCCTAAGCGTGACGCTAATTCATAAAAATAGGTGTCACATGAATTGATGATAGCTTTATTTAAATTAACGGTGCCGTGACCGTGGCGGCGCCAGTCATGGAAAATATGTTCGCTATTTTTTAATTGAAACCAACCCGGATCAAAAATGCTGGTGGCAGGCGTTATTAAGCCTGAATCCAAGCCTTCTAACGCAAAGAACGGTTTAATCGTCGAGGCGAGGGGGTACAAGCCGCGCAGGGCGCGGTTATAAAGCGGACGATCAGGCGAATTTTGCAATAGGGTGAAATCTTGCGTGCTAATGCCCGCGACAAAAGAATTGGGGTCATAGCCAGGCTGACTGACCAGCGCCAGCACTTGGCCAGTGCCAGGTTGAATGGCGACGACCGCGCCGCGGTGGCCTTCTAAAAATTTTTCGACTGCGATTTGTAAGCGACTATCGAGAGTCAAGAAAAGATTTTTTCCCGGAATAGGATTAATTTGATTTAACACGCGGATAGGTTCGCCGCTGGCGTCGTTTTCCGCTTGTTGATATCCGACTCGGCCGTGTAACTCATCTTCATAATATTTTTCGATACCTAATTTGCCGATGTAGTTGGTCGCGCTATAGTTGGTCGTATCGATATCGTCTAATTCGTCAATGTTAATGCGTCCGACGTAGCCAAGCACGTGGCTGAAGGTCGCGTCGAAAGGATAGTGACGGATTAACCGCGCTTTGATGATGAAGCCGGGAAAGCGGTAAGAATTTTCTGAAAACTTTGCGACTTCGGCTTCGGACAAGCGCAGCTTGAGAGGGATTTCATCGAAGCGACGATGTTGTTTTAATTGTTTTTGAAATTGCACGATATCGGTGTCGTTGAGCGGCACGAGTTTAGCGATTTCTGACAGTGCTTTGGGAAGATTGCCCGCTTTGTAAGGAATGACGTCTAAGCTGAATACCGGTAAATTTTCGGCTAATAAAATTCCATTGCGGTCATAGATTAGACCGCGCGTGGGTTCGACCGGAATTAAATCCAGCGAATTTTTTTGCGATAGGGTCGTGTAAAGCGTATGTTCATCTAATTGCAAATAAACCAAGCGGCTAATCAGCAAAATAACTAGGATAAGCATGATAATTAACGCGGCGATTGACCGCTGGCTGACCAGTTGAATTTCGTGGTGATAGTTCTTGATGGGGGTACGTTTATACACGCCTTTATACCTGTCTACATTGGCAAAAGTTAGTGTACATTGAAAATAGCTTAAGTTCTATAAACGTGCAAATGTAAGCTGCTTAATTTGCATTTCTCTAAAATTGATAGCCGAGATTTAGCATGACTGGAATGGTGATGCCGGAATTGTGAGAAGATAATTTGCCATTGGAATAGTGCAGAGCGCTTAAAGCGATGTACACGCCTTTATCTTTACCGAATAATCCGCCTAAAGTTATTTCATCTTGAAAAGTATAGTGAATGCCTAAATTGCGTTTGCCAAAGCGGGTGTGGTTCATGTAACCGGGGCCGACGCTGGCTTCCAAATAAGGCGAAAATAGAGCGGTTTTATTAATATAATAACGGAAGACCGGCGCGATGGCGAAAATGTTAATCGTGGTCCCTTGCGGCACGCTGTTTTGCCACCAATGGCCGGCGGTCGCGGAGAAATATAAATTAAAACGGCCCCAATCAAATAGATGCGGCTGGTAAGAAACGACGGCGCGGTAATCATGCACTTTCTCAGGATCGACACTGTAAAGCACGATGGGAAAAGTAATGCTGTAATGATCGGCTGCGTAAGCGGTGGTGGAAAATAATAAAAAAGTTAAGCCTAAAAATTTTTTGACTAAATTCACAAGTGTCATCCTTGGCACGAATGGGGTCTATCATAGCACGGCTTAGAAAATTAAATCCACCCTTGGGTGTGTTGGCCGACGATTTCAGACAACATATTAATATGCGCATGCGAGCAATTTAAAGCGGGGATATATTCGAAGGTTTTGCCGCCACTATTTAAAAACTGTTCTTTACCACGCAGGGCGATTTCTTCTAACGTTTCTAAACAATCCACGGCAAAGCCCGGGCAAACGACTTGTAAATCTTGTATGCCTTGATGCGGCATCGCTGCTAACACTTTGTCGGTGTAAGGTGTAATCCATTTGGTTGGACCTAAACGCGATTGGAAAGACAGGCTCCATTCTTTGGGCGTTAATTCTAACGTTGCTGCGACTAATTTTGCGGTTGTCTCGCAAAGTTTTTTATACGGGTCGCCATTATCGACATAACGCTGCGGCGTGCTGTGAAAAGAAAATAATAAATGTTTTTTGCCCTTAGCGGTTTGATGATTTTTAATGGATTGCGCAATCGCTTGAATATAATTTTCATCGGCCGCGTAATCATTGATGGTGCGAATCGCCGGTAAATGCCGCCATTTTTTTATCGTCGCGTTGACGGCGTCGAAGGTCGAAGCGGTGCTGGCGCCGGAATATTGCGGAAATAAAGGCAAAATCAACAAGTGTTCGATGTCATTGTCACGGAATTCTTGCAACGCCGCCGGGATGGAAGGATTGCCATAGCGCATGCCGACGGACACAACAATATCGTCCGCCAATTTTTTACGTAATGATTTTTCTAATAGCTGCGCTGCTTCACGTGTGTAAGCTAATAACGGTGAACCATTCGTGCGCCAGATTTTTTTGTAAAGCGCGGCGGAGCTGCTGGGGCGGGTGGTAAGAATAAATAAGCGTAATATTGGCTGCCATAAGATTTTTGGCAATTCGATGACGCGACGATCGGAAAGAAATTCTTTCAGATAACGCTTCACCGCTTTCTTAGTCGGTGCATCGGGAGTGCCAATATTTGTGAGTAGTACGCCAATTTTTTTCATAATTTATTTCTGTTTAAAACCAATCGCGTTAAGCCTGGCAGCTAAGCTAGGGTGGGTGGAAAACATATCAGCAAGCGAAGTCGTCGGTTCAATACCGGCTTGCACAGGATCAAAAATATAAGCTTCACGGCGCACGTTTTCATGCGGCGTGTCTATGTAAGCGTTGCGATAGGTATCGGCATTGTTGGTGTGATCGGCTTCGATTTTAAGAAGCGCCGATGCTAAAGGTTGGTTATCGCGCATTAATTCCACTGAGCCTGCGTCAGCCATGTATTCACGGGTGCGGCTAAGGTAGAGCAGTAGTAGCACGTTTATCACCGGCAGCAGATAGCGAATCACCATTATTACCGCTAATAGATTACCGCGGGACCGGCTGTCATTACCGCGCGATGAGAATATGGCGTTGTAAAACAGCATGTCTATGACCATTAAAATCAAATTCGCTAACAGCGACGCCATTAACGTTAGTTTAATATCTAAATGCCGCACATGGCTTAGTTCATGCGCCATCACAGCGGATAGTTCGCTGCGGTTTAATTTTTCCATTAAGCCGCGGGTAATGGCGACCATCGCGGATTTTTCGCTATAGCCGCTGGCGAAGGCGTTCATGTAGTCCGCTTCAATGATATAAACTTTTGGCATGAAGCGCAGGCCGGCGGCGATTTTCATTTCTTCGACGACGTTATAAAGTTGTTGCTCGGTGGGGTTCGCCGCTTTGTCTGGCGTGATTTCATGATATTCGGTGCCTAGCAGCATGAGTTTATCGGCCATGGAAAATGAAACTAGCAGCGACACACCGGCGATCATGAGCATGATGAGGGTGGCGATCGGAAATATTTGTAAGGTGAAAATGCCATGCAGTAGTTGCGAAATATCGGCTTGCGGATACGCTTCGGTTGCTAAGAAACAATCGACTAATAATCCTAATGAAAAATAAATCGCAAAGAAAATAAATATTACAAAAAAAGTTTTGCGATTATTTGTTTGGATTGAACGGCGCCAATCTGCATTTGACGCCGTGTAACTATCAAGTGGTTGTGCCATAGTGTTATCTATTAAAGTTTAACAGTATAGTCTTCTTGGGCGGCGACTTTCTCGGCGCTTAGTTGCCAATAGGGGAAATCGAAGTCTAATTTACCTTTGAAAATTCCCACGATCAGGGCGGCGAAGAACGATTTTTTGTTAGCGTTGTAATGTTCGACGCTGTCGTTATACGCTTGTTTGGAGTATGCCAATTTATTTTCGGTGCTGACGATTTCTTCTTGCAGTTGCATGGCGTTTTGATTAGCTTTCAGTTCTGGGTATTGTTCGAAGACTAAATTGATGTTGGACGCGATTTGCGAAATTTTATTTTCCGCGTCAATACGGCCTTTTTCATCGCCGCTGGATTTGGCGGCTTGTGCTTGACCACGCAATGCGACGACGTCTTTTAATGTCGTTTGTTCGTAGTCCATGTATTTTTTGACGACGCTGATTAATGATTCGAAAACTTTGTAGCGGCGGTCGAGTTGAATATCAATTTGTTTTTCGTTATTCCGTGTGGCTTCGATTTGACTGATCAGGGTATTGTAAGTCATTACAACAAAGCCGCCGATGAGCAAGATAACGATTAAAATAATAATGCCTGTCATAAGTTACTCCGTGATTTAATAGCTGCGTTATTATAGCTGGTCTGATCATTTACAGGAAGGTTTTATGTCAAATAACACGCTAAATTTAACGCCCGAAGTGTATGAATATCTGCAAAAAAACTCGTTGCGGGAAAGTGAGCCGCTGCGGGAGTTGCGCAAGCTGACGCAATCTATGAGTACCGCTGGGATGCAAATTTCGCCGGAGCAGGGGCAGTTTATGCAGTTGCTGGTAAAGTTAAGCGGGGCGAAAAAGACGTTGGAAATCGGGGTGTTTACTGGGTATAGCACGTTGTCGGTGGCGCTGGCGCTGCCGGCTAACGGGAAGATTGTCGCGTGTGATATTAATAAAGAATGGACGCAGATCGCTGCGCGGTTTTGGGAGACGGCGGGGGTCAGAGCGAAGATTGATTTGCGGTTGGCGCCGGCGTTGGAGACTTTAGCTGAGTTGGTTGCGGCGGGTGAGAGTGATAGTTTTGATTTTGCATTTATTGATGCGGATAAATTAAATTATCTTAAGTATTATGAGTTCGCGTTGCAGTTGGTGCGGCCGGGCGGATTGATTGTGATTGATAATGTGTTGTGGGATGGGGATGTGGCTAAGGCTGAAGTTAATGATGCTTCTACTAAAGTGTTGCGTGAGCTTAATCAAAAAATTTATCGCGATGAGCGGGTTATGATTTCTATGTTGCCGGTGGGGGATGGGGTGACGCTGGCTTTGAAGAAATAACTTCGGTTCAGAGCAGCTTAGAGTAGGCTTTTAAAAGTTTATTGCAGCGAGGGGTTAGTGATGCTAGGGTTGAATGACCCGCTCGGGACGCGACATCCATGTCGCTTGGTATGCCGTCCAGGCATACACTCGCTCTCATTCAACCCTAGCATCACAAACCGATAGAGTAGCTAAGAGTAAGGCTTTTAAAGTTTATTGCAGTTAAGGGTTCGTGATGCTGGGGTTGAATGACTCGCTCGGGGCGCGACCTCCATGTCGCTCGGTATGCCGTCCAGGCATACACTCGTTCTCATTCAACCCCAACTCCACGAACCGATAGAGCAGCTTAGAGTAGGCTTTTAAAAGTTTATTGCAGCGAGGGGTTCGTGGTGCTGGGATTGAATGACCCGCTCGGGGCGCGACATCCATGTCGCCTGGTATGCCGTCCAGGCATACACTCGCTCTCATTCAACCCCAGCACCACGAACCGATACAGCATTTTAGGAGTTTGGGATAAAGCATTTTTTTTATTTTTTTTTTAAATTCTATCGACAGCGTATTTTTTGAAAAGATGCTCGACCCAGAGGTTCGTTAGTTTTTCTTGCAGTTGGTTTTGAACTTGACGTTCGTCTATGTTGTCGAAGTCGATAATTTCTAAAGGTTGGTCTGGCCAGGAGCAGGCAAAGACGGCTTTGGTGCGTTTGCCGGTTTCAGGGTCGATTTGCCACTGCAAACACTGGGCGCATACGCCTTTTAACATGCATTGCATGGTGCTGAATACTGAGCCGGAAATTCTGGGTTCTTTGACGAAAAATTCTTTAAGTGTGGTGATGCGCGCTGCTTGAAAACTTCTTAGTAATGAGGAGTTGCCTACTAAAAATATTCTGTCTACGTCGGTGAGGTGGATTTCTGGATGTTGTTTGTTGGGATCTAGTTTTCCTTGTGCGTAACGTAATAAAATGTCAGCGCAGTCGTTGCCTGCAACGGAGTAATCTTGTGGACGTCTGACGGGGATTAAATCGCCTGAGGCAGTTGACCAGATAACTAGGTCAGCGGCTTTTTCAATTTCATCCTGGCAGTAGACTTCTTCTTTGTTGTTAAAATTTCCTAAATAGATAACTTTATTGCCGGCGGCGCGTAACGCGGCGCCATAGCTGGTGAGTAGGGCTAGGCTTAATTGGTGGCCTATCAGTAAAACGGTTTCGTGTTCTTGCGCGATTTTATTGCGTATGCCGGTAGGGCCCATGAGGGAGATGGGATCGCCGACTTTGAAGGTCGAACAGATTTTTGAGCTGGCGCCGGTTTCGATGACGATAAATTTTAAATTGCCGTGCGCACGGTCAACACCGGCGGCGATTAAGGCCAAGGGTTCCATTTGTAAGGTGGTTTGACCTAGGCGTGGCGCGAAGGTTTCGTAGTTTTGTAAGCGGTAAAATTGGCCGGGTTGAAAATGTTTTGCCGCCAGCGGGGAGTTGATGGTGAGTTCAATGACGTTTTCGGTGCGGCGCTCGATGTGGGCGATGCGCGAGGTAAATAATGTCGAGATATGGTTTGCGAAAGTTTCGTATTCGCTGTGCGTGCCGGTGGTTAGTTTATGTTTTAAGACATCAATAATTTTTGGATACGAACGCAGGCCGGATGCAATCGCTTTCACTACATTGCCGTGAAATACCGGATGGGTGTCGCCGACTAAACTCACGCGGTAATGATCGCGATGATAGGAGGTAAAAGGGCCAAAATCAGGTTCTTTGCAATGTATGATGCCGTGCGCGATGGATAGTTCAGCGCCTTTGTCTTCGTAATGTTGGTATTGATAGCCTTGACGGTTGAATGTGCCTTTGTGTTCGAATTCATAAGCGATGTTGGGTTGTGTGCCGGTGGCGACGAAAATCGAACGCGCGGGTAGGCGTAAATCTTCTGTGGTTGTTTCCCATTGATCGGGGGCGGTTTCTAAGCGGCGGCGGCAGATTAGTGTTTCGGCGTGGCCGAATTGGTTTAACTCCACGACGGCGGGTTCTAGTCGTTCCGCGTAGTAAATGCCTTCTTGTAAGGCTTTTTGTAATTCTTCGTGGTTGTTGATGTATGCGGGTGAATCTTGCATGCGGCGACGGTATGCAATGGTCACGCCGCCCCATTGACGGATTAATTTTAAAAAATTGGGTCGCTGTTTGTTTTCGTTTGCGAATAGACGTTCTTGGCGTACGGCTTTTCCGTGCGTTAAAAACTCATGTAAAATTTCGCGCGACGCTAGGTCTAATTTATTTAAGATAATGTCTTCGGTGTAGATGAGGCTCAGTTCTTCGTAGCGGGCTAAGATTTTTTCGACTTGGGTAATGTAATACGCTTGCACTTCGGTGGCGGTGTCAACGCCGGTCAGGCCGCCGCCGATGATGACCGCGGGTAAGCGGACTTGTAGGTTCGTTAAGCTCGTCGCTTTTGCGGCGTTGCCTAATTGCAATGCCATGAGAAAATCATTGGCTTGGCGCATGCCGGGCGCGAGGCTGCCGGGGATGTCGAGGGCTTTTGGTAAACCGGCGCCGACGGCGATGACGAAATGGTCGAAGCCCATGTTCCACGCATCGTCTACGGTTATCGTGCCGCCGAAGCGCACGCTGCCGAAGACTTGGAAATGTGGGCGGCGCATCAAGCTGATGTAGATTAATTTTAGAAAATTTTTGTCCCAGCGTACGGTGATGCCATATTCCGCTACACCGCCGAAGCCGGCCACTAAGCGTTCATCTAATTTTTCGGTTAATTCAGCGAAACGGTAAATGGGTTCGTTGATTAAATTTTCTGGGAGAGGTTCGATTTTCAATCCATCGAAACCGACGACGGCGAAACCTTCTAATAATAAATGATGCGCGAGGGTGAAACCGGCGGGGCCCATGCCGGCGATCATGATTTTTAAACCGTTGTAGGGTCGCATGACGAATTGTTTTTGTCGCAGCGGGTTCCAGCGCGTCAGTAAATCATATATCTCTACGCCCCAGGGTAAACGTAACACGTCGGTTAAAATGCCGGTTTCGATTTGCGGAATATTGACGGGTTCTTGTTTTTGATAGATGCAGGCTTTCATGCAATCGTTACAAATACGGTGGCCGGTGGCGGGACACATGGGGTTGTCTACCATGACCATGGCGAGTGAGCCGAGTGTAAAGCCATCGCGTTTTAGTAGATGCATTTCAGAAATTTTTTCTTCTAGCGGGCAGCCGGTCATGATGACGTCTAAAGGATTTTTTTTCAGGCCCTGCTCGGGGTCGCCTTTTTTTACGGGAAAGCCGCTCGAACAGAAATCTCCTTCGTGGTCATGGCAATAAATACAATAATTCACTTCGTCTTGTACTTCGCGTGGTGTCATGCGTGGATCGGTTAACACGAAACCTTCACGAAGTCGCAACTGCGCGTCGGGCGCGATGGTGCGTTCTAATTTGTCTTGCGGCAGCGGCACGGTCGGTACTAGGTTTTGATAGTCCAAACGTTCGGGTAAGCGGAAACTTGTCCAGCCGGTGACGAATGCTTTTCCAGTTGGCGACACTAACGCTTGCACGCACCATTCGGTTAATTTATCGATTTCATGTTTGAATTGGTCGGCGGCATTGATGTAATGATCGGCTAAGAGCGCGATCGCTAATTCAGGATCGCTGGCGGTGAGGGGCGCGGTTGCCAATTGTTTTTCTAGCCAAGCGTTGAGGGTATTAAAGTCTGGCAAGGTATCTGCTTGCAAGCTAAGTTTCTTGGCGCGGCGTAAGACGAAATATTTTTTGAAAACTGAGACTGGATTATTTTCCACGGTTTTCGTTTGCGCGATCGCGACGGCTTCTTCGATGTTGAATAATGTCGCGAGAAAATTTTCTAGTTGCTTAGCAATGCTAATCAGCATTGCGCTGGTGGCCAACGCGGTGAGGTTTGCGCTTTTTTGCCGATAAGACAGTAATTCTGTGTGTAAATCAGGGTACGATTGTTTTAGTTCGGCAAGGAAACGTTGATCAAGCTGCTGCAAACCTTCAGGAGTAAATAATTCCGCAAAGGTATAACCATTAAGTGTGAGCGTAGGATTGGGCATAGTGGCGGTATTATAAGTGTTTTCATCTGTTAATCCAATCGACACGATCATACCTTTGGCGGGAGAAAGTCTTTAAGCCCTAAGAGCACGCTGGCATGCTCGGCGGGATAATTGGCGAGTAACGGCCACGCTAAGATTAACGTTTTTTGCGCAGGTAGTGCATAGTCTTTATTGCCGGTCAGCCGCGCTAAAGCTAACAGCGCGCGTACGGCGACGCCATTGCCGGCGGGAATGGATTCATCCATCATGGTTTTCGGACGGTATAGCAACTTTTCATGATCGTCAGGGGTAAAGAAGAATCCGCCGTTTTCGTTATCGAAAAAGTGCTTTAGCATCACGTCCGCTATTTGTTTTGCAAACTCCAATGGCTCTGGCTTGGGCGCGATCCGCATTAAGGTCATGAGCGCATCAAGAAGATAGGCATAGTCATCTAAATAGCCGGGAAATTTGACTTTCGCGTCTTTGAAGCTAGACGCTAATTGGCCGTTTTTCCATAAATGATTTTTGATGAAACGCAGCGCTTTGTGCGCCGATTCCGTAAATGCCGGCTGCTTTAGAATATCACCGGCCACCAACATGCCTTTAATCATTAACGCATTCCAGGCCGTTAAGATTTTTTCATCGCGATGTGGGCGTGAGCGGTGTTCGCGGGAGGCGAGTAATTTGGTTTTGGCGGAGGCTAGCATGTGTTTTTCGTGCGGCGTTTTTAACGCTTCCACAATATGTAAATGCCACTGTTCGTCAAAGTTCGGCGGCTCGTCTAAGCCAAAATAAATTTTCGCCATTTGAAATTCTTCGCTAGTCAACAACGTTTCGATTTGCGATTTATTCCAGACATAAAATTTTCCTTCATGACCTTCAGAATCAGCGTCCAAGGAAGAGTAGTAGCCCCCTTCCGGCGCTTGCATTTCGGCGATTGCCCATTGCGCGGTCTCGGTAGCGACGTCCGCGAAATACGGTTCATCAAATTCGCGCGCAGCGAGGGCGTATAGAAATAAGAGTTGGCCATTGTCGTAAAGCATTTTTTCAAAATGAGGGATTTCCCAGCGCGCATCGACGGAATAACGGAAAAAACCGCCGCGTAATTGATCATACAAACCGCCTTCCGCCATGCAGAGTAATGTCTTCAGCACCATCGGCGATTTTTCTTGCAACAAAAATTCCAACATGATCGGATGCGGAAATTTCGGCGCGTCACCAAAACCACCGTGGCTTGAGTCAAATGTTTCTTGCAGTGAGAGACGCGCGGTGTGCAACGGCTCTTCGCTTAGTTCGACTTCTGTCAGGGGCGCGGAAGTCGTTTTCTTTAAAACATTTTGCAAACTTTCATTTTGTTTAAGGACGTCATCTTGACGCAACCGGTAAATTTCGTCGATTTTCAATAACACATCTTTGAACGGCGGCATTTGATTGTGGGCGCGCGGCGGAAAATACGTGCCGCTAAAAAACGGCGTTAACGTATCCGCGGATAAAAACACCGTTAACGGCCAACCGCCGCTGCGTTGTGTCAATAGGGCATGCGTCGTTTGATAAATTTTATCAAGGTCTGGGCGTTCTTCGCGGTCGACTTTAATATTGACGAATAATTCATTCATCAAATCCGCCGTCTCTTGATCTTCAAAAGATTCGTGCGCCATGACGTGACACCAATGACACGCGGCGTAGCCGATGGATAACAAAATGGGTTTATCTTCGCGGCGGGCTTTTTCGATGGCGGTATTGCCCCAGGGGAACCAATCCACGGGATTGTGCGCATGCTGTAAAAGGTATGGGCTGGTTTCTACGATTAAGTTATTTTGCATAGAGAAATCCATCCTAATTGTTTCAACCAGATTACACGATTTTACATGTTTAATTAAGGGGGTATGCATGCAAAGTGCGCTTAAAACCCGCATATTTCAAATAGCTTGACAATATTTAGTGGCGGTTTTACTGTTCTCCATCACTATTTCTAAAAGGAATTGTCCATGAAAATGAGAAAACTCATTATATTACTGGCTTGTAGCGCGGCCATGCAGACTAGCTATGCAAATATTTCTGTGCGTCCTTTTGCCAAAACCAACACGGATTTTTGTAATACTTTAACGGGTGCCTGGAAGGGTGGCGGCGATGTCGACGCGGGTTATGTGTCTTGTAATTATCAAGGCACGGCTATCGTGGTTCCGGGTTACCGTACGACGCCGCTGAGTATTTCCATGGATATGTATCTCAAATCCGGCCCAGAACTTTGCCCCCCGCATGCGACGATGGAATTCCCCGCGACCTGTAATAACAATGCGTTAACGGTCGATACCGACAACGCGGACATGAGCGGTTCGGTCGACAGTACCGGTACCACGGTAAATATGGCAGGCACGGTATTTGTCGATGTCGGCGGCAGACGTGTGGAAGCTGAAATCAAGAATGTGCATTTAGTTAAGCAATAAACGGATTTCCCACTTCTCTCGCAGAAAACGCCGGGAGAAGTGGTTCTTGAAATTTCTCGCCAGCGCCCCCATATATGGCACATCAATCACTGATTTTGCAGGAGTTAACTTTTACATGACGGCGAACGCTCAACAAGAAACCTTAAGCTTTCAAGCGGAAGTGAAACAATTATTAAATATTGTGGTCCATTCACTTTATAGTAATAAAGAAATTTTCTTACGCGAATTAATTTCGAACGCGTCCGATGCGTCGGATAAGCTGCGTTTTGAAGCCTTATCTGACTCGGCGCTTTATGAAAAAGACGGGGATTTAAGCATTAAAGTCAGCTTTGACGCCACCGCGCGCACGATCACCATTAGCGATAATGGCATCGGCATGACCCGCGATGAAGTCATCGAAAATTTAGGCACAATCGCTAAATCCGGCACGCGCGAATTTTTAGCGCGTTTAAGCGGCGACCAGAAGAAAGACGCTCATTTGATTGGCCAATTCGGCGTTGGTTTTTATTCCGCGTTTATCGTTGCGGATAAAGTCACGGTCATGACGCGCCGCGCCGGCTTGACCGCCGATCACGGCGTCACGTGGGAATCCAACGGCGAAGGTGCTTACACTATCGCGAACGTCGATAAACCTGCGCGCGGTACCGAAGTCATTTTACATTTAAAAGAAGGCGAAGATGAATTTTTAAATGATTGGCGCTTACGCACCATCATCACTAAATATTCCGACAATATTAGTTTGCCTATCATGATGCGTAAATTGCCTGACGCTAACGCCGCTGATACCAAAACGGATGCGCCGGTGGAGTGGGAAGTCGTCAACCGCGCGACGGCACTGTGGGTGTTGCCGAAAAACACCATCACAGATGAGCAATATATCGAATTATATAAACACATCGCGCACGACTTTGAAGGCCCGTTAGTCTGGTCGCATAATCAAGTCGAAGGCGGCAGCTTAGACTACATTAGTTTGTTGTACATCCCGCAACACGCCACGTTTGATTTATGGAATAAAGAACGCCAGCACGGGTTGAAATTATATGTGCAGCGCGTGTTTGTCATGGATCAAGTCGAACAATTCATGCCGAATTATTTACGTTTCGTGCGCGGTATCGTCGATACCAACGCGCTGCCGTTAAATATTTCACGTGAAATTTTGCAAGACAATCCGACCATCACTAAACTACGCTCCGCGTTGATTAAACGCGTGTTAGATTTATTAGAAAAATTAGCGAAAGACGAACCGGAAAAATACGCGACGTTTTGGCAACACTTTGGCAACGTTCTCAAAGAAGGCCCGGCTGAAGATTTTGCGAACCGCGCGAAAGTTGCGAAGCTTATCCGTTTTTCCACCACGAAAACCGATTCTCCCGTACAAGACGTGACGTTAGACGATTATGTCTCGCGCATGAAGCCGGAACAAAAAAAGATTTATTACATTACCGCGGAAACTTTCACGGCGGCGAAAGCGAGCCCACACTTAGAAATTTTCCGTAAAAATAACATCGAAGTTTTATTATTGTCTGACCGCATCGACGAATGGTTAGTCACGCATTTGGCGGAATACGAAGGCAAGCAATTGCAATCGGTTGCCAAAGGCGACGTAAACTTAGATGAAATCGCGCCGGAAACACCGGAAGAAAAAGAACAAATTAAACAAGCCGACGAAAAAGCCCGTCAACAATATGACGGCGTTATCGCGCACGTGAAAACGTTGTTAGGTGAGCGCGTCAAAGACGTGCGTATTTCTCACCGCCTAACGAATTCGCCTGCGTGTTTAGTCACGGATGAAAACGATATGGGCATGCAGTTGCAGCGCATCTTGAAAGCGGCAGGGCAAGACATCGGCGATATCAAACCGATTTTTGAATTAAACCCTGAGCATCCGTTGTTATTAAAACTCAAAGCCGAACAAGATGACGATAAGTTCGCGGATTTGACGCAGATTTTATTCGATCAATCGATCTTAGCGGAAGGCGGCCAATTAAAAGACCCGGCGAGCTTTGTCACTCGCTTGAATAAATTGTTGTTGAATTAATTTAGTAGAGCACCTCTCGCGGGAGGGGTGCTCGCGCTAAAAACCAAAGCATCACAGCTCGTAAAAATTTGCTATAATCTCTCATCAGATAACTAGTAGAGAGAGTGTTATGTTAATCGGTGTGCCTTCAGAAATTAAAAATAACGAATACAGAGTCGGTTTAGTCCCCAGTAGCGCCCGTGAATTAATCGCCAATGGCCATCACGTTAAAATCCAACGTGGCGCCGGCCTTAAAATTGGTTTAGACGATAACGCGTTTGAACAAGTCGGCGCGCAGCTTGTGGATACGGCGCAAGAAATTTTTGATACCGTCGATATGGTGATCAAAGTCAAAGAACCGCAAGCTTCTGAATGTAAAATGTTGCGTAAAAATCAAGTCCTTTTCACTTATCTGCATTTAGCTCCCGATCCTGAACAAGCGCGTTTATTGCAAGAATCCGGCTGTGTCGCTATCGCTTATGAAACGGTGACGGATAAAAACGGCGGTCTACCTTTACTCGCGCCGATGAGTGAAGTAGCGGGGCGCATGGCGATTCAAGCCGGCGCGAATTGTTTAGAAATTAGAAATGGCGGCAGTGGAATTTTACTGGGCGGTGTGCCAGGTGTCGCTCCTGCGCGCGTCGTCATCGTCGGCGGCGGGGTAGTCGGCACTAACGCGGTGCGCATGGCGATCGGCATGGGCGCGCAAGTCGTCGTGATCGATAAAGCCTTAGAGCGTTTGTATCATTTGGATTTACAATTTGGTTCTAAAATTATAACGATTTATTCGACGATGGACGCCATTGAGCGTCATATTATGAAAGCCGATTTAGTCGTCGGCGCTGTGTTAATCCCCGGTGCTTCCGCGCCAAAATTAATAACGCGTGACATGATAAAGCAAATGCGTCCCGGCTCTGTCATCGTCGACGTGTCAATTGATCAAGGTGGTTGTTTTGAAACTAGCCGTCCTACCACGCACGCGATACCCACGTATGTTGAAGAGGGTGTGGTGCACTATTGTGTGTCTAACATGCCGGGCGCGGTGCCGCGCACGTCGACGTTTGCGTTAAATAACGCGACGTTGCCATTCATTTTAAATTTAGCGAACTTGGGTTATAAAGTCGCGATGCGCCAAGACCCGCATTTATTAAACGGTTTAAATGTCTGTAACGGTCATTTAACTTATAAAGCGGTGGCGTCTGCGTTGCGACAAGAATATATTCCCGCTGAGTCGGTGATTCAATAATTGCAAACATAGGGAGAAAGCGTAATGCTAGCTTGTTTCACAGCCCAATCTGAAAAGGTGACACCAGTTTTAATTTTGAAAATCAGCGATTATCCGCAATGGTTAAGCAGTCAAGATAGTTTCACGCAAAATTGGTTGGCTACCACGCAATTCCGGATTGAGCCCGGCAGTACGACTTATATTCCAGATGCCGCTGGCAACCTCGCTAGCGTATTATTTTGCGTGAACGATAGCAAAAGTTTTTGGGGTGTGGGCTCGTTGCCAATTAGTTTAGCCGACGGCGTTTATCGTTTCGAAGGCGAGGGCATCGATTACGCGCGGTTGGCGTTAGCGTGGGGCTTAGGTTCGTATCAATTTACCCGTTATAAAACGCCGCTGCGTAAACCCTCTTGTTTATTATTGCCGGACGCCACGGTCGCAGAGCAAGTCGATAACTTAGTGACGTCGCTTTATTTAGTGCGCGATTTAATTAACACGCCCACCGATGACATGGGGCCTTCGCAATTAGCCGCAGCCGCGGTTGAGTTGGCGGGCAATTATGGCGCCACACTCACGCAAATTATCGGTGAAGATTTATTAACGCAGAATTACGCGAGTATTTACACGGTCGGCAGAGCCAGTGACGACGCGCCGCGCTTGTTAGATTTGCACTGGGGAAATCCATCCCACCCACGCGTCACTTTAGTCGGTAAAGGGGTGTGTTTTGATAGCGGCGGTTTGGATTTGAAACCTGCGTCTGCGATGTTGATTATGAAAAAAGACATGGGCGGTGCCGCGCATACGTTAGGATTAGCCCGCATGATCATGTTAGCGAAACTACCGATAAATTTACGAGTATTAATCCCGGCAGTAGAAAATTCCGTTGCTGGCAACGCTTACCGTCCAGGCGATATTATCAAAAGCCGTAAAGGCATTACGATAGAAATCGGTAATACTGACGCGGAAGGCCGCGTCGTTTTAGCGGATGCGCTAACTGAAGCCGCTAGTGAAAAACCCGAACTCATTATTGATATTGCCACTCTCACCGGTGCGGCGCGCGTTGCGCTGGGGACGGAATGTCCAGTGTTTTTTTGCAATAATGATAGAGTGGCGGCTGAACTTACGCAGCATGCGGAAATGGAAGCTGATCCGATTTGGCGTTTGCCGCTATTCTCAGCGTATCGCGAATCATTGAACACGCCATACGCCGACATCAACAATAATTCATCCGATCCCTACGGCGGCGCGATCGCGGCGGGATTGTTTTTAAAAGAGTTCGTGCCGGATGAGATTCCCTGGCTACACTTCGACTTAATGGCGTGGAACTTAAAGTCCCGCCCGGGCAAACCTGTTGGTGGGGAAGCCATGGCGTTGCGGGCTTTGTTCAGCTATATCAAAGCTAAATTTGGTTAATAAATGATCTAAATACGGTCTTTTTTGCGAGAATCATGCCACTTTTAACACTTTCTTAAGCAAAATTGGATAAAATATCCTCATAACTATTTTTATGTGGAGTTACAACCGTGTTTATTACCAACCATGGCGACAGACTTATAAACGAACAAATGACAACTCCTACGCCGTACTATGATTTAAAGCGCCAGATTTGCGTTCAGTTTAATCTTTATTACCTGCTTCCAAAATTTAAGTTTTTTATCTTTGGACCACAACACTGCGCTCGCGCCGAGTCAGTATTAAATGCGATTACGAAGTGCGCAGACTTAGAGACAATCAAAGACATTCTCGATCATCAAATCAAAATTATGGAAGGTGAGAATTTTATTGCGACGAAATCTGAAGTTGAAATGTTTACCGCGCTAGGGATCGATAAACGCTATGTGCTAGATAATGGCCTTAAAAATAAATCTAAAGATTTAAGTGCATCAGGCTATTATAAAGCTTTAACAAAATGTCGCGAGTTAGTGAAAAAAGATCTTGCAGCGGAACAGGGACACCAGCCACAAGCAATGGTAATGAAATAAAAAAAACGACCCGCTAAGGTCCTAGAGAGTGGGTAATACCTCTTGTCCATAAAAGATAAATCTTCGCATCCCCTTGGGACTAGATTACTTACTCTCTAGGTGGGCTCATTATACCTGTCATCAAGTAGAATGCAAAAAAACATTTAAAAATTTTCCGTTGAATCGTCAAAATTGTTAACTCATGCAGCGCACCATGTTAATTAACGCACATGTGGTTCGCCGTCTTATTGCCAATTGATAACAACTTTACCACTCTGTCCCGATTTCATTGTCGCAAACGCTTTTTCATATTCACTCACCGGGAATTCATGCGTGATCGCGAATGAAATATCTAGACCGCCTTGCAGCATGGTAATCATCTTGTACCAAGTCTCAAACATTTCACGGCCATAAATGCCTTTGACGTTCAACCCTTTCATGATGATATTGTTCCAATTGATCTGCGTGTCTTGTGGGAGAAAACCTAATAGCGCGACTTTGCCGCCGTGATTCATGTGCGTCAACATGTCGTTAAACGCAAACGGATTGCCCGACATTTCTAAGCCGACGTCAAAACCTTCGCGCATGCCCAATTCTTTCATCACGACATCTAAGGATTTTTTATTCGTGTCTACCGCCATGGACGCACCCATATGCCGCGCCAAACCTAAACGATAAACATTCACATCCGTGACGACGATATGCCGCGCGCCGGCGTAGCGAGCGATCGCCGCCGCCATCATGCCGACGGGACCAGCGCCAGTAATCAAAACATCTTCGCCGATTAAATCAAAAGACAGCGCCGTGTGCACTGCGTTGCCGAGCGGATCTAAAATCGCCGCTTCGATATCTGGAATGCTGTCTGGAATCGGATAGGCGTTCACCGCGGGTAAAATAAAATATTCGGCGAAGCAACCGGTGCGCGTCACGCCGGTGCTAACATTCTTACGGCACACATGCCGGCGTCCCGCGCGGCAATTGCGGCAATAACCGCAAGCAATGTGGCCTTCGCCGGAGACGCGATCTCCGATCTGAAAGCCGGTGACTTCGTTGCCCATATCGACGATTTCACCCACAAATTCATGACCGGTGATCAAACCGACCGGCACATTATCCTGCGCCCATTTGTCCCAATCAAAAATATGAATGTCAGTGCCGCAGATCGCGGTTTTACGAATTTTTATTTTTACGTCGTTCGGGCCTACTTGCGGTTCCGGCATGTCTTTCAACCAAATACCGGGGGCCGCTTGTTCTTTCACTAATGCTTTCATCTCGCTATCTCACCCTGTTCGTTAATAACGCCTAATTTTTTTCCGACTTTTTCAAATGCGGCTATCGCTTTGTCTAAATGCTCTTTCTTATGCGCGGCGGAAATTTGCGTGCGGATACGCGCTTGATTTTGTGGGACCACCGGAAAGGAAAAACCAATGACGTAAATACCTTCTTGCAATAATTCATCGGCCATCGTCTTCGCTAACTTCGCATCGCCTAGCATCACCGGAATAATCGGATGTTCGCCGGGAATTAATTTGAAACCTAATTTCTCTAACGCGCGGCGAAAGTAAGCCGTGTTCTCATGTAATTTTTTAATTAACTCATGACTTCCTTCCAACATCTTTAATACTTCTATCGAACTTGCTGCGATCACAGGCGCGAGCGTGTTAGAAAATAAATACGGACGCGAACGCTGTCGCAGCCACGTGATAATTTCTTTTTTACCGCTAGTGTAACCGCCGGACGCGCCGCCTAACGCTTTACCCAATGTGCCGGTGAGAATATCGATGCGGTCTAACACATTATGATATTCCGGCGTACCGCGGCCATTTTTACCCATGAATCCGACGGCGTGCGAATCGTCGACCATCACCATCGCGTCGTATTTATCCGCTAAAGCACAAATCGCCGGTAAATTCGCAACGGTGCCATCCATCGAAAAAACCCCGTCGGTGGCGATCAGACGGTAGCGGCAAGCTTGCGCTTCTTTTAATTTTTCTTCCAGCTCGCTCATGTCATTGTTAGCGTAGCGGAAACGTTGCGCTTTGCAGAGACGGATGCCGTCGATAATACTCGCGTGATTTAACGCGTCACTAATGATCGCGTCTTCCGCGCCTAACAGTGTTTCAAATAAACCGCCATTCGCGTCGAAACACGACGAATATAAAATCGTATCTTCTTTTTGTAAAAAATGACTGAGTTGTTTTTCTAAATCTTTATGCACGGTTTGCGTGCCGCAAATAAATCTTACCGACGATAATCCATAGCCATACTTATCCAACGCTTGTTTGCTCGCGGCGATCAGCTGCGCGTTATCCGACAAACCTAAATAATTGTTCGCGCAAAAATTTAAAACGTGCGCGCCATCGGCGATGGAAATTTCAGCTTGCTGCGGCGACGTGATAACGCGTTCGGATTTATAAAGTCCATTTTGTTTCAGGGTCTCAATTTCCCTCGCGAGAAATTGCAGAAAATTATTTTTCATGGGGCTTCCTTGAAGATGAGAGTGGCGAACGAAGAATCAGGCGAAAGATTATGAAATAGTTTGTTTGAATATGCCAGCAGATTGACGATTTATCGTTTACTGGGTCTGTTTCTAGCGGTATTTTTTTCAGCGGCGGGGGCGAGGATTTTTTTGCTAGCTTTAAAAATCGCGACCAACGGTTTGTTGTGCACGCTGGCGGCAGGCACTTCATCTAAAAGCAGTTTTATGAAAGCTAACGTCTTGATATAATCATCGTCCTGAATTTTAAGAGTTTTAATTTTAGCGATGCAAACGTCTAAACGGGGCTTATCCGCTTTGGAGTTGGTAGCGATAGATTCTAATGCTCTAATCAATTTATGTTGCAAAGTGGTCATGAGTGACTCCCAAGTACCAATAATATCAGTATAATGTAAATTTTTGAGACTTTATGGAAATTACAGAAATTCCGCCTCGCTTATATTGGGCCTGCCGCCGCGGCATGCTTGAACTTGATGTTTTATTAGGTAATTTTTTACAGGAGGCGTTTTTAACGTTAAAGCCTACTGACCAAGACGATTTTGTTCAGCTATTATCCAATAATGATCAAGACTTGTTCATGTGGCTTACGGGTCAAAAAATTGCACCAGAGGCTGCCACCGCGGCGATGATAGGAAAAATACGCAAACATGCGCAGAATCGACATTCGACTTAACCCCTCCAGATTTTTTATTTTAGCGCTTACTACCACGATGTTATGTTGCGTGGTGATCGCTTTGACGTTGCCGCTACATATTTTTTTCAATATTTTATTGGCGGCGGCCGTTTTAATTTATGGCGGATTTTTGCTGCGCAACTGGGGCTTATTGCTGGGTAAAGAAATGCTGACGTCGGTAAGTTATGGCGACGAGGGCTGGACCTTAGCAGACCGCGAAAATAGTTGGCACGGTGAGTTGTGCGGCGAATCGACGTTAACGCCATTTCTCGGTATTTTACGCTTTAAATTAGCCGGCGTGCGGAAAAAACGTGTTTGTCTTATTTTTAAAGATACGTTAGACGCCGATCTGTTTCGGCGTTTATTGGTGACCGCGCGCACCGCGAAAATTCACGCCGGTTAAGGCGGCGAATACATAGTATCTCCCGTTAAAATGCGCTACTATTGGCGACTTTATTCGGTATTCAGAGTCGCTATGCAGCAGATCCGTAATTTTTCCATTATTGCCCATATTGACCACGGCAAATCAACCTTAGCAGACCGTTTAATTCAACTCTGTGGCGGACTCGCCGATCGAGAAATGGCGGAACAAGTTCTCGATTCCATGGACTTGGAACGTGAGCGCGGCATCACGATTAAAGCGCATAGCGTCACTCTGAATTACAAAGCTTTGGATGGTAAAACTTATCAATTAAATTTTATTGATACCCCCGGGCATGTAGATTTTTCTTATGAAGTGTCACGCTCACTCGCCGCTTGCGAAGGCGCGTTACTGGTGGTGGACGCCGGTCAAGGTGTCGAGGCGCAAACGCTCGCCGTTTGTTACACCGCTTTAGAACAGGGATTGGAAGTGATTCCAGTCTTGAACAAAATCGATTTACCGCAAGCCGATCCGGATCGCGTCATCAATGAAATCGAAGAAATTATTGGTTTAGAAGCGAAAAACGCCGTGCGCGTCAGCGCGAAAACCGGCTTCGGCATTACCGACATGTTGGAACGTTTGATCGCAGATATTCCCGCGCCGGTCGGCGATCCGGACGCGCCGTTGCAAGCCTTGATTATCGATTCTTGGTTTGACGCCTACTTAGGCGTGGTGTCGCTAGTACGCGTGAAGCACGGCGTGATTAAAACCGGCGATAAAATGTTAGTGATGTCCACCAACCGCAGTCATGAAGTCGGCGCGGTGGGCGTGTTTACGCCGAAGCAAACGGCAACCGGTATGTTATGCGCGGGCGAAGTCGGTTTTGTCGTCGCGGGGATTAAAGAAATTAATGGCGCGCCGGTCGGCGATACATTAACGCATACGCATAAACCCGCGCACGCAGCGCTGCCGGATTTCAAAAAAGTCCAGCCGCAAGTGTACGCCGGTTTGTTTCCGATTAGCTCGGATGATTTTCCCGCGTTTCGCGAAGCATTATCGAAATTATGTTTAAATGACGCGGCCTTGTTTTTTGAACCGGAATCGTCGGAAGCATTAGGCTTTGGTTTTCGCTGTGGGTTCTTAGGCATGTTGCACATGGAAATTGTGCAAGAGCGTCTAGAACGCGAATACAATTTAAATTTAATCACGACCGCGCCCACGGTGGTGTATGAAGTGATTACCACCAAAGGTGAAACGATTTACGTTGATAATCCCTCTAAATTACCGGTGGTCAATTTGATTGGCGAAATTCGCGAGCCGATCGTGAAAGCGAATATTTTAGTGCCGCAAGAATATTTAGGTAACGTCATTACCTTATGCATCGAAAAACGCGGCGTACAAAAAAATCTTTTGTACCTCGGCAATCAAGTATCGCTGAGTTATGAAATTCCCATGAATGAAGTGGTATTAGATTTTTTTGACCGCTTGAAATCCACCAGCCGCGGCTACGCTTCTCTAGATTATAGTTTCGCGTATTTTCAAACAGCGGATTTAGTGAAGCTGGATTTATTAATCAACGGTGAAAAAGTCGATGCGCTCGCATTCATCGTGCATCGCGATCAAGCCGTGTATAAAGGCCGGCAAATCGCCGAAAAAATGCGGGAATTAATTCCGCGGCAAATGTTCGACGTCGCGATCCAAGCCGCGATCGGCGCGCAAATCATTTCGCGCAGCACGGTGAAAGCGTTGCGTAAAAACGTCACGGCGAAATGCTACGGCGGCGATATTTCGCGTAAACGCAAATTGTTGGAAAAACAAAAGGAAGGTAAAAAGCGCATGAAGCAAGTGGGAAACGTCGAAATCCCACAAGAAGCGTTTTTAGCTATACTGAAAGTCGATAAAAAATAATGATGAGGGTTGCTGAATGAATTTTAATTTTGAGTTGATTTTATTTTACGCGGTGGTGATCTCAGGTTTGATCGCGCTGTTCGATATTATTTTTCTAGAGAAAAAACGCAAGCAAATGTATCAAGAGAAATCGAAAAAGTTTACTGATCTACCGGAATTAAAACCGCCGCTCTTAATTGAATATGCGCGCTCATTTTTTCCAATTTTAATTATCGTTTTTTTGCTGCGCTCGTTTTTCTATGAGCCGTTCCGTATTCCCTCTAGTTCGTTGGAACCCACGATGCTAATCGGCGATTTTTTATTAGTGAATAAATACGATTATGGTCTGCGTCTACCGGTCGTGCACAAATTAATTTATAAAATTCATGAACCGCAGCACGGCGATATTTTTGTGTTCCGCAATCCGCGCAACCCGTCCATTGATTTTATCAAGCGCGTGATCGGCGTGCCTGGCGATCATATCTCCTATATCAATAAAGTTTTATACGTCAACGGCAAAGAAATGCCGCAAACTATGATTAAAACCACGACGCGCGTCAATGAAATCGGCGAGAGCGCCGATGTTAATTTGAAGAACGAGGATTTTTTTGGCGTCAAGCATGATATTTATCAAAATGTCGGCGTAAACGGCGAAGATTTTCGGGATATAGTCGTACCACCAGGTCAGTATTTCGCGATGGGCGATAACCGTGACGACAGTGATGACAGCCGTTATTGGGGCTTTGTTCCCGACGCGAATCTCGTCGGTAAAGCCGTGGTTATCCTCGGCAGTTATAACGCGGCTAACCATTGGCTGCGAACGGATAGATTTTTTAAGAAAATCCATTGAGAGTAATGTGGTATGAGTGAAGAACTTTGCCGAAAATTAAATTATCAATTCAGTGATATTAAATTACTGAAGCTCGCCTTGACGCACAGAAGTCACGCGGAATTAAACAATGAGAGATTGGAATTCTTGGGCGACGCGATCGTTAATTTCATTATCGCGGAAGTTTTATTTCATAAATTTCCCACGTCGCAAGAAGGTGAGTTAAGCCGTTGGCGCGCGACCTTAATCAACCGCGAAACGCTCGCCGAACTGGCGCGCGGGTTTGACATCGGGTCTTATTTATTTTTAGGGCCGGGCGAATTAAAAAGCGGCGGCCATCAGCGCGAATCTATTTTATCGTGCGCGATGGAAGCGATCATCGGCGCGATTTATTTAGATACTGGTTTTGAAGCAGTACGCACTTGCATTTTGAATTGGTACGAACCGTTACTGCAATCACTGACCAGCGCCGCCAGTCACAAAGATCCAAAAACGATCTTGCAAGAATTTCTACAAAGTTTACGCAAGCCGCTACCGGTTTACGCGGTGGAATCCGTCGAAGGCGAAGCGCATCAACAAATTTTTGTGGTCAGCTGTCAAGTCACCGGAATTATTAAAAAGGCATTGGGTAAAGGCACTAGCCGCCGCCGCGCCGAACAAGACGCCGCCGAACAAATGTTGGGGATTATCAAACATGAAAAATAATACGCATTGCGGTTATGTCGCTATCGTCGGCCGCCCCAACGTGGGAAAATCGACGTTATTAAATTGTATTTTAGGCAAGAAGATCAGTATCACCACGCCGAAACCGCAAACGACACGCACGCAAATTCTTGGGATGAAGTCGGACGCCGTCAATCAAATTATTTATATCGACACGCCGGGTATTCACGAAGACCGCAAGAAAGCGATGAACCGCTACATGAACCGTCTCGCCGAAGCGGTGATTAAAGACGCGGACGCGGTAGTTTTTATGGTGCAAGCGGACTACTGGGGCAAAGAAGATGAATTGGTATTGTCGGAACTGAGTTTTACCAGCGCGCCGGTGATCTTAGTGATTAACATGATGGACAAGTTAAAAGATAAAGCTGAAGTGTTGCCTTTTATCACGAAATTAAAATCTAAATATGACTTCGCCGACGTCATCCCCTTGTCAGCGTTGAAAGCGGATAATGTCAACGCGCTGGAAACCGAGCTCGTGAAATTTTTACCAGAAGGCCCGCATTTATTTCCAGACGATCAAATCACGGATAAGCCGCTGCGTTTTCAAATCGCGGAAATTATCCGCGAAAAAATCATTCAAGCGACCGAACAAGAATTGCCGTACAGCACGACCGTCGAAATCGAACATGTTGTTGAAGATGATAAGCTCGTCGATGTCAGCGCGATTATTTGGGTGGAACGCGAAGGCCAAAAGCCGATTGTGATCGGCAAAGACGGCGCCCGCTTAAAAAAGATAGGCACACAGGCGCGTAAAGATATGGAAAAATTGTTAGATAAAAAAGTATTTTTACGCCTTTGGGTAAAAGTTAAAGAAAATTGGGCCGACGATGAAAAAGCGCTGCGCAGTTTAGGTTATCAATAAAACGGGGATCTCCATGCGTATTTTCCTCCATCCCGCCTTCATCTTACATAGCCGCCCGTACCGCGAAACCAGCGTTTTATTGGAATTACTCACGCACGAACACGGCCGTCTCAGCGCCATCGCGAAAGGCGTGCGCACCAGCCGCTCACAGCTAAAATCTTTGCTACAACCGTTTACACCGCTATTAATGTCATGGCAGGGAAAAGGCGAACTGATGACGCTGATCGGTGCGGAAGCCAACGGCTGCGCCACGCCGCTGAAGGGGGATTGTTTATTAAGCGGACTCTATTTGAATGAGTTATTGATGCGGGTACTCCCCAAATTTGACGCGCAGCCGCAGCTTTATACCAATTATCAAAATACACTGTTAGAATTACAGGGCAGCCGCTTGGAACAAAAAGCGTTGCGCCTATTTGAGAAAAAACTCTTGGAAGAATTAGGGTATGGCATCCCCTTAAACTCTGTGGCAAAGACGCTAACGGCTTTCACGGCGGAAAATTATTACCGCTTTCATCCTGAACATGGATTTGAGCATTGCGAAGCGGATGATAAAGCCGATATGGCGGTTTTTTTAGGTAAAAGTTTATTAGCGATCGCGGCGGAGCAGTTGCAAGAAGAAAATTGTTTACGGGATTGTAAACGCTTAATGCGGTTAGCGCTGGCGCCGTTACTGGGGCAACGCCCTTTGCAAAGCCGCAAACTTTATCTAGCACCAGCAAATAAGAATGAGGTTGAGACTGAATGAGTGGGCAAAACAGTATTTTATTAGGAGTGAACATCGACCATGTCGCGACCTTACGGCAAGCGCGACTGACACGCTATCCCGATCCCGTGGAAGCGATGTTTGCTGCGGAGCGGGGCGGCGCGGATGGTATCACGCTCCACTTGCGCGAAGACCGCCGTCACATTCAAGTGCGCGACGTCGAATATATTCAGCAAATGTTAGGCACGCGCATGAATCTAGAATTTGCCATCAGCGCAGAAATGGTAGATTTCGCCGAAAAAATACAACCTGTGCATTGCTGTATTGTGCCGGAAAAACGTCAAGAATTAACGACAGAAGGTGGTTTGAATATCGTTGGTGATGAAAAAAATATTCAGCAAGCCTGCGAGCGTCTGGCCGCCGCCGGCATTGACGTTTCACTTTTTATCGATCCAGACATTGAGCAGATCAAAGCGTCGGTTGCCTGCGGCGCGCCGACGGTAGAAATTCACACCGGCGCTTACGCGGATGCGACAACGACGGCGGAACGCAAAGTAGAATTACATCGCATCATCGCTGCGGTAGAATTCGCAGCAACAGCTGGCTTAATCGTCAACGCGGGTCATGGTTTAAATTATCTAAACACGCAGGCCATCGCCCGCATACCAGAAATTAATGAATTAAATATCGGTCACGGTATCGTCGCGCGCGCTATTTTTGTCGGCATGGAAACTGCGGTGCGTGAAATGAAACGTTTAATGTTGGAAGCGAGACAATGATTAAAACACGGTTTTCTCCCAGTCCCACCGGCATGTTGCACTTAGGTAACGTGCGTGCGGCGTTATTCAGTGCTTTATTGGCAAAAAAATCCGGCGGTCATTTTATTCTTCGCATTGAAGATACGGACGCGTCGCGTAACGAAATGCGGTTCGCGGATGTGTTGCAAGAAGATTTACAATGGTTAGGCATTCACTGGCAAGAAGGCCCGGGTGTGGAAGGCCCAAACGGCCCGTATTGGCAATCACAACGCGGTGAAATTTACGCTAAATATTATCAACTGCTAATCGATAAAAAATTAGCTTATCCGTGTTTTTGCACCGAACAAGAGTTAGCGTTGAACCGCAAATTGCAATTGTCCCGCGGACAAGCGCCACGTTATCCGGGCACTTGCTATAAATTGACGGCGGAAGAAGTCGCCGCGAAAATCGCCGCCGGTAAAAAACCCGCGCTGCGATTTCACGTGCCCGCGTCACAAAACGTCGACTTCGTCGATTTCGTTAAAGGCCCGCAGCATTTTAACAGCGATGATATCGGTGATTTCATTATCCGTCGCGCCGACGGCACGTCTTCATTTATGTTTTGCAACGCGATCGACGACGCGCTCATGGGCGTGACGTATGTACTACGCGGTGAAGATCATTTGTCGAATACGCCGCGGCAGTTAATGATCTTAGCGGCGCTTGGATTGAAACCGGCGAGTTATGGACATTTATCTTTGATCATGGGCGACGACGGTACGCCTTTGTCTAAACGTCATGGCAGTTTTAGCTTGCATGATTTACGCGACACAGGTTATTTATCACAAGCCGTGTTAAATTATTTGGCGCGTTTGAGTCATACGTATGACGAGCTTGGCTTAATGAGCATGGCTGACTTAGGCGCGAACTTTGATACGGAAAGATTAAGCCGAGCTTCGGCGCGGTTTGACAGTAATCAATTACTGCATTGGCAAAAAGAATCCGTGATGGCGTTAAGTCCCGCGGCAGTTTGGACTTGGTTAGGCGATGAAATTAAAAATTCCGTGCCCACCGCACAACATGATTTATTCATCGAAGCAGTGCGGCCTAATATTACTTTTCCTGCCGAGGCGGTGGCGTGGATAGCGATTTTATTCAACGATAAATTAGCCTACACGCCGGAAAATTTAACCGTGCTGGAAGAGGCGGGCGAAGATTATTTCGCGGCGCTGAAAGAGTTGGCGGCGGCACACGCGACTAATCTGCCGCTTATTTTAGACGGCTTGAAAAGTCAGCTTAAAATTTCCGGCAAGAAACTTTTCATGCCGTTGCGCGTCACCTTAACGGCGCAGCAATCAGGCCCGGAATTGCAACAAATCGTTAACTTGTTAGGAACAGAAAAAATCATTAGCCGCGCAGAGCATGCCTTGCAAATTTTGAGGGAAAAACATGTTAAAAATTTATAATAGCCTCACCCGCAAAAAAGAGATTTTTAAACCGCTTAAAAAAAATAAAATTAATATCTACGTTTGCGGTGTGACGGTTTATGATTTTTGTCATCTTGGCCATGCGCGAACCTATGCGGCGTTTGATGTTATCATTCGCTATCTACGCTCCCAGGGCAATAAAGTTAATTACGTCAGAAATATCACCGACATAGATGATAAAATCATTAAACGCGCGAATGAACGCAACATCGATTTTAATGATATCGTTAATGAATTCACGATCGCGATGCATGAAGATTTCGCCTCTATCGGTTTATTATCGCCTGACGCCGCGCCGCGCGCCACGGAATTTATTCCGCAGATCATCGAGCTCATCCAAAAATTGATTAACAATGGCTACGCTTATGTCGCGAGCAATGGCGATGTGTACTACACGGTGAGAAAATTCGGTAATTATGGCTGCCTTGCGCACCGTGATATCGATAAATTAGAAAGCGGCGCGCGCGTTGAAATTAATGACGTGAAAAATGATCCGCTTGATTTCGTATTGTGGAAATTGGCGAAACCCGATGAACCCAAATGGCAATCACCTTGGGGGGAAGGCAGACCGGGTTGGCATATCGAATGCTCGGCGATGGCGTTGAGCTTGCTAGGTGATACGTTTGATATTCATGGCGGCGGAAAAGATTTGATTTTCCCACACCATGAAAATGAAATCGCCCAATCAGAAGCCGCGACGGATAAAAAGTTTGTTAACCTGTGGATGCACGCCGGCTTTTTACAAATCGATAAAGAAAAAATGTCGAAGTCGCTCAATAACTTTTTCACGATCCGTGATTTATTGAAAGAGCATGCGCCGGAAGTACTGCGTTATTTCTTGATTACCAGTCATTACCGTAGCCCGTTAAATTATTCCGACAGCGTCATTCAACAATCGCGCAACGCGCTCGAACGTTTTTATACCGCATTGCGGGGATTGCCAACGGCGCCAGCTTTAGAAAATACTAAATTCGAAGCGAACTTTATTAAGGCGATGGATGATGACTTCAACACTCCTATCGCATTTTCGATTCTTTTTGAAATCGCGCACGAAATCCAACGCTTACGTGATACGGATCTTGACGCAGCCGCGCAGCATGGCGCGTTATTAAAAAAACTCGGCGGCATTTTAGGCGTGTTACAAGAAGAACCCGAAACTTTTTTACAGTCGGGTGCGAAACAAGTCGACGTGGATAAAATCGAAACTTTAATCGCCGCCAGAAATAAAGCACGCGCTGAAAAGAATTGGCAAGAAGCTGACCGTCTACGCAATGAGATAGCATCGCTTTCCGTCGTGTTAGAGGATGGCGCGGATGGTACGACGTGGAAAGTTAATTAGAACGATAAACTAAGATTAGCTGCGCTTTGTAAGTTAGCATGTGCCTCTAAGTGCCGTGATAGTATTAAATTGTGTTCAATATAATTGAGACATAGTTTCATTTGAGATTTATAGGGATAATTAACATATGAATCGAGAAAACTTTTCGACAATAATACTACCTTGATTTGGTTTTCATTCGACATATCTTCATTCATTTCAATTATTTTAGCCGCCATGTGGGCATCAAAATAATGCTCCCAGGGTTCAATGGGGTGGTTATCATCGCTTTCATTATGTAATTTGCATAGCATTTCAATGCTACTGCAGAGTTTATCTTCTATTTGAATCTGCAGTTTTTCTAATACAGCATAGATAACTTGGCGGGAAGATTTATCCTCCTCAGTTAAGTGTATATCACAAATTTCTTCATAACGCAGTGAAGCTTTTAAGAGTATGTCAATTTTTGCTACTAAATTATCGGCAAAAACTGTGGTATGCATAACTCTGAACTGAGCTAATAAAGCTTGGGCCATTAATCTATTTATATTGGCGGAGGTGACTAAATCGACTTGCATAAAAGTGCTATGTGGCGTCTGTTTCCATAATTTCTCTGCTTGAACTAAAATTTGTAACGCTTTAGTGAAATTATGCTTTCCTAAGCATGCTTGCGCTTGAATTAATGAAGCATAGACAAAGCATCTAACATAACAAGCGCCGATTAATTCATCCGGTGTTGGCAATTGCGATGCTATCGTTCTGATAAAAATATCGTAATCTTCATAGGTGCGACACGCCTTTAGATACGCTTGCAACTGCGTGCCATGAGCCATTCTCAAAGCTTTCAAAATGATATTATCATACTCAATCCGCAAGTCGCCTGTAATAGAGGTGAGCGCTGCAATACCTTTAACGCAATATTGCAGGCATTTTACGTGGTTGTGGTTAACCTGCTGAATGGCTAAATAGGTTACGTCCGCTATCATTCGATTGATAATAGCTTCTTGATGACTAGCTTTTGCGATAACATCGATACGCTCAAGCATATATAATGTCGAATACAACTTTTCCAACGCTTTATCGAAATTATTTTGTTTTTTGTATAAGGCGGACTGTTTAATTGAAATGTTTATCATGGTATTCATAATCAACACGCGTACTTCTCGGCTCGGCGCCGTTATCCTAAAGTTACCTAAGTGCTGTTTCGCCTCTTCAAGTTCATTTACTTTAAAACTCGCAACAATAATATCGGCGATAGCCTGTTGAAATTGTTTATGTGTTTCGCTCAGAAGACTTTGATCGATTTGATAGGATTCCGTTAGCGCAAAACAAAAAGAAATTACCGATATTTGGGGGTTATCGGTTAGGTATTTTCTACCCAAGAAATAATAATTTTTAACGAGCATTTTTCTTAACGTCATTTTACAATTTTTTCGAGTTTCCGCAGAAGTGTGCCCAGCCAAAGCCGTATTATTCAAAATCGCATATTGTAAAATTGAAATAGTCTGTTCGTACTTCTGTGCTGACATTAATTGTTTGGTGTAACTCATTACAGTTTGAATTAAGTTTTCAAGCAATGCCACTTCATCAGGATTATCAATATATATTTTTAAATTTATTTGCCTAGTGGCTTTCACTAAAATGAGTAATATTTTCCTGTGCTCCTTCTCACTTTTCAATTCTTCATAATACAAATTGATCGTTTTAATATAATCCGCTTTGTAAAGTTCAATCGTGAAGTGATCATCCGTCAGTAGACAATTTTCAGCGATACCTTTGAGTGCCTCATGGCTGTGAAGATAGTTTTGGATTGCCGCATCGAGATTATGATTGTGTTGATGTGTTTGGCCAATACTATGATAAGCGACGGATAAGTGACGGCGGATGGCTGCAGCTTTCATATTTAATGGCGCGATATTCACAGGATTTAGTGAACGTATGGCCGATAAACCTTCTTCAAAGTAGGTGATAGCACGCTCCCAATGCAATGCGAACATTGCATCCAAGCCTTTATCGATTAATTCGGCCAAATAATCCATTGCCGGCATGGGTAGAATCTCGACTACAGGAATCGCGCGCGCAATCCTAATTTCAGAACGGCAGGTATAGGAAACTTCCGTGTTGATTTTTGATGGAGCGTGAATACTAACTGAGTGTGATGGGGCTGTCGACCGGTCAATCATCGCGATATTATCAAAAAATGCATCGACATCGTTTTCATCCGTCAGTAGCGATTGCAAAATAATGCCGTCATTTCTTAAATCATCAATTATTACTTGCAGTAGTGCAATCGCCATTTTATCTGCAAAAAAACCTGTTTCCGCCAAGAATTCCAGTCGTCTGGCTACTACTTTCAAAAATACCGGAGAATTTGCTATAATGTTGTCGCCTGAATTTAAGCACTTTTTTAGAAATTCGAGGAAACTATTTTTCAATACGCGCAGACTTGGATTAGGCTCTGAGAGGAAAAAATATAAGGAATAGAGATTTTCAAGTAAGTAGGTTTCACCAGAATTGTTCTCATGGCTAGAATCTAGGCGAGCATGCATAAGCTGGGAACCCAAAATAAATGACTGAATCTTGTTTCAAAAGCCGTTATTATATCGCACTGTATAGCTTTCAGCTAGCAAGGCTTAGAAGGTTGAATATGCTTGAGAAAATATCTATGGCACCTGCGATGATTGAGGTGAAAGACTACCTGCATCATTTGCAAAACCGCATTTGCACCGTCTTAGAAATTGAAGATGGCAACGCAAAATTTATCGAAGATAGTTGGCGGCACGGTGAAGGCGGCGGCGGTCGCACGCGCTTTTTAGAAAATGGCGACGTCATCGAAAAAGCCGGCGTCAACTTTTCTCACGTCAGTGGCCAGCGCTTACCACCAGCCGCTACCGCTAAACGCCCGGACTTAATCGACCGGAAATTTCAAGCGATGGGCGTGTCCGTCGTCGTTCATCCACGCAATCCATTCGCTCCCACGTCACACCTGAACGTGCGCTTCATCGTCGCTGAAAAGCCAGATGCCGATCCGGTCTGGTGGTTTGGTGGCGGTTTTGACCTGACACCGTATTATGGCTTCGAAGAAGATTGCCAACATTGGCACACCAACGCGAAACTTGCTTGTGAACTCGGCGGCAGCGACGCTTACGCGCATTATAAAAAAGCCTGCGACGAATATTTTTATTTAAAACACCGCGATGAACCGCGCGGCATCGGCGGATTATTTTTTGACGACTTGAATCAACTTGGTTTTGAAAAGAGTTTCGCGTTTATGCGCAGTGTGGGCGACCATTACTTAATGGCCTATCAACCGATTTTAGCCAAACGCAAATTACACCCCTATCAACAAAAACACCGTGATTTCCAGTGTTATCGCCGCGGTAGATACGTGGAGTTTAATTTACTTTACGACCGTGGCACTTTATTTGGATTGCAATCAGGCGGCCGTACGGAATCGATTTTGATGTCGCTGCCACCGCAAGTGGTATGGAAATATGATTATAAAGCCGAGCAGGGCAGTCCAGAAGCGGAATTGTGTGAAAAGTTTTTGAAGGCGAAAGATTGGATTTAAAGGGCCACTCATTTAAAAGCGGCCCAGTGATGTAATTAATTCGTTTGCAGCGAAATAACATTCGATCGCATATTTTGTTTTTCCAACGCCATGACGTCTTCCCGTGATTCGCAATACGTTTCTTTCAAAAAGAACGTTAAACCGATAGCGATCACTAAGCCCACTGGCACAACACTTAATGCATACAGATAATCCGCGCTCGTGTAAATCAATACGCCATCCGGTGTTTGCGCGCCAGATGAATGCCAATCTAAAAGTTTGCCGACTATCGGTTGGAAAATCGCGCCACCGATCATGATTAAAGTATTCGTAATCGCAACCGCCGTTCCAGAGATTGCGTTAGAATTATTTTCTTTACCTAACGCGAAACATAACGGGTGCGCGCCACAAAATATGCCGATAAAAAAGAAAATAATGTATAACTCACTCAATGAAAACGTCGGGAAATAAAACACCGCGGAGAATAAAAGGGCGGACATTACCGCACAAATTAATAATGGTGTGCGGCGGCGTTTGATTTTATCCGACAGCGCGCCTATTGATGGGCCTGCGATAATCCAACCGCCGAAGGTGGAAAGAATCACGAAGGCGGCATTTTTTGGCGTGAGATGATATACGTTTTCTAAAAATGGAATGCCCCATAAATCTAAAAAAACTGACGCGGGCAAATAAAACAGACAACCGATTAGACCAATCAGCCACATTTGCGGTTTGGAAAGAATAACTTTTAGCGAGTATAGCAGTTGTAAAAATGACATCGGCTTATGCACGGTGCCCGGCTGTGATAACTCGACGCAAGGCTTATTACGCATGAAAACCAGGATGAAAATACTTAACGCCGCGCCCACGATTAACGCGGTGTAGAGCGCATTTTTATAACCTAGCAACTGCACGATTTCCGTGAGATAAATCGCGGAAAAACCCGCAGCGGCCATGCCGAACGCAGTGGTCAAGCCCGCGATGGTCGCGAAGCGGTTCGCTGGTAACCAGAGAGAGGCGAGTTTTAAGACGCCGATATAAGCAAAGGCGGAACCAAAGCCCACTAAGAAGCGACCAGCGCTTGCCATCATTAAATTATCCGCGCTAATAAAAACGGATAGGCCTGTTACCGCGATTAAACAGGCAAAAAACAAGACGAGCTTGGCGCCGAAGCGGTCGTAAATCATGCCCACCGGAATTTGCATGGGCGTGTAAGCGTAATAATAAAAAGCGGCGAGGTTACCAAATTGAGAGGCGGAGATGTGGAAGTTTTGCATTAAATCGTTTTGCATGACGCTGGGAGAGACTCGGAGGAAGTAGTTATAGCAATAAAACAACATCCCAATGCTACAAATTAACCATGGTAAAAGCGATCTATCAAAAAAACTAGTCGTGCTACGTTGAGTGGCTAACATGCCTCTTTCCTATTGAAAAATTATTATTGAAAAAACGCCCTGATTGTTGAGGTGTGAATCATTTTGCATGAGAAGAACGTTCTACCTAAATTTTACCGATACCGTCGATCACTTTGATACGAGATATTGCGTGGTGGTTTTTGTAGGGAATCTTATACCAGAGATGTGAGCATATATCTAGTTTTTTCCCCTTATGTACAAAGAATATCATTCAAATCAATTAGTTCTCTGTCAGTGAGGATACGCGGGCCCGCGTCGGGGTTGGGCAAGGGTGCTAACGTAACTTTGTCATTTATCATGGCCACCATTTTATGCGAAGCGCCTTCGATTAAACCGCGCACGGCGTGATAGCCCATGATAGAAGCGACTTTACGATCTAGCGTCGTGGGCGAGCCACCGCGCTGCGTGTGGCCGAGAATACAAACGCGATATTGCACGCCGGTGAGTTTTTCTAATTGCTCGGCGATTTGAATACTACGGCCGGATTGAGCGGCTTCGGCGACGATGATAATCGAACTTTGTTTTAGTCGTCGCGGCGTCATAATATTTTCCGCGAGTTTTTCGATGGGGGCGGGAAATTCAGGTAATAAAATAAATTCCGCGCCGCCCGCGATACCAACGTCTAGCGCTAAAAATCCAGAGCTACGCCCCATCACTTCGACGAGAAAATTACGGTTATGACTGGAAGCGGTATCTCTAATTTTGTCGATGGCTTGAATCGCGGTGTTGCGCGCGGTATCAAAACCAATAGTATATTCCGTGCCTGGAATATCATTATCAATCGAACCGGGGATGCCGATGACCGCGGGGCCGCCTTCATTCGATAACAATGAGGCGCCTTTAAAACTGCCGTTGCCGCCAATGATAATCATGCCACCGATGTCAGATTTTTTTAAAAAAGCGCAGCATTGTTCGCGGACTTCTTTTTGCATGAAGGGCAAACACCGCCCGGCTTTTAAAATCGTGCCGCCATGCTGGATGCAATTGGCGACACTATCGGGTTCCATGTGAAACAACTTTTGATCAATAAGTCCTTGATACCCTAATTGGCAGCCAAAGACTTTTAAGCCAAAGTAATGCCCAGTGCGGACAACAGCACGAATGGCGGCATTCATTCCTGGGGCATCGCCGCCAGAAGTTAAGACAACAATTTTATTCATGGAGAGGAAAGCTTCCGTTCTAATTTAAAGAGAGTTAGACCCAAGGCATGATTCAAAAAATGATAGCACAAAGGTTGATTTAGTATTAAATTATATAACTGCAATCTTAAGACAATTCTCTAGGAGAAAACACATGAAATTGAAAACATTGGCCATTCTGGCTATTTCAACCTTGTTTGCAACATCTATTGCAACTGCCAGCAGCAACATGATTTTGGCTGATGATGTCAATGCGATGAGCGGCACAGCAGCGATGGGGGGAACGAACACGATGAGCGGTAACGTCGGCAATCCAAACCCAGACAATCAAATGCAAAGCCAAAACAACTCGACGTCACCGACCAGCGATAGCAATTCGAATGATGACATGAGCGCTGATACAGCCACTGGCGATGATGATTATTAAATGTTAAGTTTTTGAAAGCAATGCAATAAGGTTTGTACAAACCCGGCGCCTTTTTGTCCCGGGTTTTTTTGTATCCATCGGTAAGATAATCATTGTATTGAAATTATTTATTTGTACAATAGCATCACGTTAGAGTATTTTTTGGTCATAAAGGGTTATAATAATTGATTAACCCCGCGTTTCTGGGAGATATTTATGGCGTATAGTAAAACAGGGAAGTTTCGAGTTTTAGTGATCGTCCGTGATGCCCATCTTTACGGCACACTAAAACAATTTATCGATTCCCGGCCCCCAGCTACTCTTTATTCGCGTATCAAAAATTATTTTTCGCCCCCCAAAATTATTTCTAAGCCCCAGTTCGAAGTTAATTGCGCGATGGATGGTGTCAGCGCTGAAGATAGTATTTCGCAATCTTTGCAGCGTAATAAGCCTTTTTCCGTCGCGTTCATCGTGTTACGCGGCAGCGGACATTGGCAGGGTATTAATATTCTGCGCCGACTGTGGCGCTTAGACAAAGCGCTGCAAGTTATCATTCTGGTCGACCCGCTCGATAAAACGTGGAAAAACAAAATTTCAAAATTACCCATGAGCGCGAATTTCGCGATTTTAAAAGAACCTTACGACGCGCTCAGCGTGCGTCAGTTAACGTATGCGCTGGCATGTAAATGGCAATTAAACATCGACGCGCAATTACATACGCAAGCATTTGAAACGCATGTGAAAGAAAAAACGAGCGCGCTGCAGCAACAAGCTCACTACGATGTGTTAACCCACTTACCGAACCGCGCGAAGCTAATTGAAGGCCTTGAAATCCTGATTTTTACCGCGCTAAACGCCAAGCAAAAAATCGGCGTATTTTTCTTTGATGTAGATCGATTAAAGTATATCAACGACGCGCTTACCCATACCATCGGCGATGAAGTATTAATTGCGGTGGCCGAACGTTTGCGAAAAGCCTGCGCTGAGTGGGGTGGGTTAGTGGGACGCTTTGGCGGCGATGAATTCGTGGTGGCCATACCAGATTGCAAAGACCCAACTAAATTCGCGAAGCAATTTACTGAAATTCTCAAACAGCCGCATACTATCGCGGGACGCACAATCAATGTTACCGCGTGCGTCGGCGCTGCGATTTATCCCAAAGATGGCAATAGCGCGATTGAATTATTGCGTAACGCCGACACGGCGATGTACACGGCCAAAAATATCGGCACTAATAAATCTAAATTTTATGATAGTAAATTTAATATCGACATTTTAAAACGCTTCGATTTTGAAAATGAATTGTCGCACGCGATCGAAATGGATCAATTGGTTTTACATTATCAACCAGAATTTAATTTAGTGACCGGTGAACTAGAAGGCGTCGAAGCGTTGATGCGTTGGCAGCATCCGCAGCGTGGTCTAGTCATGCCGGAAGATTTTATTTCTATCGCGGAAGAAACCGGCTTGATCGTACCAATGGGCGAGTGGGTGATACGCGCGGTATGCAAGCAAAATAAGCTTTGGCAAGAATCACATCTGTCGCATTTACGCGTGGCCGTGAACGTCGCCGGTTTGCAATTTGAAGAGCCGGGGTTTGTCGCGATGGTTAAGAGTGTTTTGCAAGAAGCTAATCTTTCAGCGAATTCTCTTGAGCTGGAAATTACGGAAAATGTTATAATAAAGAATAAGACGATAGTGGATACCGTACATGCGTTAAAGGCCCTTGGCACAAGAATCGCTTTAGATGATTTTGGTTCTGGTTATTCGAATATTAGCTATCTCAAGCAACTGCCGATAGACCGTCTCAAAATCGATCGTACTTACATTCAAAACATTCGTGCCAACCCTAAAGACGAAGCGATAATACGCGCGGTCATCGCTATGGCTAATAGCTTCAATTTACAAGTCTTAGCGGAAGGCGTGGAAACGCAGGAGCAGCTCAAATTTTTAAAAGATGAGCAATGTCATGAAGCACAGGGATTTTTATTTAGTAAACCGCTGACAGTCCACGAGTTTGAAGACTTCATGCGGTCTTACCAGCGACCTGCGGAGGCAGCTGCCGCGATAAAAAAATAGGGATATAACGTTTAAGATATTTCCCTCCTATGCATTCATTTATTGTATAATCCGACTTTTTTATAAACTGAACTGCAAGCGGCTATTATGAACCCTATCGACAATTATCAAGAGCAGGTAAAAAAAGGCGTCATTTTTTCTGACCCCCAGCAATTGGAAGCGCTGGAAGCTCTGCAGGCATTACAACTAGCTCTTATAAAAGAAAGAGATCAGCGCGTGGGGATTTTAAGTTTTTTACACAAGCGTCAGTTGGTGAAGGGGATTTATCTTTGGGGCAGCGTGGGAATCGGCAAAACTTTCTTAATGGATTGTTTTTTCAATACGCTGCCGTTTGAAAATAAAGTCCGCATTCATTTTCATCAATTCATGCGTTTAGTGCATGAAAAATTGACCCAACATCAAGGTGAATCTGACCCGCTGCTGGCGATAGCGAAAGAATTTTCTAAAGAGACACTAGTGTTGTGCTTCGATGAGTTTTTTGTTTCAGATATCACGGACGCGATGTTGCTGGGAAGATTAGTGAAAGCCTTGTTCGCTTGCGGATTAACGCTGGTGGCGACTTCGAACGTGGCGCCGGATGATTTATATAAAAATGGGTTACAACGATCGCAATTTTTACCCGCGATCAAAGCGATTACCACGGAGATGACAGTGTTACACATGCCAACGGTAACGGATTATCGACTACGCCATCTGCGGGAAGCAGGCGTTTTTTTTACGCCTCTGGACGCCAGCGCTCGTGAAAAAATGACAAAGAGTTTTAACCTATTCACAGACGGCAAAAAAATTGTCGACACGCCAGTGGAAGTTTGTGGACGTTTTATTCAAGTCATCAAACGCGCGGAGGATGACAGCGTGGTCTGGTTTGATTTTCATGAAGTTTGCCATGTGCCGCGCAGTCAACAAGACTATTTAGCTATCGCGGAAAAATTCGACATCGTGTTTATCAGTGATATTCCCATCATTAAAGAAAATGAAAAAGACACGATTTGTTTATTCATTAGTTTAGTCGATGTATTGTATGACGCGCGGGTGCGCTTAGTCATGTCGGCGGCGGAGCCGGTGGAACAAATTTATAGCCGCGGTTATATGACAATGGAATATACGCGCACGCATTCACGTTTGTTGGAGATGCAATCTTCAGATTATTTCACGGATGAGCATTGGGAGGAGGATTGATTCGTCATGCCTAAGTCCAACCTTATTTCTTTGAAAGCAAAATTAGCGTTAGTCATCGCTATGGTGCTATGGGCTTCTGCGTTCGTTGGCATTCGCGCGGGTTTGCAAAGTTATTCGCCGGGGGCATTAGCGTTGTTTCGATTTGTAATTGCTTCAGTGTGCATGTATTTCATTTACATGCGTTTGCCTAACCGCAGTAAAATAAATATCTCTGATATGTTGTGGTTGCTTACGTTAGGAGCCGTCGCGGTCGGCGTCTATCACGTCGCGCTCAATTACGGTGAATTACTCATACCGTCTGGTACCGCCAGCTTTATTATCAGTCAATCTCCGGTGATTACCACGGTAATCGCGATTATTTTCTTACGCGAGCGGTTAACGTTTTATGGTTTTCTCGGCATGGCGATCAGTGTGTTCGGCGTGGCGTTAATTATGTTTGGCGGCAACGCGGATTTAAAATTTCAAATCGAAAATTTTTATATTTTACTCGCGGCGGTGATGGGAAGTTTATACTCGGTTTTGCAAAAACCTTTTTTAAAAAAATATCACGCGATTGAAGTCACCGCGTATATCATCTGGGGCGCGACGCTGCCTTTATTGTTTTATCTTCCCGAGTTAACGCAGCAAATAGCGCGCGCGTCGACTGCCGCGACCTGGGCGACGATATATTTAGGTATTTTCCCGGCGGCGATTGCGTATGTGGCTTGGGGTTATGCGTTAAAAGAAATGCCCGCGTCACGGGCATCTAATTTTATGTATTTAATGCCAATCGTTTCGACGTTATTAGGTTGGTGGTGTTTAAGCGAAATCCCCTTGTGGATTTCGCTAGTCGGCGGGTGTGTCGCTTTGCTAGGCTTATGGTTAGTGAACCAATCTTATCATTGGCAAATCAAATTAATCGCCAAGTCTAAAAGCGGCATGGGACATTTAAATTAGCCGTTCCTAGGTTGTCGCGACTCGATCATTTCATCAATTTCTTTTTGCGCTGACGTACGGCCGAAAGCGCCGAGTATTTTGAAATTGGAACGATGCTGTGAAAATATTCCCATTTTCCGCCAACTCTGTAATGCAGCGACCGCACTTTTATCATCTAAGCGATTTATATCAGATTTCAGCGATTGCATGGCTTTTTCGCGCGCTACTTTTAGAATTTTACTCCAAGTATTAGTAATGTCTTTACCTAAAAGTTTGTCTAAATCAAAATGCTTATGACGGTTAATGTAGGGCTTAGCTGCGGTTAACAACGCCGCTTTTTTCGCGAGAGTATTAGCCTCATTGAAGTCTTTTAAATATTTATCTGTAGCTGTTTTGCGATCACTATGCTGCGGCGCATTCATTGGCAGCTTGCTCAAGTTTTTGTAATGCAATTGATAGAGTTGTAATTCTTTATTAAAACTATCTAATATCGAAATTTCCATCGTCGTTACGATACCTGGAACAGCCTCTCCATCAAACAGCTCTGTCAGTATCATTCCAGCAGGCAAAGTTAAAAGTTGTGTGGAAAATTGTGAAGTTCGCATATGATCCGATAATATTGGCGTAACGTCTTCAACCTGTACTGGAGGTTCCTCATTTGCAGGAACATACACGAAATTATTCAGAGTGTTACAGCCAGTGAGTTCTGGTTGCTCTGACCATAATTGATTGTAACAAACTCTAAGAATTTGCTGTAAAGAAGGCACGGGTGGCGGTGAGTCTGGCGGTGTTGCTTTCAAGACTTCTGACACTATGTGTTTATCAGCGTTCATTAGATAGTCTGTAATTTCATCGAATAAATATGGTTTGCGGATTTGTTGCATATACATTTCAATTATATAATTGTCTCTGAAACAAGTATTATTCTGATAAATATTCTCGAATGCTTTTTTGTAGGATGCATCGAATAGTTTGATACGGAAATTAGGAAAGACTTTTTCAATCTCACTGGAAACTTCTTTTAAATAGGCTGAAAAGTCTAGCAAATAATTTTGGTATACTTCAAAAATATCTCGGAAGCCGTCTATGTCCGGAAGCTCGGCATTGACAGATTTATCAATTACCCTGTGCAAATTAGTAAAATTAAATTCATCTGCTAGCGTAAGGTTGCTAGAAATCATAAATGCTTTTAATGCACTGAATACTCGCGCATTAATAACTTCAACATTGTCATCCGCAGTTATCTTCGACATAATAATTTTTTCTATTAGCCGATCGAAATACTCATTTTCGAAACCGAAATTACCACCATAGACATCATTTCTTGCCATGAAGTATTCTCTTAGCGCTATAATTTGCGGTTTCTTAAAAATATCAACCGCCTCTTTTAAGCGTGCTTGTCTCGCATCTTCATTCGGAATTCCTGCAAGTTCTGCGCGAACAGGTTGGAGAGATTCATAAATCGATTTTGCTAAAATTATAGTTTGGTTTTTTACATACTCTTCTGTAAAAGCATACTCTTGCAACACCCATACATGTTTTTTCGTAAAATAATTGTGCGTCACTAATTGCAACAAGGCGATATAACTTTTTACTAGGCGCGGCGACTGTAAACCTAGTAATTCATGATCCAAATGATCGATAAAGCGTAAGTAAACGACTTCGCGTGCTTCATAAATCGCTTCTATTAAGATATTACCAGGTAAAAAAGTTGGTTTGAAAAGCTCAATGAATTTTTCTTTTGAAAGGGGGGCTATATTCTCTCTGCTTGCTGACATGTCATAGTTCCTATTTAAGAAATGGGTGAGACTAGCGATTATTTCGACGCCGACTTAGGATCATCTCATCAATTTCTTTTTGTGCTGACGTGCGGCCAAACGCGCCGAAAATTTTGAAATTGGAACGGTGCTGTGAAAATATACTCATATTCCGCCAAGCTTGCAAAGTAGCTATTGAACTTTCATCATCCAAGGATCTTATATCATGCTTGAGTTTTTCCAATGCATCTTCACGCGAAAATTTAAGAATTTTATTCCAGGTATTTGTTATATTTATACCTAATAGCTTGTCTAGATCAAAGTGCTTATGACGGTTAATATACGGTTTAGCTACTGCTAGCAACGCCGCTTTTTTCTCCACAGTTTTTGCCTCTCGGTAATCCTCACCATATTTTTGCGCAGCAGTCGCTCGGTCTGCATGTTGTGGAGCATTCATTGGAAGTTTGCTCAACTTTCTGTAATGCAGTTGATAGTGTGATAATTCTCTATAAAAGCTATTTAATAGCAAAATATCCATCGTTGTGACAGTGCCTGGGCTAGAACCTTCAAAGAACGGCGGTGGATTATCCTGTGGCAACGGCAAAAGTTTATATAATGTTGATGATGTCTCCATATCTTTAGACTCAAGAATCGGCTTAACGTCTTCTATAACCTCTACACTATCTGATCGGATATACATGAAGTTATTCGGTGCTGTAGGCTCTGGGCTTAGATCTGTTGCTAATTGAATGTAACTATCATTCAGCATTTGGTGCATAGACGGAACGGGTGGTTGCGAATGTGGCGGGGTTTCCTTTAAGACTTGTGTCAATAAGTCAAGATCGGCTACAAAGATACACTCTGAAAAGATTTTTTCAAATAAATGTGGTTTGCGAATTTGCTGCAAGTATAATTCAATTTTGAAATTATCCAAATAGAAGAGATGTTTCGGTAATCCACGAATTTTCTCAAACGCTCTATTGAGTGACTGGTTTAAAAGGTTGCGATAAAATTTGGGGAAAACTGCTTCAATTTGCGTTGAAATTTCCTCTAGATAAGCTTGATAATCTCGCAAGAAAGCTAAATATGCTTTATGGATAGATTGAAAACGCTCATCTTCGGACGACAGAACGGCAGAGGAGCTATCAATTACTTCTTCCAATTCATTAGTACTAATTTTGAATAACAGTTTTTCACGTTCATTAAGCTCATGAAGATCAATATAGTCCATTAAATTTCCGACTACTCGCGCTTTTACTACTTCAAGATTGTCATCAGTTGTTAGCTGAGCGACGATAGAGTCTAAGCATGCATTTAATCTTACTTCATTAAAAACACGGATACCAATATAGGCATTATTTCTCATTTTGAAGTAGTGAAGTAGCTCTTTATTTTGCGGCTTGCCTGAAATATTAATTTCCTCTTTAAGACGATCTTGTCTTGCACCTTCATTCGGAATTCCATTAAGTTCTGCACGAATCGAATGCAGAGACTCATAAATCGATTTAGCTAAACTGAGAGCAATCTCATTCACGTGCTCTTTTGTGTACGCAAGTTCTTGCAAAGCCCATACTTGTTTTTTTGTAAAATACTTATGGGTAATTAACTGCAGCAAAGCTTTATATTTTTTTGTTAAGTGCGATGACTCAAGCCCTAATATTTCTTGATCCAGCTGGCTGATAAGCCGTAAAAACACAACTTCTTTCGCTTCATAAACCGCTTCAGTTACTGTATTACCAGGTGAAAAAGTTGGTTTGAAAAGCTCGATGAATTTTTCTAATGAAAGGGGGGCTATGTTCTCTCTACTTGCTGACATGTCATAATTCCTATAAAAAACAATGGCGAGACTACACCCCAAAGAATTGAAAAGTATAACCATCAGATATTAAGAGAATCTTAAGGGATATTTACTATATTAATCAGTTGTTTTTCTGAATTGATCCGCAATGACTTGCGCCACGCAGCAAGTTAATTTCTTTCCCATGGGGATAAGCAAAAATTCATTTGGCCCATGCGCGTTTGATTTTGGCCCCAAAACTCCGGTTATTAAAAATTGCGCCTTGGGAAATTTTTTCCCTAGCATGCCCATGAAGGGAATCGATCCACCTTCGCCAATGTACGCGGAACCTTTACCAAAATAGGTAAGAGAAGCGTTGTGCGCGGCTGCTGTTAACCATTTACTTTCGTGCGGCGCGTTCCAACCAGGGCCGGTATCATTTAATTCGCAAGTAACTTTCGCGCCAAACGGTGGCTGTGTTTCTAATGCATCTTTTAATGCTTTTCCCGCTGTCGCGGCATCACAAGTCGGTGGAATGCGCATGGAAATTTTTATCGTTAAAGAGGGCAGCGTAACGTTGCCGGCGTTTTCCAGCGCGGGCAATCCACTGATGCCGGTGATAGATAACGCTGGACGCCAGGTGCGGTTTAAAATTAATTGCGTGGTGTCATCGTTAATGGGAGTCATACCGTCGACGAATGGCAACGATTCATAAATTTCTTTTTTTAAAATCGTCGCGGCTTGTTTTGCTTGCTGGTGACGTTCATCGGGGATATCTACTTCTAAATCGCTTAATTTAATCGCGCCGTTAGATTCATCTTCAATCCGTGAAAGTAATTGCCTTAATACTAAAAAACTTGAAGGCACAATGCCGCTGCCCATGCCGGAATGTATGCCTTCTTTCAACACGTCGATGCGTAATGTACCGCTAACGTAACCGCGCAGTGAAGTCGTCATCCATAGTTGATCGTAGTTGCCGCAGCCTGAATCAAGACAAATAACTAAGTCAGGTTCGCCGATACGATTTTTCAATTCATCGATATAAAAAGGCAAATCATAGCTGCCGCTTTCTTCGCACGCTTCGATGATGATGACACAACGTGCGTGCGGAATATTTTGTAACTGTAATGCTTTTAACGCGGTGACTGAGGCAAACGCCGCATAGCCATCATCCGCGCCACCGCGGCCATATAGTTTGTCACCTTTCAAAACAGCTTTCCATGGGCCCAAGTCACTGTTCCAACCTACCATTTCCGGTTGTTTATCTAAATGTCCGTAAAGCATAATGGTTTCGTCGGATTGACCGGGGATTTCCATAAATAGTAGTGGCGTTCTGCCGGGCAAGCGCATGACTTCCATACGCATATTTTTTATTTGTTGAGCTCCACACCAATCACTAATTAATTTAACAGCTTGATCCATGTAGCCGTGTTCTTCCCATTTAGGATCGAACAAGGGCGACTTATTTGGAATCGGGATATATTCAATTAACGCCGGGACGATGGAGTTGTCCCAAGTTTTATCGACGAATTTTTGAATTTCTGCGGTAGAAATTTCTTGGTGTAGCATGTTTAAGAGCCTCTTGATGAATTCTCATGAGTGTTATTCTAAAGGTATTCAGTGCTGATTTGCAAAAGATAAAGGTTATTCAATCTGACCATGGCACATCGAAAAGCGAGAGAAGCTTGAGGTTAGCCTCTCTAGCTTTCGATGCGCTTTAGTTAAAGAGCTTACGAAAAAGCTTACGGGAAAATCTGCTGCCAATTGGATGGGAAAGGTTGCTTTGGTATAGCAGCGATATTATTAAGCGCCAATGTTGTCCCCGAGACAATACTTGTCCATGAAGTTCCATCCCAATGCATGATAGTGCCCGCCGCACCGGCTGCCCACACGTCATTGTTATTAAATTCAGTAACGCCGTTCATCGCATTAGTGCTGCCAGTATTTTGTGAAGACCAACTGGTGCCGTTATAGGTTACTGCAACACCTGCATTTCCCACCGCCCAACCCGATTGGGCGGTGCCCGACAACGTAGCGTCTAACATAGTTAGCGCATTTAACTGTGTAGTCGTGGGAGAAGTAACTGTCGCCCACGCACTGCCATTCCATTTGATAATGACACCAGCGGCACCTACCGCCCACGCCTCTGAAGAAGATATGACGCGCACCGCTTCTAAATTTTGCGTAGTGGGGCTAGTTATATTCGTCCACGTGGTACCGTTGAATTGCAAAATAAAACCGCCGTCGCCAACGGCAAAGCCAAAATTGCCGGTGCTATTGCCATTTGTGCCGATGACATACACGCCATTTAAATTTGCATTGGTCGTGGTCGCCGCCGGCACCGAGGGCGTAGTAGCGGTGGTTAATTGTGTCCAGGCGGTACCATTCCATTTCAAAATATTATAATTATAGTTACCGCTTGCGCAGTTTGATTGATAACGCGCGCCGACGGCGTAGGCTTCTTGAGAAGAAACCGCCGTGACATCATTTAATGTTTGAGTATTACACGTTGCAGTTAACGCGGTTGCCGCCCACGCGCCACTTTTCCAATGTAAAATGGTAAAGGCTTTATTGTTCATCGCCCCTACCGCCCAACCTTCGGCGTTTGACAGCATAAAAATACTCAATAAATTTTCTGCCGTGCCGATCGTCGTATTCGCGGCGGTCCATGCCATTTCTGTCGGTCTATTCCAACGCGTGAAAACAAATTGCGTGCCGGTAAGATTTCCTACCGCCCACGCTTCTTGCAAACCAATATCTTCTTGTAATTCCATTTGAGAAATCGGCACAGTCGTATTTGGTGTATCAGCCACTACGTCTAAATCACATTGATACTGTCCAACGGGCGCGCCAGATGCGTGAGCGGTCGCATAGGTGTTATGATAACCACGCTGCAAAGCAATTAGATTGCTTCCCGAAATAGCACCATAAGAAATCTCTTCGAAATCGATTTGCACTGTGCCGGTGGGAGATAGTCCTGTTGTAGTCGCAAGCGGAATGGTCGCGCTCGTCGCTGTCAATGCACTAGTGATTGTCGTGTTTAGGTAAGTAGGGGAAGTGTTAATCGTGTTAACATTAAAAACTCCTGCCCCAAAAGTTGCATTATTCAAAGCAGTGGCTGCAGTCAATGCGGAACACGCAAGTCGTTTTGCCGTCGTGCCGGTGATGGTCGATGTTAGTACTGCGCGCACCCCACGCTCTAAACCAGCTTCAGCGATTAACAAAGTATTTTCTGATTGTTGCAGATTGCCTTGGCTGGAAGCGTTAGTCACAAACATGAAACTAGCGACGCCACCGATGCCGCCAATCGCGACAATTAAAAATAAAGCTACAATAGCCAGGAATCCGCGCTGGCGTAATTTAACTGCTTTAAAAATTTTTAGCGTCATAATGCAAAATTTCTCAACTCTGAAGTACCGGTGAGGGTAAGATTTGCGTTTTTTTGCGTATCGGTAAGCGTAAAAGTAACATACGTCGTATTCGCTATACTACTCGGGGTACCCACCAAATTGGTAAAATAAGAAAATCCACCAGTAATACCATCCGCTAAGACCTGACCATTGAGTGTGAGCTGTGAGCCCGTAAATATATAATCAAACGAAGCGCCCGTCATATCGACAAAGGTTATCTCACTGGCAGTCATGTTGGTTACATCGCTAGGTGAACGTATTTGACGTATATCTCGCAATAAGCGCACGTAGGCTAGACGTAATTGCCACGTGGTATCCGTGACATTTTGCGCATTGATAAAACTATTTAATGCCGACGCAATGAATTTTGCGGCAAACGTGCTAAGAATGCCGATAATTAACATAACGACGATCAATTCTATTAATGAAAATCCACGTGGTCTTTTCTTTTTCGTCATATTAATAATTCGCAATTTGAACCGTTGCACTCACAGCACCCGTACTAGGAGATGAAGCGGTGGCCGTCGTCGTGATAGTTTTATAATTAGCATCGCCATTTATGGTCGTGCACACAATGCTTTCGGTCACGGTAAATCCAGCGAGGCCCGTGTCAAAACCCGGAACAGTAGTATTAGGGCAGGGTATAGCGGCATAACCTATTGTCCGGCGTAAACCAATATAATATTCGAGGTTTTGCGTAACGATGGCAGTTGCCAGCATATTGCTTTGAATTGAAGGTGTGTTACGCAACAGCGTCATAGTGGAAAGAATGATGGTGCTCGCCAGAATACTCGTGACCACGATAAAAAGTATAAGCTCAACCAAGGTAAATCCGTGTTGATTTTTCATGAAATAATTACCCTTCCAGTGGTTGGACTCAAGGTAATAACTTGCGGATATGCACCGGCACTTGTGGAGATAGTCACTGTCGCCGTTGCTGTTAGCAGGGTGCCGTTAGTATCAGTAATTGGAACACCTCTGCCGGTAAAGCCAATTACCGCCGTCAAATTCGTTGCGGTGTAAAACACTATGCCAGCCGGTAAAGATGCAACAGTCTTACCATTCGCTAACACAATAGCTGTGCCGCTGCCATTTTGTATGCTGTATGAGCTATTGCTCGAGTCAGTAAGATAATAGCGTTGACCCGAAAACATCGACATAGCTTGTGTATAACGGATGTCATCCGCCACTTGCGACGCAGCGGCTGATACCATCATCGGCGTGACCGTGGTCGTGGATTGAATAATAACTTCGGTGGATAACACGGTGATTATCAGCATGACAATGATTAATTCTATCAGGGTAAACCCTGAGGCGTTCTTCTTCATAAAACTTCCATGTTTACTTAAATTCAATTAAACACTATTAAATGAATTCTAGTGTAGCAAATTTTTTCTATTTATATGAAAATAAGATAATTTAATTTTATCTGACAGCGCGCGCATACTATGGATAGTATCGAATTTCTGAAAGACAAAATGAGTTGGATTAAACTTTTGAAATTCAAATCGCCTGCCGCGAGGGCCGGGCTCTGTTGTATTAGTATCACACCGCAGGGTTTTACACTCACTTACACGCTGCATAAAGCCAATCAAACAGAATTGATTTTATGTGAATCTGTAGCCTGTAACCCGAAAGATTTCGAAACCGTTTTGACGGAATTGGTGAAAGAGTATCAATTAATCGGCACAAAATGTATTTGGATGCTACAACCTGAAGAATATTTACTTTTCACCATGGAAGAATTACCGGTCTCCGCGGAAGAATTCCAAGCCGCGATCCGCTGGAAAATTAAAAAATTATTACCTTATTCGGTTGACGACGCGGTCATCGATTCTTTTGCCGTGCCGGTACCCTTAATTACGAACCCGAAAAAGAACATTACTGTGGTCGTCTCTCAATCTAGCCACCTGAACCCGGTGGCGACTCAGTTAAATAATGCTGGCTTGAACTTGAATTCGATCGATATCCCCGAATTGGGCTTACGCAATATCATGTCGCTCTATGAAACCAAAGACAGCAGCACGGCGCTCGTTTATTTACGCGATAAAAATAGCTTGTTATTAATTTCACGTGAAAATGAATTTTACTTATCACGCCGTCTGGATTTGGATTTGAAAGGTCTGTTGAACGCGACGGAAGACAGCTTAAGCGATAACTTAGACCGTTTAGCATTGCAGTTGCAGCGCTCATTTGATTATTACCACAGTCAGTGGCGCCGGCCGATACCCGATAAATTATTAATCGTGTCGCCACAAGCCATGTCCGCGACTACGCAAACGCAATTAGGAGAACGTTTATCGATAGCTGTTATCGAAGTTGATTTAAATGATAAATTGATTTGTAAAAATAAATTGACCTTTGAACAGCAATGCAACGCGTTGCCGGTGATTGGCGGCGCATTGCGAATAGAGATGAAGCTGCATGCAACAAATTAATTTATATACTCATCTTCCGCACCCGGTCAAATCCTTGCTGGATGCGCGCGCGCTGTTAGTTTTATTTGCCGTGTTTTGTTCGATGTTAATGTTAAGTTATGGGGTCGGCTTACTGCTAAGACATCATGATAACGTTAAATTAGCGAACGCCTCGCAGCAATTCAAAACGGTGCAACTAGAAATAAAAGCCTTAGCGTTAAAATTTCCCTCCTCCGTTGTCCAAGCGCCTGACGTCGCCAAATTACGTTATTGTAAATTTAATTTTTCGGCTTTCCTGGAGGCGTTTGCCGCGGCGATTGTGCCCGGTATCTGGCTAACCGATATTGCCATAGCGGACCGTGGCGCGTCCTTATCGATAAAAGGTCACGCTTTATTGGAAGGCCAAGCGCAGTTGTATGCGGAACAATTGAATAATCAACTTATCTTTAAAGACACACCGTTAATTTTGGAAGACGTCATGCGCAACAGCGCAGACGATAAAACCGCCGCGAATATGCTAAGTTTTCGCATCGCAACTAAGGTGGCCGAAGACAATGGATAAACGCCTTGAAGATTTAATCAATTGGTTGAACGCGCGCAATGAACGCGAGCGGATTATTATTTTGGCGGGCAGTTGTGTTTTATTCGCGATGTTCTGGTATCTGTTTTTAGAAAAACCGTTAATCTTAAGCCGGTTACGCATTCAACATCAAATCGAAACTTTACAGAAACAAACGGTGTTTTTAAAAAATGAAGCGGACACTATCGTCATTCGTACCGCGCAAGCAAAGCAGCAAGATCAATCAAATACGCAAGAAAACGCAAAATTTCAAACGCTCAACATACATTTTGCCTCACCGGAAGGCAATGATGAATTGGTAAAAGCCATTTTAAATCCGCAGAACAGCGTCAAGCTAATGGCATTAAAAAGTATTGTCACCGCAGCACCGGCGACCCCGCCAACGTCTGCGCCAGCGAAGCCAGAACTCACTCCCAAAGTTGTAGCCGCGCCGACCAGAGATGGCTACCAAGTCATTTTTGAAAGTAATTTTATGAGTACGCTGGCCTATTTGAAAGCCCTTGAAAAACTCCCGTGGTGTTTATCTTGGGATAGTTTAGAATACACAGTGAAGACGTACCCGACTGCGTCGGTGGTCGTTTCGTTGCATATTGTGAGTGCCTAAGCCATGCTAAAAATAACTTTTCAGCGGGCATTTTATTGTTTAACGCTGGCGTGGTGGCCGCTGCTGGTTAACGCGGACATCGTCGATCCGACCCGGCCGCCGGAATTTGGCGCCACGAAGTCAGGGCTGTATGAATTAAGTGAAATAATGATTGGCCCGCAGCGTAACGCCGCGGTGATAGGCGGACATATTTTTTATGAAGGAGACAAGTACGAGGGTATTACCGTACTGGAGATCGCGCCTAATAAAGTTAAGATTAAAGGCGCTAGAGGGGAAGTCACATTAGAATTATTTCGTTCGCCGCTACGACCGGTGAAAAGCCCGATAAGATCTTAACGAGTGAAACGAATTTAAGGATAGCTATAGCGATGGAACTTTCAAAAAAATATCTAAAACACTTATCAGTGTTAATTTGCTTATTCACCGCCATATTGAGCGGTTGCGCTCATACCCAACATTCCAATGTTCCGACTTCGATGGATCAAATGCAAAATATCTTAGCGCGCAGCGCCGCGAACGATCGCGCCCTCGCTGTGCGTTCCGCGCGTGTGCCGCGCGCCGTTAGCGAAGCTATGCTGCCCTCCGTGAATAGAGACGGCAATACGGGCGAAGCCAACCAATTTTCCGAACGCCGCTTTGACGTCGCCGCCGATAAAGTCCCCGCGAAAACTTTTTTTGGCGGACTGGTCGAGGGCACGCCTTACAACATGGTGGTGAATCCAAATGTCGAGGGTGACATCAGTCTCAACTTAAAGAATGTCACCGTCGAAGAAGCGATGGACGCGGTGCGGGATCTGTATGGCTATGAGTACCGTAAAACCACTTACGGTTACGAAGTCACACCCGCGGAAATGCAAACGCAAATTTTCACGATCAACTATCTCAACGTTAAACGCTCCGGTAAATCCAACACGGAAACTAGCTCAGGGCAAGTGGATACGGTCGGCACGATTAGCGTCGGCGGTGGTTCGACCAATGGCACGACCGCGCCTACCGCGGGCGTAAGTAATACGGCGACTGCCGTTTCTAGCACGAGCGTGAATACGTCTTCAGAAACCGATTTTTGGGTATCATTAGACAAAACGTTGAGATCCATGGTCCCCAATATCGGCGGGCGCTCAGTTTCACTTAACGCGCAAGGCGGTGTCGTCATCGTACATGCGTTCCCCATTGAATTACACCGCATCGGCCGCTTTATCGCGCGCATTCAATCGAACTTGCAACGCCAAATTATTATCGAAGCGAAAGTATTAGAAGTTAATCTTAATAATGATTTTGAATCCGGTATTGATTGGAGCTTGTTTGGAAATCCATTGAATGGTCAATCGACCTTTAACCAATCGGGTAACGGTCCAGACTTTAATCTTGGCGCGCCCGGCAACGGCTCTTTTTCCAGCACGAACATCCCAACCTTCGATCCTATTTTTACGATTAATGTCAAAGGTAGCTTCCGTGTTCTAATGAATTTTTTACAGACGCAAGGTAATGTGCAGACCTTATCAAGTCCAAGAATTTCCACCGTCAATAATCAACCCGCCGTGATTAAAGTAGGGCAAGATCAATTTTTCGTGACGGGTGTATCAACGACCAATACGCTGATAGGCACTAACACGTTACCATCGCAAAACGTAAGTTTAACGCCCTTCTTTTCAGGTGTGAGCTTAGACGTGACGCCGCAAATTAATAAAAATGGTACTGTTATTTTGCATATTCACCCTATCGTGAGCGTAGTCACCGAACAACAACAAACAATCAATTTAGGCTCTAGCGGGGGGATCCTCACCTTACCTTTAGCCTTAAGCACGGTAAGAGAAACTGACAGCATTGTCCGTGCCAAGAACGGCCAAGTGGTGGTAATTGGCGGGTTGATGGAAAATACTATGGCGGAAAATATTGCCGGTACACCGTGGTTATCGAGAATTCCATTTATCGGCGCATTATTCCGCCGTACCAGTCAGTTAGCGACTAAATCTGAATTAGTCATTCTACTGCGTCCAATTATCGTCGATAATAGAGTTTATGCCGATGATCTGGACAGAACTAATCGCGGGTTCCAGCGTCTGAAAAAAGATTTTCATATTGGCGGCTATCCAGATACCTTCGGTGATGAGGGAGAGGTGACGGATAGGAATTAACCAGGTAAATTATAAGTTCTAGCTCCCTGAATGCAAAAAAAAAGGCTATAATGGCCTTTGTTAGTTTAAAGGTATTGCTACTTCGGGAAGGACAATGGAATGTACCTAGATCATTTTAAATTTAAAGAATTGCCGTTTACCCTCACTCCAAACGTTGGCTTTTTTTGTAATATCAAAGGCCATCAAGAAGCATTGAATACGTTACTATTCAGTATCAAAAGTGGCGAAGGTTTTATAAAAATTATCGGCGAAGTCGGCGCTGGTAAAACGCTTTTGTGCCGCAAAGTTTTAGATAGTTTAAACAAAGATTTCGTGACCGCATACATTCCCAATCCGGATTTAACTCCCATCGAATTGCGCAGAGCGCTCGCGCGCGAATTGGGAATTGATTTAGCCGCGTTGGTGGATCAACATGAATTGCTGACGCTAATCAATAACCGTTTATTAGAATTAAATAGCAAACAACAACATGTGGTGTTGCTGATCGACGAAGCGCAAGCCATTCCGCCGGAAAGTTTAGAAACGTTAAGATTACTAACGAATTTAGAAACGGCGACGACGAAATTGCTGCAAGTCGTTTTGTTTGGCCAGCCCGAATTAGACGACCGCTTGAATCAACCGAACTTCCGTCAATTAAAACAGCGCATTAGTTTTTCTTATTATTTGCCGTTGATGACGCGTGAAGATTTAGATAGTTATTTATTTCATCGTTTAGCGATGGCGGGCTATACCTTAGGTTCATTATTTACGAACAAAGCGCGTGACATTTTATTCCGTACCAGCAAAGGCGTGCCGCGGGTCGTAAACATCCTCTGTCATAAAGCGTTGCTGGCTGCCTATGGCCGCGGTGAACCGAAAGTTACGCATAAAATTATGCGGCTAGCGGTGAAAGACACGGATATCGCGTTAAAAACTCATAAATCGTTAGTCGGTGTGATCGTCGGCCTGGTGATGTTAATAGTTTTAGTTTTCGCTATCTATATCCACCAGGGAATTATTTGATGAGCCTGATTAACGACATGCTAAAAGATTTAGAACGCCGACCGCAAGCCAAGTCGCTTGAGTCCGCGGATATTTTAGCAGGCTTGAAATGGACTATGTCCAATGAATGGAAATCCAATAAAAATTATTATCTCATCATCGGTGGGTTGCTGTTAGTGTTGATGATTGCCGGCTCGGCTTTACTTTTCAATAAACATATATCGCTTAATGCCGTGCTGCCCGCTGCTTATAAAAAAAATACTGCCGCTAACGCGCGCGCCTTAACGCCACATCCAGCTGACGCGCAGTTATTAACGCAATCGCAAGCCGCCGTATTGACCGGTATCGCTTTGCAAGTGCAGCAAAATTCGACCGCTTTGCGTTTTTTACTGAACCAAAATACTTTTTATCGCGTCAGCAATGACGTTAAGCGTAACGAATTTATTATTATCTTTGAAAAAACTCATTTATTAGCCGCGCTGCCAAAAATAAATTACATCGGCAGCGGCATCGAAAATATCCGCGCTTACACGGATGAAAAAGGCAATTTGAAATTGGTGCTGCAACTCGCTGACGACGTGGACATCAAGCGTTTAGAGTTGAACGAAGAAGGTAAAGCGCCGGAATTACAAATGGATTTAACTTTCAAAAATACGCCGTCAACGACGACGGTCACCGGCACACAAAAAAATCCCACCATCCCCGTCATTATCAAAAAACCCGTCGCTGAAAATACGGCGGAACAAGAATACCAACAAGCCATCACTTTAATCGAAGACGGCCAAAACGAAAACGCCATGCACTTGTTAGCCGGCGTGTTAACCAGTTTCCCAGAATACAATGAAGCGCGGGAAAAACTCGCCTCGTTATATTTAGATTCGGGTAACACCACCGCCGCGAAATATCTTGTAAACGTCGGCTTAAAACATCATCCAGAATATTTGCCATTCACCGAATTGAAAGCCCATGTACTGATGAAAGAAGGCAAGTTAGCCGCCGCCATCTCCACGCTGGAAATCGCCGCGCCGCCGTTGATGAAAAATCCTGAATATCACGCCTTTATCGCCGCCCTTTACCAACGTGCCGGCAAAGCAAAATTAGCCGCTAACCTTTACAAACAATTAATCACGTTACAACCCATGAACGGCAAATGGTGGTTAGGCTTTGGTGTCGCACTAGATTCGTTAGGCAGTCATGAGCAAGCCTTAGAAGCTTTCTCCAATGCTGACAATGCGGGTGGTTTAAGTCCTGAATTAAAAGCGTATGTTTCAACACAGTTACATAACGCCTAATTTTATTGAGCGGGGGAGTAGATGCAGCCCAAAAAAATCCATCTCGGTAAACTTCTCTTAGAGAAGAACTTAATCACGGACGAAAACCTCGAGCAAGCGATTGCGGAACAAAAAATTACCGGCAAAAAACTCGGGCAAGTGTTAGTCGATTTGAATTTCGTGCGCGAAGAAGAATTACTGCAGCTGTTGTCCGATCAATTACAAATACCTTTCGTAAATTTAAAAACCTATCAAGTGCGCTCCGACATCGTCAACAAATTACCTGAATTTTACGCGCGCCGCTTCCGTTCATTACTCTTAAAAAAAGAAGACGATGAAACTTACTTAGTCGGCATGGTCGATCCACAAGACATTGTCGCCAGCGATGAAATTTCAAGAATTATTGGCGCGCCGATTAAAACGGCGCTGATACGCGAAGAAGATTTGCTGCAAATCATCGACATGATGTATCGACACACCGCGGAAATTAGCAGCTTCGCCGAAGAATTATCCGAAGAATTAGGTAAAAACGATTTCAACATCGCGCAGTTAGGTAAAGGCTTATCGGAAACCGACGCGCCGGTAGTCAAGTTATTACAATCGATTTTCGAAGACGCTGTGCAAATGAACGCGTCTGATATTCATATCGAACCGGATGAAAACGTCTTGCGTATCCGCATGCGCGTCGACGGCGTGTTACAAGAGCAAATCATTAAAGAAAAAGGCGTTATTCAAGCTTTAACGCTGCGCTTAAAATTAATGGGCGGCATCAATATCACCGAGCGCCGCGTCCCGCAAGACGGCCGCTTCAGTATCAAAATTAAAGATAAAAATTTCGACGTGCGTCTTTCGACATTGCCAACGGCGCATGGTGAATCCGTAGTAATGCGGCTATTAAATCAGTCGGCCAGCTTATTGGATTTAGATCATGTCGATATGCCGCCGCTGATATTAGAACATTTACGCAGAATTATTTCGCTACCGAACGGTTTATTTTTAATAACCGGTCCCACCGGCAGCGGTAAAACGACGACATTGTATGGCGCATTGAGTGAATTAAATAATTCTGAACGGAAGATTATTACCGTCGAAGATCCGGTGGAATACCGTATTTCACGCATCAATCAAGTGCAAGTAGCGCCGAACATCGAATTAACTTTCGCGCGTGCGTTGCGCGCTATCTTGCGTCAAGATCCGGATATCATCATGGTCGGGGAATTACGCGATAAAGAAACCGTGGATATCGCGCTGCGCGCCGCCATGACCGGTCACTTAGTGTTATCGACTTTACACACCAACGACGCGATCAGCAGCACACTACGCTTAATTGACATGGGCGCGGAAGCCTTCGTCGTGTCCGCCGTGTTACGCGGCATCATGGCGCAACGTCTAGTACGCCGCATTTGTAAAAACTGCGTGCGCGAAGAAAAGCTCACGCCATTCCAAAAAATCTGGGTAGACAATGTCGCCGGCGGCGCCTTTTCATCCGTGCAGTTTAAATATGGGATCGGTTGTACTTACTGTCACAATACCGGCTATAAAGGCCGGATCGGCGTTTACGAATTATTAGTGTGGCATCCATCATTTGCAGAAGCATTGAACCGTAATGACCCGACTGAATTCGCGCGGCTGGCGAATATGCAGGAAACTTTCCGGCCGTTGGCGCTAAGCGCATTGGATTTCGCGGCGCTTGGCATAACCACCGTCAGTGAAGTGATGCGTATTGTTGGTGAGAGCGTATTTGAAAACGAAGCCAGGACCGAAGCACCCATTCAATAAACATTTGGATTAAACACTAATGCCATTGTTCGTTTATCAAGGCCGTGACGCCACCGGCCACTTAAGAAAAGATGAGCGCACTGCGCCCACCGCTGACGCGCTTGGCGTGCAATTAATGAATGAAGGTATAACTCCCGTCTCCATCAAATTAAAAGCCAAATCTAAAGATTGGAATAATATTCAAATCGGTACTTTGTTTGAAGAAAAAGTTTCGACCGATGATTTAGGCATGTTGTCCCGCCAAATTTATACGTTGGCAAGGACCGGTGTGCCGCTGCCAAACGCGTTGCGTCAATTATCCAAAGGCACGAAAAATCATTTATTAGCGGAAGCGTTGAACGGCATCGTCGATTATTTGGAAAGCGGCCAAGATATCGCAAGCGCTATGCAGAATTATCCGAAAGTTTTCACGCCATTGATGATTAGCATCGTGCGCGTCGGGCAGAGTAGTGGTCGTCTCGCCGAATCTTTTTTACAAATCAGCGAATATTTAGAGTTCGAAGGCTCCTCCATTAAAAATATTAAAACTGCGCTGCGTTATCCAACGCTCGTCATAATTGCCATGGTCGGCGCGATCGTGTTAATCAATATATTTGTGATTCCCGCGTTCGCCCGCGTGTTTTTACAAGCGAAAGTCGAACTACCGTTAGCGACGCGCATCTTAATCTCTACTTCAAATTTCTTTACGCATTACTGGTTATATTTATTAGTCTTCACCGTCGGCGCCACCGCCTGGGTGATGTGGTACATCAAAACGGAAAAAGGTAGATATAAATGGGACAGCCTGATGTTACATTTACCGTTATTTGGAAAGTTATTAAAACGAATTTTTTTATTACGCTTCGTGCAAACTTTCGCGACAATTTTAGATTCAGGCGTGCCATTAATCGAAGGTATTGAATTATCCGCGCAAGCAGTCAATAACGAATTCATCCGCAAAAAAGTCTTATCCATGCGTGAAGCCATCGAACGCGGCAATAGCTTAACTTTAGCCGCGGCGGCGACCGATTTATTCACGCCGATGGAAATTCAAATTTTGGGCGTAAGTGAAGAAACTGGTGAGCTCAGCACCATGCTGAGACAGATAGCCGATTTCTATCGTCGCGAAGTTGACTATGACATGAAAAGAATCAGTGACACGATAGAACCGGCATTAATTGTACTTTTATCAGGAGTTATTTTAGTTTTAGCTTTAGCGGTATACTTGCCGATTTGGAACATGGCGAAAGTTGCTAAAATCGGGTAAAAATTCATTCTAATTAGAGTAAAAATAGTGTTAATATCTTGTTAGGATGAACGGAATTCAATTTAACATTAAAGGATTATTTGATGTCAAAACACCTGGCTAAATCCACAAATGGTTTCACACTCATCGAATTAGTTATCGTTATAGCTATATTAGGTATCCTGGCAGCTGTCGCTATCCCAAAGCTTTTTAACATTACCTCCGACGCGCAAACTGCCGCTACCGCAGGTGTCGCTGGCGCGCTGGCTTCTGCTTCCGCGGAAAATTATGGCGTGCGTAACGAAAAATCCACCAATGGCCAAACCGTCGCAAACTGCACTGACGTAGGTTCACTGCTGCAAGGCGGATTACCAACGGGTTATACCATCACGTCATCAGCTATCACCAATGGCTCGACCGCGACTTGCACCTTATCAGGACCCAATTCTTCAACGACGACTTTTTCTGCAATCGGGATCACATAATACCAATTTTTATTTTTTAATGAGAGGATGAGTTAAAATGAAAAATTTAAACTTTGGCCGTCAGATGAAAGGTTTCACGTTAATAGAATTAGTTATCGTTATCGCTATTCTAGGTATTTTAGCGGCCGTGGCTATTCCAAAGCTGTTTAACATCACTGGCGACGCGCAAACCGCCGCAACCGCGGGTGTCGCCGGCGCATTAGCCTCCGCTTCAGCGGAAAATTACGCGGTACGTAGCGAAAAAGCTACGAACGGCCAAGCCGTATCGAATTGCACGGACGTAGGCTCGTTATTGCAAGGGGGCTTGCCAACGGGTTATACGGTAACTTCTGCTGCTGTCGCAGCCGGCGCTACCGCGACGTGTACGTTAACCGGACCTGGCTCGGTGACGACTACCTTCAGCGCCATCGGCATTTCTTAATTACTCCGCTGCCGTCATCTCAGCGATGGGATGGCGGCAAGTCATTTTACACAACGCCAATTTTTCTAATTCGAGCAAAGTTTCAGCCCATGAAAGACAGCCGTCGGTAATGCTCTGGCCGTAGACTAATGGCATAGTCGTTTCTAACCCTTGATTGCCTGCGATTAAATTACTTTCCAGCATGACACCGCAAATTTCACCGCGATTACTGTTGAGAATTTTAACCAGTGACTCGACGACGTTTTTTTGTTGTAAGTAATCTCGTTTACTATTGCCATGACTGCAATCGACCATTAAGCGCGACGGCAAGCTTTGGTTATTTAATAATTCAATCGCTGCGTTGATAGCCTCGCTTGAGTAATTTGTCGTGTGCTGCGAGCCCCGCAATATAAGGTGCCCATGTTGATTGCCGCGCGATTCAATTATCGCAGGCGTACCCGCGAGCGAGAGACCGACAAAGTGATGGCCGTAACGTGCGGCTTGTATGGCATCGATAGCCAATTTGATATTGCCGTCTATCGTATTCTTGAAGCCCACCGGCATCGGCAAGCTAGACGCTAGTTGCCGGTGAATTTGACTCGTAACGGTGCGCGCGCCGATGGCGTTCCAACAAATTAAATCACCGTAATAGCGCGGCATAGCGGGTTCCAAAAATTCCGTCGCGGTGGGCACGCCTAACGCCACGATATCTAATAACAAACGTCGTGCCGCCGTTAAACCAAAATTAATATCGAAAGTATTATTCAAGTGCGGGTCATTGATAAAACCATTCCAGCCCAACACACTCCGAGGTTTTTCGAAATAAACGCGCATGGTAATAAATAAATTATCTGCATAGCGTGCCGCGGCTTGTTTTAACTTTTCGGCATACGCATAGGCTGCTTGTACATCATGAATCGAGCAGGGCCCGACGATCACCAGCAATCTTGGATCTTTGCCCTCGATAATATTTTCAATTTGTTGACGGGCGTTAGCGATGAATTGAAATGACGATTCATTTAGAGGAAATTTTTCCATTAAAGCCTGCGGCGTTATCAGCGGCTTAAGAGTAAAGCTGGCGTTTTTTGAAATTAATCGCATAGTGGGCAATGTGTGCGTCATGGCTAGTCAGGTCGCTAATTATAGTACAAACGTAGAAATCACAGCACTATTTTTTCAAGGATGACTAAGTTATATTTGATCACACAGAATGATGATTAGCTAAGGATTTTCAGGGCATGGCGAATACAAAAAAGATTTATCTCATTGGTTCAGCATCCGGCGAAGCCGCGCCTTATTCAGGTTGCGCTGATGGCCCCGAGGCCCTAAAGCAATCACCTTACATGACATCTCTCAGCCAGCTGGGCTTGGAATTAGAATGGGTTACGATTTTAAAACCGGAAGGCAAGTCCGATAACAAGACGACCGTTGCTAACCACTGCCATGCCTTAGCGCTAGCCGTCGCTGCGGTCGTGAGTAAAGACCATTTCTTTACGGTGTTTGGCGGTGACCATTCATGCGCGATGGGTACCTGGAGCGGGGTACAGAGCATTACACGTGAAAAAGGCGACATCGGTTTGATTTGGATTGACGCGCACATGGATAGCCACACGCCGGAAACTTCTGAAACCGGCAATATTCACGGCATGCCGCTAGCGAGTTTGTTAGGCCATGGCGATCCTATCTTTACGAGCCTGCTCGGAGCAGCTCCTAAATTCAAACCAGAACATGTATGTCTGATCGGGATCCGTAGTTTTGAAATTGGCGAAGCAGAATTATTGAAGAGTCTCAACGTACGTATTTATTACATGGAAGAAGTAAAGCGGCGTGGATTAGATGACATCCTGCAAGAAGCGTTAGGTATCGTTAACGCCGGTACGATAGGCTATGGCGTCACCCTGGATATGGATAGCATCGATCCACGTGAAGCGCCAGGCACCGGCGTGAGCGAGCCCGATGGGTTAGCGGCAAAAGAATTATCACGCGCTTTGAATAAAATCGCAGGCGACAAGCGCTTGTTGGGGATCGAAATCGTGGAGTTTGATCCGCACCGCGACGTAGACCATATGACTGAAAAATTAGTGCCGCAATTCATGGCCGCCATGTTGGTAGCTAAGTAATAAATAACAGGAAGATTGACGCATGCTAGGGATTTTGCAGCGTAAACGAATTTTATTTTTTCCTGACTTCCATCAATGGCTGCCTCTACAGCCGCTTGGTATTGTTATTTTTTATGCGTTACTTGCCGCCGCCGTCATTGCTCCGATCGCTTCTACTACTAATATTCCTAACCTCGGCGACTATTTAACAAATTTAGCCGCGTTAATTCAAGCAAAAATTGCCTTGAGTAATGGCCAGTTTCCGTTGCGCTATATGCCGTTAGAACATTGGGGATGGCATTATCCTTTTTTTCAATTTTATTCACCCAGTACTTATACCTATGCCGGTTTAATTTATAAATGGCTGACACCAGCGAATCCATTGCTAGCTTTCAAACTAACGATTTGGTCAGGCTTAGTGGTAGGCGGCGTTTACATGCAACGGATTGCGTTTTGGTTTACGCGCTCAATGCCCGCCGCGCTGCTGGCGGGCGTCATTTATTTATGCGCGCCTTATTACATTATTATTATTGATTTCTTAGGCAGCTTAAATGAAATTGTCGCGTTGGGTGTTTTACCTGCCGTGTTATTTTATTCATGCCTGCGTTTTTATGCTCCCCAAAATAATGTTTTGTTAGCGAAGCTAGGTATCGCGTGGTATTTGTTAGCGACCATACATATTGTTACCTTTGTATATGCGTCATTTTTTATTGGCGCGCTGTTGTTCTTGGTCACCGTTAAAATTCCTAATGCTTGGCGTAATTTAATCGGCGTAGGTATCGCTTACATATTAGGCTGTATGCTGGCGGCTTGGTATTTAGCTCCCATCGTAGCGTTTAAAGATTTTTTTACTTTGACTAGTACCTACAGCAGCGCCGAACATATGCCTGCGTTTCATCCGCTCCTATCGCAACTATTATCGCCCACGGCGGATTTAACGCCAGGGATGAAAGGCAATGCGCTGCTATCGATTCATCCCGCCGTTGGCTGGCCCATCCTATTTGCCGCTGCCTTGTGTCTATACGCGGCTATAAAAAAATTATCATCCGGCTCGCGGTTGGCGGATGCATGGCTAACGCCGTTATTAATTATATTTTTTGTCGCGTTTTTATTAGTATGGTCGCCGCTGAATTGCTGGTCTTGGCTGCCGGCGCCACTGCTAATCGGACAATATTGTTGGCGCGTGCTGAGTCAAGTCATTTGGATTGGAGCGCTGCTGTCGGCAACGGCGCTATGTTTATTATTCAAAAATAAGTTAGATAAATATCATGTTATCTTCGGTACGTTGTTAATAGTAATGAGTGCGAGTGCCTGGTTCCCCATGTCTGAAAACGCGAACGCATCACTAGCAGATTTTATCTCACAGCCATATTTGCTTTATAATGATAATTCTTATTTACTCGATTTCAATAAATTCACTACCTTCGTCAATAAAATTGATAATACATTAATTGAAACTTCTAAAATTTTAAAAACGAATTCAGATTATTCTATTCCTAAACCGTTATTGCAATTAGCCGTCGATCCCGCCATTGAATTGCGCGCTGATATTCCTGTAAGTTTAAGCAAAAAGAATCTTCATCTGGCAATCGTTGTGAATAATGAAATGATTGATAAAAAAGAATTAACACCAGGTCTATTAAACTGGAACATCAATTTATTAGCGGTAAAAAATCGTTATCCGGATTCCGCGCCATTGTTATTAAAATTTTTGCTGTTGGATAAAAATGATAAAGCGATAACGGCAACGCTACCGATAAATCACGCCATACTGTCAGGCTATTTAAATCCCGCCGAGATACTAAGCATTAATCAAACGCAAATGTATTGCACACAAAAAAAATCCCGCACGCTTTGTGACGTTCCAGTCGGGCAGGGGATTAAATTCATCGAACTACCAGCGCTTTACTATCCCAAGCTGTTAAGATTATCAGTGAATGGTGAAAATGCAGTTTATCAAAGCATATTAGTAGAAGGCGAATTGTTAGCTGGAATCGTGCCTATACCTAGCAAGTTAAACCATATCCAAATCGAATTTCGCGGCTTAGAATGGGCAAATTTAGTGAGTTGGGCGGCGTGGCTTTTAATAGTTTTTATGCTATTTTCACACATATTGCGTTATTTTATACAACGTCCGTCAAAGATAAATATTCAGATCTAAAAAATTGTATATTGTTGCTATTTTTCAGTAGGTTATCTCCCCATTAATCCTGTTTTTTATGTCCTCATCTACCAGCTTTTTGTGCTATGCTGGAGGATATGGAGGGAAAGAAATCATGCCCGATAAAGTGCATTCATTATTGGATTTTTGGTTTGGAGATTTAGGCTCAGCCGATCTTCCCACTAGTGATCGCACGAACTTATGGTTTGGTGAAAGTGAAAAACTCAAGGAGATGATTACTCAATCCTACGGCAGCGATTACCAGGACGTAATCGAAGGCCGCCGTGAAGAATGGGCGGTGACACCGCGCGGCCGTCTAGCCATGATTATTTTACTCGATCAATTTTCCCGGTATTTACATCGTAATTCCTCCGCCGCTTTCGATCATGACAAAAAAGCCCAAGACCTTTGTCTCGAAGGCTTGCGAGAAAAAATGGATCATTCGTTAACGCTAATTGAACGGGTATTTTTTTATATGCCTATGGTGCATGCGGAAAATAATGAAATTCAAGAGCAATCCATTCGTTTATTTCAAAGTTTAGTCTCCTTATCCATGACCGAAACCACGCAAGTCTATCAACTTTTTTTAGCCTATGCTTACGCGCATTTTCGTGTGATAAAAGAATTCGGCCGCTTTCCGCAGCGTAACGACGTCTTAGGCCGGAAATCGACAGCGGAAGAAGTTGCGTTTTTGCGTAGCGCTTGATAAATTTGGCATGCTTTTACGAAAAATCCACACGGGGTTGTAGCTCAGTTGGTAGAGCGCTGCGTTCGCAATGCAGAGGTCGGGAGTTCGACTCTCCTCGACTCCAGTTTTAAAACCACTTTTAAGTTATCCCCAGTTAATAACAAGATGATAAAAGTTGTTGATGACTGAGCTTTTCGTTTACATCGCGTTCAATCACTTGATGGATAGAGCCATTGCGCAGCGCTAAAATGCGGTTGCCATAGTGTTGCGCTATCGATAAATCATGGGTCGTCAGCAGGCAAGTAATATTAGCGTCCTGCAGCGTTTGTTTAGTCAACTGCATCAATCTATCCGCGGTGAAAGGGTCTAATGCACTCGTGTGTTCGTCTAGCAATAAAATTTCCGGTGGATAAACTACCGTTAACGCCAGCGCTAGAGCTTGTTGTTCTCCGCCTGAAAGCTGATAAACGGGTTGGTCGAGCTTATCCGCTAAATTCGCGTTGAATTTTAAAATATAGTCCGCGAAAAATTCTCGCGCTTGCCTGGTATTGATAGCCAACAAACTCGACTCATGCGATTGCTTTACCAATAAATAATTTTCAAGTACCGTCATCGACGTGAATAACGATTCATGGGTATTTTGCGTCAGCATTTTGACGTGACGGCTGAGCTTTTTATCAGGTATTGCTGCAATGGATTGATCGCGCAATAAAATAGTGCCCACTGTGGGTTCATAGGTCTTATTTAAACATTTTAATAAAGAACTTTTGCCCGAACCGTTACTGCCTAACACAATAATAAAATCGCCCGTATTGATGGGATACGTTATCCCAGACAGAATATTTTTTTCTGAAAAATTTAACGTGACATTTTTTATCTGTAATAATGTCGACTTCATGCCAGCCTCTTTTTCTGGTTAGGATTCGCCGCCGTCCGCAAGAACGCAATTAAAATTAAGCCCAACATCATTTTCAAATACATCGGGTCCAAATCTAGACGCAGCAAAATACTAAGCGCGCTGAAGTAAGTAAAAACACCTAAAAAACACGCCGCGAATTCTCCCAACGCCCGCACTGTTTGGGAACGCACGAACAGCGACAAGATTTGCTGGCCTAAAATTATCGCGCCAATGCCGGTTAACGTCATGCCAAAGCCCATACTGACGTCCGCGTAGCCGACGGTTTGCGCAGTCAAAATGCCAGCCGCCGCCGCTAAACTATTCGTGAAAGCAAAACCCGCTACGCGATATAATTCGAGTGGATTACCGAGTTTTTTTAATCTTTCCGGGTTGTCACCCAAAGCGCGCAGCATTAAACCGAAACGCGTGCGCACCAACAAATAACTCAACAAACACAGCCCCGCGCTAAACATACCTATTTGCAGCCAGCCGCTTATATCGCTCTTTATAAACGCGTCACTCACTAACGTGTGCTGCGACAATAAATTAATATTCGGACGTCCCATAATAATTAAATTCGCGCTCGTCAGGATAAAAGTTGCTAGCACACCGGCGAGCAGCGGGTCGACGCGGCCGCCTTTTTGAATGAGGCTCACCATGACGCCAGCTAAACCACCCGAGAAAAGGGCGCAAAGACTCGCTGCTACCGGCGAAAAACCCAATGTAATAAGCCGCGCGAACACCGCGGCACCGACGACGAAACTGCCGTCCAACGTCATGTCAGTAGCGCGCAGCAAACGATAGCTGACCGTGATGCCGACGGCTAAGGGTAAAAAAGTTAAAGATTGTGTCGCCGCGGCGTAGAAGATACTCATTGACTCTTACCTACATTTTCAATCACGTAATGAAGGTGGTTGGCGGCGGCAGTGATAGCACCGCTAGCTTGCGCTTCTTTTTGCAACGCGGCAGGGTTCACAAATACCGTTAAATTCTTCATTTCTACGATCGGCATTGCACACAATGATTTACCTTGCAAGGCAGCTGCCACCAACTTCGCGCCTTGAATCCCTGTTTCGCGCTCATGCACCCCTAACGAAAATCCCGCGCCTTCTTGCACAGAGCCTTGATCGGATGTGATTAAAGGGATATGCCGCTGTTCCGCTGCTTTTGCGAGCGTGCCAATGCCACTGACGATGAGGCTGTCTTTCAAAATAAAAATAGCTTCGGTTTGGGGGGACAATGCAAGTGAAGCGGCGTATAACTCCGGCAACGAAGAAACCATTAACGGCTTCACGGTGATCCCGTATTTTTGACTATCCGCGATGACTTTCTTGACGTCGGGAAATACTTTATCAGCGGCGCTATGGATTAGCGTAATATTCTTTAATTGCGGATAGACGGCATGAATAAATGCAATCAGTTGTTCCGGCGAAATTTCATCATGCACTACCGCGGCGTTGCATGGCTGTAATTTTTCACGTTCGGCTTGAGGCAGATCCGAAGCTAATGAAACGACCGCGCGGCCGCGCGCCATCGCCAACGTCATTTGCGTCGGGCCCGCGCCAATCGGAACAATATAATCGACCTTCGCGTCTAGCATACGCTGAATGATCGCGCGCTGTAAATTCGGATCATTTTGCGCATTTTCCACTTTAATTATGACCGGCTTAGCATAACTCTGTTTCAAAGTATCGGTAAAACCAGCCACGATTTCGTCCATCGCTTTATGTTCAAGCGGCTCAATTATGCCAATAGTCACAGTACCTTTGGCGGGTTCTTTGCAAGCGGCTAGAGCGAAGCAACACGCCGCTAATAATAAAATTCTACCCATACACATTCACTCATTACAAGATAATCGTGTAATGTTACATGAGTACAGAGCGCTTTGTCAAATGGCTAGTATAAAAAAGCCGGAATAGGCCTATCCCGGCTTGCGGAGGTATTAATACTAGAAGATTGGCGTCGCGCTTATTGCGCCGTCGCCGCATCCCCATTAGTGCCAGGTGCAGCGCCTGCGGTGCCGCCGCCATTATTCGCGGTAGAGCCGCCGCCTGCAGGTTCAGTCGCGCCTGTGGATGGCATCGCGCCAGCGGCAGTGTTCATATCAGAACCCGCGCCCGTCGAATTGCTCACGCCACGGCCGGCATTGCTATTCATGCTGGTATTAGCATTGCTCGTGCCGTTAGGAGCCACTGCGTTTTCACCGCCGGTGGTGGTTGCCGTCGTGCTGGCAGGGCCACCGATCGTACCCGTGCTGCCGTTAGGAGCGCCATTCACGCCGATCGCGAAAGAGGTGGCACAAACTAATGTCGATGTTAAAATCACACTTGCTTTCAAGAACTTATTCATCGCAAAATCTCCCTTTTTTTAAGCGCTTAAAATACCTATTTTACTCCTTTTTTCATGTCTCGGCACACGCGGGAATGAGAGAAATCCCAGGGAAAACCCTAATTTCTGAGAAAATACTAGTAATAACAACTTGTTTGTTTTGCCCAAATCGTACAGACTGTTGAGAAGAATATTTAAATTTTTTTCATCGAAATGAAATGCTTTTTTCACCTCTAAAACACGTGCGGACTAATATAATATTAAAAAAGTGCTGTCAGCTGATTTAGGAGAAAAAATGCTAGGTCCCAATATCAAAAACGCTTTAAACAGCGCGCGTCCGTTTCAATATTTGGATTCGCGCGAGCTTGGCATGATTATTGCGTATTGCAAAATCGTTGAATTCGCGCCTGAACAAGCGCTCTACACGCAAGGCAGTAAAAGCGAAGGCATGTATATCATCTTGAACGGTGAAGCTTCCGTTACGGTGAAAATTTTAGGTAGGGACGCGATTAATTTAGCGACTTTATCAGAGGGTAATTTTGTCGGCGAAGTCAGTCTCATCGATAAGAGCCAATCGCCCGCGTCAGTGATCGCTAAAACCGCGTTGGAGTGTTTACTGATTTCCACTTCGTATTTCGACATGCTATCGATTTTTTATCCCGCCACGCGTTTTAAAATTACGCGCGCCATTTTGGAAGGTGTCTGCGAACGCATCGAATATCTGCGTGAAGAAATTACCGGGCTCATGACCGACTCCGAAATGCTCGAAAAATCCGTGTTCAGCGAAGTGATTAATTCATTCACGCGGCCGGAGCAAACTTCTTTCGAAAATGTCGGCATCGATCCGCAAGAATTACGCGCCGCGGATTTTTTTGGCAGCTTGAGTGAAGAAGAATACGCGAGTTTATTGACTTACGCCGACATCATACGCGCGCCGCATAACTGCGCCATTATCAAAGAAGGGGAGAAGGATTCGCCCTTTTATGTGGTCGTGCGCGGCGCGGTCCAATCCAGCATCACGCAAGATAACATGGTGGCTAAGCTTTCCGTATTGGGCCCGGAAAGTATTTTTGGCACGCGTAGTTATGTGAATAAACTGCCAGGTTTAATTACTTATAAAACTTGCGAACGCGCGATCTTAATGAAAATATCATTTAAAGATTTAGAATTAATGGAAAAAGACGATATCACATTGTGGTATAAAATTTTTGACGCTATTTGCAAATCGTTCGTCGAATTAGAACGTGCCGCGGATAAATTGTTAATGCGTTTAAATAGCGAATTATATAATAGGTGAACCATGTGTAGAGTCTTGTCGTATTTAGGCAACCCCATGTCAATGGAAGAATTACTTTACAAAACCGATAATTCCTTCATCAAACAAAGTTACCATCCCAAACAAATGGACCATTTGTTAAATTTGGCGGGCTTTGGCATGGTGGCTTGGGATGCGCGCTCGCATGCGCCGCGTTTACCGTTTTTATACAAAACGGAAAAATTACCTTTTTACGATACTAACTTGCATAATCTCGCGAAAAAAATCACGCCGCAATGCGTGCTCGCGCACATCCGTGGCGTCTCTTATAATTCTAAAAACGTCGTCTCGAATCAAAATGTGCATCCATTCATCTTTGAAGATATGAACATGGCGTTAGCGCATAACGGCGATTTATTTAATTTTGATTTGATGAAATATGATTTGCTGGAATACGTCCGTGATGATTATCAACATCAAATCAAAGGCACGACTGACAGTGAATGGATTTACGCTTTATTTCTTTCGCAATTGCCGGTGCACGCGGAACATTATAAAACCGAAGATATTATCGCCGCAATTAATCAAACACTAAAAATCATTCAACGCGTGCGGCATAAACATAACATCACGATTAATTCGCCGGTAAATGTTTTTATTTCCGACGGGGATTTTATCGCGGCGACGCGTTTTGTTTTCGATTATGGCTGGCAGCCACGCGCGTTGGAACCTTCCACTCATTCTGCTTATCATTCTTTGTGGTACACCTATGGCGAAGGCTATGGGTATTACGATGGCGCATATCGTATGAAAGCCGGCGGAAAAAAATCCAGTATCATCATCGCATCTGAACCGTTGACCGAAGATGTGACGACGTGGATCGAAGTCCCGGAATATACGTTAGTCGTCGCACGCATCGAAGATGGCGAAATCAATATCGTTTCACAAGATATTAGTATCTGATTCACGCGGAACAATTGATGGGCACATACTTCATATTTTAGACAGAAGTTTGTTAAGCATAATATTTTTAATTCTTGAATAATGTTTTTAATACAAGCATTTGTCTCAGATCTGCTTTTATCTTGCAATTAAATGTCAGTAAAGGTTGAAAAAACACCGTAAACACTGCATAATTCACCAAAATACATGGCAGTTAAACGATTTTTTTTAATAATGAAGCTCAGAACTTAGTAATAACATAATGGACTTAATTTTCTGAGAAGGATTTTTTTTTATAATGTTTAATTTTTTTCAAAAGCCATTTTTTTGTTTTTCATTGATAACGGCTTGTGTACTCAGTTGCTATCAACCAGAAGTGGCCCTAGCTTCACATCATCACGTAAAAAAGTTTAAAACTGTCAGTCATCATCATCCATTACACAAAAAATCCTCCTCAGCGACGACTCAAACCGCCACCAATGTGGACTTCATTATCAATCCTGATAATAGTGTGGTAGCGAACAATGCCGTCATTCCAGCCGTCACTGCGACCGAAACTACCAATGTAAGTTCGGCTGAACCGACTGTCGCCGCCGCCGTCGAAACGCGTGCGGAAGTGCAGACCACTTCCTCCGTGCCCGAGCACACGCATACGCTTGTCACAGAAACCACGCAGCCGAAGAATGTGATCGCCGTGAAATCAGAATCGCGCCTGATTCCATTCGTAGAAAGAATTTTTACGCCGGTGCGCGCGGCGCCCGTTTACATTACCAAAGAGACCGTTGCCACTACGCACGTGTTAGGAAACTTCGCGACGTCTATGCATAGACATTTAGTGGATTTCGTACAAAAAACCGTGGAAACATTACGCTACAGCGATTATAAGTTGGGCGGCTCAAAGTTCGATACGTCACGCGGCGTCTATGTCGTTGATTGCTCCAGCTTCGTGGATAATATTCTCAAACAAGTATCGCCACACGCTTACACCAGTTTAGTTAACGCGACTGGCGCGCCCACACCGGCGACGCAGCATTATTATGAATTTTTCAATGAATTATCATCGAATAATTCCGATAACTATTGGAATAAAGTGACTAACGTCGAACAATTGCGTGCCGGTGATATTTTGGTATTCCGCACTAAGCAAAGTCATAGACACGCAGCTGGCGGCCATATCATGGTCGTCATGGATAAACCGACTAAAGACATGGGCGTTTATTTCGTGCGGGTCGCCGATTCCGCGCCGTCGCGCCACAGTGAAGATACACGGCAAAAAAATGAAGCCGGTATTGGTATTGGTACGTTAATGTTGAAAGCGGCGAAGGGCGGTCGTCCATTCGCTTACGCTTGGGCGATTGGCGGTCTTTGGAATAAGAACGTTAATTTTGCGATGGCGAGACCTACAGAATGGGATTAGCATGGAAAAGAAATTTTTAGGCGTAGGTTCCCTGGTATTCCTGCAAGTCGCGATCGTCGCAAATCTCCAACCCCTCTCAGCAAACGCACTCTACGGCTTCACTTTACCTTTCTTATATTTCGGCGCGGCGCTAGGTTTTTTTCTGCCTTGTGTATTGATGGTGTCAGAGTTAGCGACCAATCATCCGCAAAACGGCGGAGCGTACATTTGGTCAGAGCAAGCATTCGGTAAAAATACCGGCTTTATCACCGTCGTGTTGTTGTGGATATCAAATTTATTGTGGTATCCCACCATTTTTACTCTCATCGCTATGAACGCGATTTATGTTTTTGAACCAACTCTCGCGACGGATAAAACTTTCATCGTCAGCCTAAGTTTATTCATCTTTTGGGTAATCACGGGATTAAATTGCATAGGGGTGAAATTATCAAGCCGCCTCAGCATTTCATTCGGCGTGGCTGGGATCATTCTACCTATCATCATCATTTCATGCGGCGGATTAGTGTGGTGGCTTGGCGGCCATGCTATCGCGCTCACGCTAAAAGACACACCACTTATTCCAGATATGAAAAGCTTCAGTCATATCGGTTTTCTGATCGCGGTCGCGACGTCATTATTCGGTATTGAAGTTCCAGCGGTACACGCCGGTGACGTTGAAAATCCGCGTCGGAATTTTCCGCGTAGTTTACTCATCTCAGCCGTGATAATTTTAATTTTGTTACTCTCCGTCGAAATTTCATTAGCCATCATCGTACCCCCCGAAAAACTAAGCCTAGTCACCGGCGTGCTGGATGCGATTAAGATTTTCTTGGCGGAAATTCATTTAAATTATTTAATCATTCCACTATTATTTTTAATTTTAATTGGCAACATCGGCAGTATTACGGCATGGATGTTAGGTTCAACGCGCGGCATGTATGTGGCTTGCAAGAAAAATAATATCACTAAAATTTTACAAATCACCAACCGCAAAGAATCGCCGGTCGGGGTATTAATTATTGAAGGGATTATTTTTACTATCGTTAGCAGCGTGTTTCTCATGCTGCCGCAAATCATCGATTCATTTTGGTTGTTACTCGATGTGGCGTCACAAATCACTCTAATTTATTACATCATCTTATTTTCTTCCGCGCTGCGTTTGCGCTATTTGACCGGCTCTAAGCAAGGGTTTTTAATTCCAGGCGGCAAGCCGGCGTTGTGGCTGTGGATGGGATTAGGCATACTGACTTCCATCGTCGCCTTGTTAAGCGGCTTTATCGCACCGCCTGAATTGTCATCACACGACGCTTTTACTTTTCACTTAATTATGTGGTTAGGACTAACGTTTGCGTTTATATTTCCCGCGTCAATTCTGTTATTCAAGAAGTAACTTCCTCAGCCGGGTTAGGTTTTAAGACGCGGCCGATAGAAATATTCTGCTGAGCGCGCACTTCAGGGTTCGAGAACGTCCAAATCTCCCCGGTTTTATCAATCGCCACCGTCCACAATATATTATGCTCTGGGCCGTAATCGAGAACCAACCAGGCCATCCCTGGACCTTTAGGCGTGTTCAGAGGAATAGGGGGGTCGAGTTGTAAAATATTCATATAATCCTTATTTAAATATATCGAACGTTATAGAATGCACTAAACTAGATTAAAAATAACCTAGGGTTTACCCTTATGACACCTAGTACTTTTCTAAATCAATTTTCCCTATGAATCTGTTGTAAAATGACCATAAATTTATATGTTGTATATTTATTTGAAACAATTTGTTAAAATAATGTTCATAAAATTATAATTTTAGAAATGATCATGGAATCAGTATGTTATGATATTATGCCCCATTTCAAAAAAATTTGTATACCTATAAATAACCACAAAACGAGAGAAAGAGAGATTAAATGCCAAGCAGACTATTACAAAAAATGATTGAACAAATTAACTCGTTAGAGAATTTGCAAACTACGCCAGTAGAATGCAATTTTTCCTATTCTATCTTCAATACCCATTCTATTTACACCGTCACAGGTGTCACAGCAACAATAAAAACGAAAGGCGCCACTACGCGCGCTAACAACTTACAAGTCGTTTTTTCAACGCCGCTGATGAAAGATAATGGCGTAGTCGGTAAAAATATCAAAGATGCAATTAGAGCTGAAGATACTTTAATTCGGAAAAGAATCGACTCCGCTTTTAATCATACCTATTTATATCGCGGCGCGAATGGCACTTTAATTTCAGAATATACGGAGTTAAGTGATTTATTTAATTTCTCAAAGACGGAAATATTTAATGATCATTGCAGCCTAGAAAATCTCCGTGAGTTGATCGCGCAAGTGTTATTAGCAGTTGATAATTACCATGCTAAGCGTTTAGCTCATCGCGACATCAAGCCAGAAAATTTTTTGGTATTTGAACAAAATGGCAAATACATTTTAAAATTATGTGATCATGACGATGTAATCGAAGTCAATAATTTCGGCGTAGCTATACATGCGCCACTGAGACGAGTAGGGTCTGTTGAGTATCATAGCCCTGAATATATAGTCGACGCGGAAGTGTTAGCGAATATGGATTATCGAGCCAATGATTGTTATGCGGTTGGCTTAACAGTAAAATTCTTATTGGAACGTATGACGCAACAAAAAAGCTTTCAAACATCCACCGCGCTGAAACCTGATTTTGCGTTACAGTTACAATTATTATCTGCTCTTATCGCATCCTTAACTTGTCCGAAACCAGAATCCCGAGCATGTTTAAATACCGCATTAGATAGTCCATTCTTTGGTAAGGATGAGACACGGCGAAAGCGCTATTTTCAGCAAGTCAATGCCAGTGCTAAACGCTCTTTATCCATTAACGGTTATGTCATTTCCGGTTCTATCGCAGAATTAAATGACGCGCATTACTTGTTACCGATGCCAATTAACGTACTTTACCGCAGCGGGACAGATGTCGCGCATTTAATGGAGACTTTTTACCCTTCATTCCATAATTTCGCGAGCGCCAAAAATAGTAAATACAGCTTTAGACAAATTAAAATGGCTGCAAAAAAGCATGCGAACAATGTTTCTGTTTTTATTAAAACACATCAACCCTGCGCTAAATTACTGCGTCATTTGCGTGAATTTGAAATGGAGTATCAAAGCGAAATGAACGAACTCAATGAAATTTTTAAAAGAAATTTTGCTATGACGATCCAGCATGTCATCGTTGAATCAGTGGCAAATTACCAGGTAATGATCAAAAACGCGGCGACACGTAATTTATGCGCCACGCAGCCAACCTTTTTTCAAAGAATCAATTTCGATGACGCGAATGACTTAGTTGCTGAAATTACACCTGACACAGATTATAAAACAGCCTTCAAAAAAATTAACGATTATCTTGGCGATCAGCGCACGTTCGGCGGACATACTTTTAAAAATATTTTAATGAAGAATCTTTTACACGTCTTATATGAAAGTTTACAAGCCATGAGAAATAAAGTGGATGCAACGATGCATGTCAATAAACGCGCGCGCCACTCATAGAAACTATGAGCGTGAACGGCTTAATGAAGGTGAAGCGGAGAGATTTTTCGGGCTGTTCGCAGTGCCGACTTTATATTTCTCCGCTTGTGCATTAATTTTCTTTACAATCAGTTCAAGTGTGCTGTCAAAATTTTCCAACGTCGTAATAATCCCAGGTTTTGTTCGAAGAAGAAGCCCTTTAGCCTTACCTAAATTGCCGACGTGTGGTATGTCTTTCAAACTTAATTCATGAATTTGATCTTTAAATTTCCCTAATGTCAATTTTCCAGTTTTAAATTCTTGAATAGCCGTTAAGGTTTTTTCAGTCAGTTCGAACTTTTTCTGAGTTTTTTCACCTTTTTGTGAAAACTCTTCTTTCTTGCTTAGTATGTAATTCTCAAACTCAAGCACTTTAGTGAGTAACGTTTTTAAATCTATATGAGTCGATTTTTGCAATATGGAATTAGATATAAACGCGTTATCCGTACCGACTTTTACAACTTCAAACCCATCAGCCGAAAGGGTACTTAACAGTTTTATATTTGTCTTATAAATCCAGCGCTCGTTATCGCCCATATGTTGGTCTTCAGGAACGTAAACTCTAAAATTTTCTACCACAGCGTCGCGATATAATACGCCATCTTTTACATAAACATTTTCTGTATGACTGATTGTTTCGCCTTTTTCGTCGGTTTTGCCCATAGGATTGAATTCGATGCCACCCATAATATTGGCGCCGCCACTTTTGTTAATAGCACCACTAATTAAAATTGGCAACGTTTGATCGTAATGAAGAATTAAATTGGCGGTATGTTCCGGGCCTAATTGCTCGATTAAGAAAGCTTTTAGCGCAGCATCATTTTCGAAAATTTTACCACGTAAATCTATGCCATTAATTCTGAGTGAACGCCCAATGTCATGTTTGATCTGAAATAAATTATCATTCTTGATACCCCTAACGAGAAATTTATTTTTATTGGCGATTTCAACATAATTTTTTTCCAAAACGAATATGTAACTTTCATTCTGCGATTGCCGCAAATCAGCGCCGCTCATCTGATACGGATATTCATCCGTGTTTATATCTTTTTCCGCAAATTGTGTGGCTTTTTCTTCGATATTACGATGTTTTTCTTCTTTTGGAGAAGTGGGCGCATGTTTAATAGCTTTAGCTAAGTCCGTATACATAAGAGCGAATTTATCGACGATAAGTTCATAAACATCGTGCTGATCAACGTCAGCGTTTAATATAGCCGAAAAATTTCCGAAACCCTTAATTTGGTTATCAATCTCAGTGAAAGTGTTTTGAGAAATATTATCTTTGATTTTGTGTAATTGTAACTTAGCATTACCAGCCAAAAGCATAACAGCTTTATATGTTTCTGACTTAAGGCCTTCAAGAGCGGAACGATATTCTTCTTGATTATCAGGATTTATTTTCGCAATGATAGGTAACTGGTGAGACAGTGCACGGAATTGCTTAATCATATCTAATCGTATGTCTTCGGGTACGAATGGTGTCAAATGGTTTAATGATTCGATTAAAGTCGTGAGTCGTCGAAAAATAGGTTGACCCGTCGCTTTGTCATACACACCTTTGCCTAACGATAAGGCTTTTAGTAAAATCTTAATTTCACTTCGACTCACACGGATTCTTTCATTAGGTCGTGAATTATCTGTTATATTATTTTGTAAGTTCGCGGCGATTATGGCTTCTTGAGTTGCGATATTTGCTTCATTCTTTTTTATCGTCTCGTACATGGTGTCACTCTTCTTCTCCAAGCTACTTAACTTAAATGAGGCTGCGCTATGCAATTGTGTAAATGCACTAGCTCCTCTTTCTTCTGTATAGCCTTTGGTTTTGAAATCAAGAATTTTATCAAGCCTTGCGATTATTTTTTTTAATTTAGCAGGATCACTAGGCAACATTTCGGCCCATAGAGGAATGATAAACTCGGCACTATAATCTGCACTCGAGTTATTTTTATCAGCGATGAGCGCCTTGCCACAATCATAATATATCTTGATCATTTCCTGCTCATAAACTAGGGTATCCTCAATTTCGGAGATCTCCCACAGGGTCTTTTCAAACATTTACCACCTCATCGTTTTTTTACTGTAAATTATTAGTCCTATTATAGCAGGTAGATGAATATTTGTGGACAGCTAATGGTAAATTACTGAACTTATTGAACTATTAAGTGTACTCAGTTCAGAATGCCTAGAGCGTTTGGGGGGCGGGGAGCTTGGAGAATTAGGAGAAGTTGGGGAGTTAGGAGGACTTTCTGGTTTAGTTACCAAGTATACGATGGAATGGTGAAGTCAGTATTATTAACCACAACTTGGGCGCGTGGATGGGTCGGAATGACCATGCGTACGCCTGAGCGCAACGGCTTTCTACCATCGATAGGATTGGAAGCCAGTAGCTCGACTTTTGAAACGTGGAAATGTTTCGCGATACGTTCTAAATCATCACCGCGGCGCGTCATATAAATCGTATCGCCAGGTTGCACGACATAATGTTTGTTAATATCTCTTAACGCTTGAATTAATTTATCGTGCGAATGTTCCGCGGCTTTATTCGCATACATCAACGCTTCGGACGCGTTTTTGGGTTTTGGATGCGGTGGCAGCGCCGATTCATAATCATGCGACACAAACGCGGGATGCGAAGTTTTCGCCGCTGCTAAGATCGCGCGGCTTGGCGATGGCGTACTGCGTGGTACAAAAATATTTTTTCCCGGCCGCACGTCATTTCTAGCTAGTTGATTCATGCGCCGTAATTCTTTCACAGTGCTATTAAATTGTCTCGCGATACTCTTTAATGTTTCGCCCGTACGCACATGATAAAACTGTCTATCAGTACGCTGATAAGAAGGCAACATGGCGAAGTTTTCAGAAAAGTGCGCGACATTTTCAATCGGTAATAAAATTTTATGCGGACCGTTCGGCGAAGTCGTCGCGTGATTGAAGCCTGGATTCAATTGCATGATGCGCTTCATGCTGAGCCCCGCTAAATTCGCCGCGTGTTTCAAATCGATTTGCTCACCGATATCGATCTGCGCGAGATAAGGCGCGTTATGTACCGGTGGAAAATACACGGGATATTTTTCCGGATGCGCGATGATTTCCGCCAGCGCGAGTAGACGCGGCACGTAATCCCGCGTTTCTTGCGCGAGTGGCAGCGACCAAAAATCCGTGTTGTAGCCATCGCGGATATTACGTTTAATCGCGCTTAACACATTCCCTTCGCCAGTATCATAGGCGGCTAACGCCAAAAACCAATTGTTGCCAAAAAAGCTCGATAGATAACTCAAATAATTTAACGCGGCTTTTGTCGATGTGATAACGTCACGGCGGCCGTCATACCACCAATCTTGATGGATACCATAACCCGTCGCGGTATCCGGCATCATTTGCCAAATGCCAGCGGCGCCCGCGGGTGAATAAGCGAAGGGATTAAACGCGCTTTCAATCATCGGTAATAACACAATTTCCGCGGGCAACCCGCGTTTGCGTGATTGTTGTAAAATATAATAGAGATAAGGAGAAGCACGGTCGGCGGAATTTAGTAAGAAATCTTGATGCTGCATGAACCATTCGATTTGCGCTTGCACCAGGGGATCATCTTCATGGTGATTAAGCGAAAATTCCTGCCGCAGCGTGTCCCATAAATCTTCCGCGTTGCGGTAGCGGTCGATATCATCGTCGAGACTTTGTTTGCGCTCGGGAATCAAATGGACGTTCTTTTGATAAATCTGAATGCCTTCTAAATTCGGATAGGCGAAAACTAAATTCGTGAGTGCGCAACAGAGACCGGATACGGCTAGAAGAATGAATTTTTTGCACCCATTTCGCATCATGTTAATGACTCATTCATCCATTTAGTATCGCAATCCGCACACTTAGGAAAAAGTATCTTTCCAAGCGCGTAGGGTTTTAAAAATATCGATCGGATCTGTAAATGGCTTGCCATACTGCAAGCTCAGTGAGTTTATCACAGAATCGATCTCGCCGCGTAAAAAAGGATTTGTAAGCTTTTCGCCACTCAAGATACTGGGTAACGTCGGTAGATTTTTTTCGCGTAGTGCTGTTACTTCTTGTAAACGTTTTTTTATATTAGAATTATTGGGTTCAACCGTTTGCGCGAATCGTAAATTGTTTTGTGTGTACTCATGCGCGCAATAAATCAAAGTAGCGTCAGGTAAGTTAGCTAATTTGGTTAGTGACGCAAACATTTGCGCCGGCGTGCCTTCAAAGATTTTCCCGCAACCCGCGGAAAAAAGCGTATCACCGCAAAATAACAGGTGATTTCCATAATAAGCGATATGCCCCAGCGTATGACCGGGAATCTCAATAACGCGCAAACGCAACGCTAAAAAATCTAACTCCACCGTATCATTTTCTTTGACTGGATGATTTAAATTCGGAATCGATTCGTGCGCGGGACCATAAATGGAAATATCAGGAAATTCTTTATAAAGTTTATCAACACCGCCAACATGATCATGATGATGGTGAGTGATCAGAATCGAGCGTAAGGTAAGATTGCGTTGCCGCAATACCTCTAACACCGGGGCGGCATCACCAGGATCAACAATAGCGCATTGATAATTATCACTGGCAAGCAGCCAAATATAATTATCTTTAAAAGCCGATATTGGGATGATATCTAACATCCTATTTATACTACAGATAAAATGGGTCAGGTCAAGCTGACAGGCTAGAGCGATTCGAACCAAGACCAATGAGTTTTTACAAAATCTGACCAATTCAAACTCTCACGAAAATATGATCTCGTGAAGATTCCTATGTTATATTTACACACGAGTAACAAAAGGGATGTGGTGTCTTGCCGAAAACTTATCGTACCATTCAACAGTGGAATAATTGGCTGGAAAAATTTCCAGGCCAAATGGTATTAGACGCGGAAAAAAAAATCTTACCTGCTATCCTCGCGCAGTTTTATGGCACGCAATCGTTGCTGATCGGCGCGCCGCGCCAACTGGATCTATTGAAATCGAGCGTCATCCCCAATCAAATTTTATTAAGCCCGCTACTAAGTCATCAACAGCAAAAAAATATTTTCGGCATTGAAAGCGGCTTACACGATTTACCGATCGCGTCGGGCAGCATCGATTTGGTATTATTGCCGCATATTCTCGAATATATCGATAATCCGCGCCAAGCCTTAGCGGAAGCTTGCCGGATCGTGAAGCCGCAAGGACACATCGTCATTTTTGGTTTTAATCCCTATAGCTTATGGGGCATAAAAAAATTATGGAGTAGGGAAAAACATCCGCCCTGGTCGGGAACTTTTTTCAGCGCGTCATCCGTCACAGAATGGTTGGCGTTAGCTGATTTTGAGTTAATTAAACATAAAAGTTTTTTATACCGCCCGCCGGTCAACAATGAAAATTTTTATAATAAATTAACGTTTATGGAATGGTTGGGACGGAATTTGCATTTACCCCTAGGCGGAATTTACCTCATTGTCGCGCAAGCCAAAGTCATCCCGTTAACGCCGATTAAATTAACGTGGAAGCAAAAACTTTCCGATGTGCGTTTGCCGGTGATCGGCGTACCTAGACCCACCGTGAGAAATCAGCGTTAACATGGAAATTTTTAAATGAAACACATAACGATTTACACAGACGGCGCCTGCCGCGGTAATCCCGGCCCGGGTGGCTGGGGCGTATTACTGCGTTATGGGAAAAAAGAAAAAACCTTATTCGGCGGCGAGTCCAGCACCACCAATAACCGCATGGAATTGATGGCGGCGATTCAAGCGTTAGCTGCGTTACGCGAACCTTGTTTAGTAGAGTTATATACCGATTCTCAATACGTGCAAAAGGGAATTTCTGAATGGTTGCCAGGTTGGAAAAAAAAGAATTGGAAAAAAGCCGATAAAAAACCCGTAAAAAACGCCGATTTATGGCAGTTGCTGGATCACGAAGCCAGTCGTCATAAAGTCAGTTGGCATTGGGTGAAGGGCCACAGCGACCATCCGGAAAATGATTTGGCCGACGCGTTAGCGAACCAAGCGATAGATCAATTGTTAAAGGGCGAATAATAAATGCGGCAAATTATTTTAGATACTGAAACGACTGGTTTGTATGTGGACCAGGGACACCGCATCATTGAAATCGGCTGCGTGGAAATGGTGAACCGCAAATTAACGGGTAATCATTATCATACTTACATTAATCCGGAACGCGATATCGAAGCGGGAGCGCTGGCGGTGCATAACATCACCGCGGAATTTTTACTGGATAAACCGATTTTTTCGCGAGTGGCGGATCAGTTGATGGAATTTATCGGCAACGCCGAATTAATTATTCACAACGCGCCGTTCGACGTCGGGTTTATCAATTATGAATTAGCGGCGTTAAAAAAATCTTGGCAACCGCTCATGCATTATTGCCGCGTCGTCGACACGTTAGTTTTAGCACGGCAGTTGCACGTCGGCCAACGCAACAGCCTAGACGCGTTATGCAAACGCTACAGCATCGATAATTCCCACCGTGAACATCACGGCGCGCTCTTAGACGCGCATTTGCTAGCGCGAGTGTTCTTAGCGATGACCGGTGGTCAAGCGACCTTATTTGGCGCTCAAGAAGCGCAGGAGGACAAGGCGAAACAAAATAACAATACTGCCGCGGTGAAGATCAGAGAGTATAATTTAACGGTGTTGAAAGCGAATGCGGAAGAGTTGGATGCACATACTATTCGGTTGAAACAATTAGCGGAGAAGGGCGCTTGTTTGTGGCTGCAAGAAATGAGTGAAGCTTAGCGAAGCCATTCCCGCGTTAACGGGAATGACCACACCGACCGCATTAATTAATCTCTGCTATTACCGCTAAACGCGCCTAACAGCATTAACAAATTCTGGAACAACATAACGATATCGATAAACAAACTGACGGTCGCCATGATGTAATTGGTTTCGCCGCCATTCACGATGCGGCTAGTATCAAACATCATTAACATCACGGAAATAAACGTTAACGCGGCAGATACCGCTAATTGAATGCCTGGCATTTTCAAAAATATATTCGCCAAACTGCACACAATCGCCACGACTAAACCAATCATTAAAAATCTAGACCAGGCGCTCATGTCTTTCTTCGTTACCAAAATATAAGCGGAACTTAAGAAGAAACTTAAGCCAGTCCCGGCCATGGCCGTCACAATTAATTCTGTGCCGTTAGAGTAGCCTTTGATGAAATGATTGAGGAAAGGCCCCATGGAATAACCCATTAAACCCGTAAACACGAACACGCCTAAGATACCCCAAGCGCTATTGCGCAAAGCAGTAATCGCGAATAACATCGCAAAAGAAGCGATGACGGCGATAAGACTGTAAGGCGCATCTGTCACTACCGCGTAGTAAGCGCAACCTGCGCTGAATAAAAGGGTCAAACTAAGCAACATGTAAGTGTTGCGTAAAACCGAATTGATAGTGAGCGAAGATCCTTGATTAATGACTTTAATATCATTACGTTGCATAATTAACCTCCAAAATTAGCCGTTTCATAACACTGCCACGATCATATCACATGCAGCCATCGTGAGAATATGGATATTCTTACAATTATTGGTTGAATACGCTTACAAAAAAGCGGTAACATGGGCGCTTATTGAATTTTAGTTACGCATACCGGATAGACAATTCACGCTACATCAGGAGAGATGGCTGAGCGGTTGAAGGCGGCGGTCTTGAAAACCGTTGAGCTCGCAAGGGCTCCGGGGGTTCGAATCCCTCTCTCTCCGCCACAAGCGTGAACTGAAGCCTATGGATATGGGTTTATCGTAATATGGGGTGAAATAACTTGATTAAAGTTTTATTAGTGGACGACCATGAACTGGTCCGTATGGGTATCCGTCGTTTGTTACAAGACGTGAATGGCATCAAAGTAGTAGGTGAGGCCAATACCGGCGAAGACGCGATTAAACTAGCCAAAGAATTGATTCCCGATGTCGTCCTCATGGATGTGCAGATGCCTGGAATTGGTGGTTTGGAAGCTACCCGTAAAATGACACGCCACAACAGTGATATTAAAATTCTCGCGCTGACGGTGTGTGACGATGAACCTTACCCCTCACGTTTATTACAAGCGGGCGCGGCGGGTTACATCACCAAGGGTTGTGATCCCGAAGAAATGATACGCGCGGTGCGCATTGTCCATTCCGGCCAACGCTATATCAGTTCCGAGATCGCTCAACAGCTGGCTTTAAAGCGTTTCAGCAAAGCCGAAGAATCGCCGCTTGATATTCTTTCTGAGCGCGAACTGCAAATTATGTTAATGATTACCAGCGGGCAAAAAGTCCAAGATATTTCCGATAAACTTTGCCTAAGCCCAAAAACTGTGAATAGTTACCGCTACCGTATATTCGAAAAGCTCAATATACACAGCGACGTAGAATTGACCCTCTTAGCGATGCGTTTAGGGCTGGTGGAAGGCGGCAAAATCCCGACAGACGACGCAGATTGATCTATACTTATATTAGTCATTATCTTCGTGTAAATACCTATTTATGATTGATATAAAGGCTTTTTTAAGCAATGCCACCAATCATGCCGGCGTCTATCAAATGCTGGGTAATGACGGGGAAATTTTGTATGTCGGAAAAGCCAAAAATTTAAAAAAACGCTTATCCAGCTATTTCAACGGCTCCGCCAAAGATTCTAAAACGATCGCGATGGTGTCGCACATCGTCGATATCGGCATCACGGTAACGCGCACAGAAAACGAAGCGTTAATTCTCGAATCCAATCTCATCAAAAAACACCGACCGCGTTATAACATTTTATTTCGCGACGATAAGAGTTATCCCTATATCCATATCACCGACGAAGAGCCGTATCCGCGCATCGATTTTTACCGCGGGCCGCGCAAAAAAGACGGTCTGTATTTCGGCCCATTTCCCAGCGCGCAAGCGGTGCGCGAAACCATACATTTGATTCAAAAAGTTTTTAAGCTGCGCACTTGCCAAGATAATTTTTTCGCGAGCCGCACGCGGCCTTGCCTGCATCATCAAATTGGACTTTGCTCTGGTTCGTGCGCGGGATTAATTTCACCGGATGATTATAAAATCAATGTGCGCCACGCGGTGTTATTTTTACAAGGTAAAAATAAACAAATTCTGGAAGAATTAGAAAAGCAAATGGACCAAGCCGCGCAACTTAAAAATTATGAACTCGCGACCGTCGTGCGCGATCAAATTAGAAAAATCCGACAAATTCAAGACAAACAATACGTCGCGTCCGAACGCGGTGACGCTGACGTCATTTGCCACGCGATCAACTCCGGTATTGTGTGCGTGCAATTGTTAGTGATTCGTCATGGGAGAATGTTAGGGAGCCGTTCTTATTTTCCTAGTGCGCCCGCGCATTCATCCACTGATGAAATCATTAAAGCGTTTATCATTCATCACTACCTAGGTGAAAAAGCCCATGAATTGCCGCGCGAAATTATTATCGATAGCAAAATCAGCGATCAGTCAGTATTAGCGAACGCGCTCTCCGAGCAAGCGCAGCATAAAGTCGTCATCGCCAATTCCGTGCGCGGCGAGCGGAAAAAATGGGTGGAAATGGCCAGTAACAGCGCCACTTTATCCATCGCCAGTCAGATGGCGACGAAAGCCAATACCAAAGAGCGCTTGGCCGCCTTGCAAGAATTACTGCATATGCCCGCGCCACCCACGCGCATCGAGTGTTTTGATATCAGTCACAGCATGGGTGAAGAGACAGTAGCGTCGTGCGTCGTGTTTAAAACCGAAGGCAGCGCGAAAAGCGATTACCGCCGTTATAACATCACCGATATTATTCCTGGCGATGATAACGCCGCGATGCGTCAAGCGTTACAACGGCGCTTTAAACATGCGCCTACACCAGAGCGCCAGTTACCGGAAATATTATTAATCGACGGTGGTCTCCCGCAATTGCACACCGCCGAAAAAGTGTTAGCGGAAGTCGGCATTAGCGAGCAAATTATTTTAATCGCCGTGGCTAAAGGCGTCGCGCGCAAACCCGGCTATGAAACGTTGCACATGCCTAACCAACCGCCCTTACACTTGCCCCCAGACTCGATCGCGCTGCACTTAATCCAGCAAGTGCGCGATGAAGCCCACCGCTTCGCGATTACGGGTCACCGTAACCGCCGCGACAAAAAACGCCGCACTTCCTCCTTAGAAACTATTCCTGGAATCGGCGCGAAAAGACGCCGCGAATTATTGCGTTACTTCGGTGGTATTCAGGCCATAAATCGTGCTAGTCTTGATGAACTTGCTAAGGTACCAGGTATTAGCTGGTCACTGGCACAAAAAATTTTTGAAGCCTTACATAATGTAGCGGTGTAGTGCATGCTAAATATACCTAATATTCTTACGCTAGTGCGGATATTAGTGATCCCATTTTTCGTATTAGCGTTTTATCTTCCCACTTCTTGGGGTGGACATATCATTGCCGCCGTTATTTTCGCGTTGGCGTGCGTGACGGATTGGTTAGATGGTTATCTCGCCCGTAGTTTAAAATTATCCACGCGCTTCGGCGCTTTCTTAGATCCCGTCGCCGATAAGATGATGGTCTCTATTGCCTTAGTACTCATCGTCGCCGAGCCGCAGTTCCAAGCGCTCAGCACCGCGAACGACGTTATTCTTTTCCCTTCTTATCTCGTGACCATACCGGCGGCGATAATCGTTAGCCGGGAAATTATTGTATCTTCGTTACGGGAATGGATGGCGGAAATCGGCAAAACGAAAAGTGTCGCCGTGTCGACGATGGGGAAAATCAAAACCACCGTGCAAATGCTGGCGTTGATCGTTCTAATTTACTGTAATCCGAACTCCCGGGCAGCGGTTACGGTGTTGGGTTTAATCTTACTTTACATCGCCGCCATATTGACCGTTTGGTCTATGATGATATATTTGAAGGCGGCCTGGCCTGAGTTTCGTACACAATAAATACGCGTGTCGCAAAAGCAGGGTAATTCCCTCATTTTTTTTAGATTTTCACCGATTCACTCTTGACACTGGGACGTCCTCAGATAGAATTACGCCTCTAGAAGTGTATGTGATCAAGCACATAGATTGCGGGAATAGCTCAGTTGGTAGAGCACAACCTTGCCAAGGTTGGGGTCGCGAGTTCGAGTCTCGTTTCCCGCTCCAAATAAGCCTCAGACCTCTGGGGTTTTTTGTTTTTTGCCTCGGATGGCGTATTAAAGCATTCCGCTAGGAGTTAGGACGTGTTAGACCATGTCTTGCGGAGTGAATTGCACTAAAGATTTTTGGCTGGGTGGCAGAGTGGTTATGCAGCGGCCTGCAAAGCCGTGTACGCCGGTTCGATCCCGACCCCAGCCTGTTAGTTTCTACTTTCTACCCTGAGATTGCCCGGGTGGCGGAATTGGTAGACGCAAGGGACTTAAAATCCCTCGAGAAGTAATTCTCGTGCCGGTTCGACTCCGGCCCCGGGCACCAGCTTTAAAGAAGTGACGCTGTCGCAGTTTCTGAGGCGTTTAATATGACATTTGTAGTTACCGAACAGTGTATTCGTTGTAAATATACAGACTGCGTCGAAGTCTGCCCCGTCGATTGCTTTTACGAAGGCCCCAATTTCTTAGCTATCAATCCCGATGAATGCATAGACTGCGCGTTGTGCGAACCAGAATGTCCAGTTAATGCGATTTACTCGCAAGATGATCTCCCCGAAAAATATCAAAACTTTTTAGAAATAAATAAAACTCTCGCCGAAAAATGGCCGGTGATCAACCGCATCAAAGAAGCGCCAGCTGACGCCGATCAGTGGGCGAACGTTGAAGATAAATTAAAATTTCTGGAAACAGACTAAGCCGCCAATGACTAGCGCTTCGATACTGGAAGAAAATGGTTTACTCAGTCAAGCCATCCGCGGCTTCACGCCGCGCGCGGCCCAGCAAAAAATGGCGGCAACCATCGAACAAACGATCGAGCATCACGCGCAGTTAGTCGTCGAAGCGGGTACCGGTACCGGCAAAACATTTGGTTATCTCGTGCCGATATTTTTAGCGCAGCAAAAAACGATTATTTCCACCGGCACGAAAAATCTGCAAGACCAACTTTTTTATAATGATATTCCGGTTATCAAAAAAATCTTAGCTTCGACTTTGAAAGTGGTATTACTCAAAGGCCGCTCCAATTATTTATGTTTGTACCGCATGCACCGCAACCGCGAAGAAGGCCGCTTCGCATCACGGCAATTAATCAGCGAGCTGCAAACCATTCATGAATGGTCAAGCGCGACCATCACTGGCGATATGGCGGAGCTTGATACGCTGCCGGAAGATTCGCAAGTTTGGCCGTACGCGACTAGCACCGTCGAAAATTGTTTAAACCAAGATTGCGAATTTTATAAAGATTGTTTCGTGGTAAAAGCGCGGCAGCAAGCATTGGCCGCGGATATCGTGGTCGTTAATCACCATTTATTTTTTGCGGACATGGCGCTGCAAGAAGAAGGTTTTGGCGAATTGCTGCCGGGCGCTGACGTAATTATTTTTGACGAGGCGCACCAACTGCCGGAGATAGCGTCTTATTTTTTTAGTACGGTGTTAAGCAGTCGTCACTTAAGCGAATTAGCGCGCGATTGCGACGCGGAGGCGTTGTTGACCGCGAACGACATGAAACAAATTAACGAAGAAGCCGCGAAACTACAGCGCCTCGTGCAAATGATGCGGACCGCGTTGGGTTTAGATTTAAGAAGTCTACCGTGGCCAGATACAAACTCCACCGCGCTGACGTATTGCATCGAAGATATTAAAATTTGTCTGCAGCAATTAACAGCGGTGTTGAAAGAAGCCGCGGTGCGCAGCAAGGGCTTAGAAAATTGTTGGCGGCGCGCGAGTGAAATCATGGAACGCTTCGATATCGCCACGAAAAAAGCGCCGGAAGATACGATACATTGGTTTGAAATTCATACGCAAAGTTTTTCTATTCATTTAACGCCGATGATAGTCGCGGAATTTTTTAAAAAATATATGCAAGGTAAGCAGCGTAGTTGGATATTTACCTCCGCGACCCTGACGGTAAAAAATAGCTTTAAATTATTTACCGAAACGATGGGGCTAGATCAAGCCCTGCAATTGCAGTTGAAAAGCCCGTTTGATTATCAAAAACAAGCGCTGTTATACGCGCCGCGTGGCTTGCCGCACCCTAATGCCGAACATTACACCGAAGCTGTGATTGAAGCTGCTATCCCAGTGTTAGAAGCTTCTGCGGGCAAAGCTTTTTTATTATTTACCAGTCACCGCGCGCTGGAACGCGCCGCGGTGTATTTAGAAAACCGCTTGCCATATCCTATTTTAAAACAAGGCAGCAAACCTAAACGCTTACTCATTAATGAATTTAAAGCATTAGGCAACGCGATTTTGTTAGGCACCAGCAGCTTTTGGTATGGCGTGGATGTGCGTGGTGACGCGCTGTCTTGTGTTATCATCGACAAATTGCCTTTCTCATCACCGGACGATCCCATTTTACAAGCTCGCATGAAATTGCTGCGCGACCAAGGCGCTGACCCCTTTGGGACCTATCAATTACCCGCGGCGGTTTTGATATTAAAGCAGGGAGCGGGGCGGTTAATCCGTGATGTGACTGACCGCGGGGTGTTGATGATTTGCGACCCGCGGTTAGTCGGCAACCGTTACGGCGAAGTTTTTTTACAAAGTTTACCTGACATGGCGCGCACGCGCGAATTAGAAAAAGTACGGGAATTTTTATTTTCCCGTGAAACTAGCAACGCAGAAGAAACCCATGAAATTATTAGCTCTTGATACTTCACATTCCGCTTGCTCGCTGGCGCTGCTGATTGACGATGAGATTCACACATCGCATCATGTCGCGCCTATGCAACAAGCGCAGTTAGTATTGCCGCAGCTAGAAGCATTGTTACACGCGCATAACATTAAATTAAAAGATTTAGATGCGTTAGCTTTTGGCCGCGGGCCAGGAAGTTTTACCGGCGTGCGTATCGCTGCTAGTGTCATGCAAGGGTTGGCATTTGCCGCTGATTTACCTCTAATTAGTATTTCATCGTTGGCGGCGACAGCGCAGGGCGCATTTGATGATCTAGGTTGGAAAAAATTAATGACCGGCACGGACGCGCGTATCCGCGAAGTGTATTGGGGTAAGTATGCAGTCAATGCCGCAGGCTTGGTGGAATTAGTCGGCGACGAGATAGTATGCGCACCCAATGCTATTACCGTACCAGACGACGAAGATTGGTATGCCATTGGCAACGCCTGGGAAGAATATCAAGCTGCCATGCTGCAGTGTTTTAGTTTCAAACCGTTAGCGCTAGACGTATCAAGAATGCCGATGGCAAGCGCGGTAGCTAAACTTGCGCAAGATAAATTTAAAAAACAAGAATGGAATAAATCCATCGCGGAATCAGTGCCAATCTACTTACGCGACAATGTTGCAGTGAAAGGTAAGTAGATTCTCCTTAGCTTTTAATCCAAAGCGTGCAGCGCACCAATATGACGTCGCACGATTAAATCGGTATCGTGAGCAAATTCTTGAAAGTTGTTAGACCCATCGATAGCTTCTTTCGCCAGCAGCTTTTCATCGGCTTTGTGAACTTCTTCCATATCGACAAGATACGCCGTATCAAATTGTTCGGTCGGCAGGCTATTTAATTTTGCCAAGCGCTCACTGAAAGTTGGATTGAGTTTATGGATGATCGGTACGCTATCTTTGCCGGCGATAAGCTTTAACTTACGATTCACTTGTTCGTGGTCATGTATCTCTGTGTAGGCGATATCTTTCACGTTTGGCGCCCACGCTTTTTGTTCCGCCAGTATGCTAGCTTCAACTTCATATAAATCACCTTCAGAAACTTGGGTCACAAAGTTTTTGTCAGAGGCTGTTGCAACCTCATCTGCATGCGCATTGCAAGTAAACATAGTGCCCATGACAATTGCAGATCCAATGATATAACGCATAGCCATACAGTTCTCCGGGTAAATTCAACTGGATATATTTGCCTTACTTTAATGAAAAGAGAGCTATTAAGCAAATAACAAACATATTGTTGCCTAGTAGCTTTATACTAATTACTTGATAAACATGGAAGAATTTAATATTTCAACTTTCCTATATATTGCATTTGTAGCTCAAATGGGCTACAATTAGTAATGAACTTTGGAGTAAAAGTATGAAAACCACCACCGTAAGAGCAAGAATAGAACCTTCGTTAAAAAACGATATCGAGCCTGTGTTAGCAGAGCTAGGCTTATCAGTATCCGAAGCGATTGTTTTATTTTTACATCAGGTAAAGTTAAATAAAGGAATTCCTTTTGCGATACGGATCCCCAATAAAGTGACTTTAAAAACCTTCGAGGATACTGATAAAGGCAAGAATTTAGAACGCCATACTGATTCAAATGAAATGTTTAATAAACTAGGAATTAAATAACACGGAATGGAACATGCTACAGCCTGTAACGACAAAACAGTTTGAAAAGGATATCAAACTAGCAAAAAAGCGCGGAAAGAACCTTGGGAAGATTAGATCTGTAATGCTGCTTTTGCTTCAAGGTAAGAAACTGTCGCATAACCACTACGATCACGGTCTCTCTGGAAACTACAAAAATCGCCGCGAGTGCCATATCGACCCTGATTGGTTATTAATATATAAACCTTCAGCCAACGAAATTGTATTTGAAAGAACTGGAACTCATTCTGATTTATTTAAATAGAATGAGCTTATTAATTTAAACATGCTGAATCCAACAATGTCACCATTGAAAAACTTTTTAAGTAGCCTTTTCACAATTATTTTTTGCATAAATTGTTTTGCTGATACCGAACGCACTGCTACCACCGCAACGATTAATCCTACTGAACTCGTTGGTTTTGACCATTACACTGACGCGGTTAAACGGCTACTTAACAATGCCTTGGTATTAACGCAGAAGAATATTACTTATCGCTACGGCTCAGCGAATCCTGACTCCAAAGGCATGGATTGCTCCGGCACGATTTATTATTTATTACACCAACTCAATTTAAACGCGGCGCCGCGTTCTTCTGATCAACAATATTTATGGGCACAGCAACACGGTCAATTGCACACGGTGCACGCACATGCTTTCAGTTCACCGGAATTTTCCGCGTTACGGCCGGGTGACTTATTATTTTGGGATGGCACTTACGCTATCAAACGCTATCCGGCTATCACACATGTGATGATTTATTTAGGCAAAGATAAGCAAGGCAATCCACTCATGATTGGGGCGAGTGACGGACGCACCTATCAAGGTAAACAAATGTGGGGCGTCAGCGTCTTCGACTTTAAATTACCCGTCGCCACCGCTAAAAGCCATTTTATCGGCTATAGCTGTATCCCTGACTACACTTGCAAGGCCTAGCCGCGCACTACTATTCTTCGCGAAGCTGCCGATGTTTTTCTCTAATCCTCTCAAAATGCCTGTCACAGCCCAGAATCCCGAAATGTTAATTGAGTTTTGACCCCTAAAAGAGCTAAAATTCTAGACATAAGCGCTACTTATATTGGCGCATCAACTTATAACAAAACGCTGTGGAGGCAATACCTATCATGTCCGGTCAAATTGGCAGCCGTCGCCAAGAAATTATTAATACGATTTTAAGCCATATCAAAGACCGCGTGCCCGCTAACCAATTCAAATTATTGGAAGTCTACGCATTTCGTTATTTCGCAACTAGCGCGTTAGCCGATTTAGGTGAACGGACGTTAGATGATTTATGTGGAGCTTTTCTCTCGCATTGGAATTTCATTTATCAACGCGAACCGGGCGAATCAAAAGTCAGAATTTTTAATCCGACGGTGGAAAAAGACGGTTGGCAATCTTCGCATACGATTATCGAAATTTCCCACGATGACATTCCATTCTTAGTCGATTCGACCCGCATGGAAATCAACCGCAATGATTGCCAAATTCACTTCATGGTGCACTTCGGCGGTTTGAAATTACTGCGCGATGAAAATCATTACATCTCAGAAATTTTACCGCTAGGCGCGAATGAACCGGGCGCGCAGCCGGAAGCGCCGATTTATATCGAAATCGACCGACAGACCGACCCCGTCGTGATGGAAGCGTTACGCACCAATATTTTACGTGTATTGAATGACGTGCAAATTTCCGTAATGGATTGGCGTAAGATGGTAGGACGCGCGGAAGAAGCGTTACTTGAGCTCGAACAAAATCCGCCGCCGCTAGATCCCGCCGAAGTCGCCGAGTCGAAAGATTTCTTGCGCTGGTTAATCAATAATAATTTTACTTTTTTAGGTTCACGCGATTACAAATTAATCGGCAATGAAACCAATCGCGCTTTGCAAATCGTGCCGGGTTCCGGACTAGGTGTGTTGAGCGACGAAAGCGCCGGCACGATTTCCCGCCGTTACGCGGAACTGCCGCCGCAAGCGCGCAAATTAGCGTTATCAAAAAATATTTTAATCATCGCGAAAACGAATACGAAGTCTACCGTGCATCGCATGGCTTACACCGACTACATCGGCGTCAAACGTTTTAATGAAAAAGGTGAATTGATCGGCGAACGCCGTTTTATCGGGCTTTACACATCGACAGCGTATCACTCCAGCCCGCGTCATATTCCTTTCCTACGCCATAAAGTCGCCAAAATCATGCAAGAATTACATTTCCCACCAGACAGCCATAACGGCAAAGAATCCATGAATGTGTTGGAAACTTTACCGCGCGATGATTTATTTCAAGCGACCCAAGACGAACTAGTCAAACTGACGATGGGTATTTTGCATATTCAAGAACGTAAACGTATCCGTTTATTCATCCGCAAAGATTCTTACGGCCGCTATTTTTCTTGTCTCGTATTCGTGCCGAGAGAAATATTCACGACGGAATTATGCGTCGCGATGCAGGAAGTGTTGATGCAATCTTTAGAAGGGGTGGAATCTAGCTTTTCGACCTTTTTTTCAGATTCCGTATTGGCGCGCATTCATTTCTTGATCCGCATTAATCCGCGTTCGAATATCGAATTCGACGTCGCGAAAATCGAAGAACAATTAATTGAAATCGCGCGCTCTTGGTCGGATGAATTAAAATCATTACTGGTTTTGCGTTTCGGCGAAGCGGAAGCGAATAAGTTTTATCTCAAATATGCGAAAGCGTTTCCGGCGAGTTATACGGAATATTACAAAGTTAATACCGCGATTAGCGACATAGATCAAATGGAATTGCTCACTAAAGAAAATCCGCTTGGCATGTTGTTTTATACGCCGGTAGATAAAGGCCCCAGTGCGTTGCGTTTAAAGTTATTTCACGCTGAACATCCGATCGCATTATCCGATGTGTTGCCCACGCTAGAAAACATGGGACTGCGCGTCATCGGTGAACGTCCGCACGAAATCATTTTCAAAGACGGTAAAATCGTTTGGATCAACGATTTCGATGTCGTATACCGCAAAGGTAAAGAAGTAGATGTGGAAAGTGTTCGGGATATTTTCCAAGAAGCGTTCGCGAAAATTTGGCTGCAAATCGCCGAAGACGATGGTTTCAACCGCCTCGTGTTGGAAGCGAAATTGACGTGGCGTGAAACCGCCATGATTCGCGCTTACACGAAATACTTACGTCAAATTGGTTTTACGTTTAGCCAACCTTACATAGAAGACGCGCTGGTGAATAATCCCGGTATCGCGAAGAATTTGGTTGAATTATTTAAAATGCGCTTCACGCCAGCTGTGCCCGGCGTGGAACGCGCCGATCCCGCCGATATTATCGCGCATATCGAGCAATCTTTAGATGAAGTTGTAAGCCTAGATGAAGATAGAATTTTACGCCGTATTCTTGAAGTTATCATGGCGACGTTGCGCACGAACTATTTTCAAAAAAATAGTAACGGCCACGATAAATCGTATATCTCCTTTAAGTTTGACCCTACCGTGATCTCCGACTTGCCGTTACCGCGGCCGATGTTTGAAATTTTTGTGTATTCACCACGCGTGGAAGGCGTGCACTTACGCGGCGGCAAAGTCGCGCGCGGCGGCATCCGCTGGTCAGACCGCCGCGAAGATTTCCGCACGGAAGTATTGGGCTTAATGAAAGCGCAGCAAGTAAAAAATTCCGTGATCGTGCCGGTTGGCGCCAAAGGTGGTTTTTTCCCGAAACGTTTGCCGGTCGATGGTGATAGAGACATCATCATGAAAGAAGTTATCTATTGCTACACGACTTTTATCCGTGGCTTGTTGGATATCACCGACAATATCGTCGATAACAAAGCGCGGCCGCCGGTCGATGTCGTGCGTTATGACGAAGACGATACGTATCTTGTCGTCGCCGCCGATAAAGGCACGGCGACTTTTTCTGATATCGCCAATAGTATTTCTAAAGAATATAATTTTTGGTTGGATGACGCGTTCGCATCCGGCGGTTCCGCGGGCTATGACCATAAAAAAATGGGCATCACCGCGCGCGGCGCATGGAAATCCGTGGAACGCCACTTCCGTGAATTTGGTATCGATCCCGCGCAGGAAGATTTTACCGTGATCGGCATTGGTGATATGGCGGGCGATGTGTTCGGTAACGGCATGTTGCTATCTCCACATATCAAATTAATCGGTGCGTTTAATCATTTGCATATTTTTCTCGACCCAGATCCTGACGCCGAAAAAAGCTTCGCGGAACGCAGACGCTTGTTTGATTTACCGCGTTCCTCATGGTCTGACTACGACTCTAAACTCATTTCACCAGGCGGCGGCGTTTATAACCGTTCCGCGAAATCCATTAAACTGTCGCCAGAAATACAAAAAGCATTGAATATCGAGCAAGATCACCTGACGCCAAACGACGTCATCCGCGCCATGTTGAAAGCGCCGGTCGATTTACTGTTTAACGGCGGCATAGGTACGTTCATCAAAGCGAGCTACGAAACTCACGCGGACGCGGGCGACCGCACTAACGATTATATCCGCATCGACGCCAATGAATTGAACGCGCGCGTGATCGGCGAGGGCGGTAATTTAGGCGTGACCCAACTCGCGCGTATCGAATATTCATTGAACGGCGGCATCATGTATACAGACTTTATCGACAACGCCGCCGGGGTAGACTGTTCTGATCATGAAGTGAATATTAAAATTTTACTGAATAAATTAATTTTCGACGGCGATATGACGCTGCCGGAGCGCAATACGCTACTCGAACAAATGACCGATGAAATCGGTGATTTAGTGTTGCGTGACAATTACGCGCAAACCCAAATGATTACGCTGGAATCGTCCGTGGGTATAGAAACCATGGATTTATTCCGCCGTTACATGAATGAATTAGAAAAAAGTGGCCGTCTCAAACGTAAATTAGAATATTTACCCGACGATAAAACCTTGCAAGAACGCAAAGTAAATAATAAAGGGTTAACTCGACCGGAAATTTCCGTGCTGCTAGCGTATTGTAAAATGTTTTTGAAAACCGATATTTTAGAATCCGACGTGCCGGAAGATCCGTTTTTTACGGATTATTTATTATCGGCGTTCCCAGAACCATTACGCGAAAAATATTTACTGCAATTGAAAGAACATAGTCTGCGCCGCGAAATTATCGCGACCCAACTTAGTAAAAGCGTGACCGATCACATGGGGATTAATTTCGTCGAACGCTTGCAACGCGAAACCGGCGCGCCGGTCGCCTTCATTATGCGCGCGTATGTCATCGCGTCCAGCATTTATAATTTAGACGCGTTATGGCAGGAAATCGAAGCGCTGGACAGCGTCGTCACCGTCGCGTCGCAACAAAAAATGATGTTACAAATTTATTATTTGATCCGTCGCGCGACGCGATGGTTTTTGCGTAACCGTAAACCGGATCTAGATATCGAAGCTTGCATCCGCGATTTCAAACAACCCGTCAATGAGTTAATCATTGAATTACCGACTTTGTTAGCGGTTAGCGATCACGACATTTTAGCATCGGAAATTCATCTCGCGACCGAAGAAGGCATACCGGAAGCGTTAGCGAGAAAAATGGCGGCCTGTGTGACGTTATTTTCCTCCTTAGACATCGTCGAAGCCGCGCGTAAAAATAATTTCCCGGTGGCGGCGATGGCGCAAACTTATTATTCGCTCGGTAATTATTTAGAATTAAATTGGCTGCGTGAGCAATTGAATTCTTATGCCATGGATAATCAATGGGATGAATTGGCGCGCTCCGGCTTTCGTGACGATTTAGACAATGTGCAAAGAAAATTAAGTATCAATGTGTTATCATTTAAAACCCGGAAAAAACTCACTAATGAAGAACGCATAGAAGCGTGGCTACAAGAAAATAAAATTTTAATTGAACGCTGGAAAAATTTACTAGCTGATATTAAATCCAGCGCCAACGTTGGCTTTGTTACTTTTTCAGTCGTGCTCCGTGAGTTATTTGATTTTGCCCAAGCAGGATAAAATTTTAAGGAAGAAAGTCATGAAAAGCGAATTTGTAGAAGTGAACGGCTCGAAAATGCATTATCTGGAAGAAGGCAGCGGCGATCCCATCTTATTTTTACACGGCATACCGACCTCCTCTTATTTATGGCGTAATGTCATTCCTTACGTAAAATCGTTAGGACGTTGTATCGCGCCCGACTTGATCGGCATGGGCAAGTCAGACAAACCTGACATCGAATACACCATTAACGACCATATCGAATACTTAGATAAGTTCATCGACACCCTACATTTAAAACGGCTGACGTTAGTCATGCACGGCTGGGGATCCGTATTGGGCTTCCATTACGCGATGAATCATCCTAAGAACATACGCGGGTTAGTGTTTTATGAATCTTACTTGCGAGCGTTAAATAACGACGATATTTCGTTGCCCTATCAAGAACAATTATCTTTGCTGCAAGAATCTGAAGAACTCGCCGACCTCGCGAGTAACGGTATCTATTTTGTTGACAAAATTCTCCCGCAAGGCATTATGCGTCCGTTATCCGAAAAAGACATGAGCGAATACCGGCAGCCCTATTTGAAAAGCGGCTCAGGCAAAGCGTTAGACCAATACGTGAAAGAAATGCCTGGTTTATCGGGTAAAACCGCGGTCGATAAAATCATCGCCGACTATTCGAAACAGCTGACGCGTTCGGACATTCCGAAATTGATGCTTTATACGATTCCGGGTTTTATCACGACGATGGCGACAGCGATGTGGGCGAAAGATAATTTACCGAATATCGAATTAATTGAAATTGGCGAAGAACTGCATTACGCGCAAGAAAGTCATCCTAGCATTATGGGTGAAACGATTAGCGTTTGGTTGCAAGGTGTTGAGTCGATCTAAAGTTGAAGGAAAAGTTTTTTATGGCAACACAGTTTAATGTAGCGGTAGCCGGCGCGACCGGCGTCGTGGGCGCGACGGTTTTATCGATTCTGCAAGAACGTAATTTTCCCGTTAAGAAAATTTATCTGCTAGCGAGCCAGCGCTCCGCGGGTGAAAAACGCGTTTATAACGGCGTTAGCTGTAGCATAGAAGACATCGCCACTTTTGATTTTAGCCAAACGCAAATTTGTTTTTTTTGCACAGACAACGCGGTCGCGGCGGAGTATGCGCCCAAAGCGGCGGCCCTTGGCAATTTGGTATTAGATAAAAGTTCGCATTTCCGTTATGACGATAAAGTCCCGTTAATCGTCCCAGAAGTAAATCAACGCGATATTCAACGCTATGCGAATAAAAATTTAATTAGCAGCCCGAATTGTAATACGATTCCCATCGTCGTCGCATTGAAACCCATTTACGATCATTTCGGCATTACCCGCATTAATGTCGCGACTTACCAATCTGTCTCGGGCACTGGCAAAGACGCGGTGGCGGAATTGACCGCGCAAACCAATCAAATTTTAAACGGCGAAAGCGCGGATTTTAAAGTGTATCCACAGCAAATTGCTTTTAATGTGCTGCCGCATATCGATCAATTCGAACCCAATGGTTATACCCGTGAAGAAATGAAAATCGTCTGGGAAATGCGAAAAATCTTTAACGACGACAGCATAGAAATCAATCCTACGGCCGTCAGAGTGCCGGTTTATACCGGTCATTCCGCCGCCGTGCATGTCGAAACCCGCGATAAAATTACGCTTAAACAAGCTCTAGATTTGCTTGGTAAAGCCCCTGGCGTTAAGTTAATTACCGGCGAATTCCCGTATCCAACGCCAGTTTCTGACGCGGCCGGCCGCGATTTTGTTTATGTCGGACGGGTCAGAGAAGACATTTCTCATCCTAAGGGCTTGAATTTATGGATAGTTGCCGATAATTTGCGAAAAGGCGCCGCACTCAATGCGGTACAAGTCGCTGAATCTATTATTAGCGAATCACTTGCGCCGGTAATAGCTAATATCCCACAAATGTGATGCTTTTTAATGAAGTCTTAAGCTAGAATAGTTATATTATCTAAATAGAACAGGGGGCAAACCCCGACTAACGAGGTAGTATAATGCAAAATCTGACACAAGTTCAGACAGTAATTGTAAATCATATGCTGGAATGTGAAACGGCATTTTCGCGTAAACTTTCCGAGCTTGATGCCGCTACATTATACGATCAAAATAACCGCATGATCCATGTCGTGGAAGACCAAGACCTCTCTCTGCCTAATCGTAGCAAGGACGAAGTGTTAAAATCATTAGAACAATATAAGCAAATCCTCACGCAAAGCATGCCCAAACTTTCAAAACCCTCTGGTCCCTAAGCAACTTTCTATTTTTTCTTCGCCCCGCATTGTGTAGAATAGCTCTCAACCTTTTAGGATTATTTTGTTATGCAATTACCTTCGGCAGTCATCCCTGTTTTCGACGCGGCGCAAGAAAAATTAAATCCACTCATCGAATATTTGAGCGCTAATCCAATATCTTACGATGCGTTTATCGTTTTGTTATTTGCGTTAGTGGCGCTGTTGCTGTTACGTTTAACGCGGAAAAAACCGTTTCAAACCGCAAACCTTGCGCACACCGATCCCAAAGATTTAAACGCTATCGCCGGTGACGATGTCGTGTCGACGCAATTAGATTTAGCGAAAGCCTACATCGAAATGAACCAGAAAAAAATCGCCAAAGAAATGTTAAACACCATCATGAAAATTGGCAGCAGCCACCAAAAAGATGAAGCGCGTCTGCTCATTCAATCGCTATAATTATGCGTATCGCATTAGGCATCGAGTATGACGGCCATGAATTTTATGGCTGGCAATCGCAAGCTGATTTGCAAACCATACAAGGCTGTTTAGAAGCAGCGGTCGCCGATGTCGCGGATGAAAAAATCGCTTTGATTTGCGCGGGTAGAACAGACGCGGGCGTGCATGCCATCGGTCAAGTCGTGCATTTTAACACTAATGCCAGCCGCAGCCCGCATGCCTGGACGTTAGGTACGCGCACATTGTTACCGCCGACGATTTCGGTACGTTGGTCACAAACCGTCGATGACGAATTCCATGCCCGTTTCTCCGCCACGGCGCGCAGTTACCGTTACATTATTTACAACAGCCCCATCCGCACCGCGATTCTAGCCTCTAGAGTGACTTGTTATCCGCATCCCTTGGCGGTGGAACGCATGCGCGCGGCGGTGCCGTGCTTGCTTGGGTTACAAGATTTTAGTTCGTTCCGTTCGACCCAATGCCAATCGAAAACGCCGATCCGTAACCTGCATTCGATCACGATCACGCGCCAAGCTGATTTTGTGATAATCGATTTAAAAGCTAACGCGTTTTTACACCACATGGTGCGCAATATCACCGGCGTTTTGCTGCGCATAGGCTCAGGCAGGCTAGAGCCTGCCGCCATGCGAGAAATCATGCAGGCGAAGAACCGCAAGGCGGCGTTTGAGACTGCGCTGCCTAATGGCTTGTATTTCGTTTCAGTCGATTATCCCGAACCTTACGCCTTTCCAAAGACCCCACATTCATTGTTGTTTTTTTGATTTAACGCTGTCATTCGCTGCCATTTGATTTTATAATTTGAATAATTTTCTTTAAATTCAAGTGAGCAGCATGAGTTGGTTCAAAAAGTTATTACCCTCCCGCATCCGCACTAACGCCATTACCAAAAAAGGCGTGCCAGAAGGCTTATGGTCCAAGTGCGACAAATGCGGCGCCATTCTTTACCGCTCCGAATTAGAGCGTAACTTAGAAGTTTGCCCTAAGTGTAATTACCACATGCGGATTTCTGGCCGCAAACGTTTAGAATATTTTTTAGATGAAGGCACGCAAATTGAACTCGGCGGCGATGTCGGACCTAACGATAGACTCAAATTTCGCGACTTAAAAAAATATAAAGACCGGATTACCACCGCGCAAAAAGATACTGGCGAAAAAGAAGCGTTGATCGTCTTGCGCGGCGAATTAATGACGATGCCCATCGTCACCGCAGCGTTTGAATATGGCTTCATTGGCGGCTCAATGGGATCCGCGGTAGGGGAACGCTTTGTGCGCGGCGTTAACGCGAGCCTCGAACATAAAATTCCTTTCGTATGTTTTTCCGCAAGCGGTGGGGCGCGTATGCAAGAAGCGCTAATCTCGTTGATGCAAATGGCAAAGACCAGCGCGGCGCTGGCGGAACTCGCCGAACAAAACATTCCTTACATTTCTGTTTTAACCGATCCCACGATGGGCGGTGTCTCCGCAAGTTTTGCCATGTTGGGTGACATTATCATCGCGGAGCCGCACGCGTTAATCGGTTTCGCCGGACCGCGCGTCATTGAACAAACCGTCAGAGAAAAATTACCTGAAGGTTTTCAACAGAGCGAATTTTTATTGCAACATGGCGCTATCGATATGATCGTTAACCGTCTTGAAATGCGCGCTACCATTGCAAGACTGTTAGCAAAATTAACCCGGCATTCTGTCGTCATCGAAACACAGTCGAATCTCTAACAACCACTTCTGAGGAATACTTATGGAAAAGAAAGCAACTAGAAGGATTATAGGAATCTTGGTGATTGTCGCATTAGTCATTATCCTACTGCCATTATTCAACACCACAGAATCTCAAACGAATATACAAACCGCAGAAATAAAAGCGCCGCCATTCCCTGATTCAAACGTAGATAGTCCCGACACAGACACAGTCGTGACCGACTCAAAAAACACCGTCGCGCAAAATAATTCTCCTAGCATCCGCACCTGGTTTCAAAAAATTATGTCGCCGCAAGCAGAACAACCTGCGGCTGGCCCTGATAAAACCAGTGTGACGGCGCAATCGACGATCCAACCTACGATCGCCGATGATCAAGGTAATGCTAACACCGGCACGAAGACGCCGCCCAAGCAAGACACGCTCATCGCGAATTCCGCGGACGGCGAAGAAGATGTCGAGCAAGGCACGATGAATAACAATGTCACGGTGAAAGATTCAGATACCACACCGACGCCCGCCAAAACACCTAACACAGCAGCCAATCCAGCTACAGTGAATCCGGCTATTAATCCAACGACCGGCACTTCTAACGCGCAAACTACGCCTTCCACAAAGACAGCACCTATCTCACCGTCAGGCACACAATCCAGCGCGGCGCAGCCCGTTCCAGCGCCAATCCAAACAGCTGCTAAACCCATTACCGCAGTGGATACAGATACGAAAGCGCAACCTACTGCGACTGACAAACCAGCGACTGACAAAGCCAACAAACTCACGATCACACCGGTCATGTCAAAAAATTCTGAGCCTTTGTCAAAAACGATAGCCGACGTGAATAAGATCGCTCAAACCGCGCAACTGACCACGCCACCGGCGCTGACTGGCGTTGAGAAAAAGAAAATCGCGCAAGCATCACCAGCGCCAACTACCGCAAAAGCCGTTGAAATTAAAAAACCGATTCAAACTGCTAAAGCTGAAGTTAAAACATCTGTTAAAGCCAGCGGAACACAAAACACCGCTATCAATATCGAGCAATTAAAGAAGGGTGCTTGGGTAGTGCAACTCGGTAGTTTCAAAAGCAAACTGAACGCGGAAAATTTAACGAACGCGCTGCGCGCGAAAGGTTTCAAAGCCTTTACTTACGCGACCAAAAGCAATGGTCAAACTCGCGTTTACATTGGCCCTGAATTCAAGCAAAGCTCAGCCTTAGCACTCGCTGGCAAAGTGCAAACTAGCTTGAGCATGCATGGCATCGTCGTGCCGTACAAACCGTTGGAGCTGTAAAGCGTTGCTGCGACAATATCAAGAGTCTTTCAAAACCATGACGCACGGCCGCGGCATGCTAAATGTCACGGCCGCGGTCGCGCAGATTGTCGCTGACGCGCAAGTAAAATCCGGCGTCTGCAATATATTTTTGCGTCACACTAGCGCGTCTATCATTATTTGCGAAAATGCGGACCCTGATGTACAAAGTGATTTAGAAGCGTTTATGACAAAACTAGTGCCGGATGGCGATAAATCATTTTCGCATATCGCTGAAGGGCCGGATGACATGCCATCGCACATAAGAAATATCTTAACGCAAAGTTGTTTGACTATCCCCATCACTAATCAACAGCTTGATTTAGGCATATGGCAGGGAATTTTTTTGTGGGAACATAGGTTAGCAGCTCACACTCGCCAAATTACCGTGACAGTTCAAGGGGAGTAACCCATTTCTTTCATATTTATATCTTCATTTCTAGCACGTTAAGATACATTAATTGTGCGATTGAATACCAATTGTAAAATTTTAAATTTCTTAAGCTTTTACTTTAAAAAATAATAAAATAACCAGGATACTTTAATTCAATTAAAGCGTACTCTACTCAAACTTAAATTTTTTGATATGAGTAGTACTAATGCCTTCCGTTAAAACTATTTTGGAAAACCCATTAACTATAAGTTCTTTAGTAGAATTAGATCTAAGTTACCAAGACATAAAACTAGAAAACTTAAAAGAATTAATTAACGTATTAGCTGCAAACACAACTCTTACAATTCTTAATTTATCAGGCAATCATTTCGGTAATCCAGGTTTCCAACTATTAATTAATTCATTACCTAATATTTCTACATTGATATTGCGCGATTGTAATATAACGACATTAGACAGCTCTCCGACGATTTCGAATTTGCAAAATCTAGATTTGGCTAATAATAGAGTTGACAATAAAGGTGTTGAGCAACTTGTAATTATAAAACTACTTACTTTATCTTTAGCAGGTAATCAATGTGAAGATGCTGTTGCGATAACTTTAGCAAAAAGCGATAGCTTAATTTCATTAACCCTGTCGCATAATAAGATTATGAGTGATGGTTGCCAAGCTCTTAGTGAAAATAGCAGTATTAAAACACTAAACCTTAACTATAATTTCATTTATACGAAAGGGGTTATTTATCTAGCAAACAATAAGATTATCGAGTCACTGAGTGTCGCGGGAAACTCTATCGACGAAAATGGTATACTCGCGCTTGCTTATAATAATCACAGCATTACATTCTTAGATTTAAGTTACAATTTTGTAAACGATGCGGGTTTTGGCGCCCTCGGCAGCAATATAAACCTAAAACATTTAGATGTGGGCTTCAATCAAATAACATATAAAGGGGCCAAACTATTTGTCGAAAATAATATATCGCTATCAGCTTTAATAATTTGTCACAATTTATTGGGTGACGCCGGTGCTGTAATAATATTAAAACATGCAACTATTGTTAAGTTGGATTTGTCAGGAAATAGCATTGGCTTCGCCGGCGGCCGCGCGGCCTTTCAAAATACAGTACTCACTTCGCTAGCTATTAGTTCTAATATGCTAGGAGAAACTGGCGGCATCATGTTGGCGCAGAGCGCAACTCTGAAAGAATTATATATAAGCTATAATGAAATTGGCGATGATGCTGCGGCAATTTTTACTGATAATAAAACGCTTGAGACATTAAATCTTAATTACAATTCTATTACTGAAAAAGGTCGGCAGTTATTAACGAACAATAAAGCTATTAAGAACTTAATATTATCCGAAGAACAGCCGCCCGAATTCACCAGCGAAAATCTAGTGACCATGTTTTTACTTGCTGAAAGTTTTCAATGTATTAGTGACATAGATGGAACGATACAATTTTTTAATCCCGCGTTTTCCAGGGTACTCGGCTATAGAACAGACGAGCTATTATCAAAATCAGCTTATGATTTTTTACATCCTGCCGATTTTGCGGCTGAAAAAAAACGCGATGAAGATAAATCTTTAGTTCATAATTATCAAAACCGCTATCGATGCTCCGATGGAACTTATAGAACTTTTCATTGGCGGTCTCAATTAAAGAATAATCGACGTTATGCCGATGGTCATGACGTAACCGAAAGACTTTTCGACCATCAAGAATCTTTAGTTACCTTAAAAAAACATTCTGACAACCTCCTGCAAGAATCCAGGGATAATATTGAACGTCAAACTATTTTCATGGCGCATCTTTCGCATGAAATTCGCAATCCCTTAAGTGGGATAACCGGATTATTAGACATTTGCATACAACAGATTGTGGTGTTAGAAAAATTGATAAGCCAATTGAGTGGCTCATTGTCGCCTTCACATAAGTTACGCTTAAATTCTGCTATTGAAGAAATCAAAGATAATTTAAAGAGTATGATCATTTGTGCAGACTATCAATTGTTAATTCTAAATACCAACCTGGCTATCATTAAAATTACTGATAAAAATTTTAAACTAGATACTATTATATTCGATCTAAAGAAAACACTCAGCGAAGTAACACCCATGTTAGCGATGCAAGCCACCTTAAAAGGCATCACGATCTCCATTTCAACGCCCGATGTAAAAGAAATTTGGGTGAAAGGAGATAGTTTACGTCTTAAACAAATTATTATGAATTTATTGGGTAATGCGATTAAATTTACGGACAAAGGCACAATAAGTTTAAGTTTAAATATTTTAGAAAACAATGATGACATTACCAAGATCCAAATTATTGTTAAAGATAGCGGCATTGGCCTAACTACTGCTGAGCAAGCTGTCCTCTTTGGACGATGGATTCAAGCCAATCACTCAATTGAAAGTCAATACGGAGGATCGGGCTTGGGCTTACATTTAGCCAAACAAATAGCAATTGCTATGCATGGTAATATCACCGTGGTGAGTGAAATCGGCAATGGATCCACTTTTAGTGTAACCGCGGATTTAAACACTCTTTCCAAAGACGAGAGAGATGAACTTGAAACCAAAGAAGAAGCTCGGAACACGTTGTCACCGTTAGTAATCCCAACCGGCGCGTTTGGACTACTTGCAGTTAAACCTCGTCAAAAGTTAACGGTTTTAGTGGTCGATGATAATCTAATTAATCGAAAGGTGTTGATTCGTATATTAGTCACAGCTGGACATGAATGTGTAGAAGCTGTAGATGGAGTGGAAGCCGTTGAAATTTTCTCAAGCAATAAGCGCATTAATCTAATTTTAATGGATATACAAATGCCACGAAAAAATGGACTTGAAGCAACCAGTGAAATTAGAGCAATTGAAAAAAAACTAGACTTAAATCTTCATATTCCCATTTTTGCAATTACTGCTAACGCACAAGAATTTGATATAAAAAATTCTAACGAAGCTGGCATGGATGGCCATTTTATTAAGCCTGTTGATAAGATTGCGATGTTAGCGAGTATAGATTCATTGATAATCGTTAGATTACCCGATATTCCTATTTCTCGATCAACTACAGCACCTAATGTTAGGTGTTAAAGAGTTGAAAACCACTCTAAGATTTATTAATCGCATTACATAAAATTAACGTGTTGTAATTTACCTAGTTATTTTAAATATTAATCTAATGCCTTAGAGAATATCCTTAATTGTTTTTATGCATATGTCAGCAACTGCTTGTACCCATAGTGGATGATCATTAATGCAGGGAACAAACAAGAAGGTATTACCACCTAACTTTTGCCAGTCTGCACGTGCACGTATATTGATTTCTTCTAACGTCTCTAAACAATCAGCAACAAATGAGGGACAAACGATCGCTATATTTTTGATTCCCTTCTGATATAACTCAGGTAAAACATAATCAGTATAGGGCTTTATCCAAGGTGTACGACCTAGACGTGATTGAAATGCAACGGTATATTGATCTTGACGCCATTGTAATTTTTCTGCGATGCGTGCAGAGGTTTGATAACATTGCGCTCTGTAACAAAAAGCATTTTTTATATCGATAACAGGGCAAGCTGCTATATGATCGCAATTCGCTTGACAGTCGCTTTTCGAAAGATGTCGTTCAGGTAATCCGTGAAAACTTAAAATAACATGGTCGATTTGTTTGTTTGCCATCGCCTTTTGCAACACATCTACATAGGCATCAATAAAACCCGGAAGGTCGTAAAAATCATTTTTACAATAAATCTCAGGGATGTTCCATTGCTTAGAAATCTCTTGCAGGACGGCTTCAATTGCTGAACCTGTCGCGGCGGAAGAATATTGCGGAAACAACGGTATCACCGTGATCTGGTGGCAAGCTTGCATACTTATCAAGACTTTATTAATACTTGGATTACCATAACGCATGGCTAATTCAACTTGATACTCTTCACCCAGTACATTGGCTAATGCATTTTTAAGGTTGATACTATTAGTTAATAACGGCGAACCGGCAGGAGTCCAGATTTGTTGATAAGCTTCAGCCGATTTTTTATAGCGAAATGGCACTATAATCAAATTCGTCAAAATCCAACGAAGTACAGTCGGTAAATCAATGACACGCGGGTCATTTAAAAACTGCTTGAGGTAGCGATAAACTGATTTGCCATCTGCATGGTCAGGAGTACCTAGATTAACTAGCAATATGCCTTTTTTCATCATTATTTATTACTCAGGGGAAAAGTTGCAAAATTGAGAGATATTCTAGCATATTTTCATTCCGGCTTACTTATTCATTTACTTAAAAAACCTCAAGATAGATAATGTGATCTTGTTGTTTATTATGATAAAGGATTGAAACGCGCTGTTCGGTTAGTGCCACCATTGATAATTGAAGGAGATGTATATGAGATTGACTCAAACTCCACTAGTAGCCCTTAGCGTTACTTCTTTGACATTGTTGCTATTGGGTTGTACTACAACCTCGTCTCAAATGTATGCCAATAACCAACCCAGGCTTAACATAGAAAAATTCTTTAATGGTTCGCTTGCAGCGCATGGAATCGTATTAAATCGCGCTGGCGATTTGACTCGTTCTGTTAGCATCTCAATGCGCGGTTATTGGCAATATCCCGCGGGCGTATTAGCCGAAAAAATTCATTATAACGATGGTGAAAATCAATTGCGAGAATGGCATTTCCAATTTCAGGATGCACATCATTTTACGGCATCAGCCAAAGACGCAGTCGGCTTAGCTACTGGAACGCAATTTGGGAACGCCGTTCATATGCTTTATACATTAAATGTTCCCGTCGCTAAACATAGTTATACCATTCAGTTTGACGATTGGTTGTATATGACAACAGGTGGGAAAGTTATTAATAGAACGACATTATCTAAATACGGTATTAATTTGGGCGAGGTTATTATTACTTATGATAAAAAATGAAAGTGTCTACACCCACCATAATTACTAGCTATTTTTAATTAAAAATACGTTTATGCTTGCGCATCAATGGATAGATCTCGAGTAATAACCAGTGTGGCACTGTTAATGCTGCAAGACCCATAAAGACTATACGGATAAAATTATGGCTGAATGACCATACTGTAGATGAATTATAGACCCAAAATCCCACGATAATACATATTGCTGTAGGCCATGTCGCACTCCATAAAATATGAAAAAAATGTCGGTACAACCCAATCCTCTTCATGCGCAGCCAATGCTTGATCGTGTGCAACATGCAAAAGTAAATACTGAAATAAATAATGGGTGGCAGAATTATCCCGACTATTATCAATGTTATAATTTCTGCAGATAAAAGCGGTGAAATTTTAATTTGTAGAACAGCGATTAAACTTGCGCCAATCATACCGATGCATCCAGCATAATGTACATAGTGGCTTAATACAGTGGCATCTTGCTCTGATATTAATAATTTGAAGTGCGCCAACACTTGGTTTTCAAACATGACACCTGGTAGTGTCACCACTGCGATTCCAAGGATTATATTGACAGGGCGCCCAAGCTCATCATTCCAATCACTGGCAAAATGCAGAATCGACATCAATAAAAAGATGATAAGTCCCGTGGCTGGAGTCATCCACCAAATTCCTAACGCTACTAAACCAACCGCAACATATAAAATAAGAAAAAGTAAACTTTCAGTTATGCTATGGCGTATTCCCCAATGCCGCGCTAAAGCCCAGTCCAAACTACCATGTGATAAACCTACGGTAATAACAAACCCTAATAAAGCCATGGCTAATTTTTCAGGAGCGATAGTAAAAATGGGAGTCGATAAAAGCAGAAAAAATATCGAGACAATAATAAATAACACGCGGGTAATGTCATCATTCTTTAGTGTCATGAATTTACCATTCTAGGGTAGAACAATTGATTTAAGCCAAGGCTATAGACTAATAATCGGAGCTTAGGCAAGGCTTTAATAATTTGAAAATAATCTGCGCTTTTTGCTTCATCCATAAGAAATCGAACGAGTGACTTACCAGAAACACATTCTGCGAGCGCCTGATAAAACACGGCACCCAACGCTGGGGTATCGCGCATGACATTTAAAAAAATGCGGTCCATTGATCTGATTAATGGAGTCGACTGTTTCACCTTCGATAATCTGCCCCCCTCAAACAGTTCACGTGCGCATTGATTTGCCCATTGTTGAATTCGGATAAAAGCATAACCGGTCGAGGGACGAACAGCACCAGCAATTGTACCTGCATAATAATACTGAGGTGATTTTGATTTTGCTAAAGACTTTAGGCCCATGGGTATGCAAGCATGTTCTGTGCGGAGAATCCTGAAATTATCTTTGCCAATGGTATTTAGCAAATAGTCATTCAATAGACCCGCTAATTTTTCCGGTGCGAACAGTTCACTTGAGAATTGAGTTAACTCAAATAGCGCGCGTTTTTTTGAGAAAGGTAAAACATATAAAAATTGTGTTGAACTTACATTACTAGTAAGATTTTCCATTAATCCAACGGTAGTGTCGTCAAATAATCCATCGGTAATCTCAATTTCATAACCATAAAATATTTGCCATAGCCGTGCTTGATGACTAAAAAGATAATTTCCTATCCTGGTATCAATAACTTGACGCGCGTAGAAGCTTGAACCATCGTCGAGTGAAATTAAGTAACCTGATTTGATATTTTCAACATTTTTTACCGATTGGCCCATACCTAATTCTACATTCGCATTAGTGGCAATTGCTGAAACTGCTTGTTTATAAAAATCATCCGCAGCGATGTGACAGTATCGTCGTCCCTGTGAAGAATGGATTTGCGAGAAATTTTCTCCAGAAAACCGCCACTGTTGCCAGCTGTGGTGAATGATAGGTTCTAAAGCTTTTTTTAAAGCATTATCAGTTGGTTCCCAAAAACACCAGCTGCGATCATTGAGATAAGTTTTTCTTGGTTCGATAATAAGTGTTTTCCGCTGCCATTTCGTATTTAGACTTAACTCACGCGCTAATGATAGTCCCGCACAGCCTCCCCCCAAAATCGCAACGTCAACTCGATGATGCCGACTCATTTACTGTCCTTTTGTTATAATGCCATGCATTGATATCTTGATGTAAAGTAGAGCGATGCTGATGAAATTTTTTCTTGCCTAATAAGCTTCTGCAAAAGCTTAATAAGGAAACTACTATCAACCAGCACTTTCGTTTAGATGAAACGATGATTCGCTTATTTAAAACGGGAAAACCCTCGCGTTTAGCTTGTAAGCCGATTTCCTGATAAAGACGAGCTGCGATCAAGATTGAGAATCGACTGCGTATTGGGAGATATATCATGCCAGCATATGCGCTCTGGTAATAAACTTCCGCCAAATCATGTAGACGTTGGAATATAGGTTGAGCTAGCTCACTGGTTGTAGCGGTCGGTCGGAAAAAATCAATTTTATCCGTCAGCCAGCTTTGCGGTACATATTGGCGTTGAGAGCGGGCATCCTCAGCAACATCTCGCAAGATATTGGTTAACTGCATAGCGATGCCTAAATCGACAGCGAATTTCTTTGCTTCAACATCTGTTGCGCCAAGCAATCCACACATCATCAAACCAACGGTGCCAGCAACAAGATAAGAGTATCGAAGTAATTGTGTCTGATCTGCAATACGAGTAAGCGTCAAATCTGAAATTAACCCTTCCAACAAATTATCCAGCGCAGTGGTATCTAGATTAATTTCACGTGTCAGATCTAAAATATCTTTCACGATGGGGTTATTACTCTGGCCTACTTTAATGTGTTGCTGCCATAGACTTAGCATCTTAACGATATCAGTGGACGCGGAACTTTGATCTGCCAAGTCATCTGCGATACGACAAAAAGTATATAAACGCGCGGCTCGCGTGGCTTTTTTAGATCCTAAAAATAGACTGGCCCAATAAAAAGATTTGCCGTGCTGACGCAACACTGCGGTGGGCGAATGTGAAGAATTTTTCATACAAATAATCCTACTTCCGCATAAGCGGCTGCCGACTTAATCATGCTATCAACCACCTTAGCGGATGTTATTACACCGGGAAGACCCGCCCCCGGATGCGTGCCTGCCCCCACGTGGTATAGTCCAGCTATACCTTCGCCTCGATTATGATAACGAAACCAAGCTGATTGTCGGAACAAAGGCGCAATCGAAAAACCTGCTCCGTGCATACTGAGATAATCTTTCTTGAAGTCTTCGGGGGTTTTATAAAAATCTGCGACCATATGTTTATCCAAATCAGGCAATAGCGTTCTGCTCAGAGCGGCAACTATCTTGTTCTGAAGAAGTTTAGCTTCTATCGACCAATCAACGTCCCCTTGCAAATTAGGCACGGGAACAAGCACGTAAAAGGAATCACAACCCATTGGCGCAAAGCTTGCATCTGTTGCAGTAGGCCGATGTACGTACATAGAAAAATCTTGGCTTAAGATTTTTTTGTCAAAAATATCTGTCAGCAATGATTGATATTGACTGCCTAGCCAAATTGTATGATGAGCGACGTCAGGATAAGTCCTTGTCGTCCCAAAATATAAAACAAATAAGCCCATAGAGAATTTGGCCATCCGCCCTTTAATGCGTGTAGTGTATTTCTGATGTTCGGTTGAAATCAGATGCGAATAACAATAAGCCGGATCTGCATTTGATACGATAAGCTGACTGATAATACGACTGCCATCATTTAATTCGATACCCTGAACTTTTTTTTGATCCACTATTATTTTTTCTACTGTCGCATTGAGGCGAATTTTGACACCTTCCTCTTGCAAAAGGCGCGTCAGGGCGGCGACCATTGCACCTGTACCACCTATCGGAAAGCTAATACCCCAGCGACGTTCTAAAAAATGGATTAGATTATAGATGCAAGTGGTAGAAAATGGATTTCCACCTACTAGCAGCGGTTGAATAGAAAAGGCTTTTCGTAGATAGGGATCTTTGATGTATTTACAGACTAGACTCCAAACACTACGATAACTTTTAAGACGGATTAGATGGGGTATACATTTAAACATACTTGACCAGAGATGAAATGGTTGATCGGCCATTTTTTCAAAGCCCACCAAAAAAATTTCACGCGATGCCGCTAATAATTTTAAATAGCCATCCTGATCCGCTGGATTAAATCGTGCGACTTCAGCCAGTGTTTGTTCGATTGTTCCACCATAATCAAACGTGCGGCCGTCAGCGAATACAAAACGATACCATGGGTCAATAGGTTTTAATTCAACATAATCTTCCATCTTTTTACCGAATAAACTAAATAATTCTTCAAACAGAAAAGGCGCTGTGATAACCGTTGGTCCCGCATCATGAGTAAAACCTTCTCTCATGTAGACTTGCGCTCTCCCGCCCAGTGCGGGGAGTCTTTCAATCAATTCTACAGCGTAGCCTTTTGCGCATAGGCGCAATGCAGCGGCAATCCCCCCAAATCCGCCACCTATAACTAACGCTGATTCACTCATAAAAATTTTTTTTTGGAAGGTAACGTTGATATAAATTTTGTGAGTAACCTTGCAGCAGCAAATGCCATGATGGTGATAGTTGATTGCAGGTAGTTTGCATAACGAGAAAAAGATTTTTTATAAAAGCATGGGCCGCTGCATTAGCTAATTCGAAATTGGGATACTTTGCATTCATGATGGCTAACAAATTAGGCGGTTGAAGAGCTGAACCTTTTACCCAATCTTCCTGATAATCCTCCATATCATCGATACTCTGATAGGCAAGCGCATAAGTTTCAAAAAAAAGAATAAGTGATTTATATGCTGGTGGCGCACCCTGGTAACTAACAGCGAGTTCAAGTGGCAAGCCAAGCAGAGCGCCCGATTTCTTCCGGACAATTTCTTCGTACTCATGGATAGTTGGAATCTTTTTACGACTTTGAATATCTTCACATTGACCGGTAATAACTAGTCGTACACAAGCGTGGGTAGTGGTTAGGAGCGACTTGAGTTTCGTGCTATTTCCACAGTCAGCAAGCGCTGCGTAAGCGGCTGATAGAAATAAGTCGCCTAGGCAAAGGGCACAATCTTTCCCAAATTGTTTCCAAACAGAAGATTTTCCGCGTCTTGTTACATGTTCGTCTTGAAGATCATCATGCACTAACGAGGCTTGGTGTAACAATTCGCAAGCCGTTGCCAATGAAACGCTATCATTGTCGTTACACCCTAATAATTGACTAATTTGCAATGCGTGCAACGAGCGTGTCCGTCGGCCGCCTAAGGATAATTGATGCTGAATGGCTTTGACCATTAGTGAGTCGGTGGATAGATTATGGGTGAGTAGCGAAAGTATTTTTCTTTCAACGATTTCAACGAGCAATTTGATGAGTTCATGCGAAGCTATTTCATGCCTGCCAACTTCAGTCACCACAGTAGACATTCCGTAGCACCCTTTTTGTAAAATGATAAGAACCGCCGCGAGTGGATCTCGCAGCGGTCATCAATGCTAGCGCATTGAACCAGACATTGAACCAGACTGTTGATGATTAGGGGTGGATTTCGCACTTGCTATCGCGAATATCAAGAAACCAAACACCGCTTTCGCCAAAATATCTGCGAATGAATAGCCAATTTGGATGCCAGTACCGGCATCACTGTTGTGGAAGCCTAGCATTGGAAAGGTAAATACCACCGGATAAAAACACCACGCTAATACGGTAAGATAGCAAGCTCCGCTCACTAAGCCACGAGCATTTGCTGGCTGTTGATTAACAGAGGCTCTTAAGCGAAAGAATAGGTGATACACAATATAAATAAATGGCAGCATGGCTAATCCCCACCATAGCCAACGAGTTGAGGCTTCAGTTGAAATTTCGCCGGGATAGCCCAAGATAACCATAATCGCAGCAGCTAGACCCAAACGAAGAGACAGGGAGATGGTCTGTTCTCTAGGTAGATCCATTACAAGAATCAATTCAATCAATAAAAGCGGCACGGTCAACAACCAGTCGACATAACGATAGGCATCATTGAACTGATAACCCGTTGCGGTAACGATATTGTCTTTTAGTACAAAGGCTTCTTTGAACGAAAAAAATATTTGGGCATAGTGGTAACCAGCGATAAACGTCACCAATCCTGTGATGGTAACTGCTGTTTTGTAGGTATTTGAAACTTGACTGCGGCCAAACCAAAAAAACAAAGTCGATGCAGCCATGACAGCGAAGGTAAAAGAGAGAACGTTATAAATGAAGTTGTATTGAAAAACAGTAATATTATCTAGCACAAATACATTCCTTGTATTAGTTAAACATTATTGTACGATTTAAAATCAGGAACGATAACAATCCTTAAGTATGTTGTAACTTAAATACTATATATTAAATTTTACTAAAGTGAATATCTAAAATGATGTCGAATGCACTTAGAAAATTTATGACTAAAGGTAATCTTAAAATAATAGACAGACTATAAATTTTTGCTATTTTATTTGCTATACTCATCAGCGCGAGTGAGTCATTACATTCTCTGCGCGTGACCTGACAGAGGAAAATCTTCCTCAATATTTAAAATTCTTGGGTCCGTCGTAGCTGTGGCAGAGCGTGAACTGCTTGCTGGCGAGCCGCCAAACATACCAATAGAAGACACCGAGCCTTCTGTAACGAGAGTATAAGCGCCTCTGGGTGATTGACTCTGATCCACCTCAGACTGATCGCCATCAATCATCGATAATTGAGCTCTTGAGGCTAGCAATTTACTGACTGGCATCTGTGTCAATGTTTCTAATTCATCAGGCGTTAAATTTTCAAGTGAGGCGGTAAAGTCTTCGCCGGAGACAAAGCCGGTCCCCATTTGTAATCCTTCTAACATGCCATCTAATTCCGCGACCGCTTTAATATCATCGTCACCGTAATGCAACGCTGCCTTGCCCAGCATGCGCCGCGAAAATCCTATCATCGCTGTGAGACTTAAGAATGGCACGCCGGTTTGCGCTAGCCAAACTAACACTGAAAACAAGCCATCAATTTCATCTTCATTATAATTATCTTGAATTAATTCATCCGCGGCCGCATAAGAAAATGCCGCTAGATACAGCGAAAATAACATTAAAACGGCGGAAATTTTTGGATATAATTTAAATTCCATCGGAATTTTTACATCATCCTCATCCCAGGCAGTGAGATAGTCATAAGTCCCATTTAACGCATTGCCACCAAAGAATGCGAATAACACGGTAAGAAAATAAACGGACGGCGCGGACAATGCGATACCTGCGCCTAAATTTCTGGTAAGTGCCGTGAGTTGCGTCACAGTGGCGGCAAGATAACCCGAACAACTTGAGATAACCCAAAACGCTCCGACGCCATATAATACTTTACTCAAAGCCGGCTTGTAACTAGGAATTGGCTTGCTGACGTAAGGGGTAACGTAAGTCATCACTTTTGTTAGTTTCGCTAAACCACTCTGGTGAGTATTTCTAGCGACTCGTAGAACTTCATTTGGGATGACGACTTGATATTGCAATGTACTAAAATCAAATTTAAAACCATGCAAAGAAATATTTTTCCGAACCAGTCCAATAGTGCCTAGAAACGCGCCTTTGTTTTGATTAAAGATAACAGCTTTTTTTTCTCTGCTTTTTAACATTTCTTGCTGAGTTTTATCATCTGGAACGGTTTTAATGAAACGCTTATAAAAGAATTCAAACGGTAAAAAAGGCAATCGATATAGTGGATTGCTCAGCGCTAATTGTATCGGTAAAAAATGTAAAACCGTATTATCAAACTGTACCGCCGCAGCCATCAAAATGACGACTGGTAACGGCAAATTAGGAATGGGGTAGGCCATACTGATGACGGTAAGCGGCATCGCTGACAAAGCGGAGCCGAGGATGATAAGCGCGTCATTTAATTTATTTTGTTGGCTGCTGACTGGCTGTTTCAAAACTTGATTTAGCGCCGCAGGAATCCGGCTATTCGCGCGTATCATTAGAAAAATATCTGTCGAATTATATAAAACGACTAGGGCAGGCGTGCAAGTACCAATAATATAATTAATTCGTAACCCTAAGTTATCACCAAAGACACGCGTAGAATAATGGTCGGCGGGTATCGCGTAGAGTGGCGCGCCTGATAAAGCCACCGCAAGCATGGCGAGTTGCTTGCGTTTTTCCGATTTCAGCGCGGGTAAATTGTCTGGGTTGAGATAATAATCAGATAATACTTCAATAGCTGATGCTTGATCGGGGGTAATATGTAAGCCTCCTTCTGCGCTAGTTTCGTTGTCATCCAAACCTGGCTCTAATGGTGTGGTGTCAGTATATATATCTAAACTATCGTCTACTTGCGATCGTCCTTGCATAATATATGTCTTATTTATCCAATAAAGAAAGAGATTAAATCACAGCTTTAAAAAGTTTGGTAGTCCCTGTTAAACATTTTCTAAAATTTCGATTTTATTATTGCCGTTTTGATCGTAAATCAAAACACAGCCACGCTCATGCCAAGGCGCCAACACGATACGCGTCGCCGTTTGTCCGTCAATGTCAAAATGATGTGACTCGGGACGATGGGTGTGCCCATGTATCAATTGATTGACTTGATGTTTACGCATGACGTGTTCGACTTGCGCTTGCGTGACATCCATCAAATGGTCCGGCACGGTGCTGGTATGCATTTTACTTTTCGCGCGCAGGTCAGCGGCGATCAATTGCCGTGCGCTTAATTTTTTCATTAGGAAAATTTTTTGCATAAACCATTTACGCGATTTTCTGCGGAATTTTAAATAGTTTTTGTCATTAGTGCAAAGGGTATCGCCATGCATGAGAAGAATAGGACGAGCGGCGATTTTCAAGATATATTCATCGGGCAATAATTCACAACCGCTCATGCGCAAAAACTTTTTGCCAATTAAAAAATCACGGTTGCCAGGCATAAAATAAATTTTCAAACCCGCGTCAGTCGCCGCCCGTAGCGCCTGCATGATTTGCAAATTAAACGCCGACAAATCATCATCACCAATCCACACTTCAAAAAAGTCGCCCAAAATGTAGAGCACATTATCCGGCTTACTAATATCTCGCAAAAATTTCAAAAAAATCGCCGTGATATCGGGACGGGTGTCCTCTAAGTGCAAGTCGGATATTAAGTAATTGATCATACGTAGATCGCTATCTTGGTCTATAATTAAGTTATAGGACTGGTTAATTCAAGAGGTTATACCTTATGAAACTACTCTTCAATCCGAACCCAAATCGTCTTTGGCATGACATTATACATGAAGCCGAAGTGAATTGCCGGGCAAAATTAGAAGTCGAATTAGAAGCTTACTTAGTTAATCTCTTAGTCCGTTACAGCACCCAGCCAGAACTTGCCAATCAAATTATGGCTACCCAATTCCTAGCTAGCGCTAAGTTGACACCCACAGAACGCACCGTGGCGCTACAACATGTAGGGGACAGTTGCTTGCTTTATTCAGGACTTTTTCCCGGCATCGCGGAAAAGCGTCTGGTTAAAATTAGTTATTTTATCCATTTGGGCCGTTCAGCTTACAGTACAATCTCCACCGCCAGCAACGATTTATACGACCTGTTAACCAAGAGTTTTGTGGCGATAATGGATCTTCTACAATCTTTACGTTCTTATTCTAGACATAATCCTGATCTTACCCCCATTCAAGCTTACGATCTTTGGAATGAAGCGGGCAGTCAGCGCGCTTTGCGCACGTTGAGACAATATAGCAGCGCAGACCCAATGCGGACATTGGTCAGAGATGAAGGGGCTTGTATCATACGCATAAAAAAATAAAGTTATCTTAAATACAGCCGCAACTAATCCTGGTCATTTCCCTGTTTTATACTCTAAAATAAAACCCTACTCGTATAGGAGCTTGATATTCATGTTTTTGTTTTTACTGGGATGCCCAGGTGCGGGGAAAGGCACACAGGCCACTTTTATTAAAGAAAAGTTTAATATTCTACAAGTTTCCACCGGCGACATGTTACGCGCCGCGGCATTGGCCGGCACACCCTTAGGGATAGAAGCTAAAAAAGTCATGGACGAAGGCCGCCTGGTCTCCGATGACATTATGATTAAGCTCGTCAAAGAACGTTTAGCAAAACCTGATTGCGCGCACGGCTGCTTGTTAGACGGGTTTCCACGCACCATTCCGCAGGCTGAAGCGCTGCGTGAAAATAAAATTTATTTAGATTACATCATCGAAATTTATGTTCCCGATGAAGAATTAATTCGACGTTTAAGCGGCCGCCGCGTGCATGCCGCTTCGGGCCGTACTTACCATACAATCTATAGTCCGCCGAAAGTAAAAGATAAAGATGACATTACGGGTGAACCGTTGACTATCCGCGTCGATGATATGGAAGAAACGATTCGCAACCGCATCGCGATTTATCACAAACAAACCGAACCGTTAATTAATTACTACGCTAATGAAGCAAAAGAAAAAGATCCGCATGCTCCGATCTACATTAAAGTCGACGGCATGGGTTCGATGGAAGACGTGAGGGATAGAATTTTTCAAGAGCTTGCACAACATCCGGAAAAAATTGACTAGGGAAGGAGAAATACAATGTTACGTTTATTGCTGCTGGTGTTGATGATGTTAGGAATGGGTACGGCTTATGCGTCGGGGGAGTTCGATCCGCAATCGCCGGTGGGTGATTGGAAAACGGTGGATGATGTCAGCGGCAAAGTATTAGCCGTGATACAAATTAAAGAATTACCTAACCACTCATTGACGGGAACATTAATTAAAACGTTTCCGCAACCCGGTTCTAATGATCACGTTTGCTCGAAGTGCGATCCTAGCGATCCACGTTACAACAAACCGATTTTAGGTATGACGATTTTAACGGGCTTCAAACACGACGGTAATTCGTGGGGCGAAGGTGAAATTTTAGATCCAAAAAAAGGCGCTGTCTACCGCTGCAAAATACATCTTGTCGACAATGGTAAGAAACTTAATGTGCGGGGCTATGTGTTATTCCCCATGCTGGGACGCACACAGACATGGATACGTGAAGATTAATCAACTCAAGGATAGCAACTAAAGAGCCACGGTAAAATATGAAAAGTTTTTTGCAACATTTTCTTAAAATTTTGCAGTGGGTCTTAATCGCCATATTAGTCTCGGGCGATAGTGACTCGATTGGATATTGTCCTAGCCGAGTCTATTCTATTATCAATCACTCTATCAATACGGATGGCGTAGACGCAGCAAAAACCGCGGTAGACAAGGATGGCACTATTCTCCTGACCGCGCCACCTGCTCCAGTCGATCCTGCTAAGCGACGTTGTCCTGGCAACCCGGTCTATCCAGAATCTAAATAGTTTTAGCTCTTCTAAGCGTCACCACGCGACTAATCTCTTGCTCAAAAGCGTCTTTATTAATTACCGCGAATAATCTATTCCTATCAATCGGCGCGCCATTTCTTTCACGATCCGCGCGGGCGACGCCGCGGCGTAAATTATCTTGGTAATTAAGATAAATATTATCGTAATAGCCAGGCATCATGATGCGACCGGCGGTGATGCCAGCGCCTAAGTCACCCAATAATCTGCCGACGCCAGTGAGTTTGGAGTGTGGGACTTTCGTGTCGTTTAAGCCGTGGTATAACTCATCTAAATTAACCCCATTGACCACATGAATATTTTGCCGGGCTAGCAAATAACTTAACGGCATTAATTCATGAATGGTATTTTCTGTTTGCTGTTTCCACTCTGGGAAGGGCAGCAGCAAGTTAGTCGTTTGCGTTGATTGCATAGCCGCTGGTTCATGGTATTCATGCAAATAAATCGAATGCATTAAATCGAACATGAAATTCTTGGTTTCAATCACCGCGGCGTTAATGTAGGCGAATAATCTAGATAACCAAAACATGAGTAACGTATCGTCTGGGTCAGCAAAGGCATTTTGATTTAAAAGTATCGCCAAATATTCAAAATCATGTTCGAAGTCTTTCGCCCAACGTAGAGTTTCCGCTTCCGAAGCGGGAATTAATTGTGGATGGTTTGCAAATAAAGCATGTTGTAAAAAAGATAAATCAGACAAGGTGAGCCCGATTAACACTTTAAAAAACATATCCCTCACAGTTTGTGATGAATCAAAAATCTTTAGCGCTTTTTCTTTGCCTAATTTTTTTAAACCGTAACCTGGTCCCACTAACACGCCTATGTAATCACGCAATACTTCTTTTAATTGCGTCGCGGTAATCGCGCGTGGTTTGTCAGGGTGGATATAACTTTCTGGACGGATACCGCCGGTTTGCACGGAGGCCGTGCGGTCGCCATGATTTTCGGCGATGCCGCGTTGCGTCGCCCGCGAACTTGAATTCAACATGGTGACTAACCAATGCGGGCCGCGGCCTAGCATGAAGCCAAATAACTTGCCGATACCATTTTCGGTATCATGTAAATGTTCATAAATGTAAGCGCCATCGTCTTTACACTCTTTTATCCAATCATGAATGTAGTGTGGTAGATTGGTAAATTCCATTAAGTTTTTTGGGTCTGATTTCAATTTGTATGTGAGATAAAACTGCGTTTCACGGAAACGCTGGGTGGCTTCAGGCGTATTTAAAACATTACTACGCGCATTGCCTTGCAACGTGCCTTTTTCATCGCGGCGGCGTAAACCACCGCGGTTTACGTCACCACCGCCGCCATGATACAACTTCGCGGCAACGCCAAAATCAGCCGTCAACATCATTATATCTTCTTGCACTTGCTGAATTGAAATCAACGCGGCTAAACCGGACACGCGTTCGGTATCGCTGTATCCCACCATCACTTCAACGACGATAGTTTGTAATATCGGCCGTAAGGTTGGGTGAGAATGTAAAAATTCTTTGAAGGTGTGACGATTAAGGCCATTCACGAAATCTGTTATTTCAGTCAACGTAGAACAGTTAAAAATAGCTTGCAAAGGAGCGGCGTCAGAATTAAACAGCTGGCGAAGTTTATCTTGAATGCGGATTTTTATCATGTCCGTTAAAATAGCTTCATAATTTTCGAGATCAAGCCGTTTTTCTAAGAGTGGCACGATCACTAAGTCGCTATGAAAGGTAGGAAACACCCGCATTAACGATTCCACTTCAAAAATATTCGCGGCACATTCAGAATTCGAGATGATGATATTTTCAAACATATCACGGTGACGTAGCGCCACTTCAATCCGCTCCAGCTCGCTGCATACCCAAGAGTAATCACTGTTCGGGTGCGCCAGCGCTAAATCATGATACTTACGCGCGTAATTTTTTTTGTAAATATAATTTAAAATTCCATATTGCTTATCTTGTAACAATTTTTGCAATGCGAGCTTATCGTTAGGACTTAATTTACTATATTTTTTTGTGTTAATGAGCTGCAACACGTCGCGGTGTTCGAAGTCTTGATCACCTTTCAAATCTTCCAACAAGGTTTCCCAAACCCGAGTGAAAATCGAAGAATCTTGACGGATATGTCCGACGCCATACGTCATGCCATAACAACGCAGTTGAATGCCAAAATGACGCATCGGCCGTTTTAACTCGGGAAATATATTTAATAAATCCTTATGCTCCGTTAAAATGACATTATATAAATCGATAACATAATCAGTCGCGTTGCGCTCTAAAATTTCGATCGCATCGGTGTCGTCACGTATCGCTGCTTTGTAATCTCTGAAGATGCGGTCTAATTTTTGTAACGCGCCTTTGATCGATTCTTTATCGGTGCGGTACTCACCGGAAAAAGCCGTTAGCTGAATGACATGCGCGGCGGTCTGCAACTGTTGATCGACGAGTGAACGCAGGGCGTTCATTTTTTCTTTATCGACGTTAGGAATAAGATTGATATAAGTACGTTGATCTTTAAATAAATCCAATACTTTGCCAAATTTCTTATCGACGACCGCTTGCATCGCTAGGTTTTGCAATTTGTTAATTTGTTTTAAAATCCCACCCACATCGGTGACATCGACTAAATTATCAAAAATAAGAATGTTGCGCTCCGACATTTCATTGCGGAGTTTGCGTTCGTAATCTTTGCTAATTTTTATCAGTGTTTTATTCAATACTTCAGAATGTTTTTCCGCGCTGCGTATGCGATGCAACCGGATGGCATAACGCATTACGTCAGGTTTCATATTTGAATTACCATCGGCGTCAAACCCCGCCCATGACGCGTCGCGCACTATCGGTTTAGTAATACTGCCATCCGGCTGCAAACCGCCTTCCAGCGCGACTAAAATTTCATTTTCATGCTGTTGATAAAGCGCGTCGCCATAGTAAAGTTGGTACGCATTTAAAATTGAATCGATCAAATACGGCAGCGTTTCATAAAGTTTATCAAGTGTGATGTGAATGTTACGGTTCACTTCTTCCGCGACATCGCGGCGAAACGGCGGTATGGAATCAGCGCTCGCTAACGACTGCATAATTTGTTTAATCGTATTTTCGTCGGGCGTGTCACTGATTGCATTGCCTAGTTTCGTCAACAAATCGCGCGCGGTTTGTGAGAGCGGGTCAGTAGGATGTTCCGTGCCTACGACTTGTAAAATCATTCTTCTTAAAACATTGATAGATTGCGAAATGGTGACGCCATTCAAAAAATCCTCTTGTACCGCGCAGTTAACGCTGTTGGCCAACGCTGAGATAGTTTCATTATTACTAAACGCATTCAGCGTGTCTTGTTTAATTAATTGAATGGAATTCAGTGCCGCTTTTTGATTGGCGAGATACGATATTTCTAGGCGCAGCCAACAGTAATGAATCCATTTTTCGAGTAACGCCGCGGGCTTTTCCGCCGCGGCCGTTTCAAATTTCCCGAGAAAACGGTGCTTATCTTCCGCCTGATAAAAGTCACGGTCACAGGCCAACACTTCTGGTTCGGTAACGGTGTCTAGTATTTGGAGCAGGGCGGTCTTTATAACTTGCGAGTTGGGGCTTTTGATTTTTTTCTCGAATGACATACTGAACTCACTGTTAAAAAATTATTATTTCATATCTCTATTCCTGCCGCGAAGTTAACAAATAACACTTAATAGGTCAATAACATAAAATGGGATGAAAAACTGTACTCGATTAAAACAAATGTGTGTGAATTAAATTGCCTAACTGATTGATAAAAATGAATATTGGCTATTGAGGTAATAATTAATATGTATCTGCGTTTTAAGCTGATAAAATTGCCACAAAATTATAATAAATAGATCTCATAGATCTATTAATTTTCATCATATAAAACGTTGGATGACTTTTGCATTATGCTCAGACCCGCTACGCTCCATAGTGAATTGCCTAACGAAGCGTTGCTTATCGAAGATGAAGTACCGCAACACGCGACTGAAGTCGAAAAATTTATAACTGCTTTAAACCCAAAAACCATGTTACAAAAAATTGGGTTAGCAGCGACGACGGGCAATTTTATTTTGTATCCGTTATTATTCGCTAATTTCATGCGGATCTTTTGGTTGGTCCAGTCCACTCTCAAATCCGAATTGGATTACAATTTATATTATCGTTGTGAAATTTTACCTGATGTGCGCACCGCTATTTCTTATGACGGCGCGACGCTGCGCGCGGAGGGGGCAGGGCTCACTACGACCAGCGCGGGCATCGGCGCGGTAATCGCGTTGATCGCCGCGCAGTATCAATTAGCGCGGTATTTATCGCGAAAAAATCAATTTTCTCAAGCTCACACGCTCAATCAACGCGTTGACGCTTTCATTAAATCGTTACGGCTCCAACATCCGGACCATGAAAATAAAATCCGTTCGTTTCTGTTCGACGCGCCGCTAGATAAATTAACTGTGCTGCTAGACAAAGATAGAAATAAAAAAGGCTTGCGGCTCGAAACCATGCAAGAAATTCAACATCTCGGCAACCGCTGGGAAAAATTCGCCGATGAAATGGCGTGGTTCCGCGGCGAGGTAAATACCAATTATTTGATGCCGATTATCGGCTTATCGACGATCCCCGCTTTCATCGTCACGTTCATCGCGGCATATAATTTAAATAATGAATCTTCTTGTGGCACGTTTCCATTAGTGGCTTATCTTAGCGATACGTGCGAAGTCACGGAGCAATATCAAAATCTTTCGCTGCTAACTTATTTTTGGGATGTATTATCGGTAACGGGCTTAAGCGTTTATTGCGGCGTGTTACTCGCCCGCTTTGTGACGGGCTTTTCACCACTGTATGGTTTACGCGCAACATTTTATGAGAAAATCCATAAAAAATATTTTCAAACCAATCCCGACCATTGGGTCTACCGTAAATTAACTTGGCGCATCACCTCTACGCTGTTTACGCCGGCGATTCTAGCTTATTCATTTCTTGAAGCGTTTCGATTAGCGGATAATTATCTCGCTGAATTGAATTGCCCGCGCATGGATACGTTGATTTGGTCGATTTACACGAATAATGTGAGCGACGATGTGTTTTGTCCCGCATCGGAAAAAAGCATGGCGATCGCTGGTTTTTTGGGTGATTTTGAAATTGTGAAAGTGGATTTTATGTTATTTGCTTTAACTTTTTTTAGTTATTTATGCACGTATTTGTTTGAAAAATTCGGCATGCGCGCCTATGACGATTTAACCGAGCAGGAAAAAATCACGCGCGACGGTTATTTTGATTATTCAAAAACTATGTTGGCGAAGTTTGACGCCATTAGCAATTTAAGTTGGGACTTCGCGCTGGGGGCATGCATTCTGATCGGCATATTGCAATTCTTCCCGATAAAAAGTTTCGCCGATAATATTTTACATCATAACTTAGAGACATATAACGATTTGAACTCCACGCTGCCGGTGAATACGACTTTCAATAATGAAACGCTGCCGGGGCTGCTCAATACGTTTTGCCCGTATGATAACTTGACGGCAATTTTTTTAGAGCAAGCCGGAAACTTTTCACAGTTTAATTTTTCTGATATTGATATCAGTCAATTTGTAAATATGTCCTTACCACTACGCCTCATCGATAACACCACGCTGGCGTTTCAAATTGCGCCCGCTTGTCCGCAGCAAGAAATCGCTTCGGTGTATTTTCATAATATTTTCGGAATGAATTCGACCTGTGATCCGTTACTAGAAACGCGTGCGATTGGCGGATTTGTCGGTCCTTATTGGCTAGGCATCAGCTTCGTGAGCGGAAGCGTGTACATGCTGGCGACCGCCTCGCAACTATTTACCTGGGGCATGAAATCGTTAAGAAAATACTTTTGTATTAGCAATGCAGAGGAACTAAATACCGAAGAAAATACTGCTGTAGACGATGACACAGTGAGCCCTGTTTACCATCCAATACCCGCAGAAGAAATCTCCTCAGCCAATCACCCAAACAGAATTTTTTATCGTCCGCCAGTGCCGAGAGAGCAAATAAATGGCACAACTGAGCACCATCACCCAACATTTAGACAGTAGCCTAAGCGCTATGACTCATTATAAGAACACACTGTTAAACTAGGTGCTATAATATAAATTGATCAGTATAACGAAACACCTATAAAGTTTTGGTTTTTAGAACACTCACCGCTAGGGGAGGAACTTTCGAATGAAAGCAAAACTGTTAGCTTTGATGGGTTGTTTGTCGCTACTCGCAGGCTGCGCCAGCTATGACAGTGCATTTTGCCGCTCGGATTTTTGCACCAGCACCAGCTATATTCCTAACGCTTACAGCAGCAATGCATCCTATAACTGTGGACAAACCGGCAGCGGTTTTGCTGGCTGTGGTTATTCGGATTCAAGCTATTCTGGCGGTGGTTGTGGCTCAGGCCCTGGTTGCGGCAGTTCGTCTGCTTGCTACGGTAACGCCTCCAATAATTACCACTGCAAAGAAAGCGTGTGGGATAATGTCGGCGGATTATGTAGCTATTGATAGTCAGCGCGCATGCATCTCAGGGTGAGCCAGATAACTTGGCTTGCCCGCTATATTTTTACCTCGTTTTGCAGCGCATCAATTTTCGCGGCGCAAATAAAATCATTTTTCGATAAACCTTCGATCGCATGCGTCGTGAATTCGACACTACATTGGTTATAACTGACCGACAAATCAGGATGATGATTTTCTTGATTAGCGATATAGGCAATAGCATTGACGAACGCCATCGTGTGATAGAAATTTTTAAATTTAAAAGTTTTATGGATCTTCGTGCCGACCAATTCCCATTGCTTTAATTGCTGTAAAAATTCACGGGCTTCACCGTCGGATAAAGGTTTGACGCCAGCTTCACAAGGTAAACAGCGTTTTTCTTTTAGATCATCCATACTTGTTCCTCAACAAATAACGAAGTTCTCGAGATGAGAACCATTAATAAGACCAGTGACTTTTTCAATAATAGCATCGGTTTTTAATTCGAATAATTGCGCGATATCGCTCAAAACGAAATAGGTTTTTTGAATTTCATCGTAACGGTAAGGCGTCGCCAGCATTTTATCGATATTAAAATCATGGCGCTCCGGCGCCGCACTCTCTAACGCATAGAATGTTTCCGCGTAAGAAGATAAAATACCGCCGCCAAAAATACGCAAACCCTCAGCTGATCGAATCAAACCAAACTCGATGGTGTACCAAAATAATCTGCCTAGATAGGATTGCGCCCTCTTATTGGTTTTTAACGCATGTTCACCATACCAATGCACAAAATCTGCGTAAGCGGGATTGGTGAGCAAAGGACAGTGACCGAAGTATTCATGAAAAATATCCGGCTCTTGTAAATAATCTAAATCGGCGCGGGTGCGGATAAACGTCGCCGCGGGAAATTGACGGTTGGCGAGTAAACCAAAGAATTGTTCGAGCGGAATCACTGCCGCCACTGGCGCGACCGACCAACCGGTCTCGGGTAAAAGACGCGCGGAAATTTCAGCGCATTGCGGAATATGGTCATGCGGTAAATTTAATTTTTTTAAGCCGGTTAAATATTCATGGCACGCGCGCGTGTCGACAATTTTGATTTGCCGTTCATATAAAATCTTCCAAGTTTCATTTTCATGCGCGGTAAAATCGATTTGACCGTTGGCATTAACTTGTTTTGCGATGTACTTACTCATACAAACACTCTCACTTCAAAAAATTCCAAGAATTCCCGCTATCAATCCTAATCCAGAAGTTAGCAGTAATACAATCGCCACCACCACCGCGTACCAACCTCGTAAACGGATAGATTCCGGTAACGCGCGGCGTGATAGCAAATACAAAAACCCGAGCACGATAGGCAAGAGCAGGGCGTTCATCACTTCAACGCCGACACTTAAGTTGACTAAGTTGATGAAGTTGGACGTCACCAAGCCCGCGCCGGAAATCAAAACTAGGGTATAAATACCATAAAACCAGGGCGCTTCGCGTGGCTGGTCTTCCAACGAACGCCGAAAACCTAACACTTCACCCACACCCCAAGCGGCCGTTAGCGAGACGACGATGGTCGCTACCAACGCGGCTCCCATCATCCCTAACGCAAATAAAACCCGCCCAGTGGCTGCTCCTAAAATTGGCGTCAACGCGCCGCTAATATCCGCGATGGTGTTGAGCGGCGTGTTTGGATTGGTTTTCCCAATCGTGGCCGCGGTAACCACCATGATGGAAATCATAATGATTTGTGTAATCACAGCGCCGACCCCGGTGTCCCAACGCGCGGGCTTTAAATGCGCGATAGTCAGCTTTTTATCAAGCACCGCCGACTGCTGAAAGAAAATCATCCATGGCATTATCACCGCGCCAATGTTGCCGGCGAATAAATACAGGTAAGAAACATTCGTCCAAGGGATGTTTGTAAAACCTGAAGCTAAATCGGTTAGCGTCGGCTTCGCTTGCCATGCCACATAAATAAAAACTAATTCAAAAACACCGAGCAGGATCGCGACTTTTTCCACCGAATTATACGAACCCGTCCACGCGATAACAATTAAAAAAGTCACGACGATAGTCATGGTCAACGAGGCTGGCACGCCAAACAATAGACCCACCGCGGCCAATCCAGAAAACTCCGTCAATAACGCGCCCACACAGCAAACGACTAACGTCGTCACTGACACTAACGCCCAGCCGCGGCCGAAATGTTTTTTAATTAATTCGCCGTGGCCCATGCCGGTGCCTAGCCCTAAACGCACCGCTAATTCTTGAGCGATATACAACACAGGAATTAAAATAATCTGTTGCAAGAGCAGCTTATAGCCCCATACGGCCCCGCTCTGCGCAGAAATAATCAAACTACCGGCATCGGTATCCGCCAGCATGACCAGCAAGCCAGGGCCCAAAAAGGCTAGCCAGGTTAACGATTTCAACGGGGTCTTCATACCTTCTCCGTGGCATGTGGAATGAGAATTATACCTTATTTTTCATCCTTATGCAGAAATAATTGTAGCAATTATACACAATTGTATACGCGTTCGACTCATAATTCTGCTATATTATAGTATAGTACGAGTGGCTTTGAAATGAATAATACCCTGATTCTACTAATAATATTGAGGGCAAGTTATTTATGGTGATGGCAAATGACAGAATCATTTTAGATGATGCCGAGCGACAAATTTTAGTCAAAACCGGTATGCCGCCTGTGTTTGCCCAATTTCTCAAAGAAAAATCCAAATCCCTCGGGATTGCTTTCGCGTTACGTGCTAGTTCGCCGGTACAACGTTACTTAATGCCCGCCGCGCCCAAACCCGCTTCGGTCAAAGCGAAGACTGGCAATTGGAGTTTTACCAAAGGCATCATTACCATCGACCCTGAATTAGGTAAGACGGAAAAAGTCGACGGTAGATGGCAATTGATTCCGCGCACGTCGCAAGATTTTCCAAAAAAAAATTCCGGTATTTTAAGCGACGCCATTCACCGTCTTAGCTTACAAGAAATATTATCCGCGCTTAACAGTGGTGAGTACGAATTAGTTGGCACCGTACAAGATATTCATGATTCAGACACGTTAGTGTTAAAACCAAAATTTAGATTTCCCGCCAGTAGCCATTATGTTTTTAGAATTAATTTCTGTGAAAAAAAATCACGGCTCGAAAAACAATATCCTATCGATTTTTCAAAAATATTAATTAACATTCCTCAAAAAGAACCAAAACCCACCTGGTGGAATGATAAGTGGGGTGCTTTTGAAAAATGTCTCGATAACTATTATCCCGCGCAATACATGAATGATGATGAAACGGAATTTAAAGATATTATGATTTACGGCATCAACGATGGCAGCGGCAAAGTGCTGCCGATCACCGGCGATCAAGATTTATTGTGGATTTCGATACCGACCAGCAAGCATGATAAATTGCTGAAAGATTTTGAAGAAGTGTTTAACACGTTTGAACGCGACGGCTTAGAAAAATTATATTTAGCGCGCTTGGCGCTGCATATTCGCTTAGGCGGCAAGCCGGAAGAGGCGAGTAGCGCGATTCATAATTCATCGCTCGCGGGCATGGGTTGCATCACTGCGTATGAATCATACGTCATTGATGAAGTGAATACCGCGTTTGATGATAACAGCGGCGTGCATCATTTACGAAATTTGATACAACACGCGGCGGAAAATCATTCGCCGGCAGAACCCTCGCCATTAGACACGAATATGATCCACATTTGGCGCGGAAAAATTTCCATGACGCATAATGAAAATGAAATGATTCAATATGTCCTGCAGAAAGATTATCCGAATGAAAATATTTTTAGTATTCATCACAAATGGGATATGGCGAAATGGGCGCCGGTGATTAATCTGCAATTAAGCTTGAACCAGCCGGTACCCACCGACACGTTAGAGGAATATAAAAAATATCGCACGGTACACAAACCACAGACGATGTTTGGCATAGCGTCATCATGGATTAAAAAATAATGGATAAATTGCCGACGTTAGAAGACATTAAATCTGATCTGCTGCAATTCGAGAAGTTGGTGGCGGATTTAAAATCCAGTAATAAAGAAACCTATGATTCGAGTTTAAATATCCCTTTTTGGCGCGCCAGAAATACCAATGATTTTGCGGCTGAACTCAGCGTGACGTCGGTGCGCTTCAGTGGCACCATGAAATTATTAGGAGCGCCTAACGACATTCTTGATGATCAAAATATTAATAAAAAAACTATCGCTACCGTCGGCAAAGCCCTGCAAGAGTTTGTCGCGGTGTACCAACACAATGTCACTAAAAGCAAAGTCGGCGAGCGTTTGTTGCAGAGCTTGAATCAGTTGGATGTCGTTTTGAGAAATTATACACGGCCTGAGGCGGGTATGTCGCCGCGAGGTCCGAGTAGGTAGTGATACTACTTTGTCATGCCGGCGATTGCGTAGGTGTGACCCACACCGGGAAATTTTTGCAATCTTGCTTTTCGCTGCTTAATTTAGTTGAGAACATTCCTGCCTTGGCCGGCGAACTCACTTTTTCTTCTAGGTATATTGGCGGTTGATAAATATCTTCTTCAACTTTAATTTTCTTGGGGCGTGTCACTAGCTTGATGACGTTTTCGGAAAATACGTTACAGATAGCGACCGTCGAAGCGACTAAACCTGAAGCGAAGAATGAATTCGTCTGACTGCAAGTGGCACTGGCGATTTGCCACGCAGCACCTGGCAGAGCGCCGACTGACATGTTTAAACCGAGTTCTTGCATGAAACTTTTAAGCGTGAATTTTTCTCGGGTAGCTTCGTCTATCAAAAGATGTCCGGCTTTTGTCACCAGATATTGCGTAGTTCCTTCAAAAACGCCAGTGAATAAACTTGAAAAATACGCCGCCTGCGTTTTCGATAAACTTAAAAATTCAGCGCCGACTTGCGCGCCCAGCTGCTGCCCATAATTCCAGGGATAAATCGCGGCGGCGGCAGCCAGCAACGGAATATATTTTTCTTTACCGACAGATTTATGCAGCGACTTTCTTGAGATCACCGCTCTAATCATGCTAAATGTCGCAAACACAAATTGCGCGAGCCATTGCGATTGAACATTATCCGTGGCTTGACCGGTGATGCCGAGATTTTCTTTGGCGACAAATTCCTAAATAAGATCACGTAACAAGTTTAAAAAGATTTTTTCTTCTATATCTTCCAGTAAGAAAAACACTAAATTAAGCGCGAGAACGATAGGGTGGTCCAAAGCTTCGTCTTCATCTTTTGGCAATAGCAGCACGCGCTGTTCTAACAGCGCTTGCTCATCAAGTTGATTGGGCGTTATTTTTTCTTCTTCAAGTAAAGCGTATGTATGTCTGTCATGCATGTTACAAACCATCCTTAAACTGGTTTCCGAATTATACTTAAAGCGCTCAAAGAGATCAATTTATTTACAATAAAAACTGCCACTAAATTGCCTTGGCCTGATAACCTAAAGCAAAAATTCGTGATATTCTGGTGATATATATAACCCTCGGAGAACTTATGAAATTAACTTTTACGCGTAAATTAATACTTGGATTAGTGTGCGCCTCCATGGCGTTGCTAGCCGGCTGCTCAACGACAAACCCATACACCGGTCAGCAGCAAGTCAGTGACGCGACGCTTGGAACGGGCATGGGAGCAATCGGCGGCGCGGGTATCGGCGCGCTGATTGGCGGGGGTCGAGGCGCTCTGATCGGCGGAGCGATAGGCGCTGTCACCGGCGGCTTAATCGGAAATTCTTTCGATCAAGAAAACGCTGAATTGCGACAAATGTTAGTCGGCACCGGCGTACAAGTCATTCAAACCAGAGACGGTATTCAGTTAGTCATGAATTCTGACGTGACCTTCCGTACCGGTCAATCTTACATTAACGAAGACTTCTTCCCAGTATTGGATTCCGTTGCGGTGGTTCTCAAAAAATATAACCGTACCTCTATCATCATTACTGGTTACACGGACAATGTCGGTAATGACGGGTTTAACCAAACGTTATCTGAAAACCGCGCGGCGACTGTGGGCAGTTACTTAATTTCCCGCGGTATCTATCCGAACAGAATCTTTACGCAAGGCATGGGTAAACGTGATCCTATCGCGTCTAATGGTACGCCTAGCGGCCGTGCGATGAATAGAAGAGTCGTTATTAATTTACGTCCTCGATAACCTACACAAAATCCCGTCGCTGGTAACCGCGGCGGGATTTTATTTTCGCGCCGCGATTTGATGTTCCGCTAAATAACTTTTTAATTTTTCCGCGTCTTGCGTCTCACTCACAAACCCCAAATAACCATCTGGTCGAATTAAATAAACCGCGTTCGCTAACAAGCCGGCCGCATCTGAGCGGTCATTCGCCGGCAAAACGTTTAATCTAATACCGGTGCCGCGCACAGCTTCTTCAAACTCTTTTGTCGCCGCACCATAGATATGCACTTGCCAATCTAGCGTTTGTAGGCTGGTAAAATTATCCGAAGAACCGTAATCCACCCACGGCAATCTATCGCCGCCATGCATTTTATTTACGACGTTGCGGCTCAATGGGCTTTGACGGTAGTTAATTTCAATTTGCGAAATCGTTTTAAAAAAGAAACGTCGCACGCCTTCGAAACGAAGGAGATGCGAAATGATGAAAGGAAAAATTTTGGTGCGCCAATATTTTCCGAACGTACCGCCGGTCGTCATGATTTGAAACATTTTATCCGTGGTCGACACTAGCTTGAGAGCGAAAGCTTTGCGTTCGATTTCATACGTGTCTAATAGAGCGGGCGCGGCGCGCTGTTGTGTCACGGCCGCGATTTTCCACGCTAAATTAATCGCATCAGCGATGCCGGTATTCATGCCTTGCGCGCCTAATGGACTATGAATGTGCGCGGCGTCGCCGGACAAGAAAATTCTAGCGACTCTAAATTGTTTAGCGACGCGGTGATGAACATGATAGGTAGAAAACCAATTCACTTCCTCAATTTTTAACAGCGTATCACGAATGACGGCGTCGGCGACGTCTTTGAAAACAATTTTTTCTTGCTGCTCTTTATCGCGTGGGACGATACCTATCAATCGGAACGTGCCGCTGCTGCGTACCGGCAGCACCATACAAAAATCCTGCTCACTTAAACATAACTGTAAATCGCCGCTGGCGGCATCGCCGGTTACCTTCGCATCCGCTACATAAAATATTTGTGAATACGTGCCACCGTGGAAGTCCAATTTTAAATTCGTGCGCACGGTGCTACGCGCGCCATCGCAGCCGCAGAGGTAGGGGACATCCATTGTTTCCATGCCGCCGCTTGGCGTTTTCAGCGTCGCTTGTACGCTCGAGACTGATTGCGTGAAACTAATGAGTTCGGTTTTACGCTCGACCGTGACACCGAATTTACTTAAATGTTCTAGCAATAATTTTTCATGGTCATCTTGTGGAAAAGTTAGCATGAAAGGAAATGGACTCAAGCCTTTGCCCATGTCATGCAAGATTCCCACGGCTTTGACTTCGCCTTTAATCCTTAAACGGAACGCATTGGCGTTGATACCTTTAGAAATAACTTCTTGCGCGATACCGAGCTGTTGATAAAACTCTAAGGTACGCGCTTGCACACCCATCGCGCGTGACGTTTCGCCCGGACCATCGTCTTTATCAATGATACGTAATGGAATTCCAAAATGAGTTAACCATAATGCTAACACTAATCCCGTCGGGCCCGCGCCGACGATCAGAACCTGTGTCTCCAAAATAACCTCCCTGTTATTCTTAACTTTGCTAATTAATCACGGCACCGCGTTGATAGGTTTTTACTGGCGTAAAATCCCCTTTATTATTTTTTAAAACTTCATAAATATTATCGGTATCAAGGGTGGATTGATTTTTCGCGAAATGTTCCGCGTCTTCTTTTTTGTCGAATTTAATCGTTTCTAAAGGTTTAAACTCATCTGTCAGTTTATTCACGTGGTATTGAGACATAGAATCCTCCTTGAAATTACAATTATAGCACTCTGTGGGACATTGATTAGGGCTTCATACTATTTATCTCTAAGTAATTATGGGTTAAATTAGCGAACGATTTATAAAATCAAAAGGGAAAGTTATGTCGATTCTTAAAAAAATCCGGAGGTTTTACCGACGTTCGGATGAAAATAAAGTCCAAGTTTTTGAAGTGGCGGGCTTTATTTTAATCCCTATAATCGTGATGATGATTTTATACGTTGGGGTGCTAGTTTTTTGGAAATAATGTTAAGAGACAGTTGCCAACGCAAGCATACGGTGCTATATTTGTCCAAAAAATAGATTTGAGATTTATATGCAAACACGTCCAGGCTATTTTCAACTTCGCGAACAAAAAGTCACGACGATCACTCATGTCTCACCTGAAGGTCATGCTTGTATAGGTGGCATCCAAGCTAGCGATAGTTCTGTTGACGTTGATCCGACTACTGTCGTTAAAATTTTTGAAGCTAAACTCGGAGTGGCCAATGCTGCGAACCAACAACTGCATCAGCAATTGCAATTCAAAGACTTTGAATTAAAGACCACACAACAAACTTTACAATCCGCGCACCATGCATTTCAAGAAACGCAAAATGCTTTACACATCGTCCAGCAGGTGAGTTCTCATGAGATTGCAAGATTGAAAGCTGAAAATCAAAGTTTACTCGCAAGATTATCTTTCTTTCAACAATCAGCCATCCCAGCTAACGTCGTGCATCCTGTCCCTCCAAATCAAGATCCCCTTGAGCCACCACCGTTAACGCTTTAATTGTGCTACCAATAAGGACGTCGCGTCGCCGCTATAGGTCAGTGTCTCATTTCTTAAATTTGTCACTGTGTTGTTCGCCACTTTTGCCGCGACGGATGCGGCGGCGCTCAACGCTGAAATCGTAATTTGAAAAATCTGTAAACCCGTCGAGCTAATACTTGAACCGGCTACCGCCGTTTGAATAATTCCAATTATAGCGGTGCCGAATGACGACATCGATTGTATAAATTGATTAACGTTATCACAGTCGGACGATGCATTACTCAAATCAACTTGCAGCGTATATAAATCTTTGAGTAATTTTTTATAATCCACGGGAGTGTTTTGGTATTTTTCTAATTTTTTTTCCCAACCCTTAAGATAACACCCTGAGCCTTGCACCGGCAGTGTGACATCAATTTCCGTATTGTTAATCACTAACGCGCCTGCCACGGCCACAAAATTGCCGAGAGCTACCGGTGGAATTGGCGCCGCTTGCGCGTCGATGGGGATTTGAGTGTCAGGTTTAGTTTCTGACTTGCCTTCTAATTTAGCAGGAGCAAGCGCTTGCGGATTTTGACGAATGATTTGTGGGGCGGAGGAGGGCACTAAGTTTTGAGAGTTCTCTAAATCAGTCACTATCGCTTTTAAGTTAATAGAATTCGTTTTAGAGGTTGTGATTTCGCTGCTGATGTATTTAGCCGCCAGGGTCAGGCCCGCCATCACAGTGGAAAGAATCAATTGATAATCGATGTAACTTGAACCGCTTAATGATTGCGACGCTGCCAGCGAAGTTTGTAAAATTTGAATGACTGTGGTGACGACTGTTGTAATGGTTTGAACTGTATTAATGCCGTTATCTGTCTCATCAATGCGGTTATCAAGATCCACAGCGAGTTGGGTAAGATCGGAAACAAATTGTTGAAAACCAGCGGCGTTATTATCGTACTCTTTCACGCTGGGTTTCCACGTATCCCAAATAATGCCTTTGCTCTTTGCGGGCAGAGTCACTTCAACTTTATCATCGTTAATTAAAATATTTGGCGCAGCTTTGAAAGGGGTTGGCGTAACGGCCGATCTTTTTATTTTTCGATTGATCAAACCAGTTGAACCGGCTGGCACGCTTGGGTCATTAGTAGGACTTTCTGTGTCAGCTACTTCTAAGAAGCTAGTTTCTTGTAATTTTCTTTTGAGATACGCTTGCCTGTTCAATTCTCCTGACAGCATGATATCGCTCCATGATAGATACGTGATGATTTGTGGATTTACACTACCAGAGCTACCTTAAGAATAAATTAAGAAAAGGTATAAGAATTAATAGCACAGAACCATCAATATATAATTGGTAAACTATGCACGGCATTCATGTGCGCTTGCCCAATCGTATAACTGCCTACGACGAATAATTCACTGAAGCCAATTAATGACACTAATGCAATCATGCATAGCGAAATCTCCGCCACGATTTGCTTCTGTGGATCAGCCTTTTTTTTCTTATTGCTAATAATGGGGAAGGGGGTAATTTTAGAAGTATTATTTTTCATAGACGCCTCAATGTTGTAATTATCGGTTTTAGGAAGGGAGGATTAAACTTACCTGGGTGAAACTTTTTAGTGTCGCAATTGTTTCACCATTTCTTCACCTAACTAGGATATAGCGAGTCTCACCGATTTTCAATAGCTTTTAGAAAATTCGTTTTGGCACTGCTTATGTAACTCGTGATAATATGTGAACATATTAGAGATTAAATGGAGAGTCTTCATCGATGAAAACTGTCAAGAAGGGCGATAAAGTTACCTGGAATTCTGAAGTTGGCCAAGTTCGCGGCAAAGTCGTCAAAAAACTCACTAAAGCCACTTCGATCAAAAAGCATAAAATTCGCGCCTCTAAAGACGATCCTCAGTATCTTGTTAAAAGCGATAAAACCGGTAAAGTCGCCGCGCATAAACCCGCCGCTTTAAAAAAGCGCGCGAAAAAATAAAGGCGCTGTCGGCGTGATTGTGTTTTTAATGCCCCCGAAAAAAACTATTTGAATAGTCGCATCAATATCATTATTGTTATGAAAATTTTTTTCATAAAATAATAATAGGATGGAACATGCAAGCCCGTATCGATGCCTTATGTGATTTAGCCGCGGATAAAACAACGTCACCCGTCCAACTATCTGAAAGAATCGCCGAAGAAAAACTTGATGTCAACGAAGCGCATAGCAAATTCATGACGCGCCCGGTGACTTTCGCTGCGCAAACTGGCAGCTTTGAAAATGTAGTGTTTTTTATCGAAGATATGCAAGCTGACTTGAATTTTAGCTGGGAAGTATTTCGGTGGAACTTGTTGCAGTGGGCGCATGATCAACGTGCAGATAAGGAAACTCGAATTTACCTGACCGATGTAGACAAAAAGCGTTGGCTGCAATTTAAAGACGGTACGAATGACATACATATTTTTGCTTATCTTGGTATGCGTTCTGAAGTCGCGGCAATTTTAACTGAAGACCCGGATAAGATTTGTGAGTTAGCGAGAGATAGATATAGCCCGTTATACTGGGCCTGTTTAAACGATCAAAAACCTATGCAAGAATTTCTAGCGGAGAAATTGCAAGAATATCAGCAACGTCATGCGAATGATGCTGAGAAAATGCTAACTTTTCACACCGGTATGCTGTTTGCAACTTCTATCATCCTCGCGCCCTATGCACAGTTCGATGAATTTCTTACGGTCATTAAACAAATCTGCGCTAAAGATAAAAAGCGCGGCAGACAAATCGATAAGATTTTAGCTGCCTACGTCCATGATGTTGAGATTAAACTTGATGTCACTTACGAATCAATGAATACGACAATCACAGTCGGAGACTATAGCGAATTACAAACACTAGCAAAGTTACAAACCCACCGGCATGCTTTAGCAGTTTGCAATCAAGTTAGTCAAGCATACGCCGCACACACTAACAAATCGAAAGCTAAATCTTACAAAGAAATCGATTTATTAATGTCAACTATGCACTTTTTTGCTGCGTCTAGCTCGCTTTATCTTAAATTGTTTTTTTTCGAATTGGAATTAACTGAAAAAAATAGAGAGCTCTTGCAACAGTATTTGAATGCAAGTTATGACGCTGCGGAACAAGGTAAAATACTCGTCGACAAGTTTCCCAAAATAGCCGTTGCTAAACAGTCGCGACTTGAAAAAGATAATTTAATTAAAACTTTAAAAGAATTTCAAACCAGCGCTGAAGTCGGGGAAAAAGAAGCCGGCGCATACAATGAAACCATCGTCATAAAACCTGACCCGGTAAAACAATTATTTCAAATCATACAAAAAAAACAGAAATCCGCCGCGGAAGTTGAAGAATTTATCGCAGAAAATAATGTTGATATCACGCAATTTTACCGTTTTAGGGCCGCCATCGATCATGCAGTCGTATACGGCTCAACACTGGTTGCTAAACAGTTAATTGAACATCATCCTAACGCGCTGTCTATCCCCGTTGGCTCAAAAAGAAATAACTTAATGCAAAAAATACGGCAAAAAGATATTTCCCCAGAATTGAAAGAATATATTCTTGATCCCAATCGCCGTTTGTGGGAATCCTTTCAAGATGGAACGACGGATTTACATGCGCACGCTTTTGCTGGCCGCCTCAATGATGTCGCTGACATACTTTCGTATGCGCCAGAGCGGCTGCTTGAAATTAATCGTTCTGGTGAAAATGTTTTTTACTGGGCGTTTTATAGTGATAAATCTGACGAATTTAGAGATGAATTAGAAATTTCTAGCGAAATTTTTAAAGCTAACTTGGTGGAAGATAAGCGCTGGGAAATGTTACTAAAACTTTATCAATCGTCACAAAAATTTATTAAAGAATGTTTAACACCCAAAGAACAAATTGAAATGTTAGAAATTCAAGTGGCATGGTTTGAGAAATTTCGGGATAATTCACCAACGTGTGATGAGCTAAATGATTTTCTACATATTATGGTAGCGCAAGCCTACATAAATTCGTCATATGACGATCACTTGATGCATTCAATTGATTTGATGCATGCCCAAATTATGGTGAAAAAGTTAAATAATCTTGATCTGGCTGAAGATATGGGCATTGAAATCAACCAAGGCATGGTGGAAAATTATATTGCTTATGCGGATAAATGTATACGCGATGGTGATGAGGAGAATCAAAAATCAAGCCCTCAGTTAGCCAAATACAGTTATAAAAGCGCTGAACTTGCGCTTGGTCACGCCGCAAAACATTTAGAAGATTGGCAGGAAGATATAGAGGGCAAGCCTTTCGTCGCTGTTTCCATCAAAAATAAACGCACGGCAGTCGCCGAAAAAATTGCGTGGACGAATGACTTTCTTGTCTATGAAATGGATGAAGAAGCGCCGCTGACAATTCACCAAGATAAGAGTGACTCTGATCCTGAGGAAATTAATTTTGACGCAACGGCTTTAGTCGTCGAGGCCGAGGTTACTGAAACAGATGCTGCTCAAGATGAAGTATCTGAACCTAAAGTAGGTCAAGATAACAAACCTACTACAAGTCCTCTGGCAACACTCAGTATTTTTAGCTCCAGCCCACCAACGGTAAATGCTGGTCTTTATAATACCGATGAAGATGATGAAGATAAAAAAGACGAAGTGAAAGATGATTCTACACCTGAAGTTACAACTCACACAGTACCCACATCGCGGCCTAGTATGGCAACAGGATCAAGGAAAACTTGTTAGCGTGAAGATAGTAAAATAGGGGAAAAGAAATGAAAGCCACTATTACAGATCATCAATACTCTATCCTTAGTGATGTGATGACTAGGGTAAGTAGTTCGTCTCCTAATGAATTAAAAATATTTTTAGAAAAATTAGATATTCAAATCTTTAATCAAATATCGTCACCAGAAAGTTTGTCTGATTTTCAGGTAAACTGGCTTGCGTTTGTCTACATCCATGGATTGTTAGAGATACGTTTTAATCCGCAAAAGTATTTGCGGGATTTTGAAATGTATTTGCATCCCACTCGCACCAGGCCTGACGCTGATTTTATAAAACTTTATCAAAAGGAAATAATGAAACTACAAGTTTTACATATCATCCAATTAGCTTCTAGTAAAAAGGGTGAGTTTGAGTATTTATTTAATTTAATTCCAGTCGCTTCTACCTTAGATAGTAATGACAATTTGTTAATCCGGTCTATATCTAATGACTCTTTATTACAAATGTTTCCGCGCGAAGATTCAAGTGACAATCTCTGGCCGTCCAGCAGCCCAAGTTATTCAAAGTCAAGCTTGCTACATTCTGGAAATAACAGACGGGCTTTCATTTCGAGCTCACCTTTCACCATCGGGTCGCCACCTTCAGAACAGGTTGAAAAAGTAACGACTGAATTAGGCACTAAGCAGCGTGGCATTTCGGCAGCTTATACCGCACGTAAGCAATCAACCCAATCGCGAAAGCGCAAAAGAACTTCAGCGGTCGTAGAAAAACCTCCGCCGGCTCTAGCCAGTCATGCCGTGCCAGTCACTGCCACTCAAGTGGTTGCTCAGTCTGCTGAAACCACGCTACTAACGGAATTGAATCATTACAAATTAGCTTATATGGAATTATCTGCCCGTCATACTGAGACAGAAAAGTCGCTGCTATCTACAAAATCAACCTATATTGATGAAGGCACAAAATTAAAAGCCGAGGTTGAAGCTCTCAAGCAAAAATCCTCTCATGATCAAATCATGGGGCAACTTCAATCACAAAATAACTTGATGATAATGTCATTTGAAAATAAAAGTTTAAAAGAAGAATTAGAGACGCTACAAGCAACGCAACTAGAACTGATCGAAGATAAAGTGAAATCTTCGACGCAGATAAGTAGCCTGATATTAAAATTAAAAGAATCCAAAAAAAAACTGAAACAGTTGCAGCGCAGTATCGAATCAGATGCCACTGAATCTGAAATACAATCAATTCCCAGCACGCAGGCTATCAATGTCAAAGAATTACAAGAACAAAATGCAAAATTAATTGAAGATGCTCTTTCGTTTACCGTTAGAGAAGGAGCACTGAAGACTTCTCTTAATGAATTGGGCAAGGAAAAAATAGCAGCGTCGGCAGCAGCTCAAGCAAGCATAGATAACTTGACGTCCCAAATTAAGACTCTCGAATCTGCCAACAAAGAATTGGCGGGCTTGTTTGATACAACAACACAAGACTTAAAAAAACAATTGAACGATGGCTGGCACTATTACCAACGAGAGTCACAGTTAAATGCGCAATTCCAGACTGAGATTGCTAATCAAAGCCAAATAATCAATAAAACAGCCGCGGCCTTATCATTATCGCAGAGGGAAATAGGAGCCCTCACAGCATCATTAGCCGCGGAAAAATCGCATCACAGCGTCAGTCCGAAACTAGCTAGTGACGAGAGCGAGCTTGTTAATATTAAAAATGCCATTCTTGCGCTGCAAGACGCTTATGAAAATGCATTAAAAGAAAATAAAATTCTTAACGATAAGCTCAAGATAGCAACACAGCAATCTACTGTTGAGGAAGAAAAACCTAGCGAGACTTCGAATCAACTTATCGCTAATTTAACAGCTGAGAATATTAGATTAAAAGAAGAATTGGACCAAGCGGAAAATATGGAGATGCAGATCAATAATCTCTTAACGTTTAATTCCGCCATCACTGCTGAACTTAGCAAAATGCAAGGCAGGTTAGCTAGATATGAAACTCCACTGACCCACGATGAAAAATCAGCCATAGTACGACCAAGAGCTGCGGCCGGTTTTTCTCTATTTGCACCCAGCTCAATAGCAGTTGATTCAAATGCAACAAAAGAGACGCAACTCTCAAACGCGGCGCGACCGTCTTAACAATTAGTGAATTACAACCATTACTTTTTTTTGGGAAAACACTATTTATCAGAAGTTTAAAATTACATCCTGCTTGTCATTTTTAATAAATCAAATAAATGTCACCGAACGCATACTTATTATTACTTATTTCCTGATAAACACATTCAAAAAATCAGCGCTTCGGAGGTTCTGCCTAACCACGTAGTCATTGATAAATATCCTTATTTTCCTCACAAAAGCATGCTCCGATCATATGTGATTGCCCCTGTAAAGGGAATTGATCTCAAATAAAGTGTATAATTAATAATCACATAGAAGAATAATCACATAGATATTTTTGCTAGAACTATCTGAGTAAATGACTATGCCACTTCCTAATAATAAGCATATAACTTTGTTGAGCATTCAACGGCAATTAGGCTATGACATAGATATGAATGGGTTATGTAATGGTCTTGCCAACATGGCGATTCAAGCGCATTTATGCGGCTCAGAGGAATTTGATAAATTCTCTAAACGTTTAAATTTTATTTATACTCACCCAACTTTTTTTTCTAACGAAATGGGGGAGAGCGCTTATAAAAAAATCGTTAATGAAATTACAGCTAAACGACATGCGGCAAGGAATGAGATTACGCGTGAGTTTATCTCACAAAATCAAACGTTACCAAAATATATACCTGTAAATGTGGAGTTAACGGCAGCGGAACAAAATGCTCTTGAGGTAGCTGAATTTTTTGAAGGGATAGCAATTTTCCAAAGACCAGATAAATATAAAGATATAATGGATAAAAGCATGATCTCACAGTCTCATGTAGTTGAAACGTCAAAGCAAATTCAATCACAAAAACTTGAGAACGAAGGCGGCTTATACGAAGCGGCTTCATATGTTGGGCTTTATGATTTTGCCCGCGCTGCGCAATATATGAAAGTTCTTGATGAAAAAGCTAAACAAATAACTTGTAATTTTGGGATATTATTATCGTCGTCAGATCATACCATTTGTCTTTTATACGAGTCAAAAGCACAGCATTGGATTCTTGTAGATGCAAACACTTTACCTCCAAAAACATTTGATCCCAACAATCTAGATGAGAATATTATCACTTCATTTCCGAATTTTTTAACTTATTTAATAGGAATAAAACGAATAATTATTGGATTTGGTTCAACGATATTTGCAAGCGGCCAAGATAAAACTGAAATTCAAAAATTTACAGCTGCTTTGGACAGCTCTGAAGAATTTAAAGAATTACATGCTGTAGAAAGTTATCGTAGCTGGACTGATACAAACGGTAATTCTCTTATATCATATGCAGCAAGACATAATTCTTTGGCTATATTATTATATGCGGTTAAATCAAAAGAAAATTATATCAATAATCTTCTTGCAGGGAACCCAGAAGATTCTCCTCTCAAGTTAGCGATACAATTCGGCCATTATAAATGTGTAGAGATTTTAGTGGCGGCTAAAACACTGCATGGTAAGCCTCGTATTAATTTAAATGCAAAAGCTATCCCATCGGGTGAGACGGTAAGTTATATTGCCGTAAATCTTCAACTTTCTAAAATATTACAAATTCTGATAGATGCTAGAAATGAAGATGGTACATTCCGTGCAGATCTCGATTTGGCAACGACCAGAGGAGAAACACCCATTTCTGCCGCATCAGAGAAAAAGTATCATTATATATTGAAAATGCTAGCCGCTGCGAAATGTGATGATGGCACACCAAGGGTTAATCTGAATGCTAGAATTAGAGGAAAATCGTTGCTAGAGTATGCGTTTCTAAACTCTGATCTTAAGAGTTTTAAAATATTAGAAGAGCATGGTGCAAATTCCGAATTTCAATTTGAAATTGTCGGTGACCCAAAATTTGAAGTTTTTTTGGATGCGTTAAAAATACGAAAAAAATTAATATCTCACATTGACGGCTTATCTTTTAAAATAAATAGCAAACATTGGGAAAATGAATGCAGCAAATTAAAAAATATAATTCTCAAAACATTTAAAAAGCAGCATTCCCGATTTATTACCGACCCTGAATTTATAAAAAAAATGGAAAAGAGAATTACTAAATTACAACTTTATTCTATTCGTCCGCAACAGGGTTCATGGTTAAATTCATGGGTAGGGTCATTATTCAGTAAAGCAAATCAAGACACAATTATAAATACAACAAATAAATCACGGAGTAAGCGGATCCGCTAGATATTGGTAACCAATATTTCCAGTAAATATCATTACCGGTAAAATCATATTTAACCGCAGGGTGGACTCAACTAATAAGTGTAACGCCTAGGTTTTGAAAATCATTACAAAGGATAATTCTATTTATTTTAGAAAAATACCGTTAATTCAACAATCTGTATACCATTGACTTTAAATACTATTATCTGTACAATTTTCCATCTGAATACGAAATAAATCAGCGGAAAATATCATCCCTATGTCACTTACTTCTTACGACATTTTAGTCTCACTTCGACAATTTATTAATAGTAATCTTGATGGCTTGCTTGTATCTTACCAGGAGTGCAAGACAGACGAAGAGCAAGATGGCTTCATCGAAGCATGCAAATATTTAGTGGTAAATGGTTGGGATAATAACTTTAATCCGGAAATGACGGTATTAGTTCGGACAAATGATTTCTTAAGTTCAGTATTAGGCCCGATTTTAATTTCGCCACAAACTTTTTTTGCTAACCGAGAGCTAAATGATACTTACCTTCAGTTAGCGAAGTATTTTGCAAGATATTGTGTATTCCGCACTTTATTCGAAATGTATAAAGACCGTATTATCAAAAGTGAAAACATCGATCTTCCGCTTAAAAAAAATTGGTTCTTGGTGACAAAAGAGAAGCTGGATCAAGAATTTAGGAATGGTGAATTTGCTGTAGGAAATTTAATTTTCAAATTCAATACTCCAAAAGATTTAATTGATTTCGAAAATTCTCTAAATAGAAAATCCACCTGTACTACTATATTATTAGTTTCCGCTTATGCATCACTGATGTTGGCCGTAGGAGTTGGTTCCTTCTACTATCCTCCACTAATCCATAGATTTGAAAAGTTTGTTATTTTAGCCATTGGTGATATTGCTGTGCGCCGTTACGATAAACAAATAAAAAAAACACATATGCTTTTCAAATCTAAATTAGAATTACTGACGCTACAAACCGATCGTGATTTGAAAAAATTTATCCTTTTAACCAAGGATGAAATTTTAAAAGCTATAGATAACAACACTAATGAGACTCATGACGATTTCGCCGGAGTTCTCTCGAAATGAACTTAAGACAAGCTGGAAAAAAATCTAAAACATCAACCGCAAGAATAACTAACTCTATTATTGCTAATAATAATAGTTCCAGCTATCTTGCGACAATATCAACTCTGGTTAGAATATCGCTTAGCTATCCTATTCACACATTAGTATTACTGAACTTAGCTGTCTGCGCTAGCGTTTTCAGATTTTTTAATACTTCTAATGTTGCTGTTACATCTGTTAAGGGCACTCTTTGCGATGGTTTTAACTTAGCGGAAGGCGATTTGTATACCTCATTTCCTTCATAAAAATCTCGTTTGGTGAGGCGTATCCCAAGCTTCGGCGAGGTCTATTATTCAATTGATCAGAAATAAATGAACGCTCCTAAACTTATTACGTTACTGAGAACTTTTAACATGCCAAATACCAACAGAATCTTGCAAAGCATACAGGATGAAAATAATGATCGTAGCGTAGCTAATGCTGCATTTAACTCTTATCTCGATTATCTCGGATGGAAAACTCGTTTGGATAAAGTAATAACTGCGTTGCATGATGCAGAAAGAAATTGTTTGGATAATGATAGTTTGGCTGACACCTCTATGGCATTAAAGGCCGCACAAAAAGCTGATAACAATTATCAAGGCGATATGGTAAACAGAACTTTTGATATTGGCATAGATCTGATTATGCGTGGTGAGAAGGTACTTAGTGATTTCTTGAAAAGCTGTGTTGTTATAGATGAAACGAATGATCGTGGTGCATCTAATGCTGCAGTTAACTCTTATCTTGAATGGAAGGGTCGTTTAGAAAAAATTATTCCCAAATTGAAAACGTTAGATTGTACGCCCGCAAAAACCCAAGAAGTAGCTTCTGTCATTAAAGGATTAGAAGCATCAAACAATGCAGACAAAGTATATAAAGGTGGAATCTATAATAGAGCTGGCGAACTTGAGATAGAGCTTATAATGCGCGGTGAAGAATTGCATGGTAGAAATATTTGTAAACCTGCGATAACTAAGAATGCTGCTGATAACTCAATGACGAACTTAGTAATGTATAGCGCTGGTGCAACTCTTTTCTTAGGAGCTGTTTTGTTATTAGCACGTTTACCAAGCGTTAAAAGACAATTAAATCACCTTGCAAGATTTACAAATTATGTTACTGATGCAGCTAAGGTAAGTGCTAAAACATTATTTAACTATAAAACTAATGTTGTGGGTTCCGATGATGAAGAAGTTGATTTAGAAGCTGATGCAACTAAAAGGCTTGTCGGTTAAAAATTAATAATTGTAACTGAAGTAGGCTTGGGTTGATTTTTTTTAAAAATTGACCCAGGCTTTTTTTTACTGGGGCATCGTTGCACCCATTCGTCGTCCTGAAAAATCGCACGGCCACAGTCTCGAACTGCGCGCGCTATCACGTGCGATTTATTCAGGATCCATGACAACTATTTTAGAATCAAAATAAACGCTTGTTAGTGGGATTCACCTAAGAAGGGACAAGTGATAAATGCAAGTTACTTTTTTATTGCAAGAGACTCATTTCCTTCATAAAAATCTCGTTTAGTATGGCGTATCCAAAACTTGTATGCGATCTATTATTCAACTGATCATAAGCAATATGGTCACGTGTAAGGAACGTTTATCTTACAAAACAACAGCTTAAGATTTGTGCTATAATTGTACATACATCCTCACATTTGAGAATCATAGGTTATGCCTGAAAATAAAGGTCCTATAACGCCAATTCCGGATGAAGGTTACTATACTCACAATCTTTTATGTAACCTCCATGATCGTCTATATCGCGGTTACGGCACTGGAGGTGTTTGTGCGGGCTTGGCTATGTCTGGGGTTCAGGCATTTTTAGCGGGTAAAAATACATTCAAAAGATTCGAGAATTTGCTGGAGTTTATCGGCGAGAATCCAACTTATTTTACTGATGGAACTCATGAAAAAATTATCAATGAAATTACTCAAAATCGCGCCTTGGCCAAACAACAAATCATCGCTGACTTAACAGCAAATAATGAAACCATACCCGCCAATTTATCAGTTGAAACGGTGCTAACGCCAGAGCAGCAGCGTGCAATAGATCTCATGGCATTATTTGATAGTATAGAACTTTATCTTAATACACCCGAACATCAAGAAGTGTTTGCTAGAAAAGATATTAATTTTCAAAATGTTCAAGAAATAGCTGCTATTGTTCAACCCATGACATTAGCAGAACAAAGCGGATTTGCTACCGCAGGTCAATGCCAAGGAATATATGATAGACGTGAATTAGTAGATTACATGGAGTTATTAGATAAGTTTGCCAGATCTTGTGACTGTGATATTGCATTACAATTGTGTTCTGGCGAACACATGTTCGCAGCCTGCTATGATAATGCAACTCAAAGCTGGACCTTTTTAGACGCGAATGAATTAGATCGTCAAGCCACAAGCCAAGTTCCATCACCAGCAATACTTGCTGATTATGTTTCATGGGGTGCTAATCTGCGTAGAAACGTCACGCCAACAGGATTGACTACGTTAATCCTGGTGACTGGACCCAATCAAGAAAAAGTGAAATTAGAATTCGAAAAGTTACAATCTTCTGCAGAGTTTACAAAATTACACACTGTTACTCAAGAAAACAAAAATAGAAAAGCATTTAGTAGAGATGCAGCCACAGGCAATGCTTCCTTACCATGGTTAGCGGCTTATAACGGTGACGTTAAGACATTGTCTGAACTTATCAAAGCAAAAAGTGATATGTTAAATGAACCTTTTTATGGAACAACACCCATAGTAAGAGCGATGCAGGCAAAGTCAATTGACTGTGTGAAAGCTTTTTTAGAAGCTAAAAATGATGACGGGAAGTTTATCATCGATATTAATCTTTCGAATGCGCGGTTGGGTAGACCACCGATAATAGACGCTATCATGATGCATAATATAGAGGCATTTAAATTATTACTTGAAGCCAAGAATGTCGACGGTTCTCCCCGTCTAGCGATTGATAATATTTCTCAAAATCATAGCATGGTGAATTTTGCAATCACACATCGTAACGTTGCGTGCCTAATGTTACTTGATGAACGTGGTGTTGATATGTTTGTAAAGTCTAAATCTGGTGATAATATATTTGCAGAATCAAAAGGTGCATCATCCGTTGAATTGTTAGAAAAGTATGGTGAAGACGTTATACAATTTTATTTGTCTCTCCAAGCCAAAAATGCAATGTTAAGCAATGTAGAAAAACTTTTACAATCAGGTTCCATTGATGATAGCCAACTATCTCAAGCAAAAAATACTATTTTAGACACTTTTAAAAATGATCATTTAGTTTTTTTAAATCCAGTTGAGTTAATGAATATGTTAGAGAAATTAGCCGTCATTATGCCGGTAACATCTCTCTTAGATGCGGAAAATTCAAGCAACATAAATAACAATAATCTAAATTCATCACATGTTGATGATACAAATGAGCTTAAGTATTCTGGCAGCATGACATTAGACGCTGATGAAGATGATGAGCCAGAATTTACTGGAGGCATGACACTGGATGCTGATGAAGACGACGAGTTATATGCTGATAATATCGCGAGCAAAACACATACAGAAATGAAACTGGATTCTGATGAAGATGATCTGTCACCCTACTCTAACTCAGAACCTGATGAAGCAGACACCGAACAACAGTTTAATAAAATACATTGTTCAACCTCTTCTTTAATGAAAGGTCTTAGCATAAAACCGGAAACAATAAAAAATAATCTCAATACGGTAACAATTGATAAGAAATCAGAGAGCAAGATATCTGATGCGCAAAACGCACAAAATTCCTTTAGAAATGACATAGCAACTAGCGCCCCTGAGGAGAAGAATGTCAATAACTTAAAACGGCCCAGACATTAATTTTTTCTTGGTTCATCATTTCACATTAGTAGCGCCTTGTTTGCCCCTAAATCGACCTGTGTTAATGAATAAATAAAGTCTGCGGATGCCACATTTTGCTGCTTATTACTAATAAATTGAAATACACATCAAGAAATTACAGAATCAATTAGAAGGAGTTTATGGTGAACTTTATAAACTGAAGAACACATAGTCATCGCATTACGGTTAATCAAAAAGGCTTTAGAAATCGTTAGTCACCTGGATGTTAGGATTAAATTGGGTAAGTGTCTCGGCAAGTACATCTTCCTATTGAATCATAAGAATATACGCGTGATTCCTTAATTTAGCCTTAATCTTGATTTGATATAGTGGTCTATTCTATAGAGGATAAACTATGAGTTCGTCTCGAGATTTCAACGTCGCTAAAACTGAAATTATCGCGTCGTTTCGCACATTTAAATCAGTCGATTTGGTGACGCTGGTGGAGGATGCTCTACAAGGCAAAGCTATCGCTATGGCAAACTTGGTGGAACGGTTGGCTCATTTGCAAAACAATGAAATACCTTATGCTAAAACTCTTCTGATGTATTTGCAGCAAAAGCATCGAGTAATAGAAAATCCTTTTTTGTTTACATTGCTGGGACTTTTTTATTTTTACGGCTACGGAAATGTCGTACAAATCGATTATAAAAAAGCACAAAATTTATTTGCAAAAGCTAATCTAGCTTCGCCATTGGCGATGAGAATGCAAGCATTACTTCTATTAAAAAATATCAATGATGCTAGAGCAAAATCTTTAGCGTTTGACATTCTCAAGATTGCTGCACAAAGAGGGGACTCTCGCTCTCTAATAGAATTAGGCGATGATGAAACACTAACTGCTGATGAAAGACTTTACTATCATCGAAATTTAATGAGTCTGGCAGACGGCGGAAATTTACATGCGCTAGTATATGCTTATTATAGTTATAAAAAATCGAATGATATCATAAACACAAAAAAATATTTGCTCCTGGCTGCCTGTAGTGGTTCCACCCGTGCGATTATGTTACTGGGTCTTGCATATGAATTTGGAGAAGACGGTTTCGAGGTAGATAAAGAGTATGCAATTACCTTATTCGAGTTGATAAAAGATGGCGATTCTAATCCATCTTCTCAGGCAAGAATGAAATTAGCTGAACATTTTACAGATAAATATGGTGATGGCTGCATACAAGCTGTCGAACTAATGGAAATAAACGTCTCCCAAGGGGGGGTAGATGCGGCACTGATTCTCATTTCATTACATACAAACGGAATATATCATTTAACATTAAAATCACTTCGAACCTGCATCAATCTGCTAGTGAAACAAAGGACTACCGAGAGTAATGTCAATTTCGGTCATTTTTTAATGTATATGTCGAAAGAGTTAGAAAGCTCTAACCCTCACTGGGTGCGTGACTACCGGCTTCTCGCTTTCAAACTTTTTCTTAACTGGTATTTATATTCTATGTCTGACGATGTCACCATGCGAGAGGTTTGTAAATCTTGGCTTTTAACCTTCCTCTATGACCAGCCCACAGAGACAATATTATCTAAACTTTTCACTATCTTCGGAAATGAAGATCCTAGATTTTATGAGCAATACTCGGCATTGCAATCAAGATTGCTAGCAATGCCTTTGCAGGGTTTAAGCAAGATACATGTTGATATGTTAAGTCTATATTTACAAGATAAAACCTGTCAGCCTAAAGATCCTGAAATTAAACCTGCGCCACAAAATTATTTTAAACAATTAACTAATCTTCAACTCGAGAAGTATAATACTGCAAGTAAACGGATAAATTTCTGGTCCGACATTCCTGAAAAGACATCAGACAATGATAAAGTGTTGTCGCATGACGGAAAAATTACATGTTGGAAATTAACGTAAGATTTAGGAAAATATTTTTAATAAACACACCCGCGAATATTCGATGTTATTCACTATTCCTCAAAAAAGAGCTACGCTCACGCAACGTTAAAAAATTCCTACACTCTTTTTTGATTTAGGCGGCATGCGTAAGGGGATGAAGAAATCCGAGGCGCCACCGCATCATACTTCTAATTTTTATATTGATGATAGCGGCTTAGATCTGGGTGTAAGAGCGTTTTGTCAGTTGATATTTTATGCAGAAGCTTGGCACTACAGCTGAACTTGAGAGCCTAAATTCGCATATCGGAAACAATTAGCAAAAAATTCTAACCTATTCTCGAATAGCCCATCAATAAGATATAATTTCTGATAATGCGAATTATCTGTCATAGGCGATTATTGATGCTGTAAATTATGTGTAACATGTAATGTAATAAACTGAAACTATCTTCCATTCAAATACGGCTTATACCGAGCTAGTGCGTAAGTGTGTTTGGCTTCGTGCATCAGCCCAACCTGCCCTGCTAAAAAGCTTTTGAATAGGATATTAAATGACATCCAAGAATATCTATTTTTTAGTACGTTTCCCGAGAACCACAGGCTAAATACTTAACGAAACAAAGATCGCATTCGCATAAACATTCCCCGTATTCAATTTATTTAATACTCGATTGTTGTTAGTTTTAAAATAACCTTGGCCTAGATAAAAAAAGCGATAGCCAATTTCAATAGGCAATTGACCTATATCATGATGCATCTTGAGGCTAGCGCCAATTGTAGCAGTGAACGTCGCTGTGGTATTTGGAGAAAATATTACATCGGGGATTGTAATACCACCATCTAGTGAGATCTCATGAAAATTGTAAGTTCTCATAAGATTTGGGCCCACTCCAGCATCAATGGTTAACACGAAGGGTGATTGCAAATTAATAGCGGATTTTGCCATGACATACATAGGATAGTTGATAATACTGTAATGATAAGACAAGTTGTTAAATAGGTTTTCTTGAATGACATTTCCAGTAACAGATGTTGGAGTAAGATAAAATGCATTCACTCCGTAACTCATATTGAGACAACCTAGGTTCTTTCCATCGAAAAAATAACCTAAGCCAGTTATAAGATTATTATAATGGCGATTATCTACTGTAAATGTATCACCAATTAAACCTTGAATGTTGATGTGTTGAGTATTTCCCTGAGTTCCCCGATAACCACCTAACTCAAAAGCTAGATGACCCTGTGTCAACGTTGATAGGAATGGATTTTCATCAGCCGAAAACACGGTCGAAGAAGTTAAGCATAGAATTATTAACCCTAAAAATTTATTACTTTTTCTATTGCAAAATCTCATAACTAATCCCTTAGGACTGTAATTTTTAATAAGAAATTTTAGCATCAAGGCATATATATAGTGACCTTCCCTTAGATGCAAGACAATTTTTAACAATTAAAATTGAGATGCAGGCCTATGTTGTCCATACTACAATGGATGGGTTTGGCATTAGATGAGTAATGTCCATGGACAGCATGCTCTGCTTAGCGCACTGACTATCTAGTACACGATAAGGATATCGGATGAAACGAATTTTAGGTTTATTATTCGCGTTATTCATAAGCCAATCAGCCGTAAGCTCGGGATTGTTTTTTAACGTCAGCGCTACGGGCACGCCCACCAATTTAGGTATTAGCTTGTGTCTCAATGGCTCCGGACCATTGTCCTGTCAAAATTATACGGTTTCGGCGTTAAATTTAAATATCACTACGACGATTCCCAATCATGTTTATCCATCAGCAGGGATAAAGCTGGATACCCCAGGCTATGTCTTGTCTGGTTGTACACTGATAGCTAATGGATACTGCTTATTTTCTGCAAACAATACAACTCCTACCAGCATTACTATAGGTAGCGGCGCAAACGCTTTTTCTGTTGGAGGAAATATTTCGGGTCTAAATGGTACTGTTATCTTGCAAAATAACGGCACTAATTCTACCTCGATAAGCACCGATGGTAATTTTACTTTCTCAGCCCCCATTGCCGAGGGAAGCGCTTATTCTGTCACAATACAAACTCAACCGGTAGGCCAAACCTGCACTGTAGCTAATGGTTCAGGCACCATGGGAAGTGCCAATGTCACCAATGTTACGGTAACTTGCTCCGCCCCCGTGGCCGTGACAGTGGGTTATAATGGAAGTAACGCGCCGCTAAGCTACACATCCGCAAGCGGTGGTGTTACATGGGCTTTAAGCACGACACAACCTCCTCTAAACGCGTCAGCGGCAGGTTATCTCTCTGGAGTAGCCTGTTCTGGCAGTGGATCAACTTGTACCGCCGTGGGGTCTGATGGCAATAGCGCGCCTCTAAGTTATACATCAACAGACAGTGGTGTTACATGGGCTTTAAGCACGACTCAACCCCCTCTCAATTTGTCAGGCGTAGGTGTTCTCTATGGAGTAGCCTGTGCTACGAATGGATCAAATTGTACTGCGGTGGGGAATGATGGAAATAGCGCGCCTTTAAGCTATACCTCGACAAATGGTGGTGTTACATGGGCGTTAAGCACGGTTCAACCTCCTCAAGACGGGTCAGGTGCAGGCTTTCTCTATGGAGTAGCTTGTTCTAGCAGCGGGTTAACTTGTACTGCAGTAGGGTCTGATGGAAATAGCTTGCCCCTAAGCTATATATCGACAGATGGCGGTGTTACATGGGCTCTAAGTACGACCCAACCTCCTCCCGATGGATCAGGTCATGGCTCTCTCCATGGAGTAGCCTGCTTTGGCAGTGGGACAAACTGTACTGCAGTGGGGACTGATATAAATAACGCGCCACTAAGTTACACCTCCACTGATAGTGGTGTTACATGGGCTCTAAGCATGACCCAACCTCCTCTAGATGGGTCTGGTACTGGCTATCTCTATGGAGTAGCCTGTTCTAGCAGCGGGTCAACTTGTACTGCAGTGGGGTATGACACAACTCCCACGCCTCTAGCCTATTCATCCACAAATGGTGGCGTCACATGGGCTTTAAGCACGACCCAACCTCCGCTAGACCAATCAGGTCAGGGATCAATCTTGGGAGTAGCCTGTTCAAGCAGTAGCTTAACTTGTGCTGCGGTGGGGTATAATGGAAGTAGCGCGCCCCTAAGTTATCTATCCACAGATGGTGGTGTTACATGGGCTTTAAGCACGATCCAACCTCCACTAGACGAGTCAGGTTCAGGCGTCCTCAAAGCAATAGCTGTGAACTAGTTTTATAGTCGAAAATTGTTGCTGCAGAACTAGCAATAATTATGAAAGCAGTTCCTTAGATTATCCGTACACTGACTAGTGGGATTCACCAAATAAAAAATCACTTAATTGATAATTCATTTATAAAAATGGTGGCTGCGTGTTGCTCTGGCCAACCTACACATCCTGCCCAGCCTACAAATTTCAACCGGTTGCCCCTGCCCTGGTTTCGAGTAAAAAACATCTAGTTCACAAAACAATGATATATCAGATAGTTATTTCAAATCACATGGCGATTTATTGATCTAGTTTAAGACAATCTTAAGAAACTATTGCTAAACTTGGGCAGTCATTGTCGAAGCGAGATCATCCATGAAAAACTATACCAAAGTCATCCAGTCCACTCTGGCGGCTAACGCTTTCGCTACTCCCGATCATGTGTTTAAAGCGCTTTTGGATGCTTACAATGAAAAGAATTTTTATGCCAAGCGTACCCATACTTTTTTAGTTACTCGCCTTATTCATTTAATTAACGCGCAGAAAAATAATTCTAACCAAGAAAAGATAAAAGCTGTGGCGCAACAAATAAATACGCTGACCCCTGCCGTGTTAAACAAAAAGGGAGATATGGCACATCTGTTAAAAGCTTTCTTGTCTTATTACCCGGACTATTATGAGTTCGTGGATAAGGATGTTATTAATCATGTTTCACCTGCGGCTTATGGATTGTCAGATCAAATGGCAATGGCTGAATTTGAAAAGATAAAAGAAATTCTAAAGCTCATCGAAACTGAAGAAGATATGTATTTCAGTTGGGACGCTATAAACGAAAAAACAACTTTCAGAAAAACAATTATATGCATGGAAGCTCTGGTTAAACTTGCAAAAGTTTCTAATACCGCTCGTCCTGCGATGATAGACTTTCTCTTAACAAAAATGATCTCTGGCAGCTACTATTTTAATGCGGCTATACAAAATGGTATTGTTGCTTTAAGCGCTGACCTTTCAGCCAAACAACTTGAAAATGTCGTTTACAATTTACATGAAAATCATCTTAATACACTCACAGAATTAAAATCCGTTATGCCTCCTCACCTGATTTCTGTTTTACTGAACAGAACTATATTAATGCTTGAAAAGGCTAGACAGTCAGCGGATACGCCAAGAGATAAGGCGACCATAGAGATGCTACTCGCTTATTTGCCATTAGCACCAAAAGCAACGCATAAAGAATTACTGATGCGCATCATTCAACTGATTAAAACACAAAGCATGGTATTTTCAACTCTTGATCTTAATTGTTTGCTGGTGGAATTGTTGAAATTAGTCGAACCCAATGTGATAGCCCAAATATTCACTGCCCTGGATTTCAATTCAGAATCGTTCGATAACACCGATGAAACCAATGAATCAGCGACTGTCCTGAGGTTAATGGTGCCGTATCTCAATGAGCAACAGAAAATGACTGCGCTAACAGCTTTGGTGGGAACTATGGAAAACACAGACCCCTTAACTGAAGTCATATCATATGAATTGGTAATCTGTTTGGAGCAGCTTTTTGAAGACGCCCCCATGCACTGGAAAAATAGAATTATTTTAAGAACCGCTAGATATCTGCCAGCAGAGATTGTTCTATTTAAGAATAATGGTATTGAGTATATGATTCATCTGACGGAAGAATTGATCGAAGAGTATTATCAAACGAAAAGTTTTCAAAGCTTACTTAATTTTAATTTTGATACGTTGCCAGCAATAAATAGGGATACTCTGATAAATGGCATATTTCAGAAATTAGAAACAAATCATGAGCGCAGCCATGAAGTTGCTAGATTAAGATATCAGAACATCCAATTCCTCGAACAGCACTCTCAGCACATTCAAGATTCGCAGGTCGAACGTGCAATATTACTATTAATGCCGATTCTGCGTGAGTATGTGCATCACGTTAACGCTAATAATATCGAGAGAGATTGGGCTATTGATCGCAGTAACGTAATAGTTTTGGCCTTAATGACTATCACTAAACTAGCAAAACGAATTCCGGCTACGCTAATTAATATTGTAGGAAGCCAGTTAATCAACATGACGAGTCGATTTGATTTAGAAACAATGACGGTTCCAACGATGTGGAGTTTTCAGACTATAGATGCAATTGAAGCTATATATCCCTTTGTTACTGATGAAGTAATTGCTAAAACACTGGCGAACAAAATAATTCATCACCGGTTCAAATTTCATGAGTCTAGTGAAGTATTGGAAAAATTGATAAAAAATCATCCGGAGAGAGTCCCCTCTTTCGCGCACCAGAGAAAATATATCGACAAGCTTATTTCAGATGTATATCTCCCACACATTGGTGTAAAGGAAAGTAAATATGAAGAGAGGCATCTGTCATTTTTTAAATTATTAGCGAAATATGCGCCGCAAGCTTTGAGCCGTCACTTATTTGAAGGGCTTATCGAAGACTTCCATAAAAAGTTTTACCTAAATGCAACTAAACCTGAAAATCCTACCTGGACTATTAAACTGATAGAATGTGTGTATCCGCTGCTTCCGCAAGATTTAAAGAAAAAATTGATAGCAATATTTTTTAATGAAATTGCAGCCTGCAATAACCACAAAAAAGTTTTCAAACCTATCGCGAGACTAATAATTAGCGACCAGGATTACTGTCATATGAAAGCAAATTTTGTTAGTATCCAGCCGATGCAATTGCCAGACTTGGGCTACGCACCCATGGAAATTCTCACGGAATTGTATGAGGAATCTAAAGACAAAATCATCAGGGAATTCTTACGCGATAATCTCAATGTAGTAAGTCGTGAAAACAAATTCGAATTGGTAGATATAGTTGAGAGTTATACGGCGCCAAGGAAGGTTTAAGATATTATTTATTAAAACGAGCCTGGCATGTTACAACTATTGAGCCGCAGCAATTATTCTAGTCATGAAGCTATTACAGCTTTGACAGACCAGCTGCGTGCAACGTTTAGGGATGTAGTTTCGGCCTGGTATACCAAGCAGCTAGCGCCCGCTTTGAAAAATAGATGTTAGGCTTCGCGTTGCTCTGCCCGACCTACACTAGCTAAGCACATTCTCTTCGTTTCTTAATAATTCCTTAATCGCAATCAGTTATTATTTGATCTATCTAATTATTAGGGTAGCTGTGTAATGCCAAATTTTGAAGAATTTCTGAAGAAAGCAGACAAACTCGATAAAGTTCAGAAAGCGGAAGCTGATGCGTTTGATTTTGCCGATAGCGCTTTGCTGGACGCGGGAGCCAACTTCTTTGAAGTATTCATCAGTCAACTTATTAGTTTCCAATGGCTTACTTACTTTTTGCGTAGACTGCCTGGAAAAACATATCAATTGAGCTTGCCGTATTTAGATAAACAGTTTGCTATTCGTGAAACATTGGGGAGTGATCTCAAAAATGATTTACGCTACGGAACCTATTATCAATATTATCATGACAGAATTTCCTATACGTTTAATGCGTTTGAAGCACCCTTTGTGGTTTTACATTGGCTATCTTCACATGTCGGCAAAGGGTTAGGTTTGTTACTTGCTTCGCCCTTCGCCGCCGTTGGCTATACCGTTAAAAAAGTCTATTACGGTATTCAAAAAGCTTTTTACAACCGCCAACTTCAGCAAGAATTTCCACAATTCGAACCGGTAAAATTTGCCGCTGAATGGCTGATCAATACAAATTCTAAATATTTGGTAGAAGTCTATGCCACTAAGTTTTTAGGGCAACTATCACCGGCGCAAGTTTTAGATGGAATTTTTTCACCTTCAAACATAGATACAACATTAGAAATTAGTCAGCTATTTGCTAGTGAAAATAAAAATTATATGGATTACTTGTGTGAGCCAGATTATGTTTGTTCTCATCAATCATTAGTGGAAGTCCGTTGGGATCAATATCAAATTGCACGGATCAAGCATTTGGAAACCGAACGTAAATGGGCATTAGCCAAAACGATAGTTTCTGGTATGTTGCTAGTGCCATTGCTTTACACGATTAAAAAATATAAAAAATTAGTATTGGACAACGAACAAAAAAAGGCTGAGTTGCAGATCATTGCAGATGAATTCAAAGAAAAGAAAGATCCACGTTTATTGGCTGGTCAACGTTTCTTAGGCTCAGGTAATAATGAACATGGTATACATGTACTGAGTGCTGTCCCTCAACATAGCGTAGCCTATCAGCAAGCGATGTCTGAGATCGGCTACAATCATCTTGCATATGGTGCTGCCAATGATGCGGCCTTCTGTTTTGCGGAAAGTAAGGATGAACGTGCACAGCAAATTGCTGAAACAATAGTAGCAATTCCTAATGCTACGTTAGCAGATGTGATGACAGAAGAAGATAGAACAGCTGCTGCCAACCTGCGTAGCTTAAGAAATAATGGCATTTTTGCTAATCAATCGGCAGATAGAGTCGTACCTTATGTGGTAGCTGAGGTACGAGGACTTGATGAAGAAGATAATTTGAATTCGCCATTGTTGCGCTAATATTCCGGTTGGGCCTAGTGTGGCTCAACTTAATATTTCATACTTAACAAAAAAGCTGTTGGGCTTCGCTCCACCTTCCTTGCTGGTAAGACCAAACACACCTTACCTATCCAACGCTTAATATTGCAAATTCATAGTTTGTAAGAGACTTTTGATCGCTATAATCAGAATCTTGGTACGGTTGATTGAGTACTCGTTTGCTTTTTCTCATCACTGGCATTTACACTCGATATGGTTTGCGCCGATAAACTTGCAGTAGGAGGCGTTTGTGCGAACAAAGCTGTCCGACTAGTAGAAATTGATTCTGATCCACTTGTGCTACTAGCAATTCTTCTTTGCATATAATCTTTGTATCCATCACGACGCCAAGGCTCGCCCGGCGCACTACGATGAACGTGGAAACTTGCCGGCAAGTTTACGACGATATAGTTACTCTGCGCATCTATTTTAAAGACTTCTGCTGCTTGTTCAGTGACGTGCACCGCAGTCTGGCTATCTGGATTAGCAAAAAAACCATCGTAACATTTTGCTATCTGCTGAGAGTTTCTGTGGTGATGCGAAATTCCATGCTTCCCTCCCGATAGATTTGTTATGTTATTCCAGTTATTAATTAAACCTACAATTCTTTGGTTGGGCGCATGGTTCGTGTCACCGCCCATGATAGTAAATTTGCCTTGCTGGGTTTGCTGAAGTTGAAATTCAGGAATAGTTTTTGAATAGTCTGCAGCATAATCTAAATGTAAATTAACTAATGTTACCGTTCTCTCTGATGTTTGATGAATAAACTCTTGGGCTAGACCCCGACACTGACGCTTGTGTGTGGGAAAAACGCCATAAGACGCATTGGATATGTTTAAATTTTTTGTGTTGTATAAGATAACCAAGGGTAATTGTGTCGCAGTGCCACTTTGAAAAATAATATCCCAACCCTGTTCATGCAATTTCTTTTCGAATTGTGTTTTCAAGAAGTCTCGAGCGGCTTGCTGCTCGAGGGTGATTTTCAATTTCTCATGCGCTGGAAAAAAGATATCGACTTCTTGCAATAGAAAAAAATCATTTTGATCGTGCTCAGGGCCCTTATGAATGAGAGTAATAATCTTATCTAATTGTCGTGTTTTCCTTTTTATATAAGTTTCGTGATCTTCATCGAAATCCCAAGGGTTATTCATATGAGTACCATTTGTTGCAAGAGAAATACCATAGTTCATCAAATTCCACGTGCAGCCTTTGAGTGATAATAGAATTTTATCCTCCGCGTCGACCAAAGAAACGCGTGCAGATTGGTAAGTATGATCCGAGGTATTGATCCCTATTCTGGGATCGGCAAAATTTGAGTGATTGGCAGAAAACATCATGTCTCCGGTTTTGAAAATTAAAAGTTTACAAATTATAATCTAATAACATTTATCTGCCTATACTCATTTCCAGATTGAGTTCTGGCAATAACTTAAAAATATAAACTGCGACAATGCCGTTAAAAATGGCTAACGCCAATAATACATCTAGCACCGTTAAACCGAATTTAATCATCACGGCAGTACTCACTGCTGAGAACACCATAAATAAAGCATTCACGACATTATTTACCGCAATCACACGCGCACGATGAGAAGTTGGCGTACGGCTTTGCATCATGGCGTAGAGGGGCACGGTGTACAAACCGCCAAAAATTGCTATTAACAATAAGTCTAGCGCTATACGCCAGCCATTGATGGAAAGTAAAAATTGCTGAGCACCCATTAGAGCTCCAAGTGTATTAGCAACGTCATGACTGCCGGCAAAATACAAATCAATCGTGAAAACTGTCATCCCTAGCATGGCGTATGGCACATAAGTTGCATGGGTTTTGCCAGCTAACAATTTGTTGCAAATGACGGAACCCAGCGCCAGACCAACAGAAAATACCGTCATAAATAAAATAACCACACTTTGATCGGCGTGCAAAGCATCTCTTGCAAAGACCGGTAACTCCGATAAAAATGTCGCGCCCACCAACCAAAACCATGAAATACACATAATACATAAAAATACATCACGCTTTTGTTTAGCGTAGCTAAGTAAGCTTTTCGTTTCGCTAAAAAAATTGTAATTAATTTTCAAACCAGGCTGATGCGTATGAGTTCTTGGTATAAAAAAACTAGCGATCCACCCGCCTATTGCGACTAAAACAAGGATAGCGGAAATGATGTATTCACCATTTTTTTGTAGCACTAACGCTCCACCCAGAATCGTGCCTAGCAAAATCGCAATGAAGGTACCCGCTTCAATTAAACCATTTCCCGCGATTAATTCATTATCTATTAAGTGTTCAGGCAAAATAGCATACTTCAGTGGACCAAAAAATGCGGATTGCACGCCTAACGCAAACAGCACAATTATTAAAAAAAACATACTCTGTAAATAAAAACCAACCATCGCCCCTATCATCAACAAAATTTCAATAAATTTGATGACTGAAATCATGCGTGACTTTTCATATTTATCCGCTAATTGACCTGCCGTCGTAGAAAATAAAAAGAAGGGCAAAATAAATAATCCCGCCGCGAGTGCCACTAACAGTTGCGCATTCATTCCCATCACGGCGGCGATACGAAAAGTAATAAGAATAATTAACGAATTCTTGAAAACATTGTTATTGAACGCAGCGAAGAATTGCGTGCAAAACAAGGGTAAAAAGCGCCGGGTGGTGAATAAGCCTAATTGACTTGTCAGCACAGTTCGCTCCTTTTAATAGGCGTAAACATGTTCGATCTTCACATTGCTATCTTGCAAATAGCGCAACGTAGACAATAATGATTTGCTGTGAACACGAATAGCTATACGGTGCAGCGTGGGTTGAGTGAGAATATTGACGGTAAAAATTAATTGGCCATATTTGTTATTGAAGCGCCATTGCTTGGGCGTGACTGCGGTCACGAGAATTTCATTATTGCCTGCGATATTTTTAAATTGCATGCCGCTGCGAGTCATTTTCGTTACTGTCTCCGTAAAAGGTTGTTCGCTGGGCAAGGAAACAATACTTTCGTGAGCATTAATTATTTTAATTTGCTTTACATTTTTTTGCAGATGCTGTGGCACATTAGTCGCTAATGCATATACTCTATCGTCAGCTGAGCCATAAGTCAGATGTGACCCAGTCTGAATAAGGCCTGAATATAGCGCTTTAAAGCTATATTCCAGACTAAGAATTAATTTGCGCTCGACTTTGCGAATCATGTGCGGGCCTACCAGACTAGTCTGAGTCCAGAGACCTCCCAATGATTTAGAGTAAGAAAAATCAAACCAAGGTTCTACTGGAATGTAATTCGCATATTGTTCCGCGACCTTTTGCGCGTAGCGATCTTCTTCGGTGGGTTGGTTACCACTGAGGACTTCGGTTATTTTGCCGATGCTGTTTTCATATAATCCTTTAAAAATATATTCTAGAGTATAGCTGGTACCGATCACGCCCAACATGACATGATCGCCTGCGTCGGCGGGATAATTATGCTTAGTAATTTTGTTAACTGCCGCATCCCCCCACCAATATTGTGAAATGGAAGAGAAGTAGGGAAAACTACTCGGCATATGATTTTTTAAATGATCGGCGTACTCCTGGGAACTATACACTATGTACCATTCTGGATAAGTCAGGTAGGTGCTGGTGACCAAGCGCTGGTAGTCGGATATAGAGCCTTGCATTTGCTTTGCTTGCGGCGAGAGAGTTTGAAGTGGGTAGGCCTGCCAATTGGCAGTATCAGTGTTCATCACTGATTGCGCTGAACACCCGGTCAGTAACAAAAACGCGCAAAATGTTGCCGCCACATAATTAGTGCGTTTTATCCTGTTGATTATACTCATTTTTATTCTCGAATTGATGATTTATTACTTTCATTACCATTTGAATGCGTGTATTATACACATTTTTATGACTGTTTACTAACTGACCGTTATCTTTATGAATAAATTAAATTTGATCAACGACGTTTCTGGCCTAAATCCTGTCCTAGTCGCGACGGTAATCAGACCTCAGACGATTGCGGAATTATGTCAAGCGGTGCGAAAACACCCTGGCACAATCTCTATTGGCGGGGGGCGCTTTAGTATGGGCGGTCAGATTGCGACTGAAGGCAGCCTGCATATCGATATGCGCGGTCTTAATAAAATCGTTTCCCTTAAGCCCGCGGAAAAAACTATTCGCGTGCAAGCTGGGATACGCTGGCGTGAAATTCAAGCAGCCATAGATCAATATGAGTTGGCTATCAAGATCATGCAGACTTATTCAAACTTCACCGTTGGCGGCTCGATGAGTGTTAATTCTCACGGCCGTTACATCGGACAAGGCCCGTTAATTCTTTCTATCAAAGCGTTTACTCTGGTACTTGCTAGTGGTGCAATAATCGAAGCCTCTCCCACTCTTAATGCGGAAATTTTTTACGGGGCGATAGGCGGCTACGGCGGCTTGGGAATTATTGCGGAAGTTGAGCTGGAATTGGTTCCTAATACTAAAATCGCACGCCAACAAACTAAAATTAATATTACGGATTATAAAAAATATTTTTTTGATAATATTCGCAATAATTCTGCGGCAATTTTTCATAACGCGGATATTTATCCACCGCATTATTTAACAGCGCGCGCTATCACTTGGCTTGAATCTGAAAAACCTGTCACCATTCCTCATCGAGTCACTAACAACAAACAATCTTACGTTCTGGAACGTTATTTTGTTTGGGCAATCACTTCTACGCCACTGGGCAAATGGCGCCGCGAATATATTATTGATCCGCTGCTGTATCTATCTAATCCCGTCAAGTGGCGCAACTACGAAGCGAGTAACTACGACGTCGCAGAGTTAGAACCGAGGTCCCGCGCTAAGAATACGTTTATTTTGCAAGAATATTTTGTTCCCGTTAATGAATTCGATAACTTCATGCCGTTATTGCGAGAAATTCTGCAACGCTATCGAGTGAATATGCTAAATATTTCTATTCGTCACTCGAAAAAAGATCCTGGCTCTTTGCTGGCATGGGCTAAAGAGGAAGTGTTTGCTTTTGTGATTTATTATAAACAGGGAACATCGGGGTTGGCTCAAACTACGGTGGGATTGTGGACTAGAGAATTGATTGACGCGGTAATTTCTGTTGGTGGCAGTTATTATCTGCCCTATCAACTGCATGCGACTCAAGAGCAATTTCTCAAAGCGTATCCGCGGGCAAATGAATTTTTCGCACTCAAACTACGGTTGGATCCTAATAATATATTCAGCAACAAGCTCTGGGATAAATATTACCAACCCGACAATGCGCAGGAAAAAATGATGACGACTTCAGAATTCAAAACTATTTTTTCGGAAACAAAATGGAGCGACAAACTTTTTCAGTTTTTGCAGAATGTTTATAATATTTATCCTGAGCATGAATTTTTTATGCTGATGCAGCAAGCTGTTCACGCCAATAACACCGATGCGGAAATTTATGCGGAGATCCAACAAAAACTTCCGCAAGTAAAACCGTTTTTAGCTGAAATCCGGTTTGCATTACCCGCCCTTTTAAAACAAAAAAAAGAAATGACGCGACAAACTTTAGTGTTACTTGGCGATGCCAAGAAAATTTCAGGTTATGTTGAAATTGGCTCTACGGGTCGTTACTTCAGTGAACTTAAAAAACATTTACCAATCAGTTCGCCATTTTATTTCATTAATGATTTACCCCCCACTTACTCTCCCGCCGATATCATGGAACGCGGTCAAATTAATAAACTCGGTAACTTTATTCCGCTTGATGATTATGCTCCGATTGCTCCCGCGCTAATTCCTGAAAATAGCATCGACTTAGTGACTTGTTATATTGGGCTGCATCATGCCCCTCTGGATAAGATTGACAGCTTCGTACAATCAATTAAGCGCATCCTGCGACCAGGCGGCCGGTTAATTGTGCGAGACCATGACGTATCATCAGAACAAATGCGTATTTTTGTCAGTCTTGTGCATACCGTCTTTAATGCGGGACTTGGCGTGTCTTGGAAAGATAATAGTAATGAGTTAAGGCATTTTACTTCTATTGAGACACTCACTGCATATCTTCACCAACAAGGGTTTACCTATTCCGGCAATACCCTTTTACAACAAAACGATCCTTCAGATAATATTCTGCTGGATTTTTTTAAAAGTTGACGTAAAACAAACTGTGACGTAAGTAGAAACTCTAAGGGTAAACCCTAGCCCTCTAATGGATTACCGCAATAACCCTGGAAATATGCTTATATTAAGGTCTCTATATCATGAAGTCAGTGACAACAGAATACGAATGGCGCAAAACTCTGGATCAATATCCAGTTTGGTTTCCACCTAAACTTAAAACCATAATAGTGACGCCGCATCCTGATGATGAAACGCTTGGTGCTGGGGGATTAATTTCTGATTTAATTTCTCAGAGTATCGACGTGACACTCGTTTCTGTCACGGATGGCGAAAACGCCTATGATAACGAAGATCGTGTTGAATTGGCTAAAATTCGCAGCGCAGAACAAATTAAAGCTCTATCTATTCTCGGTATGCCTGCAGAAAAAATAATAAGATTGGGTTTAACGGACAGCAATATCGCCGCGTCCGAACATCAGCTCGAAAATTTTTTATTAAGTATCATCGATGGTCCGGTAAGCCTGTTGGCGACCTGGACTGGCGATTTTCATCCCGATCACGAGGTAGTTGGACGTGTCTCGCAACGCGTCGCAGCTAAAACTCATTCATCTTTAGCGTTTTATTTTTTTTGGACTTGGCATCGAGGTGATCCTCAAAGGATTAGAGATTTGTCCCTGCGACGTTATTCGCTAAGCGACCAAGCATTCAAATTAAAACAAGAAGCTATCCAATGTTATCACTCTCAATTAGCGCATAAATCTCAGGAGCCTATTTTACCGCAACACTTGCTGTTGCCGACGCAACGTCCCTATGAGGTGTTTTTACCCGTATGAAATTTCAGCCTAACACACCGCAATTTTTTGATGCCATGTATCTTCAAAATTCAGATCCTTGGAAGTTTGCTACTGACGACTATGAATTACAACGCTATGCAACCCTATTTCACGCCGTGTCTCACCAACGCTATCAAAATATTTTTGAACCCGGCTGTTCGATCGGCATGTTAACAGAAAAATTAGCTACGATCGCAGCTTCCGTGCAGGCTTTTGATGTTTCTCAACAAGCTTGTTTAACCGCTAAAGAACACTGCGCATCGTTGGCAAATGTAACAATTAATTGTGCTAGTTTGGAAAACGTTGTCCCAGCAAAAGATACGAATCTTATTATCCTCAGTGAAATTGGCTATTACTTTACTGAAAAAGCATTATCTGACGTTATCGAAAATCTTTTAACAACCTGTTCATTGCCGTTAACGTTTTTGGCTTCACATTGGCTAGGCCATTCCGAAGATCACATCTTATCGGGTGACAGAGTGCAAGAAATCATAGCTAGCAGAGCGGATCTTAAGCTTGAATATCACATCAGCAATGCAGGATTCCGTTTGGATCGTTGGAGCAGACAATGACACATAATAGTTGGCACGTTTGTATTTTAATTCCAGCGCGTGATGAAGAAAAGTTATTACCTCGTTGCTTAAATTCTTTATTGATCGCCATCAGTCATCTTCCTCCAGCTCATACAGTAGATGTCGTGTTAGCCGTCGACTCTTCACAAGATAATACCGTACAAATTGGCCGAGCGTTTTTAAAAAATAAAGGTATAGTGATTGAACTTAACGACCAGCAGGTTGGCAACGCTAGAAGTAAAGCGGCTGAAATCGCCTTGCTACGTTATACCGGTCAACTTGACAGATGTTGGTTCGCTAATACGGATGCGGATTGCGAATTACCGCCGGATTGGCTGCTTCAACAATTACAGGCTGCAAATAAAGGTATTCAGGCGATTGCCGGCATTGTGGATGTAGATACATTTGAGGAACATGATGATGGAGTTGCCAGTCGTTTCAAAGAAACTTATCTAATCAACAAAGATGGCACTCATCCACATGTACATGGCGCGAATATGGGAGTGCGTGCCGATACCTATCTGTTAGCAGGCGGTTGGTCGAATTTGAAAACCGAGGAAGATCATGATCTTTGGAATAGAATGCGTGCGATACAATGTAAAATGAAATCGGATGCGTCTTTACGTGTGATTACTAGCGGGAGAAGAATCGGCCGCGCGCCCCATGGTTTCGCGGAAGCGCTGGCTGCACATAATAGGAATAAATATGAGTAATTATGAATTCATTATAAAGATTAAACAAAAAATCTCTGAGGCTATGCCGCAGCCTTTCACGCAACAAACAGCTGAAAGGTTAATGAAGTTATACGAAGTGGGGCGTGAGGATTTATCATTAGCAAAAATGTGTGAAGCCCATTGGGACGCTCTCGGCATTTTAGCAGAAGCAAACCACACTATTCATCACGACTGTATATATGGCGTATGGGCATCAGAAATTCCGGGCAGTTTGCTAAAATTAACTAAACAGGGCAAAAAATATTTTTTATCAGGAAAAAAAATGTTTTGCAGTGGCGCGGGTTTGGTGGACAGAGCACTTATCACTGCCTTTTCTAATCATTCGATTATGATTGATCTTGATCTAAAAAATAATTCCGATCATGTCAAAATAAAAAAAGATGCTTGGTATACCAACGCATTTAAAAAAACCTCTACCGCAAGCATTACTTTCGAAAATATCCCCGTCGACCCTGCTTCAATCATTGAAGAAGCAAACTGGTATGTCACACGTAAAGGTTTTTGGCCAGGCGCATTGGGTCCGGCCGCTTGTTGGGCTGGTGGCGCCGCTGGGTTGGTGGACTATGCAAAAAATAATAAACGTAATGACCCACACACGCTTTCACACTTAGGCGCGATGTCCGCGAATAGTTGGACGATGGAATCTATTTTAAAAAGTGCCGGTCATTCCGTAGATAAGGCTAATCTCGACCCGATTAAGTTGCATGAATTAGCATTGATGGCGCGCCATCAAATAGAACAATTATCTACGGATACGTTACGACGCTTCGCTAGAGCTTATGGTCCATTTCCATTGGCGTGTCACGAAGATATTTCACAACGCTATCAAGAATTAGATTTATTTTTACGGCAAAATCATGCGGAACGTGATCTTGAGAGTTTAGGCATATTATTTTTTAACAACGCTTGAAATTTATATAATACTATCTAATGATATAATTTCGCAAAGTTTAACTGCATGGCTTGAATATCGAACTCCAACTAACAAAATAGAGATACCCAGACATTGTTAAATCGAATAATCAAATCCCACCGAGCCCAGGCTGTATGCCATATCACCAATGTGCACTTCCCACTTAGTCGTAGGAACATGGGTGGGATATTGCGTTGAGCCAAACGTGTAGTCGGTGGAGTTCAAATATAATAATCTGTATTCCGCAAAAATATCCAAATTTTTACTTAAAAAATAGCGTATGCCCGCTTTAGCCTGCACGGCAAAAGTCCATTTATAAGCATCAGTGTGAGAATTAAAATGATTAATTCCATATTCAGGTGGATTGGTTTGAGCTGAAGTAGCATCTACTATTGAGATAACCGCAGTGCCAAGCCCTAGGCCCACATACGGATCGATAAAATAATTCGTTTTGAAAGAGAAAACTGAATTGGCCAGCAGCACGCCGGTATTCATCGGAAAGTTATCGCTGAAAAAATGTTCCGGCGCCAGTTCGGTAGGATTATAAAGATAATCATGCTGTTTATTAGCAAGATAATATCCTTCTAGCTCAACGGCCGGATTGATAGTTGAGATCGAAGATTCATCTACGTCCCAGCCATGCCACTCATAGCCTAGGTGCATACCCACCATGCCACCCGTTCCACCGCTATTACCGGTAGCGTCTACCGCCATGGGGCCACCTGCGGTGGCGGGGAAAAAAACTATTGCCTGTTGTTCAGTACTCACATCCGCCACATGGCCACCACCGCCAAAAACACCTAGGTAATACCCTCTCGGCGCGTAAGAGGTAAGAATATGCTCAGCGGCTGTGTCCGCGAAGGCATTGGATGAAATACCGGATGAAAATAGGAAAATTGAAAAAAGACAGAAATTAAGCTTTTTATTCGCTAGCATCGAAGATTACATCCCTGTAATTTGAATTTGGCCATTATAATACTTCTCCGCAAAGATTAAAACGATGTTAGCTATATAATTTTGTAGCATTGAGTTGCGAGGAGGGTTCCAACAAAAGACGCTTAGCATGAATTGATTTGGCTTGAAAATGTTAAGCTGACTGTTATTTCTCTATCACCTTGACCTGCTTGGCAAATTCACCACGCTCGCCAGTCGCAATTTCAAAACTCACTTGCTGGCCTGCCATCAATTCTTTGTACCCTTCTGACTGAATTTCGGAGAAATGAACGAAAATTTCTGTGTCGCCTGCATCGGGGATGATGAAGCCGTAGCCTTTGATTTTGTTAAAACGTTTTACGGTACCGGTTTGCATTGGAGAATTATTCGCTTAATTAAAGAGGTACGACAATAAGTTTAATTGAGGTAAATTGCAAGATGTTACTGATTTGGTTGTCACCTAAACTACATAATATGACAGCATTGAGGTCCAAGCTCGGGTTGAGGAGCGGCTTTTTGTTCTGCGGGTGGTTGGGGGAAAAAACCTGCGGAATTTCCCGCTATTCTAATCGGATTAACGGCGGGGGATGCACTACTGGACGCTTGCTGTCTAGGCGCGTGGTATCTAGAAAAAGGATTGCTGGATGCACGTCTAACATTTCTTGCGGCCGACAAACTTTCATGGTGACTGAAATAGCTTTCGAAAAAGTCGGCGAACAAAGCGTTTACGTCATCGTTGAGATAGGGATTAAATAACTCTTGTAGATTAGCGAGATTTGCAAATTCATCTTTGTCTAGCGTAGCTATCTCTGCTTGGCTTACTTTAGCTTTTACAAAATAATTTATATCCGAAATGATTCCTCGCACTGAACGGTTTATAATTTTATTGATTTGTATCACTCGGGCATACATGTCTTTAGCACGCTCAAACTGTCCGCGTTGAATGTAGACTTCGGCAAATAATCGCAGGTATTCTTGGGATAAAACATTTTCGTCATGATTAAAATATTGATTAATAATTATTTTGGCTTTGTCTAAATAATCAAGTGGGTCTTCGATATTTTCACGGTATGCGAATTTAGCACGCATTATCCACCAATGCGCTTGGATTAAAGTAGGCTTAGTAAAATCTAAGTAATAAGCGGCGTTCAGCATATATTCTTTTTTTAGCACGGATAATTGCGGCATTAACTCACTCAAATCCATATAATGTAAGACAATTTCGTTATTGACGGCGAAATCTTTAATGGGGAGTTTATAGAGATAATGAATCACTTTTTCATGAAATAGTTTCGCCGCTTCAACGTTAGTAGCACGCGTGTACTTGGCTTTGCATCGCATTAAAAACGCAAAAGTCAAAGCAGTCTTCACTTGATTTTGATGGTTCGCATCCATTTGTTCATTCAATTGTGATTCAATAAAGAAAATATCGGTATCTTGATATTTGGTAACGGCATTTTCTTTATTAATTTTAATATTGATAAATTCTTGCAAATACAAACGATGTGTAGTGTCACAGCGTTCAGCGGAGATAAAAAATAATTGTAAACTCAGCGCGCAAAACTTTCTAGCCATGCGCAGTTGTTTCAAACTAAATAGAGAGAATATGGCGAGTTGATAGAACACTTCGCCCAAAAGTTTAATATCGGAATATTTTAAATAGGAATAGTTGACGGCTTCCAAGGACAATAATTTAAGTTTGTTGAGATCGTCGATGAAATGAAAGTTATCATTAATTTTAGTGACAGTATATCGGTCAAAATTCATAGCAGTCGATAAATCATCAATACGTTGCAGCGTATTAGCACGTAAGGCATTAAAATAAATTATTTCGGTAATTTGTCTTTTAAAACTTTCAGCTAATAGAATATCAGTATTACTGGAATAAATATTATTACTAATGCTTTTTGCCAGGCTGAATAAATGGTAAGGCGTGTTGTTTAAGCGTTTAATTAGGCTAATTTCAAATTGTTGGATGGGATGATCGATTCGGGTCTTGCCAATACCGTAAAGGAAAAAATTTACCTCGTTAAATTCACGCGATCGCTTAGACAATTGCGCGTTGCAAGAAATAATACGTGAAATTCTTTCCACTTGATAAGCATGGCAAACGATGACGATATTGCGCATTAGTATCTTAGAATTTTTAAGATAATCCATGAAGCGACTTATTTGTGTTTGCAGATCTGCAACCGGATTATTGATATAATGAATGGAATCTAAGGCGATGCTTGACGACGTATTAAGCGGTAATGCGCCAGTATAAATCAGTGGAATAGTGAACCTTGCATGACGCATAGTTGTGATAGTTTTCGCAATATTGCTTGCTCTGCGTAGGCGATAGTTATCATTATAATGGTAACGCGGAAACTCATGGCCAATCACAACCACGCTATCGAAATCGGCAAATAGAGAATGCCTTTCTCTAGTTAATTTCCTATGTGAGTGAATTAGCATTTATTAACCGCTCGCTTGTTTCATCGGGCGCTAACCAATTTACTAATACTATTCGTGACTGCCTCATAAGCATTATTTAATAAAGGTTGTCCGTGCGCGCTCAAAAGATGTTTGAAGCGCAGCGCTAGTAGTTTTTCAAAATCCGCTTTTTGAACGTTACACGCTTGCAGCCAGACGTCTGCGATAGTACCAGCGCCAAAATAATGCTGTTGTTTATATAGTTTAGCTGTCCCGTGACTGAAAAACTCATCCTCCGACTCCCAATTTTTTATGCTATCGCAGGTTATTAAAATTCCGCCTTCTTTAGCACTATGTAGAATAGCTTCCGGGTGTTTCGAGCTTTCGAAAATAAACAATGAACAATCAGAAAACGGCAGCGCGGAATTGGGCGCAAGAGCAATATCATGCTGCATACTTGGTAACGCCCATAATTTGCCGAGATAACGGTCGCAATAAAACGCATCGTCACGGCCATGAAATGCGCCGATACGAATGATATTTTCAACTTTACCTAAGGTGGTCAGCGCAGTTAGCCCTGTTTCCGTTAATCTGACCGTATTAATCAACGATAATTTGCCATGCTCACGGATAATAATCATATTTCTACTATGTTGAAGTTCAGTACTTTCAAAGGTTGTAATGTTGGTGCCGGTAACATAAAAAATGTCTGGGAAAATTTCTTTGATTTCACTGTGTGGCCAGGTGGGAGCGTACATGCGAAAAACCTTATTGTCGCGATGGGAAAAAATAACATAATTAGAGGCCGTTCGAAAAGCGATTTTCTCAGAATGTCTGTAGAAAAAAGAGCTTAACTAGACAACTATCTGGGCTTACGTTGTCGCAATTTTTTAGGCCCGTGTGGGCCTCTTCCGCGTGGCATAAAAACCTCTTAAATCTTTCGATTCTCAAAGAATATATTATACCACCAAATCCTTATCTCAAATTTTCACCCGTAGCCGGCCGCAGAGCAGAATACAGGTTCCCCGGATTCCATTTCACTTCATCCGGGCTACGTTATAACTTAGTAGACTCACCTCACAGCAGCTTGTTAAGTTGTTTTATCGCCGCCGCTTTGGCTAGCTTGCCGCCGGAATAATCTTGAGTTAATTTCCCTTCGATAACATTCGCGAAGGCAATCTTACGGTCGCCTTTTTCAATCCAACCGATAAACCAACCTACTTGTAGGTTTGGGATGGGCGAGCCATCATTATTTTGTTGAACTCCTGAGCCGGTTTTACCATATAACTTCCAGCCGTGCGGTAAATCTTGGACGTAAAAAATGGTGTGGGTCAATGCCCGTGACTTTTCACTCACAGGTAATTGGTTGGCTAGCAAACGTTGAATAAAAGCAATTTGTTCGTCGGGTGAAATTTGCAGAGAACTCGATAACCAAGCGCGCGTCAAGCCATTGTCTTTGCCTCTGTCACCGGAGACATCCGCGTTACCGTAATGAAAATCACCGACATATTTTTTAAATTTATTCATGCCTAGCGCTTGCGTGATTTTTTGAGAATACCAAACACAACTATCACTAATCCAAGTCGTCGGATTATGCGGCTCTTTCCAACTTGGTTTCCAATTTTCAAAGCCAACTTGATAGGGCCATTGTGGATGAGTAGCGTCAGTTAAGATACCTTCGTTATATGCCATTAAACTAATCGCTAACTTAAACGTTGAACAGGGCGAATGACGCTGCGCGCACTCCCCTTCCCGCTTGATGAGCGTGGCATTTTCTTTCGCGATGAAGCAGTTGGAATTGGCCATGGCATGGGAACTTAAAAAGACTATCGCTAAAACACCAATAAGTTTTTGCATTACCGCTTCACTCTCTCAAACAAAATGATTGGAGCAAGTTTAAATCTATTTTAATTTCGCTGCAATAATTTTCCCCAGAATAAATGCATAAACACTTTATCCAAATCGTCGCCCGTAGGCAGCGAAGCGGAATACGGGGAATCAAGTTTAAATTCAAGTTCCCTGTATTACGCTGCGCTTCATACTACGTAATTTGTACGACAAGCCCTTTATGTTATATTAACATTTCATAAGAACGTAGGTTGCCCCGCATGAAAATGAAAAATTCCACCGATCAGTTTGGTTTAGTCGCGATAATCTTGCATTGGGTCATCGCGGTGTTAATCATAGGCTTGCTTGCCATAGGTTGGATTATGGTGAGAATGCCAATCAGTTTAGAAAAATTAAAATTTTTTGGCTGGCACAAAGAGTATGGCATGTTAGTGCTGTTGTTAGCCGTGGCGCGTTCCATGTGGCGCTTATCGAATATCACGCCGGCATTAGATTTGCCGTGGTGGGAAGTGATCGCTGCGCGCAGCGTCCATTACGCGTTTTACTTCTTTATGTTCGCTATGCCGATAACAGGTTGGTGTATTACTTCTGCTGCCGGCTTGCCGGTGTCCGCATTTGGTTGGTTTGTTTTACCGAATTTGATCGCGCCTAATCCGAGCAGCATGGATCAATTTGAAGATATTCACAGCTTTTTGGGCTATGCTTTAATCGTCACGATTTGCATGCATACCGCGGCAGCGCTGAAACACCATTTTATTAATAAAGACGATATCTTACGCCGGATGCTTTAATCGGTTAAAAGCCGCTTTGCTGCACGATGATCGTTTTCAATTTATAAGCGAAGCGTGTCACGTAAGACGTTGCCGGCGTTTTAACGATGAGTGTGCCGCGCTCGACGCGAGATAATTTTGTGGGTTTTTGCGCGATAAACAATACTCGGAAGACGGAATTAACTGGAATAAAATCTCCTTCGTCATTTTGCAGCGTAGGAATTTCACCGCCGAGCAGCGTGGAATTGTAGCAAGGGGTTTCCACCATCGCGCTTTCACCTTTATTCTGGGTGATTTCACCCGCATAACGGCAATTCAATTTATTAGAATTTAATACTTCCACCGAAATAATTCTTACCGGGATAATGGGTTGGCTTAAATCGTGCGGATAAAAATGGCCGCGCATCCCTACCTTAATATTATTAAAATCGAATTGCGAAATAAACGCTTCACCTTCTACGATATTTGGGTTAACTACATCCGCCAGCCATTCGTCTTTCATCAACACCGTACCGGGCGATAATTCATGCTGCACTTCAGCGACCGTGCCATCGAAAGGCACGGATAAATTAAATTTGTTATAGATCACCATCAGCTTTTGATACTTCGCTTGTTCTTTATTAATATCAGAAAGTAAAATCCCTAATTGTTGCTCTTGCTTTGGATCGATCGCCGCGCGGCGCGCTTGACTGACTTTTAATTTATATTCGAGTAGTATTTTAGTTAATTCATGATTGAGATCTGGCGACGTAATCGTCGCGATCGTTGAATTCGCTTTGACGGGGCTACCTTTAGGGGGAATCGCGGTGGCTAAAGTTCCCTCTTCCGGGGTCACTAAAAATTTATGATAATAGCTCATCGTGCCCGGTAGCTTGACACTCGCATTGATCGGCAAGAACAGGATTAAAACTAATATACCGGCAACCGTGATGGTGATTTTAGTTCTGTGATTCAATTCCAGCTTACTACGCCACTCATATAAAAATTTGGCTTCGTTGACGAACGGCGCGAGAATGAAATAAAACATTTCGACGGCGAACAACATGATACCGACGAGCTTTATCGTAAAACTATATACTAGCAAGGCGATACCGAAATAAACCGTTAGCCGGTAGATCCAGGTTATCAACGAGTAAGCGACTAAGAATTTACGCATGCGCGGCGTGAATCTTTCCGGTGGGGCTTCCGGCCAATTATATAACCAACGGCGGATTTGCCAGCGCGTTAAAGCAAAGGCGCGCAATTGCATGTTTGGCATTTTAAGAAAATCGGCTAAGACATAATAGCCATCGAAGCGCATGAACGGACTAATGTTGATTAACACACTCGCCATCCAATTTACTGTGATAGTCACGTAGCAAATCGCTTGTAATGTGATGTTATCGAAGTTACACCACATGAGTGCCGCAAAAATAGTGACGTACGTTTCTACCCACATGCCGGCCAACGCGATGCGCATGCGTTGCTGGCTATTCAACACCCAGCTATACGTCGTATCCGTATATAACACCGGCCAAAATACTAAGAATGCGACGCCTAGAGTCGGTACTTTAATGCCATAGCGCTTACACATGTAAGCATGCCCTAACTCATGACAAAATTTACAAATAGAGTAAGCGATGAAATAGAAGAATAATCCATTTAAAGTAAAAATCGTCGGAAAGGTATGCGTGAACCTATCCCATTGCATACTCAACTGGAATAGCGCAATTAAACCTAAAAATGACATGACCATCGCCGTGTAACGATCAAATAAAAAATTACCGACCGCTTTGGTTCGCTCTAAAATTTTATCAGGGTGTAATAACGGCACCCTGAAAAATAAATAGTAGTTGATTAGCCAGTGATACCAATTATCTTTTTTAAATAATTGTTGGTCTTTGGCGCGCTGATAAATTTGATAACCGCTTTGCTTGATTAAGTAATTATGCGCTAGAAATTTTAATAAGTTTTCCACGTCACTGACGTCGACGTGCAAAGTGGTTTTTTCATTAACGTCTTCCACCATCGCGTCTGGATCGCCCATATACCAGCGTTCCAACAATTCATATTCCGCCCAACCGATGATAAAAAATTTATTGCGCCCGCCATCATGAATTAACCATTGTGGTTTTCCATCTCTATCGTAATCGCCAAACGTAAAGGTAATACCTTTGCGCAATTCGGGGAGTTTAAGGGCTTTTTTCTCGGCAGGAGGACCATTCATACTATATCCCTAACGTTTGTCGGACGGCTTGCAAAGGCCGTCTGACTAAGTAATAGATGAATGGCACAAATTTTCCATATAATTTTACCGTTCCTTCCGCGCCTAATTGCGGCAAATCACTTGGGTCATCAAATTGCGCGATTAATTCATAAGCTAAAATTTTGCTGGGCAGCAGCTTCGCATTGTACCCTAGCGTCGTGATTTTTACGGAGACGGGGGATAAATGGCCGTACAGAAAAAATTCGCCTTTATTGCCGACCGCTAACTCGATGGCGTTGGCAATGGGTAAACTAATTTTTAATTCGACTTTTTTTGGATCGGCGACAACCATGATACGCTCGCCGGTTTTTACCGGCTGCCCTACCCAATCTTCTTTGCTTTCGAAAACGACGACACCGTCGATGGGGCTAGTGATGTTGGTTTTCGCCAATAATTCATTGGAATAATCCAAGTTGGCTTTATCAATCGCTAGCTGCGCTTGAATAATCGGCACATCGGAACGCGCGTCTTTGTTTTCGAATCCTTGGCTAGTAGCGGCGCGTAATTTTTCTAACGTGAGTAAATAGTCTTTACGGTTTACTTCCGCGGCGGCTTGGAAATCGGTTTTATTAAATGTCGCTAGCAATTGTCCGGTTTTAACTTTTTGTCCCGGGTCGACTTCAAAAGATTGAATGACCCCTTGCATCGAAGCATCCACTAACACCGGTGAATGCGGCACGACGGTGCCGTCGCCGATCGCGGATAAATGCACGGGAAAAAATATGATAGTCAACACGGCGGCGATTAAGGTGTAGAGGATAGGTTTTTCTTTTAATCTATGCAACGACGGCAATTTAGTTTGTTTGACTAAATGCACCCACGTGTATTGGTACGTCGGAATCAGCCATTGCAATAATTTAATTTCACCATCGGTAAACGCTTCTTCTCGAAAAAAAACTAAGCCGCCGTTGATTTGCTTTGATCGATTGAATAACGGACACCACAGCATATGCTTGGGTATTTCTTCCGGTATATCGATATCTTGTGGAATATCTAATTCGCCTTCGGGAATTAAATTAATTTGATGGATAGTCGCGTCTTCCGCGCTGTCGCGAATTTGATGAATGCGGCCGAGTAACCATTGATTGGCGGGCGTATGCATATCAATTTCCGCCGAGCCGGATTGCACGACTAAATACGGGCCGATCAATTCGCGCCATTGCCAAAGGTATGCGGTGTGATAAGACAGTAAGCGATGGGTTTCATTCGTACTGAAAAAAGCAAATTCGCGCACGCTGTTTAGCTTTCTCGTTTCTTCTCCCAATACTAGAAGAATCGCCAATTTTTCCATTTGACTATTGTCGGCGCCATTAGCCATAGTTAGTTCTTCTTATAAAACGTTTTGTTATTATCTGGATTATCGGTAAAGATGGCTTGGCCGCTCATGCCCGGCAGCAGCGTAGGATCAGAGGGCGTAATAACCGCAATGATTTTTACTGATTGGCTGACGGGTTCGATTTCAGGATCAATCATGGTGACTTTCGCGGAGATCGTTTTTTTAATTTCATTTAAGCGCACGTTAAACATCGAACCGACGTGCAGCCATGACAACCAGACGGAGGGAATTTGAATTTCAAATTCTAAGTATTCCGTGTTAACTATTTTTAATAAGGGGTCGCCTGGTCTTACCGATTCATTCGGGTGTACGATCACATCCGCGACGGAGCCGGTGAATGGCGCGCGTATCGTGCATTTGTCGACGGTCGCGCGTAATTTATCGACGTCGGCATTCGCCATTTGTTCTTCGGATTCGGCTTTTACCACTTCAAATTTACTGATCGAGCCATAGTTTACTAATTTTTCCGCCGATCTACTTGCCATCGCGGATTCTGTTTGTTGTGCTAGGGCTTTTTTTAATTCGGCTTTTTGATAGCGGCAATCGAATTCTAGTAAAATATCGCCTTTGTGAAAACTAGCGCCTTCTTTGTAGGGCACGTTAAAAACTTGCGCCGCTGTCTCACTAGAAAAAGTCGCTTGATCGCTGGGACGAATGATAACGTATTCAGGTGTGTTAATGTCGCCGCCAGTACCACCGGCCGCAGGCACTGCCATCGGCGTGGTGGAGCTAAGCGATGCGGGAAATTGCGGCGCGTCAGCTATGGACTTTAGCGAGACGCTAATTAATAGCGGCAGCGTTAAAAAAATTATCGGCTTCAAAAATTTTTTTCTGGGCATCATCATCACCTTTACCGACTGTTACGTTTTTTCAGTTATTGACAGTCTTTAGTGTGTGGCGATAAATCTTTAGTATTCTCCGCTATTTAAACTCCATCTCTCTTACTATTAGAATATACCAAAATTGATCATTTTTTTGGGATTTAGGAGTACTATTCGTTAAATATCTCTCTTTTTTTTAATAGAGATGAGATTTACTAGTTTGAATGTGTTCTGAATGAACTTGTCACGTCATTCTGGCAATTTACTATCAATATTAAGTAATTTATTTTAAGTACAGATAGGCATAATTAGCCTATTTGCTTGCCAGCATTGTGCCAGATGTTGGGGCATCGGGACTTTGATCGGTTAATAAGGCGGTGACGAAACTATTAGTGGGATGGTTGTCATCTGAGGCTTCTTGGTCTGCGGGCTTAGGGGTAGAAACTTTTTTGTTTACATGCGCTGCAGGGGACGCGTTTAAGGCGAGTTGTTTTTTGGGGTCTGCTTTTTTGGCGGCGGCTATCACTGGTTTCTTTGGTTGGGCTTTTTTAGCCGCGACTATGGTTGGTTGCTTTGGTTGATAATTGTTGGCGACCGTAATAGTTTGTTGCTTGGGTTCTGCTTTTTTAGCGGCGACGACTTGTTTTTTGGGGGCTGCTGGTTTAGCAACGGCTATCACTGATTTTTTTGGTTCTGTCTGTTTCGCAGCGGATACCCTTGGTTTTTTGGGTGCTTCGCTGTTAATTATTGATGCGATTTGTTTTTTAAATTCTTCTTTTTTGGCGAATGTTAGCGTTGGTTTTTTGGATTCTTCTTTTTTAGCAACTGTAATGACTGGTTTCTTTAGCTCAGCTTGGTTGGCGACCATGGTTTGCTGTTTGTTGACGAATTTTTTGGCGACAGTTAATTTTTGTGTTTTAGGTTCTTCTTTGTTAGCAACGACAGCCATTTGTTTTTTGGGCTCTTGCTTTTTCGCAATTGTCACAACTTGCTTTTTCGGTTCTTCTTTTTTCGCAACTGTCACAGTTAGCTTTTTGAGTTCTTCTTTCTTAGCAACTGTCACGACTTGTTTTTTAGGTTCTTCTTTCTTCGCAACTGTCATGACTTGCTTTTTAGGTTCTTCTTTTTTCGCAACTATCACAGTTTGCTTTTTGAGTTCACCTTTCTTCGCAACTGTCACGACTTGCTTTTTGTGTTCTTCATTTTTCGCAACTGTCATAGTTTGCTTCTTGGGTTCTTCTATCTTCGCAACTGTCACGACTTGCATTTTGTGTTCTTCTTTTTTCGCAACTGTCATAGTTTGCTTCTTGGGTTCTTCTTTCTTCGCAACTGTCACAACTTGCTTTTTGTGTTCTTCTTTTTTCGCAACTGTCATAGTTTGCTTCTTGGGTTCTTCTTTCTTCGCAACTGTCACGACTTGTTTTTTGTGTTCTTCTTTTTTCGCAACTGTCATAGTTTGCTTCTTGGGTTCTTCTTTCTTCGCAACTGTCACGTCTTGTTTTTTGTGTTCTTCTTTTTTCGCAACTGTCATAGTTTGCTTCTTGGGTTCTTCTTTTTTCGCAACTGTCACAACGTGCTTTTTGTGTTCTTCTTTTTTCGCAACTGTCAAAGTTTGCTTCTTGAGTTCATCTTTCTTAGCTACAACTAACGCTTGTTTATTAGGTTCTTCTTTTTTAGCAACTGCTACGACTTGCTTTTGAGTTTCTTTTTTCGCAATTGTCACAACTTGCTTTTTGGGTTGAACCGCCGCAGCCACCTCAGGAGACACTGGTTGCGCGTTTGGCGTGACCGTCTTTACTTTTGTATTCACGTTATTGAACAAGGCGGTCATGAAAGTTTTATCACTCAGTTTAGATTCAATTCGTGTCGATGCGACTGCATTTTTCGATGGCGGCGACACGATTTCTGCTTTTTTAGCAATAACAGGATTGGTCTTAGCGTGTGCTTTAGTAGTTGATACTATTCGCTTTTGCGGTGCATCTTCCTCTTCTAAGATTTCTAGATTTTGCTCGCCTTCTAATTGCGCTTTTAATAATTTATTTTCTTTTTTAACGCGGCAATTTTGATATCGGAATCAGTGACGGCAGGCACAATATTTTTAGCGGCTACGTTTACAGCGGGTGCAGGTTGCGCAGGCGCCGGTTTGTGAGACACTAATTTCGAAAATGCTCCAAACAGTGATGGCCGTGGTGGGTCCACTGCGAGTTGCGTTTCGGTGCTTGGCGTTAATTTTCTTGATATGGGTTTTTTCGAGTTTGCAGTTAGCATTCTCATGCCAATCGGATCGCCTACTGAGCCTTGTGAAATAGAATTCACCGTGTCTAACACGGTGCTTTTATTTTCAGATTCAGCATTCTTTGCTAACACTGTGTTATTCGTGTCAGTAAATATTTTGTTGTAACTGTAGTTTACATAACTGGAAAAATCCCACGGCGTTTGTTGTTTGAAGTTTTTAGAAATGACATTGGTGATGTCACTTAACGGTTTGGCTTCAAGATCAGTCGGTAACATATCTAAGCCGACAGAAGCATATAATTCACCTAACGATGTGGATAAATCGGATAGCAATAAATCTTCATCCATTCTTGCCGTTAAGGTGTGTAATTTCGCGATAATGACTTGTTGATCACTGGCAAGTGCGGCGCTGTTGCGGTCTTTGTCTAATTTGAAAATAGCTTCCGCATTTATTGTTTGTTTATGCGCGACGTTAAATTCGTTGCGCAATGTTTCATAATGCGAGTAGGCATAGCGCGTTTCTGTTAAGGCCGTCAAGGTTAGCGCCATCAATTTCAATTGTTCATATTGAACTTGGGTGTCGGCGGCTTTGAATGACGCAGGCAATGACGCGACGTTTAACAAATTCCAGGCCAAATCCACGGAGCGGTCCACCCAACGGGTGTTTAGCAAAAATTCGTTGCTGTTATAGTTCCAACCTTCGTTCAACGTAATCCCGGGCAGCGATTGCAAGATCACGGTCTTCACGCCCCACTTCGCGATGCGTTGCTGATAATTTTGACCGCGCAATTCTGGCCGGTTCACTAACGTCAGCGCATCGACTTTTCTGAAATCAAGTTTGCTCAAGTCATGGATGGCGCGCAGCGTTAACGGCGGCTGAGTTAATGTTAACTTCATACCAGGCGGTAAATTGAGAAGATGTTTTAAATCTAAAATCGCTTTGTCGTATTTATACTGCAATTGAATAATGTGGCGGTTGCCGTCTAACAACGCGCCTTCGTAGTCAAGAATGCTTTGCTTAGGGATGGTATTGTCTAACATCGCTGCGGATAATTTTTTCTTGGCGTTATTCAAAATAGATTCGAATTCGCTGGCTTCCATCATTAATTCTTGTGCGCTGTAAGCACTCCAATAAGCGATTAACACGTCTTGCGATAATTGCTGAATTTGTTTGCGCGCTTCTTCTTGCGCGATGAGGTAGCGCTCGCCTTGCTGTTTGGCTTTCACATAACCTAAACCAAAGTCCAAGATATTCCAGCTCAACGCGACGCGCGCGGAACGCACGGTGTTAGGCGTGGAGTTCAAAATATCTGTCGGCGCGCCGGTCGTGGTAATACCCGAACTCGCATATTCGTTATTTCGATTGTAGACGGAACCACTGGCGTTTAAGGCGGGGAACATCGTGTAAATCGCAACGTCTAACTGCCCGGCTTGCAAGGCGCTGTTGACACGCTTGATACGATAATCGAGATTATATTTTAAGCCGCGCGCAAGTGCTTCATAAAAGTCAAGTTTTCCAGCGGTGGGTTCTTGTTGGGCGAATAATTCTTTTAAATCTTTAATCGATTCTTGATAACGATCAGAAGTTGTCAAAGGCTTAGGAGTAATGCTGCATGCGCTCATAATGCAAATGAGGCAAAAGATGACGACTTTTCTGATCATTACACGCAGTCCCTTAGTTCTCTTTTTCCAATCCTTTTTTTAACCACGATCAACACGATAAATGCTTGAATTTTCGCAGTAATCAATTAAACCTTTTTTTGCACCAAACCTCAAGGATTAAAAGCAATGGAATCAGAACGTTGCAGTGGCAATTATTTTTACTATAGATGCAGCATTTGGCCTATTAATATCAAAATCTGAACTATAATTTAAATACAACATCTGTCTTAAAGGAAATCCCCTTGACGCGTAAGCACATAAAAAGAAAAAAGAATTATGCGCCGCTGAAACTGGCCCTAGAACCTAGGATTCTGTTTGATGCGAGTTTGGTAGCGCCTCATCACCACGATGCCACTGTGGCGCAAGATGCTGCGCCTCAAGTTAACACACCGATTAATCCGCATGATGTTCCACATGCTTCCGATGTCGCCAGAGGTTCAAACGCTGACGGCAAAGCCGCTGCGAATGGACAAGCGCATTTACAAGATACCGGCAAAAATGCCACCACCATCCGCTCTGGTATTTCTGAAAATAATGTAAAAGCGCAAGCGAACGCGGCAGCAGCGGCGACGCCTGTAGAGTTGGTATTTATCGATTCCACGGTGCAAAACCCACAATCTTTGCTCGCGGGAATTTCTCCAAATGCAAAAGTCTATTATCTCAATTCATCCACGGATGGCATTGAGCAAATGGATAAAATTATCGAGCAGCAAAAATCTCCCGTGTCCGGCATTATCATTTTAGCGCACGGCTCGAGTGGGTCTTTAGAATTAGGCAGCGCGGATTTAACGACTGCCGATATGGAAACAACCTATGCGTCTGATATCGCCGCTTGGAGTTCACATTTAACATCGAATGCGAATATTTTATTGTATGGTTGCGATGTCGCATCCGGTACGTTAGGCGAACAATTTGTTACTGACTTAAGTCATTTGACCGGCGTTGGTGTGGGCGGCGCGACCGGTGACGTCGGTGGCACGGCAGCCGGCGGTAGCTGGGACACGGAATATGATAGCGGTGTTGTGACACTGACGGCGGCCGATGTGTTTGACGGCACGGCGCTCACGAATTATGGTTATGTACTTGGACAACCAACGCTTGATTTGAATGGACCGACACCGTTAGTATTATCAGATAATTTTTCTAGTGACACCTACTCTGGCGGCACAACGAATATCGCTTCAACTTTTTGGACTTCGGATTGGACTGAGTTTGATACTTCATATGATCGTACCTTTACCCCGGGCGGCTCGAGTACTAATCCTAACGATCCAACGGGTGGTAACGTTATTATTCCAGCAGTCGCGAGCGGCGGTACCGTTTCGGGTTTGACCGGGAATGAATTAGCGTTTGTCGGTCACGGCGCGCAATTTGGCGATTCTATCCAACGCAGCGTCGACTTATTGTCTTACACAACAGCTAGCTTAACGATAAATTATAAAACCGCAGGTTTAACGTCCGGCGATCAAATCGCTGTGGAAGTGTCGAACAATGGCGGCGCTTCGTTTACGACGTTAGCCATTCTCTCCAACGTCACGGCGAATACCACTGATACATTCGATATTTCAAATTATATTTCAAATCAAACCGTGATTCAATTCGCGGTCGTTAATGGATTTTCAACTTCTTCTGCACAGCAATTCTTGCTGAATTCCGTGACGATTAACGCATCTGGTAATAATTACACGACCACGTATTCCGAACAGACCACGACTGCGGTGGGTATCGTCGCTCCTAACACGGTCATCAGTGATCCAAACGGTGCGCTGATTACAAACGCCAAGGTCACAATGAATAACTTTTCCCCCGGCGATATTTTCGCGGTGGGCACATTACCTGCTACAGTGACAGCTTCCGTCAACAACACGACTGGCGTTGTCACTTTACAAAGTGTCTCGGGCGCGGGCGCGAGTGTCGCTGATTTTGAATCCGCGCTCGAAGCGATTACTTATCAAAATCTTTCCTCAACTGAAAGCACCGTGACCCGTAGTATGAATATTACCGTCACCGACTCAGGTGGAATTACCAGCGCACCCGAAACCTCTTTCATCACCATTACGCCTTATGACCATCCATCAGTTACTGCGACACATAACATTACCGCTTCACCGTTAGGCACAACGACGGGATCGTTGTTTAATGATTCAAGCCTCGCGGCTGAACAAACGTCAAGTTCGATTTATGATTACGACGTGGATACCCAAGGTTTAAGTACTGTGTTAGTTTCAGGCCCGACTAAGGGTATTTTGATTTTAAACGCAAACGGAACTTATTCTTACACCCCAAACGCGGGCGCGACCGGATCGGATAGTTTTACTTACTCATTAGTTAGTTCGGCGCAAGTACCTGGCGTGGATTATCAAGAATGGAACGCGAGTATTACTAGTTTGTTAAGTGGCCTACCAACTGGCACGCCAAATGCTACCGGTTACTTAAGCGATTATAGCGCTATCGATACGGCTGCTGCCGCCGGCTCGAATCCAAACGGTTTGCAAGATTTCGTTGTACAGTTTACCAATAGTCTTACTATCGCTACGGGCGGTACCTATACTTTCTCTACCGGATCCGATGACGGTTCAGTACTTTATGTAGACGGTCAATTGGTCGTCAACAATGACGGCGCACACTCTTATGCAACGCAAACTGGCACGATCAATTTATCTGCCGGCGTACATACCATTACGGTAGATTATTTTAACGCGGGCGGTCAAGCTTCTTTAAACGTTAGTTACCAAGGCGCTGACACAGGTAATCTCGCTTATAACTTAGCTGATATCGGTACGGTACTCGCTTCTACTTCCGTCAATAATACAGTGAATATTACTATTCCTACCTCAGGCCCGACCGTTGCCTTAGGCACAAGTGGTCAGGCATATGATTCATTCCCAACACAAACGTATAATGACAATAACGGTACATTTAATTTTGCTTCTAATTGGACAGAAGTCGGTGAAACTACTAATCCTACGGCCGGCAATATTCAATTAATCCCAGTCACGGTCAATGGCACCAATCAATATGCTTTTTCTATTTCGGAAGGCTCTACGTCTGTGTATGTTGATCGCAGTATAGATTTGTATGGGTTGAGTGGCTCTAGCCCAACTCGTGTCGGTACGCAGTTATCATTTTTATATGAAGTGCCAAGCGGTACCACGGGTGGTTTAAACGTTGAAATTTCAACTAACGGTGGCACGAGTTGGACGACGCTGGGCACGTTAACAGCCGCAAATTCTGTGGTTAATACTATCAACACGGCTACTTATGATATCTCTGATTATTCTTCTTCGAATACCTTAATCGCATTTATGCCGACGACGAATACTTCCGCAATTTATGTGACGGACGTGTCGGTGCAAGCATCTGCAGTCAATTATACGCCGCCAGCTAATTACATTGAAGGCGGCGCGGGTGTTGCCGTTGCTTCTTCTACCGCCGTGATCTCAGATCCAGGCGGTTTGAATATGGAAGGCGCGACCGTCACCATATCAAATTATCAAGCCGGCGATTTGTTAAGTTATAATAATTCCGTCGCGGGCATCACCAGCACTTACAGTAATGGTGTGTTAACACTCAGCGGCGTGGCGTCGCGATCAGCGTACATGACCGCATTGCAAAATGTTCTCTACAGCAGTACGAGCAATAATCCTTCCGCGGCGAATCGGGTTATCAATGTCGTTACAGAAAATACCGCAAATGTTTTCAGTAATACGGCGACCACCACTATCGGCGTGACTCCCATTAATTCACCACCAACGGGTATCGCGCATACAACGACGCTGCCGTTAAACACAGCTTACACATTACAAGCTTCAGATTTTTCGTTTACTGATCCAGAAGGCAATGCTTTACTGGCAGTAGAAATTACTACGCTCCCAACATCAGGCAGACTCACTGATAACGGCGTCGCCGTAACAGCGGGTCAATTTATCTCGGCTTCTGATATAACCAGCGGGAAATTGGTTTATACGCCTACCGCAGGCGTTTCCGGTTCGACGACTTTTACTTTTCAAATTGAGGATAACGGCGGCACCGCGAATGGCGGTGTGAATACCGATCCGGTCGCCAAAGCTTATACCTTTACTGTCATGCCCGGACCGAATACTGCGCCGACGTTGACAGCGCCTTTGGTGTTAAACTCTAATTCTCAAGATAACGCCTCACCCACTCCGGAAACCATTTCGCAATTAGTCGGCAGCACCGACTCTGATCCAGATGTAGGCGCGAGCCTGTATGGTCTTGCCATTGTCGCTAATAATGCGAACGCTTCTACGCAAGGTGTTTGGCAATACTCGACTGATGGCTCAAACTGGTATGCGATCGGCACCGTCACTGACGGCGCGACCGCGTTAGTTTTATCCGCGTCTACGCAGATTCGTTTTGTGCCAGTCGCAAGTTACATTGGTACACCAACCGCCTTGACAGTACGCGCTTTAGATAATACTTATAATGGTACTTATACTGCTGGCGCGACACGCACAACTATCAACACGAGTTCGAGTGGCGGCAGTTCTGCTATTTCAGGCAACACACAAACGTTAAGCACTTCAGTCACTGCGATTAATCATGCCCCTGTACTGATAGCAGAAAATCCTACGCTTACAGCTGTTAGTGCGAACGCTAGTAATAGTGCAGGACAATTAATTTCTAGTTTCGTGCAAAGTACTACTACGGGTAATTGGACGGACGTCACAGATGTCGATGCTGGCGCGGTACAAGGTATTGCCATTATCGGTATCGGTGGCAGCAATGGTACTTGGCAATATTCAACGAATGGCGGCACAACTTGGATTACGATTACAGGCGTTTCACAAACGTCCGCATTATTACTCGCATCCAATGATTTAGTTCGTTTCCAACCAAATGGCGCAGGTGCGGGATCCGGTGCTTTAACTTATCGCGCATGGGACCAAACCAGTGGCACGATTGGCACACAGGTCAATACGACAATTAACGGCGGCAGCACCGCATTTTCCACCGCTGTGGATACCGCCTCAATCAACGTGTTGAGCCCATCAGGCCCCGCGTTAGCAAATAGCAGCACTTTAAGCTATCTCGCAAAAGGCGCAGCGACGGCGATTGATACCTCACTTACTCTTACCGACACTGGCAGCGCAACCTTATCTTCCGCTAGCGTTGCCATTACCAATTTTGTCAGCACCGAAGACGTGTTAACTTTCACAAACACTAACTCAACAACGATGGGAAATATTACGGGCTCGTTTAATTATACTACTGGTATTCTCACGCTTACTTCATCAGGTAGTACCGCGACAATAGCACAATGGCAAGCAGCCTTGCGCGCGGTAACCTATACAGACTCCAATACAACAACGCCGACGACGACATCCCGTAATATTGCTTATCAGATAACGGATGCGGCAGGCGTTGTTAGTAATGTTTTAAATTCTACTGTGACGATTACGCCAATTAACAATGCACCGATAGGCGCTAATGAATCTATTACGGTCACTTCTAATGGACAATATATTTTTACAACAAGTGATTTTGGTTTTAGCGATCCGAATAACACACCCGCTAATAATCTTTTAGCCGTGGAAATTACGACGCTGCCGACGACGGGAACATTAAAAGATAATGGCACGACGGTGACGGCAGGGACCTTTGTATCGGTTGCGGATATTCAAGCAGGCAAATTAATTTATACGGCGGGCACGACCGCCGCGACCATTGGCTTTAAAGTAGAAGATGACGGCGGTACCGCTAACGGCGGTACCAATATTTCCGCTTCAGCTTATACAATTACTATTGCTGTATCGGGAACGAATCGTGCGCCGGTCTTAACTGGAACGACTGTGACGTTACCCACTATTCTTGAAACGGCCACTACCAATAGCGGTGAAACAGTTGCATCCTTCTTAACATCCACAGACGCAGACACCGGTGCGTTAAAAGGTATTGCAATTACTGCTGTTCCAGTGACGACTGCCGGTACATGGCAATATTCATTAAATGGCGGTACAACATGGGTTAATTTTCCGGCGATTTCCACAGCTGCTTCGTTATTATTGAGCAGCACTGACCTCGTTAGATTTGTACCGGTGGGCAATACGATTGATACGACTGCAAGCCTCACCGCAACATTTACTTATCGAGCATGGGACCAAACCACCGGCACGCCTGGCACGACAGCTAGCACGGCTACAACGGGTGGGAGCACCGCATTTTCTACTGCGACTGGGACGGCTACGCAAACTATTACAACAGTCGATCAAGCACCTGTCGCGACCGTTCCAACTGCGGCTTACAGCGCGGTATCAGGAATCAATTTAACTTTATCTAATACGGGTCTTTCAATTGCTGACGCGGACGCCGGCACTAGCACCGAACAAATTACGTTATCAGTTGGTGAAGGCACATTAACTGTTGCCGCGGGTACCACCGGCGTAACCATTGTTTCAGGTTCGGGAACTAGTAGTGTCGTCGTCACCGGCACGATTACGCAATTAAATAATTTCCTCGCGGGCGCGACTAGTAGTTCTATTGTTTATAAGGATAGTAACGCTAATCCATCGGCTTCAACGCAATTAACTTTAAGTGTGAATGACAAAGCAGTGGCTGGCGCTGGCGGCCCATTAACTGGCACAAGTGTTGCGACAATTAATATTACGCCAGTCAATCATGCCCCTACTTTGACAGCCACCGCGATTGGCGGAACTTATTATGAAAGCGGCTCAGCGGTGACTTTATTTAGTAACGTCGCGGCGTCCGCGCAAGATTCTGGGCAAATGATTCAATCGTTAACGCTGACCGTGAGCAATGTCGTTGACGCAGCGGAACAATTAATCGTTGATGGTTCAACTATTGCTTTAGTGAATGGCGCCACTGGCACGACGGCGACCGATGGAATGAGTTACACAGTCTCAATTGTAAGTGGCTTAGCGACTGTTACGTTATCAAAAACTGCCGGTGTAACACCCGCAGTTTTAAGCAACATTATCAATACCATGACATATCAAGATGTCGCCGCCACCCCGACTATTGGTAATCGAGTGATTACTTTAAAACAAATCGTTGATAATGGCGGTACGGCGAACGGCGGCGTGAATACCACAGCACTGTCTATCGCTTCGACGGTAACGAATTATGATCCGCCTGTGATAACTTCTGCAGCGACAGCGACTGTCGCGGAAGGCACACCGACAGCTACTACCGTCTATACTGATACTGCAACAGATCCAGAAAGTTTGGCGCTGACTTATGCTATTACCGGCACCGATGCAGCTTATTTTAATATTAATGCCTCCACGGGCGTGGTGACGTTAAAAGCTATTTCAAACTTTCAAACGAAATCAAGTTATAGTTTTAGCGTCACTGCTAGTGATGGCGTGCAAACGACTAGTAAAGCCGTGGTTTTATCAGTCACTGATGTGAGACCGACCGTTACATCGGCCGCGACCGCAACCGTTGTCGAAGGCACCTCGACCAGCACGACAGTTTATACCGCCACCGCGACAGGCGCTGCTGGCACGACAATGATTTATTCTTTAACGGGGACCGACGCTGCACTCTTTAATATTAACTCTAGCACTGGTGCCGTCACGTTAAAATCTGTTCCAAACTATGTGACCAAATCATCCTATAGCATCACGGTCAACGCCGCGGATGCAACGACTAACGCGCTGGTTGGCACCGAGGCTGTGACGATCAATGTCTCCGATGTCGCTCCAACTATCCCATCTTCCGGCAGTACAACGGTGGCCGAAGGCAGTGCGGCTGGCACAGCGGTTTATACTGCGTCTGCGACGAACCCGCTAAATAACCCAATAACTTACAGCATAACGGGCGCGGATGCTTCTGCATTCACTATTAATGCTACGACCGGCGTTATCTCAGTAGCAAGTGGCGCTAATTTAAATTATCAAACCAAATCAAGTTATAACTTTAGCATCATTGCTTCGGATGGCACGTTGACTTCCACAGAAGCTTTCACCGTGACGTTAACGGATAGAGCACCGGTGATTAATAGCACTGCGACGACGAGTGTTACTGAAGGTACACCGATTACTACCACTGTCTTCACCGCTTCGGCGACGGACGTCACCGGCACGACATTAACTTATTCTTTAAGCGGTACCGACGCAAGCTTGCTCAGCATCAATAGCTCAACCGGCGCCGTGACCCTCAAAGCTATTCCAAATTATCAAACTAAAACAAGTTATAGTTTTAATGTTATCGCATCAGACGGTACGTTGACTGCAACTGAAGCCGTGACGTTAAATGTTACTGATGTCGCGCCGTCGATTCCTGCCACGGGTACTACCTCAGTGCAAGAAGGCACATCACCTGGCACGGCAGTTTATACTGCCAGTGCGACTAGTGTCGTGAACAGTCCGATTACTTATAGTTTATCTGGTACCGGCGCAACCGCGTTTACAATTAACGCGACGACCGGTGTTATCTCTGTCGCGACAGGACAAGTTTTAAATTACCAATCAAACCATCTTTACAATGTTACCGTTACCGCGTCGGATGGATCGCTGAGTTCCACTCAAGCATTAACGATTAACATTACGGATAAAGCACCCGTCATCAGCAGCACAGCGACTGCTTCTGTCACGGAAGGCACGCCTATTTCAACCGCGGTATTTACCGCCTCTGCTACGGATGTGAGTGGCACAACAATCACTTATTCGTTAAGCGGTACTGATTCAAGTTTATTTAATATTAACGCTTCCACCGGTGTCGTCACACTTAAAGCTGTCGCAAATTATCAAACTAAACCTAGCTATAGTTTTAATGTCATTGCTTCGGATGGCACGCTAACTTCTACCGAAGCTGTTACTTTGAATGTCACTGATGTCGCGCCTACCATCGCTGCTACCGGCAGTGCGTCTATACAAGAAGGCACCGCACCTGGCACAACAGTTTATACCGCAAGTGCAACGAGCGTCGTCGGTAGCCCGATCACTTATACTTTATCTGGTACAGGGTCATCAGCCTTCACGATTAATTCCACAACGGGGGCGATTTCAATCGCATCTGGACAAGTATTAAATTATCAAACGAATCCGGCATATAGCTTAACGGTGACTGCTTCCGATGGCACATTGAGTTCAACGCAAGCGGTGACGATCAGTTTAATTGACAAAGCGCCGGTGATTAATAGTACCGCGACGACTACAGTCACTGAAGGTACAGCAATCACTACGCCAGTCTTTACTGCGTCGGCGACAGATGTTTCCGGCACGACGTTAACATATTCTTTAAGCGGTACCGACGCGAGTTTATTTACTATCAATAGCGCAACCGGTGCGGTTAGCTTAAAAGCGGTTGCTAATTATCAAACTAAACCTAGTTACAGTTTTAATGTCGTCGCGTCAGATGGTACCTTAACTTCTACTGAAGCAGTCACTTTAAATGTCACTGATGTCGCGCCGTCGATTCCTTCTACGGCGACTACGTCAGTGCAAGAAGGCACGTCGCCTGGTAGTTCAGTTTACACTGCGACTGCAACTAGCGTAGTTAACAGCCCAATCACTTATTCTTTATCCGGCGCGGACGCGTCAGCGTTTACAATTAATGCGACAACTGGCGTTATCTCTGTCGCGACGGCACAAGTTTTAAATTATCAAACGAAATCTTCTTATAGTTTTAACGTCATCGCTTCTGATGGCACCTTAACTTCGACGCAAGCACTCACAGTTACCATCACTGATAAAGCGCCGGTGATTAACAGCACCGCGACGGCGTCAGTGACTGAAGGCACAGCGATCTCGACACCTGTATTTACCGCGTCGGCGTCAGATGTTTCCGGTACGACGTTGACTTATTCTTTAAGCGGTACCGACGCGAGTTTATTTACTATTAATAGCGCAACCGGTGCAGTTAGCTTGAAAGCGATTGCTAATTATCAAACTAAACCGAGCTATAGCTTCAATGTTATTGCCTCAGACGGTACGTTGACATCGACTGAAGCTGTTACTTTAAATGTGACTGATGTGGCTCCGACGATTGCTTCTACTGGTACTACATCTGTTCTCGAAGGCACGGCTCCAGGAACCTCAGTTTATACAGCGAGCGCTTCTAGTGTCGTTGGGAGCGCGATTACTTACAGTTTATCTGGGACGGGTTCTTCCGCATTTACTATTAACGCAGCCACGGGCGTAATTTCAATTGCGTCAGGACAAGTTTTAAATTATCAAACTAATCACCTTTATAATTTGACGGTTACTGCTTCTGACGGAACTTTATCTTCGACGCAAGCGTTGACGATTAATGTCACTGACAAAGCGCCAGTCATTAACAGCAGCGCAACTACTACAGTGACTGAAGGCACAGCCATCACGACACCTGTCTTTACTGCTTCTGCTACGGATATATCGGGAACTACATTAACTTATTCGTTGAGCGGTACTGATGCCGCACTATTCAATATTAATAGCGCGACGGGGGCCGTTACTTTAAAAGCGGTTGCCAATTATCAAACTAAACCTAGCTACAGTTTCAACGTCATAGCATCCGACGGCACGTTAACTTCGACTGAAGCGGTGACATTAAATGTCACTGATGTCGCGCCGACCATTACCGCTTCCGGTACCGCATCCGTTCAAGAAGGCACAGCGGCAGGTTCCACAGTTTATACCGCTAGCGCGTCAAGTGTAGTAGGAAGTCCAATTACTTATAGTATTTCGGGCGCAGATGCTTCTGCGTTTACCATTAATGCAACGACCGGCGTTATCTCCATCGCGCCGTCGCAAGTTTTAAATTATCAATTAAAATCTAGTTATAATTTTAGTGTCATAGCTTCCGACGGAACGTTAACTTCTACACAAGCGTTAACTATTAACGTTACCGATAAAGCGCCGGTGATTAGCAGTTCCGCTACCACGACTGTCGTGGAAGGCACCGCGATTACGACACCTGTGTTTACCGCGGCTGCAACCGATGTTTCTGGTACGACGTTAACGTATTCTTTAAGTGGTACCGATGCGAGTTTATTTAATATCAATAGCGCAACCGGCGCGGTTACCTTAAAAGCGATTGCGAATTATCAATCAAAACCCAGCTACAGTTTCAATGTGGTTGCTTCCGATGGCACGTTGACTTCCACTGAAGCGGTCACTTTAAATGTTACCGACACTGCGCCAGTCATTACCGCTACCGCGACGACTAGCGTGACGGAAGGTACAGCTATTACCACGCCAGTCTTTACTGCTTCAGCAACGGATGTGACTGGCACGACCTTAACTTATTCCTTGAGCGGGACGGATGCTAGTCTCTTTAATATCAACAGCGTGACTGGTGCTGTTACTTTGAAAGCGGTTGCGAATTATCAAACGAAACCTAGCTACAGTTTCAATGTTATTGCATCAGACGGCACGTTATCTTCAACTGAAGCTGTCACTTTAAATGTGACTGATGTGGCTCCGACGATTGCTACTACAGGCACTACGTCCGTTCTCGAAGGCACCACCCCAGGCACTTCAGTTTACACAGCGAGCGCAACTAGCGTTGTTAACAGCCCTATCACTTATACTTTATCTGGAACCGGCTCTTCCGCATTTACGATTAATGCAGCCACAGGCGTCATTTCAATTGCCTCTGGCCAAGTATTAAATTATCAAACTAACCCAACGTATAATTTAACTGTTACGGCTTCTGATGGCACGTTGAGCTCAACACAAGCACTCACCATTAATGTTACTGATAAAGCGCCAGTCATTACCAGCACCGCAACAACGACTGTGACTGAAGGCACGGCAATTACGACACCCGTATTTACCGCGTCAGCGACCGACGTTGCTGGCACTACACTCTCTTATTCTTTAAGTGGGACCGATGCGGCTCTATTCAATATTAATAGTGCGACCGGTGCCGTTACTTTAAAAGCGGTTGCGAATTATCAAACAAAACCAAGCTATAGTTTCAATGTCATCGCTTCCGATGGTACCTTGACTTCAACTGAAGCTGTCACTTTAAACGTTACTGATGTTGCTCCTACGATTGCATCTACCAGCACCGCTTCCATTCAAGAAGGTTCAGCGGCAGGCACATCAGTCTATACAGCGAGTGCGACTAGTGTGGTGGGCAGTCCGATCACTTATAGCTTATCAGGAACCGGCTCTTCCGCATTTACGATTAATGCAACCACAGGCGTGATCACTGTTGCTTCTGGACAAACGTTAAATTATCAAACTAATCCAACGTATAATTTAACCGTCATCGCTTCTGATGGTACGTTGAGCTCTACTCAAGCGCTGACGATTAACTTAACGGATAAAGCGCCAGTCATTAGCAGTTCCGCTACCACGACCGTCGTGGAAGGCACCGCGATTACGACACCTGTGTTTACAGCGGCTGCAACCGATGTTTCTGGTACAACATTAACGTATTCTTTAAGCGGTACCGATGCGAGTTTATTTAATATCAATAGCGCAACCGGCGCGGTTACTTTAAAAGCGATCGCGAATTATCAATCAAAACCCAGCTACAGTTTCAATGTGGTTGCTTCCGATGGCACGTTGACTTCCACTGAAGCGGTCACCTTAAATGTTACCGACACTGCGCCAGTCATTACCGCTACCGCGACGACTAGCGTGACGGAAGGTACAGCCATTACCACACCGGTATTTACTGCTTCAGCAACGGATGTGACTGGCACGACCTTAACTTATTCCTTGAGCGGGACGGATGCTAGTCTCTTTAATATTAACAGCGCGACTGGTGCTGTTACTTTGAAAGCGGTTGCGAATTATCAAACGAAACCTAGCTACAGTTTCAATGTTATTGCATCAGACGGCACGTTATCTTCAACTGAAGCTGTCACTTTAAATGTGACTGATGTGGCTCCGACGATTGCTACTACAGGAACTACGTCCGTTCTTGAAGGTACTAGCCCAGGCACTTCAGTTTATACAGCAAGCGCAACTAGCGTTGTTAATAGCCCTATCACTTATACTTTATCTGGAACCGGCTCTTCCGCATTTACGATTAATGCAGCCACAGGCGTCATTTCAATTGCCTCTGGCCAAGTATTAAATTATCAAACTAATCACTTATATAATTTAACTGTAACCGCTTCTGATGGCACGTTAAGTTCAACCCAAGCACTCACCATTAATGTTACTGATAAAGCGCCAGTCATTACCAGCACCGCAACAACGACTGTGACTGAAGGCACGGCAATTACGACACCCGTATTTACTGCGTCAGCGACCGATGTTGCTGGCACTACACTCTCTTATTCTTTAAGTGGGACCGATGCGGCTCTATTCAATATTAATAGTGCGACCGGTGCCGTTACTTTGAAAGCGGTTGCGAATTATCAAACAAAACCAAGCTATAGTTTCAATGTCATCGCATCTGATGGTACCTTGACTTCAACTGAAGCTGTCACTTTAAACGTTACTGATGTGGCTCCTACGATTGCATCTACCAGCACCGCTTCCATTCAAGAAGGTTCAGCGGCAGGCACGTCAGTCTATACAGCCAGTGCTACCAGTGTGGTGGGCAGTCCGATTACTTATTCTTTATCAGGAACCGGCTCTTCCGCATTTACGATTAATGCAACGACAGGCGTCATCACTATTGCTTCTGGACAAACGTTAAATTATCAAACTAATCCAACGTATAATTTAACCGTCACGGCTTCTGATGGTACGTTGAGCTCTACTCAAGCGCTGACGATTAACTTAACGGATAAAGCGCCAGTCATTAGTAGTTCCGCTACCACTACCGTCGTTGAAGGCACCGCGATTACCACACCTGTATTTACAGCCGCGGCAACTGATGTTTCTGGTACGACGTTAACGTATTCTTTAAGTGGTACCGATGCGAGTTTATTTAATATCAATAGCGCAACCGGCGCGGTTACTTTAAAAGCGATCGCGAATTATCAATCAAAACCCAGCTACAGTTTCAATGTGGTTGCTTCCGATGGTACGTTGACTTCAACTGAAGCGGTCACCTTAAATGTTACCGACACTGCGCCAATCATTACCGCTACCGCGACGACTAGCGTGACGGAAGGTACAGCTATTACCACGCCAGTCTTTACTGCTTCAGCAACGGATGTGACTGGCACGACCTTAACTTATTCCTTGAGCGGGACGGATGCTAGTCTCTTTAATATTAACAGCGCGACTGGTGCTGTTACTTTGAAAGCGGTTGCGAATTATCAAACGAAACCTAGCTACAGTTTCAATGTTATTGCATCAGACGGCACGTTATCTTCAACTGAAGCTGTCACTTTAAATGTGACTGATGTGGCTCCGACGATTGCTACTACAGGAACTACGTCTGTTCTTGAAGGCACTAGCCCAGGCACTTCAGTTTATACAGCGAGCGCTTCCAGTGTCGTAGGCAGTGCGATTACTTACAGCTTATCTGGAACCGGCTCTTCCGCATTTACGATTAATGCAGCCACAGGCGTCATTTCAATTGCTTCTGGCCAAGTATTAAATTATCAAACTAACCCTACGTATAATTTAACTGTCACCGCTTCTGATGGCACGTTGAGTTCAACCCAAGCACTCACCATTAACGTTACTGATAAAGCGCCGGTCATTACCAGTACCGCAACAACGACTGTGACTGAAGGCACGGCAATTACGACTCCCGTATTTACTGCGTCAGCGACCGATGTTGCTGGCACTACACTCTCTTATTCTTTAAGTGGGACCGACGCGGCTCTATTCAATATTAATAGTGCGACCGGTGCCGTTACTTTGAAAGCGGTTGCGAATTATCAAACAAAACCAAGCTATAGTTTCAATGTTATCGCTTCCGATGGTACGTTGACTTCAACTGAAGCTGTCACTTTAAACGTTACTGATGTCGCTCCTACAATTGCATCTACCAGCACCGCTTCCATTCAAGAAGGTTCAGCGGCAGGCACGTCAGTTTATACAGCCAGTGCTACCAGTGTGGTGGGCAGTCCGATTACTTATTCTTTATCAGGAACCGGCTCTTCCGCATTTACGATTAATGCAATCACAGGCGTGATCACTGTTGCTTCTGGACAAACGTTAAATTATCAAACTAATCCAACGTACAATTTAACCGTCACGGCTTCTGATGGTTCGTTGAGCTCTACTCAAGCGCTGACGATTAACTTAACGGATAAAGCGCCAGTCATTAGCAGCACCGCTACCACGACTGTCGTGGAAGGCACCGCGATTACGACACCTGTGTTTACAGCGGCTGCAACCGATGTTTCTGGTACGACGTTAACGTATTCTTTAAGTGGTACCGATGCGAGTTTATTTAATATCAATAGCGCAACCGGCGCCGTTACTTTAAAAGCGATCGCGAATTATCAATCAAAACCCAGCTACAGTTTCAATGTGGTTGCTTCCGATGGCACGTTGACTTCCACTGAAGCGGTCACCTTAAATGTTACCGACACTGCGCCAGTCATTACCGCTACCGCGACGACTAGCGTGACGGAAGGTACAGCCATTACCACACCGGTATTTACTGCTTCAGCAACGGATGTGACTGGCACGACCTTAACTTATTCCTTGAGCGGGACGGATGCTAGTCTCTTTAATATTAACAGCGCGACTGGTGCTGTTACTTTGAAAGCGGTTGCGAATTATCAAACGAAACCTAGCTACAGTTTCAATGTTATTGCATCAGACGGCACGTTATCTTCAACTGAAGCTGTCACTTTAAATGTGACTGATGTGGCTCCGACGATTGCTACTACAGGAACTACGTCTGTTCTTGAAGGCACTAGCCCAGGCACTTCAGTTTATACAGCAAGCGCAACTAGCGTTGTTAATAGCCCTATCACTTATACTTTATCTGGAACCGGCTCTTCCGCATTTACGATTAATGCAGCCACAGGCGTCATTTCAATTGCCTCTGGCCAAGTATTAAATTATCAAACTAATCACTTATATAATTTAACTGTAACCGCTTCTGATGGCACGTTAAGTTCAACACAAGCACTCACCATTAATGTTACTGATAAAGCGCCAGTTATTACCAGCACCGCAACAACGACTGTGACTGAAGGTACGGCAATTACCACACCCGTATTTACTGCGTCAGCGACCGATGTTACTGGCACTACACTCTCTTATTCTTTAAGTGGGACCGATGCGACTCTATTCAATATTAATAGTGCGACCGGTGCCGTTACTTTAAAAGCGGTTGCGAATTATCAAACAAAACCAAGCTATAGTTTCAATGTTATCGCTTCCGATGGTACGTTGACTTCAACTGAAGCTGTCACTTTAAACGTTACTGATGTTGCTCCTACGATTGCATCTACCAGCACCGCTTCCATTCAAGAAGGTTCTGCGGCAGGTACGTCAGTCTATACAGCCAGTGCTACCAGTGTGGTCGGCAGTCCGATCACTTATAGCTTATCTGGAACCGGCTCTTCCGCATTTACGATTAATGCAATCACAGGCGTGATCACTGTTGCTTCTGGACAAACGTTAAATTATCAAACTAATCCAACGTACAATTTAACCGTCACGGCTTCTGATGGTTCGTTGAGCTCTACTCAAGCGCTGACGATTAACTTAACGGATAAAGCGCCAGTCATTAGCAGTTCCGCTACCACGACCGTCGTGGAAGGCACCGCGATTACGACACCTGTGTTTACAGCGGCTGCAACCGATGTTTCTGGTACGACGTTAACGTATTCTTTAAGTGGTACCGATGCGAGTTTATTTAATATCAATAGCGCAACCGGCGCCGTTACTTTAAAAGCGATCGCGAATTATCAATCAAAACCCAGCTACAGTTTCAATGTGGTTGCTTCCGATGGTACGTTGACTTCAACTGAAGCGGTCACCTTAAATGTTACCGACACTGCGCCAGTCATTACCGCTACCGCGACGACTAGCGTGACGGAAGGTACAGCCATTACCACACCGGTATTTACTGCTTCAGCAACGGATGTGACTGGCACGACCTTAACTTATTCCTTGAGCGGGACGGATGCTAGTCTCTTTAATATTAACAGCGCGACTGGTGCTGTTACTTTGAAAGCGGTTGCGAATTATCAAACGAAACCTAGCTACAGTTTCAATGTTATTGCATCAGACGGCACGTTATCTTCAACTGAAGCTGTCACTTTAAATGTGACTGATGTGGCTCCGACGATTGCTACTACAGGAACTACGTCCGTTCTTGAAGGCACCACCCCAGGCACTTCAGTTTATACAGCGAGCGCTTCCAGTGTCGTAGGCAGTGCGATTACTTACAGCTTATCTGGAACCGGCTCTTCCGCATTTACGATTAATGCAGCCACAGGCGTCATTTCAATTGCTTCTGGCCAAGTATTAAATTATCAAACTAACCCAACGTATAATTTAACTGTTACGGCTTCTGATGGCACGTTGAGTTCAACCCAAGCACTCGCCATTAATGTTACTGATAAAGCGCCAGTCATTACCAGTACCGCAACAACGACTGTGACTGAAGGCACGGCAATTACGACACCCGTATTTACTGCGTCAGCGACCGATGTTGCTGGCACTACACTCTCTTATTCTTTAAGTGGGACCGATGCGGCTCTATTCAATATTAATAGTGCGACCGGTGCCGTTACTTTGAAAGCGGTTGCGAATTATCAAACAAAACCAAGCTATAGTTTCAATGTCATCGCATCTGATGGTACCTTGACTTCAACTGAAGCTGTCACTTTAAACGTTACTGATGTGGCTCCTACGATTGCATCTACCAGCACCGCTTCCATTCAAGAAGGTTCAGCGGCAGGCACGTCAGTCTATACAGCCAGTGCGACCAGTGTGGTGGGCAGTCCGATTACTTATTCTTTATCTGGAACCGGCTCTTCCGCATTTACGATTAATGCAATCACAGGCGTGATCACTGTTGCTTCTGGACAAACGTTAAATTATCAAACTAATCCAACGTACAATTTAACCGTCACGGCTTCTGATGGTTCGTTGAGCTCTACTCAAGCGCTGACGATTAACTTAACGGATAAAGCGCCAGTCATTAGCAGCACCGCTACCACGACTGTCGTGGAAGGCACCGCGATTACCACACCTGTGTTTACAGCCGCGGCAACTGATGTTTCTGGCACGACGTTAACGTATTTTTTAAGCGGTACCGATGCGAGTTTATTCAATATCAATAGCGCAACCGGCGCGGTTACTTTAAAAGCGATCGCGAATTATCAATCAAAACCCAGCTACAGTTTCAATGTGGTTGCTTCCGATGGTACGTTGACTTCAACTGAAGCGGTCACCTTAAATGTTACCGACACTGCGCCAATCATTACCGCTACCGCGACGACTAGCGTGACGGAAGGTACAGCTATTACCACGCCAGTCTTTACTGCTTCAGCAACGGATGTGACTGGCACGACCTTAACTTATTCCTTGAGCGGGACGGATGCTAGTCTCTTTAATATTAACAGCGCGACTGGTGCTGTTACTTTGAAAGCGGTTGCGAATTATCAAACGAAACCTAGCTACAGTTTCAATGTTATTGCATCAGACGGCACGTTATCTTCAACTGAAGCTGTCACTTTAAATGTGACTGATGTGGCTCCGACGATTGCTACTACAGGAACTACGTCTGTTCTTGAAGGCACTAGCCCAGGCACTTCAGTTTATACAGCAAGCGCAACTAGCGTTGTTAATAGCCCTATCACTTATACTTTATCTGGAACCGGCTCTTCCGCATTTACGATTAATGCAGCCACAGGCGTCATTTCAATTGCCTCTGGCCAAGTATTAAATTATCAAACTAATCACTTATATAATTTAACTGTAACCGCTTCTGATGGCACGTTAAGTTCAACACAAGCACTCACCATTAATGTTACTGATAAAGCGCCAGTTATTACCAGCACCGCAACAACGACTGTGACTGAAGGCACGGCAATTACGACACCCGTTTTCACTGCTTCAGCTACTGATATCGCTGGCACGACCTTAACTTATACCTTAAGCGGGACGGATGCTAGTCTCTTTAATATTAATAGCGCGACTGGTGCTGTCACCTTAAAAACGGTTGCGAATTATCAAACTAAACCTAGCTACAGTTTCAATGTCATTGCTTCAGATGGCACGTTGACTTCCACTGAAGCGGTCACTTTAAATGTGACTGATGTCGCTCCAACGATTACTGCCACGGCCACCGCATCCGTTCAAGAAGGCACGGCCGGCGGTACCGCAGTTTACACAGCGAGTGCTTCCAGTGTCGTTAATAGCCCTATCACATATACTTTAACTGGTGCGGATGCTTCGGCGTTTACGATTAATGCAACCACCGGCGTTATTTCTATCGCGCCTTCACAAGTTTTAAATTATCAATTGAAACCTACTTATAATGTTAGTGTCGTAGCTTCAGATGGTACACTGAGTTCCACTCAAGCGCTGACGATTAACTTAACGGATAAAGCGCCAGTCATTAGCAGCACCGCTACCACGACTGTCGTGGAAGGCACCGCGATTACGACACCTGTGTTTACAGCGGCTGCAACCGATGTTTCTGGTACGACGTTAACGTATTCTTTAAGTGGTACCGATGCGAGTTTATTTAATATCAATAGCGCAACCGGCGCCGTTACTTTAAAAGCGATCGCGAATTATCAATCAAAACCCAGCTACAGTTTCAATGTGGTTGCTTCCGATGGCACGTTGACTTCCACTGAAGCGGTCACCTTAAATGTTACCGACACTGCGCCAGTCATTACCGCTACCGCGACGACTAGCGTGACGGAAGGTACAGCCATTACCACACCAGTATTTACTGCTTCAGCAACGGATGTGACTGGCACGACCTTAACTTATTCCTTGAGCGGGACGGATGCTAGTCTCTTTAACATCAATAGCGCGACTGGTGCTGTCACCTTAAAAGCGATTGCGAATTATCAAACGAAACCTAGCTACAGTTTCAATGTTATTGCATCAGACGGCACATTATCTTCAACTGAAGCTGTCACTTTAAATGTGACTGATGTAGCACCCACGATTGCTTCTTCTGGCACTACGTCCGTTCTTGAAGGCACTACCCCAGGCACTTCAGTTTATACAGCGAGCGCTTCCAGTGTCGTAGGCAGTGCGATTACTTATAGCTTATCTGGAACCGGCTCTTCCGCATTTACGATTAATGCAGCCACTGGCGTCATTTCAATTGCTTCTGGCCAAGTATTAAATTATCAAACTAACCCTACGTATAATTTAACTGTCACCGCTTCTGACGGCACGTTGAGTTCAACCCAAGCACTCACCATTAACGTTACTGATAAAGCGCCGGTCATTACCAGCACCGCAACAACGACTGTGACTGAAGGCACGGCAATTACGACTCCCGTATTTACTGCGTCAGCGACCGATGTTGCTGGCACTACACTCTCTTATTCTTTAAGTGGAACCGATGCGGCTCTATTCAATATTAATAGTGCGACCGGTGCCGTTACTTTAAAAGCGGTTGCGAATTATCAAACAAAACCAAGCTATAGTTTCAATGTCATCGCATCTGATGGTACCTTGACTTCAACTGAAGCTGTCACTTTAAACGTTACTGATGTTGCTCCTACGATTGCATCTACCAGCACCGCTTCCATTCAAGAAGGTTCTGCGGCAGGTACGTCAGTCTATACAGCCAGTGCGACCAGTGTGGTCGGCAGTCCGATCACTTATAGCTTATCTGGAACCGGCTCTTCCGCATTTACGATTAATGCAATCACAGGCGTGATCACTGTTGCTTCTGGACAAACGTTAAATTATCAAACTAATCCAACGTACAATTTAACCGTCACGGCTTCTGATGGTTCGTTGAGCTCTACTCAAGCGCTGACGATTAACTTAACGGATAAAGCGCCAGTCATTAGCAGCACCGCTACCACGACTGTCGTGGAAGGCACCGCGATTACCACACCTGTGTTTACAGCCGCGGCAACTGATGTTTCTGGCACGACGTTAACGTATTTTTTAAGCGGTACCGATGCGAGTTTATTCAATATCAATAGCGCAACCGGTGCGGTTACCTTAAAAGCGATCGCGAATTATCAATCAAAACCCAGCTACAGTTTCAATGTCGTTGCTTCCGATGGCACGTTGACTTCCACTGAAGCGGTCACTTTAAATGTTACCGACACTGCGCCAGTCATTACCGCTACCGCGACGACTAGCGTGACGGAAGGTACAGCTATTACCACGCCAGTCTTTACTGCTTCAGCAACGGATGTGACTGGCACGACCTTAACTTATTCCTTGAGCGGGACGGATGCTAGTCTCTTTAATATCAATACTGCGACCGGTGCTGTCACCTTAAAAGCGATTGCGAATTATCAAACGAAACCTAGCTACAGTTTCAATGTTATTGCTTCCGATGGCACTTTATCTTCAACTGAAGCTGTCACTTTAAATGTGACTGATGTAGCACCCACGATTGCTTCTTCTGGCACTACGTCCGTTCTTGAAGGCACTACCCCAGGCACTTCAGTTTATACAGCGAGCGCTTCCAGTGTCGTAGGCAGTGCGATTACTTATAGCTTATCTGGAACCGGCTCTTCCGCATTTACGATTAATGCAGCCACTGGCGTCATTTCAATTGCTTCTGGCCAAGTATTAAATTATCAAACTAACCCAACGTATAATTTAACTGTTACGGCTTCTGATGGCACGTTGAGTTCAACCCAAGCACTCACCATTAACGTTACTGATAAAGCGCCGGTCATTACCAGCACCGCAACAACGACTGTGACTGAAGGCACGGCAATTACGACTCCCGTATTTACTGCGTCAGCGACCGATGTTGCTGGCACTACACTCTCTTATTCTTTAAGTGGAACCGATGCGGCTCTATTCAATATTAATAGTGCGACCGGTGCCGTTACTTTAAAAGCGGTTGCGAATTATCAAACAAAACCAAGCTATAGTTTCAATGTTATCGCTTCCGATGGTACGTTGACTTCAACTGAAGCTGTCACTTTAAACGTTACTGATGTTGCTCCTACGATTGCATCTACCAGCACCGCTTCCATTCAAGAAGGTTCTGCGGCAGGTACGTCAGTCTATACAGCCAGTGCTACCAGTGTGGTCGGCAGTCCGATCACTTATAGCTTATCTGGAACCGGCTCTTCCGCATTTACGATTAATGCAATCACAGGCGTGATCACTGTTGCTTCTGGACAAACGTTAAATTATCAAACTAATCCAACGTACAATTTAACCGTCACGGCTTCTGATGGTTCGTTGAGCTCTACTCAAGCGCTGACGATTAACTTAACGGATAAAGCGCCAGTCATTAGCAGTTCCGCTACCACGACCGTCGTGGAAGGCACCGCGATTACGACACCTGTGTTTACAGCGGCTGCAACCGATGTTTCTGGTACGACGTTAACGTATTCTTTAAGTGGTACCGATGCGAGTTTATTTAATATCAATAGCGCAACCGGCGCCGTTACTTTAAAAGCGATCGCGAATTATCAATCAAAACCCAGCTACAGTTTCAATGTGGTTGCTTCCGATGGTACGTTGACTTCAACTGAAGCGGTCACCTTAAATGTTACCGACACTGCGCCAGTCATTACCGCTACCGCGACGACTAGCGTGACGGAAGGTACAGCCATTACCACACCGGTATTTACTGCTTCAGCAACGGATGTGACTGGCACGACCTTAACTTATTCCTTGAGCGGGACGGATGCTAGTCTCTTTAATATTAACAGCGCGACTGGTGCTGTTACTTTGAAAGCGGTTGCGAATTATCAAACGAAACCTAGCTACAGTTTCAATGTTATTGCATCAGACGGCACGTTATCTTCAACTGAAGCTGTCATTTTAAATGTGACTGATGTGGCTCCGACGATTGCTACTACAGGAACTACGTCCGTTCTTGAAGGCACCACCCCAGGCACTTCAGTTTATACAGCGAGCGCTTCCAGTGTCGTAGGCAGTGCGATTACTTACAGCTTATCTGGAACCGGCTCTTCCGCATTTACGATTAATGCAGCCACAGGCGTCATTTCAATTGCTTCTGGCCAAGTATTAAATTATCAAACTAACCCTACGTATAATTTAACTGTCACCGCTTCTGACGGCACGTTGAGTTCAACCCAAGCACTCACCATTAACGTTACTGATAAAGCGCCGGTCATTACCAGCACCGCAACAACGACTGTGACTGAAGGCACGGCAATTACGACTCCCGTATTTACTGCGTCAGCGACCGATGTTGCTGGCACTACACTCTCTTATTCTTTAAGTGGGACCGACGCGGCTCTATTCAATATTAATAGTGCGACCGGTGCCGTTACTTTAAAAGCGGTTGCGAATTATCAAACGAAACCAAGCTATAGTTTCAATGTCATCGCATCTGATGGTACCTTGACTTCAACTGAAGCTGTCACTTTAAACGTTACTGATGTTGCTCCTACGATTGCATCTACCAGCACCGCTTCCATTCAAGAAGGTTCAGCGGCAGGTACGTCAGTCTATACAGCCAGTGCTACCAGTGTGGTGGGCAGTCCGATTACTTATTCTTTATCTGGAACAGGCTCTTCCGCATTTACGATTAATGCAACGACAGGCGTCATCACTATTGCTTCTGGACAAACGTTAAATTATCAAACTAATCCAACGTATAATTTAACCGTCACGGCTTCTGATGGTACGTTGAGCTCTACTCAAGCGCTGACGATTAACTTAACAGATAAAGCGCCAGTCATTAGTAGCACCGCTACCACGACTGTCGTGGAAGGCACCGCGATTACCACACCTGTATTTACAGCCGCGGCAACCGATGTTTCTGGTACGACCTTAACGTATTCTTTAAGCGGTACCGATGCGAGTTTATTTAATATCAATAGCGCAACCGGCGCCGTTACTTTAAAAGCGATCGCGAATTATCAATCAAAACCCAGCTACAGTTTCAATGTGGTTGCTTCCGATGGTACGTTGACTTCAACTGAAGCGGTCACCTTAAATGTTACCGACACTGCGCCAGTCATTACCGCTACCGCGACGACTAGCGTGACGGAAGGTACAGCCATTACCACACCGGTATTTACTGCTTCAGCAACGGATGTGACTGGCACGACCTTAACTTATTCCTTGAGCGGGACGGATGCTAGTCTCTTTAATATTAACAGCGCGACTGGTGCTGTTACTTTGAAAGCGGTTGCGAATTATCAAACGAAACCTAGCTACAGTTTCAATGTTATTGCATCAGACGGCACGTTATCTTCAACTGAAGCTGTCACTTTAAATGTGACTGATGTGGCTCCGACGATTGCTACTACAGGAACTACGTCCGTTCTTGAAGGCACCACCCCAGGCACTTCAGTTTATACAGCGAGCGCTTCCAGTGTCGTAGGCAGTGCGATTACTTACAGCTTATCTGGAACCGGCTCTTCCGCATTTACGATTAATGCAGCCACAGGCGTCATTTCAATTGCTTCTGGCCAAGTATTAAATTATCAAACTAACCCTACGTATAATTTAACTGTCACCGCTTCTGACGGCACGTTGAGTTCAACACAAGCACTCACCATTAATGTTACTGATAAAGCGCCAGTCATTACCAGCACCGCAACAACGACTGTAACTGAAGGCACGGCAATTACGACACCCGTTTTCACTGCTTCAGCTACTGATATCGCTGGCACGACCTTAACTTATACCTTAAGCGGGACGGATGCTAGTCTCTTTAATATTAATAGCGCGACTGGTGCTGTCACCTTAAAAACGGTTGCGAATTATCAAACTAAACCTAGCTACAGTTTCAATGTCATTGCTTCAGATGGCACGTTGACTTCCACTGAAGCGGTCACTTTAAATGTGACTGATGTCGCTCCAACGATTACTGCCACGGCCACCGCATCCGTTCAAGAAGGCACGGCCGGCGGTACCGCAGTTTACACAGCGAGTGCTTCCAGTGTCGTTAATAGCCCTATCACATATACTTTAACTGGTGCGGATGCTTCGGCGTTTACGATTAATGCAACCACCGGCGTTATTTCTATCGCGCCTTCACAAGTTTTAAATTATCAATTGAAACCTACTTATAATGTTAGTGTCGTAGCTTCAGATGGTACACTGAGTTCCACTCAAGCGCTGACGATTAACTTAACGGATAAAGCGCCAGTCATTAGCAGTTCCGCTACCACGACCGTCGTGGAAGGCACCGCGATTACGACACCTGTGTTTACAGCGGCTGCAACCGATGTTTCTGGTACGACGTTAACGTATTCTTTAAGTGGTACCGATGCGAGTTTATTTAATATCAATAGCGCAACCGGCGCCGTTACTTTAAAAGCGATCGCGAATTATCAATCAAAACCCAGCTACAGTTTCAATGTGGTTGCTTCCGATGGTACGTTGACTTCCACTGAAGCGGTCACTTTAAATGTTACTGATACTGCGCCAGTTATTGCCGCTACCGCAACGACTAGCGTGACGGAAGGTACAGCCATTACCACACCGGTATTTACTGCCTCAGCAACTGATGTGACTGGTACGACCTTAACTTATTCCTTGAACGGAACGGATGCTAGTCTCTTTAACATCAATAGCGCGACTGGTGCTGTCACCTTAAAAGCGATTGCGAATTATCAAACGAAACCTAGCTACAGTTTCAATGTTATTGCTTCCGATGGCACGTTATCTTCAACTGAAGCTGTCACTTTAAATGTGACTGATGTAGCACCCACGATTGCTACTACAGGCACTACGTCCGTTCTTGAAGGCACCACCCCAGGCACTTCAGTTTACACAGCGAGCGCTTCCAGTGTCGTAGGCAGTGCGATTACTTATAGCTTATCTGGAACCGGCTCTTCCGCATTTACGATTAATGCAGCCACAGGCGTCATTTCAATTGCCTCTGGCCAAGTATTAAATTATCAAACTAATCACTTATATAATTTAACTGTCACCGCTTCTGATGGCACGTTAAGTTCAACACAAGCACTCACCATTAATGTTACTGATAAAGCGCCAGTCATTACCAGCACCGCAACAACGACTGTGACTGAAGGCACGGCAATTACGACACCCGTATTTACTGCGTCAGCGACCGATGTTGCTGGCACTACACTCTCTTATTCTTTAAGTGGGACCGATGCGGCTCTATTCAATATTAATAGTGCGACCGGTGCCGTTACTTTGAAAGCGGTTGCGAATTATCAAACAAAACCAAGCTATAGTTTCAATGTTATCGCTTCCGATGGTACGTTGACTTCAACTGAAGCTGTCACTTTAAACGTTACTGATGTCGCTCCTACAATTGCATCTACCAGCACCGCTTCCATTCAAGAAGGTTCAGCGGCAGGCACGTCAGTTTATACAGCCAGTGCTACCAGTGTGGTGGGCAGTCCGATTACTTATTCTTTATCAGGAACCGGCTCTTCCGCATTTACGATTAATGCAACGACAGGCGTGATCACTGTTGCTTCTGGACAAACGTTAAATTATCAAACTAATCCAACGTACAATTTAACCGTCACGGCTTCTGATGGTACGTTGAGCTCTACTCAAGCGCTGACGATAAACTTAACAGATAAAGCGCCGGTGATTAGCAGTTCCGCTACCACGACTGTCGTGGAAGGCACCGCGATTACCACACCTGTATTTACAGCCGCGGCAACTGATGTTTCTGGTACGACGTTAACGTATTCTTTAAGCGGTACCGATGCGAGTTTATTCAATATCAATAGCGCAACCGGAGCGGTTACTTTAAAAGCGATTGCTAATTATCAATCAAAACCCAGCTACAGTTTCAATGTGGTTGCTTCCGATGGCACGTTGACTTCCACTGAAGCGGTCACTTTAAATGTTACCGACACTGCGCCAGTTATTGCCGCTACCGCGACGACTAGCGTGACGGAAGGTACAGCCATTACCACACCAGTCTTTACTGCTTCAGCAACGGATGTGACTAGCACGACTTTAACTTATTCCTTGAGCGGGACGGATGCTAGTCTCTTTAATATTAATAGCGCGACTGGTGCTGTTACTTTGAAAGCGGTTGCGAATTATCAAACTAAACCTAGCTACAGTTTCAATGTTATTGCTTCCGATGGCACGTTATCTTCAACTGAAGCGGTCACTTTAAATGTGACTGATGTGACTCCGACGATTGCTACTACAGGCACTACGTCTGTTCTTGAAGGCACCGCCCCAGGCACTTCAGTTTATACAGCGAGCGCAACTAGCGTTGTTAATAGCCCTATCACTTACACTTTATCTGGAACCGGCTCTTCCGCATTTACGATTAATGCAGCCACTGGCGTCATTTCAATTGCTTCTGGCCAAGTATTAAATTATCAAACTAACCCAACATATAATTTAACTGTCACCGCTTCTGATGGCACGTTGAGTTCAACCCAAGCACTCACCATTAACGTTACTGATAAAGCGCCGGTCATTACTAGCACCGCAACAACGACTGTGACTGAAGGCACGGCAATTACGACTCCCGTATTTACTGCGTCAGCGACCGATGTTGCTGGCACTACACTCTCTTATTCTTTAAGTGGAACCGATGCGGCTCTATTCAATATTAATAGTGCGACCGGTGCCGTTACTTTGAAAGCGGTTGCGAATTATCAAACGAAACCAAGCTATAGTTTCAATGTCATCGCATCTGATGGTACCTTGACTTCAACTGAAGCTGTCACTTTAAACGTTACTGATGTCGCTCCTACAATTGCATCTACCAGCACCGCTTCCATTCAAGAAGGTTCAGCGGCAGGCACGTCAGTTTATACAGCGAGTGCTACCAGTGTGGTGGGCAGTCCGATCACTTATAGCTTATCTGGAACCGGCTCTTCCGCATTTACGATTAATGCAACCACAGGCGTGATCACTGTTGCTTCTGGACAAACGTTAAATTATCAAACTAATCCAACGTATAATTTAACTGTCACGGCTTCTGATGGTACGTTGAGCTCTACTCAAGCGCTGACGATTAACTTAACAGATAAAGCGCCAGTCATTAGTAGTTCCGCTACCACTACCGTCGTTGAAGGCACCGCGATTACGACACCTGTGTTTACAGCCGCGGCAACCGATGTTTCTGGTACGACGTTAACGTATTCTTTGAGTGGTACCGATGCGAGTTTATTTAATATCAATAGCGCAACTGGCGCGGTTACTTTAAAAGCGATCGCGAATTATCAATCAAAACCCAGCTACAGTTTCAATGTGGTTGCTTCCGATGGCACGTTGACTTCAACTGAAGCGGTCACCTTAAATGTTACCGACACTGCGCCAGTCATTACCGCTACCGCGACGACTAGCGTGACGGAAGGTACAGCTATCACCACGCCAGTCTTTACTGCTTCAGCAACGGATGTGACTAGCACGACTTTAACTTATTCCTTGAGCGGAACGGATGCTAGTCTCTTTAATATTAATAGCGCGACCGGTGCTGTTACTTTGAAAGCGGTTGCGAATTATCAAACGAAACCTAGCTACAGTTTCAATGTTATTGCTTCCGATGGCACGTTATCTTCAACTGAATCAGTCACATTAAATGTGACTGATGTGGCTCCAACGATTGCTTCTACAGGTACCACATCAGTTCAAGAAGGTACAGTACCTGGTACATCAGTTTATACCGCATCTGCTTCCAGCGTAGTCGGCAGTGCGATTACTTACAGTTTAACCGGCGCGGATGCTTCCGCTTTTGTAATCAACGCTACGACTGGCGTGGTCTCAGTTGCGCCTTCGCAAGTATTAAATTATCAGTTGAAGCCAAGCTATAATTTCAACGTCGTGGCTTCCGACGGAACGTTAACTTCGACGCAAACGTTAACCGTTAATCTAACCGACAGAGCGCCCGTCATTAGCAGTACTGCTACCGCAACCGTTGCCGAAGGCACACCCACTACCACGACCGTCTTCACTGCGGCTGCTACCGATGTTTCCGGCACCACCTTAACTTACTCATTAAGCGGCACGGACGCGAGCTTATTTAATATCAACAGCGCGACTGGCGCCGTTACTTTGAAAGCCATTCCTAATTATCAAACCAAAACCAGCTATAGTTTTAATGTGATTTCATCCGACGGAACATTATCTTCGACTGAAGCCGTCACATTAAATGTTACCGATGTCGCTCCAACAATTGCTGCTACCGCTAGTACAGCAGTTCTGGAAGGCTCAGCGTCTGGTACCGCAGTTTATACAGCGACTGCTAATAGTGTCGTCGGCAGTACGATTACTTATAGTTTAAGCGGCGCGGATGCTGCTGCTTTCACGATCAATTCGACCACTGGTGTTATCTCCGTCGCACCGCTGCAAAATTTAAATTATCAAATAAAATCTATTTATAATGTCAATGTGGTGGCATCCGATGGCACGTTGACTTCAACACAAGCTCTCACTGTTAACATTACTGACAAAGCACCCGTTATCAATAGCACAGCAACAGCGACAGTTTCTGAAGGTTCACCGACGCTAATACCTGTCTTTACGGCATCAGCTACGGATGTGACTGGTACGACATTAACGTATTCTTTAAGCGGAACGGACGCGAGTTATTTCAACATTAATGCTTCCACCGGCGCCGTGACCTTAAAAGCAGTAGCTAATTTCGCAACTAAACCGACTTATAGTTTTAATGTAGTTGCATCCGATGGCACGTTGACATCAGCCGAAGCTGTGACACTTAGTGTTGCGGATGTCGCGCCAGTGATTACGCCAATCGGCGCCACGACCGTAAGCGAAGGAACGGCACCAGGAACAGCTGTTTATACCGCAAGTGCGACAAGTATCGGCGGACATCCGTTGACTTACAGTTTAAGCGGCGCAGACGCATCCGCGTTTGTTATTAATGCCACGACCGGCGTTATTACTGTTGCGCCATCGCAAGTTTTAAATTATCAATTAAAGTCAAATTATAGTTTTAACGTCATCGTGACTGATGGCGCGCAAAGTTCAACGGAAGCTCTTACGGTTAGTTTAACTGATACAGCACCGGTGATTAACAACACTGCAACGGCATCCGTCGTTGAAGGAACGCCGACCACCACACCTGTATTTACCGCCTCGGCCACAGATGTCAGCGGCACAACATTAACGTATTCTTTAAGCGGTCTAGATGCGAATTCATTTAATATCAATAGCGCAACGGGTGTAGTTACTTTAAAAGCTGTCGCTGATTATCAAACTAAACCAAGCTATAGTTTCAACGTCATCGCATCAGATGGTACGCTATTATCTTCCGAAGCAGTCACCTTAAACGTCACAGATGTCGCTCCGACGATTTCCGCTACGGCCAGCACCTCAGTGCAAGAAGGCACGGCGCCTGGCACATCTATTTATACCGCAACTGCTTCTAGCATTGTCGGCAGCTCAATTACTTATAGTTTAACCGGAGCGGATGCTTCTGCGTTTACGATTAATGCGACGACCGGCGTGGTCGCCGTCGCGACGGGACAAAATTTAAATTTCCAAACCAAACCTTCTTATAATTTTAGCGTCGTCGCTTCTGACGGCACACTTACTGCCACGCAAGCATTAACGGTTAACTTAATAGATAGAGCGCCAGTTATCAGCAGCGCTGCAACGACAACAGTGACTGAAGGCACGGCAATTACCACACCGGTCTTTACTGCTTCGGCGACCGATGTTTCCGGCACTACGTTGATTTATTCGTTAAGCGGGACTGATGCTAGTCTTTTCAATATCAATAGCGCAACGGGTGCTGTTACCTTAAAAGCGGTTGCTAATTATCAAACTAAGCCCAGTTACAGTTTCAATGTTAATGCGTCAGATGGCACATTAACTTCAACTGAAGCCGTTACTTTAAACGTTACTGACGTTGCTCCGACGATTGCTTCAACGGGTACCACGTCCGTGCTGGAAGGCACCGCCCCAGGCACTTCAGTTTACACAGCGACTGCTGCCAGTGTGGTTGGCAGTCCGATTACGTACAGCTTATCTGGAACAGGCTCATCCGCGTTTACCATTAATGCTACGACTGGGGTGGTTTCAATTGCCTCAGGACAAGTATTAAATTATCAAACTAATCACTTGTATAATTTAACCGTCACCGCGTCTGATGGAACATTGAGTTCAACCCAAGCGCTTACCATTAACGTTACTGATAAAGCACCTGTCATTACCAGTACCGCAACGACAACTGTCACTGAAGGCACGGCAATTATCACACCAGTCTTTACAGCCTCAGCAACGGATGTGGCAGGCACGTCATTAACTTATTCTCTAAGTGGCACTGACGCGCTCTTCTTTAACATTAATAGCGCTACCGGTGCCGTTACCTTAAAAGCAGTTTCTAATTATCAAACTAAACCTAGCTACAGCTTCAATGTCATTGCATCCGATGGCACATTAACTTCGACCGAAGCGGTGACATTAAATGTGACTGATGTCGCTCCTACTATTGCGTCAACCAGCACCGCCTCCATACAAGAAGGCACGGCGGCAGGGTCGCCAGTTTATACAGCAAGCGCAACTAGCGTAGTCGGTAGTCCGATTACGTATACTTTATCTGGCACAGGTTCTTCCGCATTTACCATTAACGCGTTAACCGGCGTGATCTCGGTTGCCACTGGACAAATATTAAATTATCAAACTAACCCAACCTATAACTTAATCGTCACCGCTTCTGATGGCACAATGAGTTCCACGCAAGCGCTCACGATTAGCTTAATCGATAAAGCGCCGGTCATTAACAGTTCTACCACCACTACCGTCACCGAAGGCACGCCGATTACGACACCTGTTTTCACCGCGGCAGCTTCTGATGTATCAGGTACAACGTTAACGTATTCTTTAAGTGGCACCGACGCGAGTTTATTTAATATTAATAGCGCGACGGGTGCGGTGACCCTAAAAGCAATTTCTGATTATCAAACCAAACCAAGCTACAGTTTCAATGTGGTCGCGTCCGATGGCACGCTGACATCTGCTGAAGCTGTCACCTTAAACGTTACCGATGTCGCTCCGACCATATCCGCTGTGGCCAACACATTAGTCCAAGAAGGCACGGCACCAGGCACTGCGATTTACACTGCGAACGCAAGCAGCGTCGTCGGCAGTGCGATTACATATAGCTTAACCGGCGCGGATGCTTCTGCGTTTACCATTAATTCGACGACCGGCGTAGTCTCGGTCGCGACTGGGCAAACGTTAAATTTTCAAACCAAACCGATTTATAATTTAAGCGTTGTCGCTTCTGATGGAACGATGAGTTCAACCCAAGCGTTAACCGTTAACTTATCCGACACAGCACCTGTCATTAACAGCACTGCAACGACTAGTGTTGTTGAAGGCACTGCTATCACTACCCCTGTTTTCACTGCTTCAGCGACCGATATAGCGGGAACGACGTTATCGTATTCTTTAAGTGGAACAGACGCGCTCTTATTCAACATTAACAGTGCGACCGGTGCCGTAACCTTAAAAGTCGCTTCTAATTATCAAGCTAAACCAAGCTATAGTTTCAACGTCATCGCGTCAGATGGTACGTTGACATCCACCGAAGCCGTTACTTTAAATGTCACAGACGTCGCTCCGACAATTCCTGCCACTGCTAGCACAGCAGTGCTGGAAGGCACAGCACCAGGGTCCGCCGTTTATACTGCGAGTGCTACCAGTGTGGTTGGTAGTCCGATTACGTATAGCTTATCTGGAACAGGCGCTTCAGCATTTACGATTAATGCGACCACGGGCATTATTTCAATCGCTTCTGGTCAAGTAATTAATTATCAAACTAACAACATTTATAATTTAACAGTTACTGCTTCCGATGGGACGCAGAATTCAACCCAAGCGCTTACCATTAACGTTACTGACAAAGCGCCTGTGATCAACAGCACCGCAACTACGACCGTTACCGAAGGCACGGCGATTACCACACCTGTGTTTACTGCGACAGCAACAGATGTTTCTGGTACTACGCTCACCTATTCTTTAAGCGGCACTGATGCGAATCTTTTCAATATTAATAGCGCGACCGGCGCTGTCACCTTGAAAGCGGTATCTAATTATCAAACCAAGCCGAGCTACAACTTCAATGTTGTCGCATCTGATGGTACGTTGACTTCCACCGAAGCGGTTACATTAAATGTTACCGATGTCGCTCCTACGATTGCTTCTACTAGCACCGCTACCGTTCAAGAAGGCACGCCAGCGGGTACAGCAGTCTACACAGCGACCGCTAATAGTGTCGTCGGCAGTCCGATTACTTATACTTTATCTGGCATCGGTTCTTCCGCATTTACCATTAATTCAACGACTGGGGTGATTTCAATCGCCTCGGGACAAATTTTAAATTATCAAACTAATCCAACGTATAATTTAACCGTCACCGCATCTGACGGTACCTTAAGTTCTACGCAAGCGCTAACGGTTAACTTAACCGATAAAGCGCCTGTCATTAGCAGCTCTACTACAACGACTGTGACAGAAGGCACGCCGATTACGACACCAGTCTTTACTGCGGCGGCTACCGATGTATCTGGCACGACGTTAACCTATTCACTAAGCGGTACCGACGCGAGTTTATTCAACATTAATAGCTTGACCGGCGTTGTCACCTTAAAAGCGGCTTCTGATTATCAAACTAAGCCAAGCTACAGTTTCAATGTGGTCGCGTCCGATGGCACGCTAACCTCTGCTGAAGCAGTCACCTTAAATGTAACAGACGTTGCTCCGACCATACCTGCTACCGCCAGCACAGCAGTGCAAGAAGGTACGAATCCAGGCACGGCTATATACACAGCGAATGCAAGTAGCGTCGTTGGCAGCGCGATAACTTATAGTTTAACTGGCACGGATGCTTCCGCATTTACGATAAATGCGACGACGGGCATCGTCTCGGTCGCGACCGGACAAAATTTAAATTTCCAAACCAAACCATCTTACAATTTTAATATCGTCGCTTCCGACGGTACGATGAGTTCCACTCAAGCATTAACCGTTAACTTAACCGACAAAGCGCCCGTCATCAGCAGCACTGCGACTGCGACGGTTGTCGAAGGCACACCAACCTCCACGACTGTTTTCACAGCGGCTGCTACCGATGTATCCGGCACGACATTGACTTATACATTGAGTGGAGCGGACGCGAGCTTATTTAATATTAACAGCGCGACGGGTGCCGTTACCTTGAAAGCGACACCTGATTATCAAACCAAAACTAATTACAACTTCAATGTAACCGCGTCTGATGGCACGTTATCTTCTACACAAGCGGTAACTCTAAATGTCACCGATGTCGCTCCAACGATTGCTGCTACGGCTAGCAGTTCTGTACTGGAAGGCACAACGCCTGGAACCGCAGTTTATACCGCGACCGCGAATAGTGTCGTCGGCAGCGCGATAACTTATAGTTTAAGCGGCGCGGATGCTTCCGCATTTACGATTAATGCAACTACCGGTGTCGTCTCAGTCGCACCGCTGCAAAATTTAAATTACCAATTAAAATCCATTTATAATCTTAATGTCGTTGCTTCGGACGGCACGTTAAGTTCGACCCAAGCATTGACTGTTAACATCACTGACAGAGCACCCGTCATCAACAGTACAGCGACAGCGACAGTGTCTGAAGGCACGCCGACGATCGTGCCGGTATTTACCGCTTCAGCGACCGATGTGACTGGCACGACACTGACGTATTCTCTCAGCGGCGCGGATGCGAGTTTATTTAATATTAATAGCGCGACAGGTATCGTTACCTTAAAAGCAGTCGCTAATTTCGCCACGAAAGCCACTTATAATTTCAATGTGATCGCTTCAGATGGCACGTTGACTTCAACTGAAAATGTGACGCTAAGCGTCGCTGATGTCGCACCGGTAATTACGCCAGTTGGGGCCGCAATTGTTCCTGAGGGCACGGCGCCAGGCACAACCGTTTACACCGCAAGCGCGACTAGCATTGGTGGTCATCCGCTGACTTATAGTTTAACGGGCGCAGACGCTTCCGCATTTGTAATTAATGCAACGACCGGCGTTATTTCTGTCGCGCCTTCACAAGTTTTAAATTATCAATTGAAATCAAACTATAGCTTTAACGTCGTCGTGTCCGATGGCGCGCAAAGTTCAACAGAAGCTCTGACCGTCAGTTTAACGGATACAGCGCCAGTCATTAACAGCGCTGCGACCACGTCAGTCGTGGAAGGTACTCCGATTACAACACCTGTCTTCACCGCGTCGGCGACCGATGTTAGCGGCACGACATTAACTTATTCTTTAAGCGGTCTAGATGCGAATTTCTTCAATATTAATAGCGCGACCGGCGCGGTTACTTTAAAAGCTGTCGCTGATTATCAAACTAAACCAAGTTACAGCTTTAGTGTCGTTGCTTCGGATGGCACATTGATATCGGCTGAAGCAGTCACTTTGAATGTTACCGATGTCGCTCCTACCATTACTGCAACTGCCACCACAACGGTGTTGGAAGGCACAACCCCTGGTACAGCGATTTATACAGCGAGTGCTGCCAGTGTGGTCGGCAGCGCGATTACTTATACCTTGACCGGCGCGGATGCTTCCGCATTTATCATTAATCCAACGACTGGTGTGATCTCGGTCGCGATCGGACAAAATTTAAATTACCAAACGAAACCGTCTTATAATTTCAGCGTCGTCGCTGCTGACGGAACAATGAGTTCTACGCAAGCATTAACCGTTAACTTAACCGACAAAGCGCCGGTTATTACTAGCACTGCGACGACTACGGTGACTGAAGGCACGGCGATCACTACACCGGTCTTTACTGCTTCGGCAACAGATGTTTCCGGCACAACATTGACTTATACGTTAAGCGGCGCCGATGCGAATTTATTTACTATCAATAGCGCGACGGGTGCTGTTACTTTAAAAGCAGTTTCTGATTATCAAACTAAACCAAGCTACAGCTTCAACGTGATCGCATCAGACGGCACGCTGACATCTACCGAAGCGGTAACGTTAAACGTTACCGATGTTGCTCCTGCCATTGCCTCAGCTGCTAGCACGTCAGTGCTGGAGGGCACAACACCAGGTACGTCCGTCTACACAGCGAATGCGACTAGTGTCGTTGGCAGTGCGATTACTTATAGTTTAACGGGCGCGGATGCTGCCGCGTTTACTATCAATGCGACGACCGGCGTCATTTCCATCGCGCCATCGCAAGTTTTGAATTTCCAAACTAAACCTACATACAATCTCAATGTTGTGGCAGCCGATGGTACGTTGACATCGACCCAAGCATTGACGATTAATTTAATCGACAAAGCGCCGGTCATCAATAGCACGGCGACCACTTCAGTGGTGGAAGGCACACCAATCACAACGCCAGTCTTCACCGCTTCAGCTACAGACGTAACTGGCACGACATTGACATATTCTCTAAGCGGAATCGACGCGATTTTCTTTAACATAAATAGCGCGACGGGTGCCGTTACCTTAAAAGCAGTTGCTAATTATCAGATTAAACCGAGTTACACTTTCAATGTACTCGCATCGGATGGCACGCAAACTTCTACCGAAGCGGTGACTTTGACAGTAAGTGATGTTGCTCCGACCATCGCCGCGACCGCCACTACCTCAGTGCTTGAAGGCACTCCGGCTGGCACAGCGGTTTATACGGCCAGTGCGAGTGGCGCTGTCATCAGCCCAATCACTTACAGTTTATCTGGAACGGGCGCTTCTGCCTTTACGATTAATTCTTTGACGGGCGTAATCTCAATAGCAGCCGGTCAAGTATTAAATTATCAAACCAACCCAGTTTATAACTTAACCGTGACGGCATCGGATGGCACGTTAAATTCGACGCAAGCACTCACCATTAATTTAACCGACCAAGCGCCAGTGATTAATAGCACTGCGACTACCTCAGTGACTGAAGGCACACCGATCACGACACCAGTCTTCACTGCTACAGCTACCGATGTTTCAGGCACTACACTAACTTATACATTAAGCGGCGCCGATGCGAATTTATTTAATATCAATAGCGCGACCGGTGCTGTTACTTTAAAAGCTGCCGCTAATTATCAAACTAAGCCAAGCTATAACTTCAGTGTCACCGCGTCAGACGGCACGTTAACTTCGACTGAAGCTGTCACTTTGAATGTCACGGATGTCGCTCCGACTATTCCTACGACCGGTACTACCACAGTGGTGGAAGGCACAGCGCCTGGCACGGCAATTTATACTGCAAGTGCCGCCAGTGTCGTTGGCAGCACGATTACATATAGTTTATCTGGAGCAGATGCTTCCGCATTTACGATTAACGCGACTACGGGTGTTATCTCAGTCGCAGCTGGTAAAGTGTTAAATTATCAATTGCAATCAACTTACCATGTAAACGTGGTTGCTTCCGATGGCACGCTGACCTCGGCCCAAGCGCTCACGGTTAATTTAACTGATACAGCCCCAGTCATTAATAGCTCCGCGACCGCGACTGTCGTCGAAGGTTCGCCACTCTCGACCGTCGTCTTTACGCCAACCGCAACCGATGTTTCCGGCACGACGTTGACCTACTCTTTAAGCGGCACCGATGCGCTGTTATTTAATATCAATAGCTCGACCGGCGCTGTCACCTTAAGACTGGTAGCTAACTATCAACTGAAACCTAGCTATAATTTCAATGTCGTTGCGTCAGATGGAACGTTGACTTCAAGTGAAGCGGTAACGTTAAATGTCACCGATGTACCGCCCGTCATCGCCGCGAATGCCAGCACCATCGTGGTTGAAGGCACAACGGCAGGTACGCCAGTTTATGTAGCCAATGCAACTAGCATCGTTGGCAGTACGATTACCTATGCATTATCCGGCGCGGATGCTGCAGCGTTTACCATCAACGCCACGACCGGTGTGATTTCCATTGCGCCTTCGCAAGTTTTAAATTATCAATTAAAATCAACTTATAATTTAACTGTGATTGCTCAAGATGGTACTGCGCAATCGCTGCAAACACTCACTGTCAATATCACTGATTTAGCGCCCGTTATTAATAGCTTGGCCGTCTCGTCCGTCGTCGAAGGCACGCCAACGACAACGCCAGTGTTTACCGCTTCAGCAACTGATATTACCGGCACTGTATTGACTTACACTTTGAGCGGTAGCGACGCGAACTTATTTAATATTAATAGCGCAACCGGCGCGGTTACGTTGAAAGCCCCTGCTAATTATCAAACGCAGTCAATTTATCACTTTAATGTGACAGCGTCGGATGGATCGTTATCCTCTGTCGAAGCAGTCACATTAAATGTCACCGATGTTGCGCCATCTATGTCTGCCACCGCCAGCACTTCTGTGGTTGAAGGTACTAGTCCAGGCTCGGCTGTTTACACTGCCAGCGCATCCAGTGTGGTCGGCAGTCCCATCACTTATTCATTAACCGGATTAGATGCTTCCGCGTTTAGGATCAACTCGACGACGGGCGTCATCTCTATCGCACCGGGCGCCGTATTAAATTATCAATTAAAATCGGCTTATAATCTAACTGTGCTGGCCTCAGATGGCACGAATACTTCTATTCAAGCGTTAACTATTAATGTCACTGACACAGCACCCGTTATCAATGCCGCCACGACCACCAGCGTCGTTGAAGGTACCTCTGTTCTCACGCCGGTCTTTAACGCGGTCGCGACGGATGTCAGCGGTACGACTTTAATTTATTCATTAAGCGGTACTGACGCAAACTTGTTTAACATAAATAGTTTGACCGGCGCGGTTACCTTGAAATCACCTGCTGATTATCAAACTAAGCCAAGCTATAATTTCAACGTTACTGTTTCAGACGGTACGTTAACTTCGACAGAAGCGGTTACCTTAAATGTTACTGACGTTGCACCGGTGATTGCTCCTACCGCAAGCACTTCTGTTATTGAAGGCACAGCGCCAGGCACGTCGGTTTACACAGCGAACGCAACCAGCGTTGTCGGCAGTACGATAACATATGCGTTAGCCGGCGCTGACGCTGCCGCGTTTACGATTAACGCCACGACGGGTGTGATATCTGTTGCCCCATCGGCCGTATTAAATTATCAATTGAAATCCACTTATAATCTGACTGTGCTCGCATTAGACGGCACAGATACATCCAGCCAAGCCTTGACGGTCAACCTAACCGACCAAGCGCCTGTCATTAATTCTATCGTCACGACTAGCGTAGTAGAAGGTTCGCCGACTACAACGCCGGTGTTCACCGCCGCAGCCACAGATATTCCAGGCACGACGTTAAGCTATTCATTAAGCGGTATAGACGCGAACTTATTTAACATTAACAGCGCGACGGGTGCCGTCACCTTAAAAGTCGCTCCAAATTATCAAACCAAACCGATTTATACCTTTAATGTAAATGCATCAGACGGTACGTTAACGTCAACTGAAGCCGTCATTTTAAACGTAACAGACGTCCCCCCAATGATCGCATCTACCGCGACAGCTACAGTCGTCGAAGGTACTGCTCCAGGCTCGGCGATTTATACAGCTAATGGTACCAGCGTGGTTGGCAGTCCAATAATTTATACATTATCTGGATTAGACGCTGCGTCGTTTACGATAAATTCTACCACCGGCGTCATCTCTGTCGCACCCGGCGCCATATTAAATTATCAATTGAAATCAACTTATAATTTGACGGTGGCAGCATTAGACGGCACGGATACTTCTACCCAAGCATTAACCATTAATGTCACTGATACCGCACCCGTCATTGCTGCTTCTACCACCATGAGTATTGTCGAGGGTAGTTCCATTATCACGCCAATCTTTACTGCAAGAGCTGCGGATGTTACTGGTACGACGATTACTTATTCATTAAGCGGCACTGACGCAAACCTATTTAATATTAATAGTTTGACCGGCGCAATTACTCTGAAAGCATCGCCTAATTATCAAACGCAGCCAAGCTATAACTTTAATGTAATTGCCTCAGACGGCACGCTGACTTCGACGGAAGCGGTCACCTTAAATGTCACTGACGTTGCACCGATTATGGCTTCTAGTGCTAGTACGACTGTGCTCGAAGGCACAGCACCTGGGACAACAGTTTACACCGCGAATGCGAGCAGTGTGGTCGGCAGCGTGATAACGTATGCCTTATCCGGCGCGGACGCTTCTGCATTCTCAATCAATGCCGCAACGGGTGCGATTACCGTGGCGCCTTCAGCGGTATTAAATTATCAACTGAAATCGACTTACACTTTAACGGTGCTCGCTCTGGATGGAACGGATACTTCACTACAAACTCTCACTATCAACGTCACCGACACAGCTCCCGTTATTAATTCTTTAACGACTACCAGCATTGCAGAAGGCACACCGATAACAACACCAGTCTTTAACGCAGTCGCCACGGATATTAGCGGCACAACCTTAACCTACACGTTAAGCGGCACTAATGCGAATTTATTTAATATTAATAGCGCGACCGGCGCTGTCACTCTGAAGGCCGTTGCGAATTATCAAACGCAACCGACCTACAATTTCAACGTGACTGTTTCTGACGGCACGTTGAGTGCAACCGAAGCGGTTATTTTAAATGTCACTGACGTGGCGCCGATCATTGCCTCCACCGCCAGCACGACGATTATCGAAGGCACGGCGCCTGGTACAACGGTTTATACGGCAAGTGCAAACAGTGTTGTCGGCAGTACGATTAGTTACGCTTTATCCGGCGCAGACGCATCCGCGTTTACTATCAATGCTGCGACCGGCGCTATCTCGGTCGCACCTTCGCAAATACTAAATTTCCAAATAAAATCCACATATACTTTAACTGTATTGGCATTGGATGGTACGGATACATCAATCCAAACACTGACTATCAACGTTACGGACCAAGCGCCAATTATTAACAGCACCGCAACGACTTCCGTGGTGGCAGGCTCCGCCGTTACCGCGCCAATCTTTACAGCGACTGCGACTGATATCGCTGGTACCACCTTAACTTATTCATTAGCCGGCGCTGACGCGAATTTATTAAATATTAATAGCGCGACTGGCGCTGTCACATTGAAATCCGTTGCCAATTATCAAAGTAAATCCAGCTACAGCTTTAGTATTGTCGCATCGGACGGTACTTTAACATCGAGTGAAGCCGTTACCTTAAACGTTACGGATATTGTCCCCACTATTATTTCTGCTCCGACGGTTACGGTCCAAGAAGGAACACCTATTAGTACCGCTGTTTACACTGTCGCCGGCTCTAGCGTTCCTGGTACCGTATTTACTTATGCGTTAAGCGGCCCTGATAGCGCGGCATTTACTATTAATCCAAACACTGGCGTTGTTAAATTCACTGCAGTTCCTAATGCAACGATTCAAAGCACTTATAGCATTAGCGTGACCGCTTCGGATGGTACGTTAACGTCAATCGCGACACCAATCACAATCAATGTCGTAGATATTGCTCCAGTAATTACATCGCCCAGCACTTTAAATGTCATCGAAGGCACGACGACCACCACGGTTGTTTATACAGCGGCGGCGACTGATGTACCGGGTACTCAGGTGACCTATGGATTGACCGGCGCTGACGCGTCGTTATTTACTATCAATTCACAAACCGGCGACATTACTTTCAATTCGATTCCGCTCTCTGCCGTGCAATCCATTTATAATGTCAATGTCACAGCGACCGATGGCATTAAAACCTCTGTCGAAGCACTTACTATAAACATTGAATCACTCACGCCTCCAAGTCTCACGCAAACCGGTGCAGTGACATATGCGCCAGGTGTTGTGGTGAATAGTGTTATTCAATTAAGTGACCCAGCGAATGGAACGCTATTAGACGCAACCGTTACCATTGCAAATTACACGAATGATGGCTCGACCTATTTAACTTTCGCGCCATCGAGTGCTACCGGTAATATTACCGGTACATACAATGCATCGACCGGTGAATTAATCTTATCATCCCCTAATAACACTGCCACCGTCACGCAATTCCAAGCTGCGTTACGCACTGTTGAATACACCAATAACACGACCAACGCGCCAGCTTCGCAGCAAATCATCACCTTCGTCTTCGACAATGGTAATGCTGTTAACAATCTCAGTAATCCATTAACAACTGTTATCAATACTCCATCTACTGTGGTCGCACCGACCGCCGTAATAGCGGCCACGCCGATTGTAAACATACCGTTAACATCGACGTCGGTGGGATCGTTGGGCGACCAAATATTCTTTAATTCAAGCACACTGGATGCATTGGCCACGCAAAATTCCACCACAAGTTCGTCGACCTATTCTGATACTTCATATGCTGCATTATCGGCTACAGCGGCTTCAAGTAGCGGCTCCACCAGTTCCGGGCCAAACATCGGTAGCTTAAATAATCCAGTCACAGTAATGTTAAGTAAGTACAGCCATCAACCAAGCTGGGGCTTTGAACATTCGCCTGACTTCGTCAATCTCACACCTATCGTTGAAGGTTTAAGCGATACGCTCGCGACTCTTAGCAGCAAAATCGCAGCGCCAGATGAATCTTCCGTTTTGCCGAGTATAAATTCGCAAAACACGCAATCCGACAATTCACAAGTTGCGCCAGTCACCAATGCCGATGTGGCTAAAGCGGTAGACACGGCCAAAGTACCTGTCGTCCCCAAACCTACTGCGGAAACCAAAGCTAACAAAGTAAGTGAAAGTAAAGTTTATCAACCTTTAGAAACTGCGAATTTCGCTTTCTCAAGACGCGTGAATTTCCAAGACCGCGTGAAGAAATTATTGAGTGATTTCGGCATGTCGGATGATACACCTGATGACGATGATACTTCAGCTTAATTAATCAAATTAAGCGCTGGCCGCGCGCCGGTTTCTCCCAGAATTGCAGTAGCCGCATCGATCGCGGCGGCTAAACTAGTCTGCACATTCGCGCCATTCGATAATGCTAATAACAACCCCGCGATAAAAGCGTCCCCAGCTCCGACACTACTGACAAATCTAATCGGCTTGGCCGCGGCCGCATGCCATACTTGTCCTGCTTGACGAGCTGCCGCGCCGTGTTCGCCTTGCGTGGTAATTACCAATTGTTCGGCGTTTTTTTCATAATGAGTGGCGGCGTTTTGAAATGCTTCCTGTTCTACACTATTGCCGACGACAATATTAGCTTTTTCAGCGATGAGTTTAACTACACCGTGATGCGCATCCCACGCGGTGATGCCATGCAAATTAATGACGATACGCGTGCGGTTTTCAGCCATGTGCAGCGCGCTTGCTAATGCCGAATACGCATCCGCATGGGTAAGTAAATGCGCTTCCACTAAAAAAAAATCCGTCTGGGAAAAATCAAACGCTTCAAACTCTACGGCGGAAAAGAAATTCGAACAACCGGTATTATAAGCAAAGCTCCTATGCTGCGCTGTTAGCAACACTAAACAAGTGCCGCTCATGCTGCCGTTCTCAGCATAAGGTTCACAACAAAATATAATATTCCGTTGGCGCGCGTCCGTTAAGAAAAATTCACCCGCCGCGTCACGACAAACTTTTCCAAAAAATCCGGCGTGACCGCCCAACGCAGTTAACACCGCGCAAGTATTCGAACTAGGCCCGCCCGCCAACATTTGGGGAGCAGATAAATTCGTTGTGATTTGTGAAATTTCCGCGGCTGAACATTCAAGTTGACCATCGATCGGAATCTGATGCAGAGCTAAAAAACCGGCGTCAACGCGCGCGACAATATCGATATAAGCGCGGCCGGCAGCGACTACATTGAATTTTTTTGCTGTCATTTCGCTTCCTAACCGTTGTCTCGAAAATGCGATTATAGCAAAGCTTTTTAGCTAAAAAGTTAAAATCTTTAGCAAAATTTATCCTTGTAAATCAGTGAGATGTAACTTTATGCACAAATAAGTTATAATGGATAGATAGCGAACAATAATAAAAGGGTCACTTATGCTGGTAAATTCCAACCGTACGGAAGCCGACTATGATTTTGGCTCAATCGCATTGTCATACCGAGATTTTTTAGCTAGTTACGGTACGGGTGATAGTCCCAACCAACCACCCACCATCCTCATGCATGCCGCACTAAACACATTTAATTATGGCAAACTTGAAACCGCAATATTAATTTATCTTGATCATTTAGATGGTGTTAAAACCTCGCTGGAAATCGATGAAAGTAAAACAACTTATCCGACGGGAATTGGTTACATCCGCGATTGCACGGCGGCGAAAAAATTAGAAGACCGACTATCCCCGGATGATCCTATTATCATCGGCAATAATTTATTATTGCGCGCGTTAGGCGCCGCGCGCGGTATCGATCATGTATTAATTCACAAATACGATACGGAACATTACGACGCGTATCAAAACGCCAGAATAAAATTACAATTATATATGCGCGAACTTATTTTCGAAATCAATGCCAATTCTAAAGACATGGATAACGAAATTCTCAACGCCATACACAGAAAATTTAATTTGAAACTCAGCGCTCTTTTACACGAAACGAATTTGAATAATGATCTCGAAACACCGCAACAACACGCAAAACTGATTGGCCATTACCGTGATCTATCCAGCGTCCTTGATCCGGCGAAAACTGTCGTAACGCTGAGAAATGAAAACATAGAGGGCATCGACATCACCTTTAGAGAAACATCCTACCCCATCACAGTAAAAACAGCTGAGCAAAAACATCAATTAGAAGTCATGACTAACATCAAAATGAGCGATAGCGAATTAGATGAAGAAGAAATTAATTCAGATGAAGAACAGGAACACTTTACTTCCGCCGCGGTAACACCAGCCGAGCCACCCCTAGAAGAACCGGTTGCAGGCAGAAACTATCACGCCGTCAAACCCGTCGCTTTTCAAATCGCCGACGAAGCATTCGTCGGCTTAATTCAAAAAGACGATAGACGCTTGCCCGCGCAAACACGTTATACCGTCGCGCCCACCGTTAAGAATGGTTACATCGTCCATAACGAAATAGAGCTAAAAAATTCCGCACAAGAAACCATAGGCAAATCAGAAAATTGGTCATTACGCGCGGCGACCATGGCCTACATAGGCGCGGGTGAAACACATGCACGCTCTGTCATGTATGCCAAAGAAAATATTCAACAATTAATGCAAGCGGCAAAGCAATACATCCCCGCGAGTGTGACCAAATTTAATTATGCCATGTTGTTAACCGATACGGCTTGGGGCAAACAAGACAAAATGATAAAAATCACGCGCGACGCGATAAAAGCGTTAGCCGCCGATCAGCATGCCATCCAATATTCTTATTTGCCGACGAATATTTTAGGCACGCCACAATCCATTTCATATTCTGATTTTGTACTTGAATCCGCGAAAAAACAAAGCGTCACTCCCCCCTCCACCGCTGGAGATTTAATGGATAAAAAAGCCCGCATCGAAAAAGTCGGCAAAGTCATCAACATCCTCAATAACTCCGGCGATGTCATTAATATTACTGCGTGTGCCAGCGGCCAAGACCGCACCGGCTCCGCGCAAGAAGTCGCGTCTATCTTTTGGGAAGCGCAAGAAATAGCAAAACATTTAAAACAGTTTCACGGTGAAGCCACGCATGAACCTTCTGCCTCGCCGCTAATGTCACACATCATGTATAGCCGCGCGCTCGGCTTGAATAATGCGATTCTAGGCACGCTCTCAACGCCTGGCTCGACCGGCATGAAAACAGATTCGCGTCCGGATAATTATTTTCCGGAGATTATTAACGCCTATTTTTACCGCAAAACTGCGAAAACTAACAAAGCGCCGCCCATAGACAAAGCCCAAGTCGAAAAACTTTACCTGCCTAATATTACCAAAGCAGAATTACAACAAACCTACGCTGCATCGTTAAAAACCATCAACGAAACAAGCGACCCAAAAATTATTTTAACCGCGCTTACCGTCTGGGCGGAAACCGCCTTACGTTATCAACAATTAAAAGAGCCCAAAGGATTACGTGATAAAATCAGCGACACCATCGCGAAAAGTATGCGCTTCGGATTATTTGGTAATTCAGACAAAGAAAAAGCCAGAAGTATGCGAAACATCGCGACCGAAATGGTGGCATTTTTACGCGATCAAAAAGTTTTATCTAAACCCGTCGATATCTATCAAATGATTACTTCTTTAAATAAGTGGCGCGACGATCACAATGAAAAATATCCTAAAAACGTTAAGCCCGGCACCGTAATCAGAAACCTATTTGAACTCAGCCATGCCGCGGCGCTGCAGTTAGGCGCACAGGTCGCCGCACGGCCGCGCTCACGTTAAAGAAATTCTTTGATTTGACCTTTCATATAATGCATTTTATATTTCAGTTCTAACGCGTCTTCTTCACTTAACACTTTCTTAGCTTTTCTAAAAATCTTTCCTTCTTCATCATAAACGTGATGTTCTACCAATTTTTTAAGCTGCTTGACTTGCGCTTCCCAGGCTTTGGAAGGCGACTTGAAGCTGACCACCTTTTCAATCATTTCTTCAATTTCATTATGTTCTTCTTGCCCATGTTCAGCTGCTTCATGACTTACTTCGTATTGTTCTAGTAATTTATAAAACGTCGCAGATTCTGTTTCAGCATGCAGCATTAATTCCTGAACGATATTCTCGACAATTTCGACTTTAACTTTAGACTCTTTGGTTTTTTCGAAAAGCTTAAATAAATCGGCGACTTTTTTATGATCGTTCTTTAGATATTCGTAGATATCATCCATAGTTAATCCTCAAGCAGCAGAAAACAAAAAATAAAAACGCTAAATTTATGGCGTCATTACGACTTTAATACAGCCATCTTTTTTATCGCAAAAAGTTTTATAGCCTTTCGGCGCGTCTTTCAATTTCATCCGGTGCGTGATGATGCCGGCGGGGTTGATTTTACCGTCTAAGATTTTGGTTAATAATTTTTTAAGATAATGCTGCACATGCGTTTGACCCATTTTGAACGTGAGGCCCTTATTCATTGCAGCGCCGAATGGAATCGTATCGACATTCCCCAAATAAACGCCGGGCACAGAAACGATTCCCCCTTTACGGCAGCATTTAATCGCTTCACGTAAAACATGGGGACGGTTCGCCGTTAAGTGCGCGACTTGTTTCGCTTTATCTAACATCGCATCGAAAGTCGGGCCGGAATGTGCTTCTGCGCCCACTGCGTCAATGCAACAATCCGGGCCCCTGCCGCCCGTCATCGCCATCAAAATTTCATAGACATCATTTTCTTCGAAATTAATCGTTTCCGCACCACCGTATTTTTTCGCTAATGCTAAGCGTTCCGGCACACAATCAATCGCGATCACGCGCTCAGCGCCTAACATCCAAGCGCTTTGAATGGCGAATTGCGCGACCGGGCCGCAGCCCCACACCGCGACCGTGTCGCCTCTCTTTACGCAATTCTCCGCCGCCATATAACCGGTAGGAAAAATATCCGATAAAAATAAAACTTTTTCATCATCGATTCGATCCGGCACTTTAATTGGGCCAACATCCGCATAAGGCACACGCACAAATTCCGCCTGTCCGCCGGAAAAACCGCCGCACATATGCGAGTACCCAAACAAACCCGCAGTGGCATGCCCCATTAATTTGCGGCCCATTTCCATATTTGGATTGGAATTATCGCACAGCGAAAATAATTTATTTTTACAAAAGTAACAATGACCGCATGCAATCGTGAAGGGCACAACGACTTTGTCCCCGACTTTTAATTTTTTAACGCCGCGTCCGACCTCCATCACTTCGCCCATGAATTCATGGCCTAAAATGTCACCGGACTCCAGCGTCGGCACGATGCCGTTATACAAATGCAAATCAGAACCACAAATCGCCGTCGCAGTGATGCGTATGATGGCGTCTCTGTCATTAATTATTTTGGGATCGGGAACGGAATCGACCCGCACGTCATTTTTGCCATGCCAACATAATGCTTTCATGAGGCTCTCCTTGCGTCAGAATAGTCTAGTCTATACGGATAAAGTTTGCGAAGTTAGTAGGGTTTTCCCTTAAACTAAGCCGAGTAATATAGATAAGAAAAATTTTAAACAGCGCAGTAATAAAAATTTAGGCTAACACAGCAACAATATTGATTGGCCCGCCCCCGATTTTATCGAGGGCAACCCAACTTAGAATCAGCCGCCTTGTCTAGGCGATGCAAAAAGCTCATTTGTACCAATCGCTGGAGTTGCCGATGAATGTGACCCTGGCGGACTAAAAAATCCAACCCTAGTGGCGTTTACCAAAGATAGTGTGGACGCGGCTAGCTTAGCTTCTAACGCGCTAATTCGCGCCGCGTTTTTCTGCGTGAAAGCTGACTGCGGCTCTCTTTGCGCGCGGATCGAGTATGCAGCTCTGGATTGTGCTAACGCTGCATTCACATCACCCGTTTTTTCGAAATAACTACTATATGAATCATGAAATTTCGCTTTATGTGGATTGGCTGTCGCGGCGGTGCGATTATCCCACAGCGCTGCCAATTCTTCATAAGCTGCTTTCGCTTCTTCCATGCGGTTATTTTCTTCAAAGATATTCGCTAAACGGTTTAGCGCGCGCGCGAATTGATCGCCATCATTCTGTAAACCATATTCCCGGTATAACTTAATCGTTTCAATTAAAACAGTAAGACCGACGAATTGTTCCTCTGTTTCATACTTAGTATAAGATAAAATGCAAAACGCGAACGCCCCAATTTTAATATTATCAACTATCTCCGCTGAAAATTCTTTCTTATTATATCTTTCGATTATAGTCCTGTAGATCACTAGAGTGGCTCTAGCTGCCAGATCGCGCTGCGCCTGCAAATCTTCTAGCGTTACACTAGATTCATTCGCCCCTAAAGTAATTTCTGTTTGTGCGTTAGGTTGGAATTGTTTGATTTGCGCATTTAGTTTAAAAACATTTCTCTGATGACAAAAAGCCAAGTGATTATCGACCCACCCTAAATCCATAGGCGTGGTTAACAGTGTTTTTGCAGAATTCAAGAATCGAATAGCTTCTTCTTGATTGGACTGAATATGCACTTCATAAGCGCCTAACCGATAAAGTAACTGACCAAAGGCACGTTGATCATTCGCGTTGAATTTTAAAATCTGGTGGTGGGGCATTCTCGCTAACGTTGTTTTAATCAATGCGACTTTCTTTTCGTTATCGGCCAGCGTGAGAGAATCATTCCAATCAAAAGTAAAATCTTGGGCCATTGCCAGCACCAACATTTTCTGCGTGATCACTAAGACTGGATCACCGACGGCATAGAAGCGTTCTTTCATGTCCAGCGCTTCGATAAAAGCGCTAATCGCTTGTGGCAACATGCCGATCCCCAGATAAGTTTCCGCTAAAAAATTTAGGGTTTTCGCGCTATCCGCATGCTGACGCGTACCATAAAAAGCTGCTTGCTCGCGTAGAGTTTTTGTTAACAAACTTATTGCGGCGTTGAAATCACCCATTTTTCCGTATAAAAGTCCCAGTGATTGACCAGTGATACCTAATAAAAAATGCGGCGCGCCCGTGGCTGCGACAAACTCTTGTTCGTATTTCAAAGCAGCTTCATATGCCAATTTAGCTTCTGCTTTTTTATTAGCGAAAGTATAAGTCGCGCCGATGACATGCTGCGTTTCACCCAAATCAATTTTAATCTGCGGCATCACAGTCAATAATGACAGTTGGGCCGTGAGCGCATGCGCGAAACATTCTTGTGCCGATTCCGCATCATTACGGCGGCGCGCCATTAAACCTAAATAACGCTGAGCAAACGCGATTTGCATAAGGTAATAATTTTTCTTAGCGGCGTCAGTTTCGTTTGCCAATAAATTGTTAAACGATCGCACTGCCGCTGCAAACATAGCATTTTTATTATAATCCGGGTGCATGGCTTGCGCGTACGCGCTTAAATTGAGGGCTTCCGCATATTTAGCTTCATCAAATCCCAATTGACTTAAGCAAGCCATATACTTATCGGCATACAAAATTGCAAGAGTTGTCACGCGCGCCTGGAAAGCGTAATAGACCGCTAATTTTTTATAATCTTCGCTATATTCGGGCAACGCGATAGCATCAACTTCCGCGATTTTTTCGCCGAGAAAATCTTTCATGCTTTGATCATTGGGGTATTGTTGAAATGCTTTTCTAGCGGTTTCTAAATCAGAGAAACTATCAGGTTCTTTGGCTTCTTCAACTCGAGCGATTTCATCTTGTTTATCTTGAACGGCTTGCAGAAATTCAGGAGAGACTAAAGTGTGAATGTTAAATCTATCAAATTCAACATTGCTAAAATTTATGTGATTACGGCTTTCCATATTCGTTTCCATTATTTAAAGTTAAATGACGGTATAAGTGACCGGCTAAACAAATTTAAGTCAATTGCCTTTTCCGTGAATAACATTAACACAAGCTCCTTTGCACAGCAATATTCCGAAACTGGCGCAATTATTAGCATATATGCAGCCATTCCCTTATTTTAATAAGGGTTATCCCTTAATTAACATTGTCTGACAGTCGGTTAAGATAGTATACTTTGATATATATTTAACTAAATTATAGAAGCCAATCGACAGCTATGAATGAAATTCCCAGCCACTTAGTCCAGTCAAAATAAATCACTTTAAGGTGAAAAAATCTTTAATGATTACACACAAAGTTCTAATGCTAGGAGCTTCCGCCGGCGGCATTGAGATAATCTCTAAATTTTTAGAAGGTTTTCCTAAAAATTTAAATGTCGCTATCGTCATTGTCATTCATTTGCCTGGCGACAGTAATTCTATGCTCGAGCAAATCTTGGCAAGACGCACCGGCTATCCGGTTATTACTGTGTCGGATAATCTCGCTTATGAACCAGACCATATTTATTTATCGCCTTGTGACCAACATATCCTTATAAATGAAACGAACATTTATCCTTCGACCGGCCCGAAAATAAATCGTTTTCGTCCTTCTATTGATGTCGCATTTAACTCCGCAGCATTCAATTGTCATAGCCGAGTAATTGGAATTCTTTTTTCTGGCCTATTAGCGGATGGCATCCAAGGGTTAAACGCGATTAAACAAAATGGTGGCATTACCATCGTCCAAGATCCGGTTGAAGCACCCTATCCCGATCTTCCATTGAATGCAATTCGAGAAGGATCAGCGCAACACGTTTTAACCTTGGAAAAAATGTTGCATGTACTGCCTAAATTAATTAATCAATCAAAACCTCGAAAGTTAAAGCCTTCCACCGCCAACCAAAAAGCCCGAAAGTTGGAATTAGACGGCAGCATTGGCAAACAAACTTATCCTGATTATTTGAACGAGATCGGGAAAGTTTCTCATTTTACCTGTCCGGATTGCTACGGCACTTTGTGGGAAATTAAAGATGGTAAGCGTCTGAATCTTCGGTGCCGAACCGGCCATCAATATAATTTAGAAAGTTTGCAGAAAGCTCAAACTGACACGTTAGAAAATATCTTGTGGTCGGCAGTGAGAGCGTTAGAAGAAAGCCATGATCTTTCGAATAGAATAGCGCAAGAATTTCGAAATAATAAAATGCCCCGCGCTGAAAAACTTTACCAAGAAAAAGCGAAAAAAGCGAATACTGACGCGACCCTAATTAGGGACTTGATAGTTTCTGAAAATGTCATTATAAAAAATTCTTTACCCTAATTCGAAGTCTTCTCATTATGGCTAGGTAATTCTTTCATTTTAGTATTTTTTCTCTTATCACGCCGCATGAAACTGCCAACTTTTTTTTTCTCACCGCGGTGAGTTTTTAAAATCGTCCGGTCTTCCGTGGCGGGTGTTAAGTTTGTCTCAATTTCGCTCGACTGTAAAAAGTCCAAATTCTTCATGTTCGTATTTATCCTCATGCTACATTTTTTTATTTATAAAATCGATCATGCAGTATGAATCATTACGTAAATCAGATAATCAGGGCTTTCCCTATTGAAATGAAGGGTAAACCCTAATATTTATGTATTTGGATAAATTTCTCTATATTACAATTAGATAGCTTGGGATAGAAATTCAGCTGTTTATATTTTATTCAAATATCTTAAAATCATTTATATTAGCTTAACAAAAACTCTGTGCTACTATAGCGCTTTAAAAACTCAAATATAGCTTAAAATGACAAACTTAATCAAAAAGGATTTTCGGCTAGTCGCCATTGGCGCATCCGCGGGTGGTCTAGAAGCCATCGAAGCGCTTTTCAAAGCTATGCCTAAGAGTACCGGCTTATCCTTTGTCGTTATTACCCATCTCATGCGCAAGCACACAAGTATATTGACCGAGCTCATTGGCAAATATACCAAGATGCAAGTGTTTACCATCAATGAAGCTATCGAAATCGAGAAAGATTGCGTTTATGTTTTACCGCCGGATAAAAACGCGGAAATTAAGAATTCGTCTTTAATTACCATCGAACAAATAGAACCGCACCGCGAAAACATGCCTATCGACCATTTTTTTAAATCACTGGCCGAAGTACGCGGCGATAAAAGCATTGCGGTTGTGTTGTCCGGATCAGGCGTCGACGGCACCATCGGCATGCGCGCGATAAAAAAAGCCGGCGGCATTGTGATCGTACAAACCCCCGATACCGCAAAATTTGAAGGTATGCCACAAAGCGCCTTGGATACGCTACTGGCTGATTTCGTCTTGCCTTTAGATAAAATCGCGAAAGAGATAATCGCCATCGGTAGCGCCGGGGAAAATTCTGTTAGTACCAACACGATAGAAATTCGCAAGATCTATAAATTACTAGAATCGCATACCGGCCATGATTTTTCAGACTATAAAATTAATACCATCAATCGCCGCATTGAACGACAAATGCTGCGCAATCATATTTCTTCCATCGATGAGTATATCCGCTTATTGACCGAAGACAGTGAGCTTATCGATAGCTTATTTGAAGATTTGTTAATTGGCGTTACAAGTTTTTTCCGTGACAATATGGCGTTTGAAGCGTTAAAAACCGCGATCAACCTTAAACTTTCCAACCATAAATCTGACGAAGATGCTATCCGCGTTTGGATACCGGGCTGTTCCACTGGAGAAGAAGCATACACGGTTGCGATAATCATTTTAGAATGTATAACAAACTTGAAATTAAAGTTAAAAGCGCAAATTTTCGCGACCGATATCGATAACAAAGCGTTGGCTTTCGCGCGGGCCGCCATCTATCATAAATCCGAAGTATCGAATCTCACCCCGGAGCGTTTAAATAATTTTTTCACGCGCGAAAATAATCAGTATAAATTAAAAAAAGAAGTCCGTGAAATTGTCACGTTTGGCTTTCAAAATATCATTTTAGACCCACCGTTTACTAAGTTAGACTTAATTTGCTGCCGGAATTTATTAATTTATTTCAATACAGATTTACAAAAAAAAATATTCAGAGTTTTTCACTACAGTTTAAAATCTAAAGGCCTGCTCTTCTTAGGCTTGTCGGAAGCCGTAACCGGTTATAGCGGACTGTTCCGTTTGATAATGAAAGACTGGAAGATCTACGAGCGCAACGATAGTGCGTCTAATTCCGCTATTATGCTGCACTATCCGGCCGTGAAGCGCTATCCGGAAACTAAATTGCCGTTAAATTTCGAAACGCCTCTGGATGATAAAGTTGACTTAGGTAATTTTGTCGCGAAACATTTTCTCGGTACTTTTATTTCTGCTACCATAATAATCAACATCGAGGGAAAAATTCTGTATACGCAAGGCAACATTAATGTCTTTATCAAAGACCTACTGACGGATAGTCAAAACATTTTTGACGCAATGCCGGTGAGACTGAAAAATAAAATTTCCTCCGCTATCAAAAACTCATTAGAAACCCAGGTCGAAATCGGTCTATCCAATCTCAAAACAAACGTCGCTAACAATAACATTTCATTCAATATCCTCATTTTACCCGTCACACAAATCGAAACAGATCTACCATTAGTATGCCTATATTTTCAGAACATTGTTACCAAAGAGCAAATTGATTTCGTTGTTGGGGAACATGGCGCCGGGCCAGAAATCAGTAAAAAAATTATCGCCATGCAGCAAGAATTGGAATTCACGAAAGAAACCTTGCAGACAACTATCGAAGAATTACAGTCAAATAATGAAGAATTGCAATCCACTAACGAAGAGCTGCAAAGTACCGTCGAAGAAATTGAAACCTCCAAAGAAGAATTATTGTCTTTAAATGAAGAACTCATCATCGTCAATTCCGAATTACAAACACGTATTGATTTGTCTACCTCCGTCACGGAAGATTTGAATAATTTATTCAACAGCACCCAAATCATCGCTATTTTCTTAGATACGAATCTTTGCATCAAATTGTTTACGCCCCGCGTAGACGAGATCATGAATTTACGCCCGCATGATATCGGCCGTCCGTGGAGGCACTTTGCCAACAATTTAAAATACAATGATTTCGCCGCTAACTTTAAAGAAGTTATCAGTCAATCGAAAGAGATGACCTTCGAAATAGAATCATTCGACCACCGCTGGTTTCAAATTCGTATTATCCCCTATATCACATTATTAAATACTACCGACGGAGTAGTCATCACTTTTAATGAGATCACAGACCATAAATTTTGTTTGCTGAAGCTGCAAGAATCTCACGATGTTTTAGCATCACTCTTAAACACGATCTTTTTTAACAAGGAAAGTAATGTCTAAAACATCCAGAGCCAAAAGTTTTAATAAACTGAAAGAACGCGCTGTTTCTGTTTTAAGTCAATCCGCTTACGACGAAGAACGCTTATATCAAATTGAGTTGGAACTTCAGAACCAAGATTTGCTAGCGGTACAGCGCGAATTTGAAAATTCTTTCAATAGATATTTAAATTTATTTGAAACGGCGCCTACGCCTTACATCATCATTAATAAAAATGGCTTGATCAATGAAATTAATCAAGCGGGCGCTAATCTTTTAGGTTTTGAAAAAAAATATTTGATTAATCGCTCTTTTTCTCGTTATTTTTCGCCCGAATCACAAATATTATATTCTGTCTTCAAGCAGCATTGTTATAAAAATAAAGTCACGCAAACTTGCGAAGTAAAATTATTATCCGCGCACAGTGGTGAACATGTCGTGCAGCTGGTCGGGAAACAACAAACCGGGCACGCTGGAAATGATAATGAATTATTGATTATCGCGACACCTATTCACGAGCGTAATCAAGCGTATTGGAATACTTTTTATAATCACAAAATTGCTGAACATAGTCACAAAAACTCGTTAACCGATTTAGTGGCCATCATCGCGCATGAATTAAATCATCCTTTGGCCGTGATTTTAAATTACGTGCAAGGCTGCGTGCGTCGTATTGAAAATAATAATTTTAAAATCGAAGAAATTCTTTCCGCCTTGAAAATCGCCGCCAATCAATCCACGCGCGCGTCAGAAATTATTTTACGCATGAAAGAGTTTAAAAATTACGGCATCATGAACTACGAAAAAGTGTCAATCGATGAGTTAATACAAACCTCGCTAACGCAGCTCAAAGAAGAAATCATGGAGTTTCCTGTGCTTGAACTAAGACTCGCGCCGCTGCCCATCATTCAAGCTGATAAAATTCACTTTCAACAAGTGATCTCAAATATCATTAGAAACGCTATTGACGCCATGCGCGATAACAATAGTCCTTGGCCTAAATTAATTATCGAAACGAACCGTACAAAAAAATCAGAAATCGAAATCAGTATTAGCGACACCGGCCCGGGCATTTCGCCGCAAATATTGCCGCATATCTTCATTCCACATTTTACTACAAAAAATTATGGTCTCGGTTTAGGATTAGCCGTGAGTAAATCGATAGTAGAAACGCACAACGGTATTTTGACGGCAGAACCCAACCCAGTCGGGGGAAGCTGTTTTAAAATTATTTTGCCAACTGCTTAATTCAACAGGAGAGGCGGCCACCTCCCCTATTGAACTTCATTTCAACTCCAACTAGTAAAGATTAACGCTGTTGTTTCTTTTGATCAGTTTTATCATTATCTTTTTGTGGGGTTTTATTATCTTTATTGTTTGGCATGCTATTGCTCCTTAACATTATATGAGGAAATACTCACAAGCTATTTTAAGCTTTTCCTAAGACTCGGAAACCAGGGTTTTCCCTTAAAGAGGTAGGTATTAGGGTGAGTGTTTTTAAAATACCAACGTCAATCGGCACGATAATTAGTCTAATTCCAGTTAATTTCTTTGCCCTCTCAACTTGAACTGTCTACTATGTAAGATGCACCTCCACCATTTAAAAGGATGTTCCCTTGGAAAGGTCTCGGGTTTTGGCCATAGCCATTCTCCTCGCCGTTATCGGCACCATTTTGCCGCTGTCGGCCATGCTTTATTTTTCATGGTTACGAGCGCGTAGCGAAGAACTGGATACGATGCACCTTTACTCCCATCAAGCGATAGTGCGCGCGCATCGTGTCATTGATGAAGCGACGACTTTATTAAAAACCGCCAGCAAACTTACTATAGTCCCCTGCTCGGAAGAACATATTAACAAGATGCGTCAATTAACGTTAGACACTCGCTCGATAAATGAAATGGGTTATTTTGAAAATCATTTATTAAAATGCACATCATGGGGCATCACCAAAGAGCGCATCGAACAACTCAAACCTGACTTCATCGATGAAAACGACATTCACTTCACAGTGAACATGAAACCCCGAGTCGTTAGCCAAAGTAAACCGATGACCGCGCTGGGCTACGGTAATTATAATGTTTTAATCGATCCGGGTTTGTTTACGGATGTTATCGTGAATTCTAATATTCAACTCGCTATCGCGACGGATTCCGGTCATTTACTGGGTACGCTAAATGTCACCGATGTGGATTTGGTGAATAAAGTTATCGGCCATCCGATTAATGCTTTTGAAAATCATTTTTTAGTCGCAACCGCGAGTCAAATGGGTTTATTGGCCATCGTCATTGAACCGGGAACATTAGTCACCGCGCGCGTTTTGCAAGAATTTTTGTTTTTATTACCCTTAGGCTTGCTCATCGCGGCCGGCATGATCGCGTTGGTAATTTGGCTTTCACGCCGCCGGCTGTCGCTGTTAGGCGAACTCACCATCGCCGTCGAAAAAGAAGAATTCATCGTTTATTATCAACCGATCGTGGATTTGAAAACCGGCGTGTGCGTTGGCGCGGAGGCGCTAGTGCGCTGGCAGCGTTTGGATGGCAGCTTTGTCATTCCGGAATTTTTTATTCCTATCGCGGAAGAAAGCGGCTTGATTAAGCCCATCACTGACCAAGTAATTCGCTCCGTTATTAGTGATTTAAAAAATTTATTACTCGTCAACCGCAATTTACATATCGCGATTAATCTCTGCGCCGACGATATTAAAACCGGACGCATACTACCGATTTTAACCGGCGAACTAGAACATACTTCCATTCAACCACAACAAATTTGGTTAGAAGCCACCGAACGCGGTTTTATGGATATCGAATCCGCGCGTATCACTATCACACGCGCGCGTGAGTTAGGCTTTTATGTTGCGATCGATGATTTTGGCACGGGCTACTCAAGTTTATCTTATTTACAAGGTTTTCCGTTAGACGCATTAAAGATCGATAAATCCTTCGTGGATACCATCGGTACCGATTCCGCGACCAGCAGTGTCACGCCGCATATCATCAACATGGCAAAAACGTTCGATTTAAAAATTATTGCCGAAGGGGTAGAGAATCAAGCGCAAGCGGATTATTTATTAGAACATAAAGTGGATTACGGACAAGGTTATTTATTTGGGAAACCTATGCCCGCAGGTGAATTTATCACTTATTGTCTTAAGAACGGCGATGTCAAAGACTAGCTAATAATGCTTGCGCCCGTAGCGCGACGCCTAACGGCAAATCCGGCGCGTCGCCATCTTCTATTATCCACAGCGCCGATAAACTTGCGTAAGCAAAAATCCATTTTAATAAACGCTGATGGGGTATTTGCGCCGCTTGCGCTACCACAGCTGCTTGTTTTTCTAAACGTCCAGGCGCAAGCGCTACTTCAATATCTGGATTACAAAATATATTTGCGAAATCAAAACCTCTATCACCCCACAACCCTTTAGGATCAATAGCGAGCCATTGGCCATTAAAATCTAACACGTTTTCATGATGTAAATCGCCGTGCAGCACCGTGCTAGCTGGTTGAGAAACTAACAATTCTTCCGTCACTTGCGCGGCCGACATGAAGATACCGCCATGCGTTTGTGCCCCGGTCAACAAGGCTTTAAAACGTTCTCGCAGCGGCATTAATTCCGTTGGAAAGGGTTTGTTTACACGATGCAATGTCGCAGCCACCGCGCAAATAATTTTACTCGCCTCATCATCAAGCCCAGCATGCGCCATTTGTTTGAGTACACGGGTGCCCATAGCACGTGCTAACAAAATAGCGTTATCATCATGCTCTAACACTGGCGCGGCACCCACGCCATTCCACCACGTCATCACGTGGCAGCCTTGGCGCTCTTCTTCGTCTAAAGCGATTTTTAAAATAGCGGGAGAATTTTTATAACGTACAGGGAGTAACTGACTTGAACGGGTAAAGATAGGTTCGCCATCCGGTACCAAATCCCAACGCAAAAGATAATTATCAAATATCACGATGTTCTCAGTACCGGAAAGGGACGTTAGAAACTATTTACTTAAAATTTTTGTCACCACCAAACCGGATAAAAAAGCTAAACCCACGGAAGCCAGCGGATATTCACTGATGAAATCAACGATGCTTTCGCGCGCGATTTCGCTTTCTTCGTCGACTTCTTTCAAGTATTTTTTCACGGATTTTTTAACGTTAGTCGCTTTTTCTTGAATGTTATCAGACGCCGCTTCGATTAAATTCGCCGCTTTACCTTTCGCCGTTTGATAAGCATCCGCCAACGTCCCAGCTTCGTCAGCCGCTGCGGCGATGTTTTCAACGTTATTATTATTAGTGCTCATTATAAAACTCCTATAGAAATGTAAACCTCATTGTAACTCCAACGCTGCAAACGCGTCATCTCTTTAATAAATTTAGCGGGTCAAGCTAATACAACAAGGTTTATTTTTTTACTCCGGGCTATAACCTGGGCCATTAGTTGGACCTGGGCTATAGGCTTGTCCTTGTCCACTCACCACAGTGCGCGGCGGTGGTGCGCCGGCGTCATGCATGGGGCCAGAGCGGTAATGCGGGCCATAATCATTTGGCGGCGGCATCGTATTAGTATTTGATGTCGCGACGCGCGGTGGACCATCGTAATGACTGTAATCAGGTTCCGCGTAACAACCCGCTATAGTAATAACACTTATCGCTAACACGATAGTGGTGACTTTACGTTGTAAGTTTTTCATCGGGTAAAAATCCATTATTCAGTAATTTTAACGATAGGAGCAGCTGTGTTGTCTGCCGATGCTTTTTTGTTTGCGGTCAACGGCGGATAGATGGTAATCGTGCCGGACGTGAGACAACCCACATATGAAATATAACTATCAAAATTTCTGATGATGTTAAAGCAATAATTTGGAACGCCGTAACCATAATAAATTTCATCGGTAGGCGCGCCATACGGACCTAAATAAGAATTCCAAATAATTCCCGACGGTAAGTACGACGCATAACTCGTGTAATCCGTATCGTCATTATTAATGACGGCGACTTGCCAAGCAGCCGGCTTATTCACTTTTGAATATGGCTTAACGGGTGTGGCGGTGGGCGTAGTGGCAGCGTAGGCGTTGCTGAAAATAAAACTTGCGAGAGCGACAGCGGTGATTTTAGAAAGTAACTTCATTGTATGATTATCCCAGTAGTGATTGGTGGGAAGATCATACATTATCTGGCTATGAAAGGAAATAAAGACAAGATTGTGAATAAAATGTTACCACAAGAAATGAGGATATCTTGCGCAAGATATCCTCACCAAGCAATCTATGCAGAACAGCGACGAGGATTGGGTAATCCTTCTATTTGTTCATCTTCCTCTTCAGGATTTTCACCATCGTAAGTCACTCCTTCGTACTGATCGCATTCTACATCTTTCGGTAGGGTGGCCGCAGAGTAAAAAGAGGCAGACGTTTGTGTTGGGGTGGTGCCAGTGGGGGTTGCTTTTGCATCATTGATTGAAAAACTTTCCTCTTGTTTCGAATCAGGAAGTCCCTCAAGCGTGCCAATCGGACCAGTCGGCGCGTCTTTTGTGACGAGCTTAGAATAATATGGCGGGTTCCAAAATGGAAATGACGCTTTAAAAAGTTTTTTGAAAGGATGTCGATTGCCATACCACGCGCCGGAGGTCGCGAGAGCAACACCCGCGACACCGGTAGTGATAGTCAAGGCTTTAGCGATGACGGTAGTCGCCATTGAGATGCCAATCGCGCTTAAGACAGAACTACCGCCGAAGGTAGCGATAGCCATCATGACCGAAGCGGTGATGATAGTAAGACCCGTCACTAGCAACATTGCCGCGGCGATTTTTTTACCCCACGTGGGTTTTTTCATTTTCTTCATCAATTCGCCGTAACGCGACGCATTTTCGTCATTCAGCGGATCGCGAATGCTAAGCGTTGTGCGCTGCACGATTTCGGCAAGTTCCGCGCCTTTATCATTTTTTAAATAATCAGGCAGCTCAATCACATGCGTAAGTACGTTAGCGGCTGCACTTCTAGTGAATAGATCATAACGCTCATCCGCGATGAGCATGCGCAATTCCGCGCTATAGAGCTGTCTTAATAATTTATGTCGTTTGGCTGGATAATCCATATAACAACTTGAAATGTACACTTCAGCCAAATCGATTTTTTCCGCGGCCGACAAATAATAGCCTGGCGAACCAACAATGGGTCTAGTGATGAAAGCAAAAAAGTCTTTTGCTAATTTGCGATCGGTTAGAAATGGCACGTAACTATAAATTTCAAACACCACTTCATTCTTGTTGTAAGGTACATTAATTTCATCGCGATTTTGCATACTGAGGCGAATCGCCGGCAATAAATTATTTTTATAAAATTCTTTATCCACACGCACGTCATTTTTATTATTAATATATTCGAGATTGAATAGACCGTCTGTTTCGGTGATAACGTATTCATGTTTTTTCTTAATTAAAGGACGATTGTCGTAATTGATTGGCGGCGCGTTTGGATCGATAGTAGGCAGGTACACTTCTTTCGCGTAGAAAACATGAGTGATGTGGATTTTGTTATTACGCAGAGTAATCCGATAGTAAACATCATCCTTAGAGTCATTGCCGAACATGACGGAATGCGCCGATAAAAGGCCTTTCAAGGCACCAAATGGAATGCTGGTAATTCCTTGCTGTAACCAAACACCATGCGCGGAGTTAAGATAACCGGCTATCACTTTCACTTGCTCTAAAGATAAGATCGTACCTTGTTTTAAAGCTTCCGCTTGCAACCGCGCGAAATAATCTTCGATGTTATCGGAATCGGTATAACTCACTCTTTCGCCATGCTGACCAAAGCGCACGTCTAAACGATGAATGTCGGTAAGGACTTTCGGGTTTTTAAAAAGTTTATCCACCAACTCCTGATTGTAAGCAACATCCGTTAAACTATTGTAACCAGCCAAAGGTTCAGGCGTAGTTAGAAAGCTATGTGAAATAGGCAGTGACCGATATCGATTTAACATAATCCCCCCACACAACTGTTGACAGCTTCAGGTTGCTAATGATGTAACAAAATCGAACTATTTTAACAAAAAAAGTAGTAAATTGCTCAATTATTTGGCTTATTATGGTAAAAACTCAAGAAGCAATGAAATGAAGCATAAAATCAATAGGTTAGGCTAAGCCAAATAGCGCGCATGGTAGCGCAAATGGTCTTCCATGAAAGTCGATATAAAGTAATAGGAGTGATCGTAGCCTTTTTGCATGCGTAAGGTCAACTTAACATGGGACTGCTGGCAAGCGCTCTGGAGCAGCTCCGGGTGCAATTGTAGCTCTTTCCAATAGGTATCTTCCGTACCTTGGTCGATTAAAATCGGCGGACCTAACCAACCGCGTTTTTTAATAAGTTCGCACGTATCGTACTTATACCAAAACTCGCGGTTCTTGCCTAAGTATCCCATGAAAGCTCTTTCGCCCCACTCCGAATGGATGGGAGCGCAAATCGGCGCGAAAGCTGAAACCGTTTGATATTGCTCTGGATTTTTTAACGCGATGGTGAGCGCGCCGTGTCCGCCCATCGAATGCCCAAATATACCCGTGCGTTTAACATCAACTAAAAAATTCGTCGTGATAATGTTATACAATTCTTTAGTGACATAACTATACATCCGATAATTACGCGACCATGGCGCCACCGTTGCATCGACATAAAATCCCGCGCCCTCGCCAAAATAACTACTCGCTTTATCACCAGGTAAATTCACACCTCTGGGACTAGTATCCGGCACGACGATGATCATGCCTAATTCCGCGGCGACGCGCTGCGCGCCGGCTTTAGTAATAAAATTCTGTTCCGTGCAGGTTAATCCCGACAACCAATACAACACCGGCAAAGGCTGCATATTTTCGCGCGCGTGGGGCGGTAAAAAAATTCCGAACCGCATATCGCATTGCGTCGTCGGCGAAAAATGTGAATAAACCAGCTGCACGCCTTTGAAACATTTGCTCTGTGAAATAAGGGTCAAGGTCATAGTTTTTTATCTCAAAAAGTGACGACGGAGCGAATCGATTTACCCGCGTGCATTAAATCAAACGCGTCATTGATTTTTTCTAGCGGTAAAACATGCGTGATTAAATCGTCGATATTAATTTTGCCTTCCATGTACCAATCAACGATCTTGGGCACATCCGTGCGGCCGCGCGCGCCACCGAAGGCGGAACCTTGCCAAACGCGCCCCGTCACTAATTGAAATGGCCGCGTCGAAATTTCTTGGCCGGCGGGTGCGACGCCGATAATCGTGCTGACCCCCCAACCTTTGTGACAACACTCTAACGCTTGTCGCATTAATTTCACATTGCCCACGCATTCAAAACTATAATCCGCGCCGCCTTTGGTGAAGTCTACCAAATAATTTACTAAGTCGCCTTCGACTTCATTGGGATTAACGAAATGTGTCATGCCTAATTTTTCCGCCAGCGCTTGGCGCGCGGGATTGATATCCACGCCGATAATTTTATCCGCGCCCACCATGCGCGCGCCTTGAATGACGTTCAAGCCAATTCCGCCCAGACCAAACACAACCACCGTCGAACCCGGTTGCACTTTCGCCGTGAAAATCACCGCGCCCAAACCCGTTGTCACGCCGCAGCCGATATAACAAACTTTTTCAAATGGCGCATCAGTTCGAATTTTTGCGACGGCGATTTCCGGCAGCACGGTGTAGTTCGAGAAAGTGGAGGTGCCCATGTAATGAAATAATTTTTCTTTGCCGATACTAAATCTCGACGTGGCATCCGGCATCAAGCCTTTGCCTTGCGTCGCGCGTATGGCTTGGCAAAGATTAGTTTTACGGGAGAGACAATATTCACACTGACGACACTCAGGTGTATAGAGAGGAATAACATGATCGCCTTGTTTAACACTAGTGACACCCGCACCGACTTCCACCACGACGCCCGCGCCTTCATGGCCTAAAATCGCGGGGAACAACCCTTCCGGATCAGCGCCTGACAACGTGTAGGCATCAGTATGACAGACGCCAGTCGCTTTGATCTCCACCAGTACTTCGCCAGCGCGCGGGCCTTCTAAATCTACTGTCTCAATCACTAAGGGTGACGCTGCTTTATAAGCGACAGCCGCCTTCACTTTCATTTGAACCTCGGGGCTTGATAGAATTTGGGAAAGTGTTTATTTAACTCTTTCCCACCGTGAAAAACAAGGCGATTGCGGCAACAAACATGCCAATAAACGTTATCCAAACGAAAATGGTCGATAACCATCCGCTTTTATAGCGACCCATAATTTTTTTATTTCTGACCGTCATGGCGATGATAAAAATTAACGGCACAGCGGCCAACCCATTGACTACCGCGGAATAGACCAGCGCTTTGAAAGGATTAATACCGATGAAATTGAGCAGCAAGCCAATGACCGTCGCGATAATAATCACGCCATAAAAACCCGTCGCTTTTCTGAATTTCAAATCTAAGCCTTTGCGCCAATCAAACGCCTCGGCCATCGCATACGCGGCCGACCCTGCTAACACCGGCACCGACAACAAGCCTAAACCAATTATTCCCACCGCGAAAATACATTCCGCGACAAACCCCGCATGCGGGAAACCTTGCACAAATGGAACTAACGCTTTCGCCGCGTCGGCGGCGGAATTAATATCGGTAACCCCATTGCCGTGCAATACCGTCGCGGCGACGACGATGATCGACCAAGTACAAATTTCTGAAAACAACATACCGACGAAATTATCGATGCGTAAATATAAAATTTCGTTTTTGGTAATGACTAACGTATTTTTTTTCGATTTATGTTCTTCCACCGTTTGTGACGCTTGCCAAAAAAATAAATACGGCGAAATCGTCGTCCCCAGCACGCCGGTGATAATAAATAAAAATTGAAAATTAAATTCCAAATGCGGAACGAGTGTCGCTTTGAGCAACGTCATCCACGGCTGTTTCACTAAGAACACGGTGGCGGGATACGCGATTAAAAACAAGCATAACCATTTTAAAATATTCGAATAACGCTTGTAACTTACGAAGATTTGCAACGTTAGAATCAAAACAGTAAACAGCAAAATATAAACGGTCACATTAAGAGGCACCACGAGATGGGCCGCGGCTGCCATCGCACCAATATCCGCGCCGATATTAATGATATTTGCGACTAAGACTAAGATCACGACCGGGTAGAGAATTTTTTTTGAATAATATTGTCTAACGACCGCCGCGATGCCTTTCCCCGTCACTGCCCCAATACGGGCGGACGCTTCTTGGATGGCGATCAACATCGGCAGCATCCACAACGCCGTCCATAACTGGTCATAACCAAACTGAGCGCCGGTTTGAGAGTAAGTCGCGATACCAGAGGGGTCGTCATCAGCGGCGCCAGTAATCAAGCCTGGGCCCGCTCTGCGAAAGAAAGTTCGAATAATATTAAGCATGTTTGATTCCTTTCAAACAGTGTGATTATTGCATCTTATCAATAACACAGCCTAATACTATTTCGTCACGGATATCAAACATTCAAAGCGACTTTAATCCAGCCCGGCTCACGTAGATCAAATTGCTTATATGCTTCTACCACATCCGTCATCGTTTCTTTTTGAGAAAGTATAATAGTTGGATCGAACATGCCGGATTGCACAATTCGCAACAGTTCCGGAATATAAAGGCGGTGATGGCAATTACCCATCACAATTTTTAAATTTTTATTCATTGCGTTGCCGATGGGATACATTTGCGACGCTTCCGGATAAACGCCAATGATTGAGATTGTCCCACATTCCCGACTAAGTCTACGCCAGCGCGAAGTGCCTGACTGGGCCCATCGCCCGGCACGAAATTAAAATCGCTTTATCATCCGAAACAGAATCATCAAGCTTCATTTATTATATAAATTTCAGGAGGTTGTGAAGTTTGAGTGAAAACCCTGAGATCATTAGGGTTAGTTGAATAGATAAAAAATTGGGATCATAAGCATTTGAAACTAATTTGCTTTCCATTTCACAAGCCAATGGTTATTTTTTTTCATGTTATAATTTAGTTATAGCTTAACTTCTTTCCTGACAACGCATCAATTACTATCCAAAAACAAAGGAGAAAGTCATGGTCAAAGCCAGACTTAAGAAAAAAGCCCGTGCTGCATCGCACCGCGTGTCCGCACGTGCTATTCATAACGGTTTGGATTTACAACACCGTTTAGAACACATTAAAGATTCCTTAGGCGAAATCAGCGGCACATTGTCTGATAAAGCTTCCAAAGTCGTGGCAAAGTCCATCTCAAAAGCCAGAAAACAAAGCAAGCGTGTCAACCGTTATGTTCATGACAAGCCCTACCGTTCAGTGGCTTTCGCGGCGGTGGCACTGGTTTGCTTGGGCTTTATTTTCCGCAAATAATTGTTTCGCGGAAAAGACAATGAAGGGACTCTCAGATGCCAAGACCTATTTGGAAAGGCTATATTACCTTTGGATTAGTAAATATTCCCGTCGTGCTCTTTTCCGCGGAAAAAAAATCTGATATCCAATTCAAATTACTCGATAGCCGCACCAAAGCGCGTGTCCGCTACAAACGCGTCAATGAAGACACGGGCAAAGAAGTCCCTTGGGAAGAAGTCGTTAAAGGTTATGAATACGACGAAGGCAATTACGTCTTATTGCCGGACAGCGACCTCAAAGCTATCGCCGGCGAAAATTCGAAAACCATAGATATTGATAATTTCATCGAAGCCAAAAGCCTGGATATCATGTTATATGAAAAACCTTACTATCTTGTCCCGGATAAAAAAGGCGATAAAGGCTATGTGATTTTACGCGAAGTGCTAAGTAACACTAAAAAAGTCGCGATCGCAAAAGTCATCATTCATACCCGTCAATATCTTTGCGTACTGATGCCGCATGCCGACGCGTTGGTACTAAACGTCATGCGCTATTACCAAGAAATCAGACCGGCTGCCGAATTCGACATACCCTCGGGAGATATAAAAAAATATAAAATCACCACCAAAGAATTAGACGTCGCCAAACAACTCGTCGACTCCATGACCTCGAAATGGAAGCCCGACAGTTACGAAGACGAATATAAAAAAGCGTTAGAAAAATACATCGAAGAAAAAATTCATCACTCGAAACCCAATTCCAAAATGAAAAAACGCGCCGCCGGCGGCAAATCGACAAACGTCATCGATTTTGTTAGCTTATTAAAAAAGAGCATCAAACATAAGAAGTCCACCAAGAATAATAAAAAACCCTTAAAATCGCAGCGCAAATAGTTAGGTACGCAAATGTCCTTAAAAACTTACCGTCAAAAACGTAATTTCAAAGCGACCGCCGAACCCGCGGGCAAAGTTAAAAGCAGCAAATCCAAAAATCTATATCTCATTCAAAAACACGCCGCCAGCCGTTTGCATTATGATTTTCGCATCGAATTAAATGGCACCTTAAAAAGCTGGGCGGTCCCAAAAGGCCCGTGCCTAGACCCTGCTGTTAAGCGCTTAGCAGTGCATGTGGAAGATCATCCAATCGAATATGGATCATTTGAAGGCACGATTCCAAAAGGCGAATACGGCGGCGGCACCGTAATGTTGTGGGACACCGGCTCGTGGCAAGCAAACGATGAAAACCCAATGAAAGCCTATGCGAAAGGCGATTTGAAATTCACTCTGCAAGGTGAAAAACTTAAAGGCCAATGGAAATTAATCCGCATTCAAAAAGACCCGAAAAATTGGCTGCTAATAAAAGTCAGAGATAAATACGCCAAAGCAGAACCGTATGACATCACCGAAAAAAAATCTCGCAGCGTATTGTCAAAAAAATCTATCGAACAAATTCCCAAAGCGACCGATAAAGTGTGGCATTCCGATCAAGCAGCCAAGCCCACGCTGAAGAAATCAAAAACCAAAGCCACTAAAAAAAAAGCTAATTCCGCCCTCCCCGCGGCCATCTCCCCGCAACTCGCCTCACTCGTCGATAAACCGCCCGCCGGCGACCAATGGCTGCATGAAATTAAATTTGATGGCTACCGGTTATTATGTTTTGTCAAAAACGGCAAAGTGTCACTCATCACCCGCGGCCAACAAAATTGGACGCATAAATTTCCGACCATCGCCGCCGCGGTGGAAAAATTAAATTTACCCGACACTATTATGGATGGTGAAGTGGTTGCGTTGGATGAAAAAGGCCAATCGAATTTTCAACTTTTGCAAAATCATTTACGCGATGACGATCCGGATGCCATCGTTTATTATATTTTTGATTTAATTTATTATGACCATGAAAATCTCGCGCGCGCGTCATTACTAGATCGCAAAAAACAATTACAAAAAATTCTGCCCACTAAAAAAAATTCTTTACTACAATTCAGCGATCACGTTATTGGCTCCGGCGAACAAATTTTTAAAAAATCCTGCGAACTTCAGTTAGAAGGTATCGTTTCTAAGAATATAGACAGCGGTTATCATCAAAAACGTACGCGCGATTGGTTAAAAGTAAAATGCCTTAACCGCCAAGAATTCGTGATCGGCGGCTACACGCAGCCAAATGGCGCGCGCCAACACTTTGGCTCGCTGTTAATCGGCGTTTACGATGATTCGGGTGACTTGGTATACAGTGGTCATGTCGGCACCGGCTTTTCGGATAGCACGTTGAAGACGTTAGCGGGCCTCTTAAAGAAAAATAAAACCGACAAAATGCCTTTTCACACGAAACCGCCCGCGATAAAAAACGTGACCTGGGTCAAGCCCACGCTCGTCGCTGAAGTCGAATTCACTGAATGGACGCGCGATGGAATTTTAAGACATCCTAGCTTCAAAGGCATACGCAAAGACAAATCGCCGCGCGCGATCAAAAAAGAGACCGCCATGAAAACAGAAAATAATAAAACCGAAAAAGTTAAAAAGAACAGCGCGCCATTGACTACGCCTAATCAGGCGCTGTCACATCCCGAAAAAATATTATATCCTGAAGACAAAATCACCAAAGCGGACCTAGCAAACTACTACACTGCGGTACAGAAATGGATATTGCCTTACTTAACTAACCGGCCACTTACGTTAGTACGCTGCCCGCAAGGCTATGCACAAAAATGTTTTTTTCAAAAACACATCGAAAAAGATTCTGTGGCGTCACTCTATACTGTCTCAATCAAAGATAAATCGAAACGCGAACTCTATCCTTATCTCAAAGACACCGCGGGTTTAATCGCGTTAGTGCAACTCGGCGCATTAGAAATTCACTCTTGGGGCAGTCACATCGACGATCCAGAAAAACCCGATGTGATTATTTTCGATTTAGACCCCGCGCCAGATGTAGCATGGAAAGAAGTTATTAAAGCCGCGCAATTAATCCGCGAAAAATTAAACGTCCTTAAATTAAAATCTTTCGTGAAAACCACGGGCGGCAAAGGGTTACACGTCGTCGTACCCATCAAGCGCAACTACAGCTGGGACGAAGTCAAAGATTTTTCGCGCGCGTTCGCGGACGCGATCGTCGCAGCAGACCCGCAACACTATATCGCGACCATGTCGAAAGCAAAACGCACGGGCAAAATCTTTATCGATTATTTGCGTAACGGCCATGGCGCCACCGCGATCGCGCCCTACTCGACGCGCGCGCGCAAACATGCGACGGTATCCGTGCCGCTAACCTGGGATGAACTCAGTGTGAAAGTGAAAGGCGAAGCGTTCACGGTGAAAAATTTATGTAAACGTTTAGCTAAAATGAAACAAGACCCATGGAAAGATTTTTATAAACTCGCGCAAACATTGCCGCTAAAAAAAACTAAACGTTAAAGAAAAAAAAACCGCTATACGGATATAGCGGTTTTCGCACCTCAACAACAACCAACCAACTTATTCTGTTTCGTCATAGCCATTTTTAGTGAGAAACGTATCGATTTCTTTTTTGGCTTGATCTTTTTGATAACCGTAAGATGTTTGTAATTTACCTTCTAATTCTTCGAAACTGCCCTTCATGCTGGCGATATCATCATCCGTTAATTTAGCCCATTGTTGTTTTAATTTGCCTTTGATTTCTGTCCATTTTCCTTTAACGATATCATTATCCATATTAATCTCCTTAAGATTCTGTTGTACCGGGAGGTGTGGTGGGTCTTGGTGTATCGCTTGGGCCTTCAACACCGCCTGGAGTAGGATTGCTAGGATTTGTAGGTCTTGGCGACCCGCTGCTAGGATTTTCGACTGCACCGCCTGGAGTGGGATTATCAGGCGTAACGTCAGGGTTTTTACCGGGTGTAGGATCATTAGAGCCGGGTTCTGGAGTTGTGGGTCTTGGGTTCATCTCTCACTCCTCTTACACAGATGGACGGATCTAGTATTTCTCTATAATAACTACAAGACACCCTCTAGTCATAGGAGGACAATTACCGAAATTTATAAGGGATTACCCTGAGAAAACACAGATAGATGGGAGTGATTCGAACGAAAATTTATAAAGAACACGGTGGTTGTTACAAATTGTAACAACCACCATGTCGATTACATTGCGCTTTTCTTAGGTGCCTTCACTTTTAATTTATTATCCACGGATGCAACGCCATCACACGCAGCAGCGATTGAACCGGCTTTTTCTTTTTGGTCTTGTGTATCGACATGACCAGTTAAAATCACCTTGTCTTTAACGGTTTTAACGGAGATATGCAAGCTTTTAACATCAGAGTCAGCTAAGAGTTTAGCTTTCACATCAGCTGTGATAGCGCTGCTCTTCACATACTGCTTAGATGTTTCCGCAGCGCTGGCAGTGTTCATCACTACCGTGCTACCGATAACAACCATACTCAACATAACTAATAACTTTTTGATGAAACTCATGACAATCTCCTAAATCATTTGTGACTAACATTAAGGGAACGGTTTTACACTAAGCTTATTAATTTATTACAAATATTCCAAAAATCCTACGAGAAAATTGAATTATTATGCTTATGGTTTACCCTAATTAATTATATATGAATTATAAAAATTCAAATAATAAAAACTCAGATGCTTCCCGGCAAAAAATCTTAATTTGTTCTTCTTGTTTTATCGCTACCCCATCCCCCGCGCCAAGATTTTCGGCATTCACATCGATGTTGCCTTTCACTACTTGCAGCCACGCCGCTGGGCAACCCACTAAGATATGCGAGAGCGACGCATCCTTAGCACAAAACGCCGCGTAAACGATGACGTTTTGATGGATTACAACCGACGCAGGCACGCCTTGCGGCGCCGCAATGGGGATAAGCTCATTGGGGGAGCGGTCTATGGTTTTTTGATCGTAGCGCGGCAGCAAATCCTTTTGCTCAGGCAAAATCCATATTTGTAGCAGATGCAAGCTTTGGTCGGCTGACGCATTAAACTCGCTATGCGCTACACCGCTGCCAGCCGACATGATTTGAATTTCACCCGGCCGGATTTGTGAACCGGTACCCATACTGTCTTTATGCTCAAGCAAACCATCGATGACATACGTCAAGATTTCCATGTCATGGTGCTGGTGCGTGGCAAAGCCTTTACCGGGGGCGATGAAATCTTCATTGATGACGCGAAGATTTTCAAAACCCATATAGTCCGGATCGTAATAATCCGCGAATGAAAAAGTATGATAGCTCTGCAGCCAATCACGTTTCGCAACCCCGCGTTCCTTCGCCCGGCGGACTAATAGCATTTAGTCTCCTAGTGTTAAGCTAATTTTAAATTGGCTTTCTTCTCTTCTGCCGGCGCTGATGAGAAAGTCGCTGCGGGTGGTGTTGCGAAGAACCCAAGACTAACGCCCGAGCCACTGACAGCAGCTTGGGTGCCGTGAGCTTTTACTATTTCTTTGAGTTCCATTTCGGTTGTTTCGAGGGTAAATCTGACCGGCAATTTATGTCTTTCTTCAAATTTTTGTAAGCGTAATTGCAATGGCTTTAACTTGACGCCGATAAAGGTTTCAACGACTTTTTTAAATATCGCGCCGTGGTTTTGATCCTCACAAGACCATTTAACCACGCTCATCAGAAACCAAGTCAGGTATTTAACTTTTGTATATAACTTCATAGAAGTAATATGTGGTATGCCTTCAGCATCGTCTAAATAATCAATGGCGGGGCTGACATATTGTTTCATTTTGCTTGTCACTTCGCCTGGCACATTAATCACAGCTTTAAATGGTGATTCATACTTGTTAACAATCTCTATGACCACGTCGGTAAAATGTAACAGCAAATAATCTAAAATACGCGCTGCGTTTTTGGAGTAAGTGGTATCTTCATCGAGGGACTCTCGCAGAGCTGTATCATCGACATAATCCTCTTGGCCTTGTTTTTTTGTTAAGCCTTTTAATTTCGTATCTATGTCAATTGGATCAGGCGCTAAACTTTTCCAATAGGCGAATTGCAGAAGCGCTAAATTGTCGTTTACTTGCTGGGAATTCATTGGCATGGTTATATTTCCAAATCAAAAATTTTTCGTCACGCGGGAGCTTCTTCACTCACGATCACTTTTTCAATCACGACGGGTGTGGTAGGCACATCTTGGTGGCCGCCTTTAGTGGTGGTCGCGACTTTACGGATTTCATCCACGACGTCCATGCCGTCGACGACTTTTCCAAATACGCAGTAACCCCAGCCGTTGGTCGTTTCGGCGCTAAAATTTAAAAAATCATTATCGACGACGTTAATAAAAAATTGTGAACTCGCGGAATGCGGATCGGAAGTACGCGCCATCGCGATCGTCCCGCGAGAATTTTTCAAACCGTTTTGGGCTTCATTTTTAATCGGCGAGTTCCCCGATTTTTGCTGCATCTGTTCGTCGAAGCCGCCGCCTTGCACCATGAAATTTTGAATGACGCGATGAAAAACCGTACCGTCGTAAAAACCGCTTTTCGCGTATTTCAAAAAATTATCGGCGGTATTAGGAGCTTTTTGCCAATCTAATTCTAAGGTGATGGGACCATAGTTGGTTTCTAAAGTAATCATAATAATTCCTGCGTCTAATAAATAATGGCATGCATTATATAATAAGCACCACGAGTAAAATAGTTATTTTAGAAACCAACAATTACATTAACGGACTCATCATCTTACCGGCGGTCACGTTAGGATTTTGATTTTGATGCGCGGCAGGGGTGGCGCGATACGCCGACACGGGCGCCTGCGTGTTGGGTGTGGTGGCGGTTTCACAACCGGCTAATGCGGTCGTCAATAACACTAAGAGGGTTATAAATCGCATGCGTTGCTCCTGTTAAAATCCATTCATCCATTGTGGCTATAATACTACCAGTTAAATTCTATCACAATAAAATCTGATAAAATTCAACCCATTCCTAAAAAGTTAGCTGACCCCTGTGATATAATAATTTGATTAATACATTAAAACTAAACGGAGGCCGTAACAATGGTTAGAAGAAAAATTCGTAAATCCGCCATCGATTTATACCATGATTTAGATCAAATCAAAGCTTCAATCGCCGCTATTACGAGCGACGTGAAATCAAAAGCCAAAGAAATGCTATCTAATTCTTATGAAAATGCGAAAGACAGAACTATCGATGTCAGCGACGACGTCGAAGAATTCATTAGCGAACGTCCCTACCAAACGATTGGTACCGCGTTATTAGTCGGTGTGGTCTTAGGATTTTTATTAGGCCATAAAGAATAATTCCAAGCGTCACTTCAACTCGAAAAAGGATTTTTGATTGAATGAAACAGCATTATGATTTACTCGTGATTGGCGCCGGCAGCGGCGGCCTGGCAGCAGCGCAACGGGCCGCGGAACATGGCGCGACTGTCGTTATCATAGAAATGAAAACCATCGGCGGTACGTGTGTCAACGTGGGCTGTGTGCCAAAAAAGTTGACGTGGTACGCCGGTGAAACCACAAGTTTTTTCACGCACGCGAAAGATTATGGTTTTCAAGCCAAGTCACCCGTGCTCTCGTTTAAAAAACTCGTGGAGCACCGCCAACATTATTTAAAACATTTAAATAAAAAATATCATCAACGTTTGCAGAAAGATAAAATCACTTATCTACAAGGCGACGCGTCATTCATCGATCCGCACACCGTCAAAGTCGCTAACCAACTTTATACCGCCAAACACATCATAATCGCGACCGGCTGCTCGCCTAATCCGCCGACCGTCGAAGGCGGAGAATACGCTATCGATTCCGATGGATTTTTTGCTTTGAAATCACTGCCGAAAAGTATGGCCATCATCGGCGGGGGCTATATCGCGATGGAATTTTCTTCTATTTTAAATAAATTAGGCGTGGACGTGCATTTAGTGATAAGGGACGACAAACCATTAAAACAATTTGATAGTTTGATATCGACAGCATTATTAGACTTAATCAAATTAAAAAAAATAAATCTGCACAAACACCAAGACGTAAAAAAAATCACGCGCAATGCAAACAAAAAATTGACTCTGCATTGCAGCACGAAAAAGATCACGCATATGGACTCCGTATTATTCGCGATCGGCAGACACCCTTGCACCCAAGCGTTAAATCTTAAAGCCGCCGGCGTCAAATTAAATAAAGATAACTATATCCCAACCGACAAATGGGAAAACACGAATATTCCGCATATTTACGCCATCGGTGATGTCACGGGTAAAAAGCTGCAAACTCCCGTCGCCGTCGCGGCCGGGCGTAAATTATCGTCGCGATTATTCGGCGGTGAAAAACGCGCGTTTTTAGATTACGAAAATATTCCCACCACCATCTTCACGCATCCACCAGCCGCCTCCGTTGGTTTAACCGAAGAACAAGCGGTAACTAAATACGGCAACCAAAACTTAATGGTCTACGAAGCTAAATTCGCTTCGTTGTATTATGCTTTTAGCAAAGTAAAAATCTTTTCATACATCAAACTTATTACGATTAAAAAATCCCAAAAAGTCATCGGCTGTCATTTCGTGGATAATCATGCCGATGAAATCATTCAAGGGTTTGCGGTAGCGATAAAAATGGGCGCGACGAAAAAGGATTTTGACAACACCGTCGGCATTCATCCTACCAGCGCCGAAGAATTACTAACGCTAAAGAATTCATCGCGGCAGAGCAAGAAACCGGTCTAAGCTATTCGCAAACGCTTGCAAATCTTTTTTATTTAACTTAGCCGGGCCGCCGGTATGCACGCCGCTGCCGCGCAAGCTATCCGCGAAATCGCGCACCGCTAAACGCTGCTTAATATTATTCGCCGTATACAATTCACCGCGTGGGTTCAGCGCGACGCCGCCTTTATCCACCACGGCGTCCGCCAGGGGTATATCCGCGGTAATCACGATATCTCCCGCGCTGACTTCTTGAATAATCTTAGCGTCGGCCACGTCAAAGCCCGCTAAAACAATGCGGTTTTGAATGAACGGCGAAGGCGGTACGCGAATCGGTTGGTTTGAGACTAAGATGGTCATGATACGCGTGCGATTAGCGGCGCGGAAAATAATTTCTTTAATGGCGTTGGGACAAGCGTCCGCGTCCACCCAAATTTGCATGTAAAAACTTCCTCAAATAAAAAAGCGCATCTGTAAACAGATGCGCTTTGGCAAACTAAGCGATGTAAATTAGCTAACTTGTGGAATCACTTGTGACGTAATGTCCAACGCGGAATTTATATAGAGCAAATTCGTACGTTGTTCGATTATGTCATAACGTCCATCTTTAGCTACTTTGTTAAGTACATCAGCTAGTTTGGTCATGAACTTTTGTGAAGCTCCATCTTTGGCAATAGCAAGGTCCTTTTGGAACGTGGTTGTCATAACATCCACATTCGCTTTGTCATTGATGATTTTGTTTTGCAATTTGGAACGTTCATCAGCTGACATAGTCGTATTGCTATTCAAAGAGTAGAGTTCATCTTGCAAAGATTTTTGCGCGGAATTAATTTCGTCTTGACGGGATTTGAACTGTTTGTTCAAACCATCGTTAAGAGAAATCATCAGCGGTGATTTTTGCAAGACTTGGTTCATATCTACTACACCGATCTTTAGGTTGTCTGCCGCATAAGCAGAGCCTACGCTCAGTGTAAGTAGCCCAGCAGTTAATGTCGATAGCCACTTATTCATCTGTATTCTCCCTATATAGAGTTTAAGCACTAAATGAAACATTTCATCAATATAAATTATACCATTAATTAGCCTAACTTATACTGAATATTTTTGACACAAATTACTCTATTGCATTGAATATTAATTGAAAATGAAATAAAAAGCGCGTTACAAACTTCTCGATTGTGTTGAGCCAACAAGGCTAAGTTATTGATTTTAGGTTGTTGGTTTACCCCACGGATGGAGTGATAACAACAGCATACCCCAAACCCACGCTCTTGTGTAAAGAAATTTGTCTCACATTTTCCTATCCTACTGATTTAACTCAAAATTTTTTGAAAAAATCCTTAAGAAAACCTTAATTAATCATTAATGGTCACTTAATAAAGAACTGTTAGTATTTTAAACATAATAAGAAACATTATTGGTACCAAAACGAGGATTATCAATGAAAAGATTGTTGCTCAGCGTTGCCGCCGTGGGTTGTCTATTGTGGTGTGAATCTGCTCTGGCGGATACGTTTGATATGGCGAAATTGAAAATCAATTTTACTGGCCCCGTGCATAACCAAGCCTACTTTCTTTGCGTGTCGAATAATGGCTGCTCGCGCATCAGCGCGGCCGCGCAAGGAAAAATTTATTGGATAGACGCCGGCAATGTGAGTTGGATTTTCGCGGCCAGCATGAAGAATTACACGATGCGCTCGCAAGTTTTACCAGCGTCCTGCAAAGTGACCGTCAATAAAAATCAAACGTTGACCGTGTCAGGGAAATTAATCGTGAAAGACGATTCGCCTTATATCGGCCATCTCAAGTGTTCGGTGACATAAACGTAGCTCGTATGCAGCGCAGCAGATTACGTTTGTTGGGTAGAGTGCAGCGAAACCCGGCAGGCGCCGCGCTCAAGTGCATATTTACATAATTTGCAGTAGCAACACAACTTCATGCTAGAATGAACACATAACATCATCGGAGAGGCTGCCATGGATTGGCATCAAGTTCTGCATAACGTCATAGTTCCGATTCAATCTCTCATATCTGTTTGCGGTACTCTGATTATTTTAACCGGCGTCCTCATCGCGTTATGCCAATACATTTATTATTTGGTGATCGGCGAGTTACTCACTTCTAGCAAAGGCATTAACTCCATCCGCCTCAACCTCGGCCGGACGTTAATTTTAGGCTTAGAATTCATCGTGTCATCTGATCTAATCAGCACGATCACCGCCCCGGATTATTATTCCGTCGGTATCGTGGCGTTGATCGTGTTAATCAGAACGGTATTGAGTTTTTCCATCAACCGCGAATTAATGAAAGTCCAAGCCGACCCAATCAATGCCTAACGTATAACACGTAGACAGCGCAGCGAATACGAAGATTTCGCTGCGCTGCATAGAGGCCACGATTTTTGTAACGATTTCTTATGACGATTTCATATGACGAAAACAATCCGTCGTGTGGTCGTCTACCATGCCTACCGCTTGCATGAAGGCATAACAAATCGTGGTGCCAATAAACTTAAAACCGCGTTTTTTTAAATCTTTCGACATGCGATCGGAAATTTCCGTACGCGCCGGCACATCGCGTAGCGATTTGCGTTGGTTCTTTAACGGTTTATTATCGACAAAATGCCAAATGTAATTGGAAAAACTGCCCCAATCGCTCTGCACGTCTAAAAATAACTTCGCATTCACGACCGCTGAATTCACTTTTAAACGGTTGCGGATGATGCCGGGATTTACTAATAACTTCGCGATTTTTTTGTCTGTGTAACGCGCGACTTTTTCTGGGGCGAAATTATCGAACGCGGCGCGGTAATTATCGCGTTTCTTTAGCACTGTATACCAGCTCAACCCCGCCTGCGCGCCTTCTAAAATTAAAAATTCAAATAATTTTTGGTCGTCATACACTGGCACGCCCCACTCTTTATCGTGGTACTGGCGATATAAAGGATCTTCAGTTACCCACGCACAACGAGTTTTGCCTTTAACTTTTGCCATAGATGCTCCCGTTTTATTTTGTTCTTAGACGTTAATGTCCGACCGCCGCGCCTGCGGGGCGGCGTCTATCATTCGCACCATATAAAATTTTTGTGTTCGGATCGATGTAAATCGACTCCACCGCGCCCCAACCTGGCAGGGGTGTGAATTGATAGCCATGCTTGATTAACTGTTTAGTCACATCAGGAGTAAAAGCATTTGGCTCGTATTCGATAGCTTCCGGCCACCATTGTTGATGATAACGCGGCGCATCAATCGCGACTTTTAAATTCATGTGATAATCAAAAATATTTAAAATCGTCTCTAACAGCGCGGTGATAATGCGCGGTCCACCTGGACTGCCTAACACTAAAATAGGTTGCTCGCCTTGCAAAATAATCGTCGGTGTCATGGAACTCAATGGCCGTTTGCCAGGTTCAATTTTATTTTTCTCACCTTCAATTAAACCAAATTTATTCGGTGTATTGGGTTTAGCGGTGAAATCATCCATTTCATCATTGAGAAAAAACCCAGTATTGCCCGCGATCACTTGCGCGCCAAAAAATGCATTCAGCGTGAACGTAACAGCGACGGCGTTGCCGAATTTATCCACGACGGAATAGTGTGTCGTGCTAACGCCTTCTTTATGCGCCGTACTGATATTGATAGTCGCCGATTTCACCGCATTGTCAGCGGGAATCTTTTTGCGGATTTCCGCGGCGTAATCCTTATCAGTTAATACATCAATGGGGTTAGTGACAAAGTCCGGATCACCTAATTGATTATTTCGATCCGCGAAAGCAAAACGCATCGCTTCGACGATATAATGCGTGGCTTTTGCTGAGTGATATGGATAACTCGACAGCGAATAGCCGTCCAAGATATGCAACATTTCACATAACACCACGCCACCAGAACTTGGCGGCGGCGCGGACAAAATAGTGAAGCCCCGGTAATCACAATCCAGCGGCTTCATGATTTCAGCCGTATACTCATTGAAATCTTTGAGGGTGAGAATGCCGCCATTTTTTTGGCTGGCATCAACGATTGTTTGCGCGATGGCGCCTTGGTAAAATGCGTCGGTGCCATGGTCAGAAATAAGTTGCAACGTATTCGCTAAATCAGTTTGAATTAATTTCTCGCCCGCTTTGAAGGGCCGGCCGTTTTTTAAAAAAATCTTTTTGACATTCGGCGAGCGCGCGAAATTACCCGTATCTAAGCCTAATGTTTTAATGTCAGCGGCTTGCAATAGGTATCCTTCCCGCGCGAGTTTGATGGCGGGCGCCATCACTTGTTGGCGCGTCAGCGTGCCGTATTTCGTTAGAGCGGTATCTAACCCCATTACCGTGCCGGGGGTGGCGACCGCGAGATACCCGACTGTAGACTTGAGCGGCTGGAACACGCCTTTGCTATCGAGAAACATGTTCGACGTCGCTAACAGCGGCGCGCGCTCACGAAAATTAATAAAAACATTGCGGCTGCCCGACATATGCAGCGTCAAAAAACCGCCGCCGCCAATATTCCCGCAGCACGGCTCAACCACCGCTAACGCATAGCCCACGGCGACCGCGGCGTCGACCGCGTTGCCGCCGGCGCGCAATATGTCCGCGCCGACTTGGCTGGCGAGATGCTGCTCGCTCACCACCATATCATTTTTAGCAGCGACCGGCAGTTCATTGTCAGCGTGACAAAGCTGCCAACCAGAGGCGCAGAGCAGTATCAAAAAAAGTTTTCGCATGCTGATCTTGACCTACACTGATTCTAAAATCGCAACCACGCCCATACCGCCGGCGGTACAAATAGAAATTAAGCCGCGGCTTTTTTTCTTGTGGGCGATCATTTTCGCAAGTCCCGCGACGAGGCGCGTGCCGGTCGCCGCGAACGGATGGCCGATCGCGAGACTGCCGCCTTTGACGTTTAATTTATTCCGGTCAATGCTACCCATCACGGTTTTGCGTTTCAACACCGTGCGGCAATATTCTTCTGATTCCCAGGCCTTCAACGTACACAACACTTGGCCCGCGAACGCTTCATGGATTTCGTAAAAATCAAAATCTTGCAGCGTTAATTTATTTCTTTCTAATAATTGTGACACCGCGATCGTCGGCGCCATCAATAAACCGTCGCCATGCACAAAATCCACCGCCGCGACTTGGAAATCCACGAGACGCGCTAACGGTGTCCATTTTTGTTTTTTCATTTCGGCCTCGCTCGCTAGCAGCGCGGCCGATGAACCGTCGCTAAGCGGCGTGCTATTGCCCGCGGTCAACGTCCCACTGCCGGTGGTATCAAACGCCGGCTTTAATTTCGCTAATTTATCGAGGGTCGTATCCGGACGTAAAATCGTATCTTTTTTTATGCCTTGAAATTCAAAAACTAAATCATCATAAAAACCTTGATCGTAAGCTTTCGCCGCTTTTAAATGACTTTCCATCGCTAATTCATCTTGATCATGGCGATTGATTTTCCATTCTTTCACCATTTTTTCGCAGTGTTCACCCATGGATAGGCCGGTGCGAGGCTCTTTCACGGAAGGCGCTTGTAATTTTAAATCGGCGGGACGTAACGAAAAGAATATTTTGGCTTTCTCAGGCGCGGTTTTCGCACTGCGTAATTTTAATAATTTATGTGACAGCGAATAGGGCGCTTCGATTGGCAAATCGCTGTTAGTATCAACACCGCCGGTGATGCCGCTTTCGATTTGATTGAACGCGATTTTATGCGCGATTTGCAAAGTGGTTTCTAAACTCGAACCGCACGCGCGTTGAATCGCATAACCCGGCGAATAAGGACTCAAACCCGACCCTAACACACACTCTCTGCCAAAATCCCAACCCAACGCGCTGCGAATCGTCGCGCCCAGGGCGGTGTCACCCATTACTTGTTCCGTCAGCCCGAACTTTTCCACCAGCGCCTTGAGGCTGGCGGTCATTAAATCTTGTTCTCTAACATCGTTGTAAACAGTAAATGATTTAACAAAAGGAGTCCTGATTCCACCAACGACATACACCGGTCTGTTATCCATTTCAAATCCTTATTGAAAGTTAGTAGCCATTTATTTCAATAGAATACATGCATATGCGAGAGTACGCACGGGGTAATGAATGGGGAACGCAGGGAAAATAAGAGAGCTGAAACAGCTCTCTTACTATTATTTTCTGAAGGTCAAATGGACGGCAGCGTCTGTCGCTTGGAAAAATTCTCTCGTAAATTCGGCGGCAACGTACGGATCATAAATTTTACAGCTGAAGACATCGATATAAGCGGCATTCGTCAGATTGGCAAAATGTCCAGAAATCAACGACGTTTCAATTAATTGTACCATTGAGTAGCCAGCGACCTTTTCATCTTCACCAAAATTGACGACCAAGGTGTCTTGGAAGCGCTTCATTTTGATTAATTCACATAACTTGATGACGTATTCTTTAATCGCTTCGGCGGAACGGATTAGCTCCGACGAGCAATTCTTTGCATCGAGGCTAGACATCAAACCCCAGCAGTTATTCACATCATAATAATGACAGATTTCATCGAACGTTTTAATGTTAGCGTTACTGTTATCTTGCGCTTCGTGGAGTTCAAAGCTATTGTTTTCCCTTACGACTAAATGGCTTCTGCTCATCGTATTTTCCTTAATTAAGGACCCATTGTTCAAAGTGTGCAATCTAGCAGAATAATCTATGCTATGCACCATATTTTGTCATTATTTTTTTTATTCAATTACAGCTAAATTATCCATGTAGGGCTGTAAGACTTTCGGCACACGAATGTTACCGTGTTCATCTTGATAATTTTCCAAAACCGCCACCATCGTCCGGCCTATAGCCAACGCGGAACCATTTAATGTATGTACCAATTCAGGCTTGCCGGTTTCAGGATTGCGCCAGCGCGCGCTCATGCGCCGCGCTTGGAAATCTTCCATATTGCTGCACGAGGAAATTTCGCGGTAACAGTTTTGGCCTGGCAGCCAGACTTCTAAATCATAAGTCTTCGCCGCGGCAAAACCTAAATCGCCCGTGCACAAAGCGACGACACGATAAGGCAATTCTAATTTTTGTAAAATCGCTTCCGCGTGGCTAGTCAATTCTTCCAACGCATTATAAGAGTCTGCGGGACGGACGATATGCACTAATTCGACTTTTTCAAATTGGTGCTGACGGATCATGCCGCGCGTGTCTTTGCCGTAAGAACCGGCTTCACTGCGGAAACACGCGGAATCACACACGTATTTCAGTGGCAACAACGCCGCTTCGACAATTTCATCGCGGACAGTGTTAGTGATCGGCACTTCCGACGTCGGAATGAGATACAGTTCTTCGTTACCCGCTAATTTGAATAAATCATCTTTCAAATTGGGTAATTGACCCGTGCCATACAATGACGACGCACTCACGATATAAGGCACGGCGATTTCTTCATAGCCATGTTCTTTCGTATGTACGTCCAGCATGAATTGCGCTAACGCGCGATGTAAGCGCGCCAGCTTGCCACGCAGCACGACAAAACGCGCTTTACTTAATTTCACGCCCGCTTCGAAATCGACGCGCTTTTGCTTAATGCCTAAATCAACGTGGTCTTTCGGAGTAAAATTAAATTTGGGCGGCTCACCCCAAGTGCGCAAGACTTTGTTATCCGCTTCACTTCTACCAATGGGTACGCTGTCATTCGGAAGATTAGGCAGCGTCGCTAAATACGCGTTTAATTCGGTTTGGATTTGATTAAATTGTTCTTCGGTTTGCGTCAACTCATCACCGAGGTGTTTCACTTCTTTCAAAATGTCATCGACGTTTTGGCCGGACGCTTTCGCGGCACCCACGGCTTTGGAACGTGAATTACGGGCATTTTGTAAATCTTGGGTTTTGACTTGCAGCGCTTTGCGTTGTTCTTCTAATTTCTTTAAACGCTCGACGTCTAATTCGATACCGCGCGTTCTTAAACGCGCGGCGACAGTATCAAGGTCGCCGCGGATTTGTTTTGGATCTAGCATGAGAAAAAACCTTAATAAAAATTTTCATTCAACTAGAGTGTGTTAGCTAGAAACGGTTTGCAAGACTTTCGCCGCCATGGCTCCCATCTCGGCCGGTGAACGCACCGTATGCACGCCGGCTGCTTCCAACGCCGCGAATTTTTCCGCCGCGGTGCCTTTACCGCCCGCGATGATAGCGCCGGCGTGACCCATGCGTTTACCTTCCGGCGCAGTTTCGCCCGCGATATAAGAGACGACCGGTTTCGAGATGTACTGTTTGATAAACTCAGCCGCTTCGTCTTCACCACTGCCGCCGATTTCGCCGACCATGATGATCAATTCTGTCTTGGGGTCTTTTTCGAATAACGCTAATACGTCGATAAAATTAGTCCCAGGAATCGGATCGCCGCCGATACCAACACACGTGCTTTGACCTAATTTCAAATCTGTCGTTTGCTTCACCGCTTCATACGTCAACGTACCAGAACGTGACACGATACCGACTTTACCCGGCAAATGAATATTGCCCGGCATAATGCCAATTTTGCATTCGCCAGGGGTAATCACGCCGGGGCAATTTGGCCCAATCAAACGCACGCCTGGATGCTGATTTAAATAATCTTTCACGACTAGCATGTCCAACGTCGGAATGCCTTCGGTGATGCAAATAATTAATTTAATGCCGCCGTCTATCGCTTCAATAATCGAATCTTTGCAATAAGGTGCTGGCACATAAATTACTGACGCGTCGGCGCCGGTCACTTCATAAGCTTCTTTGACGGTATTGAAAACCGGCAAGCCTAAATGTTTTTGACCGCCCTTCTCCGGCGTCACGCCGCCAACCATTTTCGTGCCGTATGCGATCGCTTGTTCCGAGTGGAATGTCCCTTGTTTACCGGTGAAACCTTGGCAAATAACTTTGGTGTTTTTATTGATTAAAATACTCATGCTTTTTCTCCCACTGCTGCCACAACTTTTTTAGCAGCATCGGAAAAACTTTTTGCCGCAATAATATTTAAACCACTTTCACTTAATTTTTTCGCGCCGAGTTCGGCGTTGTTACCTTCTAAACGCACGACGACCGGCAGTTCGGTACCGACTTCTTGGACCGCGCCGATAATGCCTTCCGCGATTAAATCACAACGCACGATGCCGCCGAAAATATTCACTAAAATCGCTTTCACTTTATCGTCGGACAAAATAATTTTAAACGCTTCCGTCACGCGTTCTTTCGTCGCGCCACCGCCTACGTCTAAAAAGTTCGCGGGATTGCCGCCGTTTAATTTAACTAAATCCATAGTCGCCATCGCGAGTCCCGCGCCGTTAACCATGCAGCCGATGTCACCGTCTAACGCGATGTAATTCAACTCCCAATCACGCGCGCGGTTTTCACGGTCATCCTCTTGCGTCGTGTCACGCATCGCGCGCAATTCAGGCTGACGGTAAAGCGCGTTGTCGTCGATATTAATTTTACCGTCTAGGCATAACAAATTACCTTCTTTGGTAATCACCAGCGGATTGATTTCTAATAAACTAAAATCTTTTTCGACGAACATTTTTCCTAAGCCCAACATCAGCTTAGTAAATTGCTTTATTTGATCGCCGGCTAATCCCAACGCGAAAGCGATATCACGCGCTTGGAAGGGCTGAACGCCGACCAGTGGATCGATCGCCACTTTAAGAATTTTTTCCGGTGTGGCCGCCGCGACTTTTTCAATTTCCACGCCGCCTTCGGTAGATGCCATGATGACGATGCGCTGCTGGGAACGGTCGATGACCGCGCCTAGATATAATTCTTTGTCGATATTGGAGGGTTCTTCAATTAACACTTGCGAAACCGGCTGGCCTTCAGCGGTGGTTTGATATGTCACCAAACGCTTGCCTAACATGCCTTTCACTGCTTCGGTTAATTCGTCTTTCGTTCCCACTATTTTAACGCCGCCCGCTTTACCGCGGCCGCCCGCGTGCACTTGCGCCTTCACTACCCAACGTTTCGTGCCTAACTTGTCAGCGCCGATCAGAGCTTCTTCGACGTTACGTGCCACCTCGTTTTTTGGCACTGGCAAACCGTATTGCGCCAATAATTGCTTGGCTTGGTATTCGTGTAAATTCATCGTGGATTTCTTCCAAAATTAAAAATTATAATCAGGTGGAGTTTACCACCCTGTATTTTTGAATTCATGATTTATGCGAGTCTGCTAGCTTAAAGACGCAGTATTATGACACCCAAGAATGAAAAATGCTATAAAAGTAAAAAGCGCCTCGGCTTGGCGTCAGGCTATTTTTTAAACACAGCGCGCTCACGATTTTTTGAGATACTTCTCCCACGAAGTCGGCGAGTCTAGACGAGTTTTCATTTGATGTTTTTCTTCGATGTCACGGATTAATTCTTTCAACGCCGCGATTTTTTTCGGCGTATCACCTAACTCTTGCTTCGCTTTAGCTTGTAATTCCGGCGTGAAAAAGACTAACGCATCGGTCATAATTTTATTATTATTCTTATTCAATTGATCTAATTCGTGATACATACCAGATAGTCTGGTCTCCACTAGTTTTTTGTCATCCTCATCGTTACTCATAATACTCTCTCCTGAAACGTTAATGGCGCGGTCTAATTATAACGGGTTCATCGGGCTCATCGGGTTTTACGTCATTGGTTTTTTCTTCGGTTATTTTATCTTTATCTAACGTCTTTAAATTTTGAGGTTCGATATCATCGGGAGAAGACGCCAGTTTTAGCGGTGGCATCGATGGTTCGTCTTCAAAATCATAATCAGAATCCGATGAATCAGCATCTAAGGTAAAGTATCTATAATTATGTTCCTGCGGTTTTACGACCGCCTGGTTGGCTGCCTCCTGCTTAGGATACAACAGGTCGACATCCGTCTGTTTGGCATCCACCTGCTTAGCATCAAGCTGTTTGGCATCTAAAAGTTGTCCCATAATAGCGGCAGAACTATGAATTTGTCTGGGTGCCGTCTCCACTTTCAACTTTTGAAATACTTCCTGAAATTGCGCCGTGAGCTCGTCTTTATCGGGCGCTAAAAAATTTTTGCCGGTCGTGACAAATTCGCTGGTTAGTTTAATGCATTCTTCCATATACTTCGCCGCTGCTGGCGATTGCATATAGGCTTGAAACGAAGGATCGAAGATAGCGGCGTTATAGGTTTGCGCGTATCGCTGTGACAGCGTATCGCGAAGCAGATCAATTTCGCGGGGATCATGAATGTAGCTACGAATAAATGTGGAACGCAGGTCCGCATCGATTAGCAAAATATGCAATAAGCCTTCGTTCACTTCCTGACGAAAAGCCGGTGCCGCTCCTAAATCTTGCGAGAGCGTAACGTTATCGGCCTGGGTAAGATACTGATTGTTAAGAGTACCTTCCTGATATAAATCCATCCAGTTACACGCTTGATAAGTCGGTGTTAACGGCAGCATGGCGATGGTAAGCTGGGTGACATCAGTCTGATCTTCGTAGCGCTTATCGCGCAAACTCGCAAAGCACCAGTCGCCGTCGATTTTAAGTAAATTTCCCGTGTTATTGTCGACATACATATTGCCGTATTTAGCGTCGACTTCTTCGAGATATTGATTCACGGCACAGACTTTGCCAAAATTAACTATCCAGTTATTTAGCAGTCCGACTCTTATACCTTGAATAGTGAGATCTTGCATACAAGTAGCATCGACGAGACCTTTTGACACGACAAAAACATTACCATTTGCATCGGTAGCAATACGTGTTTTAGGCTGATAAGGCATCAATAATCGATAAAATTCTTGGGCGACAACTTCACGCCCTGCGATGTCAGAGCCGGATACAAGCTTTTGAAACCATGTCGCTTGGTGTTTTTCTCGAGGTGTCTCACCGGCTTTCGGAATTTTTTGAACTCTTGCCGTAACATGTGAAAACTTCCCACTGGATTCCGCGTCGGTAACATCACTGAGCTTTTGATAATTTTCGACGTTTTTAAATTTAAAGTTGGTTTTATTACTTTGAATGGCGTCAAGAAGTTCGTTGGGTTCGATTGTGTCCCCAGGATCTATATCCATACCTATAGTTTTAGCAATTTCCGTCGCTACGATATTAATCGTAAGATTAAATTTTTCGCGCAAGGCAATGTTTATTTCGACGGCCTCAGCAGACATACCCGCTTCAGCGTCTTTGTCTGATGGATCTGTGGGTTGTGGATTGGTACTGAGCTCAAGAATCTTTTGTAGCGTTTGCATCATTGTAATGACTTGGGTGCGATCATCAATCTGAGAATTGAATTCCATCCTCGACAGCCTATCTGCGACCATCAAAGTTTCAGTGGAAGCTTGTGCAAACTCACTAGCACTCGCGATCTGCTCTAAGGCCATGTTGATGCCGTTATATATAGCTTCACTGAGCATGAGCATAAACCACACCTTTTGATTATCGATATAAATAAAAGGATATATATAGCTAATTATAGCATTTTTTGCACAGCTTATAGAGCGATGATTTTACACAGGAACAGACGACGAATGATGAAAAACACACTTTTTACGATTTGTTAGGTCGAAAAATGATTTGAGGTGAAAACGGCGAGCGAATAACATCCGCCCGCTGATTTTTTTTGAGGGACTATAACTGTAATAATAGTCTTGCTGGATCTTCTAAATAATCTTTAATCGCGACCAAGAAAGTCACGGAGTCTTTGCCGTCGATAATGCGGTGGTCATAAGACATGGCGACGTACATCATCGGGCGAATGACCATTTGGCCGTTTTCGACCACGACGCGCTGGTCTATCTTATGCATACCTAAAATCGCGGATTGCGGTGAATTTAAAATTGGCGTCGATAACAACGAACCAAACACGCCGCCGTTCGTAATCGTAAACGTACCGCCTTGCATTTCTTCCAGCGTTAATTTACCGCTGCGCGCTTTGTTCGCGTATTCGGCGATCTGCGTTTCGATTTCCGCCATGCTCATTTGGTCGGCGTCACGCAACACAGGAACGACTAAGCCTTTTTCGGTAGAGACAGCAACGCCGATATCGTAATAACCGTGATAAACAATATCACCGCCATCAATGGATGCGTTAACGATAGGGAAACGCTTCAACGCCTCGACCGCGGCTTTCACAAAGAAAGACATGAAGCCTAAACGGGAATTATGGGCTTTTTCAAATTTATCTTTGTAACGCGCCCGCAAATCCATGACTTGCTGTAAATTGATTTCGTTAAACGTCGTGAGCATCGCCGTGCTTTGCTTCACTTCCATTAAGCGCTCCGCGATACGGGCGCGCATGCGGGTCATGGGTACACGTTTTTCTTCACGTGCGCCGCCGCTGGATGGCATGCTAGGTGAGGAAGATTTGTTGGACGATGCCGCGATCACATTTTCTTTCGTGATACGGCCGTCTTTGCCGGTGCCTTTCACATTCGACACATCGACGTCGTGTTCGGAAGCCGCGCGGCGCGCGGAGGGGCTTAATGGTTGCTCAGAACCAGCGACTTTGCTGCCATCCACAGATTTTTTTTCAGCGGGTTTTGCTGCTGCTGGTTCTTCTTTTTTAGGTTCGGCTTTTTTATCTTCTTTTTTATCAGCGTCTATATCAGAAGATTTTTTATCTTCTTTAGGCTCTTCTTTTTTCGCGTCAGCCTTGGCGCCGTCGCCCGCTTCGATAACAGCGATGACTTCACTGGCTTGCACCGTGTCGCCGGTTTGCTTAATAATTTCTTTCAAAATACCATCGGCTGGCGCAGGTACTTCCAACATGACTTTGTCGGTTTCTAAATCCACGAGATTTTCATCGCGAGTCACTGTGTCGCCTACTTTTTTATGCCAAGTGGAAATCGTCGCGTCGGCGACGGATTCCGGCAACATAGGTACTTTAACTTCTATCGCCATCTGCTTTTCCTTTTATATTCATTATTCACTTTTATTGAGTTAACGCTTGTTTGACTAACGCTTGTTGTTCTTTGAGATGCACCGATGGGTAACCTGTCGATGGTGACGCGGCGGCGCTTCTGCCCGCGTAACTTAGTTTTTGTCCCTCTGGCAAACTATCCTGAATTTCGTCACGTACTGAAAACCAAGGGCCTTGGTTTTGTGGCTCTTCTTGACACCAAATAAATGTTTTCGCTTGCGCGTAAGATTTCAACGCCGCTTTAAAATCTTTTTTCGGGAACGGATAAAGTTGCTCGACGCGGATCAGCGCGACGTTCCCGAGTTTTTGTTCGCGGCGACTTTCTAATAAATCATAATATACTTTGCCAGAACAAAACACGACACGGTCGACTTCTTTCGCTTTAATGTCATCGATTTCAGGAATAACATTTTGGAAACCACCTTTCGATAATTCATCCAACGTAGACACAGCGAGCGGATGGCGCAGCAAACTTTTCGGCGTCATAACGATTAACGGCTTGCGGTATGGACGCACCATTTGACGGCGCAGCATATGGAACGTTTGCGCCGGCGTTGTCGGTACGCAAACTTGCATATTGTCTTGCGCGCACAATTGTAAATACCGTTCTAAACGCGCGGAAGAATGTTCCGGGCCCGCACCTTCAAAGCCATGCGGAAGGTACAACACGAGTCCACATAAACGCTTCCATTTTTGTTCGCCGGCACTGATGAATTGATCGATTACCACTTGCGCGCCGTTGGCGAAGTCACCGAACTGGGCCTCCCAAATCACTAAATATTTCGGATCGGCGGACGCATAACCATATTCGAACGCCATTACCGCTTCTTCCGACAAGAGCGAATCGACGATATTGATTTGTACTTGGCCGGGTTTAATATTACTTAAAGGAATATAAATTTTATCGGTGTTTTGATCATGTAGCACAGAATGACGGTGAGAAAACGTCCCGCGCGCCGCGTCTTGACCGCATAAACGAATCGGATAACCTTCATCTAACAAAGTCGCGTACGCTAGAATTTCTGCGTAACCCCAATTCATCGCCAGATCGCCGGTCGTCATTTTTTGGCGATTTTCCAGCATTTTTTTCACTTGCGCTTGCACGACGAAACCATCAGGCAGTTTTTCTAATTGCTGCGCGATTTCGATTAATTTCTTTTTTGGCACCGACGTGTCTGCAGGAGTCGTCCATTCCGTACCAATGTAGGGCTGCCACGCGACGGAATATTCATACACTTCTTTGTCTTGCAGCGTGTTAATCATCGATTTACCGGCGTCTAGTGCTTTACGATATTCATCGGCGATCGCTTGTTCTTTATTCGCGTCGATGATACCTTCCGCTAACAATTTTTTCGCGTAGAGCGTGCATGTCGGCGGCATGCTCTTAATCACTTTGTACATGATAGGTTGCGTCGCCGACGGTTCGTCCGCTTCGTTATGACCATGACGGCGGTAACACACCATGTCGATGACGATATCTTTTTTAAATTGGTTACGGAAATCCACCGCGAGTTTGCCGGCGAAATAAATCGCTTCCGGGTCGTTAGCATTGACATGCAACACCGGCGGCTGCACCATCTTCGAAATATCCGTGCAATACAACGATGAACGTGCGTCGCGTGGATCGCTGATGGTAAAACCAATTTGATTGTTAATGACGATGTGAATCGAGCCGCCGACGCTAAACCAACGCGCTTGCGACATGTTAAACGTTTCCGCTACCACGCCTTGACCTGAGAACGCGGCGTCGCCGTGAATTTGCAGCGGCATTACTAATTTACGTTCACTGTCTTTGCGGCGACGTTGACGCGCGCGCACCGAACCTTGCACGACGGGCGAAACAATTTCTAGATGTGACGGATTGAACGCTAATGCTAAATGCACGACCGCGCCGCCGACGGTTTTAATATCTGAGGAATAACCCATGTGATATTTCACGTCGCCAGAATACGCTGGGTCAGTACCGACTTTACCTTCAAAACCCGCGAACACTTCTTTCGGTTCTTTTCCTAAAATATTCACTAACACATTTAACCGGCCACGGTGCGCCATACCGATAATGACTTCACGGATGCCGCCTTTCGCGCCATGATTAATGATTTCATCCAAGAGGGGAATAAAACTATCGCCGCCTTCGAGGGAAAAACGTTTTTGTCCGACGTATTTAAAACCTAAATATTTTTCCAAGCCATCCGCGACCACTAAGCGGTCAAGGATACGCAGTTTTTCATCCGGCGTGGGATTGCAGTACGGCCATTCCTCTTCCATGCGCTGCTGCAACCAATTCACTTCATTGGTTTCATTGATGTGCATGTATTCAATGCCGATCGTACTGCAATAGGTTTTACGTAAAAAATTATAAATTTCGTTTAACGTCGCGGACGGTTTTTTCAACCCCGCGAAGGAAGCGATGTCATAAGAATCTTCCATGTCCGCGTCGGAAAAACCATAATACGATAGTTCTAGCGCGGGATTGTTAATACCGGTATACAAACCCAACGGATCGATGTTCGCTTGCAAGTGGCCGATGCGGCGGTAAGCAAAAATCAAATCGATAACTTTTTCTTGTTTGCGTTCGTGGTCTAAGTTGCCGCCTTGCACCACTACCGTTTTCGTGGATTGCTTTGCGCGCTGCAAAAAATAGTCGCGGATATCACCATGCGGAACGTCTTTACCGCCTTGATCAATTTTATCAAAATAGCTGCGCCATTCAGTGGAAACAGCGTCGGGATTTTTTAAATATGTTTCGTAAAGCTCATCTAGATAAGAGTAACCCCCAGATAAAAAGGAGTCGTCATAAAAGTCTTGCATAGAGTGATCATTAGTCGCCATTATAAAACCATTATTGAGTTAGTAATATGAATCCGCTTGTTATAAAAAGTCATTACACTGTTTGATCTAACATTAACTCTTTAATGTGATTAATTGCCTTGGTGGGGTTTAGACCCTTAGGGCAAACATCTATGCAATTCATAATGCCTCGGCAGCGGAACACACTGAAGGGGTCCGCTAAATCGGCCAGCCGTTCTTCTGTGCGTGTGTCGCGGCTATCAGCGATAAAGCGATAGGATTGTAACAAGCCCGCGGGCCCAATAAATTTTTCTGGGTTCCACCAAAAAGAAGGACAAGCTGTTGTGCAACATGCGCATAGAATGCACTCGTAAAGGCCGTCGAGTTTAGCACGCTCTTCTGGTGATTGTAACCGTTCGGTAACGGGCTCGGGATCATCGTTTTGCAAATAAGGCTTAACCTTTTCAAACTGCTTATAGAACTGGCCCATATCGACGACTAAATCGCGAATCACCGGCAAACTCGGCAGCGGCCGTATCACCACGGGTTCTTTTAATTGGTCAAGATGCATCATACAAGCTAACCCATTTTTGCCATTTACATTCATGCCGTCGGATCCACAGATACCTTCGCGACACGAGCGGCGAAAAGTCAGGGTATCGTCCATATTATTTTTGATGGCCATCAAGGCATCTAACAACATTTGCGAGTCGAATTGTTTAGTATCGAGATCGAAATTCTGCATGTAAGGTTTTTTATCCACTTCGGGGTTGAAACGATAAATTGAAAAACGCATAGTTTAATCCTCTTGTAATTTTGCAGCGTATTTTTTTAATTAATTCCCCAAAGTATTTGCACCGCCCACAAAAACCAGACGATTAACGCAAAGAAAACCAACACGTTCAAGCTCACGCATAGCCACGCGATTTTTATATAATCTGTAAAAATAGTCCAGACACCCACCCAAGCATGGGATAACAATGAACCTAAGAATAGTATCGTAATCAGCTTCATCCACAGATGTGAAAACAAACCATGCCAATCCATGAACGTAAGATTCGGATGACTTAAAAAATAATAAACCAAGCCAATCGTATAAACCGCCATGACGATCGCGGATACTCGTTGAATAAACCAATCACGCAAGCCTTGGTGGGACACGCCTAGCACTGTTTTTACCATATATAAATGCCCGTCAATACGATCAATAATAAAGTGATTGCGATAGTTAAAATCGCGGTGATAGCCCCGCTTCTACGCTCCACGCCCAACTCCATGTCCATGAGCAAATGCCTAATTCCCGCGACGAAGTGATAAATGCACGGCGCAAGCAACAATAGAATTAAGATTTTTGCCGTCGGGGTAGCGAGATTATCATGGATAACTTGAAAATTGTCTTGCGAAGTGAGTGAAAAATCGAGCGTCCATAGCATAAAAGGTATTATAAGAAACAAAAATAAGCCTGATAATCGGTGCATTATGGAAACAATGGCTGCGATGGGAAATTTCATAGTAAACAAATTCAGGTTAATCGGTCGCGGAGTATGCACAGTCATGTCCTTTCTCGTTGTGTTGGGCGTGCCTGGGGTTGCAGAGCACAAAAATACAGATAATTATAGCGGTCTAACACGGTCAAATCAAACTCCTTGGGTGTTCAGGGAGAACAATAACTTGCATTGTTTGACATCCCCACCCTGAGTTCTTATAGTTGAATGACAACCATAAGGAACCCCTAGCCATGGCGGACAAAAAAGCGACTTTGACCATCAATGATAAGAAGCTCGAGTTGAATGTTTTATCCGGCACTCTCGGCCCTGATGTGATTGAGATAGGCCCTCTGGCTAGCAAAGAAGATTATTTTACTTATGATCCTGGTTTTGTCTCCACCGCCGCATGCGAATCGAAGATCACTTTTATCGACGGCGAAAAAGGCGTTTTACTATATCGCGGTTATCCCATCGGTCAACTCGCGACCCAATCTAATTTCCGCGAAGTCTGTTATTTGTTAATGAATGGCGAACTGCCTGACCAAGAGCAATATGAAGAATTTTGCAAAACCATCAATCGCCACACGATGGTGCACGAACAAATGCGGAATTTCTTTAACGGCTTCCGCCGTGACGCGCACCCGATGGCCGTCATGGTCGGCGTGATCGGCGCGTTGTCCGCGTTTTATCATGACACCTTAGATATTAAAAATCCGGAACACCGCAACACTTCGGCGTTCCGCTTAATCGCGAAAGTCCCGACGATCGCCGCGATGTGTTACAAATATTCTATCGGCCAGCCTTTCATGCCACCGCAAAATCACATGGATTACGCCGAAAATTTCCTGCATATGATGTTCGGTACACCATGCGAAGAATACAAACCTGATCCAGTTATTTCAAAAGCTCTAGACAGAATACTTATTTTACATGCCGACCACGAACAAAATGCCTCGACCTCAACTGTGCGTTTAGCCGGTTCGACGGGTGCGAATCCTTATGCGTGTATTTCCGCTGGCATCGCGGCGTTATGGGGCCCCGCGCATGGCGGCGCGAACGAAGCCGCGTTAAACATGCTGCATGAAATCGGCGACGTGTCGCAAATCGGCAAATACATCGCCCGCGCCAAAGACCCCAATGATAAATTCCGCTTGATGGGTTTTGGTCATCGCGTTTATAAAAATTATGATCCGCGCGCGAAAGTAATGCGGGAAACTTGTCACGAAGTGTTAGACGCCGTTGGCGCGCACAACGACCCCGTCTTCAAACTGGCGATGGAACTCGAAAAAATCGCTTTAGAAGACCCCTATTTCGTTGAGAAAAAACTCTACCCTAACGTCGATTTCTATTCCGGTATCACGCTCAGCGCTATGGGCATTCCTACCAATATGTTCACTGTGATTTTTGCCTTAGCAAGAACCATAGGCTGGGTAGCCCAATGGAATGAGATGATTTCAAGTCCTTATAAGCTGGGTCGCCCACGCCAGCTCTATACGGGGCCCACGGAACGTGATTTTGTAGCCATGAAAAGCCGTAAATAATTTGACAACTTATTGATTATTCATGATATTTTAGCATTTAAACCTCTTAAGAGTTCATTAATGTTTCATCTGTTATAATCCATACATGTTTTTTATTATGAACTATAGCAGGTGACATAGTGCCCAGATTACTTCCCGATGACTTAGAAAATTCATCTAATCCTTGGATCATAGTCCTCGTGCGAGACAATTTTCTCGGACTGAACTCTCAGGCTACTGGCGATTTACGCATAGATATGCCGCGCAGCTTAAAGCTGAATGGTAAAGAATATGTAGACCATGAAGGCAATATTCATTTTGATGAAAATAATCAACCCATCCCCGTCGTTGGTGGTAGTCACAAAACAGTTGCAGATCAATCGTTAATAAAAATAACAAAGAATTTTCTTGCTGAAGGCGCAGAGAATTATTTTTCTGACGCTGAATTAACAGCTATGTTAGATACTCTTTTTCCCGAAAAAATTGGCGATTCCAATAGCTCCACTCTGCTTATTGCTAATTATACCCAAAGTTTATTAGGCTATGCGCATGCCGCGCCTGAGGCTGCGGTAAATAAATCTTCGAATACAAACTTAACCCTAGCTGAAAAGCGTCAAATCATCGCAGGGGAAAAAATTCCTACCACGGACAAAGCCAATAATATTTATCGCGACACAAAAGATAAGAATATCTATTTAAAATCGACCCTCAGTGGTTTTGATATCATTGATGTCAACACCGGCCGTCGCTGCACCATCGAAGGTGTGACTTGGCTATTTAAGTTGGAAAAAGCCGGATTTAAATTAGTTAGTATCGACGTTCCTGATGACCGCCTGAAACAAATGTACTTATCACTTGCAGCCCCAGCCACACTGGATGATTATTCGGAATATAGTTTGGGTCACAGAATCGGTGACGCGTTCCATGAAATTTATAATCCGTTTTCAAATAATTATAATCGCGACGCTGCAGCATTTTTCGGTTACAAAGAAGCGCCGAATGATTATTTACAAACATACGAGACCTTCGAATTAGTGTTTTTACCGTTAACTCTTTTAAAAAACACATTCAAGTTATTCACAGAATTTTTTCCACGCATGATAGAAAAAACGATGGAAATGGTAGTCGCCAATTCACGCCACTCAATTGAAAATGAATATTTATTAGGCTTAGCGAATCTCCTACCTACGCTTATTTATGGCGGCGCATGGGCATTCCGTCAAATCGCGAGTCGTTTAACGTCACCGATTAAAAGTATGCAGGACGCCTATGCAGAAGGTGCGAGCATGCATCCGGCACTTGGTGTTGTTACCGCTGGCATAAGCGCGGCATTGAGCCTTGGTTTGATGATTGCTACCGGCGCTGCCGGCGTTGCTATCTTGTCAGCCGCGGGCTTAGGTGCTGCTGTAACTGCCGCAGCTTGGATCGTATCGCATACCGGTCCTATCGGTACATTCTTAGCGATGGTCGCGGCGAAAGCGACAGCGGCATTAGGAATTACGCTGACAAGCGCTCCTACCGTCATTGCAGCTAGTACCCTCATATCGACAATCTTTGCCGGTGCGATGGCGTTAAGAGCAGGGTTACAAGCGGGTTTATCAAAGCTTTTCCAACGTATGCAGGATAAAAGAGTCCATGTGAGTCGAGTAGCGGAAGATAAACCTAACGAAGATAATGATTTAAGAAGTGGATCTACAGTGCCAAGATTTGATTTCTCAGAGAGTTCATTTGCTCGTATTCATGCGAGCATGAATCCAGCGAATGTACCTCAGGTGAAGGATCCTGTTGAGATTAAAGAAGATAAGGAAGTAAAACCCGAGGTTAACGCTTCGGAAGCAGCTTCTACTTTAATGCAATCACATGGTGGCCCTATCCCCCCATCGTCACCATTATCAACTACTGCGACGACCACGTCACCGACAATGCCAATGACATCAGCAACACCGCTGACTTCTACTTCGCAGGTCTTATTCAAACAACCGAAAGTGCAGCCTAAGGCTAAAAAAATCGAACCGAAAGTAAATCTCGCGAGAAGAAAATCTTGCCCTTTCTAAACTAATTTTTATGTGCTGCAACACATAAAAATTATTGTAGGCGGTAAGGCGTTATGTGTAGTAGGCAAAAAACTTTTAGACTTTATAAGAAATTAACCTAAATTACTGCACATAATATCTTGGAATAGCGGTGAGCATCTGGTGAGAAAGTGCATAGATAGCTCCAATTACCATGATGGTTGATGATGGAGTTTCTCTCCGACGTACCAGAAACTATCTTCTCCACTTTGTCATTTGGTGGGTAAAGACATTTGAAATTTGTTCATACGAAGACTTGCTGGATTTATTTATCCGATCATGTTCGACCAGCCAAAATTACTTACGGGTTCACGACGGAACTCTACATTATTACGCACCGAGTCTTTGACTGATTGTCTGGATGTTGCATAGGCTTTCGCAACGACGATGTTTTTGCTCGACATAAGATTTCCAAAACGCCGAGCGGCTCCAACGACCCGCCCGCGCGTGCCGCGCCCGCTGAGGCCACGCGCCCCATGCGAGGGCGCAGGCATTTTTACCGAAAGACCAAGTAGGATCAGTATCAAGAGGAAAGTAAACACCACCGCCAAAACGAAAATTTAAGGTACGTCCGAATTTCTCGCCATTCTGGACAAGATAATAAGGCCCCTGGCACAACACCATAGCATCACAGGCGGTTAAATAACGCTGGATTAATCCAATGACTTTTTGCCAGGCAAACAGATTCTTCGGACTATTCCAGTCATCACCAAAGTTTATATGATTAGCATCATATAGTCCGTATGCCTCCACAAGTATTTGCGGGTCAAAGTGACAGCCTTGTGTTGTGGTTGTAATTATCCCTTTAGGTTCTAAATGGGTTTTGAACTTCTTTAATGCTTTTCCGCATTCTTCCAGTAGACCATCTTCATCTAATGAGGAAGCTAGGCCTATCGTATCAAATATTTCTGTGACAGCTGCTAAATCTTTTGCTCGCTTCTGTTTTACGTATTCTTCAAAATCATCTGGAAATAGCATTTTTCGTTGTCTTTCGAGTTCTGCTACGCCTGTTTCCTGGCCAAGGTGTTTTATAACATAACGTTCAATCATTTCTTTCATTTCTTCGCCTTGTGCGTCTGGCTGGTACACGCCGCCTTTTTCAAATTTCACAAAGACATCACCCGCCGCTAGCGCCATTTGATAAGCAGTTTGCTGGATTTCACGTCCGGCATAGTCCTTAACAATCGGCCCGCTAAGCAATAATAAGTTTGGTCTATGCTGGATGATCTTTTCTGCCTGTGTTTTTTCGCCATACGCTATGTGTTGGAGTAACTGTGTTAAATGAAGGTCTGCGAGGTGTCTTCGAAATAAAGAGCCTAGGGGTCTATCTACGCGAACCAGACTATAATAATCTTTAGCATTGGATTCCAGTGCTAAAAATGGTAAGAGGTGTTTTAGTAGAACAGCAGTGGGTATTCTCCCAAGAAAAAGAAATAATGAGATTTTTGTCGGTCCCGGGGAGGATGGCGTAAAACAAAATGCATTGGATGCCGCAACGAAAGATGCCGCAAGTTGTTTATCTAAATAAGATGGGGCATGTTTGTTAACTTCGACGAGAGCAACAGATTTTTCTTCTTCTTTGCTTTCAGCTGTAGAATTGGTTTCGATGTCCATGGCTTCTGGATCTATGCTGGTCTGTATTTTCTCTTCGATTGCCCGTGTGTTAGCCATTATTAATTCTCGATATTATTATTTAATGATCTGCATTAATGATCTGCATATAATACATTCAATACATTAAGTAAATATTAATTAAAAATGCCTAACTTGGAGATAATTTACTATATTTATGTTTTGATAACCTGAAGCGTCAAAATTTCTTGTATAGGACGTTGATTATAAAAGGATAATCGAAAATTGGAGAGAGGTGTATTATTTGCTTTAAACCACTCACTGGCTTACGGCGCTATCACTTAATTGTTTATACGGGCTAGGCTCTGTGACGGGCGTATTGCCGCCTATCAAGAAGCTCACGCCAAAATTCAACATAACATCATTGACGCCACCAGACAGCGTGTAAAGATCACGGACTTCGCTGCGGAAAGCAATCGAGTCAGAGAAAAATACTTGCGTCCCTAGCGCCGCATTCAAGTTAGCTAAGTTATTTGCATTCGAGCGGTTCGGATTAAGATACAACACGCCAAGCCCAGCGGCGACATACGGTTCGACTATGTGATAATTAAATTGATTAATATGATAGATACCGGCGAGCGTATACAAATCTCCTTTCACACTTTGGTTGGCGGCCACACCACCGTGATAACTCGTACCAAATGTTCCCCACGCGCCTTCAAGACCCCAATGCTCATCGAAATTATACGCTAACGCTATTTCTGGAATGACAGTGGTATTGCGAATATTGCGTTTACTCGCGAAAAAATCATAACCGATACCCGGCGTGAAAGTAACGGCACCCGCACGATTACCCGCGCAAGCGTGACTCGCTAAAAAAGTTAAACCGCTAGCCACCGCAAGTATCACAATACCTTTTTTCATATCATTTTCCTGGTGAAAAATTTTTAACGCAGTAATGCGAAGATTTTAACTGTGAGTGACTATTCTAGCTACTGCTTTTTTCCAATCTTGATACAAATGTTCACGCTGCGCATTTTCTAATGTGGGCGTGAAACGCGCGTCCGCTTGCCAGACATGGGATATTTCTTCTAATGATTGATATACGCCAATCTGTAAGCCCGCAAAAAACGCCGCACCCTGCGCCGTGGTTTCAATGCAAGTCGGCCGCTGCACGCTGCGCTCGACGATATCCGCTAAAAATTGTAATAACCAATTATTCACGACCATGCCGCCATCGACGCGCAACGCTTCCCAATCTTTGATGCCGTCTAGTTTCATACATTCCAAAAGATCGCGCGTTTGATAGCACACCGCTTCTAGCGCGGCGCGCACGATATGCTCTGGACTCGTCAAACTGGTTAAACCCAAAATCGCGCCGCGCGCCGCCGGGTCCCAATAAGGCGCGCCTAAGCCGGTGAATGCCGGCACGAAATATACGCCGGCGGTATTGTCGACCCGCAGCGCCATGACTTCAGAATCACTGGCAACATGAATTAATTTCAAAGTATCGCGCAGCCATTTGATAATCACGCCCGCGGAAAAAATGCTGCCTTCTAAACCGTACGTCGTAACGCCTTGCAAGCGGTATGCCACCGTCGCCAACAATTGCTGATTAGAATGGATAATGTGCGAGCCGGTGTTCATCAACAAAAAACAGCCAGTGCCATACGTCGCTTTCATCATGCCCGCGTTAAAACACGTTTGACCAACCGTTGCGGCTTGCTGATCGCCAATCATTGCGCTCACCGGAATAGCATGGCCTAAACAATTAGCGTCGATCTCGCCAAACTCCGCCGCGCTATCCAACACGATAGGAAGCAATGAATCGGGAATGTGAAACGCCGATAAAATATCTGGATCCCACTTCTGCGTCTCAAGATTAAATAATAATGTCCGCGAGGCGTTAGTAGCGTCGGTGGCATGCACTTTGCCGTTGGTAAAACGCCACAATAAAAAAGTATCAATCGTGCCAAACGCTAATTCGCCGCGTTCTGCGCGGGCACGCACGCCCGTCACATTGTCGAGTATCCACAAGATTTTTATCGCGGAAAAATACGGATCAATCAACAGGCCGGTTTTTTTCTTTAAATCCGCGCTGATGCTTAACTGCGACAACGCATGGCAAATATCTTGCGCGCGCCGGTCATGCCAAATGATGGCGGGATACACCGGCTCGCCAGTTTTCCGGTCCCAGATAATCGTCGTTTCACGTTGGTTGGTAATGCCCGCGGCAGTGATTTGCTTCGCTGCTAAGCCCGTATCGGTTAATACGTGCTGACAGCAAGTCAGCACGGCTTTCCAAATTTCTTCGGGGTCTTGCTCTACCCAACCGTCTTGCGGATAAAAAGATGTCGAGGCAAGCTGATATTGGCCAATAATTTCCGTTTGATGATTAAAAATCATCGCGCGCGAACTCGTCGTGCCTTGATCGATAGCTAGCAGATAGGCGGGCATTTTGCTTTCCAATCTGTTGCAATTATATGCTATAGTAAATCACAAATGGCGGCAAAGCGAGTGCCTCATGCAACCAGCGGTAGCGGATATTTTTATCATTGGCGGTGGCATCAACGGCGTAGGCATCGCGGCGGACGCGGCGGCCCGTGGGTTGTCAGTGACGCTTTGTGAAAAAGGCGACTTAGCTTCCGCCACTTCTTCCGCCAGCAGCAAATTAATTCACGGCGGCCTCCGCTATCTAGAAAATTACGAATTTAAATTCGTCAGAAAAGCCCTGCAAGAACGCGAAATTTTATTCCGTAACAATCCCAACATTATTACCGCGTTAGAATTTATTTTGCCGCACAGCAAACATTTGCGTCCGATTTGGATGATCATGATTGGCTTGTGGTTATACGATCATTTAGCGTCGCATCCGCTGCTGCCTAATTCTAAAAAAATTAATTTGGCGCATGACGCCCGCGGTGAAGCGCTGTTGCAGCCGTATAAAATGGGTTTTTCGTATTATGACTGCATGACCGACGACGCGCGATTAGTCATACTAAACGCCCTAGCGGCGAAAGAAAAAGGCGCGACGATTTTAACGCATACGACTTTTATTTCAGCGCAGTTTGAAAATGATGTGTGGAAAATTGAATTAAAAAATAATGACAATCAAGAAAGTTTTTCCGTGTTCGCGAAAACGTTAGTAAATGTCAGCGGCCCATGGGTCGCCGAAGTGCAAAAGAAAATTTCGCCGTCAACAATAACTTTTCAAGTCGAGTTGGACAAAGGCAGTCATATCGTCGTGCCAAAGCTTTATGCTGGTGATTTCGCGTATATTTTACAGAACTCTGATAAAAGGGTGGTATTCGCCATTCCTTATCAAACAGATTTTACCTTGATCGGCACTACCGATTTTCCCTGTACGGGTGACCTGGAGCAATTGTCGATTACCGATGAAGAACAGCAATATCTCTGCGCCGTCATCAATAATTTTTTCAATAAACCCATCACAGCGAAAGATATTGTCTATTCTTACTGGGGGGTGCGTTGCTTGCAAGCCCAGGCGGGCAAACAAACTTCCGAAATTACGCGCGGTTATGAATTGCATTTTCATGCCGAAACACGCATGTTGACGGTGATTGGCGGCAAGCTCACGAGCTTTCGCACGCTGGCGGATGAAGCGTTAGAAAAATTGCGCGTTGTGTTTCCGCAATTACCCGTTTGTAATACTGCCAATGAATCGTTGCCTGGATGTGATTTTTCGCCGACGACGTTTGCGGATTTCCGCGATAATTTGTTAACGTCATACCCGTGGCTGCCCGAAAAAACCGCGCTGCGTTACGCGCATAATTACGGGACGCGGGCGAAATTAATATTGAATCACACGCAAAGTCTCGCGGATTTAGGCCAAGATTTCGGCGCGGGACTTTATCAAAAAGAAATTGAATATTTGCTGCATCACGAATGGGCGAAATCCGCGGAAGATATTTTATGGCGACGCAGCAAATTAGGGTTGCAATTTACACCGCAACAGATTACACAGTTAGCTTATTGGCTTACCGCTTTGCCTGCGTAACCCATCGCACACAAACCGAATTTTCCTAAGGACAAACCCATGCTAAAAAAACTATCATACTTTACCTCTCTAATTTTACTCGCCACCAGCGCCCACGCCGACTTGAACATCATCAACAACACTGACTTTGATTCCACTTGCGTAGTCAACGATGGCATGTGTTCAAATCAATTAGGCGACGAAGGCATAACGCATGCCCACAGTGCAAATTTAATATCGCAGTTAGAATTATATATCGCTTGCGGTAGCAACACTTGGAATTGCAAAGCGGATGTTTACATGACCCCCGACTGTAGTGGGCCCAGCATAGGAACGGTGATTTTGGATATCAATCAAGGGATCAGTCAAGTGACGGAAACCGGGCCTTATAAAATTGTGGCGCTAGACCCGTTTCAAGTACAAATCAATCCAGCCTAGTGCTAGACGATATCCCACGTAACTTGCGCACCAAAAATATCGGCGTTGGTTTGCATATAACCTCTCGTCACTGTAGTTTGCGCGCCTACAGTTAACGGTGGGGGAGTGATATTGGTATGGCCCGGCACAAATAAATGCGTCCAACCCACATCGAAACCGAGTTGCTTAATCGCTTGATAATGGCCGCCAAGCGCTACCGCGTAACGGTTGTTATCGGGAATACGCACGTCGCGCAAATTATTTTTAATTGGACTTTCGTCATAACCGATACCACAGCGAAACGTCGCTCTGTCAGTCGCGTAAAATTCTGAACCCAGCGAAAAGTTCCACGCATCGCGGTAATTTTCCGTCAGCGTCAAACTACCGGTGTTAGACGCAACAGGTAAAAAGCCGTTTAAATTCACGGTTGCTATATTGCTAAGCGTTAAGGTTTTAAACGTACTCCAGCGCGTATAAATCGCCGTTCCCAGCAACGCCCAGCGATTATTTAATTGGTGGAACGCGCTCAACGTCGTATACGCGGGTAAGGTCACGCGCGTGTAAGCTTGCTGTGAAACTATCGCTTGGGGATTGCCTTGACCAAACGGCGCGGGAATTCCCGTAACAAAACTAGCGCCCGGGCCGATTAACTTACTCGTGCCATGCGGATGGTGTACGACTTGCGAATTAAATGAAATACCGAAGCGGGTCGATTCCCAAGGCGAATATAACGCCCCCATATGAAAACCACTCGCGCTGCTCCACGCTTTGTTATAGGCATAAGCGTTAAAACCGCTAATAAAAGCGTCTTGATTAAACTCCGCGCCGAAGCGCTGCCAATCGTAACCTAAACCGATAGATAATTGCGGAATAATTTTTAACGATAAGGATGGACTGACATCGACGACCGTTAATTCGGTCGCGGTGGCCGCATAACGCAAATTAGAAACTCTGCCGTAATCGGTTTTCAAACCAAACGGCGCTGCGATACTGAAACCAAAAGCAAAACGGTCACTAATGGGCGCGACATAAAATAAATCTGGAATGGTGCTAAAGCCGCCGCCTTGGTTCACTACATTCACCGGCACGCCAGCGTTAATAGTATTCACAGACACACTGCCGCGATATTTAAGATCAGATAAGACCGCAACGTCGCCAAACACGATTTGCTGATTGGCAATGCGTGACATGCCCGCCGGATTATAAAACGCAGTCGCGGCATTATTCGCTTCCGCCGCGCGGCCGGCATGATAATCACCGACGGTCGCCCCATCTTGTTCGTATAACTGAAACGCGGCAGCGAAGCTTTGCGTGGAACACATCAACATTCCAGCCGCACACATTTGCTGAACAAGCCGTTTGATGGCAGACCGTTTCGCCATAAATCTCTCCTGTTATTCTGGTTTTTTCGAATTATTCTGCAAAGAAAATTCATGCATCGATATTTTAGAATTTACAAGAATACTCGATTTGCATAACAAAACAATATTTTTATTTTCGGATAAATTGACTACACTACGCATGAAAAATTCAAAAATAATGACATTATAGAAGGTAAATTTTATGGCTCAAACACCATCAACCATGCTGCCGCTTGGCACAAAAGCATACGATTTTAAACTATTGGATACACGTTCTGATCAAATGCTTTCTTTGTCCGCGTTGAAATCGAAAACCGCGACGGTGATTATGTTTATTTGCAATCACTGTCCTTACGTCATCCATATTATTTCTGAGCTAGTTAAAACCGCCAAAGACTATCAAGACAAAGGCATCACATTCGTCGCGATCAGTTCGAATGACGTTGATAATTATCCGCAAGACGGACCGGAAAAAATGCGGGCGTTCGCTGCGGAGTATGGTTTTACCTTCCCATACCTTTACGATGAAACACAAACTGTCGCGCAAGCATATCAGGCCGCGTGCACGCCGGATTTTTATGTGTTTGACGCGGCGCTTGCGTGTGTCTACCGCGGGCGTTTTGATGCGGCGACACCCGGCAACGGCAAAGCAGTGAATGGCAAAGATTTGCGCGCGGCGCTAGACGCGCTTTTGCAAAATGAGACGGTTGATCCCGATCAAAAAGCGAGTGTGGGTTGTAATATTAAATGGAAAAAATGAGTTGCTACTTCCACGCCTCATTTGAGGCGGGGAATGTTTTATCACGCTTCTGCGTCTTCCCACTCACGCAGCGTATTGGTTTTCACGCCGCGGGCTTTTTGGATGTTCACATATTCTTGGAACAAAGTATGAATGCCGACTGATTTCGCGTAATGGATAGGACCGCCGCGGAATGGCGCGAACCCCGTGCCAAAAATCATGCCCGCATCTAACAAATCGCCATCAGCGACGACGCCTTCACGCAGACAGGCGAAAGATTCGTTCACCATCGTCAACACTAACCGGTCAGAAATATCTTTTAACGGTTTATTGTACGCAGGTGTCGGCGGCTTAACGGCTTTGCCATTAATGTATTTGTAAAAACCTTCTTTAGTTTTGACGCCTAATTTGCCTTTATCGACTAATTCCGTCAAACGCGGCGGCACCGTCGTATTCGGGAAATATTTCGCAAGATGTTTCGCGACCGACAGACAAACATCGAGTCCTACCGTGTCGGATAACAAAATCGGCCCCATGGGCATACCGAATTCTGTCATGGCTTTATCGATCACCGTCGGTGGAATGCCTTCGTTAATCATATTAACCGCTTCCAGCAAATACGGCATTAAAATGCGGTTGACTAAAAACCCAGGACTGCTTTTAACCGGCAATGGCAAACGATTAAGTTTATGCACGAAGCTAATCGCTTCATCGATAATTTTCTTATCCGTGCGCGAACCCTTCACTACTTCAACCAATTCCATTTTCGTCACGGGATTGAAAAAATGAATCCCGACTAAACGTTCCGGATCTTTTAACACCGTATCAATTTCATCTAACGGAATACTTGAGGTATTGGTAGCAAGAATCGCTTCTTTCTTCGCTTCCCCCTCGACGCTTTTGAACGTCGTTTGTTTCGCCGTTAAATCTTCATAAATCGCTTCGATGATAATGTCCGCGCGCCCTAGTCCATAGCCTTGCGGATCGGGTATCAAACGATCCATGACTTTCTGAATGAGATACGGTTCTTTCAATTTACCTTTGCAAAATGTGAACGCGCGCTTCACCGCCGGCGCGATAAATTTTGGCTCGCGGTCTTGCAGTGTCACCGTCAAACCCTGGAACGCGCACCACGTGGCAATATCGCCGCCCATTGTGCCCGCGCCAATGACGTGAATGTGCTTCGGATTGAAATCGACTTTTTTGCCTAAGCCTTTCATGCGCTGTTGCAAAAAGAAAACGCGCACTAAATTTTGTGAAGTTTCGCTAAAAAATAATTTTCCACAACTACGCGCTTCGCGCACGTACGGCTCATTACCTTCAACGCCAAACCGTTCCCAATTATTAACGACTTCATAAGGCGCGGGATATTGGGATGGATTTACTTTCTTTTGCAGAGATTTCCGTACTTGATAAGCGATAATTTTTCGCAGCAACGCCGTATTGGTCAGGCTTTGTATAAATGTCGCTGTGTGCCGTTTAGGATGATTCAACACATACCATTGGGCCGCGGTCGCTAAGTGACGGCGTGGCACGGCCGCATCGACGACGCCCATTTTCGCCGCCGCTTTACCACTGATATTATAACTTTTTAAAATCATATCTAAAGCTTGCGGCGCGCCGATTAATTTCGGTAAGCGCACGGTGCCGCCCCAGCCGGGATGAATGCCGAGTTTCACTTCAGGTAATCCTAATTTAGTTTTTTCACCGTCTTCGGCGACGCGATAATGACAAGCAAGCGCCAATTCCAAACCACCGCCGAAACAAAATCCGTCAATCATCGCCACTACCGGTTTGTCTAAATTTTCTAAGCGGTTAAAAATATCGTGGCCACGCGATAATAAATCGGTCGCGGTTTGAATATCTTTAAATTTTGCGAATTGCGAAATGTCCGCGCCGGCGATGAAGCCTTTGTCTTTGCCAGAAGCGATGATCGTGCCTTTGTGTTCTTTATCGGCCGCTAACAAATCCACGATTTGCGAAAATTCTTCCATCGTGTCTTGGTCTAAGGTATTAACGCTCGTGCCGGCTTTGTCAAACAATACCCATAAAATTTGATCTTTGTCCGTCGACAGCTTCCAATTTTTGAAAGTTTGCTTCGTACTCATTTCGTCACCTCGGAAACATTTTCAATTAACATGGCGCCACCCTGACCGCCGCCGATACAAATGGTCGCCACCCCGCGTTTCGCTTTTTGCCGCTGTAAAATATAGGCAAGGCGTAACACGATGCGCGCACCGCTGGCGCCGACCGGATGTCCCAGCGCGATCGCGCCGCCGTCAACGTTTAAGCGTTCTTTATCTATGGTGCCAAACGCTTTGCTTAAATCTAAATAGGTTTTGCAATAATCTTCACTTTCCCACGCGGCCAGACACGCGAGCACTTGCGCGGCGAAGGCTTCGTTCAATTCCCAATAATCGATGTCGTCTTTCTCTAAACCTTGCTGCTTCATTAATTTAACAGTTGAGTAAACCGGGCCTAAACCCATTTCCGCCGGATCAACGCCCGCCCATGCGGTATCAATAATTTTCGCGATGACCGGCAATTTATATTTTTTAACGGCTTCTTTGCTCGCGAGTAACAACACTGCGGCGCCGTCCGTCACTTGCGCGCTATTGCCCGCGGTGACGCTACCGAATTTTTTATCGAACACGGGTTTTAATTTCGCGAGTTTTTCCATCGTCGAATCACGGCGCACGCCATCGTCCGCGATATAATAATTGCCCTTGTAATCAAACGCCGGCATAACGTCTTGCAAATGATTTTCATCTTGCGCTTGCGCGACGCGTCGATGACTTTCTAACGCGTACGCATCCATTTGCTCGCGCGTGATGCCAAACCGGTACGCTAAATTTTCCGCCGTTTGTCCCATGGATAAATTTACCGTTGGATCGGTCAAGCCGCGCAACAGCGCGATCACCGGTTTCAAATCGCTAGGCCGGAATTGCGTGAGCGTTTTTAATTTACCTAAAATACTTTTTGATCCTGAGAAATTCGATATCCAGGCCACCATCGAATCATTAAATAATAACGGCGCGCGGCTCATCGCTTCCGTACCGCCCGCGAACACTAATTCATGCCGCCCTTCTTGAATATCTTTGAAAGCGCTATCTAGCGCTTGCATACCGGAAGCGCAATTGCGTTGTACCGTATAAGCGGGTGTAGATTTACCCGCGCCTAAGCGCAATCCGATCAAGCGCGCGATATTCGCTTCATCTGGACTCGGCATCATGCAACCGATAATGACTTCGCCTAATTCGGTGGGTGCTACTTCTTTCGCTAATAATTCTCGGCCGCAATTGATCACTAAGTCCGAAGCAGACAGCGGGCCTGGCTTGCCTTTCGCTTTTAAAAACGGCGTGCGCGTGCCATCCACGATATACACTTCATGTTTCGCAGCCGTGTGATGCGCGGCATGTGAACCTTTCGTTGCAGTGTGCTTATTTTCCATCGGTCGTTATCCTTTTTTGGTCATTACTTCCGAGAAGTCTTTGGAGAATTCATCGACTTTCACCACTTCTTTTTCTAAATCGTTATAAGCTTGTAACGTGTCAGCTTCTTCTTTTGTTATGCCGCCGGCTTTTAAAGCCATTTTAATGCTATCTGAAAAACGGTAATGCGGGGGAATGGTTTTGTTGCGCACTAAATTGCGGAACTTTTTAAATAACGGCTCAAGCTGAACACGTTGTAAAAATGTCCGTTCTAAACGGTTAATCGCATCTTCTGGATCATCGCTTATAAAAGAATGGCGTGTTAAGCGGTCGCGGAATTCCGACGGCGTCACCATCGTGGTGGAGACGATCAGTCCCAATTTGTCGCTAGGCTTTTTATACGCTCTGCCCCACGGAAAAATCAACGCATAGAGTAATTTCGCGACCCAACGGATGGGGAAATTATCCGTCAATTCATCGAAAGCAATTTGAATTTGAAACAAGCAATTTTGGATGGACCAACGCACGTTATCCAAATCCGATTCGGGTTGTTTATTGTCTTGAAAATATTTTAGCACCGTAGAACCGATGTAAAGTTGACTTAAGACATCGCCCAACCGAGAAGAAACTCTTTCTTTGCGTTTCAGCGCGCCACCTAACAATAACATGGCGACATCCGCGTACAAGGCCAGGGCCGTGCTCATGCGCGACAGTTGGCGATAGTATTTCGCGGTGGGCCCGCGCACCGGCGCCAGCAATAATAAGCCGCCAGTCAAACCACACACTAAATTGCGCGCGACATTACTGACGACATAACCTATGTGTTTCATCAACACTGTATCCAATTTCGCTTGGCTTTCAGGATCGGTTTTCGAAAATAATTCCATCTCAGATAAAATATAAGGATGACAACGGATAGCACCTTGGCCAAAAATAATAAGATTACGCGTTAAAATATTAGCGCCTTCCACCGTGATGCTGACCGGTATCGCCACGTAAGGGTTTGCCATGAAATTTCTTGGCCCCATTTGAATCGCATGTCCCGCGTGGATATCCATCGCATTATTAATAATGATTCTGCCCATTTCGGTCATGTGATATTTCGCGATCGCGGAAACAATCGCCGGTGACAAGCCTAAGTCGACGGCGCCCGCGGTCATGATGCGGCAAGCTTCGAGACTATAAGTCAATCCAGCGATTTGCGTCAGCGCTTCATCCACGCCTTCGAAATTTGAAATCGAAGTATTAAATTGCTGACGTACTACAGAATATGCGCCAGTGGTGCGATAAGCGAGCTTGCCGCACGCAGTCGCGAGCGCCGGTAATGATAAAGACCGGCCGATAGATAATGTTTGCATTAGCATTTGCCAACCGCGCCCTACCATCTTTTGTCCGCCGATCAACCAATCCATCGGAATGAAGACATCTTTACCGCGCGTCGGGCCATTCATAAAAGGTATATGCATAGGCATGTGACGCGTGCCGATTTCAACACCCGGATGGTTAGTCGGAATTAATCCTAAGGTAATACCAATTTCATCTTTGTCGCCGATCAAATGATCTGGATCAAATAAGCGGAACGCTAAACCTAACACGGTAGCGACCGGCGCGAGCGTAATGTAGCGCTTGTCCCACGTTAAACTGATGCCGAGAATTTCCTTGCCTTCACGCGTGCCACGGCAAACCGTCCCATGATCGACGAGCGATCCCGCGTCGCTGCCCGCGGTGGGCGACGTTAACGCGAAACATGGCATTTCTTCGCCGCTAATTAAGCGCGGCAGATAATATTTTTTTTGTTCTTCAGTACCGTAATGCAATAATAACTCACCCGGCCCTAACGAATTAGGCACCATGGTATCTACCGCGGCGGCGATGGAGCGTGAAGCGATTTTCGCAACGATAGTAGAATGCGCGAGCGCGGAGAAAGCGCGGCCGCCGTATTCTTTTGGTAACACCAAACCAAAGAACCTTTCCGCCTTGAGGTAGTCCCAGACTTCTTTAGATAAGTCATAATCATGCATGACGATTTTCCAATCGTCTAACAACGAGCATAAAGTATTAACTTGGTTATCTAAAAAACTCTGCTCTTCTGACGTTAACGCCGGCGCCGGCACGGTCAATAAATCTTTCCATTTTGGCAGGCCGCGGAATAATTCTTTTTCCCACCAGACATCGCCGGCTTCGATAGCTTCTTGGTCGGTGGGACTGATGGCGGGCAGATGGCCTTGCAAGCGTTTCACCAACGGTTCGGTGAAGTAACGCTGGCGTGGCTTTTTTAAATTGAAAAATAGCGCGATGGGAACGAATAGTATCCAGCAGATTGTTAACACCAGAACACTCAATTGTCCAAACAAGCTAATTAAGAGTAAAACGACGGCGACGGTAATCGTCCACATCCACACAGCGACAGAAACATAAGCCAGACCCAGCATAACAAAAAACAGAATCGCAAAATCCAATATAGCCATTATAGCTCCTTTAACGTGATTCTTTTTCAGTCTTCCAGACTGACAGCATTTTAAAAGAGTATAAGCTATTTTCTTTTCATAAAGAATAGTTTGCAAAAGCAATCTTACGGTGATGCCCTCGTTACAGTGTGAGACATTAACTTGTTGTCTTATGAAAATCCTCCCGATTCCCATTTCTTGCACATGAACCAAGAAAGCAGTACTGCTGTGCTTCGCGTAGGTTTTAACTGAGTTAGCCACAACATTATCCACAGATTCTGTGGGTAACTCTTTGAAGTGTGGCTAAACTCTCTTAGACGACAAGGTCGCAACTTCCGCAATTATTTTTTCTTTATTATTTCTTTGCTGTTCGTAATGCCGAAAATGATGACTTAGAGCGAGCGTATCCCAAGGACGCTTTTTCATCATGACCTGATCATTGTCATAAAAAAAGATATTAGGATGCAAGCCATGTCTTTTTTCATCGCGATAAATTGCGCGGATTTCACTATTGGTAATCCCGGCGCAAACCGATGCGTCGCCTGGTTTAACTTTATGACACAAACGCTTCCAATCGATTCCTTTCGTGATGATATGCACATTCGACACTCGGTCTCTAGATCTGTGAATTACCATTAGTTTGCATGCGCGCCGAAAAGCCGCACTGATAGCTGCTGGGTCTTTTGATTGAGGAATAGGCTTACCATTGGGTTTAAAAAGATAATCTTTATGTTTAGTAAGCAACTTAGCATGATAATCGATATGCCATTTGCCTTGAAAACGAATTTCCTTATTGTTAGACAAACTCATAATAACGGATTCATTCAGATTGTTCGCGACCAAGTCTGAATAGCCTTGCTTTAGCAATTGCTTTTCCACTTTGAAGCGCTCATCTATCAATCCAAAAATAACGTCACCTTGTCGAAAATGAGTAAACACTGTTATTACTGAGTGAGGAATATAGTAACTCTGTTCTATATGCCGCTGACGCGCGACGCTGAATCTATTTTCCTCTAGAAAAGAATAGCTGGGCGCAGGGAGAAATGTGGGCGCAGGAAGTGAAGGAAGAGGTGGGATCGTGAAAGAAATCCGCGGTATCCTTGGTCTTTTAGTTTGAGGGTGAGAGATAAGATGATCGAAGCTATCTTGTGAAGAGCTGCTGCTAGAATCTGGACTTGAATCAAGTTGCACGACAGGATCTACTAAAACTTCTTCACAGGTTAAATCTTCGGTTGAATCTTCTCTACTTTTACGCTTCATCGATGATTTTACCGTATCAACAATCCTCGTAAACATACGACCTCTTATTATTATAGGTTTTATATGGCAAATGACTTACGCGAAGCATGGTATTTAATTTCATTTCCAGACGCAATAGTTTTAAATATCTTGGCAGATGAGATTATCCCGGGTATAATTTGAACAATTTTATTAACCGTTGGGGAGATTTATGAAATCATCTTTTGCAGGTTTATTAGCGCTTAGTTTGACTCAACTGGCCTTCGCCGCTGACGCTCATTATGCGATCGTGGTCGACGCGGGTAGCACGGGTTCTCGTTTACATCTCATGCAATATTCAACCGGCTCTACCGCCAACTCGATACCTGTCATCACAGATATTTTTTCTGAAAGTATAAAGCCAGGCTTATCTTCGTTCGCGGCACAGCCTGATGGCGCGGGCGCATCATTGAAAACTCTTTTCGATGACGCGGTCACAGCGATGCAAAAAAATAAAATTGATCCTAAATCTGTGCCAGTCGATGTGTTCGCTACCGCTGGCATGCGTTTGCTGTCCGATAGCACGCAACAAGCCATTTACAGCAACGTAAAAACATATTTAAAAAAATCTTATGCCATGCCCGTTCACAAAGTGCAAACTATCTCTGGAAAAATGGAAGGCGTGTACGGTTGGTTAGACATCAACTATTTGTCCGGAAATTTCGCGACGGGTAACACTGTCGGTAGTATCGATATGGGCGGCGCGTCTACGCAAATCGCGTTTGGCACCCTCGCGAATGGGCTTTATCATGACCAAACACCTATAAAAATAGGTGGCAAACGTTATAATGTCTTTTCCAAAAGTTTTCTTGGTTTAGGCGAAGATCAAGCGCTCGCTGCGATTAGCAAAGAAACGGGCATGGACACTTGCTACCCGATTCAATATCCAATTAGCAACACGGACACGGGTAAGTTTAACTTTGCCAGCTGTAGTTCACTTTATAATGATTTGATCCAAACTAAACATGTCGCCGAACAAATCCCTTCCCTCGCGAAGCAACAATTCATCGCCTACTCCGACGCATACTATAGTTATAATTTTTTTGGCGTCGATACGACACCGGATCAAACGACGGTCGAGAAAAAGTTCCAAGCGGTTTGCGCTGAGAGTTGGGATCAATTGAAACAGGATTACCCAAGCACTCCGGAAAAATATCTGTCGACCTATTGCGCCAACATTTCGTATATCGACGATTTACTTTATAACACGTATCAGCTGAAAGGCTCGCAACTGAAAATTCTTACGCAAATAAATAAAATCGATATCGACTGGCCGTTAGGCGCATTGTTATATTCACTGTTCACTAATGACTATCAAGAATAATTAGTTTACATACTTACTATAAAGTTACCCACAGATTCTGTGGGTAACTCTGTTAACAACCTCTATAAAACCCGCCCTTAACTTTGCATAGTATTTTAAAACTCGATTTTGGGCTCAGCAAAAGTCTGAATCATTCAAATACATTCAATAAGTTAAAAAGATTTTTTAAAACCTTGTAAGCCATTGTCCCTATTTTACCTCATCAGCGTGTAATTTTTGGCGGTGTGTACAAGTGTGGTTCTGAGAACAAAATAAGCTGGTAAATTTATGTTTTCCGTGCGGAGGCGTTAGATTTTTTTCAAAGTTACCAACTTATCCACAATTTCTGTTGATAACTCTGTTAGTAACCGTTAGAGAACTCATAGAAATGACATAAAATCCTGATTCAAACCATCAAGAGCAATATCTAAACATAAGTGATTATGTATTATTTATCAGGTGCTTAAATAAATAATCAAGATTTTATCAACATAGGCAATAAAACCATCAAAAAATAATTTAGATTGTGTAAAACTTCTATGATGCAAGCACTTGTTGCGTCATTTTTATTGTTATCGATAACTTCTGTTCTCGCGCGGGTGTCTAACTTCCTCAATCAAAACTTTTATCTTGTCTACGGTAGATGTCTTACCGCCAAAGAAACCGCTGTAATTTCCTCTGTGTTGATTGAATAAGGGCAACACTAGCGCCGCTTTAAGCACGCTAAGATCATGGCTAGCGTCACGCGGGTGAAGGTAATTTTTTTCATTTTTCAATTCCCAGAATGCAGCGGCGCGGATCGTGGACATCAATTGCTGCCAAGTCCGCGTGTTTTCGATTCCTAACAAATGATCCGTGGTCGGAGAAGTATGAGAGTTGGCATAATACTCGGTAAGCGCGAATAGGACTTGAAATTGGATGAGCTTTTCTTCCATTAAGCACTTGCTGCCAATGATTAGCGGCAGTATTTTATTAACGCCTTCAAGGGCGTTTGATTTCGTCAAGCGGGCAGTGGGAAAATCGGGATCAAACTTCGCGAGTAACGTAATAAAATAAAACGGGCGTTGCCACGTATCAATGTTTAAGTTAGCGTCTATTTGCCGTTGAAAAGTATTTTTCAAAACGTTCATCAATAATGGCCGATCAATTATATAACCTAACTGCATATTATAAAAAGCGAGCGGCGATTTGTGATTTTTGACTTCTAATAAAATAATTTTAAAAACTGCCGCGTTTTGCCCAGACGGCGGCAGCTGATTATGATATCTAACGAAAGCGGATAAATAATTCGACATCAACATCATAAATTCTTTTTGCAATGCTTTATCTAAATCTAGCGCTACCGCTTGCGCCTCAATAACCGACATGCCAAAGCGCTGAGGAAATGTTTCCGGTTTGACTAAAAGAGAGGTATTGTAGCCAGTTCTTGTCTCAGCAAGATAGGCCAAATCAGTTTTTAATTTTGTTTTAATATAAAATAAAATACCATCAAAAAGCTGTTGATGTTTGTTGGACAGTGCTTTGTAGTTGGAATTATTTAACATCAATGCATGAATATCATGGATCGTCAGACGATAAATAGCTCTGACAGTGTTGGTAAAATTTACAATATTTCGTAGCCTATTTGAAAAATAATCGGCGGGATTAATTGCAAGTATGCGCAATTCATTAGGTAACTGTTGCAAGAGCTTTAAAAAAGATTTAACTAATTCCAATCCATTAGGTTCTTTATAAACATTTACGAACAAGCTATGCGAATAGAATGCTTCATTATGCAAAATTAAATTATCATTAAAGGCAGCGTACTGCTGTTCAGAAAGATTTTTCAAAACAGGATGCTGCGCACGATTATCTCGCAACACCTTCATCATTATATTTACAAAAGCTTTTGTCATTTCAAGATCGGCATAGTCAAGTAGCGCTGATTGTTTGGAGACATGTAGAGCGGGTGAATAAATCGAACGAGGTAGCATGGTTAATCCTTTAATATTAGCGTGATGTATTTAAAAGAAGATTGAGGGGGCGCTGCAAAGAATTGACAATCGTTTTGATATTAACGACAGCCGTCGTGTCACGACGCGAAAAAATATAATGATAATTATGCCGATGGCGGTTAAACAAAGGCATAGCCAGCGCCGCCCTCAACGTCGGCAGATAATGGATGATCTGCAAAGGATTAGGATAATTAGACCTATCCGTCAACTGCGCGAAAGCGGCATTTCTTATTTCCGTCATGAGCACTTGCCAAGTATGTGTGTTAGCAATTCTAAAACCGCGATCGAGGCGAGGATTGGCGTGCTTGTTGACGAAGATTTCAGCCAGTGCGAATACGACTTCGAATTGAATTAATTTTTCATTCATATAATACTTTTTAGCGGTGGCGATTTCTACTAGCAGCTCTTGTGTAACTTTGACAGACGACATTTTCGTGAGTTGCGTTTCAGGATATTTGGCATAAAATTTTACTAGCATATAAAAACGGAAGAAATTCGCATCGAAAGGCTCAAGGGGATGGTTTGCTTTTAAAAACGATGCGTAATAACGATTGATGTAATCGTTTAGCTTTCCTGGTGTGAAGGAAAAATCTAATTGTTTATTAAAAAAATTTAACGGCGATTTGCTATCAAACTCTTGAAAAATAAATTCAATGGTTTGCAAATTCGGCATTGATGTCGTGAAGCGCAAGAAATAACGCAGCATTAGCATGAAAAATTCTTCTTTTTTTTCACTTAGCTGACGATCCAGCTCCGCAACGATTTCTACCAAGTGAACGTAAGATACATCTAATGTCGCCTCGACGTTATCTGCGGTCAAAAAAATCATGCCAGGCGTCAACTGAGTGACCAGATTTTCGGTGACCGTATTCTCAAAATTATTTTTTCTTTGCTCAACTAAGATATCGATAAAAAGTTTTTGCTGGCGTGCGGGTAAAAATTGAAAACGCGCGTCGCCCGCCATGACTTTACTTATTCTCTCTGGCGTTAGCGTGCTTAGCTTATCCGCAATGGTGGTACCAAAAATATTTTCCAAACGATAGCCGAAATAATTGCGTGTCGTGGCTTGCAGAATGCGTAATTCAGCCGGTAAGTTCATTAGCAACGTTAAGAAATAATTAACTAAAGCGACGCCATTTGGCTCGGCGTAAACCTCACAGAACATGACATGAGGAAAAACAAAATAGTTTTTGCCGATCCTTAAATGTTCGCATAAAAGATTAAATTGAGCTTCGGAGAATGTTTCAGGCACATAAATTTCCTTCACACTATTCAAAAACTTTGCCATAACGTAATCGACATTAGAAAAGAAATTTTCATCTGACGTTCTTTGCTGAATCGTTGAATTATTGGGCGTTAAATAACGTGGAGATGCCATGAGAAACCCAGCTGTGTATGAGAACAGCGACAATAGCATTTGTTCATTAAGACAACCTTAAGAATGGTACATTGCGCTAACTAATGCTCATTTTTAGGTCAGATATTGTGCAACTCTTTACCATAAAATTGTTTTAAAGATAACAGCATGTCTTTAGCGGGAGAGGCATGCGCAAGCGGGGTGGATAAGTCATTGGTCCAAAATCCGGAATTTAAATTCACTAATACCGGCATCATTTTCCCTGCGGTCTGTGGGTAGAGGGCTAATAGCCATTCGCCATACATATCAGCGTATTGTTTGCTGGAAATAATTAAATCCCCCATGCTTTTTTTAACGACTAATTGCGTAGTGACTGGATCGATTTTAAAAAAGTCTATGCCTTCGAATAAGACTTTACTCGTCTCCGGATGAACAGTGCGGACGGCTTGCGGCGAAAAATCACTTTCCATAAATAAATGCCGCGCGGGTAACGAAGCGTTGAGATTGGCGGGAGATAATAATGGCGTAAGCGACACGCCATCATCGTGTTCGGACAGCTCCCCCAATAAGGTCAGCACCGTTGGCTTGATATCGATTAAAGACACGACGTCAGGCACAATGCGCGGCTTCCATCCAGGCATTAATCCAGGCACGCCATAGAATCGAAATGCGAGCAGCGTATGATATTGCGTTAAGCTCAACACGTCCGTGCCATGCCCCGCCGATTGGTTGACGGACTCTTTTTCCGGCGTTTTAGGATAATAGTGTGGAACGATTTTTTTAGGATTATCACTGCCCGCGATAAATAAATCTCTATCTGTCGCGCGGTCGCCGTGCAAGTTCAGCGCTTCGCCATGGTCCGATAATAAAATCACGATGCTATGTTTTAAAATTCCATTTTGCTCTAACAGCGCGAGAAAATCACCGACTTGCTGGTCCGCGCGTTGCACTGCGTAATGATAATGGATCGCCGCGCGTTTCGAATCTTGAAACGAATAATCCGCCCAAAAATATGGAAAATGCGGCAAACAGAAATGCACGGCTAAAAATAAGGGTTTGTCGCGCGGCCGGATCAACGCGGGCTTTAACATGGTTAAAAAACTATCGGGATCATAGGTGATATAAGCTGGACGATTGCCGTAACTATTTGGAAACAACCATTTGCCTAGCGCCGTGTTGACGATCAAATTCGACATGGGGAAATCGTTCAGTGAACCAAGTAAAAAATCATTTACGCCAATGGGCGGCGTCACCGTACTGTCAAAGCCAAAGGATGTATCAATGTTACTAAAGCGCGTTTCATCGCTCGCATAAATTGTGGCATAACCTGCTTGACGGAGAACTTGCGGCAGGGTGTCATCAGGTAAACTTAGCAAAGCGCGGTCTTGCAAATCATAGCGCGCATTGACGTGCTTAGGATATTTACCGGTTAAGATACTCATCCAGGCGGGGAACGTGCGCGCCTGCGGCGTCATAGCTGAGGCAAATGTTGCTGAGTGTCTAAGAAAATCATCCAGGTTCGGCGTCATATCATCGGCGCCGAAAAATCCCAAATAATCCGGCCGCAGCGCGTCCACACCGATGATAATAATGTTAGGTTTTTCCGGCGTGCTGGCGTCTCGCACGATGGCTTGATGATAATTCATAAAACCCGCGGTGCCGGAGACAAACACTACGCCGATGAGTAGGCGCGATAACACCGGCAACGTTTTTATGAAACCAATACCGGCTAACACGATGATCAACGCGCAAATAATTAAGAGAGCCGACCAGACAAATTTTAAGACTCGCGCGTCAATGTGATAGCCCGTTGCAGCTGCGAATTGAGAATTAGGAAAGTAATGTTGATTAGCGACCAGCACCGCGATGATGCCAAACACCCAAAAGTTAAAACCTAACGTTTGCACCGTGCGCCATTGGCATTTTAGCGCGACCCCCACTAAGCGCGCGGCCGCCCAGATCAACGTGGTAAAGCCAAGATGCACGAGCAATTGCGCGATTACAAAAAAAATTACACCGGGGATAATTTTTAGTGGGATATCAAGATGCGATGTGACCAGCGTGAATTCACTGAGATAAATGCCGCCGCGCTGAATGAAGTAACTTATCTCCAACAGCGCGAAAATTCCAGTTAATAAGAGCAAATATCCGAATAAACCACTCTTAGAATTTTTCAACGCGCTTTTTCGCCTCTTCTGATTTGGGTGACATAATCACGACGCGCGCTAAATCTTCCGGCGCGAAATCATCGACGTTGATGACGTTATAACGCGCTTTTTCCGCGGCGGTGACTTGTTGGTGTTCGGCTTCGGTAATCAGATTTTTTTCTAAACCGGCTTGCGATAACTCACCCATACTATTGCCGGAAATGACTTTCTGTTTTAACGCGTCACGTAATTTCTTTTCAATCGGTTCCACCGCCAACGATTTATTGAGCGCGTCATCGATGGCAGCTAAGACGTTTTCTTTGCAATCCGTCACGAAGGCACCACCTGCTAAGCGCGCGCGTGCGGCGGTGGGCAGCGTGAGTAAATCGGCGACTTGCTGGCCGAGCTTATCACTAGGTTTTTTATAATTCGCGCCCCAAGGAAAAATCATTAACTTCAACAGCGCGCTCACGAAACGGTTCGGGAAATTTTGGAATAAATCGTTGAAGGCTTCTTGAATGCGGTACAAACAGGTTTGGCTCGCCCATTGCATTAACGGTAAGTCTTCGTCTAACTCGCCTTGGATTTGAAAATGTTTTAATACCGCCGACAGTAAATATAATTCACTCAACACATCCCCCACTCGCGCGGAAATACTTTCTTTACGTTTAACCGCCCCGCCTAATAAGATTAACGTCATGTCAGAAAATAAAGCGAAACATGAACTCAAACGCGTGGCGTGTTGGAAATAGCGTTTGGTTTTTTTCCCCTTCGGTACGACGACAAAGAAAGCGCTCGTGAGACTTAAAATTAACGTCCGCACGACATTACTGATCGAATAACTTAAATGGCCGATGAAAGCTTTATCGAAAGCTTTTAAACTTTCTTTATTGTCAGTTAATTTTGCCGCTTCTAACTCAGCGTAAATGTAAGGATGGCAGCGCATCGCGCCTTGACCGAAAATAATCATGCTACGCGTTAAAATATTCGCGCCTTCGACGGTAATCGCGATAGGCACGGATTCATAAGCACGTCCCAAATAATTTTTAGGGCCTAAGCAAATGCCTTTACCGCCATGCACATCCATCGCGTCGTTAACGACTTGACGCCCTAATTCGGTCGCGTGATATTTCACGATCGAAGAAGCGATTGCGGGTTTTTCACCTTGATCGATCGAAGCCGCGGCGAATGAACGCGCCGCGTCGATAATGTAAGTCCGGCCGCCGATGCGCGCTAACACTTCGGCTATACCTTCGAATTTTGCTATCGGCGTGTTGAATTGACGGCGGATAGTCGCGTACGCACCAGTGGCGTAAGCGGCTACTTTAGAACTGCCCGTGGCGCTGGCCGGCAATGAAATGGCGCGTCCCGCCGCTAGACATTCCATTAACATGCGCCAACCGTGTCCCGCCATGTTGACGCCACCGATGATCCAATCGAGTGGAATGAAAACGTCTTTACCTTGGATGGGGCCATTTTGAAAAACTATATTCATAGGGAAATGACGGCGGCCGATCGTCACATTCGGCGTACCGCGTGGCAGCAACGCGCACGTGATGCCTAAACTTTCTTTTTTACCGATCAAATGATCGGGATCATATAACTTAAACGCTAAACCAATCACGGTCGCCACTGGTGCCAGCGTGATATAACGTTTACTAAAATTTAAACGGATACCGATCACTGCTTTGCCTTCGTGCGTGCCGCGGCAAATAATGCCGGTGTCCGGCATCGCGCCCGCGTCAGAGCCGGCGTCGGGACCGGTCAATGCGAAACAAGGAATTTCATCGCCGCTAGATAGACGCGGTAAATAATAATTTTTTTGTTCTTCGGTACCGTAATGCAAAATCAGTTCCGCGGGCCCGAGCGAATTCGGTACGGCGACGGTGGAAGCGACGGTGCCGCTGCGGCCATAAATTTTAGTTAAAATTTGCGAATGCGCGTAAGCGGAAAATTGTTTACCGCCATAATTTTTAGGAATCATCAACGCGAAGAAACCTTCGTTGATAATAAAGCGCCACATTTCTTGCGGCATGTCGGCTAAGTTATGCGTAATGTCCCAGTCGTCTATCATTTTGCAAAGGGTTTCGACTTGGTTATCTAAAAAAGCATTTTCTTCGGCGCTTAACGTCGGCTTCGCCAAAGCGGTGAAAGTATTCCAGCGCGGCGCGCCTTTGAACAAATCGCCTTCCCAGGTGACGCTGCCCGCGGCCAACGCTTCTTTTTCGGTGCGCGACATGGAGGGCATGACTTTGCGGTAAAAATTTAAAATCGGCTGGCTGATGAGGCGGCGGCGCAGCGGTAAAATAAGTAAGGGGGTAAAAATTAAAAATAACACGACCCAAGTAGTGACTAGCGCAAACGTGGTCATGGTGTGGAAGGCGGTGAGTAAGGCGAGTAGCACACCGAAAGCGAGCGTCCAGACGATGAGTGAGGCGCGATTATACGACAGTACGCAAAAGCTGGCGAAAAACACTAAGAACCAATGAAATCCTGTCATATGCGTTTCCTTTAAGTATGTATCATTGATGTTCTGGAGCCACCGCGTATATCCCTGGAACATTACGTAAATATTCTTCGTAATCCAGACCAAAACCAATTAGGTAACGGTCATCCGCGTGTAAGCCTATGAAATTAGGCTCATGTTCCGCGCCCGGTTCGCGCTTGCGTTTCTTATTCACCATCACGGCGGAAAATACCTCTTTTGCGCCGTTTTGTTTACAATAATCGATAATAGCAGATAACGTCAGCCCACCATCCATTATATCATCTACTACTAAGACTGTGCGGCCGGTTAAGTCGTGTCTTGGCTCGACTAACCAATGTAAATCACCACCCCGCAATGTGCCCTGATAACGGGTCGCGTGTATGTAGTCTAATTCTAAAGGAAAATGTAATCGCGTTAGTAAATAAGCTGTAGGCATCAGCGCGCCAACCATGACCGCGATGACAAGAGGATTTTTATCATGTAATTTTTCAGTGATTTCCACGCCCATGCGGTCTAACTCTTTTTCGATATCCGCCATGGTATAGAGGCACTCGGCTGACGCTAATACCGCTTTCATTTTCGTCACTGGATCATTAATCATGAAGTACTCCGCGCCTGACTTTCGCCGACAAATTCGTTAATGAGGTTAGATTTCTCGCGCCATAGTTTTGAATTTTTTAAGGGGGTTTGCACGCTGGAAAAATTCCCGCGTAACGGCGCGACTTTATCTTCAGTTAATTTATATTTATCTAAATTGATGTTATCCAAGGTTTTCACGAACGCGTCGCGGTTATTACACAGCAACGCAAAATCACAGCCTGCCGTCAGCGCCGCCGCCACCCGCTGCGGATGATCGCCGGCGATTTTACCGCCTTCCATATTTAAATCGTCGCTAAACACAAGACCGGAAAATTTCAATTGCTGACGCAAAATATCTTGCAGCCATTTTTTGGAAAAACCTACCGCGGTGTCATCGACTTCAGAAAATAAAATATGCGCCGCCATTAAACCTTCAATCCCATGCCGTATCATTTCCACAAACGGTGGCATATCAGCTGCTGCGATTTCATCGTAAGGTCGCATATCTATCGGTAAATCTACATGCGAATCTATCAACACTGAACCGTGCCCGGGAAAATGTTTGCCTACCGCCGCCATCCCCGCCGCGCGCATACCGGCAGTCAATGCTTTTGCCAATGTCACGATCACCGCATGCTGTTGGTGAAACGCACGGTTGCCGATGGCGGGATTGATTTTCAAATCAATATCCAATACCGGCGTAAAACTTAAATCGACGCCGGCGTTTAATAATTCCGCCGCCATGACCCAACCGCAAGCCGACACTAATGTTAATGCTGTGTCAGGAGTTGTGTCGTAGAGTTTGCCGATGTCGCCCATGCTGGGCAAACGCGTGAAGCCTGCGCGGAAGCGTTGCACTCTGCCGCCTTCCTGATCTACGCAAATTAAAATTGGCGCTTTGCGCGCCGCGCGCACCGCTTGGCATAATTGCGTGATTTGTTCCGGCGCTTCGTAGTTGCGCGCGAAAAAAATCAAACCGCCGACCGCCGGGTGATTTAAAATTTCTTTTTCTTCAGCGCTTAATTCTTTACCGAGTAAATCAAACACTAACGGGCCGATTGCGTCTGCCATAATGTCAAATCCTAATTAAATGTTTCTGGCGGCTTAGTGTAAATAGGATTACTTGGGCCGGGAAATGGCGACACATTATTAGCTTTCACTTGCGTCGTGATTTTCGCGACGCCTTCTTTATCCACTTCATCGATACGCAAAATGGAATGCATAGGAATATGGGTGCGCTTGACGCCTTGAAATTCGTTTTTCACACGCTCTTGGCCAGGATCAACGACGACGGTGGAGGTTTCGCCAAACACGATTTCTTCGATAGCGACAAAACCGAATAAATTCCCCTGCCCGACGCGCTTGGCATACACTTCATAAATACGTTCATGATTAACAAAGGTGACTCGATACATTGTTTTTTTCGTCATTACCACTGCTCGCTTGTTGGTTTTACTTATTGATTTAAAAGGGCGACTAGCTGAAAGTTTTTGCGCCATTTATCTAATTTTGGAGATTATACACAGGCTGCTCTAACAATTCATCTAGGGGTGCGCTCTTTTTGCCGAAAGAACTACTACTCTCAGAGGATTAGTCTTAAAATAGCCTTTTAACATTACGCTAACCTTTTCGCAGGCGCCGCATGGCTAATTTGGACGAATTAAAGACTATCCGCGACATGATACGCTGGGCCGTTTCCTCTTTTAACGAGGGGGGATTATATTATGGTCATGGCTCAGAAACGGCGTGGGATGAAGCCGTCACGCTCGTGCTGCGGGCGCTGCATTTACCGCATGATGTAAATCAATTCGTGTTAGACGCGCGGTTGACTAGCGGAGAACGCGATACGATTCAAAAACTCATTACACGGCGCATTAGCGAACGCATTCCGTTGTCTTATCTTATTCATGAAGCTTGGTTTGCCAGTTTGCCATTTTTTGTGGATGAACGCGTGTTGATACCGCGCTCGCCGATCGCGGAATTAATTGAAAATGAATTTCAACCGTGGGTCGATCCCGACCGTATGAATAATATTTTAGATTTATGCACTGGCAGCGGCTGTATCGCCATCGCTTGCGCGAAAGCGTTTCCTTACGCAGACGTCGACGCGTCGGATATTTCCAACGATGCGTTAGCGGTCGCAAAAATTAATGTCCTGCGGCATGGCGTCGAACAGCAAGTGCAATTAATTCAATCCGACTTATTTAATAATTTGCCGCCAAAAAAATATAATCTCATCATCAGTAATCCCCCCTACGTCGACGCCGAAGACATGGCGACGTTGCCGGTCGAATATCAACATGAGCCGCGTTTAGGGTTGGCCGCGGGCGCGGATGGTTTGGATTACGCGCGGCGCATTTTGCAGGACGCGCTGCCTTTCTTGCAGGCAGAAGGCACGCTGATCGTCGAAGTCGGCAATAGTGAATTTGCGCTAACCGATTTATATCCCGATATTCCTTTCACTTGGCTTGAGTTCGAGCGTGGTGGCGGCGGTGTTTTCATGTTAACGGCCGAGCAATTACAAGAGTGCCAAATCGATCTTCATAACGTGACTTGATATGTCTGGAAATACGTTAGGGAAATTATTTACGGTCACGACGTTTGGCGAAAGTCACGGCCCTGCGTATGGTTGCGTGATCGACGGTTGCCCGCCCGGCCTGCCCCTCTGTAACGACGATATCCAGCACGAATTAAATCGCAGAAAACCTGGCGCTTCGAAGTTTACTTCGCAGCGGCGCGAAGCAGATACCGTGGAAATTTTATCCGGCGTTTATTCGGGAAAAACTACCGGCACACCCATCGGTTTAGTGATCGCGAACACCGACGCGCGGCCGCGTGATTATGAAAAAATCGAACATCAATTCCGCCCCGGCCACGCCGATTTCACTTATCAAAAAAAATATGGCATCCGCGATCACCGTGGCGGCGGCCGTTCTTCCGCGCGCGAAACGATGATGCGCGTCGCCGCCGGCGCGATCGCGAAAAAATATTTGCAAACTCAACACGGCATTCTCATCCGCGGTTATCTCGCCCAATTGGGCCCGATCAAAATAGACAAAATAAATTGGGACGAAGTGGAGAAAAATCCGTTTTTTTGCCCGGATGTCGCACAAATTCCGTTTCTCGAACAATACATCGCCGACCTTCGCAAACAAGGTGATTCGATCGGCGCGCGTATTAACTTGCACGCGGAAAATATCCCTACCGGCTTAGGCGAACCCGTGTTTGACCGTTTAGACGCGGACCTCGCGCATGCCTTAATGAGTATCAACGCGGTAAAAGGGGTAGAGATAGGCGCAGGCTTTGCCTGCGTCACGCAGAAAGGTTCAGAACATCGCGACGAAATGAATACGTCAGGGTTCTTGAGCAATCACGCGGGCGGCATTTTAGGCGGGATCTCCACGGGACAAACTATCACGGCTAGCATCGCGTTAAAACCCGCCTCCAGCATCCCCCTCCCCGCTCAATCCATTGATCATGCGGGTAATGAAATTGAAATTAAGACCACCGGCCGGCACGATGCTTGCGTCGGACTGCGGGCGACGCCGATTGGCGAAGCCATGATGGCCATCGTTATCATGGACCATCTATTACGAGACAGAGCACAAAATTATAAATAATGATGGCTCTGGTATATAATAGTTATATCTGGAGATCTAGCGCATGACGAAAGCCACCTCCAAAAAAAAGACTGACACCGCTGATTTTATCAAGCTTGCCAAGCTATTCATGCACGATGCCACGCGACTTACCCCAGAGGCTTTCAAAGAATATTATCTTAACAATTGGCGACTCATTTCTAAAGACGCCTCTTTTCCAATGTTAGACTTAACCAGAGAATTTATACTTGAGACTGCCTGGAAAGATTTCATTGATATGATTATGATTATTTCGAAAGTCATCAATGATGTGGCCCATCCAGATAAAAAATATTCCCATCGAGTACTCTTGCCTGTTTCTGAGACGATGGAAGCGGCATTTGATTCAAACAGTTTGAGCTTCCGACCGCGCATAAATATAAGGAATAATGAATTAGCAGCGCTCAATTTTGTGCAACTGCGTTTCGATCTTGCCAAGCCTAAAAATCATTTTATTATTAGCAATTCAAGACTGCTGAATGCAATTTCACTGACCGAAACATTTGACGCTCTTGAGCTAATCAAAGCCGGCGCTGACGTCAACAAATATTCCGCCTACTTTGGCAGCAATCCGATTTTATTAGCGGTTGCAAAAGGTTGGAACCATATAAGTGACGAATTTTCAGAAGAAGATTTACCCGGCGTTGAAAATCAAAAACAAATCATTGAAGCATTACTCAGTCGCAATGATTTAGATGTCAATGCTGTATACGCAACTAACGGTATGACCCCTCTGCATATCGCTTGCTTGCGCGGCGACGAGCCTACATTGATAGAATTACTTTTACAAAAAGGCGCTAAATTAGACGTTAAAGACTGCTATGACATGACACCGGCGGATTATTTAGATTTCAGTTACGCTGACGTAAAAAAAATTCTGCCGATTATGTTGGATGGATTTGAATTTGGTACGTCAGACTATGCCCCTAACACTTCTCATATGGCCACTATCCCCACCGAAGATGAACGCGCGCGAAATGTATTATTGATAAAAAAGATCTTTCAAAGAATGGCGCACGACGGCACTGTCGATGAAAAACCGACAAAACGTCCTAAATTTTAATGACTTTGATTTGTAACGCATGAACTTCATGCGGCATTAAATCTTGCAGTTCCGCGTAAATATCGCTATGCACCGTCACGCGCGACTTATTTTTAAAATCCTCAGACGCGATCATCACGGTATAATGCCCCGCCCCGCCTTTGGCACCCGCATGCCCAACATGTTGCGCGCTATCATCGACGACATCTAATTGGCTAGGAGAAAATTTAGCTGTTAAACGCTGTTTTATCAGCGCCACGCGTTCCGCCGGCGTCATCATTTCGCCTCTGTCATGTAACGCGCGAGACAAAATGCTTGGATGAAACTAAATAACATAATCAAACCTAAAATCCCATACACTTTAAAATTCACCCACGTTTCCGTACTGAAAGTGTATGCGACATAGATATTTACCGTCCCTAGGGTTAAGAAAAACAACGCCCAAGCTAAGTTTAAGCGTTTCCACACCAGCGTCGGCACCGTCATTTGCGCTTGTTTATCGGCTAATAAGCCTTCCAACATGGCTTGAATAATGGGTTTTTTAAAAAATTGACTGACGATCAGCGCCGCGCCAAAAATCCAAAACACAATCGAAGGTTTCCATTTCACAAAAATCGGATTATGAAAATATAAAGTCATGCCGCCAAATACCACAAACACGGCTAACGTCACTAATTGCTGCTTGTCAAACTTACTGCGCAGCCAACGCGTCAACAATACTTGCACCGCGGTCGCCCCTATCCCTACGCTAGTCGCGACATAAATTCCGAAGAGCTTAAAGGCGGCTAAAAACAATAGGACTGGAATGAAGTCGATTAAAAAATGCTGCATGTTAACTCTCTCATGAAATGGGCTATGTCTATGCTACTGGCTTAATGGACTTGTGTCGATGTTGGTGGGGTGTCACCTTTGCGAAATATTTTTTCGACGTCGACGCGGTCGAAAGAGAATTTCGAGCCACAGAATTCACATGTCACGTCTATCACTTGATGATTATGCAATTCTTCCGTCGCTTCTGCGCGGCCCAGCATTAAAATAGCGTTTTCACTGCGTTTCAACGAGCAAGTACAGCGAAAAATAATGGGCGTGGCTTCAAATAGACGGAGATCTTCTTGATGATAAAGCCGGTGCAAAATAATTTTATTATCTAGTTTTAATAACTCATTAGCCTTCAAGGTTTCCGTCAACGCCATAATGTGCTCCCAATTCGGGTCATTCGCCCGCATGGGCCCATTGTTATCCGCGCCCGGCATCGCTTGTATCAACAGACCACAAGCGCGTTTATCGTCGACCGCTATCCAAACTCGCGTTAATAACTGTTCCGAATCGCGGAAATAGCCTTCGATAGATTGTGATAAAGTGTTCCCTTGCCAAGACACAATGCCCTGATAACGCAGCGTACTGTCATCCGGCTCCATGGTAATGACCACGACGCCATTTTTAAATTCGCTAAGAATTTCTTCTTCCGACTGTGGTTCTTCATTAAATTGAATTAAACCGCGGATATGAAAATCTTGGGTGGCTTGCACCAGCAATAAGCGTAATTTATTTTTACCTTGGAATTGAATTGTTAAGCGGCCATTAAATTTTATCGTCCCGCACAGCAAACTCACTAAAACCAACGCTTCCCCCAATAGGCGCTTGAGCGGCGGCGAATAGGCATGTTGATGGATAATCGTTTGATAAGAATGGTCCAAATGCACGAACGCGCCGCGAATAGGCGTGTGCTCAAACATGAATTTTTGTAATAAGTCTTTTTTTTTCATAAGGTTAAGAGAGCCATCCAGTTATAGTTTTTGCCAGTCCATACTATAAGTATAGTCTTATAAGAGGATAAAAATACCCCAAAAATCGAGTTTGAGATCATAAATTGAAGCGGTAAACTATCGGCTAATGCGCGCATCATAGTATTCTAGATTTTATTTTGAAAGCAACATTAAATCATTGGAAAGTTAGGTTTTTTACCTTAATAAACTTCCCGTAGGCAGGATATAAAAGGTACAATACAGAAAGACTCATCCTAACTATGGGCCACTATAGGCAAGCTTGCTTATGAGTAAAAAAGACGAAATAAGCATAGAAGAACAAACCCTCTTCCGTCAGGCTATGCGGGACGTGAAACGTATCACCGTCCCCAACACGATTGCCCCACCGCCCAAGCGCTACCCGTTACGAAAAAAACCGCGCCTCGTCGCGGAAGAATCTAGCTTCGCGCCCTATTCCGATTTCGACAAAGAGCCGCTCGTCAGCGGTGAAGACATGTTGGAATTTTCCCGTTCGGGATTACAAGATAAAACCCTTCGCAAAATGCGTAGAGGTCAATATAATGTGGAGGCCAAACTAGACCTGCATGGCATGACGGCGGCGATCGCGAAAGAAGCCCTCTTCCGCTTTTTGCAACAGTGCCAACAGCATGAAGTACGTCATGTCTTAATCATTCATGGTAAAGGCCGCGATATTTTAAAACCAGTGTTAAAAAATAAATTGAATAATTGGCTGCGTCAACTAGACCAGATTTTGGCTTTTTGCTCGGCTGCCGCGAAAGATGGACAAAGCGGCGCTATGTACGTGCTACTAAAAAATGAAAAACGGGAGAAAGCGTTTTGACAGCAAAAAATACCATTATTATCGGGATTTCTGGCGCTTCCGCCTCCGGCAAGAGTTTGCTAGCCAATACTATCGTGAATGAATTGGGTTCGAACCAAGTCGTCGTTATTTCCGAAGATTCTTATTACAAAGACCACAGCAACATACCGTTTGAAGAAAGAACGCATATTAACTACGATCATCCGAATTCGTTAGACCATGAATTATTGTTTCAACACCTGCAACAATTACAACAGGGCAAAACGATCCAAGTGCCGATCTACAATCACGCGACGCATTTACGCGAAAATGAAACTCGCGCGATTGGTCAGCACAGCATTATTGTGCTCGAGGGGATTTTATTATTCGTCGAAAAAGAATTGCGGGATTTAATGGATATCCGCATTTTTATGGAGACCGCGTTAGACATTTGTTTGATTCGCCGTTTAAAACGCGATTTGAAAGAGCGCGGCCGATCGTTAGACGCAGTCTTGAAACAATATGATGAAACCGTTCGACCGATGTATTTGCAATTCATTGAACCGTCCAAACGCTATGCCGATATCATCGTGCCTAGAGGGGGCGGTAACCGTATCGCTATTGATATGATCAAAGCTAAAATGCGGGAATTATTAGGCGACCATTTTAAAGCGGAGAGTCAATAGTAATTACGTAAACTTTTCTGCGAGGGAACGCAAATGAAGTTACAAAAAAAATCTTATTTAGTCATAGGCGTCATCTGGGTAGCGTTTCTCGTACTTATTTGCGTCTTATCACGTTATCTCGTCTTAAGCAGTTATCTCAAATCGGAACAATACTATGTGCATCGCGATCTCGAGCGCATCGATGAAACCGTTAAAGAGATAAATTTGTCTTTGTATCTCTTTACCAGTGATTGGGCGCACTGGAGTGACACGGTCCAATTCTTGCAAGGCAAGAATACCGATTACGTCGCTAAAAATCTCAGTATGAATGTTTATAAAGAATCCACCATCAACTTGATGGCGTTTTATGACAATAGCGGTAAATTGATTTATGGTACCGGGATTGATCCTGACACGCAGCAATATACTCAATACCAAGAAGCAAGCGGCGAATTCGCGTTGCCCCGCACGCTCTTATTAAATTATCCTAAGCACCCTGCTGAAATTCACGGCTATGTTTTATCCGGCGCGGACAACAAGATTATGTTGGTAGCCTCCAGCGCCATTACCAACGGCACTGACAACCATTCCGTCGGCACCCTCATTGCAGGCCGCTTCTTAACGCAAAGCATCGTCAAAAAAGTTAATCAAATCGCGCAAACGAATTTGCAGGTCTATAGCATCCAAGAGATTAATCAAGATCCGCATTTAAAATCCGTGTTTGGCTCAGCGACGTCTGGCGATGGCCATTTCAGCCAACCGATCGACAATAAATCGATTGAGGCGTTTAGCGTGATACGAGATATTTTTGGTAAACCGATCGGATTTTTCCGTGACGTGAGAAACCGCGATATTTATATGGCGGGTTTAAACGCCTATCGTTATTTTATCGTAATCGTCATATTACTCGGCGTTATCTCCGCCATCTTGTTATCGAGTTTGTTCCGCCGCATGGTCTTGACGCGTTTCGAAAAATTGGATGATTTCATCGCCGATGTGCGCGCACACAAAAAAATTGATAAACGTCTCGTCGTCGAAGGTTCGGACGAAGTCACCGATGTCGCTAATGAATTTAATGCATTATTGGATACCATCGAAGATTTACATTCTTCATTTACAAAAAAATCCGCGGCTTTGCAAAAGACGAATGCGCAGTTAAGCGATCAAATCGATCAATATAAAAAAGGCGAAATGCCCATCGTCGCCGCGACTGAACATTTCGTTAATTTATCGCATTATGACAGCTTGACGTCGCTGCCTAACCGCGTATTTTTCAATGAAATTTTTAATAAAGCCATGACGCATTCCCGCGTTAACAATAAAACGTTATCCATTATTATTCTCGATTTAGATAAATTCAAAACGATTAACACCACCTACGGCCGGGAAATGGGCGATGCGGTCTTGAAAGAAATTGCCAGCCGCATTGGCGCGTTGTTACGGCCGGGCGATTTGCTCGCGCGGTTAGAAGGCGATGAATTTATTATTCTGCTCAATGACATCGCGCATCCTAAATTTGCGAGTCTCATTTCAGAAAAATTATTAAACGCGACGATGGAAGTCGTGAAAGTCAATGGCCACGATTTATTTCTCACCGCCAGCATCGGCATTAGCGTATTCCCGAACGCCGCGGATTCGTTAGAAGACATGGTGAAAAACGCGGAAATCGCTTTATATAAAGCGAAACACGCGGGTGGCGGCGTGTTCCAATACTTTACGCAAGAAATGAGTCATGAAAAGTATGAAAACATCCAGCTTGAAACCGCGCTGCGCAAAGCCATCACTAACAATGAATTCGTGTTATTTTACCAACCGATATTAAATTTAAAAAATGGCATGATTTGCGGTGTGGAAGCGTTGATTCGTTGGATGCATCCGACGTTAGGGATGATCGACCCGATTAATTTTATCCCGTTTGCCGAACGCACCGGTTTAATTATTAAAATTGGTGAGTGGGTATTACGGACCGCTTGCGAAACTAACAAACGCTGGCAAAACGAAGGCTACGTGCCGCTGCCGGTGTCTGTGAACTTTTCGCCAAACCAATTTAAGCTGCAAGACGCATCACAGCTAGTGACGACGATCTTAAATGAGACGGGCCTTGATCCGCATTGTTTGGAAATCGAAATCACCGAATCAGCGTTCTTAGACGATGACAAAGAAACCGTGAGCCGCATCAACGATATTCATGAAATGGGTGTGAATATCGCGATCGACGATTTCGGCACTGGCAAATTTTCGCTGATCTACATTAAAAATCTGCATATCAATACGATTAAAATCGATAAGAGCCTAATCAAAGGCACGACGACTAGTCAAAACGAAGAAATGGTAGTGAATGCGATTATCGCCATGGCGCATAATCTTAACGTAAAAGTCGTCGCGGAAGGCGTGGAAACCGCCGAGCAAATTCAGTATTTATTCGAACATCGCTGCGACATGATTCAAGGTTATTATATTAGTTCGCCGCTGCCGGAAAATAGAGTGGTGTTTTTGTTTTCGAAAAAGAAAGACGAGATATCGGCTTTACTATAAAGACAGAGCGCGATATCTCTTTCTCGTGTAGACCGGATGCAGTGCAACGGAATCCGGGGAACCCGGTATTCCGCTGCGCTCTGCTACGGGCTACGCAGGAGAGGTGATTTAAGTGGGCTGCTTCAACAAGGCTAAAAACGCTTCTTCTTCCATCACTTGCACATTTAATTTTTTCGCTTTCGCTAATTTAGAGCCGGCTTCCGCGCCCGCGACCACGACGCTGGTTTTCGCGGACACACTGCCTGCGACTTTAGCGCCTAAATTCTCTAATTTTTCTTTCGCTTCTTCACGCGACATAGCGGCCAGTGATCCGGTTAACACAAAGGTTTGGCCGGCCAGCGGTAAAGCTTTTGCCGAGGTTTTTACTTTTTCCCAATGCACGCCAGCTTGCAGCAGTTTATCGATCACTTTGTGATTATGTTCTTCCGAAAAAAAACTGACGATATGTCTAGCCACCACCGGCCCCACGTCTTCGATTTCTTGCAGCGATTCTTCTGTGGCGGTAAATAATGGCGGCAAATCACCATAATACTTCGCTAAATTTTTTGCCGTAGCTTCGCCGACTTCGCGTATGCCTAATGCATAGAGAAATCTTGACAGCGTGGTCTTTTTACTTTTTTCTAATGCGTCTAAAAGATTTTGCGCGGATTTTTCCGCCATACGTTCTAAACCCGCTAATTGTTCCAACGTTAGCGCATATAAATCCGCGGGATTATCGATGAGATTTTCATCGACTAATTGCACGATAATTTTTTCACCGCAACCCTCGATATCAAGCGCGCGGCGTGAGGCGTAATGCCGTATCGCTTCTTTACGCTGCGCGGGACAAAATAATCCGGCGCTACAGCGCGCGATCGCTTCATCTTCGATTTGCTCGATCGCGGAATGACAAATCGGACAGGCTTTGGGTAATTTTATCGTTTTACGCTGGCCTTTCACCGCTGCTTTCGCCACTGACACGACTTCAGGTATCACATCGCCCGCACGTCGCACGATGACAGTGTCACCGATATGAATGTCTTTACGGTTCACTTCATCCATATTATGCAGAGTGGCGTTACTTACCGTGACGCCGCCCACTAAGACGGGCTTTAGCCGTGCGACCGGCGTCAACGCGCCAGTGCGCCCGACTTGGAATTCTACGTTTTCAATCACGGTTTTTACTTCTTGCGCGGGAAATTTATGCGCCAACGCCCAACGCGGCGCACGCGAAACGAAACCTAAACGGATTTGTTCCGCAGTATTATTCACTTTATAAACGACGCCATCAATTTCATACGCTAAAGCGCTACGTTTTGCGCCTATCATTGCATAATATTCTAAACAACCTTCAATCCCAGGCATCACCGTCACGTCTTTACTGACAGGCAAACCCCAGGATTTTAACTGCGCCAACACATCGCTGTGCCGCTCTGGTAATTTTTTCCCTTCGACGACACCAATGCCATAACAAAATAGGGACAAGGGGCGCGTCGCGGTGATGCGCGGATCTAATTGGCGGATACTACCAGCGGCGGCGTTGCGAGGGTTCGCGAACGTTTTTTCGCCTTTGGCGAACGACGCGGCGTTAAATTTTTCGAAGCTGGCTTTGGGGAAGTATACTTCGCCGCGCACTTCCAGGACGTTTGGATAATCATCGCCTTGCAAACGCAACGGGACTATTTTTATGGTGCGAATATTTTCCGTCACGACTTCGCCGGTGGTGCCGTCACCGCGGGTGGAAGCGCGGGTTAAAATGCCCTTCTCATAACGTAAACTTATCGCCAAGCCGTCCAACTTAGGTTCGCATGAATATTCGACCTCGATCTCAGGCGCTAAATTCAGACGTTCATGAATACGCTCATCAAATGCGAGCACATCATCTTTAGCGAACGCGTTCTCTAACGAGAGCATGGGGATTTCATATTCGACTTCGGGGAATTCTTTTAGCGGCTCGGCGCCAACGCGTTGCGTAGGAGAATCTGTGGTGATCAATTTAGGATTTTCAGTTTCGAGCAACTGCAGTTCGCGAAAAAGTTTATCGTATTCCGCGTCAGCGATTTGAGGGTTATCTAAAACATGGTATTGGTAATTATGCTCGTTAATTTTTTTCCGGAGTAACTCAATCCGTTTTAGTACTGACTGCGAGTCTTTAACTTTTTCGCTCATGCATTCATCTTGTGTTTATAAAAGTATAAAGTTTTTTGCTGATATTCTCGCAGGACATTGTCATCCCAAGGCCGACGTGGTCCCGCGCGCAATTCGCCGTTTAAATCTTCAGCCAATTGCTCCGCCGCTTTCAGCATTAAATTAAACGCTTGGCGTGGATCAGGCACAAGGTCTAATTGAGAAAACAGGGTCAAGCCGTTACAAAAATAATTACCGATGCGATCCAAATCAAATTCACCCGGCTCAGTCGCGGAAGCTAAACTAAATAAGCGAACTTTACCCGGCTGTTCGTCCGGCGCGTAATAATGAAAAATATTCATATCGCCAAATTCCATGCCGGTCGCGTAAATCGATTGCAGTAAATCATAAGAACCAAATTGCTGACCTGGTTTGGCCACGACGGTTAACACCAATAAATCATTCGCATACTCGGGCGCACTCGCGGCTTTTTGCGGCGCGGGCGCGGGACGTGGCGTCACTGTGGGACGCGTGACGACCATGACTTCTTCGTTATCATTTTCGTTAACATCAACCGCGTCGGCATAATTATTAGCTGTAACAGGCCGAGGCGCGCGTTCCGCTAAATAGTACTCGTGGCCATCGTCTTCGCCGCGGATTTGCGGTTCATTTCCGTCGAGGTCTAACTCATCGTCATTATCAATTTGAATGGGGGACGTAAAGTTTTCACTAATATTTGTTAACTTATATTTTCGGCGGCGCGTCATCACAAACTCAACCGCTACAAACAAGACAATAACAAAAGCCGCTCCCAACAAAATCAGACGCAAATACGCTTCCATGCTTATTCTCCTATGCTCCCGCTAAACTTATCGCTTCTTCAACATTGACACTTACCAAACGCGACACGCCTGGCTCATGCATAGTGACACCGATCAAATGCTTCGCCATTTCGATCGCTAATTTATTATGGCTGATAAATATAAATTGCGTTTTTTCCGCCATCACTTTTACCAAATTACAAAAACGTCCAATATTCGCATCATCCAACGGCGCGTCTACTTCGTCGAGTAGACAAAACGGCGCTGGATTTAAATGAAAAATTGAAAAGACTAAGGAAATCGCCGTGAGGGCTTTTTCGCCGCCGGATAATAGCTGAATTGTACTATTGCGTTTACCCGGCGGGCAAGCCATTACCGTGACACCGGCGTCTAACAAATTATCACCGGTTAGTTCGAGATACGCTTTACCACCACCGAAAATCGTCGGGAATAATTCTTGAAAACGGTCATTCACTTTATCGAACGTTTCTTTGAAACGCGCGCGGGTTTCTTTGTCGATTTTTTCGATCGCGCTTTCTAACGTGGCCAAGCCTTCGGTTAAATCGTTATATTGCTTGTCTAAATATTCTTTGCGTTCAGAACAAGTCGCGTATTCTTCGATCGCGACTAAATTAATCGGACCAAGACGGGTGATACGCTGCGTGATTTGTTCTAACTGCGCTTGCCAACCTTCTGCCGTGGCATCTTCTGGCAACATGGTAATGTTTTCTTCGACTGTCATGCCGAGTTCAGTCAATTGCTCGGAAACATTTTCTGATTTGACTTTTAAACTATTGCTTTCTAAGCGCATGGTTTCTAGCACGTCGCGAATTTTACTTAATTCACGCTCAATCGCTTGGCGTTTACTTTCCAACGCTCTGACTTCTTGTTCCATATTTTCCATGGTGGCGCGCGCGGTATTTAATTGCGCTTCGATAGATAAACGCTGTTCCAATGCGATCGCTAAAGTTTCTTCTAATGCCGTGACGGATTGCGCGTTGGCTAAATCATTTTCCAAAGCGGTTTTGCGTTTGGTTAAAATGCTTAACTGCGACTGCATGTGTGTCATGGTTTGTTTGATCGAGGCTTGCTGCGACAAACTCGTTTGCAAACGGATTTGCAATTCCGACGTGGCGTCTTTGGTTAAACGTACATTGTCGCGTGACGCTTGTAATTTTTCGCGGGTCAATTCGCGTTCGTTCGTTAAGGTTTCCCGTTTTTCCGACATTTGTTCCAATTCAGTTAACGCCGTTTGCCAGAGACTACGCGCGCTGCTTAATTCTGTTTGCGCTTCTTCGTACTGCGCCTCTGCGTCGGTTAAATCTTGCGTGACTTTATCCGCGCGATGTTTTAAATCCAGCAAGCGTTCACGCTGCATTTTTTCCCGCGCGTGCGCTTCGGCGCTGCGCGCGTGGCATGCATTCGCGGTTTGCTGCAATGTTTCGCGCTGTTCTTCCAGCTGCGTCAATTGTTCGCGGCTCGTAGTGAGCTGCGATTCTAATTCAGTTTGCTCGGTTGCTTGAGTGAGTATCGCGCTGCTTAATTGTTTCAACTCTTGCTCGCGCTGGAAAACACCGGCGGCGGCATTTTTTTCACGCGATAAACGCAGCCAAGACGCATTCAACCACACGCCATCGGCGGTAATCACCGATTCTTGCACAGATAGTAGGTCCGTCAACGCTAACGCCGCCTTTAAATTATCCGCGACGTACACGCCGCCTAACAAAGAGTCTAACGGGTATGACGATTTAATTTTACTAAGTAAGGTCGGCGCTTTCGTGTGGCCTGCCGCCGGCGCTGGGTGCGCGGCAAAAATAGCTAAGCTGCCATCCGCAAACTGCGCGGCGGATACGGCGATGTCAGAAATTTTATCGACGCAAACCGCTTGCAGATAGGAACCTAAGACTTTTTCCAGCGCGTTTTCCCAGCCGGATTCGACTTCGATGCCTTGCGCTAAGCGCGGCATTTTATCTAAATTATTTTGTGTTAACCATTCGACTTGCAAATTGTCGCGTTGCCCCAGCGCTGTTTGCTGCAATGCTTCTAACGACGCTTGTTGGCCGCGTTGGCGCTGCAACTCACTGCGTAGTGTATCTAAGGCCGCGGTAATTTGTTGTTGCTCAGTTTGGAGAGTGGAAATTTTTTCACGAATTTGATTAAGGCGGGCAGTTTGTTCTTCTGTCGTTAATTGCGCTGCATGCGTTTCTTCAGATAAATTTGTTATTTCGGATTCTAATTCGCTAAAATTAAATTGCGCTTGTTCTTGTTGCAACTGCGCTTGCCGTTGGCTTAAGCCCTTAATTTTTTGTTCCAAATGTTGAATACGGGTTTGCTGCACTTCCGCGGTCTGCGCGGATTGCGCGCTGGCTTGGTTGAACTCGTCCCAATTAGATTGCCAGGTTAACACAGCGTCTTCTGCTGCTTCCAACGCGTCTACCGCTTGTTGATTGGTGGCCGCGGATGCCGCGACTTCCGGTTCAATTTGGCTAATTTCTTCGGTTAATTCGCTTAATTCATCTTCAAGGCCTGCTAGTTGTTCGGCGCCTTCTTGATGATTTTGCTCGACTTGAGCTAAATCATTTTGCCATTGTTGCTGGCGTTCTTGATGATGACGGATGTCTTGTTCCATGCGCGTAATGTCATTGCCGGCGACATAATATTTACGCTGTACTTCATGAAATGCTTCGCTCGCTAAATGCTGTTCTTCACGCTTCAATTCCATCGACGTGTCGATTTCCATGATCTCAGTATGACGCGCTTCAGCGCCGGTTTCTTGCTGCTGAATTTGCAAAGAATATTGGACTAAACGGGTATCCAATTGACGCCATTGGATCGCGTAATATTGACCGCGGATGACGCGCTCTTCTTGTTTTAAGGTTTTAAAACGCTCGGCGGCGCTGGCTTGACGGGTCAAAGTGTTTAGCTGTTTTTCTAGCTCGGTGCGTACATCGTTTAAGCGCGCTAAGTTATCTTTTGTATGGCCGATGCGGTTTTCAGTTTCGCGGCGGCGTTCTTTGTATTTCGACACGCCCGCGGCTTCTTCTAAATAATTTCGCATGTCATCGGGCTTGGCTTCGATGACGCGGGAAATCATGTTTTGCCCTATGATGGAATAGCTACGCGGGCCTAAACCCGTCCCTAAGAAAATATCGATGATGTCGCGGCGACGGCAGCGAGTGTTATTTAAAAAATAACTGGAATCGCCACTGCGGCTGATTTGGCGTTTAATCGAGATTTCCGCGTAATTACTGTATTCACCACCGATGGTGCCGTCTTGATTATCAAAAATGAGTTCGACCGATGCTTGGCCGATGGGTTTACGTGTGCTTGAACCATTAAATATAACGTCGGTCAGCAATTCGCCGCGCAGCTGCTTGGCCGAGCTTTCGCCCATTACCCAGCTGATCGCGTCGATAATATTGGATTTGCCGCAGCCATTGGGGCCGACTACCGCGACTAAATGACTAGGTAACAAAACTGTCGTTGGATCAACAAATGACTTAAAGCCAGATAGTTTAATTTTATTTAACTGCATATCTCAATTCATCTCGTTTAATTAACAGCCCTGGGGTTTAAAGCCCTAGTGGTTTCTTCATTACCGCTTGAAATCGTTGATAGATTCAAGCAGGTAAATCAATTAAGCTATATATTAACTTATCAACCCGGAATGAAGACCTGTTATGAAGCTTAGGCAACGTCAGGAATCCACTCTTCAAAACACCCAAAAATTTCGGCTCCCCGGGTGGATATTTTACTTAATAGCCGCGGTTGGCGTCCTCATCTCGTTACTCCTTTGGTATGCCGTCGTCCTGCAATCTAGCGCCAACTTAAAACACATCATCCAGCTGCAAACAGAGCATGTTGCTAACGATGTTGATATACAAGTCGAACTAAGAATATCAGCTTTGAAACACATGGCCAAGCATCTTGAGACAGAGCCGAATCTGTCCGTGATCAACTGGGATGAAATAGTTGAATACTTGAATGATTATGGCGGTTTTCATAGCATAGAATGGATCGACAACAATTACGTGCGCTGGCGCATTTCACCACCCAACGATCTGCCGCAGATGGAAATTTATGACAGCTTCGTCAACCAAAATAAAGACCAACTGCAAAGTATCGCCGCTACCCATCAAATTTGGCTATCTTCTATTATCGAAAATCCCAGCGACCCCAATGACATCTTCATCACTATCCCGCTGTACAATGCACAAAGCGAATTGCGCGGCTGGCTGATCGGGGTTCTAGATTTGCAGCAAACCCTGAGCATCCAGCTGAATCATGTCGATTATGCCGTGTATGTTTATTACAACGACCGTCTTATCTTTCAAAATCAAGTGGTTAAGGTAAGACCCAACCATTCATACGCCACTATTTTAAACCTTTACGGCCATAATTGGAAGGTATTTGTACAGCCCTCCGAACATTTTATTTCATCGTTAGAAAACCATTTATCGACGGTAGCGCTGGGCTTAGGAATTTGTATCGCGATCCTGTTCGCAGTGACGTCGCGCTTGGCGTTGCTGGCACGGCAACGGGCGCGCACATTGAACCAATTCAACATCAATTTGAAAAATGAAATTACGGAACGTATTTTAGCGGAGGAATCCAAGCGCAAGCTGGAAAAAGCCTTGCAGCAAGGCCAGAAACTCCAAGCCATCGGCACGCTGGCGGGCGGTATCGCGCACGACTTCAATAATCTCTTGTACGCGATTATCGGTTATGTGGAAATGGCGCGCGAGGATGTGCCTGAGGGGAGTTTGGTTTATACTAACCTGGGTAAAGTGTTAGAGGCATCGCATCGCGGCCGGGACTTAATCGCGAGAATTTTAGCGTTTGGGCGGCGCCAAGCGCATCATGATTTTCATCCGGTGCCGTTAAAATCGGTGATCGAAAATGTGTTAGGGTTGTTGCGGGCGACGATTCCCGCCAGTGTCACCATCATTTACACGGCCAACATTGCCGATGATTACATGATTTCGGGTAATGAAACGCAATTACACCAAATCATGGTGAACTTGATTAACAACGCCGTGGACGCGATGGACGGCGATGGAGTCGTGAAGATCACTGTCGATGAAGCTTCCTCGGAGGATAAGTTAACGGGACAACTGCCCGACGCGCGTTTAGACTATTGTAAGATTGAAGTCAGCGATACCGGGCATGGCATGGATCAAACTACATTAGAACGGGTGTTCGAACCCTTCTTTACGACGAAAGAAGTCGGCAAAGGCACCGGTCTTGGTTTGGCGATCGTGCATGCGATTATGGAAGATCATCAAGGAAAAATTTTAGTAAAGAGTCAGTTGGGGAATGGTTCAGTCTTCACGATATTTTTACCGACGTATTCACCCACGCCTAAAGGCTGAAATGGAGATAAGTATGGCCAAGATTTTGCTGGTAGAAGATGACAATTTAGTAAGAGACATGTTAGTGCAAGTCTTGCAGCGCGCTTCGCATGAAGTGGCGAGCGCCGCGAACGGCGAAGAAGCCACCGAACTCTTAAAAACCATGCATCCAGATATTATGGTGACTGACATTATCATGCCGAAGAAAAGCGGCATCACACTAATTTCCGAAGTGAAAAACAAACACCCGAAGATGGAAATTATCGCCATCTCCGGCGGCGGCCGTTTAGACCCGACCGGCTATTTAGATTTATCTGAATCGCTAGGCGCAAGTGTCTCCTTCGAAAAACCCGTGGACAAATCCGCATTGCTCATGGCGATTGATTTATTGCTGCATGGGAAAAAAGAAACGAGTAATTAAGTTATTATTCACAATCGCAATGTAATTTCTGAATTGCAATGGGACGTAAATATTCAACTTAATATTGCGCTGACTGTGATGATAATCTTAAAATCAACCATGAAATGCGCCAAAAATTTAGTAATGATATGCTGCAAAAAATTTGCTAAAAGCAAATCTGAAAATGCAGTCTTACAGCCAGATAACAAACCCGATTTCAACACAAATTCAGCAACCTCTGCTAAAACAGGCTTATTTTCAGAAGCATATCGAGATGAATTAAAAGAAAAACGACCAGTTGATGTTCCCGCACGACCTAAAATCAAAGTGATGGACTCAAAACCAAAAAAGTCATAATAATTTCAATAAAAAATTCATCATTTTAATTATAAATTTCCATCCAAAAATTCTTAGCCGTTATTCCAATAATGTTTATGCTGTTTGCGATATAATCCTGGCGCTGATTCTACGCCACTGCTATTCAACTTGAATTGGATCGCGCCGGTGTCAGCCGTGTTGTAAGCGATAACGTTTTTTTCTTGATACAACTTTACTACCGACGGATGCGGAAAATGATAACGATTGCGGTAGCCGGTCGCGAATAAAACATATTTCGGGTCGACTAAATTCACAAAGTTTTTCACCGCGGAAGTTTTGCTGCCGTGATGCGGCGCGATTAAAATGGTTGCGGATAAATTATCTGACTCGTTGGCAGTTAACTCTTTTTCTGCTGATTTTTCGATATCGCCAGTCATCAAGATTTGTTGTTTGCCATTAGACACGCGCAGCACACACGAGCTGTCATTGTTTTTATTCAAGGTGTCTTTTGTGGGATATAAAAAAGAAAAATTAACGCCATCCCACGTCCAAGTGTCACCCCGTAAACATAAATCCGCATGCGCGAAATGCGTTGGCGCGCTGGTTTTAACTTTTAACACGTTAATTTGCGACATGACTGCGGCGGCGCCGCCGATATGATCGTTATCGCTGTGGCTGACGACCAGCAAATCAACTTGTCGCGTATTTATAGCATGTAGAAATGGAACTACCACGCTATCACCCATGTCAAAACTGGCCGACAAGCGCGGACCGGTGTCGAACACTAAAGTATGCGTTTGGGTTTGCACCACGGCGGATAAGCCCTGCCCTATGTCTAATACTGTCAGCCATGCTTCGCCTGGCTGTGGGACAGCAGGTTTATAGAGTGCTAGCGGTAAGAGCCACACGATGCCAAAATAGCGGCCTGGGAAACCGACCGGAAATAATAAAAAAATAATGCCGATGATGGCGGCGATTAGCATCCACAAATGCGGAACTGTCTGGTACCACACGACATTGGGTAAATGCGAAAACCAGGTCAACACTAGCCATAAAATACTTAATATTTTATCGGCGAGTATCAACACAAACGCCGCCGCGTGGTTAGAAAAAATAAATAAAAAACTTCCCAATAAACTAAGCGGCACGACGAGGAAACCCACCCAGGGAATCGCGATGCTATTCGCCGCGAAAGAAATGAGGGAACATTGTTGGAATAACGCGATACTTAGCGGCACCAAACCCAACGCGATCACCCATTGAATTCTGCCCCACTGCCACCACCAGCCTTTAGGAGAAATCCTGCCGCTCACGCCATAAATGATTAACGCCACTGAACCAAATGATAAGCAAAAGCTTTCTGTCAATACGGTAAGTGGGTTTATTAGTAGTATGCAAAGCAAGGCGCAGCTCCATGCATACCAAGCGCCGATATTTTTCCGCATTAAAAGGGCTAACAAAAAAAATGTTAGCATCAGACACGCGCGCTGCGTTGGGATAGAAAATCCCGCTAACGCACTGTAGATCAACGCCACGCTGAGCGCAGCTATCGCGCCTGCGTGCACAGCGGGAAATTTATTAACTAAGTACGGAAATCTGCGCCACACGCCCGCCACAAAAAAATGCGCCAGCGCGGCCATCAAGCCAATATGCAAACCTGCAATCGCCATCAAATGGTTAGTGCCCGTACTACGTAATACTTGCCAATCTTTTTCATCGATGTCATGACGTTCGCCAATGACTAACGCGGTTATCCAAGGTGAAGTTTGCGTAGCGGGTAAATTCGTCGCTATTTTTTCCGCTAAAAGTTCTCGGACGCGGTCGATGGGATAGTGGTACCAATGACTATCGACTAAGGTATTTTTTTCGTTCTCTACAATATAGCCATTCGCGCGAATGCCGGCTTGAAACGCATAGGCTTCATAATCAAAACCGCCGGGGTTCATCGTACCGTAAGTTTTTTTCAAATGAACGTGAAAATTCCATTGCTCACCGACATGCAGTGACGAAGTATTATTGCGCCAAGTTAATTTGATCATGGCGTGCGGCGCAAGCGTTGTTCCGTTGAATTGAATTTTTCGCAGCGAAAATAAAAATGCTTGGCCGGTCACAGATGAAGTAGGAATTGACGCGATATAACCCGTGACTGATAGCGGCTTACCCTGCCAGTCCTCAGGTATAGTCCAAGCATTATGGAAATACGCGTAACACAAGCACCATGCAAAACCTAATGCACACGCACCCGCTACAGTACTATAACGGCTAATGATCAACGCAAGGATAGCGAGAACAATACTCCAATAAACCGCGGGCAGACATGTGAATTGCTGTAATAGTACGACGCCGATTAAAAACGCAATAGTCCATGCGCGCATAGAGATTTTCCGTTGTTGTAGATGGATTTTAGGGGGCGAAAGAAACTGAACGAGATGACTTTTGCGTAGAAGGAGTTGCTATAGAAGGGGGAGACTCAACCGTTATACGTAATGATGGTTCAGTAGGAAAAAATCTTACCGAATGTTGCGGCCTAGTAATACTAAGACTTGCCAAAGCGGTACTGGCATCATCATCTTTTGAATCTTTTGAATCTTTTAGCGCTAAAAGCCATGGAAAGCTAGCAGTTAATCTGTTCATGATTGCTTCGGTATCAGTAATGACTTTCTCAAATTTAATTGTTTTTGCATCGACTAACACTCTTGCAAATTTTTCATAGGCTTCCTTATATTTCTTTTCCGCGACATAAGCCAACGCGAGTTGATATTTCACTTCGACGACAAAAATATTTAATTCACTTTTAAAAAAATCTTTTGCAATGGAAATGGCTGCCTCAAAGAAAATAATTGCGTCAGAATACGCATTTAATCTATCTCGTACTAAACCGAGGTGATAATTCGTATCAGCCACAAAATGTTGTTTTACACCAGTATGCTTTTCGAAATTATCCCAATGCGTTAACGCTTTCACATATGAATCATTGGCGGGCACATATTGTTTTGATAAATACAAACCCCACCCTCGCAACGCCCAGACTCGCGCTAGTTCTGCTTCAGCTAAATCACTGCTTGGTAATTGCTCCAAAGTGATATAAGCCTCTTCTAGAATTGCGGGAAATTTATTTTCATATTCCGCTTTAGCGTCAGGGGTTTTTCTGGTTGTGTAATAGCGTTTTAATAATTCTTCCGCTTCGGTTCGCAACAAAAACGCATAACAATGCATATATTCTAAATAAAGTTCGGAAGCCGTAAAAATTCCATCTTGCGACTTTTGTTGTTGTTCTTCTTCGATGAATTCTTTTAATTTTCTAGTAGCATTGCGCAATGCTGCCAAAGCTTGATCGTTGTTGTCTTGCTTTTTTACTAAGTTTAAATAAATTACCATCGTTTCCAAATGATAAGGCGGGTTTTCATAAAAATCAGCAATCCGCAGCGCATAATTAAAAAATGCTAATGCAGCTTTATAATTTTTTTTATCTGAAAAAGAGGTATAAAGGCCCAGTTGCTCACAACCTTTAATGAGAAGAATTTTTTCCTCATTAGTCAATAATTCTGCTTTCGAAGCCTCATGAATCATTACAGAAACTTCACGCAGTGCCAGATTGCTAGTTGTATTATTTCGGGCGACAAAAATCGTATGCCGGTTGAAGGTCAAGAGTTCAAGCTGTTTGGTAAGTTTATTAATATCAATTGGCATAAAATATTTACGTGAAATTTGAGCGCTATAACATTAGCAGCTTCGCTATGATACCTCAAAATTTTTGCAATGCAATGCTATTTTGCACACGCTGCGCGCCAGACTTACCTCAAGCCTGGCGAGTAATTAATTGCTACACCATAATGTTGCGCGGCGCTAGCCAAGTCATCGAGCTTATCCTCATGACCATGGAGTTTTTCTTTTATGCCCGCGACAATGATTTTATCGACATGATTCGTAGCAAAAACGGCGCTAATAATAATCTTAATTACCGCCTCAGAATCACTTTCCAGCGCAGAAAAATAATTTCCTAAGGCTAACAATGCACGTTTAACACCACCGATAAAGCGTTCCGCCTCTGATAATTGAATGCGCTGCGCACTGTCGAGAAACCCAGAATTATTCTTATATTTCTTTAAATAATTATTTACGACTCGCGCCAGCAATTCGCCATTGAGCTTGCTATTAAGAGGGAACGGTTTATGAATTTCATAAATCGTGTCGCCGATGATATTACCTAAGAGCTGTTTCTGCCAATTGGTTAACGGTTGTGTGGACACACCACCAAAATCGAAATTTCCAATGTAGATTTGTGCGGGCGAGATTAAAGAAATTTTTTGTTGGCCGCCGTGTCTATCATTATCGATATGACCGCCTTTTAATAAAATATAAAGTTCAGCGGCAATGATAGCTTGCGCGGCTTGGCGGCGTAACGGCGCTAATTCAGCCGATTGTTGCAAATCATTGAAGTGAAAGCCTGAGACAATGTTAGTTTCTTTATATTGAGGGCCATGCGCTATCCATGCGGCGACACCAAAAATAAATTTGTGATCGCCAACAGAGATTTGCAAACCCTCATACAATCCAATCGCGGATTGTTGCTGCAGTGCAGCGATATTCATATCGACTTCATTTTTTGAAGATAACGACGCTTCATACTGCATGTCATTAAAAGGACGGAAAATACTATTTTTCTTAATTAATGCCTTCGCGGCAAAATCAAGAATCATAAATTCATCTTCGGATGTTTCTGCCACATACGGTCTTAAAAAAGTAATCGCCGTAGTTTTACCGGAATTCTTGTGAGCTACCATAGTGACGCCATAGGCGCCAGCGCCTAAGATTTCTCCTAAGCTACTAATGCCATCCGCGGCATGCGGCGCATAATATTTTTCAGCCCACTCATGCACTTCCCAGCGCTTCGGCGGTGCGGCATGGGTTTTCGATGATTTTAACACTAATTTGATATCTTCCGGCGTGTCACTATGGCTTTCGATCGCTTGCGCCAATTTACGTCCGGGCGCGCCCATCGCGGTTAATACTTGTTTCAAGGCTTCGCCGCGCGATGATGACTGACCGCCCTTTTGTTTAGCGCGGGCGTTGGCGATCAACATGGCGCTTAAAATAAGTTTTTCACGGGATTCGAGACTGCCTTTATCGGCTGGCTTTAGCGTGATTAATTTTTCTAAACCTTCAAAATACGCTTCAACGATTTGTTGGGTTTCTGCATTGTTGCGGAAGTCATTCGGATTTTTACCGAGTAATGAATTTGCGAATAAATTCGCAAACGTTCTACCAAAAAATGATCCGAATAAAGATGCTAATACGTAGTCTTTACCGGCTTGGATTGGAACCGGGTATTCACTTGGAAACAGAAACTGCTTGATCACGAGGATTTGCGTTTCAAAAGATAAACTATTAAAAAATCTTCGTATTGAATATAAACGTTCTAAAATTTCCGCAATGTCATCGGGAGGAACGTACATTGATCCACGTTTAATAAATTTGACCGCATAGGCCCCTTTCAAAAGACGGGGGAAATTGCCGGCAAATTTGAGATCATCGAATTTATTATCAGACTTTAATAAGAACACTATAAAATCAAGGCGCAATTCTTTATCTTGCGGGTGCGCTAACTCAGTCATAGTATATTGCGCAAAAGGACCTAGGAAACCATTTTCAATGGCCCTGCTATTAGAATTCTTAGCTAATTGATCACGGATAAAAAAGCTTACTGCTTTTTGCGCACTGATGACTTCCGCGAATTTTGTTAACAGTAAATTGGCTGAGGTAGGATCCGCTTTATCAATGATAATCTCCGTCGTTTCTTTTACTTTTTCATAATATTCCGTTGTGCCATTATCTTTGCCATGAATTACAGCAATGATTTTAACATATTCATCAATTACCCATGCTTGCGAATCCGGCTCGGAAAAACTCGGTATAACCTCAATAGCTTCGTTAAATAATCTCATGTCTAGTGTGATACTATGTTTGAAGAGCAGCTTTTCTAGATACTGTTGTTTATCGTTTTGATCTACAGTCGAATATAATTCTTTAATTCTCCTTTCAAACTTAACGATATTTTCTTGTTTAGCAAAATGCAGCGTTTTGTGATGCAGTATCTGAAAAATTCTTAAGAATGCCATGGGTGCTTCACGTTGCAAGAAAACATCAATCCTGCCAGGCAAATAAGCTAGGTATTGCTCGCGCGCGGCCTCGGTAAGTTCTTTCGCTGAATTATACAAATTATGATGTAGCCAAGTTTCAATATATATTATTTCATCGATAGTTAATTCTAGATTAGGATTATGCAAAAATGTTTTATAAACTTCGAAAAACCATACTGTTTTCCGCTCCTTGTGATTAATAATTAAAAGATTATTGATAAATGTAGCGGGATCCTGATTAGCTAGAGGAGTAATTGTCAGTTTAAGATAAGACGCATAATCATGAAACAGCCAGCGATTTATCAAAGCTGGTAATTCAATATTAGCCTTTTCATCTAACAAAACGTTAGCCTTATATTGCAAAGGACTATCATAACAGCGTATGTAATCAAAAATAGCTTGGAAACTCTGATTTATAGAATCATTGCTAAATTCATTGGTTAGACAATATTGAACAAATGGGTGATACAGAGATATACCGTCAAAATACATTTTTATCTCAGAATAAACATACCATTCACCCTTTATAGAAAATATTTTTTCAAATATAAACTCGGCTTTAACTTTATCAATAGCCGCTATTTCTTTTAATTTATTGATCACTTGTTCACAGAAATAAAAACCACCATCAAAATAGTTGCGCTCAATAGCTAAAAATGGTTCATAAAGCTTGATAAATTTTTCAGTATCATCGGTTAATAAATCCCAGCGCACTAACAACGCTTTAGCTTGTTGGTCTTTAAAAGTCATTCGTCTTCTTTCAGCTTCGAACGTGAGCTCGAGCTTTTTCGCATAATAAAAAATGATTTCATCATTCTTAAAGTCATGCGTAGAATAATCAAATGTATCAATAAACTTAAAATTTTGTTGTGGATAATAATCCTTAAGCGGATAACCTAACACAGCAATTTCATCTTGATGATAGTGGTCCGCTACAAACTCTAAGACTTCAAGATTGCCTAAGGCTTTTCTGATTTCAACTTCACTACGCGACCACTGTAGATGTGTTTTCCATGGCAGCGTAGCTCGTTCTTTTTTTAAAATTTTCTGCCAGTCGGGCGAGGGTGTTGGCAGATCAAAAGCGGTAAGTTTAATTAGAGAGTTAATAGGCTTAGAGAGATCAATTCTGTCGAATCGCAATAACCATGCGACAGCGGGAATCTTTAAATTAATTTGCGATGCAACGTTTACAGCATCAGCTATATCCGTTGCTGCAATGAATTTGTTTATTAATAATTGTAACTCTTTTGTTAACCCATAAGGTGGAAACTCTTCCATATCAATGCGATCATAGCCAGCGCTAGCATAGGCTCTCGTTATAAACCTAAATTTTGTCTCGAACACATTGAGCGCGAGAATACTATCGACTAATTTTCCAAAAGCCAGTTCTTGCTTGGGATATGATAATCTAATTTTTAGTTTTTCGATCTCATTGTTTATTTCATCAATTCTGCGCGTATAATAAGGAATTTCTTCCTTGGTAAAAAGGTGGCTATTAGCGGCTATTAATTCAGACAAAATTAAGATTTTCATATCCATTGTTTGCGAATCGTAACTTTTATCATCCAGAAATTTTTCAACGTAGGATGCCAAGTTTAATGTTGAATTGTTACGCTCGCTAATAATAAAGTCCGGCAACTTTGTCACGGCTTTCTCGACTAATCCTCTATCCAGTTCATAAATCGCTAAAGCATCGTTCAAGTTTGCGATGCGGATCCTCCAACTCGGGTTCTCGTCAAGCAATGCTGCTACATTTATATCTTCAATGTATCTGAACGAATTTTCTGCTTTCGGAGCCAAGCGCAACCCTAAAGTGATTAACCCATTTCGGCGATAGCCCGCTTGGTCTAACGCTTCGATACTCTGTTTATCACACATCGATTCTACGATCTTACTATTCGCATGCTCAGGAAATTCAACATTAAGATCTAAATGCATGAGTTTCTGCGCGATCAATCCAGCAAGCTCATCTTCGTTTTCTACGACGTCTAAAATGCCTTTCGAGATGACGAGCAATGAAGTTGGGCCGTACCAAACGTAAGCGTTCGGTTGACTTGCGCCTGAAATACCGATGATGATATCGGATGTTTGAATATGTTTTTTAGGTAACTTGTCAATGATTTTACTGATCAGGTCTTTGGCTAATATAACGTAATCGAGCTCTTTATCTAAAATGCTAAACTCTTCTTTGTATGCATCGCAAATTAAACCTAGCGCTAATCCTTCGTCGAGCAATTGCTTGAATGCGGCGGGCATTGAGAAAATCCTCTTAATTCAATGCAGCAATGTTACCGCGTTGAGCTTAAGGTTTTCTTAATGTGAGAAATTGCGCGCCAGTAAAACATTTTGCAACTATTAATCAACAGCTTGAATTAGTTAGACGAGCTTGCCATTTTTAATCTGCAATACCCGCTGCGCTTGTTGAGCTAAACGCAAATCATGCGTCACGATGATCACGCTGGTTTGGAAAGTCTTTTGCAAATCTAAAAACAAATCGAATACGCGTTCGGCGTTTTTCGGGTCTAAATTACCAGTCGGCTCGTCAGCTAACACACACAATGGATCTATCACTAACGCTCTCGCGATCGCGACGCGTTGTCTTTCGCCGCCGGAGAGTTCGCCGATTTTATGCGTCATGCGATCTTTCAAACCGACTTTTTCTAACAGTAATTCCGCTCTGGGTTGAATTTGTTTCGGCGGCAAACCGCGGATGAGTAACGGCATACAAACATTTTCAAGCGCGGTAAATTCCGGCAATAAATGATGAAATTGATAAACGAAACCCAGCGTGTTGTTGCGTAGCTTACATCTTTCAACTTCGCTCAACTTCATCACATCTAAACCATTAATCAACACTTCGCCGCGGGTAGGTTTGTCTAAACCGCCTAATAAATGCAGCAGCGTACTTTTACCCGAACCTGAGTTTCCCACGATGGAAACCATTTCCGAAGGCGCTACTTGCAAATCGATATCATTCAAAACGTCCACTGTGAAGCTGCCTTCATGATAACTTTTCGCTAAATTCCGGCATTCTAAAATAGGCTTTTTACTCATAACGTAATGCCTCCACTGGCTCAGTACGCGACGCGCGCCAAGCAGGATAAATAGTGGCGATCAAACTTAAACTTAACGCCGACAAACCAATTTGCCAAACGTCACTACTTTGAATTTGCGACGGCAGATAATCGACGAAATAAATACTCGCCGAAAGAAATTGCACATGGAAGATATGCTCAATCCAGTTGACGATTGCGGTCACGTGCAACGCTAACGCCACCCCACCCGCCACACCCAATCCCGTGCCGATCACGCCAATCGCCGCACCCTGCACGATGAAGATTCCCATGATCATTCTTGGCGTCGCGCCGATGGTACGCAAAATCGCGATGTCGGCTTCTTTTTCATTAACCACCATGACCAGCGTACAGACTAAATTGAATACCGCGACAGCGATGATTAATAATAAAATGAAAAACATCATGGTTTTTTCTAAATTAATCGCGTGGAAAAACGCGCCATATTGATCCGTCCAATTGGTCACGCGCGCGGTCGGCGATAATTTTTTATAAAGGTCTTGCGTGACGACTTGCGCCGCGTAAACGTTATCGATATTGACATGCAAGCCAGACACGGTGGTACCCATTTCAAATAATTTCTGCGCGTCGCTTAAATTGATATACGCTAATAACATATCAAAACCAAACCCACCGCCCGCTTTAAAAATACCGATGACAGTAAAACGCTTGAAGCGCGGCACGACCCCTGCCGGTGACAACGACACTTGCGGCGTGACGACCGTGACTTTGTCGCCAATGACCACGTCTAAACGCATCGCCAAGTCTTCACCAAGAATAATACCGAAACTGCCAGGCGTTAACGCGTCGTAATTACCGTCCACGACTTTTTTTGATAATTCAGAAATTTTCTTTTCTTCTTGCGGGTCGATGCCGTTTAACATCGCCGGTTGCACCATGCCATTGCCGGACAATAACACTTGCGCGCTTAAATAAGGCGCGACCGAAGTCACGTGCGGTTGTTTTTCTACAAATTTTTCGAGAGCCGGCCAATTCGTTATAAAGTTGGCGGCGCTGCCAACGGTCACCGGCGGCACCATGCTAAACACGCGTTTTTTAATTTCTTGATCGAAACCATTCATGACGGATAACACCGTGATGAGCACGATCACGCCTAAAGCGATGCCCAGAGTGGACATCAGCGAAATAAATGAAATGAAGTGGTTGCGGCGTTTAGCGCGGGTATAACGTAAGCCTACAAACAGCGCTAACGGTCTAAACATTTTTCTTCGCCTCTTTAAATAACCGGAAAAAATTTTCCGTGGTCTGTTCCGCGACTTCATTAATATCTATGCCGCGCAAATTCGCGACGCTCTCAGCGACATAACGGACATAAGCAGGCTCATTGGACTTGCCGCGGTAGGGTATGGGCGCAAGATATGGTGAATCGGTTTCGATTAATAAGCGGTTTAGCGGCACGTTCCGCGCGACTTCTTGAATGGCGGTGGCGTTGGGGAATGTCACGATCCCTGAGAAAGAAATATAAAAACCTAAATCTAATGCGTGCGCCGCCGTTTCCCAATCTTCGGTGAAACAGTGCATAACGCCGCCCACTTCCGCGGCATTTTCTTCCCGCATAATTTGCAACGTGTCTTCTTTCGCTTGCCGCGTGTGGATGATCAACGGTTTTTTTACTAAGCGTGCCGCGCGGATATGCTGGCGGAAACGCTCACGCTGCCATTCGACGTCGCCGGTACTGCGGTAATAATCTAAACCGGTCTCGCCGATCGCCACAATTTTACTATCTTGCGCTAAATCCGCGATATCTTGCGCGTGCGGTTCTGAGGTATCGAAAGTTTCGTTAGGATGTAAACCGACGGAAGCGCTGATATTATCATTGGATTTTACGATGCGCATCATGTCCGGAAAATCATCCAGCGTAATGCAAACACATAACATATGTTTCACACCATGCGTGTAAGCGGCTGCTAACGCTTTTTCTAAACTATTGTCATGCGCGCTTAAATCTAAACGGTCGAGATGACAATGCGAATCAACTAGAAACATATTCAGCCCAACGAATAAAAATATCTTCTAACATTAATTGTTTATTGAGATTGAGCGACGCCGCTAAATGCGAGCGCATTTGCTGTAAATGATCGATATAAGCGAGCAAATTATTTTTTAACAAGGAAACGCTGACTTTAGCGATTTCATTTTTATAATCGCTGTTAACCAGCATAGCTTCATCGCTAGTCATTTTAAACCGCAGCAAATCCGTCAACCAACTTAACAATAAATCCACTAAACTGGTTTGGTCCGCGTCCAAATAGCGCACTGCCATCGCTAACGGATCGGCGTCGCCTTGGCTTAACGCGTGCAAACCTTGAAATAAATCTTTGCGTAACGGAAATAAATTTTCTTGCAGCCAGAACAACGCTTTCAGCGGCGCGCCGTCCGCTAATTTTAATAATAATTGCGGATCGATCTTATCGTCATCTAATTGTTCGCGCAGCCAGGCCACGGCTTGCGCGTGCGGCGGCCTAATGAACATGACTTTTTGGCAGCGGCTGATGATAGTCGCAGGCAACCGTAACCCTTGATTACAAATCAACATGATCAATGTATTGGGTGTGGGTTCTTCCAACGTTTTTAACAATGCGTTAGCGGCGTTAATATTCATGGCGGTGGCTGGATTGATTATGATAACGCGGTAGCCGCCGGTCAACGTGCTTTCATTTACTTTTTTCACCACCGCGCGGATTTGCTCAACGTTAATTATTTTACCCACCGCTTCCGGTTCCACCCACATTAAATCCGGGTGCGTATTGGCGCGGAACATATGGCAATCATGACACTCGCCGCATACCGCATCGCCTTGCGGATTTTTACATAACATAAAATTTGCGAATAAGTTGGCGAAGTGGCGCTTACCGATGCCGTCGATGCCTACCATTAATAATGCGTGCGGCATACTCGCGGAATTTTTCGCGTGCGCTAATTGTTCCCACGCGCTTAACTGCCATGGAAAAAGTGTCCGCTGTTGTGTGACGGGCGCCTCACTCACATTTCACTTCCTGGAGTAAATTATCTAACACCATTTTAATATCCGTTTGTACTTTCGCTAACGGTTGCGTCGCGTCGATCACGCGAAATCGCTCCGGCTCTTCTTGCGCCAGCGCCAAATAAGTTGAACGCACGCGCTCGAAAAAATCTATTTGCTCTTGCTCAATACGATCTTGTGAACTGCGGCGTTTCGCGCGCGCCATGCCCACCGACGGCGGCGCGTCTAACAAAATCGTCACGTTCGGATAACAGTTTTTCACGAACAATTTCGCTAAAATTTGGATTTGCGATAAATTAAATCCACGGCCACCGCCTTGATAGGCGTAACTCGCATCCACGAAGCGATCGCTCACTACCCATTTACCGGCGAGCAACGCTGGCTCAATCACGTTCGCGATGTGTTGCGCGCGACTGGCGAACATCATTAATAATTCTGTATCCGGCACCATTACCTCATCCGGGTTGGGTTTTAACAGCAATTGACGGATTTGCTCGGCGATCACGGTACCACCCGGCTCACGGGTCACCACAAAGCTCACTTTGGCCTGGGTCAAATACTCTTGAATGAATTTAACAGCCGTTGATTTACCGACCCCTTCGATGCCCTCGATGGTAAGAAACATGCCGCGGCGCGATAGCTGATGCATTTTCGTCCCTTATAAGTCGTAATGAAATCAAGCTGTACATTATATGAAAAGATATCTTGTAAACAATACGATAAACAAAAATTCTACATGTTGCTATGGAAAAAGTTAAATTGTATTAAAGATCTTTTGATTAAATTGCTTCAGCAAATACTCTCTCACCAGCCCATAGTTGAAATAACCTGACCGATATTTTTTCGAAGCTTTGACGGCGGCGTTATGGTCGGCGAGCGTTTGGGAAAATTGATGCGTCATGTGATCGCCACGGGCGACGAAGTAGAGATAATTATTATCGTCGGGATGCATCACGGCATCGATCGCTTCCATGCTGGGCATTGAAATAGGCGTAGGCGTCAACCCTTTATGAATATAGGTGTTGTAGGGATTATCTTTAGAAAGTAAATCGCGCCGGTAAATCGTGCCGTTGAAGCGCGTGCCTTCGCCATAAATTACCGTGGGGTCAAATTGCAAAATAATATCGCGGCGCAAACGGTTCATCAAAACGCCCGCGATAATGGGCAATTCATCTTTGATATCGGCTTCTTTTTCGATGATAGACGCGGCGATCAACGCTTCATATGGCGTTTTGATCGGTAAATTGGGGCCGCGGTTGTCCCAGGCTTTCGTTAATTTTTGCTGCATAGAATTATAAGCGCTTTTCAAAATAACCAGATCGGAAGTATTAGCGACGAAATAATAAGTATCCGGAAAAAATAAACCTTCAGGATTATTTTGTTCTGCCCCTAAGCGTTTCATGATAGCCGCGTTGCTCATGCTGGAAGTCGTGTGTTTTAACGCGTGGTCTTTCAAAAACGCGGTACGTATTTGTCGGAACGTCATGCCCGGCACGATCGTGAAGGAATGTAAAATTAAGCCCGTGCCGCTGACCATTTGGTCCACCATTTTGTCCGGTGTCGACCCATACGGAAATAAATATTCGCCCGCTTTGAGATGGTGAGTATCACCCCGAATACGGAACAGTAAATTAAACATGAAAGGATATTTTAAGATATGCTGTTGATGTAAATCGGTGGCGACATTTTTATAGGTGGAACCAAAGCGGACTTCGTACTGAAAACCTTGGACTACGGTAACCAACGGCGTTTTTAAAAAATTTTGCCAGGCGTGTGTAAACATACCGCCGGCGACAGCGACGAAAATAACCATAGCTACGATGAGTGTTGCGCCAACTCGTTTATTCATCACATTAAACTCTTACAATCGAAAATCACGGCGGCTTAGGGGGTTAGGATTTGAATTCACTGAATAGCAGCGTGCCATTTGTGCCGCCAAAACCAAATGAATTGGACAGCGCAGTGCGGATTCGCATTTTCTGCGCTTTGTTAGCCACAAAATTCAAATCGCAGCCTTCACTAGGATTATCTAAGTTCATGGTCGGCGGCGCAATTTGATCGCGGATAGCAAGAATACTAAAGATAGCTTCCACCGCGCCCGCAGCGCCTAGTAAATGCCCGATCATAGATTTGGTGGAGCTGACCGCTAATTTATAAGAGTGTTCGCCGAATGTGCGCTTCACCGCTTTTACTTCCAATTCATCACCGACTTGCGTCGAAGTGCCATGCGCGTTGATGTAGTCGATATCTTCCGGTTTAAGTCCCGCGTCTTTAATCGCCGCGTTCATTGAGTTGGATGCACCCAATCCCTCGGCATGCGGCGTCGTGATATGGGACGCATCCCCGCTCATGCCAAAACCAGTGACTTCCGCGTAAATTTTCGCGCCGCGTGCGGTCGCGTGTTCTAAACTTTCTAAAATCAGCACGCCCGCGCCATCACCTAAAATAAATCCGTCACGGTCTTTATCCCAAGGCCGGCTAGCTTTTTCAGGCGCGTCGTTGCGTGTAGATAGCGCGCGCATGGCGGCAAAGCCGCTCACGCCTAATTTAGTCGTCGCCATTTCCGAACCACCCGCCACCATGACGTCTGCGTCGCCATACGCGATAGTACGTGCGGCTAAGCCGATATTATGGGTGCCCGTGGTGCAGGCGGTGACGACGGCGATGTTAGGGCCGCGCAAGTTATACATAATTGAAATTATCCCGGAGATCATATTGATGATCGCGCCGGGAATAAAAAATGGGGAAATTTTTCGCGGCCCCGATTCAAGCAAAATCTGCGTCGATTTTGCAATCATCGGTAAACCACCAATACCAGAACCAATCGCGACGCCGATGCGATCGGCGTTATCTTCTGTGACAACCAAACCAGCATCTTGCATGGCTTCAACCGCCGCAGCGATGCCGTATTGGATAAAAATATCTTTTTTGCGGGCTTCTTTTTCTGTCATGTAGACCAGCGGGTCAAAATTCTTTACCGAAGCAGAGATTTGACAACTAATATCAGAAGCATCGAATTGCTCGATCCGGGCCACGCCGCTTTTGCCTGCCAGAATAGCTTTCCATGTCTCGTCAACATTCAGACCAAGCGGTGAAACCATGCCTAAACCTGTCACGACTACACGACGCTTACTCAAAACGGGCTCCTTCGATCTGCAATAAGTTTATAAACTAACAACAAACTTAGCCGTCAGCTTTTGCTGCGTTCTGTGTTGTGCGTGTTGATATAATCAATAGCTTGTTGAATAGTTGTAATTTTTTCAGCGTCTTCATCAGGAATTTCAGTTTCAAATTCTTCTTCTAGCGCCATCACTAATTCAACGGTATCTAACGAATCCGCGCCTAAATCATCGACAAAAGAAGCATCGTTAGTGACTTCCTCGTCCTTTACACCCAATTGTTCTACAACGATTTTCTTTACGCGAGCTTCAATTGTACTCATGCCAAATATTCCCCTTATCAATATAACAATTTCAAAACACACTGCGTGTGGTAGTTTATGCCAAAACAGGCAAGTTGCAAGCTGAATTTGACTTAGAAATCAACGCTGCCACTTAATTCATATACATTCCGCCGTTTACGTGTAAGGTCTGTCCGGTGATGTAAGCCGCGCCATCAGAAGCTAAAAATTTGACCGCCGCCGCGATTTCATCGGCATGACCTAGACGCTGCAAAGGAATACGTTCTAATAAAATTTTACGCTGGTCTTCCGCTAAGCCGCGCGTCATATCCGTATCAATAAAACCTGGCGCGACGGCATTCACAGTGATGGAGCGCGAAGCGACTTCCAGCGCGAGCGCTTTGGTGAAACCTAATAAGCCGGCTTTCGCCGCGGCATAATTCACTTGTCCCGGATTGCCGGTCGTGCCGACGACGGAGCTAATACTAATAATTCGGCCCCAGCGCGCTTTCAACATATCGCGCAAACAAATTTTCGTGACCCGAAAAATAGAACTCAAATTCGTGGCGATGACTTGCTCCCATTCTTCATCTTTCATGCGTAACAAAAGATTGTCCTGCGTGATGGCGGCGTTGTTGACTAAAATCGACGGCATGCCAAAACGTTCTTTGATAATTGCTAACGTAGTTTCGATCGACTCGCTATCGTTCACATTCAGAGTGAGGCCATGACCTTGCACGCCGGCTTTGGCAAACGCCGCCGTAATTAATTCGGCGCCTTGGTCAGTCGTCGCCGTGCCAATCACTGTCGCACCGTCACGCCCGAGCGCCAACGCGATCGCATGGCCAATGCCACGGCTAGCGCCAGTCACTAAAGCAGTTTTACCCGAATGTGACATCCTTACCTCTTATTCAACTGATGTTTCTAATATGCTACGTAAATTAGCCGCATCCGCGGCGCTAGTCAATTGTAAATCGCTGGCAATCCTTTTATTCAGACCATTTAATACTTTACCCGGACCGCACTCGATAATATGCGTCACGCCATGATCAACAAATTGTTTAATCGTCTCTGTCCATCTGACCGGCAAATAAAGTTGACGTACTAATCCATCGCGGATACGGTCGGCGTTATCATAAATTTTTACGTCGACATTACTAATCACCGGAATCGCCGGTTTAAAAATAGAAATCGACGCGAGTAAGAACGCGAGTTTATCCGCCGCGGGTTTCATCAAGATACAATGTGAAGAGACGCTGACCGGCAGTAACTTTGCGAGTTTCGCGCCGGCTGCTTTCGCTAACACGAGCGCGCGCTCTACAGCTTGCTTGTGTCCGGCAATCACGACTTGGCCGGGACAGTTGTAATTCGCCGGCGCTAACACTTCGTCTGTCGCCTTAGATTTTTCGCAGATAGAAGCGACTTCATCATCTTCTAAACCAACGATCGCACCTAAGGCGCTGACGCCGACCGGCACAGCTTCTTGCATAAATTGCCCACGCGCGGCGACTAGTTTGATGCCGTCTTGAAATGACAATGCATTCGCGCAAACTAACGCGGAATATTCTCCCAAGCTATGACCGGCTAAAATAGTTGGCTTTAAATCTTTTTTGGTTTTTAAAATTTGCCAGATCGCGTACGACGCGGCTAACAAAGCGGGCTGCGTATGGACGGTCTTATCTAACTCTTCGGCGGGGCCGCGCTGCACTAATTCCCATAAGTCGTAGCCTAAAACCGCGGACGCGTCTAAAAAAGTTTTTTCGACAATGGGAAATTCGCGCGCGATATCAGCGAGCATGCCGACCGATTGAGAACCTTGCCCGGGAAAAACAATACCTAAATGTGAATTGGACATGTCGTCTTCCTTAATCAAATACTAATATTTCAATAACGCGGAGCCCCACGCTAAACCGCCGCCAAAGCCTTCGAGTAATAATGTTTCGCCGCGTTTGATGCGGCCGTCGCGAATCGCATAATCCAATGCCAGCGGTATGGACGCGCTGGAAGTGTTGCCTTGGTCTTGCAATGTGACCGCGACTTTTTCCATCGGTAAATTTAATTTTTTCGCCATCGCTTGGATGATGCGGATATTCGCTTGATGCGGCACCAGCCAATTCACGTCGGCTTTCGTCAGGCCATTCGCGGCCAGTGTTTCATCGAATAGATCGCCGAGAATATTCACCGCTAATTTGAATAATTGATTGCCGGTCATTTTTAAAAATAAGGCTTCTTCGACTTCGATCGGTTTACCTAAACTCACGCCCAGCGATAAAACATCTTTGTATGTGCCGTCAGCATGCAGATGCGTGGAATAAATGCCGGGTTCGCTGTCTGCGCCAATCACTACCGCGCCCGCGCCGTCACCGAATAACACGCAAGTCGAGCGGTCGGACCAATCGATAACGCGCGACATGACTTCGCTGCCAATCACTAACGCGTTTTTAATGCTGCCGCCGCGTATATATTGGTCGGCGATGCTGAGCGCATAAATAAAGCCGGAACACGCCGCGGAATTCAAATCGAACGCGGGGCAGCCGGCGATGCCTAACCGCTGTTGTAATAAACAAGCGGTGCTGGGAAACATTTTTTCGGGCGTCGTCGTCGCGATGATGATCATGCCAATATCTTGCGGCATTAAGCCCGCGCTTTCCATCGCGAGCCGGGCGGCTTTGTCGGCCATGGTGAGCGCGGACTCGTGTTCGGCGGCGATATGGCGTTGGTGGATGCCGGTGCGTTCGACGATCCATTCACTGGTGGTTTCGACGATTTTTTCGATGTCCGCGTTCGTTAAGATTTTTTCTGGAAGATACGCACCGGTGCCTAAAATTTTTGAATATACCATTAGCGCAGCATCCTATTTTAGGCGGCAATTATTCCGCAGTGGGGTGATTATCATCTTCTGATTTTTCAAAAGCGGAAATTTTCAGCATATGCTCGACTTCGGCGCTGATACGCTGAGGAATATTTTTTTCGACTTGCCGCATGGCTTCGGTGATCGCGTTCGCGAAAGCGCAGACGTTCGCACCCCCATGACTTTTTATCACGATGCCTTGCAAACCGATAAAACTCGCGCCATTGTATCGATCCGGGTTAATCGACCGCATAAAAATTCTTAACACCGGTTTCGCGACTAAGCCGGCGAGTTTAGTAAAAATATTTTGATAAAACGCTTGCTTAATCATGTCGCCGATAAATTTCGCGACACCTTCGGTGACTTTCAACGCGACGTTACCGACAAACCCATCGCAAACGACGATGTCCGCTTTGCCGTGATAAATTTCATCGCCTTCGATGTAGCCGGCGAAATTCAACATGCTGCTGGCAGAAAATAATTGCGCGGCTTTTTTTACTTGCTCGTTGCCTTTAATATCTTCTTGGCCGATGTTGAGCAGACAAACGGTAGGATTAGAAATATTATCTACCGCCGACGCCAACACCGAACCCATCACCGCGAATTGAAATAAATCTTCCGCGCTCGAATCCACGTTCGCCCCCAAATCCAACATGCGCATGCTTTTTTTACTATCGCGGGTGGGAAACGTGGAGATAATCGCGGGACGGTCTATGCCGGGAATGGTTTTTAAAACAAAACGCGCCGTCGCCATTAACGCGCCGGTATTGCCCGCGCTGACGCAGGCTTGCGCTTTGCCTTCTTTCAATTGATTGATCGCCACGCGCATGGAAGAATCTTTTTTGCCGCGCAGCGCGTGCGCGGGCGATTCATCCATCGCCACGGTTTGTGAGGCGTGTTGCAGAGTTATGCGGTCGTCTTGATAAGATTTTTTTTGCGAGGCGCGCAGTTGTCGCTGTAACACTTCACTATCGCCAACCAATAGTAGTCGTAAATTTTGATGTTGTGCTAGCGAGCGCAAAGCCGCGGGTACGATAACGGATGGGCCATGATCGCCGCCCATCGCATCCACTACAATAGTAATGTTACTCATTATTACTCTTCGGAATTATCTTCTTCATCAACTTCGACAGCGGTTTTAATCACTTGACGGCCTTTGTAATAACCATCTGGGCTGACATGATGACGGCGGTGCGTTTCACCGGTCGCGGCGTCTACTGATAATGCGGTCGCGGATAAGGCGGAATGCGCTCGGCGCATGCCACGTTTAGAACGCGTTACTCGGCTTTTTTGTACTGCCATTTCAAAATCCTCACTTTATGTATGCAAAATAATTATTTGTTACTCGTCTTTATTTCTTACTTTCAACAATTCAATCACTTTGAAAGGGTTTTCAATTTCTTCAGCAGCGCCGGGGTCAGAAGCGACCGTGATCGGCAAATGGATTTTGCAATCCTCGGAGCAGTGCATCGGCACTATCGGCAAGTTAATAATTAACTCTTCTTCCACCAAATCTTGTATGTTTAAGATCTCGTCGACCACAAACACCGGATCATACTGTTTAGGCAGACGCTTCGCCTTCTCTTCGTCGCCGACCATAGCATAGATAAAATCACCACTGACCTCATGCACAAAAGCTTCCATACACCGCTGGCATTGCAGCGTCAGTTCCGCGGTCGCGAGGCCCTGCAAAAAACGGATCCCCTGCGCGTCGATACCAAACTGCAGCCTAACTTCCACTTCCCCATCGGATTTAAACAAACTCGGGGTCAGCCGCTGCATATCTTTAATAGACAAATGCCCATGTAATAGCGTCGCATTCTCGGCGAAACGTAACGGGTTCACTTGTGTAGGTAAATAGTCTTTTGACATGGCCGGGCGATTTTATGCTGATGCCGGGGCGCTGTCAAATATAAGACCTTGAGTTTTGAGTGTTTTTCTTATTATTTTGGCAATTTATCCAAGCAAGTCTGCAAATCATCATCGAGCGGGGCGGTCACGCTAATCTTTTCGCCCGTGGACGGCAGCGTGAAGGCGATCTGATGAGAATGTAAAAACAGTCTTTTCAGGCCAAATTCGCGCATTTCTTTCGTAAATTCCCGGTCGCCGTACTTTTCATCGCCCGCGATCGGATGACTGCGGTGGCGGGCATGCACGCGGATCTGATGGGTGCGGCCGGTATGCAGCACCGCTTCGACCAGCATGCAGCCGTTTGCATAGCGTTGCACGGGCTTAAAGACGGTTAAACTCTCTTTACCCTCTTTGTCGACCTTCACCATACGCTCGCCATTGCTGAGATAATTCTTTTTTAATGACGCTTCGACCCTTAATTCAGGCGCGGTCCAATGGCCTTTAGTCAGCGTTAAATAAGCTTTATGCACTTGGCCGCTGCGCATCAATTCATGTAATTCTTTCAAAATCCCGCGTTTTTTTGCTAATACCAAACATCCCGAAGTATCCGCGTCTAAGCGGTGAGCTAACTCTAAGTGCGTCAGTTTCGGGTACATGACGCGCAGGGTTTCTATCACCCCCATGTTAATCTGACTGCCGCCATGCACAGGCAGTCCTGGCGGCTTGTTGATGATCATTAAACCGTTATCTTCATAGAGTATACGTTGGCTTAAAAAGTCCACGAAACGGCGGTTCGGGCCTAAGCTTGCTGGCTTCTCTTCTAAGTACATAGGCGGCAAGCGTACCATATCCCCCGCTGATAGCCGGTAACTCGGCTTGATGCGGCCTTTGTTGACGCGCACTTCGCCCTTACGCAGCAGTCTATAGATGCGCGTTTTCGGCAAATTCTTGAGACGGGTCACCAAGTAATTATCTATCCGTTGACCGGCGTAATCTGCTTCGATTGCGATGGTTTGTACTGGCATGGCCAACACTTTTGACATGAGCTTTTCCTGAACAAAATTAGCGAGAGCGTTATAATAACAAAATTTCAAATTTTTGGTTGAAAAAGTAGACATTATCATGCTAAGTTCAATCTTTGGCTAATTTATTGCTTTATGCTGATGTATCTTTCTCTCAGGTAGGATTATCAGTTGTATATTATTTTAGCACTTATGAAATTTGATTCAGCAGCGACACATTATAACTCAATCAATCATAATTTATACAATCCGAGGGTGTTATGCTACATTTACGTTCCCAGCAAGAAATTGGTGATGAAGCCAAAAGAGAGATCATAAGAAAGTCACAGACCAGATCATTTGAAGAAGCTAATAAAGAGCAGACCGAGATCCTTGCTTCATTAACTCATAGCCATTCTGCTACCGCCGCTGTTGAGACTAAAGAAGATGATGACGATATCGGTAATCGCGCGATTAATACTGGCAGCAGTGGAAATAATATCGATTATTCCGCGTTAAATACGAGTGATGATCAACCTGTCACTAGCGTAGCGGTATCGGCCGAAGATAGTTTTCAAATTCTCCCCTCGAGTTATTACCAGAGGCTCAACCTTATCAATTTTAATGACGTGGCCGAGTTACAAGATGCTGCCGTTAATTTTAAAAAGCTCACTGATGACAAGCAAGAACAATTGATGGTTTTCTACAAGAAACTCGTCGATCAAAGCCGTGAAAATCATGTGCCTTTATCGCATCAGTTAACCCATATCCCTTTCGGCTATGATATCAAAACACCAACACCCTTCGATGCTATGCCTAGCGAAAAACAAGATGAGTTACTAGATTACTACATGAAGCACTATCGAATAGAACACTACTTCATCCTTACTCAAGGGTTCTTAGGTTACGTGGGTGAAGTTTTCTATTTGTATTGGGACTTACTGGCTAGAATGACCGTGTTCCGCAAATATTTTCCTAACGCGCCGGAAACTGCCAATCAAGTGATTAACTACACTTTCACTGCGCCAATCACGCTCGCTAACATTACTTACTGGCCGCCAAGCTTAGCGCGCGACTACATGAAAGATAAAATGCTGTATGAAAAATCATTCGTGAAAGCGATAAAAGAAAATAAATTCAAAACCATCATGTTCGCGATCTACGCCTTCGGAGGCGGTTATGTGGAAATCGTCGATATCAATGACGATCTAAACGGGGCATCCTATGGAAAATTCTTTATCGAAGCCTTTTTGATTATTGCCGCAATTGATTACTACACTGCGTTTCAATTTAACGACTTCATCGAAAATTCTAAAAAATATGCGGACATGCCTTCCTTAATCAAGCGCGCGTTTAACTTTGCTAACGGCCGTGATTTTGGTGATCGTGTCACGGACATATTTAATGGTATGCATGAAGCCATTTGTGTGGTGGAACGTATTTTCCGCATGGCTTACGGTGGTTTTGAAGCGGGTAAACAACAAAGTGGCGGTTCGGTTGCGGCTGGCTTTGTCGCTGCTACCGTGATTGGTACATGCACAGCACCAATTGCCTATGCGATTCGTACCACACCGTTACGCGCTATGTATGCGTTAGAGCGTTTTACAGAAGATGAAATAGATAGGGCTAAAATTAATTATGACAGTAAGTATCCAGAGCACTTTTTAACGAGTGACCATGGGTTTGACGCTAAGCACGCGCTTAGATTTCTTAAAGGCGAATTCAAATTATTTTTCACCCCTACACTGTTCCTCATTGCGCCTGGCGCGGTATGGGCGACTAGCTATGCGGTGAATGCTGTTGATAACGCGGTCGCGAAAGCTGCAGTGGGCACGGCCGTAGGCGCGGGTAGCTTAGCCGCCTTGCATTTTGGCCTATTTTTACGTAACCCAGCACTGCGAAAAGCTATCGTTTATGAAGCCACTAACCTCACCAAGCCTGCGCCTGGATCGGTTGTGCCGAATAAATTGAATTACGCAATTTCTGGCAGCATCAATCTTTGCGACCAAACCTCGCGTGTATTGACCTTTGGTTATGTGATGTCGGAAATGTTCCCTGAACTATTCGATCTCAACAGCACCGTTGGTTCGAACATGTTGATGACTATCTTGTTCCTTGACGCTTTCATCGCAATTTCCGCATGGCTTTATCAAATGGATAAATCCGCTGAAGCCTTCAAAGGGTATAGTCACCGTTATTTTGGTAAGAAAATCGAAAAAACCGAATCTAACGTCAGACTGTTGCATCCTTCCGATGAAGAAAAAGAGGATAAAACGGCTACTCACGATGCGGCCCCCCTCATAGATCAGGCGCAATATGAAAGCAGCGACGCAGGCTTTAGCCTGTGCCGCTGTGCGATAATGTAAGCTATTTTCAGCAATTATCCAGCTTCGTATTTGTTTACGGAGTTGGACTAATTGTCCTGGCTATCTCATTGATCCGTTTCAAAAATTCTGTTATATTTAAAAATGTCTACGGACAATCAAGTATTTGCGAAAAGTTTTTGCCTGGTGAAGAAGTTGAGAAGCGCTTAGGTGCTGCTATTCACCCTAAAAGGCCTGTGAAAAACTAGCGAATACATATATGAAACATAAACTGCGTTTCCGAACCATTTATGTGGCTTAAAGTGGCAAATGTGCCCCATTTTTTTAGAGCGAATGAGCGGTTATTCTGGGAAGAATAACGAGTAAGGCGGAAAAGCCGGATTTCTTAATGAATGAATTTTTGGTTATGCTATGAAATTACACTCAAAGATAATTTGCATACAACATAGTATAATTTGGACGCCCACGGGCGCCCCTCTGTTATCTGGCGCAATAGCCAGTGGTTTTTCGCCGCATTCAATAGGGTCTCTAGTATCTCAAAAAATAGGAGCAAGCCCGCAGCCCGAATAGTTTGGCGCGCCTGAACACTACAGGTGGCTAATGAAAAGAATGTTAATTAATGCAACTCACAAAGATCAAGAGTTGCGTATCGCACTGGCAAACGGACAGAACCTCTACGATTTGATTATTGAATCGTCTTCACGCGAACAGAAATTATCGAATATCTATAAAGGAAAAGTGACGCGCATCGAGCCCAGCCTCGAAGCGGCGTTCATCGATTATGGTGAAGGCAGACATGGCTTTCTCCCCTTAAAAGAAATTGCCCGTTCCTGCTTTAAAAGCAGTTATGTCGACGCCGGCCGTCGTCCCACGATTACTGAAATCCTCGAAGAAGGCCAAGAATTAATTGTCCAAATCGAAAAAGAAGAACGCGGCACCAAGGGTGCGGCGTTAACTACAGTCATCTCTTTGCCTGGCTCCTATCTCGTGTTAATGCCAAATAATCCACGCGCCGGCGGCATTTCCCGCCGCATCGAAGGTGATGAACGCTCCGAACTCCGCGAAAACTTAGCTAGCCTGACCTTCCCCGAAGGCATGGGCTTAATCGTCCGCACCGCCGGCAGCGGTAAAAGTCATGATGAATTGCAATGGGATTTGGATATATTGCTGCGGCATTGGAGCACGATCAAAGAAGTCGCCGACCAACGCTCGGCGCCATTTTTAATTTATCAAGAAAGTAATATCGTCATTCGCGCGGTGCGTGATTATCTGCGTAAAGATATCGACGAATTATTGATTGACGAACAACATGTCTATGATGAAGTGCTGCATCACATTCAATTAGTGCGCCCTGATTTTGCTAACCGCATTAAGCATTACAAAGACGCGACCCCGTTATTTACCCGTTTCCAAATCGAAAGCCAAATCGAATCCGCGTTCCAACGGGAAGTGCGTTTGCCATCCGGCGGCGCGGTCGTTATCGATCACACGGAAGCGTTAGTCTCTATCGATATTAACTCGGCGCGCTCCACCAAAGGCAGCGACATTGAAGAAACCGCGTTGACTACCAATCTTGAAGCCGCCGATGAAATCGCGCGCCAATTACGGTTACGCGATTTAGGCGGTTTAATCGTTATCGATTTTATCGATATGACGCCGTCACGCAATCAGCGTGAAGTCGAAGAACGCGTTCGTAACGCTTTATCGATGGACCGCGCGAAAGTGCAAGTCGGACGTATTTCCCGTTTTGGTTTATTGGAAATGTCGCGCCAACGGTTACGGCCTTCGCTGGGTGAATCCAGTCAAATCACTTGTCCGCGCTGCTTGGGACAAGGCACGATACGGGGGATAGAATCCTTAGCGTTATCCATCATCCGTTTGATTGAAGAACACGCGATGAAAGAAAATACGGCGCAAGTCCGAGCGATTTTACCGATTGAAATCGCGACGTATTTATTAAATGAAAAACGCCAAGCGATCATGGATATCGAAACCCGTCAGCAAGTCGTCGTGTTAATTATTCCAAATCCGCATTTCATGACGCCGCATTATGAAGTCGAACGCGTCAGAACGTCGGACGTGAATGAAAAAGATGAAAAGACCGCTAGCTATAATCTAGTGATCAAGCCGGAATTAGAAGTTCCGCCGATGAGTCTTTACGGTCAAAAAGACCAACAACAGCCCGCGTTGAAAGGCATCATGTCAGACCAATCATTAACGCCGCCACCCGCGCATCCTAAGAGCAAAGCACGCAGTGGAATATTAAATGCGATTAAGAGTTTGTTTGCTACGACACCCGCCAAGCCTTCAGAAAAACGCCTTGAAGCTAGCGAAACTAAACGTCCTTCCAGCCAAACGAATTACCGTAACAACAACAATAAACCGCGTGGCGGGCGCGATCAGCGCGGTGGCAGAAATAATCGTAAACCCGGCCAACATCGCAGCAATGAATTTAGAAAACCAGGGGATCGCCGCCCACCGCAGCATGCGGCCAACAATGGCGCTAATCGCGAGACGCCTGCGCCTACCAGCAACGGTGGCACGCGCACGCATGAGCAGCACGCGCAAGCGTCTACCCAAACTCAGGAGAGATCGCACGAGCAGCATGAACGTCATAATGTGCCGTCGGCTACCCAGCATACGCATGTGTCCGCGGAATTTCATTCCGCTACGCATGACCATCATGATACTACCGCACCGCAAGCCGTGGAACGCGCGCCAGTAGCTGTTGGTGATGACACGGTGATTTTGTTAGGGCCGCCATCCGACCACCCACAAACGACGGGTACCGGTAGCACGTCGACTACGAACCAAGAAAGAAAACCGCGCTATCCTTCCAACCAGCGCCGCCGTAAACGTTTTTCGAAAAATTCTCGACAGAGACGTCCGCAATCCGCCGCGGCGAATAGTCCGGAAGCACCACGTCAAACGTTTGAAGGTGAAGATACTTACAACACCGTAAAAAAACCGACAACCGAAGAATAATCAATTGAAACGTTAAAAAGCCGCTGAATAGCGGCTTTTTTTTATATCGATATTTTTGGCGAAATCACGGATGCAGATATATCTTCCATAGGTATGACGACAGTAAATTTATCATTGCTATTTTGTGACTGGAAAAAACTGCAAGAATTTCTATAGTTTCTGCGATTTAAAATCGCCACTAACACCATTAAAACACTAAACGAAGCAGACGAGATAAGGAATGATGTTTCAAAAAAAACAGCCGGCTGAGGAAAAGGCAAATTATTTTTGAAATCACTGTTATACTCAGAAACCTTATTATGCTTTTTGAAGTGATCTAACGTGTAATTGCTAAGTTGATTTCTTACCATTTCGATATTATCCGCAAATTTATGATTAACGTCATCTGACGCTACGTTACGCTCGTTAGAAAGCGTCACATTTTCATAAATGTTGAGCGTCTTATCGATAGCATAAATAAAAATATTTAATAACAATTCATATTGTGAAGCCGGCATAGAAATTTTGTCATGATGATGATAAGAGCTAATGAATAACATTCTCGCAAATAGATTTCTCATATCTAAGATATTTCTTAACGATAATGCAATTCCCATATGATCGAGTCTAGGCTGACCACCTGGATACTGTTTAAAACGCAGAGTTTCAAACGTTAGTTGTAAATATTCTTCGATCGATTTTGGTTGGTTGCGGATTCTTTCACGCGACTCTGTAAGGGTCGCCTGCACATAATCGCTGCCATCGACATCGACAAACGCGATTTTATTATTCACGACGCCCCAATTAGGCAATTTCCATAAATCAAAAATAAAAAATTGTGCCGTCAGTAATTTTGGCACTTCTTGTTCGCCCACCGCTGCGATTAAATTATTTCTGAACTGCGTACGATTACAATCCGCCGTTTGCAAGTTTTTAGCTAACGTAAAATTTGTTAATTCTTGGCAAGCGATATAAAAGCGTTGATTACCGTCAGCGGCATAATTGCAATTAGGGACGACGGCGCCAATATTATTGGCAACAAAACTGTTGTGATAAAACTCCCTAAAGTGTGCAAATTCGGGTGTTTCAATTTTTAAATAATAAGAACTGCCGCCTAATTCACAAATCCGGCCACGACTCTTACCTTCACCTTTCGGTTTGCAAACGGCAGGTATGCTAGAAATATCCCTCGCCCGGTAAGTTTGATAAGGTGGGGGTAAAGCTATCAAACTAGAATTGTAATGCTCAAACAACTCATTTAAATCGGTGCTGTTGGCTTCGGTGGCAGCCACAGCGATAGACTCGCGTATCAGCAACATGAACGACAGAAAAGTCATTAAAAGGCGCAAATTAACCATAGGCGACAATCTATAACCTACTGATTTCGTGGAGTTTTTAACTCTTTTGGTCGATGGCATGGTGGCTTCTCCTAATTAAACCTAATCTTACAAGAACATGATTAAGGCAATATTAAGAATGGGCAAATAATATACAAATAGTAGTTGCAAGCAGAATTAATGGAGGCGAGTGCTTCATAGTAATGAGTGGTGTTGTTTAGTTCTCGTCATGGCCTAAGCGACGCGCTCTGGTAGTTAACATCACAGGAATACTATCGACGATAGGATAAGCCATACGGTCGAATTGACAAATTAACTCTTGGTTAGTTTGGTCATATAGCAATTCACCTTTGCAGATCGGACATGCTAATATTTCCAAGATATTTCTATTCATAAGTCAGTTACTCAAAGAAGTCTTTCATCCATAGTATCGAGATGCGGCCACTCATGACAACTAAATTTAATTTATCCACTGTCCACGCGTCTTGGCGCACTTGTTTGGAAGAAGCGCTTACCAAAATGGACCCCGACTATTTAACGCAGCTAACAGCTAACCCTGAGTGGCTGCCCGGCGCGGATAAAATTTTTAACGCGTTTTCTTTACCGGTCGAACAAGTTAATTATGTTTTATTCGGCGAATCCCCTTACCCACGCGCGCAGTCGGCGAATGGTTATGCGTTTTGGGACGCGGCGGTAAATGACATTTGGTCGGAAACCGGCTTCAGTAAGCCAGTGAACCGCGCGACGTCGTTGCGCAATATTATGAAAATGCTCTTAGTCACAGAAGGCTTATTGCAGCCTTATCATACTAGCCAAGATGAAATCGCGAAAATCAATAAGCAGGGCTTAGTGCAGACTAATCATGAGTTTTTTAATAATTTTTTACAGCATGGCTTTTTGATGTTGAACGCTACACCTGTGTTGCAGCCGAATAAAGTCCGGCAGGACGCCCGCGCATGGCGGCCGTTCTTACAACATGTTTTAACGTTTTTATTGCAAAAAAAACCCGCCGTGGAGCTGATTTTACTGGGCAATGTGGCGAATGAAATCGACCCATTGATCCCCTCTCAGCAGACCAAAAAACTTTATGCCGAACATCCCTACAATATTACTTTTATCCATAACCCGACGATCATCGATTTTTTCAAGCCTTTGCACTTGCTAATGCGGCAAAATCCCCTCGAAATGGACAGTTTTCAGCAATAACAATTGCCATTTTGCGGTAAAAAAGATAAATTTATATTCATACCTTTACGAGGAATTCGACCCATGCGCATACTCTTGGTGGAAGATGATGAGCTATTAGGCGATGGCCTAAGGACTGGGTTGATCCAGTATGGTTACGCGGTAGATTGGCTGAAAGACGGTGTCTCCGCCGATCAAGCCCTCAAAACGGAAAACTTTGATTTAGTGGTCTTGGATTTAGGCTTACCGAAACTCTCCGGCATCAGCGTCATCCAAAACTTACGCGCCCGCGGCCAAACCATGCCCGTGCTCATTCTAACCGCGCGTGAATCGGTGGAAGACCGCGTCAAAGGTCTGGATAGCGGCGCCGACGATTACCTCACTAAACCATTTGATCTTGACGAATTGTGCGCGCGCTTACGTGCTTTGCAAAGACGTTTTTCGTCCCGCGCCGAACCTTTACTGGTACACGAAGAAATTTCTCTCGACCCGGCTTCACACACGGTCACGCTGGCTGGCGAAACCGTCAACGTGTCACGCCGCGAATTCGCGCTGCTGCATAAGTTACTCGAGAATTCTGGCCGGGTGTTATCGCGCGAACATCTCACGCAATCCTTGTATGGCTGGGGCGAAGATGTAGATAGTAACGCGTTGGAAGTGCATATTCACAATCTACGTAAAAAGTTCGGCCAAACTTTCATACGCACGATTCGAGGGATCGGTTATATGATTGATAAAAGTAAAGAAGAAAAATGATACGCTCAATACGTCACTTTTTACTTATCAGTTTGTTGATCAGTATCACGCTGGCGTCTTCCATTACCGCGATAGGTAATTACTTACTCGACAAGCAAGTCACGCAAACTTATCTCGATGGTCAGCTTATCAAAATTTATTCTTTCGTTGAAATTTTAAATGATTCCGCGAAAATCAATCCTACCATTCGCGAAAACGTCGGACTTTATTTCAATAAAGCCGCGAAGTCACTCGCGGCGAAAAATATTCTTTTTCAAGTATGGACGAAGGATAAAAAATTATTACTCAGCTCGCCTAACAGCGCGCATGAAACGTTAATCGACGTTCCGAATGGCTTAAGTGATAAACGCATTAAACAAAGCCATTGGCGTGTCTATGCCGCGAATGACGCGACGGGCTCGAAAATTATTGTCGCTGAATTGTATGACATCCGTAATCAATTAGCCGACGATATCACGTTGAGTAACGCGTATATTTTATTGGTCACGTATCCCTTATTCGGTTTCGCGGTATGGATGATCGTCGGCATCGCGCTGCGTTCTATCACGCGCGTCACCACGGAAATTTCCAGCCGCGCGTCGACGTATCTTGAGCCGGTGAAAGCGACCAACATTCCTATCGAAATTAAACCGCTCGTCGTGGAATTGAATCAATTATTTATCCGCTTAAAATTAGCGTTCGAACGTAACAAACGCTTCGCCGCGGACGCGGCGCACGAGTTACGCACGCCGCTGGCCGCGTTGAAAACGCAAGCGCAAGTGGCGTTAAAAGCGGAAACGGAAGCCGACCGTGATTACGCGTTAATAAAAGTCTTACAAGGCGTGGACCGCAGTTCCCACATGGTGGCGCAGTTGTTAACGTTAAGCCGCTTGGGACAAGAAGAAGCGTTAAGTGATTTAAAACCCGTGGATTTGCATAAATTAGCCGCGGAAATCATCGCTTATTTAGTCCCGATCGCGTTAGAAAAATCTATCGAAATAGAATTAGAATCGCCGCCTACATCCACGACAGTCATGGGTAATGATATTACCTTAGGCATATTAATCCGTAACATCGTCGATAACGCGATCCGTTACACGCCGATGAACGGTGAAGTGAAAGTGCAATTGTTACGGAAAGGCGAACATATTATTTTACGTGTCACCGACAGCGGCCCGGGCATCGCGTCGGAATTCCGTGAACGTGTGTTCGAACGCTTTTTTAGAATCTTAGGCGCGACGGCGCCGGGCAGTGGCTTGGGGCTCGCTATCGTCGCGCAAATAGCGGATTTACATGGCGCGCGCGTACAATTAGGCACACCCGATAATGGTAAGGGATTATTATTCGAAGTAATTTTCCCGCGTATTTCTAAATATCCGAACCAGGCAAAACTTTTAAATGGACCTATTTGATTATTTAACACCTGACACCATCGTCTTGACACCTAACCGGCGTTTAGCCGCGACATTTTTAAAATTACATCAGCAACAGCAGGTCAATTTAGGCAAGACTAGTTGGGCTACGCTGGGTATTTTACCGTTGCCTAGTTGGGTGCAACGTTTGTGGCAAGATTATATAGATGCCACGCTAGAAGACGCGCCGGCCTTACTGACGCCGAACCAAGAACAAATTATTTGGGAAGACATCATCAGCCAATCGGAACAAGGCGGCCAGCTATTACAACTTTCCAGCACCGCGGAATTAGCGAAATCCGCCTGGGGTACATTAAAGCAATGGCGTATTGAAATGTCTGACCCGGGATTGATGACGACGGAAGATAGCCGTTATTTCCAAACTTGGGCGCACGCCTTTCAAGAAAAATGTGAACAACAGCGTTGGCTCGATACGAATAGTGTCACGCAAATCATCGCGGAAAAAATTCGCGTGGGCGCGATCGCGCCACCCGCGCATTTGTTGTTGCTGGGCTTCACCGAAATTTCGCCGCTGTCTACTGATTTACTCACGGCTTGTGAAGCGACTGGCAGTAAAATTACACATTACGTTCCGGCAGAAATCCATCGTGTCGCGCAGCGCTTGGGACTCAAGGATGAAGAAACGGAAATTCGCACCATGGCACGCTGGGCGAAAGCGCACTGGGAAAAAAATCCGTCGCAGCGTATCGGCTGCATTTTTCCGCGTCTGGAAGATTTACGCGATAAAGTCATTCAATTATTTTCCGAAGTGTTTGCCGAGGCAGGGACATATTGTCTCAACTATACACGTTATCCGTTTAATATTTCCGCCGGCAAGAATTTATCGGCGTATCCAGTCATTCACACCGCGCTGCGCATTTTAAATTTACGTAAAGAAAATATTCCGTTGCCGGTCATCAAGCATTTATTATTAACGCCATTCATCGGTGCCGCTGAAACTGAACGCCTGCCGCGCGCGAAATTCGCCCTGGAGTTAACGCGCGCGAATGCGTCGGTGATTTCGCTCAGTCAATTGTTAAATCCTTCTGGGCAGCACAGATATTTGAATTTACCTCAACATTGCCCGGCGTTGGCCGCGCTCTGGGATGATTTTCGCGCCCTAAATATCGATAAAAAACCTGCGCTCCTGCCTAGCGTTTGGGTGGCTATCTTTATGCGCGAATTGACGGCTTTCAATTGGCCGGGTGAACGCAGTTTGAATAGTCATGAATATCAAGTCGTGGATTCCTGGCTAAAATTGTTAAAAGAATTTAGCGCTTTCGATCACAGCTTGGGAAAAATAAATTCTCAGCAAGCGCTGCGCTACCTCACTTACTTGACGACGAAAAAAATCTTTCAACCCGAAAGTCCCGCTGCGCCGATTCAAATCTTAGGGATGTTGGAAGCGGCGGAATTGCCATTTGACTGCATTTGGGTAATGGGTTTGGATGACACGGCCTGGCCGCCCGCTCCGAAACCAAATCCATTTATCCCGCAGCGTTTACAAAAACTCAAACAAATGCCGCATGCCACTGCCGAACGTGAATTACTGTATTGCCAGCAACTCACCGCGCAATTGCAGCGCGGCGCGCCTAGTGTGATTTTTAGTTACGCCCAATTAAATGAAGAAACAGAATTACGCCCTAGCCCGCTTATTGCGGATGTTCCGGAAATTAATTTAGCGAGTTTAACGCTAACCGAATTCGAAACGCCGGCGCAACGCATCTATGCGACGAAAGACAACGAACTGGTGACCGATGAAATAGCGCCACGCGTCGAAAGCGGTGAAACCATACGCGGCGGCGCGAATATTTTTAAATTACAAGCGCAATGTCCTTTCAAAGCGTTCGCGGAATTACGTTTACACGCGAAACAAATCGATCCCGTCACGCCAGGTTTACGCCATACCGAACGCGGCACGTTGACGCATAAAGCCATGGAAATAGTTTGGAATGAGTTGGTGGATTCCAACACCTTGCAAGCGACAGACACGAAAGCATTGCAAAATATTATCAAGAACGCCGCGGCAGCCGCCATCACGCATTTGAACGCGAGCGCGTTATTCCCTGTTCGCTACCGCGCGCTGGAGAGTTTGCGTTTACAAAAAATTGTCTCTGCTTGGCTCACGCATGAAAAACAACGGCCGCCGTTCAAAGTCATCGCGCAAGAATTAGTAACTAACGCAAATTTTTCCAATCTACCTATCGTGTTACGCATAGACCGTATCGACGAATTAGCGGATGGCAGCCGCCTTATTATCGATTACAAAACTGGCAAAAGCCTGCAAGAAAAAAAATGGTTTAGTGAACGTCCCGATGAACCGCAATTACCATTATATTGCGCAATCGATCCAGATAAAACTATAGGCATTTTATTCGCGCAATTAAACGCGGCAGAAATGGGGTTTGTCGGTATCAGCGCGCTGGATTTGAAAATCAAAAATGTGAAACCGTTAGAGAAATCCAAAGACGCCGCTAGCTCGGATTGGGTTACGCAAATTCAAGCATGGCAGACGACACTAACGCAATTAGCGGATAATTTTTCTCAAGGTGACGCGCGTGTCGACCCTAAATATTTGGTGGAGACTTGCAAAAACTGTCACTTACACAGCTTATGCCGGATACACGAGGTGTTGGTATGATTAGCTCCTGTGCCGTCATCCCTGACGCGAAACAACGCGAACGCGCGCTAGACCCGCGCCAATCTTTTATCGTGCAAGCGCCCGCGGGTTCGGGGAAAACAGAATTATTAACGCAGCGTTTTTTAAAATTGCTGAGTCACGTCACGCAGCCGGAAGAAATTCTAGCGATCACTTTTACTAAAAAAGCCGCCGCGGAAATGCGCGCGCGCATTATCAAAACTTTAAAAAAAGCCGCCTTTGAAGCAGAACCCACCGCCGCGCATGAAAAAATGACGTGGCAGCTAGCGCAGCATGCCTTGCAACAAGATAAAAAATGTCAGTGGCATTTGCTGGATAATCCTAACCGTTTACGCATTCAAACGATAGATTCTTTCAACGCTAGCCTCATTAAATTTTTGCCGATTTTATCGCACTTTGGCGCGCCGCCGGAGATTACCGATGCGCCTGAAGAACTTTACCGCGAAGCGGTGCAAGAATTTTTAACGCACTTAGAAGAAAACGTCGCGTGGTCTGACGCCATCGCGCAATTGCTAATCCACTTAGATAATGATCTAAGTAAAGTAGAAACCTTGTTAATTAATATTTTAGGTAAACGCGACCAGTGGCTGCGTTATATGATTATCGATAGCGATGAAGCATCATTGCGAAACCAATTAGAAGAAAATCTGGCGGCGATCGTGTTAGAAGCGTTGTCAGCTATGCATACGCATTTTCCCCGTGATTATCAGCAGGAAATGCTGGCGATCGCGCGTTTTGCCGCCAGCAATTTGAAACTAAGCGGTAACCTTTCGCATCCCATCATGCATTGCCTAGATAGAATTGGATTTCCGCGCGCTGCTCTAGAAGATAAATTGTTATGGCAGGGAATTTGTGATTTATTGTTAACTGAGGATAAAACCTGGCGTAAGCGTTTTGATAAAAGACAAGGCTTCCCCGCCGCGTCCGATACCAAAAATAAAGTCGAAAAAGCTTTATTCAAAGACATGAAAGACCGCCACGCGGCTTTGATTGAAAATTTAAGCGCGACCACCCACTTACACACCGCGCTCTGCGCCTTCCGGCACGCGCCTGCAGCGACTTATGAAGAAAGCCAATGGCAAACGCTGTACGCGCTATACCAAGTCTTACGCATCGTCGTAGCGCAATTGAACGTCGTGTTTCGTTTGCATGGAAAAATTGATTATATCGAAAACGCGCAAGCGGCGTTGTTTGCCTTAGGCAGCGATGATAATCCTACCGATTTAGCGTTATCGCTGGATTATCAAATCAAACATATTCTCATCGATGAATTCCAAGATACTTCCAACACGCAGTACGAACTCATTAAAAAACTGACCGCCGGTTGGCAGCCGCAAGATGGCCGCACATTATTTGTCGTTGGCGATCCTATGCAGTCTATTTACCGTTTCCGCGAAGCGGAAGTAGGGTTATTTATACGCGCGCGCCACCATGGTATCGGTCATATTAAATTAGAACCGTTAACATTAGCCGTGAATTTTCGTTCGACGGCAGCCATCGTCAATTGGATCAATAAAAGTTTTCAAGTGATTTTACCCCCGCAAGAAGAGGTCAACACGGGCGCGGTCTCCTACAGCCCCAGCATGGCGAATACGTCTTCAGAAGAGCAACCTGAATCTGGCGTTAAAATCCATGCAATGACTAGCGATGATAAAGCCGCGCAAGCGCAAGGCATTACGGCGTTGATAAAACAATTACGTCAAGATAAACCGCATGAGTCTATCGCTATTTTGGTGCGGGCGCGCTCGGATTTGAAAAACATTATTCCCGCGTTGAAAAAAGCGTCCCTCACTTATCGCGCGATTAAAATCGATCCTCTGGGCGCCCGCGTCGTCATTCAAGATTTGATGGCGTTGACACGTGCCCTCACCCACCCCGCGGACCGCGTCGCATGGCTGGCGGTATTACGCGCGCCGTGGTGCGGATTAAGTTTAAGTGATTTATGGCTGTTAGCCGGAAAATTTCCGCAGCATACCCTGGTAGAGACACTGACCGCGCAACTAAAACTGTTAAGTGACGATGGGCAACAGCGCTTAGCGCGCGTACTGCCGGTATTAACTAACAAACTCGCCGAGCGCCAGCGTCATCCGCTCGCGCAATGGGTAGAGAGCACCTGGCTATTGCTGGGCGGCCCGGCTTGCCTCGCGCAAGAGATAGATTTAGAAGACGTTAAAGCGTATTTCAATTTATTAGCCACGTTAGATGACGGTGGCAGTCTCGCAGCAATGGATACTCTCGCGGCTGAAGTCAATAAGTTATACGCGACGCCAAATAACATGGCTGATTACGATTGCCAAATCATGACGATACACAATGCTAAAGGTTTGGAATTTGATACGGTCATTTTGCCGCACCTAGAAAAACAGCCGCCGCATGACCGGGAACAATTACTGTTATGGATGGAAAAACCCCGCGAAAACGCGCAGAATCGCTTGATTTTAGCCCCTATGCGCGCCACGGGCGCCGCACTAGATCAGACTTATGATCATATTAAACAACAACACGCGGCCAAAGCCGAGCATGAAATCGGCAGACTGTTATACGTCGCCGCGACGCGCGCTAAGCAGCAATTATATTTATTCTTAACGTTTTATTCCGATCAACCTAATGATGAACCGAAAGCCGCTAAGGGCAAAAGTTTATTGAAAAAACTGTTACCCGCGATTCAATCAGAACTGGCCATGCAAACACCTTTCATCGAACCTGAAGAGGACGCCAGGGCAGTCGCGCGCCCTATTCAACGCCTTACCCAAGCTTGGACGAATAGTATTAACGAAATCCCCGCTGATCCGATCACGCGCCATCAAAACCGGCCGGGATTTACGCTTACGCAAGATTACCCAAAAATCATCGGCACGTTAGTGCATAAGATTTTAGAAAATATCGCGCGTCAACGCGCGGATTGGTGGTTAGCGAAGCCATTAGCGACTCGCACGCGCTATATTGAAAACCGCTTAACGCAAGCGGGTATTACCGCCAGCCATTTAAGCAGCGCCACCGCCACCGTGCAAACAGCGATAAATAACACGTTAAACGACCGCCGGGGATTATGGATTTTAGACGCGCATACCGACGCGAAAACGGAAGTGCAATTGACCGCTATTTTAAACGGCGAAGTCAATCAGCTGGTCATCGACAGAACTTTCATTGATGCCGACGGGGTGCGTTGGATTATCGATTATAAAACTGCATTTTATGACGGCGCGGATTTAGAGAAATTTTTAGCGGCGGAACATGCAGACTACGCGGAAAAAATGCATTGGTACCATCATGCCATGCGCGAGCTGGGAGAAAGATCAATAAAATTAGGGCTTTATTTTCCCCTATTAAGCGCTTGGCGGGAATGGGAAATACGCTGAATTTCTCGGGAAAAACGCCTATTTTCAACGTTCAGAAACGTTCTTTGTCAATCAATATATTCGCGACTTAGAACCTGGCAAATAACGTAAAAAGGGTTATGCTTAAAGTAAGCAGGGTATGAAACAAAGCCCAACGTTGTAAAGATAGGAAGTCAGATAGTTGATGCGGTGTGCAAGCCTTTTGTCATATTAGAAGTATGAATAGTTAGGAAGCCTAAAACATCACTGAGACATCCACTTACGAAATCAGCAGGCTTTGTATCTCAACCCTGCGCTTTTACGTCCGCGAAAAACTAATCTAAAAAGAAATCCGGATATAGTTTTTTATCAGGATTTACCGCATAAATACCAAAATCTTTCACGCCACTTTTGGTTAACACTTCTTCGTCAATGAAAAAATTGCCGGTCGTTTCACGGCTATTGCTAGTGACGATTTCATACGCCGCGTCGGCGACGATAATCGGCTTCCTACTTGCTTCAAAAATTTCTTTTGGAAAATTCACTTCAATGGCGGCGGTGGCGATCGTCGATTTCGGCCACAAAGAATTCACCGCGATGCCCTCAGGTTTTAATTCTTCGGCCATGCCTAGCGTACACATACTCATGCCATATTTAGAAATGGTGTAAGCGACATTGTCTTTAAACCATAATGGGTTCATGTTTAAGGGCGGCGAGATCGTCAAAATATGCGGGTTTTTAGCGTTTTTTAAGTGGGGTATGCAAGCTTGCGAACATAAAAACGTACCGCGCGTATTCACGGCTGAAATCAAATCAAAACGTTTGATCGGCGTTTTTAACGTCGGCGCGAGAAAAATTGCGCTCGCGTTATTAATTAAAATATCGATCATGCCAAATTCCGCCACCGCTTTACCGACCGCTTCATAAACTTTATCTTCTTCGCGGATATCAAGTTGCAACGGGAGCGCAGTGCCGCCTAAACGTTCGATTTCTTCACTGACGGTATAAATCGTCCCTTCTAGCGTAGGATGCGGCTGCGCGGTTTTAGCCGCGACGATGATATTCGCGCCGTCGCGGGCAAAGCGCAGCGCGATTTCGCGGCCTATCCCACGGCTAGCGCCGGTGATGAAAATCACTTTTTCACGTAATTTTTTTTCATCTTTCATGACTAGTCCTTATCAGTAAATGATGGCGCGCGAACTTTGTCTGCCTAATTTGACGGCATGTACCGTGGTTTCGCAATGGGGCATTACACTGCCCGCCGTGATCACTGAACTCTGTAACAGCATTTTTATCTTATGATCTGCTTTTAACAGCGTCAGTAACGTGATCCTCGAGTAGTGGGCCGTTCTACCTGTGTTTAAAACCGCGCAGGGGTCGTCGGCAAGCGACTCGACGACATAATAGTATTGAAACAGATTAAAATTGCCAGCGCAAGAATGCATTTCCCACCAGGTTAACGGTTGTTGGCTTAATCGATACGCGGAAGTCATGGGGATTTGGCAAGCTGGATTTTCCGTTAACAATTCCGCATTTTGCAAGATTGTGCGGGCGGCTTGCGACATGTTATTTTTTTCAAAGCGCGCCTCGCTAAGCTTGAGTTCCCAACTGGCGCTATGCAGACAAAACATGGTGATGACCGCGAAAATTTCCAAGAAAATTAACACACTGATTAACGCGAAACCCTTAACGTTAAGACACGGGATGCGCATAGCCATACCAATCTTTATTTATGCTGCCCTCGCCCGCAGTTATATGGATCGCGATGGCCTGGGACGTGTAATCGAAGTTTATCGCATTGATATTTTCCACCAACTCTACCGAGTGCGCGTTAATATTCCGCTCGAACAAGGCGTAGATGGGCAAACCCTCAGAGGATAACCGGCCAGTATTTTTGACGACATAGGTATTCTCGACCAACTCAGCAACGTTGGCGTTAGAGTCATAGTTTTTTGATAACGGCGTGCTGGCGGTGATTAACTGTAAATCTTTAGCTAACGTCCGCGCGCTTTGCACGGTAAAAATATCGGCGGATTCGCAATCGGCAATCATCATGATTTGTTTAGCCACGTAGGTTCGTGGGCCCGCGATTTTAAGCGAGATAAAATCCTGCATGGCTTGAGTGAGCGCGCCCGACTTAGTTTGCATATGCCGCACTGTGATTGATTGGACTGTACCCACCAATCGGTTAGTAGAATTAAAAAGGTACACCGTATTATTTTGCAAAGGAAAATTTTCTGTTAAACGTGCGCAGCCGATAAATCCAGCGGATTCAATGGCGGTGTTAAGTGTTTGCAAAGCTATTTGCGCGTTAGCTTGCGTAGCAGCGAGTTGAGCTTGGAGAGAAAAGTTTTTTTTGCACGTTAGATAAATGCTAAAGAGTACGTTTAAAATAAAAAAACTGATGGTGAGTGAGATTAATAATTCTATGAGCGTGACGCCGTTGCATCTATAGTTTCGAAAACACATCCTGAATGTCCCAATTGTATTTTTTCACAGGTTGAAGCGTTGGTATCGCCCCAATAAACGGTGATGATATTGTTGATGAAGGTACCCTTACCTGCTGGTAAAGCCTGCGCGTTTTGGCAATTCCAAGCCGCTAGCGTTTGCGGACTAGTATGGTCGGTGAGTTGGTTCTTAAGATTTTCGATTTGATTGACGGCGACGCTAAAATCATAAGCCGCTTCCGCTTGGCGTAACGAGGTTAGCTGGGTGGCGTCAATTGCAATGAGGAGCAGGGATAATAGCATAAAGCTGATGAGTATTTCTATAAATGTAAAACCTTGCATAACGCGACTCACTTCCGCAATGAATTTTCCTGCTTGTCTTCAGATGCCGGGAAAGGTATATTCGCCGGCGTTTTACGCCAAAATCCCATTTCGATAGCGACTGGCGATGGTTGATTCAGCATGATTTTATCTTCCCAGTCTGCGCGTAATGCGGCGAAGTGTGCTGCTTTCGAATCGTAATAACTTTCATATTTATTTAGAGATGAAGACATACCGTATTTTACCGCGTCTCTGATCGCAGCGACTTGTTTGGAATTACCATAAAGAAGAGCGTCGATGTCTAAGCCTTTCGCGCTGATGCTATTATTCACTGAAAGTGTCGCGATTAATTTGATGATTTGCGTATACCAATCAACTAAGTAAGTATATTTTGACCCCGCTTGAAATGAATTTAAGTAGCGATAAATATCTTTTTTAAGTGTGGCAATCGAGTCTTCAGTCAAACCGTGATACGTTTGAGTAAGTTCATTTTTGTTAAGCAATAACTCGACTGATAAGCGCGTACACAAATACAATGCCCTGCGCACGTTGTTGGCTTGCATATGTTTATAAGTTAGTTTAATCAACGCGGGAAAATAATTATTCATTACTAGTTCCGCTAAAGATGCATCCGATGAGGATCTAAGCGCTTGCTGCGCGTTAGCAATCAATTTCATAACAACATCGTCAGGCTTTAGGTTCAGATGCATGCTTAGTAAACCCTCGATCTGATCCAGCGCTTTGCGTTGTTCTGGATAAACCGCATAATTTAAAGCTTGGATCGCATGTTTTATCGCCAGATCAGGTATAATACCAGGTCGCTCTTCAATAACTAGTAACGCCGCGCGCAGATGAAATCCGGTAATGAGTTCTAATAAATTCTCATTATCGTCATTGCAACCTAATAACAGGCTTTGTAAATTAGAAATAGCTAACTGTATGGAATCCATATCCAAATCAAGCAGGTAGAATTGCGTCGTTGCAATGAAATGCCGCATGATAGACGGCTTGGCAAACTCAGCAACCTGTGTATCAGCTCGCAAAATATCAAAATTTTGAATGATATTATTAATCATGATCGGAGAACGTTTAGACACACTGAGAAAATCATTGATATAACTAATTAAGATAGTCCAATTTTGAATATCATTGAGTAGATTATTTTCTTCGACGATTGAAAAAATAAAATCACATAGTTGCTGCATATTAAATTCTGAGAGCTTTGCAGCATTTAGATAGTCGTTCGTGCGCAATAATACCAGAGTGTACTGCATCATCATTTTAAATAATTCAACTTTATATTCAACCGCGGTAGGCATTTTTAGCAATTGAGCGAACATATCAAAAATTTCTAAATGGTATTCAAATGCAAAATTATCAGAATAGAAAGGCAGCATGTTCTGAAAAGCCGTTAACGCTTCTTTAATATGCGTCACCTGAGGATTGATTCGTTGCATTTTTATAAAGGCGATCAAGAGCATAAAATAAGAATAAAATTTAAAGGCTGGATATGCTGAGAAGCTGGAAAAATCAAATAAATAAATTGCACTCGAATAATTTACCGGCTCCTGCTGGCCATAAAGCAATTTAAATGGATGGAGAATAGAAGAAGTCACTTCCTCATCAAATCTATTATTTAATACCGCTTCGGATAAAATTGAGATTAAATCATGTCGGTTTGTGATATTTTTTTCTAAATAGGCGCGCGCATGCGTTGAGTCAATCGCGGTCGCCTCGCGCAGATTTAAAATGAATTTAACTTTATGGGAAAATGTATTCTCCATAGAAATCGTTTTTTCATGATGATTTTCAGAATAATGTCGCGTATAAACGTCAATGAACTGTTGCGAAACAGAATTAACCGCGCCGTCGGCCGTGATTTCTTTGGCGATGTGAAAATACTTAGCCATATTAAGATTGCTTTTTTGATAGATAGTGCACAACACCATACAGGCGTCATGCGCTTGCTTTTTTGTAATGTGCAAACCGGGTGTTTTCTTTTGATAAAATAGGATTGCGGCTTGTAGCGCGTTAAGAAATTCAGGATTTTGCTCGATACCAGGTATATTTATTAAGGGTTCGGGATGACGTTTATTAATTTCGCCTAGCGCTGTGATGGCAGCTTGATGTAACCAATAATCCGCCGCCGCAGACCGATTGAATTTTGAAAACAAGAGAGAAATATCGTTGTTCGTTTTGACTTTGCGGAAGATAAATTCAAAATAATCATGGTTGATATTATTATCTCTTAAACTATTTATTAAAATAATTAATGTTGACAAGTCACCGGGATTATCAGCTAGTAACTTCTTTATCGCCGCTTGTTCGAAATCAATATACGCCTGAAAGTTCAACAAGGTTAAAACACTGCTTAACTCACAGCCTTCTGAAAATACTCGCGCGGACATGAAATAATATCGTAGCGCTTCTTCAAATACTTGAGTGCCGATAAACTGTAAATCGATATGTGGATGAGTTAATAGGTATTCGATAACATTTACCGCTTCACTACGCACGGCTAATAAGATTGGTGTCATACCGACGCAATCCGGGACGTTAATGTTTACCTCTGAAATCATGGCGCGCGTGGTTGCCAAATCATCGAACATGATCGCGGTAAATAATTTTTTAGTACTATCGTCGCCGCTTAACATTTATCTATACCTTATATTCGAGCGCTGCGGTTAATGAAGCAACGACCGGCTTGATGTCGGCGATGCGATGAGCAAACAACCGCGAACGGTTAATGTTCGCGGGTTTCAAAGCAGGCTCGACCATTTCAATTTCCACGTGTGGTTCATTGACAGATTCTTCTGGATAACTAATGGCGGGAGCATGCAAAACGGTGATTTTTTGAATGTCTTTCAATCTTTGCATAACATGATAAAACTTCGCGAAACGAGGATCATGCTGTGGCTTTCGTAAGATTTGCACGGCTTGATCTTTATCGGCGGTAGAATAAGCCTGGACCATCGCGCTACGGACATCACCGTAATAACCAAATTTACCCGAGCAATACAGTAATAAGTGGTTAACATTTATTTTGCTAGCGCTATTATCTTGCCCGACATAGGCCTGCGCGGCAGAAATAAAATCGATATACCAAGCGGCTAAACAGAAATAGTGGTGATAAGCCGCATTAGCTTGTTGACAAAGATATAGCATGCAGCTATTTATGATATTTAATAATCTATCTTCGCCAAAATTATATGCTTGCTCGATATGATTTTTATTTAAAATTAACTCACCCAATAGTAATGCGGCTAAATATAAACTACGGCGCACATGCCCTAATTCCTTATGCATAGCGGCCAATTTCAATAACGCGGGAATATAACTTTTACTCGCTGCAATGAGCGTGTTGTCATAAACGTCTTTTGACAGACCCGCCTCGAATGCTAAGGTCGCGACTTCCAGCAATGGATTGGAAAATTCTTCGCGATTTGAAACATAGCCGTGCACAGCGACAATTCTAGAATAGTCTTCGCGTAGAATCGCCGTTTGCAAACCCCGTAAGATAGAAATCTGATAGTCTCTGCGCGGTGGCATTCTCAGCAATGCATCTAAAGCGAATTCATTCCCTAATTCAATCGCTTGTTTATAACCATTGTATTTCTCGGGTTCCGACGTATTCAATTTCCCCCACAGCAAATAGACTTTTTCAGCACTTTTGTGATCGAAATTGGCTTGGGCAGCCACTGCCAGCGCCGGCAATAATTTCACGTTCGTGAGGGCTTTGCTAAGAATCGAAATGTTAATTTCATAATCATGTAAATTCGCATCGACCGACTTCATACAGACATCAACCCGTGCTTTCATTACAGAGTAATTGCGCTTGGCTTGAGACAATTTATCAATGACTGGATGTTGATCCAACAAATCGAATTTTTTATAAAAAATATTCGTAAAACCGCCGCTACTGATACATTTTTTTAAAGTAGCAATGGTTTTATCGAAATCGATACTGGAAGTTAGCAAGTTACTTTTAGCCATTTTTTTAAAAATATGATTGATCAAATCATCTTTATAAATCACATTGTCAGCCGCTATTTTAACCATATATTGATGTAATAAATTAGTAAATAAAATGGCTTCGGTCACACCTTTAGTCCAACCGATGTAATCGAACAATAATTCAAAAATTTCCACGTGGTATGGCATCGCGAAATTACCGCTGTACAGCGGCAGCATTCGTCTAAAGTTATTGAGCGCGCACTGCAGGGCATTTTTTTTCATAGCAATAGCCGGCGCGGTGCGCAGTGTTTGATAATGGGCGATGAGGCTCATTAGGTACGCGTTCAGGGCTTCGTTAGGACGATTATTTTCAAGGTGAGTCGCTGCGGCTTTCTCAAAGTAGAGTGCCGCTTCCGTGACATCAGACCGACAATCTATACCATAAAAATATTTTAAGCCGGCCTGCTCAAAATCATATTCTTTGCGCGTGATGGCACTATGTACTATGACCTCACTTAACAAGATCGCCATTAATTCCTTTTGTTCTTTTATCTCAAGTTTAGCTTCGGGTGAGCCAAGTTCTAGCGCGGGTTTTAATAAAACTAGATAGTCTAATTTTTTAGATAAACGCTTTTCTGCGTGAATGTGTTGATAATGATAGCGTCTGTTATGCGTTGACGTGTACGCTTGTAAAAATGCTTTATCCATCGGTGAAATATCAAATACAAATTCTTCTTTATCGTCTGGCTCATCAGCCATTGCCCACGCATCATGAAAAAATTCTTCGCAACCGGACAAGTCTTTTACTTTATTGATTAACGCTAACGTTCCTAATTTGAACGCGCACAGATAGGCAATGGCGCAGGCAATTTTGAAACCATTATTATTTAATACATCAAGACTTTGATCTTGATAAAGTTTGACGACCAACTTCATGACCGGCGCATAATAAATTAATTCATTCGCTGGTAGCGTTTCTAAGTAATTAGTTTTATTTATCAGTAAATCATTCAATTCACGCGCTTGCAAATTAGACCATTGTCTTGCGGCGGGGAGACAATCTAATCTTGCGAATTCAGTGCTGATCGCCTTAGTCAGAACTATTTCTGGATGGTGGCCAGAAAAACGATAATTAGTATGTGATTGAAAATCTCTGAGATAGTTAAATAAATTGCTGAAGGCCGGTCGATTAATTCTCTCGACGGCTTTCTCTAATCTCGGATCGAGAATACTAACTTTATATAAGCTAGCCTTTTCATGAAAAACTTTATTAGCGAGAATACGCATGATCGCTTGGCGATTGAGTGGCGCCGCTCTATCGCAACTATTCAACGCGGCGATTACCGCTTTCTTGCCCTGCGCTTGCTGGGTTAAATCCAGCGCCGCATGATTCATCAAATATTCGACGAGGTTATCTTTATTTTTTTCGGCGGCTAATGTTAACGGGGTATGGTCGTCTTCACCGATGGCAGAATTAATATTTGCGGGCGTGATGAGATTAGCTAAGGCTCTTAAATCACCTTCCAGAATTGTTCGCAATAGGGTGGGAACTTCAGGTCGTGAACTGGCCATGAAATCATTCTCGCTCGTTTTATATTTTATGTAGCAATTTTAATCACTTGGTATTAAGGAAATATTAAATCATTGAAATAAAAGGATAAAAACTAAGAAAGCTATTAACTCTTTGAATTAATAGCTGTTTTGGAAGGAGAGTTAAGCGTTTTTTTGTGCAAATTCAGTCATAAATTTGACCAACTCGTCTACCCCAGACTCTGGCATAGCATTATAAATGCTAGCGCGGATACCCCCGACGGCGCGATGGCCACGTAAGTAGGCCAATCCACAAGCGGTGGACTCCTTAAGAAACTGATCGATTAACGCTTGGTTGGGGAGATCAAAAATCACATTCATGCGCGAACGGCTGTCGGCGGTGATATTGTTTTTGTAAAAATCTTTATGTTGATCGATGGCGGCGTAGAGCTTTTTCGCTTTGCTTTGGTTGACCTTATCAAAGTGTTTTACTCCGCCCTCGCGCTTCATCCACGCCAACACGAGCCCTAAGATGTACCAGGCATAGGTGGCGGGCGTATTGTAAAGAGAACCGTTCTCGGCTTCTAATTTGTAATTGTAAAGCACTGGCGTTTCCGGTAGCGGTTCTTTCAACAAATCTTCACGGATGATGGCGACAGAAATGCCGGCTTGGCCTAAATTCTTTTGCGCGCCCGCGTATATCACGCCGTATTGGCTGACATCCACCGCCCGCGACAAGATCATTGACGACATATCGCCGACTAACGGCACGTCACCGATCTCAGGCACCCAATTGAATTCGATACCTTCGATCGTTTCATTGGGAGTGTAATGCAGAAAATCCGCGTCTTGCGTTAATTTCCAGTCTTTTTGCTGGGGAATATAAATGCTGTCGCTAGTGATGACAGTCGTTGCCGCGACATTGACTTTACCGTAGCGCTTGGCTTCTTCGATCGCTTTCTTTGACCAAATGCCGGTATCGATGTAATCAGCAGTTTTATTTTTACCGAATAAATTCAGCGGAATCATGGTGAAATGCGCAGTCGCGCCGCCATGCAAAAACAACACGCGATAATTTTTCGGGATGTGCATCAGTTCACGTAAATCCGCTTCGGACTGCTCCACCACTTGTTTGAATTCCGGACCGCGGTGGCTCACTTCCATAATCGAGACGCCAGTGCCATGCCAATCCAACATTTCTTGTTGGGCTTGCTGCAAAACCGCTTCCGGCAGCATCGCCGGGCCCGCGCCAAAATTATAAATTCTCGCCATGATATCCTCGTAACTTCATTCCTAATGCCGATATTTTACGGTACCGTGTGAAAACATCCACAAAAAAGAAAGCTTTAACTAGCATGATTGTCTTTATTTTATTATGATATGCCCATATTTTTTTCACTTTGATGGTGACGCGTTATGTCAGCGGCTGTAACGATAAAATTTATTGTAGCGATGATTGTGATGATGAACCCGTTCGGTTCGTTATCTATCTTTTTAGAATTAACTAAAAAGCTCTCGCGTAAAATGCAGCGCAGTATTGCATTAAAATGCGGCTTGGCAATGGTTATCATCATGGTCGTGACGGTCTGGTCGGGCGAAGAATTACTTTCTTGGTTAGGGATTACCATTCCCTCGTTCCGTTTCGCCGGCGGCATCATCCTGCTAATCATCGGTTTATCCATGTTGCAATCCAAAGAAAGCCCCGTTAGTCATACGCCGGCGGATGATGAAGCGGCGCATGACCGCGACTCTATCGCGATCGTACCTTTGTCACTGCCGATAATTATCGGCCCTGGCGCGATCAGCACGCTCATCATTTGGGCTAACGACTACCCGTTATTTTTAAATAAAGTAGAAATGTCAGGCTCTTGCATCTTGCTAGCGTTTACCATGTGCATGATTTTGTATTTCGGTCATCCGATCGCGCGCATCGTCGGTATGTCTGTCATCAAAGTGATTACCCGCATTATGGGCATGATTATTATGTCATTAGCAGTTGGCATGATGGCCGAAGGCGCGACGGCGTTGATTCCAGCCCTGAACTAATCATCAGAAAATCTTATCATCAAGATAAGTTCTTTCGATTTCTCAAACTTAAGCGCGGTCGCTATCCTGGTTTTTCCCATCACTAGGAGATTAAACATGACACGCGCTAATAGAAACATAGATATTTATCAAATTACCAAAATGGATCGCGAAGAGTTGTTAAGTTACTTAAAACAAGTCGCCGGAGAATTTAATCCTGAGAACGCGCAAGGTGAGTTTAACCGTAAATTATATTACGCGATTCGTAAATGGAGCCTGGGGAATATCGCGCCAGTTCAAGAATTACGAAGCTTACGTTACTCGTAGCCCGTATGAAGTGCAGCGGAATACGGGAAATAGTTGCAGCGTAGCGGAACATGGAAAAACCAGTATTCCGCTACGCTGCATACAGGCTACGTTGTTTGGAGAGCCTTACTTAAATAATAATTAGTAGCACTATTCTCATAACCTTTTCTTTCGAAATCGATTTGATAACCAAGGGCTAAGTAAAATGGCAGTGCTTGGAAACTGAATGTGTTAACAGTCGCTAGGCGGCAATTTTTTTTCCGGCCGAGCGTTTCCACGGCACGCATTAGCGCAGTGCCGTGGCCTTGCCCGCGCAAAGCGTCTGTCACCCAGAGAAGATGCGTGTAGATTGATCCAAATAATAAGTGGCCAGAAGCGCCGCCGCGAATCGTATTTTTCTCGTCACGGAGAAAAAAAGCGAAAGACTCGATAGCGGTCATGTTCGCAGGCAGCGCGTTGATAAGACCTTGAGACAAAATCTCAAGCTCTTCAGCAGAAGGAATTTTATATTCCAATTCCATTATCATGCGCTTATCTCAACATAGCTTATTTAGCAAACCCAACCATATTCTCCGGCCGCACAATTTCTTTAAATTCTTTTTCTGATAAATAGCCCAATGCCAAACACGCTTCTAACAAAGAAGTGTTATCGACAAACGCTTTATGCGCGATTTCCGCGGCTTTATCATAACCAAGCTTAGGCGCGAGCGCTGTGACAAGCATCAAAGAATTATCGACGTTATATTTCACGCGCTTTTCATCCGCGGTTAAATCTTGAATGCAGAATTCTCTAAACATCGTCATGGAGTCAGTCAGTAAACGCACCGAATGTAAAAAGTTATAAATGATCACCGGTTTAAACACATTTAATTCAAAATTGCCCTGCGAGCCAGCGATACCTATCGCCGTGTCATTCCCCATGACTTGCACGCATACCATCGTCAGCGCTTCTGACTGCGTCGGATTAACTTTGCCGGGCATGATCGAAGAGCCAGGCTCATTTTCCGGTAAAATTAATTCGCCTAAGCCGCAACGCGGGCCGGAACCTAACCAACGCACGTCATTGGCTATTTTCATCAAGGCGCAGGCCAACGTTTTCAAACCGCCGCTCGCGAATACAAACGCGTCATGCCCCGCTAACGCCGCAAATTTATTGGGCGCGGTGATGAAGGGCAACTGAGTCAATTCAGCGATTTTTTTCGCCGCGAGTTCCGCGAATTTGGGATGCGAATTTAGACCGGTACCCACCGCGGTACCGCCTAAAGCTAATTCATACAATCCTGGCAAAGTCGCTTCGATCGCTTTCATCGCCGCATCCATTTGCGCGACGTAGCCGGAAAATTCTTGTCCCAACGTCAATGGCACCGCGTCTTGCAAATGCGTTCTGCCTACTTTAATCAAATGCGCGAATTTACGGCGTTTTTCTTCTAACGCGTCCCGTAATTTTTTCGCGGACGGCAATAAGCGGTGCGTCACAGTTTCAACCGCGGCGATGTGCATCGCGGTGGGGAAAGTATCGTTCGATGATTGCGAACGGTTAACGTCATCATTTGGATGGATCGGTTTTTTGCTGCCTAACTCACCGCCGGCCATTTCAATCGCGCGGTTGGAAATCACTTCATTCACGTTCATATTGGTTTGCGTGCCGCTGCCGGTTTGCCAAATGCGCAGCGGGAATTGATTATTCAATTTGCCACTGATAATTTCGTCGGCGGCCGCGGCGATTAATTTAACTTTATCGGCCGGCAATAAACCTAACTCTTCGTTCGCAAACGCCGCCGCTTTTTTCAAGATCGCAAACGCGCGGATCAATTCAGCGGGCATAATGTCAAAGCCGATTTCAAAATGGTGTAGCGAACGCTCAGTTTGCGCGCCCCAATACACGTCTTGCGAAACATCAATTTTACCCATGCTGTCGGATTCGACGCGGGTCTTAGTTGTTGTCGTCATAACATTCCTCTTTTTGTTACTGGGTTAAACTCTTACTGACTAACTCGTATACGTCTCTAGAAATCTTTTTATTTTGGAAAATCGACTCTAGCTGCGCATACATCAGGCGTTGACGCTTTTTATCAAACCGTTTCCATCCTGTCAAAGGTTGTAAGATGCGCGCCGCCCCTTGCGGGTTTAAAGCATCCAATTGCTGCACCACGTCGGCGAGAAATACATAACCTTTGCCATTGGCGGCATGGAAGCGGAACAGATTTTGACCCGCGAACGCGCCCGCCAGCGAGTAAACTTTGTTGGGGTTGCGGAGATCAAAAGCCGCGTGTTTCAGCAAATTCGTGACGTTTTGAATGGTATCAGGCAGCTTGCTCATGGCTTGGATCGCGAACCATTTATCCAATACTAACTGGTCATGTTTCCAAGCTTCATAGAATTTATCTAGCGCTTCTTCGCGTAAGGGGCTGTCGACATTTACCAAACAGCGTAACGCGCCCATGGTGTCAGTCATATTACTGGTGAGCGCATTGTCAAACTGCGCCATGCCTAAATTTTTATGGATGTTAGCGTCCGGCAGCAGCATCAAATAAAATAGACATAAATTCTTCAAGCGTCTGCGCCCCAGCGCCGTCATCGAAAATTCATACGGTTTGGCCGAGTCATCATTTTCATGATACAGCTTTAGCAATAATTCTTTATTGTGCTTGGCGATTTCTAATAATAAAAATTCGCGCGCGGCGTGGATCGCGTCAGTATCTATCACATCCATTTGCTGTGATAAATATTTTTCTGATGGCAGCGTCAACATGTCCGCCAATAATAGTTTATCGTCGTGACGCGCCGCCAACACATGCGTGAATGCGGTTAAAAATTCGCGCGGCGCTTTGAGTTTTTGTTTTTTCTGCTGGCTTGCGACTAAGCGCATTAACACATTGAGAGAATATTTTTGCCCCGCTTCCCAACGGTTAAACGTATCCGTATCATGTTCGAACAACGTTTGCAGCGCCGCGTCCGCGTAATCATAGTGCAATTTCACCGGCGCGGAAAAACCACGCAGCAACGATGGAATCGGCTGCGCGTGAATATTTTTAAACTCTACTGTGTCTGTCGTATCTTTGATATGTAGCAATGGCATTTCAATGGTTAATTGTTTTCCGGATTGGTCTAGCAAACCTAATTTCACAGGAATATGAAAAGGTTTTTTCTCCGGCTGGCCTGGTGTCGGGGGGCAAAATTGATTGAAGGTCAACGAATAAGTTTTTTGTTCCGCGTCATAATAATCGGTGACCGTTAATACTGGCGTGCCCGCTTGGCTGTACCACAAGCGGAATTGGGTCAAATCGATTTTCGACGCGTCTTCCATGGCTTTAACAAAATCTTCGATCGTCACCGCTTGGCCATCGTGGCGGCTGAAATACAAATCCATGCCGTGACGGAATAATTTTTCGCCGAGCATGGACTTCATCATGCGGATTACTTCCGCGCCTTTGTTATAAATCGTCGCGGTGTAGAAATTATTTATTTCAATGTAAGATTCCGGCCGCACCGGATGTGCTAACGGGCCATTATCTTCGGGAAATTGCGTGGCGCGCAGCGCATTTACGTCGGTAATCCGCGCGACTGTTTTCGACGTGGTATCGGCGGTGAATGACTGGTCGCGGAAAATCGTCAAACCTTCTTTCAAACTTAATTGGAACCAATCGCGGCAAGTAATCCGGTTGCCCGTCCAATTATGAAAATATTCATGCGCGATCACCGATTCGACGTGAATAAAATCGTCATCCGTCGCCGTGTCCGGCAGCGCGAGAATGTATTTGGTGTTAAAAATATTTAAGCCTTTGTTTTCCATCGCGCCCATGTTGAAATCGCTGACGGCGACGATCATATAAATATCTAAATCATATTCACGGCCAAAATTTACTTCATCCCAGCGCATGGCTTTTTTCAATGCCTGCATCGCGTGCGCACATTTTTCGACGTTACCTTTTTCCACGTAAATGCGCAGCGTGATGCGGCGCTTTCCTTCGGTTTCAAAAAAATCTTCAATAAATTCTAAATCGCCCGCCACTAACGCGAATAAATAACAGGGTTTTTTAAATGGGTCTTCCCATTTCACCCAGTGTTTGCCGCCGGGTTTCTTGCCCTGCGCGATGGGGTTACCGTTCGATAATAAAATCGGATAACGCTTTTCATCCGCCGTAATGGTCGTGGTAAAACGGCTCATCACGTCGGGACGGTCTAAATAATACGTGATGCGGCGAAAACCTTGCGCTTCGCATTGCGTGCAGAAATTTCCAGATGATTTATACAAGCCGGATAACGCGGTGTTTTCTTGCGGTTTAATTTCAGTTTGGATTTCACATTCAAAATCGGGCGGCACCGCATGCAACGTCAACGTATCTGGCGTGACGGTGTATTCATTTTTCTTTAACAAATTCCCATTCACTTTCACATGCACTAACTTTAAGGCGTCGCCCATTAATACTAAATCGGCGGGAACGGCATCCGCTTCGTGATTGGCTTTTATGATTAAGTGCGACGTGACTAGCGTCACGACCTCACCTAATTCAAAGTCTAAATCTATTTTATCAATTAAGTAGGGGGGGACGGAATAATCAGCGCGGTTAATTTGTTGGGGATTTGCATTTTTCATAAGTTATTGTCCTTACTCCTTTCTATTCGCGGAAATGAAAAACCCTGCATGAGCAGGGTTTTTTTTACTACACCGCACAAGATGCACAAAAGCACCTGCCTTAACTAACCTAAAGCTAATTAGTTAGATTGAGTTGTCGTAGTTTGCGTGTTTTGGCTTGGGCCAGTCATCGTCGTTGAATTTCCATTTTGATCGGTGGTTGTCGTACTCGAAGAAGTCGGTTGTGTCGTAGTCGCTGTCGTGGTGCCCGAATTAGAATCCGTCGTCACTTGAGCAGAGCCTGGACCGGTAGGTGTGGTTGTCGTGGTTGATGACGTAGCTGCAAACGCAGACGTCACGACAAAGAAACCTGCCGCCATACCCATCACTAGTTGCATTTTCTTCATAGTCGAAATTCCCTTTAAATGAAGTAAGTAATAATTAAACAACTGAGTTTTGCTATATCTCACTGTCTCAGTTGGGTATCATAAACAGATATTTCCCTCATGCGCAAGAGTGACTAACCCTAGGTGTTTGACTAATGAACAGAGGCAATAATTTTGATCCAGCGGAAATTGCAAAATTCACCGAACACGCCGCCAATTGGTGGGATTTGCAAGGTGACTTCAAACCATTACACGAAATCAATCCCCTACGGCTAGATTATATCAATCAAAAAGCGCCAGTCGCCGGGAAAAAAATTATCGACATCGGCTGCGGCGGCGGCATTTTAACAGAAAGCATGGCGGCGTTAGGCGCGGACGTCACCGGCGTTGATATGAGCGAAGCTGCGATCAATGTCGCAAAATTGCATTTGTTAGAAAGCGGCTTGACCATAGAATATTTAGTAACGACGGCGGAAACGGTGGCAGATGAACGCGCCGGTAGTTACGATATCGTGACTTGCATGGAATTATTGGAGCATGTGCCAGATCCCGTCTCGGTGGTTAGCGCCTGCGCGGCCTTGGTGAAACCTGGCGGACACGTGTTTTTTTCCACGATTAACCGTAATATTAAGGCTTATTTGTTCGCGGTGATCGGCGCGGAATATATTTTAAATCTCTTACCCAAACAAACCCACGATTATGCAAAATTTATTCAACCCGCTGAATTGGCCAAATGGGCACGGCAAAATCGCCTCAATGTGGCGGATATTGTCGGTATGACATATAATCCCCTCAGTAAAATATACAAATTGGCCACGGATACCTCGGTTAATTATCTGCTGCATGCACAACGCGAAGATCTATGAGCTTTCAATTTAAAAATATAAAAGCCGTTCTATTTGATCTCGACGGCACGTTAATCGATACGGCGGCAGATATCGCCAGTGCTTTGAACGCGGTGCTAACGTCCTTGAACCGCGCGCATTTGACTGACGCGCAAGTCCGTTCGTATGCCGGCAAAGGCGCGCGTGGTTTATTGCAGTTGGCGCTGCAACTGGAAGCCGACGATCCGGATTACGAGCGTCACAGTCATGACTTTTTAAAATATTACGAACAATACTTGCTGCAATCGACGCAATTATTCGCGGGCATGGAACAAGTCTTGCAATGGCTGGAAGAAAAAAAAATCCCCTGGGGCATCGTCACCAACAAACCGCACCGCTTTACCGTGAAAATATTAGAAGGCTTATTGCTACACCACCGCGCCGCGTGTGTCGTTAGCGGCGACAGTTTGCAACATAGCAAGCCGCATCCCGAACCGATTTTACACGCTTGCAAATTGTTAAACGTCGAGCCGAAAAATGTTTTATACATCGGCGACGCGGAAATCGATATTATCGCCAGTCACGCGGCGGGCGTCACGCCGCTCGCGGCACTCTATGGTTACATCACGGAAGGTGATGACCCTCAAGCATGGAACGCGCATGGCTACATCAATCATCCCACCGACCTGCTTGAGTGGTTTTCAAAATAATTTATTATGAGAGTAACGTTATGGTGCCGCTGACATTTGATGAATTATACATACGATTAGCTAACGAAATAGAGAATTTCAATCGGCGCGTTAACCTGGCATTAAACGCGACTGAATATCGAGAAATTGCTAATTTCGGTGTGTATGATGCGTTCGAGCACGTTTTAAATGCGTTTGAAACGCTGAGTGATTATTATAATACTTTGAATGAAACTGAGCGTTATGAATTTAAAATTTTTGAAAAATTTAAGGCGGCTTCGCGCAACATTCAACTAATGGGTGAACGCATTAAAGCCGTTACTTTGCCGAAGATTAATAAAATTAAAACAGCGTTATACCAAAATCAAGATAAGGTGACAACTGGTACAGATATAGATGATTTTTTTCCGGCGGCTCCAGCGTTGCCGCCCATTGAAAATCCCGCGCCTAATAATACTTTCGCGCCTGTGCAACCTATCGCGCCTGCGCAACAGCTTGCAGGTAACAGTTATTTATCTCTATTAACTATTCCGAATTTGTTACTGCTCATTTGCGTTGGCTTAGTGTTAAGAGGGCTGATGAAATCAACCCCGATGCATTACGCCGTGAAAACACTTTTCGGCAACAAGAAAAAAGAGAAAGTCGATTCCCCTGAGGCAAAGCCATTATCTGATCCTGATGCGCATCTTCAGATGGCACGATTTATCTAAACAGCTTTTAGTTGGTTGGCGAAATCAAAGATGGTTTTTGAAGTAATGATTTTAACGCCTAGGGCTTTCATATTATCGATAGCAGCCTGCACGTCGCCGGGATTTAAATCAATACCGCGGCAAGCGTCGATGATGACGTACGTTTTAAAACCCAACGCGATGGCGTCGATACAGGTGTATTTCACGCAGTAATCGGTTGCTAGACCGATAATGAAAATATCTGTGATGCCATTTTCCGTTAAGTAATCCGCAAGGCCTGTCGCGCGCTGGTGTTCGTTATCAAAAAAAGCGCTGTAACTATCGACGGTTTTATCCGCGCCTTTATGAATAACTTTATCGACGATAGTATCTAAGTCAGGATGAAATTCCGCGCCCGCGCTATCTTGCACACAATGCCGCGGCCACATAATTTGCGGCAAGCCATGCACATCGATCACTTCGCCAACTTTCGCGCCCGGATGATTGTCCGCGAAACTAACGTGATCGCTAGGGTGCCAATCTTGGGTCGCGATGACATAATCAAAATGTTCTTGTAGTTCATTTGCCAATGGCACGACTTCATCGCCAGCCGGCACCGCTAGACTGCCGCCAGGACAAAAATCTTTTTGAATATCCACTAAGATTAATGCGTTTATTACTGTCATTTTAGCCTCTTTTTTACAGTGTTATGACACTTTTGCCGCGGATTATATCAGAGTTGCCCTAGGGTTTAAACTCAGGCGGCGTATAGCTATGGTCGACGGTGATAGCGAGTTGCATAGGTCTAGGCTGACGAAATATAGAGTTATAACGGAGCTGATAATCTCGCCGTCTATCAGCTATACGTTCTTCTCTTTGTTGCGCCGTCGACAAAATACCGGCGTAAGCAAATATTTCACGTAACATTTCATAGTCAGCAATCGGACTCTTTCTTAATACTTGTAGATGAGAATCAGTCATTAGCCCGGTTAAGAACGCGAGACGCGATAATTTTTTTCCTGCTTCACTATTCACAGTAGCGATAAGATCTTTATCTGCTGCTTTTAAAAGAACAGCAGGATCTTCACTGTCACGATCATTCGATGTCAGAATATTATACGCGAAATCTAGCTCTTTAGAACTTATGTTGGTTAAGTTATTTTTAACAAAATCCTTGGTTTTATCTTTGAAGAGTGCAGCAGTAATTGCTAACGTACCGATCGCGCCCGTCAGCATCGCTAAGATTATAGGTAAAACATAATTATCGGGAATATCAGCATAATCCGCACAAACATTTTCAACTAGATCGCTACAAAATAGTAAAGTTTTGCAAAGCATATCAGTTGGCATGTCAGTACAGGTTTTACCGCCAAAATAGTCGGAACTGTAATTATCCATCCACCAGTCATGCAAATCACCACAGCGTTGATCCAATGAATAAGCTAGGGAATAACCCACACCATTTATATATTGATTGAGCGTGCCATTATAAAGTGATCCACAACTCACTGTAGAATTAGGTACGTTACTTGCAAAAAAATCTTCAATTCTTTGGTTTTGAAAAAGTATCGCTTGTTCATTGAGATCGTAATACTCTCGATCAGCTGCATCCGCATTTCGAAAAGCGAACACATCACCGATAATCATGGCGCTGATTAGAAATAATAAAAACGCATAGATGCGACGTGTGGCTTTTAATATATTGGCTGATTGGTATTGTAAGAAAGAACTCATTTGAAAAATAATTTTTTCTAAGGCTTTAATCCTCTGCGCAGCGGCTTGCAGCACAAGCTCCTCTTGTCTCTTTCTGGCTGCAATGATTGATGTCTCTGTATCCAACTTCAAAAGTGGAACTTTTAACTCATCATCTTCTGCAATCTGAATTCTGGAACCTGACATGGTTGGCCGCTATGAGTGAGAATAATCTATACATTATAAAGAATACTGCTTAAGAAAGTGTTAAATAGCTTAAGAGATGGTAAATATATATATATTCAAACAGTTAGAGAAATGTTAATATATGCACGATCCTGACAAGAATGTTCCACGTAGAGCAATTTTTCTAATCATTATGATCTATTTATGAGCTTTATATGTTGTCTCAATCTGAAAAAATTCAAGAAAATCAAAGAGATGCCAATGTAATTAATTTGGCACATTTAGGTTTATTGCGAGTGGCAGGAACTGGGGCAAAGGCACTGCTGCAGGGACAATTGACCTGCAATTTAGATGATATTTCATCCACTGAATCTCGCCTAGGGGCATATTGCACTCCGCAAGGCCGCATGCTTAGCATGTTCCGAGTATTTCAGTTTCATGACGAGTATTACCTACAAATGCCCGCGGAAATTGTTGCCGATACGATTGCCGCTTTGAAAAAATATGCCGTGTTTTTTAAAGTTAAATTGAGTGGTGACAGCCAGCATTTAACCCGCTTAAGCTACAGCGGCAACGCTTGTGAAGCAGAATTATTGAAACGTTTTGGCAGCGTGCCGCAAGGTGTCGATAGCGGTGTGCTAAGCGAAGATATATTAATGATTAAGTTACCTGGTGAAATCCCCCATTATGAATTAATCGGCACTCCCGCTGCCCTGTCTGGATTCGCTGAAACAACAGAAATTGCAGAAAATACCTGGAAATACTTAAATATCAGCGCGGGCATCCCTGACTTAGCCGCCGCCACCGTGGGTAAGTTTCTCCCGCATGAACTCAACTTACCGGCCCTCAACGGCGTGAGTTTTAATAAAGGCTGTTACACCGGCCAAGAAATCGTGGCGCGCATGCATTATCGCGGTCAATTGAAAAAACACTTATTCCGCGGCTATACCGCCGTCAAACCAACCCTGGGCGAAGATATTTATGATGAAATGGGCCGTGCCGGTGTGATCGTCGATAGTTGTCTTGATCGTGATGACCGCTATCAAATCCTTTTTATAGCGGATAAAAATGCCATCGAAGCCAAGCAGTTGTTCGCGGATTTTGCTAAAATAGTTCCTATTGAACTGATTCCGGCATAGGTTGCCTTATGACAAAAAAGTTACGTGTAGCGCTCGCGCAAATGGATTTTTTTGTTGGCGACATCGCCGGCAATTTGGAAAAACATATTCAAGCCGCGGAACAAGCGCGCGATGAATTAAACGCGGACGTGATCGTTTTTCCAGAATTGAGTATCACCGGTTATCCGCCGGAAGATTTATTATTAAGACCTTCTTTTATCGACGCCTCTAACCAAGCGGTGTTAACTTTACAAAACACTGTGAAAAACATTCACTGCGTCATCGGCCATCCCTACGCGACCCAAGACGGTTTATTCAATACTTGTTCCGTACTGCATAACGGCCGGTTGCTCGCGCGCTATTCCAAACAGCATTTACCAAATTACGGCGTGTTCGACGAAAAAAGATATTTCACCAGCGGTCAATCCAGCGGCATCGTCATGATTAAAGATATTCCGGTCGCCATTTGTATTTGTGAAGACTTATGGTTTGACGGCCCCGCGCAAGCGGCGGCGAAGCAAGGCGCGCGCATCATTTTATCGCCGAACGCGTCGCCGTTTGAAATCGATAAACAAGAACAACGCGTGAAAACCATCGCGCAACGCGCGCGCGCGAACAATGTCGCGATCGTGTATGTGAATTGCGTCGGCGGTCAAGACGATTTGATTTTTGACGGCGGCTCGATGGTGTTAGACAAACAAGGGCTGGTGGCGCTGCAAGGTGATTTTTTTAAAGAACAATTGTTTTGCGCCGAATTCGAATTAATGAATACCGATATTCAAGTGCAACATACGCCGCATACCCTACCGTCGTTAGAAGAAAAAATTTATCAAGCGCTGGTCCTGGGCGTGCGCGATTATGTGAAAAAAAATCATTTTACCGGCGCGTTGATCGGCTTGTCCGGCGGCATCGATTCCGCGTTAGTATTAGCGATCGCGGTCGACGCGTTAGGCAAAGAAAATGTGCGCACGGTGATGATGCCATCGCGCTACACTGCGCAAATCAGTTTAGCTGACGCGGAACTTATCGCGAAAAATTTCGGCGTGCGTTACGACGTGATTTCTATCGACAAACTCTATGCGGATTTTATCGAAAATTTATCCTCCGTATTGCCGGAAGTTCCCCCCGTTGCCGACCAAAACATTCAAGCGCGTTGCCGCGGCGTGATCATTATGGCATTGTCTAACAGCAGCGGCGATATCGTTTTGACCACGGGCAACCGCAGTGAAATGGCGGTAGGTTATGCCACTTTATATGGCGATATGGCGGGTGGTTTTGCCGTATTAAAAGATGTGCCGAAAACGATGGTGTATCGCTTATCAAAATATCGCAACACTATTTCTGACGATATACCCGTGCGTATTTTAGAACGCGCGCCTAGCGCTGAATTAGCCTTCGATCAAACTGATCAAGACACCCTGCCACCCTATCCTGAATTAGATCTCATCTTATCGTTGTATCTCAATCAAGGTTGGGGCATAGAAGAAATAATCGCGCATGGTTATGACACTGAGACAGTGACGAAGATAGTGAACTCGATTCGCGTGAGTGAGTACAAACGCCGTCAAGCCGCGGTCGGGACCCGCATCAATCACACCGCGTTTGGGCGTGATCGACGCTATCCGATTTCCTCTGGATTTAAAGGTTAAACTTCAATATCCACTGCTGACGCGCCAGGTTTATCCGACGGATAGGTAATTAAATCCTGCACGTCTTTCACCGGCTTCAAATCAAAATCTTCATGACAACGTAATTCCCAACCTTGCGCCGTGTTAACGTACTTCATCGCGCCACATTGAATGAATATTTTGTTAGGCGTGTTGAGGTCACTACTTACCGGCGCGCTGGCAAAAGGAGTTTGCGGCGCTTGTGGCTGGCCAGTAATAATAGAAGGTTCTATCGGGTTTTTTACCGGCTTTTGCAATACCGGCGCGTGATTTACCGGGTCAGGTCTATAGATGACGGGTAGATCAACTGGTTCTTGTGGAGGTACGTTGTCATCGAATCTAAATATCCACGGTAAATAAGGCCCAGGATTTGGCTCAGGATTTGGCTCGGCATCTGGTTCTGCAACGCGCGGCACAATATTATTCACTGGCTGTTGAACTTCAACCGGCTGACCATCAGCAAATCTTAAATTAAGGTGTAAATTTTGCGGATTGTTAGCAACGGCCGCACCGCCTGGCGCTTGCACCACATTCGACGCCACGCTGTTAGGGACTTGCACGCTATTGGGCACAGCATTATTAGCGTCTACAAATCTTAAGCGAAAATTTACCTGATTAGCATTTGGCTCTGCACTAGCGCGTTGCGGCTGCACGCGAATAATTCCATTCGCATCCATGACGGCGACTGGCTGCTGCGCAACTCGCGCCTCATCATTAAATCTAAATGACCAACGTAAGTTATGATCGTTATTAATAGGAACAATGTCTCTAGCTAAATTAGGGTCGAACCTAAATGCTAAATGTAAATCTGCCTCAACATCGTTAGGCACGATGATATCGCGATCCGCGCTGTTGAACCTGAAAGCCAGATGCATGGACGGAGCTTCACTCGCAGAACTAACCGATGATGCTGAATTCGAAGATGAAGATACAGCACTCCAAGAACTGCTTAGTGATGATGAAGAGAGTGAGGATATATCACTAGCTCTGCTATCACTGCGGCCAATCACTTCCCAATCCGACGCGGAACTGACCGACGCTACTGAACTTGCAGGGGAAGACACAGCGCTCCAAGAACTGCTTAGTGATGAAGAAGAAATTGAGGATCTATCACTAGCTCTGCTATCACTGCGGCCGATCAGTTCCCAATCCGACGCGGAACTGACCGACGCTACTGAATTTGCAGAGGAAGACACAGCGCTCCAAGAACTGCTTAGTGATGAAGAAGAAATTGAGGATATATCACTAGCCCTGCTAGCGTTGCGGCTAACCATTTCCCAATCCGATGAAATCGGGCTTGGACGCACAAACTCAGCATCAGATATCTCACTATTCACGGAGGAACCAGAGCTGATGGAAGCATCACTCGCTCTACTGCTACTGCGGCTAACCATTTCCCAATCCGAAGCCATCGGACTTGGCAGCACAAATTCAGGAGCTGATACGTCACTATGCACTGACGAACCAGAGCTGATGGAAGTATCACTCACTCTACTGTTGCTGCCGCTAACCAATTCCCAATCCGAAGCCATGGGGCTTGGAACTACAAACTCAGCAGCAGAAACATCCCCCTGTATTGATGAATCAGAGCCGCCGGAAGCATGACTCACACTAATGTTGCTGCGGCTAACTAATTCCCAGTCCGAAGGAATGGGGCTATACGGTACTTGCTCTGAACCAGATGCGACATTAATTATCGAGGGCATAGAAACAATACTACTCGAAGTAGCTGACTCCCATTCGGAATCAATCGTGCGACCCTGAACATTCACAGGAGCAGGTATATTTTCATATGAAAAATCAGACGCGAAAGAAATATTACTTGTCTCACTACCTAGTGACGAAACTCTTTCCCAATCCGCATCACTGCTGCGATTAGAAAGAGACGCGACCATAGGGGGGTCTAAATGAGCGGAGATATACGCGTGATTTTGAAAATCCGCATCCAAACGCTCTAACACACGGTTAGCTACAACCGAGGAAGGACTTAATGAATCATTACCCTGTGAATTAAAAGACACGTGGCCATTTGAAACAACCGATTCAGTATCCCACTTCTGTTCGCTTGCGGAGTCTAAATTATGCTGAGCTAAACGTTCTGCGGTTAACGCCGGATATAAATTCGGATAGTGAGCGTGATCCACCAGCTCAAAACCATCGTCTACAATGACTGAAGCGACGTCCGCCACCTCCGCAACCCCGTTAACAGAATGATGATCTGAAGAAATAGATTCCGTTGCCCAACCACGGCTTTCTAATTCTAAATATTGCGCCACTAAACCACCGCGCGCGGGCTCGCGTTGAGCCGGAGGATTTACATCTTCAACCGTAAAATAATTCGATTCACGACTTAATCTGCCGTCATCGGCATAGGCAGGAAACGGACGATTCAAATAGTTATCGAATAAATAAGCTGACGACATATTATTGCGAACGACTTGTTGTTCGGCCATCACAGCGCGGCGCAATTCCACCGTCACACGGCCTTGTTGTTCAGATACATGCACGTCGGCATTGGGCTGTGCGGACAGAATGATAACGCCATTGCGTTGGCTCACAGAACGCGCGACTTGATGCGCGGGCACATTCATCACATGGTCTAACACTTCATTCGCATGCGTGTGATTAAACGTCACGACGTTAGCAATGACATCGCCTTGCATCACGACATCACGCACGATTCGATCCGGCACTTCAAAGTTAATTAAATGATTGCCGCTGAAATTCATGACGAATTTATCGGTCGAATACATCGCGATTTTACCTAAGCTAGCGGTTATTACACCTTTGTTAGCGACGTGCGGCGCGACCAGCGCGGCGAAGCCATGCTCCTTCGCGTTGATAGAAATAATCCCTTCGTTGATAACTTTACCGTCTAGGTTTGATTTATCTTCAAAAATGTATTTTCCTTTTTTGAAATTTTCATTGGTAATATTCGCGGTCGTCGCGATTAAGCCGGCAACGTCGACTCTAGAAGTTGGCGTAAAGTGAATACCCGCCGCGTTACTAATGATGACGCGGCCATTCGCCGAAATGTGTCCGGCGATGGTCGATGCACCTTGGCGCGCATCGACACGGTTAAGAATAATAGAATTCGCGGAAGGTTGTTGGAAATGCACCGATTCATTCGCAGCGACATTAAAACGTTGCCAATTCACCACTGCGTTGGGGGCCGTTTGTTCAATGTGCATGTGAGTAGCATTGGGAGCGACCGGATGGATGTTGGCGCCATCAGGAGCGGTGGTAGGAGAAACTTCTGGCAGAGCATAAACGTTTGTCGCAATCATCGCTATAACTAGACTGAGCAACCATTTATTAGTTTGCATATATCACCTCGTGATTTTCAATAGTATACCCAGACCAAGCTTAAGATTGTCTTAGCTCATGCGCAAAAAATAGCTAAAAACCTCGGGAAATACGTGGATTTTTGAGGATATTCAGGGACGTATAAAAGGCAAAAATATTGTCGTAGAAAAGCGAAAATCAAGGACTTATAAATTGATTTACCCGCCGGCGTGGCTGCGTCGACGGGTGAGAATCAAGTGTTACCGCATGCCATTTTGTGGCGGCATTACCGGTGTTGGTTTAGTTGACGCAACAGTATTTTGCGCGACTTGCGGCGCGCCGACGCCATCATCTTTTTTCGCGTGCGTGCCAAACGCTTTGCCGCTTAAGTTTTCTAATAAATCTCCTAAGCCAATCCCGGCCGGAGAATTTCTTTTTCCATTCGCAGCAGTGACAGCTGGCGACGCAGGTTGCGCAGCTTGTTGAGCGGGCTGCTGAGTTGTTCGCTGTTGGGCAACTTGCTGAGGTGCTGCAGACTGTTGCGTCATTTGTTGTTGCGTAACAGGTTGCTGACTGCTAGCCTGCTGCGTATTCACAGGTTGAGTATTTTGCTGCGGCTTCTTAACATAAAAACCCGCCGCGCGTGCTTGTTGGACCAGATCAGAAACCAGCGTGACGCCGCCACGGTTACCGTTCATCGAATAACTCGAATAAGATTGATAATCGCTAGGCGGCGTCATCGGCGCTTTTTTCTCAGGAGCGACCATCACGTCTTTTTGCTTCACGATGTGGAAACTCTTACGCCCTAACTCTTTGCCGCTGACTTCTTGCATGTATTTAGAATTAGGATAATTGTAATTTAACACCGCTATCGCTTGATTCATTTGATCGGTCAAGCCTAATTGATAATAAGACTTCGCCATCATCACCAACGCATCCGGCACGACGCGCGTGCCTTGATAATTTTCGACGACGATCGCCGCGCGGTTGGCGGACGCGACATACGCGGAGCGGTTAAAATAATAATGCGCGACTTCAATTTGGTGGTTTGCGATAACATCGCGCAAATAAATCGTGTACTGGTGCGCGGCCGGCGCGAATGAGCTTTGCGGATAGCGCGTTTGCAATTGATCGAAATCATTAAAAGATTTTTTCACTTGCGTTAAATCACGCGTGGCGAAATCCACGGCGAACAAACGTTCGAAGACACCCATGTTTTGATAGTAGTTCGACAGGCCGCGCATGTAATAGGCGTAATCGACATGGGGGTTGGTTGGGTGGGAATGAATGAAACGGTCAGCGGCGGATTCAGCGGCCGCGTAATCAGAATTCATGTAATAGGCATAAATGATATGCAGCTGCGAAGTTTCCGTATTTTGGCCATATGGGTATTGCGCGTCTAACGCTTCGAAGCGTTTGATGGCTTCGGTCCAATTCTTATCGCGTAACGCGGCTTCACCTTTTTGGAAAATTTGCTGCGGGGTTTCATCTTTATACGCTTCCGCGGGGTCCACCGTCGTCGCGCACGCCGTTAAGAACAAGGCTAAAACCACTAAGATGCCGCAAGTGTAATACTTTATTTTTATCATGTTTTTTTATCCATACCCAAAATGTAACGGAATTGGCCGTGCATTGTATCCCAAATTCTGCGATCATTCACCCAATTGAAATACTCTGGTAAAAATAAATAATGACCGAGAAAATCCACCATCAAATCACCTTGCCCGATGATCTGGTTGGGCTGCGTTTAGATCAAGCGTTGTCGAAACTATTATCAACCTACTCGCGCACGCAAATCCAAGATTGGATTAAAAGCCACGAAATTACATTGAACGGTGAACCCGCGAAAGCGAAAGACGTCGTGATCGGCGGCGAGCTCGTCGAAATCAATGCGCAATTAAAGGCCCAGCCGGCTTGGGAAGCGCAAGCGATAGCGTTAGAGGTGTTATATGAAGACGATGCGTTGCTCATCATCAATAAGCCTATCGGTATGGTCGTCCATCCCGGCTCCGGCAATGCGAATAATACGCTGTTGAACGCGTTGCTGCATCACGCGCCGCAGTTAAAAGATTTACCGCGCGCGGGCATCATCCACCGTTTAGATAAAGATACGTCTGGCTTATTAGTCGTGGCAAAAACCGCCGCGGCGCTCACCGATTTATCCGCGCAATTAAAAAACCGCACGATCAAGCGCATTTACCAAGCGATTATATTTGGCATTTTAACCAGTGGCGGCACTGTCGACGAACCGATTGGCCGTCATCCCATGCAGCGCAAACGCATGGCGATCATGGATACCGGCCGGCCGTCAGTCACCCATTTCCGCGTCATGGAAAAATACCGCAATCACACGCGCGTGAAGGTAAAATTAGAAACGGGCCGTACTCATCAAATCCGCGTACACATGGCGCATATCCAGCATGCGATATTAGGCGATCCGGTCTATGGCGGACGTTTGCAACTACCGAAAGGCGCGACCCCGCCGTTAGTGGATATTTTGCGGCGTTTCAAGCATCAAGCGCTGCATGCCTATGAATTAGGCTTGATCCATCCAGTGAGCGGCGAAGCCATGACGTGGCGCGCGCCCTTGCCGCAAGATATGTTAGAGCTCATCGAAATTTTACGTAAAGACACGCCGGCGCCGGAGGACTATTAACGTATGCAAACAGACGCCATGAAAAATTTATTTCTACAACCGGATTGGCCGGCGCCGGCCACGGTAAAAGCGTTCACGACGTTACGCGCCAGCGGCATCGGCGACCGCCACACGCCCGAAGCAATAATTGATTATGGACGTTTGAAAACTTTACTGACGTTACCAAACGAACCAGTGTGGCTCACACAAAAACACACGACTACGGTAATCGCAGCGCCCCAGGTAGATCCGTTAACTGAACGCCCCATCGCCGACGCTGCCTTCACGGATAAACCCAATCAAGTCTGCGCGGTATTGACCGCCGATTGTTTGCCCGTGCTGATGACTAACCGTGACGGCACTCAAGTTGCGGCTATTCACGCCGGCTGGCGCGGGTTGGCGCATGGCATTATCGAAGCGACATTGACAGCCTTAAAGTCGCCGCCGCAAGACATTTTAGTTTGGCTCGGTCCCGCGATCGGCCCCGAGCGTTTCGAAGTTCGCAAAGACGTTTATGACGTTTTTACTGAAAACGATAGCGCGGCAAAAGCCGCGTTTACTCAATTCGCCGACGAGCACTGGCGCGCGGACTTGTACCAATTAGCGCGAATTAGATTGCAAAAACATGGGGTGCAGGCTATCTTTGGCGGTGGTTTATGCACTCATTCTGATCAAAAAAACTATTTTTCTTATCGGCGAGATGGTATATCGACGGGACGCATCGTTAGCTTAATATGGATTGAAGATTCTAGCGGAAAAGTATAGTAACATTGATTTTCTAAAAAATACTCGACGGGAGAATTAATGAAAATGTTAGCTAAATTGATTTCATTCGTCTGCGCGGCTGTCTGCGCAACGTCACTCGTCAGCGGTACCGCTTACGCCGTGACCCTGCCGCCAAACAGTGGCCTTGCGCCTATGTTAGCGAAAGCGATGCCTGCCGTCGTTAATATCCGCGCCGATATTAAAATCACCGATCTTTCCACGCTCTTTATGCTGCAAAAACAGCATGGGGTGGATTTGAATAGCGGCAACATTCCCGATACCTTTTTATCAGTCGCCTCCGGCGTTATCGTTAACGCGGACAAAGGTTACATTTTAACGAATGCGCATGTCGTCGCCGACGCGCAAACCATCACCGTGACGCTAGATGATGGCCGGCATTACACGGGTAAATTAATCGGCCTCGATAAGGCGTCCGATGTCGCGTTATTACAAATTAAAGCAAAAAATCTCACGTCCATTCCCATCAGCAATTCCACCGCGCTTAAAGTTGGCGACGTGGTCGCTGCGATCGGTAACCCTTATGGGTTAAACCAATCCGTAACTTCCGGCATCATCAGCGCGCTGGGACGGACATCGCTAGGCATAGAAAATATTGAAAACTTTATTCAAACCGACGCGCCGATTAACCCAGGCAACTCCGGCGGCGCGTTGATTGATACCAAAGGCGAAATGATTGGTATCAATACCGCGATCTTAGCGCCTGACCGCGGCAGCATTGGCATTGGTTTTGCAGTGCCTTCAGCTATCGCTAAAAGTGTGATGGACCAATTAATCAAATTTGGCGACGTGAAGCGCGGCATTCTCGGCATTGGCGCGCAAGACATTACGCCGGATTTAGCGGACGCGTTTAGCTTGACTGGTGAGGGTGCTACTGCTGGCGCCGTCGTGACCTTAGTAAAACCGTCATCACCCGCGCAAAAATCCGGAATTTTAGTCGGCGACATTATTAAATCCGTCAATAACGTCCCGATCAAAAATGCGAATGATGTTGTCAGCACGGTAGGATTTTTACGGGTTAATTCAAAAATAAGTTTGAATGTATTACGCGGAAACAAGCAAGTCTCGATTCAATCCGAATTAATTGATCCGAAACAATTGCAAGACACAGACTCTTCCAAAGATCCCTTCTTCTTCGGCGTCGGTTTAAAAAACTTCAGCTTGTTAAGCCCAATTCACGGCGAAATAAAAGGGGTCATGGTAATTTCCGTCGATCCTGACACGCATGCGTGGCAAGCTGATTTACGTCCGGGCGATGTGATTATTTCTGTGAATCAACAAAAAATCTCGAACATGCAGGATATGAAAAAAATCGCTGGCACTTCAAAAGCGACCATTTTATTAAATGTCATCCGCGGGCCGGGCGCTGTGTTCTTAGTGGTGAGTAACGAAGAATATTAATCGTTGGGCTGCGCTCTGCTCAACCTACATTGGAAACAAGTTAAATACCGTAATGTTGGGATACGATACATTACGTAGGTTGCGTAGAGCGCAGCGAAACCCAACATTTTAAGCAATCCGCCACCTCAAGCAAGCCTCAGCCCAACACCAGGGGCGCGCGCTATTTCCATTCTAGCTGTATTTACTTTTTCATACTGATCATAAAATTTTGCAATAATGCTAACCATAGTCAAATAATTATTTGATAACGCGTTTCTGTTCCGCTGCTGTTTAACATACTCATTGACGAAATGCGCTTTCAAATCCGAATAATTTTCTTTTTTAGCAACTGTGTCAGCTAATTTAAACAAAACATCGCGTGCGGTATTGCCTTTGTTATCGATCTTTAATTGCTGAATCGCGCGTTTGACCGTAAACAGCATCAACTCTGGCTCGCAATCATCGGTTATATCAATCAGGGCAGCAGTCATCGCAGCAGCGTGCCGGGGATTTTCTAATCTGAACACTCGATCTAAAATATAAATAACGGCGTCACGCTGAGAGTCCGGCGCAACCGGCTGCAAACTTTTCAAAGCAGCGTGCGCTGACTGACAAGCATCATCGTTAGTTAATTGACGCAGGGTGTAGGTGGCAATTTTCGCTTTTAGTACAGTGCTGCAATGCGGAGCGAGCAGCATGACTGCGGCTAACGCGCGCTTACTACCTTCGGTAAATACGGAATGAAATAACTGGATAAACTCGGTCACGGTCTCCGTCATCAGTGGTTCAGTTATATCAACCGCCAGCTTATCTAATAAAGTTAAAGCCGCAAGCGCTTCTTGATTATCAGAAGTGCTATTGAGAATTCGCATAAGGGTCGTCAGCAATTTTTTCTTAGGCGAATCATAACTATTGGCATCGTAATTCACCCATGGCATGAAACCCGTCAACGCTAGACAAAAGTTCGCGTTTGATTCTTCATTTGGCACGGGGGATGAAAGCGTTTCAATCCCGTTATCGATTAATGAACCGATAGTATCTGGCGGTAAAAACTTCACTAACTTGCCTAATGCGTTATACGCTTTATTTTTTATAATCACATGATCACTCCAGCAAAGCGGCAGCATGCTAGCTATGCATTGTTGTGCCGCGCTCTCATGATCACTATCGGCATTGATCGCGCCAGCAAGATAAGCGATAGCATCAAGCGCCGATACTTTTACGACCCTGCTAAAATTTTTTAAGCACTCATTGAGCGCCAGCAAAACATTATTAATACGCGCGGGATATTTCAACGCTTGCTCACCTATCGCTTCACAACAACCGCTGATAAATAAAAAGTGTGATCTTATGTCACTGATGGTGGAATATAAATAAGTCAGTGCCAGTTCGCCACGCGCGTCAACGCCATGCAGCTCCAGCATAATAAAAGTTTTCACTAACGCTAAGCCAGTGTCACACTGCTTGCTAGTGGTAATAAGACTCAATAGCACGGCTTTATTTTTTTGGGGCGGCGTGGAATCCTTGGGATAATCGGCGAAAACTCGCTGATAGATGGCGCATAATTCGATGAGCCCATCGTGCGCTGACAGAGAAATATATTCCTGGAACAATCCTAAAAAGCACGTATGTAACATTTCGGCGTGGTGCGGAGATAATTTTTTAGTGATACCTTTTAGAATATGCAGCTTGGCAATGACCAAGGGATTGCTAGCAGTTAAGTTTTCTAATAATTCTCTCATAATCAGGCTCTGTTCAGACTGGGACGCGGCCAAGATATGCGCGATAATTTTTTCTCTGATGACATCTAAATTGTTTAGCTCGGTGTGATATTCCGCGTGAAACTTTATTAAAGTTTTGAGATATTCAAATTTATATTCCATCACATCGATAAATTCAACTATCAATAAAACGATAGTTTTAAATTTTAAATGCGCCGACTCTAAGACGTATTTTTGAATGACTAGGCGGATGTTATTCAACATTAATTCTTGGTCATGCTTAGGCAATAATAAAATAATTCTATGCAAACTATCCGCCGCGGCTTGCAGCAAGACTAAATCCTCCGCCGCAAAACAACTAAGTAAAAATAAAGTCGCGCGCGTGCGAGTATTGCCTTGCAGATCAATCGAGCGTACGCCTAACAACTTGATAATAACTAGCCGTTCCGTTTGACTCACGCTCTGCGAGCTAAGAAAGCGTAGGTTGGCATCATCCAATAGCGTCAGCAGCCTAGAGAATATTTCGTTATGATAATTTTGCGGCGCCAACTCAAGCAAACGAATTAACGGTGCTACCGCAGTCGTCGTTAAAAGTTTTAAGAAAATTCTTCTTTGCGAAACTTGAAAAGTCACCGGCACCAAATCCACTAGGGTATTAGCAAGCACACTATCCAACTCGGTATTGGAATTAATTGTTAACGCGTTAATCACTGCGTCCGAGTCTTTTTCCGCGGCGAATAAAAACGGTTGCGCGTGCAAGCGCGCGCGCATGCTGGGCACCAAACTTAAGAGATAATCAGGAAAATAGGCGAAAAAAGCATTAAACAAACTAAGAAAATCGCCTTTCTCATTCATCGCCACATGGCTCATGGAATTGAGTTTTTGCAACACTGTTGCCATCTTCTGCGTTTCGTTTTTTGCAGCCTCTTTTTTTAAACGTAATAACATCGCTTCGACGGCAAGGATATGGTGAAATTGGCGGAGGAACTTTTTACTTTCTAAGATATAACCATTGAGTAACTCTTTTAACACTTCGCTCGCGCACGCGTCTCGGCTGGTGATGAGACTTTCAATTTGCTCGGAATATGAAGGCATGCTGACACCCTGTCGGACAAGACTAGAAGTGTCATGATAAGCGGAAATGATTAAGGCTTTATTAAGGCGGTTTAAACGGCAAGACCCAAGACTTTCGCGATACCGGCGACAGCGATAATAGATTGCAACTGTTTGGGAATATTATTGAAGCGGATAGATTTTTGTTGGAGTTTCGCATACTTCACCCACTCTAGCAGCAACGCAATACCCGCGCTGTTGCTATTCGTGACGGCGGTGAAATCAAAATTTAATTGCGACGCTTTCGCCATCAGCGCCAAACTTTCATTCCACAACTTAACCGCCGTCGTGAAATTTAATTCGCCGCTAATGACAAAAAAATCTTTTTTATACTCAATCATTATCAACTATTACCAGAGTTATGGACTTTTAACGTTTGGATTAACGCGTCAATGTTGCCGTTCGCCAGTTGGTCCGCGAATTGTGAACGGAAGCTGCCTAACATGCTAATGCCTTCCACGTTCAAGTCATAGATTTTCCACGTGCCTTTGTAAACTAAACGGTAGCTCACTTTGACTGGCGGCCCATCGGGACGTTCGATTTGACTCATTACTTCTAAATTGCTTTTGCCTTCATAACCGCCGCGCACCGGATAAAAATGAATAGTTTGGTCGGTGTAATTCGCTAACGCAGACGCATACGTGCGCACTAACAACGTAGTGAATTGGCGTTTGAAGGCTTCGCGTTGCGAAGCAGACGCACTGTTCCAAGTTTTCGGCGGCAGCACGCGTTTCGCCATTTCATCGATATCGGCATGCGGAACTAAAATCGTATTCGCGAATGAATACACAAGATCTGGATTGTCGCGCAAATTCGTTTGGTTTTGCTTCAGCTTGTCAATCAACTGATTGGCTATCGAATTCAATTCAGAAACCGGGTTTGGTTGAGCAAACGCGGTGCCCGTTAGTAGTAAACTTAAGATAACGAATGCCGTTAGGCTTTTAAATAACTTTAACATTATTTTGCTCCTGTAGACGTAGGTTGAGCATTACTAATAGCGGCGCTAGTTTTAGCGGCCGTCTTGCTGGTACTTTTATCATCGGACGAATTACCTAACTTATAGATCAATTGTCCAATGAGTTTTTCTAAAATCATCGCCGACGAGGTATCTTGAATTTCAGCGCCATCTTTTAAAAAGTTTTGGCTATACATCGGCGTTAGCTCAATGTAATTATCGCCCAACAAACCCGACGTCAAAATCGCCGCGGTGGAATCATCGGGAATTTGATTGAATTTATCTTCGATGCGCAAGGTCACGATCGCTTTAAACGTCGCGGGATCTAATTTGATTGAAGAAACTTCCCCAATCAATACACCGCCGACTTTAATGGGCGCGCGTACTTTCAATTGCCCGATATCGTCGAATTGCGCCGTCACGGCGTAACTTTTCCCTTTAAAAAAGCTGGTTAAACCGCTCACTTTAAACGCCAGTAACAGCAACGCTAAAATAGCCGCAAGTAAAAATAAACCGACAAAACTTTCCATTTTCCGCTGCGATAACATCACCATCCCCCAATCATCATGGCGGTTAATACGAAATCCAACCCTAGAATCGCTAGAGATGAATAGACCACTGAACGTGTTGTTGCTCCCGCGATGCCCGCCGAAGTGGGCACCGCAGTGTAACCTTGATAGACCGCGATCCAAACGATGACTAAACCAAATACGACGCTTTTAAGCAGACCGTTCACGACATCCAAATGAAAATCCACGGACGTTTGCATGTTAGACCAAAACGCGCCGCTGTCTAAGCCTAGCCATTTCACGCCGACTAAAAACGCGCCGTAAATCGCGACCGTGTTAAAAATAATCGTCAACAGCGGCATGGAAATAAATCCCCCCCATACGCGCGGCGCGACCACGCGATGCACGGGATTCACCGCCATCATTTCCATACTCGACAATTGCTCAGTCGCTTTCATCAAGCCAATTTCCGCCGTCACTGCGGAACCGGCGCGGCCTGCGAATAATAACGCGGTCACGACCGGGCCTAATTCGCGCGTCACACTTAATGCGACTAACGGCCCTAATTGCTGCGCGGCGCCAAATTTCACCAACGTGTGATAGCCTTGCAGCGCCACGACCATGCCGATGAATAATCCCGAAACGATAATGATTACTAGGGATAATACGCCTTCGGCATAAATTTGTTGAACGGTTAACGGCAAGCCTTTTTTAAAATTGGGTAAACGAAAAACCACTTCGAATAATAAAATTCCCGCTTTACCTAAATCACATAAGGTCGTGATGCCCCAGCGGCCTAAGTCCGCTACTCTCGTCAGCATGGCGTCGTCTCCATCAAATCTACTCCTAATGGCCGCGCAGGATAATGGAATGGCACCGGGCCATCCGGCAAGCCATCGACGAATTGTCTGACTTGCGCTGATTTATCGTTGTTAATAGAATTCGGCGTGCCTTGACCAATGATTTTTCCATTCGCGATCACATACACATAATCGGCGATACTCAACGTTTCCGCCACATCGTGCGACACGATAATACTGGTTAAACCTAACGCGTCATTCAAGGTGCGGATTAATTTTATCAACACACCCATCGAAATTGGATCTTGGCCCGACAACGGTTCGTCATACATTATTAATTCCGGATCTAACGCAATCGCGCGCGCCAACGCGACGCGTCTAGACATACCGCCGGATAATTCGCTTGGCATCAAGTCGCTAGCGCCACGCAAACCGACCATTTCTAGTTTTAATAACACGAGAGTGCGAATCATATCATCGGTTAACTGCGTATGTTCGCGCAGTGGGAAGGCGACATTTTCAAACACATTTAAATGCGTAAAGAGGCCGCCGCTTTGAAAAAGCATGCCCATTTTTTTTCGCAGCTTATAGAGCGACTTAAGATTTAGTTGGTGGATGTTTTCACCCGCGACTAAGATTTTACCGCCGTTAGGTTGAAGTTGGCCGCCGATTAAGCGTAACAAAGTGGTTTTACCCGTGCCGCTAGGTCCCATGATCGCCGTCACTTTGCCGCGTTGAATAGCGATGTCTACCCCATCAAAAATGGGACGGCCATTGCGCTCAAACGATAATTGGTTTATTTCTACAAGATTAGTCATGCGGTGGTATGAATACCAGCAGAGGACACAAAGTATGACAGCATAAAAATCCCTACGTTCTTAGCGAGGGAGTATCATAATATATTTGAGGTTTTGAGGCCACTTTAATAAAGAATTTTCATTCATCCGACAAGACAGGTAAAATAGCGGATCAAACCGATTTAAGGACCGATATGCAAGATTTAGATAAATTTTGTGAGTTAGGACGCGCAGTGCTGGAAACGGAGGCGCAAGCAGTCCAAGCTTTAGTCAATCGTATCGACCATAAATTCGCGGAAGCTTGTCAATTATTGCTCGCTTGCTCTGGACGGGTCATTGTGATGGGCATGGGTAAATCGGGACACATAGGCAAAAAAATCGCCGCGACGTTCGCCAGCACCGGCAGCCCGTCTTTCTTCGTGCATCCGGGCGAAGCGAAACACGGTGATTTTGGCATGATTACCAATCAAGATGTGATTTTGGCGTTATCGAATTCCGGCGAAACGGAAGAATTGTTATGCATACTGACTTTTATAAAACGCTTGGATATTCCTTTGATTAGCATTACCGGCAAACCTCATTCCACGTTAGCGTTAACCGCGAATATCAATCTCGATGTCAGCGTGGAAAAAGAAGCTTGCCCACACGGCCTTGCCCCTACTTCCAGCACGACGGCGACACTTGCGATGGGCGACGCGCTAGCCATCGCACTGTTGCAAAACCGCGGCTTCACCGCGGAAGATTTCGCGTTATCGCATCCCGGCGGCACATTAGGCCGGCGTTTGTTGTTAAAAGTAAATGACATCATGCATATTGGCGACGCGATTCCGCGCGTGGATTACAATTCTTTTTTAAAAAACGCTTTAGTGGAAATCACGCAGAAAAAATTAGGCATGACCACCGTCATCCACAGTGACGGCAAACTCGCGGGTGTGTTCACCGACGGCGACGTGCGGCGCGCGTTTGATAATAACGCCAGCGTCGAGAAAGCCAACGTCATGAACTATATGTCGAAAAATCCTAAAGTCATCAGCCCCCATATTTTAGCGGCGGAAGCGCTGCACATCATGGAAACTTATAAAATTACTTCGCTCATCGTTACGAATGATCAACAGCACCCGATCGGCGTCGTGCATTTACACGATATTTTACGCGCCGGAGTCATGTAATGCAGGACATTTTAGCCAAGGCAAAAAAAATCCGCCTCGTCGTGTTCGACGTCGACGGCGTGTTAACCACTGGCGCGCTCACCTACCGTCCGGATGGCAGCGAAGATAAAACATTTCATGTGCAAGACGGCATGGGAATGCGGATGTTGGCCACCGCCGGCATCGATGTCGCCATCATCACGGCGCGCTCGTCATCGGTGGTCACGAAGCGCATGCAAGATTTGGCTATCGCGCATGTTTATCAAGGCTATTCTGATAAATTACTCGCTTACCATGACATTAAACAAAAATTAAATATCGCTGACGATGAAGTCGCGTACATGGGTGACGATTTGCCGGACTTGCCGGTGATGCTGCGCGTGGGTTTAAGTATCAGCGTGCCGAACGCGGCGCGCATCATGCGGGAACACGCCAATTTTGTTACTAAGAAAAAAGGCGGCCTCGGCGCGGTGCGAGAATTATGTGAATTGATTCTGCAAGCACAAAACAAGTATGACACCATCATACAAAACTATTTAGAAAGGTAAGCCGTCTTGTTAACCCGGAAAAACTTTTCCATCAGTTTACTGCTAATTTTCGCGGCGGGGTTAAGCGCATGGTCGGTGATCGTGTCGCACGCGTACGACAATAGTGGCACGCCGGTCAACGATCCAAAAAAACCCGACTCTTACATGGAAGTCGTCACCGCTATGCAATACGGCGCGAACGGCAAGCCGACGATGCAGTTAATCACACCGAAGATGGTGCATTATCCGGAAAACGATAGCACCGATATTTTCGCGCCGCACGTGACGATTTACCGCAAATCCCCGCAGCCTTGGTTTATCGAAGCGAATTTTGCGAAAACGACCGATGGCGTGAAAGAAATTTTATTTTGGAGTAACGTGACTATTCATCATCCGTCTGATATCGAAAATCCGGCGACCAGTTTACAAACGGAAGAATTAACGATTTTTCCCGATCAACAATTAGCGCGCACGGATTTAGCCGTGACTTTCATTCAACCGGATACCACAGTGCATGCTATCGGCATGCTGGCAAACTTAAATGACAATACGATTAAATTACTTTCGCAAGCTCAAGGTGAATATGCGCCTAATTCTTAAAATATTGTTAGCCGCGGCGCTGACCACTCCCCTCGCCGCTTTAGCGTTGCCGGAAGACAGCGCGGCCACCATGCATATCACCGCTGATTCCACGCTATTTAATTACAAAAGCGGCTTCAACATTTATCAAGGCAACGTTGACGTCCAACAAGGCGGCACACGTCTTAAAGCGGACAAAGTCACGACGCAAAGCAATCAGCAACATAAAATGGAAGAAGCGATCGCTTATGGTAACGCCAAAACACCGGCGGATTACTGGACGGTGCCAAAGCAAGGCGATTTGATTTTTCACGCGCAGGCTAACATCATCACATTTTATCCGTTGAAATCGTTGGTGATGTTGGCAGGCGACGTCAGCGTGACCCAAGGCGATAATAGTTTTCACGGCGCCACGATCATTTACAATATGAAAGACCAAACGATTTCCGCACCCGCTAACAATAAGGGCCGAGCAACCATCATCATCCAGCCGACAAAAATTCCGTCATGAATACAATACGCGCGCACCAGTTAAGCAAGCATTACAAATCACGCCAAGTCGTTAAAAACGTGTCGCTGTTAGTCAAACGCGGCGAAATCGTCGGCTTGTTGGGGCCGAACGGCGCCGGCAAAACCACTTCGTTTTATATGATAGTCGGTTTGATCGGCTGCGGCGGCGGCGAAATATTTTTTGACGATACCAATATCACGCTGCTGCCGGTGCATGCGCGCGCGAAATTGGGCATCAGTTATTTGCCGCAAGAAGCGTCTATTTTCCGCAAATTGAGTGTGGCCGATAACATTATGGCGATTTTGGAATTACGCACGGATTTAACCAAAGCGCAGCGACATGATATTTTGAATCAATTGCTGGAAGAATTCCGAATTGAACATATCCGCGATACGTTAGGCATGAGTTTATCGGGCGGTGAAAGACGCCGGGTGGAAATCGCGCGCGCGTTGGCGATTGAACCGAAATTTATTTTACTCGACGAACCGTTCGCGGGTATCGATCCGATCTCGGTCTTAGACGTGAAACAAATCATTAAACATTTAAGCAAGCGCGGTATCGGCGTGTTAATCACCGACCATAACGTGCGGGAAACGTTAGACATTTGCGAACGGGCTTACATCGTTAATCAAGGCGAAATTATTTGTGAAGGCACGCCGACGACGATTTTAAATAATAAACAAGTCAGGACCGTCTATCTTGGCGAAGAATTCAATTTGTAAATATTAAAAAAAAGGAAGCACTATGGAAATGCACATTACGAGCCTCAAATTCGAATTAACTCCCGAATTAAAAAAATACGTCGAAGACAAACTTCAGCGTTTGGAGCAACGCGATAGCCATATCATTAAATTAGACGTGTCATTGCATATCGAAAACGTCACACACACCGCCGAAGGCACGATACAATTACGCGGCAGTAAACTGCATGCGAAAGCTGATTCCAGTGATATGTATAGCGCCATCGATTTATTAGAAGATAAATTAGTTAAGCTCATTACCAAACACAAAGAAAAACTTAGCGACCACCGGTAATTCTCATGTTGCAGCAAGACATAACGATCATTAATAAGTTAGGTTTGCACACGCGCGCGGCGGCTAAACTCGTCGCCACCGCGCAACGTTTTGAAAGTAAAATTCAGTTAACTCGCAATGATCATACTATCGACGCGAAAAGTATCATGGGCGTGATCACTTTGGGCGCGACTAAAGATAGCGTGTTGCAACTGAATATTATTGGCGGTGATGAGCATGAAGCGCGGGATGCGATTGTCGCCCTGGTGAATAATAAATTTGGTGAACAAGAGTAAACGCCTCTCCCTCGTCGCTGTGCGGTTAAAGAGGTGCAACAAAATTTTTAAGGCAATTCATTTTTACTGACAAGGGCTAAATGTTCGCATTTAGCCACGATTTTGTTCGCTAGGTTGCGTGAGTTTGTATTCCAAAATCCATAATTACTAGAATGTACATCCAAATAAGCGGTACTCGCGTCATTGAGCGTGCCGCGCATTTTTTTAAAAAATTTTTCCGCCGCGTAGATTCGCTCGTTATGTTCTAGATTTAAATATGAGTCGAAGTCGGCACAAACTATATTTAAGAGTTTACTTATGCTTTCACCTTTTTTTTGCCTTTTTATGCTATCTTCTAAACGTAACGACACACATTTTTCCCGCAGTTCAGTAATAGCAGTATAAATAGCCGCATATTCTTTTGCTTGCTTAGGATCGTTAAAAGTCGTGTTATGAATGGTATTGCCAATTTTATTCAGTAGTTCCTCGTTAAACTCACCGGTTTTAGGCCCCGACGATCTTTCCACTAGAGTAGGTGGCGCGATGAGAGGCGCCGAATTGCGCGGTATATCTAATGCAGTCATACTGACTGACCGCGGTACATGTGGCGCGGTGGGAAGTCCTTTTTCCTCATTTTCATCTTTATTTTCTTTTATTTCTTTAAGCTCAATATCGGCTTTAATATCGTGTGCGATTAAGGGTGAACTTCTAGCTAAAGGTGAAGGTTCGTGCTTCACTTGATCCGATAACAAAGTCTTAATGCCATATTGATCCGCGACACGTTTGGCGATGGTAATCATTTGATTAACATTTTCTTTTATCGCTTTACTAAAATCGACGTTGATACTTTTTGGATGCTCCGTATGTTTACGGTAAATAGTTTTTATAACGGGCGTAACGTTGTCGCGAATATCTCTTAGCACTGAACCTAATCTTTCATACACAACTTGGCTAGGCGCTACCGGCATTATCTGGCCATTTTCTTTGTTAATTTCTATCGTTGCCATCATGACAATTTGATCTTGCTCATCAATAATGTTGCCTAACTCTTTAAAAATTTCGAAGATATAAACGCAATGATGCGGGTTAGTCACATAGATTTCACCCAGTTGTTTCACTCGATTGGATAAGTGGGCGCTATAATAAATTAACACAATCATTTTATTGATCAGACCAACGATTTCTTGATAGGCCTTTATACGTTTATCAATAAAGCCATCATTCTTCAGCAACCAACGCTTTAGATTTTGATTACTTTCAGGTTTGATTTTTAAGGTCAGGAAATTATTACAGTCGCGCGCGACTTCCATAATGCGTTGATATTCGTGTCTGGTAAACATAGTGGAGAATTTATCGTCCGCGACAAACGCGGCTTTATTTTCAGGATCATCATTCGATCTAATCGCGGTTAAATAATTTTTCGCGCAAATTTTTAATTTTTCTTTCATGGGCGATTCTTTGATGGGGATGACTTCACCGCCGCCAAGCAAGCCTTCATGCGCGTAATCAAATTTATCTTTGATATTACCCTCTAAAATATCCTGTGCGTTAACATATTCAATCAAATCCCAATGTTCGATGGGGGTAATAATTTTCAACGCGCAGCGCAGCAATTCATTGCAATAACTCGTCGTTTTCGGAATCAATAAATTAAGATAATTAGTGTAAGAAAGCGTTAAGCTATATTGCAGCAAAAGACTTTCCGCGATACTTAATTCTTTATATACCTTAGCCATGTGTTGATAGCGGTCGCTTCTTTTGCCCTTACCGCCAAAGGAACCATAACGTTGGACGAATTTTTGGAACCCGCGCAGATAGGTCATCGTCGTCTCAATACCCTCGAATTTGTAACAATGCGTGCTGATCATTAAAATTAAATAAGACAAAATACTCGAAGTTAAATCCGTCTTATTGCCTTTATGAATGCGATTACGCTTCTCCGTCCTTAAATAATAAAATTGGCGCAGGGCTTGCATCGCATTATGCAAACGTTCTCCATACGCCAACAAATCCGCGCTGACGGCTGGATAAGTATCAGCGAGGTCTTTTAAAATAAGCTCGTTCAACACTAGCGATTTAATAACGGGTTTTGTGGGATCTTTTTCGTCCATGATAAAAATCGGCGGCGTGCTAACGACCGCATTTTCACCCAGACCGATGACTAACATATCTTTGAGACTTTCGTTGTAAATCGATTGAATCCCTAGCATTTGATCGGTTAAAACTTTTTCGGAGTGCTCACGATATTCAGATTGGATTTTCGTTACGCCGTAAGCGGACAAAGCAATAATGGTCGCCGCCGTTTCGACAACCGTTGAAGGACTTATCATGAAGCACCTCATCAAGATTTATTTTTAAAAATAGTCTCGCGATGGCTTGCGAAGTTTTTTGTTATCTAACTGAAGTATGACTGAAATGACGCGCGGGGAAATTAGTCCCCGGCAATCATCATATTTTCTAACAATATTGAGCCGGTGTTGATATTGCCGCGATGATCTACATCGTTACCGACTTCGACTAGATTTAAGTACATATCCTTCAAATTGCCCGCGATCGTGATTTCTTCCACGGGAAATTGCACTTCGCCATTTTCGATCCACAATCCCGCCGCACCTCGTGAATAATCACCGGTCACGATGTTGGCGCCGTTACCCATTAACTCGGTAACCAATAATCCTTTATGCATTTTTTTAATTAACGCAGGTAAATCGTTGTTACTCGTACTGATAAAAAGATTATGCACGCCGCCAGCGTTGGCGGTGGTCGTCATTTTTAATTTACGCGCGGAGTACGCTCCTAAAGAATAACTTTTTAATATGCCATCTTCTACAAAAACATTTTCACGCGTGGCCACACCGTCATCGTCAAACGGCGAACTGCCTATGCACTTTGGCAAATTCGGTTGTTCCTGAATAGTGATATGCGCGGGAAAAACTTGTTTGCCTAAATGATCGAGCAAGAAAGATGATTTGCGATACAGGCTACCTCCAGAAATTGCCGACAGAAAATGTCCCATCAAACTCCGCGCTTCTTCTGCGGCGAAAATCACGGGCGCGTCGCACGTCGGCAAGCGTCGACCGCCTAAGCGTCGCACGGTGCGGGTCACCGCTTGGTCGGCGACTTTTTGGATCGACTCAAGTGCCGTGGGATCGCAAGCGACGGAATAACTGTAATCTCGCTGCATTTCATCGCCTTCTTTGGCGATCAGCACAGCGCTTAATTCATGGCGTGTCACCGGACTCACGCCGATAAAGCCATGACTATTGCCGTAAGCATTCCACACTTCGATCGTGGCTACACTCACACCTTCTGAATTCACAATGCGCTTGTCTTTCGCCAACGCGATCGCTTCGCATTCCAACCCTAACTTAATTGCTTGCGGCACGCTGATATTCCAGGGGTAATAGATATCAGACGGCGGGTAATTAAACGCTAGTAAATCACGGTCGGCCAAACCGGAAAAAGGGTCTTCATCGGTGAAACGCGCGATGTTGCAGGCGGCTTCGATCGCCGCTTTGATGGCCGCAGGCCTGGTGTCAGATAAACTCGCTGAGCCGCTGCGCTGGCCGAAATAAACGGTGATTTCGATAATTTTATCTTGGTTATACTCTACGGTTTCCACATCGCCCATGCGCACCATGGTGCTAAAACCTTTATTAACGGCGACATCCACTTCGGCGCTGGAGGCCCCTTGTTTTTTTATCTCTTGCAAAATATCCGCGACCATCTGCTGCAGCTTGGCTGGATTAAATAAATTGACAACTGCGACTTCCGACATGGATAACCTGCGATATGATTTTTAATTAGTTTAACTTCCAAGATTTTATAGTATTTGCAGCAAATTATACTAATGAAACTTGCAACCTCTGTAGTTATGGTGAAGAATACTTTGGCACCCTGATACTACTCATCCACAAGGAGAAAGATAATGCGTAAATTGGTTACTTTATTGGCAGCATTGACGTTAGCTGCTTCTTCACTTGCCGTTGCTGAAACGACCACGACCGGCAATCCAAATGATCCATTACAACAAGTCGCGCCAACGGGTGCTGAGCCTACCGCCGCTCCAACCACACTGGCGGACGCAGATGCTTCCGCGCCAGCGGCGGCTAGTACCGATACGGGTATGGACACAGCTAAGCCGATGATGAAGAAACATCATCACAAAAAGAAGCCTTGCAAGAAGTGCAAACATCATTGCAAGACCCATCATCACAAAAAGAAAATGGCCACGCCCACCCCGGCTTCTGAGCATGAAATGCAGCCAGAAACCACGGCACCAGCGTCGCAATAAAGAGAGCAATATGCAGCAGTCAGACGAGCTACCCGAACCCGAAAGTAAGTCCAAACGCAAAAAAGATATGCTGGCTCTGCAAAAAATCGGCGAAATCTTAGTGGAGTTGTCTGAACCGCAACTCGCCAAGATTCCTCTGGATGACCGCTTAAGCACGGCGGTTTACGCGGCACGGAAATTAAAAACCCGCGAAAGCATACGCCGACAATTGCAATACATCGGCAAGATCATGCGTAACACGGAAATCGAACCCATCGTCGAAGCTCTCGATAAAGTCCAAACCCGCGATCAATTAAGTAAAGCCAAATTCCATCAAGTCGAACGCTGGCGCGATAAATTAATCGCGACCGGTGACACCGCCCTTCAAGAATTTTTAGCGAAATACCCTGAGGCAGACGCGCAGCGTATTCGTCAGTTACTCCGCAAAGCCCAAGCTGATGTAAAAGCCGATAAAAACAGTGGCGGGAGCACGGCATTATTCCGTTATCTATTAGAAGTTACTTCCGCGCAGTGATTGTTAAATGTTAGGCTGAAATGATACAATAGGCTCAATATTTGTCATGCGTAGGTAGCCTATGTTTAGCTCTGATTCCCAATTCGGTTATAGTTTGCTGGATCAAAATGACCAGCGCAAAGAACAGATGGATCTCCAGAATTTAGAAAAACAATATCTACAAAACATCGCCTGTTTGCGAGAGCGAATGGCAGAACTAGAAAGACAAATCGAAATGTGCAAAGTAATCAATGATGGTTATCGAGTCTATGAACTTGAGCTCAATGCTAAGCTTTTCAATGTATATCAGGAAATGTCGATTTTCAATCCAAATAAACCACCGCCTGAAATCGCACATTATAAGGAAGCGTTAAGACAAATTAATTTAAGTATCCTGTATGCAGTAAATACCTATACTAAAATACTTACTTCATATGATGAAGCGCAAGGGGATTTGGACGAGCAAGAAGTGGGTTTAGCTAAAACTAAATTGAAACTAGACCAGCTTCAGCCTGAGGTCATCACAGAAGAAGAGCAAGTCGGAACTTATCAACCGCCGCGGCCTTAATCTTTTTCAATCTTCAATAAAAACGGACTGACATTACGCTTCCTTAAATCCTCGGCCTTTAACAATTTATAAGTTTAGTTATTTTGCCGTGCCGCCCACCGTCATTGCGTCGATTTTGCAGGTCGGCTGGCCGACGCCGACGGGGATGGACTGACCTTCTTTGCCACATATACCAATGCCGGAATCTAATTTCAAATCATTGCCCACCATGGACACTCTATTCAAAACATCCGGGCCGTTGCCGACTAAGGTCGCGCCTTTAACGGGTGCGGTGATTTTGCCGTTCTCAATTAAATACGCTTCACTGGCGGAAAAAACAAATTTACCTGACGTGATATCGACTTGGCCGCCGCCAAAATTCACCGCGTAAATGCCCTTCTTCACGGATGCGATAATTTCCGCGGGATCGGAATCACCGGCGAGCATGTATGTGTTGGTCATGCGCGGCATGGGAATATGCGCGTAAGATTCGCGTCTGCCGTTGCCGGTGGATTCCGTTCCCATCAAGCGCGCGTTTTTTTTGTCTTGCATGTAATTTTTTAAGATGCCTTTTTCGATTAACACATTGCAGCGCGTGGGCGTGCCTTCATCGTCGACGTTCAAAGAACCGCGGCGGTTCGGCATCGTGCCGTCGTCCACTATCGTGCATAAAGCACTGGCGACTTGCTGCCCAATTCTGCCGCTGTAAAGCGAACTGCCGATGCGGTTGAAATCGCCTTCTAAACCATGCCCCACCGCTTCATGCAGCAAAACGCCCGGCCAACCATTGCCTAACACCACCGGCATCATGCCCGCGGGTGCATCCACTGCTTCTAAATTCACCAGCGCTTGGCGCACAGCTTCATCGGCGTAAACGAAAGCTTGTTCATTTGCAAATAAGCTGCGGTAATCAAAACGTCCGCCGCCACCGGCATAACCATGTTCGCGCCGGCCGTTTTGTTCGACGACGACGCTGATATTCAAACGCACCAAAGGACGCACGTCCGCGGCCAAATGCCCGTCGCTCGCCATCACTAAAATAGTTTCGTATTCCGCCGCTAAACTCACGCTGACTTGAATGACACGCGGGTCTTTCGCGCGCGCGTAAACGTCGACGCGTTGCAACAGCGCGACTTTTTCTGTTTCGGTTAAGGATAATAAAGGATTCACGGGTAAATATAATTCGTGGCCGGTCGTCCAGTAAGCGGATTTGATCGCTTGCGTGCCTTCTTTATTCGTGATGCTGCGCGCCGCTTGCGCGGCTTGTTCCAGCGCGGGCAAGACAATGTCATCGGAATAAGCAAAGCCGGTTTTTTCGCCGCTCATAGCGCGTACGCCGACGCCGCGGTCGATATTGTAACTGCCGCCTTTGATGATGCTGTCTTCTAAAATCCAAGACTCTGAGTACGTCGATTGGAAATATAAATCCGCGTTATCGATGTTGCTGCGCAACACGCTGCTTAACACTTTTTGTAATTCATTTTCGGTGATGCCAGCCGGCTCTAACAAATCAGCCCGCGCGATTTCTAAAAATTTTGCCATTGAGTCTGTCACCCTATAAAAGTTTATTTTCACCGTCAAAATAGCCTTCTGTCCCGCGCGCTTTAACGGCTTCGGAATAACGCAGCAAGGCGTGAATGTAGGCGGCGGTGCGCATATCGGTTTTGTATTGAGTCATCGTTTGATAGACGTTGCCAAATTCTTTGGACATCAAGTCACTTAACCGTTTTCGCACTTTTTTCGCGGTCCAGTAATCGCCCGCTTTGTTTTGCACCCATTCGAAATAACTCACCGCGACGCCGCCGGCGTTAGCTAACACATCGGGGATAATCATAATCTTCTTGCGTAACAACGTCGCTTCGCCGTCTAATTTAATCGGGCCATTAGCGACTTCAACGATGCAACGCGCTTTAATGCGCGCGGCATTTTTTTTCGTGATTTGATCTTCCATCGCCGCGGGGATCAGAATATCGACGTCTAATTCTAACAATTTGGCATTCGTAATTTTTTTCGCGCCAGGGGCTTTTAATTTTTTTGTGGTTAATTTGCCGGCGATTAATGGCGGAACATCCAACCCGTCTTGATCGTAAACGCCGCCTTGCGAATCGCTGACCGCAACTATTTTATAACCGTGTTGCGCTAACACTTTAGCGATATTTTGGCCGGCGTTACCAAAACCCTGCACGGCGACTGTCATGTTTTTCGCATCCCAATTTAATTTTTTCGCGAGTTCTTGGATGCAAAGAAACGCGCCCATACCGGTCGCGTCATCGCGGCCTTGACTGCCGCCCATCGGAATCGGCTTACCTGTAATGACTGCGGGCGTATATTGTCGCTTGATAGTAGAGTACTCTTCCATCATCCAACCCATGATCATGGAATTCGTGTAAACGTCCGGCGCGGGAATATCACGGTCAGGGCCCAGCACGTCCGCCAACATGCACATGTAGCCGCGGCTTAAACGCTCCAGCTCCATGCGCGATAATTTTTTCGTATCGACGATCACACCACCTTTGGCGCCGCCAAACGGAATGCCGATCACCGCACATTTAATCGTCATCCAAAATGCTAAAGCCTTAACTTCTTCCAAACTCACGTTCGGGTGAAAACGGATACCGCCTTTTACCGGTCCACGCGTACTATTGTGCTGCACGCGATAGCCCGTGAAAATACTTAAACTACCATTGTCTCTGCGCACGGGGATCGATACTTGGCTTATCATTTTGGGATGTCTCAGCTTTTCTAACGCTTCTTTATCGACATCGATAAAACTAATCGCTTTGTCCAACCTGGATAGAGCGTCTTTGAAAATATCTGTCATAACATCTCCGTGTCAGTTAGATTCACAGGACTCTTGCTATGCGCATGGAAAAGTTTAATATATATCTTTAGGAGCTTCATTTTTACCTAAGGATACGCGATGAGAACATTATACCTGCTTATCGTAATTTATGCAGCGTTGATTGTCAGCGGCTGCACTGTCACACGAACACCCGTACCACCCACCAGTTACGCGAAACCTACCCCAACTAGCGAGCCATACACAACGTATCATTGTCATCATCACAAAGATCCCGTCAACGTAAGTTTTCTCAACCGCAATATTCCAAACCGTCCTTACAAAGTGTTAGGCGTCGCGGAAGTTTCTAAATTCAACACGGAAGGGATCAAGCGTCAAGACGCCACCATTCGCGATTTAATGCGCGAGCAAGCGGCTTCATTGGATGGCGACGCGATTATAGATATTAAAAACGATGACAAGAAAATTACCGCTACTGTCATCGCGTTCAAAAAAGTTTTAGTGTGAAGTCGGCGTTAGCGCGCTAAAGCAAACTGCGGCTGCTGCAATTCCACTTCCGGATAGGAAACGGTTTTAGTGGCGGCTTTATTTTTATAAAAGAGCGACGCCGGCCGGTCCGCTAAAGCGTAAAACGCAGCGCCAACTTTTACCGACTGTTCAGCGACTCTTCTGTCTTTCTTATTATGAAAAGCCCACGCATCGTTTACCATGAAAAGACGTTTAGTGCCTTCCGTCGCATAGGTAGCTCCTAAGATGGCGTTGGCGACGCCGAGCACCGGACAAAACAGCGTCATTAGCGCGGCAATAAACATCAATGCAACTCCGCTAATTATTTCTAATGCCGCGGCAAAGGCATTTTGCTTTGGATGTTCGTGCACGTGATTAGCTGTTTTTCCTGCGTGGATAACCCGCATGGAATCTACATTCAGTTGCAAGACTTGTTGGTATTGCGGCGCAAAAGGATTTTGCACGACCGCAGCGGCGGCTTTAAGGCTGTAAGACAGAGAAATAATTTTTTCTTGAAAAGCGACTTTCTTAGTAGCCAGCGTATTGCGCGGCACCACACAAACAATGTTTTTCGCCAAACGCAGCGCTTCGACTAAAGCGACACGGCTTGGTTCGTATAACCAAGACGCTTGGTCTTTAGGGATCGCGTCTTTGAATTTTGATAAATCTTGCATGAGTTCTAACAAGGGATTGTTGCAGCCTACGACCGTATTTTTTTCATGAATAAGCTGATACACGGAAAGATCATAGAAGAAATCGATTAATTTAACTTGATCTGCGGCATGTTTTTGCAAAAAAAGTTTAAGGTTGTCGAGAAATAAAAAATAATGCTCAATGTTATCCTGATTGATTTCTAATTCTTTCGCGACCGCTATGCTTTGCTTAGCCACGGGGCTTAGTAAGTTCGAAACGCTCATTGTTATGCTCCACTATTCTCTGTTTGATAAATATGTTCTTGGACTTGCTTAGTCAATAACGGTGAATGACTCGTCACTGAAATTTCATGGTGCGGATACGGTGGCTGCATGCCGTGGTCTTTAAACGCTTCCCAGATCGCAAACAACACTTCTGAGCGCAAACCAATCCGTGATTTTATTTGGCGTAGATTAATGAAATAACGCACTTCGAATTCCATCAAAGAGTCGCTGATTTCTTTCAGCAAAATTTCCGGCAGCGGATCACTCAAGACGTCTTTATGCGTTTCTAAAATCGTGCTTAACAGCGCTACCACTGCGTGCGGACTATCTTGACGGCTAATCTTAAGCGTGATGATAGTTCGGACAATTGTATCCTTGGCAGTCCAATTTGTAAATGATTTGCTAAAAATTTCCGCATTTGGCACGATGACTTCCATATGGTCCCAAGTCCGCACCGTCACCGCGCGGCCACCGATATGCGTCACTTCACCTTCATAAGTATCAATGGTGACGGTGTCGCCCACGCGCACCGGCCGTTCGATTAATAACAAAAAGCCGCAGGCGAAGTTATTAAAGAGATCACGCAAACCTAAACCTACGCCAAAGGCGAATGCGCCAGCGACGACGGCGAGTGATTTTAAATCGATGCCAAGCACGCGCAAGCAAATAAAAATGCCGACGATAATCGTCGCGTACTGACTAAAGATCGCGATACTGTTGCGCAAGCCCATATCTTTGGTGCGGGATGACAAGGCGCGGTAAACAAATTCACGCGTCCAACGCGCCGCCCAAAATAATAATGACACCACCGCGATTAATTCGATGATCGCTAACGGCGTGATCGTGGTATCCAACACGTTGACTAACGGATAATTCAACCAATGCTTTAATTGCGTGATGACGGGCGATTGTTGGTTCCAGCCATAACAGACGAACAATAATAACCACGCGAATAAAAATAAAGAAATCCGCAGCACTTTGTCGATCGGTTTCAAAAACGCTTCGGTCCACAACCAGCCATTATTCACATGCCGTATCATCAGTGTGGACAACAAAATCATCGTATCGATTAAAATTCCTCTAACGATTAAATAGCCCACCATCACCATCACGAAAATACTTTCATACCAAGACACGGTTAAAACTAAATTCACATAACCAAATAAACCGATCGCGGAATTCACCAACAATATCAATGGCAGCAACATGCCGAGCAGACGCACGACTTTTTTCAAATACAAACGGCGCTCGTCGATATGCGGCAAAATCAAACCCATTAACACTTCCCATGACTTCAAGAGAAATACAGATACCACTAACATGAATAATAAAAATAACCGGTCAAATAAATCTTTGACTTCATAAATCACCGGCAATTGTTGAATAAAGACCGTTAACGCCGTAATAATACCGCCGATTAAAAAACTCCACTTCAAGCGATAATATAAAATCACATCGTGACCGCCGCGGTTGTGCACTGATTCCACCAAACAAATCTTCGCCATATCGATTAGCACTTTAAAGAATAAACAAACTAACGCTAAGTTAATTAAAAACGCCGTGCTGGCCGTGGGAATATTTTCAAAGGAAAATAACGAAACGATATTGCCGATAATAAAAATACCGATTAAATTGCGTCGCAACAACGCGATACATAAGCGTTTAAGATTAATGTGCCCCAACTCTTGTTCCGCCATGCCCGCGATCATGCGTTTCAAAATGCTGCTCACCACGATAAATAACGTCACCAAGCTGATTTCGATTAACGTAATCAATATAATAGACGTCCAAGCGATTTCGACGACCGAAGCGGTGACACTAAAAGTAAGATTGCGGAACACTTCATAAGTCAGCGTCGGCACTAACCAAAGTTCCGCGCCTAAGTTATACCAAGCTTTAGAATCAAAACCCGGTAAACCCTGGCGCGACGATAATTCATATTGCAACGCGGAGTTGAGCGTGGCGCGGAACGTTAACAATTTTGCGTTAAAGGCCAAAACGCTTTTAGACACGGTATCAAATTGATTTTCTAATTTGCTTAACTTATCCAATTCATTTTTATCGTCTTGATCACCCGACTTATCTTGTGCTAAAAAATTTTCGCGCTTTTTTAAAATATCTAAACGCGCCGTCAATAAATCCTGCACCCGGCTGACTTGACGCGTCAACATTTCCGCTTGATCGGTGGCTTTATTCAGCACCGTGACCGAGCGGCTGTGCGCGATCAACACTTTCAGTTGTTGCAATTGATCTTGGTAACGGACGATTAACATTTGCACGTAAATGAAATTTAAATTTTCATTCGCAAAGAAAATATCACGTTGCAAATTCCCGTAAGTATTTTTATTCACGACCTTAGCTTGGCTCGCCACGTTTAATTGCGCATACAAACTGTTTAACCGCTGCAACCAATAACTTTGTTGCTGCTGGAAAGAAGTTTCCGATACCGCCAAACGTTCTTTAATTTTCGTGATGGTGCGCGATTTCAATAACACATTCATGCGCGCGTATTTTATGTTTTGTAAACTCAGCGTTTGCTCGGCGATTTTTTTCAACTGGGTTAAATAACTGGCGCGCATTTTTTCCATAGTGAGTAAATTTTCTTGGTACGCGCTTTCATTTTTTAACGCATCGACGTCGATCGCTTCGCTGCGCACCGTCTTCATGCCAAACACGCTGTAAATATTTAATTGGTTATCGATTTCTTGCATATCTTTTTCGATACGCGCGCTACTTTGCTGCGACTCGGCTAATTCGATACTCAAACTATCCAAGTTCGATTTAGCCACGGCGATATCCAGCGACGCTTCGCTATGAATTTGGCGGATGGTGTGGTTTAACGTAATTTGCGTCAGTTGATTATCGTCTTGCTGACGCTGCAAGGTGGTTAATTGGCTTTGCGCTTGCGCCAAGCGGTTTTTTAATAATTCTGTTTGTTGCGAAACGAGCTGGGTTTTATTTAAAACATTTTCTTGCGCCAACGCGAATACATTACCGGTTAAACACAGTAACGCGGCGCACAACAAATTTTTAAATATGGACTGCTTGCGCATTGAAGCTCACCTTTTTGCGTAAGTACAGTAGTAAGAATAATCCCGGAAAACTCAAAACGAACGACCAAGCGTAAAAATCAATCCACCCCCAATGCAATTGCATCACACCTGCTAACGGCCCCAAGAACACCCGTCCCACCGCCGACAGCGCGGACAAGCAAGCATATTGGGTCGCTGAGTAATGGTGGTTACAAATACTCATTAAAAACGCCATGAACGCCGTCGTGCCCATCGCGCTACAAAAATTTTCGATCGCGATAGAAATCACCATCAGCGTGAAATTTTTTCCCGCTAGCGCCAACATCATAAACATCAACGTTGAAAATGCCTGTGCTAAACCAAATAGCAGCAACGCCCGGAATAAATTCAAACGCACCAACAAGACGCCGCCGACAAACGCGCCCGAGATAGTCGCGACGATGCTCACGCTTTTAAACACAATGCCGATGTTAGTTAAACTAAAGCCTAATCCTTTTAACAAAAACGTCGTGATTAATGACGCAGCGAAGGCGTCGCCACATTTATATAAAACAATAAACAATAAAATCCAAGCGATGGATTCGCGTTTCAGTAAATCGCCAAAAGATTCTAGAACCGTCGCTAACAGATTTTTTGGCGCGCGTCCGTCATCTTCCGGCTCAGGCGCAAAATATGTCACCAGGGTTGAGAGCGCGATTAACACCGCCATGATTTGATACGTCAAACGCCAGCCGAAATGATCAGCCAACACTAATCCCACACCACCGGCGACTAACATAGCGATACGGTAAGCGGTAATAAAATACGCCGCGCCCGTCCCGCGCTCATCTGGCTGCAGCACATCGGTCCGGTAAGCGTCGATAGCGACGTCTTGCGAAGCGGAAAAGAAAGCAATAGTTAACGCCACCATGGCGACCCACACCGGATGCCGCTCAGGATGCATGGCGGCGATCACCATCAACGCGGCGCACAACAGTAATTGCATGGCTAAAATCCAGCCGCGGCGTTTGCTATTTTTCGACAAACTAAACGCGTCCATGAAAGGCGCCCACAAGAATTTCCAAACATAAGGCGTTCCCACCAATGACAGCGCGCCGATCGTGATGATGCTGACACCGGCTTCGGTATACCAAGCTTGTAACGTCGAACCAATCAAAACTAGCGGTAATCCAGAGGAAAATCCGAGGAAAAACACAGCCATAATGCGTGGGTTGAGCAGTGCTGATGTTATTTTATTATTGAGCATTGTGGTCCTAGGGCAGAAAATCCATAACAATAGCGCATAATTTTACCAGTGATACTTTGATCTGTCACCTAATTACTGGGGAAATTTCGTTAGACTTACCCCTCCCTCAATGTCATAGAATGACTGTTGATAAAAATATAATGAGAACCCAACATGACCGTCAGCATCTTCGATCTTTTTTCCATCGGCATCGGCCCCTCCAGTTCGCACACCGTCGGCCCCATGAAAGCCGCGAGAAAATTTATCACCGGCCTCTCCGAAGAAGATCAACTGTTTAAGGTCAGCCGCTTGCGCATAGAATTATTCGGGTCACTCGCGTTCACCGGCAAAGGCCATGGCTCCGACTTCGCGATTTTGTTAGGCATGGAAGGCAACGCCCCCGATATCATCGACCCAGACATTATCAAACCGCGCGCGCATGAAATTATTCAACAGCATATTCTCTATCTCAACAATGAATATAACATCGCGTTTGATTACGATACCGATTTCGTTTTTAATTTTAAAGATTCGCTGCCGCTGCATACCAACGCGATGCGCTTTACCGTTTTCGATCAAGACAAGACTGAAATGCTCGCGCGCATTTATTATTCCATCGGCGGCGGGTTTATCATCGACGAATATCAATCGTCGCGCGCGAAATTAGCGCCCGACCACGCCATGCCCTTCCCCTTCAAAACTTCGAAAGAATTATTAGAACACTGTGAAAAAAATAATTGCGCCATCAAAGATATCGTCTTAGCGAACGAGGCGAGCTTACGCCCGGTCGAAGCAGTGAAAGAGCGTTTGCTGCAGATCGCCGACGTCATGCAAGCGTGCATTCAAAAAGGCTGTCATACACCTGGCATACTACCCGGCGGCTTGAACGTGAAACGCCGCGCGCCGTCATTATTTGAAAAAATAAATAAAAAAGGTTCGCCAAAAAGTCACGAATACACCGACAGCATGGAGTGGCTGAATTTATACGCGATCGCCGTCAACGAAGAAAACGCCGCCGGCAGCCGGGTGGTGACAGCACCCACCAATGGCGCGGCGGGTTTGATACCCGCGGTCATGGAATACTATTTAACTTTTTATCCGCAAGCGCAACGCGAAGACGCGGTGGATTTTTTGCTGACGGCGGGTGCGATTGCGATTCTTTACAAAAAAGGCGCGTCCATCTCCGGCGCTGAAGTCGGTTGCCAAGGTGAAGTCGGCGTGGCTTGTTCGATGGCGGCGGCCGCGATCACCGCATTGTTGGGTGGCAGCATTTATCAAGTTGAAAACGCCGCTGAAATTGCGATGGAACATCATCTAGGTTTAACTTGCGACCCGATCAATGGCCTAGTACAAATTCCCTGTATCGAACGCAACGCGATGGGCGCGGTCAAAGCCGTGAACGCGTCGCGCCTTGCGATGTTGGGCGACGGTATTCATCATGTGACATTAGATAAAGTGATCGCGACCATGAAACAAACCGGCAAAGACATGATGACGATTTATAAAGAAACTTCGCTCGGCGGTTTGGCCGCGAACATTCCTGAGTGTTAATTGTTATTTTTTACTTTTCTTGGACGCCTTAGAAGTGCGGCGCACTTTGCGGATTTGATGCAGCGTCAGCACCGGCCCCGACAATGCATACACAAAAAATCCAGTGAATAGGACTTGTTCCGGCTCCAACGCGATAGCCGCTAATATTAATACTGACACTAACACCGCGAAGAACGGTACTTTGCCTTTCAAATCGATTTGTTTAAAACTATGAAAACGTATCGTGCTCACCATCAACCCCGCGACAAACACCGTCAATATCGCCGCCGGTATCGCATTAAAGATAGCGTTACTCAAATCCAACGACGAGCCTAACCACACCGCGCCAGCTACCACGCCCGCGGCAGCGGGACATGGTAAGCCTTGAAAATAACGTTTATCTTGATCGTTGGCTTGCGTATTGAAACGCGCTAAACGCAGCGCGGTAGCGGCGGTATATAAAAACGCGGCGAGCCAGCCCATTTTTCCTAAGCTCGATAACGACCAACTGTAAATTAAAATCGATGGCGCGACGCCGAAGGCGACCATGTCCGACAGACTATCGTATTCCGCGCCGAACGCGGTTTGTGTATTGGTCAGGCGCGCGACTCTGCCATCCAATGTGTCAGCCACCATCGCGACAAACACCGCCATCGCCGCCACATCAAAATAACCTTTCACGCCAGCGATCACGGCATAAAAACCCGCGAAGATCGCCGCGGTGGTAAATAAATTCGGTAACAAATAAATACCGCGCGGATGCGCTTTTTTAGGCGCCTGGCTTTCTAATTCTATCGACATTATTTCCCCGGAATTTTTAGACGAAAACAACTTTACGTAGTGTGCCTGAATTCAAATTTATGAGCTATAAAAATATACATATCCATGAAGTCAAGCAGATTAAGTTTATAATATCTGTCAGATATTACCTATTCTTAAGGTTTACTTAAGGTTTCAGGGCTAGAATCGCTCAAAATTAAATCATAAATACTAACAATGAATTAGAACATAAAAACAAGCTTACTCTCAATGCATATTTTAAGAATACCTCTTAATAACAGAACCGGAGTTCATATTTATGTTTATCGAAGGCAAAGGTAGTTCCAGCTTAAATAACCTTAATCAACTCGCAAGCTTTACCCATCAACCTATAAGACAAACCCAGTCTTTCAACAGCGAAGAAAAACCTACCACTATACGTGTAGCAGCCACACAACGAGGCGCTTCACCTTCTGTGCTTGAGGCCAAAGAATTTAAACTTACCACCACTTCCTCCTTCACCGTACATTCACCGCTGCGCAGCCCGAACAGACTAAATGCAAACCCAACGCCGTTAAATTTAGACGGTAGAGTTTTCGAAATCACAGAGGGTTACCCTCCACCCAATTCTAGCGCACCGGGTAATGTTACCCTGCACCGACACATCACTTCTTTCAACGCGCCATCGTCCCCAGTTCAAGGACAACCATCGTTATCAATTCAGGGACAACAACCATTATATGTCACCCACTCAGCCCCGCCGCCGTACTATCCACCTCCGGCAGGATTACCTGTACTTAACCTCGATCAACAGTTAAGCGTACCAGGACCCCATCGCTCATCCGCACCCGCTGTACTTCGACATTCTAACAGCGTCGATGTGCTTGGACGCTTAGTGGCAGTTAGCGTTGCAGGACCTGCTAATGTGAACGGTTACTATCACAGTCCGATTTATCCTAATGGCAGACACCATTCGCCCTCCGTTGCACCATTTCCCAATGGACTTGCTCATCACTCTTCCCCCTCTTTCCCTCCTAACGGTAACGGGCATCTTGCCGAGCCTATCCTTCAGAGTGAAGCGTTTGAGCTCTCCTACTATGATCAATTTGTCAATTCCTGCAGTTGTTCTCCCGAAATGGCGCTGGCAGCGCTGGCGTTTTTTGTAAAATTTACTTTATCGATGATAGCGGGCGGCGCTAGCGCGCTTAACGCAACCGTAAATCCCAGCGGGGCCCAGCCCAGTAATATCGGTCAAGAATGGTGGGATAGTTTATCCACTGCGTTAGCGTTCTATTGTTTACTCAATGGCGGCGCGTCTTTAATCGTAAATTATGTTTTTGCTTACACCTCCATTCCCACTGCGGCGCTAAAGATTCGCAAGAATTTATTGAAATATCCGCAAAACAAACGTGAAATCATTGAAAATGGCATTACCATTACGCTGGGTACGTCGGCCGCAGTTGCTACTGCCGCTATTGCTTACAATGCATTTACCTGGACAAAAAAATATACCGGCAATGAAGCAATCGCTGATATCGTCACCGTCGCATCCTTGGCTATTAACTTCACGACCCGTTATGTCGGCGTCAGATCATTACTCAATTTTTTTCATGCGTATACCGATGAAGAATTAATTTTGAAAAAAGAATTGAGCGATGATTTAGCGAATATACAGGCTGACTATAAAGAGACGATGCAAACTCTGTTGGAGGATGCATTCAACGAAAATAATCACCTATTCAATGAAGACACGCTCGTGCGCTTCATAAATAAAATTATCGATACCCAGGACCCGGACTTCATTAATGTCATCTCTCCCGCGAAAGCACGTTTACACAAAGCACTACATGGTCTTGAAGTATTGTTCGCAGCGACCATTGGGTTAGCCGCACTACCTACTTTTATACAGCTTGGTTTCAACGGTATTAACATCTTAGCGACAAAATGCGGCTACGAAGAACTCGGCCATCTCGATAGACATTACCGTGGCTTGATTGGATTGACGCCCGGTGTTGCTACGGCCATGTTGTATGCCATCTCGACATTAGATTTACCGCGCTTGTTGGTAAATATCGTTAAAGAACTTAATGAAGAACGACGCGCATGGCCAATGTTTTTATTTGCAGTGTTTTTAGTTTTTAACATATTAGCCAGCGGTAGCATGCAAAATGTCGCGGAAGGTGTTGAGTCTAAAGAGGACCGCATTTTTGATTTTCTCAGCCTCAGTACTTTCTTAGGTGTGGCTTTAGTTTGGTTAAACCGCCTCGGCGGCGGTATCACCAACGCCAAAGCCTCCTTTCAAAAATTATTTGGCTCCCCTTCACTCACTGACCCAAAACTAGGTGACGTGAATAAATGGATGCATGATATAAATATCGATAACCGTTTCAAACCAGATACTGTTTCAACGCTGCTAGCGTACTCACAATTCCGCAGAAGACGCGGAGATGTCGTTGTACCTGATGGTTACGCGCCGCTCGCAGATCAAGAACTCGAGCAGGGTGCTCAAGCTTTACCTGATCTCTATCGGCCAGCTTAACCTTCATTATTTTTCATAAATAAATTTCATTTTGTTCACGGCGTGGCATAATTGCCACCCTGTGGACTTAATGAAAACATTCCCCAGTTTTCTCACAAGTTATCCACAACTCACGCACACCTTGTTCTCTTGCATTGCCTGCGAATATACACTATCTTGTGTTGTGAGAGAGAAAAAAAACTACATGTTGTGGTTTTGGAAAAAACTGTTAATATCCTAAGGGTTGGCAAGTTTTAACCTTAAAAATAACGAAACTTATAAAAAGTTAATGGATATTTTTTTTATAGCTCAAGTGTAACTACTAATTATAACGCTCGGGAGGAGCAAAATGACTACAGCCACAGCAGAACCACGTCCTGCAAATTTGTCTATTCCTAATACTACTATCACCACACCTGGTGTGTTAAAAGTTATTCGCCGCAATGGTTCCGTCACGCCATTCGATGCAAACAAAATCGCGATCGCGATCACTAAAGCTTTTTTAGCTGTGGAAGGCATCACCGCCGCCGGCTCACCCCGCATCAATGAAACAGTGGGTATGTTGGAACAACAAATCAATGAAACGTTTAACCGCCGCATGCCGACCGGCGGCATCATTCATATAGAAGATATTCAAGATCAAGTCGAACTCGTCTTGATGCGCGCGGGCGAACACAAAGTCGCGCGCGCCTATGTGTTATACCGCGAAGAACGCCGCAAAATCCGCGCGGAAAACACTGAGAACAATACGCCAGCGCAATTGCATGTCACTTTAAACAATGGCACTACCGCGCCATTAGATATTAAACGCCTGACCCAATTAGTCACCAGCGCTTGCGCCAATCTTGCTGATGTTTCCGCTGAACACATCATCGAAGACACGCGCCGCAATTTATTCGACCGCGTATCGGAACAAGACGTAGGCCGCGCGCTTATCATGTCCGCACGGGTGTTAATCGAAAAAGAACCGAATTACAGTTATGTCGCCGCGCGTTTGCTGTTAAATGATTGTCGCACGGAAGCTTTGAGCTTTCTCGGCGTGCAAGAACGTGCGACCGTCGAAGAAATGAAGGGGCTTTATCACGATTATTTTATCGCTTACTTAGACAAAGGTATCGCGCTGGAATTGATTGATCCACGCTTAAAAGCCTTCGATTTAGGTAAAATGACCGCCGCCGTCAATTTAGACCGTGATTTGCAATTCACTTATTTAGGCTTGCAAACGTTGTATGACCGTTACTTCCTGCACACGCAAGGCACGCGTTTTGAATTACCGCAAGCGTTTTTCATGCGCGTCGCGATGGGCTTGGCGATCGACGAACAAAACAAAGAAGACCGCGCGATTGAATTTTATAACTTATTATCGTCATTTGATTTTATGAGCTCCACCCCGACCCTCTTTAATTCCGGCACGCTGCGTCCGCAATTATCCAGTTGTTATTTAACGACCGTGCCGGATGATTTAGACGGCATTTTCGCCGCGATTAAAGACAATGCGCTGTTATCCAAATACGCGGGCGGTCTTGGCAATGACTGGACCAACGTACGCGCGCTAGGTGCGCGGATCAAAGGCACGAATGGCAAATCTCTCGGCGTCGTCCCTTTTTTAAGTGTCGCTAACGCCACCGCGGTCGCCGTCAATCAAGGCGGTAAACGCAAAGGCGCTGTCTGCGGCTACTTAGAAACATGGCACAAAGACATCGAAGAATTTTTAGAATTGCGTAAAAACACCGGCGATGAACGCCGCCGCACGCACGACATGAATACCGCGAATTGGATCCCGGATTTATTCATGCAACGCGTCGCCGAAGAAAAAGATTGGACGTTGTTTTCACCTAACGACGTGCCGGATTTACATGACTTATACGGCGCAGCGTTCACTGTCGCTTACACCGCTTATGAAGCCAAAGCCGCGCAAGGCGAAATTCAAAACACTAAGACGCTGCCCGCCTTAACGCTCTGGCGTAAAATGCTAGGCATGTTATTTGAAACCGGCCATCCGTGGATTACTTTCAAAGACGCGTGTAACTTGCGTTCACCGCAACAACACGTCGGCGTCGTGCACAGTTCGAATTTATGCACGGAAATCACGTTGAATACGTCTATCGACGAAATCGCCGTCTGTAACTTAGGCAGCGTTAATCTCACCACGCACTTAACCGCGAATGGTTTAGATAAAGAAAAATTACGCCGCACGATTAACACCGCGATCCGCATGTTAGATAACGTCATCGATATCAATTACTACTCGGTACCGCAAGCGCGTAATTCTAATTTGAAACACCGTCCGATCGGCATGGGTATCATGGCGTTCCAAGACGCGCTTTACAAATTAGGTATCGCTTACACCTCCGAAGCGGCGTTAGATTTCGCGGACCAGTCCATGGAACTAATCAGCTATTACGCGATCGAAGCGTCGACCAATCTTGCCGAAGAACGCGGCGCGTACTCGACCTTTGAAGGTTCGTTATGGAGTCAAGGTATTTTACCCATTGATTCGATTGACCTGTTACAAAAAAATCGCGGCCAGTATTTAGAACAAAACCGCAATCAAACTATGGATTGGAAAACCTTACGTGAGCGCGTTAAGAAAGTCGGCATGCGTAACTCGAACGTGTTAGCGATCGCGCCCACCGCGACCATCGCCAACATTTGCGGCGTGTCACAGTCGATCGAACCGACCTATCAAAATTTATTTGTGAAATCGAATTTGTCCGGCGAATTTACCGTTATCAACCCTTACCTAGTGGAAGATTTAAAAAATCAAAACTTGTGGGACGATGTCATGGTAAATGATTTGAAATATTATGACGGCAGCGTCAGCAAAATCAGCCGCATCCCGGAAGAATTGAAACAGCGTTACGCGACTGCGTTTGAAATCGATCCGTCTTGGTTAGTCGAAGCGGCGTCACGCCGACAAAAATGGATAGACCAAGGGCAGTCTTTAAATCTTTACATGGCACAGCCTTCCGGCAAGAAGTTGGATAGTCTTTACCGTTTAGCATGGCAGCGCGGTTTGAAGACGACTTATTATCTTCGCAGCATGGGCGCGACCGACGCGGAAAAATCCACCGTACACAATGCCGCATTGAACGCCGTGCAAATCCAGGCCGAGCCAAAAGCTTGTTTGATCACCGATCCAACTTGCGAAGCGTGTCAGTAATACGAGGAGACAAAAATGTTAAATTTTAATGAAGCAGCGGAAATTGATAGTCTAGCCGCAAGCCATGGCGGCGCGACCGGTCTCGAATCACTTGAGATGGGCGCCGCACGCATTCAAGTTGACGATAAGCGCATTATTAATTGCCGCGCCGATCTCAACCAATTAGTGCCGTTCAAATATAAATGGGCGTGGCAAAAATATTTAGACGCATGCGCCAATCACTGGATGCCGAATGAAATTAATATGTCGGCGGACGTGGCGCTGTGGAAAGACCCCAACGGGTTGACCGAAGATGAACGCATGATTATCAAACGCAACTTAGGCTTTTTTTCCACCGCCGATTCCTTGGTGGCGAATAACTTAGTGTTAGCGGTTTACCGTCACATCACCAACCCTGAATGCCGTCAGTATTTATTGCGCCAAGCGTTCGAAGAAGCATTGCATACGCATGCGTATCAATACGTGATCGAAAGTTTAGGCATGGATGAAGCGGAAGTGTTTAACATGTACCGTGAAATTCCTTGCGTCGCGCGCAAAGCCGCGTGGTCCCTGCCCTTCACGCAAAGTTTAGGCGATCCGCATTTCCATACTGGCACGACGGAAAACGATCAGCGTTTGCTGCGTGACTTGATCGCGTTTTACGTTATTTTCGAAGGCATTTTCTTTTACGTCGGTTTTACGCAAGTCTTGTCGATGGGTAGAAGAAATAAAATGATGGGCACGTCCGAGCAATTCCAATATATTTTGCGCGACGAATCTATGCATTTAAATTTCGGCATCGACGTCATCAATCAAATCATCATCGAAAATCCACAGTTGTGGACGGAAAGTTTTAAGAAAGAAATTATCGAAATGATCATAGAAGGCGTGGAAATGGAATACACCTACGCGCAAGAAACCATGCCGCGCGGTATTTTAGGTATGAACGCGAGCATGTTTAAAGATTATTTAAATTTCATCGCCAACCGCCGCTGCGTGCAAATCGGTTTACCACAACAATTTCCGGGCGCGACTAATCCATTCCCGTGGATGAGTGAAATGATGGATTTAAAGAAAGAGAAAAACTTCTTCGAAACGCGCGTGACGGAATATCAAACTGGCGGCGCACTCAACTGGGAAGAATGACATTCAAAGTTCCCTATCATCCCGTGATTAGGTTATTAATCACGGGATTTTTTTATTATCGGATTAACTATGCCAATTAGACACTACGTTGTCCTGTTTGATATTGATAATACTTTAATAGATTTTGCCGCCTGTACCCGCAGCAATGTGGAATGGATTGGAAACGCCACGTTGTGGCAAGAATATATTGAACTTTTAAAACAATGTTTAGATACCGATAGAACTAAAGTGCATATCGGGATCGTTACTTCAAAATTAAGATATTATAATAAGAAAGGCGTCAACTTTCAAAACGGCGATGTCGTCAGCGGCGCTGTGATCGAGGATGAGTTTTTTATCTCGCATGCTACTATCAAAGCGGTTGGCTTGGGAGCTAACCTGGGCTTAAAACGATTTCTCAATCCCGAATTAATTTTTTTTACATCGGGGCAATGCAAAATCATCAACGCGTTGAATCATGTCAAAAACATTCTTAAAAAACAATTACAATGTAAAGATCTCTTGCTCGACAAAGCGAACATCCTACTTATTGATGATTATGCGTCAACTTGCGAACTCGCTATCGCCTCTGGCTATCAATCTATTTGCGTCGCTGGCTTAGTGCAACTAGATCAAGTAAATCGCGAGGCACGCGTCGGCAGTCTTTTTTTAAAAATTTTCGAAATGTTTAATTTACCTATTCCAGTAAAAATGCTGGAAGCGGCCGGCGTCGTTAGCGGTAACGATGAGCTAAATGATATTGATGAAGTGGAAGAAGAATTAATTAACTATATGTCTGGCGCGGAAGAAATTGGAATAAATGCTCTCCAAGCAATGAGTCTATTAAATAAAGAAGAGAGTGAGCCGGTGCCCGATACAAAAGAAGACACCTCATTACTCAAATTAGAATTACCGCTAAATTTTTTCACTCGCACCAAACGTAAATCCACTGAACACAAACGCCAAGACCCAGAACTCTATGTGTTCAGAAAATAATCTCTTAAAACATGAAATAGATCGCGAAATAACCTATAATAGGCCCAATTCGCTATATAACTAAACCCATCAAAACATTATGTGTTTGATTAATTGGAGTAATTATGCCAATCGACAATAAACTTTTATCTTCGGAAACGGTGACTCTCCTCCCTCACGCGGCCTGGTTAGGTATTGGTATCGCGTTATTTTTGCTGAGCTTGATTTGTGGCTATGTATTTAAGCAAACGTCCACGGATAAAAAGACTTCCCCTATCAAGACTATGTTTGTGTTTCTAGTCAGCACGTTAAAGAAGCCTATCATGTTATTTTTAGCTGGCTACGCCGCCTATGTCGCTAGTGTTAGCGCTGTGACGTATATACCCGAGATTCCTGAACACTTCAAAGAATTGATTATTAACGCCGGAATTTTTATTAATAAAGTCGCGGAATTCATCGCCTATTTTTGGGCGATACTGAATGTTCTCAACAAAGGCCAAGTGCAATTGCAAATTTGGTTTATCAAAAATAATAAAAACGTATTACGCATCTTATTACCGATGATTAGCAAAAGTATTAAAGCCGCCGTGATTTTGTTAATGCTAAATCTGGTCATTCCAGCACTTGGCTTCACTCCGCAAATCGATGAGATGATAGCGAAAGGCGCAAAAGTTTTTTTAATCGGCATCCTGGCCTGGGTCGTCGTCGAGTTAATCAACGGCATAGAAAATCTTATTCTCAACCAATATTCCGCTGAGCATGTGAATCCTTTATATAACAGAAAAATCAACACGCAAGTCCTGTTGCTAAAAAAAGTCATCTTCGTGATCGTAGGTATCGTCACCGTCGCTTCGATGTTAATGGTATTCGATAGCGTTAAAAACTTAGGCGCCGGCTTGTTGACGACGGCTGGAGTGATTAGTGCGTTAGGCGCGTTCGCAAGCCAACAGAGTTTAGGACGTATTTTCGCGGGACTACAAATTGCCTTCACGCAGCCATTGCGCATTGGCGACACGGTCATCATTGACAGCGAACAAGGCCAAGTCGAAGAAATTACGTTGTCGTATATCGTCGTGAAGTTGTGGGACTTGCGCCGCATGATTGTGCCGTCGGATTATTTTACGAATCACGGACTGCAAAATTTATCGCGCACGTCGACGGATTTACTCGGCACGGTATTTTTCTACGTCGATTACACGCTGCCATTAGAACCCGTGAGAAATTATTTTAACGAAGTGTTAAAAAATTCTAAATTGTGGGATGGTAAAGTGAATAATTTGCAAGTGACGGATATCAAAGAATCGTCGATGGAATTGCGCGCCTTAGTCAGCGCTCAAGACGCTAGTACGCTATGGGATTTACGCTGTGAAGTGAGAGAAAAAGTCATGGGCTTTATCATTCAAAACTATCCGGAATATTTATCTAAGACGCGTAATGTCAATTGGAAACACGAAGAGTTGGAAAAGTCAGTTTAATTTTTTTGCTAGTCCCGCGGAAAATAATATTGATTTTTCGAATGTGAATGTAAATAACTTCACGACTTGCAAGCCATCACCTTCGTTGAAGTTTCATCAAAAAACTAAGTAATTTTATTTAGTATAATTATCGTATCCGCTTAGTTAGTTGAACGGATACGATATTTATTAAGTTATACTGCGACAAATTACGAAGACAATCTATGATAGCTATCATCAACAATTGTTTCATCTGCAAGCTGCACAGGTTTAACTTCGCCAGGTGATGCAGACCTGTTTGAGTTAGTAGATTCAACTTCACTAAATGATGCAGACCTGACTGAATTAGCAGGTTCAACTTGGCTAGGTATAGCAGGCATGACTGAGTTAACAGACGCAAACATTTGATATCTTCTGAAAAGCTTTTCCGAAGAATAAATTATTTCATCCACCGTCGATACATCACCCATACTATCGACGGATAGTTTCCTTTCTTCGACCAGCACCTCTATTTCTCCATTCGTTATCTCTGTTCTTGACAGCATTTTCATTCGCACGCAAGCTGCAATAATTAATAAAGAAGAACCCATGAGATAGAGATCATCAGCAAAGTGTTGTGATGAAAGATTTTGGTAAATATCTTGCAGTCCCACCCAAAACATCATCGCAGCACCAAATTTAGCCTGCTTAGCTCTTACACCAGTTAAAGATAAATAACTTTCGTTTTTAGTTTTAATAGAATAAATTCCTTCACTGGCAAACATAACCGCACCCATTGTTAATAGAACAATATCCGTATTGACAGGATAATTAGAAATATTTATCCCAGAACTCAAAACGAGAAAAGCGCCACCGTTTGCCATCAGAAACCGGAGTTCTTCTCTTTTTACCTCAGGAATAAGCGATTTATATTTTTCGTAGTAATTCAATGCAAAGCTTTCGATCGTCAACACGCCTGTCAAAAATAACTTGCTGAAAGCAAAAAGGATATCAGAGTTAAGCGAAATAGGTGTAATAAATGTATTTACGGCCCCATAACCCGCCGCATGGTCCAACAACTGCTGCACCACCACCGTCGAAGCCGACTTTTTGAAAGGCACCACGTTGGATGGCCGAACGTTTTCTAACATAGCTCCAGCGATCCAAGCTACTGTCCCTAATGTGATAGCGAGAGAACTATAAGAATTATATTCACCTTCCGAGAGACGGCTTTCAGCGCCGGACATGGCGAAACCAAAGCCTAAGCTTTTTATAACGGTAGGAGAAACGCAAGTAATGATGTTGAGCATCCTGGAGAGCATAATAATATTCCATTGAAGTTAAATTAGAGTAATTATAAGGATAAAAATTTAGAAAGCAAAAAGTAATGTAAATTACTTTACGAATTACAAGCTAAGTAATTTTTACGCGAGGTCTGCCGTATTCGTTTAGTTCATTTACCGCATGATTTTTCTTTCTGCTTTAGATGATTCATCCACCTCAGCTTGATTCACAGGAGTTGAACTACTAGAGCTAAAAAATGTCAATGAAGATGGTAAACTCAGTTGTGACAAGGATTGGTTTACAGTCTCGATGGAACTAATATCATTTTGAATTCTACTTTTGCCTTCCAAGCACATGCCGTACAAAGTAAGCGGTGATTTACTAATCGCTATGAGCATACTTCTATATTCTTGAGTTTGATCTTTGAAATATTCTTTTATATCGGCGAGGAATATTTTTGCATTTTCGTTACAGAGCAATATTCCGTGAGTGTTCACATTGTTGTGAACATCCTTCGTTTTAAATCGTTTCGTCGCAACGAAATTAGTTTCCATTAATTCTTGATCCGTCAAAAAATATAATTGACCCTTTAGCATAAACCAATTCACATTGGCCGCGGGATGACGGCGGTGATCGATGCTAACAGAATCTAGTACGTCGCTAATATCTTTTTCATGGCCCTGCAAATACTCGCTGGGGATTAAACCTTTAGAGTCTTTTAAATTTGGATTAGCACCGGCAGCAAGTAATGTTTTCCTAATCTCATCTAACCCTAAGATGTAAGCAATATGTAGAGGAGTTCTACCTTTAGAATCTCTTATATCGATACTCGATTTATCAAAAGATAATATAAGAGTAGCAATATCCGTTTGTAACGTTTTGAGTGAAAGTAACAATATCGTGGTACCTGTCGTATCGGTTAATTTAAAATTTATCTCTGCATGGAATTTGTTTATTACAGCTAAAGCTTTCTCTTTCAATTCATTCACTATGAGAAAATGGGGAATTGAATTATTATATGGGCCTTTTTCCACGTCATTAATATCAAATCCATTCTCAATTCCGTGGGAAATATCTTTCAAGGCTGTTTCCACACTATTCTGTGTAACAGAGCGAAACATTAAGTCAAGGAGATAGTTTTTATTTAATGCTTTGAGTAAGGAAGTTTTCTTTGACATATTAATACCATTAATAGATTATATGATTGTCGATTATACACTATGAAGTATTAAGATAAGCTTAACAAAGAAGGTTTAACGATATTTTGATTTACCAAACAATCATATAGGCCAATAAGGATTATATGGCTAAACGCACGCCATCATAAATTCTCTTAATGAACGACTAAGTTTTCCATGCTGAAATGACATAACATTTTCTTTACCACATGCGTTCATCAACCTGTGTTGACACAATATCCCATAAACAAGCCATAAAATATGTGCTGACGAAAAAGCATCTAATAACTCATTTTTAGACTTAAAATCCATATAATTTTTAAAACAAGCATCTCTTAGCCGTAGATATGCAGCATCATCATCCATTAGTGCGTAGTGATGCTTAGCTTGTTGCAAACAACCTATCAATGAAAAAAATGGATGAGAAATTACTATCTCGCCTAAATCAATGATTGTGATAGCTTGAGAAAATTTCTCTATAAGTATGTTATTGTCATGAAAATCACTTTGGACAATAGTTTGTTTGATAGCATAGCCAGATAACTTTTTACATAAATATGAAACCATTGGTAGCAGAGTTTCTAATTCACTTATTTCTATTTCGGACACTCCGTCAGCTAACAATAGGTCTTTTTGCAAAAACAATTGTTTGTATAAATCAGGCATTTGATCCAATCGCCAATCAGGAACGCCGATATCAAGAAAAATATTTACATGATCTGCGACAGCCAGCTGCATTGATGTGAATTGATCAATGGCTTTGCAAAACAACGCTGTATCAAATTGCTTTTTCAAAATTTCTCTTAACGGCCTGCCAGCGTCTTTCATTAAAAAACAATTTAATTCAGAATTTTGTACGATAACTTCTGGAACAGAAGCATGAAATTGATCATACAAAATTTGCGTTATGCTAGCCTCCAAGGCAAGCAAAGTTGGCATGTGCTTTAAATAGATGTAACCGGCAGATGTTGAAAAGCGAACTACATAAGACCACGGTGTACTCTTTACATTTTCCGGCAGTTTGTTTTTTAGTGTATACCCATTAGATTGAAGGTAATGACAAGCCCAGCGAATAATTTCATTATCCACATTGTCGTATTCTGTCATAGGCTCAGTTGTCAAGATTAACTCCTTTGCTTTCAATGAAGTTACATTAAATGATTAAGAATTTATGTGATAATGATCTTTATATTTTAAAAAGTGCTGAGCTTTGTTCATCCGTACTGCCGCAGAGATATAAAAGCCAACGAAAATTGGCGTTTGCTTGTCCCTCAGAGGGAAAGTGAATTTCCTAATAGTGTACGCCGATGCGCTGTTAAGTATAACGGTCTTTGTTTAGATTATTCAAGAACTGACTTATTTGAATATACCTGGCATGGATGGGTTGCCTGCTAGGGTGTTTGTTATTATTTAAATTAGATACCCTTCTTGCATCAACATATACATCGATAAATATATTTTAATGATATCATTTATTTAACATTATGCTGTAAAATTGTAACATTGAATGTATACAGTAGAGGATTAAAATTCTTATGAAAAGTTTATCAAACAAAGTTGCTATCGTAACAGGTGCAAGTCAAGGTATTGGGTTCGCTATAGCTGATTATTTAGCTAATCAAAAATATCAATTACTTTTGATTTCGAGAAATGAAAAAAATTTAAAAGTTGCTGTGGAAAGAATTATCAAATCAAATCCGCATATCATACCTCCAGCTCTCGCTACTATTGATGTCAGTAATTACGATCTAGTAAAAGAAACTGTTGAAAACTTTATAAAGAAAGCTGGTCATATCGATATTCTTTGTAATAACGCAGGCTATGCTAAACGCGGTACTAGCGAATTGCCTCATGATGAATTTTTAAAAATGATAAACACTAATCTCATCGGGGTTTTCAATTTTATTCAAACAGTTTCTCCCTACATGAAAGAGAAAAAAAGTGGCCGCATAATTAATATTGTTTCTCGCTCGGGCAAAGTCGCAAGAAAACAATTAGGTGGCTATGCCGCATCTAAATTTGGTGTTGTCGGGTTTAATGAAGCTATTTATAAAGAGTTAGCAAGTTTCGGTATTTATGTTACTGCGATATGTCCTGGCTTCGTTGCGACTGAGATGACAGCTGATGTCGAAATGGATAGAAATGAAATGATTCAAACTAGTGATATAGTTAAATCGATAGATTTTTTACTGAAACTCTCACCTGCTGTAGCGGTTAAGGAAATTATTATGGAGTGCAGGATTCAGATAGGAGATTAGTGAATATTGCAAATTTACTCATTCAACAATGTTGGCTTATTAATAAAATCCAGACTTGGTTGGTTCGCGAACTGAATAAAACTCAACATTTCTAAAATGGCTAATCGGTTTTTTCATAAGAAAAACAATTATAAAGGACATAATGTAATTGCTTAACCATATTTGAGATTGCTGGATTAAAGCAACCAAAAAAGGATTACCTACCAAAACATTCATTAATGGTTGTCGAATTAATTCACCTTTTATCATTAAAACAAAAGTCCCGAGAATAAAACTTTGAGATAGATACGATTTTAATTTTAAAAATGGAAACATAATGATATACAAAATCGCTGCTGCTAAAACTGGAATAAAGGTAGTGATGTATGCGATAAGATTTATATAAAGAGGATATGGCAATTTTATAATGGTGACATTATTCAAAAGAGCATTGATGATTGAGGTAGTTTTATTAATAAAAATAATATGAAAACTCAAGGCCAAAAAACCTGAAATTATTACAGAATAGATTATTGCCAAATAGAATTTCAGCTTCATATTTTCATCCATGTATAAATGTCTTCATATAATTATAAAAAATAATGTTTTTTTTAATTATCAGCTAAACCTTTATTGATAAAGGTTAACATAATTTTAAACTGTAAAAGAATGTATTTTGAACACACGTATGTACATTACTCAGTAAATAGTATTAAAATATCTAAAATTTACTCATTTTGCCATTTTAATTTTAGGCTTTCCCAAATGCAATCAAATCAGTTGTTTAAAAAATTCTCGGATGAGGAAATGTCACCAAAGCCTGCTCTGATGTGTGAATTCGAATTAAAACCTAAAAAATGCGGCGTGTTAGATAATCTCAAATTTGCTGTTAAAGATGTAATTGATATCGAAGGATGTAAAACTAGTTGTGGTAATCCTACCTGGCTTGAAGAGCAAAAGCAGTGTAAAGCTAATGCTAAATGCGTAGACCAGCTATTGTCAAATGGCGCTACGTGTATCGGTAAAACAGTTCTTGGAGAGTTTTGTTCTGGAAGCCTTGGCATTAATTATTTTTACGGGATGCCTTTAAACCCTAATGCGCCAGACAGAGTTCCTGGAGGCTCATCAAGCGGCTCCGCTTCAATCGTAGCTTCTGGTGATGTCGATTTTTCCCTTGGAACAGATGTTGCTGGTTCAATGCGAGTACCTGCAAGTTTTTGTGGGATATTTAGTTTACGTCCTTCCTCTGGTCTTATTTCTATGTCTGGTATAAGAAGTTTTTGCCCAAGCTTTGATACAGTTGGAATTTTTTCAAAAAGTATTGATGTGCTTAGCCATGTATTCGAGATTTTATCAGGTGAAGCATTCGAGAGATCAAACGATAATATAACTAATTTTTATGTTATCGAAGAATATATGGCTCTAGTAAGTTTCGAACAGAGAAAGATTTTTCAGAATTTTATCGACGAAAACTCTGAAGTTTTAAAGATCAAGCCTACCTATATAAAACTTTCTGATATTCACCCTGAGGCAAATGATCCCAAAGTCGGAATAAGCGCCATTTTTAAAAATATACTTTGTACTGAAATATGGGCGAGCTTAGGAAATTGGATCAACCAAGTTAACCTCGAATTTTCAAAGACGACATATGTTGATTTCTCACATATGAAATTTGCTGATACAAGTACTCTAGAAGAAGCTTTCAAGAGAAGAGAATTATATTCAGCTATCCTCAACAAATTACTATCTTCAAGTATATTATGCATACCAACTACTCCAGATATAGCACCATTAAGAAATAAAGGATATTCTCACGTAAACGAATTTGATTATGATAAATTAAGACCGTTAGTTGCATTATCAAGTTTAGCAAAATTACCACAACTTAACATTCCAATTGAAAGAGCAAATAAACCACCCTTAGGTATTTCTTTGCTTGGCGGCCACAAGCAAGATTTGCTTTTGATTAATATTGCAAAAAGGATATGTGTAAATAAAAAGGAAGTGAGCGAGTCTAAAATGCCAAATCCTTAACCTCTCGAAGACATTTTAAACTTAAATGGATTGTAATCTATATCGTAATCATAGATGTCTATGCCTTCTTTCTTCTTTAAATAATTAGTTATCATGTATATCAAAGGAATGGTCGCGCAGCACCATAACATTTTGTAACCGTAAGCTAATAGCATGTTTGGTAATAATTCTGTTCTAAAATCTAACTTATCAGAAAATCCTATAACTCCTCCTACGATTTGTAAAACTGCTTCCCCAATCATGGTTGAGCCGAGTAATCTAGCCCATAAATATTGACCTGCTAAGATAACTTTTGATTTTGAAATAAAAAAGTCATTAATCAAAGAGCCAGTAAAAAGTGATACTAGTAAGGCAATGAACTGACGCGGCTGTGTATCAAATACTACTGAAAATGAAACATTATCTTGATAAACAAGTCCAGGCATCGTGGGCAAATGAATTACTAGTTGCGAATATAAGATAAAAAATAATATGGATAAGATTGATAAAATTACCATTTGTCTAGCAGCTGAAAAACCATATACTTCTGTAGTAATATCTTGTATGCAGAATATAACGGGAAAAAATAAGATTCCCCCACCAAAAGGAACAATTAAATCTGTAAAAGGAATATGGAAAGGAAACATACGACGGACTATACTCATTCCCGACAAAACTAAAGTTACATAACAAACACATAAAATATGATAAAAGATGAAATTAGTAGCTTGATTAGATTTAGTTTGAATCTTTAGTTCCCCAGCATGAGCAAGATTTTTTATAAAATCATTACTTGCGGAAATACCAACCCGCGCAGCTTCTTGAGAACCTAGTCCATATAGTAAGGATGGATTTTTTGATAATTCATCTGCAGAAAGCGTGTTTTCTATATCGCCGATCGGATTAGAGATCGTGAATTGTGTTTTATTATCTTTCGTACAAAAATATTGTGATTTTATCTTTAGAGTTGGGTTTTGTTTAATAATTGAATATGGAATTGAGGATATTTTCATATAATCTGGAATGTCGTCAAAAGGAATTTCATTTTCTAAATTTGCTAAGAATGCAATTTTGCATGCATTTACGGGATGGATATCACGTAGGATCTTTGCATTCGACGCCAGATATCGGATTGAGAATTTAGTTTTTACGCGTTTGATGACAACTTGAATGACAGCAATAATTTGATTATCATGAGAATTGTAGCAATGTAACAGCCGCAACCTATATTGATTTTTTGTAATATAAATCGCTTCACTCAATCTATACCAAAAAACATTTATGTAAGATTTAATTTTATTTATTAGTTCCGCTAACTTTTCTGAAATCATTTTTCGCTTGAATAACCGTTCCTATAAACTTATCTTTTTTGCTGATTTGATGGAGTTTATAACCATAGTTGATTGGTTTTAAAATTTGATCCTGTCCTTCTTTTATGTATTGTCTCAAAGTAAGTTGTTGTGAATCACCAAGTAAGTAAACAACAAAATCACGGTGTTTAGCTTCCAATTTTGTATCCACTACAATGAAAATCCCTTCAATAAATTGGGGCCACATGCTATCTCCATTTACTTCAAAGGCCAAACAATTTGAACTTATGGATGGTTCGACTTCTAAATACGTGCCTTCACGTTTTTCTAAAATATGTCCTAGCTCATCTCGTTCATGATTATAGCGTTTTAAAATTGTTTTGCTTTGCTCAAGAGAATATATCGGCAGACGGGTAGTGTCGAATGATGACACTTTCATTAAATTGTGACTAAGCAATTGATCCACTGTGATACTAAAAAACTCGGCAATCGATTTTAATGTAGAAGCTCTTGGATCATCAGTTGCCCCTTTCAGAAGCCTATTGATAGTCGCTTGAGGTAACCCTGCCTGCCTTGATAATTCTGCTTCAGAAAGGTTATATTTTTTAGTCAGAAAAAGTAAATTTTCTTTAATCAATATGCTAAGAGTTGACTCATTCATATTCGAGTGATATAAACCATATATGAGTTAAAGGAATGAGGCTTATATAATAACATTATCTCTGTCTTTTATGTAAATCATTTAAGCATATAAGCCAACATAAACTTTGATTTATGGTAAAACCCAAATAAATTCAGGGATTATTAATGTCAGCGGCAGAGTTATTATGTAATTTAGCAGGGATAAACCCAGCGAATCTCACAAGAGAAGAAAATTTCATTATAGAAGCTGAGCTTTTCACTCGTCTTTTGGAAAAACTTAAAGATTATTATAAAAAAGAATTCGGCAATTATTTGCGTATTGTTAAATCTGATAAAGATATTGAGGTTGCTATGTTCGAGTCAAATTTTATAAGTTGCATTATAAAAGATATACTTTCTACAGAAGAATACACTTTATCTGGGATTGCTTACTACACTGATACACCTGAAGAAATCGTTTACGATATTGCAATAGGAAATAATATAAGCCCATCGGCAAATCTCTTGAGAAAAATAATAGAACTACATAGATCAGTTAGAAGTGATTTATACCGCTCTATTATCGAGAAAATTATTTCAGAGTATACGAGTAATTCAACTTTATGACATGGTACCGAATATAATTGTGACTAAAACTTTCTGCCAATTTTTGGGCCGGATTGGTCGGGGGATTCGGGTTTTCTTTGGGAGCTGCCTTGGCTTTGGTCTTTGGCTTGTGGTTCGGCTTTTTTAGCTTCTTCTTCTCGTTTTTTATCGACTTCTTTCTTTTCTAAAATTTGTTCTTTTGAAATTCCTAATTTGGACAATGCGGCGAGGGTTGAGCTTACTGGTTTGACTTCTGCAGGTTGGGGCTTTATTTCGTTTGCTAGCGGGGGGAGTTCGGGTTCTGGGGCTGGGGCTTCTTCTTCGTTTTGTATTGGGGGGCCGCCTGGGGGGCCGGCTACGTCGGCTACTGGCATTCCTCCGGGTGGGGCGGGTTGCTCTTCTGGGTTTTCTAGTTCGGGGTTTTCGGATTGTGCTTCGACGGCTTGTTCTTGTTGGTTGTTTATGTTGTCATTTGGTTGAGCATCTGGTTCAGACTCAAGCTCAGCCATAAGTGCTGCAAGCTCATCCGTTTCTTCTGTTGGCTCAGATGTAATTGCAGAATTATAATCTTGTATAATATTATGTACTTGGCTTTCTGTCCGTTGAACTACTGCAGTTGTATTCTTTATATCATTCCCTTCTAGAGCTGCATTACCAATATTTTCTAAACTAGTTGAAACATCAGTTGCACGTCTTAACAAATTAGTAACATTATCACGTTGCAACACCAATGAATCTAATCTCACTACAGCCTTATTTCTGCTTTCAAAATCTCTGAAAAATGATTGACCACTTCCATGCTTATTCAAAAAACTTTCAAAGCGGGTATATTCATCTTGAGCAATCTTCTCAATCTCATCTAGTCCTCTTTGATCTAAGTAAGTCAACTTAGCTCCAAGGCTTTCATAGAGAGTCTTTCTAATTCTTTCCAAGGCTAATTCTTTAAAATCAAAATTCTCATTTTTAGAATATTTATCATTTACGTCATTAATAATATATTTATATGTATTATCGAAATTAATTTTAACAATGTTGTCTTCAATTCTAAAGTCTCTTAGATTATTTTGAGCATTATAATCAGAAACTACTCTACTTAAATTATCATTCAATCTCTTATTTAATTTATTAATTCCACTTTGATACAGATTAATCTTGTTATTTAAATTATAAAGCTGTTCATTTAGCTTAGCTCTTACCGCATTTAATTCCGTTAGAGCTTTTTGATATTGAATTTGTAGACTCTGAAGGATTTGTTGATTTATCAATAATTGCTGATTATAGTTTTCATTCTGAATATTTTTATTTTTTTGTTCTTCTGATAATTTTTCTTCTAATATTTGTATATCGGTTCTTAGTTTTTCACTGAAGTAATTTTGAATATTCCTAAAAATGATTTCATCTTGAATAATTAAAATAAGCTCTTCGAGAAACATTAAATTGTTTATTTCTTTTTGCTGGTCAAATGATTTGTTAGTATTGGATTTTGTTTCTAAAATTTTTTGATTTTGAATACAAATATTTACCCATGCCAGTAATGACATGTATGAATCTAGCTTTGGAAATTTCGTAAAAGAATCGTTTTGATCGATGCGAGCGCTCACTGCGTACCCCGCTTGAACTTAATCAATTCTTATACATAATTATAGCTGGTTTGTACTATACTTGGGGTTGCAAGTTTCAACGCATTTGTAACCTTTTGTTATATATATAAATTTAATTATCATGAAAAAATTTCTTGATAACTAAAAGATCAAATTATAACCATTCGCCATCTGTCTGAGTTATAATAATAGTTATGTCTATTCATAATTAAAATCTCTAGGAGAGATTAAAATGAATTCAAGATCATATGATGTGGCTGGTACAAAGGTAGTCGTTATAGATGCTGACAAAAATGCAGAAGATGCAGCATTGAAACTTTCATCTTCAATGAAAGCTGCGGCTGAATTAAGTGCAATTGCAACTAATCCAATCGCCTTAGACTGTTTGGAAAAGTATGCAGAGTGTTCTAATAAATTAGCTAAAGTCAATTCTCTAATTAGAGAAACGCTTGAGGCTCAAGAAGTTGTTTTGAAGTTTGTTACAAAATTAGATGTAACCAACGCTGTTAAATCTACTTTACCAGCATTAAGAAAGTTCAAAGAATTAAAAACTCTATTTTCTTCTATAGTATTACCGACGGTTGATGATAATTTAAAAAAAATATTAAATCCCTCAATAATCCAAGGAACAACTCAAATTAATAGTCAGAAAGAACTTACTACCAAGAATTATCAATCATGCGTCCAATTAAATGAAACCATAATGAAATGCGCTAAAATGGTTGTTGATAAGAAAGCAAATCCAAATGGTGCCGCTGCCCCCGTCCAACCAGCCCCCGCAGCCAACGCCAACCCACCCGCCTTCATGCACTCCAATACTAAATCCGCCGAAGCCGCCAAAGCAGCAGCCGCAAAACCCGGCGTACAACCGCTCCCCCCCAACAACAATCAAAAACAAAAATAAAAAAAGGCCAGTAGATATCACCACTGGCCTTCTTTCCACAACCAAAAACTCACTACCCAACTATCTTCCTCAACCTAACCACTCTAACCATACCCATAACGCTAATCACAATCCACGCTACCTCAATCACCACTGAACTTAAATTCCAATGAAAATAAAGCGAAAACAATATCAACCACGCACCAAGAAAATTCAGCACTTGATAAACCATACTATCCGAAATCCACTTCCCAACACTTAAAAAATAATACGCGATCAAAATCATCACGACGCCTACTATTCCAACCACATCCGCAAAATCTATCGCTGCAAGACCATTCATAACTGAGCACCTTAATAAAATATTTTAATTTGTTTTAAACTTTTTTGTGAATTCTAACGCTGTTTCTACTACATCAATCCCTACGCCATTCTTCCATGCATTTTCACTCAAATGCCGGCGCCATAGTTTTGCGCCTGGTTCTCCCTGGAATAATCCTAAAATATGTCGGGTCATACTCGACAATTTTACTTTTTTCTCCAGTTGGTTCTCCAAATACGGAATCAACTTCGCTATCACTTCATGTCTTGTCACTACATCCGCAGCCGATGAAAAAATCTTTTTTTCAAGTTCCGCTAAAAAATACGGATTGGTATACGCTGCACGGCCAATCATGACGCCGTCAACATGTTCTAAATGCTCTTCGACTTGCGATAACTCCCCTATCCCACCATTGACGATAATCGTTAACTGCGGGAAATCTTTTTTGATCGCTTGCACGACTTCATACTTTAACGGCGGTATTTCACGGTTTTGTTTGGGGCTTAAGCCACTCAACCAAGCTTTACGCGCGTGAATAATGAAAACTTCACAGCCAGCGGCGGCAACCACCGCAATGAAACGTTTTAAATCTTCATACGAATCTTTTTCGTCTACGCCTATCCGGCATTTGACAGTCACCGGAATTTTTACTACGGCTAACATCGCCGCGATACATTCCGCGACTAGTGCCGGGTCCAGCATCAAGCACGCGCCAAATCTACCGGACTTCACTCTGTCACTCGGACAGCCCACATTTAAATTTATTTCATCATATCCGAAGTCTTCACCTAACTTCGCGCAGGTTGCTAGCGCCGCAGGTTCGCTTCCGCCAAGTTGTAGCGCGACGGGATGTTCGAGTTTATCGAAGGCTAAGAAACGTTCGTAATCGCCGTAAATTAATGCGCCGGTGGTGATCATTTCGGTGTATAGCAACACGTGCGGCGCGATTAATCTTAAAAAATATCTGTCATGGCGGTCGGTCCAATCCATCATCGGCGCAACGGCAATTCGTCTGTCGATAGCGGCCGCCATGTTAGGCTTCCAGGCTGTGGACGGGTTTGACTGAACTCCAATGTTTGCAGCCCGGGCATTGCCAATGCAATGACTTGCCGGAAAAGCCGCATGAAATGCATTGATAATCGGGTTTGTCCTGTAATAACTTTCCAGTCAAGCCTTGCAAAATCAACAAGTCTTCGCGCGCGCGGCCTTCGGTGTTCGATAGATATAAATTTATAAATAAATGTAAGCCGCCGATCGATGGGTATCTACGTATGTAATCCGCGACAAAATTCGCGGCGACTTTGTCGCCTTTCCATTGTCTGATGCGCTCGGAGAGTATCAACACTACCGGAATTTTCGGGTACTCTTCTAAGACTCTCATTAAGTACGCGACCATCTTTTTTTCTTTATTTAATTTTTCATAGCAGACGGCGAGTAAGTCTATCGCTTCGGATAAATAATTCGGGTCTTGATCTTTGATGCGCTTTAACGTTTTTAACGCAGGTTTGTATTCGCAGCGTTTAATGTAAAAATTCGCTAGCATCAAACTGCCACGCACGCATTGGATGTCTATGTCTAATGCTTCGCGTAAAAATTCTTGTGCTTGTTGTGCTTGACCTTTGTTGATAGCCACATCGGCTAATTCACAAAAATAATGCGCGATCACCGGCTGCATGTTGGTCTTGGTCGCTACCGCTAGTTTGGTCGCGATTTTGATCGCGTTATGCCAGCTCTTTTCTTGTTGATAAATATCTAATAACGCGCGCATGGCGGGAACGGCGTATTCTTTGAAAACCACGACGTCTAAAAAAACTTTTTCCGCACGGTCTAACATGCCTGCGCGTAAATAATCTTGACCTAATTCAAACATAGATTGGTCTTTGTAAACTTTAGCAAGCTGCGGACGCGCGATTAAGTTTTGATGGATGCGGATCGCGCGGTCGACTTCGCCGCGGCGGCGGAATAATTTGCCGACGGCTAAGTGGGTTTCGACGGTGCTGCTATCGACTTCCAGCATTTTTATAAAAATATCGACGGCTTTGTCCGGCTCTTCGTTTAATAAAAAATTTAAACCGACTAAATAGTCGCGGGGTAAATTAACTTTTTGGGTGAGAGGCTTTTTGTCGTGCGATAAGCGGCCGAGATACCACGCTAACAGTATCGCTACGATAATTAATAAAAAGCCGTCGATTGTCATTTATGGATTATCCTGTAAGGGAATCGCACGTAAGTTTTCAATTTCTTTTTCCGCCATCTTTAACCGTTGGGCTAATTGAAAATTCTTTACTTTAATTTTTACTAACATCCATACGCAAACTAAAATCCCAATCAAACAACCGATCGCGAACGTCCCCGCTAATAACACGGATAACGGCATGGTGCGGGTGTTGATGTAATAATTGAAATCGACGCTCTGCGCGTTGAGGGTGGAAAACGTCACACCGAGTAACACAATTAATAATATTAAAATCACACTAAAGATACGCAAGCTGTTGGCTCCCTTAAAATATTTTTTCTTAACCCTATTCCCTAGGTCTTTGTTTTTCGCAGGTTAACACAGGACGTAGATAGTTTATCACAGTCCACAAAAAAAACGGTATCTTGCAAACTCTGCAGATACCGTTCCGGTTTGGCCAAAATAACGGGTAAAGCTTATTTTTCGTTATCTTGATTACTCATTTTTTCTTTGAACAAATCACCTAAGGTCGTCTTTAATGAACTACCTTCGGTTTTTTCTTTCTTCTTAGCTGCTGTCGTGGTCGTCGCCGCTTTCGCTTTCTTAGCCGGAGCGTCTTTGGACTTCATGGAAAGCGTAATGGTATGGGTCTTTCGGTCCGTACCAATGATTTTCGCTTCGATGGTGTCGCCGACGTTGAGCTTGGTGCGCGCGTCATCGACTTTTTCCGCCGAAATTTCGCTAGCGCGCAACGCGCCATGCACGTTCGGAGCTAATTCGATGGAAGCGCCTTTAGCGTCTACTTCAACGACGGTACCAGTAACGACACTACCCTTTTCATTGTCATTTAGGAAGTTCGCGACTGGATCGTCAGCTAATTGCTTCAAGCCTAAAGAGATGCGTTCACGTTCAGCGTCGATCGCCAAAATGACCGTTTCCAATTCGTCGCCTTTTTGGAATTTACGTACGGCTTCTTGCGCTTCCGCTTCGTTCCAAGAGACATCGGACAAGTGGATCAAACCATCAATACCGCCATCGAGACCGATGAAGATACCAAAGTCAGTAATAGATTTGATTTTGCCGGAAATCTTGTCGTTCTTTTGATGATGACTGGCGAACTCTTCCCAAGGGTTCGGTGTGCATTGCTTCAAGCCTAAGGAGATACGGCGGCGGTCGCTGTCGATATCCAACACGATCACTTCGACTTCTTGACCTAAATGCACGACTTTATTTGGGTTGATATTTTTGTTCGTCCAATCCATTTCAGAAACGTGGACTAAACCTTCGATGCCTTCTTCAATTTCAACGAAACAGCCGTAATCGGTGATGTTCGTGACTTTGCCGGTTAAGCGTTTGCCGATCGGATAGCGGTTGCTGATATCGGCCCATGGATCTTCGCCTAATTGCTTCAAGCCTAAGGACACGCGCGCGTTGGTGCGGTCGAATTTCAAAATCTTCACTTTGATTTCATCGCCAATCGTGAGGATTTCGCTTGGGTGCTTGATGCGCTTCCAAGACATGTCAGTGATATGCAACAAGCCGTCGACGCCGCCTAAATCGATGAATGCGCCGTAGTCGGTCAAGTTCTTCACGATACCTTTCACTTCATCGCCTTCACTCAAGTTTTCGAGTAACGCTTCGCGTTCGACGCTGTTCTCAGCTTCCATCACTAAGCGGCGTGAGACGACGATGTTATTTCTTTTCGCGTCGATTTTAATAACTTTGAAATCGAATTCTTTGCCTTCCAACGATTCTGGATCGCGGACGGGTTTCACATCGACGAGTGAGCCGGGTAAAAACGCTCTGATTTTATTAATTTCAACGGTAAATCCGCCTTTGACACGGCCTTGAATCACGCCGCGTACGGTTTCTTTTTTCTCGTAGGCTTCTTCTAAGGAAATCCAGGATTCTAAGCGCTTTGCGCGTTCACGTGATAAACGTGTCGTACCAAAGCCATCTTCCACGGAATCTAACGCAACTTTAATGGTAGCGCCGACGGTTGCTTCTAGCTCGCCGCGTTCATTATAAAATTGTTCGATGGGGATAATGGATTCGGATTTTAAACCAGCACTGACGACGATATAGTCTGGTTCGATGCGGATGATTGTTCCATTGATAATTGCACCTGGAACCATTGGACTTTCATTTAAACTTTCTTCAAACAGTTGCGCAAAGCTTTCGCCCATAGACATAATTTATTTTCCTAGATTTTTTTTGGAAAAAAAATCTATTACACAGTTAAAATTAATAAAACAACTCAACACCATTTTTTGTTTGTAAGGTCTTAAGCTGCGCCTTGCCAGCCATGGCAGTACCACGAGATTTTCACAAAAAAGCGGGAATCTCACTGGATTTCTTGTTCTACACGTTGGGTTTCAACGTGTCAGAAAAAACTCTCCGGACTTCCTTCATGATGCATTCTACGACTTCAGAGACCGTCTTATCATCGGTCGCAATGGTGATCGCATCAGTTGCCGGTCTTAAAGGAGCAATCGCACGTTCGTGGTCACGCTTATCACGTTCGCGCATCTCTTCGATAAGGTTGACTAGATTAACATCAACATGCTTATCCTTCAACTGATTATAGCGTCTCCTGGCACGTTCTTCTGGCGTCGCGGTCAAAAATATTTTCAGTTCCGCATCGGGAAAAACCACGGTTCCCATGTCGCGGCCATCGGTGACGAGGCCAGGTTTTTGCCTAAATTCACGTTGGCGGCTTAACAGTGCCGTTCTGACCATGCCTAATGCGGAAACTTTGGAGGCGGCGTTACCGACTTTTTCCGTGCGGATGGTATGAGTAACGTTATGATTTTCTAGAAAAATTTGCGGCGGATGGCTCATTTCCGTGATGATAAAAGCGATATCGAGATTTTCCGCGAGCTGGTGCAAACGGATTTCATCGTCCAATGCGACGTTATTTTTTTCCGCGGCCAACGCTAACACGCGGTATAACACACCGCTGTCTAGCAAGTTCCAACCGAGTTTTTCGGCGATGATATGGCAGACTGTCCCTTTTCCGGTGCCGCCAGCGCCATCAATGGTGATGACGGGTATGGATGACGTCATTCTGAAGCACCTACCTCTTCGGCCGCGGCTTCGGTCGCGTCTTGCAAGGTGGCGACACGCTCTAAGCTCACTAACATTTCTTCGTTGGTTAATTGAATTAAGCGCACGCCTTGCGTGTTGCGTCCGACCAGGGAAATTTCCGCCGCGGGAACGCGCACTAACGTGCCTTTATTGCTGATTAACATGACTTCATCTTCGGAGTTCACTTGAATCGCGCCGATGACTTGACCGTTGCGCTCATTTACTTGAATGGAAATCACCCCTTGACCACCGCGCCCAGTGACGCGGTATTCGTCGACTTGGGTACGCTTACCGAAACCACATTCTGTCGCGGTTAAGATGTCGCCTTTCGAAGAAATCACGACTAAAGAAATCGCGCGTTGGTCTTTTTGCAATTTGACGCCGCGCACGCCTCTAGCGGTGCGTCCCATCGGCCGGACGTTGGTTTCATGGAAGCGGATCACTTTGCCGGCATTGGTAAACACCATGACTTCATGATTACCGTCGGTGATCGCAACACCAATAAGATGATCATTGTCCGCTAATTCCAGCGCGATAATGCCGGAAGAACGTGGGCGTGAAAATTCAGTAAGCGCGACTTTTTTCACGGTACCGTTTGAGGTCGCCATGAAAACATAATGGTCTTCGCGGTATTCGCGCATCGGTAAAATGGCGGAAATACGTTCGCCTTCGGCCAGCGGCAATAAATTGATGATTGGTTTGCCGCGCGCGTTACGGCTGGCTTGCGGCAATTGATAGACCTTGAGCCAATACACTTTGCCATTGTTGGAAAAACATAAAATCGTATCGTGCGTGTTAGCTAACAGCAGATGCTCGATGAAATCTTCTTCTTTGATGTTCGTCGCGGATTTGCCTTTGCCGCCGCGGTGTTGTGCTTGATACGTTTCGACGGGTTGAATTTTCGCATAGCCTTCGTGGGAAATGGTAACGACAACATCTTCTTCAGGTAGTAAATCTTCCATGCTGAAATCGGATTCGTTTTCCGTGATTTCAGTACGGCGTTCGTCGCCGAATTGTTCTTTGATTTCGATTAATTCGTCGCGGATGACGTTCATCAACCGCACGGAGCTATTGACGATTTCGGAAAGATCGATGATTAAGTTTTTTAAATCCGCGTGTTCGGAAATAATTTTATCTTGCTCTAACCCCGTTAAGCGGTGCAAACGCATGTCTAAAATCGATTGCGCTTGTTCGGGGGAGAGATGATAGCCATCGGCGTTTAAACCATAACCGGCGATGGATTCGATTAGCGCGTTGTCTAGATCGGCGCGCGTTAAAATGTCGATGACTTTCGCGGGCGCCCAGGGACGTCCCATTAATTTTGCTTTCGCTTCGGCGGAATCTTTCGCTTGCTTAATCATGACGATCATTTCGTCGATGTTAGACAACGCGATTGCTAAGCCTTCTAAAATGTGCGCGCGTTCACGGGCTTTGCGTAAATCGAATAACGAACGGCGCGTCACGACTTCACGGCGGTGGCGGATGAAGTATTCGATCAATTGCTTGATGTTTAAAATCTTCGGCTGATTATCGACGAGCGCGACGATGTTAATGCCGTAAACGGTTTGCAATTGCGTTTGCACGTATAAATTATTGAGGATAACGTCGCTATTTTCGTTGCGGCGGACTTCGATCACGATGCGCATACCGGTCTTGTCGGATTCATCGCGCAGCGCGGTGATGCCTTCGACTTTCTTTTCTTTTACTAATTCAGCGATACGCTCGATTAAGCGCGCTTTGTTAACTTGATACGGCAATTCGGTGACGATGATTTTTTCTTTATTCGATTTTTCGTCGGATTCGATATGGGTTTTCGCGCGCACGATAACGCGGCCACGGCCGGTGCGGTAAGCTTCGACGATACCCGATCGGCCTTGGATGATACCGGCGGTGGGAAAATCGGGGCCAGGGATATATTGCAAAATATCGAGTAACGGCAAGTCTGGGTTATCAATCACGGCGACGGTCGCATTAATGACTTCAGTCAAGTTATGCGGCGGGATGTTGGTGGCCATACCGACCGCGATACCCGAGGAGCCGTTGACTAATAAATTCGGGATGCGGGTCGGCATCACCACAGGAATCATTTCGGTTTCATCGTAGTTGGGAGCGAAGTCTACGGTTTCTTTTTCCAAGTCGGCCAGCAAAGCATGCGCCAACTTGGTCATACGGATTTCGGTGTAACGCATGGCCGCGGCGGAGTCACCGTCTACGGAACCAAAGTTCCCTTGCCCATCGACCAGCAAGTAACGCAGGGAAAAAGGCTGCGCCATACGCACGATGGTGTCATACACGGCAGTGTCACCGTGCGGATGGTATTTACCGATCACGTCACCGACCACGCGGGCGGATTTCTTATGGGGTTTATTCCAATCGTTGCCCAGCTCATGCATGGCGAATAAAACACGTCTGTGCACGGGTTTTAAGCCGTCGCGCACGTCGGGTAACGCGCGGCCGACGATAACGCTCATCGCGTAATCTAAATAGGACTGTTTTAATTCGGCTTCTAGACTGACTTTTTCAACTTGTCGGGCAATCGGGGTTGGGGTATCCATAGGTCCTTCAACTTAGCTCTTAGGCAACATTTACGGGCGAAAAAAATACTCTTTAAAACCGCAAAATTATACCACGAGTAGCGCCCCAGAAACAGATAAAATCTGACAGAAAATGCGATTCAAAACAGCTTATTCGGGCGTGTCATTTTGGGCCGCGTCAAGGTGGCGGCTGCGGTCGATGAATTTCTCGGGAATGATGTCGAATAGCAGCAATTTGCAAGGCAAAGTGCCGTTAAAAAGTGAATAGAATTTTTTCGCGCGCAGTCCCATGACTTTACCCAAGTCGGGGTTACCCGTGAAAACAGCTGCGTTCCAGCCAGCGAATTGCTCTTTGAACTTCGTGCCGAGCAAGGTGTAGAGGGGCTGTAAGTCTTCGATCTCGCCTAGGCGCTCGCCATAGGGCGGATTAACGGCGATTAAACCGGGCTTTTCGTTGGGTTTTTGCATGAGTTCCGCGAGTTCGCGCTTTTCGACGTGAATATGGCCTAGCAAGCCGGCGCGTTCAATATTTTCGAAAGCGATGCGGATGGCATTGGGGTCGGCGTCATAACCAACAATCGTGGGCAGCGTTAAAATACCTTGGTCAGCGCGTGTTTGCGCGTCATGCAGTAACTCTTCCCAAACCTCCGGCTGGTGCTGTTTCCAGTTTAAAAAACCAAAATAATCCCGCAGCAAACCCGGCGCGATATTCGCCGCCATTAACGCGCCTTCGATTAACAGTGTGCCGGAGCCGCACATGGGGTCTAACAACATGCCGCCGGCAGCAGCAATTTTAGGCCAGCCGGCACGGATCAACACGGCGGCGGCTAAGTTTTCTTTTAACGGCGCCTCGCCTCCAGCTAATCGGTAGCTGCGTCGATGCAGGCTATCGCCGGATAGATCGATGCCGACGGTGGCGAGATCGCGGTGTAGATAGAGGTTAATACTTAAATCTGGCTGCATGCGTTCGACGTTGGGGCGCGCGTCATATTCTTCACGGAATTGATCGACGATCGCGTCTTTAACGGTTTGCGCGCCGAATAAGGTATGCGTGATATTAGATTGCGCGGAAACGAAATTTACCGCGAGCGTATTATTTGGATCAAGATGCTTGGACCAGTCTATACGGCGCACGCCGGCGTAAAGCGCCTCTGGGGTCGCCGCGGGGAACGTTGTCAATTTTAAAATGATACGGTTGGCTAAGCGTGACCATAAACAGGCTTGGTAAGCTTGAGCTAAGGTTGCGGTAAATTCAACGCCCGCTAGTTTTTCCGCGGCAGTGGTGATGCCTAAGGCGCGTAATTCATCGACGAGTAAAAGCTCTAGGCCTTTGGGCGTGGTGGCGAAAAATGGTAGCTGTTGGTTGGTAGTGTTGGTAATGATTGACATGGTAATCACGAAAATTTAAGTAGCGGCAGTATACATCAAAATCTTGATAGGGTTGTGGATATTGTTTTTTTTCCTAAAAAATGATTTCTATGTCACTGAAAAATAGTGCCTAAATAGGCTTAATTTTGCCTTAAGATCGATCCATTATACTCCTCTTCCTTGACCGCATTGAATAAAACTCTGTATTCGCTGCGCTACATACTGGCTACGTCGAATATATCTAAATTGTGAACCCTAAGGTGATGCATGAAAAATACAGCAGAAGAGTACGCTAATATTGCTTTCAAAATACCGGATGAATTCTCAAAAAGATATAGCAATATGTCGGCCGATCAATGCGCGGCGTTTGTCGATATCAAGAATGCAAATGGGCGCACGTATTTTGAATGGCTAGCGTGCGATTATCCGGTCACTCCCTCTGAAATATTATATATTTTAAGAAACTTAAACTCTGAAAAATTATTCGCAGTCTGTCAGTTGCGTGATGCTAACCGTAAAACACTATTGCATCGAATCGCAGAACGTTCCTCTGCATACAAACCAGTTACTGAATATATTATGCAAGCGTTAACAGACGATGAGCTGATAACGCTGTATTCAAAGCTTGATAAGCATAATAAAACCATTTTGCATTATTTATTTGATGCTTTTGAACTTAAAAAAGTAAAAGCATTGTTCGAGTTACCTAAGTTCAAAGCGCTATTAAATAATTTAGCGATGATTCAAGATCATGAAGGGGCCACTTTTTTAACGCGGGCCAGTATGGCGGGATTGACTAGAGCGGATTATTTAGAATTTTTTATAGATAATTTAAGTGATGAAACCCTTGATAACTTGATGATGTTACCCGATAACAAAGGTAATCATTTTTTATATTATTTCATACGCAATGTAGCATCTGATACCGCACTTAAAAAGATGCACGAAAAATTGTTAGCTATGCAAACCAAGCGCAATTCGATTAAGTATTATCAAGCGATTATAGCGTTGATCAGAAACCCAGCCACGGTTCAAAGCGTACCTTATGAAAAAGTCAAAATTATCGGAATGGGATTAAAAATACTTAACGAAGTGATCGCTGCGAAAAAATTTCCTATTAACGATTTGCTGGCAATAAGGCAAGAAACTGGGACACCGCTTATTCTTGAGGCTTTTTTAAATTTTGATACCGGCATCACACCAACGATTTCAGTTCTCGCTGAAAGTCAAGAATACAAAGCACAAGCCACACAATTGTGGGCCGATTTACATGGATTAATATACAAACTCTTTAATAAAGTTCCAGCGCGTAGATTACTTAATACCCTTGAGCAATTCCGCGCAAGAAATTCATTTTTGAATGTCACCCGTTCTTTGCTCTATAGAAGTTTGATAACTTCATTTGTAAATCACGATTTACTCCCCTGCGCCGAGTCAGATCCACTAAAAGTTTTTAAATTTTTTGATATCACCACCATTGAAGATAAGAGCAGGTTTACTCATGAGACATTGAACTTTCCTATCCATACACGCTCTTATCAGGCAGAGAGCTTTTTGTTTCAGCCGGAATCGTCCGTCTTGCTAAAGCCAAAAGAATTTTGTGCTTTTTATCAAAATATCTTTAATTTCCAAGTGTCACCCGGGAATAAACATAACGCAGAATACTTGACGATTATTGCAAAGGCGATAGCAGCGATCCTCAATCGGGATAAAATCAAATATCCAGACACGGATAAGCTGTACACGGCAGCCCAAATGCAACTTGAAAATATGTCAACGCTGCTAACTAAACGCATTACGCCTGAAGCGGTAATGAAAATGCGTATGCAAAACATGTCTGCGCTACAACTCTCACAGGCCGCAGAATTTTGTAATCTTGCGATTGAGAGCGTGGCTGACCAGACATCTTTAAAACTGATTTTGGAACTCAAACTATTTCAGTTTATGCATGCGGCGGCGAAAAAATATCTTGAAACTTCCACACCGGTTAAAGCACCACTACAAACTTCTGTCCCGGATGAAAAAGCGGAAATAATCTTGAGCTTAGATGATGATCATGCAGAATCCATGCTGAGCTTAGAATCTAAAGAAGAACGTCATATACTGAGTGATGATGCAAGCCGCGCCATTCATTTATTTAATTGCCGAATAGTGCCCGCGTTAGACTTGGATACGGATGATGTCTCTTCTGATCAAATAGATGAAGTCAGCTATGCCAAACTCCAGAAATCACACTTAAACGCCATCAAAGCGTTGCATAAAAAAAATTGGCAAGCACATTTAAGCGCATTCTCAACTTACATTGAAAGTCGTGCGCTGGCACGACCATATTTATTTAGCAATTCGAAAGATGATTATTTATTACGCAAAGCTTATTACGACGCTATCACAGTCAAAGATAACGACATCAATGATATCTATAAAAAACTTGCAGTTATTGAAAGTGCGATCAATGATCCGCGCATTTACAAAGGATTCAGTCATCGCTGTTTGGATCTATTGAAACTGTTAAAGAAAGATTTCGAAACTTGGATATTCTTACTTGAAACGAAAAGTGATCCCGCCACAGAGTTACAAATTGAAATGAGCAGCATCGCCGAGGATAATAGATATGTTATATAATCGAAATTTACAAACATTTGATTTTGCGAATCTGGCGTTCCAGCTCATTGATAGGTTCATGGAACTCTACACAATGATGACCTTAGACCAATGCAACGAAGTTATCTCTATCGAAGACCAGAATGGCAATACTGTGATTGATATCATCAGCGCTAGTACGAATAAAATAGCCGTGCTGGAATTTATAATAAACAACTTAACTATCGAAAACCTTGAAAAAGTTTGTTTAAAGCAAGATAAACAAAAGAAAACTTTGCTTCACAAGCTAGCCTCAAATGCTGACAACACTTCTTTTATCGAAAAAATTATTGATCCATTAAGCCCGAAAATAATGGCAAAGCTGATCACACTGCAAGATCAAGATAATAAAACCGTTTTTCACATGCCATTTTTTCTCAAATGCATCAAGAACTTTAAAAAATATTATACGGATTCTGATGTGTGTCGCGCCATGAATGCAGCCATCTTGATCCAAGACCAGCAGGGTTATACGCCTTACCATCATCTTAGCAGTATCGAATCGTCCTCAAAGTCTCTCGAGGAATCACTACAATTCGGATTGATTGCGGAAGTTCTTCTGCATTTTTCTACCGATGAAACTTTAAATAAACTCTTACTTTTAAATGATAAACAAGGTATAAATATTTTAGAAGCTAATGCGGCTAATCACGTCACACTCAATAATGACAATAAAAAAATATTCAACAGATTCGCTAGTCTCAAAACAGAAACCTATACCGATAGCATTTTTAAGCTACTAGATAAACTTGATGATAAGATTGCGTCCGGCGCGACTATTCCGATACATGAGGGCATATTACACAAGATTTTAGCCGTATGCGCCGAGTATGCTAAGTTGAGAAAAGATTGTAAATTTCTATTTAAGTCGGTACGTTTTCTCGATTTTTATCCTGCCCTCTTTTTCTTGTTACGCACCTACGAAATTCCTGCGATCGAATCATTATTAAATAATATACCTGCAGAAGAATTTTATCAGAATATTGATCGCATGGGATCAATATTCAAATCAAACGTTAAGAAAACGCTTGCAACGATTTTTGTAGCGCGTACATACATACCTTATTTAAATCAAGACCCACTGGCTGCAATTGATACTTTTGGTTTAGATACCTCATTAACAGAAGTCACCGTACCTATGCTGGGGTATATACTTTCCACTAACTCTAGCAAATTCAAAAATAACATACTAAGAAATCCCAATCAGTTCGCAAATTATATGACTGAAATTGCATACTATCACTTAACTAACGCTACTAAATGTAATCCACAATATTCGGAAATTATCAGAAAAGGAATCCATTTAATTTCAGATAGAGACATTCGAGCTTATCCCGATAGAAATAACAATAACGTTTTCACCAACTGCTTAAACCAATTGAAATTAGTTTCCGCTTATCTTGAGAAATTCAAACCTTACGAGCGAAACTTAAATGCTTTACTAAAAATCGAGCCTGCTGACATCTTAACTAGCGAGCGCTGTGAATTTGCCGCCATCCAATGTACGCGCGAAGCCGAAGCTCTCCCTGATCGAAATTTAAGAAAAATAGCATTTGATTTACACGCGCTGCGCTTCCAATATCAGGCGGCCGTCGCTGCCACAGGCGAGGCGGAAATTGATGAATTAATGGCAATAAATGTAGATGATGATGAGAAAAAGTTAGCCGTCGTTGAGATCCAGCCTAAATCTATAATTTATAATTTGAATGTAAGTGTTTATCAATTTTTAAATTTAAAAACGAACTCTATCTCTCATGAGACTATTGATGAAGATAGATATGAAGAGGCATTGATGAAGTTGTATGAGCAGTTGCATACCGAGCTGAGCCTTCACTATGATCGACATTTAACTCAGTTTAGTGACTACATTACTGAACGTGCGCGGGCAAAATCATTTTTATTTGTTAACAGCGAAAATGATTACACCGTTCGGAAAGCTTATTATGATATTTTGAAAACACAAAATAATAATGTTGATGATGTGAAATCAAAAATTATGACCCTCACTTCAGCGTGTAATAATGCTGTGATTAAAAAAGGTTGGTCAAAACGCAGTTTGGCGTTCATGTCGCAAATGGAAGAATACTTGAGTTATTATGTTTATTTAAATACTGTGAAAGCATCACTGCCACATTATGTAAGCGTGAGTGATCCATTCCGGGCTAGCATGTAGCCGCGGAGGGAACTCTCCAATGTCTATCAGGATTAGGACATCGGAAATGATTACATTAGCCTTCTAAAAGAAGGTGATGCACGCCTTTCATCTTCATCAGAATTTACTTTTTTTTCTTCTTCATCTTCCTCAGAATCTTCTATTTCTGCTTGTACTTCATCTTCTATTTCTGCTTGTATTTCATCTTCTATTTCTACTTGTATTTCATCTTCTATTTCAGCTTCTATTTCATCATCAATTTCATCATCTTTTTGATCTTTGATATCTATTTCAGCCTTTTTTTCTTCTTTATTTTCTTTTTCATCTGAGTCCATGCGTGCAAAGCGCTCATCCTGATCAGCATCACTCAATCTTCCGCGCAGCATTTCTTCAAAATAGGTGATTTGAGATTTCATATAACCCATAGCACCGGACAATCCCAGGGTCACAACAAGAGCGACGCCTACCATAATTAACGCGATTTTAGTATGCGGAATACTCTCCGGGAGAGCATCTGCCACCGCTTTTGCTCCCACGTAATCGAGTAGATAAGTTTTCGCGAGATCGATGGTTTTAGTATTAAAGTAATAACAGGCTTGCTCGCCAACTGCGGTGGCGTTCCCTATAATCGCCGCATCTAAGTCTGCATCGCCGGCAGTGTGTCGGCAGGCTCTAGTTTCATTCGGCCAAGTAGGGAAATAGATCAACATGGTATGTAGAATATTAACGAGTGGATCAGCCGCTGCAGTGACCTTGTCACCTAAGTAATTTGCCGCTGCAGAGGTGGTATCATTAAACAGGGTCGTACTAGAAACCATAAATCTGGATAATACATGGGTTTCATTTGCGATAAACGCTTCTACACAGCCTAACCATTTGTAATAAGCGCAGTTAGACGTTTCATTTTTTGGGACACCGCCCGCTATCAAGTAAACATTGGGTTTACCGCTGACAGTATTAACTAATGACGTTAAGCTTAAAAATTTTATTCCATGCGCAAACAAACGCGACGGGATACTAGAACGCGCCGCTAATTTTGGTTTACGCGGCAAGATAAAGGCTTCTATCTGCGTTTCCATCGGTGGGTTGCTTGGTTCGTCGCATTCTTCCACAGAAAGATTTGTTTGGCGCACACGCAATCTGGCCAAGCACAATGAAATGTATTTGTTAAAAATAGTTAATTGCTCAGCGTCGAGAGCGATATCAAATAATCCGTTGCGATTCAACATAGCATTATCCTTTCATTAGACTAAACGTTGTCTTAACTCATTACGAGATTCTGTGATTTCTTCAGAGATAACTGCAGGTTGCGAACTTTCGTAGTATTTTTTCCGCATATTGTATTGCTTCATATACACCAGAGCAGCTGCGACCCCGCACACCACTATCGCGAGAGTAGATAAGCTAATAGCCGCTATGTTATAAGGGTTTACTTCCGCAGGACATCTCGCACTAGCAAAACAACCCATACCCCGCGCGGTCACAATTTTATTTAATTCCCAACACGCATTGCTATCGATGTCTTGAGCAAAACTAAACATATAAAAGTTACCGACATTGTCATCTTTGAAAGAAAGTCCTTTCGTACAAAAAGATGAATTTGGCTGGTAAAACTCACCATAAGATAGGACCTTTTGCACGATATCAACCAGCGCTTGTTGTGAAGCGGAAAAACAAGAACCAACGTCTTGCATGGCTTTCGTCACTGCCGTGTTATTTATCGTGTTAGTGATGAGAACAAAGCGCGATAATGTTTGCGTCGCGTTCGCGGTGTAAGCTTCAACGCAAATTTCAGTGTCAGTAATTCCACAAGCTGGATCATCGGCTGGATAACCTGGATAGACAGTTGAATTTTCCGCGCTCGCGAGATTTCCAAAAGACATTAATCCTAAAAAACGTAATCCATGCCGCACGTAGGTTTGCACCGCGCTAGATGTAGGAAAAAATTTTACTTTATCCGGCGTGATAATCGGCGGATTACTAGGCTCGATGTCAGTGCTTTGAAAAAGTCGGTTTTCTAAAAACAGTTGCTTACAGTTAGTAAGAAATTCGGTATACGTAGTTAAATCTGCGACGGAAGGGAATGACCCAAAAAAGATTTGCGCGCCTGCATGATACTTTCCTTATTTTTATAATCGCGAATTTGAAGGGGATGGTGGTTGCTGCGGTTCTAATGATTCTTCCGCCGATAGTTCAACGCCGGTAAGTGCTTCCAAAATCACTTGGTAAACATCTTGGTCTGTATTGTAAGGTAAATTTCTGAGCGTGACTTTTTGTATCATGCCTGAATTCGTCAATTCATGGCTGGTCCCACCAACTAAATGAGGATTTAAAATAGTTCTCTCAAGGAAATCGTCTACACTAAATAGTTTGTCGCTGGTCTGAACCTCTAAAAACATCTTATCGCAGCCCAAATCATGCGTGCAGCTATGGATGATTAAATCATCTGGAACTTCCTGGCTAGCCAACTCTTTTATTTTCGCCGCAAATAAATCTTTAATTTCATCACAAGAAGTTTTATAGCTGGTGTCGAGGTGTTTTCTTAATTGATGTTCTTTTACCATCAACTCTTTAACTAAGGCTTCTGCTTGCAATTTCTCGGCGGTAGTTTGTCTATATTCTTTTTCTAATTTCTCATTATCAGCACAGATTTTTTGTTTCTTTTGGTTAAACTCTGCAAATAATTTCTTAGCGGTATCTGCAGGAGATTGAGTTGGGTGGGTAAATAGACGATTTTGCATAAATGATTTTCCTATCGAGGGAATAGAGTTGTGACGAAGATAAAGTTTTAATAAGCGTGATGAAAACATTTGGGCTCTCACATCTGAAGCGAATATTACGCTTTTCTTTTGAATAGCTCAAATAAAATTTAAAACCAAGCGTTATTGATCAAATTTCGAACGCGACTGCGCTTAGTAATACTCTGGGCTAGGATGAGCTGGATGAATTGCAACGGAAGCCGCGGGGAGTCCTCGTATTCCGCTGCGCTGCATACGGGCTACGTGCTTGTATGTAGCCTGGATGAAGTGAAACGGAAGCCGGGGATTTCAGCTACGCGCTACGCGCTTTCTTCATTGGCGCGCAGCTTTCTACGCAGCACCTTACCAACGTTGGACTTTGGTAACTCTTCGACGAATTTAACATGCTTAGGAATTTTATAGCCGGTGAGTTTCGTGCGAGCGTAAGCGATGACATCTTCCGCTGTTATATCCGGATTGCTTCTGACAATGAACGCTTTCGGCACTTCACCGGAGTTTTCATTCGGTACCGCGACCACCGCGACTTCGTGAACGCCTGGCATGCCCGCCAAAACATCTTCGATTTCATTCGGATAGACGTTAAAACCAGACACGATAATCATATCTTTTTTACGTTCGAGAATTTTGACGTAACCGTTTTTATCAATACTCGCGACGTCGCCGGTTAACAGCCAACCATCTTTCGTAAAAACTTTTTCCGTCTCTTCTGGATTTTGCCAATAGCCGCGCATGACTTGCGGGCCTTTAATGCCGAGCTCGCCCGGCTCGCCGATCGGTACTTCTTGACCGTCTTCATCCAGTATCATGATATCTGTCGATGACACCGGCAAACCGATGGTGCCATTATATTTTTGTATGTCATGCGGATTGATGATGGCGCACGGTGACGTTTCGGTCAGTCCGTACGCTTCCAAAATGGGTTTACCCGTTACCGCTTGCCATTTTTCCGCGATCGTACTTTGCACCGCCATGCCACCGCCCAACGCTAAAATTAAATGGCTAAAATCTAATTTCGCGAAATCTTTATTTTTTAACAAACTCGAGAATAAGGTATTCACCGCGGTGATCACGGTAAATTTGTATTTGCTCATGGTCTTCACTAAATCATTCGTGTCACGCGCGTTGATGATTAAAACATTTTGACCGCCGACTTTCATAATGAAGAGACAATTCGCCATCAAAGAAAATATATGATAAAGCGGCAGCGCGGTGATAATGATTTCTTTGCCATGCGTAAAGATAGGATCAAACCAAGCTTCGGCTTGCAGAATGTTCGCGACTAAATTTCTATGCGTGAGCATCGCACCTTTTGACACGCCCGTCGTGCCGCCTGTGTATTGCAGAAACGCGATATCTTCTGGGCCAACATCGATTGAATGAAAATGACATTTCCTGCCTTTCGACAATAGATCTGAAAATTTAATCGCGTTGGGAATATTATATGGCTTCACCATGCGCTTTATATATTTCACCACGAAATTAACTAACATGGATTTTGGCCACGGAAATAAATCGCCGATGCTGGTAACGATAACATTTTTTAACGGCGTTTCAGCTAAGGCAGCCGCCACCGTGTGCGCGAAGTTAGCTAAAACAATAATCGTCTCCGCACCTGAGTCGCGTATCTGATGCACCAATTCAGTTGGCGTATACAATGGATTAATATTCACGGCGATTAAACCGGCGCGTAAAATTCCAAACATGACGACGGGGTACTGCAGCACATTCGGCAACATGATCGCGACGCGGTCGCCTTTTTTTAATTGCAACGCTTGTTGCAGATACGCAGAAAACGCATGCGCGAGTTCGCAAATATCATGATAAGTTAACGTCACCCCCATACTGGAAAAAGCCGGCAGGGTTTTGTATTCTCGGCAGCTAGCTTGCAGGACATCGACGACGGATTTGAATTCGTCAGGGTTGATTTCGGCGGGTACATTTTCATGGTAGTGCTTGAGCCAGATTTTTTCCACGTGTGACCATCCTTGTCGTCGTAATATTCCTCTAACATCTTAGTCGATCAAACAATACACGTCAAAAAACTTGGTCGGGACGGCGGGATTTGAACCCGCGACCACTTGCCCCCCAGACAAGTGCGCTACCAGGCTGCGCTACGCCCCGTTATTCCTCTAATTAAGCGTGGGAGAGTATAATACCGTTCGGTTGTGATGCGAACTTTTATTTACAACTTATTTCATTTTAAAAGATACAGCCTCTCCCATGAAGGAGAGGTAAAGAATTTAAAATAGAGAGATTTAGCGGATTTGATTATTCTTCTTCGCTTTCTGATTTTTGATCGGCTTTGCCGGCATACTTTTCAACGCGGGCACGTAATTTCTGGCCGCTACGGAAGGTCACGACGCGGCGCGCGGACACGGGAATTTCTTCGCCGGTTTTTGGATTTCTACCGGGACGTTCATTCTTATCGTGCAATTCATAATTACCATAGCCAGACAGTTTGACTTGCTGACCATTCTTCAATGCGTTAGTAAGACGATGAAAATATAATTCGACGATTTCTTTTGCTTCGCGCTTGGTTAAACCTATTTCCTGAAACAGCTGTTCCGAAATGTCCGCTTTGGTTAGTGCCATTTTATTAGCCTCTTAATTCAGCGTTAAATTGACTGTTAAGTGCAACTATCACCTTATTCATCACTGCTGCGACTTCATCATCTACCAGAGTGCGCGATTGATGTTGCAGGGTCAACGCCAAGGCGATACTCTTGCGGCCTGGCTCAATCCCTTTCCCCTGATAAAGATCAAATATATCAACTTCTTTCAGTAAATCTCCTGCTACTTCCCTAATTGTATACTGAAGTGCCTGAGCCGGTACAGACTGATCGATTAAAATTGCGAGATCGCGGCGAATTTCCGGGAACTTTGAGATATCGGTCATTTTTAATGGGTCTAAGCGCTCTAATTCGTTCAAAAACAGTTCAAACAGAAATACCTTCCCGTCGATTTTTAGAGCGCGCATCAGCGATGGGTGCAAGCTGCCTATGATTCCTAACAAGCGTCCCTTACGTAAAATCTGCGCGGTTTGGCCTGGATGCAAGGCTGGGTAGGTCGCTGGCACAAAGCTAAAATGTTTTTGGTCATGCGTTAATTTGAATAAGTTTTCTAAGTCACCTTTTAAGTCGAAGAAATCCACTGCGCGGCTTTTCGACCCCCATTGCTCGGGCTCAGCGGAGCCGGTGACTAAACCGCTCAAGACAGTTTCTTGCGTGAGACCATTAGGAGTGTCGATAAACCGCAAACCGTTTTCGAAAATTCTGACGCGCGCTTGCTGACGATTTAAATTGTAAAGTAGCGCGCCGATCAAACCCGGCCATAAGCTGGTGCGCATCACGGACATGTCAACACTCATCGGATTTTTTAACGCTTTGGGCGCTAATCCTGGATCGAATAGCGCTTGTAATTTTGGATCGATGAAACTGTAGGTCACGACTTCTTGAAAACCTAAATCGGATAACGCGTGGCGGAAACGGCTTAACGGCACTTCAATTTCCGCGCTCGTGGAAATTTGCAACGCCGACGCGTAGTGATGCATAGGAATTTTATCAAAACCATACAGCCGGCCGATTTCTTCGATTAAATCGACTTCGATCAGAATGTCAGAACGCCGCGCGGGGGCGGTGACTTCCCAGCCGTCTTTGCTTTTTTTATTTTGAAAACCAAGGTATTCAAAAATAGCTTCGATTTCACCGTCCGTGATTTCACAGCCTAATAACGCTTTAATTTTCGCTGCGCGTAAACTAATCGTGACAGGTTGCGGCAGCAATTCTGGATAAGACACTTCGGTCACAGGCCCTGCTTCGCCGCCGGCGATAGCCAATACCAACTGCGTGGCCCGTTCAAGAGCGGTGCGTTGGTAAGTCGGATCGACGCCGCGTTCATAGCGATACGCGGAATCTGAATTCACACGATAATGGCGGCACGCGCGCGCGACGGGAGCGATTTTAAAAAACGCAGCTTCAAAAAAAATATTTTTTGTTTCGGCGGTGACGCAAGAATTCATACCGCCCATCACACCCCCAAGCGCGACGGGTTTTTCATGGTCGGCGATCACTAAGGTTTTATCGTCCAGCGTCGCTTCGCTGCCGTCTAACAGAGCGAGTTTTTCGCCGAGTTTGGATAACCGCACTTGGATGCCGCCGACTAGTTTATCGAAATCGAACGCATGCATAGGCTGGCCGAGTTCCAACATGACATAGTTGGTGATATCGACGACCGCGCTGATGGAGCGGATGCCATAGCGGCGTAAATGTTCGCGCATCCAAATCGGTGTCGGCGTGTTGGTGGCGACGTTGCGGATGATGCGGCCGGTATAGGTGGGGCAAGATTCTTTTTGTTCTATGCTAACCGGCAGGGTGTCTTTGAGCGTCGGTTTGACGGCGGGAATTTTCAAATCCGTATAAGCAGAGCGTGTGATCGCGGAAATATCGCGCGCTAAACCGCGCAGCCCTAAACAATCGCCGCGGTTCGGTGTGATGGAAACGTCGATCAAGTGATCTTGTAAATTTAAAAAATCCCAAACATCTTTGCCGACCGGCGCGTCTTTCGGTAATTCTAATAAACCTTCGGCGTCTTCGCCTAAACCTAATTCTTGCGGGGAACACAACATGCCATCGGACATGACGCCGCGCAGTTTTGTGTTTTTGATAACGATGTTATTGCCTAACACCGCGCCTTCTAACGCGGCCGGATATTTCATGCCGGCTTTGACGTTACTCGCGCCGCACACTATCGTCAGCGTTTTATCTTTGCCGGCATTGACGGCACAAATATTTAAACGTTCCGCTTCCGGATGTTTCGCGACGGAAATAACTTCGCCGACCACCACGCCGCTAAATTTTTCCGCGACGTGAGACACTGACTCGACTTCAAGGCCCGCCATGGTAATCGCATCGGCTAATTGTTTGCGGTCTAATGAGGGATTGACCCATTCACGTAACCAAGATTCACTGAATTTCATGACAGGAAAACCTCGTTAAAACTGCTTCAGAAAACGTAAATCATTTTCGAATAATGAACGCAAGTCGTTAATACCGTAACGCAGCATCGCCAAGCGGTCTATGCCTAAACCGAATGCCCAACCGGTATAACGCTCGCTATCTATGCCCGCCATTTTTAACACGTTCGGATGCACCATGCCGCAACCTAAGACTTCCAACCAACCGGTATTTTTGCAAATGCGACAGCCGTCGCCTTTACAAATAACGCAGCCGATATCGACTTCCGCAGAAGGCTCGGTGAACGGAAAATAGGAAGCGCGGAAACGGATCGGCACGGGCGCTTCGAAGAAGGCTTGCAAGAAATGAATTAACATTCCTTTCAAATCCGCCAAGCTAACGTTTTCATCTATCATCAGGCCTTCGATTTGATGAAACATCGGCGTATGCGTTAAATCAAAATCGCGACGGTACACGCGTCCCATCGCGATGATGCGGATCGGCGGTTTGTTGTTTTCCATCACACGGATTTGCACCGGCGACATGTGCGTGCGCAGCAACGCCCCGTCTTCAAAATAAAACGTATCTTGCATGGCGCGCGCGGGATGTAAGTCAGGAATATTTAACGCGGCGAAATTATGATAATCATCTTCGATTTCCGGCCCGTCTTCGGCGGTGAAACCCATTTGCGCGAACAAAGCTTCTAAGCGCTCGCGTGTTTTCGTCACCGGATGAATGCTGCCGAAATCTTGGCGGCGGCCAGGGAGCGTGATGTCTATGGTTTCAGAAGCTAATTGATTGTTGATGTGCGCGGTTTGCAATGTGCTGGTGCGTGTTTCTAACAACGCTTGGATTTCTTGTTTAATCGTATTGACCTGTTGGCCGACCATGGGTCTTTCTTCGGGAGGCAGGTGGCCTAGATTTTTTAAATATTCAGTGATTTGGCCTTTTTTACCGAGATAGTGTACGCGGTGGTTATCCAAGCTTTTTAAATCGGAGGCCGCTTGGATATCCGTCTTGGCTTGCTGTAATAATTCATTTAACTCTTTCATGAATTACATCCAATAACTCTTTCACAAATTGCGTCCCAAAAAAAATAGGGGACTAAGCCCCTATTTATAGTTGTTATCGTCTTATTAAAAGCGATAACGTGGTATTACGCTGCTAACCGGGACTTCGCTTGTTCCGCGATCACAGCAAATGCCGCTTTATCATATACGGCGATGTCAGCTAATACTTTGCGGTCGATTTCGATGGCCGCTACTTTTAAGCCGTGCATTAACACGCTGTAGGACAAACCACATTCACGCGCCGCTGCGTTGATACGCACAATCCACAGGCTGCGGAAATCACGTTTCTTTTGTTTACGGTCGCGGTAAGCGTATTGCGCGGCTTTAATGACGGCTTGGTTTGCAACGCGGAATACGCGGCTGCGGGCGCCATAATAACCTTTCGCTTTGTCTAAAACTTTTTTATGTTTGGCGTGCGCGGTGACGCCTCTTTTAACTCTTGCCATTTTTTATCTCTCCCCTTAAGAGTAAGGCAGCATTTGGTCGATTGACGGGCAATCCACCTTATCTACTGCTGTAGCACCACGTAGGTGACGCTTACGTTTAGTCGTCATCTTTGTCATGATATGATTGCGGCCAGTGGCGCGGTGTTTATAGCCATTTGCAGTGGCTTTAAACCTTTTAGCGGCGCCGCGAACGGATTTTAACTTTGGCATTGCATCTACTCCACTAACTTCCAAAAAAAAATTATTTTTGCTTCTTCGGTCCAATAACCATGACCATTTGCCGGCCTTCAAACTTAGGACGCTGTTCCACAATCCCGTGCTCGGTCAAATCACCCACTATGCGTTCCATCAATTTGTAACCCAATTCTGGATGCGCCATTTCGCGTCCCCGGAACCGCAGCGTTACTTTTGCTTTATCACCATCGCTCAAGAAGCGGATGATGTTACGCAATTTCACTTGATAATCGCCCTCTTCTGTCGCGGGACGGATTTTAATTTCTTTGATGTGTACCTGTTTCTGTTTTTTCTTAGCGGCAGCTTTACGCTTACTCTGCTGGAAACGGAACTTTCCAAAATCCATGACCCTACAAACTGGCGGCTTGGCGTCGGGGGATAATTCCACTAAATCTAAACCAGATTCTTCGCTAATTTGCATCGCCTGGCGGGTTGGTACCACGCCCAGCTGATTGCCTTCAGCATCAATTAACCGTACCTCAGAAACGGTGATTTCATCATTTACCCGAGGTTTCTTTTCTGCGCTAATCTGGTCTTCCTCCTAGTCAATTCTACTCCGCCGCGCAATGGCTTTCTGAAGCAGCTCAATACACTGCTCCACCGGCATATTGCCGAGGTCTTCACCCTTCTGGGTACGTACCGAAATAGCGCGCGCGTCAGCCTCACGATCACCCACTACCAGCAGGTAGGGAATGTTCTGTAAGGTGTGTTCGCGGATTTTAAAGCCGATCTTCTCATTTCTCAAGTCCGATTTCACTCTAATGCCATGTTTTTTGAATATATTTACTAATTCGGTGACATATGGGGCCTGTCGGTCCGTAATATTCAAAATAACGGCTTGAGTCGGTGCCAGCCAAATGGGAAGTTTACCCGCGTAATGCTCCAGTAAAACCCCGATAAAACGCTCAAGGGAGCCTAAGATAGCACGGTGCAACATCACTGGCACCTTTTTCGTGCTATCTTCATCAATATAATAGGCATCTAGGCGGCCGGGGGTCGAATAATCCAGCTGCAAGGTACCGCATTGCCAGGTCCGGTTGAGGCTGTCTTTGAGGTGAAATTCGATTTTTGGACCGTAAAAAGCCCCTTCTCCAGGACGTTCTTCGAAGGCTAACCCTGCTTCGGTGAGGGCGTGGGCGAGCGCTCCTTCGGCTTTGTCCCACAAGGGGTCGTTACCCATGCGCTTTTCCGGCCGCGTGGCCAAGCGCACGGCGATGTCGGTAAAGCCGAAATCGGCATAGACTTTCAGCAGTAATTCGATGAAATTCGCGGCTTCGCTTTGTACCTGGTCTTCGGTACAGAAAATATGAGCATCGTCTTGGACGAGCTGGCGCACTCGCATTAAACCGTGCATAGAGCCAGACGGTTCGTTGCGGTGTAAAATGCCGAACTCAGCGAAGCGGATCGGTAAATCACGGTAACTGCGTAAACCTTGCTTGAAGATTTCAACGTGGCAAGGGCAATTCATAGGCTTGACGGCGTACTGGCGTTTTTCCGATTCGACGGTAAACATTTCTTCGTTGAATAAACCCCAATGCCCGGACTTGCGCCATAATTCTAAATCGACTAGTTGCGGCGTGGCGACTTGTTCGTAACCGCGCGCCCCGATCATTTCAGAAATATAATCTTTAATTTGTTGATAGATTATCAAACCGTTCGTGTGCCAAAACACCATGCCCGGCGCTTCTTCTTGAATATGAAAAAGGTCGAGGGTCTTAGCGATTTTGCGGTGATCGCGTTTTTCCGCTTCTTCTAAATCGTGTAAGTGCTGTTCCAACGCTTTCGTGTCGTGGAACGCGGTGCCATAGATGCGCTGAAGCATTTCATTTTTAGAATCGCCGCGCCAGTAGGCGCCGGCGACGCGCGTTAATTTGAAAGCTTTGATTTTTCCCGTGCTGGGCACGTGCGGGCCGCGGCATAAGTCGATAAAATCGCCTTGCTGATACATCGTCAAGGTTTCGTTCGCGGGAATATCTTCGATAATTTTCGCTTTGTATTCTTCGCCTAAGCCGCGAAAAAATTGTATCGCTGCATCGCGCTTAATTTCCGTGCGCTTGACGGGTAAATCGGCTTTCACCAATTTTTTCATTTCTTCTTCGAGTCGGCCTAAATCTTCCGGCGTAAAAGCCCGTTCGAATGCGAAGTCATAATAAAAACCGCCTTCGATGACTGGACCAATCGTGACTTGGGCGCTGGGAAATAGCGTTTTTACCGCTTGCGCTAACAAATGCGCGGCGGAATGGCGGACGACTTCTAACGCGGCAGGGTCTTTGTCGGTGACGATGGCGAGGGATACGTCTTCTTTAATTTCATGTGAAGTATCGACGAGCTTGCCGTTAACTTTGCCCGCGAGCGCTGCTTTGGCGAGACCCGCGCCGATATTGGCGGCGACTTCCGCGACGGTGACGGCTTGGTCAAACGTGCGTTGACTTCCATCAGGTAGAGTAATGACCGGCATACGCATCTTCTCATCCAAAAAATTTCTTTATACTTTAATATATAGGCTTAACGAATGGTAGGCACGAGTGGGATCGAACCACCGACCACCACCATGTCAAGGTGGTGCTCTACCACTGAGCTACGTGCCTATGAATATGCAAATAAATCACGGAATTCACAAAGGCGGTAACGATAGCATCACAAAATCCGCGATGCAAGTTTGAATTATAGTTATGATACAATACTTTCAACTGGAATCACTATCGAATAACTTATTTTAAAGGGATTAGTATGCAAAGACTTTTTTTCCGCTGTTTATCGAGCGCCGTGTTTTTCGCAGTCGCACCCGTTTATGCTTTCGCGCCGCATGACCAGGCTACGGTAACGCTTTCGTTGGACCCGTCATGGACGACGATCGCGGATGTTTTGCAAGACGATCCTAGCACCGCCAAATACCAAAAAATCACGCCAGTTTCACCGGCTGAATTGAAAATCATCCAAGCGCAGCCAAAACCATTCGGCCGCAACGCGCCGCCTCCTCCTCCCACGGAATATATACAAACCTTATCGCAACGCACGCAAGCCAAACCCATTCATGTGGAAACGACGGATTTCATCACGCAAATGGCGCAGATCTTGGCTGGCGGTTTGAAGAGTAAAGGGTGTGTGGTCGGGACGCCGTTCTCGGAACCGCAGTCCGGTGACCGCTTCCGCGTGTGGGCGCAAGTGTTTGAATGTCAAAAAGTACAGTTGACGGGGATTCAATATTACATCGACGCCGACGCTAAAAATATTTATTTAATCACGTACACGAATACGCAATACCCTTTCACCGGCGAATCACGTAAAGCGGCGGAAACGTTGATCAAAAGCGCGTTGAAAATTTGTTATCAAGATCAATGTTCCGCGGTACAGTAAGTTAACGCGCGATGGTCGTTTTTTCGAGACGCTTGATTAAATCACGCAAGCGTCCGGCTTCTTCGAATTCCAAATTGTGCGCGTGTTCATACATTTGTTTTTCCAATTGCCCGATTTTCGCGACGAGCTTATCCGGCGGCAACGATAAATATTCCGCGTCATCTTTTTCAGCCACTTTCGGAAATAATTTTCCACGCACGGAATTCGGCGCGTAGGCACCTTCCATGATATCGCGGATCGCTTTTTTAATGCTGATCGGCGTGATGTTGTGCTCGACGTTGTAAGCGTGTTGTTTTTCGCGGCGGCGCGCGGTTTCTTCCATCGCTTTTTGCATGGAGTTAGTGATTTTATCCGCGTATAAAATCGCTTTGCCGCGGAAGTGACGCGCGGTGCGGCCGATGGTTTGGATGAGGGAGGTTTCTGAACGTAAAAAACCTTCTTTATCGGCATCTAAAATGCCGACTAAAGATACTTCAGGAAGGTCTAAACCTTCACGCAATAAGTTGATGCCGACCAGCACATCGAAGTTTCCCATGCGGAAGTCACGGATAATTTCCACCCGCTCGACAGTATCGACATCGGAATGTAAATAACGCACGCGCACGCCGTGTTCCATCAAATATTCCGTTAAATCTTCCGCCATGCGTTTCGTTAACGTCGTCACTAACACGCGTTCGTCTAAGGGCACGCGGATATTAATTTCGGATAGCAAATCGTCGACTTGCGTTTTCGCGGGACGGACTTCGACTTCGGGGTCTAACAAACCGGTGGGCCGCACGACTTGTTCGACGGTTTGACCAGCGTGTTCTTTTTCATATTTGCTTGGCGTGGCGGAAACATAAATCACTTGGCGCTGACGGTCTTCGAATTCATCGAAGCGCAGTGGGCGATTGTCCAGCGCGGAAGGTAACCGGAAACCGTATTCGACTAGCGTTTCTTTGCGCGCGCGATCGCCACGGTACATGCCGCCTAATTGCGGGATGGTAACATGCGATTCGTCGATAACGAGCAATGCATCCGCAGGCAAGTAATCAAATAACGTCGGTGGCGGCTCGCCGGCTTTGCGGCCGGACAGGTAACGCGAATAATTTTCTATGCCTTGGCAAAAACCCAACTCCGTCATCAATTCTAAATCATACAGCGAGCGCTGCTCTAAACGCTGCGCTTCGACTAATTTATTTAACCCATTTAATTCGGCTAATCGTTCTTTCAATTCAATTTTAATTTGGTCGATCGCTTGCGTGATCGTCGTGCGCTCGGTGACGTAATGCGTTTTTGGATAAATAGTTAATCGCGGCACTTTACGGGAGATTTCTCCGGTCAATGGATCAAAATAAGAAAGGCTTTCAATTTCATCTTCGAATAATTCGATGCGCACCGCTTCTTTATCCGATTCCGCCGGATAAACATCGATGACGTCGCCGCGCACGCGGTAAGTCGTACGATGCAAGTCAACGTCGTTACGCGTGTATTGCAACTCGGCTAAACGGCGTAACAGCGCGCGATGGTCGATTTTATCGCCGCGGTCTAGATGCAGCACCATACTTAAATACATGCGCGGATCACCCAAACCGTAAATCGCCGAGACGGTCGCGACGATGATGGAATCGCGGCGCTCTAAAATCGATTTCGTCGCCGATAAACGCATTTGTTCGATGTGATCGTTGATGGAAGAATCTTTTTGAATATAGGTATCGGAGGACGGCACGTAGGCTTCTGGCTGATAATAATCGTAATACGAAACAAAATATTCCACCGAATTGTGCGGAAAAAATTCCTGCATTTCACCGTACAATTGCGCGGCAAGCGTTTTATTCGGCGCTAAAATCAGCGTCGGGCGTTGCACCGCTTGAATGACATTCGCGATCGTATAAGTTTTTCCCGAACCCGTCACACCCAATAGCGTTTGGTGCGCGAGGCCGTCTGTCAAACCTTGCACGAGTTTTTCAATCGCTTGCGGTTGATCGCCGGCGGGTTTAAACGGTGATTCTAATTTGAATTTGTCATCCGACATTAGGCGTTGGCTCGCGCTTGTTTTATTTCTTCTACAAAACCGAAGCGTCGCATGTCCAACATGCGCTGCGGATATAAAATCCCATCCAAGTGATCACATTCATGTTGCACGATGCGGGCATGATACCCTTCTGCTTCTTTCACAATTTTTTCGCCGTGTTGATCGATACCGCTGTAACGTATAGCGCGCGGGCGGGCCACTTCGCCCATCATTTCAGGGATCGACAGGCAGCCTTCCCAACCGACTTGCAACTCTTCAGTCAGCGGTTCGATGACCGGATTAATTAACACGGTGAGCGGAATGCCTTCTGGAAAGCCACGCAATTTGCCCCACTCCGGTGTCAAATTAAAAACGACAATGCGGACTGATACGGATACTTGGGGCGCGGCTAAACCGACACCTGTATCGATAAACGTTTCTATCATGTTCGCGATCAGAGTCTGAATCGCTGGATCAGCTACATCTTGTACTTCGTTAGCGCGTTGTGCCAGAACGGGAGCGCCCATTCTTGCTATAGGCAACATCATATTTTTTTTCCTCGTGGGGGCGGTCATTTTCGTTGGTTTGAAGAAGTTTTGCAACCTAAGCCGACTATTAGAGTATAATATCAACTCAAAATGTTGGGTAGAACATCTCTCATAAATAATTTATAATCCGCGTCCGCGCCAACTTTATGAAACTAAAATTACAAAATCCGGAGTGATAAGCAACATGATTATCGAATTAGCTAGTCGAGTGGACCGCATCAAACCCTCACCCACTCTCGCCGTCGCCGCCCGCGCCGATGAGTTAAAGGCAGCCGGTAAAAACATTATTAGTCTCAGCGTCGGCGAACCCGATTTTGACACACCTGATTTTATTAAAGAAGCCGCGATCAAAGCGATTCGCGAAGGTTTTACTAAGTACACCGCGGTCGATGGCATCAAACCGTTAAAACAAGCGATCGTCGATAAGTTTGCGCGCGAAAATAATTTAAATTATTCGTTGAATCAAATCATCGTGTCATGCGGCGCGAAACATAGCATTTATAACCTTTTTTCAGCGGTTTTAAACTCGGGCGATGAGATAGTGATTCCGGCGCCGTATTGGGTTTCTTATCCTGACATCGCGAAATTATGCGACGCGGTGCCCGTGATTATCAAAGCCGAATTCGAACAAAACTACAAAATCACGCCCGACCAATTGCAAGCCGCGATCACGCCGAAAACGCGCATGGTGTTATTAAACAGTCCGTCGAACCCGACTGGCGTTGCGTACAACACGGCCGAGTTGAAAGCGTTAGGTGATGTGTTGATGCAACACCCTGACGTGTTGATCATGACAGACGATATTTACGAACATACGCTGTGGACGGATGAGCCCTTCGTAAATATTTTAATGGTGTGTCCAGGATTATACGACCGCTGCATCGTGATTAATGGTGTTTCTAAAGCTTACGCCATGACGGGCTGGCGCATTGGCTATGCCGCGGGACCTGCGTCATTGGTTAAAGCGATGACAAAAATCCAATCCCAAAGCACTTCTAACCCGACTAGCATTGCGCAAATTGCGGCGTTAGCGGCATTAAATGGCGACCAAAGCTGCATTACCGCGATGACCAAGGCGTTCAAAGACCGACATGATTATGTGCTGGGAGAATTGCGCAAGATTAACGGCGTGAGATGCTCGCCTTGCGACGGGACTTTTTACATTTTCCCTTGTTTTAATGACTTAATCGCGAAAACACCGGCGATTAATAATGACATCGAACTAGCGGAATATCTGCTGAATGAAGCCGAAATCGCGTTGATTCCAGGGTCTGCGTTCGGGGCTGAAGGCTATTTAAGGATTTCTTACGCGACTAGCATGGATAAGTTAGTGGAAGCCATGCAGCGCATGCAAGCGGCGTTGGCGAAGCTATAATTTTATTTAGGGCTGAATGCTATAAAATATTGACGAAATGGCCAAGCGATATTAGTATTCAGCACTTAACCTCATATTCCCCGATAGCTCAGTTGGTAGAGCAAATGACTGTTAATCATTAGGTCACTGGTTCGAGTCCAGTTCGGGGAGCCAGTTTTTTCAAGCTCTCAATCACAAACGCTCATATCACTAAATTTTCATGTAGAACCAATGTAGAACTCTCACGTCACTTAGTTCATCCCAACATAGAAGTTAGTTGGAATATTTTATGAAAGTTATTTTATATTTACTTGACAAGCCATGAGCAATGGCCCGCCTGCGAGTGAATTGATAGCAGAATTAAATCGACAAATGAGTTCGTTAGTTGCTCCGCGTTAAACCTTGACTCATGATCGCATCGACATCTTTTAAAACGAAGAACTTTTTCTTTTTTGCGTTTTTGAAAAATGTCCCCTGACAATGCAAATCATTCTGCAGTTTTTGGACTGCGGTGTAATCTTGTTGGGTTTTACACTCCAGCACAGCATCAACTATCTTCTCACCCGATTTAACGGCGAAAAAAGGAAGCGCTGATTTAGCTTTTAATTTCGTAAGACTGGCTGTGTCCGCTATTTTAGGCCGAAGATTCAAGCTATAGCTCGGATCGAAAGTAATTTCCGCAGTTGTGATTTGTTCAGGCTGACGCTTACAATACAATTCAACCATAGGAAGATATTCGGGTTTGCTTCGCATTACTTGCATAAAATTTTGTGCGGTCGGTTCACCCAATTTTGCCGCTATATTGGCATAGTAGATCACTTTTTCGGTTTTGTCATCTTTACGATAAAAATTCATAAGAAACATTGCCGCCTCAACTATTCCATTAACTGCTGACAGATCAAAATAATATAATGCTTTTTTCTCATCGCGTGGAATTTCTTCATAGCCCTTATAATAAATTCGAGCTAAATTAGCGGCGGCATGAGCTAACACATCGGTTTGTTCAGACGTTTCATCCTTGGGTGTCGTTAGTGACAATTCTACGGCCATACAATAATTTTCTACTGCGAGGAGGAGATTCTCATTGGTATGGTAAAAATTTCCTAATTCATTGTAGGCTGCGATATAGCTCAGCGCGCGCGAACGCTCAAGAAATTTCAATCCTTTTTTCATGTCGACGCGTTGCGCTGCCGATAAATGGGTCCCTAATCCCTGCGACCAGTAACGGCCCAAAAGGAGTAAACAATTCGGGTCATTGAGTTTTTCACCCTGTAATAAAAATTGATAAGCTATTTGCGGATTAATCTTGATAATATTATTGTGACCTTCTAAATAAGTACCTGCCAGACAGCCTATAGCCCAGGTTGAATTGTTTGCCGCCATAGCTTTCATTAACGCAATTCCTTTTTTAACTTCTTCTTCGCCGTGCTCATCAGCCATGAGATAACCGGCGACAGCTTTTTCTTTAATTGTTTCGGTAGTGATAATTAGTGCATTATCCTGCTTTAAAAATAATTTTTTGATTTCGGCTTGCAGTTCGGTAGTGAAGTTGCTTGTCGCGGAAGATTTTTCTTCTTTAGGGTTCGCTCTGTAAGTTCGCTGAAGTTTTTCTAGTGGCATGCAAGTGATATGGTATTGCGCGGTGATTTCGCCGGCCCGTGCAGCTGCGATAACATGTTCGCCTGCTTGTGAGGTATTGCCCGCGGCTAATTCAATCCGGAATAAAAACATTAACGCATCCGGATGATTTTGTTTTGCGGCTTCCTTAATCCAGTGCAGGCCAGTTTTAACGTCTATCGCGGCACCATGAAGGCCAAAAAATAATTTCAAACCTAATAAAAATTGCCCGTCCCGGTCACCCAGTTTTGCAGCAAGCCTTAAAAAATGATCTGCCTTACTGCTATCTCGCTTAACCCCTTCTCCCGTTTCATACGCATGAACCAGATTGAAAGCAGCGATTTTATCACCGAGTTCTGCACCTTGTTCCCAGAACCTGACCGCCGCTTCAGGATTGGGAGTACATCCCAATCCTTGATAATAAAAACTTCCGGCTTTACGTGCCGCTTCGGCATTCTTGTGGGAAGCAGCCGCGATGAAATAGCCGTGTGCGCGTGCTAAAGCGACGGGAATAGTCTCAGTGCCTTTATGAAAAATGGTCCCCAAGAGAAACTCGGCCAGGACATAACCCTGTGCGGCAGAGAGAGCAAGATAACGTACTGCTTCAAGATCATTTTGACGGACACCTATCCCGATGAAATATCGGCAGCCAGTTTCAAATTGGGCGAGTGAATCTTTGCGTGTCTCGGCAATTTCCTTGTAGAGAGCAGTCGCTGCCCGATAATCTTTGATAACACCAATCCCTTTATCGTAGCAAAGAGCTAATGCCATCATGGCGTCAAAATCTTTTTTGGCGGCGGCGGTCTTGATACTTTCGATTTCTGAGCTTAAGTAATTATGAATTTCCTGATTGAAAAAAGCTTCAAGAGGATTATAAATCGTGTTCTCATTCACAAAACTGACTTCATAGAATCCATCAAATTGCTCTACTGTCAGTGGGGCGTTATTAACTATCTGCAACCACTCTTGAAAACTATTATAAATTGTTCCACGATTTCCTTTCGCATTGACATGATTGCCACGACCGGTGATAAAACGAATTTTATCCCAACGTTTTTCTGGCGCTAATTTGATTTGGGCAATAACAGCAGCGCGCGCTTTTTCTTCGGATAAGCCATGCAAATCAATGGAGGCAGTTTGATGTAATGGGCCAGTGATCGCGACGTGATTAGCGATTACTGTTGATAAATCCGGCAGCGGTTGACGAGGGCGCGACATAATAAACCTATTAATTAGTATGAACCCAGCATTGTACAGTAATAGATCAATTCTGTCCAATCTGTTAATCAGAGCATAGTTATCTGCAGAAAGCTCATAAAATCAATTTATTACACCCTTAGTCAGGGGCGAGATAGGAGAGAAAGCAAAGGGATCCAAGTATTCATCACGGCCTGTTGCTCATCGAGTTTTTTGTCACTACGCACTTAGGTTTAAGTAGTAATTAGAAAGATTGAAATTTGAAAGGGTTTAGGTGTGTAACGAAATATTATATTGATTTTTCTTGAGTCGGCTCGGCGCAGGTATATCCAATTTCATTTCAATACGATTGGCCACAGCCTCCTCTAGATGATCAATAGCTTCACTCAAGGCGTTATCTATATTATCACCTTGAGTAATTGCTTCAGGAAAGTCTGGAAACTGAACCAAATAACCGCCCTCTTTTTGCTTGGTTAAAGTAGTGGGGTATTTTTTTTTGCGGCGTTAGATTTTATGGACCGCGAAATATTCTTTGATAAAGTTGATAAAGGTTTTAATTTTCGCGGTGGGCTGAGAAGAATAAATGGCGTAAATCGGTAGACTGCTTTGATTAAATTCTTCTAGCAGCAGGGTAATGTTTCCGGAATTAATTTCTTCGTGCAGAAGATACGAAGGCAGTCTGGCTATTCCCATATGCGATAACATCGCATGTTGAATAGTGAAACTATTATCAGAAATTAAATTGCCTTTCACCTGTATTTCTTCCCGTTGTTTTCCATGCTGGAATTCCCAAATAGCAGCGGTTGGCGCTAAGGAATAAATAAGGCAATTGTGTTTAAGCAAGTCTTGAGGTTTTTTCGGAAAACCTTGTCGCTGCAAATATTCAGGCGTGGCTAAAATAGCCAGCGTGAAATCGCCCAGCAAACGCGCGACATATTTTTCATCGGGGTCTCTGGTCATGCGTATTGCGATGTCAATTCGGTTGGACTTTAAATCTTTAACCACAGCGGAAGCTTCCAGTTCCACAGTGATTTTGGGATGGGCCGCGAGAAATTTTGGTAACAAGGTTGCTAAATAAGATGCGCACATGGAAGGCGGGGCAGAAACTTTTAAATGGCCTGCAGGTTCATTCTTGATGGATTCCATCGCCAGCATGGCGTTGTCTTTTTCAAAAATAATTTTTTTACAGGATTCTAATAAGGATTCGCCCGCTTGCGTGAGACTTAAGTGGCGGGTTGTGCGGTTTAAAAGTTGTATACCCAGTTCCGCTTCCAGCAGGGATATTTGCGTACTGACATAGCTTTTTGAAAGACCTAATTCATAAGCCGCTTTGGTAAAACTATGATGTAACGCCACACTATAAAAGATTTCCATTAGGGTCAGGAAGCTCATTGTTCATCCCATAAAACAATATGTTCATATATAGCTATATTATCATTTTTAAACGAATAATATAAGATGGTCTTCTCTTAACACACACACTTAACTAACGAGGGTATAGCCATGTTAAACAGACCGGTAATGATGAAAGACCCCATTTTAGCCAGATTTCAACAGGCTCAAGGCCAGGATAGTAATCCTGAAACAATTCAGATTTTAGCCGAGCTTAGTCGAAAAGGTCTGGAGAATTATAACGAGGGATTAGCGCTTAGAAATGAATATATGGAATTTTTGAGTGCGCAAACGATGATACCTGGGCCTGGTAATTTTCAATATCCAAATGACGGTAAGAAAGCGTTTGAACGCGCCTATCAACACTTCAAACAGGCGGTAGAATTAGGCGACAAGACTAAGCTTGTGAATTTAGCACATGCTACTGTCAGGCTTAATGATAATAACGGCAATTTAGATAGAGCTGCTGTTTATTATCGCCTGGCATTTGATTTGGGCGAGTCGCGAGCTAGTAAAGCTCTGTTAAATTCATATAGTGACAATGCCTATATCATTTATCATAGCGCCATCGCAGCGGGTATTACCCGCAATACGAAAAAATTAAATACTCTAGTGAAAAATAAACCCGCGCTTTTTGTGCGTATCATGGAAGAATACGGTGATAGCTGGAAATTGGTAAAAACATTTTTAACACCCGCGAGCATTAAATTATTGCAAGCTAAAGATGTGGCGCTGCAAGTTCGTCTCGAAGAAGATACTGGCTTACCTGCTGTCATTGCGGATTTAATTATTGATTATGTGGCTACATCAACACATATTAATGATAAAAATTTTAGTAATGAAGTTATTCAAACCGCAAGTTCGGTTATTGAAAAGGAATATTTGAAACAGCAACACGCAGCGGGCTCTACATTTAGTTTTTTTACTACCTGGAAAATTCAGCGTGAAAAAAACTTGCGTCAGTTACAACGTTCGCAAGACACCTGGTTGTGGAGTCAGTCTTCTAATCACGCTGAGTCAGATAATGCAGCGCCACAAAAAGAAATGGAATTGTCCGTTTTAAAAGTGAGGACATTATAAAGTTATTTATACCCTATCCCGTATCCATAGGCTTATGGACTTGGCATTTTGATACTGGATATGGGTTTATCATCACTGCAAAATGGTTCTGAATTTACGCCTGCGCTAAATCCATCTCCGTGAGTAAATTCATTATAATCCTGTAAAACATGGATTAGTATCATCCCCTAGCGCATGGCTACATTCTAGTTTTCACAAGTTTGTAAAACAGAGAAATTATAATGAGTCTGGTGTATTTATGGGGGAATGAAGGTTTGTTGGTTTCGCTGCGCTCTACCCAACTTACATATTATTTTTTAAAAAAACAGTACTACGTATCAGGATTGTAAAAAGAATCAGATCCATTTTTCGAGAAGGTACAGTTAGCTTGCGCAAGATGTTTCCCATATGGCATGATATTAAAATTCTAACCATGGGTATATGCTTGACTATATGGTTTATTTATTAAGGTTTCTCCATATTCTTTGTGTACTTGGCTTACTAGGACTCACTAGTGTTTGTATTATCGGTATTCCCTGGCGTAAACCCGACATCCGTTGGCTGTGGGGGATACTCGTTTTAGGTTGCTGCGCGATGGTGACAGGCACCTTTCTGGTATTTTTTTCCAAATTTAACTTTGCTTCTCCCTGGATTGACGCTGCTTATATTTTAACGGCTGCGGTACTCATGGGATTTAGTGGTTTGTTTTGGCTGCATAAACATAATCCCACATCAGGGTCTATCCGATGGCCGTTCGCTTCAGTTGTACTATTATTACTGTTCATCGGAGTAATATATGATGCTATTACTAAAACCACCTTTTTGTTTGGGTAAAAGATAAAATGTTTAAAATTTATATCTTGTTTACTACTTTGAGAATAGTGCATATTTTAGTTGCAGGACTTTTAGTCTCAAGCATGTGTTATTGCATTTACTTAATATTGACACAACGAGATCAGGAAAAAATAGTTTTAGCAAAACTCATGAGACAAACGCTAGTAGTTATTTTGCCAGCAACCGTTGTACAGTTGTTCTTGGGCATAACTATGGTGAGCATTGGATCTACTTCATGGCACTGGGGCTGGGTTGCAGGTGGTCCAGGTGGTGTTGCTATCTTGACAGGATTATGGTTTGGAATGTTACTCACGTCATGGGAAATCGTCGAAGCAAGCCACCCTAGTCGCACTCTCATTTATATCCGCAATATATTATTGAGTATGGCAACAATTACTCTTTTTCTGATAATCTTCTTCATGTCTAATTTGCCAACTTTATTCCCCTAGCAAGCGCCATATTTCGCGTAACAGCCAGTGTCGATAGCTATTAATCATTAGGTCACTGGTTCGAGTACCGTTCGGAGAGCCAGATTGGAAATATTCGATTATTTTCTTGAAATCCTTTCTTTCTGTTTAGCTTGCTTACTTGTAAAATCTTTTTTTGTTGGGCTGCGTTTCACTTAGCCTAACCGACGAATTTTTGATAAATTTTTTAAGCTAATAATTACTAGAATGAAAATTCAGAATTTTGTTCCATTCCATAGCTTTACCCTGAATTTTCAATGAACTAAATATATATTGCTTTAAATAGTTTTGGTCAGTGTTTTGAGGCGCTTTATTAAATTGAGAATCAATAACGAAATGCGTGTGAAAACGGCCTTCTCTCAAAAAAAGGTTCATAATGTCCCCTGCCTCGACGGTATTATAAAAGTCTCCGACAGAATCAGATGTTTCGTATTTGCCAAACAATGGCGACATGAATACAACGTTATAGCTGGTGCCAGACTTACGGTGATGCGTTTTGTAATGACTAACCGCTGTAAACGGATAACCCTTAATGGGTGTTGTCACGTGATACTGATCATAATAAAGAGACATTATAAATAATGAATTAAAATAGCCTAGCGTGGTGAGAAAAAAATAAATAGTTGAATGATCTTTTCCTTTTCTAGTCCACTCTTGATAACAAGCGTATAGCGCTGGAAACTCTTTCTGCATAATAAATATCTGTAGATAGGCCAATCCAAAGGCTAGAATGAAAGCTAATAAGAGAAAAACCCACTCATTTAATTCTTGATATAACGTATTGTCACTCAGACCATGCGCGATTATAGGTAAACTGAAAATGAAGAGCTGTACGAACCCATAAATAAGAAAATTATTATTTTTAAACATGAAAAAAAACTTCCAAAATATTTCAATGCAATTATATATTATATAACGAAACACATATTTCTTTGATATTTTGAATTACGTAAGAAATAATATTTAATTATTTTGCTAAATTAAAAAATTATCTATCGATTAAACCCCGAACTGATTAAACTAAATTAGCTCGAATTTAAAAAAACTATATTTAATAAAGTATGATTTATGAAAATGTTTTTAATTTTAACGTTTATACTCACCATGTTATTTGCTTCCTATGCAAAAGCAATTGTATCAACGGATTACAAATGCGTACACGACTGTACTTCTAACGGTTCTTCGTATCAATATTGTCAAACAAAATGTTCTTATAATAATTCACCTCATAACTCAAATATCGATTCTAACTGTCAAAATAATTGCACCAATAAGGGATATAATTTCTCTTACTGTCAGAAGACATGTTCTTATTAGCAGATGGACGTTTGGGAATTACAAACACGTTTAAAATATTAGGTAATATTTTTATCGGGACAAAAAGATAACCAAAATCCACAAAGTAAAACAACACCCTTCATCCATGAATGCAAAAAAATAATACGGTGATTTTTCTCATATTTAATTTGGCGAAAGTAAATGGATAAGTCTAGGTGCAATTTTGACATTATCGAGATTGGTAGTATAATCACGGCCATTCTTTAAATAAGATGGCGAATCCGCATGGGCAAAGTACAGAAACAATTTACTATTAGTAATAACGCTTCTTTTGAGGATAAGCCTCCTCTTAATTTAGCAGCTGAAATAGTACCATCAAACGCGGAATCTATTTTTAATCAACTCGTGGATGCTATTGCGCGCGATGATGACGCCGATTTCTCGAATGCATTATCTTCTGATTTTATTTATCCGGGAGATGGATTAAAAGAAGGAGATACGGATTTTTCGTCAGGTTCTTTTAACCCCCTTGAGTATTTAAGTTCTGACGTAACTGATCTTACCCGTCATAATCAAATGACTAGTGATAATCATTATTCCTCAACCTATATTGGTGACCACCATACCCGACATTTCGTATTCCGGTATTATTGGGTCAGGCCTATTATTGAAAATTTATTTTTCGAGCATAATGAATTATTTCGTCGTCTGATGTCCCAACTTGCTTTATCTGAAAATACTCTAATCCATAATTCTTTTGTTGAAAACTTTAATCGCACTGATGTGTCTCCGGAAATATTGTTACCGTGGAACGCCAATATAGCGACTGAGGTAAGACTTCGCGTTACAGAAATTACCATGTATGGAGAGCAATTAATTTCTGAAGGTGTTGACCGCGGTAATTACGCGACTAAGCTGGCAGGTGAACTTGATGAACGTTTGAATACACTTCCTGTGGTTGATGATTCAAACACTGCAAAAATTAAATGGCTGGATTTTAAATTGAAATTCGTTGAGCACCTTCATAGCCAGGATTCCCATTTTGTTGGGCATCGCGGTTGGAAAAAGGTGATTGGGAATGTAGCTTCTATTATTTTTTCTGCCGGAATATTGAATCTTATTAACCTTGCTGTAACGGGTAATTTTTTCTTTTTTAATAAAACAAGGACGCAGCAGTTGGTTACTGAAGTGGATCATTCTATCAATAAGCCTGATCGCATGGTGTTGAGTTATTAAGTTAGTAGAATTCTTTTTAAGGATAGCGATAAAAATGCTGTTTGTTGATTTTTCTAATTGCTCCGTATTTAAATCCAATAATTAATTGCAACACCGACATTATCTAATTTATCGAGATGTTCTTTATATTTAGAAATTTCAGCGGAACTTAAAAATGTAGCGCTCTGCTAGTGGGTAAAGAAATCAAGTGGTCAGCGATAGCTTTGTTTTGCGCGTGGAGTTTAATCCAATCAATCGGGGCCAGAAACCAATTTGTCTTCTTTAAGAATTGTATGCATAAACCGTGCCAAACACAGCAGCGATAACGAACGCGGTTGTACCAATGATATAAACTAGAGTTCTAAAATTATCATTTACTAAATGGGCCTACCTGACAATTCAGATTTCCCTTCACCGGTCCAGTCAACGCAACCGGAATCACACGCCGCACACCCCAGAGATTATTCAAATAAAAACATGGCGTGAGCGCCCGGTAATCCGCACCTTGATAATGGCTGTCGGAGATGACCCATTCACCCACTACCGGCGACCAATCTTCAATGGGACAAATATCATCGGGCGCGATTTGCGCTGGGTTAATATCGTTAGTGCCATAGCCAATTTGTTTACCCGTCCACACGATAACGTGAGTGACTTCGGAACTACTAGAAGATGTTCTTACGCCGCCGCCCGCAATATAAATCAAATCACCAGGTTGAAGAATCTGCGCAAGCCTGTCAGCGGTTATCGTTCCTGACGGCAGCAAATGGCCGGCAGTATCAATCATAGAAAGATAATTGCCATGTGAGTCGCCATGCCCCGCGCAAAATGTATTATTACCCTGATCCAGAGTACCATCAGCACAGAGTAAGGTTCCCGCCGCGTTTGGATTACTCAATGTTAAAGCGGCTGAAGCGGTCTGTTGATTCGGAGATAATCCATCCTGACAATGCCCGGCTTGGGTAGGCGGGGCGCAAGTGAGTGTCGCACTCTGCCCCGCTTGATAACCCGTGTCGCTGTCAAACGTTGTGCCAAAAGAAAAATTATATAAAAACGCCGTGTAATTACTGCAATCCATGCCATACCACATGTAATTATTGTTGACCCAGCTATTAATCGTCTCAGAACCGGTGCCGGAATAATTCCAACGCGCTTGTTGCCCGTAATAAACTGAATTCGGCTGCAAGTCTACCACCGGATCACAAAAGCCACCTGCCGCGGCGGCAGCGTTTCTTTCACTGGGCGGTGTGCTGAAATCAGGATTGTAATGATGACAGTAACTTAGTTTTTTCTTCACCCAAAAATCCACTGCGGCGATAATTCGTTGCTGCTGCCACAATATTCCCGTGGCATCGTTAGTTGGACATGCCAACAGATTAGGATTTGCGTTACTCAGGGCTATACAGTTTCGAGCCGGCCCCCAGCCTGGAGTAAACGAAGTACCAGAATCGAAAGGCTGGGTTAATACACTATTGAAGTTGCCGGCATTCTCACTACAAGATTGTGGCGCGGGTCCCGGGGTAATCTGCGTGCTTAACTGATCTTCTTGTAATGGCTGACTACAGTAAACGGGATGCCCAGACGTATAACATACTATTGGGCCGCCGGAAATATTGCCTGTTGCTTGATAGCTATTAATATTTATTTTCAGTAAACAACTGGTATTTGGCGCGAGCGCAAACGGCGCCGTGCAATACTGTGTTCCCGCACTGGGAATTTGCGTCATGCCGACCGGAAAATTTTGCACGCCTATATCATTCAATACGTAATTCGTATTATTGGTAATCTGAAAAACCGCTGTGCCCGGCTGGCCGGTGATAAGTTGCGTTTGCGCGGGAATATTCGGCGTTACTGAAAAAACCGGCGTACCAGCCCAGCAATGCGAAGCAATTAAACTGATACCCAGGCCGCTATAAAATTTCCGCGCTTTGTTATTCATAGTTTTCCTTAACCGATATAACTTAATTGCATCTGTAATTCGTTCGTATCCAAATTCTTGAATTTCAAAGTATCAGTACTGTCTTGCAAGGGCGCCACACCTAATCCCGCGCGCGCCAGATTCATATAGCTATAACCGACGCCGAAGCGCATATGCGGGCCTGCATCAATATCCAGACCAAGACCTGCCGTGTATGTGAATGAATGGTAGGTTTTATTCGTAAAAGCCAACAACATGCCGACATCCGCCGAAGTCACTCCAGTTTCAGAGTACCCGTATGACCTGTTGACGGACTCGCCGACACTACCGATCAAATAGGGATGAAAATACTCTTTAAAGGTATAGAGTAGCTTGGATTGCAGCAAATAACGTTGACTGCGGATATGGAAATTATACGTGAGATTATCAAAAAATGGATTGGCAAACTGATCTATAGCACCATAAGGAGCAAAATCCGTGCTCTGGTTATATGCCACACCCAATTGCCACGCTATGTTCGCTACTAACGGTATTTCCGCTCCGATAAATAATGTGCCGACAGTCTGGGTGTCGCTATTGTTTTCGTAATAAATATTTTGAAACGGCGCGAGTATCGTAATGGTTTTATTAAGACTGAAATTGGTATCATCCGCGCCTATCCCTACGCTGACAACAGGATGTATTTGAGCGTGGGCACAAGTGGAAAATATCATAGAAGCTAAACAAACAGAGTGGACCAGGTAGCGCATAATGAATGGGTCTCGTAATCTTCCTGATTAAGCCATTTCGCTAAAATGCCACATCTATTAACGCTTCGCTACAATTATTCTCATTCAAATACACAATCTTGATTGTCTTACTCAATATCGTAGAGTATTGTATTTAAACTTACTCAGCGTACAAACATGTTCAATAAATCATTCAGGGTTTACGTCAACTTATACGACCATTACACCAGGATTTAATTCTGAAAGTACTAATTATAATTCTGGTATAAATAAAAATGCTTAATAACGCAAGAGATTACCAAAATGTATTAGATGCCACGGTAATATCGCATAATTTCCAAAAGTGAGATTAGCATAGGCTAATTTTGAATTAACATCGTTTAGTGGACTGTTGCACTATTAACACGAAATTAGAACGATGAAGCTAGCAAGGGGATTTAATAGTATTTAAATATAATTTTCCCTGCTCTAACCTATAGATTACATCAGCATGTTCAATTGTACTGAAGCGGTGGGCTATGACTAAGCGCGTAACTTTAAGCGAATGTAAGTGCTGGTAAATAACTGCCTGGCTAGTCGCGTCTAATGCAGAAGTCGCCTCATCGAGTAATAAAACTTTTGGTTGAGTTGCTAAGGCTCTGGCAATTAAAATTTTTTGTTTTTGACCGCCAGAGAGAGAATCGCTGCCTTCTCCCACATAAGTATGCATTTTCATAGGCATAAGCTGTATTTCTTTGTCTATACCTACACATTTGGCTAAGTCCCAGGCGGCGTCCAGGGTGATATTTTTATTAGTGGCAATATTAGAATAAATGGTTCCTGGAAATAAAGCGCTGGTTTGCAGCACCGCACCAAATTGTTTACGCAAGAATTGCTGATCTAAATGATTGCTGTTTTCGTTATCAAACATAATTATGCCGGATGAAGCCATTTCTAATCCGAGCAATAATTTAAATAGCGTCGATTTGCCAGCACCTGATGTACCAATAAAGCCGACGAACTGACCGGGTTTAATTTGTAAAGAAACGTGATCTAATAACAAACGTCCAGACTCGATATCTCGTACACAAATATCTTTTAATTCAATATCACCTGTCAATTTGAAATACTTTTTTTTAGGAAGCGCTGGTTCGGTGGCAACAGTTAATAATGGTTTTATACGCTGAAGACTAGGGATAAAATTGATAACCGCCCATAAGAAACCTGAAAGCTTATCAAACCTTTCTAAAAACTGTCCGGAACATACCATGAATTGCAATAACAAATAATTATTTCTTGGCGATGCGAAATAATAAATAAAATAAATGGAAGACAACAAAGCAAAATGGATCGCGGCATCCAACAATAAAAGCCACATTTCAATTCGTAATGAATTAGCCGCGTAGTATTTTATGTTAATCAGGTAGAGTAACCATTTATTAAAAATATTATTTTCTTTATGCGCTGAGCGAATTTTATGGATTTGCGCTAATGTTTCATTTAAAAATGAAGACAGCCGACCCTGCTCAGTGAATTGGTCATTCATATACTTGATGTTAGCTGGAATAAAAATCATTTTAATTCCCAACCATAAGAAACAAATTATAAAATAAGCTGTGGCAAGCATTAAATTGCAATACGCCATATAAGACAGTAAAAATAATAATGAGAAAATACAAAAAAAACCCTGCAAACTTAATGGGAAAAGCGCAGCTATTGAAGATTCATAGATAGACAAGCGCTGGACAATGTCACCGGATGTATATTGATTTAGGGTTTTAACATCTAGGTTTATGATAGACTGAAAAACTTTCGGTAAAATATATATCTGACATTTAGCATTTAAATATTTAATAAATAAATCGTTTAAATAAGAGAACAATCCTATGCCGGTTAAAATACATCCGAAAGATAAAAATAATGTAGTCTGAAAATATTGTCCTGACTCATACACATGACCAAAAATATAATTAATGATCGCCACAATGACCAGACCGGAAGCTGACAGTCCAATTCCCGCTATTACCGATAACAAGAACGCTAGTTTAAAATGCGTAAAAATAAATTTAATTAAATAACTAAAGCTTGCAGCGACTTCTGTTTTGACTGGAAAAAACTGCCAGCTTTTTTTAAAATTTATGCTGCTAGCATTGCGAGATAGTATTTTACTTTCCTGGCAATCGTAGAGAACATTCAAGTTATTTTTTCGTTTTAAAAATAGAAAAATGTTTTCGTGGCAGTCTTGTAACAATATAGGAAAAAAAGGCTTCTCTATATTTTGTGGCGATACAGTAATCGGAAAAAGTAACAGACCAATCGATCTTTCATAATCATTAAAATTGTCTATTGAAATTCCTTCTAAGTCTTCTAATAATTCCAGATCAATATTACTATTGAATTCTTTAAAAACTCGCTGCAAACAATTCAACAAGGGTGGCTTACACTTATGCTCGGTGCTTACAAATGATGATATCGCATTTAAAAAACTATCCGCTTTATTCATGCTGCTTGAGACATTCATTTTTTGTTAGTTGAAAGTATTTACCACGGTTAGCTAATAATTGTTGATGAGTACCTTGTTCTATTATCGAGCCATTTTCTAGCACAAAAATAATATCACAATGCGCAATAGTCGCGAGCCTGTGCGCAATGTAAATTATCGTCTTCTTACATAAACGCAAATAATCAATGATTCTTCTTTCTGTATTTATATCTAATGCCGAAGTGGCTTCATCCAAAATTAATAGCGGTGTGTCTTGTAGTAATGCGCGAGCAAGATCGATACGCTGAATTTCGCCACCGCTGAAGTTATCACCGTTTTCTAATACTTTACCGTAAAGACTTCGTTCAGAGATTAGATTTTCTAACTCGGCAGCTTTTATAAATTGCTGGATTTTATCTGGGGCAATATTTTTGTCCCCTAGCGTTAAGTTGTCATATAGAGTTCCAGAAAATAAAGTCCCAGACTGCGCAACATATGAAAACTTTTTGGCGAGTGTTTCAGCATTTAGACTAGCAACGTCAGCACCCGAGATGAAAATTTTTCCCTCTTGCGGTTGATAAAGTCCACAAAATAATTTGGCGAGAGAAGATTTTCCAGAACCCGTACCACCGACCAATGCGATCTGCTGGCCAGGTTTTATTTTCAAGGAAATTTTGTTTAGCACTAAAGCGCCATATTTATTATAAAAAAAGCTTACGTTGTCACAGGTGAGAATATTATTACTATCGGGGAGAGAAGCCGATTTATCTTGCGATAAAAAACGCTGATCTTTTTTGTATTTAGCAATATCATTAATGCGTAAATGCGCCGCGTATGAACTATGGCTTTCTTGAATAGTATTAACAAAATTATCGATGTTTTGGCTAAAGAACAGGTGTAACGTATAAAATGACATTAAATGCCCAACAGAAAGCAAACCATTGCTTGCGCGCACGCATCCCCAATACATTATAGTTAATAGCGAGAGCGAATGAGTTAATTGGCTAATAAGATTTATATGCAAAGAAATATTATTGATTTTATCTTGGGCCATCATTTTGTTACGGAACAATTGATGCCACTGCGATAAAATAGTCGTTTCACAAGCGCAAGCTTTGATAGTATCGATATTCCTGATACTAGTCATAGAAAAAGCATACCATCTTCCCATCGCGTTCGTATGAGCTTTTTCATGCGTTAAATTTACTTTCGAAACGATATATAAAGCAAATCCCGAAATAGTGAGGATGAGTAGAGACTTTTCTGCTAAGTTCGCGTCGATCTTTATCATTAAAAATAAACTGATTAACGCCATTAAAATATTTAGTATGCTAGCGGTAATATTTTTAAAAAGAGAATTAATCACCATTTCAATTCTAATTAAAATAGCGATGATTTCACTTTTTTGACGCAATGAATAAAAAATTAAAGGCAGATGTAGTGTATGTGCGATAATCTCTATTGATTTAAAAATACTGACTTTTGTGCACAGCTTAAATTGATGGTTTTTTTGTAAGAGCACTGCTGAGGAATAAATTAACGTAAATAGACTGAAAAAGCCGATTATCCACGGCAACCAGGTGATGTTATTTCCTATCAAACAATAATTTACAAAAATATTTGATAATGCAGAATTTAATAGCGGCCCACTTATCACGAGTATCAAACATAAAAAAACAAATAGCCATTCAAACGGTTTGAAAGCAGATAACCACTGACGCAAAAAAGATAATATGGGATTGAAATTTTTTGTTTTTATAATAGATGATGTCGAGGACAGGACGATCACAACGCCAGTAAATGATTTATCAAACTCATCTAAGCTTACCGCTGACATGCCATGCGCAGGATCATTGATGAAAACTTTTTTGGTGCCACCACCTTTAATCACAACATAATGATTAAAATTCCAGAAAGCAATTACTGGTATCTCCAGTAATAGTACTTCTTCTATATCCATTTTATAAGCGTCTGCCTGAAAACCATAACTTCTCGCCACCTGGATTAATGTCGTGGCTTTACATCCATCACGCGAAGCGCCGCACTTTTCTCTTAAATTTTCTAGTGGGACTGGCGCATCAAAATAGGCAAATAACATTGCCAACGCTGCGACGCCACATTCTGTCGCGGACAATTGCAGAATAAGAGGAACTTTTATTTTGTTGTAGGGACGAACTCTGCCTAACAATTTTTTAACAATATTCATCATTATAAAAACGCAGTTCGTGAAGTTAATAGTTGAAGTGGTGAACATGTCTTGCTAACAATCTTGGCTGTGATCGTGGTACCAGACTCTATTTTAAAAGTCGGGCCAGTCTGAGTAGTCCAGGCTAACCCGCTTGGTGTTGTACTGTTAGACAATCTAATTTTAATCATGAATGGCGCACTATTCCCAAAGAACTCATCTATCAAACTCATATTTCCCAAATAGGAATAAACTGCCTCTTTGGAGATAGGATATTGCGAGACTTCCATGACCTTCCCATGTATGTAACCGTAATCATAGAGAGAGACGGTATTAGGTAAGACATACACCTGCATGCCGGCCGATACTTTCTTTCCTTCGGCATGAGTGACGAACACTAAAGCATCTAGTATCGGGTGAGGAACATGTGTTGCACTAGCGAAGGGGCGATTAATCGTAACGTAATTTTGTCGAACTATCCCAGTTAACTCTTCTTTTGCAGCCAGGTATGATTCTCTGGCTGCTTCAACATCTATAATCGTTAAATAATGTTTTTTATAAAGGTTTTGCTTTTTGGCTAACAAATCCTCTAATACTCTGACTTTTTCTTCATGAGCTTTTATATTTTCTGCCATAAGATGTTGAGCTTCATTAAATTCTGCCTCAGCGATAATAATTCCAATCGCTGGCACAGTGACAACCACTCGCCCCCAACAAACCCAGCAAAAAATTCCCATTAAAAATAATAATGAACAAAATATTATTATCCAGGAGGCAGGTCTAATAACGTTAAGGGCATGATAAGTCTCTATAGAAGAATTTAACTCTCTCAGCGCATTTTCACGAAATAGCGAATTTACGGGAGTGACTTCTTGCCGCAAAGATAACTCCTTAACTTGAAACTACGCTATTTTTATCTAACCACTTTTTCCATGCTGCATAGTTGCGATCACTATATTTTTTGCCACTGATTTTCATTAAGGTTTCATAGGCTAGACTGTGCACGTTTAATTGGCGCATTTTTAATTCTTCAAGTAATTCTGTATTAGCGTGTTGAGCGATATACTTTTGATATCTTGGCTGATCTGCCAAAGATGCAAGGATATATAACGCCTTATTTCTATCTGTCAACATAGGAAAATCCAACGCAGTAACAGCTTCCTGGATTGGGAAATCCAATTTATTCTTAGCCAATGTAGCTGCTAAAACACGCATGACGTTGTTTCTCACTTCTTTTCCAGGATCACGCATAGAAGGAACAAGGATTTTTATGAGTTCATTGGCATCTTGTATATGCGCTAATAAGAATGCCGCTGTAGCACGCTTGTGTTCATCTTTATCTTGTTTAAGTATTGCGACTAACTGCGATTTGTATTTAGGTACACCTGTCATAAAAATATTTTTATATTTTGCTAATGCAGGATCATCGAAGCCTAGAAAACAATGAAAAGCTGGACAGCTTATCACTTTTGGAAAAGCTTTCTCTTTTAGTATTTTATCGAACCCGATTTTTTCATACTCTTGCCATACTTGGATCAAGTGATCGGGGTCAGGTAAGTTACCCGTTGGGTGCGCTGAAAAATATGATAAACGTTTTTTATCCGCTTTATCCACTATATCAACAGTAAAATATGTAACGTTAGTATCTGGATACATTATTGGAGATATTCTTACGAAAGCGAAATTTCCTAACTGATTAATATTTAAAATGGTTTTATCAATTAAATTGCCAAGTTCCTGAGTATTTGTGGTAGTAGATAAATTATCAGCGGATCGAATATGGTCTGCCATAGCTTGAAAGTCGGAAGCAAACCTTTTATTTATGGTTCGGAGGGTAATCTGATCTGTCTTAAATAGATCTATCACGGGCTTAGGTTGGTGACCTGCATAAGTTAAAGCGCAAAATATTATTGCAAATAGAAAAATCAGCGAGCCAATGGCTCGAAGTAAAGTTAACCGTAAATTAAAATTTTGCATAATACCTCTGTGAAAAAATTAATAGTTTGATATCTAATGAATATTACTTCTGTGTATATTTAAAAGAGTGTGTTTGCTGCAAAGAAGGTTACGGAGTGAAAGCTTTGTTAAGCTTCGTTGCAAGTTGTCCAATCTACGAACTACACGCTCGAGTCTACGCTATTTTTATCTAACCATTTTTTCCATGCTACATAGTTTCGATCACTATATTTTTTGCCACTGATTTTCTTCAAGGTTTCATAGGCTAGCTCATGTAAATTTAGTTGATGCATTTTTAATTCTTCAAGTAATTCAGTTTTGGCGTGGAGGGCAATATATTTTGCATATCTTGGCTGATTCGTTAAAGATTGGATGATATACAACGCTTTGTTTCTATCTGTCTCCATTGGAAAATCCAGCGCGGTAATGGCTTCCTGAACGGGAAAATCAACATTATTTTTTTCTAATGTTGCGGCCAAAACGCGCATCGAGCAGTTTCGAACAAGGTTACTAGGATCGCGCATAGAGGGGACTAGAATATTGACGAGTTCATTTGCATTGCTTATATGGGCTAGTAAGTATGCCGCTGCAGCGCGCTTATTTTCATCCTTATCTTGTTTAAGTACCGCAATTAAAGCCGCTTTATTTTTTGGAACTTGCGTTACAAAAATATTTTTATATTTAGCTAACTCAGGGTAATCAAAACCATATATGCAGTGGAACGCGGGGCAGTTATGTATAATCGGAGCAGTATTAGATTTAAAAAATTTAGTAAAAGCAATTTTTTCATATTCTCGCCAGTCTTGAATCAAATGATCAGGATCCGGTAAATTACCCGTTTGCGGTTTAGAGAAATATGTTAAACGTCTATTATCTAATTGATCAACAACATCAACAGTAATATAAGTTACGTTACCGCCAGGATACAATATAGGAGTGAGGGCAACAAATGAAAAACTTCCTAATTTGTTGATTCCGCTTATCGTTTTCATATACAACTCACCCATATCCTGCGAATTTTTAGTCGTATAAATTTTATCTGGTGATTGCATAATATTCGCCATACGTTGAAAGTTGGCTGCGAACTTTGTCTGAATGTTTGCTAGTGAAGTCTGATCAGTCTTAAACAAATCAATTATAGGTTTACGAGTTTGTTCAGCATAGGTCAAGGTACTGAATAAAATTGAAAATATAGTTATTAGTGTTAGCATTAAGCTGTGAATATTACAAAACGAAATTATTAGTAAATTTCTCATGAAGCCTCTATGTTAAAAATATTAATAAATGGTGGCTGGTGCTTTATGGTTCTTAATTGCATCCATTTTTATAGTAACCATTTGTTGCCTAAAATTATCAATAGCTAAAGATGTTGATGATTTTTTCCAAAAATAATCACTTGAACCTGCTATTAAAAAATCCGTAAAAGCATCGAGTAATTTAATCTCTGGATTCAAATCTTCTATCCATAAAAATTGCCCTTGTTCATTAATTTCCAAAAAATAGTATTCATTGTCTGGAGTTACAATAAAATCAAAACATCCAAAAACTATGCCAAATTTTTTCATAAAAGCTTTACATTTTTTGTAAATTAGATCAGGCAAATCAAACTCTTCGACTTTTAGTTCTGTTATAGGAACATGCCGCCAATCTAATTTACCACGCTCATGTTCTTGTGACATTAATTTTGCAGTTATTGCGCAGTCGCCAAAAAAATTAATTCGTAGTTCAAATGCTTTAGGAATTTTCTTTTGAAAAATGCCGGGAGTAATTTGTAAAGTCAGATCGGAAGCTAAATGATTCAAGCTTATTTCTTTTGTGTATGTTAAACGTATACCATCTTTTTCTATCCAAGTAGTTGGAAAAAAAGTTTTATAAATTGTTGGCTGATGATGATTACTCTTAATAAATTTTTTGATTTCTAAAGAATTATTGCTAATTAAGGTTTCCGGAACATTCAACCCGACTTCTTTTGCGACTTTAAGTTGTTGAAGTTTACAATTGACTGAGGCGACGTTATTCACTGGATTAATCCAGAATGCTTTAGGCGCGATTACTTGCCAAAACGTTTTATACAATTCTACGTTTTCATTCAAGGCATTATCTTGATCATCAGGATGGACAAACTCAGATAAGACTGGTTTTCTCGGTCGCCTCAACCAGACAACATCAAATTCATTATTATTATTGACAATAAATTCTGTACCAGTAGACCGCCAATCAATTTCAATCCCCTGCAATTTAAAAGAATGCGTTTGCTGCGATGGAAAGTCAGCTGTATACCATAAATCAACCTGATGTCCTTTTTCCGCTAATGCTAATTTAGCGAAGATAGCGTGTGGATCATCTGGTTTTGTAGGAATTAAAACTTTTACCATAAGACTACCTTTTTTAGAAATATTTCGTATGATGTCATCTCTCCCATAAATTTTGTGAGAGAGATGACTGATAAAACAATTACAAGTCGATGGAGAAGTCTATACTGGGATCCCAGCCTGAACCGCTACTATATGTGCCATTAGCGGTTACATAACTTGTCATTCCCGCTGCAGCTACTCCTTCAATATCGCTGGCCGATAATTTTTGTGACATTTTAAATGCTAAAATACGTTCTTTTTTCATAATTTTTTCCTTGGTTTAAAAATCAAAACTAACATCGTAACCGCCGGATGGATCGTAAGTGGCTTGGTGTGTTATTTCAGCAGCCCTACCCCCTGCAACCGGATCCAACATCTGTTCACTTAACTTTTCTGACATTACAAATGATAAAATACGTTCTTTTGGCATATACATTTCCTTTTGTTAATTACATTAATTGAAAAACACGCATACCATTATTAATCTTTCTAGAAAAAAATAAATATTGTAGAAATACATTATTCGGCGAAGAAAAGATTTTCTTGCGAAGCGATATAAATTGCGTGGGCGATATTTTTAGCGTGGAGTTTTTTGCGGATATTACAAATATATATTTCTATGGTGCGGTACGTAAGCCCTATCTGTTTCGAGATTTCTTTAGCGGTACAACCGTGCGCCATGTAATTAATAATTTGCGTCTCTCTTTGTGAGAGTCTGAACATGGTGTGACTCCTTTTAATTTTAAATAGACATACGCGAGGTATAACGTTCGAAGCATGGGGAAGGAATGGAGAAAACTGGAAAGGTGAGCGAAGAATTTGAAAACTATCATAATTAATACGATTATTCAAGCGTATACTTACTTCGCTATAGGGATTGATGCCCAAGACCTTACGATCAGTATCGGCCAGATCATGTAAACAATTAGGATCATTGAGTTTTTAACCCTCTTATTTGGAATTGGAGAATTTATAAATAAGACAAGAATGTTCCGTAAGATTAGCTGGGTTGCGTTGCACTTAGCCCAATCTACGGACAAGATAACTTTAAAATACCGTGTAAATAAGTTACAATATTAAAATAAATAGGAAGCCAACCAAAAGGAATTGCGATGAAAATTCAAATTAGATTAAGCCTGTTATTTTCTGTTTTTCTGGTAATATCTACTGCTTATGCGGACGATGGTTCTCCCGCAAATGAGCCCTCCACAACTCCCTCTGCGGCTCCAATGACAACACCCACAACAGCAACCGCTGCACCGTCAGACACAACGCCCGCCACAAATTCTCAACCCGTTACTTACACGATTGATACGGGAGATATGCAAACCGCGATAGATCAATCCGTTAAAGATTACAAGCTTTGATTTGGTGTAGATGTTCCTAGCGCGGATTTGAAAAACGTGGCGCGTAAGTCATTAACAGATTTTAACGCAAAATTAAAAACCTGCACGCCGGGTAATTACAAATATGTGATGATTGACGATTCTTACGGACATCGCGATCAAAATAACACGGTCGCCCCTCTGCTTCAGCTCGTCAACACTACCATTCAAGGCAATCAAAATAGCAAGTGTGTCGTAGTGATGGAACCCAACACACCGGACAGCACCACATGCCACTTAACGCAAGATACTTTAGATATGTGGGCTTCATCAAAAGCAGGAATGGGAGAAACAACTATGGCGGATTTTAAGGCGGTGGACAAATTAGGAAATTTAATGCAAACACAATGTGATGCTCAGAAACCGCAGCAATAAAATACTTACGTAGGAACCTAAAATGTTACGAAAACTTTTACCCTCATCACGCCCATTACATTCTTCACGCTTTTTTCTACGACATCATTGAAGTATCAAAATAACATGTGAGCGAGTCAAAAATTATTAAGTATCCCAAGAACTTCTCACGTGAGAGCAGCGCCTTTTCAACCGTTTCAGCAAGCATTTGCCAACTTAAGATTTCCACTCAGCATAAAAAAATTCTTAGTCCAATGGGAGTGAGTAAACAAAAACATATCGAGTATTTACTCAAAGTACGTAGGTTGAGCAGAGTGCAGCGAAGCCCAGCCCTCTAGAAACAAAAGTTTCTATACAATGCAAACATACTATATAATCCAGCGGCAATCTTTTTCATACTCATCACACAAAACCGATCATCCATTTTAGCTTATAACGAGTGAGAGTAATTGTTGGGCTTCGCTACGCACACTACGCTCCGCCCAACCTACGCATCTACGAGGGATAATAATATGCCATCTAAATATGTAACTTTAACAGGTTCGATAATCCAACTTGAACCTATGTTGGAAAGTCACCGTGAGGCTTTGCGCGCAGCGGCGCAAGATCCCACGATATGGGATTTCACACCTTCCGCACACGGCGATCACTTTGATAACTGGTTTGATTTCGCAATGACTGAAGTAGAGACTGGGCGGCAGTTTCCATTTGTCGTGCGCCGCATACGTGATAACAAAGTCGTAGGTACAACGCGCCAATATGATTTCTCGGCAAAGCATAAACGGATAACTATTGGCTTTACTTGGTATACACCAGAAACCTGGGGCACTGAAGTTAATCCGGAATGCAAGTTGATATTATTAACGGACGCGTTTGAAACACGGGGTTTGAACCGCGTCGAATTCACGGTTGATGTTCGTAACGAACGCTCGCGGGCCGCGGTTAAAAAATTAGGCGCTCAGGAAGAAGGCTTATTACGGCAGCACATGATTCTAGACAATGGATATGTGCGCGATACAGTCGTGTATAGCATCATTAAATCTGAATGGCCAACTGTAAAAAATAAATTGCATGCACGTTTACAACGTGCTGATATAAACTATGATGAAATGAAAAAGACCGCAAATTGAAATTCAATTAAAGAATGGAATTAGTAGGTATATCCATTCCATACAACCTATAACTTTAAAATACTGCTCAGGAATGTTACATCATTAAACTACACAGGATGCTAAACTCACAAGGAAATTATGATGAAAATTAAGATTAGATTATGCAAGTTATTTTTTATTTTTCTGGCAATAACCACAGCTTATGCGGACGATGCATCTCAGACTGTTGCGCCTGCAACCACTCCCTCAGCAGCTCCTCTCCCGAGAACGGCTCCTGCCGCTGCAGTTCCATACACGTTGCCCGCAGGAGATTCTCATACACTTAGCTCTACCGTAGATCAGACAGATATGCAAACTGCGACAGATCAAGCCGTCAAGAATTATAAACTCTGGTTTGGTGTAGATGTTTCAAAAGCGGATTTGAAAAACGTTGCGCGCAAATCGCTTACAGATTATAACGCAAAACTTAAAACCTGCACCCCGGGTAATTATAAATATGTGATGATTGATGATTTTTACGGCCACCGCGATGAAAAAAACATAATCGTCCCTATGCTTGATCTCTTCACTACTACAATTCAAGGTTATCAAAAGGGGAAGTGTGTCTTGATAATTGAACCCAACACACCTGACAGCACTACTTGCCGGCTTACTCAAGACGTTTTAGATGCTACGGCCTCGTCAAAAGAAGGAATGGGCGAATCGACTCTGGATGATGAAGTTTCATATGATAAATTAGCGACTTTAACGGCAACACAATGTGATGCTCAAAAGCCTTAGCAAGAAAGTATTTTCTCAGGAAACATAAAATGTTACGAAAACTTTTACCCTTCTCACGTTCATTACATTCTTCACGTTTCTTTAGTACGCCTGCGTCTCGGTTTTTTGATGGTGTTTGGGCGAGCCAAAAATTACTAAGCATTCCAACAGCATCCCGTGTGCAAGCAGCGCATTTTGATATTGCCGGCACAGTCGTCGACCAATATTGCATTGCGCCTTTTCAACCGTTTCAACAAGCTTTTGCTAATCTCGGTTTCTCACTGAGTTTAAAACAAATTATCGGCCCAATGGGCATGAGCAAACATAAACATATCGAACATTTGCTCAAGGATATCGAACATGAATTCCAGCAAAAATATCAGCGGTACCCTAACGAGAAAGACGCTGAAGAAATTTTTGACGCGTTTATGCTGATGCTGCCCGATTCCGTCAAGCAACGCACTGAATTAACGCCGCATACCGATTTAGCGTTAAATTTTATTTTAAAACATAATATAAAATTTGCGCTTACTAGCGGCTATCCGCGCGTGGCCGCGGATTTAGCTACGGCAAAACTACGAAAGTTATTTTATGTGGATGCCAGCACGACGGCCGATGAGGTCGACGGCTCGCGCATCGCAATGATTAGAAAAAATAATGAAAAATTAGCTGTGCAAATGTCTAAAACTATTTTATTTACGGACGCGACCAATGATATTCTGAATGTAAGAAGCGCAACAGATCAAAGCTGGGTAATCGCAGTGTTGGGGTCTAGTGTATGCTTTAATATTAATAGCACTGAAATGGAAAAATCACTTTGTGAAGATACGTTGATCGTAAAACGCGGCATAGCACGTCAAGAACTTCTTAAAAGCGCGCCGCATGCAGTTATAGAAGATATGAGCCATGTGCCGATGGCGATTGTTGCGATTAGCGCTGCGATTGATCAAGGGTTAGAACCTGCTTCTACACATAAAATTGAAATAGAAATTCCTAATGCTAAACCTCGGCAGGTGATTGGTATGAGCAACAGAAAATAAATTTTTCTTGGTTGGACTTAAATTGAACAGCGGTTTTTGCAGTATTCAACTATCCATAGTAGAGCACGCTGCTTAATAATACAAAAAGATTCGATAATTTTGACTTAAGACTTCTTTAAGCAACAAATGCTATATTCCTAGTCATTCATTTTAGAGATAACAATCATGCCAAAAATCTTAGGCGAAGCATTATTCATCGCAGTGAAAAATAATAAGAAAGAAGATGTCAAACAACTACTTTCAAACCCGGATATTGATCTCGATTGGCAATGTTCCGAGACTGGCAATACGGCTATGCATTGTGCCGCCGAAAATGATGAGTATGAATTAGCACTTTTGCTATTAGATAGAGACGCTAGAGCTGATATTGAAAATCATCAAAAATTCACAGCCATTAATAGCGCTGTATTAGCTGGTCACTGGAAATTTGTCGAAAGATTCGCAAAAAGAAGAAAAGCAAAAGATAATGATCAGTATGGCCTTGCGGTTGCGAATGCAGCTAATCAAGGTGAATTTGATGCTATGCTGGCTTTGCTAGAATCTGGAGCGTCGCCCAACTGGCAACATAAAGATAATAAACAAACCTCGTTACATATAGCAGCAAAGGCTAATAATCCTAAGATGATCCGGGCTTTAAGATCTTATGGTGCAAATGCCTCCTTAGTAGATTCCAATAATAAAACTCCAGTTGATGTTGCAACAGATATCGCGAAACAAAACGAAAACTCTTTCGAAGCTGTTTTGGCGTTTAATCAACAACCTGATTTACATAGAATATCTAAACCTATCATTGAAGATCTTGAAGACGTCATTTTAACGGTAAGTACTCGACCTTACATGAATTATTTTACCCGCCGTGACTGGCATAAGTTAGCCCCTAGTGATGCTAAAGCCTACTATAAAGATTCTATCCTCGAGCAAATATTAGCACTTAAAGACCCGGTATTAAAACAAAGAGCTTTATGGCAAGCACTTGACCCCAATACATTCTTGGGGAAATTCTTCAGATACAAACGCGGCGTTTTCCCACCTCAGATTAACGCAGGTCGACTCAAAAAAATCCGCAAAGGATTACAAAACCTACTGCTCACTAATCGCGTCGTCGTGATTGATAGTGAAGTAAAAAATAATATTTATCACGATCTGCAGATAATTCGCTATTTTCCACAGTTAGTCAGTAAATATCCTATATGTCGGGTGCAAGAAACTATAACTGATGTCACACCAACATTTACTCCCCATGAAAAATGGTTTGAGCAAGTCTATGGAGGATTCTGGGGAAACTGGGGAGCTTTGGAAGATCACAAAGAGAATGCTTTTCATCAAATTTGCGATATTCAAAATCCGAATCTCCGACAAAGAGCATTTTGGCAAGCACTCGATCCTAATACTTACCTAGGTAAAATTTTTCATACTAAAAGAGGCTTATATAAGCCTAATTATCAATCAGGGCTTTTGAAAGCTATTTGTGATCAACTCCAAATCATTCTGAAAGATCATGAACTTGTTATTGATGCGAGTGTGAAGGACGCATTACGACACCACCCGTACATCATCAAAAATTTTGGCAGATTGCGAAACGCCAATCCACTGAATCCTGCGGATCAGCATGAATTTAAAGAGGAAGCTTCACCGCCTGCTTACTCCTCGATTGTTGGCAACGCTGTTCCACAGCCACTCCCAGTATCTAGTGGTAGCACAGCTTTAATTATGCAAGCGGCTAGTTTCATCCCTCAACCTAATGTGACGCCTGGCGCTCACCTGTTAGTTCCCACTGATGAAGTTAAAAAAGACATCGAACCTTCTGCTCCTTCACAGCTTGAAAAGCAGGCCGTTCCCTCAATTAGCTATGTACCAGCAGCCTCATACATCCCAATGCCCATCACTGCTGTTCCTGAGCGGAAGGCTGAATCAGAACGAACAAATACCGAAGAACATACATCCAGAAGAGTATTGCTGGCATAAAAGTCTAATTAAGTGAATTTCAAATTTATACAATCATGGACAGATGTTAATGAAGACACTCAGGCTAATTCTAGGCGACCAGCTTTCACATTACATTAGCGCGTTACACGACCGCGATCGTGACAACGACATCATAATGTTATGCGAAGTCATGGAAGAAGCGAGTTATGTTCCGCATCATAAATTGAAAATTGCGTTTCTGTTTAGCGCGATGCGGCATTTCGCGCAAGAGCTTACTAAGAAAGAATTTCATGTCCATTATGTCAAATTAACTGATCCTGACAATACACACTCTTTCGATGATGAAGTACTTCGCGCCGTTAAAAAATTTAACCCCAAAAGAATTGTGTTGACTGAACCTGGCGAATATCGCGTGCTGGAAAAGTTTTTGCATTGGCAAAAAACTTTTTCTATCCCCGTTGAAATTCGCACTGACAGTCGCTACTTTTGTACTATCGATGAGTTTAAAACATTTGCGGAAGATAAAAAACAATTACGCATGGAAAACTTTTATCGAAAGTTGCGTACGCAGCACGGCATATTATTAAATCCTGATAAAACGCCGGTCGGAGGGAAATGGAATTATGATAGCGATAACCGCAAAGCCTTCACAAAAAATCTAACCATTCCGCAACGCATCGACTTTAAAAAAGATGCGATTACGAACGAAGTTATCGCGTTAGTCGCGGAGAAATTCCCAGATAATTTCGGTCATTTAGAGGATTTCTATTTCGCCGTCGACCGGCGGCAAGCGCTGCAATTGTTAGAACATTTTATTCAGAATATCTTGCCAGACTTTGGCGATCACCAAGATATGATGATGCAAGATCAAAGTTTTATCTATCATTCTGTTTTGTCCCCCTATATCAATTCGGGTCTGTTGACCGCTGCTGAAGTTTGCCAACGCGCGGAAGCCGCTTACCTTGCAAAAGAAGCGCCGCTGAACGCAGTCGAAGGTTTCATCCGCCAAATTCTTGGCTGGCGCGAATTCATTCGCGGTGTTTATTGGTTAAAAATGCCTGCGTACGCCCAAGAGAATTATCTTAACGCCACTAAGCAGCTGCCCGATTTTTATTGGAGCGCTGAAACTAAAATGAATTGCGTGAAACAAGTCGTGACGCAAACCTTAGATCATGCTTACAGTCATCACATACAGCGCTTGATGATCACAGGCAATTTTGCTTTGTTAGCAGGACTGTTGCCAAAAGAAGTGTGTGACTGGTATCTGGTGGTGTATGCGGATGCTTATGAGTGGGTGGAATTACCTAACACGTTAGGCATGGCATTATTTGGTGACGGTGGCTTTGTCGCATCGAAACCTTATATCGCTAGCGCCAATTACATTAACAAAATGTCGAATTACTGCAAAGGTTGTGAATACAATCCTAAACAAACATTAGAAGACAACGCCTGCCCATTCAACAGCTTATATTGGAATTTTATAGCGGAACATAAAAAGCAGCTCGAACATAATCCTCGACTTAATTATCCCTATGCGAATTGGAATAAGAAATCACCGCTGCAAAAATCATTGATTCGCGCGAAAGCGAAAGCATTTTTAGATAGCATTTAAAAAGTTATTTTATCTGAACTATACAATCAGGTTCATTGAAACGCGGCGTATTCATTTGTGGAGTAACAGGAAAATGAATTATTCTCTCTGGATCATGCGGCACCAATAAATTCTTAATATCATTGATTTTAGTTTCTGGCGATAACCATCTTGAATAATCCTCTGGTCTGATGATAACTGGCATTCTATCGTGAACAGCAGATAGCAATGGATTAGCTTCGCCAGTGATTATTGCGAAGCTATCTATCACTACTTCATCATCCGTCCATTTTTCCCAAATGCCGGCAAAACCCATTGGCTCATTATTTTGAAATCGAAAAAAGTAAGGTTGCTTCATGTTACCCCGCTGTGCCCACTCAAAAAAGCCATTCGCAATGACAAGACAACGACGTTGCCGAAATGCATGTTTATAACTGGGTTTGATATCAATCGTATCAGAGCGAGCGTTTATCAGTGGTGCTTTTAAAGATTTAAACGAATCGACCCAAGCCGGAACGAGTCCCCACCGCATTAACGATAACGATCTTTCTGTTGCTGAAACTTGGCAAATCACCGGCGATAATTGCGTCGGCGCGATGTTGTAAGATGACTGAAACTGTACGGAATAATCAATATCAAAGTATTTGATAATTTCGTCGGGATAACTGTATAAAGCAAATCGACCGCACATAATTTATAGTATACCAAATAGTATGAAGTGTGAACAAGACTAGAGGCCAGCTATTATGTTTTCTTGAAATAGTTGGCTGCTTGATTTAACGCTCACCCGTTTATTTAAGCGACCGCGCAGAGCGCGGACTTTTAGCGGATTCAGGTTCAGACGAGCTGGTTTGCTGATACCAAAATGAAGATGTTTGTTTTGGCTTTTTCCATTTATCACCTACCTTGATATTAATTTCGCTTAGCAGAGATTTAAAATAGTCTTCACAATCAGAATCTGACTTCAACGCATCCCATTTGTAATAAGGCACTGACACGACAGGCTTTGAAAAACTCAATACAGCATTGCGAAATATCGTTTTCTGCGTGCGAATGGGTTCTACACCCAGCGCATGTAAGTAATGCGTTGGGCCATCTACTTGCAAAATAAAACCTTCGTTAACGTTCGTTGAAAAATATGCATCAACGGGAAAAGTGTTGATAACTTCTTCTTCTACGTAATCTGGATAATATTGCGCGCCTATATCGATAACTCGCTTTTGCAAGTCAGAAGATCTAGTGTTCATTTCAAAATTATCTGATAGATTTGATAATGCCTGTTTAGCAGCGTCTTTTTTAGATTCAAAAAGTTTTGGGTGAGAAAAAACGAAAAAATAATTAGCAACATTGTTTTGTCTTAAGATGAACTCATCACCACTTTGGATTTGCATTAACATGTTTTCACTGCAGGCGATCAACTTTTCAATTTCGGTACTCGGTAATAACTGCGGTGAAGAATAGCTCAAGATCGCCATGGCATAATAGTATTTTGCGAACCTATAGAAATCGAGTTTTTCGAAATCGACTTTGACAATTAATTGCGGGATAACTTCTTTGATAACGATGTGGCTCGCTTCTAAACGCGTCGCGGCATAAATAATTTTGACTTGCGCACCCACATTCTTTTTATCACATAAACGTAGCGCTTCTTGATATAAATTTAAAAATAGTTTCTCTAGATCGTTCGTATTTTTTTGCAGATAAAATTTACTTAAACCTTCGATTAAATTTGCTATCTGCGTGTAATCGAAAGCTTGGAGTGCAAGTCTTTTTTCAACTTCTTTTAAAATAAGAAAAACACTGGATAATTGCTCGTTGTGAAATTGACGCTGACTCAGTAAAATTTCTGTTAAGCCGCCGACTTGATGAATAACATTGACCAGGCTTGCCACATTCAATAATGAAACGTTATGTTTGAGTAATTCAATAATTTTATTTTTTTTAGCGAGGTCATCATTTTCGAGCGTGGTATTGATATCTAATTCGATTTTATTTTCAACAAAAACTAAACTCATGTTGAGAGATTTCAAATAGTTGTCAGTCGGAATTTCTATTTCTGATAAATTAGGCTTAGCTCCCAGTACGTCGATAAAATTAGCTTTTGATTTTCTACCCGCTAATCTGTCTTCATATATGACCTCAAGATGGGCTTTTGACATTTCAAAGCCACTATCTACTGATTCAATATAAAGTTTTTCGGCAATATGCTCGTTACATTCCACACCAATCCCAAAATGATACATGACCGCTAAGTTATGCAACGTATAAGGTTTCAGTCGTGCGGTAGATTTTGCATAAATAAATGCTTTGTTACCGAATTCTTTTGTTTCAGCATCGTTAAAACGCTTGGCCTCCAATTTATCTCGGTACTTTCTCAGATAATAGGTCATAAGAGTCACGCGACTCTCTACGCTATCTTCAGTTTTTTCTAACATGTCTAACTCAATCGATGAATCTAATTTCAGAGCGTTTAGTAAAGTAAATAAATTATTTAATGAATCTATATTGCCTAGCTTGCTAGCTCTTCGATAATAATCTATCGCGGTATTGAAATTGCGTCGTACATCTTCGCCATTTTCATACTTATAACCTAAATCATGTAAGCTATATAGACTATTTAATTTAGCGCCAACACGATAATAATAAAGCGCCATTTCCGGCTCAGTTGTGATATCGCCTTCGTAATTATCTAACAGCTTCGCGCAGTTGTGCGCGGCAATCGAAATATATTCTTTGCATGCCGCGATGGCATCTGACTTAAGATGTGCTTCGTAAATTTTGATGACTTCAGTATAGTGTTCGACAGCCGTGGTTAAGTTACCCATTTCTTTGTAACATTGTCCTAAATTAATATACCCCAAAAATTGCGCGGGAATATTTTTCAATTGACTGAGTGCTTTAAAATGAGTGACCGCTTTTTCAAATGCTCTTGCTACAAAGTAATGTGCGCCAAAACTGCGATAAATATCAGGCGGGAGGTCTGCCACTTTTGAATTCGTTAAATAGAGCATGTAAATTTCTAAACGCCTAAAATCGCTTTCAAAAGCCTTTCTTTCGATGGCTAACATAATCGCGTGTTTATAGAGATCTTGTTTATTCGGCTTGGTGAAATGTTTATTAGAGATCGCGTCTAACATACGCTTAGCTAATGCGTGATAATCTGCGGATTTGGCTACCGCTCTAATATAAATATTAATTAAGAAAGGTTGTATCGTTTGGTTCTGCTCAGGCTTAGCGAATTTAAGAATATTTGAGCATACGGTATCAATCTCTTCTTCTGTGAGGGGGGATTTATTAGATAAGATATCAATCGCTACTAACGCCCTGCTATAGATATTGACTTCAACTTTTTGTTTTCTAGTTTTTCTGGAAGATGCCATTTTACTCCTCGATTTCGCTGTGTATGCAGGACTATTATACAGAGCGAATATTAAGGTATAATTAGCGGCAGAATGTTAATATTTATATAAAAAACAAAGGGTTATAAAATTCCGAAATGGTTTGTTAGAAAAAAATACTGTCTTTTTTGACACTAAATTTTGTAAATTGTTTAGATTAGCTGTGATAAAGTACTATGATCTTGAAATCACATAAAAAGAGGAACCCATGTTTTCAGTATTTACAAATTTAAAAAACGATGCGACTCCAGAACAATTATATCAACAAGCGTTAGAACAAAAAGCCCTATTATCTCAACAGATTGAACATTTAATAAAAACCAGACAAGCACTTATTAATAACATCACGCAAGAAGACCATCTGTCTATGCTAAGTCAATTCAACATAGCGAGCAGCATGCTAACTGCTTTAGAAAAAAATATTAGAGAATTGACGAATGGTCACCCTCATTTATTAACCGGAAGCCAATCCTCAGGCTCTATGACGGGCGATCATTACGCCGGCTCTGGACGGTCTTCGTCTTCAGGTAGCGCATTTTCTTTTGCTTATGCTAACGCTTCACAATTAACTTTCTATCCTGGAGTTAATACAAAAGCCTCTGCTAAACAAGACAAGCATACCAGTATGAGCAGTAAGCGTAGGTAGAATAACTGATTGGCGCCTTAATCGAGCTGAGTGAATTAACCTAACGCCAATGCTATACTCCGTAAAACAAATCCACACGGCGTAAACATCATGGCTTTCGATGACTTATTTCGATTAAGTGCGCATGCAGTTATTACTGATAATGACGGAAAAATTTTACAAGTTAAATCTTCATATGAAGGCCAACGCTGGGAAATTCCTGGCGGTGCGCTTGATCCCGGCGAAACAATTCATGAAGCATTAAGCCGTGAATGTCAGGAGGAATTGGGGGTAAACATTAATATTCTGTACATGAGCGGGATGTATTTCCACAAAGCGTATAACGCCCAAGCTTGTTTATTTCGCTGTGAAATTCCAGATAATACTAAAATTATTTTAAGTTCGGAACATACTGAGTATCGTTACTTTTTACTTGATGAATTAAGTGAAATTCAACGCATCCGAATTAAGGATTGTTTGCAGTTTGATGGCAAGGTAAAAAGCCAAAAGTTTTGATCGAAGAATTATCCTCATGCAAAACTATATTGAAACATCAACCGATTATAAACAAAATGTCCGGCCGGATTGCCGCTTAGAAATCCTACGCGGTAACGGAGCGAGAGATTTTTAAAAATGCCGTTTGGTAAATACATCGCATCGAAATTCGTTTCATCGGTATTAGGCGTAAATGGTTGCGTATGGTAATAGGCATAGCTTGCGGATAGCTGCATTTGTTTTTGAAATAAATCAAATTGCAATTTAAATTTTATCGCAGAGCCGGCGGCTTTTTCTATTAATCCCGAAATCATTTCAGTCGTGTAAAGTGGATCAGATTCATACCCTGATGTGTACGGAGAAATAATATCACCGTTATGGAATGCGCCACTGCGCTTGGGTAATAGGTTATAGGCTAAGCTAATTTTGGCGTCGGCAATTTCAGCGCCGATTAAAGCGCCGAAGACGGAACCATACGGAGTTCCCGCGCCGACACTTTGCAACACATTATTGCCGTCCCCCCATTGCGTACCGGCTTGCGCGCCCACGACTGGTTTTAACCAACTTTGGGTATTCCATTTATAGCCGAAATCCGCATAAGCTAAATTTGAGTAATTATAAAATTTGTATTCCCAGAGTGAAGCGTTTAAGCCGCCATGTTGAAACTGCGCGCCAAATGTTAGCGTGCCAATATCAGTTTTATTGCCAACAGAGGCAACGGTCGTGACCAAATTGGTGGAATTATAGAGATTGGTTTGTGTAAAACGGCTAGCAATACGCGGTTTAAATCGTATGATGCGCATGCCCGTAAAAGTTAAATCATGCGTGGGATTCAGGGTTGCATAAATTCCTTGGTAAGCCGCGGGGATCATGCGTGAATCAGCTTGATTAAGCCATGGCGTATCAATCGTTTGATTACCAATCCGGCCTAACAACATTGTATTTTGATATTGTAAAAATGCTTGCCCTAATGTCGTCACAGGGCTGCTTGGCAAAGATTTATCGGCGCGCATCGGGTTATGCGAATTCAAACCAAACGGCTGCGCGGTATAAACCGTCGCGCCAACGCGAAAGCCATTTAAAAAAGGATCGGTCAGCATATTTATTTTGCCGCCGAACGACAATGCGTCTTGCGTATCTAACGCTGGATTACTGTACTCACGATCAAAAAAGTAAGCGCGAATATCACCATCGATTTTCACATGCGGTATTAACTGTGGAACGGCGGCGGGTTTCGGCGGCAAGGGTGGAGCGTTGAAACTAGAAACCGTATGGTGGCCAGCCGCGGCTTTGTTACTCGCGGCGTTGATATCAGCGATTGCTCCCTGAGAAACAAAAGCCAAGCTTACGCTCGTGAAAAATACAATTTTTCTGAGAATACGCATTCAGCGCACCATCCATTTAAAAAATACAGTCCATATGAAAAACATTATTGTAGATACCGTGATCAAAGATGGCAATCAATGATTGCATTTAATCTACAATAGTTCATTATAAAAATAGGAACGAGTCTATTTAAGAATGGAATCTTATGGTCCGAACCGCGAGAAAGTTTTATTTCTTGATCGTCGACGCGAACGAAACGGACCGCGCCGCCTGCAAATATATGCTAAAAAAAGCCTTGAATGTTCCATTTAGTATTATCGAAGCAAGCAATGAAATCGAGGCGCTACGCGCACTGCAGGAAAAATCAATCGACTGTATCATTCTCGATATTAACTTACCCGGTAGTTCAGGCAATGATTTAATAAAAACGTTAAAGAATTCTGTGCAAGACACTATACCTATTGTAATCTTGACCGCGTACGGAAATAAAAATGCCGCAGAGAATGCTGTGGACGCAGGGGCCAACCACTATCTGGTTAAATCGGAAACCTCCCCGACCTATTTAGCCGATATCATCCTAAGCACTATTCAGAAACAAAGTTTGGAATCCCATCACATATCCAAGCTGATACGTTGGCTGTTATATACCAGTGGTTTAATTATTATTTTGCTAGCTAGCATGGTTTTATATGGCTGGTATGTACATTCCAATTTATTAGTACAAGTCCTCCCCCATTTTCCGCCGGTACAATATAATACGGCGTTAGGGTTTCTGTTGTTAGGGACGGGTATTGTGTCGTTGCATAAGTACCCACGAATTTCTTTGGTGCTTGCGCCTCTGGTTTTTTTATTGAGTTCCATGACGTTGCTGCAATATGTTTTTTCTACCAATTTTGGTATCGATCAACTATTCATAAAACCTTTTACCGTGTCACACTCTTCTCATCCCGGACGGATGGCGCCCAACACGGCATTATGTTTTATGATTGGCAGTATGGCGTTATTTTTAAATGCTGAGAATATTTTATTCCGTTATCAACAAATTTTAGCGGTGATTTGCAGTTCTTTTATCTTGATGCTCGGCCTGATCGCTCTCGTCGGGTACGCGGCAAACATACCTACCGCATACAATTGGGGAATGCTGACCGGCATGAATATTATTACGGCTTCCTGCATGACACTAGCGGGAACCGGGTTATTGTCTTTTTCATTAAGAGCCATTTCAAAAGATGTATTTACCATTAACTTCATTCCTTTATTGATTGCCTTGTTAGGTAGTGTGTTTTTTCTCATGTTGTGGCAAGCGCTAGCGGCGGAAGAAGATCGCAAACTAACGTTAAAAACAGCCTATGACGCCAACCAAATCAAAGATAAAATTACCGACCGCATCAAAAGCTACGAAACATCGCTGTTCCATATGCAAAAAAGATTAGAATTTCAAAAACCGCTTTCGATACCGCGTTGGGAGTACGATGCGAAATTATATTTAGATAATACTAAAATCTATGACGCTATTGCCATAGTAGAAAATAATAATAGTTTCCCTGACTGGCGGGTTGTTAATAAAGTTGCTGCGCATAGCGGTGAAAATCTCATCATTATGAAAAAATGTTTAAGCCAAGCACTCGCAGTACATCATGCTAATGATTTTTATATCGGTATTCCGGATCAAAACGCTCTCACCAATATATGTCTTGTGAGGTATGCGGCGGAGAATACTCTCATCGAATTAATTAATATTCAAAATTTAATGCGCGATGGTCTGCTGTCTGAAAATAATAAATATTATGAAGCGTCATTAACTAGAGATAATCAATCGTTGGAAATTCAACCTGGTATAGGAGAAGTACTCGCCTCGAATTGGATTAGTACCGTGCCACTGCAATTGATTGATAAAAATCTCGAATTAAATTTGTGGCCAACGGATCGCTATTTGCAAATCTATGGAATTATTTTTCCGTCATTCTTGTTAGCTTTCGGCTTGGCCATCACGTTGTTGCTGGCTCTGGTGCAATATTTATGGATTAAAGCGCGTCAAGAACGAGAACATTTAGTGAACGCGATCAAGAAACAAGAAATTTTAGAAATGCGCTTTCAAGCTATCACCGTTTCGGCTAAAGATGCGATTATCATGCTGGATAGCGATGATCGAATAGTTTTTTGGAACCCCGCGGCGTCGGAAATTTTTGGATTTACATTACAAGAAGTCTTGGATAAATTCATTTATGATTTGATTATTCCAAAACGTTTTATTGAATCTTATAAAAGTGACTTCAACCATGCAAAGCAGACACGCGAAGGACCGTTGATCGGCAAGACAAACGAAATCACCGCCTTGAAAAGTTCCGGACAAGAATTTCCGATAGAAATTTCTATCTCCACGGTCCGCATGCAAAATAGATTAGAAGCGATCGCCATCGTGCGTGATATCACTGAGCGTAAAAATACGGAAAGCATAATCAAGCATCAAGCGAATTATGATATTTTGACCGACTTGCCAAACCGTTTATTATTTTCTGAATTGTTAAAGAATGCGTTAATCCAAGCGGATAAAATGAATTTATCCGTTAGTCTGATGTCTATCGACTTAGATGGATTTAAACCGGTTAATGATTTATATGGCCACGAAGCTGGCGATGAGTTACTAAGAAAAGTCAGCAAGCGTTTGCTGAAGTGCGTTGGTGAACAGAATTTCGTGGCGCGCGTGGGTGGCGATGAGTTCGCCGTGATTTTAGTAAATTTACGTCATAAAAAAGAGGCGGCCATGATCGCGACGTTAATCTTGAGCGCGCTAGTGCGACCTTTTCCCATTTACGAACATACCATCACTATCGGTGGCAGCATTGGTATAGTCAATTATCCGGAGGACACAACCTCTCTAAAAGATTTAATTACCAAAGCTGACGATGCTATGTATGTAGCGAAAAAATCCGGCAAAAGTAAATTTTGTTTTTTCAATTAATTTCGGTTTCAATCGTAGAAGAATGATGCGGGATGTTAATAAATTTATTTTCTCCTATCACTGGAGCGATATATAAATACAACACTGGCAAGAGGATCATTGTTAAGATCGTGCCGATAAACATCCCGCTGGCTATGACCATACCTAACTGTCCCCTGCTTACCGCTCCCGCCCCATTCGCTAACACCAATGGCATCACGCCTAACACCATCGCCGCTGTGGTCATTAAAATAGGCCTAAAGCGCATGTTGGCGGCTGCAACGACAGCTTCGTATTTCGAAAGGCCAGAGCGCTGCATTTTATTCGCAAAATCCGTTATCAAAATTCCATGCTTAGTAATCAAGCCAACTAACGTTAGCAAACCAATTTGCGTGTAAATATTGAGTGAGCCGGCGCCTAATTCCAACGCTAAACACGCGGAAAAAATCGCAAACGGCGCGCTGCCTAATAAAATAATAAATGGCGAGCGGTAACTTTCGAATTGTATAGCTAAGACGATAAAGATAATAATAAGTGCCGCCAAGAAAATTTCCGGCATCTTCTGCCCTTCCGTCATGAATTGTCTAGCGCCGCCTGAATAATCAAGCGTGATTTGGTCATAGGCTTTTTGCTGCGTTACATTTTGAAAAAACTGTATACCTTGTTGCAAACTTTTATGCTTCGCCATTTGGCCGGTAATGGTAATCGCATTCATTTTTTGAAATTGGTTCAATTGTTCTGGTTGCACGGCGGTAATAATTTTCGCGACGCTAGACAGAGGCACCAATTTTCCTGAAGCGGTTTTTAAATGAATAGTATAAAGTTCGCTTGGGTTGGTTCTAAATTGCGGCTCAGCTTGCGGGATCACGAAATAACTGGAACTATTTTCCGTATATTCTTGGATTTTATTGCCGCCTAACATCAAGCTAAGCGCAGCGGAAATTTCTTGCATCGAGATACCTAAAACGGTAGCGGCGTTTTTATTAATCTGTAATTTTAATACCGGCTGATCGTAATTCAAATCAAGTTGGACAAAGTTAAAAAGATGGCTGGCCCAGGCACTTCCAATTATAGCATTCGCTTGGTTATATAAAACTTCATAAGGTTCTGTGGATTTCAAAACTATTTGTAATGGCATATCGCCCTCGCCTGGCAAGCTGGGGGGATTGATAATAATGGTTTGCACGCCTGGCACTTGATTGGCTAATTTTTGTAATTCAGGTTGCAATTCCATCGCCGACTTAGTGCGTTTATCCCAGTCGTATAAGCTGATAAATGCCAGTGCTTGATGTTCTGAGGGCACGCCGGCAATCATGATTTTTTGATCGCTTTCTTTTAAAGAATCGTATTTCGACATGGCTTCGTTAGCATATCTATTAATGAAATTGGCGTTCGTGTAATTTGGCGCGGAACTTATCGCTATTAAGACACCCTGGTCTTCTTCAGGCGATAGTTGCTTCGGAATAATATTAAATAAAAGAATGAGTGATACGAGTATCCCCACCCAGATAAATAGGCATTTTTTAGCATTTATCAGGGCGACGTGTAAAATTCTCTGGTAACGATAGAGGATTTGTTTTTGATAGGATTCGATGCGATGAATAAATTTAGTTTTTAACGAATCCGTAATCAACCACCGGCTGCATAGCATCGGCGTTAACGTTAACGCGATGATGCCGGATAATATGACTGCCCCGGAAAGTGTAAAGGCAAATTCTTTGAAGAGCTGCCCGGTCAGTCCTTTTGAAACAGCGATAGGGGCATACACAGCCGCCAAGGTGATCGACATGCCAATCACCGAGTAGGAAACTTCACGCGTGCCTTCGATGACAGAGCGGAGCACTGACATACCAGTTTCCATGTGACGAAAAATATTTTCTACGATTACGATCGCGTCATCGACGACTAGTCCAATTCCTAAGACCATCGCTAACAAAGTCAATGTGTTGATGGAAAATCCCAGCAAAGACAATAATCCACACACGCCAATTAGCGATAACGGAATGGTGATGACGGGTATTAACAATGCTCTTAACGAACCTAGAAATAAATAGATAACTAATGTCACGATGCCAATCGTGATAATTAAAGTCCTCACGACTTCGTGAATCGCTGCGTGGATATAGCGTCCTTGATCAATGACATTATAAATTTTAATATCAAGCGGCAATGCTGCGTTGATGGCGGGTAAGATTTTTTTTATTTGATCTGTCACTAAGACTGGATTTGCTTCGGGTAATAATTTGATGGCGATCATAGTCGCAGGCTGACCATTATAAAATGTGCTGATTACGCTGTCTTTATCGCCGGTCGCGGCATAGCCAATATCGCTGAGATGGACATACTTGCCGTTTTGACTTTTGATTAAAATATTATTGAATTCTTTGACCGAGTGTAAATCTGTAGTCGCGGTAATATCGAAATAAGTGTCGTGACCGTCGGTTTTTCCCGCCGCGGTAATGACATTTTCATTATTGATAGCCCGGCTTATATCTTCAGCGACCACACCGCGCGCCGCCATTTTAATTGGGTTTAACCATAAGCGCATGGCATTGGTACGTCCTAGGATCTGGACTGCGGATATACCGTTAATGGCGTCAAGTTTAGGCTTGACTGCTTGACGCACGTATTCTGCTAGTTCGCGGCGGTCTAGTTGCTGGCTGGTTACCGCCAAATACATCGCGGACTCGCCATCGCCATTGCCCACGCTAATCTCAGGTTTTTGCGCGTCGCGCGGGAGTTGCGCGCTCATGGCGGAGACTTTTGCCATGACAGCGCTTAAGGCTATTTTGGGATCGAAGCCAAGCCGCATGATTAAGCTGATTTGACTGATGTCTTGGCTGCTCGACGCGGTCATGTAGTTTACGCCGTCGATGCCGGCTAAGGCATTTTCAATGACGGCGGTGACATAATTATTCATGACTTCAGCGCTCGCGCCGGTGTAGACGGTATTAATTTCAATGACGGGCGAGACGATGTCTGGAAATAAACGCAGTGGCAGCGCGGTTAGTGAGAATAAGCCGATAATAAAGATTAGTAAGCTGATTGCAGAACTTAAGACCGGCCGTTTGATAAAAATTTCAGTGTAGTTTTTCATGAATGGGTTGGGTCCGCTTGGTAAGGTACTTCGCTGACGACCACGCCCGGATGCAGTTTGATTTGTCCGGCGCAAACTACGGTATCGGTTTCATTGAGTCCTTTCAAAATTTCCACTTCATCGCCAATTTGTTCTCCCACTGTGACCCTGACTTGTTCGGGATGATGGTTGCTGACTCGATAGACTGAGTTGCCCAGTTGATCGTAGACAATCGCGGTTTGCGGGATGAAGATGACTTTGGCTTTGTTTGACAAGCTGACTTTCGCTTCTCGGTACATGCCGGGAAAAATTTTTTGCGCGCGGTTATTTTCGAGTTGCGCTCTGATGGGTAAGGTCCTTGTATCGGTGTCGACTTTGGAGCCGATGGCGACTATTTTGGCGTTAACACTATTTTTTTCGTCAGAGTCATCGATGACTTGGACTTGTGATCCAAGTTCTATTTTACTGACATATTGTTCGGATAGTTCAAAGTTCACGAATAGGGATGATAGATTTTGTATGTTTACTAATAGTTGGCCGGCTGAGATGTATTGGCCTTGGTTGATGTTTTGTATACTGACTTTGCCGTCAAATGGGGCGCGGATGTAGGTTTGGTTTAGCAGCGCTGTTTCGTAATCTACTTCTAGTTTATCTTCGGCTAGGGTTTCTGTGAGTTTGTCGAAATCGGCATGGGATATTACGCCGGAGCCATTTAGTTTTCTGTTACGGTCATAGTCTTGTTGGGCTAGTTTGAGTTTTTCTATGCTTTGATTTACTTTCGCTTTCAGTTCATCATTTTCTAATGACACTAACAGATCGCCTTTTTTTATTGCTTGGCCGGATTGAAAGTAGATACCGCTGATGATGCCATTGGTTCTTGCGCTCACGTCGACGCCTTGTTCGGCGGTGATGGTTCCAATCACGCTGACGGTCGGTGATACGATGGCGGAGCGCGCTTGTTTTACGGCAACTATTACTGTTTCTTCATTTTTGTGATGGAGGGATTTAGTTGCGAAATATCCTGAAATTAGGATGAGTGGGATGAGTAGTAGTAGTTTTTTTTTATGGTTCATCAGCGCCATCTTGGTTGTGGTGATCATTGAGTTAAGGTATTTAAATGTCATAGGGAAACTAAACTTTTAAATGGGCATGCATAATATTTAATCTTCTTATCTTTCATGTAAAATTTTCCTAACTGATTGCTAAATTGGGACATCATTGAGGGATTAGGATGAGAGTAAGTTAGATTAAATGGTGCGGAAGTGTACGATTAGGGGATGCATTTTATTATCAACTGGGGTTTTTGTAAAGCATCTTATGTTGGTTTTGTTATTTTTTTAGACAGGGCGTGGGTGGTTGGAGTTGGAGATGGCTAATTCTGGATTTGTGAGGGGTCGGTTTTTGTAGGCTTGGCGGAGAGTGGGGAAAATCTACAAATTATAAAGTCTGGAGTGGTGAGGGGTCAGTGGTGCTGGTATTGGCCGCTTGCTCGAAACGCGACATCCATGTCGCTTCGGGTTCCATCCTGGAACCACTCGCTAGCGGCCAATACCAACACCACTGACCGAATGGCCTTATTGACGTTGGGTAAAAGCATTCAAATATAACGTTACGTGTTTTTAACCTAACCTCCGCGACGGCGCTGATGCTACGGCGACTGGTTCGTCTTTTTTCTCAATAAGTTTACGTTCATTGACCAATGAAATTTTATTTTCAATTGTTCTCGCATATACCGTTAGCTTTTCAAAATCATAAAGTTCATGACCGACTTCATTTCGAATTAAATAACACGCGCTTAAAAAATCAGTCAGTTTATAATCCAGCGCGGGGAAACCCATGCTCACTTCTCCACATAGCGCAGCTAACATGCTCAATGCTTGCAGTTCAAAGAGGTAACATTGTAAAAATAAATTTACATTGGTTTTATAGTCAGCTTGTTTTTTAAATGATTCGATTATGCTTTTCATTAGGGGGATATAGATGGTCAATACCAAATCTTGATCTTCTAAGCCAACTTTATTATCCATTCTTGCTTCATGGAATTGACGAAGTTTTTTATAGAATGGGGTGTCGTCGATTACTTTAGCAAATGGGTCGGCATAGCGTAGTTTTTCCAGGCCGGATGGAATGATGCCGAATTCTTCCATGAGATGATCGCGTTGGGAAGTGGTGAGTTCGGATTTCCACAAGTGAGGTTTTTTTAATTTTAATAACGCGGCTGGGATTTGTTTCCTGATGTCTTGAGCGAAAGCTAGTACTTGCGCATTATCCACTGCACGGCCACCGTGATGTATTATCATGTGGCGCAATTCTTTAATGATGTCTACGTTCAATTCCTGGCTTTCACGGCCACCGCATTCTTGATATTTTTTCAATGCAAAGAAGCAGCGGAAAATATTGTAAAGTAAAGAAAAGTGCATCACATCGATATGTAGACCGCTGTAATGTTCTAAGATTTTATTGATGAAAATTAAACTTTGGCAGGCTTCGTCTAAATACAAAAGACGTTTTTCACGCATTGGGTTGTACATGAAAGTTTGTTTTTGTTCTTTTGCGCTGGGTTGGCTGAATAGATTTATTTTTTTCGGTGACAATGTAACGACTGGCGCTGAAGGCGGTATAGTTAATTTTTTCTTTGTTTGTTTAGATTTTTTTTCATCATCTATTTTCTTTTTGAGTTCGGCGGCAGCTTTCCTTTCGGCTTCTTTTTGCTCCTGTCTATTTTGAAGTTTTTGTTTGATGGTGGCGGTGTTCGCAGATGTGTTAAGTGCGTTGGATTCCAAGTGCTGGAGTTTTTGCATGACTTTATTAATCCTGTCATCTAGACTGGCGATGGCTGTGGATAACGACTTGGCTTTTTCAAATAATTTCCCCAAGTCTGTGCTAGCCTGCTTTAGAATTTCTTTATTAGTTTCTAATTCTGATAAAAGTTCCGAGGTGGAGACTGCTGGGATGACGAAGTCTTTGTGTTTCTCGCTGAGTGTATCAATTGATTCGCCTATGGTAATAATAGCAGATTTAACTTCAGATATTTCTTTGAATAATTTAGGTTCTGAAGCATTCAGTTCGGCAGAAACTGCTACTTTCGCATTTCTTCTTCTCAGTTCAGCGAAATTATTTTGCGCACCGGCTAACAAGTCGGGAATGTCAGCGTACGAACTTTTAGCTTCTTGTAAAAATTTGTAGATGGAATTCTTTGTAATTTCAGTGGCGCTCAACACTTTAGGCGGTGATTTTTCATCTTTTCTCCGATCAGAGTTTTTAATTCGAGGTTTATCTTCCAGAGTTTTTTTCTCGGCTTGTTCATCTCTTTTTGAGATTTTTGTTTCTTTCTTCACTTCTACAGGAAAATCTGGAATTGGAAAACTGTTAAGGGCCAAAACAGGCCGATAGTGCACCGCATCGATAATTAAATCATCTGCTTCAGAACCTACTTTGGCAAAAATAGTTTTAGCTTTGTAATGCAAATCAAAATTATGAAAAAGTTTGACCGCCTGATCGTACAAGGATTTAAATTCGATGTTACGCGCTGCCACTGATGGCAGTTTAAGTATTCTAATAATTTCAGCGGAGATTACTTCAATGTTTAATGATGACTTGATTATGTTACAGATGTTTGTCTGATCAAGAGCCTGGACTATGATCAAGTGAGGATTTTGGCCCTTTATTGCGGATTCGAAATAGGCGTCGGGAATATGGTATGCAGCAAAATAGTATTGTGTTTCTTCCATTTTTGTTTTGTAAAAGTTTTTTAATATAGTGTTTTCGGATAAATGATTCAGTAGCTTCATTAAAAAAAGAGCAGATAGAATACTAGATGTAAAAATTTTTCTTGTTTGTATCTCCGCTACGCTATTATTGGCGATTGCGTTCGGTAATATATCATTAATGGCACTCTCCATTTTGTTTTTATAAAAAAAATCATCTGTCACATTTATTTTCGTTGCAGCGACATGTTCAGGCTCTCGGTAAGCATTTTTAGCCTTAGTATTTTTTCCTTTGCGGTTCTGCGTATCTCTCTGGCGCGATACCATTTCGATTTTTTTATTCTCTTCTTCCAATTCATATAATGTCATTCTGGCAAAAACAAAATCTTCGAGTTCTGTTGCCCGCGTTTGGCCTTTGAATTGTCGTAGCAAGATTTCGGTGAATTGACAAAGCGTGATCGCGCCACGGTAATGATTACGAAGTTGGTAAAGCATTGCTTTAGTACTTTCCCTTTTTTTGACATCGATTTGATGTTCCAAAGCTGGAAGGTTTAGCATGACGACAGCCATTTTGTCGACTTGATCGGGGTTTTCTTCCCACAGTTTGAAAATGACGGGCGGCGGGTTTGGGAAGATTTTGGCAAGATCACCTTGCGTGGCGCAATTCATGTAACGTAAGACATAGGCAGCGCTAAGCATGATATTTGCATAAATAAGTTTTTCTTTATCAATTGCTTCCTCGACGTGTAATTCGCGTAATGACATGATTTCTGAAACGACGAATTGTTCGTTGAAGAATTCGATGAATGTCGCATTACTTTTAAGATAATTGATGCGCTGGTTTAGTTTAGTGGGGTCTATTAGCACTCTTATTGGCTTGGGGTTAGCGGGATAGAGTCTTTTTGAATGAGAGTTTGCGACCGAATCAGGAATGTCTAATGGCTTAATAATGTTGCCATTTGAGGTTGATGCTAATCCGTCTACGTAGAATTCTTTATAACGCGCGCTGTGAGTGAGAAAAATATCCTGTGTTTGGTCGAATAAATTTTGTAAGTATCCTTGTTTTTTATTTTCATCAGGTGACAATAATATTTTCGCCAAATGCGCAATGATGTGATCAAATTTAAGGGTTAATTTTATTTTATTTATGATGATTGGCGAAGTACCTGAGGGTAATAGATTCAGGCTGATAGTTTGTGCTTGTGTATCATTAGCTCCGTCCAAGCATAATTCGGCGTCAGGAATTTTGTATTCTGAATAATAGCGTGCAAATGTCGCGGCAGTTTCTAGAGATTGAGCTTTACTAAGCCAATTATCCGCAGAAAAATCAATAAATTTCAATAGAAAAAGCGCGCTGAGTTGTATGTCTGTGTAAGATTCGCAGTGCATTTGAATAGCATGGATCGGGTCAGTCTCCGCTATTTTCATGTTGCATTCAGCTTTGTAGTTCAGGATTTCCGTATTGAAAAAACGGCTAGCTACGTCGAAAGGTTCTGAAGATGATAATTGGTAATCGTGACTTTTCTTTTCTTCGATTGATTGAGTAGCTAATCTCGATTTTATTTGTTCGTAGGTCTTTTGACTGACATATTCCTGAATTCGAATATCTTCTTCAGCAATAGCAGCTGTATTAATTGCACGAACGGTATAGTTATCGGCTTCAATTTTTTTCGCATCAGAATTTATTATTTTAAGTAAAATTTCACAATACTCAAACAGTGCGTACGCTTCTCTGTAATAGTCTCTATAGACATACAATTTCATGGACAAAGTGTTATTAGCAACTTCAGCGGTAAAATTTTTTAATGCGTCAGAGTTTAAATATTTGCTTGCGATGACGAGATATTTTTCATAATCCATAGCCGTGCTGTCCAAATAGGGATGGACAAGGCCTGCATTTTTTTCCAGTGAAGGTTGGGGTTTTTCTAAAATAATTAGATCAGTCGCAGCTTGAGATGAATCACGAAAACCACGTAACAAAGCCACTGCGGTTATAGACATTTGTTGAAAAATTATTTTTTCTTTTTCTTTTATAATATCAATTCCCGCTGGGCCCAGATTGTTGCAAGCATCTAATTGAGCGAGAACCAATTCTGTTTTAAAAAATTTTTTAAATACGCTGTTACGGGTGATGAAGTCGCGAGTACTAATGACAGGTTTAGGAAAATTAGATAAAGCCGAACGCATTGGAAATCCCCGATTGGTAATTTGTGCAAAAATTACCATAATCTGCTTCAATCGTCAACAATAATGGCTGATTTCATGCATTCAAAGTTGCTAGCGTTACCTCATGGTTTGACGCTTTTTCCTAAGTCTTTTGCTAACTTAACGAGTTCACACGAATTATTTAATCCCTCTATAAAACGTGTCGGAATATTTTCGAAGCCGACTTGCGCGCCGACTAAGGCGCCGGTTAACATTGCGCGAGACATGTTTTGGCCGCCGCCGTTGATAGCATGCAATACCGCGGATTCAAAGTCATCGGCATAACGCGCCGAAAGGTAATATGCCGCGGGTAGTTGATGGTAGATCGCGCATGGCATGCCATAAACTAACGAGACTTTCCAGGCGGGTTCAATTTTCACATCAGGGTCGTGAATGATTTTGGTAATGGAGCCGGTAGTGAGCAACGCGTCAGGGGAGGCAAATAATCCCACTTGCGGCCGGTGCGGATCATCGCGGCTTGGGGCGGATAAGTTGTCGTTCGAAATAGAATGAAACGGTAGTTTGCCGCTTTGGACTAATTCCATTAATTTATTTGACAGTGATTCATCTAATTTTTCGCCGGCCACTAATTGCGATAAAATGCAATTGTACGCGGTGGTCATCGCGACGATCGACTCATCGTTTTGCGTTAATTTACAATTCGACGAAACAAAAGTTGCGACTTGGTCGGGATGGTTCGCATACATAATGGCAATCGCAAGCGCGCGTTCGGCCGCTTCCGTCGTGTCAGCGTGACCGATAATTTTATTCCAGGGGGTTTTATTTTTTACGCGCTCTGTGTATGCATGGCGTATCGATTGGCTAGTGTAACCGCCTGGGCCTTGCATAGGCGTGCCATCAAGTTGCGGAAATAAATCTTCATCTAAACGGCGGGTAAAATCCGCTTCGTTGTAGTCTTTCTTTTGTAACAGAGATTGCACTAACATTTTTAAAATGATGCCGCTTTGAGAAAGCTCTCCGGCTTTCATGCCGGCATGATAGCGGCCAGCTTTGGGAGTGGTATAGCTATTGATCCATGTGCCATAGTCTTTGTGTAATTCGTCTAGGTCGTAATACCAATGACATCCTAAACCTAATGCATCACCAATAAACGCACCCATTAACGCGCCAGCCGCTCTGTTTTGTGTCATAACCATTCCTGTTTGAAGTTCACAACTATAGCAGTATTATGCGTGTTTTCGCAAAGATCAATCCTTTATAAACTGAATGATTAAGAATAAGTGTTTGTGAAAAGCAGACTTGCTGGGAATAGATTTGTTTTGGCCGGACCTGAGTTGCATAACGATCGTCTCGTATTTGCAAAAAGCTGTGACTTACCGATGAAAAATCTTTGCAGCAGGTTAAAAAAAAGTCGGGCTGCTAGCAGCTTAAGCACTAGTCAGCCCAAAATTTATTTTACAAAATAACTTTGCCCACGACATAACCGACAAGCAATGCGATACCTAAAGCTTTGAATGGTTTCTTATTAACGAAATCTTCTACGTCTTCGATCAAATCTGATTTTCTTTCATTTAAATCTTCAATCAAATTTGAAACCATTTCTTGCGCGCGTTCCGTCATGCTTTCAGAAGTATCTGATAACGCTTCTTTGATATTATGTAAATTGCTCGTGAGAGTATTTTTATTTAAAACTTTACGTTTTCTAGCTAGCGTAGCCATTATTATTTCCTTTTCAAAATGATTTATTAAATCTGCATGTTTGTAATTTTTGCTGTTATGTACAGAGCTTGGTAAGAGGGTTGAATCTTACAACAAGGGCTATTATACAGTAAAAGCGGATGCTAAAAAAGAGCTACAACAGTTCATTATTACGTGTAACTGTGACAAACGTGATCGAATATCAAAAATACCGCCGGACGTTTTGCCATCGCCAAAGTCAGTCAATCTACTCTTAACAAAATTCCTTTTTTGTTGGTTCACTTCAGCATGCATTTCCAATAAAAATTTTCTAGTTTTATTCAATCCCGCAAATAAATTAATTTCCCTATCTAAAGTGATTTTGAATAATAAGTTGAACGCTTCTTTTGCTTAGGATCAATTATCGCCGCCGACAAAATCATAAAGATTCTTAATAGCGGGTTATTCTCGGTATAATTTATTGGCTGATAATAGTGTAGCTTGTCATAACAAAAATTTTAGTATTCAATAATCTCTTCAGTTTGGCCTTTGTTTGTACCACTATTATGGGTTCTTGAAACTATCAGCAAATTACGGTTGAATGGGGCGTTCTTTACAGGTAAAAATTGAGGGAATATTATGCAATATAAAAATTCTAAACCCATCGAAGAAAATAAAACTATTCAACAAAAAATTATTTTTTATACCTTAACCCTCTTAGGTTATGTGCCGTTCGCTATACTGACCTATCTTCATACCCAAACACAAAATCAAGATTATTGGCTCAATATCCTCATCGCTTATTCATGCATTATCATGAGCTTTACCGCTGGCGTGCAGTGGGGAATGATGTTGTGCCGGCGTTGTTATTCTATCCCCTTTACCTTTTGTACCTGTGTCAGCGCTGTATCCTTCGCTTTGATCGCGTGGACATTGTTATTTAATGATACTTACATACGTGAAAAACTCATCGTTCTTATTTTAGGTTTTATCGGGCTTTGGGTCGTAGATTTTGTTTTGTATTTAAATACTGTCGTCGAAAAATGGTATTTACAGCTTAGATCTGTAATCTCGATAGCGATAATCCTAATTTTACTTTACTCGGTTTAGCAGAAAAGAATTTTATTTCACAATGAAATCAACGAGTTAGTTTGCATAAGCTAGATATTCAGAAAATCCCACTTGCGTCCAATGCCACAATCGCCTATCCTTATCTCAATGGTGAAGAAATGGTGAAGAGGCGGACTGGCCGTCTAATCCCTGGGTGGGAATACAACATTTACTTCATGGACAATGCCTCAGTGCTATGACTTCACCATACCATGTATGTGCGAATGGTTTTAAAGCCAGCTCAGACAAAGGAGACCAGAACATGCTAACCGCAACGTATTTTGACATCCAATCTTATAATGAGCCTTTGACTGGGGAGATTAATTTATTCAATCTATCGCTTTCCATCATCGGCCTCCTTCCTATCTTGCTTTATGTATTGCTAATCGTTAACGATTTATTTGGGATTTTTGTATGAAACTGGCCACAACTCATGACTTGCGTAACGTCAACAACGTAATTTCCGCGGGAATACCGAAACGGTTGGCGGGCCCCCAATAACCAGTGCCTGGATTAACATACAACCATAAGCGGCCATGTTTATTAAGCTTACGATAATATTGATGCGCCATTGACACTAGAAAATTAAATGGAAAAAATTGCCCGCCATGCGTGTGTCCGGAAAATTGTAAATTAAATCCGACTTTTTCCGCTTCAATACAAAACTCTGGCCGATGCGCTAATAATATTTTGAAGTCAGTTGCTTCGTCACACTGCACGGCTTGCACAACGTTAGGCGTGTGCCCGGCTAAAAACTTTCCGCCTATCGTGTCGGGAATGCCAGCCACTAAAATTTTTGCGTCATCCATGTGAATGATACGGTTATCATTCACTAACACTTCAAAACCAAGGTGTTTGATTGCATCCATGAGACCCACCGGGTCCCAATAATATTCATGATTGCCCGTCACATAATATTTGCCGTTAGTGTTACTCAAGTCTTGCAAGGGCTGCAAATCCAGCGTGATATCAACCGCGTTCGCATCCGCGATATCGCCGGTTAGCACGACAATATTAGGCTTGAGAGTATTGGTGCGGCGGACTATTTTTTCGATATATTTTCTGCGTATGGTCGGGCCAATATGCAAATCACTCAATTGCGCGATTTTAAAATTTTGTAAAGCGACTGGCAAGTCAGGTACATTAATATTAATAGCTTTAATTTTTGGGCCGCGCAATACTTCAATATAACCAAAAATCACGATCATTATCGACAATAACACGATAGAAAAATTCAATTGCCGCGCGATCGCATACAATCCCGCAGAATGATTAGGCAATAAATAATAAATTAACAATACAACATCGACAGGAATGGATAACAAAATAAATGTCGCCCACAACCCCATGACCGTCGAACCTGACCAGGCGAATAACATAAACCAAGGTTTATCGACTAGCGTCGGTTTCGCATGATAAATGAAGATCCACGAATTCATCAGGAAAAAACATAAGATCGTGAAAAAGGCGTCCAGCTGGACGTGAGATGGCCATATTTCTGTAACTTTGAAGACGGCGTAGAGACAAAATAATGTAAGAATCAAAATCCGTAACGTAAAGCGCATAGTTAACCTTAAAAGAGTCGAGTATTAAATCCCAACCCCAATCCTAGCATGAATATCATCAGACTCTAAATCGTCTTCAGCGGGCAATAATTCATAATCGATAGAGCTTTTGACGGATTTAATATATTTCCTCTTCATTAGTAACAGCAAGATCAAAGCAATGAAGATCAGAAATAAATATTCGCGGCCATTGGCATCATCTGCCAACAAAGGTGCGGTGAATTTATCCTGGTATGGCAAATCAGCAGCGTGCGCTTCCGCCGTGATCAGTGCCACTGGTGCCGCCACCTGCTCGATCACGTTCGGCAAAAAGAAATATAAAAATGGTTTCGTATCCTTAAAATCACACGTGGTAAAATAGTTTGATAAATTTTGATGAATCGATTTCATCACGCCTTGCGTTTTGAAAAAACTTAAATTATTTTGCGGTTGAAAATGGGTTGATTGCGGATATTTAGTTAAATAGCAAAATTCATCGTGCCGGTCGATGGTTTCAATAATATGCTGTTCTAATTTCCCGGCCAGCTTTGCTTGCGCGGCGTCTGGATTAAAATAATAATTTAAGCGCAATACCGGGATGAAGTTTCTTTTTTCGTAATCACAATAACTTATGCGGTTACATTGTTTTATTATTGCATTATCCATCGCCACTAATTCTTCAAGTTTCGCAGTCAAATTAACCGCTATTTGCCTATTGTTAGGCGCGCGTTCGATGATGTTGCCTAATAGCTCTGCAGTGACAGCAGAAGTTAAATTAAGCATAGAGATTGACGCCTTGAATTTTTCTGGAATGACATTCGTAAGCTGGCGATCAGCAAGCAAATTGATTACTTGGATAAAAATAGTTTTCGCGTTAAGGTTCATGGCGTGCATAAGGTCATTCATTATTTCAAGTAAACTTTGCAGCGCTGGCACTAATCTTACAATTTCCTCACGGGTTAAATTAATTGCATACGCCCCGGGAAAAACCTTTTCAATAATATTATTAAAGTGGAAAACAATTTCATTTTGTGTGTGCGCGCACTGGCGGGTGCCTAGCGTTTCACTAGCGAATTTTTGGCCGCTACGGATCTCATCTACAATTTCATCGAGAATAATCGGCGTATTAAATAATTTCATGACATGCCATATTTTCAATTGGTAAAGATCATTATTTTCTTTCAGCAAACTGACCAGATTTAACAGCGCGTTATCTTGCGACGAATATTCGCCAACCACATGCATTAGCGCTTGGAATTTTTTAAAAATAGGTTCCAAAGTCGAAATTTCTTTAATTTGGTTCAACGTCAAATTCGCCAAGACTTTAGCCGCATGGTTCGGAGTGAAATGAAGTTTAGTGGTTAAAAAATCTCTTGCACTACGCACAGGGCTAGACCTTTGAATTAATATAGAATAGCTATCATAAAGCCTGGAAATTAAGGAAGTATTAAGAAGTTCTCAACCCATTGAAATTTAGCTATTTTATGCGGATATTTAACCCATCAGCGATTTGTTCTGGTCTGGCATTTTCTAAATTTAATACTTGTTGAAACGCGCCCGGCCCCACCACAAATTCTCCCTGAAATGGCCGGTCTAATGTGACCAGCAAAAACAACATGGATGCCGCCATCACCGCGAACGAGCAAGTCGCGAATAAATGTAAACTAAAATTTACGCGGAACGCATAATTGATGGCGATAATCAAAATCGTTCCAATCATGATAACTTCCCATAATTCTGGACTGAGTTGCGAGGAACTAATCCCGATGCGTGCGTGACGCGCGTCATACAATGAATTGGCGGAGGTCAATAAATTTTGTAAATTCACAGCTTCCGACGTCGAGGCGGGAGCATAAGGTTTGAGGTCCGCTAAAATTTTTTCGATAATGTAATCACCGTCGGGGCTCACGGTTTCAAAGTTACTCATGCGCGGCCATTCTTTGTTAATGACGGTTTGAATATAACGGGTAATATCTTTTTGCAAAAGCGTTTGATATGGCTCAGGCAGCCATTTACTGCCTTCATAAATATTCGCTGACGCACTCGCTTCACGTTGCACCGCAACGCTGGCGTGATCTTGATTGTTAATAAGATAAAGCGCGACAAATCCTACTAACACACCGTAAATAATGCCGATCAAAGAACTGATACTGCCGATCGTCGGATTATCTTTGTAGCGCAGCTTTTCGAAAACAAAATGCTTATCGAATAAAACCGCTAGGATCGATATGGTAATGGTGGCGGCCACCAGGATGAAAAAAATAGATAAATCAGACAGGCTATATAATGAATTCGGCATGATAATTCCCTTTCAGTACAACTCCTTTAAATAGTATATAGCATATGCGTAGTTTTGAAGTTTTTGTGTCATTTTAGTGGACACTAACTAACCATTCTGATATATTGTGGCCATAAAATATTTAGAGGAATCCATCATGCGAAACCGTGCTTTGTTTACAAACACTAAACCTAATCTTATTGTTATTGGTAACGTTACAACAAACACCATCTACACCGCGGTTCAATATAAAAATCATCCAAGCAAACATTACAATCGGCATTTAGAAGAAATTCATAAACTAATTCTTGCCGGTACGCCAGGGAGCGTAGCGATGTTAGATTCACAATTCGATATTCAAAACATTCGGACGGAACCCTATAATCATCAAACGCTGGAACAAATTAATGGACTTAATGATCATTACAAAAATATTTTTGTCTCGAAAGTTTTAGCCAATGGAAGTATTTGCGCGATGAGCTTAGTCAGTAGTTCTGTTACGACACCCGCGTTACGCCGATCCTAAGCGTTAGCATACTTCTAAAACCCTTGACGATATGTCATTATCAGCGCTCTGTTAATGGCATATTGGATATATATGAAAAGGATCTTGTTGCAAGGCTTAGCATTGTGGTTAGGCTGCTCAGCTGCTGTTTATGCAGAAGTCCCGACGCACAAACATCACAACAATAATATTGTTCACCGCAAACAAACTGTCACGTCACGTCCTTTTGAAGAGCCATCGCAAACAGGTAATTTTGCTTTGCGAGTTTCACAGCAGCCAGCTCCATTCGTCGCATTCGGCCAAAACATTATTAACAAACATCAATTTCAAGTTTATTTATACAGCGATTATTTTCACGGTCCCGATCAACACTTAACAGATCTCTTACCTTACGCGGTGTATGGCATCAGCGATAATTCTTCCCTGTTAGTCAGCGCGCCGGTAGCGCTTAACTATCGCAGCGGCGGCTATTCGTCGCAAGGGCTAGGGAATATCACGCTGCAATATGAATATGCTTTCTATACTACGTCTACGAAAACTTATGAGGATCAAGCCACCGTTGTGATTGCAGGCATGCTGCCGACTAGCACCCCAGCAACATCTGCGCCGGCTACCGGCAACGACGCATTTTCATATTTCGCGGGATTAACGTTTAACCGCACTTATAACGATTGGCTAGGGTTCGTTTCCCCTGGGATAAACATTTCAACGTCGCATAACGGCGATCGCAGCGGCAATAGTTACGTTTATCAAGCCGGCTTTGGCCGCAATATCGCGAGTGTCGCGCAAAAATGGTTGTTAACGTGGATGGTGGAAGCGGATGGAAATTATAGTTCAAAAAACCGCAATAGCGGTTTAATGAATCAAGCTTCAGGCGGCAATACGATTTACCTAACACCGTCGCTGTTTTATGGAAGAAACAATGCAATTTTACAAGTCGGCTTTGGCATACCGGTGGTGCAACAATTAAATGGCGCGCAAACATTAAATAATTATTTTGTCGCTGCGAATATCGGTTGGACTTTTTAATTTCCAAAAGTGTGTTGGGTTAAAAGCAACCCAACACCAGGCCTTAATCTTGCGGTGCTTAGATCAACTTGTTGGACGCAATACTTGTTCATAAAGATTTTCTTTCTTAGTCTCGCAAGTTTCGATAAATTGAATCGACTTAACCAAAATATCAAAATAACCCGATTGATTTATACTTTTAGCTTTATTTTTTATCGCAGCTGCCGTAGTCCAGCGCGGATCTAGGCTGACGCTATTTTTTAATTGCAAAGGAATTTCTATACCTGAAACACCTTGCATAACATTTTGTTGATTTTCTAAAATCAACAAAATCGTCTCGACATCTATAGCAGCTTCAATTGAGGTAAGTACTTGCTTAGCCCGGGTTTTGTGATGCGGCCCATAACTGAATATATGAAATTTATTATTATCAAAGTAAGGCGTAAATATTTCGCTGATCCGCGCTTTAATAGCCTCTAAAGATCTATTATAAACCTGCTTCGTTATAGACGGCATCTTAGCGTCACTAGCGTTGCCCAAACGTCGGCGGTTTTCAATAACTGCAAAATGCTCAGTTAAATCAGGAAAAAGGTAAGTTAATTTTTTTTGATCGAAAGATATTTGGTTAGCAAGAATTTTCTTGCCGGTTTCCAAAATTATTTTATTAAGATCCAAGTTGTTTCCAATGTTTGGTATTCCCTGAGTCACGGTTTCCAATGGTTCCGAGTAATAAGGAGCGTTGAAAAATTCGTTGTGAGGATCTGTTGACACTACAGGCACATCACTGGCTGAAGTACCATATTTATATTGATGCAAAGCGAGCGCCGTGGTGATGCCGCCGCTTATATACTTCGCCATATACAACTCGATTCCTTCTTCCGGTTCAACTTCTAACTTCAAGATCGCGGCCATTATTGCTGCTTTGGCTTCTTGACAGTAAATTGGACTTTTAAGAAATTCTTTGAAGACACTTATCGCAATTTCAGCTTTTCGATTTACTGGTTTTCGAAACATAACGTTTTCCCATAAACATAAATTGATGCTTAGTGTAACAATAGCTAGCTTAAAGGAATCTTAACGACAGCGTTGCTAGTATATTATTCAACCTATACCGCATTGGCGAATACTAGCGCAATTGGATTGATTCGACTATAATGAGCGCTTTTCAGACATTAAAACAATAAATATAGTCTAACCCACTAAGTAAATTAGAATTCAACTATTCGATTTGGTATAAACATGCCTATAAATTACGTCAACACATATTCTGGAATGGAATATCACGTCTTCATCCGATTTTTCGCTAGAGTGTTAGCGCATACATCAAGTAACGCGACTAACACGGAAATTGCTCTGCAACAGAAAATCGCTAATGATTATCGCGTCTATGTCAAAAAAGCCTTAAACGATCCGACAAGTATTGACGCTTCTTTTCGTAGGGTCCTGATAGCTAGGCTTAACAAACTTTACGCCGAGAATTTTTTTGCCACGCAACAATTCGCTTTTCATTTAGCGCGCCAAATAATTGATGACATGCAATGCGGTGACGCCCTGTTGCAATCAGAATTTTTGTCACTGGCAGAAAAATCTGATTTCATTACGCAACTGGAAGAAGATGTAAATCCGCCTGTTTCAATTTATCGCAATGAAACTTTGACATTAAGAGCCGGAAACTTTCCAGAAAAAAAACTTACCGATAAAAACTATACCCCAGCACGCGCGCAATGGTCGGAACTTATAACCGAAGGCACTACACATTTCATCGCTCAAAATTGGGTGTTAACGGCGCACTATTATAAACAAGCGCTAAAATTATTAGAAACCTCATCGTTATATACTGCCGCTGATTATTCAAAAAACTATGCCGATATGACTTGTCGAATCGCGGCATGCGCCTTCAATGAAGGTATGCAAAATATTGAGAATAAGGATATCGAGGCAGCGGTATATAAACTCGCGTCGGCTTATCGCAAAATACTAACTATTCATTCCAGCAGGGTTAATGCAAAAATTAAAAAACTTAGAAATCATTATTTGTATACGCTGTTAAATACCATTAACACCTACGCTATAGCAAATCCCGGCAACTTTAAACTTTTTAACGACGCTAGCGAGATTATTCCGACTACGGACGGCAAATTATTTCCACAAAAGCTTGAACTTATCAGAAATATCGTCAAAGCAACGTATCTCGACGTAAAAAACTCGCTTACGAAAGACGATTTGCAATTTACATTACTCAATTTGCATCTTGCCTGGGAAAGAAATAATGAAGCATTGGATGCGCATCACCATCCACAAGAAGTAAAAGCCTCGCGTATATTAGGGCAATTAATCGTCGTCATGTTGTTTTATACCGCGCAAAAGACCTTTCCAGTAAATCGCACTGAGGCAGTGCTGAAATACTGTGAAGCGTTGAAAGCATCTTTTTTAATAGAAAAATTTAACTTTGATATTCGCAAACGAATGATTGAAATCCTCATACATAAACTTAGTAATGAAGAGATAGAAATTATCAATCGCTCCCTGGAGATTTTTTCTAAAGATAATATCAAGCTGACTTCAGGTTTTGAATGTCAAAAGTTTTTAATCCGCCTTAACTATCAGCGAGCCTTTCTTTCTTCAAAAAATAATAGCATACAAGAAACCGTGGAATTATTAACCCAAGCGATAAGTTATTTTACGATATTTATTGGATCTTATGCGTTTCAAGATACTGACCAAAAGCCATTAGCCATTCTAGCAATGTGTCTGTACCGTTCAGCCGCTTTGTTACATTTTAAAATTGGCGAAGCAGCAATTAATAGTGATCTCGGCGTGACGATCTACCATTTTCACAAAACATTTGAGTGGCTAGTATGCATTCCAGCGATTCAAATGACCGCTGACATTGTAGAAGCAGTATCTGAGATTAAAATAGGACTTAGCTTTGCTGTGAGAGATTATTTAAAAGCGGCTATGTCGCATGATGATTTTATTGATTTTTTTGATTACATCAAACGAATGTGCGCCGCCGCCACTGTGCCCGTTTTTAAAGATGTTTACTTTAGCGCTTTGTTAGACACTTCAATTAATAGATGTTCTTACTACCAAAATATCTATAACTATGAGCAAGCCGCTAAGTGTCTTAACGAGGCTGAAGCGATGTGGAAACAACTTTCTCCGGACGCGATCCAAAAACTACCAATCGTCATAACGCAAATACACTGCTACCAAATAGAGAATTTATTGATGCTGCATAATAGTATCAACGGTTATAATACTATTAAGTTACATTTGTTAATTCAAGCATTGAATATTCACAATACTTTAGATCAGAAATTTATACCGGAATTCTATAAAACGCAGATATATTTTATAAAATCGTTGCTGGATAGTTTTTCATTTCAAACCGCTAAGTTTATCAATAAATTATTAGACTTAGAAATTTCCGTGGTTCAACATCAGAGTACTATCGGTTTCTTTTTACCGTCCAAAACAGAATTCAATCAAACGATTAAACCGTTGATAGTGTCACTACGAAACAACAAATCAATTGAACATGTAGAAGCCGTCAAGCAGGCCATCCTCAATTACTTGGAAAAACATAAAAATTTACCTGCCCAGCAACTTAAAAAAGCCGTTCGCTTGCTTGATAATTATTTACTGTCACGCCGGCAATTACTTCAGGACAGCAGACCACCGTTGAATGAAGCTTCGCCTACTTGGCTGCCGCGTCCATAACATGATAGGATTTTATCCATCAGCAAAAGAATGTTTTTTGGAGCATGATAATGCGGAAATTGTTAATTTTACTGGTGCTCGCGGTTAACAACTTTGCTAACGCGGGCAACAATGTTTTAGTCCCATTTACTTTTTTCAATTACACCGCAAACCCAGGCAATGTCTTTGTGGGCAGCACTCTGGGGCCAGTCATTAGCACCGACGGCAATAGCGTGAATTTCTCAACGGATTTAAGCGGCATCCAACAAGTGGGCTTACAAGTCTCGCCCACCGATGTCGAAGTTTGCAATATGACGAATGGCGTACTGACGTTAGATGCGTCCCTTTATACCGGCGATACCATCAGCATTATCTTGGGGCAACCGGCCTTTCCTAGCGGCATTGAATGCGGCTGTTTTGGCAGCGCGTGTTCACTTGCTTAACCAGGGTCGAATTTAATTTTCGGTAAAATTTTCCCTAACCATTTCGGTAAATACCAATTCCATTTACCCATTAGCGTCATGATCGCGGGCACTAACATGGTGCGGATGATAAACGCGTCGACGAATACGGCGACGGCGATGCCTAAGCCAAATGCTTTCACAATTAAAATGTCCGCAGACATAAATGAAAAGCAGATAAACATCACGATGATCGCGGCGCTAGAAATAATTCTGCAACTACGGTCAATACCCATCACGATGCTTTTCACATTATTTTTTGTTTGCTCATGATATTCTTTAATGCTCGTCAATAAGAAAACTTCGTAATCCATCGAGATGCCAAATAAGGCGCAGAAAATGATAATCAACAAGCTAATGTCCAACATGCCTTGCGGCTCAACATTCAGCAACGTATGAAAAAGCCCATCTTGAATAACTAACGTCAGCATGCCGTAACTGGCGAATAAACTTAACATCGCGGTGACGATGGCTTTCAAAGGTAAAAACAAAGAACGCAACAAAATTAATAAGACAAAATAAGTAAATCCGACTATCCATAAGAAAGCATATGGAAAGACATCTGAAATACTTTTTAACGCGTCCAAACTATTCGCGGTAGAGCCGGTAACGGCCACGCGCAAATTCGGGCCAGGATTACTGTTACGTATGCTGTTAATCAGCGACGTCGTTTCTTGAGAAGTGCTGGGATATTTGCTAATTACCGTCATGACGGTCAAATCATCATTGGTGGAAATTTTTAAGAAATCTTTTAATTCTTGCGGCCAAACATCTTGCTGCTGCGTGTAAAGCTTTTGATATTCTTCTCTTTCTAACAGCGGGTCGGTGCTGACGATACCGACGACGCGCTCGACGCGCGGATCAGCACGCAAGATGCTGGCGTAATCAAACAAATTGCCTAAGTTATTCCACGTCATTACTTTTGAATTCGGCGTCGTCACTAACACAGTAATCGGTGATAGCGTATTTTCGCCAAATTCCGCTTTGAAATTATCGAATACCTGCCGGCTTTCCATCGTTTTTGGCAAAATTCTAAAATCGGAAAAACCAAATTTCGCGTCAAAGAATGGATAACCCAGTCCAACCAGCAAAAGTAAAATCGTTAAGAAATAAACGCGTGGTCTCTTCACAACGCGTTCTACTAACCAGCGCCAACAATTGCTGGCGTTGAATTTTTTCGAACTTAAGAATTTGATGCGCCATGAATTAATGTGATGATTTATCACCGCTAACAGCGCCGGTAGTAAAATGACGGCGACGGAGACGGCGACCGACACCGCGGCCAAACCGCCGATGCCCACGGAAAATAAAACATTGATTGGGAATAGCAATAACGCGCTTAAGCTAATAAACACCGCGGCACCGCTAAAAAATACGGCTTTGCCCGCGGTGGATTGGGTCACGGCGATGGCGTCGATGACGCTGCGGCCTTTTGCCAATTCATCACGATAGCGGTTGATAATCAATAACGCGTAATCCAAACTGAGGCACAGCCCCAGCAACAACGCGATATTTAATGTGAATACCGATAACGACATGAATTGTGACACGGCAAATAACGCTAACAAAATAACTAACGCGGTAACGCCGCCTAAAATAATCGGTAAGCTCGCGGCGACCACGGAACCAAATACGAACAACATGGTGACGATGGCAATCGGCGTCGCGATATATTCGGCGTTATATAAGTCCACTTGCGTTTGTACTTTTGTATCTTCGAGAAAAATCGGCTGCCCACCAATATGCATAGTCAATGAATCAGGCTTACGGATCGCTGCCCTAAACTCTGCTAATGTTTTCGGGTCAATTTCTTGATCGCCTTTCAATAATACGACGGCGTAGGCGGTATGTTGATCTTTCGAAATTTGTTTATTGTTTACGGACGGCACTGTCACTTGATGTGGGACTGGAAAATCTTTTAAGCCAGCAAAAGATTCTTGCACTTGACGGGCAAACTGCGGATCGGAGGCTTTTAGCGTATCGCTATGAAACATGACGATGAATTGGTTATAGCTAAAACCGAGCTTAGCATCTAATAGTGAGTTCGCTTTCGCGCTGGGAGAATGTGGATCGATGAATCCAATCGCTTTATACGCGCTTACTAATTTCGGAGCCATTGGAATGCATGCTAAAAACAAAGCTAGCCACACCACAATGATGTACCATCGCGCTTTATAAATAAATTTCCCAAAGCGATAAAAATTGTCTTTCCGCATAACTAATTACCCAACCCCTAATATTTGATCCCGGATGATATCACTAATTGGGACTGACATTGAACCGAATCCACCAAAGGGCAATATAACCAAGCTGTTGTGCCCTTTGCTGGTCAAATATTAAGATAGTTAGGTGTGGACACCCTTCTGTCTTAGTCAGCCGTAGTCGTATGCACGCTGGTGGTAGCAACCGGTGTGGCATTCATCATTGGTCTGGAATAAGACGTAGTAGTGCTGGAATGCATTGGAGGAGGATTATTATAAGTGGTGCAAGCCGCCAATGCTAAGGTCATTAATACTATGGGGAAGAAAGCTTTCATATATCATCTCCTTTGAAATAAAAGCTAATGTAGTATAATTATTATACCATTCATTTATCTTAAATAGATTTTGCATAGCTTAGTGATTGATTTAACATGGCTATTTTAATAACAGGCGACCCGTATGCCTCTAAATTACACCAATTATAGCCAAAATGAAGCCAAACTGGTCGGTGACTATCTTGCGAATAATTCCCATACTGGCAAAGCGAACACCAGCAAATGGCAGCGTGAAATTAGCAGAACAGCGGAAAAAAGTTTTCAACAAATGAATTTCAATAATAAAAAAGCCGCCGCCAAACTACAGCGCGAAAACCAAGAGTTTGGCATGGCGGTCAATCTCGCCGCCCTGCTCAGTGAAATCAAATTACTAATACACTACAAAACCATGGTGGAAAAAATTCTTGAAGTCCGCGCGGAGGTGGATACCAAAGCTCAAGAACGCTATCACGCGATGCTAGCGGACCAACGCAATCCTTTCCCGGTCGCATTGCCGCAGCCGACCCAATCAGCGGCGGATTACAAACAGCATGTTTTAAATGACGCGCAGATTTTTCTGGATAGTCTTAGCGAAAAACAAACCGCGCTGCAAACTCGGATCCAGGCCAGCTGGGGCGCGGACAATTGGCAAGACGGTTTGGAAAAACAAGCGCAAGCGCTGCATGAAAAAATAAATGCGAGCATCGAAAATTATGAATTTTTAAACGTGATCGAAACTGCGGAGGGCAACAACATTGATATCACGCAATACGCGCCTGCCGTCGCTGAAAACGCCCGCACAGCGATGCACGCGGTAAATGATGCGTTAAAAAGTTTTATTAACGAAATGCCGCCGCCGTCACCTGACTACAAAGATTTTTCCGTAGTCATCGGCGCAGAGGCACCGCTAGCGCCAACGCTTGACCCAGAATTTGCAGCGACTTTCAAAACTAGCAATGGTATACCCAGCATTTCAAACCTTGAACTATTTACCGTTAATGAATATCGCAATGGCTTTGGCAAAATTGGCGAACCGTTAGTAAAAGAAAAAGAACTCGCCGTCGATGCGACCTCGACCACTACCACCAACGCGAATAGCACCATCCGCTTAGCGTTGCGTTCGACAGACGTTATCGCTGATGATTTAAAAAATGTCGTCGATAAAGCGCAAAAATTTGTGAACGATAGCCATTTATTAAATGACGTGAATAAATTAATTGCGAGCGCGAAACAAGATGTGGTTAAGTTAGACACGGAATTAAAAGCAACGCTTAGCCCGCGCCCGCGGCCCGGCTAAGTTGACAATATTATTGAGATGATCTATTTTGGCATACTTTTATAAAAAAAATAGGTGCCATCATGCCATCGTCCCGTTTTATTCTTCAGCAATTCAATAATACTAATCCGCACGCGAATGATAACAATCCGACCCGGACACGCCTTAGAAATAAACTTTACAATCATACGCCTGGTCATGAATCTGGTAGCGAAGACAACGCAACTAAAACTGCTTTAGCCTACAAAGAAACAGTCACTGCGCCTGATCTAAATGTTTACCAAATTGGCGGCTCAGAAAAGAAAAATTTTGATTTTTTAAAAGAGCGATTACTTGCTAATAACTTTAGCCTAGGCGGCAATTGCAGTGAACCTAGCCCCAGTATTGCTTATAATATAAATACTCTCGAGCACCACGCATCCGGAGCTTCTAATACGCTTTCGTTGCAAGCGTGCGGTAGCGTATTAATTCCAAGCGCCATGCTGCAATTACTTGGCAATGTCACTGAAACGCTAACTTCGCAAGCTATGTCCACGTCAGAGCAATGGGCTGGTCAGCATGCTGTGCTTATCGCGTTAGCTGTCTCGCTAGTAATTGGCTCTTGCGCATTCATTGGCGCCGTAGAATATTCGCGGATGAAAGAAGAGAAAGAAACAGGCGTGGATGTGGACGCGGTTAAAGACGGCTATGCGCCGGTGCGTTTACGTTAATTTTAATGATTAAACAAAACGGTTAACTTCGCGGAAGCGATGCTGCGGCGCTTAATCGTTTTGATACTTTCATCGACGCTGTCACTGCTAGACAAATCAATGTTAGTGCCCAACGCGAATATTTCAAAAACATAATGATGCAGCCCGGTATCTGGTGGGCATGGCCCGCGGTACATATCATCCCCAGCCGTATTTTCAGCATCATCCACCCCATCAGGTAAATCTTTATTAGCAGCTTCAGGCAGCGAACTCGATGTCACGGGAATATTGTAAACAATCCAATTGTAATAAACCCCAACGACAGAATCAGGGCTATACAGTGCTAACGCATATTCAACCGTGCCGGCGGGCGGATTGGACCATACCAATTTGGGCGAAATATTTTTACCGTCACAAGTATAAACCAGCGGGATTTGAGCATTGGGAGTTAGACCTGGGGAAGTTAGCGTGAAATCAGCTGCATTTACTGTCGTAAAGAATAAAAAACCCAGTAAAATGAAGATGATTCTCATAAGAACAATCTCTCAATTAAATATCATATTACTTCTATATTATAGCTTATTATTGTGAAATCAGTTGCTTAACGACCAGTATTTTTGCGGCTTTGCTAGCCGTTAATGCATTTGATCACGGACATCTTGTAAAATTTTATCGAATGAATCGACCCGTATCATGCCGACGCGGGGGAACTCCAAATCAATAATAATGTAAATCGTAAATGCGGTGATCGCCACATAACTTAGTATATGCAAAGACAACTTGCTCTGGCTGCTAGCGGTGCTGTAGCCTGCTAAAAATCCGCTTAACACCGCCAAGCCAACTAGTAATCCAAAAATCGCGATCGGCGGATGGACGCGGGTTATTTCCATGCCTATGGTTTCGGTATCAAACATGTTGGTGAGGTCAGGGAGAAATAATTGTGTGGCGATGGGGTCTTTCGTAATCTTACATGCGCTCAGGGCCAGCGCCCAAATTTTATCTTCCACCGTTTCTTGGCGTCCTATGTTGTAGTAAAAAACTTTATTGGTCGCGGCGTATTTAGCGTTTTTATAAAATAATAACTGCACATCGAGGTAGTCACGAAAACCTTGACGTAATGCGGGCTGTGTTTCAGGCGCCATCATATCTATGCCTTTGTAAGCGACGTTAACGACGTTCGCTTCTTCCATGACGTGCAATTTACGGTTTTCGAAACGCTCATAAGCGCCAGAAAATGCAAAAGCCACCAATAATGCCAAGAGGGTAAAGACCGCGCCTTCGGCCACGATCACCACTTCAAGTTCCTTTTTATCCTGTTTCAAGAGTTGACGTTTGCCATACCAACGGCCACCAGCAACGCTAAAGGAAAGTAAGATAATTAGGAGGATTAAGACCGTGGCGGCAAAGGCGAAATTGAACATGCGTTTCTCCCTGAAACTAGCATCTTATTCAAATTATTTTTGAAAACTATCAATGGGTTAGCGCTTAAAAAGCCATCAATTTTCAATTTGGTCTATAATTAACTAAATGATAACATAAACAAAAGGCCAATAATGCCTCAAAACAACAAAGATCCACGTAAAAAATCGCTATTTTTTACCGGGAGGTCGGCCAGCGCTCCCGGAGAATATTTTATATCTAAAGAAAGTTTTGCGTCAGAAGCCTTTCAAGGTCAACTGACCCAGAATATTTTAGACCCTCAAGCACAACCGCTGAAAGAGTTTCTGAACGCTGTATTGATAACAATTAAAAGTGAAGAAAACTTAGAATTTCTCGAAAAATTATCCGCGATCAATTCCCACATCCACAGCTCACCATTGGAAATTCATTATCAGCTGAAAGAAATAGAAGATGATTTTATCGCAGCTGACGCCAGCACGCGTTTGAATATCGAACCCGCGGTACTTAACAAGATTTTGAAAGACGGTAAGTCTAGCCGGCGACTACAGGATTATACAAAAGCCGTCAAAGATATTTTTGAACTCATCAGAAATAACGTCGACACCTATATTCATATTAAACCGGAATTAAAAGCCAAATTACAATCTATTGATGCCGCCGTTTTCTTTGCGCAATCACTCAATACGATAAACAGTATTGAAACCATAAAATTAGGAATTTTAAAAACCTTCAAATCTAGCAACCGTGATACGGTCTTATTTTCGGAATGTCAAAAAGTTTGTAAAAACGCACAACAAAAAACATTTATGTTACTACACGATCAACGTAATGGTTTAACTAGCGATTTTGCAAGTAAATTTTCGAAAATTGTATTCGACGTTAAACAAGCCCTTGAAACTCGCATCGGCCCCTTACAACAAGCAGAATTAAGCAATAATTTCGGCGCTATCAAAACTACTACGCTCAATAACATCCTCGAAAGCACAGACCGTGTCGTTACCCAATTAAGCCTGACCGACCCGCAAACTAAGAGGCCCCGTTCTAATCAGGTTTCTCCTATGAATGACAGCGAGACAAAGTCAAATCGCCCCAAATAATTTTTAAACGCAATTATTGGTATTAATTCCCACAGTTAACGCCGCGGACTTTACTGCTTGCGGATCATAACCCAAATCTTTCGCCGCGCGTATCGCGCCGCAAGCCGCGTCGACAAAATTAACACTTGAAGTCCAGTAGACAACGTTCGCTCGCACCATGACATCAAATGCTTTGCGGGTATCCCAATCTTTACTAGTACTCAGCAGATAAAATAATTTGTTAAACACACCACTACTATAATGAACATCAAGCGCAGCGTTGTAATCTTTAAGATTATCGATAGAACAATCATTACCGGGTTTTTTACCCAGCGCGCAATCTTTCGTAGGTTCATCTAAATAGCGTAGTGATTGATTGGATTTTAAAATTTCGCCGCCGATTTCCCACGTGTTGCGACCAGTAGAATAAAATTGTACGGCTTGCGCCGCCATATCAGAAAACGCTTCATTCAAACCACCCGACTGGGCTTCATAAATTAAATCTGAATGCTGCTCGGTAAATCCATGACTGACTTCATGCCCCGCCACCTCCAACGACACCAGCGGATAAAAATCATGGCCACCGTCACCGAACGTCATTTGGTTACTAAACCAATAAGCATTTTCTATGGGCTCGTGCACGCGCATGACGAGACGCATAGGCGCGCCGCTGCGATCAACTAAAACCGGCACGTGATACCAATCTTGATACATCGACTTAATCACATTGCCCGCATACAAAGCATCATTACTCGGTGAATAAGCGCCATTCACCGCGTCCAAATCATCATCCCAATACTCATTATGGCGAGCATCTTTAGTGGGACAAGTAAAGGTGACTAGCGCGTCATTCACACGGGTATCTTTCACAATGACTTCATCATTTTGAATGTAGCAAAGCTTTTGCAAAGAATTGCGTTGCATCTTTAAAGCGGGCAGATCATCACCGATGGCATCATACGCCAACTTGCCGGTTTTTTTATTGCCGCCAAATCCACCCGCGGCGATAGGTTCTAACGTTTTAACATCATCCCATTTTTTATAAATAGAAAAATTTTCCGCGTCGACTATAAATGTGGGTTTAGCCGGCAGCGCCGCGTCTACCACAAAGCTAATAAGATAAGCCCAATGCGCGTTGCCATTAGCGTCTAAGTAAACGAGCAGTTGGTGATGCGGCTGTGTCACTGCGGTAGTCGCACGGTTTTTCGCAAGATACTCTTTTAAGATACGTGCGTAAGCAATGGCGGCTTGATCCGCCGTAAAAATAGCAACAGGTGCTCCCGCTAAGTCAATGTTTAAGCCTTTAAAAATAACGCCGTTGCTAGTGTATGCTTGATTGCTTTGACGCAAGGCGAATGTCTTCAGTGTCGGCATTATAGCTTGCGTATGAATTACTGCTTCACCGCCCCACACTGGATAACCTTGATAAGTCTGCTGAAGACGGATATGCGTCATATGGTTCGCATCTTGTGTCCGGCTAATTTCTTTAAATTCGGTAGGCGCCGGCGCAGTGGCTGGTAAATTCAAATTTTGCTGTTGGTTTAAGTCAATACGCATAGCGGCGAACGTTGGCGCCGCCATCAAGTAAAACAAGACGCTTAAGGCCGCCAAGTGGAATAATGTTTTTTGCATAACTGCCTCTATTTATAAAAAATGTTTAATATGTTTTCATAATACTGACGTGAATAGAAGGATTAATCAAGAATGGGAAAAGTGTTAAGGGATGTGAATTTTCACGCTATTTTAAATATTCTGCAACAATAATTTCTCTCTACAAATAAAAAGTTGCGGTGCTTCCGCCATTCACACTACTATGATGTTTTATCATCACACGTAGCCCTTATGCGGCGTAGGAAAACGGGGTTCCCCGGATTCCGCTACGCTGCAGTCGGGCTACTATTCACTATGGAAGGAAGTTGTATGAGCGTTTTTAAAGATAAAATCATTAAAATCGTTTGCGCCGCCGCCCTGTTTTTTACATCGGCGAGTTACGCAGACTACAAAATGACGGATGACGCTTGGAAAGTCGAAATCATTCCGTACATTTGGGCGATCAGTATGAACGGCACGGTCCAAACCGGCCCCTTGCGCGCGCACGTCGACGAAACGTTCGGCGATATCTTTAAGCATTTAAATTTCGCCGGCATGTTATACATGGACGTTTCTAAAAATAATTTAACGCTGTTCGGCAATATCATGTACGCGGTGCTCTCCGACAACGGTCACAATAATTTGGTCTCGGTACACGTGCAAAATAAATTTGGAATTTTTACCGGCGGTTTATCGACGGAAATTTATAAATATTATTTCGCCAATCAGATGAGCGCCGTCGCCTTCGATCCTTACCTCGGCTTCCGCACTACCGTCAACAATGTCTACACAAAATTAACGGTCGGGCCTTTCACACTGCATGCTAACAACGATCAAACTTGGACTGACGCGATCATCGGTTTGAAATTACCGATTACACTTAATAAAGCGTGGTCTGTGATCCTGGCGGGCGACGTTGGCGGTATGAATACCACGACGCAATATAGTTATAACGTGCAAGGCTTGCTGGGTTATAAACCGCAATCACATTGGACGAATACGACCGTGTATTTAGGTTACCGTTTATTAGATCAACATTATCAGCATGGCCACGCGTTAAGTTTCAATGATTGGAATATGAAAATTCACGGGCCATTGCTGGGATTGGCGATAGGTTTATAATTTCGGGAACAGCAGCGAAATACTCAATTCTACTTGTAAATTGGATTGGTATTGCGGGGTTTTCGCATTCTTATAAACTTCTATGGCCGTATTCAACGCTTGTTCACCCAGCTGAAAAACGCGGCCAGCGCCGCCGCCAAACGGCACCGTCCAACTATAACGTGAACCTGGTTTGCGGTTCGCGGAAATGACGGGTTGTGACGTAATGTACCAGCCTTTCGGTAAATTATAATTGATAAAATATTGCAGCGTGAAAATCTCAATGCCTGGTCGACTCGATTGGCCGCCCACAGTCCACGTCGCTGAACTCAGTGCTCCGACTACCCAATGGCCCGGCATGGTCAACACTACCACTGATGGTCCGACACTATATTTCCCTTGTCCCATTTGTTGACGCGTTGCGGTGGGAAAAATAATGGATGGGCCTACCCCCCAAACGATTTTGCCTGGCCGTGAGGGCGATAAGAAAAATGTCGGATTAATATCCCCTAGCCCTGTCATGTAACCACCGCTAGGCAATGTCGGCTGGACTTGCATGGGGATAATGGTGCGCGTGATGAGGTTCCACGAATCGTTTAATTCGATCGGAATCACCGGCTTCATATTCAAAACAAATTGCAGTTGATTGGCTGGGCCATAGTTGAAATTGAAATTATTGTTGAAGGGCAAGCTAATCATGTTTTCAACGGGGTTTTGCGCTTTTTTAGCTAACGCGCTTTCGGCGTCGATGGCGCTTGCGTCAGCGTATGCGGAATTCGCGCTTACCAATATTACGAGTATTAACGCTATTTTCCGCAACCGCTGTGCAATCAAATCCGACTCCTACTTCGCGCTTTTCGAATTTAAAAACTTTTGTGTATTGTCCATGACGTAGGGCGCTTGCACTAAGGACATGGCTAAACGCTGCGCGTTCGGCGTGAAATCGACTTTATTCATATCGACAGAGCGTAGCGTCATATCGTTATACGTGCGGTAGTAAATCATTTTATGCGTGATGTCTTTGAAAATCACCCACTCGGTGGCATCGCTAAAGGTCTTGCCGCCATCCAATGAACGGGCTAAGCCGTCTGGGATATCGACGTTATTTAAAATATGTTCCGCTAAGTTTAAAACGCCCGGCGCGTCATCGGCTTGATAAGCGTATTTTGCGATAAAAGCGGTTTTTACAAAACGTGACGGCGGACTTGTATCACCTGGTAAACCGACCATGCCAGCTCCTTGACCGGTCACGGAGAACACCGTGCCGCTGCCCGTCACCGGTGCAGGATTATTAGGAGTGAGGTTGAGATAATTACGTAAGTTCGTCACTTGCCAATCATAGGTAGGCGAATTGGTCATGACGCCGATATTATCGTGAATGATCGTTTTGCCTTTCACGAACTCGATCACAATTCCTTTACCACTAGCATCAAACACGGAAGCGTGCGCGGGAAAAATCATGGCGCCTAGACCCGGCAGAGTTTGCGCGTAAGCATAAATTTGCGGGATCGCCTGCCGCACTTCGTCGATAGTTTTAAAATTACTGAGGATGTAATCGCCGACGTGATAATAAGGAACGGCTTGATTATTTTTTCCAATGGGCACGTCTTCATATTGCGTTTCGCTGGGTAAATACAAATATTCAAAAGTTAAACCCGCTTCGTTCATACCATCGACCACCATGTCTTGACCAAAACCATCTAAATACACATAACCGTATTTAGCTTTCCAAGTCAGCGCTGGTTTGCCGTCGGGTGCGACGGGGGTAAATTCACGGCCGCGGGTGGAGCTGCGTAAATTCGATTTTAAATCGATACCAAACTCCATGCTGCGCGCGACCAACAGCGTACCGTCTTTGGCGGTCAGTCTAACGTCGGTGCAGGCATAAGAAGTGGTGATAGAAAATAGAAATAAGAAAAAAACCGTGACGCTCATCCTGAGCTTAATCATATATGGGGCTCCTTATTGAGGAGCTTATATCTTAACTTTATCTGTTGGGTTAAATAAAGATTATTATTCAAGCGGGGCATGATATTTTTCGTCATCTTCGATCGGAAAGGTCGGTTCTTCAGTATCAACAATAGCAAGGGGGGAGGGTTTCTTTTTATTATTTTTTATTCTCAATATTGAAATGATGATGATTAACACCACTACACCGCCTATGCCAGCGACTAATTTCGGCGTGGCAGACATCGACAATCTCAACATAATCTTATGAACCATTTTATCATTGAGCGCCATCTTAAGCATGAGTCGGGGCGGTACTTTACCTCCTACGAGTAATAACACGGGTTCACCTGCATGCGCCGCGTAGGCTTGAATCGAATCGTCCGACTGCTGACCGATGACACTCACTACTTGCGGCAGCACAGCCATCAAAGTAATTTTAACATCGCCGGGTTGCGGATGTTGCGGATCTGCGCCGATGAAAATTTCATTAGCGCTACGGAATAACGGCTTTTGTGTGGTTTTTTGAATGTTTGACACATCGACGGCGGAAAGGTCCATGTACGTCAACCTGGGGATAAGTTTATAAACCTGCGCAGGCAAGGTGAATTCACCTACTAGGATTTTCTTGGCCGTGAAGTTTGCAGAAGTGAATAAACTAGTTGACGGATTTTCATGCCCTTCAGGATGTTTGAAAGAATTACTTTTTATGATGCCTTCGCGCCATGCTGTCACATAATTATAAGTATTATGTTTATCGTTATCTGGTGATGTCTTCGTTTCCATCCACTGAAAATTTTCTACTCTGCGAATTAACACTAGAGCTTGGCCAGACACAGTCAATAACGGGTCGGTTAGGGTTTCATCTGTCGTCGCCAAGCCAGAAATATAGACGACGCGCAGATTATTTTTTTGATAAACAGGACTGCTGGGCACGATGATGAGCGCTTTGCCGGCTTCTGACAAAGACTGCGCCGTTTTAAAACTTGTGTTGTCGAAATTAGTGAGTAGATAAAAACAACCTGCTAGCAATAGTAAGCCCACTATTAGATAGACGATGACCTTACCAATTCGTGTTCCCGAACCCGTCATTCGTTTCGAAACCGAAGACACTTCTTGGTATTGGCTTTGATCGTAATCGTCCATAGCCTTCTCCTGTATGCCCTGACTACTATTTTAGCAGACCTGGGTGGAGTATTCCTGCCTGCTATCGTATCCTATTGATATTGAGGTATTTTATAAATTAGTTTGTGCGTTGGATTTGGCTTTTATTACGATGGCCTTGATAATTTCCGACGGCACGGCAAAGCCTATACCTTCAGCGCCGGTGGATTCATTTTTTAAGAACGTCATGCCGATTAAATGGCTTTGGGTATCGAATAGACCGCCGCCGCTTGAGCCTGGCGACAGAGAAGCGTCAGTTTGTAAGATGGCCGTATCTTTAAATTTTATTTTATTGGAAATGATGCCGCGGGAAATAGATTTTTCATAACCGCGCGGAGATCCGATAGAATAAACTTCTTCGCCGATTTTGACGGAGTTCGCGGCACGAAATGAGACTGCAATTAAAGTGTTTTCAGGGATTTTTAACAAGCAAATATCGTCAGGTTCGTCTTTGTAAATTAGCGTCGCGGGTTGGAATTTTTTTTGAATTTTAACGAAGCTTGTATCTGCTTTCAGCGCGACGTGGCAATTCGTGGCGATGATGTTTTTGCTGACCGCGACGCCGCTACCATAGGCCACGACTTTATTCGGATCGCTTTTATTCGTTTCGAAAATCATGAAAATAGAGTTATTCACGTGTTGATAAACTTTTTCAGCAGATGAAATCCCGTCAGCATATACCGGCGAAAGCAATACTAGAAATATCGCCATACAGATGGATAAGATGATATTAGACATAAAAACTCGGATTTAACCGTAAATGGCAGGAAACTATACATGATTATGAATCAAAATGGAACATAAGGCTAACTTGAACTAGAACCGGGTGCTTGCCGGGAAGCTTGGCTTTTACCTCTTAGCTCCGTCCACTCACTGGCGGGTTGATAACCCTGCTCGGCCGCAAAACCTATAAATATAGCCGCAAGCACATTACGTTTGCCCTGGGGTACAGTGATTTTTCTATCTGCGAATGCTGTGCCGATTTGATAGGCGGTGCGCTTCAAAATATCCGCGGCATAATCTCCGTGAGAGACGCTCAACTCTGTCACATAGTCACTGAAAAAATCTTCTAAAAATGCCGCTGCGCCCAAAGCATCGTATTTTTCCAGCGTAGACTCTGCGTTGTTTTCATCGATCTCTGCAAATATTTCTTCGTTTGATCGATCGCGCATTTCAGGCGACGCTTGAAAACGCTGCGAATTAAGTAGTTTTAGCAAATGATGCAGCCGAAATTCCCTCAATACCGTGATCGCGTTTTGATTGTCAAAAGCAACGGCGGTTTCATACAAACTCGCACGTAAGTGAATCATATTTTTTATAAAACTATCTTCGGCTATTTCAAAAATCATTTGACTAATGATTTTTTCATCTAAAAAATTTCTCGTTGTTGACAAGAAAATTTTTATTTTGTTCATAAATATATCCGCTAACATATCAATATCGGTATCAGAACCAGAAGATGAACTGAAAATACTTAAGCTACTGGAAACGCTAGGGAGATTTGAACTTGAACTCGAATTCGAGTTTGAATTAGAGCTTGTTGTGTTTGACGAATTAAGTACTTCTTCCTTATCATCTCCCGTCAAATCGATAGGATCTTGAGTAAGATCAATTTCGCGTTTTATTTTTTTGTCATTAGGCATATAAAGCCTCACAATCTAAATAACTTATATCACCATTGTAGTACAAAATTTACAAAGATTGGGTATAAATGGGATAGACAGGTATGCTACAATGCCGGCCGAATAACTAAATACTCTCTAATAATCAATGGATACCCAGTGACTTTTTCTTCTTTTAATTTAGACCCTAAACTTTTATCTTCCATCCAAGAATCCGGCTATATCTCCCCCACTCCGATTCAAAGCCAATCCATCCCGCCAATTATGTTAGGCAAAGATGTGATGGGGTTGGCGCAGACCGGCACGGGTAAAACTGCGGCGTTTGCATTGCCTATTTTGCAGCGTTTATTGACAGGACCGAGAGGTAGCGTGCGCGCCGTCGTCATCGCGCCAACGCGTGAGTTAGCGCAGCAAATTCATGACGCGTTTACGGTGTTAGCGCGGCATACGAAATTACACAGCGTGACGCTGTATGGCGGCATGAATATCAATACGCAAATTAAAAATTTACGGCGCGGCGCGGAAATCGTCGTGGCGTGTCCCGGACGCTTATTGGATTTACTCCGCCAAAGCGAAATTAATTTAACGAAAACCGAAGTGTTAGTGCTGGATGAAGCCGACCAAATGTTTGATATGGGCTTTTTACCCGACATCCGCAAAATTTTAAAATTCATTCCAAAGAAACGTCAAACATTATTGTTTTCCGCGACGATGCCGGCGGCAATTAATGAATTAGCGCAAGAAGTTTTGCATCAACCGTTGAAAATTCAAATTGGACACAGCGCGCCGGCGACGTCCGTAAAACAAATTTTATTTCCGGTGTCACAACATTTAAAAACCGATTTGTTAATTTATATTTTAAACTCGACGCCGAAAGAATCGATTTTAATTTTCACGCGCACTAAACACACGGCGAAAAAAATCGCGCTGAAATTAGAGACCGCGGGTTTTCGCGCGACATCGTTGCAAGGTAATTTATCGCAAAACAAACGCATGAGCGCCATGAACGGTTTCCGGGACGGCAGTTTACAAATTTTAGTGGCGACGGATATCGCTTCCCGCGGCATCGATGTCGCCAGCATTTCGCATGTTATTAATTATGATATACCTAGCACGGTGGAAGCCTACATACATCGTATCGGCCGCACTGGCCGCGCCGCGAAAGAAGGCGAAGCGTTTACGCTGATTACGCCGGATGATGTACGCGAAGTACGCGCGATCGAACGCACGCTTGGCAAAAAGATCGAACAAAAACAATTTCATGATTTTGATTACAACGCAGCGCCCCCTAAGCGCACTTTAGGCGACGCCGCCACACGCCGACCCATGCAGCATAAAAAGAGGCATAGAAATAAGTCTACTGACCAGTAATTAGTACGAACGCCAAGTTCTGAAAAGAATGCCTACGCAACACTAGCGCTAGCGTGGCATCTTGTTGCTGTAGCAAGTTAAAAAGTGTATTGTTAATTTGCAGTTAATTAAACATTTAAAAGGAATTTCACATGAGCAAGTCAATTAAAATGGTTTTAGTTTCAATCGTTGGCGTCGCTTTGGTTGCGACATCGTTAGTAGCAACGAGCGCACCTAGCGCCTCTTCCGGCAGCATGGCGACGAAAACAAACAGCGGTAGCACGGCAACGAAAACAAACAGCGGCAGCACTTCCACAAGCAAGTAATTATTATTTTATTAGCCTACGCGGTAATAAGTTAAATTTATTACCGCGACTGCTTCACTCTGCTAATCCGCCCTGCGTTTATAAATGTAAAATTTGAAATAGGGCAGCCCGTCTAGCTCAGTATAATAATGATAGTGATGAAATTCCGATTTAAAGTTCATATCCTGTAAGAAATATTTCACGTAATCAAATTTTTTGTCTTCATCGTATTCATCCAATACATCGATAAAAATCAACTCCGGTTTATTACGTCCAATATCTTCCGTAATCATATTCATGAAAAACTTTTTATCTTTTAAAAAGCCAGGCTCTAACGGGGCTTTTTTTTCCGCTCTCAACAACCCCGTCATCATCCAAAAATAAGGAAAGCGTGACGCGCTTTGAATATGATTGTAATTAATCGCTGGATACGTGAAATTTCCGCCTGAGACAATGTAAATTGATTTAACCGGCGTTGTTTCCCGCAGATATTTTACGATGCCCCCCTGAACATCCGGCAAGTTCATTTCTGCAAACATACCACCAAGCCAAATTGTTGGATAAGCTAAGATTAGTGTACTCAAAATAAAAGTCGCGAAATATTTGTTTTTTGACGGCACGCTATTAGGAATAAAGAACCCGAACAACACTGTGACCAATGTCACGGTTACAGCTAAACGTAAATATTCGCCAAGGAAAGAATTATGCGTCAGTAGAACGAAGATGATAGCCGCGTTGAGGATTAACAACGTGTTGCGTAAACTGTTGAGAACGGTATCCGGTTTAGTTTTATAAATATGATAAAAAAAACAAAATAATAAAGCGCCATAAAATATGAAAAAATAATGGATTAAGTTATTCAGCGCGTTAAGCAGATTATTATAGTCAAAATACAAAAATAAAGCGGCGGCAACGCCGGTTATGACGATCGACAAATAGCCCGTTTTATTTTGATTAGCCTCTTCTAAATACTGCCAAAACAGTAAAGCGCTAATTAGAATTTGGCAAGCAAGCACTGGAACTAATTTATAATATCTAGGATTTAGTTGCAAAATGTATAGAAGATATAACGTGATGCTGCTAATTATCAGAATTGAAATTAAATGCCGATAGGGAGTGTTTTTAAGTTTAAAAAATGCTAGTGCGGACAATGATACGATATAAGCCGTCATCGATGAATCCAGCAAATCCCACCTATCTTGAGAATTGTAACCTTGATAATAATACTTAGATACGAAGGGTATCATGACGAACAAATAATCTTTAAAATAGAGATAAACTATAATGGCATATACAGCAAATAGTCCAGCCATCACGAAATTTTCTTCACGCAAAAAACTTGTGATTTTTCTTTTTTGCAGCAGGTAATATAATTCCACGCCGATGAAAGTAAGTAAATAGAATGGCTTCAACGCGAAACCAATCGCCGCCAACACACCCATGGTAATAACTTGGACTTTCGATAAGCTATAATCTTGCAAACGGCACGCCATGCCCAATAGATATGGCATGCAGAACATCATTAAAATGTGTTCGCGCTGGCCATACTCTCTAGCTGGCAACACTAAAAAACAATTTAAGAGTAAGAATAAGAATCCTAGCCGTAAAGCGACTTTATCATGAAATATTTTTTTAAGTAGAGAATTACACAATACCAGGCATGCTATAGCTATAACAGCAAAATACACTTTGGCCGTGATGGTGATATTGATACCAGTGAGTTGAGTAAGTATCAAGGGCGGCATATAAAGAAATAGAATCAGAGGCGGATTTGTTTCAAAGAAATGTGTGGAATACATTCCCCCATGCAGCAATCTCTCGGTACAGGTTAACAACCAGCTCACGTCAGAATTCAGATAATAGAACCACTGCATCGCGAACAAAATTATAAATGCCGCGGCGAATGAGGCTAGATAAACAGGCGAAGTCGATTGTCTAGTTTGCATGTTAGCTCGCAAGTCAAAGAAAAAAATTAGTATAATCAAAATTTTTTACAATACAAAGCAATGCTTTTAGGCTGCCATAGGCCAACGCCGGGTAATGATACACACGTTGCAAGACGCGAAAAATCCAAAAAAATCCGCCTTTTCCTGCAAATAAGTTATAATTAGTATTATGTGTCTCAAGAAGGATCTATGACTACTACCGAGATTATCGAAGCCAGCTTATTAAGCTATGCCAAACGAGTATTGTATTTACCTCGCTCTATTCTTTGCGTCAACCTTTCCGAACAGCTGCAGGACGAATTGATAAAAAACTTTCCCCACGCGAATTTCCAAGCGAAAACGGATAAGTTTTCCACGCTGCCAGATAAGTCTATTGATTTATTGATAGCGAATTTCGCGAATGTGGAGCTTGACCTCAGCAGCTTTTTGGTTGAAGCGCTGCGATTTTTAGATAAGCAAGGCCTTTTTATTTTTACCTCACAAGATCGCAAGAAAATGTTAACTCTTTTGAATAAAACTAAATTACTAAAATTCACACGGATTCCAGTTAGCGCCAAAGGCGTGAAATTTCAAATTTATTTCGCGACCAGTTTTTCTGAACCTTTTTATCTGAAAAAGTTAATTAAATTCGCTGATTCCGATGAAGAAGCCGATCAATTGCTGGCGGCTGTTATCTCATTGGAAGAAGCCGAAGAAGATGAGGAACAAGAAGATCCTGAAGAGGAGGAAGAAATTGAAGAGCATGAAGAAGCAGATGAACATGAGAAAAAGGAAAAAGAAGAACGTGAAGAGGCTGAAGAATTAGACGAACCTGAAGAACAGGCAGAAGCCGAGGAGGAGGAAGAACCTGAAGAAAGGGATAAGGTTGAAGAACACGAAGAACCTGAAAATAAGGAAGAAGTTGAAGAACACGAAGAGCCTGAAGAAAAAGAAGAACCCGAAGAACACGAAGAACACGAAGAGGCTGATGAAAAAGAAGAACCTGAAGAACACGAAGAGGAAGATGAAAAAGAAGAACCTGAAGAACACGAAGAGGATGATGAAAAAGAAGAACCTGAAGAACACGACGAAGCCGATGATAAAGAAGAGCATGAAAATCACGATGAGCATGAAGACCATGAAGCTCACGAAGAGCATGAAGAGCATGAAGAGCATGAAGAACACGAAGAACATGAAGAGCATGAAGAACACGAAGAACATGCAGAACATGAAGAGCATGAAGAACACGAAGAACATGCAGAGCATGAAGAGCATGAAGAACACGAAGAACATGCAGAGCATGAAGAGCATGAAGAACACGAAGAACATGCAGAGCATGAAGAGCATGAAGAACACGAAGAACCTGAAGATAAGGAAGAAGTTGAAGAACACGAAGAGCCTGAAGAAAAAGAAGAACCTCAAGAACACGAAAAACATGAAGAACACGAAGAGCATCAAGAGCATACAGAACACAAAGGCCATGCAGAACACGAAGCCCACGAAGCCCCAGAAGAACACAAAGAACATGAACATGATTCAAAATATACGGAACATGAAGCAGAGCATGCAGAAGAAAAATCAGAAGTAGATTACGAAAAAAAATATGACTCAGACGAAGACGAAAACGAACATGAATTAAAAGAACCCGCCGAATCTCTTGCCGCGGAACATAAAGCGAAAGAATCTTTCACCGCCGCCGAGATAGAAAGAGTACTCAATCACCCAGCCACGCAGCCGAAAACCGTGGAAACAATGATCGTCGCGCATACGGATGTGTTAGCTGAGCACGCGCAAAAATTAGAAGAACACAGACAAAGCACCGCGCAAATACTTAAAGAGGTCGCCGCTGGCTATTTAAATCCGGACCAAAAAGTCATTAAACTGCAGGAAAACGCTAAACAAGGCCAGGTACTACTAAATACCTACAAAGCGGCGGTAGACCAACACCAAAAAATATTAAGAAAATTCATTGATACCCAAGTGCTCTCGATGGAAAGCATAGACAATGATGATTACCACAAATTAATCGCAAACCATCAAAAAATAGTAGCCGAGCATAAAGAAAATATCGAAACTCATGACCATGATAATACATTTCATTTATAGAATTCCGGCAATCCAATAGCGTATAATACCCCCCCATGAACATACTGCTAAAATACCCTGGGACGGTTAGTTACTTATTATTAATTTTTTTAATTAACTATTTATTTCCGTATTTCCCAATTTACCATTTTTTCGGGCAACCATTTTCCGCCGCTGATATGGCAGTTGGGATTATTTATGTCGCGCGAGATTTTAGTCAGCGCGAAATCGGCAAAAACGTATTATACGCCATGATCTTAGGCTGCTTAGCCAGTTATCTTTTTGCTGATCGACAAGTCGTGATCGCGAGCACTTGCGCATTCTTGGTCGGTGAAACAATTGATTGGAGTATCTACACGTTTAGCGGCGAGCCCTTTTCTCAACGCTTACTCACCTCTTCCTTAGTTAGTATTCCCATCGACACGGCGATTTTTCTATACGTAATGACTCAGCTTAACGGCGCTGGCATGCTCGTCATGACGGTCGGTAAAGGCATAGGTGTAATAGGTGTTTGGTGTTTGTGGCGGGCCAGACGACAGCCGGTGAAAAGCGCAGCCGCTTAAAATTAAACTAGATCACGAACGAATGCGTCGTTATTCGCTCTTTCCACATTCATTCGTGATAGCGTAGATTATAAAATAAATCTTCCGATAAAAAGGCCCACTACAGCAGCGATGCCGAGTGATTTAACCGGATATGATTTTACATATTGCTCTACATAGCCTTGCGCTTCGGATTTTACGGAATCAATATCATCTATCAAGTCTGAAATCATTTCGCTAGCCTCACTTTTAGCGCCATCGGCGGTGTTGGAAAGAGATTTTTTTAATCTAAGTAAAGTTTTGTACATTTTTCTATCAATGATGGTATCGGTTTCCATTACGAAACTCCTTATAGCTTATTGTTTGATATTATCGAGGATCTGACTCTTGATCTGACATTCTATCATATCCTCCTATAAATTTCTTAAAATGTACTAAAAATGCATAGCAATTGTGCAGATTTTACTAGGCAAACTCTAACTTTCGTTTGGTTTGAATAAGTTATATGATCAGAAGCTTGAGCGTGTGTTTTAAATAAACAGGAGTTTTTCATGTTAGGGATACAGCCGCGCCAGCATCGCCTATTTAATGCGAATCTATCTACTCTAACGGAAAGGCTACCTGCAAGTTATCACGCGACTCTATTCGCATTATTCTTTTATAGTTTACTTGCCGCAGTGATTTTAGCGCCGGTGAATTTAATCAACGCCATCCCCAACACTCATGAATTCGTCGCCACAGTCGCCGCCATCATACAAGCTAAAATGGCTTTGAGTGCTGGACAATTCCCACTGCGAACTATGCCGCTAGAATATTCAGGCTGGTTTTATCCCTTCTATCAATTTTATGCGCCGAGTGTTTTTACTTTTGCTGGCTGCGTTTATAAATGGTTGACGCCCGCAAGTCCCATGCTTGCATTGAAATTTACTCTCTGGCTAAGCTTAACGTTGGGCGGATTTTTTATGTATCGCTTGGCCTATTGGTTAGTTCACTCAATTCCCGCCGCGTTTTTAGCCGGCATTATTTATTTATCCACGCCTTACATGATTATCAGCGTTGACCGCCTAGGTAATTTAGGCGAAGTCGCCGCATTAGGTTTATTGCCGGCAGTTTTATATTATACTATCGCGCGCTTTTATTTTCCGGATAAAAATTCTCTGCTCGTCAAGGCGGGAATTTGTTGGTATTTACTTATCACCACGCACATTGTTACTTTTGTTTATACGGCGCTCTGCATAGGGCTTTTATTATTGTTAATCACTTTAAAAAACCCGCGCCATGCTCGCAATTTAATTTGTGCCGGCATTGCGTTGTTCTTAGCATGTTTGTTAGCGATGTGGTATTTAGCGCCGGTTGCTATGTTTGAAAAGTATTTTGTCATCAGCACCACTTACCAAGACGCGTCAGACATCACAAAATTCCATCCCACGTTGTCAAACTTATTATTTTCAGCCGCGTCTAATACTACCAACGTGAAGAATACGATCGAGGCGTTGCATCCAGCTGTAGGCTTACCGATTTTATTCAGTGCGCTAATAGCTTGCTTCGCACTCTACTCACAAAGTAAAGCAGGAAAACGCCGCGCGGATTATTGGCTGCCGTCGTTATTAATACTATTTTTATTCACGTTTTGCATGGCTTGGTCGCCAATTAATTTTTGGCGATGGCTGCCGTCGGTTTTTTTAGTAGGGCAATACTCTTGGCGTTTACTAAGCCAAGTCAGTTGGCTAGGCGCGTTACTGTCCGCTTGGGCATTTTGTTGGTTATTCAAAAAAAATGTCGACGCACGCCATCTGGTGATAGGCACGCTAATTATATTAGTAAGCACTAGCGCTTGGTATCCGCAGACCGAAGACGCGACGCTTAACGCGAGTAGTTTTTTTAGAAACCCGTTAATGACCTATAACCGCAATGCCTACAAAATTAATTTTATCAAATACCCACAATTCGTCGATCGAATCGCTAGCTCACTCGTAGCTAGCGACACGCTCAAAACCAATAGCGATTATTTAATTACAAAACCACTTTTACAATTTGCGGCTAATCCTATAATAGAACTAAGAAGTCAATTCTCCCCTAATTACGCAAACCGTCGATTACATTTAATCGCTTACGCAAACGACAATGAACTCGGGCGCGCAGACATCACTGCCGGCGCAATCGATTGGAAAATCGATATGCAAGCTAGCAAAAATAAATTTACCGACCCTGCCGCATTGCGCTTGAAATTTGTTTTACAAAATGATCGCAACGAAACGCTCGATGAAGCGCTGCCATTGCAAACGTTAGTTTTAACCGGCTTTCTTCCTGCAAAAGAAATAATGCGTGTAGCGCAAGTTCAGCCATTTTGCCAAGTAGCGGGAAATGATTCGACGTGTAATATCGCCGTACCTGCCGGAATAAATTTTTTAGTATTGCCCGCGATGTATTATCCGAAAATGTTGAAAATAACGTTAAACGATAAGCCTACAGCCTATCAAAGCATCATGTATGAAGGTAGCTTGCTGGCGGGTATTATTCCTAACGCGGGCGCGAATAATAAAATTCAAATAGAATTTACCGGCTTAGCATGGGCGAATTGGGTGAGCATCTGCGCTTGGGTGCTGGTGGGATTACTACTATTACAAAGTTTTATTTTGTATTGTGGTGGTTTTAAAAAAGCTGAAGTCGCCGCCCTACCCGCACAAGTTGGAATTCTTTCCTGAAATCCAACCTAGATCATAGGGATTAAAAGGAATAACGCCGGGGTCTATCTCCGCTATTATCTTCGTTTCTTTCATCACTGGCGCTAACTTCTGAAATATTTTGCGGACATCCACGTCGATCGAATTTCATTAACAATTTTCCCATCCGTTGCACATATTTGGCATCATCTAGGAGTTCATGCTCATTATCGGTATTCAAGCCGCCTTTCATTTTTATCCAATGATTCATCAATTTTTTAAACAAAGGAAAAACATTTTTATGCTTAACGCGATTGATTACATCGTTGTTATTAACAAATAATTCTTTGTCGTTAACAGACCGACTTTTAAAGAAGCAATATTCAAAACTATACTCCTTCTGCATCTCTTTCAGTCTGATCGACATCAGGTCTTCACAAGCGATAAGCATTTTCTTCAATTCCATTTGGATCGATGTGTAATGAAATTTATTCAAACTGCTTAACGACGTTGGATTAATATTTTCAAACTGTTCTACCGCTTCAAGGATTACATTCATATGTTCTGGTAGCACTCTTTCATATGTTTCTTCGATAGAAAATATATATTGGTAAGTAAATTTTAAAAGTTGAGTTTGCAAATTTTGTAAAAGCTGTGGAGTTAAAGGATTGGCGTCAACTAAATATTTATATATTGATAGTGTTTGCAAACACACTTTTAACGCAAAATAACTGCCCTCGAAATTTCCGATTCTATCTGCTAGCTTTGTCAGCAAGTTTATGAAACTTCGTAATGAATCGAAGTAATAAGCAGAGGATTGTTCATACAAAGTGCGAGATATGCTGCAGCTGTCTATCGCTAAAAACAATTCCTCGATAAATGCTTTACTAGTTACATCATCCGTTTTCAACAGATAGGCGATACAAGTAATGCCATAAAACAAATAGGCATATTGCTCTTGCTCATCATCCATTGGCAACCGATAAGGTGGCTTGATCATTTTCATTTTCAACGCTATTGATATGAAGATTTTTTTGGCCTCCATTAAATTTTCTTTTGAAGAATTAGCATTGTAGCGTTTACCCATTTCGTTACACGCCGCGGCAATATTACGTTGCACCACTGCTATGACAAAACGCATTTCTGGAATTAACTGATGTTCGGGAATTCGCGCAAACTCGTCTTCGCATGCTTGTAAATAATAAAAACGCTTTTCCAACGAAATATTTTCCATAATGGATAAAATCAGAAATACTTGTCGAATGCTGAACATTGGTTGAAAACAAAATTCTCTATTTATACCCAAATAAGCCGTTGCATAATATTGGTTAGCTAACAGCATACGCCGTTCAGCATCTTGAAAATTACTAAATTGATTCGAGATATAAAGCCCGTATTGTAGATTTACCAGCGCTAACGTAGTGAGAACACAGCGATTCTCAAACATGTCATCAGATGTTTTTAGTTGAATGTCATCATGCAGCGCGATAATTTCCGACAAACCTTGCGTCATCTTTCGATAAGAAAATTGTTTTGAAAAAATAAAACGCGTCAATGTCCGCGCTAACTGTCGTTTGAAATTATCTCTTTGCTGGGCAATAAGCTCCGCCATGACGTCAGGATAGTGATCCAATTGCAACGATTGCTGCAGCAGATTCCTGTGATATATTATTAATTCTTCAATTTGATTGGCTGCCAACGTTAGCGCATAAGAATAAGTCAATTGCAACAAGTTAAAACGCACAGTCGCTGTGACATTAGTGAAGTTGAGGGATAAAGACTTTAAATCTTCAAAATGAGCCAGAACGCCGTTGTAAATGGCGATTGCTTTCAATAATGATTCGCGGTCACCCAAACGTTGGAAATAAAATGCGGTACGGATATTATGAATGAGACCGGCTTCGAGGTCTGATATCAAAGGATTATCATTAAAATTGAAATCAACCACCGTTATGTTTTGATCGATATCCAGTGGTATCTCTTGCGCAATATTGCTAGGCATAAGCACATTATTCGAGTATGCGTTAATAGTTAAATCACGCATGTACTTATGACAAATATTTTCTAAATTATCAAAGAACGCTACACGCTCGGATTGTTCCATTAACTCCGCTAATATCGTCGTAATGTCTCGATTTATTTCTTCTATGCAATAAGTAATGACATGAACATCGAGTTGAGTATGCGTTTCAGCGATCCGTTTGAATTGACCGCAGACTAATCTTTTTAACAAGTTAATATCGCGGTTTGCGTCTTCTATACATAAAACATGACGCATATACATCAGTAAATTGGCAGAGAATTTTTTTGCTAAACCGAGACTAGTTACTTCATCGAAAACTAAATGCTGAAGTATGTCTTCGACAATTTCTAAAAGAAATACTGAAGTTAAGTCAGGTTCATGACAGGGTATCATTTTATATGTTTGCACTATGGCACTACCTCGTTTCTTTATATTATAACTTGTGTGCGCTAATTTTAGACTTAAATTAAATTTAAATCCAATTTATAACTAATTATAAGAAAGACGTTAATAGCACGCGCGACTACAGCCGATCAAGCAAAAAAAAGAAAGGACGCTAACTCCCACTATTTAACTGCAACACTCCTTCGCTTTAATTGAGAAGGAGTAATTATAACTTAGCCATGAAACGTCTAACGATTTCCGGCTCATCCCCTTCTTCGACGACGGTCGCCACTTGAAATAATGTACTTTTCTGCGTTAGTTTATTCGTGCCTTCGCGCGGTACAAACCCCAGAATTTCTTTTGAATAATCTAAACTTACGATTGCATTCTTGTTATCTGAACACAGAAAAAACGGTAAGAAACGCGCCTTGGATTTAAACGGCGACATCAAATGCCTGACCGATAATTCGATAAATTGACAAAGATCATTATAACTAGTCCATGCCCAGGCATGATCTTTTGGTACTTGATTTAGAGTATTCACAGATCCTACGCGCATGCAGATGGTAGTAATATCTTCTCTCACAAATTCTTTTGCTAACGCTTCCATTTTAATTTTACTATTTTTGTAAGCGGCAACCGACACGGTTTCTCCCACGCTAGATTCTACAAAAATTTCTTGCTCGGTAATTTTTTTGAAAGTCGCATAGGGTTGTTGATACATGTTATTTTTAATTTGGCAGTAAGGCGATTCGAGCGTGTATTTATCCCATAACACCATCATGGAACTGGTGAGAATCACACGATTGATACTTTCTTGAATGCAAACTTTATAAATATTATTCACGCCATCGACGTTAACGGCATTAATGACTTCCGGGGTTTGATTTTCAAGCGCGGCAGCCAAGACTATCACTACGTCTATTTTACCAAACGCTAGCATCGTGGTACGCAACGCATTTTCATCCGTGATATCCGCCGCTGAAAACTTGCCGGGAAATGAACTTTTCAATAATTGACTATGCTCATTGCCTTCCAACTGAAAGCGCGGTGAAGGCGTTCCTTCAGCAAGTTTATCGATACCATAAAGTGTGCAGCCTAATTTATCTAAATGTTGACTGATAATCCGACCGAGTAAACCGTTTGCGCCGATAATAAGTATTTGACAGTGATGACGGAGACGTGAAAATGACATAGCGCTAATTCTCGATGTTATGAAAAATGATAATAATAAGGGCTAAACACGGTGTTATTTTTAAAGCCTAATTTTTTTGCCATGTGTTCTGAAATGGCGGCCGCTTCCATGACGGCGGCTTTACAATGATTTTCTAACGCGAAGTTCAAACGCAACTTTTGCAGCATCAAGCCTAAACCCGCTTGACGATACTTGGGCAACACCCCCAAGTTATAAAATCCAGCGACGCCGTTATGAATAAAGATGCTCGCGCATGCGACCGGTTCGATATTTTTATAAAAAATAAAATGTTTTAAGTCGTTTTGATGAATTAACTTCGCGTAATGCGGCAAGAGCGCAACGATGGATGGTTCATCATACTCGAACGCGATTTTAAAAGGCACACTCCAATCATTTAATTGTTGCACAGATTCCACCATGACGGGATGAAATTCCGCCGGCACGCTGTATTTGTATGGCTCTAACGTTAAGTCATTGGTTAAGCCGGCGAAACTAGGGCCTTTATAAAACTTTTTCGCCGCGAACGTTTTGGCAAGCAACTCATCATCCGCGTCGTTTTCTTTGAAAATACAAAATCTCGCGATTTGCTGCGCGCGATATTCTTGCGTGATTTCATCGATCAAATCCGGCGTCAGCGTTACGCCAGGATGAATGATCGCCATATTATTAATCGGGTTGGGAATATCTGAAAACATTAAACAGGCTGACGTCGAAGGTTGGTAGCTTATCGATATCATTTTAAAAAATGCGATTAGATTTTCGATAATTTGTGCGCTAGCTTGTGCTGTCATACTATTATTCTCTACCTGTTACGAGAAGGGAGTACTCTGCCCCCTCAAGATTCTTGTGCACATTCAGAATTAACTTTGCCGATGCCCGATACTTCTTCCGGCGTCGGCGGCACTGGCTGCGTGCCCGTCGTCAAACTATAATTACTAATTAACCGTTTCGCCAGTTTATCCGATAAATAATCTAAACTGTCTTTAGAATATAAGCATTTCGTTTTAATTTCAATTCCACTGATGCGCGTAATGTTATCCACCAAGCATTTATCATTTTGCATACCGACAATGGTGGATTCTTGCGTGATGTAATAGGACGGCCCAGGCGTATGGTTTACTTTCGCGATCGGATCAGGACGGAACGTTTTGAAATCACCTGGCGTGCAAGTTTTTAAATTTTGAAAGAAGGTCGACGCAGTCTCGGTCGCGGTGGCGATTAATTTAGGGTCGGTTTGGCATTGCTCTAAAATTTTATTTAATTTTGGATCGTTGTCGATGTTAATTTGTTTATTAGTTAAAAATGCTTTCGCTTGCGCATTCGTGAAAAATGCTAAGTCGCTATGCGAAAAAGTACAGATCATACTGTTCTGCGTGCCGTTGACTTCCATGTCTGTTTTCACAAGACACATACCGTTTTTATCTTTTGCTAGAACCGAATGAGCTAATATGAATAATGATGGATTACCCACCATCGCTAAGCTTGGATTTATCTTTGGATAGGAATAACTGCCCGGCATACAGCCGCGCAAGTTCGTATAGTATTTTTGGATTCTTGATACGGCGTCATTCATCAACGCTTCATTGTTAGTGAGGTTGACATGAAACCAACCGGCAAAATCCGCCATCGAATTTTGTAACGCTTTGGAGATGAAAGCGTCGACTTTATTTTTTGGTGGCGGCGGCGCGGCAGTCGTACTAGCCGCGGGCGGCGCTGGTGGGGCGGTGGGAGTAGGCGCAGTGGGTGATGATACGGCTGGCGCTGGCGTAGTAACGGGTGTCGACACCACCGGTGCCGGCACGGGCGGCGGTACCAGTGTTGGCGTGACCGGTTTTAATTCACGCGATGCGCCGGGGGCTAGCGGTTTTAATTCATGCGATACCGGCGCTGCCATGGATGTCGTCGCTGTTGGCGCTGGGGTTAACGGCGTGGTGACGGGTGCTGGTGTCACAGAAGGTGACACGGGGGTGGCGGCGGCTTTGGCTTTGGCTTTGGCTTTGGCTGCGGCGTCCGCGTTGGCTTTTGCGACGATAGCGTCCGCGTCTGCTTTCGCTCTGGCGAGTGCCGCGTCGGCTTTCATTTTTTCTTGCGCTGCGGCGTCAGCGTCGGCTTTTGCCTTGGCTTTAGCCGCTAGGGCATCAGCTTTGGCTTTCGCATCTGACTCTGCTTTGGCTTTAGCGACGGCAGCCGCGTCGATTTTTGCTTGGGCTTTAGCTTCCGCTAACGCATCGGCTTTGGCTTTCGCCTGCGCGTGGGCCGCAGCGACGGCAGCGGCTTTCGCGTCTGCGGCAGCTTTTGATTGCGCCGCGGCGTCAGCTTGCGCCGCTGCTTTCGCAGTGGCAGCGGCTGCCATTTTGGCTTTGGCCTCTGCATTCGCCTTGGCTTTGGCTTCGGCTTTTGCGGCTTGCTCATCCGCTTTAGCTTTGGCATCTGCCGCGGCCTGCTCTTTTGCAAGCGCGGCGTCGGCTTCAGCTTTAGCTTGCGCGTCGGCTTTGGCTTTCGCGGCATGCGCTGCGTTTTCTAATTTGTTTTGCGCTAGGGCGTCTGCTTTGGCTTTAGCAACGGCATCCGCGGCGATTTTTGCTTGGGTTTTAGCTTCCGCTAACGCGTCGGCTTTCGCTTTCGCCTGGGCGTGAGCGGCAGCGACGGCCGCGGCTTTCGCGTCTGCGGCAACTTTGGCTTGCGCCGCGGCGTCCGCTTGCGCTGCTGCGTTCGCACTCGCGGCGGCTTCCATTTTCGCGTGCGCCTCCGCTTGCGCGGCTTCCGCGGCTATTTTTGCTGACGCCGTGTTCTGTTGTTCGGCTGGCGGCGCGGCGGGAGTTTGAACTTGAGTTTGCGCTTGCTTGGCTGCCGCTGCCGCTTCGGCTTTCGCTTTCATGTCGGCGGCTTGTTGTTCTTCCTCGGCTTTTTTCGCAGCTGCTTTGGCTTTCATGTCCGCTGCTGCTTGTTCTTGTTCAGCTTTTTTCGCAGCTGCTTTTTCTTTCATAGCCGCTGCTGCCTGCTCTTGTTCCGCTCTTTTCGTAGCTTCTTTCTCTTTCATGGCCGCCGCTGCTTGCACTTGTTCTGCCTTTTTCGCAGCTGCTTTTTCTTTCATGGCCGCCGCTGCCTGCTCTTGATCTGCTTTTTTCGCAGCCGCTTTTTCTTTCACGGCGGCTTCAGCTTGGTCTTGTTCTGCTTTTTTGACAGCCGTTTTTGCTTTCAGGTCGGCTTCTACTAATTGGTCTTGTTCTGCTTTTTTAGCAGCCGCTTTTGCTTGCATGTCTGCTGCAACTTGCGCTTGTTCAGCTTTTTTGGTAGCCATTTCCGCTTCCCTAGCTGCTTCTATTTGTTCTTGCGCCGCTTTTTTCGCAGCCGCTTTTGCTTTCATGTCCGCTTCTATTTTTACGCGCTCTGCTTTTTGCGCTGCGGCTTTGGCTTGCATTTCTGCTTCTACTTTTGCACGCGCTTCTTTCTTAGCTCCGGCCTTTGCTTGCAGTTCAGCCTCTAGTTTTTCATGCGCGGCTTTTTTCAATTCCGCTTTGGCCGCCAATTCCGCGTCTAATTTTTCTTTTGCGGCGGCCCTCTCTGCCTTTCTTGCTTCCGTTTTAACTTTCATTTCGTCTGCAAGTTTGGCTTTCGCCGCAGCGGCGGCTTCAGCTTTGGCTTTCCTGTCTATGGCTGCTGTGGCTTTAGCTTCTGCTCTGGCTTGCGCGTTAGCCTGCATTTCTGCCGCCGCTTTTGCTTTAGCGGCTTCTTTAGCTGCTTCTCTCGCTTGCGCCTTCGCTTGTAATTCGGTGGCTAATTTTGCTTTGGCCGCCTCGCGCGCCGCCGCTTTCGCCTGCATTTCTTCTTCTATTTTTGCCTTAGCCGCCGCTTTCGCTTCTTCTTTAGCTTGCAGTTCTTCTGGCGTAGACGCCGCTTTTGCCGCCGCGGCTTCTGCTTCCGCCGCCGCTACTTCGGCTTTGGCTTTTGCATCCGCGCGTCCTTGTGCCGCTAATTCCGCCGCGGCTTTCGCATCGGCGGCTTGTTTCTCTTGCATTTCAGTTTTTACTTTAGCTTCTAAATTCGCTTTTTCTTTTTCGTCGACACGTACTTGGGCTTCCAACTCAGCATTCTTTTTCACTTCCGCTTCAACTTTCGCTTTTTCTTTCGCCTCGGCTTTTTCTTGCGCCTTCAATTCCGCTTGCGCCTGCGCGGCAATTTTTTCTTCTTCGCGCTGCGCGGCTTTAGCGTGGCTTTCAGCTTTTTGCGCTTCCATATCCATAGGATTAGAAATGTTCGAGCTGGCGGGCGGCGCAGCACTGGCGCGCGGCGGCAATGTCAACGCGATCAACCCGCCGCCTTCTTCACTGCTGAATTGGCCTGACAGTTCTAACACTTGTCCGGACCGGTCAGCAGTAGCGGTTAAATAATTATTTTCGTCGCAGCTAAATCGATAATCCGTTTTACCGGGGCTGTTTTCTGTGGTGATGGGTGGTGAAAAATTATTTTTTAACGCGCTAATGTGCATCCATGACAAGTTCATGGTTTTGATGCTATCGCCGTATTTTTCAATATCGTTATTGATGCGGCTCAGTTCACTTGAGCATGGGGATGCTTCTGAAATCACCGGCAGGCAAATGCATAAGAATATCAATAAGATACGGAAAAGCGGGGTTAGCATGTAAAGCCTCCATCCTTCTACGAAGCATACTTTAATGTTACAGGAATTTAGCTCAAATATCATTTCAACAACTGCAGTCATTTGATTTTAAATAGATATTTTTATCACTATCCGCGCATTACGATCATAATAGTACAATTTTACACCACAATGAGTGTTCTTTTAAAACTAATTAAATGATAAAATTTAAGCTATGCAGTCGAAGAACATTACTGACATAAGTGAGTACAATGATAATAAAACTCTTCAATAAGATTATGTCACCAACTGCAACGATGAGCAGGGCCGAAAAACGTGGTTCCACTCAATACCTGCCAATTTTTATCGATAGAATTAATCACTCGCTTACCTCGCTCACTTACAGCCAGGCAAACATAGGTTTGTTTACCGGTTTGGTTTGCGCTTCGCTGATTTGGTACCGCTTGTATCCCTACGTCAATAATTTTGATCTGAATGCGTGGTACGGATTTATTTTCGTAATTACGATATTGCGTGCGACGCTAGTTAAAATTTATTTTAATCAAGACAACCCCGAACCGAAAATTAAAATTTGGCGCGGCCTATTTATCACCGGCTCTGCGTTTGGCGGCGTGTGCTGGGGATTGCTCGCCATTTTCCTCATGCCTTACGTACATAGCAGTGATGAAGTTTTATTATTAATGATTCTCGCCGGCATTACCGCGGGCGTTGTGGCGTTTATCGCTGGATTATTAGCGGCGGCGTTCGCGTTTTTAATTACCGCATTGCTGCCGGTCGCGTTTTATTTTATTTTTATCAAGGCGAGCTCGGATTATCTCACCGGCGCGACTGTTACCGTTTATTTATTATTTTTATTGATGCAATCCACAAAAATTCACTCAATGTTACAAAACGGCTTGTTATTGCAGTTCGAATTGAACGAAGCGAAAAACCAATTAGAACAAACTGCGACGCATGATCCGCTGACTAAAGTCGCGAACCGACATTTATTTAATTTGAAATTAGAAAAAGCGATCGAAACCGCGAAAAAAACTAATGCTAAAATCGCTCTGTTGTATCTAGATCTTAATAAATTTAAATCTATCAACGATATTTATGGCCACCAAGCCGGCGATCAAGTGTTGTTAGTTTTTGTCGAACGTTTAAAAACGTTATTTAAAGACAAAGATATGATCGCGCGTTTAGGCGGCGATGAATTTACTGTGACGATCGATAATTTAGCCCAGCATAAAAATTTAGAAGCGATCGCCGATGACGTTTACCGCGTGTTAGAAACGCCGGTTAGCATAAATAATGTAAAACTAGATGTGCGCGCGAGTTTAGGCGTCAGCATTTATCCCACCGATGGCACTGACACCGAAACTTTATTACGCGTCGCCGACAGTAAAATGTATAGCGCGAAGCGCGCCCTCTCCAACTAACTTCCGCAAAAAAAACATTGCTGCCAGTTCCGATTCGGAATAATCTCTTTAGTTCGATTATTACATCATTATCTTTCAAGGGATTTTAATATGAAATTTCGTCATGTTATTAAATGCTCCGTCGCCGCGTTATTGTCGATTGGATTATTAACAGGCAACGTTTGCAGCGCTGCGCAATCCAGCGGCAAAGTGCAAACCGCCGGTGATCAATATCTCGCAGCTAATAAATTACTCCCGGGCGTCGTGACCACGGCTGACGGCTTGCAATATAAAGTGCTGAAAGAAGGCGCTGGCTTGCGCCCTACCGATTCGGACGTGGTAACGGTTAATTATAGCGGTAAGTTAATTGATGGCACGGTGTTCGATAGTTCTTATGACCGCGGCCAACCCGCAACTTTTCCGGTGAATGGCGTCATCCCGGGTTGGACGGAAGCGCTGAAGTTAATGAAGGTAGGATCGATTTACGAATTAGTTATCCCTGCCAAATTGGCATACGGTAAGACTGGCGCGCCACCCGCGATCGGCCCAGATCAAACACTGCTTTTCAAAGTAGAATTGATCGCGATCGATAAATAACGGTTTAAAATAACGGGCCAGGTTGGCCCGTTACGCCTGCGTTTCCAATGGCATGAAAAGGAAATATCATGGCTCTACATCTGTTACATAGCGCTAGAAAATCACTGCCGACTGGTCTACTCAAATTCCTTATTAACCTCTGGCCGCCGTTATTAGGCGCGGGCATTTCGATTAAAAATATCGCTGCGGATTATTCTGTCGTCGATGTGACGCTTAAGCTGCGCTGGTACAACAGAAATATTGTCGGCACACATTTTGGCGGTTCGATTTTCGCGATGACAGACCCGGTTTACATGCTGATGCTGATAAAACAGTTGGGTGACAGTTACGTAGTCTGGGACAAGGCCGCGCGAATCGATTTTAAAAAGCCCGGCCGCGGCACGTTGCAAGCTCACTTCGTCATGACACCAGAAATTATTCAAACGGTCAAAGACAAAACTAGCGGCAATGAAAAATATATTTTTGATTTACCTATCGATGTGATGAATGAACAAAATGAAGTAGTCGCGTCGGTGGTAAGAACGCTTTATGTCCGCACCAAAGTAGGCTTCGACGCCGCCCGCGCGCTGCCGAAAACCACTCCTTCCCCAACTGACACCCCACCCTCTAGTTGACACCGATTAAAATTACGCCGATAATGATTGTTCTGCGCAATATCACTTCCACAGCTTTTTTGCCCGTGTTTTTTTTGAATAATGTGTTTTAAAAAAATCAATTTTGAAATTTAAATACTCAAGAGTAGCCACATTTTAGATCATCACTTTTTGCGCATAATGACTACTTCTTGACATAGACTAATTACCGTGGATAATTATCAATCTCTACCTATTAGGAGTGTAACAATAATGTTCAACAAAAAAAATGTAACAACAGCAACTTTAGTTGGCTTAGTATCTTTATTCATTGCGACCAGCGCTTCCGCAGACATAAACGTCGGCCCATACTTGGGTGGTAGTTTAGGTTGGGGAACAATTGATGCGCCTACCATTGACGGTATTCATAACGAAAATACAAACGGCGGCGTAGCTGGACGCGTATTTGGCGGACTGTCTTTTACTCCGAACTTAGCATTAGAAGCTGGCTACACAAAGTTCATGGATGTTAATTACAGTGCTAGCAGCAATATCGCTTCATTCAATGCGAAGATACAATCTTATGCTGTCGACATGGTCGGCAAAGTAACGATCCCATTGGATTACAACTTTAGCTTGTTTGGTAAAGTCGGTGGCGCTTACTTAAATGAAGCCGCTTCTGCAACTGTGACTAACCATTCGAACGGTTTAACTGTTTCAGATAAAGAAGCTGAAGGTAAAATTCTTCCTACCTTCGGTGCTGGTCTTGGCTACAACATCAATAAAAATGTTACCGCCGATATTTCTTGGATGCGAATTCAAAAAGTCGGAGACACAAGTTTGAATAGTACAGACACCGCGATGTTTGGTTTGTCTTACCACTTCTAATTTTTGTCGCAACAAAAAAAAATCGCATCTTACTTTGGTGGGATGCGATTTTTATTTTTCTCAATGCCAATTCACCAATAAACACATGCTTATGCCTAAGCATGCATGCAAAATAACCGCGGGATAAATCGATCTTGTCACCAACGTCAATACGTTAAACACTACGCTAGCGGGAATACATAACAAAATTTCCAAACCCGGCTTACCCATATGCGAAAATGTAAAAAACACATCTGTCAGCCAAAAACTATGCCATTTCACTTTGCGCCATAAGCCGATAAATAAATAACCCCGGAAAAAAAATTCTTCCGCGAAATATTGGCAAGGGAAGACGATTAAATTTAATAACAGCAAGCGCGGCCAACCCATATTTTCAACTACATAATAGACATGAAAATTCGCGAAAGTATTGCAATAATAAACGTAAGGTTCAAGCAGACAAAAAGCCGCGAGTAAATACGCTAGCGCTGTTAATTTCTGCGCCGGCCACCGCACACCGAACGCGCGTGGATTTTCTTGAAAAAATAATTTCGCGTATAACGCTGGCGCCCCGAAATAAAATATCCAACTAACCAAAGTAATAAATACAACACCTGACAGCGCTCTGCCGTTGAAAGCGCCTAACCATGACGGATAAAACACTGGCGTTAACATTTCTAGATAAAGAAAACCAAACGCGAAGATTAAAAATATCGGCAAGGATTGGCAGAAGCCACGCATGGCAGTACCAAATGATGCAGGTGCTGCGTTAATCGAAATAGACGTCGCGCTTTCCAGATGCGCCTGTAGAGGCGCGTCGAAATAATCTTTCTTTTTAGTGCCAATGCCAAACCAGCGCATGCTGACCGTCTCTACAAAACATTTTTTCTATTTTAGCAGAATTTGTGTGCCTAATCGCGGTCAGTGGATGACAGCTAAACTTTTAAGCATATCAACAACTTATGGCTGCTTCGCGCCAGCGCCAGCAGCGCGTTGTTCCGGCCAGGCGGCACATGCGTTATACTGAAAAGGATTTTCACAAGGAAGTGCTGGTATGACGATAATTCCTCTCACCGCGGGCTCGGCTTTACGACAAGCTTTAACACTCGAGAACCCCTTGCAAATAGTCGGCGCCGTTAACGCCTACACCGCCATGATGGCTGAGCGCGTAGGTTACCGAGCGGTCTATCTGTCCGGAGCGGGTGTCGCCAATGCTTCTTTTGGCTTGCCCGATTTAGGCATCACTACCTTAAACGATGTATTAGAGGATGCGCGCCGCATCACCGGCGCGGTGGATATTCCCCTCTTAGTAGACGCAGATACCGGGTTCGGCAGCGCCTTCAGCATCGGACGCACCGTGCAAGACCTGATCCGCGCGGGTGTGGCCGGCATGCATATCGAAGACCAAGTCCAAGCGAAACGCTGCGGACACCGGCCTAATAAAGCGTTAGTCAGCAGCGCTGAAATGACCGACCGTATTAAAGCCGCGGTAGATGCGCGATTAGAACCGTCGTTCGTGATTATGGCGCGCACCGACGCGCTGGCGGTGGAAGGTTTAGTCGCCGCGATCGACCGCGTTCAAGCGTATATCGAAGTGGGCGCGGACATGATTTTTTTTGAAGGTGCGCGCGAGTTAAAACAATATAAAGCACTCACCGATGTCGTCGACGTGCCCGTGTTAGCGAACTTAACAGAATTTGGTTTAACGCCGCTTTACACGCTTGAAGAATTAAGTTCGGCCGGCATCGATATCGCCCTCTATCCGTTAAGCGCGTTCCGCGCGATGAATACCGCGGCCTTAAGAACGTATCACACGATCCGTGAAGAAGGCACCCAAGTAAATGTGTTAGAAGACATGCAAACCCGCGAGGCATTATATGATTTTTTAAATTATTATGCCTATGAACGTAAATTAGACGAGCTATTCACGCAGGAGAATCATAATGGATAGACAAATTCTCGATAGCAAAAGCGCAAAAAAAGCCGGACTCGCCGGTGTCATCGTCGGTGACACGGCGATTAGTACCGTCGGAAAAACCGGCATCGATTTAACTTACCGAGGCTATTCTATCCACGACCTCGCCGCGGAATCCACATTTGAAGAAGTCGCTTATTTATTAGTGTATGGCGAATTACCTAATCAACGCGAACTGCAAGCCTACCGCGAAAAATTAATGTTAATGCGCGAATTACCCGAGAGCTTGAAAAAAGTTTTGGAATTAACGCCGGTAAATTCGCATCCCATGGACGTGTTGCGGACTGCGACTTCTTTTCTTGGCACACTAGAACCTGAGAATGCGCAGCACGATGAATATAATATCGCCGACCGCTTAATCGCGTGCACGCCGGGAATTTTATTGTATTGGTATCATTATCACCGCGACGGCAAAGCGCTTAACACGACCAACGATGAAACCACCGTCGCCGGGTATTTTTTACATTTGCTAACTGGCAGCGAACCAAGTCCGGTGCTACGCCGCGCGTTAGATGTCTCGCTGATTTTATACGCGGAACATGAGTTTAACGCATCGACGTTCGCAGCGTTGGTCACGACGTCAACCAAAGCGGATTTTTATTCGGCGATCGTATCCGGCATTGGCACACTGCGCGGCCCGTTGCATGGCGGCGCGAATGAAGCGGCGATGAACCTGATAGAAAAATTTAAAACGCCGAGCGCGGCGGCCGCGGGCGTGAAACAATTGCTGGCGGATAAAGAAAAAGTGATGGGCTTTGGCCACCGCGTTTATAAAATTTCCGATCCGCGTTCCGATATCATAAAAACCTGGGCGCAAAAATTAGCGGAAACCGCGAAAGACGGTATGCTTTATCAAATTTCCGAAGCGATCGAAAAAGTCATGTGGGATGAAAAACGTTTATTTCCCAATTTAGATTTTTACAGCGCGACGACGTACCATTTTTGCGGCGTTCCCACGCCGATGTTCACGCCTTTGTTTGTGATCGCGCGGCTCTCTGGTTGGAGCGCGCATATTATCGAGCAGCGCGCGGATAATCATTTAATCCGTCCGGAAGCAACGTATGTCGGGCCGCCGCCACGTAGTTATGTTCCGCTCGCCGATAGAAGCTAATCATGTCGGCAGTGGATAATGCAGTGGATAATAATGAAAAGCCGCCCGTCGATAGTGAAATACAATCCATCGCCGATTATGTCAGTGATTACGTCATCACCAGTGCAACCGCCTATTCCACCGCGCGTTATTGTTTGATGGACGCGCTTGGCTGCGCCTTGTTAGCGTTGCAATATCCAGCCTGCACAAAACTACTTGGCCCGATCGTTCCAGACACTCACGTGCCTAATGGCGCACGAGTGCCAGGCACACAGTACGAATTAGATCCGATCTTGGCGGCTTTCAATATTGGCGCGATGATTCGATGGTTAGATTTCAACGATACATGGCTCGCGGCGGAATGGGGACATCCATCCGATAATTTAGGCGCGATTTTAGCGGTAGCAGATTACGTTAGCCGCACCGGCACACCTCTCACTATGCGTGACGTGTTAACCGCGATGATTAAAGCGTATGAAATTCAGGGCATACTCGCGTTAGAAAATAGTTTTAACGCGCTCGGCATAGACCACGTCATACTGGTGAAAATCGCTTCCACCGCCGTCGGCATACATTTGTTAGGCGGCAATAAAACAGAGATGATAAATGCCCTTTCCCATGCTTTCATCGACGGGCAAGCGCTGCGTACATACCGTCACGCACCCAACACCAACGCGCGCAAATCGTGGGCCGCGGGCGACGCGACGAGCCGCGCGGTACGTTTAAGTTGGTTGGCACTACGCGGCGCAGACGGCTTGCCCAGCGCTCTGTCGGCCAATAAATGGGGCTTTAACACCAACACACTGCATGGCAAAGCGTTACGCATACCGCGCGCCTGGGGCGCTTATGTCATGGAAAATATTTTATTTAAAATTTCTTATCCCGCGGAATTTCACGCGCAAACCGCGGTCGAGTGCGCGGTGCAATTACATCCACAACTCCAACACCGCATTAACGCTATTGATAAAATCATTTTAACCACGCAAGCCGCCGCCGTGCACATTATTAGTAAAACCGGCCCACTGCACAACCCCGCCGACCGCGATCATTGTCTGCAATACATGGTCGCAGTGGCATTGCTGCATGGCAATTTAAGCGCGGATTACTACGAAGACGCTTTCTCACAAGACCCGCGCATCGATAAGCTACGCGCGTTAATGCACGTGGAAGAAGATCAGAATTTTTCGACCGATTATTTAAATCCGGAAAAAAGATCCATCGCGAACGCAATCCAAATCTTTTTTAACGATGGGACGAAACTTGAAAAAATCCAAATCGACTATCCGCTCGGCCATGTCCGCCGTCGCGCAGAAGGTCTGCCTTTGCTAATACAAAAATTTGAAAAGAATCTTGCGGAATTGTTTTCGAAAGCAGACATCGCGGCGCGCAAAGATTTATTTTTAAATCAAGAAAAACTGCATGCCATGCCGGTGAATGAATTTATGGAGTTATTTATCCCGCGCCGTTAGTTGTGCGAGCCTACGCCCTGAATGACGGCGGAATAACCTTGCGTCGCGGTATTACCGAGATTTTGCACCGCGCTCGTGCCTAACGCTTTTATTTGCGCTAAGCCTGGTTGCACTTCATTGCCAAACCAGGTGACCGCGGGCGCGAAGTCTTGCACGAATTGCGATTGCGACCAGGCAGGCTGCGAACCCATAGGCGTTAACTCGCAGATAAACATAAAGATGATCACCATGATGTAACCGCGCGCGAAACCAAAACCCGCGCCTAAAATCCGGTTAATAAAGCCTAAACCCGTCACGGAAACCGCTCCAGCGAGGATATAACCAATGATACTGCCGGCGAATAACACCGCAACGAATATCACGATAAAAGCAATGGCAATCGCGGCTAAGGAAATCGGGTGCGCCAAGCTCGCAGAACCCACAGCGCTTTGCATCGCGGCGGTAGTGCCGCCAAAGTGCGCCGCTAAGGGACTGGCGAACGTCGACGCGATAATAGCAGCGGCGATCCAGCTGACCAGCGATATGGCTTCTTTGATAAACCCGCGCATGAAACCCCACAACATGGACAGCGCGAAAATAATAATTACCATAATATCGACTGGATTCATAACGTATCCTTCAAAAAAGTAGCTAGTGGTGAAAGTATATCAAGTCTCAAGATTAACGACACCTTGATATTGAGATATAATATAAGAATGAAATGATGGATTTATAGGACTTTGCTATATGAATGTCAGCGAAGACATTATCAACGCCGTCAAAAATTGCAAAGTATTTGCATCACTGGATCCTAATGGCGAAGTTTTTCAAGCGCTAGTTAGTCAGTTTCACAAGGTTAGTCTAAAATCCGGACAGGTACTTTTTTACCAAGGTGATCCATCTGATTTTTTATATATTCTCGTCACCGGGGTGATCACCGCCTTCCTCACGACTTCCGAAGACCATAAACCGCGCATGATCGGCAATTTGCAGCCTAGCGACGTCATGGGCGAACTAGGCGCGTTATCGGGTGACACACGCAGTTTAACGTTGAAAGCGACTGAAGATTGTTTCTTATTGCGGTTGCCCAGTTATACATTTCAAAAGTTATGCCGCCAATTTCCCGCGATATTATTTGAAACGTTGCATCCCGTCATCGGCCGTTCCCAACAAATCATTTCGCAACTATCGACAGGTGAAAAGAAAAAACATATCGCGCTAATTCCCGCGAACGATAACATTGAAACGTTGGCGCAGTTTGAAAAAATATTGAAAGAAGTGATTAGCCATTATAAAAAAGTCGCGTTTTTTAGCGAATCAGAAATTCATTCCGACCGCCGCAAAACGCCGACGAATTTTGATTCGCTGATTATCGAAACGGAAAGATCGAATGCCGTCATCGTTTATTTATTGAAGCCGCACGAAACGCCATTATCAAAAGCCTGTTGGCCGCGTTTGAGTAAAGTGTACGTCATCGCCGACGGCAACGCGAAACCCAGTTTTAATGAATTTTTGTTAAGTAAATTACAAAATACCCGGCACTTAATTGAAATGCGCCGCGAATTAATTTTGTTATACCGTGATAATACGCAGCCTACCGACACGCAAGCGTTTTTAGATCATGGGGCTTTTTTCATGCATCATCATATCCGTTTAAACGTCGTTGAAGATTATCAACGGTTGTTCCGTTTTATCCGCGGTAAAGCGTTTGGATTAGTGTTAAGCGGCGGCGGCGCGAAAGGCTGGGCGCACGTCGGCGCGCTCAAAGCGTTGCTAGAGGCAAAAATTCCTATCGACGCGATCGGCGGCGTGAGCGCGGGTTCATTAGTGGGGAGCTTGTTTACCATCACGCAAGATTACGAAACAATCTATCAATACTTTGAAAGATTAATTTCATCTTCACACAACGTCGTTTCGTTTCGAAATATTTGTTGGCCGGCAATCTCATTATTCCAATGCCGCGATTTTACGTTAGAGTTGCAGCGCATTTACGGCGACGTGTTAATCGAAAATATGCTGCTGCCGTTTTTCAACGTCAGTTGTAATTTAGGCGTCTACAAAGAAGTAACGCATACGTCCGGCTTTTTATGGGAAAAAAACCGCGCCAGCACGGCGGTGCCAGGGCTAGTCCCACCTATCGTCATGCTGGGAGAATTGCACATTGACGGCGGTGTCATAAATAATTTACCGACTAATACAATGCGCGACTTACTGGGCCCTGAAGGCAAGATTATGGCGGTTGAATTGATGAATCAAAGCAACGATACGCATCAATATAATTTCCCGCCGACGTTGACGTTCAAACAAGCTTTTTTATCGAAACTGCGTTTGCGGCATAGAGATTATAAATTCCCACCGTTCGGCGAAACATTCGTGAAAGCGTTACTGGTCGGTTCATCCACGCGGCAAAAAGAAAATACGTTAATCGCGGATTTACTCATCGCGCCGGACACGACGGCCTTCAGTATGGTGCGCTTAGCTAAAAAAGAAGATCAAGACACGCTGATTCAACTCGGTTATGACGCGGCGGTACAAAGAATTAAAGAGTGGAATTACCGACGTTAAAGCGCTTTCATAATCACATTCACCTGATCGGTAAACACCGCGTCCACTCCCCAAGAAAATAATTCTAGCGCGCGCTGTGGATTATTCACCGTGTAACACAATAAAAATCTATCGGTCGCTTTAATCAGCTTTACTTTATCCGCGTCCAGAATTTCGTGATTGATATCCAGCGATACGCAACTTAACGCTTCCGTGTAGTCATACCAAGCTTCAAACCATTCGTGAATTAAAATTGCGATTAACGCCGGCGGCGAATAAGCGCGCACCAATTTCAACGCCTCCATCGAAAAACTCGAAATTAGCGGCGGTGTGGCGTCCTTCGGCCAATAGTTTTCGATATCGCTTAACACTTTCCGCACGGTTTGATCTTCTAAACCGGGCAGCGCTTTTATTTCCACGTTGGCGTTTAAGCCGTGTGCTTCGATGACTGCTATGACTTCTTTGAACGTCGGAATGCGTTCATTGGCAAAGCGCGGATGAAACCAAGAACCCGCGTCTAGCGTGCGTAAATAACTATAGGGATGATCAGACACATTGCCGGTGCCGTTCGTCGTCCGCTCTAAAGTCTCATCGTGAATGACGACGGCTTCACCGCAAGCGGCCAGCATGACGTCAAACTCTACCCATTTCGCGCCGGTCGCGGCGGCTTTAACAAACGCACTCAGCGTATTTTCCGGTGCGAGATTACTCGCGCCGCGGTGCGCGATGACGGGTGGAACAAAACTAATGGAGGACGTTGGCAAGATGAATTCCTAGTACGCCTAAAATAATTAGTAATAAGGAAATAATTTTTTTGCACGAGATCGATTCTTTAAAAAGTAACACGCCAATCACCGCGACCAACAAAGTCCCCACTCCTGACCAGACTGCGTAGACTATGCTAATGTCTATGCCTTGCAGCGATAATGTCAACGCCACGAATGAAATCGAATAAAAGATCGCGAGGAAAATCGACGGTTTTAATTTTTGCAAACCATGCGACAGTTTTAACGATATAGTGCCTAGCACCCCGAATAAAATCGCGGCGATTAAACAATACCAACTATTGTAATGCATCATATTCATTGCCCTACTCCGCCTTTAGACCTAACACGCCGAAGATAATCAGCGCGAGCGACGCGGCTTTGATCACCGTCATCGGTTCATGAAAAAAGAAATAACCGATGACCGCGATGAGCAGCGTGCCGACGCCCGACCACACCGCGTAAGCGAAACTGACTTCTAAACGGCGTAAGGTTAACGCTAAAAACGCGAACGATAAGGTGTAAAAAACAAAAATACAAACTGAAGGACCAACGTTACTAAAACCATCCGAGAGTTTCATGGCGGTGATGCCGGCTACCTCTAACACAATAGCCAACATCAAGTAAAAACCCGTCGTCATTTGATAAGCCATGTCTATACAACCAACTTAAGTAATATTCTTTAATAAATTATGATCCGCGGGCAGTGCCGCTAATACGACGGTAGCCGTTATAGATAATTTGTCACCCACGGCAAGATTCGCTGGCGCAGACGCGGGCGCCGCGCGCATCGCCATGTAGTTGCCCGCCATCGGCATAGGGCTAATTGGCGTGACTTCGCGGACAAAATCCACGTCATGCACATAATAGTGTTGATCGGGATAAAGTTTATCGAGGCGGTCGATTTCATCTTTGGTTTGCGCGTAAATATTCGAGCGTAAATCCGTGTTCGCTTGGCGTATATCATCTTCGCTAGGCGTGTAGGCGATGTTATCTAAACTAAAAGTTTCCCCTGGTTTAGTGAGTGCTTTCGCCCGGTCACGCAAGGCCGAGAGTGAACCGTTAGGTAAGCGCGCGTGCGCGGAGATGGTAACTTTATCTAGACCCGATGAATCTTGCGAACGGTCGAACGACACGATATGCCAATCACCTTGGGAAGAAATGTCGCTTAACTTTTTTAAAATTTCACCTTGAATTTTATCTAAACCGCCGGCGTTTAACGTCGCGTTCACGCCGATAGTCACTAACGCGGTTTTGGTCGTCACCCATTGTTCGGCGTTAAATTGAATGACGATTTTATTCAGCATGGCGTCATGCCGGTCATTCTCATCAGACGCCCAAACACTGGTGACGAGAAAACTTAATAAGAAAACTACTAAAATTCGCATATGCGGCTCCGGTTGAAAAACATTATTTATTCTAAGCGATAGTGCTGGGTTCATGCTAGAGAAAGCTCTGGGTAATTTATAGCCACCCTATTTTAACGTTGGCTTTCTTTGCGTTCCTGTTAAAATGGCAAGCCTTATGCCTACTGCCAATCCATTACAACCTCCGCTTCCCGATAAACCTGGCCAACGCTTCGTGTGGGGAAATTTACACGGCGCCAGCGTCGGCCTCGCGTTAAGCTCAATTCTATCCCAAGCTAACCAGCCGGTAGTGATTATTGCCGCGGATACGCTGGCGGCGACACGCCTTGAGTATGAACTTGGATTTTTTCACCATGGGCAGCCTATCATTCATTTTCCGGATTGGGAAACGTTACCTTACGATCAGTTTTCACCGCACCAAGATATCGTTTCGGAACGCTTAGCGGCACTGTACAAAATTCCCAGCTTGCAGCGCGGCGCCATCATCACGCCGATTGCCACGCTCATGCAGCGCGTCGCGCCGCGTGATTATCTCGACGGCAGCGCATTTTTGCTTACCACCGGCGAAAAATTTGATTTGCAAGCCGCGCGCAAACGTCTCACGCATGCGGGCTACATTAATGTAGAACAGGTCCGCGAGCATGGCGAATTCGCGGTACGTGGTTCGATTATTGATTTATTTCCGATGGGCAGCGACACGCCGTTTCGGATTGATTTGTTCGACGATGAAATCGATTCGATAAGGACATTTTCCGCTGAGACGCAGCGCACGCTGGAAAAAGTTGACAGCATACAATTGCTACCCGCGAAAGAATTTCCTCTGACCGATGCCTCCATCGAACACTTCCGCAGCGCGTGGCGTGAAAAATTCACCGGCAATCCGCTCAACAGCCCACTCTATGAAGATATCAGCGAAGGTATTTGCACGCCCGGCATCGAATATTATCTGCCGTTGTTTTTTTCGCACACGCAAACTTTTTTTGATTATTTGCCGGAAAATTGTTTGTTAGTGCAGATCGGCGCGATCGCGCCGAAAGCCGAAGAATTTTGGAAAGAAATTCAAACGCGCTATGAGCAACGCCGTTATGACGTGAAACGGCCGTTGTTGGCGCCGGAAGAAATTTTTGTGCCGCCGGCGGCAGTGTTGGGAAAAATTAAATCTTACGCCAATATTAAAACCGAATCGGCCGCGATCGATGCGCCGCGCTCGCAAGAATTTAATTTTGCTACGCAGCCGGCGATAGTCTTAAGTGTAGATCATAAAACTTCAAAACCATTACAGCCGTTAGAGGATTTTTTAATTGGTTATGACGGCCGCGTGTTATTTTGCGCGGAAACTACCGGCCGCCGCGAAGTATTGTTGCAATTGTTTAGCACGATCAAGTTGGCGCCAAAGCAATACGCGACGTGGGAAGAATTTTTAACCGACGACGCGCAACACGGCATTACCATCGCGCCGTTAGACGAAGGCATGAGTTTAATTGAGCCGCCGATCACCGTCATCGCCGAAACGCAATTGTATGGCAAACGCGTCATGCAACGCCGCCGGCGTAAAGTCACGACCCAAGATACTGAAGCTATCATCAAAGATTTAACCGAATTGCAAATCGGCGCGCCGATCGTGCATATCGATCACGGTATCGGGCGTTATCTGGGTTTACAGACTTTTTCTGTCGGCGAGCAATTAACGGAATTTTTAGCGATAGAATACTTAGACGACGCGAAATTATATGTGCCGGTGGCCTCATTACATTTGATTAGCCGTTACAGCGGCACCGATCCAGACCACGCGCCGCTGCACCGTCTGGGCACCGATCATTGGAACCGCGCGAAACGCAAAGCGGCCGAGCAAGCGAGTGACGTGGCGGCGGAATTATTAGATCTCTACGCAAGGCGCGCGGCGCGGCCGGGTGACGCGTGTAAGAACGTCAACGGCCAATACGCGGCGTTCGCCGCGGCGTTTCCATTCGAAGAGACGCCGGACCAACAACAGGCGATCGACAATGTGCTCGCGGATATGCAATCCGAGAAGCCCATGGATAGATTAGTCTGCGGCGATGTGGGCTTCGGTAAAACTGAGGTCGCGATGCGCGCGGCATTTTTAGCCGTCGAAAATAATAAACAAGTCGTGGTGCTGGTGCCCACTACCCTGCTTGCGCAACAGCATTTTCAAAATTTTCAAGACCGCTTCGCCGACTGGCCGATTCAAATCGCGTTGTTGTCGCGCTTTCGCACCCCGAAAGAACAAGCCAACACCATCGCCAAATTAGCCGAAGGTAAAATCGATATCGTCATCGGCACGCACAAATTATTGCAGGGCGATATAAAATTTAAATCGTTAGGACTAGTTGTCATCGACGAAGAACACCGTTTTGGCGTGCGGCAAAAAGAACGCTTGAAAGCGCTACGCGCGGAAGTCGATATTTTAACGCTGACCGCGACGCCGATACCGCGCACTTTGAATATGGCATTCGCGGGTATCCGCGATTTATCGTTAATCGCGACGCCACCGGCACGGCGCTTGGCGATTAAAACCTTCGTGCATGAATTTCAAAATGCGTTGGTGCAAGAAGCCGTGTTACGTGAAATCATGCGCGGCGGTCAAGTTTATTTCTTGCATAACGATGTCGCTTCGATCGAACGCATGTCGCGCGATTTAGAAAAACTCATACCCGAAGCCCGCATCGCGGTCGCGCACGGGCAAATGCGCGAACGTGAATTAGAACAAGTGATGTCGGACTTTTATCACCGCCGGTTTAATTTATTGTTGTGTTCCACGATCATCGAAAGCGGCATCGACGTGCCATCCGCGAATACGATTATCATTAATCGCGCGGATAAGTTTGGTCTCGCGCAATTGCATCAATTACGCGGCCGTGTCGGCCGATCGCATCATCAAGCGTATGCTTATCTACTGACGCCGCCGCCGAAACAATTATCTTCCGACGCGAAAAAACGGTTAGACGCGATCACCTCGTTAGAAGATTTAGGCATCGGTTTCACGTTGGCGACGCACGATTTAGAAATCCGCGGTGCGGGTGAATTATTAGGCGAAGGCCAAAGCGGTGAAATGCAAGCGATAGGATTTTCGTTATACATGGATTTGTTGGCGCGTGCCGTCGATGGTTTAAAAGAAGGAAAAGAAGTCGACTTAAACGCCGCGATCTCCGCCGGCGCGGAAGTAGATTTACAAATTCCGGCGTTGATACCGCAGACTTATCTCGACGATGTGCATTTACGTTTGCAATTTTACAAACGCATTGCCACCGCGAAAACCGAAGCCGAATTAGACGAAATCCAAGTGGAAATGATCGACCGCTTTGGCCTCTTGCCGGAAGCGTTAAAAAATCTTTTCGCCGTCACGGTCATCAAGCAGCGCGCTGCTCAGCTCGGCATCAAAAAGATTGAAGCCAACGCCAAAGGCGGAAAAATCGAATTCAGCGACAAAACGTCGGTAGACCCGCTCAAAATAATCCGTTTACTACAACAACCCTCGCAGAGATACCGTTTAGATGGGCCGACGAAGATGCGATTTGATTTTGCACAGCATGATATCAAGGCACGTCTGTCATTAGTGAGTGATGTGTTAGCTGAAGTCGAAAATTAATTAATTTTGATCGAAAATTGATCATATTACAGTCTTTTTAGTAATCATTGTGTATATTTTTAATTCTCTATGCTAATCTACCGCTTTCCATAACTTAGCGTCACTGTTAGCATATTCAAACAATAATTAGATCAAATTTTTATCAGCTCATTCAGTCAAAAATACGCGGTGGTGATGCATGACGATGTCTTTCGAGATTCGAACTTTTAGCTCAGATAGAACGATAGCTAGTAGCACTGAGGATACCTCGTTGAATAGAACTTTCAACGCGGGAAAAGTGCATCCTATCGCACTAACTATCCAAGAATTAGGGAGAATTGCTGAAATCGAAAAAGAGCGTAAACTCACGCCGTCAGAAAACTTACAAAAAAAACTTTATGCCGCCTGCCTAGACGGCACTAATAGAGTACTCGGTGTTTGCCGTCGCATCGCAGAACTGGTTTGGAATGGATTATATAATACTAAGTTCACAGAAATGGACGAGATCAATTTAAGATACTATTATGAAACTCATGGCTATCTCACGAATGGTATTTCTTTAACGGGTTTTAATTTAACCGACCCCGAAGTTATTTTTACCAATCCCAAAAGTCAAGCCTACTGTGTGCAATCACTCTATCGCGATATGCTGATTCCGCAACCGCGACCGAAACATGATTATCCGCAAAATGATTTGTGGCAATTATTAAAATTCCGTTTAGAAGCAGACACGTATTTTTGCACGATGCATTTTCCTGATTATTTCAAACCTAGCGACATATCTTACCGCATGGGAAAACTTTTAACTGGCAATCCGCTAGTGCATAATGTCCCTAATCCTGGCTACGAAAGTTTTATGCAGATCTTCAATACGCTTGCGGAATTAACCAAAACGTACGTGAATATGAGTTTAGTGACTGCGGGTAGGGAAATTATTAACACGCATGTATACAATATATCGATGAATAATTCCACCAACGCACTCATTCAACGAAATTTAGCTAATATCTCAAGAGTTCATCTTTTCATGGCGTTGGAACCGGTTCGCTTAGGCTGGGCTGACGAGCTGCGTGATATTCCAACTCTCGAAAAATTATGGGCTGTCGCCAGAACGAGTCTCTGCGAAATACGCTACTTAATGGATGTTTTAAAAAAAATAACGCCCGCAAAATATTCTACTCTGATGTATGAAAATGATGCCTCGTTTGATTTGCTAGGGGAAAATGATTTGCGCACGCTAGATTTTTTAATGGCGAATACACGCAACATCACCGGTGCTATCAATATGTTTAGCACTTGCCCGTACGAAATTCCTGTGTTTGATGAAGATTTGCAAAGAACATTCATCGGCGATCAGATGTTAATCCAAGAAGATACGCATGTGAGTATGCATTTAGCGTCATATCGAGATTCCGTGAAGTCGCTTTTAACTATCGCAAAAAGAAGTGTATCGCCGGCTGGCAATGTCGAGAATTTAATAATCTATACTCCACACCCTGACGTACCGCGAATTAATTTAGTCGAAGCGGTCAGTCTGGCAATAAATCAAAGTGGCAATTTGCGTTTCATGTTAACTTGCAAGACGGCGGAATTACTTTTAGACGCTAATAGTCGTTACAAGATCAATTTAGGCAGAATAGAACGGCCGAAAATTAGAACCATTTTGGAACATCGAACTCAAAAATTCATTAACACAATTTTATCGAAAAATTTTGAAGATGATATTTCAAGTCTGTTCACAGACCAACAAGCTACATTGCCGGTTAACGCTTATGATTTTTTTCTGCAGAGTGGCAACCTTGATCCCATTTTGCATTTGAGCTTTTATGATAGTTGCATACGGTTATCGCCGTTCTCACCGCTCTTTCAACCCACATCAGAATTTGATTATATTGTCAGTTTTGGTTATGACGTTGCGGTGATACACGATCATATTTTTCAGCAGTGCACACTGCAAAATGCGGTGGCGTTGTTGTACGCTTTTAATGTCACCTTTGCGGTTAAGTTTTCGGGTACTTCCAACAATCTATTGGATAGATGTCAGCGTTTAGCCTTGGATTCAGGCCGCAGTGAATTTCATGACTTACTCGCGAATTATCTGCCGGATGGCATGCATCATATCGAAGATCAGTTCGAAGACCGCGTTGGGCCGCCGCCGCTGCTGCCGTTGTTAGCGTTAACGTTTAGCATGTCGTTATTTTTTATCTTATATATGATGGGCTGTTTAAGTAAAAAATCCCAGCCGCTGGCAACAGCGCAGCCGTTGCGCCGTGAAGGCTCAAGACGTAGTCACTCGCATGATAAAGACGATAAACCAGTCGCTATTACGGTGATCGGCACAGAAACTCACTCACATAGACTTTTTAGTGCGAAAAGTAAAATCCCGACTATTTCTGATGAAAGACGGGCATTGCTCGGCTCTGCACCTGACGGGAAACGCTTTTCCTTAGCGCGGCCAATTGATCGGCGTTCAGCAAGCAGTGATGAGACGCGTCGGCTACTGAGAAAGTAATGTTTATAGCCGTACAATTTGTAAGCACACCGGATAGTCTTATGCTAGACTATGGGGATTATTCTTGAGGGTAAGCAAGCATGTTAAAAAGATTTTTACCGCGCCAAGAAGGCTTTTTTGAACTTTTTCAAAAAACGGCTGATTTATTGGTGCTAACTGCGACCCAATTTCATCTTCTGTTGATGGACGTGGAACACCAACAAACAACTGTCGATGTCATTTCTGATTACGAAGAAGAAGCTGATCAAATCGCATATCAAACTTTCGCGTTGCTGCATAAAACTTTCATCACACCTTTCGACCGTCATGATATTCATGAGCTCACGAGTAAGTTAGATGACATTTTGGATTTGATTCACCGGTGCGCGCAGCGTTTTCCTTTTTATCATTTGAAAGATGTGCCTGCTGAAATTATTGAGCTAGGCGAATTGTCGGTGCAATGCGCGGTGTTATTGAAAGAAGCGCTTTATCAACTTAATACTTTACAAAAATCCGATAAAATTATCGATGCGTGTTTAGCGCTGGACGGTTTGGAAAGTCAAGCGAACGCGTTGGTGTTGGCGGGTGAAGAAAAATTATTTTTAAACGAAAATGATTTTAAACAATTTTATAAGCTCAAAGAAATTTATGCTAATACGAAAGAAGTAATCGATAGCTGCCAAGACGCGGCGAATATTATCAAAGGCATCGTACTTGAGTATTCCTAGCATGGATGTCAATTTAACTTTAGTCGTTATCGCCATTATCACCGCGTTATGCTTCGATTTTTTGAATGGTTTCCACGACGCCGCCAATTCTATCGCGACGATTGTTTCCACGCATGTGATGAAGCCACAATATGCCGTGGTGTGGGCGGCGTTTTTCAATTTTATCGCTTTCGCGTTTTTTGGTTTAAGCGTCGCCGCGACGATCGGGGTGGGCTTAATCGATCCGGCGATTATCAATGAAAAATTTATTCTCGCGGCGTTACTTGGCGCGATCAGTTGGAATTTATTTACGTGGTATTACGGATTGCCTTCGAGTTCTTCGCACGCATTAATCGGCGGCTTGATCGGGACGTGTATCGCGAAAGCGGGGTTGGCGCCTTTGAAGTGGGGCGGCATTTCGAAAGTGTTAATCGCCATTATCTTATCGCCGTTACTAGGTATGGTGATCGGTTTGTTGATGATGTTTATCGTCGTCAGGGTATGCTTTTACGCGACGCCGCATAAAGTCGATTATTGGTTCCGCAAATTACAATTTGTGTCGTCGGCGTTTATCAGTTTAGGTCACGGTGGTAACGACGCGCAGAAAACGATGGGCATAATCGCGGTGTTGTTATCGACGGCGCATTTCACGTCGGGAAAATTTCATGTACCGCTCGCGGTGATCATCGCGTGTAATTTTGTGATCGCGTTGGGCACTTATTTTGGGGGCTGGCGCATCGTGAAAACGATGGGAATGAAGATTACTAAGTTAAAGCCGGTCAGTGGGTTTTGCGCCGAGACGGCGGCGGCGATGACGTTGTTTTTAGCGACGGCTTTAGGTATTCCGGTTTCCACTACGCACACCATCACGGGTGCGATCGTTGGAGTCGGTTCACTTTCCCGAGTAAGTGCGGTACGCTGGGGCATGGCAAGAAATATTGTTTGGGCATGGTTTTTGACGGTGCCGGCGGCGGGGCTGGTGTCCGCTGGTTTATGGGGAGTGATAAGTTACTTACCAGGCTAATTTTTTAAGGAGAGAGTGTGCATAGTCTCTGGATTGATACGTTATTGGCATTTATCGAAGGTTTAGGCTTAATTGTTTCGCCTTGCATTTTACCCATCTTACCTATTTTTCTTTCTAGTTCGCTCGATGGTAGTAAAAAACGGCCGTTAGGGATTATCCTCGGTTTTGTCTTAACGTTCGCGGTCTTCACGTTCTTTTCGCGCAAGTTGGTCCAATATTCTGGGATCGATTTGAATATCATCCGGCATTTTTCTTTTTTCGTGTTAGCGTTGTTGGGCTGCGTAATGCTTTCAACGTATTTGTCGAATAAATTTAGTCTGCTCACGCGCAAGTTATCTAATGTCGGGGCATCGTCAAAAACTTTTAATAATGCGCAGGGTGGTTTTGGCAGCGGGGTTTTGTTTGGTACGTTGATCGCGTTTATTTGGACGCCGTGCGCGGGGCCGATTCTCGCGGCGGTGATTGTGCAAACGGTTTTACAAAAAACGACGAGCGGTACTTTTTTTATTTTATTAGCCTTTGCGTTGGGGGCGGGTATTCCGATGTTATTCATTGCAATTTTTGGGAGATTTCTGATGGCGAAGTTAACTTTCTTTAAGGTTCATTCTGAGATTATCCGCAAGTTGTTGGGTGTGGTTATTTTGATGAGCGTGGGTTGGATGGTTTATCAGGATAGTTTTGCGGCGCCGGTTGGGAGTGCCAGCACGGGTAATTCCGTTAGTCAAAGTTCGTTATCTTTGTTAGACGCGGTAACGCCTTATCCGGCGCCGCCGTTGGTTGATCCTACGGGATGGATAAATAGCGCGCCGTTTGCGTTGCATGATTTGCTTGGCAAGGTGGTGCTTGTGGATTTCTGGACTTACTCTTGCATCAATTGCGTGCGCACGCTGCCGTATGTGACGGGTTGGTATAATAAATATCATGACAAGGGCTTGGTGGTGGTGGGCGTGCATACGCCGGAGTTTGATTTTGAAAAAAATATTGAGAACGTTCGAGCAGCGGTTGCTAAGTATGGGATTAAGTATCCTGTCGTGTTGGATAGTAATTTTGGCACTTGGCAAAGTTATAGTAATCAGTATTGGCCGGCGCAGTATCTCATCGATAAAAAAGGTAACGTGGTTTATACGCATTTTGGCGAGGGCGGTGATGATGTTACTGAGAATAATATTCGGTATTTGTTGGGTTTAAAGGATATGGGGGATGCGTCGGTGGATGTTGGCGGCGGTGAGCTGTCTGCGCAAATGACGCCGGAGACTTATCTTGGGATGAAGCGCGCGGACCGCTATAGCAGTCCGGAAAAGATTAATCCTGATGTGGTGGCTGATTATTCTTATCCTACTTCTTTGGGGGAGAATGCTTGGGCGTTGCAGGGGAAGTGGAATGTTGATGGGGATTATATTACGTCGGCGGCGGCTAACGCAGGGATTAAGATTCGGTTTCAAGCTAAGAATGTTTATTTGGTGATGGGGAATACTACGGGTCATCCGTTGTCGGTGAAGGTGTTGTTGGATGGGGAGGCTGTGGTAAGCAATAAGGGGAATGATGTCGTTAATGGTGTGGTGCGGGTGCCTATGCATGGGCTTTATCATATCCTGTCGTTTGGTGCTACTCATAGTGGGGTATTGCAGGTTATTGCTATGGAGCCTGGGTTGCAGGTTTATACTTTTACGTTTGGGTGATGCGGGTATTTTAAAGTCTGGTGTTGCGAGGGACTTGTGGTGTTTTCCTTGCGTTGTCTTTTTTTCAAGTTATATGTCGATTGTTGCGTGAGACTCGTGGTGCTGAGATTGACTGCTCGCTCAAAACGCGACATTCATGTCGCTTTGGATGTCATCTTGACTTCATTCGCTCTCTATCAATCTCAACACCACTAGTCGTATTGCTTTCCTGGCGTTGTCTTTTTTTCAAGTTATAAGTCGATAGTTGCGTGGGACTCGTGGTGCTGAGATTGACTGCTCGCTCAAAACGCGACATCCATGTCGCTTTGGATGTCATCCTGACTTCATTCGCTCTCTATCAATCTCAACACCACGAGTCGTATTGTTTTCCTGACGTTATCTGATTTGTGTTGATCTCAATAGCACGAGTCTAATCTTTTTCTTGAGTTTATTTGTGTTTGTAAATTTGATTGGAGAATTTATTTGCGGGGTTTAGCGGCTGGGTTTTTTGATTTTTTCTGTTATTTCTTTTTCATTTTCTTTGATTGGTGTGGATTGAGTCTTGCTGAAGAATGATGATCTACGGATATCTTTGTTTGTCGTGTCTTTTGGTAGAATTGGGGTTGGCTCGTTGAAATCGGCCCAATCGGCTGAATCAGAGAAAGCGTCGCTGTTTGAGTTTTTTGAGACTTCTGATTCTGAATTTGTATCAGATTCTGTTTCTGGTTCTACATTATCAAATGTCGCCCAATTGTCATCGGTGGCGCTGTTATCGAAGCTAGCTTCGTCAGTCTTGGCCCAATCATCAAAATTAATGTTTTCATGTGCATTCCATTGATCGTCGTTGTCGTTGGTGCTGGATTCTGAAACATCTTCAGAAAGGTTTTGGGAGAGATCTTTGGCGGCGGCTTGGTTTTCAACTAAATCTAAGCCGTTAAATTCTTTCTGATCTGTGGGTGTTTGTATCGTGACATGAATTTTGGAGATATCTACTTGACGATCTTGTAAATAGTTAAGTAGTGCTATGGTACTGTCAAGTGTCGGTCTATAGTGTCCGCTGGTGTTGGTTAGAGCGGTGATTTGGCCATTTTCAATTTTAATTTCACCTGCGGCGAAAACGTAGGCTTGTGCGTTTGTCGAGGAGTGAAATAAATTATTATCTCCTTCAAGATGATCGAATAGTGAAAATTCACCTTTGTTGTTAACGGTAAACGCTGCGTAGCCTTCGCCAATTTTAGCGGCAAAGTTTTTGGTATCAACTAGTTCGAAGGTGTTGTCGACGGTGCGTTCATAAATTTTTCCGCCATGCATGACGACACGAAAATCGTCTCGCTCTTCTTTAGTTAATAAAATTGTGTTTTCATCTTCATCTTTTTCTTTAGCGTTGTCATTTACAGCGAGTAATTTATTTTCTTTTTGTAATTTTTCGTTTTGCAAACCACGTATCAATAATGATGTGCTCGTTGCAAAGCTGGGGGTTGGCATGCGTATTGGTTCAATGCCTGGAATGTATTCTGGATTCGTAGGTTTATTTTTTTCTCTGATGCGCATCAATTCATTGATACGGCTTGGATCGTTAGTTTCTAAAATGAATTGCAGAAATTCATCGGCTTTTTGTTGGTAGTGCTTAATGGCGAATTGTTCAGCTTGGCTGAGAGTTGGATTAGCGAGATCAGTATTGGCAGTTTTTAAAATTTGATATTGAAGGTCAAGGCGCTGAGCTAGGGTCGTGTCTTTTGCGCTATAGGCATCGCTAATTAATTGCTTAAGTGTTGTATTGGAAATGTCGTTGACTTCTATAGGTTGCGTTTTGATTTCGGTTATTTTGTTTTTTAAGGATGCGATTAAGGCGTCGACGGTGGTTTCGCCGAATGTATTGTTTCTGTGAAGAAAACGTATGGTGGTGTTATATATTTGTAGGGCATGTATTGGGTTTGATTTTGCGGCAAGGATGTAGGGTAGAACTTGTTGGAGTACATCTTGTAAGTTAAGGGAATATTTTTCTTTGCTATCTTGTTTGATTTGTTCTGCTAGTTCTAAATAACTTTTCGAGGTATCACCGTCGTTAGCTAGAAAAATTTTTTGGTATTTTGCATAGGCCTTTTTTCCAAAAAATCCACGCAAGTCTGCATCGGAAGGCATTTCCGCATTATTTAAAACTTGGTTGATGTCTAGCATACATGGCTCCTTTGCGTTGGCCATTGCAGCGATAAGTGTTCATATATTGAGTATAGTGCATGAAAGTTGATTAGGTTTTTTACTAACTCATTGTTTTATATTGGTATTTAAATATTTTTGGAGTGAAATGCTACAATATAAGAAATGAACAGTGAGGATTTCAGAATGATTGATATCGTTGAATTACTGCGTTCGGGGAAAGTCCCAAACGCGAATTTGCTTAAACTGTCTTTGGGTTCTAAGGTTTTTAATGAGTGGTCTGAGATTTTCACTAAGTTGGAGGAGAAAAATTTTAGGCTTTTAGCAAAATATTTAGAAAAGCATCCTACTGAAAACATTGCTTTCGGCATGCAACAGGTCTATCCGGTGTTATTGGCCTATGCGTTGGCGGCCAATCAAGGTGACAAGGATGCTTACACTGCGATGATACGTATCGCTAATAAGGTCATTCATGGTTACGATTATGAAGATGCAAGTTTGCGTAACGTTATTGAGTTTTGCGAAGAGCAGAAAGAATCTTTGAAATCTAAAAAGGTTAATATTAAGGACATACTCGCGCATTCTGCAGTGATGCAAGATCTAAAACATTTGTTTGATAGTTTAAATTCATTTGAAGATAGAATTTTAGCTGAGCGCATCGATACGGCTTATCAGCTCTATGAGCATTGCCGCAAGTATCACGAAGCGAAATTTGAAAACACTTTATTGCCCGATGAAAAGCAAGAAATTAATGCCACTGAAAAAGCGGCGTTGGAATTTCTTAAAATGACTTTGAATGTAAGTACGGAAAAAGATATCAAAGCGTTGATGGCAGCCCGTGCGCGTATTAAATGTTATAAACCGGAATACATTCCGAAAAAACACGCGCGCAATTTGTCTAAGCTACCCTCTGTTCGCTCTAACAGTTCTAAAGCGCAAAAAAACTGGCTGCATTTAGCGGAGTTAGCGCGCGCGCACAAGCCCACAAAATATTTGGAGATGCGTGCGGAAAAATATGAATCGGATGTAGAGAACAAAACGACGTTTCTGAATGCTTTGGAAAGGGATGCGCACCGGATCATTATTAAAGATGGGGAATTTTTTCAAAGGCAGCATGATAATCGTTTTGAACGTTTTGATACTGCAAATCGCCGCTCGCATGGTAAAGATGATTATGTCGCTTACACGATTAACCCCGAGCATGAGTTATCTGTGTTTGATCATCACGAGATTGCAGACGGGTTTGCTCATTCTTCTATGAATGCTCAAGGCAAGATTATTGTGTCAGGCGAATTGAAGGTCACAGACGGTCAGTTGACGCATATTACTGTTTATAGTATGCATTATCGGCCGCAAGAAGAGAATGTTTATGAGGCGTTGAAGATATTTAAAGATGAAGGGGTCGATTTGTCTAAAGTGACGGTGCGTTTGTGGGATGAAAGAAAAAATATTCGCAATAATGTTTTTTTAGATGTTAATGCGCAGGATTTTTTTGATTTTCATGAAAAAATTGAGAAGGAAAATGAAAAGGTTAAAATTATTTTACATGATGGATATAAGGAGTATGAGCATCCTAATGGTGAGTCATTTTTTGAGATGATCGCTAATGAGGGTGAAACTGTCAATGGCAAACCTAATGGGTTTTTTAGTATTGCTAATCAAGCGTTTAAATTTCCTCAGCGTAGTATTGTGGATGAAAAGCCTGAGCTTATTAGTAGGAAAGTTAATAAATTATAACGGTTAATTGCTGGTTGTTACTCATGGGCTGATGTTGCGAGGGACTCGTGGGGTTGAAAAAACGACGTCAGGAAAATAATTCGACTCGTGGTGTTGAGATTGATAGAGAGCGAATGAAGTCAGGATGACATCCGAAGCGACATGGATGTCGCGTTTTGAGCGAGCAGTCAATCTCAGCACCACGAGTCCCTCGCATCTCTCGACTATACCAAACTTATTTTTTATGTTTATCTAAATCTTTCAAATGTTGAAGTTTTTCTGCGATCTTAGCTTCTAAGCCTCTTGGCGTGGGGAAATAATATTGTCGTTGCGGCATATTATCAGGAAAATAACTTTCACCAGCGGCGTAAGCTTCGGGTTCATCATGAGCGTAGCGATAGCGTTTGCCATAACCTAATTCTTTCATTAATTTTGTCGGAGAATTTCTTAGGTGCAATGGCACTTCGGCTGATGCGTAAGTTTTTATATCTTCTTTTACCATACTAAACGCGGTATAGACGGCATTGCTTTTTGGGGCGCATGCCATATAAACGACCGCTTGCGCTAACGCTAATTCTCCTTCTGGACTGCCAAGCCGCTCATAAACGTCGCATGCGTTTAAAGCGATTTCGAGCGCGCGCGGATCGGCGTTGCCGACATCTTCGCTGGCCATACGCAATATGCGCCGCCCTAAGTAGCGCGGGTCGCAACCGCCGTCCAACATGCGCGCGAACCAGTATAACGACGCGTCTGGAGAAGAACCACGGACTGATTTGTGTAGAGCGGAGATTTGATCGTAAAAGGCTTCGCCGCCCTTATCGAAGCGTCGCAAACTTTGTTGTATGACTTCACTTAATAATTCTTGAGTCACAACTAATTTAGTGTCAGGCGTAGCTAAATCAGAGATGATCTCTAAGAAATTTAATAATTGTCTCGCATCGCCATCACACGCGTGGATTAGAATTTTTTGTAAATCTAACGGAAATTCTATCTCTAGTTTGCCTAGACCGCGCTCTTGATCGCTGAGCGCTTGGGCAATAATTTTTAATAGATCCGTTTCAGTTAAACTTTGTAACACATACACTCTGGCGCGTGATAAGAGCGCGTTGTTAAGTTCAAATGAAGGATTTTCTGTGGTGGCACCGATTAAAATTAATGTGCCATCTTCGACGAAGGGTAAAAAGGCGTCTTGTTGAGCTTTGTTGAAACGGTGGACTTCGTCGACGAATAAAATGGTGGCTTGACCGTTTGTGTCACGCGCAAGTTTCGCTTCGTCGACGACGGCGCGGATGTCTTTCACGCCGGAAAAAATCGCGGAGAGTTTTTCGAATCTGGCTTGGGCGCGCTCGGCCATTAAACGGGCGAGCGTCGTTTTGCCGGTGCCAGGGGGGCCCCATAAAATCATGGAATGCAACACGCCCTGCTCGATCGCTTTGCGTAACGGCTTATCTTTACCTAACAAATGCGTTTGGCCGACAAATTCTTCTAGGGTCGCTGGCCGCAGGCGCGCCGCGAGCGGCGCGTAAGGATTATCAAAGGTAAAAGAATTATTTCGGGTCTTTTGTTTCATCTATCACGTCAATGTTTTCAGGGGGCGAGAATTTAAATAATGAATCCGCAATGGGTTGGTCAGTTTCCACTTTATTGAAAGAAATAATGGTGGTGTGGCCGAGGCGGTCTTGTAGTTTCATTTCACGAATTTGTTGATGTAAAAAAGTTAATTTAATTTTTTCTAGCGGATCGTCCGGATCTTTCGGTGTTAATTCAAAAATTTCTAGACCAGCAATCGCCATTAACGCCGGTACGGATTTTACATTATAGTTATTATCTAATGCTAGATTATCATCGCTTAACAATAACGCCGGAGCTTTGCCACCGCCGCCGCGTAGTGTTTGCAAGGTCGCTTGTTGTAGGTCTGGATCATAAATCCAAAGATGCGCGCCGCTCGCGACAATTAATTCTTTGTTGGGCTTGGTGACATCCCAACGGAATTTTCCGGGCCGTACTAGCGACATTTTACCGCTGGATTGCGTGGTGGATTGCGCGGATTTATCTTGCACGGTTTGGGTGAAATTGGCTTGCATGCTATGTATATTCAACAGTAAACGCGACAAGGCGTCACTCGCTTGGTCAGCGTGGGTGGGTAAGCAAAACAAAAAACTTAATGTGCATATAGCTATTTTCAACGTTCGCATCGTTACCTCGTTAATCAATACTAACCGGTGGAGGTGCTAGAACTTCACGCGAACCACTATTATCCATGGAGGTGACAACGCCTGCGGTTTCCATCTCTTCCATCATACGTGCGGCTCTATTATAACCAATTTTTAAGCGCCGTTGTACTAAAGAAATAGACGCGCGGCGGCCTTCGGTGACGATACGTACCGCTTGATCGTAGAGTGGATCGGCTTCGCCGCCCGCCTCGCCGCCACCGCTGGCCGTGGCAGCGTCGGGGCCGCCTTCGGTAACTTCTTCTAAGTAATTAGGTTTACCGTAGGTTTGCCAAGCGGCGACGACGCGGTGCACTTCTTCGTCGCCGACGTAAGCGCCGTGGACCCGCACTGGCATGCCCGTGCCGGGCGGTAAATATAACATATCGCCATTACCTAATAATTGTTCCGCGCCTTGTTGGTCGAGGATGGTGCGTGAGTCAATGCGTGAAGAGACTTGGAACGCGACGCGCGTGGGAATATTCGCTTTGATCAGGCCAGTGATGACGTCCACTGACGGCCGCTGCGTGGCGAGAATTAAATGGATGCCGGCCGCACGGGCTTTTTGCGCGATGCGAGTAATCAAGTCTTCGACTTTTTTGCCGACGACCATCATCATGTCGGCTAATTCGTCCGCGACGACGACGATCATCGGCAGCGTATCGAGTAAGGTCGCTTCGCCATTTTCCGCGGTGAACCACGGCGGCGCTGGCAATGGATTGCCGGCTTTGACCGCGTCTTGAATTTTTTGATTGTAGCTCGCTAGGTTGCGCACGCCTAGCGCCGACATCAAGCGATAGCGTTTATCCATTTCCGCGACGCACCAACGTAAGGCATTGGCCGCGTCTTTCATGTCGGTGATAACCGGGGTTAATAAATGCGGGATACCTTCATAGACAGATAATTCTAACATTTTTGGATCGATTAAAATTAACCGTAGTTGTTCGGGTGTGGCTTTGAATAACATGCTTAACAACATCGCGTTGATGCTGATGGATTTACCGGAGCCGGTGGTGCCAGCGACTAATAAATGCGGCATTTTCGCCAGATCGACGATGACCGGAAAACCCGATATGTCTTTGCCGAGCGCGAGACTGACCGGCGAGCGTGATTGTGCGTAGCGTTGTGATTCCAGCACTTCTCTTAATGATACGACTTCGCGATGTTCGTTTGGCAATTCTAAACCGATGACGGATTTGCCGGGGATGACTTCCACGACGCGCACACTAATCGCCGACAAGGAACGCGCGATATCTTTGGCGAGACCGCTAATTTTGCTGACCTTAATGCCTGGCGCTAAATCCAATTCGAACCGTGTGACGATAGGGCCGGGATTGACCGCGACGACCTTCACATCCACGCCGAAATCCGCTAAGCGTTGTTCGACTAATAGCGATAATTCTTCGAAGCTCGTATGCGAAAATGCTTGGCCTTCGGAGGGCGGCACTGGATTCAATAGTGATAATGGCGGCACGGTGCCGGGCGCTAAAATAATGCTGGATTCCATTTTAGCGGCGGGTAATTTTCTTTTTGACGCGGCGGAAATTTCAGGTTCGGCGCGTTTCACGACGGGCGCGGTGGTGGCTTTAATTTTCGATTCGATTTTTTCAAAAAAACTTGGCTCGCGTTGTTTGTCGGCTTTTTTCGTTTCCGCTTTCAGAGGCAATTGTTTTGTTTTATCTAGCGGGTCTAGCGCGGGCTGCAAACGAATTTTAGCGCTGATTTTTTCGATCATCAGCATGACGCTCGCGCCGATAAAATCAATTAAGCCCAACCACGAAAAGCCCGTGAATAACGTAATTCCGCATAACATAAGCGCGGTTAAAAATAATAATCCGCCCATGGGATTGAACGTATGCAATAAACTTGAGCCGATTAAATCACCGGCTGCGCCACCCGAAGTCGCGGGTAAGTGCAGGCCGCGTGCGGGCAAGAGAAAATTTGCTAAACCGCAAGCGCAGGCGATGATTAATAAAAAACCTAACCACCTTAATACGCCTTCGGATTTAGTCTGACTGCCGGCTTCGCGGTTTTGCACATACACCCAGCTGGCAAAAACCAACAAGGGCGGGAATAAATAAGCGACGTAGCCAAATACGAATAACAACACATCCGCTAAAAACGCGCCGACGCGGCCGCCCCAATTGGCGATATGGTTTTTAATCCCCGTGCCGAGCCAGCCGGGATCGGTATTGTGATAACTGATAAATGACACTAATAAAAATATTGCCGAAGCGGCGGCTAAAATCAGTAAGCCTTCGCGAATTCTATGCCCCATTTGAACAGCTAGTGGACGGCGGTTTGGTTTATTATGCGTGGCCTGTTTCAAAGTAGACTCCATTTATCTTCAGGGTGATTACGCCTTGCTCTTAACGCCTTTACGGCACTAGCGACTTTCCCGTACTATACCACCCTGAGTGCGGTCTCTAAAGATTTCTTACCAGGAAAAAAAGAGAGTTATCGACTTAATTTCAGTATAATTGCCCAAGCGCATTTAATTCAGACATACGAGATTATTATGACCACCAAACATCACCGGCTCATTATTTTAGGCTCTGGCCCCGCTGGATATTCCGCGGCGGTTTATGCAGCGCGCGCGAATTTACATCCCGTCTTACTCACCGGCAAAGAACCCGGCGGGCAATTGACGACGACCACCGATGTGGATAATTGGCCCGGCGATGTCGAAGGGCTGCAAGGCCCAGCCTTGATGGAACGGATGAAAATGCACGCCGAACGTTTCAACACGGAAATTATTTTCGATCATGTGCACGCGGTGGAATTGCAGCAAAAACCTTTTATCCTGCATGGCGACGAACATACATATTCTTGTGACGCGTTAATCATCGCGACTGGTGCCAGCGCCCAATACATTGGTTTAGCCTCTGAAAAAACGTATATGGGCAAAGGCGTGTCCGCGTGCGCGACCTGCGACGGCTTTTTTTACCGCGGTAAAAAAGTCGTGGTCATCGGCGGCGGCAATACCGCCGTGGAAGAAGCTTTGTATTTGGCGAACATCGCTTCGCATGTCACCGTCATTCATCGCCGCGATAAATTTCGTTCGGAAAAAATTCTATCCGATAAATTAATTCAAAAATCCAAAGACGCTAACGTCACAATCGCTTGGAACAGCGTCACGGATGAAATCCTCGGCGACCACACCGGCGTCACCAGTATCCGCGTCCAAAATGTCATAACCAAAGAATTCTCCGTGATCGACACGGCCGGGGTCTTCATCGCCATCGGTCACAAGCCAAATACGACGATCTTCGCAGGCCAAGTTGAAATGGCCGATAATGGCTACATCAAAGTCCATAACGGCTCTGAAGGTAACGCCACCGCGACCAATATACCGGGCGTATTCGCCGCAGGCGACGTGGCTGACCATGTCTACAGGCAGGCGATTACCTCGGCGGGATCGGGCTGTATGGCGGCCCTGGACGCGGATAAATACCTAGATGGCTGACTATTCCGCCTCTAGTAAATACAATAAGTTAGATTCTTTAAACTGCACTCAGTTTTACAATTGTATCGTTTTGTGACACAATCCTGGCCATCCTAACTTTTGATTAAGGCCAGCTGTGTATTATAAAATTCTCTTAGATTCACTCGCGAATAAAATTCTAGATTTACGTAACACCACGCTCTTCAATAAATTGGGAATGCAAAATCGACTCGAAGCTATCGAATACGCGGCCAGCAAAGATAGCGCGAAAAATAGTTTTCGAGTTTTCGTCATTGAGATGATCGCGCTTATCGATATCTTGTTAACGCTAGATAATCCTGCTTTTCAAAATTCCCGTTGCTTGCCGTCAGCGAAACTAAATTCATTAAACGCCATTATAAAAATATTAAATCAAGGCAAATTTGTTCACCCTAATGGCATTATCTTTGATGTGAGTGTCGATAAATATATAAAAATAGAAGCTTTCAAAAAAAATAAATATATGTCATTGCTTACTTCACTTGAAGTCGTAAGAGCTAGTCTAGAAAGCATTTTCAATTTTCTTTCTGCACCGCACGATCCGTCGGATTTAGCGATTACATTAGATCCGGACGGCGCCATTCAACAATTGCAAATGGAAAAAGAGCGAGTTTTCCAAACCTGCGACCAAGCTTTAGACTTGTTAAAAAAGTTTGATAAAGACATCGCAAAATTATATAAGCGCACATCCACACAAGTATTTAATCAGATGATGGTTAATATTTTAAGTCCAACATCTAACTATAAAAATTCCAAAGCGGTGCAAGACATTCTCAACGAGACGTTACCACGCAAAAAAGCGATTTTTTTAGCGGGCGACTATCCAGATCAAATCGCAATGACCAAACAGATGAAGGTCGTTTATATCAGCGCTTTAAATTATATTAGAAACGCGGCTTTAACCCTTAATCCCAATGAAACGACGCAAGTTCTACCAGCAGTATTCGCAGAAAAATACCGAATCATGCAGTCGTTTAATCATCATCTCCATAAACTTTTTAAAGCATTGAAGCCTTTAAGCGGAGAAGTGTCGCATAAACATTACAAAAAAGCGGATTTATCCGTGCAACACATTGACGAAGCACAACCTAGTCTTACGCCAAACACCGATAGTGAACTCCAAGAAATTAAATCGTTACTAGTTATCTCAAGAGATATCACGCCTGACGAACTAATCTCGTCCGCGGAATTGGAAATGATTTTAAAAAATGATAACGATTATCTGCTAATCGAAGCGGACATCGCTAACAAAATTATCGAAATTTACAAACTCACTCAAACTGCTAGTGAAATTTTCGCAACGACCCCCCATCATTTGCACATCTTACCAACCGTCGTATTGAAAGCAGACCTTGAGAATTATGGCAAGCATCTCGAAGAAAAAGCGACCCAAATAAAGACGCAGTATGAATCTTTCATGCAATCACTAAGCGATGATATTTATAAATTCGCAGAGAGTCCTGATTTAGTAGCTATTGACAGGCGCTTGCATCAGCAAATACTTCCCGATTTGCAGACACTGCGGCAGGAAATCGAAACTGCAGCACCAGAAATATTTCAGGCTTTGCAGATTAAACTTAATAATGTGGATGCGGATGTCTATGACATTTCTGACATGTTACAAACTTATCGTACTTTTCATCAGTCCAATTTACAAAAAATGAAAATGTTGACTGATACACATAAAAAATTGACTGAATTTACTCTAAATACAAAAGCAGACCTTGCTTCGATAAATCTGGAATTGCTGAAGTTACAACGCGACTTTAAAGATAGAAAAAGACAACCCTTAGAAGAAATCGAAGCGCATATTCAAGCGGCGCAAGCATGTCTAGCGCGCGTGGAAAAAGGCTTAAGCCAGCTAGTTACACCTTTTTATTACGAAGCATTAGATCGTTTGTGGATTACATTTAAAGAGTTTAATTCAGAGATAACTAAATTCGACCAATACATGACGCAAGCTCGCAATAAAATGATCACGCAAAATCATTTAATTAACAATGCGAAAATTACTCAGCATGTTACTCGCTTCGGCGAACATCCAAATCGTATCAACTTCAATACCACACCGACAACAACTGCACAACCAACCATAGAACTTGAACTAGATGAAAAACGTATGACGTTGTAAATATAAAATTAATTTTATACATTTTAAGATTCCCTTAATGTTACCCAGTTAGATTCTTCAGTGGGTCACATTAAGGAGCAATCAATGCATAACCGACAATCTACTCAATCTTATGAATATGATTCAGAATTTTTACTGAAAGCCTTAGCTAGCTTATTTTTTGTTAGTGTTAGCATTACTTTGATATACAATCGAAATAGTTTATTTGTCGCGGGCGCCAATTTAAAAAATTATGCCGGCGAACTCAAAGCCCGATTTTTTGGACCCAAGCCTGCTGACGCGGCACCACCCACATCCGTGCCTTATAAATTAATCGACGGAACTCCCGCCGCAACTCTGAATACAGTCGATGAAAAACTAGAACAATCGTCCGGCTCGGATTCTGATACGCCAACCAATCTTCAAGAGCCAACAGCAACCGTCGCGCCAGCCGGCCCTGAAGGTGAGGCAGAAGTTAAAGCCGCAGATGCCGGAGATACCCAACCCGAATCTCCACCCCCCGGCGGTGATTTTGTCGATGCGGCAGAAGAATTACAAAGAGGTCGGGAAGACGATGAAAGAGAAAAGGCTCAGCTAGAATTGCAAGCCAATGATAATAGTGATAATAGACTCAGAATGCGTTAAAAGAGCGGAACTGGCGCTGGTGCCTACTAAATAGTAGGCACTTTCCTCGAGAAAATTTGCTTCTTTTCTGATTTTAAGGCATTATTCTTTTTGCTAAATTACTGATAATCAAGGCTTAAAATTTTTATGGCAAAAGAAGACCAGATCGAAATGGAAGGCACCGTCATCGACACCCTTCCGAACACTATGTTTAGAGTCGAATTAGAGAATGGGCATGTCATTATCGCGCATATTTCCGGGAAAATGCGTAAGAACTACATCCGCATTCTAAAAGGCGACAAAGTCACCGTACAGCTAACGCCATACGACTTAACCAAAGGCCGCATCACATTCCGCAGCCGCGACGGTAAATCCGCACCCAGCGCTGAAAAGCCTACAGAAGCTAGTGATTAAAAAAATCTGAATTTTTTTATAGGTGGTTTTGATCTATTCTTCATAGCACCTCAAGTCTACAGAATCATGCCGACGATTTCACGGCATCTGTCCAAACAAATTCTCTAAATTAATTGATCTAATTATGATCGTTTTGGTGGTTAATATCCTTTAACTCTGCATAAATTTGTTTTAATATAACACATCATCCATGTGCCATTAGGAACTTTTATGCCCAATCAAATAGTTCAACATCCTGTTACACTCTGCCCTCGATTCGCATTCACGATAAATACTGAGAAGTCGGAAATTCAGTCGCATTTAACCCAATACCTAGAATGGATTAATACCGCAGCTGTCTCCAATTCAAAAAAAATAATTCTAGGGAATATTATCGGTTACATGTCAGGCGTAAACATAAAAAATAAAAGGCTTTTAGGCATGAGCACTACTGATCAATCCCGCTATACGATTTGTAGTAATATTTTGCTGATGGGAGACTTGCCTGATATTTTTTTAATGCAATACATCATCAATTCCTTGAGTGGTATTACGACCCCCAATAGCACTTTGCGTGATAACAACCTGGCGCTAGTGAAACAGCACATGAAATTGTTAATGGTGCCGCATTTAAAAGAAACTAAAAAAATTGGTATGGGTATGTTTGCGCTGGCCATGATGGCGATGGCAACCGGCAGAACACCCACTCTCTTGCCTATCGTGTTAATCATGGCTGGAATTATGGCGATAACCTGTAGCGAGCCATTTGTCGAATATCGTATTAAAAGCGGATTGGATGACAGATTAAATGCGATTAACGCACGCAGGTTGCATATCAATTTAGAAGTAGCTGCGCCGCTAGATGATGATTTGCAATCTACTATGACGCTGGCGCAAGACGCCGCTATGACAGGAATTAGATTATTTCATAATTTCTTTAATCAACAACGCGCACGACTAGATAGAATTGCTGAAGGCTACGACCCACCACGTTATGAAGATGAACGTCGAAGATTAGGCTAAAACAAAGTCCTACCTCACCGATGCGATAATCATCACAACGACAACTTAACTAATTAAAAAAGCGGGAGTATCTTCCCGCTTTTTTATAACGCTCTTAATTAAATTTTCCCCAATCGGTATCTAATTTTTTTGAAGCATCGGCGTCACGCGAATTTACCGTCAGTAAAACTCCGCCGGATTTAATGCCTGCTTCATATTCTTTGACACGTTCTTCAGGGATGCCTAAGCCGATTAATGATCCGACTAAGCCACCAGCGATACCACCAGCGCCTGCGCCTGCTAAGCCTGCCGCAAGCGGACCAGCTATCGCAATGCCAAGGCCAGGAACAACAACCGCTGTGCCGATCGCCGCAATTGCAGCAGTCAGACCTAAAACCGTGCCGCCTACCGCTCCACCCAAAGCAAGACCATCCATTGATTTATCACCAACGACTGTTGATTTGTCACCAATTTTGGAATTTGTTGGAAAGAGTTTCGTGCGTGTAGAATCACTCATCAGAATATTAATATCATCTGGTGAATAACCATTATCTAACGCATTTTGGTAGGCGGATTGAACGCTGTTTGGATCTTTGAAAAGTTTCGTTGTTACCGTTTTGTTGCCAGAAGTTGAAGTAACCATAGAAGTCTCCTTAATTATTACTTCCGTTGAGACAGAGAATTGTCTAAAGGATATTATACTCTTATTAGAAATTAATGGCTAAATTTTAACCATTAATAATTTGGAAATTGCCAAGTTATTTCAATACAATCAGCATTCAAGAATTTTGAATATTATAAAAACCCGGGCAAAAAAAAGTGACCTAGATGGCCACAGATTACTAAATTTTATCTTAACTTCGGTAAAGATTAGTTAGCCACGTTATTGCCTTCATACTCCTCGATAGCGAATTTCAATTCGTCGCTACTCACCGAGACGGTCACATGCCCGCCTTTGCTGAGCTTGCCGAACAGTAGTTCTTCCGCGAGTGGACGTTTAATTTTTTCTTGAATTAAGCGTGCCATTGGCCGCGCGCCCATCTTTGGATCGTAACCTTTTTTCGCCAGCCACGCGCGTGACTCATCGTCTATTTCTAAAATAACATGCTTAGCTTCCAACTGCACTTCCAATTCCATTAAGAATTTGGCGACCACATGCAGAATGGTTTTTTGATCCAGCGTTTTGAATTGAATGATCGCGTCCAAACGGTTGCGGAATTCCGGCGAAAATACGCGTTGCACCGCCGCTAACACATCGGTCGCGACATCTTGTTGGGTGAAGCCGATATTATTTCTATCGGTTAAATCCACCCCCGCGTTGGATGTCATGATAACGATAGTGTGACGGAAATCGGTTTGTCTACCATTGGTGTCCGTCAAGGTACCGTGATCCATAATTTGTAAAAGTAAGTTGTAAACGTCGGGATGCGCTTTTTCAATTTCATCTAGCAGTACGACGGAGTGTGGATGTTTGTTTACGGCTTCTGTTAATAATCCGCCTTCATCATACCCAACATAACCCGGGGGCGCGCCAATTAGACGTGAGACTGTGTGACGTTCCATGTATTCCGACATATCGAAACGGATCAGCTCTACTCCTAATGATTTCGCTAATTGCTTCGTGACTTCGGTTTTGCCCACGCCAGTCGGCCCGATAAATAAGAAGGAACCAATTGGTTTGTTAGCATCGCGTAATCCGGATCGCGCTAAGCGGACAGATGAGCTTAAGGTTTCGATCGCTTCATCTTGGCCGAAGATAAGCAATTTCAAATCCCGGACGAGGTTTCTTAATGATTCGCGGTCAGAGGTAGAAACGTTGCGCTCTGGAATGCGCGCGACTTTCGCAACGACTCTTTCGATATCTGCGACATCGATAGTTTTTTTACGGCTGGCTTCCGGCACTAAATATTGATGCGCGCCGACTTCATCCACCAAGTCTATGGCTTTATCTGGTAATCGACGGTCGGAAATGTAACGCGCGGATAATTTAGCCGCTGCTTCCAGTGATTCATCGGTATATTTCAAACCATGATGTTGTTCGAAACGGCTGCGTAAGCCTTTTAAAATTTCATACGTTTCTTCGACGGTCGGTTCTTTGACGTCAATTTTTTGGAAACGTCGCGCTAATGCGTGGTCTTTTTCAAACACGCCGCGATATTCTTTGTAAGTTGTCGAGCCTATGCACGTCAAATCACCCGAGGCCAACAACGGTTTAATTAAGTTTGACACATCCATCAAACCGCCGGAGGCAGCGCCAGCGCCGATAATGGTGTGGATTTCGTCGATGAAAAGGATCGCGCCTTTTTGTTCTTTCAATTGATGCAGCACGCTCTTCAAACGTTTTTCAAAATCACCGCGGTATTTAGTTCCCGCAAGCAAGCTGCCTAAATCTAACGAGTAGATCACGGCGTCTGCTAACACTGACGGAACTTTTTCTTCAATGATTAATCTGGCTAAGCCTTCCGCGATCGCGGTTTTACCCACGCCAGCCTCACCCACTAAGAGCGGATTGTTTTTACGGCGGCGGCAGAGAATTTGGATGGTGCGCTCTACTTCATCGGCGCGTCCAATCAGCGGATCGATCAAGCCCATTTTTGCGCGGGCGTTTAAATTCATCGTGAATTGTTCTAACGGACTCGCGCCGTTTTCTTCTTGCAGACCATCGTTTTCTTCCATGTAGTGACCTAATTGGTCACCATCGACGCCACCGCGCGGCATCATTCTTGGCTTGGTCGTGCCATGGGAAATATAATTGATAACGTCTAAACGGCTGACGTTTTCTTGGCGGATGAGATACACGCTTTGGCTTTCTTGTTCGCTAAAAATTGCGGCTAACACGTTAGCGCCAGTGACTTCGGTTTTACCCGAAGATTGCACATGAAAAACGGCGCGTTGCAGAACACGTTGAAAACCTAACGTTGGCTGCGTATCGCGGTCGTGGACATGCGCGGGAATGACGGGAGTCGTACGGTCAATGAATTCGACGAGGTTGCTGCGTAGGCGATTAATGTTCGCGCCGCAGGCTTTTAGCACTTCTAGGGCCGAAGAGTTTTCTAGCAAAGCAATCAACAGATGCTCTACCGTTACAAACTCATGACGCTTGGCACGGGCTTCTTTAAATGCCAAGTTCAATGTGTACTCAAGCTCTTTGTCCAGCATGGCACACCTCCTAGCGTTTCAAGATTACATGGCCTCTATACTGCATAGTAGAGGATGCTCATGCCTCCTTGCATAATCGATCACGAGCTCCACTTTCGTCTCCGCTACGTCTTTACTAAACACACCACAAATGGCTTTGCCTAGTAAATGGACCTGGTGCATGATGCTAGTGGCCTTAACGCTATCCATGTAGAAAAAATTCTCTAACACGGCCACTACAAATTCCATCGGTGTATAGTCGTCATTGTGCATCACAACCTGGTACATCGATGGCTCTTTCAGTTCCGGTTTCGCTTCCAGAACCACCGTTTCTTTATCTGTATTAATCGCTATATTTTCCATACCCCTTACCTTAACTTTAGTTCATGAAATTGAGTTTTTCCTCTTTTATTTAATATATTCACAGCACATCTCACAAATCATAAAAAGAGGCTATAATTATAAAAGTAGCATCATAACAAATTGTTCAATTATTTACCATATCTTATTTTGTATAGACAGAGCTTTCATTTTTTGCACTCTTCCCATCCCTCTATCTTAACCCTTTATGCGAAAAAAAAGGCGATTTTTAATTTTTTTTACGACGTAAAGCATGGTCGAAAATGGCCTGAAATTGCGGAACAGGGCACATATTCCCAGACCCAGAGGACAACCAAGAAGGCCGTCTGGCAGATAATTTGAATATAGCGTAAAATCAGCTGGTTAGGCTTAACCCATGTGTTTGACTATCGCGTCCCCAAATGCGGACGAGGTTAATAACTTAGAATCCGGTAATAAGCGCTCGAAATCGTAAGTGACGGTCTTAGCTTCGATAGCGCCTTCCATGCCTTTGATGATGAGATCCGCCGCTTCCGCCCAACCCATGTGGCGCAGCATCATTTCCGCGGATAAAATTAACGAGCCTGGATTTACTTTATTTTGCCCCGCGTATTTGGGCGCAGTGCCATGGGTCGCTTCAAACATCGCCGTGGTGTCGCTCATATTCGCGCCTGGAGCAATGCCAATGCCGCCCACTTGTGCCGCCAGCGCGTCGGAGATGTAGTCACCATTCAAGTTCAGCGTCGCAATGACGCTATATTCCGCGGGACGCGTCAAAATCTGCTGTAAAAAAGCATCCGCGATGACATCTTTGATGATGATGTCTTTGCCCGTGTTTGGATTTTTCATGACTTGCCACGGGCCGCCTTCGAGTAACTGCGCGCCGAATTCATCGCGCGCGACCGCATAGCCCCAATCACGGAACGCGCCTTCCGTGTATTTCATGATATTGCCCTTATGCACTAAGGTCACAGAATCATGTTTATTTTCGATGGCATATTCGATGGCTTTTCTTACTAAGCGCGTGGTGCCTGCTTGCGAAACGGGTTTCACACCAATGCCGCAATGTTCTGGGAAACGAATTTTTTTCACGCCCATTTCGGTACGTAAAAACTGAATGACTTTTTCCGCTTCGGGGGAATCCGCCGCCCATTCGATCCCAGCGTAAATATCTTCGGAATTTTCACGGAAAATTATCATGTTGGTATGCCACGGCTCTTTCAACGGGCTGGGCGTGCCTTTGAAATAACGCACGGGACGCAGACAAACATATAAATCTAACTCTTGCCGCAAGGTCACGTTCATTGAACGGATGCCGCCGCCGACGGGCGTGGTGAGTGGGCCTTTGATGGAAATCAAAAATTCTTTTACGGCGGCCAAAGTTTCTGCCGGCAGCCAAACATCTTTACCGTAAATTTCAGTGGCTTTTTCACCGGCGAAAATTTCCATCCAGTGAATCGCGCGTTGGTCTTGATAGGCTTTATTTACCGCGGCGTTCACGACTTTCAACATGACAGGCGTGATATCAATACCGGTGCCGTCACCAGTAATGTAAGGAATAATTGGATGGTCTGGCACGTTCAGTGAATTATCGGAATTAACGCTTATTTTTTTTCCATCGGCTGGAACAGTTATGTGCTGATACGTCATAAAAAAATTCCTTCACATCCATAAAAGCAGCTATGGTAGCAACGCAAAGTTTGCACCACAACATATAATCTTTCTCAATAGCGCTTGAGTTCCTTTTACATAAAAAATACCTGATGCTATACTCCGTCGATATTGATCTCCACGGAGCGATTATAAAATGAAACGGATTGTCACGCTTAGCTGCGCTGCCGCTGCTTTAATGCTTTCTACCACAGCGCTTGCCACAACATGTGGCCCTTACCTCGGCGCGGGGGTGGGTAAAAGCTGGGTCAAAACACCTGACAGCAATATTTTCATCGTACCAGCCGGCGGTTCTACCACACATTCTTTTACTGGGTTGGGCGCGCGTGGGTTCGTTGGTTTCAACATCAATAAATATTTTGGTCTCGAAGGCGGTTATACCCGCTATGCTCGTTCGACTTTCAATGGCAGCTCCATCGGCAACACTGCGTATTTGAAATATTACATCCACACTTATGACGTTGTCGCTAAAGCTTATTTACCTATCGGTTACAGTGGCTTCAACATTTATGGTTTAGGGGGTTATGTCCGCGTCGTCGAAATTGTTCGTTACGTTAATACTGGCCTAGGCACAAACACAAAAATTTCAATGCCACCCATTGGTACTACCCATGGTTATAACAACCGTCCAATGTACGGGGTGGGTATAAATTACAATTTCGGCAAACACTTGACGGTAAACGTGGAAGGCACGCAAGTGGAACATCTCAACAGCTTCGGCACGACACCTTACGCCGTACCCTACTTAGATTATGTGAGCGCGAACATCGCTTATAACTTCGGCTAAAACCTCCCCCGCCGCGCCCGTGAGGTCGCGGCATAGCGTAAACCATGGTATAATTCCCCTTTTTTGACAGTTAGTAACACTCATGAAAACCCATTCGCCCAAGCACATCATCGTCGGTATGTCCGGCGGCGTAGACTCGTCTGTGACCGCTCTGTTGTTAAAAGAACAGGGGCATCACGTCGAAGGCTTGTTTATGAAAAATTGGGAAGCGGATGATACCGATACGTATTGCTCGGTCAGTACCGATATGGCGGATGCGCAAGCGGTATGCGATACATTGCAAATTCACTTGCACCGCGTTAATTTCGCCGCCGAGTATTGGGAAGGAGTTTTTGCGCATTTTCTTGCGGAATACCGCGCCGGCCGCACGCCGAATCCCGATATTCTTTGCAACAAAGAAATTAAGTTTAACGCTTTTTTAAAATTCGCGAAAACGCGCGGCGCGGATTTTATCGCGACTGGTCATTATGCGCGTAACGAAGCGCTAGATACTGGCGCGCGCCTCTTGAAAGGCTTAGATGCTGCCAAAGACCAAAGTTACTTTCTGCACGCCCTCACCGCCGACCAATTAGCTCAAAGCCTGTTTCCCATCGGCCATTTAGAAAAATCCGTGGTACGAAAAATCGCCGACCAAGCGGGTTTTAGCAACCACCAAAAAAAAGATAGCACCGGCATTTGTTTCATCGGCGAACGTAAATTTAAGGCTTTTTTAAGCGATTATCTGCCCGCTCAACCCGGCCGCATCGAAACCACAGAGGGGGTTGCCATCGGCACACACGAGGGTTTAATGTTTCATACCATCGGTCAACGCCAAGGGTTAAAAATCGGCGGCTTGAAAAATTTTACCGAAGCGCCTTGGTATGTCGTGGCGAAAAATATGGAACGCAACGTATTGGTCGTGACCCAAGGCCAAGATCATCCGTCTTTGTTCGCGCAAAAGTTAATCGCTCAACACGTGCATTGGATCAATCAGCCACCCACACTCCCCTTGAAGGTCGCCGCGAAAACGCGCTACCGTCAATCTGACCAACCGTGTATCATAAATTCGGTGGATGAAACGACGCTGGAAGTCGTTTTTGAACAACCGCAACGTGCCATTACTCCCGGACAATCCGTGGTGTTTTATGATAAAGACATTTGTCTTGGCGGCGCCGTCATTGTCAACGCCATGGTAAACACATCACCATAAAAGCAGGCGCTGGAGCCTCTTATGCAAGATAATCTCAACAATGTAACTCTCGCATTAGCCGGTATGCTGCAGTCCGTTGCGTTAGTGAGAGAGTTAACGCAAACCGGCAAAACCAATCCAGCGCCATATGAAGCCAGCATTCAAAGTATATTTTCCCTGGACGTCAACAGCGTGCCAGAAGTGTTTGGCGGTATCGAAGGCGTTAAACTAGGCCTCGAAAAAATCTTATTGGCGTTCGACACGACCCAAACGCCCGACCGTTTGCAAAACCGCTATTTGCTCTCATTGATTCATTTACAAAAAAAATTATCGCGTTCGCCAAAAATTTTGCACGCGCTCATGAAACGTTTGCAGCAAATCCAAAAGCAAGCGAATTACTTTTCCATCACGCACCCGACGGTCATCGCAAATTTAGCCGATACGTATCTCAGCACCATTAGCACCTTTCACTTCCGGGTCGTGATTCTAGGTTCGCAACGCGTCATGAACGCGAAAGAAAATATGGAAAAAGTGCGGGCGCTATTGCTGGCGGGCGTGCGCGCCGCGGTCTTATGGCGGCAAGTCGGCGGCTCGCGTTTGCAGATACTTTTTTCTCGGGCTAAAATAAAAGCTTGCGCCGAAAAACTCTTAATTCAACTTAACGACCACTTGGTTTTAGAAAAGGACCCCGTATGACTGCTGCTTCTCTCCTGGCTATTTCCCCTCTCGAAGGGCGTTACGCCGAAAAAGTCAACGAACTGCGTCCCATCTTCAGTGAATTCGGTTTGATAAAAGCCCGTGTGCTCGTCGAAATTCGCTGGCTGCAACTCTTAATCGCGCAAGCAAATTTACCGGAATTAAAAAGCGTGAGCACAAACGCGCATCAGTTATTAGAAAATATTCACGATAAGTTCTCGGCAAGCGACGCAGAACGCGTCAAAGAAATTGAAGCCACCACCAACCATGACGTTAAAGCGGTGGAATACTTTATCAAAGAACAATTGCAAAACATTTCTGAATTAGCAAAAATCGACGAGTTTATCCATTTCGGCGCCACCTCCGAAGATATTAATAATTTAGCTTATGCGTTAATGTTAAAAACCACGCGTGAAAAAGTTATTTTACCCGCGCTGGATAATATGCTGCGTATCTTAACGAAGCTCGCGCACGATTACGCGGAACTGCCGATGTTATCGCGTACGCATGGTCAATCCGCCACACCCAGCACCGTCGGTAAAGAAATCGCGAATGTCGTCGCGCGTTTGCTGCGGCAAAAAGAGCAATTAATCGCCGTGCCATTGCTAGGCAAATTAAATGGCGCGTCTGGCAATTACAATGCGCTAGTGGCCGCTTATCCCGCGGTCGATTGGCAATCATTGAGTGAACGATTAATGGTGATTTTAGACTTAACTTGGAACCCCTACACGACACAAATCGAACCGCATGATTATATGGCGGAACTATTCGCCGTCATGCTGCGTATCAATACTATTTTAATCGATTTTAACCGTGATATGTGGGGCTACATTTCATTAGGTTATTTCCAACAAAAAAGTGTCAGCAACGAAGTCGGCTCTTCCACGATGCCACATAAAATTAATCCAATTGATTTCGAAAATTCCGAAGGTAATCTCGGCATAGCCAACGCTTTATTCGCCCATTTCGCGGAAAAATTACCCATTTCACGTTGGCAGCGTGATTTATCCGATTCGACTGTATTACGCAATATTGGTGTCGCATTCGCGCATTCTCTGTTAGCCTATCAGTCCACATCAAAAGGTTTAGAAAAATCTTCGCCGAATAGCGAAGTCATCAAAACAGATTTAAATCAGCATTGGGAAATTTTGGGCGAAGCGGTACAAACTCTAATGCGTAGGTACGGCATAGATGAACCATACGAAAAATTAAAAAGATTTACCCGTGGCAAGAAAATTGATAAAACACTTTTACAGCAATTCATCGCTGAACTGGCGCTACCGGATAATGTTAAAACTGAACTGATGCAACTCACACCACAAACTTATATTGGTTTAGCGAGTGTGTTAGCAAAGAGAATTTAATCATTGCGGCGAACAAGGATGTGAGAACATGCTGGAAAAAGTGCGCACCAGATTTGTTGACTGGATTACACGCGAACCGCCGCCCTCTGAAGTTCCACCCTGTGATTACACGCGTTTAAAGCAAGAAATCCGTCCTGGCGATGTTTTATTAATCGAAGGCCGCAGCCGCGTCAGTAATATAATCCGCTCAATCACCCAAAGCCCGTGGACCCACGCGGCCCTTTACATCGGCCGCGCCGACGATATCGATAACGAAGAAATACGTAAAATCGTCGAAAAAAAACGGCCTATCGATGATAGGCAGCGTTATGTCGTCGAAGGTTTGTTAGGCAAAGGCATGATTATCACCCCGTTAAGCCAATACCGTTACCATCATATCCGTATCTGCCGGCCGATTGGTTTATCCACCGCCGATTCAGAATTAGTCGTCGCCTACACCGTGAACTCCGTCGGCCAACATTACAATGTCCGTCAATTGCTAGACCTCGCGCGCTTTATCTTGCCGTGGTCAATACTGCCGCGCCGCTGGGGCTCCAGTTTATTTACCACGCCTAGCGGCGAACCCGAAAGCGGCATTTGCTCTTCTCTCATTGCGGAAGCGTTTACCGCGGTAAAATTCCCTATCCTGCCCTTCATCACCGTTAACAAAGAAAGTGAATTGACGTTAATACCACGCAATCCTTATATTTTCACGCCTAAGGATTTTGATTATTCGCCTTATTTCGAAATTATAAAATATCCTATTCTTAATCCGGGCGAACAATTACCCTATTACCGACGTATGCCATGGTCTGAAGAACAAATTATGCATCAAGGTCACGGTGTGTTAGTCCATCCTAAATTAAAAAAAATTAAGACAAAAAAATCCATAAAAAAAATGTTTTCGCGCATGCGTAAGAAATCAGTAGACAACACCAAAGACTAATTATAAATAGGAATAAAAACGAGAATGAGCACGACTTATCCGATCCCCCAAGCCTTATTTGATACTCTGGAAAATTTATCAAATAATACAGAATCGGTGTACGCACATTTAAAAACACTGTGTATCACGGCTGCGGAACATGAATTCCAGCTTTGCTTGCAATTTTTAAAAAGTTATGGAAATTCAGCCGATACTTTTACCGCCTACCGGCGCGAAACCGAGCGCTTTTTACATTGGGCTTGGTTAGTTAGTCGCAAGCCGCTAAAAGAAATAACGCGCAATGAAATTAGAGATTACATTGCCTTCGTCAATGATCCGCCCAAGACCTGGATCGCGACAAAAAACGTCGACCGTTACGTCACTAATGATGTTGGCTTACGCCGTCCGAATCCGCATTGGCGGCCGTTCGTCGTGCGGATTAGTAAAATCCACCGCCGCTTAGGCAAACAACCTGACAAATCCAATTATCAATTGGGTAACAAATCCATCGAGGCGATTTTCGCGGCGTTGAGTTCGTTATTTAGTTTTTTACAGCAAGAAAACTATCTCGAAGTGAATCCGGTTAGTCTAATCCGCCAAAAGAAAGGCTACACGCAACGTCAGCAAACGCGCAAAGTCACACGCAAGTTGAGTAACCTGCAATGGATCACCGTGATTTCCGCCGCGGAAAGCATGGCGCAAGAAGAGCCTTTGCATGAACGCACGTTATTTTTAATGTCGGCGTTTTATTTATTAGGCGTGCGTATTTCTGAATTAGCGTATACGCAAGAACGTATGGCGACGATGGGAAGTTTCGCGCCGGATAAAAGCGGCTTGTGGTGGTTTACCACCGTTGGCAAAGGCAACAAAGTCCGAGACATCGCGGTGCCCGATGAATTGTTAACGGCGCTGAAGCGTTACCGTGTCAGCATTGGTCTGACGCCGCTGCCGGGTCGCGAAGAGCCCACGCCTTTGTTAGCGAAATTAAAAGGTAAAAAAGGCCTTGGCTCAAGGCAAATCCGTAATATCGTTCAAGCGGTCTTCGACCGCGCGATTAATAATTTGCTGCGCCAAGGCAAAAAAGACGAAGCCGAAGATTTAGCGACCGCCACCGTGCATTGGTTACGTCACACCGCAATTTCCAACGATATAGAAACGCGCCCGCGCGAACACATACGCGATGACGTCGGTCATGAAAACCCTGCTACTATGGATAAATATATCGACATCGATAGATTAGCGCGTCATCAATCGGCGCAACATAAACAGTTGAAACCCGAGCCTTCGAAAAAAACTTAATTTAGGAGAAACTCATGCGTCACCAAAAAATATTTCTCGCGGCGGTCATCGCCTCTTTCTCAACGTCTTCGTTCGCAATGTTTTGCCCCAGCGGGTTTAATCAAATCAACGTCGGCGACTCCATCGCGCAAGTGACGAAAGCCTGCGGCGCGCCCACTTCACAATCTTCAGAAAATTCCACCGCGGATAAACCGCAAGAGTGGACTTACTACGTCAAAGCCCAACCCTCCGATCAATCAACGTTACGCATGACGGTCGCCTTCACCTCAGGCAAAGTCACCAACATGAGCGTGAATGGTATCGGTTTGACGAACACACAAATTTGCGGCGGCAATACCGTGCAAATCGGTGACGATCAAAAATCCGTTAAAACCCTGTGCGGCGAGCCAGCCTTTATCGCACAATCAAACATGCCATCCGCTGCCAAAGACACGGTCAAAGTGACGACATTCGTCTACAATACCTCTGCCGAGCCTATCTCATTGATTTTTAACGATGGAAAACTTAAATCCAGGCAATAACTCGACTGCCATCTGTGCTAAAATAGACCTTAGGTATTATTTTTTTCCTAAGGATATACCATGCCAACCTTGCCTAAGCTGGAAGATCTCGTGGGAGAAGCTGACGCTGAAAAATTACTTGCGTCCGTGCAATCCTATGAGGGTTGGAAAAATGCCATGCAACGCGGGAGAACCGAACGGCTGAAATTTGATAGTGAAGGCACAAAAAACGTCGACACTGCGTTGCAAAAACTGCAAGCCCCCAAAGGCGATTTGTATACTCTCAACGAAATTCAAGAACGCGTGGCTGACCTCAAAACAATTGCTAATCTCACTTTGAAATGGCTAGAAGATAAAGTTTCTGCGGACCCAAATCGCGATAATCCCCGCTTTAAAACCATGCTCGCGTTAAATACTTGGGTGAATTTGCAATTAAACGTTGCGCAAAAAATTGAAGTCCAAATTATCGACCGACTGTCGAGAGTCAAAAACCACAATACATTTTTTAGCTTACATAAAGAGTTTAAGCCGCCGGGTGAAAAACTTCATCCGCCGCTTGTTCCGACCGTTCGTAGCGATAATGTGCTGACTCAAGCGCTAGCGGAATTCCGCAAAGAAATTAATGAAGACTGGGATTTTGATAATGTCGTGCTGAAGACATTGGCTGACGATATCGATAATTTTCATAAAAAAATCGACCCGAAAGATACCACGCTGACTGCCGATCCAAAATTAACGGAAGAATTCATTTGGAAACTCGAGCAGTATCAGGCGGCTGCCAAACAATTTAAAATGCCGCAAGCGGTCGAACTGATCGAAAAACACAAGAATGCCATCAACAACTTGAAAGAGATTTATGGCGAAACGCCCGTTACGCGCAAGCGTTCGTAAGGCTATAATCATTTCCCCGCACAGAAGTGTTATAATTATACAACCTATATAATTGCTTGGGATACAACATGCCCACAGATATAGACTATAAATTACAGATACTTAGCAAAGCTCCAGCCTTGGGTCTACACACCCAAACCCATTTACTTAGCTTGATGAACCACCTGGGCTATCCCATTAATGAAGCTGGTGTTTGTCATGGTTATGCATTAATGGCAATTCAAGCAGCTCAATCGGGTGATTTAGAAACTTTTCATGAAAGAATAAGATATATTCTCTCGGAGCGTAATGAAATTTATAAAGCAGTTGCGTCTTTAAAAAAGAAGCTAGAATTAAATATTCCCTTTAAACAATTATCTCTGACTCCTTCTGAAAAAAAACTTTTAGAAATGAAAAGCTTTTTTGATGGAATTGAACTCTATCACCGTCCGCAAGAAAGAAAGGATGTGTTTGCTGAATCTATAGAACAAAGGAATACTGAAAAGGTCATTCCCATCATTAGCTCAAGAGTTATTGATCAACAAGGTGGATTAATTAAAAAGGAAGGCTGGATAGGCGTTTACAAATTAGAAGATATGCAGAGGTATATTGATGCTCTTGATAGAATCGCATCTTCTTCAAATGTTGGTTTAACGTTTTATTTGTCTAACGTCCATCATGCCATCAGTCTCATTTATAATCCTGCCAATAAAAGCTGGTTGATAGAGGATGCAAATAATTTGCTTATCAGTGAAGTGCCGAAAGATTCATTGTCAGAAATAATTATGCAGATGTTTTTTGTCGAAAATCTTAATACGGAAGCAGTTGCATTCCAAACCATACCTTATGCATCAGGCAATCAGGATAAAAGTTCCGAATTATTAGCAAAGCTAAAGCTGGACTCCGATTTTGTTGATGTTCATCAGATAAATGCTTATCGTGGATCATTGACCACTAATACAAAACAAACACTTGCTTGGTTGGCAGCATTCTCAGGAAAGTATATAGAGTATCGAGAAATTGTTGCAGTTGGCGGAAATGTTGTTTTAGAAGATAACGTCAGTCATTGGAGTCCAGAATTGGTTTATAAGGATACTGTTAGAACTGAACTCAGCAAAGACGAAACGCCCATACATTTTCTGAAGAAATCATTATTAGATGTCACCTCAGATATTCGCGAACAGATTTCTGTAAAGACTGATAAGCTCACTTTTATTTATAACCTTCTACCAGACGAAGCAAAGTATCAATTCCTTATCTATTTGGCTATAGGTTATTTTGACGTAAGAATAGTAGATAGCCAGGATCTCGATATGTTTGGCTTGTTTCCTGATAATCTACGGAAAATTTTTCTAGACAGAATCACTGATGAAGCTTTATCGGTTTTGATTAAAAAGCCCAATGATTTACTTAGCATATTCAGAGTCCTTCCTGTGGAAAAGCAAAATTCTTTGCTTAATCATCTGGGTCAGGAACGGCTAATTGAATTACTTCCTACAGCCATATATTTAAGAGACTTTTATAATCTGCTATCGCAAGAAAAACAAAATCAATTTTTGGATTCCGTCACTAATCAGCAATTATTAAATTATATCACGCGTTCTCACGATCTGATTATTATTCTAAAATTACTGCCGTATGCTAGACAAAACGATTTCCTAAGCTACATTGAGGTCAACCAAATTCCAAATTTACAGCCTGATTATGAAGTTATAATTAAACCAGATGAAAATAATAAACGTATTGAACGGTTTTCCGAGTTAAATAAACTTATCAAGGATAAAACGTCAGATGAAAGAAAAGCTTTATTAGATGAACTCGTTGATGGGCAACTTTACGATATAGTTAAAGATTTTAAAAAATTTCCAGAAGGTAGTAGTATATATCGACGAAAAGACGCGCCTGATTTTCCAAGAGGCTCCGAAGAAGTTTTTTTTGATGAAATGTTATCTGGAAAATTTAGTCATTTGCTCATAAATAAAAGCGCAATTTTTAGTGACCCTAGTATTGTTGCGGCTATACTAGACTCTCCAATAGCCCCAGACATTCAGGATCATCTCATTAGTCGCGCCAGTAATCTAGAAATTCTGAAAAATGCCAAGGTAGATCCAGACATCGTTATTAAAAACGATCTAGCTTTGAAAAATACTAGCGATGAGGAATTTATTTCTCTTTTTACAGATAAACTTAAAATGTATTCCTATTTAAGATTACTTCCAACAGCTAGGCGAACCTCTATCTTTGAGAAAATGGATTTTGCGAAAATATATTCTTTTATATCTGACATATGGGATTTGAAAGATATAATTCCATTTTTGCCTGAAGCCAAGAGACACTTAAGCATAGAAAAATTTGGAATAGAGAACATAGTATCTTCACCAGATTTCAGGAGTAATTTTGCCACCCTATTTCGATATTCGTCAGTCGCGCAAAAAGAACAATTAATAACTCAGATGTCTAACGATGATATTGCTAAGCTTTCCCCTAATTTTGAAGCAGTATATAAATTATTACCACAATTACCTGTAGCAGCTGTAGAAGTATTTTTTGAAAAACTGGGTAATGAAAAGCTCTTTGAGTTATTGTCTGATTCGATAGCAATTACATTACTATTACCTTATCTTTCCGACCAGCTATTAACTAAAACATTAGACCGCACTTATGAGTTACTAGTATCAAATCAAATGCAGGATAGTGCTGGCCTATTGCCATATCTTAGACAGCGACATTCTGAGAGAGTGAATCCAAACCGTGGTGCAATCACTTTTAGTATCATTCAGCAATTAAAAATATATCTAAATTTCATAATTGATCATTCAAGCACCGTGGATGACGGACATCCACATACATTTTTTTCTGCTAATACTAAAAAAGATTTGAGTCAAATACAGCAATTGATTGACGAGCTGGATAAGACGAATGATCTATCCTATGCAGTTAAACTGATTACGACTTCGCTTAATAAATTAGATCCCTCACTTGCTAGCCTATTTACTAAATTAGCGTTCGCAGATGGTGGGTCAATATATTTTCCACACGCGGGCTTGTTGACACTATCTTCTGAAGAATTGAAACAATATCGAGACTATGAAATAAGACCTATTAAACCAGAGATATTAAATCCAAAAGAAATACTCAAAATATTAGATGCAACAGAAACACTTCCAGATACAATTAATAAACTGGAAAATTTAGTAGCAATGGCTCTCGAAGAACAAGAATCATATTCCTCGAAGAACAAGAATCATATTCTGTGTCAAAACCAGATTAAATAGTATTTCTTTCTATCTTAGACAATTAAGCAAAACACTTATTTGTAGTAGATTGTTTATACTTGCTAACACCAAAGTTACGCAGGTAAAAACGTCACTCGGGCTACCAACAACTTGAAAGCGATTTATTGCGCTTCGCCGGTTAAGCCAAGCGTTCGTATCATTATTTTGCTATTTATTTTGCCAGCGTCGTGACTTTAAAAAGCTGCTGCGTCGTTGGTTCGCCTGACTCCCATGGGCGGGCGTAAACAAATTTTAATGTCGTTTGCTGCGGCACGGTAAAGGCCGCGGGTTTGACTTTAAACTTCCATACCTCAAAACCGGACGCGCCCATCAATTTTTTATCCGTCGGCGCTTGAAATGCATGACTGACGGATTCGATTAACGCGGTATTGTATTCGCGTAAAAACCAAGAATAACCCGTGGTCGGATTGGATTTTAATTTAATCATAAACTCCGGTTGATCGGCCGAAATCGCGAACGCGCTATTGCTTTCGGTGTAAGTGTTATCTTTCACGGGCTCGACAGCATAAGCGGCTAACGCAAACCATAACGCACTCAATAAAAATAATTTTAACAGTCGCATTAATAAATCCTCAATAATCGTTCATTAATTTTTTTCAGTAAAGTTTTCGAAAATTTCGCGTCGACTTCCGCGTTCACCGGCAAGTACCACCAATTCTCCTGCGCGAAGCCTTGGCATTTCACGGCGTCTTTTTCCGTCATTAACACGGGAAATTCATCGTCGAAATCAAAATCTGTTTTCGCATAGTGATAATGATCGGGATACGCGTTAGGAATAATTTTTAAGCCAGCCTGGCGCAAATTCGCAAAAAACCGCTCTGGGTTGCCGATCGCGGCCACTACGTGCACCGGGCTTTGCGTGAAATCGGCTAAGGGCTTCTTTAGCGCGGGATTAGTTAAGGACACGGCTTCATTGCCGCTTAATGACATTTCATATTCATGCAGCAGCGCGCCTTGTTGCGCGACGACGAAATCCGCTTTTTTTAAACGTGATAGCGATTCACGTAACGGCCCGGCGGGTAAAAAATGTTGATTGCCAAACCGCCGTTGGCCGTCGACCATCACGATTTCCAACTGCCGGTTCATGCGGTAATGCTGCAAGCCATCGTCACTAATCACAATGTCACAATCCGTTTCCGCCAATAACGCTTGCACCGCGGCGACACGGTTGACATTTACCATGACCGGGCAAGCAGAACGCCGCGCCAACAAGACCGCTTCATCGCCGACTTGACGCGGATCGGAAGCGCTAGTCACGCGCGTGCTGACCGCGAGTTCTTTGCCGCCATAACCACGGCTGACGATGCCGGGACGCATGCCCTGTTCGGTTAAAAAATTCGCGAGCCAAATGACAAACGGTGTCTTACCCGTGCCGCCCACGGTAATGTTACCGACGACAATAATCGGCGTGCTAAAGGAAAATTTCTTTTTGACACCCAGCCAATAAAGTAAACGCCGCGTATTCACCGCGAGCCGATACAAGCCCGACAACGGCATTAACAAGAATGTTAGCCAAGTATAATTGGGGCGGTACCAATGCTGATTAATGTCTAACATAGCTACTCCGTTAGCAATGTTTCGTCTTTGAATTGCAGCTTGTAAAGCTTCGCGTAAGCACCATCTTGCGCTAGCAGTTCTTGATGCGCGCCGATCTCCAACACCCGGCCATGCCCCAGCACGACGATTTTATTCGCGTGTTCGATGGTTGACAGACGATGGGCGATGACGAGGGTGGTACGGTGGCGTTTTAAATTTTCCAACGCGGCTTGAATATAACGTTCGGACTCCGTGTCCAACGCGGAGGTAGCTTCATCTAAAATTAATACCGGCGCGTTTTTTAATACCGCGCGCGCGATCGCGATGCGCTGCCGCTGGCCGCCGGATAATAAGACGCCGTTTTCGCCGACTAGGGTTTGCAAACCATGCGGTAATTGCTGAATAAAATCGTCGATAAATGCCGCTTTGGCCGCGTCCCAGATGACCGCTTCATCCACGTCGTTAAGCTGGCCATAAGCGATGTTATTCGCGATCGTGTCGTTGAATAACGTGACATGCTGCGATACCAAAGAGTATTGTCGGCGCAAATCCTGCAAACGGTAGTCCCGGATAGACACATCATCCAATAAGATATCGCCGGAAAAATCCGCGTAAAACAACGGCAACAAACTCACGAGCGTCGATTTGCCGCTGCCGGAATGTCCGACTAGCGCTACCACTTCCCCGGTCTGCACGCTGAAATTGATATCGGTTAACACCGGCTTGTCATCGGCGTAGGCGAAGCCGGTATGTTTGAAATCAATTTTGCCTTGCACGCGCTGCACGCTTTTCTCGCCTGCGTCGGACTCGGGCGGCTGATCTAATAATTCAAATACGGTTTGCGCGCCCGCTAACCCACGGTAAAGTTTATTTTGCATTGACGTTAAATCTTTCATCGGTTTCAACAACGCCAACATCGCCGCGATCATCGCGACAAAACCGCCGGGCGATAATACCGAGTCAGAAATATCAAACGTCGCGACGTATAAAGTTATCGATAACGCGATCGCCGCGACTAACTGCACCGTGGAGACGCTCCAAGAACGCGCGGCGACGATTTTCATTTCCCGCTGCCGGTTGACGCGCACGGCTTTATTAAATTTTTCTTTTTCATAATTTTCGCCGCCGAACGCGCGCACAACTTTATAACCGTCGATATTTTCTTCGGTACGGTGGGTTATGTCCGCCATTGATTCTTGAATACTTAAACTTAAACGCCGCACGCGTAAACTGGTGTAACGCATGATGACGGCGATGCAAGGAATAATCACAAAATACAATAGACTTAACTTCCAACTCATCTTAAACATCACGATGAGCAACCCAAGCACATAACAACTAGATTGCACCGCCGTCGTTAACACATCGGCGCTGGCGTTCGCGACTTGCTCGACGCTGTACAATATCACCGACAATAATTGCCCCGACGTGGAATGATCATAAAACCGCGCCGGCAACCGCTGCAAATGCGCAAACATATCTTGGCGCATGCGCATAATGACGTTACGCGAGACGGACGCGATATTGTATGTCGAAAAAAAGTTGGCGACGCCGCGCAGCGCGAACGCGCCCAACACCATCCACGGCGCCCAGGTTAAAAATTGCGGATTTTTTTGGACTAAGCCTTTATTCAATAACGGCTCAAGAAAATAAACAAACCACGCGTCTATGCCCGAATACAACATGCTGGCGAGCATCGCGATGAGCAGCGCCGGCCAATAATGGCGGACGTATGTAAACAAGCGTTTATAGACGGTTAAGGCGTTAGCAATCTGACGATTTTGGGCCATTTGTATCAAGCTCATTTACATAGTATAAAAATGCGATATCCTAGCATAATTCAACCGCCAATACACGGAACCTACCCCATGCAAGAATTGCAGACTTTGATTGAAAATGCCTTTGAAAACCGCTCCACACTCTCGCCTTCGAACGTTACGCCAGAGCTTAAAACAGCTATTTTACATGTACTTGATTTATTAGATACGGGTAAAAAGCGCGTCGCGGAAAAAATTAACGGCGAGTGGGTCACCCATCAATGGTTGAAAATGGCTGTGCTGCTGTCTTTCCGCATTTCTGAAAATGAATTGATGAAAAGCGGCTGTGTTCAATATTATGACAAAGTCCCTCTGAAATTCCATGGTCATGGCGCGGAGGCGATGCACGCCAGCGGCGTGCGCGTGGTGCCGCCAGCCGTCGCGCGCAAAGGCGCGTTCATCGGCGCAAATACTATTTTAATGCCTTCTTATGTCAACATCGGTGCATACATTGATTGTGGCACCATGGTGGACACCTGGGCGACAGTGGGATCATGCGCGCAGATTGGCAAGAACGTGCACCTGTCTGGCGGCGTGGGCATCGGTGGTGTGTTAGAACCTGTGCAAGCCAACCCAACGATTATCGAAGATGATTGCTTCATCGGCGCCCGTTCTGAAATCGTCGAAGGCGTTATCGTCGAACAAGGCGCGGTCATTTCCATGGGTGTTTACATCGGCCAAAGCACGCGGATTTATCACCGTGAAACCGGCACTGTCACTTATGGCCGCATACCGGCGGGCGCGGTCGTCGTCCCTGGCAACTTGCCCAGCCCCGACGGTAAATACAGCTTATATTGCGCGGTGATCGTCAAACAAGTCGACGCGAAAACACGCGCCAAAATTACTATTAACGAATTACTCCGCAGCGTAGATTACGCTTAAAGGTCTAACGCATGTCACCGACGCTGGAACTCACGAAAACTTTAATCGCGCGTCCTTCGCTCACACCCGATGACGCGGGCTGCCAACAACTCATCGCGGAACGTTTAACAAAATCAAATTTTAATATCGAACACATGCGCTTCGGCGCCGTCGATAATTTGTGGGCGCGGTATGGTACTAAAGCACCGCTGCTAGTATTCGCGGGTCATACTGACGTGGTCCCCACCGGCCCGCTCGATGCTTGGAAAAATAATCCTTTCACGCCTGATATCCGTGGCGATTATCTTTATGGCCGCGGTGCCGCCGACATGAAAAGCGGCTTGTCCGCGATGATCGTCGCGGCCGAAAATTTTATCGCTAAACATCGGGATTTCAATGGCTCGATCGCGCTGTTGATTACGAGTGACGAAGAAGGCCCCAGCATCGACGGCACGCAAAAAGTCGTGGAAAAATTAGTCGCGCGTAAAGAGAAAATCGATTATTGCATCGTCGGCGAAGCGAGCAGCAACAAAACCTTAGGCGATCAAATTCGCGTTGGCCGGCGCGGTTCTTTGCATGGCACGCTCACCGTGCATGGCAAATTAGGCCACGTCGCCTATCCAGAATTAGGCGATAACCCCATTCACAAATGCGCGCCGGCGTTAGCAGCACTCGCGCAAGAAAAATGGGACGATGGCAATGAATTTTTTCCGCCGACGACGTTTCAAATTTCGAATATTCATTCCGGCACCGGTGCTGCGAATGTTATCCCGGGGTCGTTAGAAGCGCGTTTCAATTTTCGTTTTTGCACCGCGTCCACCCAACAAGATTTGGAAACGCGCGTGAAAAAAATCCTCGCCGCGCAGGCTTTAAAATACGATTTAACGTGGGATTTATCCGGCCATCCCTTTTTAACTAGCCAAGGTAAATTGGTACAAGCGGCACAAACTGTCATTAAAGAATTAGCCGGCATTGATCCGGTGCTTTCCACCGGCGGCGGCACGTCCGACGGACGCTTTATCGCGCCGACCGGCGCCGAAGTTATCGAAATGGGACCGATTAACGCCACCATTCATCAAGTCGATGAATGCGTGTTAATTAGCGACTTAGATAAGCTGACAATGATGTATGAGAAGGTCTTGGAGAAATTGTTTTTCTAATTGCACAATCGGCCATTCTGGTTTACCCTAACGCTCCATTACGCTTCGAAAAAAGTAGGAGAGATGTCCGAGCGGTTTAAGGAGCACGCCTGGAAAGCGTGTGTACGTTAATAGCGTACCGAGGGTTCGAATCCCTCTCTCTCCGCCAGCCAGTAATAGTTGAAACATAAAGAGTTATGGTAACCAGTATTGGTCGCTTCGCGGCGATATGTTGTGAACCCCGCCAGGTCCGGAAGGAAGCAACGGTAATGACAGATTCGGGCGCCGAAGTTTGGCTAATACTGGGGACCACCATTTCATTCTGACTCTTCATTCACGACCATCAAGATGAGATAACGTATGAGTTACCAAGTCCTTGCCCGTAAATGGCGTCCACACAGCTTCGAAGAAATGATTGGCCAAGAACATGTGCTGCGCATGTTAGCCAATGCGCTTGACAAACAACGTTTACATCACGCCTATCTTTTCACCGGTACCCGCGGCGTGGGTAAAACTTCATTGGCGCGCTTGTTAGCGAAATGTCTCAATTGCGAAACCGGCATCACTTCAAAACCTTGTAATACGTGTTCCACTTGCGTGAGCATAGACGCCGGCCGCTTTTTAGATTTATTAGAAATCGACGCCGCGTCGCGTACCAAAGTCGAAGACACCCGCGAATTACTCGACAACGTGCAATACGCGCCTTCGCAAGGCCGTTTTAAAATTTATTTAATCGACGAAGTGCACATGCTGTCCGGCCATAGTTTTAACGCGTTGTTAAAAACGTTGGAAGAACCGCCGGCGCACGTGAAATTTTTATTAGCGACTACTGATCCTAAGCGCCTGCCCATTACGATTTTATCGCGCTGTTTGCAATTCAATTTAAAACGCGTGCCGCTCGAGCAATTGTCGCAACATCTACAACACATTTGCGCGGCGGAAAATATTACGTTCGATATTCCCGCGTTAGAGCAAATCGCGCAAGCGGCGGACGGCAGTGTGCGCGATTCGTTGAGTTTGCTCGACCAAGCGATCGCCTTCTGCGCTGACAAGATCAATACCGACGACACGCGCCGCATGTTGGGCAACGCGGAACAAGAAACGATTTATAATTTATTACACGCGCTCGCGGACGCCGACGGCAAAAAATTATTAGCGTCTATCGCAGCGCTGGCCGAACACGCGCCCGACTTTAATCAAATTTTAGAAACCGTGTTATCGGTGCTGCACCAAATTGCCGTGGCGCAGATCGTCAAGGACAGCACGCCGTCAGCGACGCTTAATGCTTTCGCCGCGCGTTTTTCCGCGGAAGATATCCAGCTGTATTATCAAATCGCGTTGCTGGGACGTCGTGATTTACCGTTAGCGTTTAGTCCCGTGCAAGGTTTTGAAATGGTTATGCTGCGCATGTTAGCTTTCAAACCTACAGCTGGATCTGCACCCACCGCTGTGACGCCGCCGCCAACCACCGCAAAAAAAACCGTGGCACCCGCGCCGCCAACTCCCGCCGCCACCGTGACTTCATCTCCGGTTGTTTCATCGCCATCACCATCGCTAGACGACTGGACGAAAATTCTTTCTCAGTTAGGTTTAAGCGGCTTGTCGCAAGTTTTAGCTTCCAACTGTGTCTTAGATAAAATAACGGCTGACCAAGTCGAGTTATCCTTGTCAGACAAACACATTACCCTTACGAATAAACAAACCACTTCGCGCTTGGAAGAAGCATTGCGGCAATATCTGAATAAGCCGGTCACTTTAAAAATCAATCTTACTAGCGCTGATTTACATACTAACGCAAAGCAAAAAGAACAACTGAAGAAAGACCAACACGCCTCGGCGGTGGACGCTATCGCCACCGATGGCCACGTGCAAAAAATTATTGACGTGTTCGGCGCGACATTAGACATTAACTCTGTCAAAGCGATTGACCCAACTTGATGAATACAGGCGCTATAAGCTGTCTGTTAGGGGGATTAAACAATGGAGTCCGTACACAAATTTTGCTAAAATAGTCCCTTAAGCGTCAATCACACAGAGGAAATGATAATGAATAGCAAACCTGGCTTGGGCGATTTAATGAAAAAAGCCCAAGAAATGCAGAAAAAAATGCAGGAGATTCAAAAGCAAATCGCTGAAATGGAGGTAACCGGTCAATCCGGCGGCGGCTTAGTAAAAATCATCATGACCGGTCAGCACTATGCAAAACGCGTGACCTTAGACCCCAGCGTATTGAAAGAAGAGAAAGGTATCTTAGAAGATTTAATTGCGGCGGCGATCAATGACGCTACCGATAAAATCGAAAAAGGCACCCGTGACAAAATGTCCAGCTTGACTAACATCAAGTTGCCAGAGGGTTTTAACCTTCCTTCCGACGAGTAAACTCTCTCTATGCTTTCTAGCCCCTTGCTGGAACAATTGATAGAAGCTTTACGATTTTTACCAGGCGTTGGGCCTAAAACAGCCCAGCGCATGGCATTCCAATTATTAGAACGCGGCAGAGAAAACGGCAAACGTCTGGCTGCGATTTTGCAAGCCGCCATGGAAAATATCGGCCATTGCGCGAGTTGCCGCACGTTTAGCGAAACCGATATTTGCAAGTTATGCGCCTCCTCCCATCGTGACCCTAACCTCTTATGTATTTTAGAAAGTCCAATTGATATGAGCGCGGTCGAGCAAATGGGCGGCTACCGCGGCCGTTATTTTGTGTTAATGGGCCATCTCTCGCCGTTAGACGGCATCGGCCCGGAAGAAATCGGCATCAATCAGTTAAAAGTGTTACTGGCCGGCGGCGATATCAAAGAAGTGATTTTAGCGACCAATCCCACTGTCGAAGGCGAAGCGACGGCGCATTATATTTCTGAACTCGTCAAACAATATTCGATTAAAGCCTCGCGCATCGCGCACGGCGTGCCATTAGGCGGAGAATTAGAATACATAGACAGTGGCACCCTGGCGCACGCGTTCGCTGGCCGAGACACGCTGTAAATGCCGCGGCGGTGGCGTGGCAACTTTTTCGTTTTATTATTTTTTACTTCTGTTTGTTGCGCGCAACCCGTTTTAATTACTGAGCCTGATAATGGTGTGACGCCGCTCATCAACGCCATGACGCACGCCAATCAAGCTATCGATTTAGTCATGTATGGTTTTACCGATCAGCAATTCGCGGCCGAACTGATTGCGGCTAAACAACATGGCAAATCTGTCCGCGTGTTAATTCAGCAGCACCCTTATATGACGGACAATGAAAACCAAGCCATCATCACGCTGTTACAAAACGCAGCTGTCCCGCTGGTTTATGCCGACCAAAATTTTAAACTCACGCACCAAAAAACTTTAATTATCGATAATAATAAAGCGTTAGTCATGACCTTCAACCTCACGCATTCCACTTTTAAAAAAGAAAGAAATTTCGCGTTAATCGTTACCGATCCGGATGAGCTGCAAGAAATTGAAAGCGTCTTCGACGCCGACTGGCACCATCAAGCGGTCAGCGTGCATAACGAGAATTTAATTTGGAGCCCGGACAATAGCCGCGAAAAATTAGTAGCTTTAGTTCAACGAGCGCATGACGGTATTAAAGTTTACGCGGAAAGTATTACCGATTACGCCATGGTCGGCGCACTGGCAAGTGCCGCGCGCCGGGGTGTGAAAGTTGCGATCCTCACCTCGAACGAATCCAAAAAAATTAACGGCAAAAAGTTTCATTATTTAGAAAAAGCCGGCGTCCTAATCCGTATCAGCAGAGGACTTATTATTCACGCGAAGGTATTGCTAATTGATCATCAAACCGCGGTCGTGGGTTCGATCAACTTAACAAAACCCTCGATCGATGAAAACCGCGAACTAGCGGTCATTATTCACGATGAAAATATTTATCGGCAATTGGAAAATACTTTCGACTCTGATTGGCAGAACGCGGCCGATGATAAGAGTACTGCATCGCGGAAAAAAAATTACCCGGAAAAATCTTACTTGGAAAAATCATACAAGCATAGTCAATACATGCGGCAAATCATAAGGCTGGTGAAACTAGACCATCGCCATGCCCGCTATACAAAAACCCAGCACAAACCCGAGCATCATCGGTTAGCATGATCGAAGTCCTCACTTAAATTTTTAGTGAGTAACCGGATGCGTATCGTCCACCTTACCCGTATGCGAATGCAAATGCACGGGTTTCAACAATAAGATAGCAATCAGCATACCGATAATTAAAATTGCTGGAATGACAGCCAGGATCATACTCCAATAATAAGACGTATTCGTCACCGGATTGTTGACGTAAACTAATAATAAATTATGTAATTGCTTCGCGAAGAAACTGCTGCCTATCGTCGTGATACTCAATAAGAGACCCAGAGTGATACCGCTATTACCGATCGTACAATAATCATTTACCTTGGTGTAACTAATGATAGTGCTGCTAGTGAAAAACATCGCGAGATATAATAACGGCCCGACCGCGCTAATCGGCAGGTGCGGCACGAAGAATACGATACTAAACAACAGCGCTGCGATAAAATAACCCAGCGCGATGACGTAGCGTTTTTGGCGGAAAAAATCCGACGTTAAGCCCATCACTACCGCGCCACAGCCGAAAAAGATAAACGCTTTGTCGACCGTACCCATCGCATCGGGCACGGTGAAACCATATTGGCGAATGAGATAAAATGTTCCGTATTCCAAAACAAATGTATTCGCCATCCAACCAAGCATGGAGACTAAACTAATCAGCCACACTTTATAATGTCTCAAAGGCCGCACCAAGCCGATTAAGTCATGACGGTGGCGCGTTCTATCAATAATCGGTTCAGTGAGAACGATAACGACGATCACTAAAATTCCGACGATATTCGCGTCTAAAATAAATGAATTAAGATCATCTAACGAGGCTACCGATTTTAAATACGGCGCGGCCAGTACTGGCGTCAATAATAACGTGCACCACAACATACCCACATAAGCGGAAAAATGCCGGCGCGGCAGCCAGTGCGCGCCTAACACTAACGCCGAAGTTAAAATGAAAGGATGCATGTAATTAATTAAAACGCGTGAGTACAACACTTCGTTAATGGAATCGCCTCTGCCGAAATAGTAATTACTGATCGCGGCTATGCCGATCGCGATCGACAACACCGTGCGCGGGCCGATGATATCGACGAACAAACCAGATAACACTAACGTCGCGATTAATGAATATTGATACATCGCATTCATGTCATTCAAGATTTGCGGTGTCACGTTTAATAAAGCGAGAGCTTCGATAGGAATAGCGTTGGGTATCAAACGCAGCGTGATTGAGAACGCGATAGATAACAAACCCATAACACACAGCAACATTCCAATCGGATGCAGTGTTCTCTTATGGTCGTAATAATAGCTCTTGGTATGATGAATATGATGCTGCATAGCGTTGCCATCCTTGTACAATCAGCTAGTTTTTAATTATATCATGAAAATGCCTTGTAAAATGATGAATTTGAAGAATGATCAACAGCAACCTAAGATGATTTAAAATTATATGATAAGATTCAAAATGTTCATTACCTCCGCAGTCGATTTTAATTATTTTTATTATTTCTCTTTAATGGATATAAGTGAACCCCAAGACAATCCCGATAGCAATACTTCTTAACTCATTAGCTAGCTTATTATTATCTAGAATACATAAAAAACTAGCTTGGCCGCAGGCTGCTGTTTGTAGAAGCTTCAACTTGCGGTGGAACGGTGGGCTGCGACTGGAATAACTGCGGATTATTTTGCGTAAACATACAATAGCGGCTGAAGAGCGAACGCTCGCCTTGTGGTATCAAGATACTATCCATTCGCGTAGATAAATTCTCAGCAATCAGTCTGCACAGTAGATTACTTGAGTTTTCTGGCATGCGCGCGGCCGCTGCTTGTTCAGCGATGACTTTTTCAATCGCGTGGTAATAAATGCTGGCCAACCAAGGATGGGTAACAATATCACGTGCGACGATGAAATTATTAAAGAACAATTCGATAAATAATTTTGATGGCGTTTTCCTAAATCTATCGAAGTGTTCTGCTAGAGTATTGACGAGGGGGGACATCGCAGAGCTATCATTGTCATTAGCGAGCATCGGTATGATTTCTTGCAAGCCTGCGGTAAAAAGCGAATAATCACTGGCTCTTAATGCGTTGATGAGCGCCGCTTCATAGCGGGGGAAATGCTGATCCATACTTTGACTTTTAAAAATATTAAACGCAGCGGTAATCATGGCCAAGAGAGTGGTATATTTTTTCGTAGAGTATGAGAGATGCTGCAGCGCTTGGTCGAAATAAGAATGATACATAATCAGCGCCTGTGAATTAGTCAAAATTTCATTTTTAAAATAATACAATGTCTTAAAACCGAGACTATCTTTACTTAAATAATCTAAGATTGGAAAGGCGATTAAATCGTAATAATCCATTATCACGACACATAGCACAAAATTATTTAGCGCATTAAAAACTTCATTATGGATATTTTCTACAAACACCTGCATTGCCAACATACCAATTATTTCTTGGCCAATTACTTCTAATGCGGCTTCCATAATATCCGAATGAAACGCTGCCAGTGGCCGATCGATATCGCTGAGTGAGCGCTGTAAATAAATGATATGATTTAAATGAATGCCTAACTCAGTTTGATCATCGTTGAGTAAAGCATTTTTAGCTTTAAACATGGCAGTGATAAGCTGAATTTCTTGCAGGGCGAATCGCTCCATTTCAAAATTTTGTGATAATTTCAAAAGTTCCAGTATCTGTTCAATATCGCGAGTGTTTTCCACCAACAACCTAAAGGTTTTAGCAACCGTCGTCCGTAACAGCATAGCTAGCGTATTATTTTTAAAAGCAAGACTGTTAAGAATATCGATGGCACGCTGGATATTAAAGTTAATGTGATTATCTAGTAGCTCATCCGTTGATTTTTCATCGTCCGATCCGCTGTCCATATCGAGAGAATCGCTATCGCTTTCCGACAGATGTTCACAAGTCGCATGATAAATGCTTTTATTTAAATGTATACTGGCTTTGAACGCTTCATTAGATCCATTCATTAATTTTAGTGCGAGTTCGTAATAAGGTGATAAATCAAAACTCTGATCTTCATCCTCCATGACACGGTTTGCATAAAGAACCAGTTCGCAACTTAGCTCATCATCCTTAATGTGAGCGGAAAATTGATTTATTAAACTAAGGCAAGAGTCATTGCTTAACCCCGAGAAATCGAACGGCAAATGCGCAGTTTCTGCGAGCATGAATGACAGCGAAATAACTTCTCGCTGATCCGACGTCAAATCGCGCTGCATAATGAGTTCTTTTAATCGAGGTAAACTTTCAAATAGGTAATCGTTCCTAATGTCATGACCAATTAAAAGTAAAACATTATGATAAATAGCAATTAAAAAATTAGTCGATAACGAATTCATTTGTGGAAGTAACAGGCCTATCCACCCCTCCACATAATTCAATAAAAGCTGATGCAAAGGCGTTTGTAGCTCTTTCTGAACCAAGGTCAAGAACGCTAAGGGGTAATGGTAAGATGCAGTATTTAACGCAGTTAAAGGATCAGCTTGGTAACGAATAAGAAAATCTAGCGCGGTAGGATCACGGTAGTTACCAATAGCCCAGCACAAAGGTGAGGTGCCATGCACGGAATGCAGGCGGTTCAGAGACTCAGGGTCGCGCGCTAAAATTATCGCCATCTGGTTAACATCACCCATTTCCGCCGCTTTATGCATGGCATCGGCCGGATTATCACCCGCGTGATATTCAGTAAAATTTCCGTAGGTATGATCAAGAGAATAGATTAATCGTGAATTCATAAAAAAATTACAACCTCACTGCTAAACGCGTTCCTGCGATTGTATTGGCAAGACCATCCATTGGTTCCGCTGAAGTTTGGCGCGCGTCTGGGTTAGCGAACATGCCGTGTGATTGCAATCTGGTGGAGATGGCCGGTGGTTTAAGCGCGTCGATTGCCAATTTGAACTCGTTCAATAATATGGTTGAGCAAGAAGAATTTTTTTCATGCTCGTTTATGATTTTACTAGCGACGTGGCCATAAAGCTCTGCCAACCAAGCATAGTGATTAGGGAGACGCAGTGTGTTGACATAACCCTGTTTAAAAGCTCCTAGTGTCTGCAGAGATAATTCTCTTAGTAATGGTTTAGATGTAAAACTCAAGACATTAAATGAGTTTGCCAGCGCTTCATCGCCACACACAGCACGCGTCACTTTATGCATAATCGATAAAACCTCATGAAAAAAATCCCAATTGGACGCTAGCGCCTCGACTAAAACTTTTTGGTAAAGCTGCATAGCATAACCCGTGTTCGACATTTTAATATGAAAATATGCATAAGCGGCTTTAAGATACAGATTATTAGTAATAGTAATAACGTTAACGAAAAAATCCTCGAACAATGGTTTAAGCGGTAAAACGATATCACCATGTTTTAGAATGCGCTGATAAAATTCCTCGGAAAAATCATAAATAATGTTATGAAGATTGCCCACTAATTGCGGATCTTCGGTAGCGGCGATATAATTTGTAACGATGTAAACACTGTTTCTGAGAATATCTAATGACAATTTCGGCTGTGTTGGCAGACGGCGCAACTCGGTATTGGTGATCGCTTTTATAGTATCTTCCACATACGTCATATGAAAGCGCTGTTTCAAATTGCAGGCGCGCGTGTCATTGAATTGTAGCGTCCCTACTTCAGATAAAAGCTGGAAAACGCGATTGCTTTGGTTGAACTCAGACTGCAAATTAGCATTCAGTAATTTATAAGCGATAATGGCGCGATTAGTAAGACTATTTTTTGGTGATAATGGCGGTACTAAAGCGAGCATCTCAAATAAGACGGGAGTATTATCCGTGTCGGTGTTGGCCGCTATTTGCAACGCGGCGTCGAACAATAACTCGGCGAGCGATAAGTTTTTAAAATCTATGTCTTTCAAAATGAATAACGCTTGGCGCACTTCAATCATGCAATTCACATCTTTCGTGGGATAAGTTTCCAGCTCACAATAGTGTAGAGCCTTTTGCAAGTGAATGGCGGCGCGCAAGTGTAACGAACCACCCAGCGCTAATTGATCCGCGATGCTATAACATAGCAAGATGAAATTATCGTGCGTGACGACGGCTTCCCTCAATGAACTCGCATACAAAACGAGCTCCATACTTAAATCTTCGCATCTTAACGTGTGCGGAATTTTTGCCAGCTCGCGTTCCAATTCTTCTCGCAATAGCAACGCTAGATCAGCGATCGCTTGCGACATTAAATTAGGCGTAGTCTCAACTAACTCGTCATAAACCATCTGTTGAAGGTGCAAGATGGAAATTTTATAGATAGTTTTCAATTCCACCGGCGCTATGCAGTTATCTAAAATTCCCTTCAAGACTAAAATGCGATTTTCAATTTCGCCCGTAAAGCTATAATATTCATGCCGCAACAGTAATAAAGTAGTTTGCAGTAAATTAACGACTTTAGCAGGCGGTAATTTGTCGGCATGTATGCAAGCATCTTTAATCGCAGTATCTATCGTCGCGAAGAGTTTATCAATCACTTCACTCCGCGAGTATTCTTCCGTTAAATCTAAAAAATGCAGCGGCTGATAATTAATAAACGGCAATGGCGTGAGCAGCACATCCGCGAAGTATTCGAGCAGCAAATTCATCGCGCTTTCCTCTTCGGCCATGATCGCCCAACACAGCGGCGTCGTGCCATGCAGAGAATGAAAGCGGTTTAGCGCTTCGGGATTTTGGCGCAAAATAGCTTGCATCGCAACGATGTCACCGCGAGCGGCGGCGGCGTGTAAATCATCGTACGGCGTTTGATGGCCCGCATCGATTGCATAGGGAATATTGTCAGCGTTTTTTTCATCGGGTGGAACGGGAAAATACTTAAGCGAATAGCTAAGACGCGGGTTCATAATCTTTTCTCACAGTGATTAATGCAAACGCGAGCGGTAAGTGTTAGCGCTTGAGGACGGACAAGTGAGAACAAACTTGGGAATTTGAACATGAAAAGATTCATCATTCAAATTCTGCATCTCGAAATGACCCTCCATCGTGCCTTGCGGAGAGGTAAGCTGACAAAAACTGCTGTACGTAAATTTTTTTCCTGGTTTAATTAAAGGCTGCAATCCAATGACGCCCGGGCCCCGCACTTCTTCGACCTTACTGCTCATATCGGTGATACGCCAGTAACGGTTTAACAATTGAATAATGTCTTCACTTTGATTGTCTATCGTAATTTCATAAGACCAAATAAAACGGTGGTTCTCAGGCGCGGATTCATCGGCTAGGTATTGTGTTTTAGTCGAAACGTTAATGACGACTGCTTTTTCTATTTGAACTTCTTTCATGATGACCCTAGAACCTATTTTTAAAAAAACTATTTTAGAATGAAAACAGCGGCAAGAATGCCCGCGACAATTAAGTAAGAAACAAAACCCAGCCAAGCACCTTGGCGGGTAAATTGCATGGGAGTTTGCTCTTTATCGTTATGCATTATGTTCTCCTACTATTACGCTGTGACCGCCATCGACTTCAAGATTTTTTCATGAATACCGCCAAAGCCAGAGTTACTCATGACGATGACATGGTCGTTAGGCTGCAATTGTTTGCTTAACCCGGCGACGAGCGCATCAACGTTATCGTAAAGCGCGTGTGGCTGCGTCAATTTTTTTAATACCTCTGCCAAGCCCCAATCATTGCCGTCGGGACGTTTGCACACCACCATATCCGCGTTATTAAAAGCGGTTTGCAGCGCATTCTTATGCACACCGGTGCGCATCGTGTAAGACCCAAATTCTAACACGGCGATGATACGCGCTTGCTTGCCGACTTTCGCGCGCAATCCCGCGAGTGTGGTCGCGATCGCCGTGGGATGGTGCGCGAAGTCGTCATATAATGTCACGCCACCGGCACTGCCCTTAATTTCCATGCGGCGTTTCACGTTTTTAAATTGTGACAATGCTTCCACCGCGACTTGCGGGTTCACCCCGGCGTGCTTGGCCGCCGCAAGCGCCGCCAACGCATTTTCAATATTGTGTGTGCCGAGTAAACCCCATTGCACCGTGCCAACCGTAGTATCACCATCACGCACTTCAAACACACCGCTGTCTGCTTGTTTACTTATCCCTTGCCACTGTCCTTCTGCACCAAAGGTAGACACCGGTGTCCAACATCCTTTTGTTAACACATCACTCAAATTATCATCATTAGCTTTTTTTACCAGCATACCATTACCGGGCACGGTACGCACCAGATAATGAAATTGCTGCTTGATCGCAGCAAGATCAGCGAAAATGTCGGCATGATCGAATTCAAGATTATTCATGATTAAAGTTTTAGGATGGTAATGAATAAACTTTGACCGCTTGTCAAAAAAAGCACTGTCATACTCATCCGCTTCGATCACAAAAAATTTGCCATTGGTCACGCGCGCCGACACGCCAAAATTTTCGGGCACGCCCCCGACTAAGAAGCTGGGCTTCAATCCGGCGAATTCTAAAATCCAAGTCAGCATACTCGTAGTCGTTGTTTTGCCATGCGTGCCCGCTACTGCCAATACCCAACGTTGCTGCAAAATATTCTCCGCAAGCCATTGTGGGCCTGAAATATAAGGGATTTTCTTCTCTAAAATATATTCCATCAATGGATTGCCGCGACTAACGACATTACCGACGATGACGCAGTCGATTGAATCATCAATGTGGGAAGGCTCGAAGCCATTCATTAAAGTTATGTTTTGCGCTTGCAGCTGGGTACTCATAGGGGGATAGACATTTAAGTCAGAGCCTGACACATCGTGTCCGCTTTGTTTGGCAAGCACGGCGATTCCGGCCATGAATGTGCCACAAATTCCCAAAATATGAATGCGCATAAAATCCTCTGTTCTAATTGCTTTCCAAGCTATTCTTAGATTGTGCTATTATACCGTGAGTCAAATATAAGTCTCTTAAATATATTGGCTATGTGTCCTTAAAAAGGGGTAGCCAGGGAAAGGCGAACATGACCAATAACGATTCTGTGCACGCGCTGTTTGAAGCGATCATGGATAGCGCGGTTATCCTAGATAAAAGTGGCCGCATTGTTGACTGGAACCAAAACGCGACCAGCTTGTTCGGCTATTCAAAAAAAGAAGTCTTAGGCCGTTCGCTCAATTTCATTTATTCGCACAGTCAGCCATTGGTGAAAATCATTCAAGAATTATTGCCACAACAAAAAAAATGGTCGGAAGAGACCGCCTTCGTCCGCAAGAATGGCACGAAAGGCTTTTGTAAAACTTGCGTCACTCTCATCAATCAACCGGCGCCAGCCAAACCCTTAGCGCTGGTCACCCACCAACAAATTTCCGCTTATAAAACTGAAATTTTAGCAGCGCGCAACAGCGTCGAGAAAATCACGCAAGAAGCGCTGACCGAGCGCGCGTCATTATATGTTAGCCAAAGCTTATTAATTAAAAACCTCATCACGCAAGAACAATTAGAAAAAAACCTGCGCGAGAGCGAATACCGTTTTCATTTACTAGCGGAAAACGCCACCGACATTGTCGCGCGTCACAGCATAGATGGCACTTACATTTATACGTCGTTATCCAGCAAAACCTGGCTAGGCTATAAACCTGAAGAATTAGTCGGCGCTAATATTTTTAAATTAGTGCACAACGATGATTTAGCGAAAGTGCGCAAAGCCTTTAACCGCCGCAAACAACACAATAGCCACAACTCCGTCACTTATCGAATGCGCCGCAAAGAAGGTGATTACCGCTGGTTTGAAAGCAATTTACGTATCATCCGTGACGAAGAGAAAGGTTATATCCGCGAAATTCAATCCGAATCACGCGACGTCACCGAGCGCGTCCTCGATAAAAAAGCGCGCCTGCGCGGTCAGCAATTAGCGCATGTCTTCCGCCTAAGCTCGATGGAAGAAATGGCGTCCGGCATGGCGCATGAAATTAGCCAACCCTTGGCGGCGATCGTGAACTACACGCGCGGTTGCGTACGTTATTTAGAAAAAGGCCAAGATCCCGCGCAACTCACCGAAATAATGCAAAAAGCCGTGGCGCAAGCCGAACGCGCCGGCGAAGTCGTGCACCGCCTGAAAAATTTCTTTTGCAAAGGCCAGTTAATCAAAACCGCCTGCGCGATGAATAGCATCATGCGCGAAACCGCGAGCTTCCTGCGCACCGATTTAAACGCGTCGAAAACGAAAATAGATTTTGATTTAGCCCGCGACCTGCCGCTGGTCTCCGCGGATAAAATACAAGTGCAGCAAGTTATTTTAAATTTGATGCAAAACGCCATCGAAGCGATGAAAGAAATCGCCCACCGCGACCGCCGCATCCATATTCAGACGAAACCGATTGACAAAACCGCCATTGAAATTACAGTAAGCGATACGGGGCCGGGCTTTTCAAAGGAAATCATCAGCAAGGTGTTTAAACCGTTTTTTACCACCAAAGCACATGGGCGTGGTATGGGACTAGCGATTTGCCGTTCGATCATCGAAGCGCACGGCGGCCAATTCACTATTAATCCCAATACCAATAACCATAGCTGGATTAGATTTACATTACCTGTTGTCTAGGAGAACTTATGCCAATGGAACAAATCGTATACGTGGTCGATGATGATCAAGCAATGGTGGAATCATTGTCCTGGGTGATTGAATCAGTAGGTTTAAAAGCCAAAACCTACACGCGCGCCCAAGATTTCCTCGACAATTACGATGCCCAACAACCTGGCTGCCTGCTCTTGGATGTGCGTATGCCTGGCATGAGCGGCCCTGAGCTCCAAACCAAATTAAATGAATTAGGGTCACCCGCGCTGCCTATCGTTTTTATCAGCGGCCATGGGGATGTACCCTTAGCGGTACGCGTCATGAAAGCCGGCGCCATCGATTTTTTAACCAAACCTTTCAATGACCAAGTTTTATTAGAAAGTATTAATAAAGCGCTACGTATCGACAAAGCCAATCGTGAAAAACAAGAAGAAAGCGCTCAAGCCGAAGCGAAATTCGCCCTACTTTCCCACCGCGAAGTCCAAGTATTACAAGGGATTGTTGCCGGTAAGCAAAATAAAGTGATTTCCGCGGAGCTAAATATCTCGCTAAAAACTGTCGAAGCGCATCGCGCCAGCGTCATGAAAAAAATGGGCGTCAAGTCCGTTCCCGAGTTAGTAAAATTGGTCCTGACGAATAGTGTACAAGAGACAGCAAATGAAGAATAATGGCACAAAGTGTATGTATTTTTTGCAGTATTTTCAGTCAGATACGAATTAGACGTATAATCTATGACCAAAATGACCTTAACTTCTAAGTATTAACCCTGTATAATGAGAGGAACATCCACGAGCAATTCGAACGTTTTTGCTAATTTTCATTAGCAACTAATAGTGAGATTATGGGTGTCCACCCGTTAGAAACTGAGTAGTAAATTTCGACTGCCAGGATAGGGATAATCGCGATAGGGAGCAATGGTCATGAAGGAATCTAAGAACGTACTGCTAGTTACGAACGCGACAACAGATGAAGAAATCACCCAAATCAAAAGCGCTATTGAAGCACGCAGCGACTTAAACATTAAATTAAGTCTTGTGCATGTTATTCCAAGTCTACCGACTTGCTATTTCAATATACCTTCCACCGTTTTATTAGCTGAAAGGTACTATGATGAAGCTGAGAAGTCTTTAACTTCCATCGGTAATGAATTAGGAATTGAAAAGAAAGACCAATGGCTAATCACGGGCAGAATTAAAAACGAAGTATTGAGACTGGCTAACAAGTTAGGTGCGCAATTCATCTTAGCTAGCAGTGATAATATTTCTAAACTGCATAAAGTGACTTCTTCGAAAAAAGAACCTAACTTAACGTTAATCCAAAGCATACATAATTTAGTTAGATTATAATGGAGCGGCGTGACACATGAAAAGTTTCAGCCGTAGCCTTGAATTATTGATGCAAGACGTTGACCGGACGACACCACTCCATATTTAATACGACTTAAATATGGAGTGTTTCCTTTTCACTCCTACCCCTTTACCCCCTCTTAACATTGATTTTCAGTGAATAATCACGTTATAGTCACAGCATTTTAAAATGTTGGGATTTATCATGCAAAAATCTAATGCGCTCTATGCTCAATCCGGCGGCGTGACGGCGGTGATGAATGCTACCGCTTGTGGCGTGATCCAAACGGCGAAGCTATATCCTGAAGTCATCAACAAGGTTTATGCGGCGCGTAACGGCATCATGGGCGCGTTGACGGAAGATTTGATCGATACGAGTTTAGAATCGGCAGAGGATATCGCGGCGTTGCGCCATACGCCATCGGGCGCGTTTGGGTCATGCCGCCATAAGCTTGCCTCGCTAGATACGCATGGGCCGCAATACCAGCGTTTAGTCGAAGTTTTTTCCGCGCATAATATCCGTTATTTTTTTTATAACGGCGGGGGTGACTCTCAAGACACGGCTTACAAAGTGTCGCAAATGAGTCATATGCTGGGTTATCCGATTACTTGCATAGGCATTCCTAAAACCATCGATAATGATTTGCCGTTTACCGATAATTCCCCAGGTTTTGGCTCAGTCGCGAAATATGTCGCGATTTCGATTCGTGAAGCGGCGCTGGATCTAGCGGCGATGGCTTTGACGTCGACGAAAGTATTTGTGTTGGAAGTTATGGGGCGTCACAGCGGTTGGATCGCCGCCGCCAGTGGCTTAGCGGCGGAAGAAGAAGGCGACGCGCCGCATATTATTTTATTTCCGGAAATCCGTTTAGATGAAACGGCGTTTTTAAATCGCGTGCAGAGTTGTGTTAAAAAATTCGGCCACTGCGCGGTGGTCGTGTCAGAAGGCTTGCGCGATCAAGACGGCAATTTCATCGCGGACACTGGTTTAGTCGACGCGTTTGGCCATAAACAATTAGGCGGCGTTGCGCCGGTCATATCGCGCTTGATCAAACATCATTTGGGCTATAAGTATCACTACGCTATTTCTGATTACCTGCAACGTTCCGCACGCCACGTGGCTTCTAAAACTGACGTTGAACAAGCTTACGCGTTAGGCAAAGCCGCGGTGGAATTTGCGCTCGCGGGCAAGAATGCCGTCATGCCTATCATTGTTAGATCGCCTGGGCCTGATTACGCTTGGACGATAGGTGAAGCGGTGCTTGAGAAAGTTGCGAACGTCGAAATTGGTTTACCCCGCGATTATATTAGCGAAGATGGCTTTAGCATTACTGAAAAAGCCCGCGCTTATCTGTCCCCTCTCATTCGCGGTGAAGATTATCCGCCGTATAAAAATGGTTTACCGCATTACGTGAGATTGAAAAATAAAGCGGTGGAAAAGAAATTAGAAAAAATTTCTTTTTAATTAGCCTTTATGCAGCGCAACGGAATACGGGCGACGATAAACCTTGCAAATATTTCTCAAATGATTATCATTCTCATTTAGAGTTTATGCGGGGAATCATCTATGTTAAGCCATCAACAAGAAATCCCAATTGCCACCGATACACAAGTCTGGGAGAAATTTGAGCAAGAAACGCAACAACTCCTTGAAAAAATTAAAGAAGGAAAAAGTTTAGGCTTAGCATTGACCGCTGAAACTCACAGTCAATTACTACGGCCAGCTATTCAGCTTGCCGCGGAACTGCCAAGAACGCATCCAGAAAACGATGATGCGGACACTATTACTAATGCTCAAGCTGTCATTGAGTTTGCTGGTACAGTGATACAAAATGCGCTTTGCTTTGGCCTGATCCTTGACACGCTGCAAGGCAAAAAAGAAGATTGTAATCTCGACGATTTCGATTGGGTCAGCGCGGGGATTGGCTTAGCTTTGGGTCTTATTCTAGCGTCAGGCGAAGCCGTTTGTCATCGCATCATCAATACCGTAAATCAAAAAAGTGATATTAACCTCGCGCAAGCCTCTACAGAAAATTCCAGCTTAACGACCACTCAAAAAATTGCGTTGAGTATAGAAGCCGTCGCGCACGTCGGTGAAGTCGCGTCGCAATATGTCGTGTTAAGCCGGTTTGTGACGAGAGACAGTAATGCACGGATAGGCATTTACATTGGCGCGCTCATTGCGGGAATTATTGGATCAATCGCTGAGACGCGTACGCATTTAAATAGCATTCGCCGTTTTAATAGCTTGAGACTGTTTGCGCAGGCAAAACCCGTGGAGACCGACGTAGATGACACGCATGCGTATCATTTGTTAAACGGCGGTCATTCACCCAGACAAAATGGCAACGTGCCTCACTGATTTTCGCCGGTAATGCCCTGCTTTTTCATAATATCGCGCAGGGCTTTCAAACCACTCATTTGAATTTGGCGCACGCGTTCGCGGGTCAAGCCAATCGCATGTCCGACTTCTTCTAATGTTTCGCGCTCATAACCGCCCAGACCAAAGCGGCGGCTTAACACTTCACGCTGTTTATCGTTTAATTCTTGCAGACATTCTTCTAAATGTTCAGCCATACTTTCGTCGGCGAGTAATTCCGCCGGATCGGTTTTGTGTTTGTCCGGCAATGAATCCAATAACGTCCGGCCGCCGCCGTTGCTATCGCCGCCCGCGATGGAATCCAACGACACGACATGCTCATTCAATTCCAACATATTTTTCACGTCTTCCACCGGCACTTTCAAAGCGTCCGCGATATCTTGATAAGAAGGTTCGTGATCTTGTTTTTTTAATAATTCACGCGCGGCGGATAAATACGAATTTAGTTCTCTAACGACATGAATCGGTAAACGTATGGTGCGAGTTTGATTCATAATGGCGCGTTCAATGGTTTGACGTATCCACCACGTCGCGTAAGTGGAAAAACGGAAACCGCGCTCAGGATCGAATTTTTCGACGGCGCGCAATAAACCTAAATTTCCTTCTTCGATAAGATCTAAAAATTCCATACCGCGGTTGTAATAACGGCGCGCGATCTTGACGACTAAACGTAAATTACTTTCTATCATTTTTGCGCGCGCGGCTTTATCGCCTTTTTGCACGAGGCGCGCGTACTTTACTTCTTCTTCCGCGCTGAGTAAGGGCGAATAACCAATTTCACCGAGATAAATTTGCGTGGGGTCGGAAGATTTGGAATGCTTAACTTCTGGCGCTTCTTCCGTGGCTTCGACTTCGGTGGCTTCGTCTTCTACCGCCGCTTCGACCACAGCAGTTTCATCAGATAAATCTGCTGCGAGCAACAGTGCATCTGCTTCCGCTTCGAGATCGCTAGAAAAGTCTTTTGATTTTTCTTTGCCTTTCGCTTTGGCAGTGTCGACTTTTTCCGGCTGTTTTTTGCTTTTCCTTGGCATTAAACTAAACCTCTACTTCCAGGTAAACAATGTATGTTTAGAAGGTCGACCCTAATCGATTATTATAACTTTTATTGCTAAGCAATGTCAGCGTTAAGTTTTTTCTAAATAGATTAAGGGATTGACGGGATCGCCGCCGCGACGGATTTCAAAGTGCAGCATCACTCTGCTTGCACCCGTATTTCCCATTTCCGCGATAATCTGTCCCATTTTGACCCATTGTCCTTCCTTCACTAAGTTTTTTTGATTGTGCGCGTAGGCGGTTAAGAAAGTACTGTTATGTTTAATTATCAATAAATTTCCGTAACCTCTCAAGCCATTGCCGCTATAGACGACTTTACCCGCAGCCGCGGCGTAAATCGGCGCGCCGGCAAAACCCGCGATATTAATGCCTTTGTTATATTTCGAAAAACCACCGCTAACTCTACCCACCGCCGGCCAATGCCAAAAATCCACGGTCGCCGTGGGTTCTTTACCCGTTTCAAAATAATCATCCGTGTTCATGGACGTCAATACGGTGGTGGACGGCAGCGTTGGTGTTTGATTTTGAGAAGTTTGTTGAGACGTCAGCGCTGCGCGCGGTGACGTTGGCGCTTTACGTAAGAAAAGTATCTCACCAGAATGTACATGATAAGGAGGATTGATGTGATTACGACGCGCGAGCGCGCGATAATCTAAACCATAACGCCACGCGATAGAGTAAAGCGTTTCACCGTTATGGACGCGATGCAGGCCACTCTTAGGCAGCCGCTCGATACCGGTAGCATCTGCGACAGGCGCATAATTATTGTCTTCAATGCATGCCGATAAAAATAGAGTTAAAAATAAAAGAATGACATTTTGAAAAATTCGCACTGGTCGTCCTTCCATCCCGCGTTTATTTTTTCAATCATAATTCCGTTTCATGAATATCAATGGCTTTCACCCAACCGGATAATTGCTCGAAAACTTTGTAATGCGTTAAATCAATATGCAACGGCGTTATGGAAACATAACCGCTATTCACCGCGTGAAAATCCGTGCCTGGGCCTGAATCTTGTTCCGGGCCGGGTTGTCCTACCCAATAAATTTTTCGGCCGCGTGGATCGGCGGATTTAATCGTCGGTTCCGCGATATGGCGGGTGCCTAAGCGCGTGACTTGCAGACCGCGGATTTCCGACAACGGTAAATCCGGCACGTTAACATTCAAGACCGTATCCGCGGGCGGACGGTCGTGGCTTAAGCGTAACACTAATAATTTCGTGATGTGCGCGGCGGTGTCGTAGTGCAAACATTTAGGGCCCGCTAAGGATACGGCGATGGCTGGTAAGCCTAAAAAACGTCCTTCAGTGGCGGCGGCGACGGTGCCGGAATATAAAACGTCGTCACTTAAATTCGATCCTTCGTTAATACCGGACACGACCATGTCAGGCATTTCACTTAACAATCCGGTCACGGCTAAATGCACACAATCGGTCGGCGTGCCGTTCACGCTGATGAAACCATTTTCCGCGGTAACCGCGCGCAAGGGATTATCTAACGTTAATGAATTACTCGCGCCGCTGCGATTACGGTCGGGCGCGACCACGGTGATTTGCGCAATTTCACCTAACACTTTCGCTAATTGCTTTAAACCGGGAGCAAGAAAACCGTCGTCATTGCTTAATAATATTTTCATATTCACCTTTTTGTTTTTTCATTTAACGACTTGGTAATAGGTTTCGTCTTTCTTTATCATACCTAATTCACCGCGCGCGCGCGACTCGACCGCATCGTTACTCGCTTGTAAGTAATGTACTTGACTCGCTAATCTTTCGTTACGTTTTTTAAGTTTATCATTTATTCGCACTTGAAGTGCTAACTGTTTCTTCATGCGCAGCATTTCCATAATACCGCCCGGCTCTACCCACAAGCGGTATTGCAAAAATACCAATAGCCCAAATAAAATGATAGGCAGAATTTTCATCCGTAAAAAATTCATTAGCTTGGCATCTCAATATTGGCAAACGTTTCGAATGGTGAAAACACCGCGCGTCCCGCGTAGCGCGCGCGCTCACCCAACGTGTCGGCGATACGTAACAATTGATTGTATTTAGCGACGCGGTCCGAACGGCTTAACGATCCGGTTTTGATTTGTCCCGCGTTCGTGCCAACCGCGAGGTCGGCGATCGTGGTATCTTCGGTTTCGCCGGAGCGGTGGGAAATAATCGTATTATAATGCGCTTTCTTCGCCATTTGAATCGCGGCTAAGGTTTCAGTTAACGTGCCGATTTGATTCGGCTTAATTAAAATCGCGTTACCGATTTTTTTATTAATGCCTTCTTGAAAAATTTCTGTGTTCGTGACGAAAATATCGTCGCCGATTAATTGAATTTTTTTGCCGAGCGTGCGCGTCAATAATTCCCAGCCTTGCCAATCATTTTCCGCCATGCCGTCTTCGACGCTTAAAATCGGATAGGCATCGACTAATTTTTTAATGTAACCCACCATATTTTCCGATGAAAAAGTTTGTTGCTCGGCGCGCAACTGATAAGACCCGTCACGATAAAATTCCGAACTCGCCATATCTAAACCTAAATAAATATCTTTACCGGCTTTATAGCCCGCTTTTTCAATCGCTTCGATAATCACTTCCAACGCGGCTTCGTGATTTTGCAGCGATGGCGCAAAGCCGCCTTCGTCGCCGACCGCCGTGCTTAAACCGCGTTTATGTAATAACTGTTTTAAATGTTGAAATACTTCCACGCCATAACGCACGCTCTCTGCGAAAGTAGGCGCGCCGACCGGTAAAATTAAAAATTCTTGAATATCTAAATTATTATCCGCGTGCGCGCCGCCATTGATGATATTCATCATCGGCACCGGCAGAGTCACCGCGCTGTTACCACCTAAATATTGATAGAGAGGGATTTTTTTCGAAAGCGCGGCGGCTTTGGCCACGGCTAAGGAAACGGCGAGCAACGCATTCGCGCCGAGATTTTCTTTATTTTTCGTGCCGTCTAACTCTAGCAGAAGCGCGTCAATCTTTTCTTGGTCTTGTGCGTCAAAATCAATTAATGCTGGCGCGATGGTTTGGTTCACGGCAGCCACGGCTTTTAACACGCCTTTGCCCAGGTAGCGCTTCGCATCTTTATCGCGTAACTCCAACGCTTCGCGCGATCCCGTCGACGCGCCGGAGGGCACGCCTGCGCGGCCGAGGCTGCCGTCATCTAATTCGACTTCGGCTTCGACGGTGGGAAAGCCGCGGGAATCAAGAATTTCTCGCGCGAAAATTTTTTTAATCTTAGCCATGACTAGAATCGCTCCAAAAAAATTATATCAATAACACTGATTTAACAAACGGGATGGTGAGCTTGCGCTGCGCCGAAAGAGAAGTTTTGTCTAAAGCGTCGAGCGCGGAAAATAATGTCGTCATGTGCCGTGGGCAATGGCTTAAAATAAATTTACCTACGTCTTCGGATAAAATCATGCCGCGGCGTTCCGCGCGCATGACTAACACCGCAAGTTTTTCTTCATCCGACAAGGGCTGCAATTGAAAAACGACACCCCAGGTCAAGCGGGAAATTAAATCCGGCAGCACTAAGCCCAATGATTTCGGCATAACGTTAGCAGTAACGATTAAGCGCGCGCCCGCGTCATGAATGCGATTGTAGGCGTGAAAAAAAGCTTCTTCCCAATGCGGCCGGCCGGCGATGAGATGCAAGTCATCGATGCACACTAAATCCAAGGATTCCAAACCGTCAAACACGCTAGGCGAAAATTCGATTAAATGCCGCAAGGGAATATAGACAGAAGTGAGATGATGACGGTTAGCTTCATGACAACAAGCTTGCAACAAGTGCGTGCAGCCTTCCCCGCCTTTACCGCAAAAATAAATAACGCGCTCGCCGGCGCCTTGCGAAGATTTTTTTAACTCTTGGAATAGCGGACCATTCAACCCCGAATAATAATTCGTGAACGTCGCTTCATCCTTTAAACTCACGCCTAGAGTTAATTGGTTTACCATGCTCGAGCCTTAGCTAGCGGGTTTCGTTTGGTAGAGATTACTGCGGCGGTAACGCTGATGCAAATAACGCACCCACACCATAATGACGGAAGCGACCGGCAGCGCCAGCAGTACGCCGACAAAACCAAACAAGGTGCCGCCCGCTAAAATCGCGAAAATTACCGCAACCGGATGCAGACCGATGCGGTCGCCAACTAATTTAGGCGTTAAAAACATATTTTCGAATAGGTGAATCGCGCCGAATATTAACCATACAAATAAAACCGATGAAAACGCGCCGAATTGCACCGCGGCGGCGATGCTGGCGATGGTCACGCCGACGATGAAACCTAAATACGGCACGATACTCATTAACCCCGCGGTCACACCGATGAGGATGCCGATTTGCAAACCTAGCAAACTCAAACCCACGGAGTATAAAATACTTAATACTAAAATTACGATTAATTGTCCGCGGAAAAACGCGCTCAACACATCATCGCTTTCTTTCGCTAATTTCACGACGCGTGGTTCGTATTTGCGGGGAATTAAATTGTGAATGCCGTTAATGACTTTGTTCCAATCCACCAATAAATAAAACATGACGACGGGAATTAAAATCAAGTTAATCGCCCACTCGGCGAGTTTGACGCCCGAATGTAATACGGTTTTCAACAGAGAATTAGCCGCGCCGCTCGCTTGCGAAAAATTATCCGATACCATAGATTTCAACGTATCGGTATTGAGCGTGCCTTCGTCGATACCAAAATGTTCTTTCAGCCAAGGTAGCACCGTCGTTTGCAGCCAAGTGACCGTATTCGGTATCACATTCGGCAAGTCGGCGGTTTGATTTTGAATTAAAGGAATGAGCAATAAGATAATCAAGATTAAACATATTAGCAAACTCAAGAAAACGATGGTCGCGCTGAGCGCGCGCTTCAACCCGCGTTCATGTAATTTAACGACTAAGGGATCGGCGAGATAAGCTAAAAACGCGCCGAATAAGAATGGCGTTAAGATGGGCGCCAATAAATAAATTAATCCGCAGGCGCTGCCCGCAATAACGATCCATAACATGGTCTTACAATCTTTGTTAATCATTATTGGTTCCATTTATATTGCAATGTCGAACTCTGATTCGCTGTTTGCGGATCGTTCCCTGTAATTGGCACTAGATTTGAGCCTAGCGCTAACGCTTGCGTGAACGCGGCTTGCGTACCGTGCAAATTCACATTTAACACCGCTTGATCACCGTCGACACTTTGCAGCTGCACATCAGATACTGCCGTCACTTGTTGCAAATATTTCATGAGCACCGCTAAATCGGTTTGTTGTTTGAGGTTACTCACTTTCAACGTTAATTTAGCTTGCACATTGGGTGTGACCACGGCGGCGTAGCGTTTTGCTAGCGTATCAGAAATTTGATTAATCAGCCCGCTAAATACGTCCGATAAATTTTTTCCCGTTTGCGTAAATGACCATTGATCGGTGCCCATCACTAATCGCCAATCACTCGCGTAACCAGCGGTGTTTTGCGCTAAATGCCCCATTAAAATCGCATTGCCCGCATAGCGCTGTGAAGCGGGCTGCAACACGCTGAGATTTTTATTCATGACATCAGCTGTCGTGACTTGGATTAACTCGGTCACATCCATTACCGGAAAGATCACCGGCAAGCCGCGCTTTTGCGCGCTGACTTGAAATACATTTTGAATGGGACTTTCAGAACTACTCACCACTTCGCTTGGATGGTTCAAGCCTTCGTACGCTAACCACACGACTAGCATGGGACGCGTTTGCCCCCATTCGGACGAGCCTGCTTCTTGCAGCAGTTTATCTACCCCTTCTGGATCAAAGTGCACGGACAACGAGAATGGCTGCAGCGTGCTGGCCTGCGCTGGTGTGACGTACGCGAACTCTTGGACTAAATCGTCGGCTTGCGCCAGTTTGGTTTTTAAGCGCGGGTAAGTTTCTAGAATATGACTGTTCCCACTCACTTTGATTAAGACTTGCTCTAAAGCAGTTTTAATGGCATCAGCCCGCACATTCGCCGCACGTGATACCACAGGAACTTCTACCTGATAAATTGAGGGCACTTCAACACCCAAAACCCGTGTCGAGACTAGCAAAAATAAAACAATTGTGAATAAATTAGTCAGAATGCGCATTAAAATCCTTGAATAATGAGAAATTTTCGATATCGTATCATAAACAAAATAGGGTAAAACCTCTACATACCTTTTTCACTACTGGATTTTGTTTGAAATTTATAATATATTCATAGATCAAGGCAATGTCCGTCATAGTCCACTTACGGAGGCAGCATCACTGCTGAAAACTATGCTGATAAAATCACAGCTCATTGCAGAAATAAGCCAACAAATGCCTCATTTACCTGAGAAAGATATCGCGCTCAGCGTCAATAGTATTATTGAACAGATGAGCGAAGTACTTAGTCAGGGTGGAAGAATTGAAATTCGTGGGTTCGGCAGTTTTTGTTTGCATTACCGACCACCCAGGAAAGCGCACAATCCGAAGACGGGTGAAAAACTCGTGACGCAGCCAAAATATGCCGTGCATTTCAAGCCTGGCAAAGAACTGCGGGAACAAGTCAACGCCAGTAAACACATTCCATTGCAAGACACCGCAATGGGCGATTCGGACGAAGCGGAAGAAGAATAATAAATTTATTACGAAAAAAAGGCTATCGCGAGATAGCCTTTTTTTTTGCGTTGCATTACGCGATGGGTAAGGTTACGCCCCTCTGGCCTTGATACTTGCCGCCGCGGTCTTTGTATGACACTTCGCATTCTTCATCGGACTGTAAAAACAGCACTTGCGCCACCCCTTCATTCGCGTAAATCTTCGCGGGCAATGGCGTCGTATTAGAAAATTCTAAGGTGATATGCCCTTCCCATTCGGGTTCTAATGGCGTGACGTTAACGATAATGCCGCAACGTGCGTAAGTGGATTTACCTAAACAGATCACTAACACATTGCGCGGAATGCGGAAATACTCCACGCTGCGCGCTAACGCGAAAGAATTCGGCGGGATGATACAAACATCAGTCGTGACATTCACGAAGTTACTTTCAGAAAAGTTTTTCGGATCGACGATAGAAGAATTAATATTGGTAAAAATTTTAAATTCATTCGCGCAGCGTATGTCATAGCCGTAACTAGACGTGCCGTGCGAGATGGTTTTGCCCGCGTGGCTATTGCGGACTTGGCCGCTTTCGAACGGAGAAATCATATCGTTTTGTTGTGCCATTAAGCGTATCCATTTATCGGATTTGATGCTCATGTGTCGCTCCTTTTAATCATTCTGAATAACGATGCTGGGGAATTTATGCGAGTAATCTTTACTTTGCAAAGATAATTTCGCGGCGATTTGGCGGGCGATGTCACGGTAGATTTTCGCATGCGCGCTCTCCGGATCTCGCGCGACCGTCGGCGTGCCACTGTCCGTCTCAGCGCGTATAGATGTCGCGAGCGGTAACGCGCCGAGTAAATCAATGTGATATTCATCCGCTAGCAGTTGACCGCCGCCAGCGCCGAAGATTTGTTCGGCATGACCGCACTGCGAACAAATATGCGTACTCATGTTTTCGATCACGCCCAACACCGGCACGTTGACTTTTAAAAACATTTCATACGCGCGACGCGCGTCGATCAACGCTAAATCTTGCGGCGTGGTAATAACGACGGCGGCGCTGACGGGAATTTTCTGCACTAAGGTTAATTGAATGTCGCCGGTACCGGGCGGTAAATCTATGATGAGATAATCCAACGCATCCCACGCGGTATCATTTAACAATTGTTGTAGGGCGGTCGTCACGATCGGCCCGCGCCATACCATCGCGGCTTTGGTATCGATGAGATAGCCGATCGACATGGATTGAATGCCGTGCCGCTCGACGGGTAACAGTTTTTTTGTTTCGGAGGCTGCGGGCGCGTCGAACACGCCTAACATCGTGGGTACGCTGGGTCCGTAAATATCCGCGTCTAAAATCGCCGCGCGCGCGCCTTCCCGCGCTAGCGCCAATGCTAAATTCACCGCGGTCGTGGATTTGCCGACGCCGCCTTTGCCGGAAGCGACGGCGATGATATTTTTGATATTGGGCAGCGATTTCAGACCGCGCTGACCGACGTGCGAATCAATGTGCCAAGCAATGTCGATTTCGCAGGTACGCGGCGCGATCAGCGGCGCAAGTTTTTCCGTCAGCGCGGTGACCAACGTATTTTTGAAACCGGTCAGTGGATAGCCGAAAAGTAATTGAAGCTTCACGGACGCATCATCGATGTGAATTTGCTGCACCACTTTCGCGGTGATCAAATCCTGCTTTAGATAAGGGTCTTGATATTCCGCAAGAATAGCTTGGATTTGCTCTTTGGTTATTACTGCCATGACGTTCGCCGGTATGTCTAGAATGAGCGGATTATAGCAGTTTTTTGTTAGATGAATAAGCAGTTTAAGTCCGGGTCAGAGTCGCGGAGATGCCGGTACTGCAACGTCAGATTCAGTTAATAACGTTTTCAATTCATCCGTACGCTGTGCCAGTCCGCGATTTCTTGCCGCACTAAATAGCGTCAGTCTTTCCGCGCGATCTCTTTTTAATTCATGATACAGCTTGACGCCGCCTGAGGGGACCAAGATTAGAGCCGCGGGCCCGCACGCTTGTAAAATTATATTTTTCCAGTCGCGCGGTGAATTATATATTCTGTAAAACGCAATTATTGTATTGAGTATAATAAGCGTGTAAAAAATAATTTCGCCCGTGGATAATTGTTTTGTAATTTTTTTCATTTCAGCTTGCGCGTCGTTAGCAGATGCATTGATTGACGTGTTGATCGCGCTTAATAAATCGCTGTCATTTTCGTGATGTTTATCACGAAAGGAATATTTCACATATAAATACTTTTCTTTAAGTTTGGCGATAAACATATTTTTCATCTTGTGCGGATCATCAGCCTGATCATCTATCAGTACGTTGTCATGACTTGTGTACAGCGCATGTAGTTCACGCATTACATTGTTAAAGATAAATGTTCTTTCTTTCTCTTCATCACTTGCCAATCGCGTGACAGAAGTAATTTTTGGTTTATCATCTAAGATTTCAGAGTCATACAACTGCACGGCATTCCCAGGAAAAAGTAAATGTAGATCGGGAATAAAAGATGCAGGATTTTGTAAATGATAAATCGCGGCCCGTAACAGCTCTACTTGGAAAGTGACAGACGAGCTTTCCAAAGCTTTAAGAATTTTATTTAGCGTTTCCAACAAAAGATCTTGGTAACTATAAAGTAGTCTCAACACCGGCAGTACCTTCAGTTTAACCAGTTCTTGACTGCGGTCATTCAACAAAGCATGCCAGTCGTGACTAACGTTTACGAGGCTGACCCAATCGATCAAGCCCAGGTAATTAAAAATGTATGGCAGCATAGGGATTGATGAAGTCGTCATTTTATTCTGGACAAGCAGGGGCTGTTTGCTTGTAGTTCTTTTTGATTTACGACTATGCATAAATTCACCTTCACCCAAAACTTTATATGATTAATATGTGAGCATGATATACTAACTTTGCGCATTCATCAATCACCCCACATGATATATTCATTTTAAGGCATGCGGTGAAATCATTATTCGATATGATAAAAACTGTTATAATCTAGCCCTTTATCCAAATCGCAAGGAAAAACGAACGATGTCAGGGGTTGCCCGCAAAATTCTTGTTACTAACGCATTGCCATACGCAAACGGCGCACCACATTTGGGCCATATCGTTGGCAACATCCAATCAGATATTTGGGTCCGCTTTCAAAAGATGCGCGGACATGATTGTCTGTTTGTCTGCGGCGCGGACGCGCACGGTACTCCCATCATGATCCAAGCGCAAAAGCTTGGGTTAGACACGGAACAAATGGTCGCCGACATCACCGCGCAACAACAACAAGATTTTTCCGATTTCTTAATCGATTTCGATAATTATTACACGACGCATTCTGAAGAAAATAAAATGCTGGTCGAAGAAATTTTTCAACGCCATGTAAAAGGCGGCAACATTATCAAGCGTGTGATAAAGCAAGCTTACGATCCCGAAAAAAATATGTTTTTACCCGACCGTTACGTGAAAGGCGAATGCCCGAAGTGCGGGGCGAAAGATCAATACGGCGATAATTGCGAAGTCTGCGGCTCTACCTATTCGCCTACCGATTTGATTAACTCCTATTCCACCTTATCGGGCGCGAAGCCCATCGAAAAAGAATCCGAACATTACTTTTTTAAATTGCAAAACTATACCGATTTGTTACATGAGTGGACACGCAACGGACATTTGCAAGAAGAAGTCACGCACAAATTAGATGAATGGTTTGATGCGGGTTTAAAAGAATGGGACATTTCGCGCGACTCACCCTACTTCGGTTTTAAAATTCCGGGCGAAGCCGACAAATATTTTTATTGCTGGTTAGACGCACCGGTCGGCTACATGGCAAGCTTCAAAAATCTTTGTGAAAAAAAATCGACTTTGAATTTCGAAGAATATTGGCGCAAAGGCAGCCCTACTGAGTTGTATCACTTCATCGGCAAAGATATTATATATTTTCACGCTTTGTTCTGGCCGGCCGTGTTGAGTGGCGCTGACTACCGTACGCCGACTGCCATTTTTAGCACCGGGTTCTTAACCATCGACGGCCAGAAGATGTCGAAGTCGCGCGGCACTTTTATTAAAGCGCGCACTTACTTAAAACATCTACCGCCGGAAGATTTACGCTATTATTTCGCCGCTAAACTCAGCGATAGAATCGAAGATATTGATATTAATTTTGATGACTTCGCCCAACGCATCAATTCTGATCTCGTCGGCAAATTCGTCAATATCGCCAGCCGTTGCGCGAGTTTTATTAATAATTTATTCGCTGGCAAGTTGTCAGCCGCATTGAGCGAACCAGATCTTTTTAAAGAATTTGCAGATAGCGGAGAGAGCATTGCGGAAAAAATCGATAAATTGCAATACAGCCATGCCATCCGGCAAATCATGGCGTTAGCTGACCGTGCCAATCAATATATCGATGAAAAGAAACCGTGGTCAGCCGCGAAAGACCCGACGCGCATGGAAGAAGTCCAAGACATTTGTAGCATGGGAATTAATTTGTTCCGTTGCCTAGCCATTTATCTTAAGCCAGTGTTGCCGCAGACGGCAAAAAACGTCGAGAATTTTTTAAATGTTTCGCCGTTGTGCTGGGATGATTGCCAGCAACCTTTGTTAAATCATACGATCAAACCTTTTCAACCTCTCATCAATCGTGTCGACAAAAAAGAGATAGACGCTATGAAAGAAGCTTCCAAAGAAGATACCGCCGTTGTTCCTACCGAATCTGCCGCTTTAACGACATTAGCTGAACCAATCAAAGAAACGATTAGCATCGATGATTTCGAGAAAATCGATTTACGTATCGTTAAAATCGCGAAAGCCGAACACGTGGAAGGCGCGGAAAAATTATTACGCTTAGAATTAGATTTAGGCGGTGAAACACGCCAAGTATTCGCGGGGATTAAGTCCGCTTATCAGCCGGATGATTTAGTCGGCCGATATACCGTGATGGTGGCGAATTTAGCGCCGCGGCAAATGCGTTTTGGTGAATCGCAAGGCATGGTGTTAGCGGCGGGCCCTGGTGGCAAAGATTTATGGATTTTAACTCCCGACCCGGGCGCAGCACCTGGTATGCGCGTGAAATAATTTTTATGTCTGCTGTCACTCCTGAACAAATCGACGCTTTATTACCGCAAACCCAATGTGGACTTTGCGGTTATGGCGGCTGCATGCCGTACGCGGAAGCGTTGGTTTTTGAAAAAGCGGCAATTGATTTGTGTCCGCCGGGCGGGGTGAAAGGTTTGTTGGGAATCGGCGCTTTGTTAGGCGTGGATGCAACGCCGTTTATTCCTGACATGGAAAAGAAAACCAAACCTAAATTACTTGCCGTCATTCGTGAAGATGAATGTATCGGCTGCACTAAGTGCATTCAAGCATGTCCGGTGGATGCGATCTTAGGCAGCGCCAAGCATATGCATACGGTGATTAGCGCGGAATGCACGGGCTGTGAATTATGCGTCGAACCGTGTCCGGTGGATTGTATTGATTTGGTGGCAGTGAATGTAGACGAAGCTGACGAAAAACACGTGGCGGATTTGGCGCGCGAAAGATTTAATGCGCGGGAAAAAAGATTGCGCGAAGAACGTCGGTTAACGTTACTGAATAAACCGCAAGCTGATAAAAAAAGTTTTGTTGCGCAGGCGGTGTTGAGAGCGAAATTGAAAAAGAATTTATAAAGTAACAACAATAAAACTTATCAAACCAACCAAGCCCCTTTCCCAAGAGGCTGGGTTAGTGTGGTGTGGAACGAAGCCGACCTTTGATATTATGAAATCCCCATTAATCAAATCATTTTCAGCTTATCCGGAGCGGGTAAGGCGCGAGAAAATGACAACTTCAAAAAGTAAGCATCTGATTTAAAACCTATTTTAACCATAAAATAATGCGGTATTCACTGCTGATTGATATCAACACCGTAAATTTCTTAAGCATTAAATTTTGACAAACTCTATTTTTGTGATATATAATTGCACAAGCTTATTTATATTGATGCCGATGCGATCAAGTAATTCAAATAATTTTATCCAAATGAGGTGTGAGATGGCTTTTTCCCGTTCAAAATTAACAACAATACTTGTATTTGGAATGTTAGGTGCTGCCGCTGCCATTCAAAATCAGTGTGAAGTTTCAGACAAGTCACTGGCTAGGCGAGATAATCCGTTTCAAAATCTAGATACATGTCCAGCTCTTGAAGCTTATAACAATCCAGCGCAACCTCTGAATTTACCAATAATTGATTCTAATTTTATAAGTAATCTGATTATCAATCCTTTAAATTTATTTGAAAAAATAAAATATAATTTAGGTTTATCGCACCCTTATCAAAATATTATTAATGTCATACTTCAATTGCATCAATCAAATCAAAACATACGAAACTTCATGGATCTCTGCTTCAATCATTTGAATTTAAAAATATCGATTGATTCGGCTGATGAATCAAAAAAACAAGGTCTCACAAGTGGTGGGTATGATCATTTCAACAACTTAATAAGACTTCCTGATAATTTTTCAGAAGAAGAAATGACACAATCATCCAGCAGATTATTACGCTATTTCCGCTTTGCTGCATTGAATAGCATGCAACAAATTTTAGGTAAATCTCAAACATTTTCAGTTCGTCCTTATCATCCAAATATTGAAAAAGAAAAGTATAAAGTGTTAGGTATGTTGAAAAAAGGCGATCAAGCCCTGAAGGCCTTAGAAGATTTATTAGATCGGGAAGATTCAAAACTATTAAGTGCAATCGAGCAAAAGAAATTGGATAGTTTGAGAGAAAAATTCAAAAAATCTTATTCCAATCTATATACAACAATATTCACCGTTACCACATCGGCTACTGATCTAACTGGTTATACTGCCGGTTCATATTATCGCATAGAAGGTGTCGGAAAAGTTTTATTAAAGAGAGCTTATTTAACTAACAAAGGGACGGTTAATCTTTTCGTTAAACGTGAAGACCCTCTCAGAATAGCGACTACTACGATTCTTAATCAAATTAATTTGGTTAAAGCGCATTTCCCAGAAAGTGAATATCTAGAAAATCGCGATGCTTATCTTCATGGAGCTACACCGCAAGATATGATCGAGTACTTTTATCCAGAATTATCAGAGTATACAAACAATTTAATTATTAGTTCGCTGAATGCGGACCAGCAACTAAAAGCCTCACCGTTGTCAAGTTTTGATTTTGCCCACGCAGCTGACTGGAACTTACCGAATGTCAAAGCTCAGTTGGTTCACCTTACAAATCCTGATTTATTTGATCCTAATTATGCCGATGAATATTTTCGATTAGCCATGGCAGCTGCTCAACGTGGGAATATAGATGAGGCTAAGGCCGGCTACCATCGTTTAATTCAAAATAAGCAATTAGTAGCGGTTTGTTATACGAATTTAGCTATCATAGAACATAATCAGAAAAACTTTAAAAATGCTGTGAGGTATTATGACTTGGCAAAAAAACATGGCCGTGTTTTCTCTGAGGAAGATAAGCGAATGTATGAATATTCCAAAGACGCTATTACTGTGAAAAAGGGTTCACAACACCAAAAAAGGCCGGTCGGGATTCAGCTGGCGTTCTAAACTGTAACTTTATCTTCATGCAAAACCCCACTTCTGTGGGGTTTTTTTTATTAAAACTTCTTCATTATGTTGGGCTTGGCTACGTATGTGACCGGTCCACACACTACGCATTGCCCTACCTACGTGCTTTACTGCGAGTACCAGCCTGACTAGTGACGTTTTCTTGCGTGGCTTTAATTGGGGTCCAATTCGGGTTGGTCCACGGGCCGGTGATGTCGTATTGATAGGTAATCACGTGTGATACGCCGGAGCTTACGACTTTATCCACTACCAACGCCGCGACACCAACGATAGGGCCGCCGGCGAACGCCGCTAGCACGGGTAAACTGCCGGTCACGTAGGGCGTAATGGCGAGTGACATATTGAAATCTTTTGCGACTAAACCTATGCGGCCTTTGATGTCCGCACGCGCGATGGGGCCTTCGATCCGCATGTTTTGTGTGGTGGCGCTGCCTTGGTCTAAGTTGAAATCGCCTTTCATGTAATCGAAACTATACCCTTTTTGTGTCATGTCACTAAAGTCTAAACGCAATCTGCGCGACAAGGTGCTCAGGCTAAAAATATTTAGCATGCGGCCTAAACCAATTTTGGCGTTGCTCGATTCGCTTAATTCCACGATTCTGCCTTTGCCTAAATCAAACGAAATATTGCCGGTCAAACCTTTTAAACTTAGCGAGTACGGCGCGTCCGGCCAGTCTAATTTAAATCTTGCCGTGGCATTGCTGCCGATAAAATTCGATGAATTCACGCCCCATTGATTTAATAAGTCGCTCACTTTCGGCGTGACGATTTCGCCTTCAAAACGGCTGGTGTAGTGACCATTCACCGCCGACCATTCGCCGCTGGCTTCTAAATCCCATAACGCATCATCTAATTTTAATTGCATAATACGAATGCCTTTTTCTGTCGGCTGTATATCCAAATGCAAATGGCCTAAGTCAACGCCATCGATTAGCGTGTCGTCACTCGCAATATTCATGGCCGGAATTTTCCGGGGATCAAAAGATTGTTTGACGCTTTTCGTATCCGTGCTGACGTTGATGCGCTGGAAGTTAGCATCAATAGCTTGTGAAGTAAGATTGAATGGCACGGTGATAGTGCCGGTTAATTCATTGCTCGCTAATTTTAGCGACCAAGCGTCTTTGCCTTGCGTTAATTGAAGGCGGGCGGCATGCAACTGCTGCCCCATAATTTGAAATAAGTTGGTGGACAAGTCGATAGCGCGCAGCATTTTAATATCAGTCGTTGCTGATGACTTGCCGCCCACACTCGCGAAGTATTCAGTCCATTTATCATAGTTTAATTCTTTGATCGAACCACTTACCGTTAAACCTGGACTCGTTTGCCAATTCGCGCTCCCCCCACCTAGTTTCACTTCGCCCGATTCTACTTTTAAATTTTTATTCGCAGTATCTAACGTCAGCGCGGCGGAAATTTGTTTGTTGTAAGTTAGTTTGGTTTTTAACGCAGCGGTTTCATTGCTATAAATATTTAACTGAAATAGGCTTGCGTCCGCGGCTTTTTTCCCATAGGGCGCGGGTAAATTGACAGCGATACCTTTTAGATCACTATTTAAGATGAGTTCATTGCCTCCACTTTTATTCGTGTGTGGGGTTAATAATAATTGCATTTGATACGCGCTTGATCCTTGCGCGAATTGCGCTATGGGTAATTTGCTCCAAGCTTCCAAGGCGGCGAGAGAAATACTGCTGCTAATATCAGCGCGGATTTGTTTGACTTGCCTCGCGGTCGCGGGCAAGGTCGTGATGTTGAGCGCGGCGGGAACGTTGAATAATACGCCGTTAATGTTTTTCGCACTGAGACTTTGTTCGGTAAATTGAAAATTACCATTCATGTTATTGTAACTAATATTCCATTGCGGCATCGTCAAGGTGGCGTTGGTAATCGCCGTAGCGCCATTGACGGTAGTTTTATCGGGATGGCGTAACGGCACGATCAAACCTATTTTAAGCTGCATCCCGCCTTGCAAATTAATATTCGCTAAGTCTTTGCCTATCGTATCTCGGAGCGGACTCGAATGAATGAAATCTAATGCTTGGCTCAAGTCGGATTTAATCGCGCCGTCCACATGTAATATTTGGGGTTGCGCGTCGCCGATGAATGGGATGATGGCGGTAATATTATTCAACGGTAGCGCGCCAAGTTTGCCATTTAATATATTGATCGTCATGGCGCGGCCAGCGAAGGTTAAATCGCCATTGATATTATCAAACTCAGGCCAGCCAGGCGCATAAATCAAATCGAGGTCCGTTAATTTCGCGGTCACTGAAAACTTTCCGGTAGCGGGGTCTTCGAATGGAAAATCTTTCATATTACCGCTAATTACCGCGTTGCCGGTTAACGCGTTGCCGCGCTTGAATGCCGTCCGCAGCCAGTTGGCTAAATCGGGATCTAAAATTTTCTCAGGTAAATAGTTGCTGAGATGGGTGATGTTATTGAATTTATACGTCATGGTGAAATCGACATGCGGTGAGTCATTTTCCGGTGCGTCGATCGCAAACGTGGTGGCGGCCGACCAATCCGCGTTACTCAGCAAAAGATTTTTCGCCGCCACCGACCATTCGTTATTCGCTTTTTGTTCCGCATCCACGTCCGCGGTAATTTGCTCGAAGTATAAAGCTTTCGGGAATAAGCGATGCAAAGACAAGAGCGCATGCTCACTGTTGAGTTTAAGATTGCCCTTCGCTTTATTCCAAACCGCTGCACCTTTAAAATTCGAAATACCAGGGAATTGCTCCCAAGAATTTAATGTTAAGCCGGAAAAATTCAGCGCCGCATTGGTATTTTGAAAATCCGTGACGTCTTTGCCCGCGTCTGCGTCGGCGTGAAAATCATGCAATTCGCCGATGGGATTTAGCGCTAACAGTTTCTGCCGCAAGCTATCAGAAATAATGCCATCCGCCAGCGTCACGACTTGCAGCGCCTCGTTTAAATTTAAATAATTAAATTTCAAAGAATTCAACGCCAGGTCGCCGTTCGCGTCGCTGAAAAGTTTGATGGTAAAATTCGTTGAGGGCCACAAGTGGTAAGGAAAATCGATATATAAATCTTCGCCCGATATGGTTTGCGTATTGCCGTCGCGCTTCCAGCCGACACTGCCGCTGATGCGATCTAGCGTTTGCGAACGGCTCTGTAGATCGGAATATAATTCTAAGCCATAAATTTGAAATTGACTTTGAAATTTTTGCCACTGATCGTGGTTCCAACTGCCCCACACTTTAATGCTCGCCAACCCACTTTTAACTTGCACGTTTTCCCACGACATTTTGCTAAACCATTGCGATAGTTCCAAGCCTTCGAAATAAACATAAAACTGTCCCTTGGCTTCTTGCAATTTTCTTGGATTGCCATCCCAATCCACGTTCAAATCCATTTTGATCGGCAAATCTTGATTTAACAGGGCGCGGCCATTGATGGTGTGATGCGCGCCGTTATTAGTAAGAGACAACGAATCCAACGTGATATGGCGTTCCGGTTTATCCGCGTAAGTATATTTGATGTCGATATTTTCTAACGCTAACCGCGCCTGGGAAAAAATCCAGGCGAAGGCTTGATCGGTTTCGACCGACGACCCGGTCAAACTATCTTTGATGTTGATCGAGGCCAGCTCGCCGATTTGTAATTCACCCATCACGCCTTGCGTGATATTTAATTTCATGCCGGAAATCGTCATGTTGCGCACGAACACTTGCCGTTCCACCAACGAACGCCAAATACCAAAGTCTATTTCGAAGCGGTCAATATTTAATTTTGGTTTTAAGGTATCGGCGTCCAGAATGGTAACGCTAGACAAGCCGATTTCCGGTGAATACCCATGCCAGCGCACTTCCACCGAGCGTATGATCACCGGCATTTGCAGCAAACGGCTGGCTAATTTTTCAAAATCCGCGCGGTGTTCGTTCAACACCGGCGTTAGCAAACGCGTGATACTCGCCAGCAACGCCGCTAGTATAATAATCGCAGCTAGTACTAATTCGAGTTTACGAATCACGTGATGCATTGAAATCTTCAGCACAGGTTCTTTTCCTTGTCGGGCATCGGTAAAATATTAAAACGCTCGCGACCGTAAAAATTATCCGTCTGTAGCTTGATGGGTTTTGACAATTCCGTTTCTAACATTTCTAACATTATCGCTTCTTCATTCATTAATTCGTTGATCACTTCCGCCGCCGCGCACACGACAAACCCGCCCCACGGATAGCGAAACGCCGCACGCTTTAATTCGCGAAAAATTTCATAGCATACCGTTTGCAAGGATTTTACCGTGCCGCGGCTTTGGCAAGTAGGACACGCTTCACATAAAATATGTTCTAAACTTTCATGCGTGCGCTTACGCGTCATTTGCACTAAACCCAAACCTGACAAACCACTCACTTGCGTTTTCACGCTGTCTTGCGCAAGGGCTGTGGTTAACGCGGTTAACAATTGTTCTTGATGCAGCGGATCAGTCATATCGATAAAATCGATAATGATAATGCCGCCTAAATTTCTTAACCGCACTTGTCTAGCGATGACATCCACGGCTTCAAAATTAGTTTTAAAAATCGTTTGTTCTAAATTATGTTGACCGATGTAAGAACCAGTATTCACGTCCACGGTCGTCATCGCTTCGGTTTGATCGAAAATCAAATGGCCGCCGGAACTTAACGGGACTTTACGTTCCAGCGCTTTCTGTAATTCCTCTTCGATAAAATAACTATCGAAAATCGGCTGCGGCGCGTCATAAAAAATAATATTTTCCGCTAGCGTCAGCATATCCGGCATGTAGAGCTGCACGTAAAGACGCATTTGCTCGACCGTTGCTAAATGATCGACTTGGATTTTCGCTTGCCGGTAGCCGACTAAATCACGCAGCACGCGCAAGACGATGGGAATTTCTTCATAGACCCTAGAAATCGCTTGGCTTTGCCGGCAATTCGCATCGACTTCCACCCACATCGCGTCTAAAAAATTTTTATCCGCCTCCAGTTCCGCTTGCGTCACCCCTTCGGCTAACGTCCGAAAAATATAACCACCGTGCGGGCCCGGCGTCAGCATCGTTAACAAACGCGCGCGTTCGGCTTCATCCGTGATTTTCTGCGACACGACATTTTGGGAAATACCGGGTGTCAGTACTAAATAACGCGATGGGATAGTAAATTGCGTCGTGAGACGCGCGCCTTTCGAGCCTAGCGGTTCTTTGTAAACTTGCACTAACAATTCTTGTCCCGCGGATAAAAAATTGCGGATGTCGGCGTTCGCTAGATCCGCGATAACTTCACCGGCACGATCAGTATTATGCATATCGGCGATATGTAAAAACGCGGAACGGTCGAGACCAATATCAACGAACGCGGCTTGAATGCCAGGCAGCAAGCGGCTGACGCGGCCTTTATAAATATTTCCGACTAAGCCTTGATGCACACTCCGCTCGATATAAAGTTCCTGCAGCACACCGCTTTCTAATAAAGCGACGCGCACTTCGCGCGGTGTAACATTGACTAATATTTCCTGGGTCATGATATGTTGGTTTCGTCTAAAATAGCAGAAATAAAACTTGCCACTAAAAAAATCTACGCGACTTTGTAACGGCGTCGATAATCTCCCATGATGCTAGAAACCCAAGGCCACAATAACATACTTGTCGCGGAGCTAGACCAATACAACCAAGTCTTGGGCAGGCTGCCTAAAAAACCTTGAATACAAAACAAAGCGAATTGATAACTCAGCACAAAGACGAATACCCATAAGCCTTGCTGCATCAACGGATACATGCGCAATCTACTATGCATGCGCAGCACGAAATAAGCGACGATCGTCATCGCGAACGCGTGTTCACCTAACAGCGTGCCGTTTAACACATCTAAAATAATGCCGAGACACCACGCCGTGCCGACGTTGACGTGATAAGGCAACATGGTCGTCCAATAAATTAAAACCATTAATACCCAAGCAGGGCGCAGCCACACCGTCCAATCCGGCATCGGTAACATGGTTAAAATGATCGCGACGATAAATGTGCCTGGAATCGCTAACCAATGATGCGTGTTTTCATTCATCTGATCACCCCGCTTGGTCCGGTGGTTTCTGCTACTTTTTGATTAGGCCACACTAACAAGACTTGCCGGCTGCGGTCTGGGTGCGCGTTCGGCTGCACGACGATATCGGAAAATTGAAAACCCGGATCGCGCACGACGGAAATGACTTGGCCGACCGGATAACCCGCCGGATAATTATCTCCTAAACCGGAAGTAATCAACATATCGCCGATTTTAATATCCACGGTTTGCGGTACGTTCATCAAACGCAATTTACCCGTGTAACTATCGCCCGTGACGATGGCGCGGATGCCATTCCGCGTATTTTGCACCGGCACACCGCTACGTGAATCATTCACTAACAAGACGCGGCTCGTCAGCGGCCCGACTTGAATTATTTTTCCCATCACGCCATTGGCGTCTAAAACGGGTTGGCCGACGAACACGCCTTCGTGAGAACCTTTATCTAAGACCACTTGATTGACGAAAGGATCGGTGTCCACCGCCAGCAATTGCGCGATTAAGACTTTGCCGCGGACTTGCGCGGACGAACGCAATAACGCTTTTAATTGATTATTTTCGGATTCGATCGCCAACAGGCGCTGCACTTGCGCTTTTAATAATAATTCGTTGGATTTTAAATTTAAGTTTTCTTGAATCAACGCGTCGTGTGTACTGACGATATTGCCGAGTTTATCGATGATTTGCACTGGCGTGCTAACAGCGTACTGCAATAGCGATAGAGGCATAGATAACGCGGCGCGAACTTGCGCGACGCTGGATCCACGCTGATCCACCACCATCAGTAGGATGGCTAAACCAACCCAGAAGATCGTCCTTATTCCAGGTTGAGAATCTTTGGTGAATATGAACTTAATAGCGGTGTCCTCACTATTCTCTCATCAAGAAATCCACACCCACGGTATCCACCATTTCCAACGCTCTACCGCCCCCGCGCGCAACGCACGTTAACGGTTCGTCGGCGATGATGACAGGTAAGCCCGTTTCTTCCATGAATAAACGGTCGACGTTACGTAACAACGCGCCGCCGCCGGTTAATACCATACCGCGTTCCGCGATATCCGCGGCGAGTTCCGGTGGTGCTTGTTCCAACGCCGCGCGTACCGCGCCTAAAATGCCGGACAGCGGTTCTTGCAACGCTTCTAAAATTTCATTGCTGTTTAAAGTAAAGCTGCGTGGAATGCCTTCCGCCAAGTTGCGGCCGCGCACTTCCATTTCACGAATTTCATTCGCCGGATAGGCCGAACCAATTTCATGCTTGATACGTTCAGCGGTGGATTCACCGATTAAAATTCCGTAATTACGACGCACGTAGCTGACAATCGCTTCGTCGAAACGGTCGCCGCCGATCCGCACTGACGCCGAGTACACAATACCGCTCAGAGAAATAATCGCGACTTCCGTCGTACCGCCGCCGATATCGACGACCATAGAACCACGCGCTTCATCCACCGGCATACCAGCACCCATCGCGGCTGCCATTGGCTCTTCCAACAAATACACTTCGCGAGCGCCGGCGCTGATCGCGGATTCGCGGATGGCGCGGCGTTCGACTTGCGTGGAACCGCAGGGTACGGAGACCAACACGCGCGGGCTCGGACGTAAGAAACGGTTTTCATGTACTTTGTGTATGAAATGTTGCAACATTTTTTCGGTCACATAAAAATCGGCGATAACCCCGTCTTTCATCGGCCGGATCGCAGTAATATTGCCCGGCGTACGGCCTAACATTAACTTGGCCTCGCTGCCCACCGCGGCGACGTGTTTTTGACTATTGTTGTTAGCGCGGTCTTGGCGGATCGCCACCACAGATGGCTCATTAAGCACAATACCTTTGCCGCGGACGTATATCAGCGTATTCGCTGTCCCTAGATCGATTGATAAATCAGTCGAAAAATAACCCCTTATTCTCTTTAACATGGCGTCACGGCTTCCTTTTGTAGATAATGTGATAATAATGTATGGATTCTAATAGATTAAAAATAAACAAGCCACAAGATCGTGATAGTTGTGAAAGGATTTTTTTTCCCGTAAAAAGCAGATGATTTTCCCCCGGATTAAGCAGTATAATTGCCAACTATTTTAGCACAGGCACCCAGAACCTTCCCATCGCCTGTTTTTGGAGCAGAAAAGTATGTCATTGTCCGTTACAGACGTTAAAAAAATTGCGCATTTGGCTAGACTCAACATGAATGACCAAGAAGCCGAGGCGCTAACTAAGCAATTATCTTCCATTATGGATTTTGTGGAACAGATGAACCAGGTCGACACGAACGCCATCCAGCCGATTTCGCACTCTATCGACGCGGAGCAGCGTTGCCGTACAGACGCAGTCACCGAGCCAGATCAGCGCGCCGCCTTCCAAGCCATCGCCCCGCAAGTCGAAGCCGGGCTGTACTTAGTGCCGAAAGTTATCGAATAAGGATTTGCTAAATGCATAAAACCATCGCCGAATTATCCAAAGATTTACACGCGAAAAAAATTTCGAGCGTCGAGTTGACGCAGCAATTTTTAGCGCGCATCAAACAACATGACAAAACGCTCAACGCCTTCATCACCGTCACCGAAGAACAAGCGCTCGCCGACGCGAAAGCGGCGGACGCCCGATTAGCCAGCGGCAAAGCGCATGCGATGACAGGCATTCCCATCGCGCAAAAAGATATTTTCTGCACGCAAGGCATCAAGACCAGCTGCGGCTCGAAAATGTTAGACAACTATATTTCTCCGTATGACGCGACGGTCGTCAAACAATTTAAAGCCGCGCACATGGTGCTGTTAGGCAAAACCAACATGGATGAATTCGCCATGGGTTCGTCGACAGAAAATAGTTTTTACGGGCCCACCAAAAATCCTTGGAACACCGACGTCGTGCCCGGCGGATCATCGGGCGGATCCGCCGCCGCGGTCGCCGCCTATTTGACGCCCGGCGCGACCGGCACAGACACTGGCGGTTCCATCCGTCAACCCGCGGCGTTATGCGGCCTCACCGGTTTGAAACCAACCTACGGACGCGTCTCACGCTACGGCATGATCGCCTACGCTTCGAGTCTAGACCAAGGTGGTCCGCTAACAAAAACCGCGGAAGACGCGGCGCTGATGCTGAATGTCATGGCGGGTTTTGACCCGGCGGATTCAACTAGCATGGATTTGCCAGTGCCGGATTACACGCGTAATTTAAACGATAAAATCGCGGGCTTACGCATCGGTGTGCCAAAAGAATTTTTCGGATCAGGCTTAGATCCGCAAATCGAAACAGTCATTCAAGCCGCGCTAAAAGAATTTGAAAAATTAGGCGCGACAATAAAAGAAATTAGTTTGCCAAACACTAGCTTATCGATTCCAGCCTATTACGTCATCGCACCCGCGGAATGTTCATCCAACCTCGCGCGTTATGACGGCGTGCGCTATGGTTATCGCTGCCAAGCAGCGAAAGATTTAGAAGACCTATACAAACGTTCGCGTAGCGAAGCCTTCGGCGCCGAAGTCAAGCGCCGCATCATGATCGGCACCTATGCGTTATCAGCCGGTTATTACGACGCATACTATTTGAAGGCGTTGAAAATGCGCGGCTTAATCCGACAAGATTTCGCGAAAGCGTTTGAAAGCGTCGACGTCATCATGGGCCCGACCGCCCCGACCACCGCGTTCAAACTCGGCGAAAAAACTAACGATCCGATCAGCATGTATCTATCCGATATTTATACCATCGCCATCAACCTCGCCGGCCTGCCCGCGCTGTCGACTCCCGCAGGCTTCGTAAATAATTTACCGGCGGGTTTACAAATCATCGGCAACGTCTTCGCGGAGGCGCGGCTCTTGAACGTCGCCCACAGTTATCAAAAAGCGACGGATTGGCACACACGCATACCAGAGGGGTATTAAGATGGAATGGGAAACAGTTATTGGTTTAGAAATCCACGCGCAGCTCGCGACTAAAAGTAAAATTTTTTCCGGCGCGTCCACCGCGTTCGGCGCCGAGCCGAATACGCAAGCCTGCGCGATTGATTTAGGCTTTCCCGGCGTATTGCCCGTGTTGAATCAAGCCGCCGTACACATGGCGATTAAACTCGGGTTAGGCTTGAACGCGGAAATCAGTCCGAAATCCGTGTTCGCGCGTAAAAATTATTTTTATCCGGATTTACCGAAAGGCTACCAAATCAGCCAATATGAATTACCGGTAGTCGGCAAAGGTCATGTCGATATTCAATTAGAAGACGGCACCACCAAACGCATCAATGTCACGCGCGCGCATCTAGAAGAAGACGCGGGCAAATCACTGCATGAAGATTTTCACGGCTTAAGCGGCATCGATTTAAACCGCGCGGGCACACCGTTATTGGAAATTGTTTCCGAACCGGATATGCGCTCCGCGAAAGAAGCGGTCGCGTATTTGAAAGCGGTGCATACCCTAGTGCGTTATTTAGAGATTTGCGACGGCAACATGCAAGAAGGTTCGTTCCGCTGTGACGCCAACGTGTCCGTGCGGAAAAAAGGCGCTGAGAAACTCGGTACACGCGCGGAATTAAAAAATATTAATTCCTTCCGCTTCGTCGAACGCGCGATTAATTATGAAGTCGAGCGCCAAATCTCAGTATTGGAGAGCGGCGGCACCGTGAAACAAGAAACCCGCTTGTTCGATCCCAATAAAAATGAAACGCGCTCCATGCGCAGCAAAGAAGAAGCAAACGATTACCGTTATTTCCCTGACCCGGATTTATTACCATTGTTAATTACGGTCGACATGATTAACGCGGTAAAAAAAGAATTGCCGGAATTACCACAGCAAAAACGCGATCGCTTCGTCGCAGACTATGGCTTGACCGCGTATGACGCCAATGTATTAGCGAGCAGCCGTGCGTTAGCGCATTATTTTGAAACCGTAGTTCAAGAAGGAAAAGTATCGCCTAAGCTAGCGACCAACTGGATCATGGGCGAATTGTCCGCGGCGTTGAACAAAGAAAACTTAGAAATTACGGATAGTCCAGTGTCAACCGCGCAACTCGCGCAATTATTGCAGCGCATTGAAGACCACACCATCTCTGGAAAAATCGCGAAAACAATTTTCGAAGCGTTATGGAACGGCGAACTAGACGTCGATCAAATTATTGAAAAGCAAGGGTTGAAACAAGTCACCGACAGCGGTGCGATCGAAACCTTAGTCGATAAAATCATCGCTGATAATCCGCAGCAAGTCGCAGATTACCGTTCGGGGAAAGATAAATTGTTTGGATTTTTCGTCGGCCAAGCGATGAAAGTGTCCGGCGGGAAAATTAATCCGCAGCAACTGAATGATTTGTTGAAAAAGAAGTTGGCGTTGGTAGCGGAGAAATAGACTCACGCCAAATCTCACGTAGGTTGGGCTAAGCGCAGCCCAACGCCGGACTCACCCCAACCTACATGCAGCTTGCTCAGGGCCCTTTATACCTTCAAGCTCTAGTGTTTCATCATCATCCTCATCACTATTATGCACTGCGCGATAATTATTAGAAAAAATGCCAACGCGGCTAACACAACCGGGGCGTGCGAATAGGTAGGCTAGCAATAAAAATGCGAACATAGCACCCGCACCCATCACGCAGCCTATGGCCAATAAACTTAAATCAAGTGGCCGCGCAGCCGGCGCGGGAATACTATTCATAAAATCAATAACATCATGCAAGCTTTGATCGTAATCGTGGATCGACGCTATAGAGTGTTTTCCGGCTGCAGCTAATAACCGATCGCAGTTTGCCTTCACTAATGCATCAATCTCTGGAAAAGTATTTCCAGTCCTTTCTTTCTCCGCTGTTAGAGCTTGCATAGCAAGCTCAATTTCATGATTGACTTCAGTAAAGATCTTTGTATCACCGCATATCAAAACATCTAGTACACGAAACTTATTTAAAAGCTTCAATTTGATTGGTTGCAGGTCTGTATCGTTTGACGATTGTAATTCGCTTACGGCGGTCTCCAAACTATCGATCGTACGTGTCAACTCCCGATAAAACTCAGGGTCTCCAACAACTTGCGCATGTATACCTTTCGCTTCCTGTAAGAGTGCATCTGCCGCTTCAAACAAAGTAGCCGCGTCACTTTCAATAGTTAGGGTGTTGGGTTGACAAACTAAATTCATACCACTAATTTCCTGTCCTTCTATCATATCTTTCATAAACGACCTCATTCTTTGTATTTCAGTAAACTACTAGGGTTATCATCATTTTTCCTGACCGCATCAATGCGCTGCGCGCAAGGTTTAAAAAAAGTTTGTGACTTTACCGTTTCGAAGTGGGTGATCGATGCAAATTCTTTATCATAAATAATGTTCGCGGTGTATTTTAATCCATTCAAAACACTCATTGCTAACGTCATGCGCGCTAATCCGGTGAGAAATCCGCGGTAATAATGTTTTCGTAAAATATCTAAACCCGAAAAATTTAGCGCAGCCTGAAAATCTTTTTTGAAGGTTAACTGCGAAGCATTTATTAAGCGTATTTGCAACGCATGGATGGGAAACGAAAAGGGTAATGTCAGCGCGCAAGCGAACGCACCTACACCTAATTCTTCCCATAATTTTGTTAACGAATCTTTTTGTTTGACGATACATAATTGCTTTTCGACATCTTTAATAAGTTTGGAATAGATAGTCCAAAATGTCATGTCGGTCACAATCCCAAACGTAAACGCCACCGGCAGCATTCTTTTAAATTCAACGCGCGAGATTTTTTTCCAAACATCATTCCAAGTCGCGTTGCCAGAGACTTGATAACGTTGATCAATTATCGTGTACGGCGCCATCAATGCGCCGCACAACGCACCCGCGACCGCAGGCGCGGCTTTTTCACTCGTGTCTTGCGAGTAACCGCTTTGCTGCAACCAATTTTGCGCGACGGGCATGGTATAAAATATTGTGGTGTTGCGAATCGTATTGGTGATGATTCTGAAACCTAAGCCTTTGTAAGGTTTGTCACGCATGACGGTGACGGTAGCGTTCCAAGTAATTTTATCGGGCGTGGTATTCACGACGACTTGCAATTTATCTAACGGCCGTGTCACGCAAGGTAAAAACGCGCCGATGATTAAACCTTCGAAAAAGCCGCGCATGGGGTCGGCATATTTAGGTTTGCTAGATATAACTAGAGGAGGAGCTGTAGCCTTAACAGATTCAGCCGCCACTTCGTTAAAAGCTTCACGCCACGCGTCGCTGGGATAAAATAATCCTGTCTTACGGATACTTTCCGGAATTGGTTTTCTGTCGGATGACAACAAGTTGTTTTCCTCATTTTTTGTTGGGTGACTTCTTATTATTTTCAAAAGGGAAATATAGGCTAGAAAGCTTAATGGAAGCTTAACGTTTGCGCGCTCGCGTAAGAATATTCACAATAGTTGCACTAAAATTGATAGCAATCACAAATTCGGTTGATATGATTCCAATATTTACCGAATATGTACTTAATTTTATCAGCTCGTTTCCATCTTAAAGGTAAACAATGTTATAACTTCCCAGATTCTTAATGAGGACAGACGCGCGCATGGATGTGCATGACTTCGCTTGCTCTGCCCAACCTACGTGAGAAGCTTTAATTCTTTAATTTAACCGCCAATGTATATCCCAACACCGCAAACAACAAAGTCGGAAACAACGCCGCAATTACCGGCGAAACTTGAAACACAATACTAAATTGCCCTAAAAACCCATTCAAAATATAAAAAGTAAAACCAATCGTAATGCCAAACAACACGCGCCACCCCATCGTCACCGAACGTGACGAACGCATTACAAAAGGAATAGCCAGCAAAATCATCACCAACGTCGTCAACGGTTGAAAAATCCGCTTCCAAAATTCCCACTGAAACTCACCCGCTTGTAAACCATTTTTAGATAAATGATTGGCGTAGGCGCGCAATGACGGCAGTGACATTTGCGGCGGTTGAATCAACCCAATACTGATCAAGTTAGGATTAAGCAGCAAGTCCCAAGCGCTTTCGTCTAACGCTTGGCTGATAATCTGGTTTTGATTAAAAGTCGTTTTTACCGCGCCCACCGCGTGCCATTTTTTATCGGTCATTTCTAACGACTTTACGTAATAAGCCGCGAGTAAGCGATGCGCGTTATCGAATTGATAACGGGTCACGCCTTCTAAATGGTGCGAACTAATCACGCGCGTGATATGTAAAAAATTATCGCCTTCGTGGATCCACGTGCCCGACGTCGTCGCCACCGCTTGCCCGCCGCTTTGTTCGCTTTGCTTGCGTTTTTCCGCCGCGTAAAAACCTTTTGGACCGATCCACTCGCCCAAACCCGTGGCGATAAAAATTAATATCAACGCCGCCGCGAACATCGAATTCGCGATTTTACGCACCGAAAATCCCGCCGTGCGCATCACCATTAACTCTTGATGCGACGCTAAAATCCCCAAACCAATCACGCCACCCATCAACACTAGCATCGGAAAATATTGGTATAATTGATGCGGCAATTCCAGCAAGACATGAATCAACGCTGGTAAAAAACCATAATCGCCGGTGCCGACGTCGCGCAATTCATCTAATAAATTAATAATGAATACTAACGCGACCATCATCAATAAGACTAACGCGGTAGCGGAAATCACCGTTTTCGCGATGTAACGTTGTAAAATTTTCATGACGCGCGCGCCGCTTTTGAAAAAGGGAAAGGACGCAGTTGGAAATAACGCTGCGTGAACAATAGCAATAGCGCCAACGCTAGCAGTAAACCATGCACCCACCAAATACCTAAACCGCCCAGCGCGATATTTTGTTCGAGCCAATTGCGCGCGATAAATAATAAATTCACATAGACGATATACAGCAAAATCGCCGGTAAAATATGCGAATAACGCCCCTGCCGCGGCCGCACTTGCGATAATGGAATCGCGAGCAGCGCTAACAACAGCGCCGAAATCGGCAGCGCTAATCGCCATTGCAGTTCCGCTTTCGAGGCGGCGTTTTGATAATCTTGAAATAATTTCAGCGTCGGCACCGCTTCTTGTTCTTCGTGCGCGTTCAACGGCGGTTGCGGCACGCGCACCGCATATTTTTTAAAACCAATTATTTTAAACGCATTTAATCCAGGCGTGCCTTCATAACGGTAACCATCGGTAGACACAATGAAGTCATCTTGATCATTCGGGTATTTCGCTTGATAACCTTTCGCCGCCGACACGACGACCCAGGGGTTGCTAGTGTCTTCGGCGGATTTTTTATTTTCTTCCGCGATAAATAAATTCGTCGCTTGCTTGCGGTCACGCGTGATGTTTTCGACGTAAATCACGCGCCGGCCGCCGCTCATGACTTGAAAGCGTCCCGGCCGCAGCGTGCTTAAGAGATTATCTTGACTCAAGCGTTTCTCTTTTTGCTGCGCGATCATGGGATTGACCCATAGCATCAATATCGTCACCACGCTCGCCACGATCACCGCCATCACGCTAGTAATAACGATTAAGCGCTTAATCCCGAGACCGCTCGCATTCATCACCGGCATTTCACTGTCGGCGTAAAGACGCCCGTAGGCCAGCATGATGCCCAGGTATAAACCTAGCGGCAGCAATAAGGCCAATAAATAAGGAATTTCAAACCCCAGTAATTGCATGACTAAGTTCGCCGCGATCTTTCCCGTCGCCGCGTAACTGAGATAACGGACCAGCTGATTACTGAGAAAAATAAGTAACAAGATCACGGTCACCGCTGACAGCGCCGCCATGACTTCTTTGATTAAATACCGGGAAATGATCACGAGACGTTAAACCACCTTAAAGACCGCAGATGACAAACCTAATTTTTTCAGTAAACTTAGCATTATATAAAAAACCTAACGTAGGAGCTAACATGAAATTTACCATACAATCAGGCGATCTGGAAAACCAAGCCAAAGTGACCTTGATTATTGGCGTGTTTGAACAAGGAGAACTCTCCCCTGCCGCTAAACGTATCGATAAAAAAAGTGGCGGCTTCCTCAGTAAAATCCTTAAAAATGGCGATTTTAGCGGTAAATGCGGCGAAGCATTTTTATTATTAAGTGTGCCCGCTTACAAAGCCCAAGTCTTGTTAGTCGGCTGCGGCGCCAATACCACGCTTAACATACGCGATTTCCGTAAGATTAACGCGGCGAGTATTAAAACCGTACAGAATGCCAGCGCCACCCATCTTATTAGCTTTTTACCTGAATTACACGTTGAAAAGTTGGATTTACCAGCGAAAATTAAGCAAGCGGTGCAAGTTAGCGCCGCGACGCTTTACCAGTTCGATGAGTATAAAAGCCAAAAGTCACCGCCGCTGAAATTGAAACAAATGACGTTTGCCGTGAGCGACAAGAAAGATTTAAAAACCGCTCAAACCGCTTTAAATCAAGCGATTGCGATCGCGGACGGCGTGACTTTAACAAAAAATTTAGCGAATACGCCCAGCAATATTTGCACGCCCTCCTACCTGGCTGACGCCGCGAAAAAACTCGCGCAACGCTACCGCTCGATCACGGTGAAAGTGTTAGAAGAAAAAGACATGCAAAAGCTTGGCATGGGCGCTTTCTTATCCGTCACGAAAGGCAGCCGGCAAGCCGCTAAATTGGTCGCGCTGGAATACAAAGGCAGCAGCAAAAAACAAGCGCCGGTCGCCTTAGTCGGTAAAGGCATCACCTTCGACACCGGTGGTATTTCCTTGAAGCCGTCCGACGCCATGATCGGCATGAAATACGATATGTGTGGCGCCGCGACGGTGTTAGGCACGTTGCAAGCGGTCGCGGATTTGAAACTGCCGATTCACGTCGTCGGCATTTTAGCCGTCGCGGAAAATATGCCGGGCGGTAGCGCCAGCAAGCCGGAAGACATAGTGAAAACCATGTCAGGAATTAATGTCGAAATTCTTAATACCGATGCGGAAGGCCGTCTGGTATTATGTGATGCATTGACTTACACCGAGCGTTACAAACCCGCCGCCGTCATTGACATCGCGACCTTGACCGGCGCGGTGGTCGTGGCGTTAGGACATCACGCCACCGGGTTAGTCGCGAATAACGACGCGCTCGCGCAAGAATTGCTGGACGCCGGCAACGAAACCTATGACCGGGCGTGGCCGCTGCCGTTATGGGATGAATACCAAGAACAAATCCGGTCGCCCTTCGCCGATATCGTCAATACGGGCGGCAAAGGCGCGGGCACGATTACCGCCGCGTGTTTTCTGTCGCGTTTCGCGAAAAAATTCGCGTGGGCACACTTGGATGTCGCCGGCACCGCGGCCATGATGATGGGCCTGGAACGTTACGCGACCGGACGGCCGGTGCCATTGCTAACGCAATATTTAATTAATCGCAGCGAAAAAAAAACTAAGTAATTCCTATGCCGACATTTGATTTTTATATTATTGAAGAAAGCCAAGGCAACGCGCGTTTGCGTTTGACCTGCCGCCTAATTGAAAAAGCTTATAAAAATCGGCACCGGATCTACGTGCACGCCGATACACAAAACACGGCGCACCAATTAGATGAAATGTTGTGGACGTACCGTGAAGATAGTTTTTTACCGCATAATTTGTATGGCGACGGCCCGGAACCCGCGCCCCCGATTCAAATTGGCTTCGCGGTCACGCCCGACAAGCAGCGCGACATTCTTATCAATCTCAGTCTCACCGTACCCGCTTTTTATCCGCAATTCGCGCGCGTGCTGGAAGTTATTTCTAATGACGCCGAAATTCAAGCCGCAGGCCGCGAGCATTACAAACAATATCGCGCGGATGGCCATCCGATTAACATTCATAAATTACAAACAGTCGAATAATATCTATGGAAAAAGTTTATAACCCGCAAGCCATCGAGCAGCATTGGTATCAAATTTGGGAACAAAAAAATTATTTTGCGCCGCAGGGTGACGGTCAGCCTTACGCGATCATGTTACCACCACCCAATGTCACCGGCAGTCTACACATGGGACACGGGTTTGGCACGACGCTAGCGGATATTTTAATTCGCTATCACCGTATGCGCGGCTATGCCACTTTGTGGCAAGCTGGCAGCGATCACGCGGGAATAGCGACCCAAATGGTAGTCGAACGCCAATTACTTGCGGAAAATAACACGCGCCAAGCTTTAGGCCGTGAAAAATTTATCGAAAAAATCTGGGATTGGAAACATGAATCAGGCGGCAACATTACGCGTCAATTACGCCGCTTAGGCGCATCGTTAAGTTGGGAAAGTGAACGCTTTACGATGGATGCCAACATGTCGCGCGCGGTGACGGCAGCGTTTGTGCGTTTATACGACGATCAATTAATTTATCGCGGCAACCGCTTAGTGAACTGGGACCCGAAATTACTGACAGCGATTTCCGATTTAGAAGTTATTAGCACTGAGGAAGAAGGCAAGCTTTGGCATATTCGTTACCCTTTCACTGATAGCCAAGACAGTTTGACCGTCGCCACCACCCGCCCTGAAACTTTATTAGGTGACGTAGCCGTCGCGGTGAATCCCAGTGACGAGCGCTATCAGCATTTAATCGGCAAGCAATTACAATTGCCATTGACCGGCCGGACGATCCCCGTCATAGCAGATGATTACGTCGAAAAAGATTTCGGCAGCGGCTGCGTGAAGATCACGCCTGCGCATGACTTTAACGACTACGCCGTCGGTCAGCGCCATCAATTATCACCGATTAATATCTTAACACCCGACGCACGTTTAAATGATAACGTGCCGGAAAAATATCGCGGCATGGAACGTGACAAAGCGCGCAAAATTATTTTAGATGATTTGGAAGCGTTGGGTTTAATAGAGAAAATCGACAAACATATTTTGAAAGTGCCGCGCGGCGACCGTTCGGGCGTCGTGATCGAACCTTATCTCACCGAACAGTGGTACATGAAAATGCAACCACTCGCCGAGCCCGCCATTAAAGCCGTTGCCAACGGCGAAATCAAATTCATTCCTGATACTTGGGAAAAAACTTATTTCCAATGGCTAAACAATATTGAAGATTGGTGTATCAGCCGGCAATTATGGTGGGGACATCGAATTCCTGCTTGGTACGATACGGATGGCATCACTTATGTCGGTCATGATGAAGCAGACGTGCGCGCGCGGCATAAACTTTCCACGGATGTGATATTAAGACAAGACGAAGACGTGTTAGACACTTGGTTCTCATCCGCATTATGGCCGATGTCCACGCAAGGCTGGCCCGAAGAAACACCGCAACTCAAAAAGTTTTACCCATCGAATGTGTTAGTCACTGGCTTCGATATTATTTTCTTTTGGGTCGCGCGCATGATCATGATGGGTTTGAAATTCAAAAAACAAGTGCCCTTCAAAGCCGTCTATCTGCACGGCTTAATCCGCGACGCCGACGGGCAAAAGATGTCAAAGACCAAAGGCAACGTGTTAGATCCTATCGATTTGATAGATGGCATCACGCTTGATGAATTAACCGCGAAACGCACCTATGGCTTAATGCAACCCGCCATGGCGCAGAAAATCGAGAAAACTACCGCGAAACATTATCCGCAAGGGATTCCTGCGCATGGCACTGACGCATTGCGTTTTACTTTTTGCGCGTTGGCGTCTTATGGCCGCGAAATCCGTTTTGATTTAGGCCGCTTGGATGGCTACCGCAATTTCTGTAATAAAATTTGGAATGCCGCGCGGTATGTGATGATGAATACCGAGGGTCAAGACACGGGCGTTGATAACAAAACTATGACGCTCGCGTTACCGGACAAATGGATTTTATCCCGCTTGCAAACGACGATTACTGACGTAGAAAAAGCCTTGGCGGAATATCGTTTCGATTTAGTCGCGCAAACCTTGTATGAATTTACGTGGAATGAATTATGCGATTGGTATTTAGAATTATCAAAGCCCATTTTGACTGCGACGACCAGTACGCCCGAAGCATTACGCGGAACGCGGCATACGTTAGTCACAGTATTTGAAACTCTGTTACGTTTGATGCATCCGGTCATGCCGTTTATCACTGAAGAAATTTGGCAGCGTATCGCGCCGCTAGCGGGTGTGAAAGGTGAAACGCTGCTGACGCAAATCTATCCGCAAGCAAACGCTAAATTACAAGACGCGGCGATTGATGCGGAATTAGCTTGGGTGAAAGATATCATCGTCGCGGTGCGCACGATCCGCAGTGAAATGAATATCGCGCCGGGCAAACCGTTGCCGATCTTATTTAACAAAGGTAACGCGCAAGATAAAAAACTTTTTGCCGCCAATCAGCATTTAATAACGACGCTTGCGAAATTTGAATCGGTACAGTGGTTAGCAGCCACCGATGACATTCCAGAATCCGCGACTGCTTTAGTCGGTGATTTGGAAATTTTAATTCCGATGGCCGGCTTGATCGACAAGAAAGAAGAATCCGCGCGCTTGCAAAGAGAAATCGCAAAATTAATTAAAGAAGCGGAAAACGCGGAAAACAAATTACAAAACCCTAGCTTCGTCGAACGCGCTCCCAGCGACGTCGTCGAAAAAGAACGGGGCCGCTTGAGTGAGTTAAAGATCACAATGGAAAAACTGCAAACGCAACTCGAAAAAATTTCATCGTTATAATTATTTAGCAAGCCTTCACTCGTACTGAAAGCCAGGAAATTGTCTGTGAATCGTTATTAAAAAACTTTTTAATGATCGTTTCCGGATGCAGCGCAGCGGAATCCGGGGAAGGCCTAACGAATAAACCCCGTATTCCGCTGCGCTGTATACGGGCTACAGCTGTGACTCCGCTGAATTGCCTTAAGGTTCACTTAATCTATCACTCCTATAATTACCTGCATATTCAGCAATTGGTATCCATCACCTGACTACAGAATTGATTTTATTACTCATTCTGTAATTACAGCCTACGCTATGTGAGAACGGTACCCTACAACTAGAGGCAATCTATGTTTACTCAACAACGCAATCCTGACCGTAATACTCAATTATTAGAATTTTTTAAACCAACCTTTCCCATGAAAAATGATCTTAATGAGTGTTGTGTGCATGCGACTGAAATCGTATTGCTGCAACAGATCGAGGCTTTGCCCCTAGACATATTTACCTTTGAAAATCCTGCTCTGACGATTAAGTTCAAAGCATTACTAAAAATATTACTGCACCAGCACTTTACCACTTCATATAAGCTATATTTTGAAGACGCCACTTATTCCTGCAATTTCGAATTCACAATAACCACTCGGCTACGTGACGCCATTCTCTTACAAAACCGTGAGGAATTTGCGTCTCAACTTAAAATTCTCAAAAGTTTTATTTACGTTAGATCACGTATACTTGATCAGTATCTTACCTTTGACGAAATGAAATGTAATAATATGTTAGAGGAACTCAATAAATTCTTCGATGAAAATTCTGAAAGTCCCGAAATGCTTTATCAAGATATATTGGATGTAATGTTCAATTATCACGACTATTTGTCATTTTCCTATATGAGAGATCGTTCAAAAGTATTAACTTGTGAAACATTGACTAGCACTCTAAATAACGCTCGCCATATCAATATCAAAAGATTATGCGAGCAACACGGTTTAGCAAGCGAAATAAATAATTTGATCGATTTGAATAATCTTCTTATCGCTTACCATGAAGATTATTTAAAAATCCTTACTACTACGATTCAAAACCTAAATAGAAACTTGTTTCCAAACTTAGATTTAGCAATGATTTCTAAATTTTATAGCCGCGCTTTTGCAGAATTAACTTCATCACCCACTTTGTTTCATGAAAACTATTTAAAAGAACTTTATTTAGAACAATTACGCAAACCAGAATTACGAGCAGTAATTCTTCAGTTCATGATAGATACATCGTTGCCGATGTTTAATGAGTATCAAGGTGATGAAGGTTTGCCTAACGACGTTGATTTATTAAGAATTGGCGCTTGGGCAGCTAGAACTGCGCATAGCGATAATGACAAGGATCTATTTTCAGTCCATCAAATTCTTGACGCCGCCTATCGCGAATTATTTTCTCCGATCCCCACAGTACTGAACGCCAACGAACCCACGCAATTGTTTACCGATCTTACCGTGCTTAGTGAAGAAGATATCAAGCCATTATTCAGCGACGCTGTTCCAGGAATAATTACTAGAGAAGAAATTCTTACCGTTAACAGAATTAATCATCAAGCGAGCGAATTAGAAAAAAGTTTTGCAGATAAAGACCGTAATGCTGCTCTTGAAGTATTCCATACTCAACTAGCAGATATGAGATTACCAAATTGTCTCTCCGTATCAAGCATTGCGGCGCTGTTAGAAGTGAGTAATAAGTATATTAACATTCATACCAATCCCAAGTTCGATGCAAAGGTCGGCAAAACCAATACTGAAACCTGGAAGAAAACATTGAAAGACGCGCGCACGCAAGGGTTGAATATTATTAAGAAAGAAGTCGAGGCAGCAAAGATCCGTGGCACTGTTTCTGAGCGGTCAATTGAAGAACTTGAATATTTCCGTAATCATAGTTTGTTTTCGCAACATCGTTCTAATTACAAAATCTTCGGCGCGTTTGGGCGTACCCATGCGCAAGTTGAAATTGATTCGATGCTTAAAACGCTTAAACAACTTGGACGCTAAATATAGGTTGGGCTGAGATGCCCATGCTCTCATCCCTGCGTAAGCGGGGATTTTTTTTGACTCAGACAAATAAATCACTAACTAATTGATAATTAGCAATTTCGAAATTAACAAGTTATGAATGGAGATTATTTGCTGATCAATGTATAATTATCTTTTTTTAAGCAATAAAATACTATTGGCAACATAATAATTCAAAAATATCACCCAACAAAAAGTTAAAAAACGAGAAGTGCGTATGAATAACCGCAAAAGCTCACCAAAAAACCTGTTGCGCAGTCTATTTCGCAAACCGCCCGACTCCAACAACTTGTCGCAACAGCTTACCACCGATGATCAACAGTGCGACGCGCTCAGAGCAGAAATCGAAAAAGGTAAGCTCGAGCTGACCGAGTTGAAAAGCAAAATTGACGACCAGACAAAATTCATCAAAAAGCTAAAATCCAAAATTGATAACGCACAAGCTCAAATCGAGTTAAATGAAATTAATTACCAATTATTTCCCGCTAATGAAGATTTTAAAAATAATTCCGTTGCCGCCGCGCAAGTTAAAGCGGAAGACATGCTCACTCAAGACGAAGCGAAAGCGGAATTAGAAAAACTGCGCGGCGCATGTATCGCTGTGGAAAGTAGATTAAATTTGTTAGAACTGAATTTGAGTGAAGGTATTCCGACTATCAATATTAATGCTCTGAATCACGGCTAACGACCCAGAGGTTTATATGACTCAACTCAAATCGGACATCGAACATCTCAAGCAAACCCTGCTTAATCAGCAAGAAATTTTTTCTATGCAATTACACGAGTGCGGCTTATTCTCCAACGGTACCTGTGAAAGAGTCATGGAAGAACGTTATGCGGAGCAGCTCGCGTTTATTAAAAAATTAGATAAAGTAAAAAGCTCGATTCCAAAACGTTTGTTAAAAAAAATTGACGCATACCTCGAAGCGCTCATTTCAGCGACGCGGTTAAATACCACTATCGCCGCTTATGCGCTGGATGATATTTTTTGTGAAAAAATTCACACTGATCATGAGTCCCGCGAAAAATTCATCCAAGCTAAACAAGCATCCATGAAAGCCTATCGCGATTTAGCAAAACATTTAATGCTGCAAAAAACCTTGAGTGAACACACTGAAGAACTTGACTGCCACACGGGTAGAGTCAGCAATTTACACCGCTATGCGATAGACGTTCATAATCTTGAAAAACAGGCCGTGGTGATCAATGATATTTGTGACATTGAACGCAAGCAGCGCAACGATAAATATAAAAAAATCGCCGGCATTACCCTGCGCGTCGTTGGCTGGGGAATTATCATCGCGGCGAGCATTATTGGTTTCAATCCGGCGGTGAGTGTAACGGTGATGGTGCTTTCCATAGTAGCAACGTTATTTGGCGAGTTGCTAAACCTCTCCGGAAAAAAATTAGCGAAGCCTACTGTATCAATAAAACAAATGTCTACGGTGCGTGATTCGCTGTTATTCTTTAAAAAGAAACCGCCGGAGCAAGTTGATCCTGAGATGACGCCGCAGTTAAATGGTCAGGTAAGTAATGATGTGCAGATAAGAGAACCGGATGAAGCACAGGATGAAACATCGCCATTATTAGTTCGGGCTTGAGTGGGACTTAACCTAATTCCAACGCCGGCGTTAAAGCGTCTTCGATAAAACCAAATTGTTTTACGGTCCTATCCAACGCCAACAAACATTCTAACAATTCTTCTAATTTCCCGAATGGCCACATATTCGGACCATCCGACGGCGCGTTATCGGGATCAGGATGTGTTTCCATAAAAATTCCCGCCACACCCGCAGCCACTGCGGCGCGCGCCGGCACTGGGACGAATTGGCGCTGGCCACCGGACTGTTTTACAAACATTCAACGACTTATCATCTCAGGTCAAATAAGTTTATGACAGGTTCATAACTAGTTCATCTGTACCTATTAATTAATTAGGTTCACCATAGGTTTAAAACAGGTTCATGTTGAACTTGTTCTATAATAAGCTTAAAATAGATTGTTGCTCAAATTATCTGGTGCTGATTATGAATGAAATATACTACATTGTGGAATCTCCAAAGATACAATTAAATGAGTTTCCATATGATATTAATGAAAAATTATTATCGGAACCAGAAGTTCAAGAAGCCTTGAAAAAAGCCAATGAGAGTTATTTACATTGGGAAGAACTAAAATATAAGAGTTGGATTCCAAATAATTTTTTTTCAAGCAAAGAATTATTCTGGACTTTTTTATCCATTAACAGATGGATAGGGTCATCTTCCACACCAATACGCAATGAACAAGGCACTTTTTTTCAGATGAAAATAGATAGCTATAGTGAAATACTACATATAATAGATAAAGAAATGGCCGGGAATTTTATGGGAGTTGCAGATTTATCAGAAGGCGATAAAAAGCAATTTATAGCAAGAAATATTATTGAAGAATCTATAGCTTCATCACAATTGGAAGGCGCAAATACTTCTCGTGGTGTTGCTAAAAAGATGTTATTAGAAGGTCGCAAACCTCATAATCACAGTGAGCAAATGATCGTAAACAATCATAAAGCAATGTCGATGATTGAAGGAAAATTTTATAAAGAAAAACTTTCCTGGCATATGATATGTGAATTACATTCCATAATAACGGATAAAACTCTACATGAAAGTAAGCAAGGAGCATTGCGTGAAACATTTGATGAAAAGGGTAATAGGCTAGTAATTAGACCATGGGCTGATCAAACTGTAGCTTACGTAACGCCTGATAAAAAATTTGTTGAAGCTGAACTCCCCAGGTTAATTGATTTCGCCAATGACGTTAAAAATAATAGTACTAAGTATATTCATCCTTTAATCAAGGCTATAATGATTCACTTTTGGATTGGATTATTACACCCATTTGAAGATGGCAATGGCAGACTTGCGAGAATATTATTTTATTGGTACATGTTAAAAAATGAATATTGGGCTTTTGCCTATTTATCCATGTCCGAAAAAATAAAGAAATCAAGTAAACAATACGCCAAAGCCTTTATTTACAGCGAACAAGAACGATGCGATTTAACTTATTTTATTGACTATAACATTAGAAAATTGAAACTTGCTAGAAATGAATTTCAAGATTATCTAAAGAACAAGATTACAGAAAATAGATCAATCATTTCTTTCGCTCAACGAAAATATGATTTTAACGAACGTCAAATTAAACTACTACAATATTTTCATCGCAAAATGGAAGAACGTACCAATGTGACATCTCACCAGAAACTTTATTCCGTAAAAAAAGGCGCTGCAATTTTAGATCTAAAAGAACTTGTGGAAAAAAAATTTTTAATAAAGAGAAGATTTGGGAAAAATATTTTTTATTATCCAACAACAAAAATAGCGAAACTTTTCCAATAAATCAGGTAGAGCAGACTAAATATCGTTTGGTAATTATTCGACTTAAGCTAATTCCAACGCCGGCGTTAATGCTTCTTCGATAAAACCAAATTGTTTTACGGTCCTATCCAACGCCAACAAACATTCTAACAATTCTTCTAATTTCGCGAACGGCCACATATTCGGACCATCCGACGGCGCGTTATCGGGATCAGGATGTGTTTCAATAAAAATTCCCGCGATACCCGCGGCCACCGCGGCGCGCGCCAGCACTGGGACAAATTGGCGCTGGCCACCGGACATTTTGCCCTGGCCGCCGGGCAGTTGCACTGAGTGCGTCGCGTCGAATACCACCGGGCAACCGGTGTCGCGCATGACTGACAAAGAGCGCATATCGGAAACTAAATTGTTATAACCAAAACTAAAACCGCGCTCACATACCATAATATTTTTATTACCCGTGGCCAGCGCTTTTTCCACGACGTTGTGCATTTCCCACGGCGCGAGAAATTGGCCTTTCTTAATATTCACCGGTAAGCCTTGGCTCGCCACGCGCTGAATGAAGTTAGTTTGACGGCACAAAAAAGCCGGCGTTTGCAGCACATCCACTACGGCGGCGACTTCTTCCATCGGCGTGTCTTCGTGCACGTCGGTAAGTACCGGCACTTGTAGCGTTTTTTTAACAACGCTTAAAATCCGCAAACCTTCGTCAATACCTAAACCGCGAAAACTTTTTCCCGACGTGCGGTTGGCTTTATCAAAAGAAGATTTATAAATAAAAGGGACGCGCAAACGCGACGTTAACTCTTTCAATTTGCCCGCGGTGTCCACGGCGAATTGTTCGCTTTCGATAACACAAGGACCCGCGATAAGAAAAAACGGCTGATTAAGCCCGGCTTTGAACCCACATAGCTGCATTGGTTTTCTCCTGATATTCTTTGGCGGCGCGAATTAAGCCGGTAAATAAGGGATGGCCGTCACGCGGTGTGGAAGTAAATTCAGGATGGAATTGACAACCGATATACCAAGGATGATCGGGGAGTTCTATCATCTCGACTAAATTATGCGACACCGAACGTCCCGATACTTTCACGCCAGCGGCGACGATGGCGGGCAATAAATTATTATTCACTTCATAGCGATGTCGGTGGCGTTCGACAATTTCCGATTTACCATACATGCGTTCTGCGAGCGAACCCGGTTCTAATTTGCAAAGTTGGCCGCCGAGGCGCATGGTGCCGCCTTTATCAGAATCTTCGTGGCGCTGCTCTAATTTGCCTGCTTCTGTCACCCACTCGGTCACTAACGCGATGACGGGATGTAAAGTGTCTTTGGTAAATTCAGTGCTGTTAGCGTTTTGCATATTCGCTTTGTGACGCGCGTATTCGATTATCGAAATTTGCATGCCTAAACAAATTCCTAAATACGGCACACCATTTTCGCGCGCGTATTTCGCCGCGAGAATTTTTCCTTCCACGCCCCGGCTGCCAAACCCACCCGGCACGATAATACCGTCAACGCCCTTCAATAAATCCAAGCCGCGCTTTTCGATTTCTTCGGAGTCGATATAATTTATATTAACGCGCGTGCGCGTTTGAATGCCGGCGTGCAACAATGATTCGGATAAAGATTTATAGGACTCGGTCAAATCCATGTATTTACCGACCATGCCGATCGTGACTTCACCGTCTGGATGGCGGTATGCGTCGACGACCCGTTCCCATTCACTTAAATCCGCTTTTTTCGCTTTGATATTCAGCATTTCGACGACGATGTCGTCTAAACCTTGTTTATGCAATTCCAACGGAATTTGATAAACGAAATCGATGTCTTGCAATGGAATCACCGCGCGCTTTTCGACGTTGGTGAATAACGCCATTTTGTTGCGCGCGCTGTCTAACAACGGGCGGTCACAGCGGCATAATAAAATGTCCGGCTGAATACCAATGGAACGTAATTCTTTGACGGAATGCTGCGTCGGTTTAGTTTTAATTTCGCCGGCGGTTTGAATGTAGGGGACTAAGGTTAAATGAATAAATAACGCGTTTTGCCGGCCTAATTCCACGCGCATTTGCCGGATGGCTTCTAAAAATGGCAACGACTCAATGTCACCGACCGTACCGCCAATTTCCACCATCGCGATGTCAGCGTCACCGACCGCTGCGACGACACAGCGTTTAATTTCATCGGTAATATGCGGGATAACTTGCACCGTGCCGCCTAGGTAATCACCGCGACGTTCATTGCGGATCACGTTCGCGTAAACGCGGCCGCTGGTGAAGTTATTCGCTCTAGTCATCGTGACCCGCACAAAGCGCTCATAATGCCCCAAATCCAAATCAGTTTCGGCGCCGTCGTTAGTGACGAACACTTCCCCATGCTGCAGCGGATTCATGGTGCCGGGATCGACGTTAATGTAGGGATCTAATTTTAAGAGGGTTACTTTGAGGCCGCGGGCCTCTAAAATCGTGGCTAGCGAGGCGGAAGCGATGCCCTTCCCTAAAGAAGAAACTACCCCACCTGTAATGAATATATACTGCGTCATAACCGCTCTTTAGCATAGGTTTGTAAGAATTCTTGAAGGCGACTGTAGCAAAATTGACTTGAGCCTGCAATCCGCTATTTCACTGTTTTAAGCAAATAAAAAAGCCTAGTTATAGTAACATTAAAATGAGAAAAAATATCACGTCCGGCAAGCTTTAATCTTTCGAAATCGCGGTTAAAAAGCAAGCTTAAACAGGGAATTTGCGCCAACCAAAGCAGGCGGAATCGAATTGACTAGAAGATGATTGACTATATCTCTCCCAACTATTAACCTTTAGACTACACGGAAAAATTGGATTGCCGCCGCTTATCAGTACCACTCTAAGGAGAGAGTTTATGGTTCAAAAAATCTTTATTGCCTTGATCGTCATCATCGCCGTCGTCGCTGGAATTTTAAATATTATCCCTTATCACACGGATGTCGTGCGCTTAGCTATGTTCCAAGAATTCTTTACTGCCACTATTCCCATTCTAGGTTTTGGCGCATTAATTAAGTATCTCTGTCATTGCCCCTGCGGATCTTGCAATAAGTCTTGCAGTGGATCCTGTGGTTGTTGCAAAGGCAGTGGTTGCCGATGCTGTGGTAAAGATAAAATGTGCCCGACAAACACAACCGTCGTGCGCTGATATAGCTTTATAAAAGGTGGCAAGGTCATCTTGCCACCTTTTTTTTCGCCCGCGTGTTTATGAAAATTTTTCGAAAGACAAGACATAACCCGCTTCTCCGTCACGCGCACTGAATTCTTCGCCGACAAAAAACCCGGGCGCGGCAGCGAGTTTATCCCCGACAAAAATCAACGGTAGCCGGTCTCTTTCCCAAGGCGCGACGTTCCATTCCCAAAAAAGTTTTTTTAAGCTGCTGGTAAAATTTCTTTTCGGCAATTGGCACACTTCACCACCCTGCCGGAAACGCACAGTCACGTTTTCACAAGTAGCACTTAAGCCCGCGCCCGGTTTTAAATCGGCGTGTAAAATGCCGAGCTCAGGGAGCGCCATGGAAGTTTGTAAATCCCACGGCAGAATGCGCGCGGCGTGGCTTGCGCCTAATCGTTTCATAATAAAAATATCGTCACGGTAACGCCGGCAATCGACATTTTTCCACGCGACGTGCGGATTTTTATCCGCGCGCGCGCCGAGAATTTCGCGTTGTATTTGTTGTAGCTTTACCGTGTCAGGCACAAAATAATTTAATTGTTTAATCCACATGCGCAACACTTGGCGTTGGCGCGCGGCGGTTAACGATTGCAAGTAACGCACCGATAAAGTTTGTTCTTCACGCCCGCGGGCGGCCACTAAATCCACTGCGCCCATTTCATCGCACAGCGCTTGCATTTCCGCGCAATGCGCGGCGGTGCGCGCGAAGGTATCCGTGACGCTGGGCCAACGCTGTTTTAGCAATGGCATAATTTCTCGGCGGATATAATTTCGGGAAAAATTTAAATCGCCATTGGATTCGTCTTCAATCCAAACTAATTTATTTTCGACCGCATAGTCGGTCAATTCCGCGCGCGTGAAAGTTAATAACGGCCGCGCCTGCTGACCTGCGCCGCATGCTTTCAGTAATGGCATCGCCGCTAAGCCTTTCGGCCCCGCGCCGCGCAGTAATTGCAGTAATAATGTTTCCGCTTGATCATCTTGATGGTGCGCCGTCAGCAATAAATCATTCGGCGCTAACAAACCGCTTAACACTTCGTAACGTTTGTTGCGCGCCGTTTCTTCGGGACTTTCGCCCAGTTGTGCTTGCGCTTGCACGGTGGCAGTCACCCACTCAATGTCCAACGCCCGGCTTACCGTCTGACAATGGGCTTGCCACGCTGGCGCGTGCGGACTCAGACTGTGATTGATGTGCACGGCTTTTACTTGCAGCGACAATAATTTTTTTAACTGCGCGAACATATGCAGCAGCACATGCGAATCTAGACCGCCGCTGTAAGCGATCCAGTACGTGTGCGCCGCTGTGTGTTGTTCACAAAAATTTTTTAACGCGCTGGCAATTTTAACCGCGCTGGCGCTGGGATGATTACAATCCATAAGCCATTAATCGCTGGTAACGCGCATCAAGTAATTCTGGGATAGTGAAGTTTTGCAACGTCGCCAATTGTTCGGCTAACGATTTTTTTAACGTCGCGGCCATTTCGTCATAATTGCGGTGCGCGCCGCCGAGTGGTTCCAACAATACTTGATCGACTAAGCCTAATTTATAAATTTGCACCGCGGTGACGCCCATGGCTTCCGCCGCGATCGGCGCTTTGTCGGCGCTCTTCCACAAGATCGACGCGCAGCCTTCCGGCGAAATCACGGAATAAATCGAGTATTGCAGCATGGAAATGCGGTCGCCCACACCGATGGCGAGCGCGCCGCCGGAACCGCCTTCACCGATCACCGTGCAAATCACCGGCGTTTTTAATTTCGCTAACACTAACAAATTGCGCGCGATGGCTTCGGATTGATTACGCTCTTCCGCGCCCACGCCAGGATACGCGCCTGGTGTATCGATGAAAGTAAAGATCGGCAGCTTGAAACGTTCCGCCATTTTCATCAAGCGTAGCGCTTTGCGGTAATCTTCCGGATTGGGCATACCGAAATTGCGTTCGATTTTTTCTTGGGTTTTGCGGCCTTTTTCATGCCCGATGATCATCACCGGCTTGCCGTCGAAGCGGGCTAAACCGCCGACGATGGAAGCGCCAATCGCGGTGCAGCGGTCACCATGCAGTTCGTCAAAATCCGTAAAAATCCGCGCGATGTAATCCAACGTGTGCGGCCGTTGCGAATGGCGCGCTAATTGTGTTACTTGCCAGGGCGTTAATTTCGAAAATAAATCTTTCGTTAATTGTCTGCTCTTTACTTCAAGACGGGAAATTTCATCGCTCAAGTTAACATCAGAATCTTGACCCACCATACGCAATTCTTCTATCTTCGCTTCCAGCTCAGCGATAGGTTGTTCAAAATCCAAAAAATTCAAATTCATACGTTAAAAGCCTTAAAAACAAATTGAAGGTTCAATGCGCAAAGTCAAGCAAGACTTGAGGCACATTATGATAGCTCAAATACGCATTTTATGCCTATAATTTCTGCCTAGTATTAGTAGTTTAAAGGGCCGTCATGGAACCGCGTTTTATTCATTTGCGCATACATACTGAGTATTCTTTAATCGATGGTTTGGTGCAAATCCAACCCTTGATCGCGGCGACCGTCGCCTTCCGGCAACCGGCGCTCGCCATCACCGATCAAGGCAATTTATTTGGTATCGTCAAATTTTATAATGAAGCCATCCACGCGGGCGTCAAACCTATTATCGGGGTTGACCTATGGCTGCACAATGAAGCCGACGTGCAAAAACCCTTCCGTATCACGCTGCTGTGCATGCACAATCAAGGCTATAAAAATTTATTAAAACTCGTATCCCGCACCTACCTCGAAGGCCAAAGCCACGGTAAGCCGATGGCGATGCGCGCGTGGTTGCAAGAATACGCCGATGGTTTAATCGTTTTATCCGGCGGCGATGAAGGCGACGTAGGCTGCGCACTACGCGCGGAAGATCGCGCGCAAGCACAACGTTATTTGGAATTTTGGCAAAGCGTTTTTCCACACCGTTATTATTTAGAATTACAGCGCACCGGCCATGCGCCGCAAGAAATCTATATTCAAAGCGCCATTCAACTCGCGGAAAAAAATTCGCTGCCGGTGGTCGCGACCAACGGCGTGCGTTTTATTAAAAAAGAAGATTTCGAAGCGCACGAAGCGCGCGTCTGTATCCATGATGGCTGCGTTCTTGCCGATCCGCGCCGGCCTAAACTCTATACCGAAGAACAATATCTCAAGAGTCCCGCGGAAATGCTGGAGTTATTTGCCGACCTGCCCGCAGCGCTGGAAAACAGCGTCGAAATCGCAAAGCGCTGCAACGTGACACTGACGTTAGGCTTGAATTTTTTACCGCAATTTCCCGTGCCGGAAGGGTTAAGCGTCGAAACTTATTTAACGAACGTGGCGAAAGAAGGTTTAGAAGCTCGCTTAAAAATCCGCTTCGACACCACTTCCCCCACCTTCGCGGCAGAACGTATCGCCTATGATTTGCGCTTGCAAACCGAAATCGATGTCGTGAATAAAATGGGGTTCGCGGGCTATTTCTTAATCGTCGCCGACTTTATCCGTTGGGCGCGAGAAAATGACGTGCCAGTCGGCCCAGGCCGCGGTTCCGGCCCAGGGTCACTGGTCGCCTACGCGTTAAAAATAACGGATTTAGATCCGCTCGCGCACGAATTATTGTTCGAACGTTTTTTAAATCCAGAACGGATTTCCATGCCGGACTTTGATATCGACTTTTGCATGGAAGGCCGCGACCGCGTCATCGATTATGTGATGAAAACGCACGGCCGCGAATGCGTTTCACAAATTATTACTTACGGCACGATGGCCGCGCGCGCAGTGTTGCGCGACGTGGGCCGCGTGCTGGGCATGAGTTATGGCTTCGTCGATAAACTCGCGAAATTAATTCCGTTTGAAATCGGCATGACGCTGGATAAAGCGTTGCAACAAGAAGCGCACTTGCGCGAACGGTATCAAAGCGAAGATGACGTGCGCACGCTGTTCGATCTCAGTTTAAAATTAGAAGGCACCACGCGCAACGTTGGCAAACACGCCGGTGGTGTCGTCATCGCGCCGGGAAAATTAACCGAATTCGCGCCACTCTATTGCGAACCCGGCGAACCCGAACATATCATCACGCAATTCGATAAAGACGACGTTGAAGCCGTTGGTCTCGTAAAATTCGACTTTTTAGGCTTGCGCACGCTTACCATTATGGATTGGGCAGTGAAAGCGATTAACAAATTCCGCACGCAAAATAACGAAGCGTTATTAAATATCGATTTATTGCCGATTAACGACGCACCGACCTACACGATGTTGAAAGCCTGCAAAACCACCGCTGTGTTTCAATTAGAATCGCGCGGTATGAAAGATTTGGTGAAACGTTTGCAGCCGGATTGCTTCGAAGATATCGTGGCGCTCGTCGCTTTGTTTCGTCCAGGCCCGCTGCAATCAGGCATGGTCGACGACTTTATCAACCGTAAACACGGGCGCGCGAAAGTTTTATACCCGCACCCCAAACTCGAACCGATTTTACGTCCGACTTACGGCGTTATCGTTTACCAAGAGCAAGTCATGCAAATCGCGCAAAGCCTCGCGGGTTATTCACTAGGCGCCGCGGATTTATTACGCCGCGCGATGGGAAAAAAGAAACCGGAAGAAATGGCGTTTCAGCGCGAAATTTTTTGTCAAGGCAGCGTCGAACGGGGCGTGCACGTCGATAACGCGAATTTTATTTTCGATTTAATGGAAAAATTCGCGGGTTACGGTTTTAACAAATCACATTCCGCGTCGTATGCGTTAATCGCATATCAAACCGCGTGGCTGAAAGCGCATTATTCCGCTCCCTACATGGCCGCGGTGTTATCTTCCGATATGGATAACACTGACAAAGTCGTATTATTCGTCGAAGAATGTAAAGATTTGAATTTGCAAGTGACGCCGCCCGATATCAACCGCAGCCTTTATAAATTCAACGCGCTTGACGCAAAGACTATCGTGTATGGCTTAGGCGCGATTAAAGGCGCGGGACAAGCCGCGATTGAAGCGATCGTCGAAGAACGCGCCGCGCACGGGCCCTATCAAGATTTATTCGATTTTTGTCGTCGCGTGGATATGCGCAAAATGAATAAGCGCGTGCTGGAAGCGTTAATTAAAGCCGGCGCGTTCGATTTAATCGGCCCGCACCGCGCCAGCATCATGGCCACACTGCCGTTAGCAGCGCAAGAAGCCGAACAAGCGCTGCGTAATGCGACGTTAGGCCAACATGATTTATTCGGCGTCGCGAATACCGATACGCCCAAATTGGATTATTCGATCAGACCCGAGTGGAGCGATGAAGTGCGTTTATTCGGTGAAAAAGAAACGCTAGGTTTGTATTTAACCGGCCACCCGATTCACCGTTATTTAAAAGAAATAAATCATTTCACCACCGCGAGCATCGCTAAACTGCGTCCCGCGCAAAATCAAATTGCCGTGATCGCGGGCATTATCGCGAGCATACGCGTCATTCAAACCAAACGCGGCGACCGCATGGCGGTAGCGTCGATAGAAGACGGCACCGGGCAAATCGATGTGTTGTGCTTCGCGGAAATTTTCCAGCAGCACCGTGAATTACTTATCAAGGATCAGTTAATCGTCGTGGAAGGCGAAGTCAGCATCGATGATTTCAACGGCGGCTACCGCATGACGTGCCGCGATGTTTTTTCCATCGATCAAGCGCGCGAACGGCACGGAAAATATTTACGTTTGTTAGTCAATCACGAAAAATCCGGTGAACTCGAAAAAATCGCGCAAGTGCTGGAGAAATACCGCGGCGGCCATTGCCGCATCACCATTGATTATTCCCGCAATGACGCGACGGCGAGTTTAAATTTAGGCGAAGCGTGGCGCGTTAATCCTAGCGATCACTTAATCAATGCGTTACGTGAATTACTGCAAGAAAATAATGTTGAGATGGTTTATTAAAAATCAATTATTGCCAACATGATGAATTCGGTTTTAAAAAATGCTATCCTGCCCCAACTAAATAAGAGGGGTAGGTATGAAACACATCAAAATAATATTGGCATTATTCTTCAGCTGCTTTGCGCTGCAAGCCAGTGCTACTTCCGGCTTTGATCAAATCATTTTTTTTGGCGACAGTTTAAGTGACACCGGTTTCATTTATGCGCGCGATTTAGGTTTGCTGCCAAAATCACCGCCATATTTCAAAGGCCGGTTTTCTAACGGGCCGGTTTGGTCAGAGTTGCTAGCGGCAAGTTTTTTGAAAAATAATATTGTTTCGCAAAATTATGCAGTGGGCGGCGAAACCGCTAATTTTTACAATCCGCCTTCCAGTTTAATTCCTTACGATTTAACGTTATCGTTTTATGAATACATTTCGCGGAATATTTTAGCGGATCGATCGCATTCCCTATTCGTAGTGTGGATTGGCGGCAATGACTACATCGGCCGTAAAATTACCGACGCCGATAAATTTACTACCGACACGGTTAACGCCATTCAAACCACGCTAGAAAATATGATCGCGCATGGCGGCAATTATCTTCTCATCGTCAACTTGCCGGATTTAGGCAAAACACCCTTTGCGATCAAGAGTGGCGTCAGCGCTAGCTTGAGTCAATTAACCAAATTGCATAACGCTAAATTACAAACTGCGGTCGATACTTTACAAAAAAATAATCCGGCGATAACCATAAAATTATTCGATATGTTTAGCTTATTCGAAGATTTAGAAAATCATATCGATGACTACAATAAAAAATATGAAGGCCACATCAGCAATTTAACCGAAAGCTGTTGGACGGGCGGTAATACGCTCAACGCTAATAGGGAAGCCAACATAGAACAAGGGCTTGCGCATGAATTCAATAAAACCGGCTCGAAAATCAATTTAACCGCTATGGCCAACGCGATCCGCGGCAATCCAGCGCTAAGCACTGCATATGACGTTGGACAGAGTTATCAAGCTGGGATTGTGCCTTGCGCTGATCCGGCAAGTTATATCTTTTGGGATTCGATTCATCCGACGACAACGATTCATAATATAATGAGTGTCGTCGTGACGGATTTTATCAATCAAAATTTTTAACTCCAAACGACTAATTTGTAGAGAGTATGCATGTCAGCTACCCGCACGTTGCCCACGCCGGATAAAAATGGCGGCTATATGGTTTTGCCGTTTGACGCGAAATATACGCCTTATTTGACTTCACAACCGAATGCTTTGAACATCAGCGACTGCTTTATCATCGCTATGCCGTTATTGGAAAGTTTGCAAGAAAAGTTGCAAGCAGAAATGGCTCTTCCCAATCCTAAAATGAGCCGCGGGACCATGAAAGTCCTTTTAAAAATTCACGCCGCCACCGTAAAGAAAATTCGCTTAGCCAAAATGGGAGAATTCGGCAAGGGTACTTTTTCGACCCAAGCCTTATGTACCAATGACCTTTTACTTTATCCTAGTCATATTTATGAATCGGCTAACGTTGAGAGAGAAACAGAAATCGAAGTCATCAATTACCGATTAGGTTTTGTCGATCGCGAAGAAATTACTTTTGACGCGAAAAATATTGATGGGTTAGCCAGATATTTTCAGCATTTACCTAAAACGCCGCGTCCTGAAGCAGCTGACGAATCACCCGCGACGGCGAACTTTAACGGCACTGATATACTAACTACCTTCAACTTCAATAAAAAAAAATATTACATTTGCTTAGCCATCATTCATGCGGAGAGAGACATTCCAACGGGGCAATTGTTAGGTTTTGATTATGGCGCAGGTTATTGGGACAGACTACCACGCTTTACGCATTTTAAATGTAATGGCGATCCAATTCCGGATTATTCTTTTAGTACGTTCATCGGTGCACCGCATGATCACGGCATGCCTGGGAAAGACTTAGATAATTTTTTAAAAGTAAGGCATATCATTTCAAAAGATATTCTTATTTTATTAACGCGCGAAAGCGTAAACGCGGTAAAAAATTATTTTAATACGCTGCCCGCAAAACACGGTGCGCGTGACATTATTATCCCTTCTTTAATGCTTATCAAACTAAATGAAGATGTGCGAATGGTTGATGAATATTTTGAAAAATATATTTTGATAAATTTAACTAAAACAACTGCAAGCCAATGCCCACGCAATAAGAACCTATTCTTTATTGGCGAAACTATGTGCGCCATTCCATTTCTGAAATTAATGACTTTGACCGTGGAAGATTTAGCTGGCTTGGCTTCTTATTGCAACAAGTATTTAGGCATGGATGTTGAGATGCAACTTTCGAAATTTTTTAAAATCATCGAGCCGGTAATCACGCCGGAAGACCGGCCGCTAAGGCTCCCACAATTATTATTTTCCGTGAATCCAACCACTCTGTTTAAAAAAACCAAACGTGTGACAGAATTGTCTTACCCAGAAGAACAAAAAGGGGAAATCGAAATGCGCCGGAGGCCTTTAGCTATATAAACGGAGCTATATAACAGACATTTCTGTCATGTCACGATTCAACACCAACGCCACCGGCGCGAAAGTCCGACGATGAATGGAACAAGCGCCATGAGCTTGTAGCGCGGCTAAGTGGTCTTTCGTGCCATAGCCTTTGTGTTTCGCGAAACCATATTGCGGAAATTGTTTGTCTAACAACATCATTTCACGGTCTCTAGAGACTTTCGCGATAATCGATGCGGCGCTGATCGCGGGTTCAGAATCGTCACCGCCGATGATGGTGCGTGTATCACAATTCAACAAAGGCGCGCGGTTGCCGTCAACTAAAGCCAAATGCGGAATAATTTTTAACGCCGCGACGGCGCGCTGCATCGCTAACAATGACGCTTGTAAAATATTAATTTCATCTATCTCAGACGCTTCGGCGCGGCCAATGCCGTAGGCTAATGCAAAACGCATAATCATAGGGAAAATTGCGTCGCGTTCTTTTTCACTTAATTTTTTTGAATCGGCTAAACCTTTGATGGGATTTTGCGGATCTAATATCACTGCCGCTGCGAATACCGGCCCCGCTAACGGCCCGCGGCCGGCTTCGTCGACGCCCGCGGTAATAATACTTCCCTGAATTTCTACCATGGTGATTCCTTAATGATTCTTATCTTACAATTTTCAATACGGCTTCAGCGGCGCGTTTATTCGCGTCTCGGCGTAGTATTGTATGGATGTCAGTAAATTGCTGCTGCAAAGCACGGGCTTTGTCTGGATTCTCAATATAATCTAGCAACGCCGCCGCTAACGCTTTTGGGGTGGCAGCATCTTGAATGAATTCGGGAACTAACGCTTGGTCCGCTAATAAGTTGGGTAAACCAATGTAGGGGATTTTAACTAAATGGCGCGCGATTTGATAAGTTAAATTCGCCATGCGGTAAGCGATGACCATCGGGCGCTTGAATAACATCGTTTCCAAGGTGGCAGTGCCGGAGGTGACCAACACCGCGTCGGCGGCCGCCATTACGTTATGCGTTTGGTTTTCAAAAAATTGCAGCGGTAAGTCTGGCAGATAAAGTTGCCATTGCTGAAAAAATTCTTTATGACGCTGCGCGTTGGCGGCGGAGGTAATGAATTTTAATTTTGGATTTTCTTGCCGGCAGAGTTGCGCGGTAGTTAAAAACAATTCGCCGAGAAAATGCAATTCATTGCGGCGGCTGCCGGGCAGCAGCGCGATGTATTGGGTGTCAGGTGCTAAACCAAGCGCAAGCTTTGCGGCGGCTTGATCGGGTGCAAGCGGTATTAAATCCGCGAGTGGATGACCGACGAAACAAGACGGCACGGAATGTTTTTCATAAAAAGCCGCTTCGAATGGCAGCAGCGTTAACACTAAATCCACGGCTTTCGCGATTTTGTGAATGCGTTTTTTACGCCACGCCCAAACTGAGGGACTGACGTAATGCACGACCGGCGTGCCGAGTTTGCGTAATTTTAATTCTAAACCTAAGTTAAAATCCGGTGAATCGATGCCGATGAAGAAATGGGGTTTTTGTTTTTTGAAGTGTTTATAAAGATGGCGCCGGATTAAAAATAATTCCGGCAACCGGCTTAAGGGTTCAATCAAACCCATGACCGACAAGCGTTCCATTTCATGCAAACTTTGAAAGCCCGTGGCGATCATATCCGGGCCGCCGATACCGGATAACGTGAGCAATGGTTCATGCTCCCGCAGCGCGTTGATAAGTCCCGCGCCTAATGTGCTACCTGATGCTTCGCCTGCTACTATACCAACTTTCATTGTGGGTTTTCCCGTTTCGCGTTAGCGTACAATCCCACGGTTTGATAACTGAATGAAATCTATCAAGACTTGAACCTCTGGACACTCGGCCAGCATGCTTTCTAATTCCAACATCGCCTGTTTAATCGTCAAACCTTTGCGGTAAATCAATTTGTAAGCGCGGCGCAGGCTGACTAACGTTTCGGTCGCAAAACCGCGGCGCTTCATGCCAATGGTATTTAATCCAAATGGTTTCGCGTAATAGCCTGAGACTTTCACATAAGGCGGCACGTCTTTATCGATCATCGCGCCCATGGAAGCAAAACTATTCGTCCCTAGGCGGCATGATTGTAAAACGCCTGCGAATCCGCCTAGAATTGCGTAATCTTCGACGCTGACATGACCGGCTAGCGAGGCGTTGTTGGCGAAAATCGTGTGGTTGCCCACCGTGCAATCGTGGGCGATATGTACGTAGGCCATAAATAAATTATCGTCGCCGATCGTCGTCACCGCTTTGTCTTGCACCGTGCCGCGGTTGAAAGTACAAAATTCGCGGATCACGTTGCGGTCGCCAATCTCTAAAAACGTTTCTTCGCCTTGATATTTTTTATCTTGCGGGTCTTCGCCGATCGAGGCGAATTGGTAAATTTTATTGTCGCGGCCGATTTTAGTCGGGCCTTTGATCACCACATGCGGGCCAATCCATGTCCCTGCCTTGATTTCTACATTTTCACCGATCAACGTCCAAGGGCCGATGTGAACATTTTCATCGACGTTGGCGGTGGGGTGAATTATAGCGGTTTTATCTATCACTGATTTAACCTCTCCGTGCACTTAAAAACTCGGCGGAACAAGCAAGTTCTCCATCCACATGCGCCGATCCCTCTAATTTCCACATGTCACGCTTACCGCGTAACACTTTTACTTCTAAACGTAATTGATCGCCTGGCTCGACCACGCGCCGGAAACGCGCCTTGTCGATGCCCGCGAGAAAATATAACACGCCGTCGGTCGGCAAGGTATTCGTAGATTTGTACGCTAACACGCCCGCGGCTTGCGCTAACGCTTCTAAAATTAAAACGCCTGGCATCACCGGCCGGTTAGGAAAATGGCCGACGAAAAAATTTTCATTTATCGTCACGTTTTTTATCGCGACTAACGATTGGCCTTCGACGATTTCGACGACGCGGTCGATTAATAAAAAAGGATAACGGTGCGGAAGATATTTTAATATTTCATTAATGTCCATTACGGTTTCTGAGGTTGTTGAAGTCATGAGTCTTTTCTCTCTATTAATTCTTCCAGCAAAGATTCTAATACTTTCACGCGCTGATTTAATTGTTCTAAGCGGTGCAAACGCGCGCTGCTTTTGCGCCATTCTAAATTTGTGACTAAGCCGCCGACGCCAGAGGAATACACGCCCGCTTCTTTAATGGTTTTCGTCACCGCGGTCATGCCGGTGATCATGACGTTGTCGGTAATGGAAATATGGCCATTCAAGCCCGCAGCGCCGCCGATTAAACAATTCTTGCCGATAGTGGCGCTGCCGGCGATGCCGACGCAACCCGCGATCGCGGTATTTTCACCGATTCGCACATTGTGGCCGATCTGCACGAGATTATCTAATTTCACGCAGCGTTCTAACACCGTATCTTCAATCGCGCCGCGGTCAATCGCGCAGTTCGCGCCGATTTCCACGTCGTCTTCAATAATCACGCTGCCTAGCTGCGGGACTTTTTGCCATTGGCCTTTATGTTTCGCTAAACCAAAACCATCGCTGCCAATCACCGTGCCGCTGAATATCTGCACGCGTTTACCAATTTTCACGTCGTAATAGATAATAACTTTCGCATCGATCGATGTGTCTTCATCGATCGTGACCCGCTCACCGATGATGGTGCCAGGGCCAAGGATAACATTGCGCGCCAACTTGACGTTATCGCCAATCACGCAGTACGGGCCGATGCAAACTGTGGCGTCGATTTCACAATTTGCACCCACGACTACAGTCGGATGAATACCGGCGTTAAAAATAGGTTTATCCGCGAAATACGCGGCTATTTTCGCGTAAGTGTAATAAGGATCACGGCTAATCACGGCGTTCACCGGACATTCTGGCGCGTCGCTCTGCGACACAATCACCGCTGCGGCTTGCGTGTTAGCTAAATATTTTTTATAAAGTGGATTCATTAAAAATGCGATTTGATTAGGAGCCGCTTGCTTCAGCGTGCCAACACCTGAAATTACGCATTGGGGGTCACCAAGAATCGTGACTTCGTCCAAACCGTTAGTTAATTCGGCTAATGTGTATTGCGATTTTTTTTGTTGAGGTTTCATCGAAGGTCACTCAAAAGTCCATACGCCTCAATGTGAAAAAGGCCAAAATACTTTCTCAATCCACCGAGAAAATATTTGGCCTTCGTTATACGTTTAAATTTATTTCTTGTTAAAATCTTTCGCTACTTGCTTGGTGATGTCAGCAGCGTCGCTTGCGTATACAACCGCTTGTGAATCCAACACCAACGTGTAATTGCTCTTCTTCGCTAAGTCAGAAATAATTCCGCTCAATTGACCTAGGATACTTTGCATTGCTTTGTTTTGTTCCGCGTTCACTTCTTTTTGGAAAGCGCCGGCGTCTTTTAAGAACGAAGCTTTGTCGTCAGCAATTTTCTTTTCCGTCGTGTCGCGATCTTTAGCAGACATCGTCGTAGATTTTTTGCTGTAAGCGTCTAATTCATCTTGCAGAGTTTTTTGCTGCGCGGTCAATTTTTCTTGGCGTGGCTTAAATTGATTTTGCAACTTGGTATTAACATCTGCCACTTTTGACGATTGCATCAAAACTTGCTGAACGTTAACTACCGCAATTTTTGGTGTAGAGGTGTCAGTGGTTGTCGTCGTTGCAGCAGGAGCCGCAAAAACCTGTGTGCTTACGATAAGCAGTAAAGAGCTTAAGAGGGCCAAAACTTTCTTCATAACTTTCTCCAATAGATTAAAAGATATCCTATATTTAATATTATAAAACAACCCGATGGACCAACCCATACAGACGCGTAGTATGTCACAATTATCCGAAATTAGCACCTAGCGAAAATTGAAATGCTTCTAACTCATCGGCTCTATTGTGATGTAACGGTCTGGCCAAGCTTACATCAATTGGCCCCATCATTGACAACCAAGTTACCTGCACACCCGCCGAATAACGCAGAGGACCGGTACCCGTTCCGCCAAATTGACGGTTGTCATACGTTTGCCACGTATTACCCGCGTCTAAGAAACCCATCATCCGGATGTTATCTGAGAAATAACTTGGCAAAATTAAGCCTAAGCTCGCGTCCGCCATAAAGTTACCACCGGTAGGGTTACCAAACTCACCCGTGCCCCGCACGTTATCTCTAGGGCCTAAAGTGTTAGCCGAAAAGCCGCGGACGGAATCCATACCACCGGCATAAAAGTTCTTAAAATAAGGGTAATTCGTGCCATTTGAAAAACTATTGCCGTAACCCATGGCGCCGCGGGTCATTAACACATAGTGTTTCATTAACGGTACGTAGTAAGCACCGGCATAGTTGATCGTATAGTATTTTAAAGATTTACTGGTCGCGGGCACGAAGACGTTCACGCCAATCGCGTTCCTACCGCCTTTAGTTGGGAAAATCGCTTTATCACGGCTGTCACGTGACAGCCCCGCGCTTAAACTTAATTGCGCAAAGTGGCGGCCGTGATGGTTCGTGAAGTCTTGCACCATGTTCGAAACATAATTTCTATTGCTGGGCAGCAAGATCGTCGTGTTTTGATAACCGTAGCCTAATTCAAAACGGTTAATCGCATTTTTTTCTTGGCCAATTGGAATCGCATAGGAATCGTTAAAGTCATATTCGTTAGAAGTATAACTTTGTGACACGTTCATCGCAGACGGATCCGTGCTGGACGCGGACACAACCATGGTGCGGGAAATACCGTCTTGCGTAAAGTACGGATCGGTGTAATTCGCGCTGTAATAACGTTCGTAACGGCTGGCTTCGGCGTTAAGACCGACGGTTTTGCCAGTACCTAAAAAGTTTTTCTGATTGACGCCGGCGCCTAATAAGAAATGCTGCACTTGCGAATAACCGACCCGCGCGGATAATTCCGCGGAATTATTTTCCGTCACTTTGTAATTCACGTCGACTTTGTCGTCAGTGTTAGGCACGGGTGTCACCGTCATTTGCGTGTCTTTCATATACGGTAGCAAATTGATGCGGCGTTTGGATTCTTCTAATTGACTCGTGGACACGGGTGCTGCTTCCATTTGCTGGACTTCGCGGCGCAGCACTTCATCGTTAGTTTTAGAATTATCCGAGAAAAAGATATGCCGGACGTAAGTGCGCTTACCGGGTTTCACAGTGAATTCCAGCCACACTTCACGGTTTTTATCGTCTATCGTCGGGTTCAAACTCACGGTCGCGAACACATAGCCTTTATCACCCATCGCGTCGCTCATGGCTTTTTCAGAATCGACGATATCGCGGCGTGAAAATACTTGGCCCGGCGTAACGCGGATTTGTTTAATCAATTGCTCGCGCGGAATCGGGAAAGTGCCTGTCAAGGTATAGCCTTTAATCGTGTAAATCTTACCTTCTTCCACGACCATGGTGACATATACGGATTTGCGGTCGGGTGTGATAGAGACTTGCGATGACTTCACCGCGACTTTTAAATAACCGTGGTCTAAATAATAATTGCGTAAGCTTTCTAAGCTCGCTTCTAATTTTTCTTGTGAGTATTGATCGTTTTGCGTGACGAAAGTAAATAAGCCGGGCGTGCTAATCGTCATTTGGTTCACTAACGTGGATTCTTTAAACGCATGATTGCCGATGATATTAATGCGGCGAATTTTCGCGGCCAAACCTTCGGAAATATCAATTTTCACTAACACACGGTTACGCGGCATTTGCGTAACGGCGACGTCGATGCGCGCGTTGAAGCGGCCGAGTTGATAATATTGGTTCAATAAACTTTGTTGAATTCGGTCTAACACAGCGCGGTTGTAAGCGCGGCCTTCGGCGATATCTAAACTCTTCATCACCGCGGTAAGTTTGTCGGTGGGGATGACGCTGTTGCCGGAGATTTTTAATTCGCCTATCGTTTCGCGTTCCACGACTTTAATAATTAACGTGTCGCCGCTACGCGCGAGGGTAATGTGTTCAAAGAAACCCGTTTTATATAACGCTTGAATGATGCCCGCGGTTTTATCGCTGCTGAGGGTCTGGCCGGGTTTAATCGGTAAATACGAGTAAACGGTTTCAGGGGAAATGCGTTGTGTGCCTTCTATTTCAATTCTTTTCACAACGAATTGTGAGGCCCACGCGGGTGTCATGAAAATAGTGAGTAACAGGAGTAACAACAGAATTGGTTTTTTCATTTGCCTTTCATCTTCTCGTTATTATCATTTATAAACTGGGTCGCATTTTTTAGACAACCGCCAGTTCAAAGAGGGTCAATTATCCAAGCTTTGTGGTACTAAATCTAGTGTTAATGTGAGATTTTAACTAGGAAAATGCAGCCTAATGCGAATAGTGGCGCCGCGGCGGTCAAACTATCGATGCGGTCCATAAGTCCGCCGTGGCCTGGAAATAATTTGCCCGAATCTTTTATGTTCACATTTCGTTTCAGCATACTTTCAAATAAATCACCAAGCACAGAAAATAAAACCGTGACTAGCGCTAAAATTTCAATCTTCCACCAGTCTGCTACCGGGAAAAAATATAATAATAATGGCGCGATTAAAACCGTCAACCCTAACGCCCCACTCAAGCCTTGCCAAGTTTTACCTGGACTGACGCGCGGCGCTAATTTGTTTTTTCCAAACGCTTTGCCGGCGAAATAAGCGCCTGAATCCGCGCCCCAAATTAAAATAAATAATGTTAATAAGACATATGGCCCGCGCCCTACGCCAAATATTTCTGTGTTGTGTATGAATTGCAGCGCGTCAAACGTAGGGATCAACACCATCACGCCCATCAAGCCGCGCAGCACGAGACTATCGCCCCATACCCCGCTACCTTGCGGATAAATTAAAACGAGGCACAATGCCAACAACCAAAAGACCGCGGCGGCGATTAAAATCAGCGGCATGTAAATCGCGATAAATGGAAATAGCATTAGCACTACCAGCATGAAAAGCGGATAAAGACAGCGCGCGAAAATAGTTTTAATCCCCATGAAATTAGACCATTCCCATGCGCCTATCAACACGAATGCCATCAGTAAATAGTTGAAACGAACCGGCGATAACAGTAAAAGTAGCGCGATAAAAAGTGGGATGAGAAGGATAGCTGTCAACAGCCGTTGTTTAAGCATGTTCCGCCGCTCTTAATTGTTCGCTGATGTAACCATAACGCCGTTCGCGGCTCGCGTAAAAAGCCAAGGCTTTGTCGAGTTCATTAGCGTCAAAGTCGGGCCACAACGCGTCGCTGAAATATAATTCGGAATAAGCTAACTGCCAAATCATAAAATTACTGATGCGTTGTTCGCCGCTCGTCCGGATAAAAAGATCAGGCTCAGGAATGCCAGCGGTCGCCAAGCGCGCTTGAATAACGTCGCTGGAAATTTCGGCGCTAGTTAATTTCCCCTGCTCGACTTCCACCGCGATTTTGCGGCAGGCTTCGGTAACGTCCCACTGACCGCCGTAATTGGCGGCGACAATTAATTTTAACCCGGTATTGTTCTGCGTTAACGCTTCCGCTTTTTCCATCTGCAGCAAAAGTTTTTTATCGAAACGGGCACGATCGCCGACGATGCGCAACTGAATGTTTTGTTTATGGAGTTTTTTGACTTCGCGCTCCAGCACCATGATAAAAAGATCCATGAGAAAATTGACTTCTTGCTCGGGACGCCGCCAATTTTCACTGCTGAACGCGAAGAGGGTCAGCACTTCGATATGTTTTTCCGCGCAGTATTTCACGGTGTTTCTTACCGCATCGACACCGGCTTTATGCCCGGCAATCCGCGGTAAGAAACGCTGTTTGGCCCAACGGCCGTTACCATCCATGATGATAGCAATATGTTTCGGTAAAATTCTGGTATCCATCTACAGCCTATCGCAACAACCGGAAAAAATTATATCACCATGAGTTCAGATTCTTTCGCCGCTAACAACTGATCTATTTCCGCGATGAATTTATCCGTTAATTTTTGAATGCTGTCGGCCATGCGGCGCTCTTCATCTTCCGCGATTTCTTTATTCTTGAGCGCTTCTTTCAAAGCATTGTTCGCGTCGCGGCGGATATTGCGTATCACCACGCGACCGGATTCAGCTTCATTACGCACGACTTTCGATAATTCTTTGCGGCGGTCTTCAGTCAGCGCGGGCAATGGCACGCGGATGATTTCGCTGCTGGTCGCGGGGTTTAAGCCGAGGTTGGACGTCATAATGGCTTTTTCGATGAGGGGAATCATCTTTTTTTCCCACGGCGTGATGGCCAGCGTGCGCGAATCAGCGACGCTGATGTTGGCGACTTGGCTTAACGGCGTGGGTGTGCCGTAATAATCAACGCGCACTTGGTCTAACAAACTAGGATGCGCGCGGCCGGTGCGAATCTTTGAAATATCCACTTTAAAAGATTCGACGGCTTTTTGCATTTTTGGTTCTGCGTCTTTCACGATATTAGTACTCATAACATCAATCTCCACTTTGGATTAATGTACCAACGTTTTCGCCGGTAACAATGCGTAACAACGCGCCTTGTTTACTCATATTAAATACGCGCAGCGGTAAAGCATGTTCACGGCATAACAAAATTGCGTTTAAATCCATGACGCCAAGACGTTGTTCTAACACTTCGTCATACGTTAATTGCTCATAACGTTCGGCTTTGGGATTTTTGATCGGGTCAGCGGCGAACACGCCGTCAACTTTGGTGGCTTTAATCACGATGTCAGCGCCGACTTCGATGCCGCGTAACGCCGCGGCGGAATCGGTAGTCACTAACGGATTGCCGGTACCGGCGACGAAAATGAGAAGTTTACCTTTTTCTAATTCCGCTTTGGCGGTATGCCGGTCATAAAAATCCACGAGACCAGGAATAGCCAAGGCCGACATTAACGTTGTCGGCACGCCTTTTCTTTCTAACGCGTCCAGCAACGCTAAACCATTAATGACGGTGGCTAACATGCCCATTTGATCGGCGGTCACGCGGTCTAGACCGCTGGCGCAAAGGTCCGCGCCGCGGATAATATTGCCGCCACCAATGACCAGCGCTACTTGCACGCCTAACTTCACCACACTCGCCAATTCTTGACTGACTTTCGTTAACTTATTTGCGTTGATCCCAAACAAATGGTCGCCTTGCAGCGCTTCACCACTAAGCTTGAGCAGGATACGCTGGTAAGCTGGTTTCGATGATATAGTTTCCATAGTGTTAGCCATTATTTACTTGTGACATCACAGCTTCGACAAAATCTTCCTTTTCTTTCTCAATGCCTTCGCCGACTTCGAAGCGGCCGAACGACAATACTTTCGCGCGGTTTTTATTGAGTAGAGCCGAGACCGTGGTGTCGGGGTCTTTCACGAACGGCTGACCCATGAGACTAATTTCGTCGAGGAATTTTTTCAAGCGGCCGGCGACCATTTTTTCGATGATTTCTTGCGGCTTGCCGCTAGAAGCGGATTGCGCCATGCAAATTTCTTTTTCTTTCGCGACTAAATCAGCGGGTACATCTTCCGGCGCTACCACTAATGGTTTGCTGGCGGCGATGTGCATCGCAATGTCTTTCGCTAATTCTTTGTTATCGACATCTAATTCGACGAAAACGCCAATGCGGTTGCCATGTAAATACGTACCGACGCTGGCGGCATCGCTGTCCGTCAATAAGATACGGCGCACGCTAATGTTTTCGCCGACTTTAGCGACTAAACCAGCGCGGGTTTCTTCCACGGTGGCGTTACCACCGCTTAATAGCGTGCCGGCTAACACGGCGACGTCGGTGATATTATTTTCCAGCGCGGTTTGCGCGACGGCTTCCGCGAATTGTAAAAAGTTTTTATCGCGCGCGACAAAATCCGTTTCACTATTGATTTCGATTAACACGGCGCGTTTATTGTCGGTGGACAGACGGATCATCACCACACCTTCGGCGGCTATGCGGCCGGATTTTTTATCGGCTTTCGCTTTGCCGGATTTGCGTAATTCTTCGATCGCTAGCTCCATGTCGCCGCCAGCGATTTCTAACGCTTTTTTACATTCCATCATGCCAACGTTAGTACGTTCGCGTAATTCTTTCACTTGTGCCGCAGTAATTGCTGTCATAACCATAACCTCATTGCTAAAACTGGAATTCATCACCGGCTTCTTAGATCAGGCAAACCGCGCAACGTTAAGCGTGCGCGGTATTCACTATTTACGAGATGATAAGAAGTGTTTTTAAAAGAAAAAGAACCTTACGGCTTAACCTTCGCTTTCATCTGTGCCTGGGACGGGTGTCTCAAGCGTTTCAATTTCAATCGCTTCAGCAGCAGCATTCGCATCCGCGGCCGCGATATCAGGATTGCTTGCGCGTCCTTCTAAAATGGCTTCAGCGATGCAGCTTGTGTAAAGCTTGATAGCGCGCAAGGAATCGTCGTTACCAGGAATGACATAGCTAATATTTAACGGGCTGTGATTGGTGTCGACGACGCCGATAACCGGAATGCTTAAACGGTTCGCTTCCGCGATGGCGATATTTTCGTGACCGACATCAATAATAAATAATGCGTCGGGTAAACCGCCCATGTTTTTAATCCCGCCTAAACTTCTTTCCAGCTTGGCTTTTTCACGGGTGAGCTCTAACACTTCTTTTTTAACGAGACGGCCAAAGTTTTGTTTATCAAACATCGCTTCGAGTTCTTTCAAACGACGGATGGATTGACGGATAGTTTTGTAATTCGTCAACATGCCGCCTAACCAACGGTGGTTAACGTACGGCATACGGCAGCGTTCCGCTTCTTCTTTGATGATGTCGCGGGCCGCGGGTTTGGTGCCGACAAATAACACTTTGCCTTTATTCGAAGCGATTTTGCCGACGAAATTATACGCGTCTTGCAATAAAGGCAATGTTTTTTCTAAATTGATAATGTGAATTTTATTCCGCGAACCGTAAATGTAAGAACTCATTTTTGGGTTCCAATAACGGGTCTGATGTCCAAAGTGAACACCGGCTTTTAACATATCACGCATGGTAACTGGTAAACTCATGACTCTACTTTCCTCTAATGGTTGGGTTAAGCCTCCACGCATCCCATCAGCCTACTTTGCCCTTGCGGGGTGAAAGCACCCAACTGATAGTTAAGATACGTGTGCGGGTTTAAATTCCTGCCTTACATAATGTAATGGCTAGGCATAAATTTCATTTGCTAATTAAAACTGGCCTTTATACCATAGATGGCCTATTTCAAACAATAATTATGTGCCAATCTAATGCCAGAAAACTCGCAAATTACTATTAAAAAATCTGATGAAATCGAGAAAATGCGTGTTTCGGGACGCTTAGGCGCTGAAGTATTGGAAATGATAACACCTTACGTTAAGGCTGGCATCACTACCGATGAATTAAATGATATTTGTCACGATTATATTGTTAACACCCAAAAAGCCATCCCCGCGCCCTTGAATTATTTGGGTTTTCCCAAATCTATTTGTACATCTGTTAACCACCAAGTGTGTCACGGTATCCCTGGCCCTAAGAAGCTGAAAGACGGGGACATCATCAATGTCGACGTGACCGTGTTGAAAGACGGTTATCACGGCGACACCAGTAAAATGTTTTGCGTCGGTAAAACCAGTGTATTGGCCGACCGACTCGTCAAAGTCACGCAAGAATGTCTCTACGCCGGCATCGAGCAAGTAAAACCCGGCAATCATTTTGGCGATATTGGCGCTGCGATCCAACAAATGGCGGAAGCCCAGCGCTTTACCGTGGTGCGCGAGTATTGCGGCCATGGTATCGGCAGTATTTTTCATGACGCGCCGAATGTGTTGCATTATGGGATCGCCGGCACAGGTGAAGAATTTAAAGCAGGCATGATTTTCACAATCGAGCCGATGATTAACGCCGGCAAGCGCTTCGTGAAATTATTGCCGGATGAATGGACGGTGGTGACGAAAGATCATAGTCTTTCGGCGCAATGGGAGCATACTATCTTGGTCACGCCAAACGGCCATGAAGTTTTAACTAAAAGAACGGAAGAAAGTTTTTAAATTTATATATAAAAAAATGGAGAATATCGCATGATAGAACTGCCAAAATTGCCTTATCCTATGGACGCGTTGGAGCCGGTTATTTCGAAGGAAACGTTGGAGTATCACTATGGTAAGCATCACAAAGCATACGTCGATAAATTAAATAAATTAATCCCCGGCACAGAATTCGAAAACCAACCGCTTGAAGACATCATTAAAAAATCCAGCGGCGGTATTTTTAATAACGCGGCGCAAGTGTGGAACCATACTTTTTACTGGCATTGCATGACGCCGGACAGCAGTAAAAAACCCAGTGGCAAATTGGCGGATGCGATTAAGAAAAAATTCGGCGATTTCGATACTTTCAAAAAGCAATTCAGTGAACTGGCCGTCAATACGTTTGGTTCAGGCTGGGGTTGGTTAGTGAAAGATGCCGACGGCTCGGTGGATTTGCTCAGTACCTCAAACGCCGGCACACCGATGACGCAAGGCAAAGAAGCGTTATTAACCTGCGATGTTTGGGAACATGCTTATTACATCGATTACCGTAACGCAAGACCTGACTATGTCGAAAAGTTTTGGGATTTAGTTAATTGGGAATTTGTTGAAAAGAAGTTTGGCTAGGCTCACATCACCTCTCTCTTACTCATAAGGGAGAGGTGAAAATACATCCCATTGCTAATAAAATTCTTTTAAATCCAGTCTTCAGCGCCAGACTTCCTACTTTGCGAATCTGTTAGGTAAAACACCTGAATGTGAAACAGCCGTTTCGAACACCGAAGAAGAAGGATTATTGGCGCCGCCTGGAACTGTGAGAGAAGTTAAAGTCGTTTTTACAAAAGTGGCGAAAACAACTTAATAGCTTCTCACTAAAACTCATCAACATAGGCAAGCAGCGCAACGCTGCCGCCAGTGTGAATGAAATGGTTCATTGGCATTTACAATGAATTTGCTCGGGTAAAACTAGCTTCATCATCTGCCTCATCATCGATTCCTAATAATGGCGCAACTGCATCGTTAAAAGATGATGGCGTGCGCTTCCAAAGACTATGCATGCTATTGTACCTATCTGGTGGACTGTTCATTACTAATTGATAAGCCTCGTTAGCTGCATTTTTTTCTTCGCTATTTTCTTCCTTTTCATCATCAGAATCTTCATCCACTACAGTGATAGTCATAACAGCGGGTTTTAGTAGTTTTTCATGTTCATTTTGCCTGATACTCAATGCTACTTTTGTAGCTTTAACTATTTTATAAATATATGCCTTATGATCCGTTCCAAAAAAAGCTACAGGAACAGCTTCACTTCCAAAACCTATTCTAGCCAACTCTTTTGCTTTGTCAGAAGCCAAATCAAAACGGTTATCATAGATTCCCTCCATACATAAACCCATAGCAGTCAGTCCCGTCGCAGCAAGACCTATTATCGCACCAATTAAATATCCGCACTCAGCAACAAAATCAGGATATTGATCACATAAATCTTTACAAAATTCTATGACTAGTGAAAAGCTGTTACAAGGGTCGCCAGCATCACCACTTATTTTCACGCAGGTAGTTCCATTGAATTCGTCATAAAAAAGATGATGAGTGACATAATTTTCTTGCTGCGCTAACGGTATTGCATACGCAAACAAAATTCCCGTCGTTGCGGCTAAGAGTAAAACTATTAATACTCCTATCCCCAATTTGATGCGGGTAATTTTATTATCGTCGATCTCAATTACTTCGATAAAATTCATGATTAACATTATTTGACTTTCTAACAGCATGCGGTTTTCATTTTCCAATGACGCGGGGGCCAGCACCGTCCCAACCGATAAATCATGCGTTGCCGCGGCTTGATTTATCAAATCGCTTTCTTTAGTTTGCGGAAAAATATTTTTGATATTTTTCACGGCGTCTTTTACTGTTTTATTTTGTTTTGGAAAAAGGGATGAAAATACTTTCATATCAAATTGTTTCAAGTGCCATAAAGTCAATGCTCTGTCGTTATCGGTCGGACAAAATTCATCTTCGATGATATAACTTGATTTTGCTAACCAATAACTCGCGGTAGGAATGTTGATGTCTAGGCGTGCTTGGCTGTTAAACATTGAAATTATTTTTGCCGTCTCGCGTTGCTTTGTTTGTAAAGCAAATTCAGCGAAGCCTTGTAAGATTGGTATTAAGTCTTCTGCCGAGGATTGTGATTGTAACCGGCGGAGAAAATCATTTAAATGCTGAATGGATTTTTGTTTGTTAAATAAATCTTAAGACGGAAGTTATGAAAATTCACGTCTTAAGGTAATTCAAGCTATCGAAAAATCAAATTTTTAAATCCAGTTACTCAACGCGATACCCACACCGACGCTGTTGGTGCGATGGTTGTATTCAATTAAGCTTTGACCGTAACCGCTAAACACTTGCAAATACCCATTAAAATGTTTAGTAATCGGGAAACTCCAAGACGCGGTAGCCGCGGCATAACGGCCGTGATGTTCGATGGCGTTGCGCGCTTCCAAGGTAAATACTTGGCCCCAGTACTTGCAGGCTAAGGTAATTTGTTCATGACCTAAATATTTCGCCATGTTGGGGTTTTGCCGTTCGTAAGTACTGTCATGAAAAACATACCAAGGTCTAATGCTGATGACCCAATTATCATTCGACGCGATCGCGTTGAAATACATTCGGTTCCAACTACGTTCCAAAGAACCACCGAAGCCGTTGGATTGATGCACCGCGCCTAAATTTAAAAAGTTTATGTGCCAGTTACCAAACAAATGTAAATTTACTTCATTCGCTAAAAATGCTTCAGGCTCATAGTCCGTTTCTCTAAAAAACGCCGACTTGTCGTAGAGCTGCCAATAAGATAATTGCGTATAAGCAAAAAATAGCGTCGAAGGTAAGTTAAAAATTCGATGCCAAATCGGCACCTTAAAACTTAATTGATATTTCACTTCCGACTTCTTCAACGATTCCCCTTGCGGCGTTTCACCCTGGTAGACGGCGTTGTCTGGCATTCTGGTGTAATAGTATGGCAAGACATACGTTGGTTTATAGAACGCAATTGAAAATGGATTTTCTAAAATCCGGTTTTCTTCCGAAGCGCGGGCGACAACGGGGCTGCCTTGCAAGGATTGGTTATGTTTATCGTCGTTGATTTTTTGTGCGCCAAATTCCGCTACGGTTTGGCGTTTCTGGGGCACTTGAGCAACATGATGATGATGTGTATGTTTGACGACTGGCGGCGTGACCGGAGTTTCTGCCGCAGCGTCATTAGTTATTGTTTGATCAGAAACAACTTGTGAATTATCAACCGTTTCAGCGTAGCTGAAGCTAGCACCAGCGATTGAAATGAGCACCGCACTCGCGGTAAATAATTTTTTAAAGTTAACAAAACGCACAACATATATCCTTTATTGCACAGAGCAATAGATTTTTTTATAGAGGGGAGGATTCTATCTGTATGCGGGAATGAAGTAAATTAAATAAAAAATCCCTGTTTTTCTCAGGGATTTTTTTGTTAACTCGGCAAGCGCACCGTCAACACGTCGCAATGGGCGCCGTGTAAAATCGCATTCGCGGTGGAACCTAACAAGAGCGATAAACCATGCCGGCCGTGGCTACCGCAAATGATTAAGTCCGCGCCGATTTCGCTGGCGACTTTTAAAATTTTGGATTTGGTTGGGCCGACTTCAATCCACTGGTCATTACGCTCGACGGCTAATTTGCCGCCTAATTTTGTTAACGCTTCACGCGCTTCTTCAATCAGTTGGCCTTCGATGTCTTCAATCCCTAGATAGGCATAGCTATAACCAGGCATGGGTTCGACGATGTGAACCAAACTTAATTTTGCGTTGGTAAAACTTCGTAAGGTTTGCACTTTATTGACTATGTAGTCAGTTTCATCCGTTAAATCCGTGGCAAATAAAATATGTTTATACATTATGCGCTTCCTTTATGTTTGCTGACTCAAACTTGTTGTCGCCTTAGAAAAATCTAATCGGCCCTTTTTAACATTTATTGAAACCGTATCGCCCGCGCTGAATTTACCAGACAATATTTCTTGGGCAAGAGGATTTTCGATGTGTTGCTGCACGGCGCGTTTTAATGGTCTTGCTCCATAAACAGGATCATAACCGCTAGCTGCCAAATAATCCAACGCTTCATTCGAAACATTCAAACCTAATTCGCGTTCCGCTAGGCGCGAGCGTAAATGATTAATTTGCAAGTCGGCGATATGACGGATTTGTTTTTTATCTAACGGATGGAAGACGACGACTTCATCGATGCGGTTCATAAATTCAGGGCGGAAATGTTTATTGACTACACCTAATACCGCATCTTTCATCGCGAAATAATCGCCGGTTTCAGAAATTTCTTGGATTAAGTCAGAACCTAAATTGGACGTCATGACGATAATCGTATTGCGAAAATCCACGGTGCGTCCTTGGCTGTCAGTCAAGCGGCCATCGTCTAATACTTGTAAGAGAATATTGAAAACGTCGGGATGCGCTTTTTCCACTTCATCCATTAAAATCACTGAGTAAGGTTTGCGGCGCACCAATTCCGTTAAATAACCCCCTTCTTCATAACCGACATAACCCGGCGGCGCGCCGACTAACCGGGCGACGGAATGCTTTTCCATAAATTCGGACATGTCGATGCGCACGAGCGAGTCTTCGGTATCAAAGAGATATTCAGCTAGCGCTTTACATAATTCTGTTTTGCCCACGCCCGTGGGGCCTAAAAATAAAAATGAACCGATCGGCCGTTTCGGATCGGACAAGCCTGCGCGCGTACGGCGGATCGCGTTGCAAACGGCGGTGACCGCTTGGCTTTGGCCGATGATGCGCTTGTGCAGCGCGTCTTCCATTTTTAGCAATTTTTCTTTTTCACCTTCTAACATTTTCGCGACCGGAATATGCGTCCACTTGGAAACGACTTCGGCGATTTCATTTTCGGTCACTTTATTGCGGACTAATTGGGTCTCTTGATTTTCCGCGGCGACGGCGACGGAAAGTTTCTTTTCTAATTCGGGGATGCGCGCGTATTGCAATTCCGCCATGTGCGTCAAATCACCGGCGCGGCGCGCGGTTTCAAATTCGGTGCGCGCTTTTTCTAACTCCGCCATAATGGTTTGCGCACCGAGCAAATTGGCTTTTTCTTTTTTCCAAATGTCGGTGAGCTTCGCATTTTTTTCTTCGAGGCCGCTTAAATCTTTTTCTAATTTGACTAAACGTTTTTTCGAGCCGTCGTCGGTTTCTTTTTTCAACGCTTCGCGCTCAATCTTTAATTGCACGATGCGGCGGTCTAAATTTTCTAATTCTTCCGGTTTGGAATCAATCTCCATGCGGATATTGCTAGCAGCTTCGTCGATTAAATCGATAGCCTTATCAGGTAATTGGCGGTCGGCTATATAACGGTTTGAAAGCGTGGCGGCCGCGACTAACGCGGAATCAGTAATTTCCACGCCGTGATGTAATTCATAACGCTCTTTTAATCCGCGCAAAATGGCGATGGTATCGGGGACGGACGGTTCGTCCACTAAAATGCGTTGAAAGCGGCGCTCTAGTGCCGCGTCTTTTTCAATATATTTACGGTATTCATCCAGCGTCGTCGCGCCCACGCAATGTAATTCACCGCGCGCGAGGGCGGGCTTTAACATATTGCCCGCGTCCATCGAGCCTTCGGCTTTGCCCGCGCCGACCATAGTGTGGATTTCATCGATGAATAAAATAATTTGGCCTTCTTGTTTCGATAAATCATTCAAGACCGCTTTGAGACGCTCTTCAAATTCGCCGCGGAATTTCGCGCCGGCGATTAACGCGCCCATATCCAACGCCAACAGACGTTTATCTAATAATCCTTCCGGTACTTCTTTGTTGACGATGCGTTGCGCGAGACCTTCGACAATCGCGGTTTTACCGACGCCGGGCTCACCGATTAACACTGGATTGTTTTTCGTGCGGCGTAATAAGACTTGAATCGTACGGCGGATTTCCGCGTCGCGGCCGATGACGGGATCGAGTTTATTTTTTTCCGCGCGCGCGGTTAAATCAATCGTATATTTTTCTAAAGCGCGGCGTTGATCTTCTGCGTTAGCATCATCCACTTGCTTGCCTCCTCGTTCGGCGTCTATGGCTTTTCCCAAATTTTCTTGCGTAGCACCGGCTTTTTTTAACATATCGCTTAACGCGCCATTGTCTTCCAGCGCCGCTAATAAAAACAGCTCGCTTGATATAAATTGGTCTTTGCGCTGCTGCGCTAATTTATCGGTGAGATTTAAAATCCGATTGAGATCGTTAGAGACATGTATTTCGCCACGCGTGCCTTCCACTTTCGGCAACCGTTGCATGGCGCCATCTAATTCGGAACGCAAGCGCGACGCATTCACACTCGCAGCGTTCAACACAGAGCGCACACTGCCACCCTCTTGATCGAGCATCGCTAGCATGACATGAATGGGTTCAATGAATGCGTTATCAAGCCCAAGAGCGAGAGATTGGGCGTCTCCCAAAGCTTGTTGAAATTTACTAGTTAGTTTTTCCATGCGCATGAATGCTGACCTCTAAGTGTATCCGAATACTTAGTTAAATAAGGTCTGGTAGTCAAACTTCAAGTTTAACATATTTTGCTAGTAGCTCATGCTGAGAAAGATGCGTAATTTTCAAACTCTGTTGAAAGTATTGACTTTATCACTTTATGCAGCTGTTAAGATTGCCTTAACAAAATGTGTATATTATATGCTGCTCTGATTTAGGAGTTAGTTAAAATGCAAATCACTGCAGCGGTGTTAGGTGTTAACAAGTCTGGCAAAACTATGTTAATCAATCGCATCGCAGATAATGGGAAACCATTCACCGAAACATATTCTAAAACTTACTGTCATGGTCGTAGTTATGCTTATCCTGGGGATTTGGGGGAATTAGTAATATTAGATACAAGCATGGAAGAAAAAATTGCACCTGAACACATCCTTGCTTATATCTATTATCTCGTCGTCGATCCTACTCAAGAAATCGAACCCCAACTTACTTATCTTGAAACTTTCGTTACCCCACCATACATTCACAACATAATTATTACCAAAGCCGATTTACTAGCGACGCTAGATCCGGAAGAACTTAGAGTGAAACGAGAAAAAATAGCGGCGTTTCAACAAAAACTGACTACGGAATATGGATTGAAATGTGGAATGTTAGAAACTTCTTCTAAAGATGCCACGGGCATTGATAGTCTTAAAGCTTCATACACCTCGATATTTCAAGATGTCAAAGCAGCTCTAAGAAGCGCTGAGCCTGCCGAAGAAAAGACGGCGGTTAGCGCGGCTACTACTAGAGCCATGCCTCCTACAACTAGTTCTAGTACTAATACGAGTTATATGTCTACCCAACCATTCAACGCTATTAGCGATACAAATTACTACGTGTTTTTTAGAAATTTAAGTAGTTTTCCACACATGAATGAAAAGCAGCAAGATCGTGAAAAGGCAAAAGCTATTTTTGACGAGCAATTAGAAGCGGCAGGGGATGACTTGAATAAAATTCAAAAGTTAATCACTACCGCTGAACCCTATATTAATCGTCATAGAAATCCTCTTCGAGATAATTTATGCCGCAACAAGATCACAACTAGCTGGAGTCAATCCCTTGGAAAAGCTCGCGTCAAGGCCATAGCAGCTTTAGACGAGAAGGTCGCTAATAAAGACCCATCTGTTACGGACGAAATGTTAACTCATTGGTATACGCAAAGTCTTTTTGCTGAGCATAGAAGTAATAGTATTTTCAAGGGCGCGTTTGGCAAAACGATAGCTCAAGCAAAGATTGAAGATTTGATGTGGGATTTGCACTTCCGAGTTTAAGATTAACGTATTGAATAATTGACACTTATTTTCACTCACCTCGCCTTTTGTGCATAAATAACTCTCTTAATCCTGCCTTAAGCATTGAAATGTATCATAATCACTTCGAAATATTTACCTATTCAGAGGCCTGTATTCCAATGACAATTCAATGTGCGCTAATCGGTGTCCAAGAATCCGGTAAAACTAGCTTGCTAGAAAGTATCCGAGGCGAATCCTTTTCATCAACTTACATACAAACCGCAGCTCTGGACATCAGAGTTGTTAAGTCTGATGAAAAACATGAATTTCGTTTTAAGGATTTTGGTGGAGCGGAAAAATGGCTTGAGATTAATAAAGCTAATATCCGCGCGAATATTCATTTTTTTGTTATAGATCCTTATCAGGACCTGAATACACAATTAAAATATTTTGAAAATTACTTGCCGGTCCGTGACCCCATCACTAACCAACCCACACACGAATTTATAAGTATTTGTAATATCGTTATTTCGAAAAGTGATTTACTCGCCAAAAAGCCGGAAAATGAACGTGAAACTTTTCGAAAAGCTATCGAAGAATATCAAAATATGCTTGTCAAAACCTACAATTTTAACTGTGAAATTGTGACTACGTCCGCGAAGCTTAATACTGGAAAAGATGAACTACTGAAATTAATCACCAAACAATTGGGGAGTAATATCTCGTCCGCCCAAGCTGCAAATACTTCTTTAGCATCTTCAGCAGCCTACTTAGGTTTAGGAGCATCTTCCAGCGCCAACCAGACTAGTGATGAAGCAAAGTCTTCAAATGGTAATACTGTTCCAGACTATGACAGCAAGTTTATGCAAGGCCTGAGTTCTACAACGACAGAGAAAAAAGCAGCTCTGCAAGCTCTCTTCGAACGTGAATTGGCATTAGCGGGCAATAACCTTAAAGCTATTCAAGCTCTGGTAGCCGCTGCTGAACCCTATCTCAACGAACACAAAAATCCACGCAAAGATAAATTCTTTGGAATTCATAATACGGCAACCTGGCAGCATTGTCTTAAACTAGCCCGTGACCAGGGTCTAGCATCTTTAACTGCCATGACATATCGAAAAAGCACGCTAATTTATTGGGAAAAACAAACCTTATTCTCCACCCACCGTGGTAATAGCGTGTTAGTCGGTGCGTTTGGAAAGACGCATGCTCAAAAAGAGATAGAGCGATTAATTAAAAATAGAAGAATTAGCTAACGTTTTTTTCTACGCGTAATATATCTAACACCCAAGCAAATGGAGTGGGTTCTACTTTTGGCATGCCCGTGAATGGGCAATCCAGCGTAAATATTAAATAGAAAGCTAACCCGATAGTAAATGAAAGACCCAATAATAAGACTGCGCCGATGGCGTGCGACGATGCGACAAACAAGCCGTGAAACGCGAAAAGAATAGCGCCGCCAGCGATCAACAATGGCCACAGTGCTTTCGCGCTATCGCCGCGCGCCAATCTTAGCCGCGTACGGCGCGCGTCTTCCCATTTATTTAATAGCGTTAACGCTTGTGAATAAAGGATTTGCTGATATTCCGTCGCGGGTTTTATCGCGAGCATTGCCGACAACAAAACCATGGAAGAGTGATGACTTACCTCTTGCGAACAAAAGAAATTATCCCCTAAAATCGCTAACGTCGGCCACTCTTCATTCATCACCACAGTCGCATAAGTCAGTGCGAGCGCGCGGAAATTAATTTGTTTTTTTTCATCGATAGCTTCGACCATATGCACTAAATCAGTCAGCGCGTCAGCTTCCAATTGGACGTACATTAATGCCGTACTAAACCCCTGCCACACGCCTGTCACCGAAAACGCTAATAACACGGCATAGAGTGTCCCTAAAACCATATACACAGATGTGATGAGCGAAATATTATTTAAGAGTTGATGAACATCGAAGAATTGCCGCAGCGTGATAGCGCAAACAAACGCGACGATGATCGTCGTGAAAACCACGACAAAGAGTTGCAGTCTCGCTGGCAAAGTTAGTAGCAATCTCCGCATCAAATACTCCTACGCCAAATTACTTAGATTACCATTTAATACAATAACATGAAGGAGCAAATCAAGGTTGACCCTTTATGTTGCACAATGCTAGAATATGGTACTTTTTTCGAATGATTTGAGGTTTAACTATGTCGGTTAAAACGCAGTCAAATAATATTAGCGATCTAGCTAAAATTATCGCTACTAATCCCTGCGCTAAATGCAGAACGTTGAAATTGGCTACGTGCCAATGTAAAGCGATGCAAGGCAGCGCCGCGGAAGTAGCAGCGGAATTAGAAGCGGCTGAAATAACCGTGCACCAACAAACACTAGAACGCCGACAAGAAATCATCGAAAAAATAGCGCGTGAAAACGCCGAAGGCTACGATGACATCGAAGCCGCAAGCACTGAAAGCGACGAACACTTCGACACGGAAACTATTTCTGATTTATTGGCGACGAATATTCTCTCCATCGACAACGACATGGAAGTAGGCGCGTTAACGTTACGCTTGTTGTATAACCCGGGCTTGTTATCTGGCACCGCGAAATTCGCTTTAAGAAATTATCTCGATACGATTCTACGAGAATTGGAAGAATTCAAAAAACAATATGGCATTTCATCGAATTGTATTATTTACGAAAAAGACAGCGCGGGAAATATTTTATCTTTTCGGATTAATTTACCGACTTACGCAATGTATGAAGCTTTCATTTTGCAATTGGCGAGTAAGAATCTTTTGCCTACCCAAAGTCTAACTACGCAAAACCATGCGCGCCAGCAGCCAGGCACTAACCGTTTTCTCCCGATCAACAAACCGCTTTCTACCCGCTTAACACCATCAGCGCGCGGCTCTAATACTCGCGAACTTGAAATAGAAGAAGAAAAGAAAAGAGGCTTCAAACTGCCTCGATTGTTACCGAAAAATTGGTTTTAAAACTAAGCCACCCGTTTTAAGAGTGGCTTTGTGAAAAATTACATGCCTAGACTTGGAACTGATGTCGAAACGGGTTGGTAACTATGATCTTTACTCTCATCATCGGATTCGTCAGGTCGACGGCGATTTTCAAGCCAACTAGTAGATGCTCGAGCCGGAATGCTTCTATCAGTTTGCACTTTTTGATGTGCACGCCAAGTCAAACCAGCGACTAACAACATTAATAAACCCAATATGGTCGAAGCCACTGCCATACGCGCAGTGTGATCATGCGTTCTGCTCGGCGCGGGGCACAGCAACGTGGCGTTATTAAAAATGTTTTGCATAATCTCAGGCAATTGTTCTGAGCCATTGCAGGCTTGAATGTCTAATGGATTTTGCTCTGTTGCATTGAAATTTTGACAAAAGGTAGTGCTATACAGCGCACGGGTCGGTTCCGAACAATTGCCGCCGAGCGTCACATTGAATGCCATCAAACTTTCAATTAATTGTTGAACTTCATCGTGTTCAGGACCGGAAACTTGATAAACGCCACCTTCTGGGCCGGTAATCGTATCCGCGTAGGTGCTATTAGAGCTAGAACTCAGCGACGGGACAATAGTGAACGGAGCGGAGGGAGCATACGGTGGCGCAGTGGGAACACTAGTACCAGTCGGAGCGGAAGCATTTAATCTTTCTCGTAACCTATCTAAAGTTGGATTGGATTGATTATTGTGAGGATTGCTGGCATTAGCGCGCGCATCCAATTCTTGTTGGATCATTCTAGAAGAAGTCATGTTACACCTGTTTTTTTAATAAAAAGTATAACAAGTTAGTCCATCTATTTGAGCTTGTCAATTCGCGGTTTTTTAAGCTTACACGACAAAATTTTAGCTTTTTAACCTTATGAAATATATGAGTAAAAAATATCAAGCAAAAAAGCTTAAAGTCATTTCGTGCTATAATTAACCTACAGGCGAGAGGAGAGAATATGTTTTCTAAAAAAGAGACTTCCGCAGAAAACCTTGATGTCATCATTAATGACAACATGCCTACTTACGATTATCCCTATCTTATTAATTCATATCAATTGATGGCGTCAGAAAATAATTATATAAAACAATTGCATGTTTTAGGCGATTTTTCTTCAAAACTAGTTATTGCCAATGAAGCACCCACAACGATTACTTCATTACACACCGATACAACACGCAATATAAAAATCTCCAACCATAATATTAGCGATTTAAACGAAAAAGAAACTTACGAAACTATTGTGAATACATTTGGAGAACACGCACAGAATATTATTGATCATCACAATCAAAATGTTTCTTACTTAGTGCTGACTCCCGTGCAACAGTATTTTATGGAAGGTAATTATCTCTTACAAACAGCCAATGATACCAAGGAAGATATTTTTCTTTATGGAGATAGCACGCCCATCAGGACCGTTGAAATTGAATCCGCCTACGTTAGAGTGCCGGAAGACCCAAATTTTATTCTAGATGAAAAGTTAGCGCTAATTGCTAAAGGCCATCCCAAAAAAACCCCTGAAGAATATCGGCGCGACATAGAATTGGCATGGAAAGGCGCGTGGAAATTCAAATACAATTGCAAAGTGTTGGCGCGCCCTACTTCTGATGGTTATGAAATATTAGGCATTGGCACCGATAACCCACTTGTTGCCAGCGCGTATCTAGGCAGCGAGAAGATGACGAAGTTGGTGGGCGATATGCTAGACACCACATTAGAAATTGAAGCTAGCACGCAAAAGTTTTTAAAAAAAATGCAGGCCAAATTGCCCCTCGCGAGCGGCATACAAATCGAAATGATTTCAAGAAAGATCGTCAACTTACAACTCGTATTAGAGAAAGTTAAACTTTTTAAAAACGGCGAATTATCTTTTCCGCAATTTGTCAAAGCCATCGGTGATCTCAGTAGAATATCGCAGGACATTCAACATACCGGTATGTTGAGCGTGCCCATCAACAATTTCTTAAATACGTTAGGCTTACATAAAGATTCTGGGACGACCGGATTATTAAAAAAGAATGCGTTAAAATTAGAAGAAATTTTCAGTCAGATGCTAACTGACGCCGAACCTCTGTTGCGCAGTGAGAAAAATGATACGAGTAAAGAACTCGCGTTTAAAGAAAAATTTAACTCTGTTGAAGAGGCAATTAAAGACTATCTCGCCAACCGCATTAATAGCCTGCCTCTCCTATCGAAAACATTCGATAGCGAGCGCGGCAACCTACGCGCCCATGCCTATATTTCATTACTCGAATCCGCCCAAACCCCGTTGGGACAAGCCCTCGTCATTTATGCCCTGTTAAATGGTAGAGGCAAAGAATTAAAAAGCAGGGTCGTAGGTGTGTTTACCCCCACAACCGAAAGTGAAATCAAAGAAAACTTAATGCAAGTAATTAAAACCGCGCTGCCGGGAGATCTTGCTCATGCCAGCGCTATAAGCATAGCAAGTAGCATCATAGAAAAAGCAGAAAGTAATAAAAAAGCTAATTTCAATGATGAAATTAAATCATTGAACATACTCGAAGTCGGCACCCAACAACGCCGTTCAAACCGGTAAATCTAATTGCACCATGTCTTAAAACTATGCCAAGAGCTTACCCCTAATCACGGTAAGCTCTTGAGTTTTCCCCGGAACTATAATTCTCTGCTACACTGTACGTATCACTCACCATGAGGATACGACATGTCACTTTTCCAAAAAATTATTTGTCCTCTCTTGTTCGCCATCTCCCTATTCTTTACCGGCGCAGCACTTGCCGAAGGCAAAGTTAACATCCCTATCCTTTGCTATCACAATCTAAACCCAACCATGCCTGGCTCAATGAACATGACGCCCGCCAAATTTGAATCACAAATGAAATGGTTGAAAGAAAATGGCTTCACCTTCATCCCATTAAAAACCGCCGTCGATTATTTACAAGGCAAACCAGTTTCCCTACCGTCGAAGCCTGTCGTACTCACCGCCGATGACGGCTGGGCATCTGTCTACACCTACATGTTCCCTATCGTAAAAAAATACGCTATTCCGACCACATTATTCATCTACCCCGAAACCATTTCCAACGGCAAACATGCCATGACCTGGGACCAACTAAAAGAATTAAAACAAACCGGCCTGTTCGACATCCAAGGCCACACGTACTCCCATCCCAACTTCAAACATGAAAAACGCGACCTATCACCCCCCCACTTCGAAAAATTTGTTGCCAACGAATTAATAAGGTCAAAACAAATCCTAGACGACAAACTCAACCTACACGTAACGTTATTAGCATGGCCATTCGGGATCTATAACGATTACCTAGAACAACAAGCCGCCCAAGCCGGCTACCAAATGGCATTCACCATCGACGCCATCCCCGCCAACCGCAACTATAAACCGATGGCACAACCACGCTTCATGATAGTAGACGGTTTAACCATGAAAACATTCGAAAGAATCGCCAACGAAAGCCACGGCTAAAAACAAAGCGCAGAACAGCGCACGACCGACCGCCACGATGGCAGCTTCGTCTGAAAAAAAGGGGGAGGCTCCTGCGCTAGCAACCAACGACGGCGCTCTCATCTAAAAAGTGAACTAGCAACAAAGTCCACAAAATGAAATAATCCCAAATTATGAAACAACTAAATATCACTATAAACCTAGCCAGCAAACTCATCGCGACCCAATTCCCCGAGTTCGCCCACCTCCCCATCACCCCCGTAGAAAAACAAGGCCACGACAACTATACCTATCGACTAGGAAACGACATGCTAATCCGCATGCCAACTGCCGAGCCCTACGCATTAAAAGTCCCAAAAGAACAGACCCTGCTACCGCAATTAGCGCCATACTTAACGCTCAACATCCCCACTCCATTACGAATAGGCACTCCTTCTGAGAACTTTCCCTTCCCGTTCTCAATTTATAAATGGTTAGCAGGAACCAGCATCAACCTCCTAAGCTTGGACGATGATTCCCAAGAAAAACTCGCAGTTGATTTAGCAAAATTTTTAATAGAACTGCAAAACATCCAAGCTATTCCAGGCCCCGCCCCAGGCCAACATAACTGGTGGCGTGGAGATCACATTAGCGTTTACGATCAAGACGCCAGAGCGCAAATAACAAAACTACAAAACATTATAGATGCTGACAAAGCAATCCATCTATGGAAAGCAGCCTGCAAAACGCGTTGGCCCAATCCCCCGGTATGGATACACGGGGACATTGCCATCGGTAATCTTCTCATGAACGAAGGAAAACTAACCGCGATCATAGATTTTGGCGGAGCGAGCCAAGGCGATCCCGCCTGTGACCTAGTAATCGCATGGACATACTTTAAAAACCAAGCACGGGACTTATTCATCGAAGCAATAGGACTAGACAAAGATACATGGCTGCGCGCAAAAGCCTGGGCACTTTGGAAGGCGACTTATGAACTTTGCCAAATAGCTGATAAAAATAATCCTGACATTACCATTCAAAAAAAAATTATCTTCGATGTACTCAGCGATTAAAGATAAACAAAAACTAATAACGAGAATGGCAGCAGCGTCTGCAGAAAATGGGGAGACTATTTTGCCTTCTTACGAAAAACGGTGCTTTAAGTAATATTTCAAACAGTTAAAAAAATCTATCACTTAATGTTTTCCAGAGCTGGGGCGAGAAGGCATATTTTCTGGAGAGAAATCAATATCATCTATCGCAACCTGGCTTTTCTCACTGACGCCCCCAGGAATTGATGAATGAGATGGTTCCGTTTTTGATTTAACATTTTTTTCTCGTTTAAAGGATTCAGGTGGTAACTCGACCGATTCGATTGCTTTTCCATTTTTCGTTTTGACATTTAAAGTGGAAGTTATGTAATCTTTGAGGTTAAACATATAATGGTTATTTGCTAAGTTTAATTTGGTATCAGGAATCGTGATTTCAAAAATTGTAAATAGCGCAAGATTTTCATGTTTCTCTTTAGCGGCGCTTAGCGCTTTCGTCACGGTATTAAACAATAAATCCTTATGAATTCCCTCAAACAATATTTCCCGAGAAATTTGTTTTAGGCTGGCGCGATTTTGTTCGGCTTTGCCAGGCATAAATATATATTTGGTAGTGGTTTTTTCTAAGGGTTTAGTTTCTGCAAGAGGGGTAATAATTTCAGGATTTTTTGTGAAAAAATTATTACGTTTTGTTTTAGGAGGTTGTTCCAATACGGGAACAACTTTTGCATTATTTTTTTTGATCATTTGACCCCCCTTTTAGTATCTATATATTAATTATACTGATAACTCAGGGATAGTGCACGCCATGTTCTATAATCGGGGTTCGACATAAAGTTTATTAAAAATCTGAACGTAGCTTTGGACAGTCTTCCAAAAAAAGCCCCAGAAAATTTATCGGCTTCTGAAATTGAAGACGCTCGAAAAGCAATTTCAATATTTAAAATTGCTAACGGTAATCCTTTAGGTAAGGGCAACGGCTGGGAAATTACCCGTTCTATCAATATTTATTTATTAAATTTTTTTAATAAATTTCTTAAACATGAGGAAGAACCCGCATTTGAAAAGTGTGTCCCTTTAGCTAACAACACTTTAATAACGTGCGGTCCAGATAGTTTATAAGAAAGCCATCAGCTGAATTACTGAATCTTTAGGAAGCTATAAACAGGATATTTGATGGTCGTACAAACCCAACACTTACTTTGTTAAGACAGATTAAAACGCTGGGACACGAAAAAAGTCACGAAGGCGATTTTAGCTAGTACCGAAGGTTTAGTAAGAACTTGATAATTTGGTGGGTCGTCGGCGATTCGTAAACAGGACCCACAAGTTAAAAGTTACCGGCTTTAAATATATGCTGGAACTGGAAACCAAACAGGTACTAAAGAGTGTAGTATCGTAGCCCGTATGCAGCGCAGCGGAATACGGGTACTAATGGGATACAAGAGATATGACAGCATGAGGGATAAATTTGGTGGGTCGTCTGCGATTCGAACGCAGGACCAACAGGTTAAAAGTTACTGGGTTTGATTTTATATTATTGATTAATATTAACTTTTAGGACTGTGCGGCCGTTGCAAAATACACCACAGAACATAACAAATCATAACTCAATCACGAAAAAGTCACGAATGACAAAGCTATCCAAAAATCTTGATATAGTACCACTTTATGGTACTATGCTATAATGAATAAGAAGCACCAAAAAACATTAGAACAAATATTTCAAAATCCTGTTCAAGCAAGTATTACATGGAGAGACATTGAAACGATGCTTAGCGCCTTAGGCGCTGATATCTCAGAGGGAAATGGTTCGCGTGTGAGAATTGCGTTAAATGGCATCCGCGCTGTTTTCCACCGACCTCATCCTAAAAAGGAAACGGATAAAGGTGCTGTTGTATCAATGAGACGATTTTTAAAAGAGGCAGGTATCACATGTTAATCTATAAAGGCTATATGGGACACGTCGAGTTTGATGACGAAACAGATATTTTTCACGGCGAAATCATAAATACCCGTGATGTCATTACATTTCAAGGATCGACTGTTGCAGAAATTAAAAAAGCATTTAAAGAATCAATAGATGATTACCTTGATTTTTGCAAAGAACGCAATGAGGAGCCAGAGAAACCCTTCTCTGGTAAGTTCAACTTGCGCATCGACCCCGAACTACATAGACAAGTTTATATTGCTGCAAAACAACATAAAATAAGTTTAAACAATTGGATTGCTGAAGCAATTAAGCATCATATACAGGAATAGCTGATGGCGTGTTTGGAAAAGTTTCCGCTGCGGATTTAAAAATTTTTTGTAGCTATTTAAAAAATAAGGCTGAAGAGCCAGACAGAAAAACCATTGATACCTGGTCATCTATAATGATTAATTCAAAAGCACAATATATTGATGAACTATCTCGTCATCCCGAAGAACCCGCATTCACTAAACCTCCCCAATTCCAATCTCATGCGACTATTTCAATGATGTTAACGGGTACTCTAGCGGATGCAGTATCCTTAAATCGTCAGAGTTTGGAAAAATCTGAGATAATACATAATGAATCTGTTACTACCATTCCACCTGTAAGAACTTATACTGCTAATACTGCTAATACTGACACTAAAAATGAAGATAAAGAACCTGAAAGCCCTCGCCCACACAGTTAGCGATCAATTGATCTACTTTATCTGATAGTCGTACAAGTCCGGCACTTACCTTGTAAGACAGATTAAAACGCTGGGTTACGAAAAAGTCACGAAGGCGATTTTAGCGGTAGTACCGAAGGTTTCGTAAGAAATTGAAAATTTGGTGGGTCGTCTGCGATTCGAACGCAGGACCAACAGGTTAAAAGCCTGCTGCTCTACCGACTGAGCTAACGACCCATTCTACAAGAAACTAGAGGCGCTAATGATACAGACTCGCCAAAATAATTCAACGTCCAGGGCGTTTTTTGGTGAAAATAATCAAGATTTAACGGCCTGGGACATCGCCCCAAAGATACTTATGCAGCTGAATTTGTAATCGGACATTTAAGCGGTCATTTAGAATCCAATCCGCTAACTCGCCTGGCTTTACCTGGGCGTGACTAGGGGAAAACAATACCTGACAAGAATTCACTAAATCATACTCCGCTATCTGCGACTTCGCCCAATCAAAATCCTCGCGGTCACAAATGACAAACTTCACTTGATCGTGCGGCAATAGCTTTGACATGTTCGCATAAAAATTCTTGCTAACTTCACCCGATCCAGGTGTTTTCAAATCCACGACCTTCACCACACGCTGATCGACAAGCTCAACGTCTAAAGCACCGCTCGTCTCAAGCGACACCTCATAGCCATCGTCACACAATCGCCGTAACAGCTCAATACAAGCCTTCTGCGCCAAAGGTTCACCACCGGTGACAGTGACATAATGCGCGCCGTAACTTGCCACCTGCTGCACGATATCGTCGATCTCTTGCCACTCGCCCCCATGAAACGCATACGCGGTATCACAATAACCACAGCGCAACGGGCAACCCGTCAGACGCACGAAAACAGTAGGTAAGCCTACTGTTCGCGTTTCACCTTGCAGAGAGTGAAAAATTTCGGTGATGCGGAGACGACTCATCAATGACCTGTTTGTTTAATCTGCTTTAGCTGCTCCGATGCCAAGCGTGCTGAGGATGTCCCTGGATAGTTAGCGATAACTTTCTTGAAAGAAGTTTTAGCGTCGGGCCACTTGAATTGCGCCGCGTACAATAAGCCTAATTTTAATTGTGCGTCAGCGATTTTCGGGCTATCGGGATAATTTTTTACGACATTATCGAATTCAGTAATCGCTTGGTCATTCTTATTCATCAAACCATATAACTCACCTAACCAATAGTGCGCGTTCGCGGCAAACTGTCCGGAAGGATATTTCTGTAACATGGTTTGCAGTGTCGCGGCGGCGTCGCTATATTTTTTCGCTTTAATTTGGCTATACGCGGTTTGATAAATTTCTTGCTCTTCCGCCGTGTTCGGCTGGCCGCTAGCGGTCGTGGTGGCAGCATCCGCGGACTTCGTGGTTACCGCTGCCGCTTTCGCTACTTTGGTTTTGGTTTTTACTTTCGGCTTGATAGTACCGGCAGGCGTGTTGCTATCGGTTTCAGCGCTGGCTTCATCCGATGAAGGGGATGGCACTACGGAAGTGCTCGCGCCTTTTTGGCTGATGCGTTTATCTAACTCGGTGTATAAGGTTTTTTGTTGCGTTTGCAGTGTTTGGATTTGGTGATTTAATTCATCGATCTGACCGCGTAACGCTTGCATTTGTGACTGCATTTCATCGACTCGCGCCGCGCTGTCACCATGTGTCGCATTATTTAATTGCTGTTCTAAACGCGCGACGCGTTGATCTATGGGCAGAGACTGTAATGCTTGTTGTTGCTGCACGACTGGTGCCGCTGACTGTGGGGCCGCACTCGCGATAGCAGGTTGATCTGGTGCAATTAAAGGTTGTGCTTGCGCAGTACTGGGGACTGGCACCGGCGCATCTTCAGGCTGCGCCATCGGCTGCAACGCCGGTGTGGGCGGCGCGGCTTCTGCGGAAGCGGACTGGCCATCAAATTGGGGCGGATAACTATCTACATCATAAACAGGCGCATCTTCAGCAAAAGCAATTAATGAAAAGCTGGCTAACAACATAGCCAGGGTGCCGCGTTTTAAAAATGAAGTAAGCATAGCTTGATTCCAGATAACACATTATTCGTTATAAATGGTTGCATTTTTAATGGGAGAAGCTGAGCACCCAATGATTCACGATCAGTGGATACCCAGCTGCATATCCATTATTGTTGCAAGTAAACTAACACTACGCGACGGTCTTTTTGGAAAGCGTCTTCGTCATGGCCTGGCAGAGCTAAGCGTTCCGCGCCATAGCTGATAACACGGATTTGATCCGGGTTAACGCCTTTCGCTTTCATCATGTTCGCTACCGCGTTCGCACGGCGTTCGCCTAAAGCGACGTTGTATTCGCGGCTGCCGCGTGGATCGGTATGTCCTTCCAACAAAATTTTAGCACTTGGATGCGCGATTAAATTATTCGCGTTAGCCATGATCGCGGGTTTATCGGCGTCACGGATTTCACTGCGGTCAAATTCGAAATAATATACTTTTGCGTTGACGGAATTGCTGTCGCCGCCAAAGCTACTGCCGTCACCCATTCCCGAGGTTTGCGCGGAACCATTTACATCCGCGGCGCTGCCCTCGGTCGTGCCGTCATTCTTATGCATCGATTTACAAGCGACTAAGCTTAACAGACCGCAGGTGACAATCATGGCTTGTGCTAACTTTTTAAATTTCATCATATCCCTCTCCCTTGAAAATCTTCTGTAATTGCTCGAGTATACCGTGAAAAATTAACGCATCAAGACAAAAATGGCGACCATGCTGGGTCTTGAACGTCGCCGTCGCGCGCCGGTAAACGCAGCTGCACTCTACCGTCGCTTGATACCATGCCTAGAACATTCCGGCCATTATATAAAGCGCCATATAATACCATACTTCCATTGGGCGCAATGCTAGGGGATTCGTTATCGCTGCTAGAGTTTGTCAGCAGTCTAAAAGTTCCCGTATTTAAGTCTAAAATGCCGATGTTAAAGACGCCAGACTCTTGGTGTAACATCACGATATGGTTGCCATCCGGCGTGTAAGAACCGCGGGCGTTATAGCTGCCATCGTAGGTCAAGCGGCTCGCTGAACGGTTCGCCACATTTAATTTATAAATTTCGGGACCACCGCCGCGGTTAGAGGTAAAGATTAAGCTGCGGCCATCCGGCGCCCAATTTGGTTCGGTGTTGATAGACCAATCATTCGTCATTTGCGTCAACGTGCGCGACGCTAAATCGACGACATAAATGTTAGGTGAACCGTCTTTAGATAACACTAACGCCAATTTACGGCCATCACGCGACCAAGCAGGCGCTCCGTTAATGCCTTTCGATTGGCTAACTAAGATGCGTTCGCCCGTGCCTATGTCTTCCACGTATATCGAAGCGCGGCGTCCTTCGAATGAGACATACGCGATCTTTTTACCGGTCGGCGACCAAGATGGCGACATAATTGGGTCATAAGACGTTAACAAGGGATGAGGATTTTCCCCGTCTTGGTCAGCAACTTCTAAAATGTATTTCGTCGGGCCGCCGCTGCGTTGGACGACAATATAGGCGATGCGGGTGGAAAAAATGCCGCGCACGCCAAGAATTTTTTCGTAAACTAAATCACTGATGTGATGCGAGAGCGCACGCAGTTCTTCACCGCTGACGACAAATTTTTCGTTGAGCAAATCTTGCTGCGCGGTTTGATTTTTGCCACGGATAACATCTAATAATTGGAAAGTGACTTCGAAACGGTTATTGCCTAAGTGCGTGACTCGCCCAACCACCACATTATCGGCGCCTAAGTTGCGGAAATATTCCGTTTGCGCGGCGGCGGATTCGGGGAAACTGGATAAAGCGTCTTTGCCATAGACTTTAAAACGGCCGCTGGTTTCTAAATCGTTGCTCACGACTGAGGACACATCGGTAGGCGCGCCGGTGGGATTAGCGAAAGGAACGATTGCGATGGGCACCGCGCCAGACACACCGCGGGTCAATTCCAAACTCAACAAAGCGTACGCGCTTTGCGACACAATGACGCTCATGGCTAACACGACAACTGCCATTATCTTACGTATATTCACCGCTACCTCCGTTAACACTACTGACAAGTTTTTTAGATTCTGCGCTTGGGATTTAAGTCAATCAAAAATAAGGTTTATCATGCGTGTTCGCTGATATCATGCAGCACCGGATCAGTGAATTCATGGCTTAAGCGCGGATAGCTAAAAAGATGTCCTTGCATAATATAACAACCCATTTGCCGTAACAATTCTTTTTGATTAGCATTTTCGACGCCGTCAGCGATTAAAATTAACTGTAAACTGTTTGCTAACGCGATAATCATTTTCGCGATCTCAGCGCTTTCTTTATTAGTGGCGATGTCCTTGACTAAGGACCGGTCTATCTTCAAATAATCCACGGGGAAACTGCGTAAATGCTGCAGCGCCAAGTAACCGATGCCAAAATTATCTATGCTTAACCGCACGCCTAAACGACTTAACATATTCAACGTCTTTTCGACTAGCTCGAGCTTGGGCAGTAATACCGATTCAGAAATTTCCAGCACCAGCGACTGCGCTACCATGCCGGTCTCGGCGAGGATTTGTGAAAGTTTGTGGACAAAATGGGGATTTTCCAATTGGCGCAGCGACACATTTACGGAAATCGTTTGCAATAGAAACCCCGCCGCCAGCCAGGCGAGGTACTGTTTACACGCGTTTAACAACATCCAATCACCGATCGGCAAAATACGGCCATTGTTTTCCGCTAAATGTAAAAATTCTTCTGGCTCGATGAGGCCGAAATCAGGATGGTGCCAGCGTAATATCGCTTCCATGGAAATAATTTTTTTCGCCGCGGTATCCAACATCGGCTGATAATAAATCGCGAACTCTTGATAGACGCCGTCGTTGCGCAAATGCGAATTCAACATCAATTCACGCCGCCCCAACGCATACATTTCTTGACGGTAAAATTGATAGATATTCTGGCCGCGGATTTTCGCTTGGTGCAACGACGCGTCGGCCTTTTTTAGCAGCGTTTTACCGGACTCGCCGTCGGTGGGGAAAACGCTGATGCCGATGCTCGCCGTGATGAATAATTCATTTTGGTGAATCACGAACGGTTGCGAGATCGCGTCTAAAAAACGTTGCGCGACATACGCCGCCGCTTCGCCCTTCGCGAGTTTCGGTAAAATGAAAACGAATTCGTCGCCGCTGTAGCGGCAAATCGTATCGACTTGACGGATGCAGCTTTGCAAGCGCACGCCGACTTCTTTGAGCAGCGCGTCGCCGGTTTCATACCCTAAGACATCGTTTATCACTTTGAATTCGTCGATATCTAAAAACATCACCGCGAAACTAAATTGATAGCGCCGGCTCTCGTTGATAGTTTGCTGTAAGCGGTCATCAAAGACGTGACGGCCCGGCAAGCCGGTGATGCTGTCGTTTAGCACATTATTGTCGAAGATTTTTTTTAATTCGTCGAATTCGTGGTTGAGCTTAGAATATTTTTGCGCGCCGGCTTGAATTTCGCGCGTCAGCAAATGGTTTTGTGTTTTCATCGCCGTGTTACGGCGCAGCGCTTGCAGCAGCCACGTCAGAAGACTGGCTAACAATGCCGCGACCAACAGACCGATGATAAAAGCTGATGAAAGATTAAAATCTTCCATATTCACATCCTATGAGCTAGCCATCACTGGGGATTAAGTCTTTTGGTTTCACCTTTAATTCAAATAAACGGAATTGCTCAAAGCTTTCTTCGTCATCCGGCACCGGCAAGGGTGATGCTTTGAAAACAGCGTCGCGCGCGGAACGGTCAAATGCCAAATCGCCACTGCTTTTTGTGATTTGCACGTCTAGCACGGCTCCGCCGGGCGCTAGACGGATTAACAAATGCGACGATAAAGATTTATCAACGCTAGGTGGCACTATCCATTGTTGGGAAATCGCTTGCAAGATGAGGGCATTATATTTGTTAACGATGCCGCGCACTTTGACGCCGACGACGCGTTGTTGTTCATTGATTAATTGCTGCTGCAAAGATTTCGCGGCACTGTCTTTCATGTCATTTTCCATGGATTTTAACAAGGCGGCTTGCTTCAATTTCTTTTCTTTGGCTTTCTGTTTTTTCTCTTGCATTAATTTTTTAGCTTGTTGCGCGAGTAACTGTGATTTCAATTGTTCGCCGACGGCCAGCATTTCCTCTTCTTCTTGCGCGGCTTGCGCGTGACTCACTTCCGGGACTATTGGTTTCACGGCCGGCGTGGGTTTGGGTAATTCGGCGGGTTGGAGTTTTTCCGGCTGCGGCGCGGGACGTGGCGCTTCGACGGGCACGGTCGCTTGTGAATTGATAATCACGGCGCTGATAACTTTCATATCGACGTCGGAATTTTCTAAGACCGCCGGTAAACTGCTAAATTCAAAACTAAACGCTAAGGTCAACAACATGACGACGTGCAATATCACAGAAGCCGCAAACGGTAAGCTGTATCTGGGCTGCTGCTGCACTATATCACCCCGGCGTCGTTATGTGATCAAGCTGTGAGGGTTCCGTGATTAAACCTACGCTCTTCGCGCCGGCTTTTTGCAACAAGCCCATCGCTTCGATAACTTTGCCATAGTTCGTACTCTTATCCCCGCGCACTAACACCGGGCGCTGTTCGCCGCTGCCGGCGGCCGCGGGTGCTAATTGCTGAGTAACGAGGTAACTCAGTGTTTGACCCGTGATAGGTTGATTGGGTTTGTCGGAAATATTCAAATAATAATTACCCGCCGCGTCCACTGAGACGATTAACGGTTCTTTTTGCTGGGGGGTAATCGCTTTCGCTTCGGTTTTCGGCAAATCGATTTTCACACCTTGCGTCAACAGCGGCGTCGTCACCATGAAAATCACGAGCAGCACGAGCATGACGTCGATGAATGGCACGACGTTAATTTCCGCCATCGGTTTGTGATAACCGTTGCGATATTTGTGATTAGCCATTAGTTACGCTCCGACTTCAGCTTTCGTCAAACCCATTTGTGCTTGTCTATATAAAATATTGGAAAATTCATCTTGAAACGCGTCGAAGCGATTCAGCAAACGGTTGATGTCGTTGGAGTAGCGGTTGTAAGCGATAACGGCTGGGATCGCGGCGAACAAACCCATCGCGGTGGCGATCAACGCTTCCGCGATACCGGGCGCGACCATGCTAATCGTCGCTTGCTGCACGTGCGCGAGCGCGCGGAACGACAACATGATGCCCCACACGGTGCCGAACAAGCCGACGAACGGGCTAGTAGAGCCGACGGTCGCAAGCATCGGCAGATAACTTTCTAATTTATCTTGCTCGCGCATTTCCGCCACGCGCATCGCCCGTTTCGCGCTTTCTAAAATACCTTCCGCGGTCATGCCCGGTTGTTTACGCAACCGTAAAAATTCTTTAAAGCCCGCTTGGAAAATCGGCGACAAACCTTGTTGGTCGTCTTTTTCGCGCGTCGCGTCGGCATAGAGTTTCGATAAATCGCCGCCCGACCAAAAACTTTCTTCGAACGCGGCCGTCGCTTGGCGCACGTCTTTAAAATAAAAACCGCGCTGTAAAATGTAAGTCCAAGAAGTGATGGAAGCGCCGACTAGCAAGAGGAGTACCAGTTTAACCACGATACCGGCATTCAAAAAATAGGTTAGAAAAGATGAGTCAATGTTCAAGCTAGGTCTCCCGTGAAAAAGTCATTTAATTGGCGAGGTAAAGGCCTAGGACGAAACGTCTGGTCTAGGCAGACGACCTTGACCTCTGCTTTGCATAATATGGTATCGGTTGTTAGGGTCTTTCGCAATTGCTGGGAAAAAATGAGGCTGGTGGCGGAGACGCTCTTAATTTCACTGACGACTTCGACCTCATCGGTCAGCCGCGCGGGCTTTAAAAAATCAATCGTGACCGAACGGACCGCAAAAAAGACTTGTTGCTCAAATTGCCAAGCCATCCCCATGCCTAATGAAGCCATCCATTCCGAACGGGCGCGCTCGAAAAACTTCAGATAATTGCTGTGGTACACGACCTTCCCGAAATCGGTGTCTTCAATATAAACTTTCATGGGAAAAATAAATGCTTTCATGCCGTTAGCGCCCCTCAACGAGCCTTCATGGTAGCAAAAAACCTGGCCACGGCATTAGTGTTTTTTCCATGTCTTTTAATGAACAAGTTATATACAAAATAAGCAGTTTTCGTTATTATACGCCCTTACTCTTTTAGTTTAGAATTGTTTATCGTAGTTTCACGCGTATTTGGTGAATTCAATTTGATCTATTAGTAAGCAACAACATAAATATAAGATAATTAAATGAGGTATAAGATGCAGTCTCGCGATGAAAACAGAGCGTTCCACAATCCGGTACGAAAAGATTTCCTCGCCACCATGCTAGCTAACAAGATACCTCAAAATGAAATTACTCAAATTTTAATACGCGCCTACGGTTTGCTAATGCATTTCGCAGATTATGAAAGCGGCTGCGTCATGCGAAGAATCTTTAAAGTGGGTGTCACGCAACCGGATGTCTTGCTAGCTAGTTATGATAAATACCAGGATGTGATTCAATATCATGTTTTCAATGAGGAAGACGCCACCTCCAAAACTATTTTACACATGGCAATCGATGAGGAAATACTGACTGCATCGTTAGCCGCGGCGTATAGTCAGTATGATGCAAAACTTCGTTACTTAGCGATGCTCTACCTCGATTCTTACCATAATTACAAATTATTATCCGAACAAGCACAAGCGCTACAGCCGGTAGAAACTCAAACTTATTTTCCCGCACTACCTGCTGAGTTATCACAAGAAATGCAAACCGAAATTATCAAATTGATCGGTTTTCGAGAAGCTACCGGCAATGAATTTAAAGATCCACGCTGGGAAGAACTCAATAAACAAATTAACTTGCCATCGCTCGATGCGCCGTCAAATTCTGACGAGGTAGCAAGAAAGTTTTTTTATAATCCTTGCGCTTTCGGCAGTCATTTGTATGAATCACTAACGGTCGCCTGCTACATTCAAGAGGTCGTTGTCTCGCTAGCGGCAAATTATATAGCCGAAGGTCTCTTATCCGAGTCAACTTTGAAAGCGTGCCAAGAGCGCTGGAGAAAGTACAACAGCATTCCATGCAAAATACGGCAGAATGAAAACGCAGATACGCGCAGCACAAATATCCTTGATGATCTTGATGTAAACAATCCTCGTCATATCAGAGATTTTGCTACCTTAAGTAAAATTGTAAATTTTGAAAATCTTAAATATTACTTTTCCCCAGTAGTTTTAAACAAAGTCACTATTAAAAAAGTTTATTTCAAGCTCCTGTTTGACGAGATAGAAACATTTTTTCTTAATCAAGAAAAGCGCTATAACTCTTTTCCAAAACCAGCCTCCGCTCAATCAGACTTCATTTACTCGAACGATTTTTCGATTGAATTCATGCGCCATGCGGTAGTTGTTGAAGCAGCCAATGCTTGGGTTAACGATGCTGATAAAATAAATGTTTTTAAAAAAGAACTTCAACTCGAAGCTGAAGCTTTAATGGTGTACGCACGCATTAAAAGTAATGGCACTCTATGTTCCTTGGTTCCAGCTGGCTATGAAACTTTGCTGCGAGATACTAAATTTAAAACCTTAGCAGACGTAAAAAATTGTTTGTCAAAAGGTTATTTTGATTACGAACAAATTGAAACTCGGTACGAAAGCCAGTCTAATAAATCAGCGTATTTAAATTTTCTTCTCAGTATCTACACGGGTGCGGGCATGATAATTCTTAAATTAATTGCGCCGCCTGAGCAAGCTAAAAATTTATATGACGAGACAAACTATTACAATGCCCGCATGAGTATAGCTAAAATTCAAAATGATTTTAGTTTAGAAGAAAAAAAATCTGAGCATAAACACCTGTCTACTGGCGTGTCGCAATACGATCAAGCCGATGCCAGTGCGCAACGCCTGCCTTTTCAAGGACTTTATTACGAGCATCGTGATTTTCTTAAAAGCGAAACTGCCTTCATTTTGAAAACGAGATTTTACTCGCCTACCGGTAGTTATAAAATCGTCCACAAACTTTATAATTTCGTGTTACATTTTTGCGATTATGAAAGCCAAGGTTTAATGGCGGAAATTTTTAACATTAAGCTCCCCAAGCAAGATGTTGTTTTAGCGACGTTTGATCGACAAACCGCAAAATTAAAATGGCATCCTGAAACGCTTAAGAATTATGAAGACAAAATTATTATCCAAATGATATTGGATGAAAATGCGCTGACGGAACCACTCAGCAAAGTCTACGACTCTTACGATACTAAAATGTATTTCTTATCGAGGCTTTTTCTTCGCACTCACGCTCAATACTGTGGAGCACAAGTCAAACTACAACATATAGAACCAGAGCTAAATCACCCTAACATGCCAATGCTCGACACCGGCATCCGATTTATCGATCAATTAGCCGGTTACATGGCAAAATTCAGCAATAATAAATATCCCAGCTCGAAGCAATGGGATGAAACGCATGCGAAAATCAGTGATCCAATCTGCAGGTTGACCATATCACCGCGACGAACCATAGTTGGTGTGCCGGCGGATAATCAAGCTGCACAACGCAAAGTTTATCATAGATTCATTCATCAGCCTTACCATGCTGGTAGTGAATTAGATGAAATTCAAATCGCAATGTGTTTTATCGAAGAAACAATCTATACAGCCGGGTCGAAAGCAGTTCCTGCTATGGCAATATTTCAGGAAGCTACCGTTGCGCTGCATGAGCGGGGCTGGCGACATTTTAATTCGGTTAAGTGCGCTATTGACTCAGCAGGACGATTAACTATAAACGTCGCTAAAGATAATTTTAAGGAAATGCGCGCACTGGCGATTATTAAAAAATTAGTGGATCTTAACAACCTTGCCTATGTACTTTCACCCGCTGAGTTAAAAAATCAGCCTAACAAATTTGATTACTTCACAGCGTTACTCGATGAATGCTCTAAGTTTATGGAACTAAGAAACGATTTATTTTCTGGAAAGTTCCATGATCACTACATATTAAGTGTATTTCTTGCCGTATATCTAAATGAAAAGTCGCTAGAGAATTTGCATACCCCGGCAGCCACGGGACCAGGAATGACAGATTATTCTGCTCCAGCACAGCCAAGATCTGCCAATAAAGATCTTGCTGTGCTTGCTAGAGACGCCACTGCCCTTCTGATATATATCGATATTATCAGTGCTAACTCGATGTCTGAATTGACCGGATTTGAATTAAACTTCATACCGGAAATGCTGCCGGCAGTCAAATTAGAAGCTTTGAAGCAACAAGCTAATAATTCTTTTGATATCGAAAAATTTAGTGCAATGCTAATCAGTCAGGTAACATCAGTTGAAAAACTTACTTTTTTAACGAATGCATATATCAGTACGGGATTACTTCTGCTTAGATTAAATTCTCCATCCAGGGATCTTTATGATCTTACCGACTATAATGCAGTACGGTCAGCCATTCATAAGAAAGCCACAAAAGCAGCTGACTTAACGAATAGCACAACGCTATTAGCATCTACTAGCACACTCATCACCGCACAGATACAAAGATTACTCGACGCAAAAAAAATTGCGCAAGCTTCAGCGCAATCGCGTAGAGCAAAACCTCCGACCGCTAAAGCAAAAGTCAAATCAAAAGTGGAAGCACAGCCGTCCGAAGTTAAAAAAGACCCGCCCAAAAAACAACGCGAACATAAACCTGATAGTAGCGACCCCGTCACTACGCCGACATTCTTGCTACCTAGACCCGAACAGCCAGTCAATCTTCCCTGGGTCTCCGGAGAAAATAACATGCAATCAGCAAATGAAACTGTTATTAACGATGCTAAAGAAGAGTTTGGAAACGAAGTTTTTGATTTACAAAATATCGTTAAAAAAAATGCGATGGCAATCTACATCACCGCTGGCGCTACCCGCTCTGAGGCAGCGCTAGCTCATGTCAAAGTCTTCCAATTTATTATGAAATTTTGTGATTATGAAAGCCGCGGTATGTTGCCGGAATTGTTGGGCTTTCGCTTTTCTGATGACACTAGCCTATTAGGTTCGTTTGACATCGAAGCACGAAAAATCAAATGGTATCCTCAAAACGACGAGCATCTCAAGGTTAAAAATCTCATCAGCAGTTTGATAGATGAAGATAAAATCCTTATTCCTTTAACCAAGGTATATTCTAACTATCGGTACAAGATTACAACTTTAGCCAACCTTTATCTTTATGCTTATAACCTTTTCACGCACTTCAGAGAGCAATTAGCGAGTTTTGAAAATCAAGTCGTAGAAGTCTTGCCTACGTTTGACCCCAAAGCTAAATTAGAATTCGATTCCAAACTAGCAGAACTAACTCGTCTCAAAGACCAAGCGGGTAACGAACCTTTTACTCCCGAATGGAAAGAAAAATATCGTTTCGTCGACCAAGCCATTTACCTGAGCGAAAACGCAACTATCCAAGGGAGCGGAAAGTTGCTTGATATCCATCAATATTCAGAAACTGTTTTAATGAAAAAATATTTTTTCTTGCCGTATTACCCGGGTAGCAATTTAAATGAATTCGCCACCGCGGTATGCTTTATTCAAGAGACCATTTATTATGTTTCAAAAAAATATTTAACCGATGATTTATTGAGAAAAAGTCCTCAACATCTCTTAATTTGGAAAAATTACATTGCCATCAAAGTACATGAAAGTCACGATGGGCGGTTAATAATCGCGGCTGACACAAAAGATTTACGACAAATGCGCGACGTCTGCATCGTTAATAAGCTCGTTAATTTAGATAAGCTAAATACTTTTTTAACTGCGGACGTTATCCATGCCCAACCTTATAAGGAAATTTATTTCAAAATGTTATTAGATGAAGTCACCGCTTGTTTATTAGCAAACAAAATTTCCTTGTCAGAAAACCCAGCTCCCGAAATAGATCCGGATTTAGCCTGTATTCTTTCCAGCGATTTTGTCCACGCTTATGCTCGGCATGACAATATTACGCTCGCAGCGAAAGAACTTGCAAACGACGCTAGTGCGAAACAACGCTTTTATAAATCATTCCACATAGAAGCTTGCGTATTAATGACTTACGCTGACAAGAACGGCGGAAAACGCATGGCAGAACTCACTGGGTTTAAGCTGGATGAGTCGCTTGTCATCACTGATCCTCAATTGTTAACCAAATTTTCTACCTCTTTTTTCAATGGCACTGGCTATTTTGATTATGACAAAATAGATTCACAATTGCGTTCGCTAAAAACTATGCAAGAACAATTACATTTTCTCACTAATATTTATATTAGCGCGGGCGTGTTAATTCTGAGACTCAATACCCCTCAGGAATTGGTGATCGACAAGACACAATATGAAAAATTAAGAAATAAAATCATGCTGACGGATAATGTTGCTCGTCTCGTCACGCCCGCACCTCAAACGCCGGCAAACAATAGCGCGCAAGCAATGGCGAACATGACGGCTGCCATGCAATCCGCAAGAGCTAACGTGTGGCCCAGTACGATTAGCGATGAGAGAATCAAACAAGTCATTTGTGAGCGATATTTAAATGTAGCGGTTAAGTTAGACGATAGTGATTTAATGAAAGCACTGTGCTTCATCCAAGCCGCTTTCAATATCGCTACACATGATTTTTTTCTGCAGATGGAATACGCGCAACGAAGACAAATTATTCAACGCCGTTGGGACAAACATCTTACTGTCCTGCCCAAATTCTCTGAAAGTAATGGCATTGAATTTGATGTGGCCGCTAAACCGCAAGCTAGTGAGTTAACTAAATTTAAAGCGCTCATCAACTTAGAACGTTTGAACAAGCTTCTCGTCACGCATACGGAGTCCCTAGCACTCACGCCTTCTACTAAACCGTCTCTATTGCGTAAACTCTTCGAGGAAATTGAAGATTACATCATTGGAGAAATGCAAAAGACAGCTTATAAACATATTTCTCCCCACCTAAATGCCATCTACAAAACAGAGTTTGCGAAAACACATTTAAGACATATGGCCGTGGAAGAGTTGGCCGCTAAATATGATAGAAATGAAGATATCACGGATTTATACAATGATCTCTCGATTGGCGTCAGCAAATTCATGGAATATTGCGATCGTATCTCTGATGGCTTGCTAGTTACCATTACCGGTCATGATTATAAAATCAGTCCAATGCTATTTTCACGTCATGAGACTGAAGGCCCGCTCGCGAAGTTACGCACCGATGCTAATGTTTATTTTAATCTGGATAAATTTGAAAATGCACTCGACGCGTTAACCACGTATCGCGCTAAACTTGAATTTCTCACCGCGCAATTCACCGAAGCCTACAGCATCGAAAAAAATATGCTGAAAGCACAACCTAATCGAATGACCACCTCGTCAGTCATGCGACCTAATGGCCGCGCCTTGCAGACCATTTCTTCCCTGCCAATATCCCATATTGACGCGAACAAAATCAGGGTAGAAATAAATAATATCGTTAAAGCGTATGAAAGTAGCGAGGTAAAGCCACAGGCGCGCAAGCAAAAATCAAAAAAAGCTAGAAATGTTAACGCTAGCGACGAAAGTAAATCAGAACAACCTATTTTACCTAATAACAGCACTCTCTCTCTGTCACCTATCGAGCAGCAATTAATTCAATTTCAATCTGATTTTAATACTGCTCGAGGAAAATTCAACAATATGGTAAGTTCGAAAATCGCTTCTATACAAGAAGAATTGCAAAGTTTAACTATTCAATTGCGACAAACTCTCGCTCTGGATAATGAAGAGCGTCAATACAATTTAAGACCGCATATTCAATTGGTTAACAATTTAAAAAGAGAAGTTTATTTAGATATAAGCTATGTAGCCACGCAAATACAAAGAGCGTTTGCAGCTATGAAGCCCGCTGAAGAAGAAAAACTAGAAGAAAATATCATCCGGTTGAAAAACATTAACGCGGAAGTGACGACTTTAGATGCTAACCGTGAAAAACTTTTAACTGAAATTCAGCAAGAAGCCAACGTGTTAGACCATATTATTCCCAAGAAAACCTTAAAAAAAGCCGAAGAAGCCTATCAAGAAGCGCAACGTAAAAAAGAACGTCTCGCGCGCGAAGTTGAAGAAGAAAAAAAAATTCGATCCAAAAAAGAAAAAGTCGACCGGCCGCGAACTAAGCCTGCGGGAATACCTGCGCCGCTCAATCTCGCGCCTAAAAAGCTCGCGACGCCGCTCAAAAAATCAGAAAATAAAAGCTCAAGACCTGACCCAAGAGCGGGAATGCGGTTGCTGCATTTAAACGAAGCGTGTAAAAATCTAGTCTTTATTCAAAAGATCTTGACGGTTTACAAGGTGGCGAATCCCAACAAACCGGAAATCGTCCACTTCGCGTTGCTCTACAATATTTTCCGTTGTTTCCAATCGCTGAAAATGTACCAACAAAAAGGCGGCTCAACTCGTTCCATCAACCCGGATGAAATTATCAACCTACGCAATATGATTATTCATCATGGCGCGACCACGGCGCATCCTGAAATCGTCGCGGAGTTTGCCGCGGAAATAAACGCAAAATTACCGAAAGATATTTTAAAACTAACTAACCGATCATTATCTGGTTTCGAACTACCAGATAACCGCCGGCAAGAATTAATGGCGGAATTTAATTTACTGGAACCATCCGTAAAGTATAGTCCGTTCTTGGATCATTCCATGCTGGTATTAGACGACACGCCACTTTACATAAAACTCGTGGCGTTTCACGAAGAAAAAGTTGATAACAATAACGTCGCAGAAACTTGTGACTCTATTTTAGAAACTTTTATTCCCAAAATGAAAGATATTCTGTCGAAACTAGTAAAAGGAATTTCCATGGACAGCGGAATAACAGTCGAACATTTTTTCGATACCCTTTATTTTGAATTACAAGCGCTGCGCATGCTAGGGTCGATTTGTGGCGAGTTTGAAGCATACTTTAAAAAAACGCATAAAGATAAAAATCTACTGGAATTTTTAGCGATTTGTCGCACTGATGTTAGAAATCATGTGGCGCATGACGATGTTGATCTGATTGAGTCACTCAATTGGTTTAGACAATTAAACGCTGCGCTGGAAAAAGTGGATGTGAAACATTTTCTCGCGAAACCTAAACGCAGTAATCCAACCGCGTTTTTCCCGACTCGCTCTGCTCCGAGTAGTAGCAGCGCGGGCAGCGCGATGGATGCGAAATATGATAATAAACCACCAACGGCAGGGAAAGGGCTGCGCTAAGCAGCCTCTATTCTAAAGTATCTAATAAAGAAAAATTCTTTTGCACGATAATTCTTTCCGGCGCTTTTAACCCAAAATGCAGATACGCGGGTTGCGCCGCCATTCTGCCGCGCGGCGTGCGCATGATGTAACCTTGCTGAATGAGATACGGTTCGATCACATCTTCGATGGTGCCGCGTTCTTCACTGATCGCGGCGGCCAAACTGTCTATGCCCACGGGCCCGCCGTTGAAGCGTTCGATCAACGCCAACAATAATTTTCTATCCATCATATCGAAACCCTGGTCGTCTACGTCCAGCAAATCCAGCGCCCGTGCCACGATGTCGAAAACGATTTTACCGTTACCTTTCACTTCCGCGAAATCGCGCACGCGCCGCAGTAAACGGTTAGAAATACGCGGCGTGCCGCGCGAGCGTTTCGCGATTTCTGCCGCGGCAGCCGCTTCGATTTCAATTCCTAAAATCGCCGCCGAACGTTCGATGATATGCGTTAAATCCGCGATTTGATAAAACTCCAAACGTTGCACGATACCAAAGCGGTCGCGCAACGGCGACGTCAACAAGCCCGCGCGTGTGGTCGCGCCGACTAAAGTAAATTGCGGTAAATTCAGCTTGATCGAGCGCGCGCCTGGGCCTTCGCCGATCATGATATCCAATTGGTAATCTTCCATTGCCGGATATAAAATTTCTTCGACCACCGGACTCAAGCGGTGAATTTCATCGATGAACAATACGTCGCGTTCTTGCAAATTCGTTAACAGCGCGGCCACGTCACCCGGCCGCTCTAACACCGGGCCTGATGTTTGCCGTAAATTCACGCCTAATTCATTCGCGATAATATGCGCGAGCGTCGTCTTGCCTAAGCCGGGCGGCCCGAAAATTAAAACATGATCGAGGGCGTCTTTGCGCGCGCGCGTGGCTTCGATAAAAATTTCCATTTGTTCGCGCACGGCTGGTTGGCCGACGTAATCTTTTAACGTCTTCGGCCGGATCGCGCGGTCGATTTTTTCTAAGTCTGATTGCGCGTCACCCGCCACTACTCGCTCGAATTCACTCATGCTATCTCCCGTAACGCGTGACGGATAATATCTTCGCTAGTCATATTGCCATCGTCGACTTTCGACACGGCTTTAGAAGCTTCCGGTGGTTTGTAACCTAACGCGATCAACGCGGACACCGCGTCTTGTGTGACTTGGCGGCGGCTGGCGTTCTCAGGAGTTAGCGGTTGGCTCATCGGCAGCGACGTATCCAAGCCGGAAACTTTGTCGCGCATTTCGATGATGAGACGTTCCGCGGTTTTTTTACCGATGCCGGGCACGCGCGTCAAACTCGCGGTGTCATTGTTCACGATGCAGCGCGCGAATTCATGAGCGTCGACGCTGGATAAAATCGTTAACGATAAACGCGGGCCTACCCCATTAACTTTTAACAACGTGCGAAACAAAGCGCGCTCTTCCCGATCAAAAAAACCATACAAATGATGCGCATCTTCGCGCACCACAAAATGCGTATATAAAACAATTTCTTTGCCAACATCGGGCAGACGATAAAACGTTTGCATAGAAGCGTCAATTTCATAGCCGACACCATTTACGTCTAACACTAATTGGGGCGGTTTCTTTGCTAAAATCACGCCGCGAAGTTGTCCAATCATGAATAATCCTTGTGAAAAAAACTTGCCTTAAAAAGATTTTACCTGAGGCGTCAACGAAGGGATACAGGAGAAAAAAATCCGTGCTAATGTTGACAATATATACAGATTCTGCAAGTATAGCGCAAGATAAAAACTATAAAAAAAGGTATTTATGGCCGCCACTCGTTTTGACATACCTCAGATCGATCATCTTAATTATTTCGCGACCTTCAGCCGCTATCCGCTTATGAACCGTGAACGTATCACGCAACGATTTTATGAATTATTCCCCCTGTCACCGGCTGAACGCGCGAAACTAGAAAAAGAACTTTATCAAGACATACAGTCCGCGGCGCTTTATTTAATGTTTACCGCCGTCGAGCATCTCGGCACGGAGTTAAGATTAATTTGGCCCAAGCTCCCGTTACCCACCGCTGTCGCCTTCCGTCATGAACGTGACGCATTGGTTGCGAACCTTGAAGAACACATTATTTTTAGCGCTTTGCATAAAGATATTGTCGCTTGCCAACACGTCGACTCCAGCGAACGCATTACCCAATATGCTTATTTGTATAAAGAAATGCATTGTATTTATCGTTACACCGAAATACTGCTGCGCTATCTCGATAGCAAAGCCAAACTAAATGATTTGCAAAAATGTATCGCGGATAATGAGCCGACGTGGCGTATCACGGAAGAAACGGCGCAAAGAATAATCCGCGCGAGTCAAGCGCAAAACAAAAAGTTAAAACTCCTACAAAAAACTAAACACTCCGCGCCAGACTTTCAACTGCCGCCCAACATCTTTAATGAATGGTTTCAACACGAACATTTTACCCTCGACGATCAGTGTGAGGTGGAAGATATGACGCCGCTACAACGCGTCAATATGAAATTAACGCTCTTGTTTTTGCAAAAATTTCTCGACGAAGTTAGCACAAACGCATTTAGTCAGCGTAGTGAAAAATTAGCTGAAAAATTAAAGCATTGTGACGTCGTGCAAGGCTACTTAACGCCTAGTAAAAACGGCGCGATTAACATTATTGCATTCATCGCCGACACCGATGAAAAGCGCGCACAAGAAACTCAGCTTAGACAATTTTTAAAATTAGATGTCATCGCGCTGTCGGTAAGCAAAATTCTTGGCATGCCGAATCGCTTGGAAGGTTTTAGGCAATTGATGTGTATATTTCAAAACACCGTTGAACTGTTAACTTTTTTCGATCAAGAATTAGAAAAGTACATGACGGTCAGGGATAACGGCAACATTTACTTCGCGCACGTGCCCGAAGGTGTGATTAATAGCCAGCGTGAAGCCGATGAAGTGTTTAGAAATCTCTACAAAAATCGTGATGAATATTTAGATGAAGATATCTTCGTGAAACTGTGGGCATTGAATTGTGAGACGTTGATTACCCCCACCCCTGCCGTTAAAAAAACGCAACCCGTTAAACCGCGCACGCAAATCAAAACCGCGGTGCTAGCAACGGTAAATAACAAAACTCCTGATGTAGCCCAGCCCGCCAAGGAAGACCACAAAACAACATCTCAGCCGGAAGAAAAAGACGAAAAAAAATCGCAAGAGCCGTCACCGCAACAAATGATTGCCACCAGCGTCATCCAGCGCCACGAAAAACTGCTAACGCATTTCGCCGCTGCTGACCTTGAACTCAAAGCGTTACAACAAGAGTATCGCAAACTATACAGAGAGCACGCCGCTGATTTTTCCCAAAAAACGTTAACGGCGTGGGCGCAAAAAGTGGATCAATTTGTCGGAGTGCTAGAACAAATTGACGATACTCTTTCGACGTTTCAATTGCCGGATACCCTTTATAATTTGCAAAATGCGTTAATCGACTTTAACCGCCAGCAAGATAAAATAACTGTCGCGACCACACAAATAAAAACGTTTAAACGCGAACTAACTAAAGAACTCGCGCCGCTACTGCAACCGTTAAAAGCCGGGACATTGGCAATTCAACAAAAACTCGCCGATAAACAATCCGCGAAAAAAGCTAAACAAGATCGGACATCGCCGTTAACGCCAGCTATGAGCCCCTCCGGATCACCCGTGACGCTGGCGATGAGCCCGGCACGATCGCCGTTAATCCCAGCGATGAATCCACCAACCAGATCACCGCTGACCAGAGCGAATTCAGAAGTGGCTATCCAATCGCCTGAACAACTCACGCAAGCCGCGCGTCGATCATCAATGTCAGTGTTTTCATTATTTGATAACCGCGGCAATACGACGCCAACTTCGGCTAGCAGCAACCCGTTAACGAGCCCACGCCATGGCGGATAATTCAGCGATTAAGGACGATAGTCGCGCCAACTGTTTTTCTTACGTTTAGAGGGTTGCTGGAGAATACCGAGACGCGCTGACGCCAGCCGGTTGTGAGCATGACACAATGCGATCGCCAGCGCGTCGGCGGCGTCGGCTTGTAATTCTTCCGTCAATGACAATAAGCGTTTTACCATATGTTGCACTTGAGCTTTTTTCGCGGCGCCAAAACCCACGACCGATTGCTTCACTTGGCGCGCGGAATATTCCGCTAGCGGCAGCGTTAACGCGACAATGGCAGCACCGCGCGCTTGGCCGAGCTTTAACGCCGAGCCCGGATTGTTATGCATGAACACTTGTTCGATGGCGGCTTCTTGGGGTTTATATCGCAGAATAATTTCTTGCAGCTGCGTAAAAATTTTTTGTAAACGTTGCGCGGGTTGGTCGTTGATCAAATGAATGGTGCCGCTAGTCAGATAAATACTCTGACTGCCTTGCACTTGTATCACGCCATAACCCGTATGCCGCGAGCCTGGATCGACTCCAATGATAATTGTCATAAGCATTCCTTTGTGAATGACAACACTATTATTCGATCTGAGCTAATAACTCTTCGACGATATCGCCGTTGGTATAAACTTCTTGAACGTCGTCTAAATCTTCCAGCATGTCGGTTAAGCGCAATAATTTTTCCGCGCTGTCTTTATCGCTCACTTCGATGTTGACGGCCGCCGCCATCGTGACTTCCGCGTTCACCGGCGCGATGCCCACTTTGACTAACGCGTCTTTTACCGTTAAAAAAACCTCGGGATTCGTCGTGATATCGATGCTTTTATCGTCGTTAATCACGACGTCATCCGCGCCTTGCTCTAACGCGACTTCCATGACGCGATTTTCATCGGCGCCCGGCGCAAGCGTAATTTGGCCGGTTTTTTGAAATAAATACGCGACGGAACCGTCTGTGCCCATGTTGCCGCCACATTTCGTGAACGCGTGCCGTACTTCCGCCACCGTGCGGTTGCGGTTATTCGTCATGCAATCCACCATCACCGCGATGCCGCCCGGGCCGTAACCTTCGTAGCGTATTTCTTCAACGTCGTCCGCTTCCATGCCGCCGGCGCCGCGTTTGATGGCGCGGTCAATGACGTCTCTAGACATATTCGCGACTAGCGCTTTATCTAGCGCCGCGCGCAAGCGCGGATTGGCGTCAGGATCACCGCCGCCTAATTTCGCGGCGACGGTAATTTCACGGATTAATTTAGTGTAGAGTTTACCGCGCTTGGCGTCTTGCTTGCCTTTGCGGTGTTTGATGTTAGCCCACTTACTATGACCTGCCATGCGCGATCTCTCTTTTTACTGTCATTAAGTATTTTGTTCCTTTAATTCCGCCGCTTCTTTCGAAGCGCTTTTTTTCTCGTTATCCACGGCTTTGTGAATCACGCGTATGCCTAATTCTTGTAATTGCGCTGGATCAACCGGCGCCGGCGCGTTGGTCAGCGGACAAGTAGCGGTTTGCGTTTTTGGAAACGCGATCACGTCGCGGATGGAAGTCGAACCCGTCATTAACATCGCCATGCGGTCGATACCAAACGCGATGCCGCCGTGCGGTGGGCAGCCGAATTTTAACGCCGTTAACAAATGCCCGAATTTTTCATGCGCCGCTGCTTCCGTGATATTCAAGGCGCGGAATACCGCCATTTGCAATTCTGAATTATTGATACGAATAGATCCCCCGCCAATTTCACTGCCGTTTAATACCATGTCATAAGCGCGCGCCGTTAACTTGAGCGGATCTTTGGTTAAATCGCTAAGCTCGTCGATATTGGGCGCTGTGAATGGATGATGGCAAGCATATAAACGGCCTTCGTTTTTTTCAAACATGGGGAATTTAACGACCCACAAGGGTTGCCACTCTTTCGTGTCGACAAAACCACGGTCTTCACCCACTTTAATACGCAAACCGCCTAACGCGTCGTTAACGATTTTTTCTTTATCCGCGCCGAAGAAAATAATATCGCCGACTTCGGCTTTAGTACGCTGTAGAATTTCAGTGACGACGTCATCAGGAATAAATTTTAAAATCGGCGATTGCAAACCTTCTTTACCTGCGCCATTGATTTTAATATACGCCAAGCCTTTCGCGCCAAAAATACTGACGTACTGCGTGTAATCATCGATTTCTTTACGACTCAAGTCAGCGCCTTTCGGTACGCGCAGCGCGGCGACGCGGCCTTCCGGATCATTGGCAGGTCCTGCAAAAACTTTGAAATCGACTTTACTCAACAAATCGCCGACATCCACCAGTTCCAACGGATTACGCAGATCAGGTTTATCGGAACCAAACCGGCCCATCGCTTCCGCGTAACACATGCGTGGAAAGGGATTTGGTAAGTCGACGTTTAATAATTCTTTAAATAAACCACGCATCATGTTCTCCATGATGTCTTGTATTTCTTGCTCGTCTAAAAACGACGTTTCAATATCTAATTGCGTGAATTCCGGTTGACGGTCGGCGCGCAAATCCTCGTCGCGAAAACATTTCACGATTTGATAATAACGGTCCATGCCCGACATCATTAACAATTGTTTAAATTGTTGCGGCGATTGCGGCAACGCGAAAAAAGAACCGGGCTTGGTGCGGCTAGGCACTAAATAATCGCGCGCGCCTTCCGGTGTGGCTCTAGTTAAAAACGGCGTTTCAATATCTAAAAAGCCTTGATCGTCTAAAAAACGGCGTAAGTAGCGGTTCATTTTGGCGCGGAATACTAAACGGTTTAGCATTTCCGGACGGCGTAAATCTAAATAACGGTACTTTAACCGCGTTTCTTCGCCGACGTCATGATATTCATCGATGGGGAATGGCGTGGTTTCCGCGGTGTTTAACACTTTCAGCTCAGTCACTAACACTTCGACTGCGCCCGTCACCATTTTCGGATTCACCGTGCCTGCAGGCCGCGGCGTGACCGTGCCGGTAACTTGTAAAACATATTCGTTACGGGTGCCTTCCGCCATTTTGAAAAGGTCTTTGTTATCGGGATGAAAAACCACTTGCACTAAGCCTTCACGGTCGCGCAAATCGATAAAGATCACGCCGCCATGATCGCGGCGGCGGTGTACCCAGCCGGTTAATTTTACTTTGTTATCTAATAATTTTTTTGTGACCGCGCCACAATAATGACTACGCATTGTGTTTACCTTTTACCTTGAATGAAATATTTTTTACGGTGGATTCATCGCCGTTTTATTATTTGTAATGACTTTCACGTCCGGCTGAACCACGCCAATGGAGATCACAAATTTCAGCGCTTGATCAACGCTCATCTCCAACTCGATTACATCTTTTTTTGGTGCCATCATTAAGAATCCCGAGGTTGGATTAGGTGTGGTCGGAATAAAAAAACTTATCATGTCATGCTCTTTCAAATGCGCTGCCACGGTGGGTGTGCTATCGCCGGTTTGAAACGCGATACTCCATAAACCTTCGCGCGGCCATTGCACTAATAATACTTTACGGAACGATTGGCCGCCGGGTGTGAATAATGTTTCAGAGACTTGTTTCGCGCCGTTATAAACGGTACGTACTAACGGAATACGCCCCATGATCGCATCGCAAAAATCAATAAAGCGTTTCCCTAAAAAGTTCGCGGCGATGATACCGGTCAAGAAGATAATCACGAGCGTGATTAACACGCCTATGCCTGGAATGTGAAACCCGATGAGCGCGTCGGGTTGGTAGCGGTGCGGCAACATCCCCAGCGTTTCGCTCAGAATATCCACCAAAAATTTAAAAACTAACAACGTGACCCAGATCGGCAGCCAAACTAATAAGCCCGAGATTAAATAGCGTCTGATGTACGCCATCACTGGTTTGTATCCTTTGATTTTCATGTGCTCTTATCCGTTTTAGTGTCAGTTGAGCTGGTCGATTTGGCGCTGGCCGTGTCGCCCGAGGCCGCTGGCGCGGTGGTGCTAGTCGTGTCATTGGCCGCCGGGGCCGCGGTATTCGACTCGGTTTTCGCAGCTGGCGGCTTGGTTTTAAAATCCGTCGCATACCAGCCCGTGCCTTTCAGTTGGAAACTGCTGGCGGAAACGATTTTTTGCAACTCAGCTTGGTTGCAAGCAGGACAATCCACCATGGGCGCTTCACCTATCTTTTGTAACGCTTCCAGAACATGCCCGCAAGCAGCGCATTGGTATTCATAAATCGGCATCATGGCACCTTAAGTTTTTAAACGATATCTTTCTAAAAACCGCTCATTTTAACAAGTTACGGCTACGGGTGGTAGATTTTCTTTGAGCAATGTCTATGGATAACATGCTAAAATTCCACCGCGACACTTTATTAAAGGCCCTATCTAAGGATTTCTTATGTCTACCAGTATCTTAATTACCGGCTGCTCTAGCGGCATTGGCCTGTGCGCGGCGCAAACCTTACAGCAACGCGGTTATCAAGTTTACGCTACGGCGCGCAACACCGCCGACCTAGAAATGTTAAAAAACCAGGGCATTGAGAGCCTTTTCATGGATATGGAAGACCCCGCTTCGATTCAACAAAGCGTCGCGACCGTCCTGGAGAAAACTGGCGGCACATTAGACGCGCTCTTTAGTAACGCGGGCTACGCCGTGCCGGGCGCGGTGGAAGATTTGACGCGGGCGATGCTACGCAAACAATTTGAAACCAATGTATTTGGGCCAATTGAACTGACCAACTTAATTTTACCCATCATGCGCAAACAAGGGCATGGGCGGATAATTTTAAATACTTCGATTTTAGGCGTGATTACCATGCCATACCGCGGCGCGTATAACGCGTCGAAGTTCGCGTTGGAAGCGTTCGGCGGCACACTGCGCCAAGAATTACGCGGCACGCCGATTTTTGTTTCCATCATCGCGCCCGGGCCAATCAAAACCCGCTTCCGTGATAACGCCGGAAAAAGTTATCGTGAAACCTTAGAAAATAAACCTAGCGTACATCAATCCGCTTATCAAAGTATGCAAAAGTATTTTAATAAAGAAACATCGAAAACCGAGACCGCGTTGACGGCACCACCGGACGCGGTCGTGACGAAACTTATTCACGCGTTAGAAAGCGCTAGACCCAAAGCGCGTTATTATATCGGCTTGCCCGCGCATGCCTTCGCTTTATTACGGCGGTTGTTGCCGGACAAAGCGTTGGATTGGGTAGTGGCGCAAACGTTACGAGGAGAAAAATAATGACGACATCAATTTTAGTTTTATATTACAGCCGCCACGGCGCGGTGAAACAAATGGCTCAGCATATCGCGCGTGGCATCGAATCGGTGCCGCAAGTGGAAGCTCGCATCCGCACAGTGCCGGCGGTGTCCGCGAACACAGCAGCGACGGAACCGGCGGTGCCGGAATCGGGCGCGCCGTATGCCACACTGGATGATTTAGTCGAATGTGACGGGCTGGCGTTAGGCAGTCCGACGCGGTTTGGAAATATGGCCGCGCCGCTGAAATATTTTTTAGACGGCACGAGTAGTTTGTGGTTATCAGGCGCGTTAGTGAATAAACCCGCGACCGTGTTTAGTTCGACCTCGAGTATGCACGGCGGTCAAGAAACCACGTTGCTCAGCATGATGCTGCCGTTAATGCATTTAGGCTATTTAGTGCTGGGAATTCCCTACACCGAAGCGGATTTGAATACTACCAAGAGCGGCGGCACGCCGTATGGCGCGACGCATGTGACGGGACAAAATAATAAAAGCCAAATGACGGAAGAAGAACAGCGCTTGTGTTTTGCGTCCGGTAAACGCTTGGCGGATATCGCGGTGAAATTGAAAAGTTAATTTTGTGATGAAAAATTTTCGCGGCTTTAGTTTAATCGAACTCATGATCACGGTGACTATCATGGGAATACTCGTCAGCATCGCGTTGCCGGAATATTCACAGCATTACCGGCGCGCACAGCGTTTAACGGCGGAAGTTGAATTATTGAAATTAACGTCCGCGTTAGAAGAATATTTCGTGACAAATAATTCTTACCAAGGTGCTAGTTTGGAAAAATTAAATTTTCCCACGCTGGTTGCGGATGGGCGTTATGAACTGGCGATTAATACTTTAGAGAATTCTTTTTTCCGTGTTCAAGCGACACCGATCGCTAAACAAAGCGCGGATGCGTGCGGGATTTTAAGCGTGAATTCACGCGGCGAAAAAAGTATTAGCGGGACGGAAAAAAGTGTGGATTGCTGGTAGTGCCAGCAATCCACGATGATTATATCAAGAAAAACTTAAAGAATAAGAATGACTACCGATGCCATCATACTTCATGCCAGAGAAACTTAAACTACCGCTACATGAAGAAGTCACATCAGGGTCCCACATGTTTTCCGCGTCATGAATAGTTAAGTCGCAATAGTTGTCGCCGTCTTTTTGGAAACGGACTTTGGCATAGCCACCGTCTTTGGGACAGTTAGGCGCGTCTTTGACGTAAAAGCTATTCGTGTCCTTTTGCACGACTGCGACATTGGCGTCGCCCGTCAAACTACCAATCACTAATGGGCCAACGGAATCCGCGCTCAAGTGAAAGTAGTCAGAGTAGTCACAAGCATTAGGAACGGAATCCCCCTTGGCAAAAGCCGTGCTGGCTGCTAAGGACGATAAAAGTAAGGCATATGCTATTTTTTTCATTTCATTGATCTCCATGAATTATGATTTTTAAAAAATTCATCCTACTCCCCCGCAGGTAGAAATTCAAGCTCAGCGCTAAATATTGATTAATTCACGATCACTCGCCTACTCGATTAGTTTGCAAAATAAGTTTTTCTTTATTGATCTTACTCAATAATATTTAATGCAGAAATCTAGGAAAATAGTTAGGAAAAGTTATTTATTTATAATTTATTTTGAGCAGATCCAAAGTCCTAAAGCGTTGTAACTCTGAAAAATAATATACAACTAACGTTTAAGTCTATGACTATAATTCTTGTTTTTGTTGTTAGATGGTGTATTTGTTGGACTAACGATTAGTCTTTAGAAAAAATTATTATCAGTATAAACCCTTAAATTCTAAGTGTTAGTCCATATTTTGAAGCGCAGGCAACGCAGTTAGATTGTGCAATAAGATAACTTCTATGATTTGCAAGAATTTTGCAGGATTAGAAAAGGTTTTTTTAAAAACGATTGTAACGTAATAACTAATCTAAATTTGGAGATATCATGTATATAGCACAAACATTTTTGATCCTTGCAATCATCGGTGCGCTTAATTGGGGTTTAGTAGGACTACTCAATTTTAATTTAGTTTCCTCACTCTTTGGCACCCAAACTCTAATGTCTCGTTTAGTCTACGGAATAGTGGGATTATCTGGAATTATAACAATTTATTATTACTTTATTTTTCACGGAATCCAACCATGAAACCTCTTATTGATTTTGCAGAACATCGACAATCAATTAAAAGTAATGCACCTCTCAAGGGGTTAAAAATTTTTTGGATAACTTCGGGAATAGCTTTAATTATTGCTGCAATAGAATTGCTTATCATGGTAAGTAGTAAATCGATTTATGAAAACCAACATTATTCACAAATATTTACATTTAATGATTAGCCGGTCAAAGGGTATTCACGAGACAGTGCAAACCACCGAATGTTTTTACTGTCGTGTTAATAATTTCTTGATAACATTTTTGATCGGCTAGATCAGCGATGATATAGCTCACTTTATCTTTAAACTCTATCACTAAATTTTGAGCCAGCTCTTTTTCAAGCCCATGCAGCATGACAAACGCACCTTCCGCTAAACAACGTCGTGCGATTGCTTCTCCGATACCGACCCAGTGACTAAGACAACTTTATTTTTTAACAGCATAGCGTTCCTAACAATTTAAAAATTAAAAGCATATGATAGCAAGCAATTGTAATGCAATAAAAGGTAAGATATCTGCTGTAAAGTACACAGTTATAACTTACTAAATAAATATTCTAATAATATTCTAGCTTCCAGCCAAATTTTGCTAAATCAATATTCCCTTGCGCTGAGACGACAACGCCTTCTTTTTCCAGACAAGTTTTTTGTCTTTGATGTGCTGGCGTGCCTGCCGGAAAAGCAATTTTTCCCTTACCGTTGATGACTCTTTGCCAAGGGAGTTTATGCTTGCCGGTGGAGGAGTGTAACAGCCAACTGACGGCGCGGGCGCCGCGCGGGTTATTGGCGAGGATGGCGATTTGGCCATAAGTGGCGACTTTGCCGCGAGGGATTTTTTTAATGAGTTCAATGACGGTTTTAGAAAATTCGTTCATAAGGCACCGCAAATCGATATTTTGATAGACTCAGAAGCAACTATTGATTAAAATACACGCACAATTGAGAGACATACAATAGTATCTCTCTAGTCCTTATATGAGTCCATTGGAACCTCAAAACATGACGAAAAAAATTTTTATATATGAAGATAAATATTCCGCTGAATATTCCTTGCCTGATTTGAAAACATTATTTTCTACGACAGAAATTTTTTCATCCAGACCGGATATTTCTTTTTATGGCAGTTACACTTTCAATATGGATGGTTTAGTTGACCCTTTGTTTGTAATACCTGGCGGCTTAACCTATATGATGGTGAGCGGCGGCGTTGCGCAAATGAGCCTGATTAGAGCTAAGCTGGGTGATAAATTCGATTACTTAGGTATTTGCGCGGGCGGGATGTTAGCGACTGGGGCAGCGGATTTATTCACTACGAATCATCAATGGGATCCCCATAAAGTCGTGCAAAATCCAAGTTATATCGGCACGCTTGAAGATTACAGTACGGTTCCTCGCGGGCGACCATGTAACGTAAATCTTTTTCCAGATTTCAAAGCCATAGGCGCCTTTTATCCGAACTATAGCCGCTTCATGGTTAACACTACAAAATCCTTTGTACCTTATCGCGTAACGTTAGATTTGAGCGGCGGCCGTAAACTCGATCAATTATATATTTTAGGTCCTGCTTTCATTCCAACCGATACTACTACGGAAGAAAAATCAGAAATCGTCGCGACTTACGAAGGCCACAGCCACGTCTTTGAATATGCTCCTACCGTCAGAAAATTTTTCGATTATCCGCCCGCGATAGTCGCTAAGCGCGCGACCGAAACACGCGGCGCTAGAATGATTACCGGCACCCACATCGAAACCTGCGTGAAGGGCAGCGTGTTATTAGGCATGTGTGAGAAAGACAACGACATTACCGTCGGGCTGCCTAGCGATGACTTTAAAAAGTTAGTGGAGCAGCAAGAAGATACGCAAAAAGAAGTTGTCGGTATGTTGAGACGTACATTTCATCGTTGAGAAAGAATCGCGGCGCTGAAGCTGAATGTAAGTTTATTTAGAAATACTGCAATGAATAAATTTTTTTGGGACAGATGATCACAGTAAATTTACGGACTACTTTCGAATAGAAGGGAGCTATACGTTAGCCCCCTAACAAATATTTATTTTAATATGTCATAGAGAATGATACTTGTGACTAAGATTTCATTGTCACCGGATCAATCACGACTTGTTGCGTATCATCGGATGAAACTTTATAACTTTCACTGGTCGATTCAGCAGAGATCACGCCGCTTTCAACGCTCAATACGATCGTGCCGACTTTGGGGCCGGTGCAGTCGTTTGACATGTAAAGATCTGTCGTGCAGCGGACGGTGTTGAGACCACAGGCCAATTCTAATTGTTGTTTGTAAATGGTAATGCTGTTATGGGCCTTGATGATGCCTTGGTCGCCGAACGAGCTTGAGCAAAAGCCGCCGTTGATAATGCCGGTGGCATTGACGTCAGTGTTATTTGTTACGGTGAGGTCTGCGGCGTAGCTTGATAGTGGTAGCAACGCGGTTAGCAGAAAAAGTTTTTTGATTTTCATTATTAATTTCCTTATATTGTTTCAGTTATTTTGGTAAAAATTGGACTTACTTCAAGTTTCTCCATACAGCGGTGTTGGTTATCACACGGCGGGAAAAAAGCATTATCTTTATAACATGGCGAACATGCAATCTTATTTTGAAAAATAGAGCTATCTTTAGACAGCAACCCCCAAGAAATCGCACTCGTCGGGCCGTATAAGCCGCAAACTTTTTTATTCATGCTGTCAGCAATATGCAAAGGCCCTGAATCCACGCCGACGAATAAGTCCCCGCGCCGGATGACGTCAACCATTGCGGCAATTGATAAATTTTTCATTAAATTGTGGCAGCGCGTTAAGGTATCGGGCACGCGCGCGCGGATTTTTTCTTCGATGATTTTATAAGTGGGTTCTTCGGCGGGGGAACCGATGAAAACTAAATTCAATTGTGTTTCAGTTAATAAACGTAACACTAACGCTTCCCAATGCGGCCAGCATTTTAATTTGAATTCTGTTTTAGCGTTGCTGCCGCCGCCTAAATGCAGGACGACAAAATGGTTTGGGAGAGTCAATGCAACTCTAGGAATGTGGGAATAATCCCATTGCCAGGTGACATCATTAATATTGGGATTAAAAAATTTTACGGCGGCGGTGATTAATTTTTTAATCGCTAAGCTTTCTTGAATTTGTAGCGGTGGAATGTAAACAAATTGCGGCTCGCTTTGATTTTTATCGCGGACGATTTGGACCGTCGAGCCGCGCGAAAATAATTTGAAGACGTGATAATAAATCGGGTCGCGGTGGGCGATGATGACTTGATCAAAACGCTTGCGCAGTTGGAAAATTAATTTTAATACTTCCCAGGCGCGCGTGAATTTATTTTTAGAATAAAGTTTTTTGTCGTTGACGGTGATGAGGCTATTGATGTAGCGATGATTTTTTAAAAAGGGTTCGTAGGTTTTTGCGACGACCCAAGTGATATTGCAGGGCAGCGCGGTTTTTAAAGCTTGTGCCGCGGGCAACGCGAAACTTAAGTCGCCTAACGCGCCGATTTTTATGATGAGAATGTCTTTCATTAGCAAGTTAATCCCTCTAGGCGCCCGCTGTTATTCGGATATTCCAACCGCGCCCTGCCCGCTTGGTTCACCCGGATTGCCCACGCTGGATTTTTAGCGCCCGTCTCGCAATACCAAAACGTGCCGTCTTCATCTTCCGTGGTGCCGGCCGCGTTCAGTGATAAATAATTTTTTGCTAACGCAGAGCGCCAATGCACAACCGTGCCAGAGAATGCGTCAAAAACAAATAATACATCGCTCGCGTCAGCCACTGAACCTTTGCGTTCCGCATCGAGAAAAAGTATCTGCCCAGCGTTCCACTGCCCCGAACAAATCGCATCTCGCCCGCCGCATAATGTCACCGTCGTACCGTGCAACTCCGCCGCACCGCGCGCCATGTTAACCGCGCGTAATAATTGTTGCGCCGCGGTAGTTTGTTTCGCGTCTCGGTAAAGCCACGCATGCGATGGGATTAGCATCGCGCTTAACAACGCGATGATGGCTAACGTGATTAGCATTTCCAATAATGTGTAACCGCTTCCCACGTTGAGCAATCACACCACCGGCTTCATATGCGGGAATAAAATCACATCGCGGATCGACGGTGAATCGGTGAAGAGCATCACTAAACGGTCTATGCCAATGCCCTCGCCCGCGGTGGGCGGCAAACCATATTCCAACGCCATCACATAATCCGCGTCGTACGGCATCGCTTCTTCGTCGCCGGCTTCTTTTTCCGCGACTTGCTTGCGGAAACGGTCGGCTTGGTCTTCCGCGTCGTTTAACTCGGAAAAACCATTGGCGATTTCTCTGCCGCCGACGAATAATTCAAACCGGTCGGTGATAAATTCGTTTTTATCGTTGCGGCGCGCTAACGGCGATACTTCCGCGGGGTACTCGACGATGAAGGTAGGATTTTTTAATTGGGTCTCGACGGTTTTTTCAAAAATCTCGACTTGGATTTTTCCTAAGCCATAATTTTTATGCAAAGGGATTTCTAATTTAGTCGCGGTTTTTTTCGCGGCTTCGATGTTATCAATGTCGGACGCTTTCAAATTTGGATTAAAATGCAAAATCGAATCGAACAGCGTTAAACGCGCGAACGGCTGGCCAACATCGTAAGTTTCGCCTTGATAGGTGATTTGCGAACTACCCAGCACTTCCTGCGCCAACAGGCGGAACATTTCTTCGGTTAAATCCATCAAGTCGCGGTAATCGGCGTAAGCTTGGTAAAATTCCAACATGGTAAATTCCGGGTTGTGCCGCACCGACAAACCTTCGTTACGGAAGTTGCGGTTGATTTCAAACACGCGCTCAAAACCGCCGACGACTAAACGCTTTAAATATAGCTCCGGCGCGATACGCAAGTATAACGGCATATCCAACACATTATGATGCGTAATGAACGGCCGTGCCGCGGCGCCGCCGGGCAACACTTGCATCATGGGCGTCTCTACTTCTAAAAAATTCCGGTCTTTTAAAAATTGACGGATGCAATCGACGATTTGCGTGCGCATTAAAAATGTTTTACGCGTTTCCGTATTCACTAATAGATCTAAATAGCGCTGACGGTAACGTAATTCTTGGTCGGTCAAACCGTGAAATTTATCCGGCAGCGGGCGTAAGGATTTCGTCAGCAATTTAATTTCCGACACGCGCACGGAGAGTTCACCGGTTTTCGTTTTGAATAAATCGCCTTCGGCGCCGATGATGTCGCCCATGTCCCATTGCTTGAATTCTTCATACACTTCATTCGTAATTTCATCTTGCCGCACATACAATTGAATGCGTCCCGACATGTCTTGCACGGTGAGGAAGCTCGCTTTACCCATCATGCGCCGCGTCATGATGCGGCCCGCGATTTTAACGTGGATGTGTTTGGCTTCTAATTCTTCTTCCGATTTCGTTTCATAGTTTTGATGTAAATCCGCGGCCAGCGCGTCGCGGCGGAAATCATTGGGAAACGCCACGCCATGCGTGCGGTGTTCGGCTAATTTCGCGCGGCGCTGGTTGATAAGTTCATTGGTGTCGACGATTACATTTTCAGGTTCTGACATAGTTATAGTCCGCTTAATAAACTGGCTTCAAGAAATTTATCTAAATCGCCATCTAACACCGCTTGGGTATTGGCGATTTCAACCCCGGTCCGTAAATCTTTAATGCGCGACATGTCTAAGACATAGGAACGGATTTGACTGCCCCAGGTAATATCCATTTTCGTCGCTTCGAGCGCGTCTTGCTTGCTGCGGCGCTTTTGCATTTCCAATTCATACATCTTCGCGCGCAATTGACTCATACATGTCGCACGGTTTTTATGTTGCGACCGGTCAGATTGAGATTGTACAACAATTCCAGTCGGGATGTGCGTAATCCGCACCGCGGAGTCGGTACGGTTGACGTGCTGACCGCCCGCGCCGCTGGCGCGGTAAGTATCAACGCGTAAATCCGCGGGATTAATATCGATTTCGATGCTGTCATCGATTTCCGGCGTCACAAAAATCGATGCGAAAGAAGTATGCCGGCGGTTGCCCGAATCAAACGGCGATTTACGCACTAACCGGTGCACGCCGGTTTCGGTGCGCAACCAGCCATACGCATAGGGCCCGCTGACTTTGATGGTCGCACTTTTAATCCCCGCCACTTCGCCGGCCGATACTTCGATGACTTCATTGTGGAAACCGTGGCGCTCACTCCAACGCAAATACATACGCAACAGCATGTTCGCCCAATCTTGCGCCTCGGTGCCGCCGGAGCCGGATTGCACGTTGACATAAGCGTTATTCGCATCCATTTCACCGGCGAACATACGCTGAAATTCCAACCCTTCGATGATTTTCGTTAAATTCGTTAATTCGCTGTTAACTTCGGCGGCCGCACTTTCATCCGCTTCGGCCAGCGCCATTTCAAACAGTTCCGCCGAATCTTCGATGCCGCTGTGCAGAGTTTGAATTTTATTGACGACTTCTTCGAGTTGCACGCGCTCGCGGCCTAGGGTTTGGGCTTTTTCCGGTTGCGACCAAACGCCGGGGTCTTCTAATTCTCGCTGGACTTCGGTGAGGCGCTCGATTTTGTTATCGACGTCAAAGATACCTCCGAACTTCATCTAAACGTTTGGCTAAATCTTTAATTAAAGCGTGTACGAATGTGGTTTCAATCATAAAATTCTCTTTTTTAGCATGCAGCGATTTTAGTCTATAGTCAGGAAGGCATCAAGAAGTTATCATATGGCCAGTTCGGGCTGAACTGCCTTGGAAGGTTAGCCCTCAATCGCGCGAAGGACCACCCCTTTATGAAAAGCACGAAACGCATAGTTGGAACGCAGCTTGGTATTTTAGCCCTATTTTTTAGCGTAATTTACAGCAATATCGCGCTGGCCATACCGGCTTGCGACAAAGCTAGTCTGGCAAAAAATCCACACGCTATCTTGGCCTGCTATATCGCCCAACCGGAAACCGCCAAACCGCTATGGGTCATTGATGTCGATGAACATGATAAACGTGGGCTATCGATTGAAACATATAATTTAATTTCGCAAGAATGGCCTAAGCCGACCACTGACCATAGCACCGTTTGGAAGCACCGTTTAATCATTTACCGTCCCGATCAAATTAAATCCCATCAAGCCTTATTATTCGTGAACGGCGGTACCTCGGTGCAGTTTAATAAAGATGACCCAGGGCCGGTGAAAATCGATTTCGCGCGCATCGCGTTGACGACGCATACCGTAGTGGTGGATTTGCAAGATGTGCCGAAACAATATCTCACGTTAGGAAAAAACACGACGCTCAAAGAAGATGAATTGGTCGCTTACAGTTGGAAAGAATTTTTAGATAACCCCACGCAAAATTCTTATTGGCCGCTACAATTACCGATGGCTAAAGCCGTCATTAAAGCCATGGATGCGACGCAGGAAATTATCGAAAATGAAGACAGTTTTAAAATTTCGCATTTCGTTTTAAGCGGCGTGTCAAAGCGCGGCTGGGCGGCGTGTCTCGCGGCGTTATCGGATAATCGCGTAAACGCGGTGGTGCCGATTTTAATCGACGTGATGAATATGAAACAAGGGCCGAATAAACCCGCCGACAAACCGTTACCGGCCGCGTCGCAACCTTATGTCGCGGAACATATTCCTGAACGCATTCATTCGAAAGAATTTGAAGCGCTGTTAAATATCATCGACCCATTGACGTATTTGCATAGTCATGATTACAAAGCGCGGTTTAACATTCCGAAATATTTTATCACCGCCAGCGGCGATGATTTTTTTATTCCGGATTCGTTGAATATGTATTTGCATAATCTACCGGGTGAAAATTCGATTCGCGTGCTCCCCAACCAAGGCCACGCGGTCAATAACAAGATGATCGAAGACGCCTTGTTAGCCTATTACGAAACGATTATATATCAAATTCCACGCCCACAAATTCGCGCGAAAGTGGATACGTCCGGCACGCTTGAAAAAGTGTCCGCGAACGAAGTCCCAACCAGCGTGACCTTGTGGGAAGCGCACAATAACAAATCGCGTGACTTCCGTTCCAACACAAATGTTAGCTACACCAGTAAAAAATTAGCGCCGACATGTGTAGCTAGGCGTTGCGATTACGCGCCGGAAGAAAGCGCGCCGAAAAATGGTTGGAAAGCGTATTTCGTCGAAGCGGCGTATGATTTCACCAATGGCGATCATTTGATTTTAACCACACCGGCTTATGTGATCGGTGCTAAGCAACCTTTATTACCCATAACAAAAACTAGCGAGGCAGCGATGACAGACCAACATAAATATCTCACTCAACTCGTAGACGTGGTCGCGCTCAGTAAGAAAGAATGTAAACGTCCGATCGAAGCCCACCTGGCTTATGCGACGGAAAATAATTTTGTCGGGCAGAAAATCGATGGTTACACGCCTGGCTTGACTGACCTCGCGTTAATGACCCAAGCAGCCGCTGCGGCGTTAGTCAAAGTGCAAAATGATTTAGTGAAAGACGGTTACGGCTTATTGATCTATGATTCTTACCGTCCTAAACAAGCGGTACAACATTTTGTGCGTTGGTCGAAGTTACCGCCCATAAATAGTCATGAATTAGCGAGAAAAAAATTACAGTACCCGGATATTGAAAAAAGCACGATGTTTGAGCGTGGTTATGTAGCCGAAGACTCGCAACATTGTTACGGCCACACGGTAGACTTAGTGTTGGTGGATAAGAATGGCAAGGAATTAAATCATGGCGTGCCATTTGATTTCATGGGCGAAAAGTCGCATAACACCGCGACGGCGAAAGACATTGGCGCGGACGCGCTGAAGAACCGCCAGATATTAGCGGCCGCGATGAAAAAATACGGCTTCGTGCCATATCCGCTAGAGTATTGGCATTTCAGTTACGAAGATAAAACCATTCATGAAGCAATGGATATTAAGATTACGCCAGAGTTAAAAGGTTTGAACGTGGATAAGAAGGTTGAATAGGGTTTAACGAAATATGCTATTCTTTTAGAAGGTGTCATGACCGCGCGGGCGGGAATCCTTCCTCAGTCGAAAAGGAACTTTCGAATATGAGAATACTGTTACTAATACTCTTATTTGCGTTTGCCACGCTCACTCACGCGCACCCGGCCATCAAACCGGGCGCGGAACAAACTTCGCTGTATTTACCGCTACTAAAAGGCAAACGCGTCGCGGTATTCGCCAATAATACTTCCCGCGTCGGCAATAAATCTTTAATCGACGTGTTGTTGCAACACCACATAACCATCACGAAAATTTTCGTACCCGAACATGGCTTCCGCGGCGCGGAAGACGCGGGCAATCACATTCATGACAGCATCGACACGGCCACCGGCATTCCTATCGTGTCATTGTACGGGAAAAAATTAAAACCCACGCCCGCAGATTTAGCTAACGTCGATATCATCGTGTTTGATATTCAAGACGTCGGCGTACGCTTCTACACTTACATTTCTTCGCTGCAAAAATTAATGGAAGCGGCGTTAGAAAATAATAAACCTTTAATCGTGTTAGACCGTCCTAACCCCAATGGATTTTATGTCGACGGCCCTGTGCTTGATCCAAAACATAAATCCTTCACCGGCATGCAACCGATTCCGATTGTTTACGGTATGACGGAAGGCGAATACGCGAAAATGTTAATCGGCGAAGAATGGCTGAGTGAAGCGCCCGCGTCGCGCGCGAAATTGTTAAAATTATATGTCATACCTTGCCGTCACTATACGCATAAAAGTCTTTACGTGCCGCCAGTTAGGCCGTCACCTAACCTTCCCGATATCCAATCGATATATTTATATCCTTCGATTGGTTTGCTGGAAGCGACGAGTTTAAGCGTGGGCAGAGGCACGCATAAACCTTTTCAATATTTCGGCCATCCCGCGTTAAAGACTGCGTTTACTTTCGTGCCAAGGTCCATACCCGGCTCAGAAGATCCCACTTACAAAAATAAAGTTTGTCACGGCTGGAACTTAGCCGGCTCACCGCAGCAAGTCTTGAAAGAAGTGAATAACCGTCTGCAAATAAAATATATGCTGCGCGCGTATGCGGCGTTTCCGAATAAGGATAAGTTTTTTGGTTGCAGTATTAGTAAAGCGATCGGTAAAAATAATTTAGTGGGCCTCATCGCCGCCGGCGCAAGTGAGCAGCAAATCCGTAAAAGTTGGGAGCCGCAATTGAGTGAATTTAAGAAAATCCGCAAAAAATACCTGCTTTATCAAGACTTTTAACTTATTGATTATTATATATTCCTATCACCTTTAAGAATTCCTTAATATTTTAAATTTATAATAATACGCTCTAATTTCAATAGCGGCGTTTCAACATGGCATGGCAATCCGAAAATCAAAAGATAAATGACTCTAAGGGAACTATCTTCTCCGACTCATCGTCTACCTTTAAATTAAATCAAATATTGGTTGATGAATCGTTTACCTATAAATTTAGTGAAATATTGGTTGATGATTTGAGTTTGAATGAAAAAGAATTTAAATATGCTTATTTGAAAAACGAATTTTTAGACGAAATTCGACCGAGTTCGCAAAAACCAAAATCACCCGTTGGTGCAGAGGCGGTGACTTTGTCATATCAAACGACTATCATGCAGTATGCCATCTTCACCACACCTGCAAGCCAAATTGAAGCGTTGCGCCAATACACGGTAGTGATGCAATCGACCGATACTAATCCTGCTATTCTTTATAAACTAAGTGACATTGCCAGTATCCCTCTCATCTGCAGCGATGCCATTGGCAGTCCTAGTCGGATTTATAAACCGCAAGTACACAACTGGGCCGTCAACAGCGTTTGGGTGCTTGCGCATATTCATAGACAAAGTGAATTCTTAGTGCTAACGCCGGTTACCGCTGGTAACGTGAGGATTTGCGGCACGCAACGTTATTCCGCTTTTGCCAGAGAAATTTCTATCGCTATGCTCGCTGGTTATGTAGTCACAAACGTGACTTATCAATACAGCCGTCAAATCGCAGTGCTGTCACCGACAAAGACCCGCCAAGCAGCCGCCACTGTCACCATTATGGATTGCCGCGCGGATACCGAGTCTTGTCATTTAGGTATGGCGCTGTATCACACTTCATTAGAAGCTTTTCAAATTCAACATCCCGCTCCAGCTAAAGTAGAGTCCGTGTTCGATGCGCTATCTGAGTTTCTCAATTCTAAAAAACTTTCTGGAAGCAATAACCTTTTTTTTAAAAATTTAAAAACTATCGATATTAAAAAAGAAGTTAATTTAAATTATGATTTTGATAACACTGATTTCTTTACGAATGTTGTTAGCAATTCAGATGTATTTTTTAAAACCTGTGTTAATAAAATTAAGCCGGAATTGAGTAAGAAACCGAATAAAATGTTGCCATTAGATAATCTGAAATTGTCGAAAGTCCCAGAAGAATCAATTGAAAAATTATTTTTTCGTAAAGGTGGATTTAGATAAACCCACCTTTATCCGCTGCGTTATTTCACTAACAAGAATCGATTAATCAAATTACCTGCCTGTGGTGAACCCAAACCAGTGACATAATCATAACCCGTTTGAGCCGTGCAGACGTACCCGCATGTACCATTGGTGCCACTGGTAATATCATGCGTCAGCGTCGAACTTCTTTTCACTACCGAATAAATGGAAGTATTAAAGTCGCCGAAATTGCCTTTCTTCGCAGACTTCAACACCGCGATTAACGCAGCCCATTGTGGCGCGCTGGCGCTAGTGCCGCCGACTACAAACCATCCGCCTTGGCCGTAAGAATCATAAACGGAATAGCCCGTGTTAGGATCCGCGTTATATGCTACGTCAGGGACGCCGCGGCCTTTGGAAGTATCTTTTGGTATCCCAAAAGAAGTTTGGAAACTAGGTTCCTCCTCATAAATACTTATACCACCGCCAGAACCATTCCATGCTGTTTCAGACACATAATTGCCGCTGCTATCCACATTGAGTTGCGTCCCACCCGCGGCGACGACATACGGTGACGCGGCCGGATACGAAACGCCTGTCCCTGAATCGCCGGACGAAGCGACGATGGGCACTGGGCTTGCTTTGAAAATTGAATCCATGGAAGTCTCAGATTGAAATTCATCGCCGCCCCAACTTAATGAAATCACCGAGGCTTTTTGTTGAATTGCGACTTGCACCGCAGTGTATAAACCGTCACCGTCATCCGCCGCTTCAACTAACAAAATTTTTGCCGCTGGCGCTACCGCGTGCGCCCACTCGACATCGAGAGACATTTCTTCGCCCCAGCCAGTGTCACCTGCGGGTTTTGTACCAGAGGCATAAAGTTTCGTGAAACAACCGTTCGCGGTCGTACACGCAGGCAAACCGTATTTAGTCGAAAATGTATTTAAGTCAGCTTCAATATTTGGATCGTCATAAGCATCGACGATCGCAATTACTTCGCCTGAGCCTTGATATAACGCGGGAAAGCCATACGCGGTTTTAATTTGTGCTGGCGCTATACCAGTAGGTTGTAAGGTTGGCATGGGTGATTTTAAATGAATTGGTGGATGCGCTTTCCATCCCCAGGGTAATAAAGTATTCGACAACGCTTGTGCTTGGATGCTGAAAATACTTAACGTGATTGCGCTGCAAAGATGAATTATTTTTTTTCTCGAATAACCTTTCGACATAATGATCAATCTCCTTATTGTTAAAAATATATTTTTTGGTTTTTTGACTTGCCACGGCAGTGTTATTGCAGATTCGTCCAGCGCTACGTTTTTTATATTATAAGTGGCGACTGCAAACTAACAACAGGTAGTTTGAACCTGAAAATGACTTAACGCTACAATATTTGTAGTAGCATTAAATTATTTTTTTACTAGCGACGCGTTTTAAACAAGTTGGAATACCCTTAAGCATTTCACGTGTGTCTTTTCAACGTCAGGTGATAGCCCATAGGAACTATTTCCAAGCGTTGCAGTTTATCAGCTTTCTTTTGTTTGGCTAGCGGTAATTGATTCAAAAAAGAGGGATTATATGTTTGCGGCGCTGGTAGGTTTTGCGGAATAAATTCAATAAACAAATCCGTCGTTAAATATTTTCCTAAAATATTACAGGTTTTTTTCGCAATAATGATTTTTTGCAAATACTCTTTTGTCAAACTTTTCAAAATGAAAGTTTGAATGATTTTCTTTTGTGGAATCGGCAAGTGATCAATCGCTTGAAACGCTTCGATTAACTGCGAGGCCGACGCGATAATATTTCTTAAAAAAGGTAATCCTAAATTTTGCATAAAAGTGGCGTGTAATTCTTGCGGCAACAATAATAACAGTTGCGCGAAGTCAGTGTTAGTGTTCGCCAGCCGTTTACAAAAATCCGCTATTTCGATTTCATCTTTTAATTCTTTACTGATCGCCAAGGGTAAATCTGCCACTTCTTTAGGTGAAAAATGCGTTAACGTGTTAGTTAAAATCGCCTCTTCGAATTTCGATAAGGCTTTATGGTAGGCATTATCCAGCGCGAGCAGCAAATCTTTATTATCCGCTTTATTTTTATCGATTCTTAAATTTCTCAAATAGGGGGTAAGGTTTTTAATTTCCAGCAGTTTTATAGAATATTGATCGGCGCATAAAATCTCTGATGAGCGCTGCGTTCTCGTACTTGCCGCGGTAAAATACGGATCGATAAACTTTAAAATTCCCGCCGTTTCCGCGTCAGAAAAATCACACTCAGGATGACCGATCGACGATGCCAACAAATGCACCCAGATATGATGGAAGCTGTGTGTATACGCGTTATAAATCGCGCTCGCCGCCATCAATGCCGAAAAATCATCTGGGCTTAGCTTTTTGGTAAAATCATAAAATTTTCTCACACCAATATACGAGTAATGACCAGACATTATCTCAGTAGCGCCATAACCACCGCGTATTCCACCTTTGTGTAAATAGTCTATCAAGGTTTCCATGGCATCGGCCGCGTTATAGAGCGTGCCGGTTTCTTTGACTAATTGATTGATCGCGTTAATCACCGCGTAGGCTTCTCTTGAATGATAAATCACACGCGTTTTATCTTTAAAATCTAACGTACGGAGTTGTGGCAGGTTCGGACTCTCAGGCTTTTCGTCGTCTACAACTTTAAGCTGGGCGCTGGTGTGATATAAAATAGTTTCATGAACAGAATAGCTCGCGTACTCCAGACAATGGCTTACATTGATGACATTGCCCCAATGGTCCATAATGAAATGGTGCAATTGAGTTTTTTCTTCTTTGGTCGCGAGAGAATCTATCTCGACTAAATCCATCATGAGATTTTCATTGTAAGTTTCTAACGATGGCATCAATATTTTTAAAGGATGGACTTGATTGCCTTGACTGGCGGCAAGCTTGACTGACAAGTCGTAACAAACCATCGTTAATTCTTCTTTATATGTATAGGTATACGATAATTGATAAATATGATGGATACGCTCCCAACGCTTGGCGAGAAAAATGTAAAACGGCGCGAGCGTGGCCGGCGTGCAGTCTTTTTCCAAAACATCTTCACGCAGCAATAATTTTAAAGACTGCCAACTTAAATATTTTTCATAATAAATGAATTTATCGGTTAAGATTGCGTTCGCAGGCTTGCGGACAATTTTTATAGTGGCGATTTGACCTACTTTTAGAATGAGACTGGCAAACAACTCCCTGATCTTCATCTTATTTTTTCCACGAATAATTATTAGATTTATTATCAGTATAGAATAAATAAAAAATTATAAAAGGAAAACCTCCTACAAATCAATGAACTTGACACGCTATTGTGATTTGACCGCAGAACAGTTATTTTATACACCATTTTTAAAATAGTTCGAGCGCGTGTATGCAGAGTCATCAAGTAATTTATCAGCGGCCTATGCTGCATCAAGAAGAGACGCTAGTATATCCTGGCAGCCTTCTACACGATAATTTTGCCTTGTCGGCAAGTGTAGAAACTCACTATCGTATTTATAGTAAATTAGTCTTATGTGGCTTGAGCGTAGAACAATTCGACTGCGCTTTTCACCGGATTCTACCGCAGTGGCAATTAACGCATTTACAATTACAGCATTTGGGTATCGAAGTTGTTGGCAAGGTTCTCAATGGCATGAAGGTCGAGACTCTCAAACAGTTAATTCTGACGGATTTAGGCAATGATTGCCTAGCAGCGATTTACGATAAATTAAGTAGGTTGACGCAACACAGTCCTCAACTCATTAAAATTAGTTGCACTGAACCGGAATGGCAAACCCGATTCGATTATCTTTTTCAAGGTAAGCCCGCCAATCTTCGCTATCTTGAATATGTCACGCAATCAAATGGCGCGCTGACTTTTCAACTGCAACATCAATTCAATGAAATCACTCGCTTGCAGCAGAACTTAAATCAGCCTACTGCACAACATTCGAGTGAACTCGCGGCATTGAATAATAGAATTGCGATATTAACTGCAAATCATGCGAGAAAACTCGAAGAACTAAAACAGATTCATGTTGAAGAAATGAATAATCTAATCACGACTCACGACGAAAAACTCGCTGCAGCTAAGCATAAAACTAAAAACGCTAAAGAAGCGCTCGCTCAGTTGGAAAAAGCGCACACTCAGCTTAAGTTGAATTACGATGCGCAAGCCATAAAACTCATCGCATGGTCAGAAAATTATAATCTGCTCGAGACTAAATTTCAAAATGCGCTTGCTAGTAACGCTGAGTTACTATTACAAATAGATCGACTAACTGAAAATGAAAAAGTAGGTGCTGCTATTCACAAGGAAGAGCTCTGGGGTGAAAAAATTATTTGTGAAGCAGTGCATCTTGCTGTACTACGCAAATCTATTATCAATGCCCAACTGATCGCAGGATCTAAAAGGCGTTACAGCAGCGATTCAAACTCATCATCTTCTTCTGGCTCTTCATCTTCATCTTCATCTTCATCTTCAAGTTCAAGTTCAAGTTCAAGTTCAGAAGCTTCTGACTCAAACGAAAGCACAGAGGTAACTAGCTCGCTCCCAAAATTTAAAGAAAAAAAGCCCGGCTTTTTCACATTAAGAGTGAAAAAGATTGGACCTGCTCTTCCTTTTCAAAAGTATCGGCTTATAAATCAATAACTTGAATACGAGTAACAGCATATAACTTTGTTTACATCTTGGTTCATTAAATATACACTAACAGTTGATTTTTTATAATAATATACAGCTCGGGTGTCATTTAATGACCAAATATTTCACACTCTTAACTTCCTCCGATCAGATAGCTCCGCCAGACGTGGGTTTCGAGAAGTTATTAAAATTTTATCTCAACGAATCAAAGTCGCTTTTCTCAAAACGTCACCATCAATTTTTTGTCGTTAAGCTTTTGCGATTGATCTCAGATTTTAGAACGCAGAATGTCGATAACATTAATGTAAGTTTAGAAGAACTTTGGGCAAGTATCACAAACTATTTAAATAACAATCTTCCTTTACACCGTCTAGATAAGAAAGGGGATTTCGCTCTCTTACTAAATACTTTTTTTAGTTTTTATCCTAATTTGACTGCACTGTTGCATGCGGATTTATATTCATACTTGTCTTCTTCGCCATATTTATTTTCAGCCGCGAAGGAAATTAAGCAGCTGTTAAATCATTTATGTTTACATCGAGATGATACCGGTATCGTAGGAAAAACGTTTGCAAACTTACTCTTAAAATCTCCACCAGCTTTTCGAGAAGATTTATTTATAGAATTAGGCTCGCATCTCGGGCAGCATACCCTTGAGATTAAACTGCAATTAGCAGAAGTATTATCTTCCGTGAGACCGATACTTCCCGACAATTTAATTAGAGAAATTATCGATCAACTGATTGTTCACATGAACATGGAACCCCACCAAATTAAAGCAATAGCAAAATTTTTATCGGAATTCGCACCTCATTTAAACGCGCCAGTACAAAAGATTTTTATATTTTTTTATCTCAAAAATGTTGAGGCATACGGCGTAGATAATTTTAAAACTATGCTGTTTTACTTACGTCGCGTTATTCCTTATTTAGCTTTAGAAAATATACAATTACTTATAGAACCATTTCTTAAGTTAATGCAAAAATATCAAACTAGCTTAGCAACAGATTTGTGCGAAACATTTGCGACGATTTACCATGTTGAATCAGGCTTAATGGAAAATGTAATTAAAGATTATATTAATTTTCAAAACTATTATGAAAAAGATGTTTTCTTAAATTTTGACAAGTTGTCGGCTAATTTCACTCCCGCAAAAAAAGTTGAGTTTATTAGATATTTATGCATAATTTATCTAACAAGACAATTTTTGCCGCCTAATTCATCTTGGTATTATACTGCGGAAAGCTATAATAAAAAAACTTGCCTCGAATCCATCAAAAAGCTCTTTATGGCATTAGATGAAGCAACGCAGGTAGAAATCATTGAAACAAATTTAATGGACACGACTATTGGTGCGGAATATTTTGACTTTTGGAGTGGATTAGTTGGTGAACGGCAAATTGTTGCATTGCACTCAATCGTTGACCATCTCACCGAAAGCTTGCGTACTAACTCTTGTGAGGATTCATACGCTACTAAAATAAAATTATCAAAAGCCTTACTGTTAGCTTTAAAAAACCAACAGAGTGATATCGTCAAAGATTTCCTTAATAGACTTAATCTTCCCTCTTCTGCAAACGACAGAAGCGCTCTTGATTATCTGAGTTTTGTTTTAAACTCTTTAGACAAAATTTTTATTATCTATATGATTCAAGATTACCTTTACAATCATCTCGATCAGCCTTTAAAAAATTTATTTCATGCAAAAATACGTGAGCTGTTCGCATTGCTAAGCAAAGTTGATCAATACAAAATTATTGAAAGATTTGCGTATTCGACCGATCCAGAATTAATAGCAAAATATGTTGAAGATATTCGACCATCACTCATATTCGATTTGGATGCCGTGACCGAACTCTCATTCTCTGGTTTTGCTTTTCTGCAGAACGTTCTTAACCCGCAGCAAAATAAAACCGTTTTGACACAGCTATCAAATGCTTTTCCTAAACGGCATAATTATCCCGATAATTATCCTGATATGCTGGCTAAGCATTTATACACAATGTCTCTATACGTAGATAATTTAAATCAGCATGCTCGGGTCGAGATTTTAAAGAGACTGATCAAAGAAGGCATTCGCGTAGACAACAATAGAGGGTTCAGACTTGATGACTCTTACGTCGGCGCCGTTGCCCGCTGTGTTAATATAATGAGTGAAACTGACATACCAGAAATGGTAAATATAATTAAACCATTTTTATTAATCGAAGATGAGTATATTCAAAATAGCAAATTTCCCCTGCAACTTCTAAAAGCTATTTCCTCGAAAGCCCAAGCATCAATCGCGCAGAATTTATTGGAAATAACGCCAGATAATCAGTCTGTAGAAATGCGGAAATTAGTCTTTTCTTTATTTCTTGAATTGCTAGCACTCTTACCGGAGAGTACGCATTTTCACAAATTTATTTTGAATAGATTAATATCTGAGTTGCCGCATGTGCAAATGAAGGAAGATTTCAAGCTGAGGCGAAAATTTAATGACTTGTTAGAAATACTGCCGGCAACTAGTACGCATTTAAGTGAAATCTTATTTGCGCTATGCATTTATAATCCAAATTTATTTCATCGATCTGAGTATTCAAGATATGCAAGGCTGGCTCACGCTACCAAGGATAATACGCTCATAAGAGCGATTATAAGAATAAATATTCATACCTTATCGCGTTTATCAAATTTTTGTAACAGTCTAGATGATCTATGCTTACTTGCGGATCATCTGACAGTTGACCATAAACTACAAATCGCTGAAACACTAACTGGATTTTTTGAGAATGACACATCCATTGAAAGAAATCCGATTAGTCTTGATACCTCTATACTACAATTCAATCATGTTACCAAAAGATTATTTATCAGCAACTATTTTGATTTGATGCCTGGACTCGTGCGGGACATCATTAGTAAGTTAATAACGAAAAATACACTGGGCAGTCAACGGATTTTAGCCCGCTTACAGCCTGAATATAACAAAATATTCGATGAAATCGCAATAATACACTTAACAACATGGTTTACTAATGCCGATCCTACCTTAAAATCTAACAGTTTAGAAATGTTAAAGAAAATTTTAAAAGTGATAGATATCAACGTATCTGTCGTGGTAGAAGCAGTCAAAGATATATCCGATCTAACAAAACAAATTATTATCTTGCAACTCGCGCACTATATGAAAAATGACACGCCGGCGATACAAGCTTTTTCCAAAAATGCTTTATTCGATTTATTTGACTTGTGGGGCATTCCTTTCAAACAAATGATTTTGAATAAATTGATGACGATGGTGTTGAGCAAAAATTTCGTGAACACAAATAATTTGAGCCAGTGCTTCCAGCGCATGACACAGCAAATTGCGGTAATGAAAGATGCGAAACAATTTATATTAAGCATAAAAGATTGCTATTCCACTAAATTAATGTCGACACCAAGTCACCATTACGATGATGGGCGCAAGCTCTTGCTTTACATGATCTCGACCGTAAATTATTCGATTGCTGTTCGACCATTATTAAATAAAAAAACGCATAATGTCGATCTTGATTCATACATTATGAGTTTTTTGATCTAAAAGGACTTTTATTACAGACTAAAACAAACGGTGCTAGCCAATGACTAAGTATTTCACGTAAGTTCACCTCAACTCGCAAAAACCACGCCCGACGTAGCTTTTTAGTTTTCTATTCCTTCTTGCTCTACATGATTTGGGTTTTAAATTATTCTGCATCGATCAGCTGGGGCTATCTTTTCTTTTTAGGAACGTCATTGTCAAGATCGACGTCGGGGGCAGGCTTAGGTTTACTTTGCGGAGAGGAAAACAAGCCTTTTTTCGCCAATAACTGGCTGCTTTTATGCAATTCTTGATGCATATATTTTTTCAAAAGATTGTCGCTAGCTGCGCTTATCGCCGCAGGTTTTTCCTGCGCTTGCTCCCATGCTTGCACACTTTTCACCGGTTCGTTCACTAACTTAGCCAATTGTTTTTGCGTCAGGGAAAAACACACTCGGACAAACGCAATTTGATCGCCGGTGTAGGTTTCTTTCTGCGTCAGCAATGCTTGCAGCGCTTGGGCCGCGACTTTTCTTACATCTACTAGTGGGTGCAACTCGTTTTGAATCAAAATCATTTCGACTTGTTTTAACTTAACCGGAAAACCTAAGCCTTCATAAATATAGTCCGCCACCACATTTTTACTCATATAAAATGTTCCTCGGTCTCGAGACGGATAACGGTCACGACTAATAATAAATCTTTATCGAATGATATGATGACGCGAATTTTGGGTTGGTCTTCGAAGCTTTTTCCTTCGATGCAATATTTCCAATCTTGGAAACCAGGTGTGAACGAATCTTTGCTTTTATTTCTTTTGCATTTATCTTTATGTTCTAAAATATCTAACACTTCGATATCTGATATTTTGCGGTCGGTTAACCGTGCCTTGGCGTGATTTAAAAAAAGATAACGCACGCTTAAAATCTTTTGCGAAATTAAATTCCACAAATCAAAATCCTTTTTCTTCTGCGCTTTGACTTCAGCCACGCGTTCATCTCCATCCTAGAGATTATTCTATGAGTATAATCTAGACAGGCGGGGTTGTAAAATGAGTAATACTACTAGAGAATCAATCTTGAAGTGTTTGTCTCATCTGATACATTTTATTATCAATAAGGAGATTGAATCCAATGTCTACACTCAGTAAAAAATCCCGACTAACCGTTAGCGCCATCGCGATAGGAATGTTAAGCACGGTGGCATACGCAAAACTACCGGCGTTACCCATGAATGCAAAACCGCGTCCGCCTTACCATATTATGTCAACGCACGCGGCGGCGACACCGAATGGTTTTTCACCTGCCGCGATTAGAAAAGCCTACGGCTTCCCCGCCAACTTCACTGGCGCGGGGGAAACGATTGCGATTATCGACAGCGGCGACGATCCAAATATCGAATCTGATTTAAATACTTTTTCCACGCAATTTGGCTTGCCGGCTTGCACGACAGCAAACGGCTGCTTCACCAAAGCTTTTTCTGACGGCACACCGCCGGGTGATTCCGGTTGGGCAGTCGAAACTTCTTTAGATGTTGAATGGGCGCACGCAATCGCGCCGCAAGCTAAAATTTTATTAGTCGAATCGTATGACGCGTATGGTTTGTATGACGCGGTGAACTACGCTATCGCGCAGCATCCTTCGGTCATTTCATTAAGTTGGGGCGGCGGCGAGTTCAGTTCAGAAGTGTATTATGATTCCTTGTTCGAATCCAGTCCGGTACCTGTGGTCGCCGCTTCCGGTGATTCAGGAAATGGCGTTTGGTATCCCGCCGCGTCACCCTATGTAGTGGGTGCAGGTGGCACGCAAATTAATGTCGACGGAAACGGTAATTATGTTTCTGAAACGGCGTGGAGCGGTTCTGGCGGCGGACAAAGCGCGTATGAATCGGAACCTCTATTCCAAACTAAATATGTCATCGCACAACCTAAAGGCAAGCGCGGTGTTCCAGACGTTGCATACAACGCATCAGGCAGTACACCTTACGCGGTATATGACTCTTATCATCAAGGCGGATGGCTGCAAGTCGCAGGGACTAGCGCCGCGACGCCACAATGGGCGGCGTTAATCGCGGATATGAAATCAGCGAAAAATGGTAACTTTGCTAACTTTAATGGTTCGATTTATAGTGTTGCAAGAGAAACCACGCCGGCTTTGTTAAATAGTATACTCTCGGGCAGCAATGGCAGTTGCGGGTACTATTGCACAGCGCGTTCAGGCTACAATTATGTGACGGGATTAGGCTCGCCTATGTCAGCTAATTTGATCAACCGCTTCGATTAAGCGAAAGTTGGCTTATCGCAGGTGCAATGCGGTAAGCCAACTATTTTTTAAAACGCGTTCGGGTACATGCTACGTGTAAGCGCAGTGCTTTCTTCGTGTTCCAAACAATCATTAAATTCTTTCGAATAACGGGATTTTTCATGCGCGCTAAGGCGTGGGAACAACCAATTTCTGAGGCTAGTCACATTACCGTTAAAAACCACTGGCCGCGAATAAGGGCTTAACACTTCATCCAAGTTCGGGCCCGTCTTGTAACTCAGTCCCGCTTCGGTATAGTGAAGTTTCAGCATATAGATTCTCACGATAATGTTATTTATCACATCGCTAATGAGGTTCGCCTCAGAAGTATTGAATGGTTCGGAAAAACCCCAAGTCGCTTCATTCAAGAAAGGATTAAACTCCAATAAATATTTCGTTAAGTAAGGCGAGTGGTTACTTAACATATCTATTTGAATAGTCTGAGTCACTACGTTCTTACTATTAGCTAATTGATAAGTGAAAGTCGCGGTGTTAAATACGTAAGTTTTAGAAACTCGTTCCAAATTGATGTTGGTGTCAAACGCACTAAAAGTAGTAGGTTGATACATATATTTTGATAACAGCGCTCCCAATTGTGACAGCTGCGCGCTTTGTTCTGGCGTGCGAAACGCGGCTGCCAAGCTATTGCTGGCAAACAACCGCATCATATCTGCCAAATCATCACTAACTAATTTGTACACCCGCCTGGCGTCTGGTGAACTTAACTCGCAGGAACCTACAGCAGCGTCGCCATGAATATAACTACGCGGATAACCCTTATGCAGACAGAAACCATTTTTAAAATTATTAAGGCTATCCACAGCGTGCCGCAACACGTGAGAAAATGTTTGTTTATAACCATTGGCGTGTCGGCGCGTATCAAGATCATTAAGAGATAAAATATTCTTATCAGGGCTATAATCCGCGTTAAATTTGGATGCTGGGTGCGTAAATTTATCGCTAGCTAAAATGTAAAAGCCGGGATTATATTTGATGAGAAAATCTAGTTTACAATGATCCAGCGGATTGCTTTGATACATGCTGAAAAGAATATTAGACAAAAAATCGGTATTAATTTTTTGTTGGTCTAACGAAAGTTTAGTGGTGAAATCAAACATGATAAGTTCACGGATTTTCTTTTGCACTTCAGTCAGCGTGTAATCCGCGTTTACTACGGTATAGTCATAATATATGTGAGCCCAATTAGGTTCTAACGACATTGAAGCTGCTATGCGAGCGCGATTATCTTGCGGTTGTGCTTGGGCTTCGCTCATTAACCACTGAATATACGAAAACAAAAAAGCTAACCGTAGAAAATAAAAAATGCTAGGTAAATTGGTGCGTCTAAACATGACAAACTCCTTGATGGGTTGAATTCACCCGGCAGATCGCCGGGATGAAGCTCAACAATTAATGTAGAATCCTATTTTTTGCCAGGACGTTTTAGGTTATCTTTCTCTTCTTCTTCTTTAGCGTGCGTCAAATACAATTGTGTATAGATCGCTGGCGCTGGTAAGGCTAATTGTTCGCGGCGTGCGGCTGAATCAGAGTTAGTCTCGCTAGACACCGCGCTACCCGCTGTTAACCGTGCAAAGAGTCCACGCGCCGCGATAGCGGTAGGCTTAACTTCATCATTGGCGCCGTTGATTATTCTATCCATTTGATCGCCGTCATATTCTTCCGTGCGTGTTGTTTCATGATATTGGTAAACGTATTTATCTTCTATTTTATAATCGCCCGCACATGCCGTCTCATGTTGGCGATAGGCTTCCAAAGCTTCTTTATGAAACTCACTTGATGACACTTTGCCAAAAATACCGTTACGCGCGAACGGATTGAATTCAGAATTTAAATAAGCGGCTAACGGTAAAACTTCTTGTAAAATCGCATCTAGTTCATCGTCAATTTCAATTGCATCTTTCTTTAAACCATGTTCCTCGAAAAAACTCTCAAGCCGTTGATAAAGTAATTTTGAAACTATCGCTTGCGTATCGATAGTTCTTTCGCGGTTGTAACACAGCCTTTGCGGCACAGACACGGCATGCATAAGGTCTTCGATAAAAGTTTTACCTACCAGAAGAGGATTCATCCGACAAATTATTTTAAAGATATTGTCGGTAAAAGTTTTCGCTAAATCGAATTGGACATATTCTTTAGGCATTGATGCTTGATTAACTTTAATAACGCTTTCATGCAAGCCGTGCAATAAACGCGTGCAAGCGACAAAATCAAGCGTTCCTGAATTATACTTAAAACGTAGGCAACTTACGTCAGTATAAAGTTTCGCGACGATCGACATCATTTTTATTTTTGCGACATATTCAATCGCTTGAGTTTTAGCACCGAGTGTAAAGTCAAAATATTTTTTTAAGTCTTCAGTGCCCAAATTACGCGTCGCGCGATTGTATTGCGCGGCGGCGGTACATTTTGACATGATTAATGGAATATGTCCTGACTCAATAACGACACTTACCATTTCACTCGGATCGTTACAAAGCGATTTGGCTTTTTGTTTATCTGCTATTAGCTTAATTTCATCAGCGCTTAGATGCAAAATTTCAAAAAGGGATTTAATTGATGAGACGGTATCTTTGTATTTTGATTCATCCGCAATGAATTTCATTTTGAAAGTTTGAAAAATCTTATTCAGCTCATGCGCAGACAAACCGAAAGTTTCTCTAGTACCGGACTTGCTGCCTTCGAAATAAGTAAATCTCGAACCGATGGTATGCGTGAAGCCAAGATTTTCTGGCGCATGAACGTGAACGGTCAGCGCTGTGGTTTTATCTCTAATATCTTCGCGAGTTAGTGCCATGATTACTTTCCTCTTGTTCGGGTGATTTTTATGCGGCGTGGTTTTTCTTGCTCTGGCTGAGTTTCATCGTTCGCAGCCTGTTGGGTATTTTTTTCCTTATCCACGTTGGTAGGCGCAACTTGAACTTGTCTAGCTTGTGGTTTGAATAAACCTAACTTCGAAATATAGAGTTTAGACTTTGCTGCATCGGACAAAATAGTTTTTGCGGTAAGTGTGGTTTGCCATTGCTTATCAAGTTCCTCTTTATCTTCCTTTGCTTCAGCTAATCGCTTATCAGGATGAAGTCCTTTAACTTGTTGCTTATAACCTTTGTTTACCAAATTTTCTTGCTCAGCTCGAGGTGCAGTAATGTAAGCATCTCTATCGATAGCAAGTGCAGAAAATAAATTAACTTTATCGGCTAAGACTTTTTTTAACGCTGGATCATCTTCAAGCGCTTTGTCATCTAAATCTTTCTTTCTAGATATGCGTTTTTTCTTTGGCTTCATATCGTTGACCAGCGGCTCTTCTTCTCCCAATTGAGCAGTTGAATCTTCTACCACTTTTTTCTTGCTAAAAAGTTTTTGCAGGCCGGATAAAATTCCCGAGTAAACATAATTTACCGCATCGCTAAAATGATCGACCGGATATTTAATAATCGCACTGCCAACGGCGGCCAATCGATTAACGAAATGCTGCGCGAGCGCTGGGATAAGACCTAAGCCAAATCCGAATGGGCCCTGCATGCGTTCCGGTAGAGCAAGACTAGTAGGTAATGCATATAAAAAGTGGGATGCTGCCATACCAACCATTGTATTTAAGATAGCTTGATCAAAGGCGGCGGGACCATAAACATCGAAAAATATTTTTTGAATTTTTGTGATTGCAAGATCTAGCATTGAACCTAAGAATGCCGGAGCTAGAGTGATAGATTGCATGATAAAGCCGATCACATAACCCAACCCCAGGAATGGAAAACCAAGTAGCGCGCCAAACGGACCATGCAAGTAATTATAACGGTCTTTACCTATTAAGCCATCCATACCCAGAAGCACATCTAATAGGTGACCGATAGCGGCGGGAATAATACTTAAGGCTTCCCTCGTTACGTATTTAAAACCATCTGCGACGGCTTTTTCACGAAAATCAGAGGTATATTCAGAAAATTTGAACGCCATCTTTACGTGCCTGATTGAAGAGTATCGGACAGCCAATATAGCATCGGAAACCTTAAGAAAAGATTAAAGATAAGGCATTTTTGGCGGCGGGAGTTTATTTTTAGATAATTTATGATTTTTTTTGCACAATAATTATTTTATAAGATCTGGACTTGATTGTGTTATTGTATTATTAATGAACTATATGATATGAACATGAAGCTATGCAGCAAACTTTTATTCCCAGATGATGGGGCTAGTGTTTAAGCTGGTTTGTTAATTTGTAGTCTTTCGCCGGGGCGATGCTTTTTCCATTCGCTAGCGAATACACCTTCGTAAATTCCGCGCCGAAAAATAAAATTTGTGAAGAATAATATACCCACACCAAGATCACGATTAACGAACCCGCCGCCCCGTATAACGAGCCGATATCATTGTGACTTAAATATAATTCCAAACAAAATTTGCCGATAGAAAAAAGTAACGCAGTGACGATCGCGCCCGTCCAGATGTCTTTCCATTTGATTAATACATCAGGCAGCGTTTTAAATAAAAACGCGAATAACACGGATGTAATGCTAAATGAAATGACGAAATCGATCACGATCCAAACCATTTCAAAACCCGGCAACTCGCTGCTCATGTATTCGCTCCACGATGTGATTATCGTGCTCAATACTAACGAGACTAAAAATAAAAACGCCACGCCCATGATGGTGGTAAATGAAAAGAAGCGGCTTTTGAATTTTTTCAGCAGCGACGGTTGATCTTTTTCCCGCACGCCCCAAATCGTATTTAAGCCATCACGCAATTGTCCGAACACACCCATCATGCCAAATAAAAATAAACCCGTACCGATAATGGTCGCGATAATACTCGTCGAAGGTTTACTCGCGTTTTCCACCATCAAGTGAATTTGTCCGGCGCTTTGCGTCCCGACGATGCCGCCGACTTGCAGTAAAATTTGATTTTGCGCGGAATCTTTGCCGACGATCAAACTCGTGAAAGCGATACACATTACTAAAAATGGCGCTAAAGAAAACGCGGTGTAGTAGGCTAATGCGGCGGCGGAACGGGTAACGTTATCGTTACTCCAATTTTTGATGGTCGTGGTTAAAATCAGCCAAGCTTTATTTTTTGCCATATTAAAATCCTCATACCAGCGGAGAGATAATATAGCAAAATTAACCTGCTTTCGGTAGTTTCCTACTGTTCTAATCCAAGCAACACCGATTTTCGATTCAATCCGCCTGCATAGCCCCCTAAGGTTTTATCCGCAGCAATGACGCGATGACAAGGAATAATAATTGAAATGGGATTCTTTCCATTCGCGGTGCCGACGGCGCGAATCGCTTTTTCATTGCCGACTGCGGTGGCCAAGTCTTTATAGGAACAGGTTTCGCCGTATTTAATTTTCGTTAACTGCTGCCAAACTTTTCTTTGGAACGGCGTGCCGCCGGTTATCTCTAACGGAATAGTAAAATCACGGCGTGAGCCCGCGAAATATTCCGCTAACTCTTGCGCGGTTAGTTTTAATATTTCGGCGCAACTATCATTTTGATCTTGCAAGTAAAGAATATTTTGTTCCTGAAAATAAAGACCTTGCAAAGTATTAGGCGACGCTATGATAAAAAGATCGCCGATTTTCGTATTAATTTTCATTTGCGCTTGATGCATAATTTTTTTCCTAATGGCTTTTTCGCTAATGTGTGACGGGCACAGTCTAAATGTAATTAAATATGACCAGATTTTAACTTTTTGCTTAAGGTTACTTTAAGTTGTGCTGAGTATACTCCAGTTTTTAACTTTGTGATGCTGACTTATGCCAAAGCGAATTCCAACTGAAATTCTAAAACATTATAAAGACATTGAAGTGCTGGCGCATACCTTTAGTTATCAAGCAGAGGACTTAGATTTATCCGCGCCGCATAAACCGTTTGCGGATGAGATAAGTTTCGCTGTCGAACGTGGTGTCGCGCCTTTTAATGGTTTAGTTTTTTATATTCTTTCTCCTACACATCCCTCGGATAATGAAATTAAGATTTTATTTCGTGGCACCCGCTGTTTTGGCAGTATCTTGCGGGACTTAGAAGCTTATGCGCCAGGCCATTATACTTTTCAAAATTCTTTACCTCACTTACTGTCGGCATTCAGCAAAGCACTGCAAGCTACCTGCAAAAGCCATAACACTGTCTCAGTGTCGATCTGCGGACATAGCTTAGGTGCTGCGGACGCACAGAATTTTTGCGCGGCGTTAGTTAGGAATATTAAACTATGTCACGAGTTAGATGGAGACCATGTAGATTCTGACGATGCGGCGGCGTATAAAAAAATTAAAACGCTACGCTTGTCAGGCTTCAACGCGCCTGGCATTACTCATGCGGTCGCGCAAGCTGCGCTGACAGATTTAAAAATCCTCCGCCAACATGATTTATTAAACGTTGAATGTTATTGGTTATTAGCTGGCGGCGATTTAGTTCAGCAAGTCGGCCAAACCATGCTGTTCGCCACAGCTTCTGCTGGGCTTGCGAAAATTCACATGATAAAGGCTATATACAGAGAGAAAATCTGGCAAAACTTTTATAGTGTAATGCAGCTAATGAGTGCGATAAATAATTCCGTCGTCGTGCACAAGCGGCATTATTTCAAAAACAACGATAGCGAATGTAAATATCATTATTATACCAATGAGTATGCTGCTGAAGCGGACATCATTCGAGATAAGTTAGCCCGCAAAACGCAGTTGCTCAACACACCTCTAGGCTATTATGGACAAATGGGGCTTAGTTTCTTGCTACAATTGACCTACCGCGCATGGCGTGGCGCGTATGCTTACAATAAAGATTTTAATGATCGCGTCGGGATTGATTTTGAGTGGGTGATAGTATCGCAGCCATTTTCGCATCAATCTACATTCATCCCTTCTCAATTATTATTGACATTTTCACCCTCGGTTAGCATTCCAAATTCCATGCCGCTTTTTGCCATGCAAATCTTCAATCAATTACATGCCCCTGTTAGCGAGCAAAAATATGAATTGCTATTGATAGAATATCGGCGTCAGCCGGTGTTCAAAAAACCTGAAATTGTGGTTGCGAATAATTTAAATAAACTTCGACATCGAGACGCCTTATTTTATAACCGACCACACCAACGTCGATATTGGCAAGACGAATTAGAAATTATAACGGAAGAAAAACCATTTAAGATTAGCGATGAAACCAGAAAAAAATTAATTCAGAGCCTGGATAAATACATTTTAAATAGAAACAAAAATGTCGATAGCGTCAACTTAAATTTTAAAACGCTGTTTTTCCGCAAGACTAGCTTAACAACAGCGAAAGTGTCGGAAGCCATCGCGTTAAGAAAATTTTTACTCTCCAATGATAACGATTTGGATGTTTTAACGAATATCAAACAGTTGAAAGTTTTTAATCGAGCGCTTGAAGCGTCCGCGCATAAAAAATATTTTGTGACGAAAAGCGATTTTGAACAATGCTTAAATAATTTAGACGAAATTCTCGCAGCACGTCATTCAGATAGACCAAATCAGAGGTTAAGATAATCCAACCTTAGCCATATTGTTCGCGCCAAGCTTTTTTAAGTTTGGCATAGCGCGGTGTGGCTTCAGCTAGTTGCCAAGCGGCATAAAATACCGCAGCTGATTTTACTTTCTCAGGGTCACCGGTGTTGCGTTCATTTTGTTTGTAGTCCTGCGTTTTATCGTATTTTATCCCACCGCGATAATTCGCATAACGGCGCGAGCGGGTGAATCCCATTTGCAAAAACTTTCTCGCTAAATCAGCGCCGACGAAATCATTTTTTTTCAAATGACGTCTAAAAATGGCTAAAATCTTTTTTGAGCTTTTCACGGCGTCACTTTCTGTTTTAAATTTCCAATATTTTACGATTTCACTTTTATAAGGTTCGCAGATTAACACGCCTTGCTCACCTTTTCCCACGCGATAGCGTTCTGGGTGCGCACGATAATCAATCGTGGCTTGCCAGGCATACTTTTTCTTGTCAAATGTTAAATAGCTGGGCTTGGAATTTTTGGTAACCACAGTTTACATTCCTTTAGTTATCCTTGCCGCCGCATAGTCTGCTGAGTGGGAGCGCGTTCGTGATGCGCCATCATTGGCTGAGAAGAACTGGCCGCCGACGCGGCTCTTTAACACAAGAGACCATTTTTGTGGCGTGAAATTTATATTGATCGCATGCAATTTTGCCTGGAGAAAATCTAATTTTTCTGTGAGTGATTTATCTTTGAGTTTATGCCATTCAAAATAATTTATGCAGATTAGCGGCGCACTGAAACGCAAAAATGCATCGCGGAAATCGACTTTAAGCGATGGCTTTGGTGCTTGCTCTTCAGCATGTAAAAAATGCGATGGGCCATCGACTTGCAAAATAAAACTTTGACTTTCGTTGCTAATGTAACTATCCACCGGCAGTGTGTTAATCCTTTTTTCATTTTCAATACTAACAAAATAGGGCGAATAAAAGCTAACTATCTCTCTTTGTAAGAGCGATTCACGTGTGTCTTCCTGCAAGGCATTCAAATACTCCTGCCATGCTTGCAAGAGTTGCACGGTTAGATTTGAATTTAAATTTGGAAATTTTTTCACAAAATAAAATAATGACATATACATCTGTTGCACGCAAAATTTATCTGCGGGCGAGAGGCCGATGGAAATCTTACTTAAATGCGTGGTTAAAAAAGCGAGAAATGCGTCTGGAATTAAATTAGCAGCACGGCAGTGCAACAACGCCGCCGCGTAAAAGAAGTTCACGTAATCTTGAAGATTAAATACTGTATTCGTATGCATAATTGAATTTATAATTTCTTTGGCATTTTGCTGAATAGCTAGCGCGTCAACATCAAAGCGCGTGAGCGCGAACAGAATATTAACTTTTTGTCTCAAGTCATAGTTATCCAGCTGAGCCATGACATCCGTTAATAATTCATTAATAAATTTATAAATAAACTCTGCTTCACTCTGCAAATACAATTTGCTAATGCCTTCAATTAAATTCGTGACTTGCATAGGTGATAATGGCTTGAGCGAGCGATGGCATTTTATTAAGTGGATCAGGCTAATAACCTTTGGCAAATGCTGGAAGATAGAAGCATCACGCAACTTTTCATTCAAACCACCAATTTTGTGCAACATGGTAATAGCGTTGATGATGTCAATCGATTCCGTCTCATGCGCTAAAATAGCGGTGATTTTAGCTTGAATTTTTAGCGAGGAATCTCGTACTATACTTATAATTTCATCATTAATCGCGAAGCATTGTTCTTTGACTTCACATTTAATTTCACTCAACTGTTGTAGCAGCGCGTCTAGCCCTTTAGATTTATCTATTTTGACAGTGCTATTCGTTTTTTCTAAATTTGTTAGCATCGCTTGCGAAACGGTATTTAACTCCGTCTCATGCGCTGAATTATCACGGCTATGTTTTAGTTTACGCTGATAGAACGCGGTTAAATTAATGTAGGCTTTTTTAAAACCAAATTTCGCGGCTTCATTATAATATTTTTCCGCTAGCGGTGGATTCACTTTTACGCCATTGCCAAGATCGAATATAACGCCTAAATTAAAATAAGCGGCGGGCATACCGAGCGCTGCGGCGGCCTGATAGTTCTCATGCGCCAAGCGATGATAATCCGAAAAAAATTCATTGTCTTGATTAAGTTCTGTAGACGCTAAGCTCTTTGCTAGCGTACTGTAATACATGGCTAGCAAATTATAAATTAATTTATCATTTTTTATCGTTAGCATTATTTTGACGACGGCGCAACAATCTCTCTTTAAACGATGTAATAATCTAAATAAACTTATCACGCTATCGCGATGCCCTTTAAGAGCCGCTTTTTCATAATAGTCTATGGCGAGGTTAACATCGACATCTACGTCTTGACCGAATTGATATTTCTTAGCGAGCGTATGCATACTTTCAGTTGAATGCAAATCTATGGCGAATTTATAATACTTTAACGCTTGAGTAAACTGCGGGTCACTACCAGAATCTAAATAAGTCGCGCAATAGTGCGCGGCTGACGCGACTTCTACGCGCAGATCATGTTCGAATTGTGACTTTTTATCCAATTCCTTAAAAAGTTTCACACACAAAGAAAATCGCTCATAGGCTTTATCAATTTGATTTAATTTATGATAACAATCACCCATATCCACCGCGCTATAGATTTTATCCTCTTTCATAGACATCGCATGACATTTATTAAAATATACCAAGGCTTTTTTGTAATTTTCCGCATTGTAAAAGAGCGCCGCTAAGAAACTTAGAAGCCTATAGCTAAATTTTATTTCCGGATGGTAATTATTAGCAAGGTTGTAATGTATTTCCAATTTATTTTCCGTCAAACCATTTTCCAAATGATCATGCTTATCATGAAAATATCTTGCATTGACTATTATTTCACGATGAATAAAACCCATAAATCGAGGCGGATAACCTTTTTCTTTGATAAGTTGCGTTAAGACTTCCAGTTTATTTTGCTTCTGAATAATGATCTTGATGATTTCATAGTAGAGTGAATTGATAGACGTCGAGGTAAAATTCATTTTTTCTAAATCGTGTAACTCCAATTTTGCTGGTGCGTAGTCTTTAGCGGTAAATAAATTTTTAATTTTTTCCGCTAATTTTTTATCGATCGCTTTGGGTTTAGTCGCTACTGAAAACATTTTAAATAACTCTCGAATTATTTCATTTTCTTTAACTCATCTTTGGCTTGAGTTAAAACATTTTTTCTCTCTAAACTTAATGCCGAACCGGCACGGTTAATATAAAAATTTATCATCGACATAGCAGATTGATGCGGTGACGCTTTGCGCGTATGACTGCGCGTGGCTGACGCTAATACGGATTTCGCGATGGCTGTTGGGCTTTTTAACGTAAAAACGCCCTCCTTTAAATCCATCGCATGGCTATGTTCGGTGACATTGCGAGACCAATTTTTTTTAGTGCTTTTGCCTTTAGTAACCTTTTTCTTTTTTTTCTTCGTTAGGGGAACTGGCATAAAAAACCTCCAAAAAAAATAAGTCAATTCCTTTCAGTATGTTAGAGCTACCACTGTGTATGTCTATCTAGAAGTGCTCATTATAGCCTAAAATTGACCAGTATATCCAGGTTACCTGACGTGTGCGTTGGAATCGCTAATAGTTAATGTTTTTCTTTCATAACAAAAATGCTAGCATCGCCCAACCTATTCAGTGAAGAAAGTCTTATGCGAAGCAGTACTTTTTTAAAGAATTTTGGTTTTGGTTTTGCGGTGACTGGATTTCAAGATCAGTTGTTAGAAAATACGGAAAGGACAGCGAGTTCTACTTACAATCTTTGCGCGTTAACCATTGGCACATTTCTATGGCTCACTGGTTGTTACTTAGAAAAGCGCCAGCACGAACGCGGCTTATATCCCACTGTCTCACGTTCAACGGCCATCATCCAGCAAGGTTTAAGCCATGCTTGCGGGCTAGGCATCGTCGCGTCCGTCACACACTTCATTAAAGATGTCGATACGACTAGCGGTAAAATGGCGATCCTTAACGCGGGTTTGCTGGGACCTGCCGCGATACAAGAGTTAACTCGCGCGACGTACATGCCTTCGACCATTCCTTGGGAAAAAACGCGTTTACTAATTTTGATTGGCAGTGATTATGCCGCGGCCGCGGGCGCGAAAAGTTTTATTAACAACGATAATACCGACCCTTTAACGATAGCGGCCATTTGTGTCGGCTTATTCATATCAAGCGCGGAAACTGCATACGGTCTGTGTAAAGATAGGGGCTTATCGCTGCAAAGTTTTATTCATCGACGTTTTTTTAAAATCGTCGCGGGGGTAAATTTGATTTTTACGCTGTTGGATATTATTAATTTAGATAATGATAAATACACGATTGCAGATGATGTTTTTTGCACGCTAAGCAGCTTATTATTATTTGCAGCGCTGTTACAACTGCGCGCGGTTTCAAATGCGCTGAAAGAAAGATATGCGTCACTGTTCGCGCGGTATGCGCGTGAAGAACCTCAGGCCCAAGCATCACCACCTGTAGCAAGTGCCAGCGTGGAATTATTAGAAGAGGACCAGCCGCGGTCTGATTATCAAACTTTGTCTGACGGAGCTGTTGAAATTAGCCATTCATCGCTAACACCCAGGTAGATATGTCGGTAAATGTTATTAATTAGATCAATTTTATTGCATAAAATAGTCAATAAGTTTAATATGCGCGCTAGAAATTATTAAAAACAATAAACGAGGCGCGGTACATGCATCCTAGAAATATCGAAACACCTTCAGAATATGAAACACCTGAGCAAACCTATCAAAAAGCGTTCGAACAACGTGTTCACTTGGTTAATGCAATAAAAGACTTGGAAACACAAAAACACTTATTGCAAAGACTGTCACTAGAGCACTCAAATGAGCACTCAAAAAAATGGGAAATAATCTATTCAGAATTCAAGAAAGAATTATCCTCGTTAGATCTCAGTCTCAACGATTGGCTAACACATTATCCACACTTAGCTAGTCATAATTCTTTGAACTCAATTTTGCAATCGGAACAATTGAATAGATCACAAATCTCTAATTCTAATCCGATCTATGCGAATTCAAGCGCAACATTATTCTCAATGAGCTTATCCGACTTCCATCCTGGCGTATCGACTAAGCTTCCTGCTGAAAAAAGCGCACATCGCCAGCACGTAAAAATACGCCGTTGATTTGTAGGTTGGGCTAAGCGCAGCCCAACCATTCCCCGCAAAATATCCTCCTGCTTCCCTGCAAAATAGTTGGTAAATTATGAAAAATATCTTGTCAATAAGTTTTATTGACAAGATAGGAAAAATGGATTAACCTAGCTAGAGTCTGTTGTGATAAATATTCTTGAAATATCTGTTAGCGTTCAGAAAAATCTCCATAGAATCTATAAAACTATTAATAATAAAATCGAATTTATACTTATCCAAGAGGTGACGCCACATGACTATTAAGAAAAACATCTCTGCACGAGCAGCTCTTAAAGATGTGCTTAAATCTTCTTTTTGTGAATTTATTAGAGACATTCGTGAAGGAGATGAACTATCGCAAACCGATCTTGCAAAATGTATGCGCGTGTCGCGTCAGTTCATCAATGCGATTGAGAAAGATAAAGCAAAAGTCAGTTTAGATATGGTCATCAAAATCGCCAGAGCTTTAGGCTATCCTAATGAAGCTTTTGTCGAAGTATTTTTAAATGATATGTTGCGAAAGTCAGGGATTAAAAAAGTAGTTCACCTGGAAACTAAAGCGGCTTAATTTCAACACTTTGCAGTCAAAACACAAGTTGTAACAATAGGAAAAAACATGGGACTACTAATCAACGGCAGCTGGAATTCTGCAGCAGATAGCAGAACTTATAATAAATTAGATGAGTTTCATTCTCAAATTACAGCAACGGGAGAATCTGGTTTCAAAGCTGAAACAGGACGCTATCATCTTTACGTATCCTTAGCATGTCCTTGGGCATCACGCGCATTAATAATGAGAAAACTTAAAAAATTGGAAGATGTCATTTCACTTTCAATTGTCGATCCACTTATGGAAAAAGATGGCTGGGCTTTTAGCTCCAACGCCGATTGCATCCCTGATATTATTAATCACGCACAATTTCTACATCAGATCTACACTAAATCTAAAAGCGATTACACTGGCCGCGTCACGGTCCCGGTTTTATGGGACAAGGAAACGCAGCAAATTGTGAATAATGAATCTTCTGAAATTATCCGCATGTTTAATTCTGAATTCAATGAATTTACCGACAATAATGTTGATTACTATCCAAAACACTTAAGAAATGCGATTGATAAAGTAAACGAAAGAATATTAAAAAACATCAATAGCGGCGTATATAAGGCTGGTTTTGCAGATAACCAAAATGATTATGACGTAGCATTTGACGCTTTGTTCGCAGAGCTTGACGCCACAGAAAAACTATTAAGTAAAAATAGATATCTAGTCGGCGATCAAATTACAGAAGCAGACTGGAGATTTTTTACAACGCTAGTAAGGTTCGATGCGGTTTATTATATTCATTTCAAATGTAGTCTACGCCGGATTATTGACTATCCCAATCTAATAAATTATTTGAGAGAGCTATATCAGTATCCCGGCATTGCCGAGACAGTAAATTTGAATCATATTAAACAGCATTATTATAAAAGTCATCGACATATCAACCCAAAGGGAATTGTTCCGAAAGGACCAGTCATAGATTTAACGTCTGCGCATGATAGAAGTAAAAAAATAATAAGCTAGCCTATTCAGCATGCAATTGGCTAAATCATAAAAAATAACGGTAATCGACATCAAACAGCTTTGCAATTCGCTTTGCGATAATCTTCCCGATAGGACGTTTACCGCTTTCCCATTTTTGATAAGTCTGCCTGCGTAACATTAATTTTTTTTGCCATTTCTGCCTGAGTAAGACCTTCTCGATGTCTTGTACCTCTAAATAGAACACCTACTTTTGTATATTTCTTTTCAAGCTTTTCAAAAATTTCTTCAGGTGAAATCAAAACGGCACAATCGTAATCTGCGCCAATACCGAATTCGCATACAGATTATTCTGCTCAATCGTCTTAGAAAGGTAGGTCTGATTAACAGAACCGGTAAACTGTGTTCCTTTCCCTAAATTCGCTTTGCCAAAATCAGAGAACTTATAGCCAATCCCTAATCTAACGTTCTTCATCACATCCACATCTACCCCGAAGCCCGTCATGAAAGAAAACGCTTCGTTGTTGTCGTTTACAAAACTCGGCGCGTTAACGGCGTCCGGTGGTGGGAAACTTTGCCAGTGGGAAACACTGTTGAACGATGGGCCCATGCCGAAAGAAATGTACGGGTGATAAATATTCCAGTCATACACTAAATGCCCTTCGATCAATAATTGCCTTGCAGTGACGTTGTAGTTGTAATCGTAACTTCTAGACGCTGTGTTTTGTAATTCAATTCCTTCTAATATGAACGTCGACGGCTGTGTATAGGAAATCCCAACTTGTGCCGCCCATTTTGGTAAAAATTGATAAACCACGCCTAAAAATAAATTATATAACGTCTGCACTTGCACCACATGGCGGGGATAAAAATACGAGTTCGAACCATCCGGTAAATTCAACGACTGGCCTACACCAGACTTCACCCAGCTAGGGCCAACGGCGAAGGATAAAATAGTTTGTAAGGGTGGCACTTCCCAGGCTGGAGTGACGGCTAAACCCTTCTGGGGGGCTGGCAGATTTTCAGCATGATGGTGGTGATGTACCTGATTAGTAGCGACGACATCACCGTTGGAGGCGGCAGCAGCCGCGGGGGCGGTGGATTCATCTTTATTGGCTTCTGATCTAACAGCGCCGGTGCGATCACTCGCTACTTCTTCAGAGTCTGGCACCGATTCTTCCGCCATGACCGGTTTAACAACAAGGTTGGCTAAAAAAAGACTGAAGATAATACTAATAATTATTTTTCTTTTTAACATACACTACCCTGTCTAATCAGTTCCGATTTAATATCCGCCAACAATAAACTATTTGACAGAAAAAAATATACCGCGCGCTAAAATTCATTAAGCCAATAACTTTACTATGTTTCAAATTCTCTGTCATTACTTCAATTAAACTGTAACACGATGGATAGCTGGGACCGGCGTCGACACTGGATTTGCTGCCGGCTTAGCAAATTGTCCTAGTGCCGCTAACGGGGAACCAGACGGACTTTGTAATAAGGGTAACTGCTTTTCTTCCTCTGGTTCCTCGTAGGCTTCTAATTCCTTCACGATATGGGTCGGTATGTTCGCGTTATTAAGCGCTTCGATATATTTTTCAATTAATTCTTTTGCCGCGGTTGGAAATTGACTGTTGAGGTTGGCAATGGTAATGCCTTTGATAGCGACGTTCGTTTGCTGCAGCGCATGACTTAAAATAAATATCAGCTCGCTTTCGCTAGCCAAATTATCTAACAGGATTTCCACGTCACACTTTTGTAAGCAGAGTAATTCACTCCACACATGATGCAAATAAACCATTTGCATCTTTACGATACGCAACACTAGCACATCATCTTTATGCACTACATGCCGCTTATCGTAAATCATGTGGGTCATTTTTCTACTTTGTTTTTCGATGATATGAGGAGAAAAGGTTTCAACTAATCTATTGCAATCTAAATTACAAACTTTATTCGCCATCTACGCCTATACCTTTCTAATGTTCACGGGTGGTTCGAAATTCTATCGTCGGCCAACGTTCCATCGTTAAATTTAAATTCACACGCGTGGGGGCGAGATAGGTTAAATTGTCGCTACCGTCTAGCGCTAAATTGTCATGGGCTTTCACTTTGAATTCCTCAAGTTTTTTATTGTCGTCACAATACACCCAGCGCGCGGTAGCGACTGACACGGTTTCATAAACGCAATCGACGTTGTATTCATGTTTCAACCGATACGCGACGACGTCGAATTGCAACAAGCCCACCGCGCCTAAAATTAAATTATTGCTATTTAGCGGTTTGAATAACTGCGTCGCGCCTTCTTCGCACAGCTGTTGCAAACCTTTTTGCAACGCTTTTAATTTTAACGGATCTTTCAAACGGACTAAGCGAAATAATTCCGGCGCGAAATACGGTATGCCGGTAAATTTTAAATTTTCACCTTGCGAAAAAGTATCGCCGATTTGAATCGTGCCGTGATTGTATAAACCGATAATGTCGCCCGGAAACGCTTCCGCCACATTTTCCCGGTCAGACGCCATGAAAGTTAACGCTTGGTTGATTTTCACCTCGCGACCCAAACTCACTTGATGCATCTTCATGCCTTGCTTATAAACGCCCGAACAGACCCGCATGAAAGCGATGCGGTCGCGGTGCGCGGGGTCCATGTTGGCTTGAATTTTAAAAACGAAACCGGAAAAATTTTCTTCCGCCGCTTCGACGATACGGCTAGTCGCGTCACGCCCTTGCGGCGCGGGCGCATAGTTCGCGAACGCGTCTAACAATTCGCGTACGCCAAAATTATTGATCGCCGAGCCAAAAAACACCGGCGTCAATTCGCCGCGTAAGAATGCTTCTTTATCAAAGTCATGACTAGCGCCCTTCACTAACGCGACGTTGTCACGTAACTCTTGCGCCATATCGCCGAGCAATTCATTCAGCTGCGGATTATCGATGCCGCTAATTTTTTCGCCGTCTTGCATGATGGCGTTTTTACCTGGCTCGTAAAGATAAACCGCGTCTTCATATAAATGATAAACGCCTTTAAATTCGCGTCCCATGCCGATCGGCCACGTGATAGGCGCGCAACGGATTTTTAAAATCGTTTCGATTTCATCTAGCAAATCGATAGGCTCGCGGCCATAGCGGTCCAGTTTGTTGATGAAAGTAATAATCGGCGAATGCCGCAAACGGCAGACTTCTAATAATTTGATGGTGCGTTCTTCCACGCCTTTCGCCGCGTCTATCACCATCAACGCAGAGTCCACCGCGGTCAATGTGCGATAAGTGTCTTCAGAAAAATCCGCGTGACCTGGTGTATCCAATAAATTCATGATGTGGGATTTATATGGGAATTGCATCACAGACGTTGTCACGGAGATACCGCGCTGCTTTTCCAACTCCATCCAGTCTGAAGTCGCGTGACGTGACGCCTTGCGGCCTTTAACCGTACCGGCTAGTTGGATCGCGCCGCCGAACAACAGAATTTTTTCTGTCAGCGTGGTTTTACCGGCGTCAGGGTGGGAAATTATCGCAAAAGTGCGACGCTTCGCCACTTCGTTAGTAAATTCTACGGACATAAATACTGGGCGCCAATGAACAAAAGTCAGGTATTTTACTTGTTATAGCACCAAAGATAAATAATATATGTCAGAAATTTAGCCGTTAGGGTGTACAAACTATATTTCTATTCCTAAATCACGTGCAAATACCAGCGCGTCTTCGGCGCCTAAAGAACTGAGATAATACTTCTTACGCTCGCCGATCAACTTGAAATTCATTTTGCGGTAGAGAGAAATAGCGGCTTGATTAGAGCGCCGCACTTCCAAGTAAACGATGCCAGCGCCGTTTTGTTTCGCCCAGATCAAGCCGTAATTCATGATTTCTTCGCCCAAGCCTTGACGTTGTAACTCAGGATGCACGCTAAGATTTAAGATATGACATTCGCCGATGCGTAACGATAATAAAAGAAACGCCACGACGCGGCCGTCTTTTTCCATGACCCAACCATGATAATTCGCTTCCCAACAACGTTCGAAAGCGGCTTCCGACCAAGGTGCTGTTTGCGTTAAGGTTTCGATCGCGATGACCGCGGGAAAATCTGCCTTGGCTAATTCACGGATCGTCATGTGTAAGCCCCTATTGATAGTAATAAACTTAACTGGCTTTTTTCATTTACGCAACCAGAGAAACCTATACTCATCGTTAAAAAAAATCTATGATGTTGACTGTCATAAATAAATCAAGGAAGAGCAATGTTATCGACGACAATACAAGAATTAAAAACCGCAAGCACTCAACGCATATTATCGGCGTTGAGTAACACCGTAGCTGATGACAAATATGATGAAATCCAAGAGTTACCTGCTGATGACAGCCTGACCCCGCAACAAGAAGTTCAGATACCAAACCATTTCAATGCGAAAGCGCGCGACATTATCAAAAAGCTTTTAGCCAGTAATCTTTATTCGTTAACCGGTACTAGCACAGAAGTTTTTACCTGGGTCAGTAAAGTGAAACCTTTCAGCATTAAATTCAGCTATCCGCATCCTAGTGTCGTGACCTTAGACAATGAACCGCAAGTTTTTCATGAAGTCATAACGAATATCGACGCGCAAGGAAAAATAAATTATCAAGTGAAAACTTTCGACGACAGTCTGCATTACATCGATATAAAAAATATTCCTTATCTAGCGCTGCAACTCAACCATACGAACATCGTGAGCCCGCATTTAGAAGTCATCTCTGAAGAAGAACAATCTAAGAGTGGGAAAAATAGTAAGAGCAGCCAAAGTGATAAAAGTGGCGGACTTCGATTAGGCGCGCAGCGTTTATCATTTTAAACACGCATGTGGGTTTGCGTCCTTAATACTTCTTTAAGCTTGGGGTGGTAGATTCCTTTTCAGGCCCAACGAGAGGAACTCAAATGAATAAATTGATTGAGATGTTCGTGCGATCGAACGCGACCTTGGCTTTGCAACAAAATTTAATTCTTAATTCCACTTTAATCACAAAAATTCTTGAGGCTTGTTCTCCCGCTGAAATGGTGATGCTAAATGCGAATTTACCGCAGTTTAAACAACTATTGTTATCCAGTTGCGAGTATCAAGTTTACGATAAAGAATTATATTTCAGTATGGATGACTGCATCATATCAGAAACGTTCGATAGACTGCGCACTGTCACCACGCTCAACGTTGAATTTGTAAATTTTTATGAAACAACTTTAAGTGATTTAATCAGAGAAAGTTTGAAAAGTTTAATCGTTGCGTTAATCACTTTAAAAAATGAGTTGGGCATCGCGCCGGCCAATGCGTTTAGTATAATTAGTCACCTTGACGGTGAGGCAGAACAACAAAATGTAATTACGTATGCGACGGCGTTTACTGATGTCGCCAAACGCGAAGTTATCAGCGCCATTATCGAGCATGATTCCGTTGAGGTAAGAACACCGACGGATAGATATATGCCGCTTATTATCACTCTATTTCAGCATTTTAGTCCGCACACACAGTATCAATTAATTACGCCAGCGCTGATCGCTAAACTCACCTTCGCGAACGCGTTAATGCAACAATTATTAGGGGTTGATAAAATTGAGCGTAATCTTTTATTACGAAAAATTTATATCACCGCTATCGATAGTTTAGAGGAAGTTATCTTTCACAGTTTAGATAACGTATTTTATTCATTACAAACCGATGCGCCGCGCAATCAGGCAAAATTAAAAAGTCTGTTAGTTTCACAATTTCTGAATAAATTGCAAATGCAATTTCCGACGGTGGCGGAAGCATGGAATTTTGGGACGATGCTTTTTAATGATAATACGCTAAAGGTGATCTTATCGCTGCCGCTGGTGAATGCGATAAATGGAACGCGTCATCTCGACGCTAAAATTATTAGAGAAAATCAAGATTCGTTACGCAGCGCTTTTATCATGCTGAAAAGCGAAGGCCGGTTGGCGCATAACGTCAATCTGCAATCTTTACCCGCGCCACAGCCGACCGAACCCGCAACGAATTATTTATATCATCCTTATGCGTGGGGGGCAGGAGCGTGTTTATTATTCGTCACCATAGCTGCGTGTAAAGCATATTCATTTTTTCAAAAACCAAAAACGGGTGTGCCGTCACTGAAAAGAATGTTATCGGGTTCGAATGATCACGAAGTGGAAACGGGCGTGCCGCGTGGGTTTAAATATAAAAGTTCATAACTCGTATGGAGCGCCACGGAATGCGCGAAAAATAGCACATAAATACATATGCTTAGCTTTTCATACACGCAAAATGGTTAAAAAAATTCCAGAAATTTATTGATACTGAATCTCTCAAATGGTACTATGTTGGACAATTTTAGCGCCATGCATCCAAAAACACGAGAGCTACCGACATGCCATCAGATCAAAACTACGTTATCAAACTTAATAATGAAAAAGTATATTCGCAGCCCTACATCATCAAACCGATGAAAGCGTTAGGCTATAAAGCTGATGAGGTTGGCATTTGTCACGGTTATTCCATGATGGCCATTCAAGCGCTTCTCAGCGATGACATCGAAACGTTTAATGATCGTGTGAATTACCTGTTGTCAGAACACTATGACATTCTAGCTAGTTGCCAAATCTTACAAAAAAAGCTTGCCGCACAAACACCTTTTAGTCAGTTGTATTTTACTTCGGAAGAAAAAAAAATTATCGCTTTGAAAGGATTTTTTGAAGGGATAGAGATTTATTTTCAGCCTCAAGATTACCAAGAATTATTCGGAAAGAGGTTACATCAAACACATACGATCGAAGCATCTCAGCGGGTGATCACGCCCGCCATAGAAAGCGAAGGCGGCATGGTTGCCATAAAAGGCTGGATGGGCGCATACACATTTGCAGCATTTAAAATGTATATCTTCGCGCTAGACATGGTGGCGCGAGAACATAAACACGATTTGGCGATGTTAATCACAGGTCATTTTCACACCGTGACGATTATCTATCAAGCCGGCATCTGGTCCATTTATGACGCGGAGGATCTATCAAACAGTAAAACGGATCTCAATACATTCACCTCTAAACTATTTGAAATCTTTTATCAATGCCAAATGGATGATATTGCGCCTGAAAAAAATGCCACATCTTGTATTTTTATCGAGACTAAATTATTTAGTACTAATAAACGTAAGGAACAAGCAGAAAAGTTTTGCGAGACATTAGCGAATAATAAGTTGTTCCTAAAAACACACCAAATTACCAGACAGATTGTCGAGTTAAAAGCGCTCGATCATGAAACGTTAGCCATCGCTGCAGCCCGTTTAGAATATTTTCAACTCGTAGCTGAAATCGCCGCAGTAGGCGGAAATTTAGATTATTTCAACATGGATGGCTGGTCGGCGAGGAAGTATCAAACTATTCATACAGCGCCCTCCCGAACAGAACCGTTCACTATGGAAGAATTTCTGGCATGCCCTGAAAATGAACGTATATATATATTCATTTTTGTATTAGGCAGTGCTGCAAAAGCCAAACTGCATGCTCAACGCTATAAAATCATTGAAGTCTATAATGCGCTACCTGATAAAGATGAAATAAAATCAGAGTTTCTCAACATGACTGCGCAAGGTTTTCTTGATTCTTATTTTTTTGATAGTGATGATTTAACTATTTTGAGGTTCATGACGCCGGCTGATAAGGACACATTTTTTGATAAGAAGAGCGCTAACCGTTTTTTAGGTTTGGTTAAGTTGATTAAGTCTGCGGAAGACATATTACTGATCACAGAATTACTTCAGCCTACAAAACAAAAAAACTTTATTCATACTATTTCCACTAATGAACAACTACTTGGCCTCATTAAAACATCTTTTCAGTTGATGAGATTAGACAAGGCTATGCCACAAAGTGTGCGGCAATTATTCTTGACCAATATTAGCGATAACATTTTATTAAGCTTAACTGTCTCTACCCATGATTTTTTAGTGATTCTGAAATTGTTGCCAGCGAATAGAAAATCAGTTTATATCAACAAAGCTGAAAAACAGCTAACTGAATTTTATGCTTATGATGAAAGTACGTCGACTTACATCAAGACCATCAACGCATTCAAAAAAGAATTTAAAAAAATCTCCGACAGAGAAATTGACGGTTATCTTGATAAAATTATCAATGGTAAAACGCAACAGCTGGTTGATAAACATAAAAATTTAATGAAAGTCCTGAAAGCTGATACTGATTGCATGATTATGCTGTATCACCTTCTGCAGGGGAGATATACGAACCTGCTGACCGCGAATAAAGATTTATTTATTACGTTACAAGTGATAGACCTAACTGATAGTCTTTATATAATTGAAAATATCAATAAGGAATTATTAGCTAGTCTATTCACTACACCGGACGACTTTGTCAAAACGTTAACCTACTTTAAAGAGTTTGCTGCAGCTTGTTTGTCAAGATTAGGTAACGAAATATTCATTAATACTGCAAAACAAGATCACGCGAATTTAGTCAACCTAATAGCCAGGTCGGATCGATCGGAAGTGATATTGTTAATCTCTCATTTTTCGGATAAGGAATTGAGTAGCGCTATTAAAGATGCGAATGACTTTGTCATTATTTATGAGGGCACGACTTTTACACCAGGCAGAGAAGCTGCATTTCTCTCTGAATTTCCGTTGGCCAAGCTTGCTTCCTTAATAGATCAGCAAGTTTATCTTATTAATGTTTTTTTAATTTTTGATGACTTTAAAAAACTCCAACTCTTGAAACTAATACCGGATGATAAGTTTAATCAGTTAATTCTTTTGGATGATACATTCTTCAGGGTGCTAACAGGCTATTCGAAAACGGTTAGAAATGCTATTTTTGATAAATTGAGTAATGCGCTATTAATTAAAAAAGCCGGTAAAACCTCGGTGATTTTGCAAATACTGGAACATTTATCAAGTGAAAAGCTCGGTGGTTTTTTTGATGATGTCTTGCTGACTATTCGTAGTGAAGCCTTGCAAGACGATAAAAAAATATTACCAGTTCTGCTGGAGCGAGAAGCGGAAAGAGCGCAGCAGGTCGTCAAACCTGAAAATGAAATTATTAAGCAGTTTATTTTGTTGATTAACTACGTTCAGTGTCAATTTTTAGCGGATACGAGGGTTGTAAATTTCAATACCCTGTTTGCTCGTGATGAGCTGAAATCCTATATCCATCTGGTCACAACGAAAATGAAAGAGTTGGAGGCTACGGATAATCTCGGTAAGGCAGTAACTAGCATGAGTGATTTCTTTAATACTTTATTAGCTGATGCCAAGTCGAAAGAATTCTTGAGCCAATTATTAGAGTTATTTTCTCCGTTATGCGCGTTGAGTGATAGCCAATGGAAATCATTCAAAAGTTATATTCCTGTAGCGGAGTCACCTCAGGCGGTGGAGCGTGATTTGAAAACATTCGCTGAAGAAATTGTTAATCGCTTGGAATGCTTGCCGACGTCCTTACTCAAGGTCAACCGCAGATACTCAGCCTAATTGTTCTGGTTGGGTTTTGATTCCCTATACCTAGGGGCTACGAAAGTCACATCGTAGCCCCTAGGCAGCGTTGCGGAATAAGGGACAGCGCCTAACAAATCTCAACCTGATCCAACAATTTAAGAAGTAACCGTCGCCTTATCATCCGTTTTTTTCTTCGGCAAATACAAATCGGTAATCGTGCCTTCAAACACTTCCGCCGCCATCGCCACCGTTTCCGACAAGGTCGGATGTGGATGGATGGTCAACGACACGTCTTCGATATCGCAGCCCATTTCAATCGCCAACCCTAATTCCGCGATCAATTCGCCAGCGTTCGGACCGACGGTCGCGGCGCCGATGACGCGATGGGTTTTTTCGTCGACGAGAATTTTAGTTAAACCTTCGTCACGTCCCATGCTAAGTGAACGGCCGCTTGCCGCCCACGGAAACACGCCTTTGCCGTATTTAATTCCTTTGGCTTTCGCTTCATTTTCCGTGATGCCAGTCCATGCGATTTCTGGATCGGTGTATGCGACCGAGGGGATGCACGCGGGATCGAAGTAATGTTTCATGCCACTGATAATTTCCGCGGCCGTACGGCCTTCGGGAATGGCTTTGTGCGCCAACATTGGCATGCCTCTAACGTCACCGATAGAATAAATATTCGCGACGTTCGTTCGTAATTGTTTGTCAGAGGGTATAAAACCGCGCTCGTCTACTGTGACACCGGCTTTCGCCGCGTCAATTTGATCGCCGTTCGGACGGCGCCCGACCGCGCTTAAAATGCGGTCGAATTTTTCTGGTTTAGTCGGCGCGCCTTCGCCTTCGAACGTCACGTACAAGCCGTCTTTTTTCGCTTCGACATTGGTGACTTTGGTTTTGAGATATATATTTTTATAGCGTTTGGAAACACGCTTGAATAACGGCGTCACGATGTCTTTATCCGCGCCAGGGATGATTTGGTCCATCATTTCCACGATCGTGATTTCAGAGCCTAGCGCTTCATACACCGTCGCCATTTCCATGCCGATGATGCCGCCACCTAACACTAACATTTTGCCTTGCGTATCTTTTAATTCTAACGCGCCGGTGGAATCAATGATGCGTGGATCGTCTGGTAAAAAAGGTAATTTAACGACGCGCGAGCCTACGGCGATAATCGCATTTTCAAACTTAATCGTTTGTTTGCCGTTTTTACCATCGACTTCTAATGTATTATTCGAGGTAAATTTTGCGGTGCCCTGCACCACTTCGACTTTGCGCGTTTTCGCCAGCATTTTTAAACCGCCGGTTAATTTATTAACGACTTTATTTTTCCAGTCACGCAGTTTGTCGATGTCGATTTTAGGCTTACCGAATTCAATCCCATTCGCACTCATGTCGTGCGCGTCATCGATGACTTTCGCGGCGTGCAATAACGCTTTAGAAGGAATGCAGCCGACGTTTAAACAAACGCCGCCGAGAATTTCATAGCGCTCGATGAGCACGACTTTTTTACCTAAATCGGCGGCGCGGAACGCGGCGCTATAGCCACCCGGCCCACTGCCAATTACCACGACTTCCGCATTTGTTTCGTTACTCATTCTTTATTTCCCCAATCACTACAATAATAAATTTCGAATATCCGACAATACATTTGATAAATGCATGATGAAACGCGCGCCATCCGCACCGTCGATAACCCGGTGGTCATACGACAAAGATAATGGCAACATCAAGCGCGGCACAAAACCGCCGTCTTGAAACACCGGTTTTTGCGACGCTTTAGACACGCCGAGAATCGCTACTTCCGGCACGTTGACGATGGGCGTGAACGCCGTACCGCCGATGCCGCCTAAACTGGAAATAGAAAAGCAGCCGCCTTGCATGTCGTTCGCGGTCAATTGTTTGTTGCGGGCTTTTTCACTGACCGCGCTTAATTCTTTCGCTAATTCTTGTAAGCCTTTTTTATCGACGTCGCGAATCACAGGCACGACTAAACCGTCGGGCGTGTCGACGGCGACGCCGACATGGTAGTAATTTTTCATAATTAAATTTTCGCCGTTGCCGTCTAGCGAAGAATTAAATTTGGGAAAGGTTTTCAACGACGCTACCACGGCTTTCATAATGAAAACTAACGGCGTTAATTTTACGCCTTGTTTCTCTAGCGTGGCTTTTTGCGCGATGCGGAAATCTTCCATGCCGGTAATATCCGCTTCGCCAAATTGCGTCACGTGCGGGACGAGCAGCCAATTGCGATGTAAATTTTTACCGGTGAGTTTTTGGATGCGGGTTAGCGGTTGGTTTTCCACTGGGCCGAATTTACTGAAATCAACGGTCGGCGCTAACGGTAACCCCATGCCGGAATTGCCCGTAGCCGCGGGTACTTGGCTTAAGCGCTGTTGTACATAGCCTTGAATGTCGGTTTTTAAAATGCGGTTCTTTGGACCGGTGGGCGGCACGTCACTTAAGGGGATGCCGAATTCGCGCGCGATACGTCTGACCGCGGGGCCAGCGTGAACTTCAACGACATCACCTTCTAAGACTTTTGATGACGCATCAGTTTGCGGCGCGGCGGTGGCCTCCGCTTTGATGGGCGTGGGAGCGTTTTTCGCGGCTGGCTGCGCTTCGGTTTTCGTTTCGTTTTTGGTTTCAGCTTTGGTTTCGGCTTTGGTTTCAGTTTTAGCGTCGGTAGCTTTGCCTTCCGGTTTTGTCGCGGCTTGTTCCGCGCTGGCGGTTTCTAAGGTCAAAATGAGTGAACCTGTTGACACTTTGTCACCGACTTTTACTTTTACTTCTTTGACCACACCGGCATCGGACGAAGGGACTTCCATCGTGGCTTTGTCCGATTCTAACGTAAGTAGCGCCGTATCGATTTTAATCGTGTCGCCTGGCTTGACCAATACTTCAATGACGTCGACATCCGTTGCGCCGCCGACGTCTGGCACGGTGATATTTTTAATTGCCAATGGTGGATCTCCCTTAAACGGTCATCGGGTTAGGTTTGTTGGGGTCAATATTATATTTTTTTAGCGCTTCTGTAACCTTGTTTGCAGGCAACGCTTTTTCTTTCGCTAACGCATTCAATGCCGCGACCGTCACATAATAACGGTTAACTTCGAAGAAGCGGCGTAATTTTTCACGCGTGTCACTGCGGCCAAAGCCATCCGTGCCTAGCACGGTGTAGGAACGCGCGACATAAGGACGGATTTGTTCGGCGTAGTTACGCACGTAGTCAGTGGCGGCGACGACGGGGCCTGGGTAGGCGGCGAGCGCTTGCGCGACGTAAGTTTCTTTTGGCGCGGCTTCGGGTGCGAGTATATTACCACGTTCGATAGCAACGCCATCTCTGTGCAGTTCATTGTAACTCGTTACGCTCCATACATCGGCGGAAACGCCAAAATCTTTTTCTAACAATTCGGCAGCGGCCACGACTTCATTTAAAATTGCGCCGCTACCAAACAATTGCACTTTCAATTTCGACTTGCCGCCTTTTTTGAAAACGTACATACCTTTGATAATGCCGTATTCCACGCCTGCCGGCATTTCCGGCTGCGCGTATTTTTCATTCATCGCCATGATGTAATAAAACACGTCTTGTTCTTCTTTCAACATACAACGCAAGCCGTCTTGTATGATGACCGCCATTTCATAACCGTAAGCGGGATCATATGCGCGGCAATTCGGCAGCGCGGACGCTATCAATAAACTTTGTCCGTCTTGGTGCTGCAAGCCTTCGCCTTCCAGCGTCGTGCGTCCCGCGGTAGCGCCGATTAAAAAGCCGCGCGCGCGCATGTCGCCCGCCGCCCATATGTAATCGCCGACGCGCTGAAAACCAAACATGGAATAAAAAGTAAAAAACGGCAGCATCGGCAAACGGTTCGTGGCATACGAAGTCGCCGCGGCGATCCACGATGACATACAACCGGCTTCGGTGATGCCTTCTTCTAACATTTGGCCGTCTTTGGATTCACGGTAAAACATTAATTGTTCTTTATCTTCGGGAACGTAAAGTTGGCCGAGGTGCGAGTAAATGCCAATTTGCCGGAATAACGCTTCTAAACCAAAGGTGCGCACTTCATCGGAAAAAATCGGTACGATACGCGGCGCTAACACCGGGTCTTTCAACAAGACATTAAAAATTCTGCCTAACACCATAGTCGTGGAAGCCACACGGTCGCCCGAGCCTTTTAACACGGCATCAAAGGCGGACAACTCTGGCACTGATAATGGATTAGATGGTTTAGAACGTGACGGTATGTAGCCGCCGAGTTTTTTACGCTGCGCTTGTAAATATTTTATTTCTGGGCTGTCATCCGCTGGTTTATAAAATTCGAAACCGTTTAATTGTTCATCGGTCAACGTCAGCTTGAAACGATCGCGGAAAGTCTTTAATTCCGCTTCAGTCATGTCTAAATGATTATGCGCGACGTTTCTGCCTTCGGCGGAACTCACGCCTAAGCCAAAGCCTTTCACGGTTTGCGCTAAAATCACTGTGGGTTGGTTTTTATGTTGCACGGCGGCAGCGTAAGCAGCGTTAACTTTTAATGGATCGTGGCCACCGCGGTGTAATTGATTTAATTCTTCGTCGGAAAATGCCGCGAGCAAAACCGCTAATTCTTCGTTGTCCGCGCCGAGTTTTTCACGCAGGTAAACACCGCCGCGCACGTAGGCGCTTTGCAAATCGCCGTCCACGCACTCGCTAAAATATTTTATCAACAAACCTTGTTTATCTTTCGCGAAAACTTTATCCCAGTGACTATCCCACAACACTTTAATCACGTTCCAACCCGCGCCACGGAACAAGCCTTCGAGTTCTTGCACGATTTTATTATTGCTGCGCACCAGGCCATCCAAGCGCTGCAAATTACAATTGACGACATAAATGACATTATCTAAATTTTCGCGCGCCGCCATCGTTAAGCCGGCGATGGAATCCGGTTCATCCATTTCACCGTCACCGCAGAACAACCAGATTTTGCGGTCGCCGGCGGGCAGTAATTTACGGTTATCTAAATATTTTAAAAAGCGCGCTTGATACAAGGCTTGCAGCGCGCCTAAGCCTAACGACACGGTGGCGAATTGCCAAAAGCTCGGCATCAACCACGGATGCGGGTAAGACGATAGCCCTTTACCGTCGACTTCTTGCCGGAAATTTTCTAAATGTTCTGCGTCTAGCCGGCCTTCTAAATAAGCGCGTGCATAATTGCCTTCCGCCGAGTGTCCTTGAAAATAAACCAAGTCACCTAACTGCTGGTCGGTTTGACCACGCCAATAATGATTTAATCCCACTTCGTATAGTGTCGCGATCGATGCGTAAGAAGAAAGATGGCCGCCGACGCCGCCGACTTTATGTTTCGCGCGGATTACCATCGCAACAGCGTTCCAGCGGTTAATCGCGTCGATGCGTTCTTCTAGCGAAAGATCGCCAGGATAGTCCGGTTGATTTGCGGCGGAAATCGTGTTGATGTAGGGGGTAGTAATGGCCGCGCCTGTGCCTACGCCTTTTTTCGCGGCTTGCAATAATAATTGGTCGATAATAAAGCGCACGCGCTCTGGGCCTTCGTGTTTTATCAGAGAGGCTAGCGCGTCTAACCACTCTTTGGTTTCAACGGGGTCAATATCATCCCAGGTTTTTGTCATACCGGTGTTCCTTGTGATTTTCTCGCGAATAGCCATATATTCTAACCTGTATTGAAGATAATCTAAAGACGCCCTGCTTTTTAATTAGCCAAGTTTGGCGGATTGCGAAACTATTAGCCTGTAAATAACAGCGCTGTTGAATGTATTAGAAAGCACCCGACTAACAACGTTTTAAAATTTCTTTTAAACCAGCACAACTACCGCTAATAGTACCAAGGTAATCACGAACACTCGGTCTAATAAAGCCACTGCTTCCTGCTCGGCGGTGCCATCTTCCGGTAATAAATTATCTTTGCTAATGTCCAGCGCCGTGATGCCGCAGTCTGCGAGTAACACTTCATTGACGGCGGGCGCATCTAACGCCTGTTGTTTCCAGCGTTTTAGCACCGGCATAAAGTGCCCACCCAGCGCGAATAAGAAACTCAATACCCGCACGGGCAGCCAATCGAGCCAGCGTTTAAATTTTTCCGCGGGTTGGGAGACGGCGGCGGTTTTGCGGAATGAAATATCTGTCAATCGGTACAACATCGCGCCAGCGGGCCCTAAAATCATATACCACAATAATACCGCGAAAATGCGCCGGTTAGCTTCAATGAATAATGCGCTAACGAAAGCGCGGTGAAATTCTTGCGCGTTGACCGTGGCCGGTACACCGAATAAAGCACTGGCGTTTTCGATCCCGTCGACGGGTGTTTCTTTAGCTAGCGATGACGTGTAAAGATAAAATTGTCCCCAAAAATTCGTTGGCCCCAAGCAATAAACGACGACGACGACGCCAAAAATTAATTTTAACAAGCCGAACAAAACGCCGCTCAGCGCGTTATTCAATAAAGCCACGAGCATAACGGGCAACGCGATGCTGACCGCTAAAATAAGGTTAGTCGGCCACGCGGAAACTTTCACACACAGCCAATTTTGAAAGCGCGTAAACCAGCGCCAATTGCGGGTGTGGTTCCAATCAAAGAACCTTTCGATCAACAGTGAAATTAAGGTGATGATAAAAGTCATACGCAATGTCCTTGGTTCTTGTTATCCCCGCGCGTACGGTATGGCAGGTGAGATATTATGCCGAGTACGCCAGTAATAAACAATCTAAAAGCGACCATTCAAACGACGCGCCGGGATCGGTTTTTCGACCTGGGGCGACATCGGAATGTCCGACGATACGGTCACGCGAAATTTCCGGATACGCGATGCGCAGCGCATTAATCACTTGCGCTAAACGTTCGTATTGAATTTTTTCATACGGCAAATCGTCGGTGCCTTCCAATTCAATACCGATGGAAAAATCATTACAGTTTTCACGGCCTTGAAAGTGAGACACGCCCGCGTGATGGGCGCGCAGGTTAAACGGCACGAATTGGGTAATTTCACCGGCGCGGTTAATCAATAAATGCGCCGAGACTTTCAAATCCTTAATCGTTTCGAAATAAGGATGCGCGCGCGGGTCGATATTGCCGAGGAAAAATTTCTCGATGTTATCCGAACCAAATTGCGCGGGCGGCAAGCTAATGCCATGCACAACAATCATGTCGATAGGCGCGGGCCGCGCGCTGCAATGCGACGTCGGCACCAACTTAGCGCCGTCTAACAAACCTGTTTTATTATCCACTATCACGAGCGTCACCCTTATTTTTTAGAGGTGCAAATATAACATTGTTTGGGTGGGCTATAAAACCCTGACGACCTGCGTTATATTCAGCGGAACAGTTTGACGTGGCACTGTGCATAAGTTACCCTTGCACCCCATTTTAAGAATTTAATAGAACACTATGCGCCCTGACGACATTAAAAAGTTAATCGAAACCCATCTGGCTGACACCATCGCGGAGGTCACCGGCGCGGATGGCGTGCATTTCGAAGCAACCGTGATTAGTCCCGCTTTTCATGAAAAAAATCGTATTCAGAAACAACAAATCGTCTATGCCGCTTTGGGAGATAGAATCGCCAATGGTACAATCCACGCGCTATCTATTAAAACTTTCACGCCAGAGGAATGGCGCCAACATCATAAAGAGCCTTAAAACATGGATAAATTAATCATTAATGGCAACGTTCCCTTGCACGGCGAAATCCGTATTTCCGGCGCAAAAAACGCGGCGTTACCGATCATCGCCGCCTCTCTCTTAACCGGCGCGCCGGTGCGCATCGGCAACATTCCGCATTTGCATGATGTCACGACGATTATCAGTTTGCTTGGACAGATGGGCGCGAGTCTGACGTTAGATGAGAAGGCCAATATTGAAGTGAACGCCAGCGGCGTTAATAGTTTTTACGCGCCATATGAATTAGTCAGGACCATGCGCGCTTCGGTGTTAGTGTTGGGCCCCTTGTTGGGACGGTTTGGCGAAGCGGACGTGTCGCTGCCGGGCGGCTGTGCGATCGGCACGCGGCCGGTCGATCAACATTTAAAAGGTTTGCAAGCCATGGGCGCTGATATCCGCGTCGAAAATGGTTACATCAAAGCGAAAGCGAAAAAACGTTTGCAAGGCACGACTATCGTCATGGACCTCATCACCGTGACCGGCACAGAAAATATTATGATGGCGGCGGTATTAGCCGAAGGCACGACGGTGATTTTAAATTCCGCGCGTGAACCGGAAGTGGAAGACTTAGCGAATTTTTTAAATACCTTAGGCGCGAAAATCAGCGGCGCCGGCACGTCTACCATCACCATTGTTGGCGTGAAAGAATTAGGTAGCGGTACCTATCAAGTCTTACCCGACCGAATTGAAACGGGCACCTACCTCACCGCGGCCGCGATTACGCGCGGTAAAGTCAAATTAAAAAATACGCGTCCTGATATTGTGAATTCCGTGTTATTAAAATTAGAAGAAGCCGGCGCCGATATTGAAATTGGTCCGGATTGGATTTCATTAGACATGCACGGCAACCGGCCGCGCGCCGTCGATGTTAGTACCGCGCCTTATCCGGCGTTCCCCACCGATATGCAAGCGCAAATCATGGCATTGAACACCGTGGCTGAAGGCACCGGCACGATTACTGAAAATGTTTTTGAAAACCGCTTTATGCACGTGCAAGAATTATTGCGCATGGGCGCGCAAATTTCATTGCGCGGCAACACGGCTTTTTGCACCGGCATTGATAATTTGCAAGGCGCGCCGACGATGGCGACCGACTTGCGCGCCTCGGCGAGCTTAGTGTTAGCGGGTTTAGCGGCGTCGGGTGAAACCAGCGTTGATAGAATTTATCACATCGACCGCGGTTACGAATGTATCGAAGAAAAATTAACGCAATTAGGTGCTCGTATTCACCGCATCCCTAACTAGTAAAAAAAAAGGAAGATGACAGGTATTAAATGAAGTGGTAGCTTATGAACATAATTAAAATTAATTCATAGATGCTCTCAGGGAAAAATCATGTTCAAAATACTTTTAGTATTACTGTTTTTCATTACCGTTACTGTGCAAGCCGCTAATCAAAAAGACCTGGCGAAACTTTCGTTAAATACGCCGGCGAAAACCGCAGGCTTAGACTTATCGAACGCGGATTTACGCAATTATAAATTCACTCCAGAAAATAATTTAGCAAACGCGAATTTCACGCACGCGAATTTAGCCAACGTCGATTTATCGAAATTAAATTTAAGCAACGCCGATTTAAGTTACGCGAACCTCGCGCACGCGAATTTATCGCAAGCGAATTTATCCAATGCGAACTTGCGTCACGCGATTTTAACCGACGCTAATTTAGAACATGCTGATTTATCCAAAGCGGATTTTCAATGCGCGAATTTGAACGCGGCCAATTTGCGCGACGCGAACCTGACCCAAGCGAATTTATCGAAAGCCACCTTGATCAATACCATCACCAATAACACGGAGTATGCGAATCTAATCCTGGATCAAAGTATCCAATGCGACACACAAAAAAGCTAAAGAAAAACACTCAGGCATAAAAATTATTATATAAGAAAGTAAAGTAAGGACAAAAACATGTTAACTGGTACAGACCAGCCACGCGAAGTGCCTGACTACCAAACTTCTATCAATCGGCTCTGTGAGCTCATCATTAAGCATGATCCTACCGACGCAGCGCTCGATGTTTTTTTTAAAGTCCATACTAAATGTTATGACGTAGATGGCAGAAATAGTTCGCTCCGTATGCGACCCATTCAACTAGCGGCGTTACATGGAAAATCTACCGCGTTTCAACATTTAATCAAAAAAAGAAATGCTAGCTTAGGCACCGAGCGATTACCCAACGGCAAAGGCGGCTACGATTTAGAAAATAATCTTATCGAATACGCTGGCCAACAAGAATTAAACCAAGACATCCAAAAATACATTTGGGACAACAAATTATGGCGAAAATTTGGCGACCCCACGCTCTTGGAAGTTTATGCGCTTGCATGGTGTGGTCAAATCACCAAAGCGCTAGATCGCCTAAGAGAATCGCCATTAAGTGATGCTGAACTCAATATATTAGTTATCTACCTAACTGTTTTACGTAAACAATCCACTCATGATTTACCACTGATAAAAGAAATCGCTAGACTTAAGACTCTGCATAAACGCCCAAGGATCGATGCTTTTTCGCCGCCCGATCTACATGATTTCGCGGCTGGCTCTGACGAAGATGACGATGAAAATTTTAGCGACCCGGACGACATTTCGCTGGGCGATAACGGCTTATCACGGCTACAAAGGAATGTCGACGCGTTTTGCAGACTCGCGGGTGACGACAGCAAAGATCATACCGATCTCGCCAATTTCGTCAGCGTCCTCACGCCGGAGAATTTCAATGTCGATGCGCGGCATACGGAATCTAGAATACGCGCCGTCGAGGCGGCCGCGAAAAACGGTTCGTTTGAATCGTTTAAATATTTAATCGAAGAACTGCATGCCAATATTGCTTACGACATCGAAGAACCCATTGCTAATTTAATGAATTTAATTTCCCCCATAGATGATGACGATAAAAGAGATGATGAGATTGAGCAAAGAATAAGAGATTATTATATCGAACACAGACTTTGGGAAAAACAAAATGACGGCACGACCGAGTTACATGCCCACGCCTGGGCAGGTAATTTTGAAAAAGTGCAAGAAATCGTGTTTGTGAACGCTTATAAGATTTTTGCGCTAAACGTCGGAGGAGAAAGCGTTTTAGACTGGGCGCACGCTACGTCGAATAAAAAAATCCTGCCTTTTTTAAACGACGTACTCGATGAAATGATCGCTGAAAGCATGGCGAAACATTTTTCCGATAATTTACGCGATATTTTTCTTTTTAAAGCGAAATTTTTTCATGCGATCGACGCGACGCAAGATGGGATCGACGCGTATTGCCAGGCGCTACATTTTCATCGCCATGCGACGATCGATTTTTCCCGCGCGACCGAAGATAAGATATTGCGTGATTTGAGCAAACAGTTTTGCGAGCACAGCATGGGTTTATTAAGACCTATCGTGGGGCTAAAAGCAACTATCAATGTCGGTGATAAAATCGACAAAACGGTATTCCTCTATGCAAACCAGCCTTATCCCATAGATACTCTCGCCGCTATGTATGAAAAAGCCACTCTGCATATGAAAGAAGCGATGCGCTGCATACATGTGTTAGAAACAAAAACGCTGGTTGATACCTCCGAATTTATTATTTTCCGCAAAAATACGGTCGTGCATTTCATTAACTTCGCACAAATATATAAAGATACCGCCCGCCACTTGCATCTCAATAAACTTTACGCCGAAACATTGATTGCTTTGCAACTTGCCAAGCGCGCGCTAGAGTCGGGATTATCGATCGCTGATCATGCGCAAAATAATGATTACCTTTTTTATTATGGCCCAGGCTCGCCGCCACCCGATCCTAGCGTGGTAAATGCGTTGCGCTCAGAACTACACGAGATCGAATCAAAAATAAAAATGTGCGCGAACATGGCGGAGAGCGCGGCTTTCAGTCCAACCAACGCGGGTTTCACTATTTTTAAAAGACCTGAAACGCTGCCTATCACCCGTCCGCCCACGCATAGTTCAAGCAGTAAGAGTTTAGTCATTCGGCATTAATGGAAGATTGTTTTATCAAGGATTAAAATTCTAATAGGATAAAAGCATGCAAACCAGGAAGAAGATGGCCGGACATAAAAGTATAAAACAACGCACCAGTTCGTCGGCTATCTCGCTAGTTGATCCGTTAACGCAGGAATTTTGTGACATCGTTAGCGATGAAAAAAAATCTAAAGCCGATATTCAACGTTTTTTGGAGAAATATCCTGGTTTTGATATTAATACCACAGCGACGCTGAGCGGTGTACGGCCGGTGCATTACGCTATGCAGTATGGCAGCTTGAACTCGATTCAATTTCTCATAGAAGAACTCTTTGCTGATTTAACTATAATTAATTATTATTCTAATTTCCTGTTGATCCAGCACAAACCGGAAATTAAAAAATATATTTTTGAAAAAAAATTATGGAATAAACTCGGCGATGGCACGACCGATTTACATGGCTACGCTTGGGCGGGAAAATTCGATTTGATCGTCGCGGAACTGGCGAATAATCCCGACCGGATTTCAGAGTTGAATGACGATAATAAAAGTATTTTTAATTGGGCGGCCAAATCGATTAAAGAGAATGTAAATATGTGGGCGCAACATTATTGTAACTCTTTAAATCCTAAAGACAGCGTCCGGTTAAGAAACTATTATCATTGTCTCGCGCGCACTGAATTAAACGAAAGAAATTTTACGATGTCGGCAACTTATTTTTTAGCGGCATTTAACCAGCAAGCGCTGATCGGCATACCTTCAGCAGAAGATTTTGAAATAGAAGACCAAATGAAACGCGGCTTGAGTGAAGTTTATTTTAATGAGGTAGCCGTGACGAAAGACGCAGCGGTTGCCGCGCAGAAGCATAAAGAATGCCTGCGCGTGTTAAATTCCATTACCAATAAAACACGCGAGGATATCGCGGAATATATCCGCTATTGTGGTATTATCGCCAACACTTATAGATCGCGCGCCGCCTTTCACACGTCTTACGCGGACGAGAGAATGTACAGTGGCGATACCTTTGCCGCTTTGGATGAATATCAACTGGCAGAGCAAGCGCTGCAAAGCGCGCAACGCTTAGTTACCGCATTCCCAAAAGAAATCAGCGTCGCCATGGCGGCTAACGATGACTTAGTCGATCTGATTAAAAGTTTTCGCGACCAAGTGGTCAATGATTTTGCCAGTCTCAATCCCAAGTTAGATTTCATTTACAGCGCCTGCGGCCTCGAACGTCCTACTGACGTTGCGCCCGCGCCCGTCGCCGACGAGAAGATGGAGGTCGATGAGGAAGAAGAAAAAATCCCTCTGACTAGCCCAGCCGCTTTGCGCGGCAGTATGTATCACGCCAGCACTTTAGCCCACTCTATTTCTTCCAGCAATACCGCCCAACCGCCTCCGCCAGCCGATGACAATGACATCAAAGCGTTGCATCACCGTTAAAGAAAATAATTTCATTATTAAAATTTATTCTTTTAAAGGAATGGCCATCATGCTGAACCGATCAAATTTATTAATCGATAGCTTATGTTTTGTGGTAGCGGATAAAAACAATGATGAAGAGGCGGTCAAGAATTTTTTAAACATTCACGCTAAAGAAAAAATCAATTTAAACGAGCGCGGCGAAAAAGGTTTACGTGTCGTGGAAACGGCGGCGCAGTCTGGCAGCGTATCCACGTTGCGTTATTTAATCGAAGTGTGCAAAGTCGATATCAGCGCCGACCAGGACACGCCAAATTTAGTCGAAAGAGCGTTAGGTAATCCTGAAGCGCGCGACTATTTGTTAAATCCAGACACACACTTGTGGCACTGCTTTAACGATGGTACGACGGATTTCTTAGCGCATGTCATGGCGGGACGATTAGCGCCGGCACAAGCCATATTAGAAGCGAATCCTCAGCAAATATGCGATAAAAACCTGCGTTTTCAAAACGCGTTACATTGGAGCCATTTGGTCAAACAAAACTTGGACTGGTTTAAAACCCGCGCCGAAACGTTTTTATTACAAAATTCGCAGCCCGCGCACTGGTCTAACATCGCCCGCCATTATGCGTGCATGGGCCATTACAAACGTTTACAATTTCCCAATCGGCCGAGTGCCGCTTTAATGCAATTCGATTTAAGTATTCACAATTTTAAAAAAGCTTTAGTTACCAGTCCGCATCCGCAAGAAAGTTATTTTTTAAAAATTGATTTAGCCACGGTATTATTGTATAGCGCGCGTATGCATTTGCTGATGAAATCCGGCAATGCCGATGCGGCGGTGCACAGCATCGCGGCGAGTGATAATGGCTTAAATGAAGCGATCAAGTTGATGCGCACGTTACCTAAAGACTTACTCCATGCGCATAGTCATTTGTTTGATAATTTATTACGGGAGCACGCGGAAAATTGTTTCTTGCTCGATGACATTTGTTATGCGACCGGCGACGGTCTGTCACATGAGATATTAGACGCGGTAGAATTTTATAAAAAAAGCGTTAGCTGCGGTGAAGAAGCCGTGCGCAGCGCGGATGAAATAACGAAGAAAACGGCTACAGACACTGCCGCGATGATTAAGTATTGCGATAAATTATTTATGTCTTACGGCGCTTTAGTGACCTGTCATAAATCACTCGCACAACGCATTGGACCGAATGATAAATTTCATAAAGACGAATGCGCGCGTTACGACAAAATAGCGAATACTTTCTTGAACCGAGCCAAAGACGAATCGCCTAGTAATTTTGTGCCGGCGCGGGTCATTCCTAAAGCGTTAATCACACCGATCTCCACGCACGATCGTACCAATGGCACGTTGAAAAGTCCGCAGCTGGGGTTGTTTAGATTGTCAGTTTCACCACGCTTATCACCCATCTGTGGAACCCTGAAGGGCGCTGACGTGCCGGAGTTGTTTTTACCTGCGTCGTTATCCGCATTAACGACTTGAGATACTAACGCCTCTCCCCTGCTGGGAGAGGCACGTTTCCCTGTTACGCTAAATAAAAATCTAACGTTTTCGTCAAGCCGGTTTCGAGATTGATGAGCGGCTTCCAATCCAAATATTTTTCCGCGCGCTTGATCGCTGGCACGCGCAGCGCAACGTCTTGGTAACCCGGGCCGTAATAATTTTCCGCGCGGACGTCGATGAGCTTAGCTTTTGCCGCGGCTTCACTGTACTCGGGATATTTTTTAATTAACTTCACTAAGGTTTCGGCAAGTTGACGGATCGAAATATTTTCCACTGGATTGCCAATGTTAAAAATGCGTTGCGCGGCGTTATCGTTTTTATTTTCAATTATTTTCAACAACGCTTCGATGCCATCATCGATATGCATAAAGCAGCGTTTTTGCGCGCCGCCTTCCACTAACAAAATATCTTCGCCACGTAAGATATTGCCGATGAATTGCGTCAACACGCGCGAGCCGCCCGGCTTAGGATTAAAAATATTATCTAAACGCGGCCCATACCAATTAAACGGCCGGATTAAACAGTATTGTAAATTTTGATGTTTGCCATACGCATAAATCACGCGGTCAAGTAATTGTTTAGACGTAGAATAAATCCAACGTTCTTTGTGAATCGGCCCCGTCACTAAATGACTCTCTTCTTCGTCAAAAGCGCTGTCGGAACACATGCCGTAGACTTCCGACGTGGATGGAAAAATCAAACGCTTTTTAAATTGCACGCACTGACGGATGATCGTTAAATTCGCTTCAAAATCTAATTCAAACACACGCAAAGGATTTTGCACATACGTCAACGGCGTCGCGATCGCGACCAACGGTAACACCACGTCGCATAATTCAATGTGCTCAACGATCCAAGATTTTTCTTCCAGCATATCGCCTTGAAAAAAATGAAAGCGGGAGTTCTCTAACGCCGAGGTCAAATTGTCTTTCGACAAATCCATCGCATAAACTTCCCAATCCGTGCGCGCGAGAATGGCATCGCTCAAGTGACTGCCGATAAAACCATTCGCGCCTAAAATTAAAATTTTCATCAATGACCAATCCATTAATTATTTAAAAATACTATACATAACGTCAACCACACGATCATGCTCGGCGTCAGTCATGAGGGGGAACAAGGGCAGACTCACAATTCTTTCCGCCACATTTTCCGCATGGGGAAAATCGCCGGTTTGAAAACCAAATTGATCGCGGTAGTAAGGATACAAATGCACCGCCCGGTAATGCAAGCCGGTGCCGATATTTAATTCTTTCATGCTACGCATAAATTCATCGCGGTTCATGCCGGCGACGTCGGCGTTAATAAGCGGCGTATAAAGATGCCACGCATGACGGTGTGAATACGACGGTGCTTTTGGCAACGTCCACTGCGGCCAATCGGACAGCGCTTCTTCATAACGTTGCGCCAACGCCGCGCGCCGCAACAGAAAATCATTTAATTCACGCAATTGATGAATACCTATTGCTGCTTGAATATCCATCATATTGTATTTGAAACCCGGCAGCACAATTTCATAATCTTGCGAACCGCTTTTGCCGAACCGGTTCCACGCTTCTCTATCCATGCCGTGAAAACGCAGCAAGCCAATTTTTTTCGCCAACGCCGCATCGCGTGTCGCGACACAACCGCCTTCGCCGGTGGTGATATTTTTATTCGGATGAAAACTAAAAACTTGCGTGTCACCCGTAGCACCAATGCGTTTGCCGTTAAATTCCGTGCCGATCGCGTGCGCCGCGTCCTCAATCACGCGTAGTTCATGACGGTCGGCGATTTCATATAATTGATCGAGATCCAGCGGCAATCCCGCGAAATGCACCGGCATGATCACGCGGGTTTTAGCGGTGATGGCGGCTTCGACTAAATTCAAATCTATATTCAACGTATCGGGATCGATATCCACTAACACGGGTTTTGCGCCCGCTAGCACAATCGTATTGAGGGTGGCCGCGAACGTTAACGGCGTGGTGATGACTTCATCGCCAGGCTGTAAATCCAGCGCTAATAACGCTAATTGCAAGCCCGCCGTCGCGGACGTGAGCGGTAGCACATAAGGCGCGCCTAAATATTCTTGCAACGCTTCGGTAAATTGGGCGACGCGCGGGCCCGTCGTTATCCAACCCGATTCTAAACAGGCGACTACATCATCAATCGCCGCCCTACTAATCGTCGGCTTGGAAAACGGTAAAAATTCTTCGCTCATGAGATAGACCTTTTTTTAATAGGCGGAGGTTCGTGAAATCATAAACACACCGATAATAATGACAAAAATTCCCGCGAGCCGTACCAAAGAAAACTCTTCACCAAAAAAATAATACGCGGCCGCCGCATTGATAATGTAACCGATGCTTAGCATAGGATAGGCATAACTGACTTGCACGCGGGAAAGAACTAACAGCCAGACGCCGACACTCACTACATAAGCGGCCAACCCCGCCACGATGGGCAAGTTACCCATGACGCGCAACCCGATGGGAATCACGTTCGCGGCGCTAAATTGGAAATGGCCAATTTGCAGCATGCCGGCCTTCAGCAACAGTTGGGCGGCGGCATTCAATAAAACACCTAACAAAATCAGCATGATAATCATACGCAGTCATGTCCGTTGACAGTGAAAGATGGCGAATCATACCGCACTTGCAAGCCTTAATCACGCGTTAATCGGCGCGCAAATCGCCATTTTCTCAATAGATGTGATACAATGTCTGCCGTATAAAAAATACCCTATTTACCCCGCATCGTTAATTGTTAGGAGTGAGAGAATGACTACACTGGTTGGCAAACAAGTTCCTGATTTTACCGCCGCAGCGGCATGGGCCGACGGCACGCTTGATAAGCCATTTCATTTGGCGACTGAAATTAAAAATAAACATGCGATCGTATTTTTCTATCCGTTAGATTTTACGTTCGTTTGTCCATCGGAATTGATCGCGCTGGATAACCGCATCGAAGAATTTAAAAAACGCAATACCGTGGTGATCGGCGTTTCCATCGATTCACAATTCACCCACAATGCCTGGCGCAAAACGCCAGTCAATGATGGCGGTATTGGTCCCGTGCGTTACACCCTGGTGGCTGACGTCAACCATAGCATTTGTCAAGCGTTTGGCGTAGAACACGCGACGGCCCACGTGGCGCTGCGTGGCACCTTTATCATCGATACTAAAGGTATCGTGCGTTCACAAATCGTGAACGACTTACCGATCGGCCGCAACATTGATGAGTTGATCCGCATCGTTGACGCGGTACAGTTTAATGAACAGCACGGCGAAGTTTGCCCCGCGGGTTGGAATAAAGGTGACGCCGCGATCAAACCCACCGCCGCTGGCATCGCGGATTATTTAGCAGCGAATTCGGTTGCGTTATAATATTAAAGTCATCGTTAAAAAAATACTTTTATCCGTTTAAGCTTACTTAGAAACCCGCGCAATGCGGGTTTTTTTTTCATTATGATTTGTTCTGAGTCATTCTTGCGAGACTTTCGTGAATTTTTGCAAAGTTTAACTATCAATTATTTTTTTTCTTAATTAAAATTGCCGCACGTAAATGGTCTCTAAAAACACCCTGATTTTTAATGTATAAGGCAACAATAAAACATCAGCGTTCCATTTAATTTACTGGTGTTTAAGAATTGTAAACGACCCGGCGAGAATGAACAGCATTAATTACGTTTGGACTAAATTTTGCTTGCAATAGCAAAACTTTAAATGTAATTTTGTTTCCGTCCGGATCATCTATTATATCAAGGGAGAAACACAAGCATGAAACTTAAACTCGTTGTTGCATCAATGAGCGTGTTAGGCTTGATAAGCAGCTCGGCTTTCGCTGCTGACACAACCACAACGACTACCACGTCTGATACTTCAACCGCAACACCAGCTCCACACAAACATCATCACAAAAAGTATCATCACGTCCATCACATGGCACAAAGCCATGACGAATCTGCTGAAGTTGCTCCAGCTCCTGTTGCAGCTCATGAAGATTACAAAGCAATGGGCGCGTTACCCATGCCAGTTGTTGATACACACCAAATTATGTATAACGCAATGAGCCAAAACACCGGCCGTTCCGTACAGTCCATGCCAGATTGGTTTAATAGAATTGGCGTGAGTGGCGGTGTGAACTTCGATGCTCATTGGGGCAACCGTTCACAAGGTTATGAAGGCGAAAACAGACAATTACTTTCTCTAAACGATGCGTACATCAATGTCGGCGCTACCGTTAACGATTGGACTAAAGCTTTCACCAGCTTCAGTTTCAGCAATCCAAACGGCGCGTTAGCTGGCGCTCCTTTAGCAGGTCAGTACTCTCACGTGTATTTGCCGGTTGCGCAACTTAACTTAGAACAAGGTTATTTAACGTTAGCAAACTACGACGTTTCTCCCATCTTCTTCCAAGTTGGTAAGCAATTTACAGATTACGGCCGTTACACCATTCATCCATTCGTACGTACGATGACGCAAGTAATGACTGAATCTTTAGAGACTTCAGCTAAGCTTGGCTTCATTACGCAAATGGGCTTGCATGGCGATATCTATGCTTTCGACAACACACCTAGAGCCGTTGCTTCACCGCATACTTCTACTATCTTCGGTGCTGCAGTTGGATTTGATCAATTGAATGATCAATTAGGCTTCGATGTTGGCGTTGGCTATATGTCTAACATTACTGGCGTTAACGACGTTGCTGCTGCACTTGGCAATGCTTATGCTAACAAAGGTACTTACGTTCATCTCGTAGGCGGGATTGCCGTGTATGCTGATGTTAACAGCGGTCCATTTGCTTTGGGCGCGCGTTACACTACAGCTATCCAACACTTCAACCCGAACGACATTTCTACCCAATATGGTACAGCGATAGGCGCTGGCGCAAGACCATGGGCATTGGATGTTACCGGCGGATTTGGATTTAACTACTGGGCTCATAACCAAAATATTTATGTTGGTTATCAAACCTCTAACAATGCGGTTAACTTGGCTCTGCCAAAGAACCGTTACATTGTTGGTTATGATGTTGATATGTGGAAAAATACCAATGTTGGTATCGAGTACAACCATGACACGTCATACAGCTCCGGTAATGGCGCGACTAATCACAACTCCAATACATTTGGCGTTCGTGGTGCCGTTAAATTCGGTTAAGCTGAAATATGCTGTAAAAAGCCCGCTGTTAGCGGGCTTTTTTTTGTTTGCGAAAAAGCACTGATAAAATTATTTTTTCGGGCCTTTTGGCGAGTCATCCGCGGGGCCTTCGTTTCTGCCGCGTAATTTTTTCGTTAATTCATCTCGGAACGGATCAAGTTTTTTCTCAAACATGCCTTGCCCATGCGTGGGAGAACCTGGTTTAGTGGGTATTGGTGGTGGCGTTGTCGCTCTAGCTTGTTGTGAAACAGGCGGTGGCACCGCACCACTTGATTGTTGTGGAACGGGTGGCGGAACTGCACCACTCGGTTGTTGTGGAACGGGTGGTGGCACTGCATTACTCGGTTTTTGTGGAACGGGTGGCGGCACTGCGCTACTTGGTTTTTGTGGAACGGGTGGCGGCACTGCGCTACTTGGTTTTTGTGGAACGGGTGGCGGCACTGCACTACTCGTTTGTTGAAGAGGCGGTGGCACTGCTGTACTTGTTTGTTGTGGAACGGGTGGTGGCACTGCACTACTCGTTTTTTGTGGAAGTGGCGGTGGCACTGCTGCACTTGGTTTTTGAAGAACAGCTGATGGCACTACACTACTCGCTGGTGGAGGAACAGGTGGTGGCACGGCGGCGCTTGGTTTTTGTGGTACAGGCGGCGGCACTGCGCTACCCGATGCTTGAGGAATAGGGGGTGGCGGTGATGGTATATCTTCGACAGGCGGTGGTGGTGGAATATCGTCAAGCGATGGAATTTCCATGCCTGCGGGCGGTGGTGGAAAATAGGGATCATTCATCGTATCAGAAAAATCCGGCTCACTGCGCGGCGGTGGCGGAACATTGTCATCTGCTGGTGGCGGTGGCGGCACATCATCATCTGTCATGCGCGGTGGCGGCGGCATGGGTTCGCGTGGTGGTGGCGGTGGAATATCGTCATCCGACATACGCGGTGGTGGCGGCGGTAAAGTATTTACATACGTTATTGCGCTGGCTGTGATGGCTTGATTACTCGTTAGTTGGGTCAGCAAACTTTTTAATTCAGACTCAGATCGGGATTTGGTCGTGACATTTAGTAACATCGCCGTATCGGCCCCTAAATCTGCGGCGAGTTGATTGAATTGCAATTTGCCTTGATTGGAAAATCGTTCCACTAATTTCATCGCGTTCGCGAATTGTTGCGTGGCTTTTAAGTCATTCTTGGTGTGCGAGACGATAACAATATTTATTAATGCCGTATCAAAAATCATTTTTACCGTTTGGGGATCCGTGATGGACTCAGCTAAATCTGTCTCGAAAGAATTTTTCGCTTTTTCAAATCTCTCGCGCTTAGGATTTAATAATTCGTTAGCCACATAATAAATCTTATCTTCAAATAATTTTAATAATTTGCTTTTATCTGTTTTGCCAATCGCGCTACGCGCACGACCTTCAATATATTCTTGGAAGTAAGCGTTATGCATAATACGTTTGAGATAAGCCGTGCCCTCATTATGCTCCAACGGAGGTGTTGCTTTTACTAATTGTGCTAGCTCGTTCGAAAGTTCCCGCAGCACGCTATCTTCACGCGCGTCTAAGATTTCACCCTTCTTCGTGCTTTGACGCACTTCAGCAATTCTACGCATTAAACTTCCAGCATAATCCTGGGGACTGATGGGCATCGGCTTCTCCTGATTTTTATTCGCCTATCTCCCATTGTAATACATTTCTACAACTGGCTAGGAATTAATCATGTAAGCCATCTATAAGCGCTTGATATCTGGCACTCGACTACAACGTTTTTTACCAAAAAATCTCCTTATTTTTGCACTGAAATTCGATAAAAGAAGGACTTATAACTTTAAAAGAAAAATATTTTAAAAATAGTTTCTAAGTGTCTGATTTGTTTTATTAATGGTCTATTTAAGACTAGCGGAAGCTAAAAACTGTACTAGAATTAATGTAAGTGAACAATTCATCATCAAAATTAAGCATGTTTTTATAGTTAATTTCTTTAACATTTGGAGCAGTAAATGAGTGTGTTAAGCCAATGAAATTAGCCCCAGCAATTAAAACTAAAACGATTCGAGTGTGGAAAAAATCCGTCACGATTTTTTTTACCGCCCTACTCTCTACTGTTGCTTTTAGTAATCCAAGTTTAAACAGCGTTACCTCTGGCAGTGTCAGCGTGTCTTCCTCTGGAAATACCACCACGGTAAATCAAGCAAGCCAACAAGCAATTATTCAGTGGAATAGTTTTAATATCGCCGCGCATGAAAAAACGCAATTCATCCAACCTAACTCCAGCTCTATCGCGCTTAACCGCATTAACCCTAATCAAGGCGCGTCGCAAATTTACGGACAACTTACTTCAAACGGCAAAATTATTTTAATTAACGGCGCGGGCATCCATTTTGGGCCCACCGCACAAGTGAACGTGGGCAGTCTCATCGCATCCACTGCCGATATTACGGATGCAAATTTCTTAGCGGGAAAATATATTTTTAATATCCCTTCACAATTGAATGGGTCGATTGTGAATGAAGGAAAAATCAACGCCGCGAAATTTGGGTTAGTCGCGTTGTTAGGCGACAGTGTTTCCAACACCGGTGTGATCCGCGCGCGACTTGGCAGCATCGCGATAGGTTCCGGTAGCGAATTCACGTTAGATTTTTATGGCGATCAATTAATTAATTTTAGCGTCGATGGCGCTGCTTCAAATGCCAGCACTGGCGTGGCTAATACCGGCAAACTTTTAGCGGACGGCGGCCAAGTTTTAATCTCCGCGCAAGCGGCGGCGGGAGTGTTAGATAACGTGATTGACATGGCGGGTGTCGCGGAAACGCGTTCGGTGTCAGAACAAAATGGCGAAATCATTTTATCCGGTGGTGATAACGGCACGGTGGATGTATCAGGCTCATTAATCGCAACTGGAAGTAAATCGGGACAAACCGGCGGCACAGTAAAAGTGTTAGGAAATAATGTCGTGGTAGCTGCTACCGCCAATGTTGATGTGAGCGGTGACGCAGGCGGCGGTACGATTGATGTGGGTGGCGACGCGCGTGGCGCGGGAGCAGATCAGGATGCGCTAACTACGACTGTCAATGCTGGCGCTACCTTCAATGCTTCTGCCATCACTAATGGTAATGGCGGAAACATCACTATATGGTCAAATCAATACACGCAATTTGATGGTTCCATTTTAGCAAAAGGCGGAGCAAATGGGGGAAATGGCGGTAACGCTGAAACCTCCGGAGAACTCTTAAGCCTGGGTTCAGATGTCAGTGTGAACACGTATGCACCCAATGGCGTCACCGGTGATTGGCTTCTAGATCCCGCTAATGTAACTATTAATGGTGGAGGCGTGACTAATGAGTCATTTGGTGGAGGGACCTTTTCCCCTAGCTCCGGCGCCACTACTTCAAATATCTCCTACACTACGCTGGAGTCTGACCTGGGTACAACGAACGGCTCTGGCACCAGCATAACAATTACCACATCCAATAACGGCTCACCTGGGGGCAGCGCGGGTACGATTACCGTCGCGGCGCCAATTGTGTGGGGAAGTAGTACTAATAGTTCTACTCTTACATTGGACGCCCAAAGTACGATGGATATTCAGCAAACTATTTCTACGACAGCTGGGACAGGCGGTTTAACTTTATTTGCGTTAGGTAGTGGTAACGCCATTAGCCTTGATTCGGGTGCCAACATTTCTGTCGGCGGTGTTTTATCAATAAGCGGATATACGTTAACAGGCGTGGGCAGCAACACCATCAACGCCGGTGGTATCACCTTGTCAGGAGGCAGTATTGCAGGGATGAATACTGTCACCAGTGTTGGCACTAATACTTTTACTGGTGGTGGTATAACAGCTGCGGGCATAATTTCATTGAGTGGCTTTAGTAGCGTATCGGGAACGACTATTACCAGTACCGGTGGGGCTGTTAATATAAGCCAAGGCATTTCAGAAACAGCCACTGGCATTACAGTTACACTAAGTCCCCACACCAGCTCTTCATTAACGGGGGGAGCAACTCTCACTAACAGTACAGACTCCTTGGTTTTCAGTGGTGCTGGCGGATATCTCATAAGCACTCATGCTATCACTGGTTCCGGTACGGTAACTTTTGGAAATAGCAGTACAAACACTATTAATATTGGTAACACTTATACGGGCACGACAACAATTAATTCCGGTACTGTCACTCTAGGCGCTACTAATGCTTTGGGAACAGGGGCGCTGGATCTGAATGCCGGCACACTGAACGCGTCGGCAGCAACCTCTCTCGCTAATAGCCTTGTGGTCGGTAGTACCACTTCAATAATTAGCGGGACAAATAATATTAATTTCACAGAAACTTCGACGGCCAACAGCATCTCCAGTGGGGATACACTTTCAATCAGTAATTCTGGCGCTACCATTTTTAACGCTAATTTTACTGGTAGTGGCGGATTGACGCAGTCAGCCGGTACGCTGGAGATGACGGGTAGTAGCACTTATACCGGTGCTACGTCACTGAGTGGCGGAACTATAGAGTCCGCGGGTTCTGGTGGTATGGCAATTAATAACAGTAACATTACTCTTGCTGGTAACGAAATTATCGGTGGTTCTAATTCGGTAACATTCAATAACACGACAGGTAGTCTTGCCCTTGGCGGTAATACGTTAACTGTTAACAACAGTGGGTATACTTATTTTAGCGGTGCCATTAGCGGTTCGGGGGGTAATATAACACAAACTGCAGGTCTAAGTAGCCTCTATCAGTCAGATAGTTACTCGGGCACAACCTCTATTACCGGTGGCACTGTCTCAGCTAACACCCCAAATGCGTTAGGTTCATCTGCAATTTCTATTACCGGAACGGGTGCGTTGGCTTTATATTTTGCGGGTACCTTGGGAGATACAAGTACTATTACCATGAATAGTAATGGGACTAGTAGTACCAATGGCGCGTTATATGTCGGTGGTAGTAATGTCTCAATAAGCAATGCCATCAGTTTAACGGGTACCTCTACCATCGGTAATCCCAATGCCGGGGTACTTACCATGAATGGAGGAATTACCGCCGCCACTTCTTCTAATGCGGGTTTAACTATTAACTACACTGCCAGCGGCGTTGCTCTAGTGTTGCCAACAATTAATCTTGCTAATGGTGGTTCCGGATCCTTATCAGCGACCGCCGCAGGTGCAGTGACAGTCGGGAATGCTATAACAAGTAATGGAAATATCTCCATCAGTAGTAGCGGCAGCGGTAATAGTCTCACCGTCAATACTTCACCTACCTGGGGTTCTACCAATACTTTGACGTTAACATCATCCGCTGGAGATATTTATCTGAATAGTAATCTCTCTGGTTATGCTCTCACACTTTCTGCTGTTAATAACGCCGCGGTTACCAACACGCAAGGTATTACTTCAAGTACGGCAACTATTACTTCAGGTACCAGCGCAAGCCCAAGCTCGACCGGGGTGACAGCAACGATTAATGTCACTAACTTCACGCTGATTTCAGGCGACTGGTACCAGCTTAACGCGACGCTACCCAGTTTTACTGTCTCCAATAATTTCCAGATTGCGGGCGGTTCTACTTACAATAGTGAATTCGCCGCTGAATTTCAACGCATCAGTTTTTTCAGCAACCAGTATAACTTGGCTGATGTCTACGGCTTGCAGGGTGCAGCTACGATGCCGCTCGGTGACTATTTTTGGCTGGCTAATAGTATTAATGCCAGCGTTACTTCGAACTGGAGTAACCCCGGCCTTGGTATTTCGGGGTTCATACCAATTGGTAATAATACCTCACCTTACAATGGTACGTTTAATGGCATCAGTAATACTGCTGACGCTATTAGTAATCTTTATATCAATACCACGAATAATGTTATCGGATTATTCGGCAACATTCAAAATGGATCAGTTCAAAATGTCGGATTAACGAATCTCAATGTAGAAGGCGGCTCTTACACCGGCGGTCTAGTGGGTAACTTTCAGGGCGGAACTGGCTCAATTACTAATAGCTATGTTACAGGCACAGTGACGGGTATTAGTGGTGATGCCGCCGTTGGTGGTCTAGTAGGTGTAGGAAGAGCTACGATTTCAAACTCCTATAGTGCAGCGACAGTTAATGCTAGTGGCGTTACTTACGTGGGAGGTCTGGTTGGGTATTTAGATACGGGTTATACCATAACAAATTCTTATAGTACGGGTTCGGTGACTGGCGGAGTGGAAACTGGCGGCGTTGTGGGTGAAAACGATGGCACCATTTCCTCGACGTACAACACGGGTAACGTCGCGTCGAATACCACGTATGTCGGCGGCTTTGTGGGAAAAAATACGGGCACCATCAGCTTGTCGGAAAACATCGGCGGTGCTGTCTCTACAACAGATACTAGCGGCTATGGTTATCTCGGCGGTTTCGCGGGTCAAAATACCGGCACTATTAACACTTCGTATAGTACCGGCAATGTCACTGGTAATAGTGATGGCGTAATCGGCGGCTTTGTGGGCATAAACAACAGTGGCATTAGCACTTCCTATAGTACAGGCGCAGTCACTTCGACTGGCACCTACGTCGGTGGCTTTGCCGGTGACAACCATGGCGGTACTATCAGCAATTCCTATAGTTCCGGCAGCGTCACGGATACCAATTCATCGCAATATCCTGATGTTGGTGGATTTTATGGAGAGAGCACGGGCACGATCCAGGACTCTTTCAGTCTTGGCAAAGTAATTGCCTCGGGTAGTGTTTGTGTAGGCGGATTTGGTGGTTGCAATAACGGTACTATTACCAATGACTATTTTGATACAACCACTTCAGGGTGGACGACTTCTAATGGTGGCGGCACTGGTTTGACTGACAGCCAGATTATGAATGCCAGCAACTTGACAGGTTTTAATTTCTATAATCAAGGGCTGACCCCCACAGTAAATGCTGCGGCAAATAGTGGCGCTGGTAACCCATGGATAATGGCAGGTTATCCGCATTTAGCGATGGAAAATCCAGCTTATGACGCTAATGTATCAAGTGGCGGAAGCGGCAATGGCAGCACGGTATTCATCAGCAATGTCGTTCAATTACAATTGGCGGCAGCAGATCCCTATGGAACATATCAATTAGCGAATGATATTGATGCAACTGCAACAGCAAACTGGAATGGCGGGGCTGGTTTTACACCGATTGGAACATTCCAGTCTACATTAAACGGTGAAAATTTTGCGATTACTAATTTATATATCAATACACCTACTAGTAACGGTGTTGGTTTATTTGCGTCTATTGCAAACGCTAATATTATTAACCTTGGATTAATTAATCCTACTATTGTTGGTCAAAATAACGTTGGAGCTATCGCTGCCTCTCTAACTAATGGTTACGGTGATAGTTTAATCGATGATTATGTTAGCGGTGGAACGGTTACCGGAACTTCCTATGTTGGCGGGATGATAGGATTTGAAAATGGTACCGGTGTGGCAATCGTTAATGTTTATAGCAGCGCTGCGGTCATCGGAAATGCTGGTTCTAGCTCCGTTGGCGGATTAATGGGTGATAATAACACCAACAGTACCGTCACCAATTCCTATAGTCTTGGATCTGTTACAGTCGGCCCCGGTAGCAGTGGTGTTGGCGGATTTGCAGGTTACAACTCTGCCACGATTACAAATAGTTATTCATCAGGTTTAGTTTCTGCAGCCAACGGAGTCACTTCTGTTGGCGGTTTTATTGGTGCCAACAGCGGCGGAACTTATAACAACGATTTTTGGAATACCACTACTTCAGGTCAATCAACCAGTGCTGGTAGTACAGGCGTTGCTGGTTATGAAGGTATGACTACCGCGCAAATGCAAACGCAATCGAATTTCACTACAGGAAGTTCTTTCATCTCGACAGCTAATGGCGCTACGGCCTGGACCTTCGGTACCACTCCAACTAGTGGAAATTGGTATGACGTTAGTGGCAGCACGCTGCCTATCTTGCAAATGGAATTTGGTAATACGTCTGGTACTGTCACCGTTAATACCGCGCATCAACTTGAATTGATGGCGGAAAATATGACTGACACTTATGTGCAGGGAACGAATATTAACGCGGCAGCCACCTCTTCTGGCACGGATGTGTGGGGCAGCACGGGTTTTGTGCCGGTTGGTACACAGTCTTCTCCATTCACTGGTAATTATAATGGGCAAGGATTTGTAATAAATAATTTTTACATCAATAGTCCATCGACTCTCGACGTGGGATTATTTGGCGGCTTTGCTTCTGGCACACTACAAAATATCGCGATGACAAATGTCAATATAGCAGGCGGAGCCCTAACGGGTGGCATTGTTGGCGCTTTCAATAGTGGAACTTTAACTACAAGTTATTCTTCGGGTAGTGTAACGGGTACGAATAACGGTAGTAATTATGGGGTGGGAGGCATTATTGGTCAAACATTCGCTGGCACTGTTAGTAACTCCTACAGTCTGGCAAATGTTGTAGCTACTAACGCAGATACCACTGGCGGTTTGATAGGTTATACATCAGGTACCACGGTGATAGATTCTTACAGTACGGGTTCGGTATCTTCAGGTGGAGGTGGTATTGGTGGTTTGACAGGGGGTACGGGCACCTCAACTTTCATAAATGATTTTTGGGACACGACAACGTCGGGTCAATTAAGTAGTGCTGGCAGTAGTAATGCCGCAGGTTATGAAGGCATGACCGCCGCTCAGATGCTGACTGCGGCGAATTTCCAAACGGGTAGCAGTTTTATTTCTGGGACGGGTTGGAGTTCAGGCACAACTATTTCCGGTACCAGCAAAACCGGTTCCAGCGGCTATACCCAAAGCGGAACGTGGTATATCCAAAATGGCTCAATGCCAATTTTGCAAATGGAATACAACACTAATATTGTCAATACGCATCAGCTCGAATTGATAAATCTGAATCTTGGTGGGAACTATACTCTTGGCGCTAATATCAATGCCAGCAATAGTTCTAAATCAACGGATGTTTGGGGCGGCACCGGTTTGATACCAATTGGAAATGCTTCAACAGCTTTTAAAGGGGTTTTCAACGGCGAGAATTTCACAATCAGCAATCTCAGTATTTTTGTTCCAACTTCGACTTATACAAATAACGATATTGGTATGTTCGCAGATAATTCTGGTTTGATCGAAAACGTTGGACTTAGCAATTTTGTCAGCTTTATAAGCCTCAATATTTCTTCCGGCGGCAACTTAAACTATGGTTCTTTAATCGGATATAACTCTGGAGTTGTTTCTAATGACTATGTCACTGGTCTTGTTGGCGGCGTATCTTCAAATTCTTTTCGTCAGGGTGGTTTAGTAGGGGCAAGTAACGGCACCATAATAAACTCCTATTCTAATGCGACTGTAGATGCAAGTCCTACGGGATCTCTTATTGTAGCTGGTGGCCTGGTCGGCTGGAATTTTGGCGGGGGTACAATTTCACAATCTTATAGTTCCGGTAGTCTAAATATCACGCTTGGGTCTGGGACTAGTACAGGCTACATTGGCGGACTTGTCGGTGAAAACCAAGCTAATATAAATAATAGTTTTGTTTCGGGATCAGTAACAACTACAGGTCATTCAGGTTTTGTTGGGGGATTCATAGGCGCAAACGATAACAGTTCCGCTGCCCAAATCACTACATCGTTAAGTACTGCGACTGTATCTGCTTTTACTGGTAGTACAGTTGGCGGATTTGATGGCGAAGATATTTCTGGGTCGACGATAGCAAGCAGTTATTTTGACACAACAACTGCGGGTACAACTGCGGCCTTCGGTAGTGGCAGTGGTACTGTGACTGGGTTGAATGATACTCAGATGATGAGCGCTAGTAATTTCAGTAGTCTTAATTTCTATAATACCAGTGCATCAAGCTCAGCTAATACGGGAAATGACTGGATAATGGCTGGTTATCCACAGTTGACGATGGAAAATACTTCCAACATTACTAATGCCGTGCAGTTGCAATTAATCGAAGTGAATCCTTCTGGGAGTTATACCCTTGCTAACAATATTGATGCCAGCGCAACAATAAACTGGAACGGCGGCGCAGGGTTTACGCCGATTGGTAATAGTACTATTTCTTTCACTGGCAGTTTAAGCGGCCTGGTCTCTGGTTCTTCAAATGGCGCATATACCATTAATAATCTTTATATCTATGCGCCAACTGCGAATGATGTGGGCTTATTTGGCGTCACGTCTTCAGCCACTATTTCTTTTGTCGGTTTAGAGAATGCTGTGGTCAGCGGCACGAGTGGTATTGGTACTGGCACTCAAGGCGTAGGCGCATTAGTTGGTTACGGTCATGGCGGGACAATAAATTATGACTTCAGTGTGGCAACAGTCTACGGAGGCTCTAGTAATGGGGCTGAGGGCGGTTTGGTGGGGGGAATGGCTGGCGGTTCAATCACAAATTCCTATAGTAATAGTACAGTAAGCGGAAATGGAAATGCGGGCGGCCTGGTGGGTGTTGATAATGGCGCATCTATCTCAACATCTTACAGTGGCGGGAATGTTAGCAGTACATGGGGTGTTGGTGGCTTAGTGGGTTACTTCCCCGCTGGATCGATCACTAATTCCTATTCAACAGCTAATGTATCGTTAAGTGTTACGACTGGACAATCCAATGATATAGGAGGTTTTGTCGACTATCAGGCTTCCGGTGCAAGTATCTCAAACGCTTATAGTTCGGGTACTATTTCTGTGACGGGGGGGACTGCAAGTTATGGTGGCGGATTTGCAGGATATAACGCTGGCTCGATCAGTAATATTTATTGGAATGATATCAACGCGCCATATTCTTCTGCTGTGGGCGGAGGAACTGCTGCAACTGCCGCTACCGCTATTACCTCTACCACCGCAGCCTTCAATCAAGGTACCTATAGCAATCTGAATTTTGGTTCCACACCAGGTTCTGGAACCTGGTACAGCATTAGCGGCAGCACGCTACCCACGCTGCAAATGGAATATAGCACTACGATTGAGAATGCTCATCAATTACAGATGATGTATGAAGCGCCGGCTGCAACTTACACGCTGAACGCCAATATTAATGCGACTGCGACGAATAATTCGGATGTGTGGGGATCGGCGGGATTTGTACCAGTCGGAACTGGCTTTAATGGCACAGGTACTCCCTTCACAGGAAACTTTAACGGCAAGGGATATATCGTTAATAACCTTTATATCAATCAACCCTCAACCTCAGGAACAAATGGCATAGGCTTGTTTGGTAATATTCAGCCTACATCTGGCGGATATATAGAAAATGTTGGTTTGACAAATGTCAATATTACGGGTGGCCCAGTGACCGGTGGCCTGGTCGGAAATGTGAGCGCTGCTAGCGGAGTTGGTTCAATTAATAATGTTTATGTTACAGGTTCTGTGACATCAAACTTAAGTTCTCCAACTTATGAGGGCACTGGGGCCTTAATCGGTGTTGAGGACAACTCTAATATTCAAGTAACTAATACCTACAGCACTGCTTCTGTTACTGCGAATACGAGCGGTAGTAATATTAACAATGTAGGCGGTCTGGTTGGATTTTCTGTAGATACTATTACAGATTCATATAGCACTGGTTTGGTTACTAATACAAATGGCGTTGGCAGTGGGTTTGTGGGTGGTGGCTCCCCTACTTTTACCAACGACTTTTGGAATACCGCGACGTCTGGAAAAAGCTCGGGTTTTAATGGTACCGTTAACGGTACTCTCACAGGCGGATGTTTTTCAGGATCCAGTTGCGCTAATAGCGGGACTGCTGATCTTTCTGCGTTAAGTGCATATTCGGGTTGGAGTATTACTTCGACTGTTAGCACGGGTTCAACTGCGCCTACGGGCACGTGGTTTATTTTCCCTGGCGATACTCTCCCTATTTTACTTTCTGAATGGAATAGCAGCATCAGCAATGTCACACAATTACAATTGGCTGGCGCGGCACTCGGCGCTAATTACTCTCTTGCTAACAATATTGATGCCAGCACGACTACCTCCACGAGCAATATCTGGGGCGGAAATGGATTTGCTGCTATTGGCAGTTCAGGTGCTGGTACCTCAGCTGGATCCTACACCGGTATTTTTAATGGTGATGGACATACTATCAGTAACCTTTCGCTTGCTAACCCGGCTGGCCTCGCGACTTATGGTCTCTTCACCACCAATGCTGGCATCATTGAAAACGTTGGTTTAGTGGATACGAATATTAATCAAACCGTCACCGCAAATGTTACTACTACCGGTGGCGGAGTAGATTTTGGCGCATTGGCAGGTCTTAATCTAGGTTACATTAATAATGTTTTTGATTCGGGATCGGTGAATTTTATTGAAACTGCCGTTGGCGAACGTATTGGTGGAATTGTGGGGGCCAACGGGGGTTTATACGGGGTCAGTACAACTATAGGTACCATTAGTAATGCTTATAATACAGCGAATGTTAGTGGCTCGGCCGTTGGTTTCTTTTTTGAAGCAGGCGGTATTGCCGGAACCAATGGTGTAACGAGTACGATTAGTTCGAGCTATAGTGTAGGCTATATTGATGCTCTTACGGGTCAAGGACCCGCAGGTGGTTTGGTTGGGGAAAATCAAAATATTATCAGCAGCAGCTATTATGATTCTGCTACTGCCGGTCTCAGCAATGCTGTGGGTCAAGTCGATAACGTTGCGGCTGGTTTAGGTTTTACTACAGAATCTACTTCTTCTGCGATGATGAGCGTTAATATGGGAGCCGGCTGGAGTAATCTAAGTGGAAGTGCCTTCCCTTACCTTACGGAATTTTATCCAATCACACCTAATGCAATATCAGGTTCGACTCCTGCAGCTGCGAATACGACAGTTTCACTCGCGGCGAATGGTTCTGTAGTTGATTCCACACCCACTTTTGCTGATGGTTCTTATGCTTTCCTCGAAGCTAATTCAGCCATATCTCCCAGTAGCGCATTGCTGGTCTATTTAAGCAGTGGCAGTACTCACGGTAATCTGGTGACAGTTGCACCGAGCACTATTGGTGGTGGCCTGACACAGGAAAATATAACTGCAAATACGGTCACTGTTGGTGATAGTAATACAAATACTTTTTCTGATAGCTCGCTTGCTACTGCCTTGGGCAGTATTTCTGGTTCAAATATTTTGTTTAGCGCTTCTGCAACAGCGGTGACAGTTAGCACGGCGGCATTTAACACAACAGCTACTACAACGTATTCTCTGCCTTCTAATAATTCTTTAACACTTGATGGCGTCGGGACTATCAACGGCTATTTAAGCGGCTCAGGTGGTTTAACCGTCGCTAGTGGTAGCAATACTTTAACTATTAATTCGGCGAATGGTAGTGCCGCAACCAATCCTTATAGCGGCACGGTTACTTTAAACTCCGGAACTTTGACAGCTGGTAATGCAACTAGTCCGTTTGGTACCGGTGCTTTGGATCTGAATGGCGGCATATTAACTGCAAGCACAACTACAACACTTGGTAACAGTAGTGTTGTCATTGGCGCGGGTGATACGATTGGTGTTAATGCTGGTGTTAGCGTTGGAATAACGCTTAGTAATCAAATCAGTTTTACGAATAGCGCTAGCACTTTCAGTGTGTCTGGGAGTGGTAATATCTACGCAAACGGTGGATTTACGGGCGGCGGGACAATAAGTGTTACCGGCGGTAATTTAAATTTTGGCGGTAGCAATAGTGGTTTTAACGGCGCTATAACATTAGGCTTTGCTGTTATTGCCGTTAATAACACTAATATCGATCCATTTGGTGTTGGCGTTATTACGGATAGTGGTGGTGGCTACATTGAATCAAATATCGCAGGTGCCAGCGCGGTTGTAAACAATTATACGATGAGTAGTAATGGACAAATCGCCGGCTCGAACAATATCAGTCTAACCGGCACAGGCACAATTTCTTCTGGTGCTACGCTCTCAGTTACCAACTTAGGTACTACAACCTTCGGTGCATTGAATGGCGCAGCTGCTGGTAACGGTACCATTTCCGGTGGTTCAGGCGCTGGCGCGATTACCTTCGGCGGTATTGTTGGTGCGACCGCGCTTAACAGTATCGGTATCACCGGTACCACTACAGTAAATACTTCGGCAATCACTACGACTGGCGCGCAAGCATATACCGGAGCGACAACGTTAAATGTTGCTTCGATCTTCACAGGTGGCAATCTTACCTTTAGCAGTATTAACGGCGCGACTAGCGGGCAAAACTTAACGATCAATACGACTGGCGCTAGCAGTGTTAGCGGTGTCATTGGCAGTAATATTGCAGCGCTTTCCGTGAATTCCGTTAGCAGCGATACGGGTACATTAACGCTGTCAGTCGCAAATAGTTATACGGGTAGCACTACATTAGGTTTTGGTAAATTAAGTGTTGGTAATAACAGCGCGTTAAACACCGGCAGCTTGATCTTTAATGGCGGTACGTTACAAGCAGCAAGTAGCGGCATTTCTCTTGCGAATGCCTATTCTGTAACGGCGAGTGATACCGGCACGATTGGCGGGACCGCGAATAATATTACGTTAAGTGGAACGGGTACATTAGGTTCCGGCAGTACATTATCTATTAGTAACACCGGCACGACTACGTTAGGTGTAGTGAATGGCGCAGCTGCTGGTAACGGTACCATTTCCGGTGGTTCAGGCGCTGGCGCGATTACCTTCGGCGGTATTGTTGGTGCGACCGCACTTAACAGTATCGGTATCACCGGTACCACTACAGTAAATACTTCGGCAATCTCTACGACTGGCGCGCAAGCATATACCGGAGCGACAACGTTAAATGTTGCTTCGATCTTCACAGGTGGCAATCTTACCTTTAGCAGTATTAACGGCGCGACTAGCGGGCAAAACTTAACGATCAATACGACTGGCGCTAGCAGTGTTAGCGGTGTCATTGGCAGTAATATTGCAGCGCTTTCCGTGAATTCCGTTAGCAGCGATACGGGTACATTAACGCTGTCAGTCGCAAATAGTTATACGGGTAGCACTACATTAGGTTTTGGTACGTTAAGTGTGGGTAATAACAGCGCGTTAAACACCGGCAGCTTGATCTTTAATGGCGGTACGTTACAAGCAGCAAGTAGCGGCATTTCTCTTACGAATGCCTATTCTGTGACGGCGAGTGATACCGGCACGATTGGCGGGACCGCGAATAATATTACGTTAAGTGGAACAGGCACATTAGGTTCCGGCAGTACATTATCTATTAGTAACACCGGCACGACAACGTTAGGTGTAGTGAATGGCGCAGCTTCTGGTAACGGTACCATTACTGGCGTCGCAGGCGCTGGCGCAATTACCTTCGGCGGGATTGTGGGTGCGACTGCACTTAACAGTATCGGTATCACCGGTACCACTACAGTAAATACTTCGGCAATCACTACGACTGGCGCGCAAGGCTATACCGGAGCGACAACGTTAAATGTTGCTTCGATCTTCACAGGTGGCAATCTTACCTTTAGCAGTATTAATGGCGCGACCAGCGGGCAAAACTTAACGATCAATACGACTGGCGCTAGCAGTGTTAGCGGTGTTATTGGCAGTAATATTGCAGCGCTTTCCGTGAATTCCGTTAGCAGCGATACGGGTACATTAACGCTGTCAGTCGCAAATAGTTATACGGGTAGCACTACATTAGGCTTTGGTAAATTAAGTGTTGGTAATAACAGCGCGTTAAACACCGGCAGCTTGATCTTTAACGGCGGTACGTTACAAGCAGCAAGTAGCGGCATTTCTCTTGCGAATGCCTATTCTGTAACGGCGAGTGATACCGGCACGATTGGCGGGACCGCGAATAATATTACGTTAAGTGGAACGGGTACATTAGGTTCCGGCAGTACATTATCTATTAGTAACACCGGCACGACAACGTTAGGTGTAGTGAATGGCGCAGCTTCCGGTAACGGTACCATTACTGGCGTCGCAGGCGCTGGCGCGATTACCTTCGGCGGTATTGTGGGTGCGACTGCACTTAACAGTATCGGTATCACCGGTACCACTACAGTAAATACTTCGGCAATCACTACGACTGGCGCGCAAGGCTATACCGGAGCGACAACGTTAAATGTTGCTTCGATCTTCACAGGTGGCAATCTTACCTTTAGCAGTATTAACGGCGCGACTAGCGGGCAAAACTTAACGATCAATACGACTGGCGCTAGCAGTGTTAGCGGTGTTATTGGCAGTAATATTGCAGCGCTTTCCGTGAATTCCGTTAGCAGCGATACGGGTACATTAACGCTGTCAGTCGCAAATAGTTATACGGGTAGCACTACATTAGGTTTTGGTACGTTAAGTGTGGGTAATAACAGCGCGTTAAACACCGGCAGCTTGATCTTTAATGGCGGTACGTTACAAGCAGCAAGTAGCGGCATTTCTCTTACGAATGCCTATTCTGTGACGGCGAGTGATACCGGCACGATTGGCGGGACCGCGAATAATATTACGTTAAGTGGAACAGGCACATTAGGTTCCGGCAGTACATTATCTATTAGTAACACCGGCACGACAACGTTAGGTGTAGTGAATGGCGCAGCTTCTGGTAACGGTACCATTACTGGCGTCGCAGGCGCTGGCGCAATTACCTTCGGCGGGATTGTGGGTGCGACTGCACTTAACAGTATCGGTATCACCGGTACCACTACAGTAAATACTTCGGCAATCACTACGACTGGCGCGCAAGGCTATACCGGAGCGACAACGTTAAATGTTGCTTCTACTTTCACGGGCAGCAATCTTTCCTTTAGCAGTATTAATGGCGCGACCAGCGGGCAAAACTTAACGATCAACACGACCGGCTCCAGCACTGTTAGCGGTGCTATTGGTAGTAACGTCGCAGCTCTCTCAGTGAATTCAATTATCAGCGATACAGGCACAGTAACGCTGACTGGTGCAAATTCATATACCGGCGCGACAACTGTCTCTAGTGGCATACTTTTCGAAGACAGCGCGGGTGCTTTTGGAAGTACTTCAGGCGTTAGCGTTTCTTCAGGTGCAGCACTGGATTTAGGTGCTTTTACTTATAGTGCCGCAGTTCCTATTACTTTAAACGGCAGTGGTATTAGCTCGACGGGTGCTTTATATGAAACTAGCACCTCAGGTACGGGATCTTTCGGTGGCACAATTACATTAAATACGGCTAGCACCATCGGCGCGGCTAGTGGCGGCACACTGAGTCTGTCTGGCAATGTTAGCAATGGCGCAAACCTTTTAACGTTTAACTCGCCTGGCAGCATCAATGAATCTGGCATTATTGGTAACGGCGCAGGTGGTGTGACAATGTCTGGCGCTGGAACCGTAACACTTTCTGGGGTGAATACTTATACCGGTGTCACCACCTTGAGTGGCGGCAAATTAAGTATTGGCGCTGATTCCGGTTTGGGCGCGGACCCAAGTTCTGCAGCAGCCGGTAATATTGTTTTTAATGGTGGTACGTTATTAGCAACCACCACGACGGCTTTCACTTTGAATGCTAATCGCGGTATTGCAATGACAGGCACTGGCACTATTTCAGAGGCTTCCGGTATAACGTTAACGTATAACGGTATTATCGCGGGCAGCGGCGGGTTAACAGAATCGGGCACCGGTGGCACCCTGGCCTTGGGCGGCACCAATACAGCAACGGGAGCGGTGACAGTTTCTAGTGGTACTTTAAGTTTAACCAGCGCGGGTGCTTTGGGGAATGGTACGAATAATTTTGCTTCGGTGTCTGTTAGCAATGGCGCGGCACTGGATTTAGGTAATGTCACTCTCTCTGCGAGTGTTCCTTTAACCTTAAACGGGAGCGGTGTTAGTTCGACAGGTGCTTTATATGAAACAAGCACCTCAAGTACGGGTTCTTACGGCGGCGCAATTAGTTTAGGTTCGGCTAGCACCATCGGTGCGGCTAGCGGCGGCACGCTGAGTCTGTCTGGTAGCATCACGAGTGCCGCGAATGTCACAGATACTTTAACATTTAATACTGCTGGCAGCATTAATGAATCTGGCGCGATTACTAATGGTACGGGCACGAGCGTAACGAGTCTTACCCAGAATGGCGCGGGGACGTTAACTCTGTCTGGCGCAAATACTTATACCGGCGCGACAACTGTCTCTAGCGGTATACTTTTTGCAAACAGCGCGGGTGCTTTAGGTAGTTCGGGTTCTTATACTTCAGGCGTTAGCGTTACTTCAGGCGCCGCACTGGATTTAGGTGCTTTTACATATAGTGCCGCGGTTCCTATTACTTTAAACGGCAGCGGTATTAGCTCGACGGGTGCTTTATATGATACAGCAACAACAGGTTCGGCTACGTACTCTGGTGCAATTACATTAAACTCTGCTAGCACAATTGGTGCGGCGGGTAGTAGTAGCACACTGAACTTGTCAGGTGGTATCTCGAGTAATGCTACAAACCTTGTCACGTTTAATTCTGCTGGCGCTGTCAATGAATCTGGCGCGATTGTTAATGGTTCGGGCACGACCAGTGTCAGCCAGATTGGTTCTGGAACGTTATCCTATACAGGTGCAAATACTTATACCGGCACCACAACGGTAACCAACGGCGGTACCCTACAAGTTGGATCTGGATCCAACGCCTCTGGTATTGGTACCGGCGGCCTAACATTAGATAATGGTACGTTCGCATTGGCCTTTAACGCGTATTACTTCACTATTGGCAACACAATCACTTTAGGTGCGGGCGGCGGAACGTTTAATCCAGAAGGAAATAATAGTACCGGTGTAGGTATCAATATAACAGGTGTAGTCCAGGGATCGGGTACGTTAACAGTCAATGATACATCCACAAATGCTAATGGTATTGTCGCAGTGTTAGGATCAAGTAATACCTATACTGGCGGTAATGTTATTGACGCAGGCTGGATTGCTGCTCAGGGCACAGGCGAAGTATTGGGGAGTATCACGATTAATGGCACCGGTAATGCGGGAATACGGGCTTCAAACAATGCTACAAATTTTACGAATAGTATAATAGCTAACGGTAGTTTTCAGTTGGGTGGGGCAACCACTTTATCCGGATCTATCACCTTAGGAAATAATATTTCTGTTACGATGAACAATCCGGGTTCCAGTAGTACGATTTCAAGCATTATTAGTGGTGGTTATGGCATTAGTTATCTCAATGGTAGCAATGGTATTGGCTCTGGCGTTCTCACCGTTTCTGGTAATAGTACCTATACGGGCGCTACAACAATTGGTACGACAGTCAGTATTGGCGCAGATGCTAATTTGGGTGCCGCACCAGGTACTGCGACTGCAAATGACCTGATCTTTAATGGTGGGACATTAATTACAAGCTCTGGGTTCACGCTTAATGCTAATCGCGGTATTGCTTTAACAGGTGCCGCGACCATCATGCCTGCCTCGAGTACAGCGCTGACTTATAATGGCATCATCGCAGGCTCCGGAACGCTGGCGCAATCCGGTGCCGGTACTTTAGTTCTGGGTGGCGCAAATACAGCAACGGGTGCTGTGAGTGTTACGAGTGGTATTTTAAGTCTAACCAGCGCGGGTGCTTTGGGTAATGGTACGAATAATTTTGCTTCGGTGTCTGTCAGCAATGGCTCAGCACTGGATCTCAGTAATGTCGCTCTCTCTGCGAGTGTTCCTTTAACATTAAATGGCAGCGGCGTTAGTTCGACGGGTGCTTTATATGAAACAAGCAGTTCAGGAACGGGTTCTTTCACCGGCGGGATTACATTAAATACGGCTAGCACCATCGGTGCGGCTAGTGGCGGCACACTGAGTCTGTCTGGCAATGTTAGCAATGGCGCAAACCTTTTAACGTTTAACTCGCCTGGCAGCATCAATGAATCTGGCATTATTGGTAACGGCGCAGGTGGTGTGACTATGTCTGGCGCTGGAACCGTAACACTTTCTGGGGTGAATACTTATACCGGTGTCACCACCTTGAGTGGCGGCAAATTAAGTATTGGCGCTGATTCCGGTTTGGGCGCGGACCCAAGTTCTGCAGCAGCCGGTAATATTGTTTTTAATGGTGGTACGTTATTAGCAACCACCACGACCGCTTTCACTTTGAATGCTAATCGCGGTATTGCAATGACAGGCACTGGCACTATTTCAGAGGCTTCCGGTATAACGCTAACGTATAACGGTATTATCGCGGGCAGCGGCGGGTTAACAGAATCGGGCACCGGTGGCACCCTGGCCTTGGGCGGCACCAATACAGCAACGGGAGCTGTCACAGTTTCTAGTGGTATTTTAAGTTTAACCAGCGCGGGTGCTTTGGGTAATGGTACGAATAATTTTGCTTCGGTGTCTGTTAGCAATGGCGCGGCACTGGATCTCAGTAATGTCGCTCTCTCTGCGAGTGTTCCTTTAACCTTAAATGGCAGCGGTATTAGCTCGACGGGTGCTTTATACGATACAGCAACAACAGGTTCGGTTACTTACTCTGGTGCAATTACATTAAACACGGCTAGCACGATTGGTGCGATTAGCGGCGGTACGCTGAGTCTGTCTGGTGGCATCACGAGTGCTGCGAATGTCACAGACACTTTAACATTTAATACTGCTGGCAGCATTAATGAATCTGGCGCGATTACTAATGGTACGGGCACGAGCGTAACGAGTCTTACCCAGAATGGCGCGGGGACGTTAACTTTGTCTGGCGCAGATACTTATACCGGCGCGACAACTGTCTCTAGCGGCATACTTTTCGAAGACAGCGCGGGTGCGTTAGGAAGTTCGGGTTCTTATACTTCAGGCGTTAGCGTTACTTCAGGCGCCGAACTGGATTTAGGTGCTTTTGCTTATAATGCCGCGGCTCCTATCACTTTAAATGGCAGCGGTATTAGCTCAACGGGTGCTTTATATGAAACTAGCACCTCAGGAACGGGTACTTTCGGTGGCGCAATTAAATTAAATACGACTAGCACCATCGGTGCGGCTAGTGGTGGCTCGTTGATTCTGTCTGGTGGTATCACGAGTGCGGCGAATGTCACAGACACTTTAACCTTTAATACTGCTGGCGGCATTAGTGAATCTGGCGCGATTACTAATGGTACGGGCACGAGTGTAACGAGTCTTACCCAGAATGGTGGGGCGACTTTAACCCTGTCTGGCACAAATACTTATACCGGCGCGACCACTGTTTCTAGTGGTATTTTAAGTATAACCAGCACGGGTGCTTTGGGTAATGGCACTAATAATTCCAGTAGCATCACTGTTTCTTCCGGCAGTAACTTGGATTTGAATTTCTCAGGCACTCTATCTAATGGCACCGCGATAATTAGTTTAGCAGGCAACGCATTATCATTTGATGGTTTATCTCAGATGGTGGTAAATAATCCTATTGTTTTAACCGGAAATACCACGATCAAGGGTGGAAATAATTCGCCGGAAAATACGCTAGGGGGCAATATCAGTGGTGCATTCACGTTAACTCAAGCTACCTCTCTTACCATGCTTTACTCCGGCAATAATACTTTTGGAAACGCCGGTGTTGATAGCTTATTTTTGAATGCAGGTACTTTTGTGGTGGGGAATTCTAACGCTGCAGGTGTTGGGAATATAGTTCTGGGCGGGGCGACGAAATTTTTTGCGTTAACTAACGGAATTAATTTAGCAAATAATTATTCTGTTAATGCTTCAACCATGATTAGTGGCAATAAAAATATTACTATGAGCGGCGTGGGTACGTTAGCTTCCGGTGTTACTTTAACCGTCGTTAATTCGGGAACGACTACGTTTGCTGCCTTAAATGGCGCATCTTCTGGGGCAGGTACGTTCAGCGGCAATAATGGTACAGGCTTAATTACCTTCAACGGGGCAGTTGGGGCGGGAAATCCACTTAGTAGTCTCGCTGTTTTAAGCACAAGCGCGATTAACACTGCCACGATTACGACAAATGGCGCGCAAAGTTATAGCGGCGCGGTCACGTTGGACACCGGCAGCACACTGACATCAAACAGCGGCGCTATCACGTTTAACAGTGCCGCTGCTATCAATAGCAGTACCACTACACCGGAAGCATTGACCCTATCCACCGCTACGGGCAGTACAATTGCAGGAAGTGTTGGTAATTTAGAAAGTTTATCTACTGTTAATATTAGCGGGGGCGGTACGCTTTCAGGTGTAATTAGCGGAACTACTGCTTTGACTTTGAATAGCGGTACTTTGGTTGCTTCGGGTTTGGAAACTTATTCTGGCGCGACAACACTTGCCGGCGGTACTTTACAAGTAGGGGCGACAAACGCGACTTCTGTTAGCAGTGCTATCAATATTGCTGCCGGGGCAACGTTAAATCTTAATGGCTTCAGTACGCAGATCGGTTCTTTGTCCGGTGCGGGCAGCATTACGAATATAGCTACTGGAAAAACATTAACGACTGTTCAAGGCGCCACAAGTAGTACTTACTCTGGAACTTTTGCCGGCGCGGGGACCTTCCAATTAGGCAATACTTCAGCGGACACAGGTACGTTAACTTTGAGTGGAAATAATTCTTCTTTAGCCAATAGTGTTATTCAAGATGGTATTTTACAGGTCTCAGCTAATAATTCCTTAGCAGCGACTTTAAACACGATAGCTTCAGGCGCGGAATTGATTCTTAATACTTCTGCAAACACGACTTTTAGTAGTGCGATCACCGCCAATGGTTCAGGCGTGAGTAACGCGGGTGCTATTGTTGATACTAGTACAAGCAGCTCTACCAATACGTTGTCAAACTTAAGTTTGGGAACGAGTGCCGGTATTGACGTTAGCAACTCCACTGACACTTTAGTTATCTCCGATGCGTTAACAGGTGCCGCCGGCATCATTAAATCAGGAGCAGGTACATTAGAATTAACCGCCGCGAACTCTTATTCTGGTACAACGTTAATAGAAGGAACCGGGTCATTAGAGTTAGGAGTGGCTAATGCTATCGCTAACACCAGCAATGTCTCAATCATTGCTAGCACATTAAACATGAATGGTTTTAACGACGCGATCGGCCAGCTCACGGGCTCCGGCAGCGTTACCACAGCTGGCGGCGTATTAACGATTTCAGAAGGCGCTAGCACGGATACTTACAGTGGTATTATTTCAGGGTCTGGCGGTATCACCGTTGGGCGCATTGCGGGAGATACGGGCGCATTAAAACTGACGGGCCATAATACTTATACCGGCACTACCACTATTGCGGTTGGAACTCTAACAGTAGGCGTGGCGAATGCGATTGGTAGTGGTCCCGTCAGCATTAGCAGTGGCGCCACGTTAAATTTGAATAGCTTGAGTGCTACTATCGGCCCGTTGACGGGTTCTGGCAGCATCACGAATTTAGCTAGCGGACAAGCTTTAACGGTTGCTACGGGTGCTACCACAGATATTTTCTCAGGAACAATAGCAGGAGCTGGTAATCTCAATGTAGGTAACACATCTGCTGATACCGGCGTTTTAGAATTAAGTGGCAGTAGTAGTGGCTATAGCGGCACGACTACAGTGCAGTTTGGTGAATTAGAAGCGACGAACGCCAATTCAATGGGAACTGGCGCTGTCATTATCAATTCTGGTACCGAACTAGCACTTAGCACAAGTGCAAATACAACCTTTGCAAACGCCATCACTGCTAATGGAAACGGTATAAGTAATGCGGGTAGTATCGCGGACATTAGCAGCGGATTAACGAACACATTAAGCAATGTGATATTAGGCAGCAGTTCTTCAATTGGTGCGACTAACAATAATGAAACTTTAAATATTACGAATGGTATGAATGGCAGTAATGGCTTAACGATAGTGGGCGCAGGGACCCTTGAATTAAGCGGCGCGAATACTTATAGCGGCGCGACAATGTTAACCGCAGGTACATTAGAAGTAGGCGCGACAAATGCGACCTCGGCGAGCAGTGCTATCAATATCGCTGCCGGCAGCACGTTAAATTTAAATAGTTTTAGCACTGTCTTGGGCCCACTAACGGGTGCGGGCAGTATTACCAATTTAGCTAGCGGCAAAACATTAACGGTTGCGACGGGTACTAATACGGATATTTACTCAGGAACAATTGCCGGTGCTGGAAGTCTCACCATAGGTAATACCTCTGCTGATACCGGCGTATTAGAATTAAGTGGTAGTAATACCGGCTATAGCGGCACGACTACAGTGCAGTTTGGCGAATTAGAAGTGACGAACGGCAATTCAATGGGAAGTGGCGCTGTCACCATCAATTCAGGCGCGGAATTAGCGCTTAACACCAGTGCAAATTCAACCTTCGCTAACGCCATCACTGTGAATGGAAGCGGTGTAAGTAGCGTGGGTGGTATCGCGGATAGCAGCAGCGGATTAACGAACGTATTGAGTGATGTGATATTAGGCAGCAGTTCTTCAATTGGTGCGACTAACAGTAATGAAACGTTAAATATTACGAATGGCATGAGTGGCAGCAATGGTTTAACGAAACTGGGCGCAGGCGTCCTTGAATTAAGCGGCGCGAATACTTATAGCGGCGCGACAATGTTAACCGCAGGAACATTAGAAGTTGGTGCGACGAACGCGACATCGGCGAGCAGCGCTATCAATATCGCTGCCGGCACCACGTTAAATTTAAATAGTTTTAACACTGTCATTGGCCCACTATCAGGTGCTGGCAGTATTACGAATTTAGCTAATGGAAACACATTAACCGTTGCGACAGGTGCTAGTACGGATAGTTTCTCCGGTACGATTACAGGAGCAGGTAATCTCAATGTGGGTAATACATCTGCTGATACCGGCATTTTAGTGTTAAGCGGTAGTAATACCGGTTATAGCGGAGCGACCACAGTACAGTTTGGTGAATTAGAAGTACCGACCGCCAATTCAATAGGTAGTGGCGCTATCACGATTAATTCAGGTGCGGAACTAGAGATTAGCACCGCTGCAAATACAACCTTCGCTAATGCAATCACTGTGAATGGAACCGGTTTAAGTAACGCGGGTGGTATTGCGGACATTAGCAGCGGATTAACGAACGTTTTAAGTGATGTGATATTAGGAAGCAGTGCTTCCATCGCTGTGACTAATGGTAATGAAACTTTAAATATTACGAATGGCATGAGTGGCAGCAATGGCTTAACAAAACTGGGCGCAGGCGTCCTTGAATTAAGCGGCGCGAATTCTTATAGCGGCGCGACAATGTTAACTGCGGGGACATTAGAAGTTGGTGCGACGAACGCGACATCGGCGAGCAGCGCTATCAATATCGCTGCCGGCTCCACGTTAAATTTAAATAGTTTTAACACTGTCATTGGCCCACTATCAGGTGCTGGCAGTATTACGAATTTAGCTAATGGAAACACATTAACCGTTGCGACAGGTGCTAATACGGGTAGTTTCTCCGGTACGCTTGCAGGAGCAGGTAATCTAAATGTGGGTAATACATCTGCTGATACCGGCATATTAGTATTAAGCGGTAGTAATACCGGTTATAGCGGCACGACCACAGTACAGTTTGGTGAATTAGGCGTGACGAATGCCAATTCAATGGGCAGTGGCGCTGTCACCATCAATTCAGGCGCGGAATTAGCGCTTAACACCAGTTCAAATTCAACTTTCGCTAACGCCATCACTGTGAATGGAACCGGTTTAAGTAGCGCGGGTAGTATCGCGGACAGTAGCAGCGGCTTAACGAACGTATTGAGTGATGTGATATTAGGCAGCAGTGTTTCCATCGCCGTGACTAATAGTAATGAAACGTTAAATATTACGGATGGCATGAGTGGCAGCAATAGTTTAACGAAACTGGGCGCAGGGGCCCTCGAATTAAGCGGCGCGAATTCTTATAGCGGCGCGACAATGTTAACCGCAGGGACATTAGAAGTTGGTGCGACGAACGCGACATCGGCTAGCAGCGCTATCAATATCGCTGCCGGCTCCACATTAAATTTAAATGGCTTCAGCACTCTCATAGGCCCGCTAACAGGTGCAGGTAGTATCACGAATTTAGTTAATGGAAACACATTAACCGTTGCGACAGGCGCTAGCACGGATAATTTCTCCGGTACGATTGCAGGTGCAGGTAATCTCAATGTGGGTAATACATCCGCTGATACCGGCGTATTAGAATTAAGTGGTAGTAATACCGGCTATAGCGGCACGACCACAGTACAGTTTGGTGAATTAGAAGTGACGAACGCCAATTCAATGGGAAGTGGCGCTGTCACCATAAATTCCGGTACGGAATTAGCAATTAACGCCAATGTAGATCCAACTTTTGCTAACGCCATCACTGTGAATGGAAGCGGTTTAAGTAACGCCGGCGGTATCGTGGACAATAGCAGTGGCTTAACGAACATATTGAGTGATGTGATATTAGGAAGCGGTGTTTCCATCGGTGTGACTAACAGCGACGAAACGTTAAATATTACGAATGGCATGAGTGGCAGCAATGGTTTAACGAAAGTGGGCGCAGGCGTCCTTGAATTAAGCGGCGCGAATTCTTATAGCGGCGCCACAATGTTAACAGCAGGAACATTAGAAGTTGGTGCGGCGAACGCGACATCGGCCAGCAGCGCTATCAATATCGCCTCAGGCAGCACGTTAAATTTAAATGGCTTTAGCACTGTCATTGGCCCATTAACAGGCGCGGGCAGTATAAATTTAACTAGCGGACAATTAACGGTTGCAATGGGTGCTAACACAGATATTTTCGCCGGTACACTTGCAGGTGCCGGTGGCTTTACCATCGGTAATACATCTGCTGATAGCGGCATATTTGAATTAACCGGTAGTAATACCAGCTATAGCGGAACGACCACAGTTCAGTTTGGTGAATTAGAAGTGCCGAACGCCAATTCAATAGGCAGTGGTGCTGTCACAATTAATTCAGGCGCGGAACTAGAGATTAGCACCGTTGCAAATACAACCTTCGCTAACGCCATCACTGTGAATGGAACCGGTTTAAGTAACGCGGGTGGTATTGCGGATGTTAGCAGTGGTTTAACGAACACCTTAAGTGATGTGATATTAGGAAGCAGTGCTTCTATCGGTGTGACTAACAGTAATGAAACTTTAAATATTACGAATGGCATGACTGGAAGCAACGGCATAACGACAGCGGGCTCAGGAGTTCTTGAATTAAGCGGTATGAATACTTATAGCGGCGCGACAACGTTAACGGCCGGCACATTAGAAGTTGGTGCGACGAACGCGACATCGGCTAACAGCGCTATCGATATCGCTGCCGGCGCCACGTTAAATTTAAATAGTTTTAGCACTATCATCGGCCCACTTACAGGCGCGGGCAGCATTACGAATTTAGCCAGCGGAAATACATTAACCGTTGCGACAGGTGCTAACACGGATAGTTATTCCGGCACGATTGCAGGAGCGGGTAATCTCAATGCGGGTAATACATCTGCTGATACTGGCATATTAGCATTAAGCGGTAATAATTCAGTTTATAGCGGAGCGACGACAGTCCAATTTGGTGAATTAGAATTGACGAATGTCAATTCAATTGGAAGTGGCGCTGTCACCATAAATTCAGGCGCGGAACTAGCGCTTAACACCATTTCAGGTACGACCTTTGCGAATGCTATCACTGCGAATGGAACCGGTTTAAATAACGCGGGTGCGATCGCGGACATTAGCAGTAACGTAACAAACGTGTTGAGTGATGTGATTTTAGGAAGCGACGCGACAATTGGTGTGACCAACCCTAGTGAAACTTTAGATATTACCGATACTCTCAATAAGAATTTTACCTCCACCAAAACTGGCGCTGGGGTGCTTGTACTAAGTGGTGCGAGTGCTCGCATTGTTTCTGGTCAAGTTATTGGCGGTGATGATGATTCGATTACCTTTACATTGGGCGGCGTCAGTATTGGAACGGTAACGACTGATAGCAGCGGTAACTATACTTTTTCAACTTTTTCGACTACCGATAGTTCAGATATTCTTGCCTATGTCACAACCGGGGGTTTTCTAGCTACCGCTATCACTCTGACGCCTACCTCAAATGGAAATATTACGGGATTAAATTTCCGGGCGAATACGGTTGATCTCGGCGACGCAAATGCTAATTCATTTACTAATTCTGATTTTGTGTCCGCGGTGGGCAGCTTAGCTAGCAGCTTGTCATTATTCAGTGTCGCGAATGGTAATGTTACGTTAGCTAGCGGTGTAAACTTATATACTTCAACGTCTTCGACGCTGACTTTAAGCGGTGCTATTACCGGTTCTGGCAACATGACATTTAATGGCCCGACTAATTTCAGCGGCGCTACCACTGTGACAACTACGAATGGCAGCATTAACATGGCAACGCTGGACGGCATGGCGGCTGTGAGTTTAGTCAGTACTGCCGGCACCAATATTACTGGCGCGGTCGGCGCGGCTATGCCATTAGTAAGCTTAGATATTAACGGCGGCGGTGATGTGTCTGGCGCGATCCAAGGCGCAACTAGCGTTTCGATTGAAAACGGCGCGTTAATTTTATCAGGTGAAAGTTCTTATTCCGGCGGCACGACAATCAATTCTGGCACGGTGACGGCATCGAGTAATGACGCGCTCGGCTCTGGTTTAATTACGTTTAAAGGCGGCACACTACAAGCCGGCAGTAACGGCATAGATTTAATGAATAACTATACTGTGGCTGCCAGCAGCATAGGTACCATCGGCGGCGTCAATGCCATTACTTTAGATGGTACCGGTGTATTAGGCTCTTCAAGTATTTTGTCGATTGTTAACACTGGCACGACTACGATTAATTCCATCAACGGCGCGGATTCAGGTGACGGTTTATTATCGGGTGCCGTCGGCGCAGGCATGATTGTCATCGGTGATCCTACCACTCCTTTAGATAGCATCAATATTGCCGGTGACAGCACGATTAATACCGAGACCGTAGCAACCACGGGCTCACAAACTTACGGCGGTTCAATTACATTAAATGATTCTTCTAGTTTAAGCAGTAGCTCGGGTGCCATTACTTTTGACGGCGCGATCGACAGTGCGGCCGGTAGCGCTTTTGATTTAAGCGTCAGCGGCAGCACGGGTGTTACCATCAACGGACCAGTGGGATCTACTGTGCCATTAGGAAGTTTAACTGTGACCAGCCCTGTCACATTCGGCAGCGGTGCTACTACGATCAACACGACTAACGCACAAAATTACAGTGATGGCCTGACTATCCAAGGAGCAACGACGATTACTGGCGGCAATATAACAATTAGCAGCGTTAATGGCGCGACTGGCGGCCAAGACTTAACCGTCAACTCTACCGGCAACAGTACGATTGGCAATATCGGCAGTAATATTGGTAGCTTACTTTTAAATGCAAATAATGATACGGGTAACATTACGTTAACCGGCACGCTCGCTTATTCAGGTGCGACGATTGTAAGTAACGGTACGTTGACGATCGGAGCCAATAATACGTTATCCGTTAACGCAGCGCTGGAATTATCGGATTCCGCTACCTTCGACTTGAATGGTTTTTCACAAACGGTGACGGGAATTTTTGATACCGGCACGAATGGTACCGCTAACATTACTAATAGCAACGGCACGTTAGGTACTCTGACAGTCAACAACAGCACGAATGACGCCTACACGGGTACTTTCTCTGGCAACTTAGCGTTAACCAAAACCGGCGCAGGTACGTTGACCTTATCTAATGACGGTGATTTCACCGGTACCACTACGGTTAACGGCGGTATTTTAAGTGTGGTCGGCGACGGCAACGCGTTAGGTTTTGGATTCCAAGATGTGGTGGTAAATACTGGCGCGGAGTTGATGGTCAGCGGCGGTATCGATATGGGTAACAGCCTAGATTTAAATGGCACAGGTATTAATAACGCTGGCGCGTTGGTAGATGCAAGCGCTGCCGGCGTCACGGACTCCATTGATGGTTCTATCATCTTAGACACCAATGCGACGATCAGTGTGACTAACAGTGGCGCGACTTTACAGATTACAAATGGTAACGGTATTGGCGGCGGCACTTCTGCACTTACCACCACAGGCGCAGGCACAGTAAACATTCAAAATGGCAGCAGCTACACCGGCGGGACGACGATTAGCTCCGGTAACGTCAATATTAATAACGGCGCCGCGTTAGGCCAAGGCGCTATCTCGGTAAGTTCCGGCGGGGAATTAGACGTTAGCGGCGGAATTTCTGTCGGCAACACTATCACGCTAAATGGTACGGGCACATCAGGCGCGGGTGCGTTAGTGGATGTTAGTACTTCAAGTTCTTCTACCGGTATGGACTTTGTTGACGCCGTGAATTTAGGCAGCGATGCGACGATCGGCTCTACGTTAAGCGGCGCGATTTTAGATGTCACCGGTCAAGTGAATGGCGCGCACGGTTTAACCGTCGCGGGCGCGGGCACAGTGATTTTAGGTGGCGCGGTGGGTAATTCAACGGCGTTAAGTTCTCTTACCGATAACGTTGGCACGTTAAGTCTTGGTAGCAATGAGACAACATCTGGCAGCCAAGCTTACAATAATGCCGTCAATATCACATCGGCAAGTGTCATCACCAGTAATACCAGCACCGTTAATTTTGCAGGAACAATCGACGGCGCGAATTCACTTTCAATTAATACATTTAGCGGCGCGACGTTGAGCGGAGCCATCGGCAGCACCACACCGTTGTCTAGCTTAACATTGCAATCCGCAAATAGTGGCACGCCTACCGATACGATTAATTCTGCTTCGATTCAAACAACCGGCAATCAAGCGTACAGAGATGCGGTGACCTTAGGCGCGGCTAGTAGTTCGTTACAAGCCAGTAGTATTGCATTCAGTAGTACGGTAGATGGTGCTGACGCATTGACGCTATCCGCTACGTCCAATTCATTCGCTGGCGTCGTGGGCGGCAGCAATCCATTGGCCAGTTTAAATGTCACTGGCGCCACGACGATTAATTCTGCCAACATCACCACCTCGGGCGCGCAAACCTATAATAGCGCGGTGACTTTAGGCGCGAGCGCGGCCTTCACTTCAAACGGTAGTGGCGCTTTAACTTTCGATAGCACGGTCGCCGCCACCGGCAGTGGTCATGGCTTTACGGTCAACACCGCGGGCGCTAGTACGTTAGTCGGCGCTCTTAGCGGTTCTGGCACGAGCTTAACGCAAGCTGGCAGCGGCACGTTAACTTTAGACGCGGCGAACACATACACTGGCGCAACGACTATTAGCGCCGGTACAGTAGCAAGCGGTATCAACAATGCTTTACCGATCACGACTTCATTATCTGACGCTGGTACGTTTGATTTATCCGGCTTCTCACAATCTGTCGCTAACGTTTCTGGCAGCGGCATTGTGACGAACAGCAATGCGACCACCGCGGGCGTGTTTACGATTAATAACAGCGGCGCTGATAGTTTCGCAGGAACTCTCTCCGGCAACCTCTCACTCGTTAAAACCAACAGCGGCATGTTAACGTTAAGCAGTGCTAGCACTTATGCTGATGGTACGACGTTAAGCGGCGGCATTTTAAGCTTAGGAAATAACTCCGCACTCGGCACCGGCTCACTTGTTTTCAACGGCGGCAACTTACAAGCTAGCTCCGCGGGCATCGCCATCGCGAATAATTATTCTTTAAGCGCGTCTTCTGCCATCAACGGTTCGAATTCCATTACATTAAGCGGCAACGGCACGTTCACCAGCGGCGATACCTTAAGTATCACCAACTCTGGCGCGACTACTTTAAGCGGCACGTTATCCGGCGCTGGTTCTTTAACAGAAAATTCCAGCAGCACGTTGAATATCGGTGGCGCTAGCAGCACGAACAATGGCTTCACTGGCGCGATCACGTTAACCAGCGGTATCTTGCAAATCGCCAGCGACGCGAACGCTGACCCACTCGGTTTAGGCACATTGAATTTGAATGGCGGCACGCTGCAAGCTGCCACCGCCGTTACGTCTAACCCTATCATGAATGCGATCGTCGTCGGCGCTAACGATACCGCTAGCTTAGGCGGTTCCAATCAAATGACTTTTGGCGGTTCGTTGACTTTAAATAACAACAGCATCTTCAATGACAACGGCACCGGCGGCAATGCGTTAACGGGCGGTATCGTGTTAAGTTCGACGGCTAGCGCGGCTGAAACCATCAATGCGGCCAGCGGTGAAACGCTTTCTATTAACACCGCAGCTATCTCCGGCGGCTCCGCTACGAATTCATTAACTATTAATAGCACCTCAACTGGCACGGTAAACTTAGTGGTCGGCAGCACGTATAGCGGCGCAACCAATGTAGATGGCGGTACGGTCAACGTCGGCTCTAACACCGCGTTTGGCACCAGCGCTTTAACATTGATTAATACAAACTTAAATGCAAGCTCAGCCGTAACGCTTGCGAATAATTACACCGTGGCTGGCAGCACGCAAACCACGACCCTCGGCGGCACTTATGCTTTAACCCTCAGTGGCAATGGTACGATTAACAGCGGCGATATTTTAAAAGTCACTAACTCCGCAGCGACGACGTTAAGCGGTAGTTTATCCGGCTCTGGCGCGTTAACCGAAAATTCCACCGGCACATTAAATATAGGCAGTGCGTCTTCTGCTAACCATCTCTACTCCGGTGCAATTACCCTAACAGCCGGCACGTTACAAATCGCGGGTGATGCGAATGCGGATCCACTCGGCACGGGCGCGTTGAACTTTAACGGCGGCACGTTAGAAGCTTCCACCGCAGTCACTGCTAATTCCATTGTTAACGCGATCAATGTCGGCGCTGGCGACACCGCGACATTAAGCGGCGCGAACCAAATGACCTTCAGCGGCTTAACGACGTTAAATAATAATAGCGTGTTGAATGATAACGGCACGGGCAATAATACTTTCAGCGGCGGCGTCGCGTTAAGCAGCACGACGAATGCAGTAGAAGCCATTAACGTCGGCAGCGGCGAAAGCTTGACGATTTCCGCGGCGATGACCGGCGGCTCTACTACTAATACTTTAAATGTAAATAACAGCGGCACCGGCACGTTAAATCTGAACGCGGCAAATACTTATAATGGTTTAACTAACATAAACGGCGGTACCGTCAGCTTAGGGACTAGCACCGCAGGCTTTATCACCAGCGGCCCATTAGGCATAGGCTCATTCTCCTTGAATGGCGCGACCTTAATGAGTTCGACCGCGGTTTCTCTCGTTAATACCTTTACGATTGGCGGCACCGCAGCGACGTCTTATATCGCGGGTTCCAATGCCATCAGCTTACAAAATAGCGGCATACTCAACAGCGGTGACACCTTAGCTATCTCCAACACGGGTACGACCACGTTAGGCGGCGGTTTATCCGGTGCTGGTTCCTTAACCGAAAATACCAGCGGTATTTTAAATGTCGGCAGCGCTAACAATATCAACACGGCATTGACCGGCGCGGTCACCTTAACGGCAGGTACGTTACAAATCGCTGGCGACCAAGTCAACCCATTAGGTGTCGGCGCGTTAAATCTCAATGGCGGCACATTACAAGCGTCAGTCGCGGCTACCGTCAATCCAATCACCAATGCGATCAATGTCGGCGCGGGTGACACGGCGACTTTAAGCGGTTCTAAAGCAATGTCATTTAGCGGCGCGTTAACTTTAGGTAACAACAGCGTATTGAATGATAACGGCACGGGCGGTAATTCCTTCACGGGCGGGATTGTCTTAAGCAATGCTGTGAATGCGTCTGAAGCCATCAATGTCGGCGCAAGCGAAACACTCACTGTTTCCGGCACGGCAATCACTGGCGGTTCAAGCACCAGCACATTGAATGTTAACTCCAGCGGCACCGGCACATTAGATTTAGCGGTGGTGAATACTTATAGCGGCACGACTGATTTAAATGGCGGAACGATTACCTTAGGCATGAGTAACGCATTACCTACCAGCAGTCTGTTCACCGATAACGGCACTCTAAACTTGTCTTCCTTCTCACAACAACTCGGTAGCATCAGCGGCACCGGTGTAGTGACGAATTCAAATAATTCAACGACGAGCACACTCAATATTGATAACAGCACGGCGGATAACTTCGCGGGTAACTTAACCGGTAACTTAGCATTAACGATGTCAGGTTCAAGTAACTTGACCCTGTCAGGTATGAACACGTATACCGGCACGACGACGATTAATGCGGGCGGCACGTTGACGGCGGGCTCCACGGGCGCGTTACCAGCGCTAGGCACTGCTTTAGTTGACAACGGCACCATGGACATCAATGGTAATTCAGAATTATTCACTAACATCACGGGTAGCGGCGTTGTGACCAACAGCAATGGCACGGCGAGCAACGTGAACGTTAGCACCAGCGGTACGCCAGATATTTATGCTGGTACGTTAACGGGTAACTTATCCTTAACGATGTCGGGCACCGGCACGTTGCAATTAAATGGCGCGAACACGTATATGAATGGCACCACCATTTCTTCTGGTACCATTGCGTTAGGCGCGAACAATGCCTTAGGCACCACCTACGCAGCCGTCAATTTAACCGGCGGAACATTAGACTTGAATGGTAAAAATCAACAAGTGAATAGCGTCACCGGCAGCGGTACTGTGACCAATAGCAATGCGACGGCGAGCTTATTTACCGTTGCTAACAGCGGCAACGATTCTTTCTCAGGCCCAATCACGGGTAACTTAGCGCTGACGATGGCAGGCACCGGCACGTTACTATTAAATAGCGCGAACACCTATTCTGGCGGCACCACTATCTCTTCCGGCACGATTGAATTAGGTGCGAGTAATGCCTTAGGTAGCAGTGCGGCGCTCACGGACCAAACGGGTGCGACGTTAGACTTGAATGGTAATTCACAACAAGTGTCTAGCTTGACCGGCATGGGTACTGTCACCAGCAGCACCGGCACTGGCACTCTGACATTGAATATCGGCACGGCGAGTAATGTTGACGCCGCACTGCAAGGCAGCATGAATGTAACGGATGCGGGCGCAGGTGTTGTCACCTTAACGAATGCCGCTAATACGTATACCGGCGCGACTCTGATTAATGCTAGCAGCGAAATTAAAGACGGCGCTACCAATGCCATTTCCACTGCCAGCGCGATCACTAACAACGGTACGATAGACACGAACGGCCATTCTCAAACTGTCGCTAGCATCGCTGGCAGCATGACGAGTGTGGTAACGAACTCCAGCACCACAGCGGGTGTATTTAACGTTGCTAACAGCGGTGCTGATACTTACGCCGGTTCGATCACCGGTAAGTTAGGGTTGACGATGTCAGGCACGGGTAACTTAACCTTGTCAGGTACGGACACGTATACCGGCGCGACGATGATTAATGCGAACGGCACGTTGACGGCGGGTTCAGCGGGCGCGTTAACTAGTGGCACGGCGTTAACTGATAACGGCACCTTAGACATCAATGGCAATTCACAATCGTTCTCTAACATCACCGGCAGCGGTGTTGTAACCAACAGCAACGGCACAGCGGGCAACGTGAACGTTAGCACCAGCGGTACGCCAGATAGTTATGCTGGTACGTTAACAGGTAACTTATCGTTAACGATGTCAGGCACCGGCACGTTACTATTGAATAGCGCGAACACCTATACAGGCGGCACCACTATCTCTTCCGGCACGATTGAATTAGGTGCGAGTAATGCCTTAGGCAGCAGTGCGGCGCTCACGGATCAAACGGGTGCGACGTTAGACTTGAATGGTAATTCACAACAAGTGTCTAGCTTGACGGGCATGGGTACTGTCACCAGCAGCACCGGCACTGGCACTCTGACATTGAATATCGGCACGGCGAGTAATGTTGACGCCGCTCTGCAAGGCAGCATGAATGTAACGGATGCGGGCGCAGGTGTTGTCACCTTAACGAATGCCGCTAATACGTATACGGGCGCCACCACGATTAATGCCAACAGCGAAATCAAAGACGGCGTAGCAAACGGTATCTCAAGCACAAGCGCGGTCACTAACAACGGTACGATAGACACGAACGGTAATTCACAACAAGTCGCTAGCATCGTTGGTAGCATGACGAGTGTGGTGACGAACTCAAGCAGCACCGCGGGTGTATTTAATATCGCGAACAGTGGCGTAGATACATACGTTGGTTCGATCACCGGCAAGTTAGGCTTAACGATGTCAGGCACGGGTAACTTAACCTTGTCAGGTACCGATACGTATACCGGCGCGACGATGATTAATGCGAACGGCACGTTGACGGCGGGTTCAGCGGGCGCGTTAACCAGTGGTACAGCGTTAACTGACAACGGCACGTTAAACATTAATGGTTATGCACAATCGTTCTCTAATATCTCGGGCAGCGGCGTTATTACCAATAGTGCTACTGGCTCACCGGTCACCGTGGCGGTTAGCACGAGTGGCGCGCCAGACACGTACGCGGGTACATTAACGGGTAACTTATCGTTCACGATGTCAGGCACCGGCACGTTACTATTGAATAGCGCGAACACCTATTCAGGCGGCACCACCATTTCTTCCGGCACGATTGAATTAGGTGCGAGTAATGCTTTAGGCAGCAGTGCGGCGCTCACGGACCAAACGGGTGCGACGTTAGACTTGAATGGTAATTCACAACAAGTGTCTAGCTTGACGGGCATGGGTACTGTCACCAGCAGCACCGGCACTGGCACTCTGACATTGAATATCGGCACGGCGAGTAATGTTGACGCCGCTCTGCAAGGCAGCATGAATGTAACGGATGCGGGCGCAGGTGTTGTCACCTTAACGAATGCCGCTAATACGTATACGGGCGCCACCACGATTAATGCCAATAGCGAAATCAAAGACGGCGTAGCAAACGGTATCTCAAGCACAAGCGCGGTCACTAACAACGGTACGATAGACACGAACGGTAATTCACAACAAGTCGCTAGCATCGTTGGTAGCATGACGAGTGTGGTGACGAACTCAAGCAGCACCGCGGGTGTATTTAATATCGCGAACAGTGGCGTAGATACATACGCTGGTTCGATCACCGGCAAGTTAGGCTTAACGATGTCAGGCACGGGTAACTTAACCTTGTCAGGTACCGATACGTATACCGGCGCGACGATGATTAATGCGAACGGCACGTTGACGGCGGGTTCAGCGGGCGCGTTAACCAGTGGTACAGCGTTAACTGACAACGGCACGTTAAACATTAATAGTTATGCACAATCGTTCTCTAATATCTCGGGCAGCGGCATTATTACCAATAGCAACGCGACAGCAGCCAACGTGAATGTAAGCACGAGTGGCGCGCCAGACACGTACGCGGGTACATTAACGGGTAACTTATCGTTAACGATGTCAGGCACCGGCACGTTACTACTAAATAGCGCGAACACCTATTCAGGCGGCACCACCATTTCTTCCGGCACGATCAAATTAGGCGCGAGCAATGCCTTAGGCACTTCGGCTTCCCTCTCGGACCAAACGGGTGCGACGTTAGACTTGAATGGTAATTCACAACAAGTGTCTAGCTTGACGGGCATGGGTACTGTCACCAGCAGCACCGGTACTGGCACTCTGACATTGAATATCGGCACGGCGAGTAATGTTGACGCCGCTCTGCAAGGCAGCATGAATGTAACGGATGCGGGCGCAGGTGTTGTCACCTTAACGAATGCCGCTAATACGTATACCGGCGCGACCCTGATTAATGCTAGCAGCGAAATTAAAGACGGCGCTACCAATGCCATTTCCACTGCCAGTGCGATCACTAACAACGGTACGATAGACACGAACGGCCATTCTCAAACTGTCGCTAGCATCGCTGGCAGCATGACGAGTGTGGTAACGAACTCCAGCACCACAGCGGGTGTATTTAACGTTGCTAACAGCGGTGCAGACACTTACGCCGGTTCGATCACCGGTAAGTTAGGGTTGACGATGTCAGGCTCAGGTAATCTTACCTTGTCCGGTACGGACACGTATAACGGCGCGACGATGATTTCTACCGGCGGCACCTTGACGGCGAATTCAGCGGGCGCGTTAGCATCAGGCACGGCGTTAACTGATAACGGCACGTTAAACATTAATGGTAATTTACAATCGTTCTCTAATATCACGGGCAGCGGCGTGATTACCAATAGTAACGCGACAGCAGCCAACGTGAATGTTAGCACCAGTGGCGCGCCAGACACGTACGCGGGTACATTAACAGGTAACTTATCGTTAACGATGTCAGGCACCGGCACGTTACTATTAAATAGCGTGAACACCTATACAGGCGGCACCACCATTTCTTCCGGCACGATCAAATTAGGCGCGAGCAATGCCTTAGGCACTTCGGCTTCCGTCTCGGATCAAACGGGTGCGACGTTAGACTTGAATGGTAATACCCAACAAGTATCTAGCTTGACGGGCATGGGTACTGTCACCAGCAGCACCGGCACTGGCACCCTGACATTGAATATCGGCACGGCGAGTAATGTTGACGCCGCTCTGCAAGGCAGCATAAATGTAACGGATGCGGGCGCAGGTGTTGTCACCTTAACGAATGCCGCTAATACGTATACCGGCGCGACCCTGATTAATGCTAGCAGCGAAATTAAAGACGGCGCTACCAATGCCATTTCCACTGCCAGCGCGATCACCAATAACGGTACGATAGACACGAACGGCTATTCTCAAACTGTCGCTAGCATCACTGGCAGCATGACGAGTGTGGTAACGAACTCCAGCACCACAGCCGGTGTATTTAACGTTGCTAACAGCGGTGCTGATACTTACGCCGGTTCGATCACCGGTAAGTTAGGCTTAACAAAGAGCGGCTTGGGCACGTTGACCTTAGGTGGCGCTAGTACTTATACGGGCGCGACTTCTATCACGGCGGGTACGATCGTTGAAAATGTCGCTAACGCCTTACCTACCGGTACTGCTTTAACTGACGCGGGCACATTGAACTTGAATGGCAACTCACAAAAATTGGGTAGCTTAACGGGTGCGGGTACTGTCACTAGTGCGACCGCTGCGACCTTGACGTTAAATAACAGCGCTGCAGATACAATTAATACGACGTTAACTGGCAGCTTAGCTTTGACGGAAATGAATAGCGGCGGTTTAACGTTATCGGCTGCCAATACCTATTCCGGCGCGACGAACATCAGCGCAGGGTCGTTAACACTCAGCGGCAGTGGTAGCGTCCCACTTAACAGCGCGTTAATTCTCGGCGCGGGTACGACCTTTACTATGAATAATATTAGCGACAGCATCGGCTCTTTAAGCGGTACCGGTCATATCACTACCGGTACGTCTAGCTCGACGGTATTAACCATTGGTAACGATAACACCTCTACTACCTTCAGCGGCACGATCAGCGGTGCCGGTGGGTTAACAAAAGTTGGCACCGGTAATCTTACGTTATCGACAGATAATTCTTACACGGGTACCACCACCATCAACAACGGTATTTTGACCGATGGTTCTGTTAATGCGATCCCCGCCGCTAGCGCTCTCGTTATCAATAGCCCCGGTCAACTTGGCTTAGGCTTTAGCAAGACTGTCGCTGACTTAACGGGTAGCGGTAACATCTTCTTAAGCAGCGGCGTCACTTTAACAGTTGCCAACACCGCGAATGATATTTATAGCGGTTCATTATCCGGCGCCGGTGGCTTAACGGCTAGTGGCACGGGCATTTTAACGTTGACGGGCGCTGACACTTACACCGGCTTGACTACTGTTTCTGGTAGCGGTGAAATTCAATTAGGCACGAACGGCTCAATATCCTCCTCCACCTCCGTTGCCTTGACGGGAACAGGTAGCTCATTAGATTTAGATGGCCACACACAAACGCTTGCCGGCATTACGGGTGTAGGCTCAGTCACCAACAGTTCTAGCACAGCGAGCGCGTTGATGATTAACAACAGCGCTACGGATACCTATAGTGGCGCGATCACTGGTAATTTATCTTTGACCGCACAAGGCAGCGCAGCATTGACGTTAAGTGGCGCCAGCACTTATAACGGCAGCACCACGATTAATAGTAGCAGCAGCATTGTGGAAGGCATTGCTAATGCGTTACCGACGACAACTGCTCTCGCTGATGCTGGCACATTGAACTTAGGCGGCTTCTCGCAACAATTATCCAGCTTGACGGGCGCGGGTGTGGTGACTAACTCAACCGCGACTGCGTCCACAGTGACGATTAATAGCTCGGCGCCGGATTCATTCATTGGCACGTTGACGGGTAAATTAGGTTTGACCGATTCTGGCAGCGGTATATTAACCTTGTCGGGTGCGAACACTTATACGGGCAACACGACCATCGCCAGCGGTGGCACCATCAATTTAGCCGCCAACAATGCGCTGACTACCTCTACGTTAAGTTCATTTATCAATAATGGTACCTTGAACTTAAGTGGCTATTCACAAACTGTGGGTAACATGACGGGTACAGGTAATGTCACCAACAGCAGCGGTACGCAAGATACCTTTACCGTGAAAAATACAACGACAGATACTTACAACGGTACTATCACCGGCAACTTGAACTTAACGTTGAATGGCGCTGGCACATTAACCTTGAAAGGTGTCGATACCTACAACGGCGCGACCAACGTTGCTAGCGGTTTTGTGACAGAAGGTGTAAGTGGCGCGTTAGCAAATAATACCGCGTTGTCTATCGGCTCTGGCGCTATCTTAAGTGTCGGCGCCTTCACACAAGAAGTCAGCAGCGTAACCGGCAGCGGTTTTGTCACCGGCACCGGCGGTACATTAGAAGTGAATAACGCCACGGCCGATAGTTACGCCGGTGTGTTAGAAAATTCATTGTCCTTAACTAAAGTAGGCGCGGGCGCGTTGACCTTGAACGCCGTGAATACTTATAGCGGTGCTACCACCATCTCAGCGGGTTCGATTGTTGATGGTATCAATAACGCCATAGCGAGTGGGACGACGCTATCGGTTGCGAGCGGCGCGACTTTCGATACCGCGGGCTATTCGCAAGCTATCACTAATTTTGGTGCAGGTACTGGTACGATCACAAACTCTAGCGGCACCGCAGGCATATTAACGATTAATGATGTGGCGTCTGCAAGTTATAGCGGTGCTATCACGGGGAACTTAGCGCTAGTGAAGAATGATGCCGGCGCGCTGACTTTAAGCGGAGCGAATACTTTTAGTGGCACAACGACGATTAATAGTGGTTCAATTATTTTAGGCGCGAGCGGCGCGTTAACTTCCGGCACGACATTAATTGATAATGGTACCTTGAACTTAAATGGTTTCGCGCAAACAGTGAATGGCATTAGCGGCACCGGTGTATTGACAAACGGCAGCGCGACGTCTGCGGCCGTGACGGTTAACACCACGGCGGCGAACTCTACGTTTGCTGGTACTCTCACCGGTAACTTAGGCTTAGCTGAAACGGGTACCGGATCATTAACATTAAACGGCGTGAATACCTATTCGGGCACAACGTCCATCGGTAGCGGCAGCACGTTAGTAGACGGTATTTCTAACGCCGTGTCGACGACCTCAGCTATCTCTAACTCGGGTACGTTGAACTTAAATGGCAACGCACAACAAGTAGCGAGAATTTCCGGCAGCGGTATCATTACTAACAGCACTAGCACGGCCAGCGCGTTGTTAGTTAGCAACACGACAGCGGATTCTTATGCCGGTCAAATCACAGGTAATATCGGCTTGACCGCAGGCGGCAGCGCTACCTTGACCTTAACAGGCACGAGTACATTCACCGGTGCGACGACGATTAACGCCGGCAGCACGATTGCTGATGGTATCGCAAACGCATTACCGACTAGTACGGTATTAGTTAATAACGGGACGTTAGATTTAGTCGGCTACTCACAACAAGTCGCTAGCATTGATCCTAGCAGCACGGGCACCGTCACCAATAGCAGTTTAACTGCTGGCACGTTTACACTGAATAACAGCAGCGCGGAAATGTATTTAGGTTCGTTAACCGGCAATTTATCTTTAGCCGAAACAGGCGCTGGCGCTCTAACATTATCTGGCGTTGATACTTACACCGGCGCGACCTCTATCGGCAGCAGCAGCACAATTATCTCTGGCGAAACCAATGCCTTACCTACCGGCACGAGCTTGTCTGACGCAGGGTCCTTTGATTTAGCTGGCTTCTCACAATCCTTGTCCAATAGCGTGACGGGCAGCGGTGTGATTACCAATAGCGGTTCTGCTACGACATTGAACTTTGCTAACACTAGTGCCGCCTCTGTCTCCACCAGCTTAACGGGTAACTTAGGCGTCTCGATCAACGGCGGCAGTACGTTAACGTTCGCAGCAGCTAACTCCTACTCTGGTGCAACCACTGTATCTAATAATAGTACGTTAGCATTAAGCAACGCGGGTTCTGTTTCTTCCGCTAGCGACTTGACCTTGGCATCGGGTTCTAACTTTAACTTGAATAACATCAGTGATTCGATCGGTTCGTTAAGCGGCGCGGGTAATATTAACTTAGGTTCTTCCGCTGCGACCACCTTAACCATCGGCATGGATAACAATTCCTCGGTCTACTCTGGTGACATCAGCGGCGCAGGTAGTTTAACGAAAATGGGCAGCGGTAACTTAACGTTAGCTTCTACTAATACGTACACCGGTGCGACGAATGTTAGCGCGGGTACGTTAACATTAGATTCGAATAACGCCGGTGCGGAAAACGCGATCTCTACCGCTAGTATGTTGAACTTGAACGGCGGCAACTTAGCGCTGGATTCTTCGATCACTAGCATGACGGTGGGCGGCTTAGAAGGCACAGGCAACTTCGCGCTGAACTCTGGCTTGGCATTAACCGTTAACAATGCGTCGGGCAATGACAGTTACACCGGTACATTATCGGGTGCGGGCAGCTTAACGAAGACCGGCGCTGGCGAATTAACGCTAAGCAACGTCGCCTACACGGGCCCAACTTCCGTTCAAGGCGGTATCTTGAATCTCGCAAGCTCTGCTACCTTGAATAACGTCAGCGTTGGCGCAGCGGGCGAATTAGAACTCACCAACAGTACGTTAACTTCTTCAACGGGTATTAACAATGCGGGCACGATCGCGGCATCAGGTAACGCTGTGATCAATAGCAACATCGCCTTAACAGGTAACAGCACCCTTAGCACGGGCATCTCTTCTGATACGATGAACGTCAATGGCACGGTAGACGGCGCGTTTGGCTTGACGGTCAGCGGCGCTGGCACCACGACCTTTGCTAGTGCTATCGGCTCTAACACGGCGCTCACCAGTTTGACGGCGGCTAACGTCGCATTAAACGGCGGCAGCGTCACCTCCAGCGGCGCGCAAACTTACAACGGTACCGTGACCGCGGCTAACGACATCTTATTCAATGCAAGTACGGTGAATATTAATGGCGGCAGCGTCGTCAGCACCGGCAGCCAAACTTATAACGCAGCGGTAGCATTAGGGGCTAACGCGACCTTAACGACGGGCGCTAACCTTGATTTAATGAATGGTGTCAGCGGTAATAAGAACTTGAACTTAGTCGGCAGCGCGGGCAATAACAACTTTACGTTGACGGGTAACTTAGCGGTCGCGAACTTGAATGTGACGGGCAGCGCGGGTGGCAACAACACCTTGACCGTACAAACCAATGACGCCGGCCAAAACTTCAATATCACCTCGCTTGATACCGGTAACATCACCGGCGTCGCTGAAATGTCCGGCGGCTTTAACTTCAGTCAAATTCAAAACTTGGTCGGTGGTAACTTAGCTAATACCTTCACGCTCATGGGCGGCACGATCGGCAGCGTCACCGGCGGCACGACGCAAAACAACACGTTAGTCGGCGATAACAACGCGACGGATATCTTCAACATCAATGGCACCAATAGCGGTACCGCAACGGGTGTTAACAGCTTCAGTCAAATCCAAAACTTAACGGGTGGCACGGGCAATAACACCTTCTTCTTTGGTAACGGCTCAAGCATCGTGTCCATCAATGGCGGCACGGGCAGCTTGACCTCGACGACCAACACGTTAGATTACTCAGGTTATGCGACGCCAATTACTGCCACCATTCTCGGCGAAAGCAATGGCTTCACGACCAACAACTCCTCCGCGGTCATTGGTAACTTCACCAATGTTAACTACTTGAATGACACATCCAACAACGGCACGATCGTGATTGCCGCACCTAACAAAGTGAATAGCTTGACGATCACAGGCCCATTATCAGGCTTCATCAACGATCCAATCGTATTCAATGGGTTTGATACCTTTGAAAGCCCAAGCTCGAACACGGTGGTTACCTTTACTGCGCAAGCGACGATTGACCAAGCAGCGCAAACCGCGACGACGAACGGTAAAGTGTTAAGCTTTGTTAACTTTAACTTGATGAACCCAACCCCGGTCAGCAGTTCTAGCAGCTCTATCAGCGCAGGCTTGCCAAGCAATGGCGCCGTGTTTATACCGCCAGCTAGCAACAACCCACAAGCAGCGGCAGCGGCTTCCGCAGCAGCCTCCGCTAACAACGGTGGCGTGGATGTCGTCGGCGTGCTTAACTCGCCAACCGGTTACAACTCGAATATTACGGGTGAAACGGGTACGACCACCAGCAGCACGAATGCGAACGCTAGCACTGACACCAGCAACAACATTACTAACACGGCGAAGGCGCAAAACAATACCTTGTCGCAATCCAGCATTATCGTGTCGCTCACCACGACTAATTTGAATGAATTATTGAGTGATCAAGTGCAAACAGATAGCGACGATCAAGTTAGCCAAATCATTTTCCCTAACTGCTCTAGCGATAATGAAAAACACCACAGCAAACCAGCAGCCAAAAAATTCGCCAGCAAATAAATTCTTTTGAATAGCAATTTAGAGATCGAAAAAAATCTCGTTGAAAATGTTAAACATTGAGATGGGCGTGTCGGTCTGCGCTGCGCTCAGCGTCAACCTACCTGAGAGAATCCTTAATCATAAAATCACAGCGTCATAGTCCGAAATCTATTCGTGATGTGACAAAATAATTCGGCGGTACGCTCAGCGTCATAAATAGCAGAATGCGCTTGGTTGATATCGAATTCTATCCCTGCGCGTCGCAATGCTCTGGCTAACACCGTTTCGCCCAAGGCTACCGCGGACAGGGTCGCGGTATCAAGGGTCGTGAAAGAATGAAACGGCACGGATTTAATGCGGCTGCGCTTAATCGCGGATTGCAAAAAGCTTAAATCAAACCAAGCATTATGCCCGACCAACACGCCGCGCTGACATTGCGCCGCTTCCAAATGCGCGCGTAATTTACTGAATAAACGTCGCAGCGCTTGGCATTCTGGAATGGCGTAACGCAGAGGATAGCCAGGATCGATGCCGGTCACCGCCAGTGAGGCCGGATCGATATTCGCGCCGGGAAAAGCTTCAATGTGATACGCATAAGTTTTATCGGGATAGAGTTTACCGGTGCTATCCATAGTTAAAGTAACGGCGGCAAGTTCCAAGAGCGCGTCGGTCGCCGGATTCAATCCAGAGGTTTCAACGTCAATGACAATCGGGAGCAAACCACGGAAGCGGCCCGCCAATGATAATTTTTTTTGTTTTGGTAACAAAATCAAGCTCCCCTTCCCCGCCCTGCCCTGGTAAAATATCGCACTCTAATTTTAAGATCGCGTATAATAACACGGAAACCCCTAAATATGATTTTTGAAAGTAACAATTTTAGACAAAACCATGCCTTTCCGTCGTTGGACGCGGCTTACCGCGAAGATGAAAGCGCTTGCATGCGGAGATTACTCGCAGAAATTAATTTTTCTCCGGACGCTTTACAGCGCATTGGGCAAACCGCCTCGACACTAGTTTTAGCCACCCGCGAAAACCGTAAAAGCCAAACCGGACTCGATAGTTTTTTACAGCAATATGATTTATCCAGTGAAGAAGGCATTGCACTGATGTGTCTCGCGGAGGCTTTGCTGCGTATACCAGATAGTTACACTGCCGACCGCTTAATTAGCGATAAACTTTCCAATGTGGATTGGCAGCAACATTTAGGTGACAGCGGTTCATTGTTTGTGAACGCGGCGACGTGGTCGTTGATGTTGACCGGAAAAATTTATGCGCCCACGCTGACGGATGAAAGTTCTTTACTAGCGACACTCAAGCGTTTGTTAAGTAAATCCGGCGGCACCATGATTAGACCGTTAGTGTTGCAAGGGATGAAAATTATCGGCAAGCAATTCGTCATGGGCAGCACGATTGATAAAGCATTAACGCGCGCGCGCAGACTGGAAGCGCAAGGTTACCGTTATTCTTACGACATGTTAGGCGAAGCGGCGCGCACGCAAGCGGACGCGAAAAAATATTTTCGTTCTTATGAACAAGCGATCGCGGCGATCGGCCGGGTCGCGCAAGGTAAAGGCCCGATCGAATCACCCGGCATTTCGATCAAACTTTCCGCGCTGCATCCGCGTTATGAACACGGCAATTACACGCGCGTCATGCATGAATTAACGCCGCTACTGTTATCTTTGGCGCTGCAAGCGAAGACCCAAAATATTGGTTTGACGGTAGACGCGGAAGAAGCCGACCGGCTGACATTGTCGTTAGAAATTTTCGAAAAAGTTTTTAGCGAGCCCGCGCTCGCGGGCTGGGAAGGTTTTGGGCTCGCGGTTCAATCTTATCAAAAACGCGCGCCAGCGGTGATCGATTGGCTCACCGAACTTTCGAAAAAATTCCAGCGCCGCATCATGCTCAGGCTCATCAAAGGCGCCTACTGGGACGCGGAAATAAAACAAAGTCAGGTGTTAGGTTTCGACGGCTATCCCGTCTTCACCCGCAAAAATTCCACCGACGTGTCATTCTTAGCTTGCGCGAAAAAAATCTTCGCGCAGCCAGCTTGTTTTTATCCGCAATTCGGCACGCACAATGCGCACTCGGTGGCGGCGGTGATTGAAATGGCGGGCCCGCGCACCGACTATGAATTCCAGTGTTTGCACGGCATGGGGCAGCCCTTGTATAACGCCATCGTCGGCGCGAAAAATTTAAATATTCCGTGCCGCATTTACGCGCCGGTGGGCAATCATATTGATTTACTCGGCTATTTGGTACGGCGCTTATTAGAAAACGGCGCGAATACTTCTTTCATCAACCGCCTAGCTGACGAACACATGCCGGTGGAAAAAATTATCGCTGACCCCGCCGATAGAATTGCAAAATTAACCTCTGTGCCGCATCCGCATATTCCCCTGCCCGTAAACATTTACGCGCCAGAACGGGTGAATTCTCGCGGTCTGGATTTATCTAACACGCAAGTTGCTTTGGAACTCAAACAATCTATGGAAACTTTAGAAAAAACGCTAACTGCCGGCCCGCTTATCGCAGGTAAATTAATCGCGCGTGAAAATCCGCAAGCGGTATTTTCTCCCGCCGCCACCAAAACCCTCATTGGTCATGTCACATTAGCGACGCTGGATGACGTTAAGGCCGCCTTAACGCAAGCGGAAAAATGTCAGCACGAGTGGGCGGCGACAGCCGTCGACGACCGCGCCGCCTGCTTAGAACGCGCGGCGGATTTACTCGAAAAAAATATGGCGGCGCTGATAAAAATTCTGTGCCAAGAAGGCGGCAAACAAATTAACGATTGCTGGTCGGAAGTGCGCGAAGCGGTAGACTATTGCCGTTATTACGCGGTGCGCGCGCGCATCGACTGTCAAATGCAAATTTTACGCGGGCCGACCGGCGAATCGAATCAATTACGCTTAGAACCGCGCGGTATAATCGTTTGCATCAGTCCGTGGAATTTTCCGCTGGCGATTTTTTTAGGCCAAGTGACCGCCGCACTCGCCGCCGGCAATGTCGTCATTGCTAAACCCGCGGAACAAACCCCACTCGTCGCAGCACTTGCGGTACAACTGTTACATCAAGCTGGTATTCCGAAAGCCGCCGTGCAACTATTGCCGGGCAGCGGCGAAGTGGTCGGCGCCGCGTTAGTCGCTGATGAACGCGTCGCGGGCGTGATGTTTACCGGCTCAACCGACACTGCGAAAAAAATTAATTTAACGCTCGCGCAACGCTCCGGCCCGATCGTGCCATTGATCGCGGAAACCGGCGGTCAAAACGCGATGATCGTCGATTCTTCCGCGCTGCCCGAACAAGTCGTCGCCGATGTTTTACAATCGGCGTTTAACAGCGCCGGTCAACGCTGCTCGGCGTTACGCGTGATGTTCGTGCAAGAAGAAATCGCGCCGCATTTGTTGACGATGTTGAGCGGCGCGATGGCGGAGTTAAAAATCGGCGACCCCAGTTTATTGTCCACCGATATCGGCCCGGTGATCGATCAAGACGCGCTCGCCATGCTGCAAAAACACGCCGCGCGCATGGATCAAGCAGCGGAATTACTTTATCAAGTGCCGCTGGCGGACGGCTTAGATGGATTTTATTTCGCGCCGCGCGCTTACCGGATTGATAGCCTCACGCGTCTGACCGGCGAAGTGTTCGGACCTATTTTGCATATTTTGACCTTTAAAGCCGCTGAATTAGATCAAGTCTTAGACGCCATTACGGCGACGGGCTATGGGTTAACGATGGGAATCCACAGCCGGATTGACGCCACCGTAAAATATATCAAAAATCGCGTACTTGTTGGTAATTTATACGTGAACCGTAATATCATAGGCGCTGTCGTCGGCGTGCAACCGTTTGGCGGCGAGCGTTTGTCAGGGACTGGCCCAAAGGCCGGAGGCCCGCACTATTTACCGCGTTTATGCGTCGAAAGAGCGGTCTCGATAAATACTACAGCTGCAGGAGGCAACACTACTTTAGTTTCGCTAAACGAGGATGAATGATGCACGATCAATCTGTTGTTCACATTATATTTTTAATTTTTACTGGAACAGCAATTTTATCGACGCTAGCCCTGCTTACCCGACAATCGCTGCTCGTGGCATATATACTGCTGGGCGCGATTTTGGGGCCGTGGGGATTGCAACTCGTCAAAGATTCCGCGCTGATTAGACAAACTGGCGACATCGGCATTATTTTTTTGTTGTTTTTGCTGGGCTTGCATTTACGGCCGCAAGATTTGCTGCACTCGTTACGGAAAATGAGTTCGATCACGGTGTTAAGTTCGCTGATATTTTTATTAGTGGGCTTCGGCATCAGCCGCTTGTTTGGTTTTAATTATCAAGAGTGCGTGATCATCGGCATCACGACGATGTTTTCCAGCACGATTATCGGTTTGAAATTATTGCCGACGACGATCCTGCATCATCAACACACGGGTGAATTGATGATAAGTATTTTGTTGTTGCAAGATATTATCGCCATTACCGTGTTGTTAGTTTTGCAAGGGGTGGCCGACCGCGCGTTTTCGTTTCATGATATTGGCTACATCATCAGCGCGTTTCCGATTTTATTTTTAGTCGCGTATGTGTTTCAGCGCTATATTCTCGATAAATTATTAGCGAAGTTCGATAAAGTTCACGAGTATATATTTATTTTATCGATCGGTTGGTGCTTGTGCATGGCGCAGTTGAGTGGCTTCATGCATTTATCGGATGAAATCGGTGCGTTCATCGCCGGCGTGACGCTCGCGTCTAATCCTATCTCACTCTACATCGCGGAAAGTTTAAAACCGCTACGCGATTTCTTTTTAGTGATGTTCTTTTTCACCATCGGCGCGGGTTTCAATTTTGATTATTTACCCGCGATCATTTGGCCGGCATTGATGCTGGCGGGTTTTATCATGATTTTTAAACCGTTAATCTTTAGTTGGCTGCTGCGGCAATCCGGCGAATCAAAATCCATTAGTTGGGAAATCGGCGTGCGCTTAGGGCAAATCAGCGAATTTTCTTTGCTGGTAATTTATCTCGCGCTAGATGCTAAAATCATTCAATCGCAAGCGACGTACATGGTGCAAGCCGCTACCATCATCACCTTTATTGGTTCATCTTATTGGGTAACCATGCGCTACCCGACACCGCTAGGAGCTTCAGATAAGCTAAGACGAGATTAAAAACTATAAAAATATGAGACTTGGGCTATGCTTTCAACGAATAAAATTATTTCTGATGTGGAACTGCATTTGCTGTTTGCAGCGTTAGATATCGAAAGTCATAAGCTCGCCGAGGAAGCGGCGGAGTTAAAACATACTAACGCCGATTTATTACATGGCTACAAAATTATTGGTTATTTAGATACTCTTGCGGCGCATAAGAAAGACACCGAAGATAACTATTCGCGCGCGTCTGAAAATTTTTATCTGCAGTTAATTCATGACTATCCGCTCTATCCTGATGCGTATCAGGATTTAGCGGAGTTATTCGCAAAAAATAAAGACCCAGAAAACGCCATTTCTTATTATGAACTTTACTTAAAAATTGTGCCCTTTGATTTAGTCGCGAAAGTAAAGTTAGCGCAGCAATGTATGCAGTTGAATAAGCTTCATCCTGATAACCCGCCCTATCCGAATGCGGATTTCGCCGCCGCGTTAACGTTAGCGACACAGGAAAAAGCCAAAGAAAATAATTTTCGCAAATGGTATCACATCATGCTTCGCAAACAGCTAGCGCCGTTGGACTTACCCATCACCGCGCCAGTCATGGATAGCAGCTTGGATGACAAAATCCTTGATTACGCCGATCCTGAATTGTCAAACGGTGCCGTCATCTTTGCTCATCGTAGTAATATGGCAACTAGGCAAGGTCTGCATTTTCTCGCCTATTTTTATAACCATAAAGCCGTGCATGTATTTGAAGACGATTTCCTTAGCCTCACCCTGCGCGCTTTCGGTCTGCACGATACTTGCAACGAAAGTACGCAAGCACTAGTAGAATTAGATAAATGTATCGATAAATATAAACACTCATTGTCCTATCTACGTCGCCATCTTATTTATTTAGATCTCGAAGAGGCTGTCAAAGCCAAAGCCGACTTGATAATGTTTCTCAATATCGGCGCTAAATGTGACTTCGATACGATTAAAGAATATCGCCGTGACATTCTGAGAATGTTAAATGAAGATCCCTATATAGAATATCCGCATAAGCCTAGCCAGCTGTCCGCTCAACAAGCGACAAAAATGACCGCCAAGATAGCGTCATCTTTAAAAAGTATCGAGGCAAAAAGCTACCAAGGAAATTATCTTAATGAAATAGAAATTCTTAACACATTAATCAAAGACCAACCTACGTATGAAGATTACTATGCGCAACGTGCTATTTTCAATTTACATATAGCTGACTACGATCAGGCAAAACTTGATTACTCACTCGCGATTTTATTCGCGCAAGATATCACTTCACATGAATTATATTTCGGCCGCATGGTGGTCTATTTAACGCTTGGCGACATGATGCGCGCTCGTTATGATTTTAACAATGCTATTTATATTTATAACAACCCTGACGACAGAAGTTCGGTAATCAAATTAGTACAAACGCTGGGGGAAAAATGCATCACGTTAACGACGCTGCATTTAGAAAATGGTAATTTCGCACTGGCTGAGAAAGTCAGTCTAATGGGTTTAGAGAAATGGCAATGCACTGAACTTTATATCAAACATGCGATCGCTTGCGGACTGCAAGAGAAATATGACACAGCACTCCATTTTCTTAATGGTTTGAGTGGCCACAAAAGTATCGCTAAGATTTCACAAGCCACGATTAATAAATATATAAAATATTTTACCATGGCTAAAACGCAAGCGTTGTTACTTGCAGTTCCGCAAGAAGAATGTAAAACTTCGGACGACAAAACCCGCAGAAAACGTCACAAGCCCCCTCCCCTAGTCTACAAATCTCATCCGACGAAAAAATCTTACGTTAGCACGACGCACATCCATGTATTGCTAAAAAACGCGGCGGAAGATAAAGCGGAGACGGATGAATATATCCAAGAAGAAGCGAAACAGGCGCGAGCAGAGCGCGAAGAAAAAGAGCGGCAACGAAAAATGCGCGAAAAAACGCGTGTCAAAGTCCGCAAAGCCAAGTTACGTGAAAATCGCAAAAATCCAGCGGCGCAACCGGAACAAGAAGCAACCAGTAGCAGCTCCTGTGCAGAGTCCGATTTAGAAGAGAGTAAAAAAATGTTAAGTGCCGCGTCCGCAAAACCGCCATCTGATGAAATCATACTTGAGCTACGCGATTGTGAAAAAGCGTTGTTTAAATTATTCGATGGCTGCAAGCAGCAACATCCCGAACAAAAATTCAAAACTTACATCGTCGGCGGCTGGGTCTATGACCGCGTGCGCGAACATTTATTTAACATCGCGCCCAGTACCAAACAGAGCGATCTTGACACAGTCACCGATTTTCCGATGGCGACGCTGCAAGCGGAGTTGCCAAGTTTCATCGTCGTCCCGCAAGTCCGCGGTTTATTACAAGGCCGCGTGTTCGGCTATCAAGTCGACCTTATTCAACGGCAAGATTTAAGTTCCTTATCTAGAGACGTAATGAGCCGCGATTTCTCGTGCTTTTATCTGGATGAAAATGGCCGCGTGAGCGACCCGACCGGCTTTGGCTTGATGTACATGAAACAAAATATTTTAAAAAGTATCGCGCCGGTGAGTGAAGTTTTTAAAAAAGATCCACTAATTATGTTACGCGCCATCCGCGCCTCGACTAAACGCAATTTAAAGATGACCGATTTGCGCAAGCAAATCAAAATCGATAAACACTTATTAGTGCCGCGCATCGGTACCGCGGAACTTGACTCGCTATTTCATCCACACCGTTTTAATGTGTTAATCAAAAAGAACTTTTCCCAACAATTAGCGTTCAAGAATTACCAGATCATGGATGAATTAGGTTTAATAGAAATATTATTTCCGCATATCTATCCGCAGCTACACCGCGAACGCGATTGGATTGTTTCACAAATGCAATTGACCGACTGCGTGGAATGGCCGCGACTAGAACTCATTTACGCCAACATGATAGTCTGCGCCGTGATGCCGCAAGTCGAGGCAAAGCTCGATGATATCGTGAAAGCCCGTCTCAAAGAAACTAACCGTATTTTTGGCAGCGCATATACCCTTAACGCGGATGGCATCGCCACCATTAGAAAGCAAACCGAGGCGAAACTCATCGACACTTTCGCCACCACTGTCATTCAACTATCGTTATTGTTTTCCGATCTGCCGAAACTACCGACCTATCTCGCTAGTGCAGTAGAACAATGGAAAGTTTACCAATCCATAAAAAAACTTTGCGGCACTACAAAAGTTACGGCTGCGGCGAACGATGCTCCTGAAGACAAGCCAGAATTACGCGCCAAGCTGGGCTGTTAACACTATTTACGCTTGACCCCGCCGGTTGATTAAAATGATAATGAACCTATGAAAAACGACGACCATTCACATTCTTCCCACGCTGGGCATGACCATTCTCATGGGGTCGGCGGCCACAGCCACGCGCACCATGCGCCGCAATCATTTAATTTAGCGTTTGCCATCGCGGTGACGTTGAATTTAGGCTTTACCGTGTTTGAAGTGATTTATGCCTTGGCCGCTAACTCTATGGGCTTATTGGCGGACGCGGTGCATAACTTCGGGGATGTCTTTGGTCTGGTGTTGGCTTGGGGCGCGAATTGGCTCATGACGCTGCCGGCGCGCAAGCGTTACAGTTATGGTTTTAAACGCACGACTATCATCGCGGCTTTGGCTAACGCGATTATATTAGTGGCGTCTTCTGGTGTCATCGCTTATGAATCTATCGCAAAATTATTGCATGTCACACCCGTCAATGAATTTATCGTCATCGTGACGGCGTGCGTGGGTATTTTTATCAATGGCGGCACCGCGTTGCTATTTATGAAAGGCCAAGATGATTTGAATATCAAAGGCGCGTTCACGCATTTGATGGCCGACGCGTTAGTCGCCATCGGCGTCGTTATCGCGGGTATCATCATTTATTTCACCGGTAAAATGTGGATCGATCCGGTGGTGGGTTTACTGATCGTCGCCACGATTTTATTGGGCACGTGGGGCTTGCTGCGCGATTCCGTCAATCTGATTTTAGACGCCGTCCCGCGTTATATCGATTATGTCGGCGTGAATAAGTTTTTAGCGGGCTTACCCGACGTGGTGGAAATTCATGATCTACATATCTGGGGGCTCAGTACGAAAGAAGTCGCGTTGACCGCGCATTTAGTCATGAAAGAAGGCAAGCCTACCAATGTCGATTACAAAAAAATTCATACGACGTTAAAAGATAAATTCAAAATCAACCACGCCACTGTGCAAGTTGAAATGGAAAATAGTGAATTTTTATGTTTACGCAGTGAGTCGTGTTGAGTGAAGGGAAAAGGTACGCACCATTGTTTAATTTAACCGGCCCTCTCGATTTAGAGGCGGGTGTTGACACGGAAAAATATCGTCAGTTCCGCTGGGAAAATATTTTATATTTTATCATCGTCGCGCATATCATCGCGTGGACGTTGCTCCCCTATTTAATTCGTTATAACTTACCGCAAGACGCCATCGAAGCCAGCATGTGGGGCCAGCATTTCGAATGGGGTTACGATAAAAATCCTTTTTTAAACGCTTGGCTGTCAGCGCTCGCCATCCAATTAGATAATCATGCGGGCTGGGCGACTTATTTCTTTAGTCAAGTATCGGTGGGCATTTGTTTTTTTGCGGTGTGGAGTTTAGGCAAACAAATGTTGCCGCCGCTCTATGCGTTAGTCGGCGTGTTGTTATTAGAAGGCGTGCAATATTATAGTTTGCATGCCATCGACTTCAACGATAACACGTTAGAGTTAGCGGTGTGGGCGTTAACGACGTTGAGTTTTTACCACGCGCTTAAATTTCAACGTGCTAAAGATTGGCTCTCAACGGGCGTGTTTGCGGCACTCGCTATGATGACAAAGTATTATGCGATCATGTTACTAGTGCCTATGCTCGCGTTATTACTGCGAAGTAAAATACCGCTGCATCCACGAAAACTTTTGCTCGCGCTCGTCGCGTTCATTATCATTATCTTGCCGCATATGGTTTGGCTCGCAAGCCATGACTTTATCACTGTGCGCTATGCGCTCGCGCGCGTGGTGCGTGAGCCTAACGATAATTATTTTAGTTATGGGATTTTATTTTTCCGCCGTCAGCTAGAAACTTTTATCCCCGCGTTGTTATTAGCTTGCGTTTTAATCGTGGGAAAAAAACCGCTGTGCTTGAGCCCCCGCATCCAGCTAGCCGCTTTTGATAAACAATTTTTACTGTATTTAGGTTTAGGGCCCTATATTTTAACGGTAGTCATAGCGCTACTCGCCGGCATTCAATTACGCGCCGGTTGGGGTGAACCGTTATTATCGCTGTGGGGCATTATGTTGATCGCGTTCGCGCAGCCGCGCATCACGCCCGCGCGCTTTTATGCTTTCCTGATAGCGTGCGCGGGTTTAGTCGGCGCGACGTTGACGGGCTACACACTCGCTATAACGCACACCCAGCTTGCAACTAGCGCGAATTTCCCCGGCGCCAAGTTAGCGCATGTGATTACCCATGATTGGCACCATACTTTTCACACGCCATTGTATTATGTCGCTGGATCGCGCTGGCTCGCCGGCAATATCGCTTATTATTCTTCGGACCATCCGGCCGTATTCGTGAACTGGGATAAAAATAAAAGCCAATGGATAGATGCGGAGGATATGCAGCTGAAAGGCGCGGTGTTTATTTGGGAAGTGAAAAAAAATGAAAAATTAACGCCGGAATTAGCGCGACGTTACGCAACGTTAGGCCCGGTGAAAATTATGCATTTCCCTTGGCTGCGTACCGGCAGTCTCGAACCGATAGAAATCGCGGTAGCGTATTTACCCCCGCAACTCACCGTCATGAAGCTTCTGTAAACATTGGCAGGCGTAATCGCATTCTTCCACCGTCGTAAACCGTCCGAAAGAAAATCTTATCGCTGTGCTGGTTAACGACAACGGCAGCCCCATGGCGGTCAACACATAAGACGGCTCGCTACCTTTCGAACCGCAAGCCGAGCCGGTGGAAACGGCCAGTTCAGTAAATTCTTGCATGAACACTACGGAAGGGACTTTATCAAAACTCACATTCAAAATACCCGGCCAAGAATTATCTAAATCACCATTCACCGTGAATTGCGCGCAAGCCGACAATTTTTCTAAAAATAAATCGCGCAACGCTAAACAATTTTTATAATCACTCGCCGTTTCAAGCCCCGCGATAGCGAACGCTTCGCCCATACCGACGATTTGATGCGTGGCTAACGTGCCTGAGCGCATACCCTGCTCTTGGCCCCCGCCGTGGATTTGCGCCGCCACCCGCGCGCGTGGTTTACGCCGCACATACAAAGCACCCATGCCCTTTGGCCCATAGATTTTGTGGGCGCAGAGCGCGATGAAATCGACCGGCATATCACGCACGTCTAGCGTTAACTTGCCGTTGCTCTGTGCGGCATCACATAGGAATAAAATATTTTTTTCCGCCGTGATACCCGCCAACGTTTTAATATCTTGAATGACGCCGGTTTCATTATTTAAGTGCATGACCGCGGCTAAAATCGTTTCCTCCGTCAACGCGGCGCGGAATTTATCCGTATCTAACCAACCATTTTCTTCTGGCGCGAGATAGGTGACGCGGTAACCGTTTTTTTCTAATTCTTGGCAAGTATCCAACACCGCTTTATGTTCCGTTTGCATAGTTACGATGTGACGGCCTTTGCGTTGATACAATTGCGCGGCACCTTTAATCGCTAAATTTAGCGCTTCCGTCGCGCCCGATGTCCAAATAATTTCAGCAGGCTCCGCGTGAATTAACGCCGCGACTTGCGCGCGCGCGGTTTCCACCGCGTCTCTAGCGGCGTGGCCATAGGCATGCGTGGCGGACGCGGGATTGCCGAAGTGGCCGGTAGTCGTGAGGAATTGCGCCATTTTTTCAGCGACCCGCGGATCCATGGGTGTGGTGGCCGCGTAATCTAAATAAATAGGTAGCTGCATAGCATAAGCCTCAAAGCGTTTGTGGGCCGGGAACCGTGCCGATTTTTAATTCATTAATATGTTTGGCTTCGCCGACCAACAATAACAAATCCCCGGCTTGTAAAACCGTGCCGGGGTCGGGATTTAAAATTTGTTGCCCAAGCCGCTCCAATCCCGCCACCAAGCCTGACGCCAGTTCGCGGATTTGCGAATCGCGGATCGATTTGCCGATCAACGCGCTATCCGGTTTCAACAACACCGGTTTCAAAATAAAATTACTTAACATATCTTCCGATTGCGGAACGAACGCAGGCGTCTCAATCATTTTCCTAAACGCATCCAACTGTTCATCCATGCCTAACACCACTAATTTATCATATGGCAGTAAAAATTCGCCGCCGCGCGGCGCCACGATTAAATTATGTTTACGCTGAATCGCGACGATGTTGATGCCATATTTTTGCCGCACTTCACAAGCTTGCAGATTTTTATTTATTAAAGGCGAATCTTCCGACACCGTTAACGACGCTAACGTATTATCCCACGGCGCTAATTTTTCAAAATGATTGGGCTCGCCGCGCTGCGCCAAATTAATATTCGCCAAGAAATTCGTTTCAAACCAATAATAAAATCTGCCTAATTTCGCATAAAATATGGCAAAAAATAAAAACGCCAACGCGAATAAAATACTGACGATGACCCACGTATAAAAATAAGCGATGGTGAGAAATAATATTTCCGCGATCACCATAATCCAAATAATGGTGATAAACAGCAATGAATAATTTTTATTACTGCTGGAAAAAATGACGCCGGATTTGATCGCGAATAACATCGCCCAAATGAACGGCGACGATAACGTCAGCGCCGTAATCCAGCAAATGACTTGCACCAACCAATCTTTATTAATATACCCTTCCACGTAGGGCATCACCACGACGTTGATGAGCGTGAAGATCACCGCGACGATCAACCCGTTTATCAATAGACGCACGACTAATTTCCGATACGACGACGCAGCTTTCGAATCCGCCAACGTCCGGTAAACCATGGCGGAATAATTCATTAAAAAAGCTTTCGCGCTGTCGGGTAAACGTTTTTCGATCATCCCGACTAAACGTCCCGAAAACAAAATTAAATAAGGCGTCGTAAACGTCGTCACGACCGACACGGCGACGACGATAGGATAGAGGATATCCGTGGTCGCGTTCATGGCGACGCCCAGCGTCACGATGATAAAAGAGAATTCACCGATTTGCGCCATGCCGAAACCCACGCGCAGCGACGTATTTAAACTTTGGCCGGTTAACAGCGCGCCAACGGACGATGACACGATTTTGCCGACGACGGTGATGAACGACAACAATAATACCAGCGGTAAATGCGCGAAAATTAATTTCGGATCGATCAACATCCCCACCGATACGAAAAACACGGCGGCGAAAATATCGCGTATCGGCCGGATCAATTCTTCGATGCGGTGGACTTGCGGGGTCTCGGCTAAAATAGAACCCATGATGAAGGCGCCTAACGCCGGCGAATAATTGAAATAGGTCGCGCAGCAAACCAGTAATAAACAAAACGCGATGGACACGATCGTTAAAGTTTCTTGACTAGCGTGATCAATGACGCGGCGGAAGAAAAACGGCACGAGAAAATAACCGATGAGAAACCAACTTCCCACTACTACGACTAGCTGCAATACGTCTAACGCGAAAGCGGTCAATTTGATTTGACTGTTTTGCACGACGGTGGTGAGTATCACTAGCAATAAAATCGCTAATAAATCTTCGACGATCAGCACGCCAAAAATTAATTGCGCGAAGCGTTTAGTTTTCAACCCTAATTCTTCTAACGCTTTAATGATAATGGTCGTCGAAGAAATCGACAGCGCCGCGCCTAAAAACAAAGAATCGTAAAACGACCAACCGATCGCGTGCCCGACGCTAAACCCAAGCACCATCATCAAAATGACTTCGAGCAAACCCGTGATACTCGCGGAAAAGCCGACACTCACTAATTTATGGAAACTAAATTCCAGCCCTAAGGAAAACATTAAGAAGATGACGCCCAATTCCGCGATGGCTTTGATGTTGGGGATGTCGCTCAGCAAAGAATTCGTTAATAAATGTGGGCCGACGATGATGCCAGCCACCAGATAACCGAGGACGACTGGTTGACGTATCCATTGAAATAACAGCGTGACGAAACTGGCGACACCTAGAATGACAGCCAAATCAGTAATAATAGGTGCTAAATCATGCATAAATGTCCCTTAAGACAGTGGCACAAGCGTGCTACTCATCATTATAACACTGGATAAAAATAATCTAATAGTAATAATTTTGCGATATATGCACATTAAAATAACTTTTCAAATCGAAGCTAATGGGCGCCGCAATTTCCGCTTGATTTTAATTTTCCAATAAATATGATGACTCTCCTAATAATAGCGATCAACAGCCTTAACGCCGGAGTTTATGCATGATTGAATTATATGGGTCTTCGACCCCGAGTGCCGCCACCATTGCTATCATGCTCGAAGAAACTCTTTTACCGTACACTGTCTTTCCGATCAATAAAGATAATAGTGAAAAATTGGAATTAGAATTTTTAAAAACACCCTCTACTAATATTTTTCCCATTATTTTAGATCGAGACGGACCGAATAAAAAACCTTTTATACTATTTGAAGTTGGCGCGATTTTGCTTTATTTGGCGGAAAAATGTGGAAAATTACTGCCGACCGAACGCATAGAACGCTTTGCTGTTTTACAGTGGTTATTATTTGAAAATTCGAAAATCGGGCCCACGCTTGGAAACACCAAGCATTTTATGTATCATGCACCAGAACCCATTCCATATGCTGTCAAACGATTCAACAGCGAAGCCAAACGTATTTTTCATATCATTGAAGATCAACTCGGCGAAAATGAATTCTTAGCTGGCGCCTACTCATTAGCGGATATCGCTGCATTTCCCTGGGTAAAAGAATACGAACGGTATGACGTTGCATCCGAAACGATTCCGAATATTTTACTCTGGATCGATAATATTCAGCGCCGCAAGGCAGTCATCAAAGGAATAGAAGTGATAAGTCATCTTAAAATGTGATTCTACTAAAGGAGCAACTATGCCATATCAACATTTTAGTATTTGGGATAAAGAGCTAGACGTATTTTTAGATAATGTAAAAGAAAGCGGTATACAAGATGTAGATGCTTGGAAAAAATGGTTTTACGAGGCCGGCACTTATTCTATTCATAAACATGAGGTGGCGACGTTAGTTGAATATACGAAAACGTTTCTTAAAGAGAATAAGCGCTTTCCAGACATGTCCGGCATCGGCTTGGGCGGTTACATGTTTCAAGTTTTACAACTGCTAAGAGATGAATTTATAACTCTGATTAAAAAAACTTTTAAAGATATTGATGATGATAATAATACTCTATTTACTCTAGAATCGGATTTCGCTTTACTCATCGACGCGGCGTTAGCGAACCATCGAGAGTTTTATGAGTGGCGGGCCGAACTGAATTCCGTAAAACTCAATGAATATATCACTGTCACCGACAAACACAGCATCAATCAAACCGCTTTTGTAGAAGACGCGATAGCGAAAGCGTTAGAATCCGCGGAGCTTTCTGTCAAGTTACGGGCCGATTTAGAAAACTATCGGATTTTTATCCGCGAAATTAATGCAAACCTCACGCCCATGACGAAGAGGCGTGGCATGTATGTGGAAAAAACGGATAGCCAAGGAAAACGTATTTCTCCACAAACTAGTCCGGATGTTGGTAAGTTAAGTCCCAACAGCAGAGAAAGTAGAAACGGCATGCAAAATAGATTTAAAGACCCAACCCAAGGCTCTTCTCCCCTGTCCATCCACCGAACTTTATATAATAATAAAACACCTTCCTCACGGACCGCTACGGATGATAAAGAACAAGATAAAGAGACAGTGGAAGCATCGCTGCACCGCGCGCTGGGATTTAAATCAAGCAGCCAATAAAAAATTATTTATGTAGATTTTTTTCAACTGCCGTTAAAATGCCGCGCAAAATATTCATTTCCATTTCATCTAAGCGCGCGCGGGAAAACAGCCGGCGTAACCGCGTCATCAATTGACGCGGCACCGCCGGATTTAAAAATTCCGTGTCGATTAACACCCGGTGTAAATGCTCATAAAAACTTTCCATTTGCGCCGCAGTGGCAAACGGATAATCCCATTGCACCGGCGTTGTGTTAGCTGGCAAACTCGCAACCCGCAATTCATACGCAATCACTTGCAAAGCGCAGGCGATGTTTAATGAACTATAGTCTGGGTTAGTGGGAATTTGGATATGATAATGACAACGGTGTAATTCATCATTCGTTAAACCTGACGCTTCGCGGCCAAATAACACGGCGGTTTTTTTCGTCAGCGCTGCTTCCACTTTCATTTGCTCGGCGAAGGCGCGCGGCGTTAACAATGGCCACGGTATCGTCCGCGCGCGCGTGCTGGTGCCCACCACTAAATCACAATCGGCGATGGCGTCATCTAAAGTGTCGTATACCGTCGCCGTGTCTAACAAGTCGGCGGCGTTTGACGCGAGCGCGGTAGCTTTAGGGTGCGGGTATTTTCGTGGCGCGACTAAGGCCAAATCGCTTAACCCCATGGTTTTCATGGCCCTAGCCGCTGAGCCGATATTGCCGGCATGCGACGTCTCGACGAGAATGATGCGAATGTTGCTTAACATGACTGCGTTTAACACCTATAGGCAAAGGGGCATAATAATAACTCTGATCCGGCATCTAGTCATCTTTAAAGGTTTCCTCATTAGGCATAATTTGCTATGCTGGGCGACTTAATTTTTTAGACACATCATACTTATCATGCGAAATCCCATTGTAAACATCGCCGTGAGCGCCGCGCGTGCCGCTGGTAATATTATTATCCGGGCCGTGGACCGTCTTGACACCGTGCGCGTCAGTGAAAAAGCTCCGCATGATTATGTGACAGAAATCGATCAAGCCGCGGAACGGGAAATCATTACTATCATCCGCAAAGCCCACCCTAAACACGCGATTATTAGCGAAGAATGCGGCAGCCTCGAAGGCGATGAAGAGCATGTGTGGATTATCGACCCGATCGACGGCACGCGCAATTTCATTCATGGTTTCCCGCATTTCGCCGTCTCGATCGCGGTACGGGTCAAAGGTAAAATCGAACATGGCGTCATCTACGATCCTATCCGCCAAGAATTATTTACCGCCACCCGTGGCCGCGGCGCGCAATTGAATGACCGCAGAATGCGGGTCAGCAAGCGCACGAATTTAGAAGAGTGCCTGATGGGCACCGGCTTCCCCTACCGTCACTCCAAGAAACACATCAAAGCTTACACCGCTTCATTGCAAGCCATCTTGCCCATCACGGGCGATGTGCGGCGCGCAGGGGCTGCGACCCTAGATCTCGCCTATGTGGCGTGTGGGCGCTTAGACGGCTTTTGGGAAATGGGTTTGAAACTCTGGGATTACTCGGCAGCCATGCTCATGGTGAAAGAAGCGGGCGGCTTAGTTTGTGATTTTCAAGGCGGCGAAAATTTTACTGCCGGTAACATCGTGGCGGCCAATCCAAAAATTTTAAAATCGTTAATGAAAACGTTAAGGCCGCATTTAGCGGGCCTGCCGGTAGATAGTTAATTTTTCTTAAGTGGGCAAATATAGGTATTTTGTTGTGAAATAAACTGTCTGTCACTATGGATCATTTCACACTCCCCCGCCGCTTGTAGCCCTAACGCCGCCGCCACCTTATACATGCTTGCTTGCATACCTTCGCCGGTGGTCAGATAAAACTTAGCCGTGTTTTGCTGAATCAATTGTTTGATTTTCATTAATTCATCCGGCGCTAAGAACGTTGCTTTTTTTCCTGACATAGGAATGCCGACAAACCGCCATGCAGCAGGGAAAAATGGAATTAAATACGTGAGCGGGCGCGGCTCTAGAGAAATAGCGTATTCCGGGTATGACATCAGCACTAACGCGGTGGGTGTTTGAGCGACAAATTTAGGAAGTATCACGTTAAAGTAACTATGGTGATAGACGGGATATCTAAAAATCCGCTGGTACGGCAAGATCGTCGCAAACGTGAGCGTAAACACGAATAATAAGTTAATCCAAAATGAGACGTGCAGCGCTCTTTTCATTAAAAGAAAAATCAATAACGGCGCGAGCATGGCCAACGGCCTAACATAGCGCGCAACGCCAAAATAATTTTCCCAAATAAGATAACTAAAAATAAAAAAACTATAAAACCACCAGAGTAATAAATTATTTTCTAGCGCACGTTTTTGCCAAAACTTTTTAACTAAAGTTATCGCCGCGCTAATGACAAACAAAATATAAACGGTGGGAAATTGAAATTCGTGAAAATGCGTATCGCCTTCGGTGGACGGATAGAAAGGAAAAAATAAGCGTTTGAAAATACCGTTTGGCAGATAATTTCCCAGCACATGCGCATGCGTGTCACCGCCCTGAGACCAATGACTGAGAAAAGGATAAAAAGGATTATGAAACCGTTGCCACAGATTTAACAGCCAATAACCGTCGACGAGTAGGAAACCTAATGTAGTAGCAAGCGCCACGATGAAAATAATAGTTAATTTAGCGCGTGAATTTATCGGCAAGCAAACATAACCGGTACCCGCGCCGATGATAAAAATCGCCGCCGTTAACTTTAATCCCGCGCTTATCCCTAACAAAATACCACTCAGCACAACCGCTGACAGCAGTATGCGCCTAGCGACCGCGTACACTCGCACCCAGATACAACTAAAATAAAAAAAGCCTAAAACGAACACGCTAACAATCAAATCATTTTGAAATGAGCCGAGCGCGAAAAATACTAACGTTTGCCACATACCTAAGAACGCCAATAGTAACGCCGGCAACAGTGGCGCGACTTCGGTTTCTGCCGTGACTAGAAACAACCGCGCTATTTTATAAAGAAAGAAAAACCCAATCCCCTGCAACGCACCGGAGAGATAAACCGCCACCGCAGGAGAAAAAGTATTGATAAGATAATAAGTAATTAAATCCGCGCTCGGCGAAAAGTTTACGTGCGTGAAAGACGCGGGCCAATAGTCTTGCAGCCAGCGCTGATGCAAAACCGCATACGCGTTGTAATAATGGTAATTGGCCATGTCCCAACTGAGATCTTTGCCTAACAGCACAGCGACCAAGCCGCAAATTAACATGCCGGAAAACAATATAACGATATCGCTGTTAGGAGTGGCGATGGTTTTCATTTATTGTAATGCAACCTTAGCGCGCTCATAAAAAAACTCGCAAAAATAGTTTGCATGCCCGCGATTAACAAGGTGAAGGCGGGGATTAACACCCGCATCGTTTGCGCCGGAATCAAATCACCAAAATCATTATGCATCCAAAACGTAAACGCATACATGAAACCAGCGCAGCCCAACACCACCGCCGCTAAACCTAACAAAATACCGCGCTCTAAATTAATAATGCGGCAAAATTTGGCGACGACGTCTTCGCGCTGCGGAATTAATTTCACCGTAAAAATAGCGATTAAACGCGCGAAAATAAAAAAGAAAATCGCCTGCAAGCCGATGATGATAGCCATACTCGACAACAGCATGGTATGAATATCGAAATGCAAACCATTAATTTTGACTGGCCCCTGCGCTAAACTCGCCAGGACTATAGTACCCAACACAACTAAGGCGACGCCTGGAAACAAGAATAACCAGCGCGGACTCAATAACAATAATAATTTCAAATGCCGCCAACCGTCGCGCCACGGCCGTAAATGCGGTCTGCGGCTGCGCCCATCGGGCGACAACGTGGTTGGCACTTCGCCGATTTTCAATGCATGCAGCGAGGCTTTCACCACCATTTCGCTGGCGAACTCCATGCCATTAGTTTGCAAATCCAAGCCTTGAATGCTAGCGCGCTTGAAACCGCGTAAACCGCAATGAAAGTCACCGATCGGACTTTTAAAAAATAGCCGGCCGATTAACGATAAGACCGGGTTACCTAGATAGCGGTTTAAAAATGGCATCGCGCCGGGTTGTATGCCGCCGCGAAAACGGTTGCCCATCACTAAATCATAACCCGCGCGTAGCTGTTCGACGAACGGCATGAGATTAGAAAAATCATAACTGCAATCGGCGTCGCCCATGATAATGAATTTGCCCGCCGCGTTTTCAATGCCGCATTTGATCGCGGCGCCATAACCGCGCAGTGACGTCGTGACTAGGCGGGCTTGATGGTCGCGGGTGATGGCTTGAGAATTATCGGTGCTGCCGTTATCCGCGATTAACACTTCGCCGCGGACCCCGGCACGTCGTAAAAAGTTTTTAGCGGTTTGAATACAAGCGGCGAGCGTCTCCGCTTCGTTCAGGCATGGCATCAGAATTGTTAGTTCAAGTTCACTAGCATCTGTCATACACACCCTCTGACGACGACCAGCGTGGTTTACGGCCTCGAGTCCAATGCTTCCTTAGACGGAGGTAATAAATGCGCCCGCGTCAAACCTAGCGATAAAGCGAGCGAGCCCGCGACATAAATCGAAGAATACGTTCCCACTAAGATACCAATAATCAAGGCCGAAGCGAAGCCATGCAGCATATTGCCGCCTAAGAAAAATAAGGCTAAACACACCGTCAACGTCAGCGCGGAGGTCATGATGGTACGCGACAAGGTTTGATTGATAGATTGATTAATAACTTCGACCGGCGTCGATTTGCGTAATTTACGGAAATTTTCCCGCACCCGGTCGAAAATAACGATAGTGTCATTCAACGAATAACCGATCACCGTCAACACCGCCGCCAACGCAATCAAATTAAATTCAATATGAAAAAATGAAAAAATCCCTAAAATCAAAATCGGGTCATGCACCAACGCGACCGTCGAGCCGACCGCGAAGCGCAATTCAAACCGCAGCGCGATATAAATCATCGTGCCTAACAACGCCACGACGATAGCCAACGCGCCTTTGGTCGCTAATTCTTGGCCGACTTGCGGGCCGATGTAATCCACTTGTTCGACTTTCGCGGTGGGCAGCGCTTTCATTACTTCACTGACGACGGCGTCTTTGCTTGCCTCAACGTTGGCTTCGCTATTCGGGTCGGCGCCTTTTTTCTTATCTGGCACGACGCTGACTAACACTTCTTTTGACGTGCCGTAACTTATCACGACCGCATTGGTGAAGCCGGCGTTTTGCAAATCTTCGCGGATTTGCGTGACGTTCGCGACTTGCGGGAACGCTAATTGAATTTGCGTGCCGCCGGTAAAATCCAAGCCCCAGTTCAAGCCGTTGACGGCTAACGACAACAATGACAAGGAAAATAAAATGAGTGAAGCCAGCGCCGCCCACTTGCGCTGCGCCATAAAATCGATTTTAGTATTATGTTTAAAAAATTCCATCGCACTTTCCTCACCGTTAAGCGTCTACATGCCAATTGATATTGTCTTCACCGGTTTATTGCCATATAACGCATTCGTTACCGCGCGCGTGCCGATAGTCGAAGTGAACATTGACGTTAAAATACCAATGGAAAGTGTCACCGCAAAACCTTTCACCGCGCCCGACCCAAGACTAAATAACACGATAGCGACAATTAACGTCGTCACGTTCGCGTCGACAATCGTAGCTAAAGCGCGTTCATAGCCAGCGTGGATACTCGCTTGCACGGGAATGCCGTTCCGTAATTCTTCCCGAATACGCTCGAAAATAAGGACGTTCGCATCCACCGCCATACCCACCGTTAACACCATACCCGCGATGCCCGGCAACGTTAGTGTCGCGCCTAGCAATGAAAGAATCGCGACGATTAATACTAAGTTCATCGCCAGCGCTAAATTTGCGACATAGCCCATCGTGCGGTAATACAACGCCATGAAAATCACGACTAAGCCTAAACCCGCGACGACTGACAAAATCCCCATATGAATATTTTGCTTACCTAAACTCGGGCCGACTTCGCGTTCTTCGATAATCGTGACTGGCGCTGGCAACGCGCCGGCGCGTAACAGTAACGCCAAAGTACGCGCTTCGTTTTGACTGCTCAAGCCGGTGATTTGGAAACTATTGCCTAACGCGCTTTGAATCGTCGCGACGCTAATGACTTTGCGGTCGGTTTGATAATCGATCACGTTTTTACCGTCTTCACTTTTGGTCGTCGATTTCACTTCGACGTACAAGACCGCCATCGGTTTACCGATATTTTCCGCGGTCGTTTTTGTAAAGAGCGCTTCGCCACCGCCGCCCAAGCGTACATCGACCGAGGCGCGGCCGTCATCACCAATGCCGGAACTGGCACTCGTGATCGAAGAACCGCGCAAGATAATGTCGTTTTTCAATAAAATCGGATGGTTGTTGTCATACATATATAAATGCGTGTCCGGCGGCGCCGTGCCACCTACCGCGATATTCGCGTCATGATCGGTGTCGACCATGTGAAACTCTAGCGTCGCGGTTTTACCTAAAATATTTTTCGCTTCCGTCGCGTTTAACACGCCGGGTAAATCGATCGCGACGCGGGAAGCGCCCTGCTGTTGCACGACGGCTTCTGACACGCCCAATTCATTGACGCGATTACGCAGCGTATTCATCGCTTGCTCTAACGTATCTTGATGCATGCGCTGCAACGCGGCCGCGTCTAACATGCCATTGACGCCGAACACACCTGGCTCGATTGATTTTTTCCAAGCAAATTCTACGTATTGCTGCGTTAAAACATGATACGCGTCATCTAAAGAAGCTTGATCGCGGAACACGATTTGAATAGTGTTTTTCGTGTCGCGGTTTAAGCTGGTGTAGCGGATGTGTTGCTGACGCATCAATTGACTGATGTTATGTAAATCGCCGTCGATGCGCTGCTTCAACACCGATTCCACATCGACTTGCAGCAAGAAGTGCACGCCGCCGCGTAAGTCTAAACCTAACTTCATCGGCATAGCGCCTATTTTCTGCAACCAATTAGGTGCCGCGGGCGCGAGTGTCAACGCGACTAAAAAATTATCGCCCACATTCGATTGAATGAATTCTTTCGCTTTTAACTGCTCATCGGTAGATGGAAATAAAACAATGATACTGTCATTTTCCAGAATGGATTTTTTATATTTGATTTGCGCGTCATCCAGCATGCGCTCGACCGCGCTTCTACCCGACTGATCGACTTTAGCGTTTGCGGTACCCGGCGAAATTTGCACCGCGGGATCTTCACCATACAAATTAGGCGCGGCGTAAATAAAGCCGACCAGCACGATGACGACGATTATGACATTTGTCCACCAAGGATAGCGATTGAGAACCATAACTGTTTCCATGTTACATTTTAATAACTATCGCAAACTCTCGAAAAAGTCGGCGGCTTTTATAAAAAACTCTACACTGACTTCATCGTGCCTTTTGGTAAGACAGTCGCGACGGAAGATTTTTGCATGGTGACTTCCACATTGTCGGACAAGGCCAATACGACATACGTCTGCGAGATTTTTGAAATTTTCCCCACCAAGCCGCCGATTGTCACCACTTCGTCGCCTTTTGTCAGTGAATTGAGCAATTCCTTTTGTTCTTGCGCGCGTTTATTTTGCGGGCGCCATACCGTGAAATAAATAAAGCCGATAAAAACAGCTAGCATCAACGGCAACGTCAGACTGCCAGCAGCTGACGGCGCCGTACCACCAACAGCCGCGGCGTGCGCGGGCGTGATGAAGAAATCGAGTAAGCTCAGCATTGCTTGTTCCTTTATAAATGTGTGTTGCTAAGAGCGGTCAAAGCCCCCGTGTTAGCTTGCAGCGCGCAGCTCCGTCAAAGCCCTTGTATTAGCTTGCAGCACGCGCTCCGTCAAAGCCCTCGTGTTAGCTTGCAGCACGCGCTCCGTCAAAGCCCTCGTGTTAGCTTGCAGCACGCGCTCCGTCAAAGCCCTCGTGTTAGCTTGCAGCACGCGCTCCGTCAAAGCCCTCGTGTTAGCTTGCAGCACGCGCTCCGTCAAAGCCCTCGTGTTAGCTTGCAGCACGCGCTCCGTCAAAGCCCTCGTGTTAGCTTGCAGCACGCGCTCCGTCAAAGCTCTCTAATTTAGCTTATTCAGTTCCAGCGTGCAAACTATCCTAAACGCATCACATAAGAATAGCGCGGAATCACCCGCGCTTGGTCACAAACATGGCATCTCCATAGCTAAAAAACCGGTAAGCTTGCGCCACCGCTTCTTGATAAGCGTCCATGATATGTTGATAGCCCGCGAAGGCCGACACCAGCATTAATAACGTGGATTTGGGGAAGTGAAAATTCGTCACTAGGGCATCCACGCAATGAAATTGAAAACCTGGGTAGATAAAGATATCGGTATCGCCGCTGAATGGCATGATCGCGCCCGCACGGCTGGCCGTTTCCAAACTCCGCGCCGTGGTCGTGCCGACCGCGATCACCCGTCCGCCCCGCGCCTTGGCCGCGCGGACTTGCGCGCACACTTCCGCCGACACTTCGATAAATTCGGCATGCATTTTATGTTCATGTAGATCATCCACGCGCACCGGCGCAAATGTGCCCGCGCCGACATGCAGGGTCAAATGCGCGGTCGCAATATTTTTCGCGGCTAATTTCGCTAAGATCTCGGCGTCGAAGTGCAAGCCCGCGGTCGGCGCGGCGACGGAGCCTTTATGCAGCGCATACACGGTTTGATAACGTTCTGTGTCACTCGCTTCCGCTGCACGTTGAAAATACGGCGGCAATGGCACGGTGCCGATCGCTTCGATAACAGTTAACACGGGCCGCGCGTCGGTGCAGCGCAATACGAATAAATCATCTTGGCGTCCCAACACTTCAAACGCAATACCGTCGAACAATAAGAAACTTTTCGGCGCGGGTTTTTTACTCGCGCGCAAGTGCGCGAGCACACGGTGTTGATCTAAGATACGTTCCACTAAAATTTCGACGCGCCCGCCACTCTCTTTCGCGCCGATCAAACGCGCCGGTATCACGCGGGTATTGTTGAATACCACTAAATCTTTTTCTGTTAATAAGTCGACTAAATCCGGGAATTGTTTATGCGCGAGCGCGCCCGTGCGTCCGTCCAAACACAACAAACGGCTAGCACTTCGTTCCGGCAGAGGATAGCGCGCGATTAACGCGGCGGGTAAATCGAAATCAAAATCACTGACTTTCACACGGTCACCTATTCAACTTAGAGCGGCGGCCATTGTGTCAAAAAAACGAGCATAAAGCAATCCTATCCGGCGAGAATGATAGACAGAAATCGATGCGTGGTGGTAGTGTAAGAAACCATTTTTTGGGGAAATAAATGAAATTACTTTACGCCTCACAAGACCGCATTTTACTTTATCTATTAAAAGCCAGTTTGGATGATAAACAAATTCAAACTTTTTTTAAAAATGAGCAGCCGCCGCTAGCGGGTGAAATCCCACCGACGATTGCGTGGCCGGAATTATGGGTAATGGATGACAGTCAATTTGCGCGCGCGCAACAATGTATTCAAGCAGAATTAATCAAACGTTCTGATGTTAAAAACGCTTGGCAATGTCCCGAGTGCCAAGAAAAATTAGAAGGTCAATTTGAAAGTTGCTGGAATTGCGGGCATCTGCGCGGGCAAAATTCTACGGAGAGGAACTGAGATGCCGAATGTTAACCGGAAATTAATTACTTCTTATTTGGTACATCAGTTTGGCGTGATGACGCAAGTTTTACCTTCTGAGCGTGATGAAACTGCGGGTGTGCTAACGTTTAATTTTAAAAATAAAGCAGACAGCGATTTAGCGTTTACTGTCATCGAACAACTGTTGCGAAAAGCTGAAGAGGATGAGAGTAAACCGGCGTGGCGATTTTAAGCTTTGTCTGCGCCGCTCGCAAAGAACGGCGCGAAAGAATTTTTTTAATGGATGCTTTGCAAGGTAGGATCATTCTTGAAATTCTTCGCCGCGATCGCGATCGAGAATTGACGATGATAAGATTCCATTTCGCGCCCTTCGGCCTTGTCGGCGAGGTCAAAGATATTTGCGAAGACTTGATGAATGTGCTGCGAAATCAAAATATAAAACCGTTCCACGAAACCAAACAAAATCGATTCTTTCGTTTGTGTGCCGGAAGTTTTTTTCAGCATCGCTAAATCTTGATGTAGGTGTTCGCATAAACTCAAATAATCTTGCCAATAACCGATTTGCGCGTCGCTCACTAAATCTGGATCGCTCAGCGCTTGCTTAGTGAATTGCAACCAGCTTTCTAAAAGATTATTCACGACGATATGAATATTATCGACGGGATGATTGAGTAAACGGTCCGTCGCCGTTTGAATATTTTCAATCAAATTCGAAACTGCTTGGTTAAGCTGTTCACGCGGGAAAAGCTCCGTGGGGGTATCCATAGTTAAACTCCTGAGCATGACACGTATCCATTTACTAGTAGAAAATTATTTACTCAATGTAGCAAAATACGGTTGGTTTTCACAGAGCAAAAGGCTTACACGGAACTACGCGATTTAGCTGATTATAAATTAGTAACGCATTGAAAATTTTCAATGTAAGAGTAAAAGTTACCTCTCGCTTGATAAAATTATTTTGGGCTAGGCGCGGGGGTTGGTTCACCGCCGCCGCAAACTAATTTTATTTCGCTGGCATATTGAATCCCGGCGTCATAAGCCGCTTGTCTAGCCGTATCAGGGTCAGCCGCTTTAAAACTTTTTAAATCATTTTCCAACGTCGGCGTGATTCTGGCGGTGATATCGTCGAGCATGCCACGCACTTTTTTAATGTTAGTATTTTTCATCGCGATTTCGATGCTGCTTTCCATCGCAGCGAAGTTAGCTAGGCAAGCGGCGTCTTTACCCGCATTAAAAAGATTACAGCCTTTTGACGCTGGAGAACTTTTAAATTCTTGCAACGCTTGCAAAGCTGCTGACGCGATATCGCTACGTTCTTTGTCAACAACACCCGCTGGAAATAATTCACGTAGATTAGTCAACCGTGGGTCTTGCATATTGTTATTCGATGGATTTGCAAACATAATTTACCTCCCGTAAGAATGACGTATTGTCGGCTCACTTTCCGTTAATTCCGCAAGCTTTGGTTCTAACACTGCTTTACTGTTTGGATTCGCCGCCATAAAATTAGCGATCTTTTCCGTCTGTGGTAATTCACTCACGCGTTGTGCGATCACTTCCGGATTTCTTTCGATATATTTATTGACGGCTTTGCTGACATCAATATCAGTATTTTTTGTAGCGTCAAAATGTGAAATATAAAATACCGTCCAATCTTCGGCATATTTATTCGCTCCCGGTTTATCGCCGAACCATTCTTTGTTAAGCGGCACGTAAGCGTTGGGCGCGTTCGTATTCAAATATTTAATCGCTTCGATATCGGTTTTCGCCAAACCGATACCATTACCATGGACGATGACAGAGCCTGCCCGCTCACTAGTATACTTCAAATTGTGCGCTTCCGCCGGATGTTGAATAAAAAAGTGATCGCACACACGTTCGCCGGTCAGCAATGGCTGCTCGTTTAATCGCAATAACATGGCGTTTCGGGTCGCCGGATTATTAAAATCATCTAAATTAAGCGACGGGTCGGCTTTCTTCAAACTTAATAATTTTGCGTTACAAATATTAATTTCCATCGCTTGATAAAGTTCCAGCGGTGTGCCCATACCTACTGTCACAGCGAACTCAGAAAGCATATCCAAGTTAGTAAATTCCGGCACGATTGGCATTTTATCCGCGATCGATACTTCATCAAAAGGCACACCCGTAGCCTCTGCCGAAGCCATTTTCTGCGCTTTTAATTCGGCGTATCTAGACCATTGCGAATCATTCATTTCAAACATGATTTTGATCATGCTTTTAGCCGCTTCTTTCGCCGCGTCCATATTTTCGGGTTGGGTCATATTAAGTAATTCAAAAAACTTGGGATCGACTTTACCAAATTTTTCCATGACGATATCATCAGATGGTCTGCTGACATAATCTAAATCGCAATCGCGCACCGTCGTCAATTGATCGCCATACACTTTTATTTTCACGGGTTCTGATTCACCCGGATATTGTGCGTAGGCGGGGAAACTATAATCTAATTTGTCGGCGATAATGGCCAAATTCTCAAGCCATTCATTTTGCTTTGAGATAGGACCTTGAAGTTGCGATCCAATTAAATCTAAGCCATCTTTGGAATGTTGCTGCCTATCGAGGTCATGTAAATTTATCGAAAACACAGTGCCCGTGACCTGTGGATTACCGTGATCGATTTGTTTAAAACGTAAATTACCGTCCTTATCTGGATTATCGCCTGCAAGAAAAGTATATTTCGGCGGAATTTTTCTGGCATCCGTCAGGATATCATTCAACGTAATTTGCAAATCGAAAGTTTTTAATAGCACCTTACCGTCTTCATCGCGCGGTAAGTCGTGCGAATCGTGTTTTCTAATTTCATAGCGTAAATTGCCTTCGCTATCATTCTCTACCTGCGAACGCGCCAACCTATCATCCACCACGGCAAAGCCTTCTTGCACGCCCCAATTGGAAGATTTAACTTTTTGCGAAAAGGGTTTAGGTGCTGCTTCCCCTGATAAAATCAATCGGTATAAACCGGTCGGGATGGCGCCGCTGCTGCGATAGGCGACAGTATTGCCCCAACTAGTAGTGGAAATTTGTGTGCTTAATAAGACAAGCGGCGGCACACCGTCGAGCTTTGCAGCTAAGTCTCGCGTGACGGGTGGCGTGCGTTCATAATGTGTTTTACTTGAATTCATAATTAATCCAAGGATCGGTAGCCATGTCATTGTTCTTAATTCCTTTTGGCCAAGCACATACACAGTCCTTTAAATAAGACTGTATAGACTAATTATAGCATTCAAAGCGAGCCAGGAAGGTTTTTGAACAAAGAAAGACGGCGGTAACCTATTGATTGGAATAGATAATTATAAAAAATACGATAAAAAGTGGTTTCAGACTGCTAAAATCACGCTTTTTGTTAAGAAAGCGTGATCCGGCACAAATCGATGAATGTACTAGGCAAGAGGCCCAATACTAGTGCTGCGATGCCGTTGATGCTGATGGCGATTAACATATCAGGCGCGATTTTAATTACCTTAGCCCGGTCGATAGCGGTAGGCTCTTCGAAATACATCAACATGACGATACGCAAATAATAGTAAGCGCCGATAATCGCAAACAATAACGCCAACGCCGCAAGCCAGACTAAATGCGCTTCGACTAACGCTTCCAACAAACCTAGTTTCGCGAAAAACCCCACGGTCGGCGGCAAGCCAGCCATAGAAAACATTAACAACAACATCATGAAGGCGAGCCACGGACTGCGCGCGTTCAAGCCGCGGAAATCGTCAAGTCGATCGAATTCATTCCCAGGCTTACTTAATAAAATCACGATCGCGAACGCGCCCGCCGCGACGATCGTGTAAGTCGCGATGTAAAACATCGCCGCCGAATACCCTTCCGCGGATTTGGGCCCCGCGATAATGCCTAACAACATATAACCGATGTGCGCGATCGAAGAATACGCCAACATACGTTTAATATTCGTTTGCGCGATCGCTAACACATTGCCAAAAAACATCGACAACAACGAGACGGCAATTAACATGTGTTCCCATTGGAATTGAACGCTGGGCAATGCTTCTTCGACCACCCGGATCAACATACCGAACGCCGCAATTTTAGGCGCGGTGGCGATCAATAAAGTCATACTCGTCGGCGCGCCGTCATACACATCCGGCACCCACATGTGAAACGGTACCGCGCCAAATTTGAAAATGACGCCAGCTAAGATAAACACTAATCCCAACACCGTCATGACTTGTTGGTTAATTCCGGAATTCACTAAAATAAAATTGATATCTAATAAAGAGATCGAACCCGTCGCGCCGTACACCATCGAAATGCCATACAACAATAAGCCCGAAGCCAGCGCGCCCATGATGAAATATTTCATCGCTGCTTCGGTAGAGCGGCGTGACTCACGGTCCATCGCCACCATCGCGTACAGCGAAAACGTCATTAATTCCAGGCCCAAATAAATCGTCAAGAGACTATAGCCCGACGCCAGCACCAACATGCCTAACGTACAAAACAAACCTAAAATAAAATATTCACCGAACGCGATTTTGCGCTCTTGCACATAGACGCGCGAATACGCGAACACAAAGAAATTCACCGCGCACACAAACATTTTGAGAATGATGGCGAGCTTATCGATAATATAATTATTACTGAAAGTAATAATCGGGCTGGGGTAATTCATATATTGTGAAATCGTCAAGCAAAACGTGACGATTAACGTCAATTGCACAAGATAATAAGTCACTATTTTTCTATTCGCGGGTAAAAACACATGTATCAGTAAAATAGCGCACGCCATGCATAACATAAAAATATCAGGTGCAGCCACCGAAAATATCGGCATGATGAAATTCATAAGTTTTTCCCAATCACGTTAAATGCCACTTGTCGATCGACATACTTTGCGTAAGCAAATGCCCGATCGTAGAGTGTAATAAATTTAATACTGGCGCGGGATACAGCCCCAAAAAAAAGACGCCTATCGCCAGCAAGATGTAATTCGTCATTTCAAAAAAAGATATTTCCGGAAATTCCGCCACGTACTCATTGTTAATCGGCCCGAAGAAAACGCGCTTGTACATCCACAGCGTATAAGACGCCGCTAAAATCAACGTCGACGCCGCGAAGAACGCCACCCAAAAATGCGATTGGAACGAACTCATGATCACCATAAATTCACCGACAAAACCCGCCGTCCCCGGCAAGCCCACGTTGGACATACCAAATAACAAGAAAAACGCGGCAAAAATCGGCATGCGGTTAGCCACACCGCTATAATCTTTTATCAACCGGCTATGGTTGGCCATGCGGTCAGCCAAAATACCGACGCCTAAAAACATCGCGCCCGACCCAAACGCGTGCGCGATCATTTGAATCACCGCACCTTCTAAACTCATGTACGCGTCTTGATAGTTGGCGGTGTGATGAATAATGTCATACACCATGAAACAGCCTAACGTCGCGAAACCCATGTGCGCGATGGACGAATAAGCGATAAGTTTTTTCATATCCGTTTGCACGATCGCGACTAAGCCGATATACACGATTGCGATCAACGATAAAATTATCATGAACCAGGCTAACTGTTCGCAAGCTTGCGGCACGATGGGCATACTAAAACGTAAAAACCCGTAAATTCCTAATTTCAACATTAACGCCGCCAAGACGACGGACCCGCCGCTTGGGGCTTCGGTATGCGCGTCGGGCAACCAAGTATGCACCGGCCACATCGGCACTTTTACCGCGAACGCTAAAAAGAACGCGAAGAAGATTAACACTTGAATATGCTGCGAAAGATTCAAGCCATAAAATTTCGTGATATCGAACGAACCGGTGCGATTATATAAATACAAAATCGCGATCAACATTAAAATCGAACCTAAGAACGTATACAAGAAAAACTTAATCGACGCATACGAACGGTTGGCGCTGCCCCACATGCCGATACTTAAATACATGGGAATCAACATCCCTTCCCAAAATACATAAAACAAAATGGCGTCGGTCGCGGCGAATACGCCTATCATCATGCCTTGCATGACTAAGAACGTCGCCATGTATTGCGCGACGCGTTTTTTAATCGCTTCAACGCCCGCGAAAATAACCAGTAAGCCGGTAAAATTCGTGAGAATAATCATCGCCAACGAAATGCCGTCGACGCCGACAGCGTAATGAATTTTGTAAACGCGTATCCACAAATAATTTTCTGGAAATTGCATGGCGTAATTGACGGTATCAAAATCTAAATACAGCGGGATACACATTAACAAATTGGCTAAACCGACGATAATCGCGATGGTATGCGTTAATTTGACGTTTCTATCATTTCCCGTCATCAACACCAGCACGGCTCCCAGCACAGGCAGCCAAATTAAAAATGTCAGAATCGGAAAATGAGCAAGCATAAACCTAAGTTCCTAGCAATAGCCAACCCAGGAAGACGACGACCCCGGCGATCATGGCAAAAGTGTAATGATAAATGTAGCCGGATTGTAAATGCCGCGCCACGCGAGAAAACCAGCGGATCAATTGCCCCGATCCGTTTACAAAAATCCCATCAATTAGCAGCTGATCGCTGATATGATAAAAAACATTGCCTAGCATGCGCGTGCCGCGCACGAAGACAATTTGATTAAAATCATCAAAGCCATATTTGCTAACGATAACTTTATAAGCGAAGGCAAAGCGCTGTTTCAAACGTTCCGCGAACGCCGTATAACGCATGTTGAAACACCAAGCGGTGAAGATACCCGCGATCGACAACCAAAAAGTCAACGTGCGCCCCGCTTCCAACGCCATCACTTTCGCGCCATGAAATTCCGCCGCCATGGTGTTTAGCACAGCATGTTCCGGCAGCACAAAAATACTGTTGGCTAACAACGTAGGATTTTTAAATAATAACGGCCCGATCAACAGGCCGCCGGCAAAAATACTTGGCACCGCCAACGCGATCAACGGTATTAACACGACCCAAGGTGATTCATGCACATGTTTCTGCACGTCCGGGTCCATGCGTGATGGTCCGTGAAAAGTTAAAAACAAAGCGCGGAAAATATAAAGCGGCGTGATAAACGCGCCCAATAACGCGCAAACATACGCGAACTTGGCGCCCGGTATGGTGCACAAGCTTAACGCTTCGATAATCGCGTCTTTAGAATAAAAGCCTGAAAACGGCGGCAGCGCGGCGAGCGCGATGGCGCCGATTAAGAAAGTTAAATATGTGACCGGCAATTTATTTTTTAAGCCACCCATTTTACGCATATCTTGTTCGTGATGCAGCGCGATGATGACGGAACCGGCGGCAAGGAATAACAACGCTTTGAAAAACGCATGCGTAATCAAATGGAAAATCGCCGCGTTATACGCCGACGCGCCTAACGCCACGGTCATGTAACCTAATTGCGATAACGTCGAATAAGCGATGACTCGTTTAATATCGTGATGGAAAACCGCTAAAATTCCCATGAATAAACACGTGATCGCGCCGATCGTAAGAATGAAAGTCAATGTAATGGTCGAATACTCAAACAAGGGCGACGCGCGCGCCACCATATAAATTCCCGCGGTCACCATGGTCGCGGCATGGATTAACGCGGAGATCGGCGTCGGGCCTTCCATCGATTCCGGCAACCACACATGCAGCGGGACTTGCGCCGACTTACCCATCGCGCCGACGAATAACAAAATGCAGGTTAAAGACACGACCGGGACCGGCACGTGATTGAAAAACAACATCGCGTTTTGGTCTAAAATATCTTTTACATGCGCGAAGATGTAGGTGAAATCCAGGTGACCGAAATATTTCAACATGACCGCCATGCCGATGATAAAGCCGCCGTCGGCGATGCGGTTAACTAAAAACGCTTTCAACCCGCCAAAGATCGCCGCTTCCCGCGTAAACCAAAAACCGATTAACAAATACGAAACCAAGCCCACGCCTTCCCAACCAAAAAACATCAGCAAGAAATTATTCGCTAACACTAAAATCAACATCGCAAACGTGAACAATGACACATAACTAAAGAAGCGTTGATAACCCGGATCATCGGCCATGTAACCGATAGTGTAGATGTGCACCATGAACGACACGAAAGTCACGATAAAGGTCACCGCGATACTCAATTGGTCCAGCAATAAAGCCACGTCGAATTGATACGCGCCGGTGCGCACCCACGTATAGATAATACCTTCTACCGGAGGCGCCGCGTCGATCACGAATACTTTAAATAAATACCCCGCCAATAAAAATGAAACCCCAACCAACGATACGCAAGTTAAGTGCGTCGCGCGGCGGCCGATGAGTTTACCTAATAAACCCGCGATCAGCGCGCCTAGTAACGGCAACAGAATAATAATCAGCGCAATTGATAAAGGTTGGATTTCCACTTGTTATCCTTTTAGCATATCTAATTCTTGGACTTCGATCGTGCCGCGGCGGCGGTATAAAACCACCATGATAGCGAGCCCAATCGCCGCTTCCGCCGCCGCCACCGTTAAAATAAAAAATACAAAAATCTGGCCGGTCACGTTATTTAAATAATATGAAAACGCGATGAAGTTGGTATTCACCGCGAGTAAAATCAATTCCACCGACATCAACAACACAATTATATTTTTGCGGTTAATGATAATCCCGGCCATGCCAATGCCGAACAACAACGCGGCGACAATTAAAAAATCGGATAGCGATAACATTCGATTACTCCTCTTTATCCGGTTTAGGCGCAGGTTTGACCGTCGCGGACGGCATCTTCACTAAGCGCATGCGGTCTTGTGGACGCACCGCGATTTGCGCGCTGATCACTTGCGATTTATGCGGTTTTCTTTCATGGTGCGTCAAACTAATCGCGGCGATAATCGCGGTCAGTAGCAATACCGCGGCCACTTCGAATGGATACGCGTAATTGGTATAAAGCACCGCGCCCAGGCTTGCGATATTACTAAAATCCACCGGGAGAGGTTTGGGTAAAGCAATATTATCTAAACCAAAACGGTCCGGCCCGACCACGATCGCCGTTAAACCGAAAATAATTAACACCATGACAATTCCCACCGGAAAAAAGCGCACGAAGCCTTCGCGTAATTCCACCCGGTCGAGGTTTAACATCATGACTACGAATAAAAATAATGTCATCACCGCGCCGACATACACTAGCACCAGGATCAGAGCTAAAAATTCCGCGTGCAGTAATAACCATAACGCGGCCATGCAAAAAAATGTTAGGACTAAAAATAAAGCGCTGCGCACCGTACTTTTCGAACTGACTACCATCATTCCGGAAAACACCGCGAGAGCGGAGTAAAAATAAAAAATCATTTGTAAAATCGTCATAGTCTCAACTCTTATCTAAACGTGGCGTCCGCGCCGCGGTCTTTAGCGATTTGCGTTTCAAATTTATCGCCAATCGCCAGCAATTTATCTTTCGTTAAAATATTTTCGCCGCGGTTAGCGATGTGATAATCCATAAAACGCGTCAAGACGATCGCGTCCACGGGACACGCTTCTTCGCAAAATCCGCAATAGACACATTTAAATAAATCGATATCATAACGCGTCGTGCGGCGCGAACCGTCCGCGCGTGGCTCCGCTTCGATCGTGATCGCGAGCGCCGGACACACCGCTTCGCATAATTTACAAGCGATGCAACGTTCTTCGCCGTTAGGATAACGGCGCTGCGCATGAATGCCGCGGAAGCGCGGCGACGTCGGCGTTTGTTCTTCAGGAAATTGGATCGTGACTTTGCGCTCAAAAAAATATTTACCCGTCAAACGCAAACCGCCTAACAATTCCCACAAAGTAAACGCCTTGATATATTTTATTAAACGTTTCATAGTTGATTACCCGCCGCGGAAAACCAAGGCCCGACATTAAAATGGATCGCGAACGCCAACACCGTAATCCACACTAGCGTCACCGGAATTAAAATTTTCCAACCTAAACGCATGATTTGATCGTAGCGGTAACGCGGGAACGTCGCGCGTATCCACAAATAAAAGAAAATAAAAATCGAAAGCTTCGCCAATAGCCACACAATACCCGGCACAAAATCAAATAACGGCCCCACTACCGGAATGCCTTCGAACGGCGACAAATAGCCGCCCAAAAACATCACCGCGATTAACGCGGAAATTAAAATCATGTTAGCGTATTCGGCCAAGAAAAATAATGCGAAGGCCGTGCCGGAATATTCGACGTGAAAACCGGCGACGATTTCGGTTTCGCCTTCCGCGACATCGAACGGCGCGCGATTGGTTTCCGCCACACCCGCGATCCAAAAGACGATGAATAAAGGAAATAACGGCAGCCAATACCAATGCCAGATCCCGCCGCTTTGCGCTAGCACGATGGTTTGAAAATTCAGCGAGCCCGCCGCCATCATGACACCCACCAGCGCGAAGCCCATGGCGATTTCATACGAAATAGATTGCGCGGTAGCGCGCAGCGCCCCGAAGAGCGCGTATTTTGAATTCGACGCCCAACCGGCGATCAACACCCCGTACACGCCAGTGGAAGACAGCGCTAACGAATAAAGTACGCCGGCATTGATGTTGGCTAACAGCGCGTTTTTACCAAACGGTATTACCGCCCAACCCGCGAGCGCGGTGGCGATACTAATCATGGGCGCGATGATAAATAAAAATTTATTCGATTGCGTGGGAACGATGAGTTCTTTCAGAATTAATTTTAACACGTCCGCGATCGGCTGTAGCAAACCGGCCGGCCCGACGCGGTTGGGCCCGATGCGGCATTGCATAAAGCCGATGACTTTGCGTTCCAGAAACGTGAGATACGCGACCGACAATAGCAAGACGAGCACGATTATAATAATCTTGCCGAGGATACCGCCGATTAAAAAAAGTTGATCCATAGCGTTTTAGTCTCTCACTAATTCCACAGCGCCAAACAATTCACTCAACCCCTTGGTTTCGATAATGCCGCCGGGGATATAAACACAGCGTAACGCCAAACTATCATCAAATAGCACCGGCAACTTGATAGAATTTTCATTTTGTTTCACGGTGACGATGTCGCCCTCCGCCACTTTCAACTTCGCGCCAGTTTTATGATGCACGCGCACCGCGGCGACTTCCCCTTCTAAGATCGGCTGCGCCGCTTGCAGCGACGGCGCGCGGCGGACTAAAGCATCGGTCGAATACAATGGCACGGTGCCGATGCGGATTAAAGTTTTAGCGGCGCTCGCTAATTGTTTAGGTGTAACTTTCAATTCCGTGACCGGCGGCACTTGCATGGTATCCACCGCCACTTTGATATCGTGCAACACGCCTGCCGACGATTCGTAATCAAAGCCTTCCAAGTGAAATAAGTTTCCTAACACACGTAACACTTTCCAGGCTGGACGCGACGCTTCGAACGCGGACGCCACGCCATGAAAAGATTGCCAATCACCCGCGGCGTTGACAAACGTCCCCGCCGTTTCCGTGAACGGCGCGACGGGTAGTATCACGTGCGCGAACTTGTCTAACACTGGGTTATGAAATGCTGCCATCGCGACGATGAATTCCGCTTGTTTTAAAGCGTTTTCCGCGGCGACTGGATTACCGCAGTCGTGGTCTGGTTCGACGTTTAATAAAATAAACGCCTTAATGGGTTCTTCCAGCATACTCAATGCAGTTAAGCCCGTCGTATTTACCGCGCGGCATGCCACGCTGCGATGCGGCACGGCACCGGCCAGCCAAGCACCCGCACTATTCGCGGCCGCGCTTAACACACCTATTTGCGCGCCAGCTAATTTCGCCACTAACATACTTAATTGCTTCACCACACTCGCGTTAGCAAAGTTTAAAGCCATGCCACCCAGTATCACCACGGGGTTTTTAGCCGCTTGTAAAATTTCGGCGAGCGCTTGAAAATGTTTTTCTTCTTCCAGATCGCTCAGCATTTTATGTTCATGCTTGGTCGCTAAGTCTTTCGCTTCGGGAAATAAATGTTTCGCGATACCAGCGAGAGTTTGCGCGAATTCATCCGGCGCGACGATATGTTTTTCCGCGACGTCGAAATGGAACGCGTAGTCGCAAGGGTTCACGACCATGACTTTTGTGCCTTTTAACGCGGCTTTACGCAGGCGCAGCGCGAACGCGGGTTGTTCTTTTTGAATGTTGGAACCAATCAATAATATCGCGTCGCTTTGCTCGATATCAGCGAACGACATGCCTAAACCAGGATACGCGCCGACATTATCTTGATCGCTAAAATCTGACTGCCGCAAGCGATGGTCGATGTTATCGCTGCCCAGACTACGCAGCATTTTTTGTAATAAATAAAATTCTTCGGTCGTCGAATTCGGCGCGGCCAACGCGCCTAATTGCGCGGCGCCGTTTTTTTCCACCGCCGCTTGAATGCCATTAGCGGCGTATTCCAACGCGGTTTGCCAATCGGTTTCTTGCCAATGATTATTTTTGCGGATTAACGGCGTTTTCACGCGATCGGCGTGGTACAGCCCTTCGTAGCTGTAACGGTCACGGTCGGAAATCCACGTTTCATTGATGTTAACATTTTCCCGCGGCACCATGCGCATGACGGTACCGTAACGCGCGTGCGCGTATAAATTCGAACCCACGCAATCGTGCGGGCTGACCGTCGGATGCTGATCTAATTCCCAGGCGCGCGCGGTGTAGCGAAATGGTTTTGACGTCAACGCGCCGACCGGACAAATATCGATGACGTTGCCGGAGACTTCGGATTTCATCGCGTGCGTGATGTACGTGCCGATTTCCATGTTTTCGCCGCGGCCGGTCGCGCCAAGTTCACGTATGCCCGCGATTTCCGCGCCAAAGCGCACGCAGCGCGTGCATTGAATGCAGCGCGTCATTTCGGTGGAAATTAAGGGGCCGATATATTTATCTTTTACCGAACGCTTGCCTTCGTAAAAAAAAGATTCCGCCGAACCAAAACCCATCGATAAATCTTGCAGTTCACATTCGCCGCCTTGATCGCAGATGGGGCAATCGAGGGGATGGTTAATTAATAAAAATTCCATCACCGCTTTTTGCGCCGCTAACGCTTTCGGCGAACGCGTAAATACTTTCATGCCGGGCGCGACCGGCGTGGCGCAGGCGGGCAAAGTCTTTGGTGACTTTTCCACTTCGACTAAACACATGCGGCAATTCGCGGCGACGGATAAATGTTTGTGGTAACAAAAACGCGGAATATAAATCCCCGCCGCGTCGGCGACTTGAATCACCATGGCGTTCGGCGCTGCCGTGAGTTTTTTACCGTCGATTTCAATTTCAATATCAGCCATGCTGTCCGCCCACTAAACATTTTTTATGTGTGACATGGTAAACAAATTCGTCGTAAAAATACTTGAGAAAACCACCCACCGGCCAAGCCGCCGCTTCGCCGAACGCACAAATCGTGCGGCCTTCGATATTTTTCGCCGCGCGTTTTAGGGTTTCGATATCGTCTAAGGTCGCTTCGCCATGTTCGATGCGGTGCACTAAGCGGTAGACCCAACCCGTGCCTTCGCGGCATGGCGTGCATTGGCCACACGATTCTTCCATGTAAAAATGTGATATGCGTTGCAGCATGTTCACCGCGCAAACTGAGTCATCCATAACGATGACCGCGCCCGAACCTAAGCCAGAGCCGGCTTTTTGCAGCGAGTCAAAATCCATATCTAAATTCATCATGGTCTCAGCGGGCAAAACTGGCATCGAGGTGCCGCCGGGAATAACCATTTTTAATTTCGCGTTATTGCGCATGCCGCCCGCCATCGCGAGCAAATCTTTAAACGGTGTGCCTAGCGGTACTTCATAATTGCCGGGTTTATTCACATGCCCCGTTACGCAGAAAATTTTGCAACCACCGTTATTCGGTTTGCCTAAATTTAAAAACCATTCGGGGCCATGCTGCATAATCACCGGCACCGTCGCGAACGTTTCGACGTTGTTAATCGTCGTGGGGCGGTTGTATAAACCGCGCGTCGCGGGGAATGGCGGTTTGAAACGCGGCATGCCTTTCTTACCTTCCAGCGATTCCATTAATGCGGTTTCTTCCCCGCAAATGTACGAGCCGGCGCCAAGATGCACGTAAATTTCAAAATCAAACCCAGATCCTAAAATATTTTTTCCTAACAATTTCGCTTGGCGCGCTTCTTCCAGCGCCGCTTTAAACCGTTCATAAGGCTCGTGAAATTCGCCGCGAATATAATTGTAAGCCACCGAGCAACCCATGGTGTAGCCGGCGATCATCAAGCCTTCGATCAATTGATGCGGATTGAAGCGCAAAATATCGCGGTCTTTACACGTGCCCGGCTCGCCTTCGTCGGCGTTGCATAACACGTATTTTTGCCCGGGCATGTCGCGCTTGATAAAACTCCATTTCAAACCGGTCGGAAAACCCGCGCCGCCACGGCCGCGCAGCGCCGATAATTTTAACACGTTAATGATTTGGTCGGCCGGCATTTTATCCATTAAAATTTTGCGCCATTGCGCGTAACCGCCTACGCTTTCGTAAGTGGACATCTTCCATGGCTTATCTAAATGTAAGGTACGAAAACAAATTTCATTCGCCACTGGATTACTCCAACTCTGCTAAAATTTTATCGACTTTGGCCGGCGTTAAATGTTCATAATATTTTTCACCGATGTGAAACATAGGCGCAGCCACGCACGCCGCTAAACATTCCACGACACGCAAAGTAAATCTGCCATCGGCGGTGGTTTCGTTGAGATCGATTTGCAACGTTTGCTTTAAGTGTTCGACGATACCGTTGGAATCCGCCAACATGCACGACACATTCGTGCAGACATTGATGACGTGCCGTCCCACCGGTTTCAAATTATAAAGCGAATAAAACGTCGCGACTTCATAGACTGCAATGTGCGGCATCTCTAAATAATCGGCGACCGCGTTCATCACCTCGACCGGCAGCCAATTGTCATGTTCTTCTTGCGCGTAATACAACGCCGTCATGACGGCGGAGCGTTTTTCATCTTTTGGATAGCGCTGCATCCAGTGATTTATGCGTTCACGCAGCGAGCTCGATAATGCATATTTTGTGTCTGTTTCTGTCATTAGCGATCAATCTCCCCAAACACGATATCGAGACTGGAAAGAATCGCCACCGTATCGGCGATCATGTGTCCGCGTATCATTTCGTCCAAACCCGCCAAGTGCGCAAAGCCGGCGGCGCGGATTTTTAAACGGTAAGGTTTGTTCGCGCCATCCGACATGATGTACACGCCGAATTCACCTTTGGGATGTTCGATCGCGGCGTACGCTTCGCCTTCCGGCAAGCAATAGCCTTCCGTCATTAATTTGAAATGGTGAATCAACGCTTCCATACTTTCTTTCATGTCGACGCGCGTGGGCGGCACTATTTTATGATTATCTATGATCACCGGGCCGGGGTTGGCGCGCAGCCACTGCACGCACTGACGGATAATATGCGTGGACTGACGCATTTCTTCCACGCGCACCAAATATCTATCGTAACAATCGCCAGTCTTGCCAATGGGAATCGAAAAATCTAATTGATCGTATGCGGCGTAGGGTTGCTTGCGACGCAAATCCCATTCCACCCCCGAGCCGCGCAACATCGGACCGGTGAAACCAAGCGCGATCGCGCGTTCCGGAGCAATCACGCCGATGCCGACGGTGCGTTGTTTCCAAATGCGGTTGTCGGTCAACAGGGTTTCGTAATCGTCGATGCGATGCGGAAACCGTTCGGTGAAATCCCAAATAAAATCGAGCAGCGACCCTTGACGGTTTTCATTTAGCGCGGCGGTTTCTTTTTCACTGTGCCAGCGTGACGCTTGATATTGCGGCATTTTGCTCGGTAAATCACGGTAAACGCCGCCCGGTCGGTAATAGGTCGCGTGCATGCGCGTACCTGACACGGCTTCGTAACAATCTAATAAATCTTCGCGCTCACGGAAGCAATATAAAAATAATGACATTGCGCCGTTATCTAAACCATGCGCTCCTAACCACAATAAGTGATTTAGAATGCGAGTGATTTCGTCGAACATCGTGCGGATATATTCCGCGCGCATGGGCGCTTGGATTTGCAATAATTTTTCGATCGCGCGCACATAACCATGTTCGTTACACATCATGGACACGTAATCTAATCTATCCATGTAACCGATAGTATGATTATAAGGCTTACTCTCCGCCAATTTTTCCGTGGCTCGGTGTAACAAACCGATATGAGGATCGGCGCGCACGATAGTTTCGCCGTCGACTTCAAGGATTAAACGCAATACGCCGTGCGCCGCGGGATGCTGCGGACCAAAGTTAAACGTGTAATTGCGGATTTCCGGGAGTTTTTCCACGCTCATTCCCCCACTTCATAACGGTTGTCATGGCGTATGACTTTAGGTTCTAGCACGCGCGGTTCGATGCTCACCGCTTCGTAAATGACGCGCTTGAGATTGCCATCGTAGCGCACTTCGACGTTGCCGATTAGCGGGAAATCTTTGCGGAACGGATGACCCACGAAACCATAATCCGTTAAAATACGGCGTAAATCCGGATGGTTTTGATAAACGATGCCGAATAAATCGAACGCTTCACGTTCATACCAATTCGCTGCCGGCCAAATATCAAGGACCGAAGGCACGACCAGATCGTGTTCATCCAACAACACGCGTAACCTGACGCGTTGATTAAGCGACAACGATAACAAATGATAAACCGAAGCAAAGCGCGGTTTATGAAAATGTTTCGCCTTATGATCAAACGCGGCGTTGCGCGCGTCGCGCGAAGCGGGATCGGTCATAAAACTTTTATCCACGCCGCGTTCGAAACCGGTCAACGTCGCTTCTTCGGTTTCCCACTCGCTTAAACCGTACTGCAAATAATCCACGCCGCACACGTCGACGAGCTGCGCGAAATCAAAATCTGTTTCGTCACGCAACGCGCGCGCCACGCTCGTTAAATTTTCACGGGCGATTTCTAACGTAATTTCGCCGAGCGCAATGTTAGAATTCTCAATAAGCGCCGCGAAACGTTGGGTCAATTTTTCATGTAGCGTATCGACATTCGTCATGCCAATCCTTAACGTTCTATAATTTTATTGCGTTTGATTTTATTTTGTAATTGAATCACGCCGTACACTAACGCTTGCGCCGTCGGCGGGCAGCCGGGCACGTACACGTCGACGGGCACGATGCGATCGCAGCCACGCACGACGGAATAAGAATAATGATAATAACCGCCGCCGTTCGCGCAAGAACCCATGGAAATGACCCAGCGCGGTTCCGCCATTTGATCGTAAACTTTGCGTAGCGCGGGCGCCATTTTATTGCAAAGCGTGCCGGCGACTATCATTAAATCCGATTGGCGCGGACTCGCGCGGTAAATCACGCCGAAGCGATCTAAGTCATAACGCGCCGCCGCCGCGTGCATCATTTCCACCGCGCAGCATGCCAAGCCAAACGTCATTGGCCACAGCGAACCGGAATGCGCCCAATTCATGACTTTGTCTATCGTCGTCGTGAAAAAACCTTCTTTTTCTAAAATACTTAATCCCATTCCAAGGCCCCTTTTTTCCACTCGTAAATGAAACCAATGACCAAAATGCCAAGGAACATGCCCATTGAGGCCATACCAAACCACCCTAAGCGGCGAAACGCAACCGCCCAAGGCACCAAAAACGCGGTTTCCAGGTCAAAAATAATAAATAAGATGGCGACAAGATAATAGCGGACATCGAACGGTTTGCGTGAATCACCAAATTCATCAAAACCGCATTCGTAAGGAGATAATTTTGCAGGGTAGGGCCGCTTTGGGCTTAATAGATAGCCCACGGCCGGGACTAGCATCCCCATCAAAACACCTACGATCATAAAGATTAAGATAGGCAAATAGTTTTCTAGCACGGCTATCTCCTCTTGCGTTTTGAGGTCAACAACAATAACTCTTATTATTTTAATGGTGCCGAAGATCGGACTCGAACCGATACGGCTTGCGCCACCACCCCCTCAAGATGGCGTGTCTACCAATTTCACCACTTCGGCTTTGCTATTACTTTTTTTTTATTTCTGCTGTGTCGTCGTCCCGTTTGGCGTAGCAGGAGCAGTGATGCCAACGGCAGCCCCTGGCGCGGGAATTTTATTACTTGGCGCTTCTGGTAAAATGATTTGACGCTCAGAATGCATCGCTTTGCTGGCGATATAATTCAAGCCTAAGCTGGTCGCGAAAAATAATACGACAAAAAAAGTCGTAACGCGTAAGAGAAATGAACCGGAACCACGGCTGCCAAACACAGTCTGTGACGCGCCGCTGCCGAATGAGGCACCGACTGTCGCCCCTTTGCCTTGTTGGACTAACACCAACAAAACGAGAAAAGCGCAGGCAAATACATGAATAAATAATATAAGTTGATACATTTAACACCTAATTTAATTTTTAACTCTGACACTTTGGACAGAGGCAGAAGAAGCCTGGCAGATCGCCAGAAAACTGTTGGCGTCTAACGATGCGCCGCCAACCAAAGCGCCGTCTATGTCCGGCATCGCAAATAAACCAGAAGCATTATCCGCTTTTACACTACCGCCGTAAAGTATTCGCATGGATTTTGCTAGATTTACCTCTTGTTTCGCGATCAACTGGCGGATGAAGGCATGCGCCGCTTGCGCTTGTTCGGGCGTTGCGGTCAATCCAGTGCCAATCGCCCATACAGGTTCGTAGGCAATGACAGCTTTTTGAAAATCCGCCACCGAGACTGCCGCGCAGACGGATTCTAATTGTTGGGTGAGGACGGATTCGGTTTGCTCTTGTTCGCGTTCTGCTTGGGTTTCGCCGATGCAGAGAATGGGCTGCAAGTTGGCGGCTATTGCTGCCTTAAATTTCTCTGCGACTAACGCAAGGCTTTCGTGGAAAAGTTGACGGCGTTCGGAGTGACCGACTAAAACATAGCGGCAGCCGTAATCCACTAACATAGGGCCGGAAACTTCGCCGGTGAATGCGCCTTTAGAACCCAGATAAAGATTTTGTCCGCCCCACGCGATAGCGGCATCTTTTAAAAGGTATTGAGTTAATGGAATGTGGACAAAAGGCGGGAAAATAGCAATTTCTATCGCATCTAATTCCGCAGCGCCGGTTTTTAACGTTTGGATTAACGCGCTGGCATCCGCTTTGGAGCCATGCATTTTCCAATTACCCGCTACTATGTTTTTACGCATAGTGAATCACCGCGCTTGATTTAAGTGGCGGTGATTGTAGCTAAGTGGTTGGGAAGATACAAGCGAACCCGCAACCGAGGACTAACCTTGGTTAGGTCGTACTGAATAGGAAGACGCAGAAGTTTGCGTCAACGAATCATCCAAAGAACTCTTTGTTTCATCTAGCATGTCATTGATTACATCGAATCTATCGCAAGCCTTCGTATATACTTCTGAAGCCTTTTGAGTAACTTCGGGCATATGTTCTTTTAATTCTTCAGCTAACCCATTAAGCTTTTCTTCGAGATGAGTAATTTCGCTTTGCAGTTTCGCAGCTTCATCAGGATCTTCAATATATCCATAACCGCCTCTTGATTTGTCATCAGTATTTGGTAGGTTCATTTCAAAGTCCACAAGTTCCTGATAAATCTTTTCAGCGTCAGCCATAATAGCAGCTATAGGTCTTGTAGGCTCTTCTTCTGTATTTACTGCTATTCTTACTTTTTTTGCTTCAGAGTGCAGAGGTTCCGATTCGGGACCTTTGTTTTCCGCGGCTTGAGCTTGTTTTACTTCTTCCGCAGAGCCTTTATTTTCGGCTGTCTGTTCTGGTTTCTTCTCTTCTTTGTTTTCCGCAGTTTGGGCTTGCTTTGCGTCTTGTTGAGGGCCTTTATTTTCCGCAGTTTGCTCTGGCTTTTTCTCATCTTTAGGAACTGCTTGGCCTGTAGATTCTGCTTGAACACCACCTGTCGGCTTATCAACTCCCGCTAACTTCACGTCTTCTAAATTCAGTGGCGGAACATCATTGTCTGCAACTGCACCACCCTTAGTGCCATCATTAGTTTGCGGAGTGGCAGCGGTAGCTTTTAAAACCGATTCTTGATCATTCGTGGCTTGCGGTGCTTTGGGAGTTTTAGCAGCGAGGGCTTGAGCTTGGCGTTCATATTCGTGATTGATATCGGCTTGCATTTTTAATAATTGTTCTCTATGGCTATTGGGAACGTCACGACATTGCATTAAACCCGCCATGGCGCCGCTGCCCAACTCAAAACCAATAGGCTTACTGCCATCGGCTGCGGATTTCTGTAAGCCCGCTAGCGCTTGGCGCATGGCATTTTCGATATTTTCTGCATGGAATTTAGAAAATTCTTCGGGCTTTTTATAGTCGAAAACAATAATGTCAACGTTAGTAAGCTGCTTCAACGCTTCGACCGTCGCCGCGTATTGTTTGCCAAAATCATATTTTTGCCCGACTTTGATAAACGGATCATCCTTATCGTCCGCTCTATGCTTTTTAAATCTCTCATTCATCCTACTGAACGTTTCGCCGACGGTTTGATTGACGGGGGAATAAATCGCACTGAGAGAACCATTTTCCATACGGATAATGTAATCGGATTTTTCTTGACGGTAATAACCGTCTTGTCCTAACCCAACTAGACTTTGATCCAAAGACGCCATCGAGAAATCCGCGCCGGGGTTTGGATTTAGCAAGGCTTTTTCTTCGACGGAAGGAGCAGGATTATCAATACGTTTGAATTGTCGTCTTTGCCAATTGTTGCCATACAATTCTTTACTCACCATTTCGCTGTGCTGGACGATACTTAATCTTTGCACGGATTCATTTAAACGCGTCAAGTCCGCGTTCATCGCGTCTTTTTGGATATTACTTAGATCGCTGCTGACATCTTTCAACGCGGCGACGAATTTAGTTTTTGACACCGTTAACTCGACGGAATCCGTGGGATCATTCTTGCTAGCGACCTCTGTAGCGAGAGCGATGCTGTCGTTGATATTTTTAAAACTTTTTTCCCAGGTCGCGGGATTAAAGGTGCCGGCAATCATTTTACCTTCGGCGTCAAGTTTACCCGTCATTAAAGCAGTAATTTGGTCGTGGGCGCTGTGTACCAACCCGTGTTTGTCGCGTACGCCTTGGGCGTTCACCGAGCCATTTAATTCGGCTAAAATAGTTTTCGCTTGGGCGCCAAAGAAAGGATCTTGGGATAATGTTTCTAGCTTCGTGCGCAGCGCGCTGATTTCTTGAAAAACTTTGGAAGTGTCGTCATAGCGGTGGCCGGTGGTTAACACGGCGTCTTGAGTAAGATTGGGCGACATTGAAACCATGTTCGCTAAATAATTTGAAACGCTATTATTTAACCGCGTAGCGTTATCTGCCAAGCTTGGCTCCTGTTTTGTAGGAGTACTCGTTTCACCAACCATAGCTGCCCCACCAAAATGAGTTTAGTTCCAACAATTATAACTGAAAAGTGAATGATTTGCGCAAAATGATTAAAAAATCAGTCGGATTAGATAGTTGGGCCCCGATAAAGAGTTTCCGTCTGCGCTAATTTCACGTCATTCGGATTTGGAGTAAAATGTAATACTTCCAAGTACTTACCATTTTTACTGCCGTTAACTTGCAATTGCACCCAAGCGGCGCGCACTAACTTATTAAAACCAGAGAGTTCGATGGTCCAACCGCGTTTTTGCACTTCATCCGCCATGGCGCGGGCGGTCATCAAACCGTCTTCTAAACTACGCTTATACGAAAATAAATCTTTCGGTGAGCCGACTAAACAACTGCCGCGGTCATAGACATTAAAATGCGGGCTGACGCCTGGCAAGGTCAGTAAAGTTTTTTCGCTGGCGGGTTCAAGATTGTAAACGTCCCAAATAGCTAACGTCGCCCAGCGTTGTAATAAATAATAAATTTCGGCGGGAGAAATATCGCGGGTCATCGCATCAAGCGTTGGAATAGTTTGGCTAGAGCCAACGGCATCCCAAACTTGTTTTTTTAATTCCGTAAAATAGTTTGGTCCAAAAGGGGGATTGTTTGTAGTGTCCGGGCCGTTCGAATCAGTACTCATACGTAAGAGCGCCTCAGTGATGCCTAATCACACATTATAGATAATTTTACTGCGTTATGCGACCCATTCATAAATTTCAGTGAGCAACGGGCTGCATTTACCGCAGCTAGACGCGCACGCTGGGTTCTTTTGACATTGACGCACACGGCCTTTACGCATCCAATGGCCTAACATGCCGCGCAAGGTATCGGGATCGGCGTTGAAGTACACGCAAATACTGGAGAGACTGGCGATTCTTACTTTCATCAAATGTTGTTTGATATCCATTAAACTCATACGACTTCTCCCGTCGGTAATAAGCGTTTGTATTTTTTGCCGTGCAGTTTAAAAGTGTAAGATTTCGCCGTGAAAATAGTGGTCGCCAGCACCACAAGGATACCCGCGATCCATAACATCGACGGCAATGGATGCCGGTTGAAAGTCGCCGCTTGATAAAATAACACGGCGGCGCCATACGCCACCGCCGTCGTCCACACCACTGAAAATAAAGTCCACGCGCGGTTTAATTCGCGCAGCATGGCGGCGGTCGTCGACACGCAAGGAAAATAAAGTAAGACAAATAACAAATACGCGAACGCGCCGATTTGGCCGTCAAAACGTTGATACATTAAACCGTACACGCTTTGCGTTAACGAATGTACCGGGGCTTGCGCTAACACAGGATTACCGAATGAATGGCCGAGTTGACTTAAATTTTGTGGAATCGAAATTAACGCGTCATGCAAACCGCCAAAGAAACTAAAACCATTCGCCTGTAATAGCGCAAGATGTCCCACTTGACTGTAAAGCGCGTTAAGCGTGCCGACCACGACTTCTTTCGCGAGTATGCCCGTGATTAAACCGACGGTGGCCGGCCAATTATCTTGATGTATACCCATCGGCGCAAAAATCGGCGTGAAAAAACGGCCTAGCGAAGATAATAAAGAATGCGTGTCACCGTCGCCGGCGATTAATTTGCCGTCGAAACTCAACGTGCTTAATACGCCAATCAAAATACAAATCGGCACGATCAATTTTCCTGCGCGGAATAAAAAGCCGCGCAAACGTCCCCAAGCGTTTAACAATAACGTTTTTAAATTCGGTACATGATACGGCGGTAATTCCATCACTAACGGCGACGGGTCGCCTTGCAATACGGTTTTGCGTAACAACAATCCCGTCAGCATCGCCATAGTGATACCAATCAAATACAAAGCGAATACGACGTTTTGGCCGCCGACCGGAAAGAACGCGGCGGTAAACACCGCGTAAATCGCTAAGCGCGCGCCGCACGACATGAACGGACTCATCATCACGGTAAGAATACGGTCACGTTTATTTTCTAATGTGCGTGTCGCCATGACCGACGGCACGTTGCAGCCGAACCCGACGATCATCGGCACAAACGATTTGCCCGGCAAACCCAGCGCGCGCATGCCACGGTCGACCACGAACGCCGCGCGCGCCATGTAGCCGGAATCTTCTAAAAACGCCAAGAATAAAAACATCGCGCCGATCACGGGAATAAACGTGACAGTCGTGTTGATACCGCGGCCGACGCCATTCGCGATCAGCGCGATGAACCAATTCGGCGCGCCGAAATTCTCGAGCGCGCGCGCCACACCGCCGACGAAAATAGTATTGCTGCTGATATCAAAAAAATCTTGGAACGCGCCGCCGATGTTAATCGCGAATAAAAACATGCAATACATCGCGCCTAAAAAAATCGGTATGCCCAACACGCGGTTCAACACCACGCGGTCGATCCGCGCGGTCCAGTCTAATAATTTTTTGCCGGATTTACGCACGGCGGCGGCCATGATTTTTTGGATAAATTGATAACGGGAATCCGCCAACATAATATCCGCGTCTTCATCGCAAGCGGCGCGAATCAATTGTTGCTGCGCGCTCACTTCCGGTTTGACATCGACGGCCAACACGCGGCTCGCGAAGACATCGTCTTCCAGCAAACGTAGCGCCAGCCAATCCGTGCGGTCGTGGTAATCAATCGGCGTGAAAGTTTCGATGGCCGCGGCTAATTTTTTTATCGCCGTCGTGAGCGCGGGCGCATATTCCAATTCGACGCAATGCGGCAATTGTCCGGCGTGCGCGACGATCGCTTGTTTTAATTCTTTTAAACCAATATTTTTATGCGCTTCGACGGGGACGACGGTGCAACCTAATTTTTTACTTAACTCCGCGAGCATTATGGTGACTTGGCGTTGGCGCGCGACGTCCATCATGTTTAACACGACGATCATGGGCACGCGCATTTCAATTAACTGCAGCGTTAAATACAAATGCCGTTCTAAATTACTCGCATCCAAAATATTCACGATCAAATCGGCGTCGCCTGGCAAAATGTATTCGCAAGCGATGCGCTCGTCGACGGAAGAATGTTCCGACGCCATCACCAAAGAGTAAGTCCCCGGTAAATCCACTACCTCGACCGCCGCGCCATCTTGCTTGAAAAACCCGCTTTTCCGTTCCACCGTCACGCCCGGCCAATTACCCACGCGCTGGAGTGCGCCGGTTAAGGCGTTAAATAACGTGGTTTTACCGCAGTTAGGATTGCCGACTAGGCCGATCGTAAAGTCTTTCACTCGGGCGCTCCTAAGCCTTGAATATCGATGATATTAGCTTCGCCTTTGCGTAGGCTCAACGCAAAACCCCGCACCAGGATCTCCACTGGGTCCCCCAGAGGCGCGATCCGTGACACCGTGAATTCGGTTCCAGGGATTAAACCCATGGACAACAGCCGCTGCCGGTAAACCTTTTCACCTTGGTGTATGCCAATGATCCGCCCTCTGCCGCCCACTTTCATTTCTTTCAGCCGCATAATTAACCTATTGAAAGATAGAGTTATTTTGTTTAAAGGGATTAGTGCCTTGAATAATATTCAGAATTTTTTCTAGTATCGCTCTGCGCTTCTAAGCTGTCAATACAATTGAGAATTATTCTCATTTATATGGGTTGACTGAATATAAATCACATTGTGCGCAGAAATTTGGCTATAATTTATCTATATCTGTCTCACAATATACGCAATATGAGTCATCTCTAATCACTCGCAATTTTAGAGGATGCAGCATGCCTAAGAATAAAAAACGCAGATCCACAGAGCTAGCCCTCAGTGATTTCGTACAAACTAGCGAACAGTTAGATAGGCTGACTGCTGACATGAATTCTAGTACTGGCCGCCGCGGCATCCAAAAGCTTGCGGAGAATCTCACGGTGTATCGCGAACTGGAAGGCAAGCAACTGCCGCAAGCTGAAGCGACGCGCTTAGCAGAAATTGTTATGATTCTTACGCTGACAGAAATGTATCATGACGAAGAAAGAAAAGATCTTCGTCGCCGTGAAGGTGAACCATTTGATTTAAACAATCCCATGAACCCGTTCAGCAACATGCTTGAATGGGTCGCGCGCGAAGTGCTGCCAAACTATGCTGAACTCAATAGTAAAATTGCCGATAGCGCAATAGCACACACCAGTAATTTGAATCCGGCGAATGTCAATTTGCCGGACATTGAGGCCTTAACTCTGTTTAATTTGTTGCAACAAAAATCTAGAAACTTCGCTAGCACAGACATTTTAAAATCCATCGACAAAGCGGTGACTAAAGCTGTCGCTCAGGAAAGCAAAGCGCCCTCTTCCGCCGAAGTAAAGTTACCCACGCAAGACGCCTTAGATAAATTTCAAGCGGCGGAGCAATCTAACCAATTTTCTTCAGGCGCGATGGTGCAAATAATTTCTATCGTCCAACGCATGGATCAAACAGCAATTAAAATAAAAGACATCGGGAATAAGATCGCGGGCCTTGATAAAGTTGTCCTCACTAGCGGCAGACTCAGTGCATTAAAAATTTTACAAGCTCAATTGACGGCGCTGAAAATCGATCTCAACCGCGACGCGGAGTTTTTAACTGCAAATAAAATTTCTTTTGGCTCACACAAACAAGCTACTGAAAAATTATCAACGAATTTACAATCTATCGCGGCGCAAGAAACAAACATAAATAAATTAACCGGCAGCGTACAACAACAAACTGTCACACCGCCAACCGCGCCTGTCACGCCGCCGCGGCCAACGCGACCTGGCGCATCTATGGCGGACTTGTTAAAAAAATCTAGCAAAGATTTTTTTGCCGCAAGGCAAGACGCAACGACCAAGCCAGAACCTGTTACCCCACCAGTACCGCCACCGCAGCCTAACACACCACCCGCCGCACCCAAGGCGGCTCAACAAACTGAACCCACACCACCGCCTTCAATGAGCGAATTACGTGGTGGCGTCGCCATGCGCAGAGCAACACCGCCCATTCCTTCTACTCCAAAACAGGAAACGGTTATCACGCCGCAGCCAAAAGAACCCGCAGCGGCAATTCCCGAAGCTAAAAATGAAGTTTTTGTCACGCGAGTAGCACCCGCGGTACCCAATCGCCCTAACAGATTAAATAAAATCGTCACTGGCAAGACCGAGACGCACGTGACTAACGACCCCGTTACTCCCACTGCAGAAGTAAAAGAAGCTGCGTCACCGGCCACGCCTGTCACACCCACAACAGCCGCAGCCGAACCCATACCGGACGCGCCGCCACTAACAACACCCTCCCGACCCGCCGCGGTTGAAGCAAAGAAGCCTGATGTCACGGCAGCTGCTCCCATCCCAGATGCACCGCCAATAACACCCGCCACGCCAGCGGCGCCGGCGTCACCTTCATCCCCTGCGACTCCAGTTAGCCGTTCGCGCAAAGTGAGCATCGAAGGCCGCCAAGCACGCATGGCGAAAGAACAGAATGCGGCGAAGCCAAATGCCAATACCGAATTTGTCATTCAATCGAAGCAACAACCTTCAGCCACGCTTGAAGAAAAAAATAACGCGTCCGTCACGCAAGACAAACCTAGAGGCAAAGTCAAACTAGCCTCGTTACAGCAAGGCAGGGTGCAAAGAAAAAATGTCAGCGCCCCACCAGCCACGGAAATTCCCGCACAAAACATCGCGGCGGCACCGGCAGCGCCAGTTGCTGAAGTAAAATCACCCGCAGCAGAAGGAATTCCTACAGCGCCGCCTCTAACATCTAACACCGCGGCAGATGCACAAACACCAGCCGCAGCTCCCGCTGCTCCTGCGGCACCAGCAGCCCCACCTACTGAAGTTAAACCACCCGCGGCTGATACCATCCCAGACGCTCCGCCATTATCACGCGATTACCAGGCTATCCCTTCCCGGCCAATGGGTCGCTTTGTTCAACCCAAAGTTAATGAGATCGAACGAAGAGGAGAAATCGTTCAGCCCAGAGTTGTAAACCGCGCCACCACGGAAGCCCAGATGCTCGGTGTCGTACGCCAAATAAATTTACTGAAAGAAAAAGACTTCGATAAAATTTCTCAGGCAGAAGTAACGACCATTCGTACTGCGGCAAACCAGGCCATCGCCGCCGGTGAACCCTATGGTTTAACCGAATTAAAAAATTCTATCGTCACCGCGATGACTACACTAGAACAGAAAATGGTAGCAGGACAAGAAGCCAGAGAAGCCGCCGAACAAGCCGCGGCAATCCACAACCAACCGCCGCTAACCTTTGAAACGGGAACCGCGCCAGCGTCTGTCACGGGTACCGGTACCATCACGCCTGATACTTCCCCCGCGGAAATACAAAGAGGCGAAACCGCGCAGCCGACTAGTACGGTAGAGACACAACCTGACCCAACTTCCGCTGCAGAAAAAATCGCCGCGCTTACCCAAGGCAGTCAAGACTTGTTAAATGAGTTAAAAGCTTTAGACGCAAGTTTAACGGGAAATGATAAGCCTGCACTCGCAGACGCCACAGCCAAGCTCAACGATCTCAAAGAGCGTTATCACAAAATTGAAGCGGGCATTACCCAACTTCCTCTGCTTGATCCAGAATCTCAAATGACTGAGATGTTTATTGGAATATTGACTGAAAATCGCGCAAATATAACACGATTCATAAACATGTTAGACGCGAAGCTTGCAATGGCATACGAAAATAAAAATGACGCTGAACTGGAGGATAAGGTTGAGGTGGTAGACAAAAATCCTATCAAGACTCCCGCAGAACTCAAACAAGCCAGTATCGATTTGCTTTATGATTTACGAGCTTTGGATACAAGTCTAATGGCAGGAGATGATAGACCAACACCCGCAGACGTCACCGACCAAATCAACGCTTTCGCAGAGCGTTTACAAGAGCTTGTAACAGCCCGTGCGGCAAGTTCTATGTCATCTAGTGAAATGGTTGAGTTGCAATCAATACATCAAGAAATAGACGATGGTATTGAAGCTATAAAGACTTTAGAAGCCAACCTCGCTTTGGAAGCACGCAATAGAAATGACGCTGAACTTTATGATAGTGATGATGAAGACGAAGACCAGAAAAAGCCAGACGCAGATCGTGACAACGCAGAAGAGCGATCAGAAGAAAAAGACAATGATAATGACTTTGCAGATTTAGATCGAATGCTGGCCGAACAAACGCAGATAAGAGCGCAAATTACCGATCTTACGCAAAAAATGACAGGGCAAGAAGCAACAATAAATCAGAATATGCAAACACTTTTTGAGAACATAGCCTTGCCTGACTTCGCTAATGTCGCGAAAGATTACTCAGACTTGCGAACAGAAGTCTTTAATGACATTACCCAATTAAAGGGGTTAGTCACGCAATTAAAAGAATTAGTAAACAAAATGCCACTCTCTCTTGTGATAAAAGAAGCGACTGCCGCATTAGAAAAAACGAGTGCGGATTTAATTAAGAACAGACAAGACGCATATGAAGACGGCAGCGCTCCGATAATTAATAAGATTGGTCGACATGCCACAAAAATTCTAGCAGATGCATCTACCCCTCCCAATGATTTCGTTTGGACACAAGAAATTATTGATGCTCAACGAGCGCGGCTAGAAATAGTGAGAGCGGGGCAAACAACTTTATCGGCACCAATGAAAAATTCTAGTAATGAAGGTGTGCTTAACGATATAAATTTTGATTTAGACAGCACCGCGAAGGCATTAGATGAACGTGCCGCGCAATTGCTAAATCCTAATGCCACACCTGTGCCACGGATACGCGAGATTAACACAGAATTAGAAATGCTTACCGTCACTATTGGAGCGAATTCATCTGCTCTTGACAAAATTGATGGTACAGATGAAATTCGTAAAGAAGTGGTTTTCGAAAGCCTTGATAAAGCAGCGCGTGAATATGCTAGTAGAGTAGCGACAATTAATTCTGCTAAAGAAAAGTATCAAATATTAATGACTGAACTTGGTAGCTTACAAGCTTCCGCTGCGACTAATTCGCTTGAAGCAAGAGTGGTTGCGAGCTGGACTCCAGACAAAATGACTAAATTATTCGATGCTGCGGGGTCTTCAATAAATCGAGCGGGTATTGAGGTATTTACGTCATTTCAAGAATTTGCGGCGGGTCAACTGAAAGCTTCTATCGCAATTGCAGAACCATTTGACCACGATGGTGAACTCAAGCAACTCGACGACACATTGACGCTACTTGCTGAACATGAAAAAATTTATAACCCAACGCCCGCTGATTATATTGAGGTTAGAGAAAGTATAGAAACAGCACGCGCTAATATTACTGCTCATAAGCTCAAATCGGCTAACGATAAGGATACATCCGACGTGCCTCCTCCTCCAAATACTGACACTGGCGAAACCGCGACTAAAACTAAAACAGCAGCGCAAACAACTGTGAATACGAATGCGCCCAGAGAAATTCTCAGAAAGTTAACCGCTGAACAACTCGTTCAGCCTGAGAATCCATACGTCGGCATGCCCGCGGATGATTTTAAAGCCGCGACTGACCACATCATCTATAACAAAGATTTAACACGCAGCAAGACATTACTCGAATATTTCGATCAAAAAATTGCTGAAGCGCATAATCCAAATGAAGCGAACCTTGGCCGTCGTGAAAAATTAATTTCTGATTGGAACGATAAAATTTTCCCGTTGTTAGAACGGGTGAAAACTCGCATTCACGATTTAGAAAACATTAAGTATGTTTTAGAAAATAATCACGATCCGCGGCTCGAAACGGCGAAAAAAGCGCTGGCCGAACTTAATGTGATATATAAAAAGTTATATAACGATGACGACGGCCTACGCAGCAAGATTCAAGCAGGCATCAATAAATTTGGCTTAGACGCGATAAAAATCAACGCGGAAACGATGGCTGTGGTCACTCGCAAAGAAGGCCAAACCGCGGAAGAATTTCAAGCGGAAATCAAAAAACAATGTAACGCGTTACGTTCCGAAGATAAACCCAGCAGCGACTCTTTCACTTTGGAAAAGAAAAATTTTCAAGTTAAGTTATCAACACAAGCAGCCGTAGTCATGATCAAAGGCGACCCTGCCCCAGAAAAGGGTTTCATCGCGACTTACATGCCTGAGTTGCGAGAGAAAGAAAATACCGCCACTGTTTACAGCGTGCAAGCAGGTCGAGTCGACGTGCATCATTTACGCGGTGATCTTAAGTTAAATAATATGTTGGTAGCAGCGGCACAAGTAGCAAAATTAGGTGATGTGATGCCAAACCCTAGTACTGACATGGGCAACCGCATCGCGCAATTGCTGACGAGTTACAAAGAAGTGCCATTTTCGCAAAAAGGTTTGCAAGGGTTTCTAGAAACGAAAGTCAAACAAGGCCAGTTACATTTACCTGAGCCAATTGCCGGCATGCCAAGAATCGGACCGACCTGCAGATCGATGGCGAAAGAAATTTATGGAAATTATTTAAGTATCGTCCGCGATCCTAAAAATCCAGAATTACCCTCACCGACGACGATTGCAGAAAGCTTAAAATTTTTGACAAGTTGGATCAATTGCAATAATGGCTTGGGAAAAATTCCGGTGAGCAATTCTCAAAATGCGGAAATCAACCGCACTATTAAACTCATTTGCGAAGTCATGCAAAGAAATATAAAAAATCCAGCTGAGCTCTATAAATTTGAGTACGTAGCTGTCGGTGTCAATAATCATGAAAATTTCTCACGCCGTTTTTATCAACCTGATTTAATTAGCGCGATGCAAAAAGCGTTGACGAAAGCCGATCCTAATTTTATTGAAAATCTGAATGTGACGCATGCCAGCGTTAAGAGCGCTGAAACACAAAATCTCGTTCAATCCACGACTCACCATATGGCCACGACAGAAAATAAAACTCGCGTACCAACTGCGTCCCAACCGGAAGACGAAACACCGCCTGCAACGCCGCGCATGACGCGTAAATAACTAAAGGCGTAAATTTGTTTCAATGATATCTCGCAGTTCTAACAGCCGGCCGTGAAAAAAATGGCCGGCATTCGCCATGCGGACTAACGTCGGTAGCGGATTACGCGTCGCGACCCAGTCAAATACTGCTTGCGGCACGACCACATCATCTTCATCACCTTGCACAATTAACCACGGGCACCGCACCGGCCCCAAGTCTAATAAATGAAAGCGTGGTACCGGTGGCGCTATGCTAACCAAGCGTTCGACGCTAACCCGCGTAGCTGCTTGTGCGCTCATCGCCGCGCCGAAAGAAAAACCCGCCAGCCAAATCGTATGCTCTGGATAATTCACTTTTATCCAAGCGACAACCGCCAGCACATCATCAATTTCTCCGATACCGTTAGCAAATTCGCCCGCGCTTTTTCCCACGCCGCGAAAGTTAAACAGCACACTCGCAACGCCCAAACCCGCGCAGGCGCGCGCGAGTGTCGTGACGATTTTATTGGTCATGGTGCCGCCTTGTTGCGGATGCGGATGGCAAATCACGGCGATGGTCGCGTACGAAGTAGCGTCTGCTTTTGCAGGTGAAAAAACCGCTTCTAATTGTCCGGCTGGCCCCTGAATGAAAAAAGTTTCTAAGGACATTTTTATAACCTATTGAAATTTAGTGGTAATATAATAGCGGCAGATTATTGCCTACTGCACATTAAACCTACCGCCCATAATATATGTGAGTCATTTTTGTGCTATAATATCAGCCTAAAAATCAGTTACGAGGCTGAACTATAATGAAATCGCCAGAGAAAATAAAATTCAATATACCCGCCATTGAAATGAATGCAAAATTTCCCGCGAGCGATTATTGCAGGTTGTACCGCGAAGATGCTGTCGATGTTGAATTGGGGCTATGTGAAATCATGGGCAGACGTAGGGCGCAAGAAGACGAATTGGAATATTCCACTGACGTCGCTGCGCAATTCGTTGCTGTCCCGGATCTAGTCCTGCAGGAAGCGCTGAACGCGACTTTTGAAGAGATGCAAAATAAATTTGGCCAAGACGAATTTGGCACTACGGCTTGTGTTACGACTGCCTGGATCGACGCGGAAAATCATTTACGAATTTGGAATGCGAACGTGGGTGATAGCGCGGCTTGGTTAGTCACTATTAATTCTGATACTAATTCTAGTTCGATAATAGCTCTGAATAAGTTGCATAGCCCTGACCCAGCGGTTAACGAAGAAGAGCATAAGCGCGTTCGGTTGTACGCATCGAAACGTCGCAATACAAATCTGTGGGTAGTGGGCAATGCGGTTGACAATATTTCTCTGACTCGCGCGATTGGTGATAATAGACTTGAGTTTAAAGATGACGAAAATGTTGTGCGTGGCGTGTCACATGCGCCGGAATTCACGCGGCGTGTACAATTAGCTGTTCCGCAAGAAAAATATTTTTTGCTAACGGCTTGCGATGGTTTAACGGAAAGTAGTGTCTTAACGGCCAACGATATTAAAACTATCGTCGTCGAAAATCAGCGCTGTGATTTACACCAAATCGCCAAGGAATTAGTGTTAAAGGCGTATGGCAAAGATGACAATGAAAAAAAATCCCACGATAATATTTCTGTGGCGGTGACGAGGGTCTCGCAATCACCTGTATCATTGGCTGTCTTTGACGGTCATGGTGGTATTTCTAAACCTGGCGTCGGCGTTTCTTTCGATGTGGGAAAATATTTTTATCCGACGTTATCGAAAAATATCACGGCAGCGATTAAAGTTTATGATCCTTCTTCGAAAGCGCTTGAGATCGCCATTGGTAAAAAAGATTGGGCGATGGCGGTTTATATTTTGATAACGTTGGAAAATACTAAAACGCTTAACGCTAAAGTTTTGAAAAAGATTAATCGTAATCGTTCGAAATTAACTGAGGCATTTATCGCTCAAGTTGATGCTATCGATGCGGATGGGCATCAAGACGCGATAGCAAAAAAAGAGCTTAAGAATGCGTTAGTCAAAGATGTAATAACTAGTAAAAATGCGCTTGGTATAATTTTAAATACACCGCGGTATGAAGTGTTTTTCAAGTTTACTAAGCATGAATATAACAATCAAAAAGTGACGGGCAGTATCTTTAAAATTAGCGAAAAATTTCCTGTGGAAATGCTGAATATTGAAATGGAACAGTTTAGCCCTGAGCGTTTGTTAGGATTAAATTAAATCTTCAAAGCCATCACGTTCAACTTAAAGCCAGGAAAGCTTTAGAACGTAGCCCGTATGCAGCGCAGCGAAATACGGGGACTACCGTCTCTGTCCCCATCTCGATGGAGGAGGGAGAATCGCTCGACTGTTACTGGACGCAGAACTTGATTGTTGCGCTATGGGCCACGCGAAAACTGTATGCGCGGAAGTTGAAACTCTTGGTAATGGAACTGGAGAGCATCTGCTAATCGAGACTTTGACTCCCTTATACAAGCGGCTTTCATAATCTTTAAAACCGTGCACCCATTGCCTATATTCAAACACGTTAGTCTCGTTTTTGGGATAGGATGATAAATGAAAATTTTTGTAAAGTATGAAATTTGTAGATGATTTTTCAAAATGTAAATCTTCACGCGGGCGTGGCGTCACCTTAATGTCTGACACTGCTGACGTTAATTTAAACGAAGAAGAAGTTAACGGTTGGTTCTTTGGATTATAATTATCTGCATTTAATTGATGTAGCAAAGCCCGTGTTCTTTCTGTAACACCGAATTCTTTATGTTTAATATTTGAGAAAACCATCGTACCATCAATGCATTTATATTCGTAACGCTTAGATGAACTGATAGAAAGTTCAGTTTTTTTCCGACTTATGGTAAGTTTCAGACGAAAATTACAGGTAAAATTGCCGTTATAGTGCTCCATGAAGTCTGTGCCTAATATTTCTAAAGTTTGTCTGAAATAAACGCCATAGTCTCCAGCTTGCTTGACAAGATCTTGAAGATTTTGTTTATACTCCGCGGTTTTTTTAAAATAAATATCATCAGGAACTGAGTCAGTTTCTGTTGTATTACCATCATAAGTTAGGTCAATTGAAATTTTGTTAGCCTTTCTTTTTCTATTTTTATGTACTGATGGTACGGTTTGCGATAATTGCATTAATGCATCCGTCATTGCCTCATCTGCGGGTGCCGAAGGTCCAGACGGTGCTGGATGGACTGGCGGTAATGGACTGCTGCTGGAGGCGCCCGAAATCGGATATTGGGGCTCGAGTGATGGCATTTCATTAGCATCGGATAATGACATTTGTTGATGCGAAGCGGCCGAGTTAAATTGCATAAATTCATCTTTAGTGTAGACCGCGAAGTTAAATGACGTTTCATCATAGGTAACAAATGGCAAAGACTTGCCGTAGGTAGACTTATAATATAAATGAATTTTAATCGCGTCTTGAATGCCTGCAGGTGACGTCGTATTCGCATAGACAGCAGTATAGTTGCCATAACGCGTTAATAGTTGATGTTTAATGATAAGGGCCGCATCCCAATTATCATTCATTAGCGGATACATGGCCGTGTTATCAAAAGCGTTATGAATAGGCCGTATGCCTTGTAATAACGTTTCATTTGAATGGTGATGCTTTATAGAATTATGATGTCTGTAATAGCGAATTCCTGGCGCCGCGATAGCATGAATGTGTTGGGTAGGTAAATGGCCTATTCCGTAACTATTTTTGTTATCTTCAAATCTTTTAACTCTAGTGATGAGTGATCTATTTTCGTGATCGGACAATATGTCTTTAATAGATTGTTGCTTTGCAATTGCCTCGTTAACGATGCTTTTAAATCTTGAAAGATAGTGATTAGTCACTTCAATGGGTAGGTGTCTAAGCTTGCGCTTAATATCATCTACTAGTTCGAGATAAGTTCCATAATCAGAACCAGGCTCGATGGCAATTACGCAATCGGATAAAAAAGCCTGTTTTTCTTCGCCGCTAAAATCAAGTACGCGATTCAGGATTTCACTAAATGATAAAGCTTCGCTTATGATCTCATTAAAATAATGCCGGAAAAATTCTTTGCGCGGCATGTCTTTTAGTTTGCCTTCGGCGCGTAATTCTATTGCCATGATGCGTTGAAAAAATTCTTCCATACTGTAAGAAGGTTTGCCGCCGTGTACTCGCATAGCGTTTTCAATTTGATACGGAAATCCAAATGGATGTGAGGGTTTTTCGGATAAATCATACGCCGCGCGTTTATAGCTTACCATTGGGACGGCGTTATCCGGTGGTGTGATGATGATGACGCCAGAAGAGTTAGCGTTGGCGCGCTGATAAGTCGCAATGGGGATGCCTGGCACGACAAAGGTCGCAGGTCTAACAGTCAGCATATAATCGACATTTGTATCGCAGTGAAAGTCACGCTGTATGCTTTGCTTTGCTAATGATTCTGTGGTGTCTTTCTTATTGTGAATTTTTCGAATGAAGATTGAGGAGTGTAGGGATTTTTTTGTGTTAAGTAATTCGGTGAGTAAAAATTTCGTCGTTTGGTCTTTGTAGCTATCCAGCTGTTCCGTCGCTAATTTAATCGCGTGCGGGTCAACACTATTGATCAGGGCAATATTTTTTTCAGTAAGTATTTTGTTAAACAATTCGGCTGGTATAGTCAGGGAGTTTGTCGATAGCAAGATATGAGAGTCAATATAATTTTTTGTTAAGGTTTGATAATTACCGTATGCGATTGTCTGTAATGCATCTAGGTCTTTGCTACATTCTACGCGGAGAAATTTATATAGCCAGGCTTGCAAACTGTTGTTTTCGCGGATGGGCTGTTGTCCATTATACTTTGTTTCGGATGCCAGGGCGGTAGCTTGATGTAATTGTTCTTTGCCTAACAACAGGAGAAAATATAATGCGATATAATTAAAAAAATCTTTTTGTAATTTAGAATGGCCAATGATTTCATTCAGTTGAATTGTATGAGCGCGCAAGGTGAACATTTCTTGAAAGGGGCTGCGTAGTTTAGCAATGCTGGCGCTTGCTTTGGTCACGGCATCAATATCTTCAAGTTTAGCTTCATCTTTTGAATTTTCGGGTGCATGGAGTTTAGATAATTGTGTAAAGGTATTCTCGATGACTTGGGTAAGGTTATATTCTAGCGTTTTAAAGGCTGATTTAAAGGTATTTTCTAATTTCTCTAAATTGACTAATCGGTGAGGCGACTGTTCGAGTTGTGGTAAGGCAAATGCGTCTGCAAAAGTCTGGAGATGCGCCACACATTTTAATGTTTTAAATAGATTTGTGTTCCTAGGTGGTAAGATTTCTATTTCATAGGTTGCGTTTGTGTTTATAGACAGGGAGTCACTCAAGTCTCTGTTCCAGACGCCGATATTGTTTTGGTTTTCTATGTTTGTGTGTCTGAAGTTTAAGCCAAAGTTTACCATCAAATATATTTCAAGAAATCCCATACGAACTTCATGACACGTTTTGAGTTCACGCACGCCTGCATTGAACTGTGGGTAGTCATAGAAGCCAATTTCACTGCGGAATACGATGACTGCTTCAGTTAAAAATTCAACGAGTGGTTGTGGTAGTTGTATCGTTGGGAAAAATAATCGTATCAATATATCTGGGTTTGTTTCTTTAAGTGTTTGCAGACTTAAATGACCTCCCCCTCTAACCGCAGAGATACTTATTAAATTGAAAAACGATTTGATGTCATTAGATTTCATTTGGTTATTGGAAACAGGCTTAATAACTTGATTCAAAAAATCAAAGATTCGTTTGTTTTCCGGGTCACAGAAATTTAATCTTGGTCTGGGTAATGACATTGTCAATGCTCTGTGGGCTAAATTAGGTTGTGGTAGTTTAACTGTGCAATATTAAGGCAATATTAAGGGGATGTTAAGAAGAAAATGGATATTAAAATTCATATAAAACAATAGGTTGACTAGATCCAATGAAGTGCTGTTGGGCATATAAGTAGGCTGGGTAGAGCTTTTAATAGCTTTATAGCCGTCGTTGCGCTTGAAAGCCAGGAAAGCTTGTACTTGGTTATCAGACGGAGCTGCTCCTGCGATCAGAGAATGCATCCATGCATTCTCTGGTCTGCTAACCAAGTACAAGCTTTCCTGGCGCGTTGTCTGTGAATCGTGATTAAAAAACAGTTATGTATATCGTTATTAAAAAACTTTTAAAAATAGACCAATACTTTCAAATAAACCTATGTCAGCAATTCTTTAACTTTTAGCAACTTCCTCAAATATTCTCCGGTGAAAGACTTTTTATTTGCCGCCACTTCTTCCGGAGTGCCAGTCGCAATAATTTGGCCGCCTTTATTGCCGCCATTTGGACCTAGATCAATAATATAATCCGCGGTTTTTATCACATCTAAATTATGTTCGATTACTATGATCGTATTGCCAGCGTCGCGTAGTCTGTGTAGCACTTGCAGTAGTTGTTCGATATCAAAAAAATGTAAGCCAGTGGTAGGCTCATCTAACAGATAAAGTGTTTTACCGGTATCGCGTCTTGAAAGTTCACGCGCGAGTTTAATTCGCTGCGCTTCACCGCCGGATAGCGTCGTCGCGGATTGGCCTAAACATAAATAGGATAAACCTACGTCGATTAAGGTTTGCAGTTTGCGTGCGATCGCGGGGATCGCGTCGAAAAATACGCGCGCGTCTTCAATGGTCAACGCTAATATTTGCTGAATGTTTTTGCCTTTGTACGTTACTTCCAATGTTTCGCGGTTGTAACGCTTGCCATGACATATATCGCAGGTGACATAAACATCGGCGAGGAAATGCATTTCAACTTTGATAAGTCCATCGCCCTGACAGGCTTCACACCGGCCGCCTTTGACGTTAAAGCTAAAGCGTCCCGGTTGATAACCGCGTGAGCGTGCTTCTTGCGTTTGCGAAAATAATTCGCGTATCGGTGTGAATAAACCGGTGTACGTCGCGGGATTAGAACGTGGCGTGCGGCCGATTGGGCTTTGATCGATATCGACGACTTTATCTAATAAATCCAAGCCTTCGATATCATCGTGCGCGGCGGCTTCGCGCGCGCCGCCGCCATTGATTAAACGTAAGGCCACTGGGCCCAACGTATCGTTGATTAAGGTTGATTTGCCTGACCCGGATACGCCGGTGATGCACGTCATCAAGCCGATCGGAATACTAACGTCGAGATTTTTTAAATTATTACCGTGCGCGTTCCTGATGGTAATCATTTTTTTATTATCTGGGCGCAAACGTTTTTTTGGCACGGCGATGCGCTTTCTGCCTGAGAGATATTGGCCGGTCAAGGATTTGGGATTATTCATAATATCTTGCGGCTTGCCGGCGGCGACGATTTCACCGCCATGCACGCCCGCGCCCGGGCCTAAATCTAGAACATAATCGGCGCTTAAAATCGCGTCTTCGTCATGTTCGACGACAATCACGGTGTTGCCTAAGTCGCGCAAATGCCGCAACGTTTTTAACAAACGGTCATTGTCGCGCTGATGCAAACCAATCGACGGTTCATCTAGAATGTACATCACGCCGACTAAGCCCGCGCCGATTTGACTCGCTAAACGGATGCGCTGCGCTTCACCGCCGGATAACGTGTCGGCGCTGCGGTCTAAGCTCAAATAATCTAAACCGACGTTGACTAAAAAGTTTAAGCGGCTCGTTAATTCTTTGACGATTTTCGTGGCGATTTCTCCGCGATAACCCGGCAAGATTAAGTTCTCAAAAAATTCTTTCGCGAGATCAATGGGCAACGCGGCGATGTGCGGTAAATTCGTATCGTTGATAAATACGTTGCGCGCGGCGATATTTAAGCGTGATCCATGACACGCGTCGCAAGGTTTCGTCGATAAAAATTTACTGAGTTCTTCGCGCACCATTTCGGATTCGGTTTCACGGTAGCGGCGTTCCATGTTGGGGATGACGCCTTCGAATGGCGAGGTTTTTGAAAAACCGCGGCCCATTTCATTTTTGTAATTAAATTTTATTAAATCATTGCCGCTGCCGTACAACACGGCTTGTTGAATTTTTTTCGGCAAGCTGCTGAAGCCGGTGTTCATATTAAATTTATAGTATTTCGCCAGCGTCGATAACAATTGAAAATAATATGAGTTGCGTTTGTCCCAGCCGCGGATCGCGCCTTCCGCTAAGCTCATGGTTGGGTTCGTGACGATAAGCTCAGGGTCAAAATGGGCTTTGACGCCTAGACCATCGCAGTCTGGGCATGCGCCCGCTGGGTTGTTAAAAGAAAATAAGCGCGGGGCTAATTCGGAAAGGCTGTAACCGCAATCCGGACACGCAAATTTCGATGAAAACACTTGCAGCGGTTTTTTAGGTGCGTCAATAAAACCGATCGCCGCTACGTCTTGCGCTAAGCGCAACGCGGTTTCGAACGATTCGGCGAGACGCGTGCGCGCTTCGGGGCGCACTTTGATGCGGTCGATGATAACTTCGATGGTATGTTTTTTGCGTAAATCTAATTTGGGCGGTTGATCTAGTTCGACTAACTCTCCGTCGATGCGCGCGCGCACGTAACCTTGGCTACGTAATTCTTGCAGCAATTGAATATGTTCGCCTTTACGCTCATGTACGACCGGCGCTAAGATCATTATTTTCGTGTCTGCGGGGAACGCTAAAACGGTATCCACCATTTGACTGATGGTTTGCGCTTCTAGCACATGATGATGTATCGGGCAGCGCGGCTGGCCGACTTTCGCATATAACAAACGTAGGTAATCATAAATTTCCGTGATCGTGCCAACGGTAGAGCGCGGATTATGCGACGTGGATTTTTGTTCGATTGAAATCGCGGGCGACAAGCCTTCGATGTGGTCGACGTCGGGTTTTTCCATCATCGATAAAAATTGTCGCGCGTACGACGATAACGATTCGACGTAGCGGCGCTGACCTTCCGCGTAAAGCGTGTCAAACGCTAGCGACGATTTGCCGGAACCGGATAAGCCGGTGATGACGATCAGTTGATCGCGCGGCAAGTTGATGTTGAGGTTTTTTAAATTGTGAGTACGGGCACCGCGAATTTGAATTTCTTTCATAATCTCGTCTAATTTTGGGAACCATTAAAAAAAGACGGCCATTATAGCATGAGTTAAAAATTATGGGATGAGCGCTGACGATTGACACATCAGCGGGTGATAAATTTTTTAAAAAGGTTATAATTGGGCACCTTCTGGCTGAGGATTAATAGACCATGGCGTCACAAAAAATGACCTCAACTGAACGGCGCGCCGTTGGCTCACTGGCTGCGATCATGTCTCTGCGCTTGCTGGGATTATTCATGATCTTGCCCGTATTTGCACTCTACGCCTTGCAATTATCTGAATCTACACCGTTCTTAATCGGCGTTGCCATGGGCGTATATGGTTTAACGCAAGCGGTGTTTCAAATTCCTTTTGGTATGCTTTCCGATCACATTGGCCGTAAACCAGTCATTCTGTTTGGGCTGCTCATTTTTATTTCGGGCAGTGTAATCGCCGCACTTTCACACAATATTAATACGATGATTGTCGGCCGCGCGCTGCAAGGCGCTGGTGCGGTGGGCAGCACTATTATTGCGATGATCGCGGATTTCACTAGCGTCGAGCAGCGCTCGAAGGCAATGGCTATTAACGGCATGACAATTGGTGTTTCGTTTTCATTGGCGATGGTGTTGGGGCCGGTGTGCGCGGCGTGGTTCCAAGTGAATGGAATTTTTTGGTTGGCGACGGGATTTAGCGCGCTGGGAATTTTAATTTTATTTACCGTGGTGCCCGCGGCTAAGCACAGTACTTGGCATAGCGATACAGAACCAGCACCCGCGCAATTTTTTAATTTGTTAAAAGAACCGCAATTATTACGCTTAAATTTAGGGGTTTTAATCCTGCATGCGATGTTCACGGCGAGCTTTGTCGTCATCCCTATCGCGCTGGATAAACTCGCGGGCATTCCCGGCAATACGCAATGGACGCTGTATGTGCCCGCGTTGTTAGCGGCGTTTGTAATTAGTTTGGTACTGATAGTCATCGCGGAAAAAAATCGACGCATCAAACCGTTTTTTATCGCCGGCATCATCATGCTGGGTTTAGCGGAATGTTTGTTAGCGGTGTGGGCGCATAATAAATGGCTGTCGGGTACCGCGATTGTTTTATTTTTTACGGCGTTTTCTTTGCTTGAAGCCTTCCTGCCATCATGGGTATCTAGAGTTGCGCCCAAAGCGCGCAAAGGCACCGCACTCGGAATCTATTCTTGTTCCCAGTTTCTTGGTATCTTTGTAGGGGGAACGTTAGGCGGATGGTTGTATGGCTCCATTTCGTTGCTATATGTCTATTTATTTTGCGTCTTACTTGCGCTAACATGGCTGCCAATAGCGTCAGGCATGAAAAGTCCACTTTACTCCGCACCCCATCCCACGCCCGCCCAACCGGAGCCCGCAACGGGAAGTTAACACATTAATTTTTTATAAAATACTGGAGCACACACACCATGGCAAAAGGCAGCGTTAACAAAGTTATTCTCGTCGGCAATTTGGGAAAAGACCCTGAAGTCCGTTACACACCCAACGGTTTAGCCGTTGCGAACATCACGATCGCAACGAGCGAAGTTTGGAAAGATAAAACCAGCGGTGAAAATCAAGAACGCACCGAATGGCACCGCGTCGCGCTTTATAACCGCTTAGCGGAAATCACCGGCGAATACTTGCGAAAAGGCTCGAAAGTTTTTATCGAAGGCCGTTTGCAAACCCGTAAGTGGCAAGACAAAACGACCGGCCAAGACCGCTACACGACAGAAATCATCGCTGACACCTTAGAAATGTTAGGCAAAAGCGGCGGCGGCACGGGCGGCGGTGAAGGCTATGAAAAAGCGGCAACGACTAGCACGTCTTCGAAATCTTCTTCCTCATCAGAAGCGCCGCAAGTTGAAATGGACAGCAGTTTTGATGATGACATCCCATTTTGAACCTAGATTAGCGACGCTAAAAAAGACCCTGCATGGGTCTTTTTTTTAGCGCAGCATTTGCATTATTGTGCATGAGGATTATACAGCCCCAAGTTATTTATGTATAATGCGCTCAAATTCAAACCTTGAGAATAATCATGCTGATTAAACTTGCAGACCTTCACGAAAATAATTACGCCGAAGAAATTAAACGCTTACAGCGAGAATTAATCGCGGCGGGTAACGAAAATAACCATGAGATGACCGTTGTTTTTGATAAAGCGAAGGGGGGCTATTACGCTATCATCAATGCCATTATCGGCCGGCTGAACCGCTATTTATCCGCCGATAAAACGACCGGGATTAATGAGTCACATATTGAAAAAATTACCACGCTGCATTTAGAAAGATTTTCGTCTGAGTATGTCAATAAAGTTTTAGAACATTTTGGGCATCGCTATTATCAACACGTCACTAGCTTGTGTCTCACCTTGGATCAACCGCTGGAATTCAAAACGTTTGGCTTGATTAAATCATTGCAAATGAGTGAACTGGCTGAGATTACTGTATTGGCCGAAGACGCGTCCGTCACGGAAAAAATTGAAAAACAATTCAAGAAATTTGGCGGCTTGTTTGCCGGGATAAGAGTTACCATCAATGGTAGCTTGCAAGTACTCAATGCAGCAGAAAGCGATAGCGCAGAAGAGAAAGAAGAAAAACCAACGCCGGTTGCCATCTCTCCCAAACCTGAGCTAGGTAAAAATATTATTGGTAAATATCTCGCTTTTAGAAAAATAATGAAAGATAGCCTAAGTATTTTTTCTTCTTCTAATTCCGAAATAGAAGCAAAGATCGATAATTTATTATATTTGTATGGACGCTTAGCCCGAACGGTTTCTATGGAGGATAAGAAAGCGGCCGTCAGTGCCGCCCTAGATTTAGTGAAAAAAATCAAAGCAACATCCGCAAATGGCACGACTATTTATTTAGCGAATACCAAACGCTTTCTAGAAAATCGTGATCATGGGCCGGACGTTTCCGAAATTACTCGTCAAGACGCGTTAGCGTTTTACGAAAACTTTCTCGCGAAAAGTTTTCCCAACGCGCAAAGCTTGCAACTCGGATTGATGAGTTTAAATAATATTTTGCAAATCGAACTACAAAGCGGTTACTTGCCTAACTGCAACTCATACAGCGAGTTTGAGCACATATTAAAGAACTTATCGAATGTGCTAATGCGTCGTGGCATCAGACCCCTCATTGATGCGAAAAAACTTTCTATCAGAGAGGTCAGCTTACTGGGCGATCGCTTCACTGAAATTAGCCATGCGAAAGATTTAAAATTTTTCGATGATTTGTTGGCATTGGTCGATGAAGTGTGCACGACGTTTGGAACGGTAGTTTCTCAAGAAATTTTACAGGTACTACTTAGCAATAAAGAATTAAGCCTGGCTTACGTGCCTTATATTCTGAATATCTGCTTGCAATTAAGTTATCCGAGTAAAACAGCCGCAACAGAAACGACGGTTAATGTCGAATTACAAGCGCTAATGGAATTATTGCACCACACTAAAGTAGATCAAACCAATTGGACAACAATAAAAGATAAAATAGAAATGATTTTGCAAGCCGTGCTGCAAAAACGTTTTCCTGAAAAACCACTCGACGTGCTCTTTCAAGAATTTACGACGCCGTCTAATCTACTTGAAGTTCCGCTCTCCATCGAAGAAGCGACCATTATTTTTGAAAAATATGGATTGGTGAATCAGCACGCCGCTAATTTAACGAAACTCAATGACCGCGAATTAAAGCAGGAAATTAAGAGCTATGCTTTACCAATCACAGCTAATTCTGAGGCTTATTATCGAGTCTTAGCCATCATTAGAGAACAAGTTAGACGTAAATTCCATATTTTTCCGTACAATTTGCAAATGATAAACGTGCTAACGATTTTGAATAGCTCAAGACGGTTAGCGCAGATTAATACGGGTGAAGGTAAATCCATTATCATCGCTATGCTAGCAGCGACACTCGCGTTGCAAAACAAAAAAATAGATATCATCACGACTTCGATAGATTTAGCGGTGCGTGACACGCGAAAATTCGCGCCATTTTATCAAGCATTAAACTTAACGGTGACTCACATTACTGATAAGGCTGAGGTTAAGCCACATGATTATAGACCGAACATTATTTATGGCACCCTAACCGACTTCCAATTTGACTATTTATTCGAACAATTAGGGACTTTACATCGTTATAATCGCGGCCAGGACACTATCATCATCGATGAAGCAGACCATATGACCTTAGAAGCACAAGGCCATCCAGCTTATATCGCGTCGGTAAGTGACAAATATTCCGCTGAGTTATACGAAAAGATTTGGCTGTTTGTGACCGCGCAAGATACGATTTTAAATCCGCAAAGCCTCTATTATTATCTCCTGATGGAACACAGGGAAAAATACAGTTCTCATAAAATCACTCAGTGGATTGATTCGATAGCGACCGCCCAAGCAATGCATGAATATAAAAATTATGCGATTCAAGACGATAATATCGTGCCAGTAAATTTCGAACATACCGGGCAACTACTATCAGGTACTCGCTGGCAGGGCGGTGTGCATGCATTCGTGGAGGCTGAGCATGGTTTGAAAATTCATCCAGAAGATTTTTGTACCGCACAAGTCACCAGTCTAGAATATTTTAATTTATATACTAACATTTATGGATTAACTGGCACTTTAGGTAATCGCGAAGAATTAACGGAATCTTATCACGTTTCTTGTTACGATTCGCCGCCCTATTTCCCGAGCAAGAAACAAGCCGGTGAAGATATCGTCGCTGAAACGCCAGCCGAGCAAGATGAATTAATTTTAAATGACATGCAAGAGCAACAACGCTTAGGCACGCCGTCATTAATTTTGTCTGAGACTATCGCTCAAACGCATCATTATTCTAATTACTTAACCAGTCACGGTTTACGTTGCCAATTGTATAATGGTATTCAAGATAAATCCGCGGAAACGTTACTTGGCTTAAGCGGCAATCCAAAAGCGATCACCGTGGCTACCAACACGGCAGGCCGCGGCGCGGACGTGGTGCCGACGCCAAAAGCGGAAGTCAATGGCGGTTTGAATTTCATTGGCACTACGCCCACGATTAATCGACGGGTTGAGATACAAAACTTTGGCCGTACGGGTAGACAAGGCCGCGGCGGCACCTTCCGTTATATTTTCCATAAACAACAATTACGCCATTTCTTTAAGAATCTACCGATGCCCGCCACCAGCAAAGAAATTATTGCTAAGTGGAAAGAACTGCGTGAAGAAAATTCTAAAAGAGTTTCATTACTACGTGGCCAAGAAAAACATTTTTTTGAATTGGAATTTATCGCGCAAAAAATGCTATTTTGTTTGCCGAAACTTTACAAATTACGTAAAGCAATTACGGATGACTGGAAAGAAACATATGATGAGATTACCAAAGGCAGCGCCGCGCTGCGTCGTAAACAAACCTTTACGCAGCAAGATTTCAATCAAGCACGCTATCTGGTGGCCCAACAGCTAAATGCCTTTTACGAAAGGAATAACTTTGGCGATGCAAACATTCCTGATTACGGTAACAACGCGTTGCAGTTCGCGCTGCTACAGGACGATTTGAAACTCACCGCTATGTTCGCGTACTTTCAGCCTGAATTACTCACTATTCACGGCCGCCTTATCAACCCGCGCGACTTTACGAAAAATGAAAAGCTCATCGCGCTGGTTGAAGCAGCCATTAAAAATAGGGAAGCCAATCAAAAGTCGATTGCAACATTTGTCGAATCGGAAGAACAAAAGAATAATTTGCGAGAACAGCTTTTGACGCAAGACGTTCTTAAGCACACAGCGGTAGAAAGTGAAAACCTTGAACCAGTTCATAACCATGAAGAGTCTGATAAAGAGGAAGAAGAATATAAACCTGAAATATCTCCGACCAAGACAGCGCCTACCCCAGCACAATTGCTAGGAAGAAGCTTACCCTTTATTGGTTCCCCCGCTAGCGAGGCAATTGATGAGCTTAAACCAGACGAGGAAAGTGAAGAAACCATCGAAGCGGCGCCGTCAAACTCGCCTAGATAAAAAAATATGCGCGCGAACGAGCTTTCGCAGTACCGAAAATTTTATCCGCGGACGCAATAGAAATTTCAACAAGCCTATGTCATTCTAGGCTTGTTGATTATAGTTGCTATCGTATGCAAATAATAAGGATGAAACATGCAAACTCGTACAGACGAAGAAAAGCATTTTGAAACATCTCTACAACAAGCGGATTTATTAAGACAACAAAGTAAATTTCAAGACTACACCGCGGCGCTGCAGCAACTTCTCTCAGAACAAGCGTTATTCTATAATTCAACTACCGATATCAATATCATCAAATCTTATCATCTGTTAGCGGCGGCTTACGAAATGAGTGGCGACTTGACTGAGGCGCATAAGGCGCACCGGCATGTTTGGAAAATTGAAATGCAACTAGGCCTACAGGAGGCAGAGCTTAGTAAAAATGACATGAATAGAATCGCAAAGCTGCTAAAAATAAGAGAACGCATCGAAGCGCTTAAAAAATTCCCCGCTTATGATTGGTGCAAACATGCGACGGGTACTGGCTATCAAAAACATTTGATCAAAATCACTGAACTCCTTGCCAAGTTGCTGCATCACAAAGAATTTCTGACAGCAGAGCAATTACTGTTTGTCGCGGACCAGTGTTACATGGCGGGCTGCTATTACAATCATGCCAAAGGCGTATCGGACCTCGCGTCAGGATATTTAAACGCGGCAGTGGGAATTATCGCGCCTGGGTACCCGGCGATTTGGCTACAATTACAAATCGCTTATCATAAGCAATTTAATTTATCGAAACTAAAACACGATGCCAGCAAATCTACCGCGGAAAAACTCACTAGTGGCGCTGAGACGGCGATGGAATGCCAAACCATAATGGCTCAATGTATGAAAGAATGTAACGAAATCCCGGCTGAGCTAGAACAACCTAGCGTCTTTAATAAAATAGTTTTGTTCGCCAAATACATCACTGCGTTAATTGAATTTCAATTTGCGAAAATTCATCCGCCTGAACATTATCAAGCATATATAAAGTCGGCGTTTGATATATTGCAACTAGGTTTAAACGCAGGTGAATTTGCTGACCTAGAAGATGATTTAACGCTGCGAGTAAAATCATTATTAGCCTATAGCTTAACAGTAATGGTAGCGCCGCCTATTGATCCTAAAATGATTTTTGTGGAGTTAGCAACGTTCTTATTGCGCGATCCAGAATTAAAACATCCCGAAGCCGCGACAATTTTCGTCTTTTATGCAAAATACTTACGCTCGCAATATAAAAAAGATAACACGAAAGCAGAACTGCTCACTGAAATGTTAGACAACTATCAAAAAGCGCATCTATCTTTAATAATGGTGGGCAGAGAAAATTCGCCGTTAGAAATTGAAGTCTCTCGATATATTCAACATCTCGAACATAAGTTGCATAACAGAATATCTAGTTCGAATTATTCGCCTGCTTTATTTACACCGCCGACCCTGCCGCGCAGCGGGTCGCTTGATGATTCTTTTACGCTGGATGGTGCGTCTAGCTCATCTTCGCCATCCGCCTCACGGCCAGGAACATAATAATGAAAGCCATCTTGTTAAAAAAATTCGGCGGACCTGAAGTGTTGGAAGTGGGAGAGATTCCAGAACCCACACCTGGCCCAGAACAAATTCTCGTGCGCGTAAGAGCGTGCGCGCTAAACCGCGCCGATCTATTGCAACGGCGCGGTAAGTACGCGCCGCCGCCCGGTGAGTCGGATATTTTAGGTTTAGAAATCGCAGGCGAGGTAGCGGCACTCGGTGGGAACGTCAAAAATTTCAAAATGGGCGAAAAAGTTTTTGGTTTAGTCGCGAGCGGCGCTTACGCGGAATATTGTTTACTCGATCAAGGTATGGCGATGCGCATACCAGAACGATTTTCTTTTCAAACAGCGGCTAGCATTCCCGAAGCATTTTTAACGGCGCAAGAAGCGGTATTCACACTCGGGCAATTGCAGCCTAAAGAGAGCATTCTCATTCACGCCGGCGGCAGCGGCGTAGGCAGTGCCGCCATTCAACTCGCGCGATGCGTCGACGCTAAAATTTTCGCGACCACCAGCGATGAAACAAAATTCACAAAAATTACCGCGTTCGGGGCGGATGAAATTTTAAATTATAAAAAACAAGATTTCGCCGCGGAAATTTTGCGGCTGACGAATAACGAAGGCGTCAACGTTATTATCGATTTTGTCGGCGCGGAATACTTAACGCAACATTTACAACTGTTACAAACCGCTGGCCGCATGACTTTAGTGGGCATGATGGGGGGTAGTAAAACTGAAATTGATATTAGCATGCTGCTGGCAAAACGCTTGCAGTTAAAAGGTTTGATGATGCGCATGCGCCCACTCGCGGAAAAACGTTTGATAACTCAGCACTTTCAAGAAAAATGGTTACCTTTATTCAATACCGGTCGGTTATTTCCGGTAATTGATTCGGTGTTTAATTATCACGATGTGCAAGCGGCGCACCGTCACATGGAAAGCAATCGTAACGTTGGCAAAATTATTTTAACTTTTAACACATGAAAATTAAAATCGCACACTGACCTCTCCAGTTTGAAATTTTCGCAAACTGCCAGCGTCCGTTAAAACGACTAACGCTCCATTTTCATCAATACCTTGTGAGATTCCTGCTATATTTTCTTTACTCATTTGTACAATCACGTTTGTTCTGTTCAAGATATCCCGGTCACGCCATTTTTCAATAAAACTTACAAAACCTTCTTGCTCAAAGCGCGTTATTTGTTTCAATAATTCATCTATCAATAATCCAGCGAAAAGATTACGTTGGATTGGCGCGTTCGTTATTTCGTGTAAATCAATCCAATCTTTTTCTTGCGCCGAGGAATTTGGAAACTGCAAATTCACACCGATGCCGATCACTACCGGAATGAAAGCATTTTTCGCGGGCAAGCTTTCACATAAAATTCCCGCTAACTTTCTTTTTGCAAAAATAATATCATTCGGCCACTTGAAAGAAACACCGTGAAAAACGCCATATTCACGCAGCACGTCACCTAAAATCACGGCGATTGCTAAACTCAATCCTGATAAATTTTGCGAAACGGGAAAACGCCAGAGTAACGAGCAATAAATATTTGCGCCCGCGGGTGAATACCAAGCGCGCCCTAAACGGCCGCGACCTTGTGTTTGTGATTCCGCGAAACAAAACCAACCGCTGTTATTTTCTTTTTTAGCTTGCGATAATAAATATTGATTTGTTGAATCGATAGAGTTAAAAATTTCTAACCGTGTTAATCTCTTTAATTGTTGACCTTGCACATGAATGCGAATTTTTTCCGGCTCTAAAGCCTCGATTACTGGAAATCTCGGGTGCATGATGAATTATCTCTATAAATCTGTAACTTAAAAGTATTGCATAATTTATTTAAGATGGTTTAATAGTAGCTTATTATGATGAAGGGAACTCACCATGAACACTGCCTTATTGCTTATCGACATCCAGAATGATTACTTCCCTAACGGTAGGATGCCTTTAGAACGAAGTACCGATGCTAGTTTGAAAGCCCAGGAAGTATTACTGGCTTTCCGTGCGAAACAAAAGTTGGTAACTCACGTACAACACATCTCTACCCGTCCTGATGCCACCTACTTTTTGCCTTGCACTAAGGGTATTGAATTTCATCCTAATGTGCAACCCAATAAGAATGAAACCATCATCAAAAAACATTACCCAAATAGCTTTAAAGACACGGGACTGTTAAATCATTTAACCAAAAACCGTATCGATCATTTGGTTATTTGCGGCATGATGACGCACTTATGCATCGACGCTACGGTAAGAGCGGCTTACGATTTAGGTTTTTCCTGCACGGTATTACACGACGCCTGTGCTTCCAAAAATCTTGAATTCAACAATGCCCCAATCCCCGCGCAAAGCGTTCATCACGCATTTTTAGCGGCGCTCCAGCCAACTTATAGTAATGTCATCAGTGTAAGAGAGTTATTGCAAACAATAGGGGTAACGTCAGCTTCCGCTATTACTGCGTAATTTCACTGAACATTTCGATAAAAGGCCTTTTACGGCCTTTTTTTATATTAAAAATTACGGGATTAGATAAATGAGCTGGACTACGCGTTATCTTCCTCCTGATCCAAACCAGTGGCGTGGCCGCCCGGACGTGCCGGATAATTCCTCGTTCTTTCAAATCGTCAGTACGATGAATTTATTGGAAGAAAATAAGTTTGAACTCACCCACGCTTCATTCGCCTTCATTGGTTTTCGCTGTGACGAAGGTATACGCCGTAATCATGGCCGGGTGGGCGCCGCCGAAGGCCCCGCCGCTATTCGGCAAGCGTTTGGAAAATTACCCATACACAAAGACCATTTTGCCATTTATGACGCCGGCAGTATCACGTGCGCGGATGGGGATTTAGAAGCATCGCAGCGCGCGTTAGGGCAAGTCGTCGAATTATTGCTGAAACATAATCTCAAACCGATTATTTTAGGCGGCGGCCAAGAGTTAGCGTGGGGACATTACCAAGGTATCGCCCGTCAGTATCCAAAAAATAATTTAGGTATCATCAATTTCGACGCGTACTTTGATATGCGGCCGCTGCTGCCAAAAAACTTAGGCAGCTCCGGCACGCCGTTTTTACAAATCGCCGAGGCGCATAAGTCCGGCCACCGGCGGTTCGATTACAATATCGTCGGCATACAGCCGGCAGGTAATATCGAAGATTTATTCGCAATCGCGCAGCGTTACGACACGAAAATCATACTCGCGGATGATTTACACTTAGGCCAACAAGAAAAATGTATAGACTTCATCGACCGCGTCATCGATCAAAATGAAATGGTGTATGTGAGCTTGAGCATGGATGTTTTTTCCGCCGCGTTCGCACCGGGCGTTAGCGCGAACCAACCGCTAGGTTTGTATCCTTGGCATGTGATTCCCTTGATTCGACAGTTAGCCGCGTCGGGAAAAGTTATCGGTTATGATATCGCGGAATTATCGCCGCGTTATGATATAGACCACCGCACAGCGAAGCTGGCGGCGGTTTTGATTTACGAATTACTGCACCATCATCATGCGAAAGAATGGTAGTTAGAGATTCAATTTTCTTTCCGTTTGTACTGGTTCTGCGGCCGGCACGGCAACAGTTTTACGGCGGAATAATTCAGCCGTGTTAAACAGCGTTTGTGTGGGGAATTTCGCAAAGAATTTTTGCTGCTTGGCTTGCGGCTCATCTACCTGCGTACGATAATTTCTAGCTCCCGCCGCGTGGAGTTCCATTTTGCTATAATCCTGTTCTACGTACGCGATATTAGTGGCAAGATATTCTAATCTTGCCAAGCCTTTATTTTGATAACTGCCTTTGTAGTTGGCGGAGATAATCGCGGTGTGAGCTTTGCCCCAATAGTCCCGAGCACGTTTGAGATAGTCACTGACCAACTGCGCGTCGCCTGATTTAATCGCTTGACCTGCTAATTTAATATTTACATCGGCACGATAAAAAGGCGTGACAAAGCGATTTTCCGCCACCGCTTTATCGTAATGTTTAGCTAGCACAGTTTCTGCTTTTGTTAACGAGGTTAAGACATCTCGTTTAGAATGAAAGATCGCGAAATGATTAGCGATAACATTGTTTTCAGGCCACAACTCAATGGCATCTTCATGCAAGCAGGAGGCCATAACATCTTTCTCTTTCTCAACATAAATATCTGCTAACGAACTATAAATCGTCGCGGCGATATGTTTATCGAGCGAGTATATAAATTCCATTCCCTCGAGACAATTTGCAGATGCAAATAACTTTTCAAAACTAGCGTCAGAATTTTTTTCTGCAGCATAAATGCTGGCGAGCGTATGCAACAAACTAGCTTTGCTGAGTAGCGAGAGATTATTAATTTCTAACGCTGACTCAAGTGTTGCTCGAGCGGCAGCGAAGTCTTTTGTGTCTTTTAATAAGAGCCCATATAAATTTAATGTAGCGGCGCGTAGTTCGAATTCTTCGTCTGGAATCGTGGCGGCATAGCGTGGGATCGCTTGCAACAACTCTAGTTGTTTTTCAGATTTTCCATCATCGTTGTAGATAGGATTGCTTTCCAGCAGGGTGCGTTTATATTCGAGTAAATATCCCAGATAAGTCATGGTCGCGCCGCGTTCGGCAGCTTTAATGATTGCATCGAAATTATCTTCTGACCAAATGATGTTAAACGGTAATGGCGTTGCGGCTAAGGCGGAATGTTGAGCTGGGGTTAGGATGATACGGGTGGCTGACATTGCTTAATCTCCATATAGGGTATAATACATTCTGCCAAATTATACCCAGGCAAGTTATGAAACGCAAATATTTGCACATCATAATAAGAGTTTGTCAGTAGAAAATAGAACTTCGATAATCTTTTGTGCGTGTTCGGGTGACTCTGTGCGGTAGTAAAAACCGTCGTGATCTTTTTCTAAATCCACTTTAAGTTTGTATAATTCATGCGCTAATAATTTTCTTGGCAGCCAAATCGATAGACCATGACATAATTTAATTTCTCGCAGTTGCGCTTTGATAACCACGCTAGACCAGACGTGGCCCGCCATCGCCGCGTCGATTAATAAATTACTAACGAACAGAGATCTTGGCGTGCCTTTAAAGTTAATCACTTTTTCAAACAAGGTATGCGACTCGAGCGCTTTTTCTAATTTACGTTTTTCATTTCCATAAGTCACGATCGCATTGCGGATGAGATCACCTTGCTGCTCGATCGCGGCGTCGACTTCGGTTAACATATCTTGCAAAAACTCTTGCGCTAACTTAGGGGTGGCTTCCACATCTATTTTTAAGAGCTTTGCGTGATATATTTTGTTGGCCTGTTTGGTTTTCATAAAAAAGACGGCTTCGGCTTTTTTAATGGCGAGCAATAAATTTTGATGCGACACGGCGGCCGTCGGCAGGTCCGCGGCAAGCTCTTGGTAAAATTCTTGGATTTCGCCGTCAGCGATTTTTGTTTGGTTGACTTCGACTTCGGTTTTTAACGCTAATTCAAAATAATCTTGCGCGGTGAGCGGCGCTGTTTCCAGCGTGACGTAAACTTCAAACGGCGTGCCTTGCTTGTAGACGTAAAGATTTTCGTGCGTGACGTCGGCGCGTTGAAAATGATGCAGCAACAGTGCCTGTGGAGATAGAATTTCATCGGTGGACAGCATATGATACAACCCTCTCAAATAATCAATTCGCGCTAATTATTTTTTTGCTAATATAGCACAAATTGCTCAATTAGAGTGCTAAAATATTTGTTAGGGCAGAAATGGAATTAAAAATCAACGAGTTAGATCCAAAAATATTTCACGAGATTGTGCTAAATTGGTTCGAATCACACGGCCGCAAAACCCTACCCTGGCAATTTGACAAAACCCCCTACCGCGTATGGGTGTCGGAAATTATGTTGCAGCAAACGCAAGTCGCTACGGTGATTCCCTATTTTCAGCGCTTCATGGCAACGTTTCCGGACGTGGAAAGTTTGGCGCAAGCCGAGGAAGACGCGGTTTTGCATCTTTGGACAGGCTTAGGCTATTACAGCCGCGCGCGTAATTTGCAGCGCAGCGCGCGAGAAATCGTGGCGCGTTTTAGCGGGATTTTCCCGGATAATTTAGCGGATTTAACCTCGTTGCCAGGCATTGGTCGTTCGACCGCAGGCGCCATCGCCGCGATCGCTTTTGAAAACAAGACCCCGATCTTAGATGGCAATGTGAAAAGAGTGTTGGTGCGCCTGCTTGGCATCACGGCCTGGCCAGGTGAAAAAAACACTGAGATGGTGCTCTGGGCAAGTGCTGAAAAATTCATGCCTGACACGCGTTGCGGCGCATACACTCAAGCGATGATGGATTTAGGCGCGACCGTTTGTGTGCGCGGTACGCCTAAGTGCGGCGCGTGTCCTTTGCAAAACTATTGTGTGGCCTTTCAACAAGGGATCGCTGCGAGTTTACCGAAGAAAAAGCCCGCTAAAAAAATCCCCGCCCGCGCGCTGACCCTGTTAGTTATTCAAAATGCTAACCAAGTGTTACTCGAAAAACGCCCGCAAACCGGCGTCTGGGCCGGCTTATGGAGTATGCCGGAGATGCCGGCGGCAACCAGTAGCGCCGAGATTAAAACGTTTTGCCTAGAGCGGTTTAACTATCGTGTAAGCGATATAAAATTCGGTACCGCATTCCGGCATACGTTTAGCCACTACCATCTTGACATCACACCGGCTTTTATTATCCTCGCCCGTAGACCGGCAAAAATAATGGAAGACGGCCAACAAATTTGGTATAACCTGGAACAGCCAAACAGCGTAGGTTTACCCGCGCCCGTTAAAAATTTGTTAAAGAACTTGTTAAGAGACATCGCATGACCCGCATCGTGAATTGCGCCAAATTACAAAAGCCCGCTGAAGGCTTAGCCCATCCGCCCTATCCTGGCGAATTGGGCAAAAAGATTTATGACAACATTTCCGCTGAAGCGTGGCAACTCTGGCTTGCGCACCAAACCATGCAAATCAACGAATACCGCTTAAGCATGATAGACCCCAAAGCGCGTGAATTTTTGCGAGGTGAAATGGAGAAATTTCTATTCGGTTCCGGCAGCGACGCCCCCTCCGGCTACATTCCCCCCAACGAATAGCTTTTTTACTTGACGTAACCGCCAGCAATCGGTTTAATAACGCCTTTTCCCCCCACAAGGGCTAGATAGCTCAGTTGGTAGAGCAGAGGACTGAAAATCCTCGTGTCCCTGGTTCGATTCCAGGTCTAGCCACCAGAATTTCAGATTTATATTACTACTTCACAACACTTACTTTTATACCTTGCGTGACTTTTGCGTGACCCTCTCCGTTCTGGTTAGACTAACCACCTTTAAAAGAGTACCGCTATTAGCTCTCACACACGCTTTATTGGCGGCATGAGTAAGTTATCTAGTTCAGCAGAAGAACTTTGGACAGCTTGAGGGAAGGAAAAATGCCGAATATGAAAATAAGACCCGCGTACTTTAAGGTTTACTATTGGAATTGAAAATAAGAAAGCTCGTTATTTTCGAAACAGACAAAAATCGAAAATAAAACTATTTATGTCGCTACAAGACGGCTGCGGACTATGGGTTCTTTAATCGTAGATCTGATGTAGGGTACTGTATTTTATCGATTTATTTCTCTCCTTTCACTTGATATATCAATCGAATCATAGCCTTCAGAAGCGAAGAGAATTGTACAATTTATAATCTTGATGTATAATTAACGCCCATTCAATTGCCGCACCAAAAAACAGCCTGACGAGTATAAAATGACCTCCAAAATAAAAACTAAAGCGCCTCTAATGAATTTCAATAATTTTAAAGATAAAAATTACGTGATGCTGATTATCGCCGAGTTGGTTATTTCGTGCGTTATTAGTGTGATTTACTCAACTGTTTTAGACTTTATGGCGTTGTCGCTGAAGCATGCGAATAATAATGTTTTTTATGATTATGCTTCGATTGCCAATGCGGTAGGCCTCATCCCAGGTATTTTATCGTTCATCATTGGCATTCTTATCGTTAACTACAGCTTCAAGTCATTAGCAAAATATTTTTTTATTATGGGAACAATCCTATCGCTCTTATTATATTTCCTGCAGAGCGCAAATTATTTTGTAATCGCCGTTTATGTTGCCGTCATGTTTATTTTAATCGGAGCTTTGGGGTTATCGATTAATAAATTGATTTACAGAGTTTTACAGGGACGTTATGAAGATTATATTAGTGATCTACTGATTATTGCCGGCATATGCTCATCCATTTGTTATAAATTCTCTGGATTGTTATATGAAAAGTTTGGCTGCAGCTATATTTTCTTCGTCACTATCGCCGGCTTGTTAGTGTTGCATATCATCGGTAATTTATCAGATACGGATGAAAATGCTGGCTTAAAGATTGGGAATCAATTAATTTCAAAACAAGAAAACGTATTAGCAAAAATAAAATTGATAACGAAACATTACAAATTAATTCTATTTTTGATTTTAGCAAATATGATTGGTTTCTTCACTTCTTCATTTCAATTGCTCGTCACAACACTAACCTATCATCTCAATTTTGGCACCAGTGTTTATGCATCCGCTTTTGGATTGGTGCCAATTGCGGGTTTAGTGACAGCATTAATATTTAAAATTAATATTTTGAAGATGATTGATAAAAGTAAAATCTTTTTTGTATCGGTTTTTTCTGCTGGTCTTTTATTCGTATTAGTTGCAATAGTTCAATCGCCCCAGGAATTTTATGTCGGTATGCTTTTTTATGGAATAGCTAATGTTATGTTTCAATTATCATTGAGCCCGATTTTATTTAATTACATCTCCAATTCGAAGGAATTAGTCGAGATTGCTCCATTCATTCAAGGATTGACTGTAAGTTCGTTTACTTTAACAGGATTGATGAGTACTGTTACTGTAAATATGCTCTTAAAAAATTCTTACAGCTATAATTATTTACTCGTAGGCTTTGGTATTATGTTAGTAATATTAGCAATCATCACTATGCGTTATCAAACTCTGAGAAGCAGAAATACTAATTCTGTTTCTATACCGCAGTTAGAAGGAGCAGCTGCCTAATGAATAAAATTATTTTAATTATCGCATTGATGGTGGGCTGCATTCTAAACTACGCGAATGCAGTTGGCGACACGCTTTTTTTGCACCTTTTCAACTCTTTTCAAAAATCGTTTATTAGTTTCGCGGCATTTACATACTCGTACGGTTTTCTGACTCTATCTAGATCGAGCAAGTTTTCTATTGTTTTATCTTCCTTAACCATTTTATTAGATCGCCATGTTTTCTAACGGTTATTAAATTAAATATATTATCTCGTGATATATTTGTAAATGTTTGTAGTTGCATCTGAGAAAATTGCTTGAGGAGTTTTTACGTGATGGAGGAAATTACTTATACTTTGTAGCGGTATAACAAAAGACGCGTAATAGTTCTCGCGCAAATTACAATAACGTCTGCTGAATAACCTGCTCAGCCTTAATTTCTGTCTGGAAATGCACGCCCAATCCTAACAAGCGGATAGGTTTATTATCCCGATTATCAACAGCAGATAATAATCTTTTGAATTGCGACAATTCTAAAGTTTGGCTAGTGCGTTCTAACGTAGTCTGTTTAAAATCGCTGTATTTCACTTTGATAAATTGGTTTTTGATTGGATAATTGTATTTGCTATCGCCTAGACGTTTCAACAAGCGTTGGTATAAATCATCGACGATAGGCGCGCAGTTTTCTAGGGAAGAAATATTTTTACTAAAGGTTTCTTCGACGCTGACGGATTTGCGGATGCGGTCGGGATTGACGCTGCGTTCGTCGATGCCGAAGCTATTTAAATGTAAATGCTTGCCAAATTTGCCGAATTGTTCGGTTAATTCTAGTAACGAAACTTTTTGCAAATCGCCGCAGGTTTTTAAATTTAGCGCGTGGAGTTTTTCCGCGGTGACTTTGCCGACGCCAAATAATTCTTTTACCGGTAATTCTTTGACGAAGGCTTCAATGTCTGCCGGGCGGATAACAAATAAGCCGTTGGGTTTTTTCCAGCCGCTGGCGATTTTTGCTAAAAATTTATTGGGCGCGACGCCAGCAGAAGCTGTGATGTTGATGCGTGCTAAAATCTTTTGGCGGATTTCTTTTGCAATGAGTGTCGCGCTCCCCTGACAGTATGGCGAACCCGTGACATCAAGGTAAGCTTCATCTAGCGATAGCGGCTCTACCAGGGGCGTATATTCGTGAAAGATAGCGTGAATGAGAGTAGCAGCTTCTCTGTACTTGTACATGCTTACCGGCAGCACGACTAAATCCGGGCAAAGACGATAGGCTTGCGCGGTTGGCATAGCGGAACGCACACCGAATTTTCTTGCGACATAATTGCAGGTACAGAGGACGCCACGCCGGTCTTTGGAACCCCCCACCGCGACTGGCAATTCGGCGAGGCTAGGATCATCCCGTATTTCAATGGCGGCATAGAAACAATCCATATCCACGTGGATAATTTTACGAGGCGTTTGAGCCACAAGTCACCTTATAAAAGACTTTCACCTTTTCTTCACCATACTAAATTTATGCTATTTGCACAAGTATTTTAGCTAACCGGGTTTTAACATTAAACTGGCAGGATTATAACTAATAAATCGCATCACCTGAACGGTGTTTTTGTGTTAATAAAACTTTGGTCACATCATCCGCGATAGCGGGCCGGAACAGCAAATAGCCCTGGATCAAGTCACAACCTTGCTTCGCGAGGAAATCGAATTGCTCTTGTTTTTCGACACCTTCGGCCACGACTTTAATGCCGAGTGCTTTCGCCATTTTAATGCTGCTGGTCACGATGATTTGACTATTGACGTCTTGCGGTAAACCTCTGATGAATTCCATGTCGATTTTAATTTTGTTGAAACTGAATTTTTTTAAATTACTTAAGTTTGAAAAACCTTGGCCGTAATCATCAATCGTTAAGCTCACGCCTAAGTTGCGTAAATTGTTAATGACGGACACGACGTTATCTTTAAACGCTTCTGTTTCAGTTAATTCTAAGTCTAGCAGCTCCGGACGTAAGCCGGTTTCTTTTAAAATTTGTGTGACGGTTTTGACGATGTCGCCGCGGGCTAATTGTTTCGCGGAAAGATTGACGGACACGATATTGGTTAAACCTAATTTATACCAATAATAATTTTGCATGCAAGCTTTGCGTAATACCCACTCGCCGAGTGGAATAATTAAATTATAATCTTCCGCGACTTTGATAAATTTCGACGGCGGCACTTGGCCTTCGGTGGGATGCGTCCAGCGGATTAACGCTTCGGTGCTGGTGACTAAACCGGTTTTGATGTCCACTAACGGTTGATAAAATAAATAGAATTCGTCGTTATCCATCGCGATTTGCATACTCTTGCGCAATTGGACTTTTGATTGGACGTTTTCCGCGATTTCTTTATTGTAAAATTCGAATTGATGTTCATAGTTATGTTCATGCTGTTTCTTGATGTAAAACATCGTCGAGTCGGCTTTAATTAATAAATCATCCGCGCTGCTGCCGTCTTTAGGATAAATACTAACGCCGATACTCACGAACAATTGTTCTTGCTCAAGCACCTTGTTGTGAAGAATTTCAAAGGGATTTTTAAACGCGGCGAAAATCGGTTCGATAATTTTCGTGATTTGTTTGACGCCGATTTTTTCGATTAAAATCACGAATACGTCGCGGCGCGCGATAGAAATTTTATAATCGGTAGGCTCATTGTCATTTTCAAAAACTTCTAGTAACCGCTCGCCGACTTCTTTAATAATCGTATCGTTAGCGGTATAGCCGTATCGGTCGGTGATATTTTCCATGTTGTTGATCGACAGACAGCAAATAGCGAAAGCAAAATCTTCTTGTTTGGCTTTTTCAATCAGACTCGGCACATATTGCAATAGCCAGTTTTGGTTAGGCAGCGATGTGATAATGTCGTGCGTCGCTTGATAGGTCACTGTGGTCAAGGCGGAATTTAATTCTTTGGTACGCAGCGCGACGCGGTCTTCTAATTCCGTATTCAAATCTTTCAACTGGGAATTCGTGCTCGCTAATTTATTTGCTAACGCAATATTCGTAAAACTCAACTCGATAGAGCGTTTCATTAATTGATAACTGCTGTAACTAACGATGTTTAAGAAACCCATATAAAGAATCAAGATGGCGCCGGAATCGGTGTGCATACTGAGATTTTGCGTGATGCCGGTATAAATTTGCCAAATAATAAATGGCGTCAAGGAACTGAAGATACCTAACGAAGACGTGAGGAAATCCACAGACGTGCCGAGCGCGACCGATGAAGCGATAATAATAAGAAAAAATAACATTAAGTTTTGCCCGGTAGCCGAATCCGGGACTAATAAGAGACCCATACTGCCCCACGTGACAGTGGAAACCAGCACGGCGATGCGCGCGACGTTTTTCCAAGGCGCGATTTCATCTAAGGAAGGATGACGGTATTTATAATAAAAAACTAAGGCGATACAGCTGAGATGCAAGAGGGTCATGGCGGCTAGCCAGCCGAACAGCAACGTCCTATCCACCGAGTTGTAGAACGCCCAGACCGGCAACAAAGCTGTCACCAGACTCACGGTGGACGCGTTTCTTAATAACTGAAAATTCTTGTCGGTTAGAATATAAGTTAATTGTTTTTTGATTCTTTTTTCTTCTAAACTCGACAATTGGAGCTTTTCGTTCATAGAAAATCCTTTTTGGATCCCAAAGTAGTCTGACTTCGTCCCTAAAGGCTACCTTGTGTATCAAGCTTTCTCTAATAAAAACCCCGCAACTGTTATGCCGGGCCCGAAAGCGATACTCATGATTTTGGTACCTGGCGCCACTGACGGATCATCTATAATTTCTTTCCAGATGTACGGCAGTGTCGCAGATACCATATTACCATGTTCAAAAAGAATTTTTTTACTAAATCTAACGTGTTTATCAGATAAACCGAGTTGTTCTTTAATATGATCAATAATCTTCGGCCCGCCTGGATGCAAAGCAAAGATTAAATCCTCTTTGATATCGTCAAATTCCAAGCCGACTTGATGGCACAATGCTATGACAAAAGGGTGGATTTCTTCGCGAATTCTTAACGGAACGTTCTTCGATAGCCACATTTCAAACGTGTATGGGCCTGGAATCAGCGTCATTTCATTTAACGAAGAGGGTATAATCGTGTCTTGCGCAGCGAGGACTTTCAAACATTTTTCCGCGGGATGATCGGCGTCTTCTAAACGGACGGAATATTTTATAAAACCATCTCCGAACAAGGTCATTGATACGATTTGATCAGGAGCGCTGTTTATTGCTTGAAAATGTAACGAAGAATATTCCGTATGTAAGATGTCGACGCATTTTTTTTCGCGCGGCATAATGCTATTCGAACTCAAGAATCCGACCGCCATGCGCAATGGCGGAATGGCGCCGTAACAACCCATTTGATAAGAGTGCGTGACGGTGACGTCCGACCAGCCTTTCATGGATAACAGTTTTTGAATCGGGCTAGGTGAGAGATAGCCGGTGCATGTCGCGTGGATAATATCATCGGGTAAAGCGCCGGCGTTGGCGTACCAATGCTCCATGACATCAAGCACCAGTTTTTCAAACAGCGCAAGCCGGCAATTTAAATTTATACCCAGATAATCATCCGTGATGTTTTGATAAACCTCCGGCAGCTTATCCGGCGAAAAAGCTTTATCTTGTTGCGAAAAAACATTTTCCATAATGTTGACTTCGCGCTGGCTCACATAGTTAGGACTAACGCCAAAGCGCTCCACGTCAACTTGCATGGCATGCAAAATCTTTTCGGATTCTTGCGCCGATTCCACATTGTTTTTCGAACATTGCGCCGCCGCTAACAACCACGCGGTGTAATCTAACAAGGTTTGCTGCGCGATCGGCGGCGTGTGTAGGAACGGTTGAAAATCTGTCATGAAAATGACGGGCTTGTCCATGATGGCACTCCCTTAGCTAATCTTTTTATGAAAACGATCAATGAATTTCGGCAGGGCGATTTTTCTATCGGACGTCAGCATCGGTTTTAAGTTTGTCAGCTTCTGATCGGCCAACAGTTGGCGTTGCATCGCGGGCATGCCGACGATGTAATCCGCCATTTCTTGCACGGTTAGGCATTCATAAAATATTTTTTCGGGTATCGGCAATTTAATTATTTTTTCAAGTTCGACCGACAGCGCGGCCATTTGAATGGAGTCGATACCGAAATCAGCGACTTTGGAAGCCGGTGTGATATTGTCTAACGGTAGGTTTTTATTTTTCGACATGAACGCGGCGATGCAATCGATGATTTCCGCTTTATCTATCCATTCGGCCGGCGTTTTCGCGCTGACACTAACAGTTGGGTCAACGGGAAACTCACTCGTCACGCGGCCACTCTGCCAAGTTGCGACGATTTTCAAATTCTCTTCCAAATACATTTTTTTACACGCTTGTCTTTGTATTTTTCCACTGGTGGTTTTTGGCAGCGTGCCCGCGGCGATGAAGACGATTTGGTAAACCGTTAAAAAATTCGTCGTCAGCACCGCGGCGTTTATTTCCGAACCCAGTTTTTCCGGATCTAAATCCGCTAACATTTTTCTATTTAGTTCTACGACTAATACCAACTCCTCTTTAAGTTCTACGTCGATCGCGAACGCGGCGATGGAATTTTTTCGTAAGATGGGAATTTTTGTTTCCGCGGTCAGCTCCACGTCTTGCGGATAATAATTACTGCCGTTGATGATAATCAAATCCTTGATGCGGCCTGTGATATACACCTCGCCGGCTTTATCAAGAAAACCAAGATCACCCGTGCGTAAGTAATCGACGCCATCGATTTTCGCGTGAAAGGTGTCTCTGCTAATTTCTGGTTTATGTAAATAACCTTTAACAATGTGCTCGCCGGCAATCCAAATTTCACCGACTTCGTCGACGCACTCTGCCAACGTGTCTGGATTGACGATTTTAATTTGCTGGCCTAAATAGTTCGCGACGCCACAGCTCACGAGTTTATGAGTTTTTTGCATATCATCGGGATAGACGACCTTATTTTTTTGTAACGCCGCTTCATCCAAGTACGCATATTTAATTAAGCGCGCGCTCTTACCGGTGACGAACACCGTTGCTTCCGCTAAGCCATAAGCCGGCGTGAACGCCTCTTCATGAAAGCCAAACGGCGTGAATTTTTTGGTGAATTCATTCAGCGTGGCGGGCTGCACGGGCTCTGCGGCGTTGATGGCTTTCTTCCAAGAACTTAAATCCAGCAGCGCGCATTCATCAGGCGTGACATTTTTCACGCATAAGTCATACGCGAAGTTAGGCGCACACGAATAGGTGCCTTGATATTTGGTGATGCACTTCAACCAGCGCACCGGATTGCGGATGAAAGCAGCCGGCGGCATGATGTAAATGGGGTAGCCGACAAAAACAGCATTTAATAGTGATGCGATTAATCCCATATCATGGAACAGCGGCAGCCAAGTCACGCCGACTGAATTTTCGTTGAGTTCGAAAACATGCTGCAGCATGATTTGATTCACCATAATGTTTTTATTCGTGACGACGGCGCCCTTCGGCGATGACGTAGAACCCGAGGTATATTGAATAAAAACGACGTCTTCGGGCAGAGTTTTCAAGTCTTGATAGATTTCGGTTTGTTTTTGTCGGGAAATGCGGTCGGTGGCGAGGATGAGTAATTCAGATAACTTGCTTGTCGCTAAGTAACCTTCATCTAAAATATCTTGCGTCGTTAAAATCATGCGCGCGTTGCAATCTTGTTGAATCGCTTCGATTTTATGTAAGATGTGCTTGGATTTGGGTACATAGGTCGGCACAGCGACGACGCCCGCGTACAAACAGCCAAAGAATGCTTTCACAAACTCCAATCCAGAGCTATACAACATGAGCACATATTTGTCTTTTAAGTTTAGCGATTGAAGTTTAGCGGCGATTTTGCAAGCTTCCGCGTCGAGTTCGCGGTAGGACAGACGTTGCGTTTCTGTTTCACCGTCTGCGAGATAACACACCGCGAGCCGGTCGGGTAAATGAATCGCACGCCATTTCAATTGATTCGCAATAGAGTAATTTTCTAAGTGAAAGCTCATCATGACCTCCATTCGTGGATTCCCTGACCAGACACTTCTGAAAAAAATGTTACAAACAGATAAAAAAAAGTATTGGTCGCAGTATTTTTTTTTTAATTGTTATTTAAATCTGGAAGAGTCTTAAGCATAACACAAAAATTATACACGCAAATATTTTACACAATTTTTTTTGTGGAAATGTTTTCAATACTAAAAAAATTGACTACCGAAAATAATCATTATACTGTCATAACAATAGCTTTATTTCGCTGACAAGGATGTCAAAATGAAAAATAAAAAACATTTAAGAATTGCTTTTGGAATTTTGACTTGTTGCGTGTGCTCAAATTCTTTTTCGTCTGATTTTAATGTGCCGTTCGTCAGCGCATCTGGGTTAGGAAATCTTTACGCAGATTGGGCAACAAATGTCGATGACTGTAGTAATGCTTTTACGAACCCAGCCGGTCTGACAGAGCTGCATCATAAGCAAACGGTTATCGCCCCGATTGGTCTCATGGGCAGATCGCGCTTTACAGGTACTTCTGTTTCACCGCCGCCGCCGTTTCAATTAACCGAAACGGGTTCAGCGTCAACGCATCTCGGCGCGATTATTCCTGTTACTTACTTCGCGTTTCCCATCAACAAACAATTCACTTGGGGGATAAGTTTAAACGCGCCCTTCGGTTTGGGAACGAACTATCCTAAAGATGGCGTGCAAAGATATCAAGCGACACGTACGTCCGTCGTCGATGTGGCTTTAAGTCCTAATATTGGTTATCAAATTACAAAAACTCTTTCAGTCGGCGCGGGCATAGATCTCAACCGTTTAACTTTCACCTTAGACTCGATGGTAAGAAGTCCGTTCGGTGGCCCAGACTTTGAAAGTCAAAACCATTTGACGGGGTTCGCTTATTCTTGGCATGGCGGCATTATGTATCAAGCGCTACCGAAGACGCGACTTGGTGTAAGTTTTAATTCGATGATTTCGTTTAACACGACGGGTAACAGTGAATTATTTACGCCGTTTGGCGAAGCGCGCACGACCAGCCAAAGAACAAATGCGCGGTTACCCGCGCGCACGCAGTTAAGTATCCACCAAGATGTGAATGATAGTCTTGCGTTGATGGCGACAGTGTTTTACACCAACTGGTCTACTTTCCAAAACTTAACGCTTCGGAATACCGTCGTTTCGCCCACGGGCGCGACCACGTCGGTATCGATTCCTTTCGCGTTTCATAATACGTTGGATTATGTGTTGGGTTTAAATTTAAAAGCGACGGATAAAGTTATTTTAAAAGGCGGTATCGAATTCATGAACGCGCCTTCCAATAATCATGGCCGCGGTGTGGCCGATCCAGTCGCGCAAGCCACCGTTATGGGCGTGGGCGCGCACTACGAACAAAATAAAAAATTAAGTTACGATTTGGGCGTTGCGCATAGCTTCTTTAAGACTAATAAGGTCAACGTAGTAACGCCAATATATGTCCTCACCGGACAAAACTCGCCGCAAACCAATGTTGTAGGTCTGCAGCTGACCTATAATATGACTTGATTGATAACCTCATTTAACCCAAAAACTTTTTAATTTTCATCCACTTGTTCCAACATCTAGGGATATCTTTGATAATCGCTTTATGAGGATTACATGTACATATTCAGTGCTTTACGCTATTATTTGCCTAAATAATATAAAACTCAAACTACCTATTCAACGAGGCAAGCCTGAATGTTATCTACTTCGACAACGACTCAATCACCTGCCGCTAAGCGATTAGAAGCAATGTGCGAGCAATTCAAAGACTCAAATTCTTTTAACATGAGTTTGATTGAAAGAAAATTTAAAGAAATTGATAACGAAAACGACCCCATTGCCGCAATGATCTTAATGCGCGAACTTTATATAAACCTTGAAATGTGCACGTTGGGCATCGTGCAGTTAATTCGTACCAGCGTGCCAAAAGAATTCACGGAAGTTACCGCTGAATATATACAAGTACAAGCGCTTGCCGAGCGTGTCATTCAATTCCCAATGACTATTTGTAAAATTGTCAATATCAACAAGTACAGCATAGCTTTCCCGACCGATTATTACGGCCAAACAGAAGCTGAAAACATTCTTAAAAAAAATATTTTCACGCGCTTTGTCGACCTAGATAAACTTGGCACTGGACTCTTCGGAACGAGTATGGGTACTTCTAAAGATGAAATTCAGCAGCTTTGTCATAAAATGTATTTAAAAAAATTAGAAGATGTTTTGTTTATTCAATCAGAATTATTGTCCATTCTTAAAGACCAAAAAAATTATAATAGTCGTATTGATACTCATATTAAAAAATCTAAAGCAGGTATCGTCGCACAGCATTACTATGAGCTTTATAAATATCTTGATGACCATGAGCATAACATTACTATCCACCCTGAGTTGATTGGTAGAATTCAGTCATCTACTACTGCTTCTAACAGTAAAGAAAGAGCAGAATTTTGTGAACTGCTACGCTTGCTTATAGCCTGCGAAATTTATACGTTAGATTCATACCACAATTTTTATAAATCTAAAACAAATATAGATACGTTCGTCTATCTAAGTGATGATCCTGATTTAGCATATTTAGCGCGCTTTTATCCCCAGGTAGGTAGAAACAAATCCGAAGCAGAAACTAATCACCAAAAACTATACTTTGCTCATCTTATTAATCATAAACAATTACAAAAAACTTGTGACGACTTTTCCATGCTCGATAACGAAGACTTAACTAATCAAATGGTAATCTTCGAAAGAAATATTTTAAATCATATCATTACGCTTTCGATGATGATGCATCAAATCAAAAAAAATGTAGCCCCAGAAGAGTTACCGACTCCGCACATAAATAATTTAATCAATTGTTTAAGGAAAAAGAAAAAGCAGGAAAATGCTGTGCAGACTAGCATATCTAGCAGCTCATCTAGTAGTTCCTCTGAATCTGAAGATCGCACTAAAGAAATAGTTCCCACCAAAGAATTCTTGCTCTTTCGGATGAATGCAATCAATACATCTATTGATGAATTACAACAGATTTATCTTCATATTTATAAAAATGAATCGCTAATTAGTATCGTCCAAGACAATAACGATGAGCAGAAGTTAGAAGCGTACGAAAATATGATTATAGAAAAGCTACTACCTGAGCGTGTGGAACTAGAACAAGCTATAAATGGACCTAAATCTGAATATACAGCTATATACTCTAGAATGGCTGGCTTGCTGAATGTTGTTAATAATCAGATTGATTACTTACGAAGTTATGTCACACACCTAAGAACTTTCGCAGGAAAATCGGCGAAAATTTCCAAAACCGATAAAGTTAAATTAGCTCTCGAAAAGAAAGCACAAGAGAAAGCGCGAGAAGCTAAACTTGAAGAACAAAAACGCCTGGAGGCAAAATCTGAAAAACCAGTTAAAAGTTTTCAGCGCCAAGTATCAGCAACGGCAGAAACAAAACCTGTGCCAACTGCTAAACCCGTCAAACCTATTTCTAGACCAACCGCTGATAATAACCACTCAGAGCAAAATACAATTCGCCTCTTGCATTTAGACGAAGCCTGCAAAAATATAATCTATATCCGCTTGCTGCTTGGACTGCAAGATTTAGATAAAGATGTAAAACATTTCGCGCTATTTTATAATATTTTTCGTTGCTTTCAATCGCTTAAATTATATCAAGAGACGGGCGGCATGAAGAACACATTCAATCCGGATGAAGTCGTGAACTTGCGTAATATGATCATACATCACGGCATTAACGCTGTCTGCGAAAAATCCGTCGAGGATTTTGCCGCCAATATCGTCGGTAATTTACCAAAAGCGCTTTCTGATTTAAGAAAAAATGATTTATTCCGCATGCGATTGACGAGTGATGCACGTCAAACTTTGATTCAGGAATTTGGACTGCTAGAAAGAAATATTATGCCTTTCGTATCTTCTTTTAATCATGCGAAGTTAGTCATTGAAAATACACCGTTATATACTAAACTGAAAAATTTTCACGAAGCGAAGACAAACAATGATACGACGACAGAATACACTAACGTTATATCAAACTCATATATACCTTTGATGAAAAAAATAATTGCCAGCATGGATAAAATAACCGCTCAGGAGAGAGATGCCAACATTCAATCTTTCATTGATAATTATCTTTTTGAATTGCAAGCCTTGCGTATGTTAGCGATTATCTGTGGTGAATTAATTAATAATAATCACTCTAACGTAAATAATAATTTCGATAATTTTCGTCATTATTGCCGTCACTCCGCCAGAAACATGGCTGGCCATGCTATGGTGGATATGGATGCGCCGCTTGAATTTTTCAATGTTATCAAAAGAAAATTAGATAAGTTTGATGAAAAGCGAGCTTCACTAACGCAGTCACCTGCGGCGTTTTTCACTCCACTTGCGCTTGATGAGAAAAAACCGCAGGATGAATTGAGTCTACAATCCTTAAAACTTAACTGATAATTTGATAAATGGGCCCTGCACACTGTAATTACTTTGTGTATGGCTCATGGTCGCAACGAAAATTCCACCCGTCGACAGCGGATCGCCAGAGACTAAACTTTCTGGTAGATATTGATTGATCGCATTAATATAAACCGCTGCTTGATAACCCACGCCGATTGACGCGCTCACACCACGATAAACCGCATGCGTGTAATCCACGCCGACTTTCGTGTCAAAACCTGGCAACACTTGCGAGACATTTTGATCGCCGATAAATTGGGAATTAATCACGGTACCATAGGTCGCCGTTAATTGTGGCGAACTGCCGGAGTAGCCGGTTTTCGCATAGCTAGATCCGATCAACGCGCTGCCCGCGGCTTCGCCATAAAAAATTAAACCACAGTCTGTGTCAAAACTTCCGTCGACGCCAAAGCGTGGTCCCAAGCCGATGAAATTCGCGCGCACATCTTGTGACATACTAAAATTTCCAGGGAACAGACCCGCGTTGGTGCCGGTATAAGTTGCCAAGACTTCTTCCCGCAAGTACGCATCGCTCAAGCCGGCAAACAAACGTAAATGCACGTGTTTGCTTAACGTTGCTGTATGACCAAGATTAAAATTGATAATGTCGTATTTAAATCTAGCGGTGCCACTGGCGTTTCGGATCACCGTCGCGTCTGGGCCGATATCATAATCAGGGCCTAAAAAATAACTCGTGCTAGGAGCGGCCACGTTGGAAGAAGTGCTGCTATTTAGATGCGTCCAATCAAGGCTAAAATCATTCGGGCCGACGAAACGGTAGCGCCCTTCTAATTCAAACGCGAATGCATAACTGGGTCTTAACTCTTGCTCTGTCCAGCTGGGCGATTGCAACGGCAGTGCTTTGTTGTAAATAACGTAATTTAAGTTTGACGCGCCCGCTTTCAACGCGATGGGATAAAAAGTAAATTCGAATCTTGCCGCTGGATCAGCATTGGCAAAAGCCATCGACTTATAATCACCGGCAGTTCTATTTTCACTCGTGATCGTAAAATCTTTTTCCGCGTAAACGGCGTTTGCGCAAATAGTAAGACAAAATGCGGATAAAATAACTGATAGTTTCGTTCTTGACATGTGAATGACGTCCATTGAGTTATTGTTACAAACTTCCCTTGTTTATCCCATCATGACCCAGACGAGAGAATGCAATTAGTATCATTAAATATAGTAATTTTCAACTAAACGCAGCTGTGCCCGCGAACTTCTTCAATCTACTTGTTAGACGACACTAACCTGTACAGGTTTGCACGCATGAGATAAAATGAATACCACAATTTGAAACGAAGCACTATGCCAAGTCCTGATAGCGATTCCAAACTCATTATTCAATTCATGAATAATACCCAAAATACACACCGCGCCATCGTCACGAACAGCGTCGGTATGGCCGTCCTCAGTCTCAAGATGAATTATCTTAAAGTCGCGAGTAATACAGCAGATCTGATTGCTAAATACGAACGCGCTATCGAAGAAATAAAATTCGCTGCTAAAGACAATGTAATTCGTATTGCTGCGGTTGATTTTTTAATTAATGCAGCGCGAGAGCCGTTAAATGAGTATGATAGCGTTCATTTATTTTTGCCAGACAAAGACCATGTTTTCCGCAAACAAAAGCACGACATACCGCTGACACATGTCATCCCGCTAGTTTGGCTGGCGCTAAAAGATCATGAAAAATTCGCGCACGACATAAATTACCCGGCATTGTCAGCGGAACAACAATTCACGCGCGCGCGCGGTGAGTATAACCGACGGCAGGATAATTTTTTTAGTTTGCTGATCGAGTTACGCGATAATAATCTTTGCCATCAAGGCATCCGTAATGAAATTGTTTTTTTACTGAATAAAATTTATGCCGATATTGAAATTATCGAAGATGATCTCAGCACCATTGCCGCCACGCTGAAATTTCACACGAATAATTTATTTTGGGAAAAATATAAAAACGCGGCGACACCGGCATTAAAAAAACAATTAACAAGCGCTTTATTTATTTGGATGGGGGAGTACAATTCGAAGCCGCTGCGAGAACTGATTGATCTTGAAAACACCGCGCATGCGATCTTAGTCGCTCTATTCATCCGGCATGGCAGCGACCCGGTCGAAATGAATCTTAAGCAATTGATTGACGATTGTTGGCCGACCTTAAATTTCACAGACGATGTTCAGCAATTTCCTGTCATTCAGTGTATAGAGAATATTTTTAATAGCTCTGCAGAAAACGTCACACTTGAGCGCGCTAGCGCAACTATGAAAACGTGGCTCATGACGCACGCAAATTTAGAGGATGCGCAGCAAGCAGAAAATATTCGTCAATTTAATACTCTCTATCAAATTTACCAAAGCTTCGACGCGCGCATGCAATCATTGTTAGAAGCTACCGGCAATCTGCAAGAAAACTATTTAGCCTGGCGAACGACGTGTGAAGACTATTTCACTGTATTTGCCGATATTGACTTAAGTAAAGAATATCCCACTCCCTCGCCTGACTTGTGCACTAATGCTCAGCAGTTAAAGTTGCATATCGATAAATTTAAAGCCGACCGCATGGTAGACCAAATCGAAAACTTTTTTGCGCGTTGGAATCTCGTTAGGAAATCAGGCAATGCCGCTAAATATCTTTACCGGTTATTTTTAGAAGTGGATATATTTCAGAAAAAAGCGTTACTCTCAGCGGCGGAAATCGAGTCTTTCCTAACAGCTCAGCGTGAAGCAACGAATGTGCTGTACATAACTGTCTTTGAAATCAATCGTATTTTTTTACACGCCATCATTATTGAACCGGAGAGTTGGGATGCTAAATTCTGCCTAGTATTAGCGTTGACGTTTGATTTCGTAAAAAATAATCTTAATAATGCCGGTGACAGTAACATAAATGCAAACTTGATGAAAACGTCTTACCCGGCGGAACTCATTAAACATTTATCTTATTTGAAAGCTCGCTATGAAGTGCAACAAGGTTTGCTAGCGCCAGAAGACTTAAAATTAGATAGCCAGTCTGGCTCTTATCTTTTCTTACCGGAGCAAATTAGAAGGCCGCTGCAGTGGCTTTTATTAGCAAACTGGGTCACCGAAGAAAAACTTTTGGAAATTTATCAACCCCAAGCGGTGCGTATCAACAAACTTATTCGTACTTGGCTAATCAACAATATCACCCGTGCCATTAGTACCCCCGCGGAGTGGTTAAAAGGCGCTTTTTTAGCGTTGCCTAGCAACTATCGCATTATGCTGTTCCAAGATCCTGAAACAGTCATGGCAATAAAGGTTGCATTTGAGTACAACCGATCGGCATTGGCCGAATTAATTAATCGCATGGTGCTTGTGACTGATAGAATTGCTTCCTGGGAAGCTTTAAAACCATTGCTAACCCTACATCTCGATTTTTATAAGAATCAAAATGGCATGGATATAGTCATGATGATTTTAGCTGCTCTACCAACTCAGGACCGCTTGCGCTTTTTAGGAATTTTTTCAGAAGTGGATCAAGGAAATATATTATTATCACCATCCTATTATGATATTTGGTTTTCTTATTTAACTAACACGGATTTATTAACGTACTTAAAACTATTTGATCTCGATACACTATTTGAAAAATTCAAAACTAATGAAAAGAACTGTCAGACAGCTTTCAAAGCTCAATTAAGCATGCCACAGCGCATCGAACTGCTCAAGCATTTCAGTCCTAAATTCACTTCACAATTGTTCTGCGAAGACTATCTCGAATTTATTGTATTCATAAAATTATCTTTTATCGATGTTAATAGCATTAAGCTTTTACATTATTTATCAATCGTGGCAGACACGGTGGACTTAATGAAATTAACAACCGATTACGATTATTGGCAAACGACTTTTAAAAATATTCCCGCGGAGAAGCGCTTAGGATTTTTGCTAATTTTTGGCAATACACAACATTTATTTCGGCAACAACCATATCTCACGTTAATCGCAGAAAATCTAACTCCGACCGAATTTTATTTTTATGCGGTCGCCAGGCCCAATCGACCTTTATTGCGGCCGTACTTGGAGCTTAATCCAAAGATTTGTATTAGCGTTTTTCTTGCTAAATTACCTGAGAGTACTCGCTACGAAGTACTTTCTTATACTTATGACGGTAGAATAGCCGCGCAAAGTAATGTTGTCGCGATTTTAAAAACGCTGCCGTTCGAGCACAAATGGGCATTTTTGAAGATGGCACACAAGATTAACGCCGATATTTTTTCTCATTTGGTAGCGTCTGATAGAGAAGAATGGAATGCCATCGAGAGAACCTTGCCATTTACAGCACGAGAGTATAATCCTAATATTTATCGAGATTTTATCGGGACTTTTACCAAAATATATATGGCGTTAAGAGCCGGACAAACTTCTTTGTTTAAATCCGATATGCAGCATCAACATAATTCTGTAGACATCATATTAGACTATGCAGTGATGCATCCAAATAGCCGTACCGCGAAAACGCTAGCATTAATGAAAAAATATTCTGACTATAGACATAGGAATATTAATTTGATGACAGAGATTTATCTTTATGGCTTTTCAAACAGTGGCATGTTCAAGCGCGCAGAGACACCATATGGCTATCTTTACACTGCCAAAAGCGTACAACAAAGCATTCTCAAAGGTGAACCGATTTTTGGCATGTTTGGCTTTAAAAACTCGAGACGCGGCAAGATTTTTAAAGAAATGAAAAAAGCTACAAATTGGCCAGATACATGGCGCCCCAATATTAAACTCTAAATCTAATATAGATATCAATTAGTTATAATCTTAATAGGATAAATACTATACAATTATTTGCTAACAATGTAAAATTAACACCATTTCCAAAATAATGAGTTATTTATGCCACGCGCAGATAATGAAAAAAACCACCTTATTGCATTTACCCGAGAAGAACAAAACACTCATCGCCAAGTCGTGGCAAGAAGCGTGGGCGTGACCATATTGCAATTGATAAAAACCTATTTTAAAAATCCTTTCACCGATGATGATCTTTCGAAAAAATATGACAACTGTATTAATGAAATAAGATCCGCCGCCAAAGGTAATTATAAACAGGAGTGCGGAGTTAATTATTTAATTGATAGTGCGAATCAACCCGTAAACGCATGGGACACTATCACACTTTATTTGCCTGCTGCGGACGGCAGTTACCATAGCGAACTTTTCACTTTTCCATTGCGCCAAGCTATCACCTTAGTCTGGCTTGCCTTACATGATCACGACAAGTTTGCTCATGATTTTAATTATCCGCCTGATAGTAATGATTCGCTGGCGGTCCAGAAGCAAAAGCAACTTATTCGTGCCAGTGGTGAGTATATTAAACGAAAGCAAAATTTTTTAAATCTACTGTTTGATTTGCATGAAGATAATATTTGCCATCAAGGCATTCGCAATGAAATCGTTTTTTTACTTAATAAAATTTATTTAGATGTTGAAATTATCGAAGACGAATTAAGCACGATCGCCGCGATATTAAAAGACCATACGAACAATTTATTTTGGCTGCATTATGAAAATTCGCGTTCAACAGCCGTTAAAAATACTTTAACGAAAGCATTATTTATTTGGATGCGAGAATACAACCCGACTCCATTGCTAGCTTTAATCGATCCAGAAAAGCATATCAACAAGTCGTTACATACTTTGTTTCTACGCCATGGCTGCAATCCAATTGCCATCAAATTGGATGACTTGATAGAGCAATGTTTACCAACTTTAAACTTCACTTATGATCCTAAAACCTACCCTGTCATTAAGTTAATAGAAAGTATTTTCATAAGTACCGATGACACTAATAGTGATAATGTTCAACGCGCGTTACAAAATATTAGCGCATGGATCATGGCACATGTCGCATTGGATACCGTGAGAATGACCGATACCATCACCGCGTTCTATACTTTGTATCAGGCATATAAAAGCTTGGATGAGCGCATGCAAAGGTTATTAATGGCATCCGGCAACATGCGTGATAGTTATCCTGGATTTTTAACCGCGAGCTATGCGTATTTCACGACCGTTGCGGGGGCGAGCTTAGAAAACGAATTTCCCGCTGTCAACCCTGAATTGTTGCAAATCGCTCAAGAATTAAAAACCAGCATCGCTGATTTTAATTCATCCGCCATGGTAGATTTTATCGAAAACTTTTTTGCGCGTTGGAATATCGCTCTGGTTGAAAAAAATCTTTCGCAATTAAAATATCTTTATCGTTTTCTACTTGACGACGCGTTCAAACAGAAAATTATTTATTCTGACGCCGAAATTGAAACATTTTGGAAAAGTGGTGATGAAAACTCGCCGTATCGGGATATCACCGTTTACCAAATTAATCGCGTCTTTTTGCAAGCAATCTTAGTAGACCCAAATCATTGGACTCAGAAATTTTATACCTTCGTTAACAATGTTTATGATTTTCTTGTGGATAGCGAAGATGAGGAAAATGATCAAAATCAAATTATAGAAAGATTCATAGAAATATCTTTTACGACAGAATTAGCCCATCAGATCAATTACAATATGGGTGTTTATCACAAGTTTGATGCATTACATCCGCGTGAGCTTTATCAATATGTGAATGAATATATTTTTTTACCGGAGCACGCAAAAACTTTTGAAGAATGGTCGCGCTTGACGGTATTTCTTAGCGAAGAAAAACATTTAGAATTATATCAGCCACAAGCGGTAAAAATAAATCAACAGGCCTATGAAGCTTTGAGCATTACCGCCTCCTCGATACTTTCTGTCATCGTAGCAGCAATCCCGCAATCATACCGTTGCGCGTTTATGTTAGATAATCGTGTCATTGACTATATCAGTAGAAATGTGAAAGCACCTCTGAACGAGCACAAGATGGAAATATTGTCTACTGTCGCTGACTTAATTTTCAGTTTAATTTCTGAAGATGAACGAATAACGATATGGAACTCTCTACCGGCCGATATTATAGAAGACTTATTTTTTAAATTGGGAGCTCAATGGACAAGTGATGCTTTAACATTCTTGCCGGAAACTGACCGCTTGGCATTCCTGTCTAGAATTCGCAAACCTGCGGTCGATGATCCAGTGTGGTTATTATTACCAGCTGCTGATTTTTTAAAGCATATAACACAACAAACCCCCGAGGCGATAAATCTATTTTTATTAGCTCATGAAACCCTTATTATTAGAAAATTCGATCTCTCGCAAAAAGCTGAGCTCATAAAATTTATGAGTGGCTGGCATCGAAATTTATTTCCCAGCAGAGATATTCTTGTGAAAAAAATACTTGCCAGCTGTGTGGACGACCGACTAATACTCTTAAAAGAAATTGAGTCTTGCATTACTGATATAACAAAATTAATTACTGATCAAAACTATTGGGATAAAACATTTTTTAGAGATATCGCACTAAGAAATCAACTGCTTTTTTTAACTCTGTTCGGATTTGAAAATTATAAAAAATTATTTCCTGACTTTAAAGGCTTGCGTCGTATCGCCACTTCTTTGGGTAAAAATGAATTTTATCAGTTAATTCAGGATTGGGATTCGTTAATCTATCATTATATTATTAATCATCCCAAAGAGAATGCCGTCGTTAGTTTTCTGAAATTATTACCTGCTGAGAAGCGTTTGCAAAACTTAAAAAAAATAAATGTCGATTTGATTGTAAACTACATCGCAAATGACAGATTGAACTTCGCACTATTACAAGCATCACTGCCAGACGCAGATAAGTATTATGCTAATAATCTACTCACAGCTTTCGTAATAACATTCTCAAAAATTTATAAAGCGTTACGCGCTGGGCAAACATCATTATTTAAAACTAATCTCGTGGTTAAAACGCAGCTTAACTTCATTCCGCCTACCAGCGCTGTCAAAATAATTATTGAGCATGCGCGATCAAATCCAAACAGTCGCACAGCTAAAGCGTTTGCTTTGATGAAAAAATATGGTTCTTACAAAAATACTGATAATGATTTATTGAATGAAATATATATTTATAGTTATTTAAAAACTGGCTTTTTTAAACGTCATTCTTTACAGCCTGATTGCATTTCGCAAACTCAAATCAATGGCGTTACTGAAACGAAAGTCGATTTTGTCTGGGGTCCTGCTACTTCTCTTGTTTTCCCAAACACACGCCGTGCTAAAATTTGTAATGTGATGTCAATGCTAAGTGCTGGTGAACTGCTAGAAAAATTAGAAGAAAGGAACGCGCGCGCGCAGCCTCTAGATTTTACTATCTTTTTAAATCCTGGTGTTGACCGAGATCAAGATCAAGGTCTAGGTATAAATCGACCTTAATATTTAGTTAAAGCTAACTGCTGAGTCAATTGATAATGTGTGCTTCTACCGCCCGCGTCCGCCTTTACCAAAATATTGCGTTTGACTAAATCCGTAATGTCGCGTAACGCGGAATCTTGCGAACAATTCGTTAATTTGGCCCACACGGAAGAATTTAATTTTTCACCGCCCCCATCTAATAATAAATTTATCATTTTGAATTGTCTTTCGTTGAGTGTTTCCCCGCGGCAGAATTCCCAAAAACGCGCTTTGTTGATGACGGTTTGCAAAGTTTCTTTAGACGCTTGCAATGCGCGTTTCAAACAATTTAAAAACCATTCTAACCAAACGCTGATATCTAGCGTGCTTTGCTGACAATCTGCAAATAATTCTTGATAAGTATCGCGCTCTCGTAAGAGTTGCGGTGCTAACGCGTAAAAACGCTGCGGTATTTTATCCGCCCGCGCTAGCATCAGTGTGGTGAGCGCTCGCGCGAGCATGCCATTACCTGCTGCGAACGGTTCAATGTTGAGGAACCAAAAGTGCGCGACAGCAGTTTTAATCATTAAATCAGTTTTCGATGGCGCGTTTAACCATTTAAGAAAACGCCCTATTTCAAAGTGCCAACGTGCATCGTGATGATTGCCGCTATCAGCCGGATAAAGAGCAGCATGCCAATCGCATAAGCGTTCAACTGTTAAAGCATTTTGATAATTGAAATTCGCGTCGAGAATAATTTTTACGATACCGCCTACGGTATCAGAATTAGAGAGCGCGTCGCGCACTGATTGAAAATTTAAACTTTCACCTGCGATTGCGCTACTCTTAATTATTTCTTGCGAGAGGGTGGTAAGTGTTGCTTCATGCTGCAAGGCGGGACTTAACGCTTCCATGCAACCTAATAAACGTCCTTGTTGAAAACGTAATTCAGGTAATTGAGACGCTATCCGTAAATAGTCCCAGGTGAAATTCGGCCACTCCTTGTGATCGATGATCGCCATATAATCTCCGCAAATCATGTGGAGATTATAGCGCCGGTTATAAGACTGGGAAAGATTATCAAGCGCATTTAATGCGGAGAATAATTTCTATGGTTAGAAATTACAGCAATTCTCCGCGTAAAGTATTAACGGTGCGCACGAGCGCGCGGGGTCGTAGCCTGCTCTTGTTCATCAGGCAAAACTCGGTTCCATAACATTTGCGAACCCGTGGTAATGGCCGCGCGGCCAAAAAATCCGCTAGCTGCATTGTATAAAGTGACGGGTTGGTTGAAATACAAATTAATTGCGCTATGAAATAGGGAAGCCAATAACGTAAAAGCAGAAGAATTTTCGGTATTGTAGGACAACACAGAATAAATAAAACCAATACTTAATGCGCGCATCGCTCTGTAATTCAAACGTTCGTCGCTCGAATGCGTATTGGCAAAATCCATCACGCTCATGGTTAACCCAAATGCTGTCGCTCTTTTGAAACTGTTCCAATTCGAATGCGGTCGCGGGCTGCGAGAAGGTCCTGAGTGCGCTGAAGTTAAGCTTGGCGATAGTAAAGGTGTGGATTCAGTAGCAAATGGCTTAGTTTCTGCATTCGCTGAATTGGTTAACATAGATTGTGTCACGGTGGCCGATGAACCAGGTGGAATTAAATGGCCGTCACAATTGGAGGAAAGAACTTCGGAGTCAGCGTCTGTAGCCGCAACGTCAGCTTTAACTTCCGCAGTCAACAGGTCAATTGCTTTTGAAGAAACGGATCTCATCAATGGGCCGCCACCCGGCGATGTGTTGGGCGTGGAAGGAGGAGCAGGCGGCAGCAATTTAGTAGCCGCATCAACTTCATCCTCCGATAATAAAGCATGAGTTAGTAATGTTGATTCACTAGCTTGTGCTTCTGATTCTTTGCGTTTATGTTCTTCTAACGCGAGCCGTTCTTCTTCATTTAGTGCTGCTTGTTCTTTTTCATGTCGTTTATCATGGTCTTCTTCTAGCTCTTCTTGATCTTGTTCTTGGTCTTCTTCAATTTCATCATGCGCGTTGAAATCATCATCTTCAACTTCTTCATGTTGAGCTTCATCTTCTTGAAATTCTTTAGCCAGCGCTGCGAGTAATGTTCCTGCTTGAACGTCTCGAACGTCGCCTTGATTTGCGGCTAGTGCTACTGATTCACCTGCCGCGGATTTGTTTTCAATGTCTGCATCGGGCTGTTCTGGAGGTGTATGTAGCTCTTTTATTTTAGCTGCTGCAGCTATTTCGGTCGTTAAGGCTTCACTTACTAAGGCTTTATGATGAGCGTCAATACTCCAAGACATGGCTTGGAAAGTTTGCTTTGACCGTGGCGATAATTCTTTGTCTTGATAGATAAGCACCATTAATCTTTTAAACTCATCATCAGAAATAGAATCGCCGGGAATTAAATTGAGAAAATCAATTACTTTTTCAATCTCTCTTGACACTCTAGGATAAGTATTTTGATCACCAGGTATTTTTTTCAGAAAATAACTTTTAGTATTATGATAAGTTTGTATGTGTTTTAGTAAATGTTCCTTTTTCATAAGCTACCCGTTCCGCTGTTCCATAAATGAGCAGATGATTATATCGAACCTGCTATTTAATTACAATTATGTTGATGCATGTGTTAAAAATTAAACGCGGGCAGGCAGAATTGCCCACCCCAGCAAACTTTTTAACGCGGCGGCCCAAAGTCCGGTTTCGGAATGTTTAACATCAGGTCCGTCACTAAAGGTGCTGCGCTAGGCTTAATGGCGTTGAGTTCAGGCTGGCTAGCGGTACTGGGATTAGGACTTTTAAAGAACGTAGGGGGCTGTGAGTAATAACTGTCAAACCCACTAACTTGGAAAGTGCTTAACGACGTAGACAGCAATTTGCTAGGCAATGGTTTACTCGAAAGATGTTTGGTAAGAGAGAGCTTTAATAAACCAGGATTTGCCTGACTTGAACTACTTAGCGAACCAAAACCACTGGAAACGCTAGGCAACGATGGCAAATCTTCCGTGCCGGTAGCGGCGCGCGCTAATTCCATCGAATGGTTAAATGGGTTTAAAAATTCAGAAGCATCGAACTTGATGCGTTTGTTTACTTTAGGACTTGCAAGTTGTTTCGCATTTTGTTCGTCTTTCTCATCAGAAATATTTTCTTTGACAGGCGAGCATTTTTTCTTTCTGGTTGAGGTTGGCGTGTTAAGCGCCGCGTCAAACGTGGCGGCCGTCGCGGCAATCTCAGTATTTTCTTCGAGAAACGCAGCTTTTCTCGCTTCAAAGTTGCGGTAAAAATCTAATTGCATTAATTCTGCAAAGAGCGCGTCTTTTGATATGACTTGTTCTTCGATGGGAGAATTTTTTTTGTGAAGACGCAGCGTTATACTATCCGCAAAAGTAAATTTATCGTTTTTCATCATAACGATTAACAAATATTGCAAGGCGTTAAGGTCGGGAAGATAATCACCGCTTTTATTACTAACGATACAGACTTGGTTCGCCGCATTGAAACTGGTATTGCCGGGGCTTATTGAATACTTGCCAGTTAACTTTTCATGCGCCGGTACAACCGCGGTTGGCGGGCCTTCTTTGCCAAATTTAAGTTGAAAATTAACCGACAACGACACTCTGACCGTTTTATTTACTATAACATCGTCATCATCCCATTTGGCAAGCTTCGTCACTGCTAATAATTCATGATAAGTGTCGGCGTCATAAATAATCGCATTACGTCCGCCCATTCTAATCGGCTCGCGGCGCTTGAACGGCGTAATAGTTTTTTCGTCGTGGAAAATCGGCATACTTAAACCTCTGTGATAACTAATTTTTTGCTGCAAGAGGGTTTGCGTGCTTGCAAGCGCTGCGTTTTGGAAGAGTGCGCTACTTTTTGTAATTCTTTTTTTAATTCGGCGATAGCTAATTGTTTCATATCTTTGAAACCAAACGGATGCTGCAAATTGATTTGCAGTTGCGCCAACAATTCTTCTTTTATGCGCACCAATGCCGAGCTTTCGCCTTGCATTGCGAGCATGCGGATTTGTTTTCGCAAGCGCAAAATTTTCAATTCAGTATTAAAAATTTCTGAAATCTTCTTAAGCATTTTATGGCCACCTCGGATCAAAGAGTAATACAACCTCTTGATTTCACTAAAAACAGGGTTATAAAGTAACCTATTATAGCATACAAGGGTATAATTTGAACTAGACAGCGCGTAATCCCCCCACTGGCGCAACTTCCACTCCGCACTGCCAGAGGGGGGCATTGGCTAACAAATTAGTAACTTTGATTAAAAAACTTTGGGAAACGTTCGACTCTTTTTGCTCTCCATCGGCTTTGATAGAGACGAGTTTATCTTCCAGCACTTTTATTTTTTCTAACGGCGCGAGCTTATCCGTGCCGGCGACGACGCCGCAAAACTCTAACAATTCTTGCGCGTTAGGATCGGCTGGCGGGCTAGTGCTAGTTAATAAATTAAAAAAGTTCGTCAGCGTAGATGTGGAGTGGATTCTGAAAGTATCCGTAATTGTTTTTTTCACGTGTAAATAATGCAGCTCTTGCTCCTTACTTTCTTCACACTCAGACTTCGCGCCTACTACGAAGTAATCTGAATCGGCGTCGACGGGCTTCGCTAGGTTTTTTTCCCGAGTGATGGCGAACGTACTTTTTATTTCGTTAAACGCTAACACGACTTCATCGGTTTTAATGACTTGGAAATTGAGCATTTTAATTAACGCTTTGGTTTCTAGAATTTCTTTGTTTAACGCGTCCATGACGGATTTAAAATTGGTGAGCGCGGCATTTTCGCATTGCTTTTGCAATGCCTCTAATTTTGCATTAGGCGCGACGGCGCGCGTTTGATAGAGATCGTTATGTTTAGCTAAATCGCTAAGAAATTCTTGCAGCACATGTTCACCATGTTGAAAGAAAAAATCGATGAACTCGGGAATATTGCCCAGCGCTCGTTCGAAATCAATGATACGTTGGTTATGTTCGCCGGCTAATACTTTATATAAAAGTTTCGATTGGTATTGTGTTTCTTCCGGCATGTGTAGCAAGGCGAGTTTTTCATACATACTAGCGTTACTGAGAATATATTTCAGCATGGTTTGGTATTTGTAATGGATGACGACGGGATTTTTACTTAAACATTTATTGATACTCACCGCCGCCGACGTATAACGGTTATTCGGCAGCGTAATAATCCGGTTGAGAAAATCATGCGTTTCGTCGCTAAATAATGGCGTCTCCCGCGTCGGCCAAAAGAACGGCTGCACGACGCTGATATCAGGAAAATTAATTATATCTTCTTTAGCGACGGCACGCGCCAACGCCACCGGCATTCTGCGGATCGAGGCGATAATGCCTTTGTCATTAATTTTATAAACCAGCGGCCACATCGACATATCGAAATCGACGCGCTTGCCGTCTTTGGAAATATTATTTTGATGACAATCGTCTTCTTCGAAAATATGACTCGCCGTCAAACCGATAGCCATACCTTTCAAATCACGGAAGCGTTTAAATTCTTGTTTGTTAATTTTAAGCGTGGCGGTCAGATCTTCAAAAAATTTTGTGAAGCTCTCCGCTAGTTTAGCCTCTGCCTCATCGGCGGCTGCATTTTTTTTAGCGTTTAACAATTGTTTGCGCCGCGCCAATTGCTCCGCGTTTATTTCCAACTCGCGCAACTTATCGTCCCACACATCTAAGTCTTGATAAGAAATATTTTCACGTTTAATGAACGTCACGTCGAAATCTTCGACCGTCCAAGGATTTTTTGACAATTGCCTAAAACGGTAAATTTCTTCGGAAGCGACCCCGATATAATGTTTTTCGTCATACACCGCATAAGTCGCCGGCACATGCAGAGGTGCGAGTAATTTATAATGCGCGGCGAGCGCCGCCTCTAATTCTGATAAACTGGATTTCATTTTCAAATAAAAAATCCGCAACTCATCGCCTTCGATGAATTCGACCTTTTTAATCACATGATAAGTTTCGTGCGGTAATAATTGTTGCGAAGTAAAATGGCTTAGCGGTTTATTTTCAAGTGGCCGCAGCGGTGTTTGCGTAACGACGATTTCATCTTCGGAACTTTGTGAAAAGGTTTTGTTGAGCAGAGGCACTTCGTCAGGGAGACAGAGACTACTCGCACTCATGATGGTAGCTGTACTAGACAGAAGTGGATCTTGAGCGCCAGATTGCATCACATCTTCCTTTATTTTTTAGCTACCGTAACAAAGAAAGATTAAGAAAACCTTAACGCTTATCCGTGGCAAAAAAATACCGCCAGTAAGCGGTATTTAAAGTCCTTAACGGTAAATCAGATTTTTGGACTCAGTGGTCCTTCTTCTTCAGGCGGCGGTGTTGTTGTACTTCCCTCGCGTGATTCTTTATATTTCGATAGCAGCATTGGCGGTTCGCCTGCAGGCGATGGAAATGCTGGATTAGTAGCGCCATCAGACTTAGCCTCCGCAGACGGAGTCAGACTAACATCTTTTATTGCCGCAGCAGAAAGGTTTCTATCTTGGCGCGCCGCGGGCGATCGCAAGTATTCGCCAATTTTAGCAAATACAAATGGTTGTTGGGCGGCGACCTGAGTAGCATTCATATAGCCGTAACTCGCTTGAATGCCTTTTTCATTGAACCTTACTTTTGCATTCATGACTTCTTCCAGCTTAAATAAAAATGGGTTGTTATTATCGCTGCCCAAATGCTTACTCACAATGGCATTCCATTCCGACGCGGAAGCGGTTAAACCCACACGCACCAAGGCTTTCATGGACGCAGTAAAAATCTCGAAATTCTTATCGTTGTTAACGAGACTCGCATTCATTATATGATCGAAAATATGCGCGACAATATTGGGTAATTCTGGATCGACGTTCATGTATTGGCAGACTAGAAAACGGGAATCGAAATGATCATGCCCTGTGCCTGATTTTAACGCCAAATGTTCATTCTTCATAAAAAAATTATCCGCGGGATTGGCGGTCGCTTTGAGAATTACATCTTCAATCGCTTTTAATAACTCGCTACCTTCTTTTCTGCTGCGGCCATAAGCGTACTCATCGATGTAATGCATCATCATGATTTCACGAATTTGCGCTATCGCTGTTTTATTATCTGAACTCAATTCGGTGGTAAGCGTGGTTAGCGCATCGTTCAACTTTTTTAAATTAGTTTGTTCACGCGATACTGCGCCGGTAACGCTGATTAACTTATTTAATTTTTCTGGATTAGGGCCGCTGCTAAAGAAACCTTTCTTTTTGCCTTCTTCCGCTTTGTATTTTGCTGAAGCAGCCAAGCGTTTTTCTTCCCAGGTTTGCAAAATCTCTGCGATATTTCTGATGGTAGTAAGCAAAACTTCTTTAGGAGCGACGGGCATGATAGTTCCCCTTTGATACCTTATATATCTATTATTTTAGTACAAATGATGATATTAAGGTTAAAAGGAAATCAATATTTAGTTGGAACTTTATGATTATACTGGAATAAATATAGTTAAGCGCTGCATGCACCTTAGTTGAAGAATCAAACACTTAAGTTAAGCATTAGCTAAATTAGTCTGCGTCTCAGAACTTGTTTTCACCCACAGTAGCGTGATGGTTCCAAACAGTAAATAAAGCGGCAACACCGACAAAGCATATTTATAGCTGGATAAAGAAAAGAAATGCACGCCGTTGACGATCTTTCCATCCCACGTTAAATCCAACAATTTACCGATCGCGGGCTCAGTCACTGAATCTAGCACGGCATCACTAGCGTTAATCATCGCGACCACGGTGGCGGTCAAATGCGCTTTATTCAATTCTTTGCCGATCGTGAAGACTAATACGAAAGCGCCCAACATGAAGCCAAAGGTAAATAGCGCGGTGCCCACTAACCACAATGGCAAATGATGACAATAAAGTACTAACGAAATCGCTAAGAATGAAATGAACGTGCAATAAAACATTAATTTGCGCCGCTCGCCCAACCAATCCGATAGCATGCCCAGCAGCGGACTGCCGACGCCTAAACCGATAAAAACTAACGACACTAATGACGCGGATTGTGTTTTATCGATATTATAAGCTTGTTGCAGAAAAGGATTGCCCCACAGACCGCCGAACACCGCGATGGGTGAAAATGCCAAACCGCCGTACAGCGTTAACAACCAATTTTGTTTGCTCTTTAAAACTTGCAGGATATCTTTGTAAGTAACACGTGTCATTTTAAAACGGTGAATTTCTTTGCCGGGCGCGGGCGCGTCGCGCACCGTCAACGCAAACAAAGCGGCCAGCACTAAACCGGCGATACCAACGTAAAATAAGCAATAACGCCAGCCGATTAGCGTCATTAAATAAGATAGCGGCGCTTCACCAAACACCGCGCCGGACATGGCGGCGGTCGCGATTAAACCGCCGATGAAAGCGTAATGCCGCGGCGGAAACCAAATCGAAGCGATTTTTAAATACGCCACCGTAGCAAACGCCACACCGATACCCATTAACGTCCGCGACAAACCCGCGTATAAAAGATTATGCGTCTCCGAAAATAATATCGTTCCCACCGCGCAACACAAAATCGCACCCGTCGTTAACCAACGCGTACTGTATTTGTCGAGCAATACCCCCACGAATAATTGCGCGACCATGAATGAGTAGTAAAAAGTCGCGGCTAAATTCCCTAATCCTGCGCCATTCAAATTGAATTCTTTCATTAAAGGTTCGGTAATAATGCTAGGATAAATTTGCAAAACATATTTATAAAATAAAAAACAAGCGCATAAGCTGATGATCCAATACGAATAGGGGGAACTGCTTTTAACATTTTTGCTAGGCATACAAGTCCATGAGTTTCATTAAAAAAAAGAATAAATCATCGCGCGGAAAAATGATCTGCAATAAGTAAGATAATCTGTTTTGCAATCAAGGTCGACAGTTTAAGCAGATTATAATTACGTAAGTAGGACTGTCGCTCTCACCGGAAGCTTGGCAGTTGCCGCGCCTTAAATGACCAAGTCATAGCGATTTGTTTTTTTTCAACCAAGCAGCGCCGTTTCATTCGCGTCGATTTACCCTGAATCAAAACTGATATAATCTACCCACTCCACTAGCGTCATTATTATCAGTGTTTCGAGCGAGAAATATGAAGAAAGAAAGCCAAAACTTACCCCAAACACCGCATTTAAATATTGAAAAATTAATGCGAACGTTAGAAGCGCTTACTAAGGAAACTAACCGTATTTCGCGCGCGCGACTCGATGAAATTTTTCGCGCGCTGCGTTTTGAACTGCCCTATTCTACCTCGATTATCAATGCCGGCTTGGCCTTTGCTTTATTCGCCGACGCACCGCGCGGCGGCGCCGACACGACCTTGAATGAAGTCGTTATTTATCTTAGCAAAACACTGATTAACCCGACGCAAACCGCCGCCTTGAATCAAGCGGTACAAATTTATTATCAAGACCGTAAAAAAACCGAGAGTGAATACGCGGGCGAAACCGTGCTGACCGTGTTGGCCACCAACCCGTTAGATGCATTCCCGGAAGCGAGCTGGGATGACATGCGCGAATTAGCGCTCACGGTAATGGAAAAAATCGTCAGTGAAAAACTCGCGCGCCGCATCCCTGGTTACAAATCTCAATCCGTGTTGGAACTCATCTATCCTTTTTTACATTTCCGTTTGGTCAACACCAATTTAGAAAAAATTAAACTAACGCAGCCGCAAGTTTTTAAAAAATGGCTGACTAACCTCGCGCATGACGGCTATGAAAAAATCAATAACGAAAAGAAATTCACGCTCATCCAGCAAGAAAAAGACTATGCTTTCGCCACTTTCAAAATGTATTTGACGTCTCGATCACAAAACAAAGCGAATATAGCGCGCTGGATCGAAAAAATTAGTTTTTCTCAAAAAGATAAAAATAAAAAAATCGATTTATTGAGTAACAGCTTGTCGGAGTTTTTAGCCGATAAATCCATAATCGCAGATTCGGTCGGGTTATTGCACACACGTTTTTATGATAATTTACGTAGATTATTCGCCGCCGCGGAAAAAAACCCCGCGCTTTACCAAGAAGAATCCAGCATTACCGCGGCGCAAAACAAAGCCTACACGCAAATTAAAAACGATCTCAGCACCGTTGAAAAGATCCTCGATATTTTCAACGAGCTCGATAAAAACTATTCGAAAAATTTAATGGCGTCGTGGTTAGGCCGCGCGAACATTAATCAAGTCAAAACGCTGCTGGTCACCGGCTTATTAGGCTCCGTCGTTAAAAAACGCGATTTGCAAAGCGGCAATTACCTCATGGTGCACGATGGCGGCTACCCGCAAAAAACCTTGAGCGACATTATCAGTAGCTTGATGACCAATTTACAAAAACTCGCCGACCAAGCGACTGGGATGTTTAGTTCCGCGTTAAAAATTCAAATCGGACAAGCCATACATCAATTAACGGCGCTCTCCAGTAATTTAACGCCGGCGGAAGATTTCTCTGCACCTATGCTAGCCGCCGAGGTAAGTACGCCTCCACCGGCAGCGCGCGTTACGCCGGTGACACATAGAATTGAAATTCCACTAGAAACCCCCAGTGTGGAAAGAACCTTCGGGCCCACTCCAAAATCGCGCTTCGAAATTCCAGAACCGGCCGTTAAATCTGTGCCAGTGATTGAACCGGTGCCGCTAGAACCAGAGCGTGAGGAAGAAACGTCAGCAACGCCCGCGAGCACAGCCGTTGAAGAAGTTAGCGCTACGCCAACATTTTCCGCGCCTATTGACGAACCTACTGAAGCACCGACACTATCCGAACCTGATAATGAACTCGCTGAAAACTCGACGTCACCTGAGCCTAGCTTTGAGTCTGGTGTGATGCAATCAGCACCTGAACCAATTGAACCATCAACCACACCAGCACCCACAAATGAATTTGCTGCGACTAGCTCAGAACCTAGTTACGACTCTGCTGTAACGCAATCAGCACCAGCACCTATTGAGCCATCAACCACACCAGCACCCACAAATGAATTTGTTGCGACTAGCCCAGAACCTAGTTACGACTCTGCTGTAACGCAATCAGCTCCAGCACCTATTGAGCCATCAACCACCTCAGCACCTACAAATGAATTTGTTGCGACGGGATCAACACCTAGTTACGACTCGACTGTTACGCAATCAGTACCAGAACTTATTAAACCGTCAATCGCACCCGCATCCTCAAATGAATCTGCATCGACACCTACTCATGAACCTACAGCAACGCAAGAACCCGTTGCAACATCAATCACACCCGAACCTAGTAATGATTTTGCTGCCACACTAGCCGCATCTGCTACCACACCAACTGAATCAGCACCACTCCTCGACCCAGAATTCGGATTTGATGACGATGACATCCCCACCATACAATTCGAACCAGTCACCTTTGAAACGCCCGCGCCAGCAGCCGCAGTCAACGATCCAGGCTTGGCGATCATGGGTAATTATGATTTGGGTGATTTTAAAGAACCAGTGCATGAAGCTTGGAAAACCATGTTAGTCCAAGCCGTCAGCGCTAGACCGGATGAGGACATTAATAGTATCGCGGCCGAACAAGCCGTGAATTTTTACGTGATATGCGCTTTGGTCCAGCAAGTGGCAGGCATCAATGAAGATATGTTATCGCCGGATAATAAAGAAATGCTTATCAGCATCCAAACATTATTATTAGCAGCGTTAAAAGATCCTCTAGAAGAAAACAATTGGACGTTCTTTGAAGGTTCGCGCCGCAATGACGTCGACCGGGCGATCGCCGTTTTAAAAAGTTAAGCTTTATCTTCAGATTCGGTTTCGTCAGGCATAACCGCGGCATCCGCTGAGAACGATGAGCCACAGCCGCAAGTCGTTTTCGCGTTAGGATTACGGATGATAAATTGCGCGCCTTCGATATCTTCTTTGTAATCGATTTCCGCGCCGACTAAGTATTGAAAACTCATGGCGTCGACTAACAACTTCACTTCAGGATCATAGTCCGTAAGCCTTCTTGCAACTATCGTATCGTCATCATTCACGGTTTCATCGAAAGTAAATCCATATTGAAAACCCGAGCAGCCGCCGCCCGTCACGTAGACGCGCAGTTTTAAATTTTCATTACCTTCTTCCAGCATTAATTCCCAGGCTTTCGCCGCGGCGCTTTCGGTAAAAATTAAGGGTTGATACACAGACATAGACTACCTCGTTGATCATGGCGGTATTATACATGATTTTTTGGCCGCGCTTCGCTACAATGCCCACTATTTCCAATGTTTTCTCGCATTAATGGTGAATTATGCTCTGGATCAAGGCGTTACATATCATTTTTATGGTGACGTGGTTCGCTGGCTTGTTTTATTTGCCGAGGCTATACGTCTATCATGCGGAAGCCCGCGATGAGATCAGTAACGCCCGCTTTAAGATTATGGAGCGAAAACTCTATTACGGCATCATGGCGCCCGGCGCGGTCCTCACCATCTTATTTGGCGTGTGGCTGATGAGCTATGATTTTAGCGGTTATTTGCATGCCGAGTGGCTGCTGACGAAACTAGCCTGCGTACTTTTGTTAGTGGTTTATCATTTGTATCTCGGCAAATTACTGAAAGATTTTAAATTCGACCGCAATACCCATAGTCATGTTTTTTATCGCTGGCTCAATGAAATTCCGGTATTCTTTCTAGTAGCCATCATCATCCTCGTTATCGTTAAACCTTTTGGCAGCATAGGCGGAAATTTATGAGTCTTCACGAAGTATCGGTTAAAGAATTAGAAGCAATGAAAGACAGCGGCGCGGATTTTTTTCTGTTAGACGTGCGCGATCAATGGGAATATGACATTTGCAACTTAGCCGGCCATTTAATTCCGATTAAAGAATTGCCCGCGCGTTTAAATGAATTAAATCCCAATCAACACATCATCGTGCATTGTCAAATGGGCGGACGCAGTAGTCGCGCCGCGGCATTTTTAATGGAACAAGGATTTAAACAAGTGAGTAATTTACACGGCGGCATTAAAGCCTGGGCTACCGAAATCGACCCCAACATGAAAATGTATTAAGCGTAGATACGCGCCAGCGCGCTGGATATTTCCGCATCTTGAAAAATAAAGCCTGATTCTAGTAATTTACTAGGATAAATATTTTGCCCTTCAAGCAGTAATTCGCGCGCCATTTCCCCTAACATTATTTTCAATACTACAGCGGGCATTGGCAACAAACTAGGACGGTATAGCGCGGCGCCAATTGCGGCCGCTAAATCTTTCTGCATGACGCAGCCGGGCGCGACAATATTTACTGGCCCTGCTATATCCGGATGCGCTAATAAAAAATCGATAGCGCTGATTAAATCAGTTAACCCCACCCAACTGACTGCTTGTTCACCGCTAGCGATCGGACCGCCCATGAAAAAATAAAATGGCCGCGCCATCTGCGGCAGCGCGCCGCCGTCTTTAGCCAGTATGACACCAAACCGCATATTCACGATGCGCACGCCGGCTTGCTTCGCAGACCATGTCGCTTGTTCCCAAGCTCTGCCCACCCGCGCTAAAAAATCCGGCGCGGCGTTGAAATCAATCGCCGTATTTTCATCTAAGCGCGGGGGCAATTGTCCGGCGGCGTGAGTTTGCAAACCATAAACGCCAATCGCGCTCGCGTTAAACAGCGCCGGCGCGTTGGCGCCAAGGCTTGCGAGCAGAGTCGCTAATTTGTTGGTCGTTTCCAAACGGCTGTCTAAAATGGCTTGTTTTTGCGTCTCAGTCCAACGCTTATCAGCAATGCCGACGCCTGCCAAATTAACGACGACTTCCGCGTCTTGCAAAATGGCGGGCGTCACTTCATCCCAAGACAGCGCGTTAACACGCGGGCCGAATTGCGCAATAATTTTTTGTTTAGAACGTCCAATCGCGGTAATTTTACATTGCTGTGTCAGCCAATGTTCGGTTAACGCTGTGCCCACTAATCCCGTCGCGCCCGTGATGATTCTATGCATGATGTTATCCCGTTACTGTCGTTAATTCAGCGAAGGTTTCTTCCGCCGCCGCTAAAGTTTCAGCGATTTCCATTTCGCCATGCGCGCTAGAGATGAAGCCGCACTCATACGCGGATGGCGCTAAATAAATACCTCGATCTAACATGCCATGGAAGAATTGCTTAAACCTGGCGATGTTACATTGCTTCACATCCGCAAACGTTTGCACGTCTTTATTTTCCGTAAAAAATAATCCAAACATGCCGCCCACCATGGTGGTGGTAAATGGAATGTTCGCGTTAGCGGCGCGTTCTTCTAAACCGCGCAATAATTTTGTGAGGTTCGTCGTTAACTTACTGTGAAAATCCGGGTCTGAAGTTAACAATTCTAACGTCTTCAATCCTGCCGTCATCGCGACTGGATTGCCGGACAAAGTTCCCGCTTGATACACCGGCCCTAACGGCGCGATGCAATTCATGATCTCTTCTTTGCCGCCAAACGCGCCCACCGGCATACCGCCGCCAATCACTTTACCCAACGTCGTCAAATCCGGTTCGATATTATAATAAGCTTGCGCGCCGCCTAACGCGACACGGAACCCCGTCATCACTTCATCAATAATTAATACACTGCCGTACTGCGTGCACAGCGCGCGTAACCCTGCTAAAAATCCTGGGATGGGCGGCACACAATTCATATTCCCCGGTACTGGCTCCAAGATCACGCAAGCAATCTCCGCGCCGTGTTTTTTAAATAATGCCTCAACGGTTTCTAAGCGGTTAAACGTCGCGATCAAGGTGTGCTGCGTAATGCTCTCCGGCACGCCCGCGGAACTGGGCACCCCGAGCGTTAACGCGCCCGAGCCCGCCGCCACTAATAAAAAATCCGCGTGACCGTGATAATGACCTTCAAACTTAATAATTTTATCGCGTTTGGTGTAGCCACGCGCTAAACGGATCGCGCTCATGGTCGCTTCCGTGCCGGAACTCACCATGCGGACTTTTTCAATCGACGGCATGATTTCGCAAACTTTTTTCGCCAATTGCACTTCGACGGCGGTCGGCGTGCCAAAACTCAAACCGTTGCGCGCGCAGTCCACGACCGCTTGAATGACTTGCGGGTGCGCGTGGCCTAAAATCATCGGTCCCCACGAGCCAACGTAATCGATATAAGATTTATCGTCTTCATCGACCATGTAAGCGCCGTGCGCGGATTTAAAGAAAACCGGATCACCACCCACGCCATAAAAACAACGCACGGGGGAATTAACACCACCGGGAATATATTTCTGTCCGGCGGCGAATAGCGCTTGCGATAACTTCATAAAACCATCCTTTTGTTCGGCAAGATAATAAAATTATGCGAGATTATAGCATTTTTAACATAAAAAACCCGTGGCTTTCGTGTTTTTTTTGTACTTTCATTTACGGCGCGGCTGAGTTAGGATAGGCGGCTTTATATTTACAAGTTGAGGTTGCAATGACACATAAACGTTACATGTGCTTACTCTGCGGATACATCTATGATGAAGCCAAAGGCTGGGAAGAAGATGGAATTGTGGCCGGCACGCTTTGGGAAGATGTTCCTTTGACTTGGCAATGCCCGGAATGTGGAGCGACGAAAGATGATTTTGAAATGGTGGAAATCTAATGCGGGTTAAAGCACTTCGAAATCCGTCAAATCGTCTTTCCAATCTACTTCTTCGTGTGTGACATCGCTGACCTTGGCGCGTGGCGGTCCGATCCGCAGCCATTCCAACATTTCCAACACTTGGGTTTCGTCGCCGCACAGCATGGCTTCGACGCGGCCGTCGGATAAATTGCGCACCCAACCGATCAGCCCAAGTTTTTTCGCTTGTTCTTGTGTGGATGCCCGATACCATACGCCTTGGACTAGACCCGAAACGAAGCAATGAATACAAACTTTATCTTGCATGGCCGGCGCTCCTGTATAAAAATCAAGACCAATCCTGGCTACCATAATACATTAGACCGTTGCGAATGAAAAATCCGAAACTACACAAAGCGTTATTCAATCCCTTGCAACTACCCGTCTGGTTGGTGGTCGCGTGCTTATGGTTGATAACGCGGCTGCCGTATCGCTGGCAAATGCGAATCGGCCGTTTCTTTGGGCGTGTGGCTTATAAATTCTCGCCGAAGTTAAGACATATCACCGCGGTGAATTTAAAGTTGTGTTTTCCAGCGTTAAACGCCAGTGAACGCACGGCGTTGATGAAAAAAAATTTCGCGTCGTTAGGCATAGGCATCATAGAAACCGCGATGGCGTGGTGGGTGTCGGACGCGCGTTTACAAAAACATTGTTCGATTAAAATTAACGGCATGGAAAACGCGCAGCTCGCGTTCGCGAAAGGTAACGGCATAATTTTATTGAGCCCGCACTTTACCTGTTTAGAAATGATCGGCCGCATGCTTAGCAATGAGTATCCCGTCGCCGCCATGTACCGTCCGCATAAAAATCCCATTATCGCGCACATTCAAGCACGTTTCCGTCAACAATATAATATTCAACACATCGCGAAACACCGCATGCGTGAAGTGTTAGGCACGTTCAAGGAAAATAAAGCGTTGTGGTATGCCTACGATATCGACGCGGGTGTAAAGCGCAGTGTGTTCGCGGATTTTTTTGGCATCCCCACCGCGTCACTCACCGCCGTGTCGCGCATCGCCGGCATGACCGGCGCGACCGTGATGCCGATGGATTTTCGCCGCTTAGATGACCGTTGGGGTTATGAAATTAATTTAGCGGCGCCGCTGGAAAGTTTTCCCAGCCAAGATTTAGCGTTAGACGCTGCCCGCTTGAATTCCCACATTGAAAGCGCGGTGCGCAAACACCCCGATCAATATATTTGGCAATACAAACGTTTTAAAACACGTCCCCCCGGTGAAAAAAGATTTTATTAAGCGCGCATGAACACTAACACTATGTCATGTCCTACTTGGCCTGAATAGATCACTTTGAAAGCGGCGCGCTGCGCGGGCGACAATTGCGCGAACCATTCCGGCGTCGTGATAAAAAATGCCTTGGCGTTAAACTTCAGCAACGCGTCTGGCGTAGCAATAAAAATGGGGTTCTCTGCTTGCGGCATATCAACCACATATTTAATCGGTAGCGCGTCCGGGTTTTGATGATAAAAAACTAATGGCGCGTGTTGTTGCAGGCGCAGCGTTTCCATCGCGACGACAAACTGGCGGGTTTTATTTAACGTTAAATTTATCGGCTCAACCACTAAAATATAAGACGCCATGAACGTCAACGCAGCCACGCCAATAACAAGGACATCGTTTTTTCTGACCAGATAAGCAAACGCCGCTAACGTAATAAAAAAAAGTTTGATATTGAGATACGAAATATCTAACGTGAAACCGCGCCGCCTGGCGAAATAATACAAGACACAAGTCGCGGCGAAACAGAGCGCCGGTAAAAACAAAAATACTCTCCGCAACGCTTGCCGCAGCCTGCGCAAATACCATTGCTGCGAAGATTCAGAAAAAATAAACGCCGCCATCAGCGCCAACGCCGGCACAAACGCCAAGATGTAGCGGATTTTTTTCCCGGCTGGAATACTCAAGCCGATTAAAATCACTAACGCCCAAGCGCTTAACACCAGCATAAACTTACGTTCGCCGCCCACGCGCCGCGCTATGCTCAATGCCGTTAACAGCGCGAGCGGGAAAGTCAGCGCATAAGCGCCTAAACTTTCCGTGAAATAAAAATACCATGGCAACGACGCGTCTTGCATGCGTCCCAATACTTGCATACGCAACACTGCATACACAAACGTCATCCCACCTGCGTGATAGGCCAATTCAAATAACACAGCGCTACAAACGCAGAGCGTGAAAAACGCGATTATTCCCGTTAAAAAAAATAATTTAAACTGTTTTTGCGCGAGATAAAACCCACACGCGGTGCCCGCCGGCACGACTAATCCAAGCGGCCCGCGAATAAAAAAACCCAACGCGAATAACACTGACAACGTTACCCAGCAAGGTTTTTTTCCCTGCAAATCTGCCGTATAAAGCCAATAAAAGCTTAACGCCGTCACCATCGCGATATATTGGTCGGGCGAAATAGTGCGCGCTTCCATGACGAAAGTATTCGTCATCAACATGAGTAACGCCGCTACCCAACCGAAAGAGCGCCCATGCAATGCCCCAATCAAGTAGGTCACGGTCAAGGTGACGGCGGCGGCGGTGGCGGTGGGCAGCACCGCGACCCACTTACTTAAGCCCCCGAATAGTTTCGCAGTCCCGTAAATGATTAACGTGGCCGTCACTGGATAATCAGGATAGTAAGCGCCATAGGTCGTCGGAAATAAACTGACGCCATGCCGCCACATTTCTAACGCGAATAAATAAAAGCGCGCTTCGAAGCCAATAATTTCTTGGCCGCCTAACCCTACCGTAAATAAAAATAGCGCGCCGCAAAATAAGCCAGCGGCGTCTAAGCATGTGTATTGTCGGCGCGATAAATTCATACGCGGATTTAACCATGTTTTTTGTATATTCGTCTATCCATGTTACAATCGGAAAATTTTTCATAATTCATAAAATAAGAAATCAAATGAAAGATAAAGAACTGCCCAATTTTGCTAACGCATCCGTCCTCGTCATCGGGGATGTCATGCTCGACCGATATTGGTTCGGTGACGCTGGTCGGATTTCTCCCGAAGCCCCCGTCCCCGTTGTGAAAATCAAACAAGTGGATGAACGTCCTGGCGGCGCCGGCAACGTAGCGTTAAACATCGCGGCCTTAGGTGCTAGAGTCACCTTAGTGGGTATCACCGGCGCTGACGAAGCGGCGCGTATTTTATCCGAGCAATTGACCGCCACTGGCGTCGATACGCAAATCCAGCATATCGCGCACATCCCGACGATTACTAAGTTAAGAGTGATTAGCAAGCATCAACAGTTAATCCGTTTAGATTTCGAAGAAAAGTTTCCGGCTTTCGATCCTCAAACGTTAATCGATAAATTTAAAACGGCGTTGCAAACGGCGAACGTCGTGGTGTTATCGGATTACAGCAAAGGCACGATCACGAACCCAAAACTTTTTATCGATTTAGCGCGCGCGGCGAATATTCCGATTTTGGTAGACCCTAAAGGCATCGATTTCAGCGTCTATCACGGCGCGACCTTGATTACGCCAAACTTAACTGAATTTGAAGCCGTCGTCGGCCCTTGCAAAAATGAACAAGAGATCGTGCAAAAAGGCCAAGCCTTATTAAATGCGCACCACATCAGCGCATTGTTATTGACCCGCGGCGAACGCGGCATGACGTTATTGCAGGCCGGTCAAGAAGAAATTCATTTGCCCGCGCGTGCCCGTGAAGTTTTCGATGTCACCGGCGCGGGCGATACGGTGATTGGCGTATTAGCTTCCGCGTTAGCGGCGGGTGCGACATTGCCGCAAGCGATGCTGCTAGCCAGTCTTGCCGCCGGCTTAGTCGTCACAAAACTCGGCGCTGCGACCGTTAGCGCGCCGGAATTGCAAGTCGCTTTGTCGGGCGCGTCGCGTTACTCCGGCGGCGTCATGAATGAAGAACGCTTATGGTTAGCGGTCAATCACGCGCGCGCCGAAGGTAAGAAAGTTATTTTCACCAATGGCTGCTTTGACATTTTGCATGCCGGCCATGTGGATTATCTGCAGCAAGCCAAACAATTAGGCGATTATTTAGTTGTGGCGGTCAACGACGATTCTTCCATCACACGTTTAAAAGGCCCGGGCCGGCCCATTAACAATGTCGACCAACGCATGGCGGTGTTAGCGGGTTTAGGCGTCGTCGATTGGGTAGTGTCTTACGCCGACGATACGCCGAACCGTTTATTGAAATATTTGCAGCCGGATATTTTAGTCAAAGGCGGCGATTACTCTATCGATCAAGTCGTAGGTGCGGACATCGTTTACGCCTACGGCGGTCAAGTCAGAATTTTAGGTGTGAAAATCAATTCGACTTCCAACATCATAGACCGCATGCTGCAAACCACTAAACTTTCGCAACCCGATGACGTAACTTAAAAGAGACGTGAATTATGGAGCCAGGTAATCTATATGTTATCTCCGCGCCTTCCGGCACGGGTAAAACAACGCTAGTGAAAGCGTTGGTAGATGCGATGAGCGGGATTATGGTTTCTATTTCTCACACGACCCGCGCGCAGCGTCCCGCGGAACAACATGGTATTAATTATTATTTTATTTCCGCCGAAGAATTTCAAAAAATGACGGACCACAACGATTTTCTCGAACACGCCACCGTCTTTGATAATTGTTATGGCACGTCGCGCCGTTGGGTAGAAGAAACGTTGGCGTCAGGCAAAGACGTGATTTTAGAAATCGATTGGCAAGGCGCGCAGCAAATTCATCATTTAATTCCGCACAGCACCAGCATTTTTATTTTGCCGCCCTCGGTGAATGATTTATACGAACGTTTAATCAAACGTAATCAAGATAATCACGATATCATCAAGCAACGCATCGCGGACGTGCGCGAATCCACGCGGCATATCGCTGAATATGATTACGTAGTGATTAACGATGATTTCGAAATGGCGCTGCATGATTTAAAAGTCATCGTGGAAGTCGGACGGCTTGAGCAACGCCGACAAATTATAAAATTCGCTAACTTATTAGCCTCGCTAACGACTGCTAAAGTTAATCTTTGAAGCCATAATCTGATAAAAAAATACTCTTTACTTGGGCAAAACTCCTCTATTTTACACACCCTCTGCTTAATGCTAATATCTTGGGCATTCAAAAAGGAGTTTTTGTATGCGTTCAAACCGGCTTTTTTTCAATAATCCTGTGGACAAATCCAGGCGAAATTTAAGCAATACTATCGCTAAAGCCATCGCTATTTTTTACCGCTTGCCCAGTGAAGTTCAAACCCTGGCGTTAGCCGCCGCTGCCTTGTCCGTTTTGCCGGGCACTGTCGCGCAAGATAGAACCGAGATCATCAAAACTATTTTCTTTCGCGACCAAAACAATACTGCTAATTACTACGCGAAATTTTACGATAACGAAGGCAATACCGAATACAGCATTGACTTAGACACTATCATTGGTAATTTCACCAGCCAATGTAACATGACCGTGGTGAGCCCTGGCAATCTTACTGACTTTACCTATATTGCCGGTTACAGGAATATGTACGATATCATTTTAAATGGCGTGGACTTTTTTAGAAAGACTGGTAATAACGCGTTAGATTTTTTTGAAAATTGTTTTGAAGAAAACGCTCAGCAGGTGTTTCACCAAACAGCCACCGAAAATAACCTCGGTTATTACGCTATATTAGCAATAATGATGTTAATTTTAATTGCTGGCTGCGCGGGCATGCTGTTTCAAATGCGTGACGGCATCGGTTGTTGCCAGACTATTATGTATTACAACGATCCCATCCTCAGAGCGTATCGAAGCCTTGGGCAAGACCCGGAGATGGTTGACGTCGAAGATCAGAAACAGCAAGAGGAGAAAATTGTTAGTGAAGGAGGCTACCCAGTCACCGTTATTATTGATGATGACCAGAAAGAGCAAGCGCCAGTTCAACCCGTTCTTAGAGGTTCGCCATCACTATTAGCGCGCAGAGGTTCGCCCTCACTATTAGCGCGCAGAGACTCGCCATTATCACTCGTTCGCAGGGCTTCGCCATTACGAACATTTTCCGTCATCAATACTGAACTACAACAACCGCTGCTTAGCGATGACGAGGGCAAGAGAGTTGACGAAGTATTCTCGCCCATGACCCCTACCCCAGTCCCTCTCTTTAATCTTTAGAGGCCATAAATAGTCTACCGCATCATAGTCAAACCAGGTAAACTAGTCTGTTTAGTCACATACTTAGAATGATTGGGGTGAAGTAAATGGCACGTGTAACCGTCGAAGATTGCTTACAAAACGTTAAAAACCGCTTTGAATTAGTCATTATCGCTTCCAAACGCGCGCGTCAATTGATGCGTGGGACTGCGGAGCCTAAAGTTGCTTGGGAAAATGATAAGCCCACCGTTGTCGCATTGCGCGAAATCGCGATGGGGTATACTGATTTTAGCGATGTACACCATGTCGAACCTGCGTCTATTACGATTGATACTATTGAAGAAATTTCAATTGATAATGACGAAGCGCCTGGCCTTGGCAACGTCGCTGCCAGTCCTGAAAACATTATTGTTATCGAAGAAACAACGCTTCAAGAAGATGACGACGATGAAGACCAAATTATCCCTTCGACCGGCTCTTCTGACGATAAAACCGAAATCTCAGCCACCGGGAATTCCGCGGATTCCGAATAAAGTAATAATTTTCCATTATACTTAAACTATCCCCTTCATTTTTAATAGCTTAGGAGGGGATGATGAGGGATGTTGGAAGAAGGGCTGTATTCGGGTTTTAACGCTGATTTCCAGGGGGCAAGCAGCTTGACTGATTTCGAATCTTTAGTGGAAGAGCTAAAAGGTTATTTAAGCGATGCCGAAATTCACAGCATCGAAGCCGCTTATTTGCTCGCGAAAGAAGCCCATGAAGGTCAAAAACGCCATACCGGCGAACCCTATATCACCCACCCCGTCGCGGTAGCCAAGATTCTCGCTTCCATGCGCATGGATCCGCCCACCATTATGGCGGCGATTTTACATGACGTGATTGAAGATACGTACGTCGAAAAACAAGACCTCATCAATCAATTCGGCAAAGAAGTCGCGGACCTGGTGGACGGCGTCACCAAGTTGACGCAAATTAATTTTGAAAGTCACGCGCAAGCGCAAGCCGAAAATTTTCGTAAAATGGTCATGGCGATGGCGAAAGATATTCGCGTCATCCTCGTTAAACTCGCGGACCGTTTACACAACATGCGCACCATCAGTTGTTTACCGTTAAAAAAACGCCGCCGCATCGCCATAGAGACGTTAGAAATTTTCGCCCCGATCGCCAACCGACTCGGCATGCACGCCTTCCGGGTTGAATTCCAAGACTTAGGTTTTGCGACGCTGTATCCCATGCGTTACCGCATTCTCAAAGAAGCGGTGCGTAAATCACGCGGCAACCGTCAAGAAATAATGGAATTAATCGACAATGACATGCGCAACAGTTTGAAGAAAGCCAACACGCCGAATTGGAAAATCATCGGCCGTGAAAAACATCTTTATAGTATTTATAAAAAAATGCACGACAAGCATTTATCTTTTACCGAAATCATGGACATGTACGGCTTCCGCGTCATCGCCGATAAAATCGATACCTGTTATCGCGTGCTCGGTGTGTTGCATAACCTTTACAAACCGTTGACGCAGCGTTTCAAAGATTACATCGCCATCCCGAAAGCGAACGGCTATCAATCATTGCATACGACCTTGTTCGGTCCCTATGGGGTGCCCATCGAAGTGCAAATCCGTACGGAAGAAATGCATAAAATGGCGGAAAACGGCATCGCCGCGCATTGGTTGTATAAGAGTGAGAAGGCACTATTCGACGACGCGCAAACGCGCGCGAAAGAATGGCTGAAAGGCGTGTTGGAAATGCATAAGAGTTCCAAGAACTCTTTAGAGTTTATCGAAAACGTCAAAATCGATTTATTCCCCGACGAAGTTTACGTGTTCACGCCGAAAGGCAGTATTTTAGAATTACCCGCCGGCGCCACCGCGGTGGATTACGCGTATGCAATCCACTCCGACATCGGTAACACTTGTGTGGCAACCAAATTAGACCGCCGCTTGGCGCCCTTAAGCACGCCGTTAACCAGCGGCCAGCAAGTCGAAATCATTACCGCCCCGGGCGGACGTCCTAATCCCGCTTGGCTGAATTTCGTCGTCACCGGCAAAGCGCGCAGCAATATCCGGCATTTTTTGAAAAAACAACAACGCGAAGAATCGATCGAATTAGGCAAACGCTTAGTCGAAAAAGCGTTACGCAATTCCAATTTATTACTCGGCCAAATTTCGTTGGAACACATGAGCGCGGTAGTGGAAGTTTCCGGCTCCGGTTCATTGAATAATTTATTCGAAGAAGTGGGCTTAGGTAACCGTTCAGCGTTATTGGTGGCAAAACAAGTCGGTAAACTCAATCACTCGCCAACCCCAAAAAATCTGTTAGCGGCGGCACCGCCCTCTAACCCGCTCGCCATCAAAGGCACGGAAGGCATCGTCGTGACTTACGCGAAATGCTGCCGTCCCATTCCAGGTGACGCCATCGGTGGGTTCGTGGAAAAAGGCCACGGCTTAATCGTCCACGTCGAACAATGTCCGCATTTAGAAAGCTACCGTCAAAATCCCGACAAATACGTTCCATTACGCTGGGAAGAAAAAGTTTACGGCGATTTCCCGGTGGATTTACGCGTGGAAATTTTAAATCAACGCGGCAGTCTCGCGCGCTTAGCGTTAGCGATTTCCGACGCGGAATCCAATATTGAAAATATTAACGCGGAAGAATTCGACGGCCGTTACTTTTCGGTGAGCCTTACCATCACGGTCAGTGACCGTATTCATTTAGCGAAAGTCCTACGAAAAATCCGCAACGCGAAAAACGTCATTCGTGTCATCCGCTTGAAACCCCGCCAAAAAAAGAAAGCTAAACCTTCCGCTTCAATCAACCGCTGATTTTTGCTGGTTTTCCAGCGCGTAAACAATATTACCGCCGCACAGCGTCAACACGACTTCTAACCTTTCATTCAGCACGACTAAGTCCGCGTCTTTTTGCGCCGCGATACTGCCTTTGCGGTCGAACACCTTTAAAATTTTCGCCGGATTTTCCGCCGCCATGGCTAACGCGTCCGGCAATTCACAACCGGTAAAGTTCAACATGTTTTGCACCGCTGACGGCATGCGCAGCACGCTGCCGGCTAACGTGCCATCGGCAAGTTGCGCGCGGCCTTGTTTTACATAAACGTCTTGTCCGCCTAAATCATAACAACCGTCTTGCAAACATTTCGCGCGCATCGCATCGGTGACTAACACAATTTTTTCTTTGCCTTTTAATTTTAGCGCCAATTGCACGATGGCGGGATGCAAATGGAACCCATCGACGATTAATTCCGCGCTAACCTTCTCCGCCAACAGCGCCGCGGTCACCGTGCCAGGTTCGCGGTGATGAATGCCGCTCATGGCGTTAAACAAATGCGTCGCGTAAGAACTGCCGGACGCGATCGCAGCTTCGGCTTCCGCAAAAGTGGCGTTGGTATGACCGAGGGCGGCGACGATGTTTTGTTTTTTCAAATACTCAATCAAGGCGAGCGCCTGCGGTTGCTCGGGCGCAAGCGTCACTAACTTAATGGCATTGCCGGAAATTTTTTCCCACTTCTTTACTAACTCCACATCGGGCTCAAGAATATTGGCGCCGCGTTGCGCGCCCATTTTCGCTGGCGCGATGAACGGCCCTTCTAAATGCACGCCTAACAGCGCCGCGCCTGTTTGCGGCGCCGCTAAATAATTTCGAACAGCGGTGAGCGCTGCTTCGATAGTCGTGACGGTTTCCGTCATCGTCGTCGCTAAATAAGCCGTCGTCCCTTCCGCGGCTAACGCTTGACAGATTCCCGCTAACGCAGCGGGGGTCGCGTCCATCACGTCATGACCATTCGCGCCGTGCGTGTGTAAATCTATGAAGCCGGGAATGAGATGATAATTAGCCGGAAATTGTAGGGTTTTTTCCGCTGACAGAGCGCGCGCGTCCCCCACGCTTGCGATTAAGCCATCCTGCACCAATACCGCCCCATTTTTTAAAATAGTTTTTTCCGTATAAACTTGTGGGCCGGTAATTAGTAATTTCATAAAATGTTTACCAAGTCTTAGTGACTTTCGTTAAATGCGGCGGCGCGTCGGGATTCAAGCCGCGCAATTTCGCGAGCCGCGCCAGCATAACGTAAAAAGCCTGTATCCCCATCAATGGATCACACATAGCATGCAGTGATTTGGGCAGCGGCAATAACACAGACGCGACGTCGTCTTGCATATATTGTTTTTCATCGCTGTGCTCCGGTGTGGCCAACAACACCGTGGCTTGCAACGAGCGCAACCGCTTGGCTAAATCTAAAATTCCCGGTAGCGTCGCGTCGCGCTGCCCGAACATCAATAAGGGAAACTGGGGTTCGACCAATGCATAGGGACCATGCAAAATTTCCGCGCCGCTAAAAGCTTCCGCATGGATTTGCGCGACTTCTTTAAATTTTAACGCCGCTTCTTGCGCGATGGGAAAACCAAACCCTCTGCCGACGGTGAACGTACTTTTTTGCGTGTCATAAAGTTGCAACGCGGCCGACCAATCCATTTGCGACGCTTCGGTCAGCACTTCCGGCAATTTATCAAACGCGCGGATCAGCGCCGGATCTTGTTTGAATAACGTGATGAATTGAATTAACGAACCTAACATCGCTAAATAACTTTTCGTCGCCGCCACGCCGACTTCGGTACCGGCCCATAAGGGAATAACGAATTCCGCGGCACTGGCTAGCGGCGATTCGGTTTGATTGACGAACGCCACGGTGATCGCGCCCGCGTCGCGCGCGTTTACCAGCATTTCCGCCACGTCCGGGCTCTGTCCAGACTGCGATAAAGCCACGACTAAACTATTATTCAATTTTAATTCGGAATCATAAATCGTCACCACCGACGGCGCGGCGGAAGCCGTGACCAAACCCAGCTGCGTTTCAAATAAATATTTCGCGAACGTCGCCGCGTGATCTGAACTACCGCGCGCGATCGTCATCGCGTAGGCCGGCGGGTAGCAATTGATGCGTGAGCATAATTCGCGTAACACATAATGATTTTCTGAAAATTGCCGGCTTAAAACCAACGGCGTGCTCATTGCTTCTTGTTCCATGACAGAAATAGTCATTACATCCTCATTAGGAAAATTGGGTTTGATTAGTAAGAAATTGTTTAACGAGTAAAATCGCGCCGGTATTAGCGTCGCCGGTCCTTGGCACCAGCCGCGCGCGCAATTCATCCCCCAGCCAGGGTTCGATGAAAGGTGAAATACCGCCGAACAAAGAACAAGGCAACGGGTGGTTTTTGTCGCGATGAATTTTTTCTAACGCTTGGCCGACACGGTTGATCGCCAGCGCGGCTCTTTTGATTAGCCGCACCGCGCTGATTTCTTCTTGTTGACTGTGATTAATCACCAGCGGCGCTAAGCGCGCGAATTCGCTAGAATTAGCGCGGTTGGCCCAGGCGACGAAATGATTTAAATCATTATCGAAAAACGCGAACACATCTTCCGTCAACGGGGATTTTTCCGCGCGTTGATCTAACATTTGAAAGGTCAGCCGTGCCGCTTCCAATCCCAGCCAAGCGCCGCCGCCTTCATCATCATGCGGGAAACCCCAGCCACCGACTTGCGTGCCGACGGTGTTTTGAATTTCGTAACCGATGACGCCAGTGCCGATGATAATAATCGCGCCGTCATGTCCGGCATGCGCACCCACGCACGCGGCGTGCGCATCGGTCATGAGATGTAGCGTATGAAAAGGATGTGGCGTATTTAAAAATTGCGTGCGTGCCGTTTGCACTTCACAACCCGCTAAGCCAACGCCGGCATGAAAATGAAAATTTTTATCGCGCAAAGAGATAGCTTGCGCCGTTAACACTTCTTCCACCGCGGTAAAAATAGAGTGCCAAGCGACATCCACTGATAAACGAATATTGGCGGCACCCCCGACGGCTTGACCTAACAACTGGCCTTGAGAATCTTCAATTCTCACCTTACACTTAGTCGCCCCGCCATCGACTCCGATAAAAATATCCCGCACTGGAAGGCTGCCTTTTTAAGAATAAAAAAAGAGTATATACCAATCTTTGAGCTGTTGCGAAGGCTAGCCCCTGCGCCCCCGCAAATGCGCCAACGGCACGCGCACGGTACCGTCCGCGTCCGCCGTTAAATCAGCGCTAGCCGCCGGCCGCCATGCATGCCCATGCACGACTTCAAATACCGCTGGATACACCTCAAGTTTTTCTCCGAACGCTTCTGCGGGCACCGGCAGCAACATGCCCGTCACCTCCAATTCGCGGCAAAAATCCGCGACGCTACGATAATTCAACGTGTAGTAGTCCATATCCATAATCGGATCTTGAAACTTCATTTGCGTTAAGGCGTCGCCTAAATCATGCATATCGATGCGCTCAGGAATAATATTACCGCCAAACTTAGCGCGCCACATGCCCAACGTATCCGGCCCTAGCGCCGTGAATACCAACAACCCTTCCGGTCGCAACACGCGCCGCCATTCCCGCAAAACATTTTTCGCCTCACCGCACCAAGGCAACACCATATTCGCGAAAATCAGATCGACGCTTTGATTTTTTAACGGTAACACCGTCGCATCCGCGCAGACAAAATCCAACGCCGCTTGCGCGCGCGCGTGTCCCACCATAGAATAAGCCGCGTCCGTCCCTAACACCTGCGCCTCAGGATATAACGCTTGCAGTTTTTGCGTAAAATCTCCCGCACTACAGCCCACATCTAAAATCACCCGCGGCCGCAGCTTGACCCAGGCCAAACGCTCTAACATTTCATCACCGACGGTAGTCGCGAAGACCGCACTTGCCACGTAATCCGTGACCGAGAAATCGGGTGCTAAAAAAATATTTTTTGATTGAGACATAAATGTTAACAACGCTTCGTTACATAAAAAAATTAAAGACCTGGTGCATGCCAGCCATATGCATCCTCTGCCGCGCGCAAACCGATTTGCCACAAGATCTGTGCCAGCGCTGCAAAGATGACATGCCCATTTTACCGCAGACTTGCCCGCGTTGCGCGAAAACTTTCACCACCCTAGGGCTGCCCTGCGGCGCCTGTCTACGTCAGCCGCCCCCGTTTGACGCCGCTTTCGCCTTGTTTGCCTATCAAAAACCCGTGACCAAAATGATTATGGATTTAAAATTTCAAGCCGGTTTAGTCAATGCGAAAATCCTCGGCACTTGGATGGCGGAAACCATTCAAACTACTTGGTACCAGGGCCGCGCCCTCCCCGCATGTATTATTCCAATGCCCCTGCATGCGCAACGGTTACGTGAACGCGGCTTCAATCAATCGCTAGAAATCGCCCGCCCGATCGCCAGACGATTAAAACTACCTCTTGATATAACGAGTTGCGCGCGCGTGAAAGCCACTGCCGCGCAAGCCATGCTGCCCGCCGAACAGCGCATAGACAATATTAAAAATGCGTTTCGCGCCGCTAATACGCTTGCCGGACAGCATATCGCCTTATTGGATGACGTCACCACCACCGGCTATTCAATGGCGGAATTGGCCAATACTTGCAAACAAGCGGGGGCGGCGCGCATCGATGTTTGGTACTGCGCACGGGCGGTTTTTGCTGACATTTAAGCCATTAAAAATTGGTTTATCGCCGTCAATCTGTTACACTTTGCGTCCGAAAAGTAGAGCTTAAGCGCATTATTGTCTGAGGATTACATGCAAGATATTTCGTTATTTATCCACGCCCACAGCTTATTATGTTTGGCCCTCGCCGCGGTCATAGCGTTGTTAATGCTGGTGGAGTTTTACCATCAGAAACGCGCGCCCACCCAAATTAGCTTGATTAAAGCGACCCATCTCATCAATCATGGCAATGCGAAAATAGTGGATATTCGCGCAAGTTCACTTTATTCTGACGGGCATATTATCGGCTCGGTTTCACTACCTTTGGCCGAACTCAAAGAAAAAATTAGCAAATTAGATAAATTTAAAACTCAACCAATTGTCATCGCCTGCGCTTCCGGTGTAGAGTCATCACGGGCTAGCGATATATTGAAAGATAAGGGTTTCGATGTGCGCATCCTCTCCGGCGGTATCCGCGCCTGGACAGAAGCCAGTCTGCCTTTGGTGAAGGAATGATTTACATGGCCGATGTAATAATATATTCAAAAAGTAATTGCCCTTATTGCGATTGGGCCAAGCAATTATTAGACGCAAAGAAAGTCGCATACTCCATCGTCCGCGTTGACCTAGACACCGCCAAACTCGATGAAATGGTACGTCTCTCCGGCCGCCGCACTGTCCCGCAAATTTTTATTAATGATAAGGCGATTGGTGGGTATGATGATCTTTCGGCGCTGGCCGCGGCTGGGCGCTTGGATGAAATGCTTGGACAATCCAAATAACTATTTACATTTTTTCGCACATTAAAGGAAGCGTATCTCATGCCAGATAAAAACCAAACGACCGATGCAAAACCGAATTTTGAAATCCAACGAATTTACACCAAAGATTTATCTTATGAGGCGCCTAACACGCCGCATACTTTCACCGAAGATTGGAAACCAGAAGTGTCTTTGAATCTGGAAACCAAAAGCACGCGCATTCAAGACAATGTACATGAAGTCGTCTTGTCCGTTACCGCGACCGTCACCAGCAGCAAAAAATCGGCTTTTCTCGTCGAAATACATCAAGCTGGTATTTTCATGATTTCCGGTTTTCCTAGCGAACAATTACAACATATGCTCGGCAGCTTTTGCCCTAATATTTTATTTCCCTACGCGCGTGAAGTCGTTTCCGATTTAGTGGTGCGCGGCGGGTTCCCACAATTAATTTTAGCGCCGGTGAATTTTGACGCGCTGTACACCCAACATCTTGACGAGCAAAAAAAAACTGAAGACACGAAAGCTACCGCCACCGACGATGACAGTAAAGTTCACTAAAGAGTTGGCAGGCCCACTATGAAAAATCCCGGAGACCAGCCGCCTATTGCCATATTAGGAGCGGGCTCCTGGGGTACAGCGCTGGCGTTATACCTAGCGCGCCAAGGTCAAAGCGTGCGTTTGTGGAATCAAAACAAAGCGCGTATCACTACCATGCAAACTGAACGGGCGAATAATCATTACCTGCCCGGTCATGTCTTTCCCCCCTCACTACAACTGACTGACGATTTGCAAACCGCGATCGCGCAACCCTGCGATATTTTATTAGCGGTGCCCTCCGCGGGCTTTCGCTATTTATTGCAAGCGCTCAAACCCATTATTGCTCCCGCCGCACGTATCGTGTGGGTGACGAAAGGTTTAGACGCTGAAACCGGCGACTTGCTGCATGTGACGGCGGAAACTATTTTAGGTAAACATGCTTACGCCATACTGTCCGGCCCCTCTTTCGCGAGCGAAGTCGCGGCGGGGTTACCGACCGCGGTCGTCATCGCCAGCAACGATAAGGTGTTCAGCCAAGATTTACTAAAACGTTTTAACGGCCCCTTATTGCGCGTGTATGTCAGCGCTGACATGAAAGGTGTGGAAGTCGGCGGCGCGGTAAAAAATGTTATCGCGATCGCTACCGGTATCGCGGATGGCATGCGCCTAGGCGCGAACGCCCGCAGCGCCTTAATCACACGCGGACTGGCGGAAATAACCCGTTTAGGCATGGCGCTAGGCGGGCATTTCGAAACTTTTACCGGGCTCGCGGGCGTGGGAGATTTAGTGTTAACTTGCACCGATGATCAATCACGCAACCGCCGTTTCGGTCTAGCGTTAGGCGGCGGCAAGACGGTAGCCGAAGCGGAACAAACCATAGGTCAAGTCATCGAAGGTAAAACCAACGCGCAAATCGTCGCGGCGTTAGCTAAGAAGTTAAACGTTGAAATGCCCATCACCGAAACCGTCAATGCGGTGTTGCAAAGCCACCTGACCATCAAAGAAGCCATGCAAAATTTGTTAGCGCGGGCGACTAAACAAGAATAATTTAGTCATACATGAGCTGGTCTAGAGAAGACATTTCCCCTCTAGGCGTGGACTGTATCAATTCATACAACACGTCAGTAATACACAATAGACGCAGCACATTCGGCGTAATGTCATCATAAATAACTTTCACCCCTAACGTGGAACCTTCCGCTTCCTCGAAAGTAATTCCAATCCCATAACCCAAACACAGCGAACAAAGTTGATCAGCGCGCCGTGAAATGGCTGGTAACAAACCAGTCGGCACAAACACTTCTTCCGCCGTCATTGGACGGCCATTCAAACTAAACCGCGCTCCCATGGTACGCGCGATTTTACACAGCTGGGCTGACATATCCATTCGTTATCCTCACTTTTTCCACCAAGGTTGAGACATTTTACGCGGACCCGCTAAAAAAGAGCGCGACCACCTGAGAAACACGGCCACCGTAAAACCATAGCGTTCGAGCGCCGAGAAAAAAACTATCGCCACCGTCGCAAAGATAAATGTCGCCCAACTAATGTGAAAGATAAAAATGAGTAAGGGGAAACATGCTCGGTAATCAACTATCCACAAGCGGACATTTCTTGCTGAATCTCGCCAACTCGCCACAGTAACGCCTCCTAAAAATAACCGCTCACCGCACCTATTTCATAGATCATACGCCCAATGCCCGCTATACTGATCAAGCGTATAAGCGGCATGATATTTAGCGCGCAAATCGCATCTATTCATGGTAGCGCTAAGACTTGACATTGACTAGCTGTCTTGATTCAATGCCTCATTCACTACTTTGTTTACACACGTAAACTAACTGTCTGTCGAATGAAAAAGTTGCCTGGCTATTGTAACATGCGGAGAGTATTAGGGAAAATAACAGTATATGAAAACCAAGCTAGCTTTAGTAGTCACTTCAGTACTTATACTCAGTGCATGTAATTCACCACCGCCGCCAGCCTCGCCCACCGCCACTGATGTGTCACTAGCAGAAGCTTCCTACTCCGTTAGTAAATCTATTGTTAATTTAGCCGAAGTCGCGCAAGCCTCGCATCCGTTACCCGCGGTCGACCCGCAACCGAATCCCGCGAGTTATGGCATGGCGCAACTGACTTCCGTTGATTGGTCTGGTCCCGTCGAACCATTGATTAAGCAATTGGCGAACGCTTCGAATTATCGATTGCGTGTCTTAGGCGCGCAGCCAGGCATCCCGGTGCTAGTCACACTAAATTCGAAAAACACGATGCTTGCCGATGTGCTGCGTGATGTTGGCTATCAATGCGGAAGACGCGCTACCGTGCTTATTTATCCGGACTCACGCGTGATCGAATTGCGTTATGCGAAAAATTAATAATAATTAAATAAAGTTGGATAGTCAGGCATGAAACTTAAGCTCACCATTTTCATCATAGCTATAACGAGCTTACTCAGCGCATGCAGCACGTCACATCAACAAAATATTGATACGTCCAATCTTAGCGATCTCCAAAATTTAAAAGCGCCGCCCATCGTCAACGGCGAAGCCGGCAATGTCGACAGCAGTCAAATCCGTTTTAAAGCGTTAGAAGACACGGCGTTAAGTCTAGCCGCGCAAGGCGGGCTTGCGAATGCGTCGGAAGAAATTAACGGCAACTTAGAAAAAGATAAAAAACATTTAGAATTAATTTTCAATTTCAACGGCATGATGTTGAGCCACGGCGTCTTACCGCCGGTGTTGGTGCAAGGCGACGACAGTTTGAATTTATCCGACCCTGACACCATCCGCATTTCGGATAAAACTTATAAAATCGTGCAGCAAGCCAAATTCGTCACGACGCCGCCCAACTGGCGCGATTATTTATGGTTATCGTTCGAAAAGCCCGAAGTGCCGCATAAAATTTTATTACCTGAATCACCCGAAGAACGCCGCGTGTGGCGCCATGCGATTCGCGTCGGTTGGGAAAAAGGCACGCAACAAGCGTACGATATTTTTCAACAAAATTTAGCGCGTTTAAAGCGTGATTATCAAGGCATGATTTTATACCGGAAATTATTACAACAAAATATCATTAGCGCACCATATGTTTCTAAAACGGAATTAGGCGTAACTGGCGATGGCGAAGATATGCGTGTTAACGACCAAGTGTTGCGTATCACTGAGCATCCTATGTTGCAAACTCAAACGGATAGATGGCGAGCCATAGTGGTGAAACAAGATGACAGCACCAACAACTGAGTTTTATTTTCCGCAAGAACCGATCCGGTTATCGGTGGAAACGCTGAATGATATTTTGATTCACGCGGTTAAATTAGGCGCGTCAGATATCACCTTACAAACCAATGAAGCCATTATCGCGGAAATTTTTGGCCGTTTAAAAAAAGTGACGCGCAGACGTTTATCCAACACCGAAGTGGGCGAAGTCATTAACGCCATGTATGGCCCCAACGGCACGACGCAAATCATGTCGGGCAGAGACGTCGATACGCATTATGAAATCCGTCCCAACCGCAGCGAGCGTTACCGTTTCCGTATCAACGCCACCGGCTGCCAAGTCGAAGGCCACGATGGTATACAAATCACGGCGCGTACCATTCCTAGCGATCCGCCAACGTTGGAAAGCATGCAGTTACCGCAAATTTTAATAGATACTTTAAAGCCTGAACAAGGTGTGGTTTACATCACGGGTGCAACCGGCTCTGGTAAAAGTACGTTACTCGCCGCGATCATTCGCGACATCGCCGAAGATCCCGACAGCAACCGTAAAATTCTCACCTACGAAGCGCCGATCGAATTTGTGTATGACACCGTGGAAAAAACTTCTTCCGTGGTGAGCCAATCCGAAATCCCGCGCCACTTACCTAACTTCGCGTCCGGCGTGCGTAACGCATTGCGGCGCAAACCGCGTTTGATTCTCGTCGGTGAAGCGCGCGACGCGGAAACCATCGGCGCGGTGATGGAAGCGGCGATGACCGGCCATCCGGTTTATACGACGCTGCACAGTAACGGCGTGGCGGAAACCATGCGCCGTCTCGTGATGACCTTTCCATCCGAAGAACGTCAAGGCCGCACCATCGATATTATTGAAACGATACGCGTGGTGATTTCACAGCGCTTAGTTCCGACCGTCGACGGCAAGCGCGTGGCGCTGCGTGAATATCTTATTTTCAATGAAAAAGTCCGTGATGCTTTGTTAGAAGTCGAGGCGGTAAACATAACCGCCGCGGTGCGCGCGATGGTGCGCGCACAAGGACAAACTATGGCGATGGATGCGAAAAAGAAATTCGAAGAGGGTAAAATTACGGAACGTACTTATCGTGTCATTGCGGAATTAGAAAAACGCGAAGACCAAGACGCGGCGCAAGGATAACCAACTTAATTAGAACTTTTTAATTATTCTTCATCGGTTTTTTTCGGCGGGTTCTTTGCCGCTTTTTTCGCGGCTTTATCGGCTTTGGCTTGCTCTGCTTTGACCTTATCCGCGGCTCTTTCTTTCTCTTGTCTAGCTAGTTTCTCTTTGCGTGTTTCCATCATACCGTGTTTTAACAGATCTGCTTTGGAGGCGAATCGACTAGGCTTTTTATCACTTGATGTTGCTGCCGCGCCTTTGGGCGAGATCATGCCGCCAGCATCAGTAGCACCGGAATCTGTAGACACACCGCCCGTAGCACCCTCACCCCCGCCGCCGGCAAGGGCACCGCCGCCACCTCCACTATCGCCACCGTCATCACCGCCGCTTGATGGCGCGGCACCACCATCATGAATGCCGCCGCTGCCGGAACCGCCGCTTTTACCGCTACCACCCGTTCCAGCCGACTTGCCGGACAAAGCAGCCTTTCGGGAGGCAGCTTCTCTTATATTGAGTTCTTTATTTTCCTCAGTTTTCTCTTCACCCAGTTTTTTACCTTGATCATGCATAGTCTTGCCGAAACTATCGGCGCCTTGTGCAATACCGCCCGCGGCGCCTTCAACACCTCTTTTAACTTCTTGCGCTGCTTCAGCTTCACCGCTACTTGGCGGCGCATGACCGCCTAACCAAGTTAAGACTCGGTCAGGCACGACATATATCACAGCGAAACATTTATTCATCGCCGAACAAACTAAAGAACCGTAAGCGGTAATCATTAAAATTAATTCGACCGGCCCGGGCGCATGCGAACCACCATAAATGGAGCCGATCACAATGTTGAAACCCGTATTAATCATCGTTACAACCAACGGTGCCAAAATCATGCCCGCCATCATGCCGAGAATCAATAATGTCGGCCGCAAGAAAGTATTCAGAATTATCATGATCGCCGGTTCGGCGCGGCCTAAGAGTTCATGGCCGGTTGGACTCATTATACCGATCGCAACAAACGGCGCCGCCACCATCGCCTCTAACACTGAAATCATCCAACCAATTACGGCGGCGGTAAAGATGATGTAAGGCACTAACGGCATGTAAATTGCTAACATCCCGCCAAAAGTAAAACACCAACCGGCAAACGCCATATACAGTGCCCAGAGCACGACCGTCACAAATTCAATGGCGGGCCCTGCGGGGTTCTGCGTGAGACCTGTGCCGATGAACATCACGTCGATATTCGCGATAGTAATCGCGGCGGTCGAAATGATTAACATGGGGACATAAGTGGCTTGCGCGGAGATCAATAAGTCTTCGCCAAATGCTTGAGCGGCAACTAATGGATTTTTCGAAGCGTGTGATGCGTCACCGCCAGAGATTTCATTCATGAAGTTGCCGGTGATGGAAGAGGCCATACTATTGAGTGCACCAGTGGCGCTAGATAACGCCGGCGGGGTCGCCGAATTAGTCGTCGCCGTGGTGGTCTTTGACACGGCAGTGACTATATCATTAGCCGTTTGCCAATTTTGTCTATACGCGTTGAAGTCGGTATTCATAGACGGATTAGACGATTGCACGGATAGGGGTGGCATAGTCGCCGTAATCGCGCCATTACTTTCCTTGGCTATTTCATAGTAGTAAGTGCCGGCTACTAACCAACCTTCACTACCCGCGGTGGCCAAATCGCCGGTCAGGGTTTGATTCGCAATTTCGACATTCGAGATGGCGCCATTGATATCGCCCAGATATTTATTTGTTACTGTCCCAATTTGATCGTAAGAAGACCCTAACGGCGCTTCCAAACCATACGGCCAAATAATATTGGTTGTCGTATTCGTCGCTTCATCCGTATAAGACGGCGAAGTAGCAGAACCGGCATAGGGATAAGGAAACGAAGAACTCGTACTGCATGAACCTGGCGGGCCGCCAGCCGGCGCATTGACCGGCATACAACAATCATTGGCAGCTATACCGCTTGCGGTACACCAAGCTTGGATCCACGCCGGCGTTGGAAACGGTTGCGTCGTTTTGGTGGAGGGTGTTACACCAAAGTAAAATTGAAAATATTCATGATCCACTTCAGCGGTGTTAGCGGCATACATCGCTAAAGTAGAAACGATACTTTGCAGTGTCGTCACTTGCTGCGTGATGCCGGCGCATTGTAATTTTTCATTGTAACCCGTCGACTGACAGAGCAGGGTCTTGCCAGTGGAATCCGCTGGATCAGGGTAGGTCGCCGGATTTGGAAATTGCATCGTGCCGCAAACACCACCCGGCCCCATACTGAAGGTGAAATAATTTAATTTCGTCGTCGTATCGGTCGTGATTTTAGTTCTTTCATCAAATGACATTTTACAAAAAGGGTCGCCGGTCGCGTATTTATTACAATAATATAATGGCACCGTGCTAATGCTGTTATCAGTGTAAGTATCGGGATCGTTGCGCGCCAATGTTTCTTGACAGGTCAAACCATAATAAAGATTTTGCATTGCAGTGGGAACGGTAATGGTAGCAGGAGAGTTACCGCCTGAGCTTGTACCCGTCGCAGGCGCAAGTGGAGTCACATTATTACTCGCCACTATTGTGCTATAGGGCGATCCTGTCGCAGTTATATATTTTAAAACGGTAGTCCACAGTGTGTCGGCCGCCCCGATGCCTTGCACGATGACCCACATCAAAGCGATTTGCAGCAGCGAGTAACCGGCGGCGGTGGGAAACAAAGACGCGATACCGACGAGCGTGCGTACCGGCACCCACAACGAACTCCATTCTTTTCCTAAAAATTCACCTTCTTGAGCGGTTTTTAATAAACCACGTACCGTCGTAATGACAATTAAAATCGCACCCACGACTAACGCTGTGGTATTAATCACCTTTAGCATCGCGGAAATAATCGTCGTATTACCTTCAGCCACTGGTAAAACGTTATCCATGTAGCCGAATAGTTGACTTAAATAAAAGATGGATTGATCTTGGGGAGCCCATTGAAAAAAACTAACCATAGGCTATGCCGATAGATAGCGGTTGAGCGCTATTGAATAGATATATAATCAACATAGTGCATCGCACCTCGTAAAGAATACATTAACATCAGGCAAAAAGAAAAACAACCTGAGTACAGTGCCTACGGCCCAAAAAAGCGCAGGGAATGTTTAAAGATTGGCTTAATTTTTTGGAATGATTCCAGTATACTGTTCTAATCTTCTTAATCCCGATTGGACCTTAGAATGCCAAAATTGGATTTGAAAGCCGCTCACGAATTTTGGAAAAACTACGATGACCCGATGATTTACAGGGTGATTTCCTTCATGGAAACCGCCGAGGAATGGACTTTAGATGGTAATCCGGATTTAGAAAAAGCCATCGACAGATTGGGCGATGAACTCGAACAGTTGACCAGGTTTGAGTTAAGCAAGGAAGACCAATTCGTCGACGTCTGCTGCCACTTAAAAACCTCGCGTATTTTACGTTTATTACAAGCCATTGATACTATCGACCCGGGTTCCGCTTCGAAACTCTTGATGTACGCTGAAGAACATAATTCGCCTGATAATCTTATGGCGGGCTTATTTCTACGGCGCAATATTATTTTCGAACGCTTGCGACTGTTGGCAAGAGTGTTCGCCCCAGAACGTTTTGAAATCGTATTAAAAGCCTTGGAGCATGAAAATGTCTAAATCAAAAATTGCTTTGGTTTCTATTGTGATAGTATGCGCGGCGACGACTGCGTTAGTGGCGCAATCCGTATTTTCCAGCTCGGCGCCGCCTAATCTAACTACCACCATCATGAATAACGCGAAAAATTCCGCCCCGCCCGCCATGTCACCGAGCGATTTTAAAAATCAAGTGAATCAATTGAATCAACAAAATCAGGCAAACGTTGGTCAGCAAGTTAAAGCGATGTCGAAACCAAACTCTTCATCTAGCGCCACCGCACCGAGTGCCACGAGTTCCCCACAAAATAGTTCCAACAATACTAATACTTCTTCGCAACAAAATTATAATGGTTTTGCCGGCAGCAGCAGTGGCACCGCCACCACACCAAGCACCGGCGGCAGCGCCCCCGCTAGCGCCACCGGTTCAGGCTCAACCAGTTCTACTAGTACATCAAACGGTGGTGGCGGCGGCTGGAATATAAAATACTAAGACGTTATTAGGAGTCATGTTATGTTTCTCTCGGCACGCGTAAAAAAGTTAACGGTGTGGACAGCGACAATAGCTGTTCTTCAAATGACTTACCAACCAGCCTGGGCGGACGCGACCACAGCAGGCGGCTTACCGATCGCCCCCTCCGCTGTCGCGGACACTACCGCTGAAGGCTATTTGCAGCAAATCGCGCAATATACCAACGCGACCATGGTGTCGGTTTCTAATATCCCGACCTATTTGTTAGCGATAACTCAGGCAATGGTTTCATGGATTAATCCAGATACGACGAATACGACCGCTAATCTGCAAAATGCTTTTACGGGTTATTACATCGCGTTAAGTCTAAGCACAAATTTTCAACCTACTTATGCCACCGCCTTGACCGCCGATATTATGTCCGCGGCCACTACCACCAACCTACCGAGCGCGAATGATGTCACTTATCAAACTGTGCTTGGCACAAAGTTTTTTAATCCCGATCCAAGAGACACGGGTACCGGCACACCGACAGATTCTATTTACAATTATTTAAAAAATGCGTCGGGCGGCGCCATCGTTCACATGATACCGAGTTCGAGTTGGAACGGCACGGCAAACGATCAAGCGAAATATTCCGCTTTCTACAACACCACCACCGCGGTTGAAACTTACAACGCTTACGTGATGTCGGAATTAGCGTCAGATGCGTTAGCGGGCGTACCTGCGAACCAAAAAACCCTTACTGATATGGCGAATGGCAGCAATTTGTTTACGCAAATCGCGAGTGAAGGTTTGGGTGTGGTGTTACGGCAAATTTTGATGTTTGAATCACAATCGTTCGTCGTGCTAACCCAAATGTTGCAAACGCAAAAACAATTACTCGAAACACAGGCGATGACGAATACCTTGCTAATGAATTCAGGCGTTACCTCAGAAGGATTGTTATTAAGAAAGGCAGTCGTTAAAACCCAAGCTTATTAAGAATTTAAAAAAAGTTTTATTCGATATTTTGCACTTGTTCGCGAATTTGTTCGATTAAAACTTTTAGCTCTACCGCTGCGCGCGTGGTTTCGGCGTCGGTGGATTTCGAGCCTAACGTATTCGCTTCACGGTTTAATTCTTGCATTAAAAAATCCAAGCGCCGCCCCATCGCGTCGCCTGCTCTAACACGCGGCGCACTTCCGTGATATGAGTTTCCACGCGTTCCAATTCTTCCGCCACATCGATTTTTTGCGCGAATATAACAATTTCTTGTTCGAGCCGGCCATTATCTAATTGTAATTTGGCGTCATTAAAGCGGGTTTGTAAACGTTGTTTTTGATTTTGTAAAATCACAGGCAAACGTAATTTTACATTGTCTATTTCCGCTTGGATCTTGTCTAAGCGCTGTAAAAATAATTTATTCAATTGCGCGCCTTCACGGCGCCGCGCCGCCACCAAGTCTTCCAAACCATTTTCTAACAACGTCAAGACATCCGCGCGCACCGCGTCGATGGTCAATGCCGGCGTTTCTAACATGCCCGGCCAATGCAGCACGGACATAATGTTCACGGGGCCTGGATTTTTTAACATGCCCGCGATGGTTTCCGCGGCACTACAAACTTTTTTGGCGAGTTCTGAGTTGATGATGAGTGGCGCCGCTGACATATCATTGGGATGAAAACGGATATGACATTCTACTTTCCCACGTTGTATAAAAGCGCGGATGCGTTCGCGCAATACGCTTTCCAATTCATGTAAGATATCAGGAATACGTAACGATAATTCAAAATAGCGATGGTTGATGGAACGTAATTCGCAAATGAAATTACCTTTGCTAGAGTTATTTTCCACGCGGGCAAAGGCAGTCATGCTTTGTATCATATTAATATACTCATGAATTAGATGCGATAAAAGGAAAATTAATTAGGATTTAGGGTGTCTTAGGACTTAGGGCCAACACTAGCGTTGCCAGCAGCAGCTTTCTGTTTGCCTGCCTCAGCAGCCGCGGCTTTCTTCTGAGCGCCTTTCTTTTGTCCCGCACTAATGCCCGCTTTACCTGTAGTTTCGGCGCCACTTTTCACTTGGCCAGCAGCACTGTCGACCGCACTCTTTATACCACTTAAAGACTCGGCTTCACCATAAGAAATCGCTTGGCCGCCGATCCATGGTAAGACTCTTTCCGGGATCATATAAATCAAAGCAAAACATTTATTCATAGACGTCACAATGATAGACGCATACGCGGTTAACATTAAAATCAATTCAACCGGGCCAGGTGAATGGCTAGAGCCATAAATCGAGCCGATAACGATGTTGAAACCAGAGTTAATCATGGTAACCACCGCCGGCGCCAATATCATGCCGGTGATCATACCAAAAATCATTAGCGAAGGTCGCAAACAAGTATTCGCCATTATCATGATGGCGGGTTCAGAACGCCCAAGAAAGTCATGTCCCGTCGGACTAAGAATACCAATCGCCACGAACGGCGCGGCCACCATCGCTTCAATCACGGCGATTAACCAACCAATTACGCCAAAGGTAAAAATGATATAAGGAATCAGCGGCAAGTAAATCGCTAACATACCACCAAAGGTAAAACACCAACCCGCAAAGAACATATAGATAGCCCATAAGATCATGACGACAAAGGTCATCGCGGGCCCAGCCGGGTCTTCAGTTAAGCCGGTACCAAACCCCATGAAGTTTATGCCGGTACCAACCAAGACGGCAACGGCCGCGATCAACATGATCGGATAGGTAACTTGGGCTGTTATCAATAAGTTTTCACCGAAAGATTGCGCGTCGACAACGGGATTAGTCGAGGTGCTGCTACCGCCTGTTAACTCTGTCATGAAATTATCTGTGATCGCACTAGAGGCGTTAGACATGGCGCTACTAGTTTGTTGCAACTCTGGCGGCGCAGCACTAGGTGTCGAATTCGTCGTAGAATCCGTAATCGCCGCCATGACATCGGCAGCAGTTTGCCAAAGCACTCGATTAGTAGATATGTCTGGAGTCACATTTTGAGAAACAGCCGGGTTCGTAGAGGCAACATTAAAAAACGGCATATAAGCCGCTGTGGAACTATTATTAGTGCTGGCGATTTGATAATAGTAAGTGCCTGCTACCAGCCAGCCTTCATTACCAGGTGTAGCCAAATTGCCAAGATCGGCGCCAGTGGAAGCGGCGGCGGCTATATCGGATAAGTATTTTGCGACTAACACTTGCGGCTCGTTAACATTTAGGCCGATGACCGGACCCAGCCCATAAGGCCAATAAATCTTTTTATTTGCATTCGTTGAAGCATTTGTCATATCAGTGACATTGCCTAGCGTACCAACCGGTGAATACATATTTGGACTGATGGATGTACCGGGTTTGCTAGTGCAAGCCGTGATGTTATTTGCTTGGCAATAATTGCTTATCCAAGTAGGAACGGTTGGCAGGGGTGTAGTGGTTGTATCGCCCTTCGCATTGACGGTGGTGATGCCATAATAATTTCGCCAATAATCAAGGTCCATTTGCGACATGCTGGTGGCAAAGGCGCCCGTGATATTCACAATAGCTTGTAATGTTTGAACTTGCGCAGTAATGGCCGCACAAGCCATTTTGGCGATGGCGGCATTAGTATTGGTCGGATCACTAGCGTAGGTACAAACCGGTTTAGAGCCCGAAACTGATGTACTGCTAGTATCTACATAAGTATTAGGATCGGCAAATGTCAGCGTACCACACACACCGCTCGGGCCCATTTTGTAGGTATAGACACCATTGGCGGGCGCCGCCGCAGTAATGTTTAGCATTTGTTCTGGCGACAGTTTACAGAACGCGTCAGTTTGATAAGGGGTCTTGGTTGAGCCAGCAGCAGCAGCACTGCAATAATAAAGCGGTTTGAATGACGCATCCGATGATAGATAAAGATCCGCTTCTTGACGAGCTAACGTCGCTTGGCAAGTTAACCCTTCGAACAATGCCACCATTTGCGGCGGTAGCGTTACGTTAGTTTGCACCGCGGCCGCGGGAGAAGTTCCGCCTGCAGCCTGGGGGGGATAGGGACTACCTTTATTATGGACAATAAATTCTAAAACACTCGTCCATAATGTATCGGCGGCGCCAACGCCCTGCACAATCATCCACATCATCGCAATTTGCAGCATGGAATATCCGGCCGCGGTAGGAAACAAAGCCGTGACGCCAAGTACCGTGCGGAACGGCACCCAAAAAGAACTCCACTGCCGGCCAAGGAATTCACCTTCTTGAGCGGTCTTCAGCAAGCCCATCACGATAGTATGAATGACGACAATCGAGCCGACGACTAACGCCGTCGTATTCACTGTTTTAAACATCGCGCCCATGATGGTTAACGCACCGTTATTAACGGGCAGCACGCCATTCATATAACCAAATATTTGATCTAGATAATAAATAGATTGATCTTGTGAGGCAGGCGTGAACAAACTAATCATCGGCCCGTCCCTGATGATTTACCCGTGAGTGAGTCAAGCCATTGTTGATACGTTAAACCCAACTTGCGGAGTTTAATTTGGGAATACCAAAAGTGATATTTGAAAGCTTGCGCCGCGAATAAGCCTGCTGAAACGAGTCCCAACGCGAAACCTGCAACAGTCCTGTGCACGATCGCTAGATAGAAAGCATAAACCACCAATAGCACGCATAACGTTATAAAAAATAATGCGTAGTTAAAATAAGTCTCGCCGCGCTGCGCCGCTTCCTCTTCGGTCGTACCTAAGCGTTGCATGGCTTCGGCGAAGGTTTCAGTACGGGCTTCATTGGCGGGAGGGATGAATAATTCACGGATGATAGACCAAATGACATTGGTATGATTTTTAACATCGTTAAAACCTACCCAACCGGCAGGATTAAAAAAAGTTTTGCCAGAAACTTTAAATATGTCTTTTAGCGCCATAGAACATACCCTCTGTAAAAGATACATTAGCATTAGGTAAAAAGAAAAACAACCTTAGCGGAAAGCAGAACTTAAAGCTTGATTTTAAATGGTTAACTCAATGAGAGACAGGAAGTTTTTTGAAGTCTATAATGGCCGTCCACCTACAAAACTAGAGATAACTATGCGTCCCAGCCGCCGAGAGCCCAATCAATTACGTGCTATCAAACTTATCCGTCATTACACCAAACACGCGGAAGGTTCCGTATTAGTTGAATTTGGCGATACCAAAGTCATTTGCACCGCCTCCGCCACAGCGGGTGTGCCGCCTTTTTTAAAAGATTCGGGCAAAGGCTGGGTGACGGCGGAATATGGCATGCTGCCCCGCTCCACAAACGAACGGATGGCGCGTGAAGCGGCAAAAGGCAAACAAGCGGGACGCACGCAAGAAATTCAACGCCTCATCGGCCGCGCGCTGCGCGCCATGGTCGACTTCACGGCGTTGGGCGAAAATACGATTGTCATTGATTGTGATGTCATCCAAGCCGACGGCGGCACGCGCACGGCCGCAATCACCGGCGGTTGTGTGGCGTTAGTCGACGCGGTCAATGCATTAATGGGCAAAGGCAAAATTACTAAAAATCCTATTCTACACTTGGTCGCATCCGTTTCGGTGGGAATTCATCAAGGCCAACCCGTGTTAGATTTAGATTACGCGGAAGATTCTAAAGCGGAAACAGATATGAACGTCGTGATGACGGAACACGGTGGTTTCATCGAAGTACAAGGCACCGCCGAACAAGGCGTGTTTCAACAAACTGAATTAGACAGTATGTTGAAACTAGCGCGCGAAGGAATTTTAGAATTAGTCCAAAAACAAAAAGAAGTGTTAGGACGTTAACGATCTTGGTTTATCTTCTTTACTTTCCGTCGAATCAATAATTCTATCCGTGGAAGAATGGAGCGGCAGTATTGATTTGGATCCCAATGATGAAGCGAATCTGTGATTCAATGCAGGCACATTATCTACCATTGAACTCGTGCTAGGAGTTGAAAAGTTGCGGAATATCGATGAGCTACTAGACATGGATGAACTAGCAACTTGTTTAGATTCTTCCGGCTGCGCAGATTTTTGCTTGAAGATAGAATAAGCTTTCACAAAAGCGACTTTTTGTAATTTGCTTTCGCTACAGATGGACTTTTGTAAGCGTTGAATTTGTTTTGCAAATTCGTCGTCAAATTCAACTTGGACTTTGCCACCCTTACTAATTTTTTCAAGAAATTTTTCTTGCTCATCAGTTAAGGCAACTTCTTCTGCGATGTATTCACCGTCAATTTTTAAATTATCAGAAAACGTTTTACCTAACTCAGTAACATTAGTCGCTATCTGCTTGACAACGGCGAGACGCAACGCGTTAGCGTCAGGAGCGTCTTCAATGGCGTCGTTATCAAGACTTAAACTTTTTGATTTATACATTTCTTGAATGACGTAATCCATACAGCTATGCGCATTGGTTTGCACTTTAGCCGCAATTGCTTTAGCTGCAACGACGGTTTCGACATACGCGTCATTAGAATCTTCTCTAGCTTTTTTAGCTTTTTTAGCTTTCTTACTTTCAGCAGCCTCGATTGCGTCTTGGAGTAATTTGTAAGCGACTTTATTATTAATCGCTAACGGGTCCCACAAAGTCGCTTCTATTAAAGCATTATCTTTAATCTTGAGCTTGACCAAACGCCAATGGCTACGAAAACAAACCGGCACAAAGAGTTCAATCGCGCTAGTTTCAGCGTGCAAACCGTCTTCGATAATTGCTTTCAGCTTAGCGCTAGTTAACTCGCAGGGCTTAACGATATATGCGCCAGGTTTAGTAATAGTTGAAACTTCAGTAAATGAATCTTTACCCAAACAATTAATAATATCTAAGTCAGTGCCGAGGTCGGACAACTTAACTTTTCCCTGTTTGATTAAATCGGTCGTAATGAATTTTTGAGCGGCATGAATTTCCCTATCACTGCCGGCAGCGGCGTGCTGAGGAGATTTTTGTTTGTTTGCGTCAGGTTGAACTGATGGCTCAATCTTGTGACCGCTTACACTTACTGGTAATGGCATTTCATCAAGAACCTCAACAAAGCATCATGCTTGTTTCAAAACAGTTTGCTAGCCACTCTTACTAAATGGCTTACTGGGTTTATGACTTTCTCCGTCATCTGGCAACCTGGTAGTTTCTGGTTTATCGAATAAGGTTTTGTACCTACCCGTTTTACCGTACTCAACCGCGGGCGACGCCAGCGTATCTAAATCTTTTTGGGCCCGTAACAACGATGCGACTTTTTGGTCATCCATGTTAGGGACATCCTGTCGTTGTAAGTCCAATGTGAGTTGGGAAATTTCCGTACTTTGCAAATCGTCGTCTAAAGTGAAATTATCGTCACTTTCGATATCCATTTTGCCGTCTACGTTAAAGAAACCGGCGGCGCGCTGCTTACTTTTATTTTTATCTAAACTGCGATCGTTAAAATGTACGAGCAGTATTTCTTCGTCACGCGTGTCTTCTTTTTTTAGCGTCGGTCGAATAAAACCAACTATGACATCTTTTACTGAGGTGGGGGCGGCCCTGCCAAACCCAAAATCATGGTACCAAAATTTGATTTGCGGCCTGCCCATATCAACTTTCAATAGCGCGGTCAGACTGTTATGCAAGAAAATTATATCATATTGTGCGCTTTTAGTAGAGTTATCTGCATTTATACGCTTCAATTTGTCCAACACTTCTTTCAACCCTTCGGGGCCGTTTGCTACAAAGTAGTGGCGCTGTTCTTTTTGTTGTTCCATATTTGCGCTGCCTTCTAAAATGCATCGTACTGTTAATTAAATGAATTGTAATAGATATGTCTTAAGATATCCTTAAATGTAATATCTTTTTTAATCAATTAGATGATTAAAAATTGCGGTCATAGTCTATCGTTAAAGGCGCATGATCAGAGAAGCGCTGATCTTTATAAATACTCACAAAATTGATGGCGCTTTTTAAGCCGGGCGTGATCACTTGATAATCAATGCGCCAGCCGACGTTTTTAGACCAAGCTTGGCCGCGGTTTGACCACCACGTGTAATGATCAGGTTCTTGATTTATATGACGAAATCCGTCAACAAAGCCCATGTCACCGAAGAGTTTGTCCATCCATGCGCGCTCTTCAGGCAAAAAACCTGAGTTCTTTTGATTCCCACGCCAATTTCTTAAATCGATTTGACGATGGGCGATATTCCAATCTCCACAGATGATATAGTCTTTTTCCTGCTTTCTCAACAACTCTAAATGCTTAGCATATAGCTCTAAAAAGCCGAATTTAATTGTCTGGCGGTGTGCACCGCTGGTGCCGGAGGGCAGGTATAAAGAAGCAATGCATAAATCGCCAAAATCCAATTCGATGTAGCGGCCTTCGAGGTCTGCGTGCGGCCAGCCTAAACCTTGCGTGACGTTAAGTGGTTTGTGACGCGAGTAAATGCCGACGCCGCTGTAGCCTTTTTTTTCCGCGCAATGAAAGTAAGCTTCGTAACCTTTTGGATGAAACAGTTCAGCTTGCAAGTCGGCGGCTTGCGCTTTAATTTCTTGCACACAAATCACATCCGCGTTTTGCGCCAACATCCATTCGAAAAAACCTTTTTTCGCGGCGGAACGAATGCCGTTTACATTGGCGGTAATCACGCGTAACGGCATAGTGTTATCTACCTAAGAAATTCCCGAGAATGTCGCCCGCTTTACCCGGGAGTTTACCTTTGATTTGATCTTTCAATTTGTCTTTGACGGTATCCAGCTTTTGTTTCGCGACATATTGCGCTAACGCTTTCACATCCAACGTAATGCTGGGATTATTTAAACTGCCAGTGACAGAAATTGGTATCGTCATGCCATTGATGCCGCCGTCTTGGCCGGGAATTTTTGGTTTGACTTGCAGATTGTAATTAATTTGCTGACTAACTAAATTTAACGTGCCCTGGCCTTTAGAATCAAACCGCGGTGAAACCAGCGATAAATCGTTATTCGTTACCACGCCGCCTTTAATCACCGCGGTACCGGTCAAGTTACCAAAGTTCGTCACCTCTTCGCCTTTCGCGGGCGGTGATTGGCCATGAATAAAATTATTCGCGGTATCGATGTAATAACCCACGTTGATGCCGTCCAAAACACCATTTTGAAAACTAAACGTGCTGGTGCCATTCAGATTTTTAACGATGTTATTGGAATCCAAGCCGCTCGTCGTCGCTTGCACGTCGATGTTGCCCACGCCTTTCACTTTTATTTTACTGCCTTGCGAATCTAAATCCGCTAACAACGGTTCCGCTTGAATATCCGTTAATTTGGCTTGAAAAGAGATAGGCGTATCGCTAGTTAAAAGATTCACTTTCCCCGCCGCTTGCGCGCTGCCACGATATAATGTCGCGGTCAACGAACTCAACTGCAATACACCATTCTGCATGTTGGTGGCGGCGACGACATTCGTGCTGCGTAATTTCGCGGCTTGCAATTCGGCGACATTAATTTTGCCGTTGGCTTGCAGCGCTTGCAGCAAAGAAGTTTTGCCGGTTAGAGCAGTAGAAAAATCAAACGCGCCGGTGACGTTTTTAGCCGTTTGCAAATTCGGATTATCTTTACCGACGGCTTGCAGCAAGTTTTTCAAATCAAAAGCCGGCGCTTCTAAATGACCTTGCGCTTGCGTCGCGCCAAATAATTGCGTGACGTTAACGTTGCCTTGCAAAGTTAAATTCGCCAGATGACTAGTCAAATGGGTGAATGCCAACGTTTGTTTGGCTAAATCGACGGACGCGTCGGCGCTTAAGTCAAACGTGACATCTTTTTTATTGAGCTTGGAATTCAGCGTGAAGCTAAAATCTTTCAAGGTATACAAATCTTTTTCTAAATCGGTGCTGATTTTGCCGCTGATTTTTGCTTTGCCGGCAGCGTCTGGATTTTTTGACGTGACATCGAATGAACTGGAAAAAGTAAACGGCTTGTCTAAGGTAATGTCTTTGGCGAGGAATTCAAAATTAGTCAACTTCGCATTGCTATGGTTTTGCAAATCCGTATAAGTGACGACGCCGTCGTCGATATCGAAGACGGGAATTTGCAGTGAATAAGCCGGTTTTTTCGCGGCGCTGGGCGTGGTGGGATTAGCTAATTCTTGTTTGGATTGCTGCTCCACGCGGCTCCAATTGGTGCTACCGTCCGCGTTTTTAACTAAATTGATTTTCACACCGGCCAACGTTATTTCGCTAAACTCAATCGCGGAATGCAGCAATGGCAGCATTTTCACACCGATGGTGGCGTGATCGATTTCAATGAATTGTTTAGTTTTAAATGAATCCGGATTGTTTAATTGCGCGTGGCCGATTTTAACGCCTAGATAAGGAAAGATCGTCCAAGACAAATCGCCGTCCATCGTTAATTGGCGTCCGGAATATTTTGCGACTTGGGCGACGATCAGCGGTTTAATTTTATTGGGACTGACGAGTGTCACCAGCAAGCCAAATGCCAGCACGAGTAAAAAAATAAAAATAGCGATGGCGCTGATAGTGTTTTTTAAAATCTTTGTCATGGGTCAACCCTGGCTGAATTCGTTTGGAGCGGGTGATGGGAATCGAACCCACGCTATCAGCTTGGGAAGCTGAAGTTCTACCATTGAACTACACCCGCTTGGCAGTAAGCTCGTTATTTTATGCTATTTGACATTAAGGGCAACTGAAAATAAATGTGTTTAAAGAACTCATATCGGGGTAAAATCACCCAATATTGACGCAGAGAGAAAAAGAAATGCTGACCCGATCGAATAAAAGAAAGTTGGAATTTTTTAAAGCTAGCACCGAGCTCGCACAATCTATCGATATTTATCTTGAAGATGAAAATGATCCTAGCTCTTTTTATGATAAAGACGATAAGTGTCTGCACGCGGTGGTTCGATCCTATGATGCGGGAGTCGTCCAGTCGGACACACCCATGCATTTATCAGGCCCACAAGTCGTAGTATGGCTGCATGATTTGAAAAACATTCAAATTCGGCTCAATACTTCCGATGCTGACCCGCGCTATGATAAAGAAACCATTTTAGTAAAATGCGCCATGCAATCCATTTTACGAAAATTAGCAGCGCAAGGTTACATCGAAAAAACCAATTTACTTTTTCAAGTCAGACCACGCGGTAAGGTAGGCGGCCCGATGTTTTGCATGCAATTAAATCCTGAAGAAAACGGCTGTAGCCTTTCTGCAAGCGGCCCGATTACACATACCTTCGCCTATTTAGACGATAATCACATGTGTATCTTCTTGAATGCAGATCTGCTGAAAGAGAAAACTCTCGAACTAAAAAACGCGGTGGCCACCATCACTGGCCCGACTGACCAAATTACTAATGACGATGAGAGTCATGAACGGCGAATCGCTGCGCCAAGATAAATAACAATTCATTTTGTATTTAGCGAAAATAAGCTTAACATCAGCTTATCACGTTGCTCAGGATTGCCACTTGCAGACCTATTTGTTCTATGACATAGAAACGACTGGCTTAAGCAAGTCTTTCGATCAAGTCTTGCAATTCGCGGCGATTCGCACTGATTTGAATTTGCAAGAACTCGAACGTCATGAATTCAAAATCAAATTAAATCCCGATGTTATCCCCGCCCCCCGCGCGTTGCTCACGCATAGAATCGGAATCGAAGCGGCGGCGAACGGCATTCCGGAAATCGATGCCATCCGCCAAATTCATGCGTTATTAAACGAACCCGGGACGATTAGTGTCGGTTACAATACGCTAGGTTTTGACGATGAATTCTTGCGTTTTTCTTTTTACCGGAATTTATTGCCGCCCTACTCGCATCAATTTGCAAATCTTTGCCAGCGCATGGATTTATATCCTATCACCGTCATGTATCATCTCTATAAAAATGACATTATCAAATGGCCGATCATCGAAGACCGGCTGTCGTTAAAACTGGAAAACTTAAACCGCGCTAATAACTTCGTGCCAGGCCGCGCGCATGACGCGATGGTGGATGTGGAAATTACGTTGGCGTTAGCGCGGCGCTTCATACAAGCGCGCGAAATTTGGGATTACATTAGTAATTATTTTTGTAAAAACACGGATAGCGAGCGTTTTGAAAAACTGCCGATTCAATTCATGCTCGCCGATCAAGAGCATTACCATGGCTTAATGATTTTAGGAAAATTCGGCGCGAAAGAAAATTATCAAGCTCCGGTTTTGTATCTCGGCGAAAGCAGCACTTACAAAAATCAAAAATTATGGCTGCGCCTAGACACAGACAATTTGCCGCTGCTAACTGAAGATTCGATTTACGATAACACTTGGGTGGTGCGAAAAAAATTGGGCGAGCCGCCGTTTATTTTGCCGCCGGCGGAACGGTTCTTAAAACATCTCAGCCCAAAACGTTTAGAACTCGCCCAAGCCAACCGGTTATGGCTACAGCAAAATCCCGTCCTTTTCCAAAAAATAATTGATTACCACCGCGCGTTTGTTTATCCCGTGTTCGCGAACACGGACATCGACGCGCGTTTGTATTTGAATGGCTTTTGGAATGATGAAGAATTAGAGTTTTGCCGCCGGTTCCAGCGGGGGGCACCCGCTGAAAAAGCGGTTATGACGGAAAAACTCCCTAATTCCAACTTAAAATCCTTGGCGATACGATTATTAGGAAGAAATTACCCTGACCATTTAACACCTGAATTGAAGCAACAATTTGACCACTACTTACAGCAATTAAATCGCGAAGAAAATGACGCTCTAATTGATTTTAAAGGGAATAAACGGTTGACCGCTAAGCTGGCGCTGTTAGAAATTGATGCAGTACGCACCGCGGGCGGACTAGATTTAGAACAACAAGAATTATTAACCGGCTTAGAGAATTACCTAAAAATCAAATGGAGTTAAGCTTATCATTGCGCATTTCCAAAGCACTTACTACAATAGACCTTCTTTAATAATATGTTGTTAAAAAACACTCGCTTCAGCAAGCCCATAGGATCACCATGAAAAAAGTTTGTTATTCATTTTTAATCACTTTATTTTTACTCGTGGCAGGCTTTACTTCTGGTAGTCAGGCAGACGATTTAGCGGCGGTTAACCCCCAATTAAATTCGCAAACGACTCTGCCTGCTGATACCGATGCCGCCGCTAAAGGCCGCGTGTGGAATTTGCAAGACGCGGATATTTTAAGTGTCATTAATGAGGTGTCGTTAGAAACCGGCAAAAACTTCGTCGTCGATCCACGCGTCAGCGGCAAAATTTCTTTAGTCTCCAGCAAACCGATTAAACCGCGCGAGGTGTATCAAGTTTTTCTTTCCGTCTTAGGCTTACTAGGTTACTCCGCCATCGCTAGCGGCAACGTCGTTAAAATCGTGCCGAATTTAGAAAGCGGTGAATTAGCGACACATATCGCCACGAACCAATCGCCCGGCCACGGCGATGAAGTCGTCGTGCGCGTTATTCCGTTGGAAAATGTTTCCGCCGTGCAAATGCTGCCGGTCGTGCGTCCGATGCTGCCGCAATGGAGTAACGTATCAGCGTATTCACCTGGCAACGTGTTAATTTTAATGGGACACGCCGCTAACTTAGATCGAATCGCGCGCGTGATTCAAAATATCGATAACACTTCTTCCAGCAATATTGAAATCGTGCCGTTGCATCAAGCGTCCGCCGCGCAAGTCGCGACGGTGTTAAATAATTTAGAAAATTCATCGCGCGCGAACGGCGAAAGTTCGCCGGTGACGATAGGCGCGGATGAGCGTAGCAATAGCATCTTGATCAGTGGCGCCCGCGCTTCACGTTCGCGTATTCATAATTTAATTACCGAATTAGACGCGCCGGTGGTGGGTTCGCAAGGTTACACGGAAGTCGTTTATTTACGGTACTTGCAAGCAAAAAATTTAGCGCCGATTTTAGGGAAGATCGCGCAAAATATTTTACGTACTGGTTCACAAGGCGCGACCTCCGCGCCCAACCAAACGCCAGGGAATCCATTAGCGGCGACAACAGCCAAAGGCGAACTACCGGAAAATTTAACCAACATTCAAGCGGAAACTAACACCAACGCGATTATCATCACCGCCCCGCCGCCGTTAATGAAGGCGCTGAAATCGATAGTCACGAAATTAGATATCCGTCCCGCGCAAGTATTAGTGCAAGCCATCATCGTTGAATTAGACGAAGATGATTTGAAAAACTTAGGCATACAATGGGGCGCGCGCAATCCGGCCGACCCCAATGAATTCCCAGAAGGCAGCGGTGCGTTGACCACGGTATCCTTCCCGCCGTTAGGCGAAGGCACCTTCGGCATTATGCCGCACACGCAAATTCGCGCGGTATTAAGCGCGTTACAAAACACGACCGGCGTTAACATTTTATCGACGCCGTCCGTCGTCGTGCTGGATAACAAAAAAGCGGTGTTAAAAGTCGGCCAAGAAGTGCCGCAGCAAACCGGGACTTACGCCACCACCGGTTCCACTTCGACTGTCACGCCTTTCAATACAATTGAAAATAAACCCGTGGTGTTAGAGTTAGATGTCATTCCACAAATCAACTTAGGCCACGCGGTACGTCTGCAAATAAATTTAAAAAACGATACGCTCCAAAATCCTGAAAACCCCGGCCTGAATCCGATTATTAACACTAGCCAAATTCAAAACTCTGTTATCGTCAACAGCGACGATGTCTTAGTCATCGGCGGCTTGGTCAGTAATAACATCACGGAAAGCACCGATAAAATCCCCATCATCGGCGACATCCCAGGGGTTGGCTTGTTGTTTACGCATAAACGCAGAACGATGCAAAGAAAAAATCTGGTCGCGTTTATCAAACCCGTGATTATTTATAATGCGGCGGAAGCGACCGCGATCACGAATTCTAAATATGATAATGCCCGCGAAGCACAAATTAATTGGCCGGTAGACTTAAGTAAAGAAGGCCAGCAAAAAATCGAAAATATTTTGCCGTTATGGAAAAATAACGTTGCCTTGCCAAAACCATTTGATGAGTAATATTGTATGACTACTCAGACTACGAGCGTGCCTTTTACTTTTGCCAAGCGCTTTAACGTGCTCGTTTCTGAAATCGACAACGGCGTCGCGAAAATTATTTATTGCGCTAAACCCAGCCCCGCTATCTTAAACGAATTACGCCGCTACCTCGGTATACCGATTCAAATTTCCGAAGTGAATCCAGAAAAATTCGGTCGATTGCTGGTTAAAACTTACGAAACAGATTCCAACCTCGCGATGCAAATGGCGGAAGACATGGGCGAAGAAATGGATTTATTCCATTTACTGCAAGAATTGCCGAAGCCGGAAGATTTACTCGAAAAACAAGACGACGCGCCCATCATTCGTTTGTTGAACGCGTTGTTAAGTGAAGCGATTAAAGAAGGCGCTTCCGACGTGCATATCGAAACCTTTGAAACGCGCGTCATGGTCCGCTTCCGCATCGATGGCGTGTTGCGTGAAGTTTTAGAGCCGCAACGCATCTTAGCGCCGCTGATGGTATCGCGCATTAAAGTCATGGCAAAATTAGACATCGCGGAAAAACGTTTACCGCAAGACGGTCGCATTACCTTGCGCATCGGTGGTCACGCCGTGGATGTACGCGTATCGACGATGCCGACTAGCCACGGCGAGCGCGTCGTGCTGCGTTTGTTAGATAAACAAAGCGCGCGGTTGGATTTAGCCGAGTTAGGCATGGAGTCGGTCACGTTAAAATTGATGCAAAAAATTATTACTATCCCGCATGGTATTCTGCTCGTCACCGGCCCCACGGGTTCCGGTAAAACGACGACGTTATACGCAGCGTTAACCACCTTAAATAATCAAAGCAGAAATATTCTCACCGTTGAAGATCCGATCGAATATGATTTACCCGGCATCGGTCAAACCCAAGTAAATTATAAAGTGAATATGAGTTTCGCCAAGGGGCTGCGCGCGATTTTGCGGCAAGATCCAGATGTAGTAATGGTCGGCGAAATCCGTGATATCGACACCGCGCAAATCGCTATTCAAGCGAGCTTAACGGGTCACTTGGTGTTATCGACCTTGCATACCAACAGCGCCGTGGGCGCGATTACGCGTTTAGATGACATGGGCATCGAACCTTTCTTATTAGCGTCGAGTTTGATCGGCGTGTTAGCGCAGCGCTTAGTGCGCTTGCTCTGCCCGCATTGCAAATTAGCGGTCGCCGCCACCGATAGCGAATGTGAAATTTTAGGCGTGAAAAAAGCCACGATTTACCAACCGCAAGGCTGCGAGCCATGTAAATTCTTAGGCTACAGCGGCCGCAGCGGCGTTTATGAGTTAATCGCAATGGATGACAAACTGCGAACGATGGTGCATGACAAAGCGCCGGAACAACAATTAAAAAAATATGCCCGCACGTTATACCCCAGTATCCGTCAAGATGGTTTTCAACGCGTGCTGGCCGGCCACACTTCCCTGGAAGAAATTTTACGCGTGACCAGCGAGGAATAATTTGTGCCGGCATTTCATTACGTAGCGCTCGATAAAAAAGGCCAAAAATCTAAAGACATTATTGAAGCGGAAAATGTCAAACAAGCGCGTCAATTGATACGCAACAAAGGTTTAATTCCCATCGAAACTTATTCGGCGCAAAATAAAACCGCGCTTAAGTCGCAGCAAAAGCCGTTACAAAATCATAACGTCACCAGCAAAGAATTAACGTTAATCACGCGCCAATTAGCAACGTTACTCGCGGCGGGTTTACCGGTGGAAGAAGTATTGGGCGCGGTGGCGGAACAAACCGAAAAGCCGCGCAGTAAAGGCTTAATTTTATCCGTGCGCGGCAAAGTATTGGAAGGCCATTCCCTGGCGAACGCGATGCGCGAATTTCCGCGCGCGTTTTCAAATTTATTTTGCGCCACCGTCGCGGCGGGCGAAAAAGCCGGCCATCTCGAGGTGGTACTGCAACGCTTAGCGGATTTCACCGATCAACAATTTCAAATGCGGCAAAAAATTAAAAACGCGTTAGTCTATCCGATGATTATGATCTTCGTATCGTTTTGTATCGTCGGCTTTTTATTGGAATATGTCGTGCCGAAAATGGTGGCAGTGTACAGCGACATAGGCCAGCAATTACCGGGCATGACGCAAGTGTTGATTAGTATCAGCAATGGCATCAAGGATTATGGTGTTTATATATTGTTACTGCTGGGCGTGGGAATATTTTTCTTTATCCGCGCTTTCAAAAAAAATTCCGCGTTTAGAGAACGCGTGCAAACTCTATTACTGCGCGTGCCCATGATCGGTAATACGGTAAAAATCACCAACACGGCGCGCTTCTCGCGCACCTTCGCCATACTTTCCGCCGCGGGCGTTTCGGTGTTGGAAGCCATGACGATCGCCGCGCAATTAATTACGATCATTCCCATCCGTAAATCTATCGAAACGGCCACTAGCCGCGTGCGCGAAGGCGCGAATATTAATTTAGCCTTGAAGCAAACCCAATATTTTCCACCGATGAGTATTCACTTAATCGCAAGCGGCGAAGCTAGCGGTCAATTAGAACCGATGCTAGAGCGTGCGGCCAATAATCAAGATAACGACATCAAACAATTAATCGAAACAACGCTGACGTTGTTCGAACCAGCGATTATTTTAGTGATGGGGGCGATCGTGTTATTTATTGTGCTGGCGGTGCTGCTGCCGATTTTCCAATTAGATCAATTGTCCGGCTAGCCCAGGTTAGTAGATTGAAAATTTTCGATTAGCCGATTGTTGCTGCAACGCTGCTTCAATAGCTTTGGGATCGACTTGATGCGGATATTTCGCTAACAAAGCTGCACGCTCCGCGGCAGTAAAACTTACTCCCGAAGGCGTCACCGCTAACGTACCGCAGATAGACTTTTGAATGTTGAATGGTTTTACTGTTTTAAATAACGTTGTTCTAAACATGATACTCGGCATTTACTCAATAATATCGATATCCATACCGCCAAACACTTGCTCCACGGTTTCATCGGCGGCGTCCGCGAGTGAATAGCCCGCTTCGCCAAACCAACGTTTGATGGCGACCAATTCACGGCCGCGTAAGAAAATATAAAAGCTTAAAAAAACAATTTCCGGATCTTCCGCGGCGGTCAAATCGAAAACGTAACGCTCAGCGAACGGCAAACGTTTTTTCGCTTCGGTCGTCGTGTATTCTTTCAATTTCGCAAACGCTTCTTCGGCGGTAGTGGCTTGTTCGCATTCTTCTTGAATTTTATAATAGTCAGAAATGCGCTGTTGCAAAATGCGGTCTAATTCTTCGTCTTTAAATAATTCGGTGAAACCATGCGGCAACCGTTCATCGATCGCGAACACTTTATTGATGAAATCCACGCACTGAATTACCGCGATCGCAGGATCAATGGTGCGATGAAAAAACGGCACACTGATACAAGCGCGTTTGAAGGAGGGTAAGTTGGCATACAGCTTGTCACCTTTGATGAGGAAAGTCCCCAGGCGTACCGCGTGTTCCGGATTACGGCGGAAAGATTCTAGCGATTCAAAATGGAATTCTTCACATTCATCTTTCCAAAACCAACTCCAAGAATCAGGCGTAGGATTTTTGGTTAAGCATGTCATGCTATCCAGCAGCTTCACTAAAGCATCTTTCTGAAACACATTATAAGTCAAACGTAATGGCTGATACGCTTCGCCAGTCTCGACGGTTAGGAAAGGTTTCTGCAACCGATCAAACATGTCTGACTCCTAAGAAATACTTTTAATTACCGCGTCGTAAGGTTCTTTTAAAAGGTGTTTTGTGGTCTTCAGGCTTAGACTCTTGCTCTGAATTGGCAGGGCCATTTTTCATTTGCTCTTTCATTTGTTTATTATTTTCGAGCAAAGAACCGATATTGCTGGCGATGCCGCTTTGTAACGCCGCTAATTCTTGGGGACTCATTTTCGAGAGATTCTTGCCGTGCTTCATTTCTAATTGCAGGCCATGTTGTAATTGAGCAGTCATATCATTTACCTTTCCTAAAATCCTATCAATACTTTTGTTGTAAACTTTCGCTTTTGCTTTTGGCAGATTTTCACCAGTTAGCATAGTCACAGATAGTTTAACCTTGTCTGCGTCCGCCAACAATTGTTTTCGCGCGTTGTTTATTGTATTCAATGATTTTATTGCGCGGTCGAGCTGGCTTGTGATTTTAGGCGCGATCGCGGGATTGGTTTTTGCTTTGCCGTAAACAACATCTTCGGTGACGATTTCTTTTAAAATAGCTTTGGAGGCGTTAACAAGTTTTGCGTTTTGCGCGTAGCTTTTATCTAAAGTAGTATCTAAAAATTTAACTAACAATTTTAGATTATCTTTGCTCGCTGTTTCCAAGTCGAGTAAGGCGTTGATTAGCTCTTGTTGTGTAGCCTGCTTGTCTGTCATCAAAACCTCCAAGGAAATACCGTAATTAATGCCTTATCAGCCGGTTCCTTGGCGGGAGAAATGAAAAGTGCTATTCAATCCCCTTTGGGCATTAATTATATCTTAATTTTGCGCTTTTATATATATTATGATGCCTTGAGCTATAGGCTGAGCTTGTACCTACTAGTATAAACCGTAATCAAAAAAAATAATTTTATGTGGATCTAACTCTATGAATTTACGAGAAAAGAAATTTTTAAAGCGCCACCGTCAAGCCGGTTTTACTTTAGTGGAAGTCATGGTGGTGGTAGTTATTTTGGGGATCTTAGCAGCTATTATTGTCCCCAAAATCATGAGCCGGCCCGAACAGGCACGCTTAGTAAAGGCAAAACAAGACATTTTGGCTATCCAAAGCGCATTAGACCTGTATAAGCTGGATAACGGTACATATCCTTCCACCGACCAGGGTTTACAGGCGCTAGTGACCAAACCCACCAGCAACCCAGTCCCGCAGAACTGGAAGTCGGACGGCTATTTGCAGCGCTTACCGACCGACCCGTGGGGCGAGGCTTATCAATACACTAATGAAAACGATAAAGTCCGGATCTTTAGTTTTGGCCCGAAAGGCAAAGAGGGCGACAGTCAAATTGGTAACTGGAATATGGATGATAAATCTTAAATGCCAATACCCGCAGTCTTACATTCCAAGCGGGGCTATACGCTGATTGAAATATTGATCGTCATGTTGATTATTAGCATCGTGGGCGTGGCGTCCTTATTATCAATCAGCAGCAATAAAAACACGCGGCTAAAAAACTTCGCGAATGAATTATCAAACTTATTTAGCCTCGCCGAACAACAAGCCATGCTACAACCGGCGGTGCTGGGGTTAGTTTTCAATAAAAATTCCCTGCAATTTTACCGCTACCAAGACGTTTCTAAAGAAAATAAAAAGCCTGTGTGGTTAGCTGTGACCGATAATTCCGTGCTAAGTAAACACCCGCTGCCAAAAAATATTAATATCGTTGTAAAAATCGCCGACAAAGTTATTCCTACCGCCGCGCAACCGCCGCAGCTAATGATCACAGCCAGCGGTGGCTTAACGCCGTTTATCATTTATATCGGCGACACGAATGCGCCGCCGCGTTATGAACTGCTTGGCAGCGAGGACGGCAGCGTGGAGATGCAGAGCGTGCCCGATGAAAAATAACACCGCCGGCTTTACGCTCATCGAAGTCATGATCGCGCTGGCGATCATCGCGATATCGTTGACGGCGGTCATTAAAGCGACGTCGCAAAATATTAAAGACGTCATTTATTTGCAAAATAAAATGACGGCGCATTGGGTGGCTTTGAATGTGATGAACCAAGCACGCGCGGGCTTATTAAAAATTTCCGGCCAGTCCGATAAATTAGAGCAAGAAACCACAATGCTTGGCGCTAAATGGGCATGGACCGCCGTCACCAGCGACACGCCCAACCCGCACATTAAAGAAATTCATGTGAATGTATTGCGTGAGCCCGAGCATCAACAAATGGTTAGCTTGATGAGTTATATTTATGTTAAACAATAAGCGGCGCGCGCTAGGTTTTACCTTACTTGAAATTTTAATCGCGTTATTTATTTTTACGATTATCGCGGTGATTATGACCCACGCGCTGCATATCGTTATTGAGAGCCAAGCAGGCACGGAAAAACGCGCGCAGCGTTTAGCTGAATTACAAATCGCGAATTTATTATTATCACGGGACATCGAACAAGCCCTCAATCGTCCAGTGCTCGACGCTAAAAACCATCACGCGGGCGCGTTCCTAGGCACGCTTAATCAAGTGTCATTGACGCATGGCGGCGAATCAAATCCGGGCGCATCCGCATTACGCAGCACGCTGCAGCGCGAGAATTTCATTATCGAAAAAAATAATTTAACTCGCGAAGTCTTTCCCGTACTCGATCAAGTGCAAACGACGCAAGCTCACCGGCGCGTTTTGCTGCGCGGTATTCTTGCGGGACATTTTGATTATTTGGATGCGAAAGGTGTTTTTCATAACGCTTGGCCGCCGGCCGAACAAGGTAAATCCGCGGCAATGCCGACGGCGGTACGCATCACTCTGAAATTAGCGGGTTGGGGCGACTTCACTCAACTTTATCTTATTCCCGCGGTAACGGACCCGAACGCACATGCATAAACTTTCCAGCCAACGCGGTTCCGCGATTATCATCGCCTTATTCGTCATGAGCTTAGCGGCGGCCGCGGCGACGGTCATGTTAGCGCGCGCGCGCGTCGATGTGCAGCGCACTATGTTAATTCAAAACGCCGACCAAGCGACCCTCTATGCGCAAGGCGCGTTGCTATGGGCCATCGACCAATTGAAGAATGATGTTTTGCAAAAGAAGCCGAATCAACTCATCGACAAATTGCCGATGACAGCGAAGACCGATCACATTAACGGTTTTCAAATCGATTGCAGCATCGAAGACATGCAAGGCTTGTTAAACATTAATAATGTCAAAGACGCCGATTATCAAAAAAACTTTTTACGCTTATTACATATGCTGTTGCCGCAAGTAAGTTTAGCCGATTTGATGCATATCGTGGTCGCCACGCATGATTGGATAGCGCCAGGCACGACGGGCGACTTAGAAAACTATTACACCAAATTAAACCCGCCCTACCGCGCGCCGCACCTGCCGATGATGAGTGTTAGCGAATGGCGGTTAGTCAAAGGTGTGACGCCGGAAATTTTCAGCAAAGTCGCACCTTACTTAACAGCATTGCCCGAAGCCACACCCATCAACGTGAACACAGCCCCGGTATTAGTGTTTTCTAGTTTAAATCCTTCGTTTACTAAGGCCGCGTTAATGGCACTAGAAACGAAACGCAAACAGACGCCGTTTCTCACGCCGAATGATTTTCTCAATTTTGACGTCGTGAAAAATAACCCAGTCTCGGCTAACCAAATTACTGTCGAGAGCAGCTATTTTTTAGTTAAAACCAGTGTTAAAGTAGGCCATCAAGAGACGGTACTTTACACATTATTGTTGCGCGCTATGAAAGATTCAAAGCCTGATGTCACACAGTTATGGCAAACAAAGGGCACACTTTAATGCAAAAATTAATTCTATATTTGCCAGCCGACGATTTAACTTCTGCCAGCTGGGTATCTAGCTCTGTTGACGGCAGCGCGGGAAAATCCGTCACCGGCGGAACGCTAGATCAGTTGCGCACTGCTGCGGTTGATAACGAAGTCATCGTCATCCCGCCCGCGCAAGATGTATTACTCACTGCTGTCACGCTGCCGAAATTACCCCGCTACCGGCTGTTGCAAGCGCTGCCATACGCGCTGGAAGAACAATTACTCGCTGACGTTAACGCGCTGCATTTTGCCGTCGGCGATTATCAAGCAGACGGCAGTTTGCCGGTCGCCGTGGTAGCAAAACATAAAATGGAAAAATGGTTGGCGGCGCTGAAAGATATTGATGTCTACCCTAGCGTCATGCTCGTGCCGGTGTTGAGCGTGCCTTTATTCGAAGCGAGTTGGAATATCTTCGTGTTGGATGACGCAGCCATCGCGCGCACCGATACGTTTAGCGGCTTCACCTGCGATAAAGATAATTTAGCGTCGCTCATCGAATTGGAATTAGCGGAACGCGGCCAAAAACCACAAGCGATTTACTGCCAAAACTACACCGCCAAGCGCTTAGACATAAAACTCGCCAGCGCCAACGTGATAGAAAAACAATTCCCCGTGGACAACGCGCTGCAAGATATCGCTATGAAATTGAAACCGCCGTTTATTAACTTATGCCAAGGCCCCTTTCAAACGCGGCACAAACCTTCTGAAAATAAAAAATATTGGCGCATCGCGGGTTATTTGTTAGCGGCGTGGCTAGGCGTTTTATTTTTTAGCAATCTCGTGTCCTACATGATTTTGCATCATCAATACGCCGGTTTACAGACGCAAATCAACACGATTTATAAACATAATTTTCCCAACGCCACCGCTGTGGTGGAACCAAAACGCCGTCTGCAAGAAAAATTAGACGCTACGTTAAATCAAGGAAATAAAAATCATTTACTGCTGTGGCTAGCCTATTTAGGCAAAAGCCTAAACGCCACCCCCGGCGTGCGCTTACAGCAATTAGATTACCGTAACGGCGTGTTGACCTTGGATATCATGGCGAAAAACTTCGATCAAATCGATAACTTGGCGAAAGCATTAATTTCGCAAGGCGTGCTGGTCAAACAACAAAATGTCGCGGCAGTGGGTGAAGACGTCAAAGGCACGTTAATTATTACCGAGAGTAAAGCATGAAAGAATGGTGGCTTAATTTATCGCTGCGGAAAAAACAAGCCATAGCGCTCGGCGCGTTGTTGCTGGGTTTGTTTCTCATTTACGAATTAATTTTCGCTACGTTATTCAACGCGACAGATTCGTTGCGTGAAAAAATTCATAAAAACCAAACCTTATTAGCTTGGATGAAAGACGGCGACCAACGCTTGCAAGCATTACAAAGCACGCAACCGGTGACGACGACGAATAACTCTTCCTCGTTGCTCAGCGGCGTGCAAAATAATTTAAGGCAAACCGCGCTCCAAAAAAATGTTTTGCAACTGCAACAAGCGGACAACGATTCCATTGAACTCCATTTACAACAAGTGAGTTTCGATAGCATGATCAACTGGCTAATTAAATTATGCGGAACGCAACAATTGACGATCACGGATATGTTTGTAAAACCCAACGGCGACGCGGGTATCGTCGACGCTACGTTCAAACTTAAACATGTATGACGCACGCAACACGCTAATTCTTCTATCATTTCAAATCTAAATTCCCGCTCCACCACACAAATGCCTGATTGGTATTATAATTAGTCATATCAGTCTTTTGATTGATGCGGGAAAGGAGCAATAGAATGACGGGCGCATACAATAATAAAACTAGCCGTCTCTTTGACCGGGAACCAGCCGATCCTCAAGAGAGTTTTCCATTCGCGACGGATGATGAAAAATATTCTATAAAAGAAAACATTACCTCGCTGGATGAATTACAAACCCTGAGCGATCTCGCCGCGCAATTACAAAATTCTTCCGGCCGCAAACGTGAATACCTCACCGACATTTTAATTGAAAGCCAAACGCTGTTAATCAACAGCCTCACCGACAATTTAAACGACGCGGAAAAATCGGAAGCGGCGGGCTTGATCGCCAATATAATTAGGATGGACCCCTACCCTAGTAAATTACTGTTGGAATACAATAGTTTTTCCGGCGAAGATTTAGCAAAAATTATTTCCGCCGTGAAAGCGGCGAAAGGCGATCCTTTGTTGCACTCGCAATTAACTGAAGTGCATCTGCGCGGTTCTATTCCTAGCGAATATCTAGCGGACATCGCGCACAAATTATTGGATATTACAAATCGGCATGCGGTCATGATCGATTTAGATCATGATATTCAGTTGTTATTAATAGAAAATGAAGCAATACAGCACATTATGAGTTACAAAAAGAGCTGCGAAAATTATCTGAATTTTTTAGTTAAAAGCGGCGCAGCAACACCCGCCGTCAGCGCACGCCAGACCGCCGTGCGCGGCCTGATCGCTATTTTGGAAAGCTCGCAAGATCCCGCGGTAAAAAAAGAGTATTTCGACAAGGAATATCAACGTTTCAAAGTAACGACTGTAACCGCGGCGCTAAGTCCGCGCGAAACAGCGCTCATCAAAAAAATTGCCGGCAAAGCAGCAAAGAAAAGTAGCTCAAAATTCTTCGAAGAAAAAACCCAAGACCACATGCAAACCGCACATCCAGCTCAGAAAAAACTTAAGCTCTAGGTTTACTCGCAATTAAATCCAACGCTTTTTGCGCTGGCAAATAGTTTTGGGCGGCGGATTTCTGCATCCAAAACATGCCAGAATCCGGATCGACCGGCACGCCATAACCATAATAATACATATAGCCGACCGCATACTCCGCATGCGCGTTGCCTTCGACGGCGAGCGGCATCAAGCGATGAAACGCTTCTTTGAAATTTCCCGATTCATAGCTGTATTTTCCTTCTTGCAGCTTGGCGCTTTGAATCGTCGATGTGCAGGCTTGCATACTCAAGCATAGTAATATCATCAATAATACTTTAATCATATTTCATCTTCCTCACTGACCGCTATGCCACAATGACGGCGGCATGTCTTTAAAATTTAAACGCGTACGTACAAGAGGTAATTTTTCGAAACGTCCATTGTGCTCTAGCACTACGCCATCATCATTGATAGCGTTAATCTTAATTCCAGAAATAACTTCGTCGCCGACGGCATACACTTTTCCGGTTTGTCCCGCTTCTGAAATAATAATGCGTGACGTCTGACTGTTTGCGTCTTTAATAATGCCGGTTAAATGCAATTGCGCGGAGGTGACCGGTAAAAAATCCGCGTCTTCTGTCGCCGCGCTGCCAAATATATGCTGCTCAGGGATAACGTCGATCTGTGAACCCGTGGCGAGCGCATTAGCGGCCGTCGCAGCGGCAATGGGTTGATGCGTGATTTTATAATCCGCGTGCCAAGCACTTAACATGTTTACCAACGCATAAAAGACTAGCAAACCCGACAGCGCCAACGCGCCCATGCCCACATACCGTCCGCGCTCAGAGGCCAACAGGGGCGTGAGTGTTTCTTCCAAGCGTAAATCTTCGAATATTTTTAGACTTTGCTTAACCATTCCGCCACCTGCATCGCATAATAAGTTAAGATCCCATCCGCGCCGGCGCGTTTCATCGCGATCAGTGATTCCATCACCGCCGTTTGCTCGTCTAAACAACCGGCGTTGGCGCCGGCTTTTAACATCGCGTATTCGCCGCTGACTTGATAAACAAACGTCGGCGCGCGAAAGTGATCTTTCGTTTGTTTCACGATATCTAAATATAAAATGCCGGGCTTAATCATAATCATGTCCGCGCCTTCGGCTAAATCCATCGCGACTTCATGCAGCGCTTCATCAGCGTTGCGCGGGTCCATTTGATAAGTAAATTTATCCGCCTTACCTAACTTCGCCGCCGAACCCACCGCGTCACGGAATGGCCCATAAAATCCCGACGCGTATTTCGCGGAGTATGCAAGGATACGCGTGTTGCTATGCCCCGCCGTTTCCAATGCCTCACGGATCGCGCCTATGCGTCCATCCATCATATCGGAAGGCGCTACCACATCCACGCCCGCGTCCGCGTGCGAAAGCGCCTGTTTGACTAAAATTGTCGTGGTTAAATCATTTAATACATAACCGTGCGCGTCGATCACGCCGTCTTGACCGTGTGATGTATAAGGATCTAATGCGATATCGGTAATCACCCCCAGATCGGGAAAATTATTTTTTAACGCGCGCACAGCGCGCTGTATTAAACCATTGGGGTTATACGCTTCTTCGGCGCCTAACGATTTTTTTTCGTCGGCGATGACGGGGAACAACACTACCGCGGGAATCCCTAATTTTGAAATGTACGCGGCTTCTTGTAATAAAACATCAATGCTTAAACGCGCTATGCCTGGCATGGAAGCAATTGGCGCGCGGACATTTTCGCCTTCGGTGATAAACAAAGGATAAATAAGATCATCCACTGACAACCGGTGCTCGGCCAATAAACGCCGTGAAAATTTATCAAAACGCATGCGGCGCATACGCGCTTTAGGAAAATGCCGGGTGCCAAGCTTGAGCATATTAATACCAGGGTCAACTTTTAATAGGGCATAATTATAACATTTATTTCGTAGCTCGTATGCAACGCAGCGGCATACGGGAATGCAAAAAAACATGAGTTTCCCGGATTACGTTTCACTCCACTTAAGGCTACGTTTATAATGCGGCACTCACCAACCTGGGCTTTCATAATTTATGGCTAAAATCAGCATCTTCGCCGCTCAAGAAACACAGTTGCCGCGCGCCAAAAATTTGGCAAAAAAACTTCATCTCCCTATTATAAGCGACGTTAGTCAAAGCGAAGATTACATTCTTTTGGTCTCTGATAAATACCTAGCATTGCAGCAACCCAATACCCGCTCCACGCCGTTTTACATAGATTTTTTATCAAAAAAATTAACCTACCGCCGCCAGCACGCGACCGTGCGCCGCGAAACACTCGCTCGTGCGTTAGGCTTAAAACATACTACGCAAACCACCATCGTCGACGCGACCGCGGGACTGGCGCGTGACAGCTTTATACTCGCGGCGCTAGGGTTTGAAATAACGTTGTTAGAACGCTCGCCCTTGATAACAGAACTACTCATGGACGGCTTCCACCGCGCGCGTCTTGACGCGAAAGTCGCGCCTATTGTCCAGCGCATGCATTTAATTCAAACCGATGCGGTCACTTGGCTGCGGCAGCACAGTGGTGCTAGCCGGCCAGAAATAATTTACTTAGACCCTATGTATCCCGACCGCAACAACACAGCACTCGCGAAAAAAGACCTGCGTATTTTCCAAGAAATTATCGGGGCGGATAGCGATTCTGCGTTATTACTGCCCGCTGCATTGACTTGTGCTACAAAAAGAGTTGTGGTAAAACGACCACGCTTATCGGAAAATCTAGCGGACATACCCCCTAGTTTTAGTCAGGAAGGCTCGAGTAGTCGCTTCGACATTTATCTTTTACAGGGTCAAATGAATGGCAATGATTAATAGTTTTTTTAATTTCATCATGCATCTAGACGTCCACATGGTCACGTTTGTCGCGCTCTACGGCAAATGGGTCTACAGTATTTTATTCTTAATTATTTTCTTTGAAACCGCGTTAGTGGTTACCCCCTTTCTGCCCGGCGACTCTTTGTTGTTCGCGACCGGCGCGCTCACCGCGAAAGCCACCGGCGAGTTGAATATTCATGTATTATTTTTATTATTAGTCGTGGCCTCGATTACTGGCAACATGGTAAATTACTTTATCGGCAGAATGGTAGGACCCAAAGTATTCCGTTCCAGTAACTCTATTTTCTTAAATAAAAAGTATTTAGAGCGCGCCCACCGCTTTTATCAAGAATATGGCGGTAAAACCATTATCCTCGCGCGTTTCATGCCCATCATCCGCAGTTTCGCCCCATTTGTGGCGGGTATCGGCTATATGCACTATGGCCGCTTTAGTTGGTATAACATCGTCGGCGCCATCCTCTGGATCGGCGGTTTGTTGTATATCAGCTTTTTATTCGGTAACCTGCCTTTTATCAAAGATCATTTCTCATCGATCATTTTAGGCATCATTTTTGTCTCCTTATTGCCGCCTGTGATCGAATTGAGCCGCCAGCTTTACTTAAAACCCTCAAGTAATGCCTAAAGTAGCAATTTAAGGCTCAATGGCTGCGATCTGCAGCCATCTTGCTATTATCTTTCACTTCATGCAAAATGCTCGGCTTGTCCCTCAAGGATGCCAAACGCTAAAATGGCAAATATTCTGGTTATAAATGGTCCAAACATGAACTTGTTAGGTTCGCGTGAGCCCGAGCATTACGGCAGCGAAACTCTACCGGCGCTCAACTTACGGCTAAGGCGTTTTTGCGAAGAATTAGGCCATGCTTACGCTGACTTTCAAAGTAATCATGAAGGGCAGCTTATCGACCGCGTACAAACGAGCACGGCCGATTTTATTATTCTCAATCCGGCCGCGTTGACCCATACTAGTATCGCGCTGCGCGACGCGCTGCTGGCGGTTAATATTCCATTTATCGAAATTCATGTATCGAATATTTTTCGGCGCGACGCGTTTCGCCACCATTCTTATTTTTCCGATATTGCGCTTGGCACCATTGCGGGACTGGGCGCGGAAGGTTATTTTTCCGCGTTGCGTTACGCGCACAGTTATTTCACCAAAAATGTTTTAATTAGGAGTTGACGAACTAATGGATATGCGAAAAATCAGGAAGCTGATCGAGCTGATTCAAGAAACCGGCATGGCGGAAATTGAAATTCGCGAAGGCGAAGAATCGGTACGCATCAGCCGCGTGATGGCTAACTCAGTACCACAATACGCGCCCCCGCCCGTGCAACATTACGCGCCGGCCCCCATGCCAGCGCCCACCAGCCCAGCCCCGGCCGTCATCGCAGAAAGCGTCGCAGCTCCCGCCAAACACACCGTCAAAGCGCCGATGGTCGGCACCGTTTATTTTGCTTCTTCACCGGGCGCGAAGCCATTCGTGGAAACGGGTACGGCCGTCAAAAAAGGCGACGTTCTCTGTCTCATCGAAGCGATGAAGATGTTTAATCAAATTGAAGCTGACAAAACCGGCACCGTCACCGCGGTATTAGTCGAAAATGGCAGTCCAGTTGAATTCAATGAACCCTTGGTTGTCATTGAATAATTCTTTTCAACGGAAACACGACTAGAGAATTCAACTATGTTAGATAAAATTGTCATCGCTAATCGGGGCGAAATCGCCCTCCGCATTTTACGTGCCTGCAAAGAATTAGGTATTAAAACCGTCGCCGTGCATTCCACCGCCGACCGCGATTTGATGCATGTGCGTCTCGCTGATGAATCGGTTTGTATCGGGCCCGCGGCCGCCAGCGAAAGTTATTTAAGTATTCCCGCTATCGTCAGCGCGGCGGAAATCACCGACGCCGTCGCCATTCATCCCGGCTATGGATTTCTCGCTGAAAACGCGGATTTCGCGGAACAAGTGGAAAAAAGCGGCTTTATTTTTATCGGCCCGCGGCCGGAGACGATCCGAGAAATGGGCGACAAAGTCGCCGCGATCAACGCGATGAAACGCTTACGCATTCCCTGCGTGCCCGGTTCCAGTGAACCGATCGGCAGTGACGATGAAGCCACAATCCGCATGGCGCAAGAAATCGGTTATCCCATCATCATTAAAGCCGCGGGCGGCGGCGGTGGGCGTGGCATGCGCGTCGTGCATACCGAATCGCATTTGCTGACCGCGATCGCGATGACGAAGAACGAAGCGCGTTCCGCATTCAACAACGATAAAGTTTATATGGAAAAATATTTGCAAACGCCGCGCCACATCGAAGTGCAAGTCATCGGCGACGGGCAAGGTAACGCAGTGCATTTAGGCGAACGTGATTGTTCGATGCAGCGCCGCCACCAAAAAATTATCGAAGAAGCGCCGGCGCCCGGCATCACGCCGGAACAACGGCAAGCGATCGGCGAACGCTGCGCGCAAGCATGCCGCGACATGAGTTACCGCGGCGCGGGCACGTTCGAATTTTTATATGAAAACGGCGAATTTTATTTTATCGAAATGAATACGCGCGTCCAGGTCGAACATCCCGTCACCGAAATGGTGACCGGCATCGACATCGTCAAAGAACAATTAAATATCGCCGCCGGTAACAAATTATCTTTTTCCCAAGCCGATGTGGTAATGCGCGGTCACGCGATCGAATGCCGCATTAACGCCGAAGACCCGCGTACATTTGTGCCCTCCCCTGGCACGATTACAGTGTTTCATCCACCGGGCGGCCCTGGCATACGCTTAGATTCGCATATTTACACCGGCTACAAAGTTCCGCCTAACTATGATTCGTTAATCGCGAAAGTCATCGCGCACGGTCAAAACCGCGAATTAGCACTAGCGCGCATGCGTACGGCGTTAGATGAAATGGTGATCGAAGGCATCAAAACTAATTTGCCTCTGCACCAAGATATTTTACGCGACAGTTCTTTCAAAACCGGCGGCACGAATATTCACTATCTGGAAAAATGGTTAACGACGTAATGGCTTGGATTGAAATTCATATTATAACCCGCGCGCAGCACGTCGAAGCACTCAGCGCGCTATTGACCGAACACGGCGCGCTGGCGATTACATACCAAGACGCCGGCAACACGCCAATTTTAGAACCCGCGTTCGATAAGACCCCGCCGTTATGGCCGGATACTATAATCGTTGGTTTGTTCGACGCGGCGGAAAATATCAGCGCGCTCGACGCGAATTTGCATGCGGAAAAGAAGCATGGCCGCCTAGCCTCTTTCAACCTTCTACCGCTCGCCGACGATGATTGGGAGCGACGCTGTTTAGAGGGTTTAACGCCGTTAAATTTTGGTGAGCGCTTATGGGTGGTGCCGACCACACAAACCGTCCCGCAGCCGGACGCGGTGAATGTGTTGCTCGACCCGGGACTGGCGTTCGGCACCGGCACACACGCGACCACCGCACTGTGTCTTGAGTGGCTGGAAAAAAATATTCGCGCCGGTCAAAGCGTTTTGGATTTCGGCTGCGGCTCAGGAATTTTAGCCGTGTCCGCGGTGAAACTCGGAGCGCAACATGCTTATGCCGTCGATAACGATCCCAAAGCCATCGCCACGACGCGCGAAAACGCCGAGCGCAACCAGCTTTCCCACGCGCAAATCGACGTGGTGTTAGCAAAAAATTTCGAGCTGCCAGCACCGGTCGACGTTTTGGTCGCGAATATTTTGGCGCTACCGCTCATAGAATTGGCCGGGTTATTCAGTAAATGGGTCAAAAAAGGTGGAAAAGTTGTTCTATCTGGTATATTATTTGATCAATTTGAAAAAGTAAGCGCTGTTTATCAAGCTTATTTTTCTATGCAAGCCCCTGTTTTTATTGAGGAATGGTCATTATTGAGTGGTATTCGTCAATAACTTGCAAAAACCTGCATATTTTAAATTGATCGAACATAGAACAACTGGTATAATCATTTTTTGTAGAAATACCGAGCAAAATACTAAAAACTTGATCTTGTAACATTTTTGAGAGACTACAATGGCTATTAATAACACACCAGAAGCAACCGAAACGCTGCAAAATGCAACTTCGACTTTTACGGTTACTCATAAAAATCAACCGCTGCACGATAGCGTTCGTCAGGCGCTTGAGAATTATTTCCTGCAATTAAAAGGCCAAGCGCCAACTAATTTGTATGAAATGGTTCTTGCTGAGGTTGAGATGCCGCTGATGGAAGCAGTGATGGATTACACGAAAGGAAATCAATCACGAGCTGCTATTCTGCTTGGCATAAGTCGCGGAACATTACGCAAAAAGTTAAAAATCTATGGCATGTTGGATTAATTTCTAACTCTCATATACTACAAACATTAGGCGAGTGCTAACTTGCTCGCCTAGTGTTTTGTTTTAAGAATCCCCCGCAAAATAACCCTCCCCTCTGCTGATTTACCGGCGGCGTTTATGTATAATGCTTTCTGCACACGGATTAATGATTTCTAGGCATGGAAGATTAAAATCTTATGAAGCATTTGATGATAAAACAATTGCGTAGTTTGCCTTTCAGAAAAGAATTTTACCCCCTACTTTTTCTTACCTTTTTTTCCATCGCGCTCTGGTTCGGCGGCCCGCTTATCGCGATCGCGAACAATGTGCCGTTCGAGCAACCGGCGAAAAGAATTTATCTCATTTTATTACTCTTCTGCGCGTGGGGATTAAAAATTTATTTATTGGATAGCAAGCCGCGCGAAAACGTCGTGCCGTTCGTACCGGTCAATACAGAAGAAGATAAAAAAGTCCAAACCCTGACGGAAAAATTCCAAGGCTTCATCGCGTTTTTAAATAAAACTTTTATTAATAAAGACGGCCACGACGTCAGTTTAAATCAATTGCCGTGGTATTTATTTATCGGCGGCGAAAGCGCCGGGAAAACCACACTGCTGGCCAACGCGAACGTGAATTTCGTGCTCGCGAAAAAATTCAAACCGGAAAATTTAAAAAATATCGCGCCGTCCAGCACCAGCGATTGGTGGGTCACCCGCGACATGGTGCTCGTCGATGTGCCAAGCAGTTATTTCCAACCTAAACCAAACCGCGCGGCTTCCAGTCACGACGTGTGGCATACCCTATTGAGCTTAATCGCCGGCCGCGGCAAACGGCCGCTGGCGGGCGTCGTGTTAGCCGTATCACTGGCAGAATTACTCAGCTTGCAAAAACCCAACCGTGAAACACCATTTAAATTAAAACAACAAATTCATGAATTGCGCGCGCAATTTGGCGCGCACTTACCATTTTATTTGATCGTGACGAAATGCGACGCGCTGCCGGGCTTCACCGAATTTTTTAGCGATAGCGGCATCGATGAATTATCGCAAGCGTGGGGCGTCACCATGCCAGCGCTCAAAGAAAATGAAACCTTACCGCACGTCTTCACGCAACGCTTTAACGCCTTGATCAAGCGCCTCAATAAACAATTAATTTCGCGCTTGCATCAAGAGCGCAATTCTCTGATGCGTCCGCACATCAAAGATTTTCCGCTGCATATCGAACGTTTAAAAGAATGTATACATAACGCTTTAACCGACATTACCAGCGTCGAAAAACATTTTCATTTGCAAGGCGTGTATTTGACGAGCGCGGTGCAACAGCACGCGGAAGAGCATTTAGTCCACTTGTACGCGGCGGCGGCGAGTAAAGCCATGCCGGCCATCCATACGCTCAATATGCCGAGCCGGCCGTATTTTGTCAGACAATTGTTGCTGCAAGGTTTCGCGAATATCTTGCACGCCGCCCCCACGCCGAAAAAATGGCAACACCGGCCGTTGATTTACACGCTCTCCACGGCCATGACCTTAGCTATTTCCGTGTTTATCGCGAGTGACTTCCGCATCAACGTCAAACAAACCAATGACATCCGCGCCGGTCTCATTCAATATCAAAACAGCGTAAAGCTTGAAGACGCCGACATGAATGGCGCGATTCCTTTGCTTAATGCGCTCGAAGCGCGCGCACACCCCTCTGTGCATAGTTGGCTGTTCCACTCGGCGAAAACCCGCAAGCACGCCGTGACCGCGTATCATGAGGCGTTGCATAATATTGTTTTCTCCGGATTTAAAACGCCGTTCGAAACTTATTTGCAAACCACCGATTATAAAAATCCCGCCCTGGTCTATATGGTTTTAAAAGCTTATTTAGAGTTAAGTGATAAACAATATTTTCAAGCGGACTTTGTGTTAAACGCGCTGCAAGAAATCGCACCTGCGACATTCGGCTCCCAGCACGATAAACTCATGAAGCATATCAACACAGCGTTCAATGATACGTTCCAACCGCTGACGCTAGACGAGCAATTAGTCACTAACGTCCGCAAACACTTAGCGACTTTGCCGGCCGTGACGTTGAGTTTTTTAATCTTAAAAAATATGGATGGCAATACCACGCCGGTCGATTTACCGCTGACCGACGCTGGCACCAAAGATAACATTCACGTTTCACGCATGTTCACCGGCGCTTTATTCCAAAATATTTACGCTACGCAAGTCGAAAACGCCGCGTTGGAGTTGGTGCAAGGCAATTGGATTTTAGGTAGTAATTTAGTAAATCCGGCGCAACAAAATTTCGCGTTGATCGCCGATCAATTGCGTTCGGCTTACGTCAGCAGTTACGCGGGCGTGTGGGAAAATTTACTAGTGAACACGCAACTAGCCGTGCCTACAAGTCTACAAGACACAGACGCCATCGCCGCCAGTTTGATCGGCGAAAGTTCGCCGTTATTAGCGGTGATTAAAGTTATTAAACAAAATACGCAATTCAAACCCATCATGAGCGCGAGCGCCAAATTAGCGGCGATTGATAATTTACAAGATAATTCTCTCACCGCCATCACGTTGACATTGAAACAATTGCATAATGATTTACAAAAAATCTTGACCGCGCACAATCCTATGAACGCGGCTTACACCGCGGCGGCGGAACGTTTTCAAGATTACCGCAATCAAGCGGCTGATCCGATCACGCAACTGCATGTGTTAGCGAAAAACCATCCTGATCCCATCCGCAGCTGGCTCAACACCATCGCCACACAGACCTGGCGGTTCGTGTTGCAAGACGCGGGGCAATACGCTGAAAACCATTGGCAAACCGACGTGATGTCCACCTACCACACGCAATTTGAAAACCATTACCCACTGTGGGCGAACGCGTCGCTGGAAACGCCGCTCGATCAATTTTCGAAATTTTTAAATCCGAAAGGTACGTTGAATAATTATTTCCAAGATTTCTTGCAGCCGTTTGTCGCGCTTAATAACAAGCAATGGCAGTGGAAAAAAATGGATGACGAACAAATTCCATTTTCAGATGTTGCGCTCGAACAAATTTCACAAGCGCTGGGTTTACAAAAGGTTTTCTTCCCGGATAACAACAATCAAATTTTTATAAAATTTACGTTGCAGCCGATGAGTTTAGAAAAAGACGTGCAAAGTATCGCGCTAAACATTAACGGCCAAACGTTGGATTACGATCGTTCGCAGCCGCACATCGCCCAATCTCTCGCTTGGCCGGGCAGCAAAATGACGCACTCGACGACGCTCAATTTACTGGGCCGCGACAATCACGCCAGCGATACGAAACTCGACGGCAGTTGGGCTTGGTTTAGATTAGTGAATCAATCGACGATGCGAATTTTGAATGCGCATGAGCTGATACTCAATTTCGCGGTCGATGGCCATGAAGCGAAGTATTATATGTTTACTAAAGGCGCAGTCAACCCCTTCTTCGCGCTGCAAAAAATACGTTTGCCGGAACAATTGAAAGCGAAAGCTTAAAAGCGAAAGCTTAAAAGCTAGCGCGCAGCGGACAAAGTTCTAATTGGTCGCCAATATTCGTCGCGAACTTCTGGCAAGCGGCTTTATCTTCCGTGTAGCCGTATAACTTTAGAATTTTTTGCGTTCTCAAACTATATCTATCTGGCGCTTGAAAACCTAGCGTGTAAACGGCGCGGGTTTTGATATCGCGATTTAAATTAGTGAGAAAGGTAGAAAATAATTTTTGTGGCGCCGGCACCATACGTTCTTCATTCACATCTAACTGCACATACAGCATCCCTACGAATTGCGTTTGCAGGGGAAAATACGGCGCCACATACGCAATCGGCACCGACTTGATAAGCACTTCAGCATTACTGGGCAACACCGGCATCGTCATAAAAAAATAATCTTTTTGAAACGGCGTGCGTCCCAAGCTAGGATACACCGTCGAAGCCCCGATCGCCAATACTACCCCACATAAAAAAATCTGCGCGGTAGCGGTGGATGTAAAAATTCTACGCGCGAAATAAATCATGACTAAGCCAGTTAGGGCTTCCAACGGCAACGCGTAACGGAAATTACATAAAACCATTAGCCATAAGACATAACTACTCATAAAAAAAGTCAGCACTAACGTCCACGCGGAATTAGACTGATTGATCTGCGGTTTGAAATACTGCCGCAAACTAAATATAAGCGTTAATATAAAAATGACGCCAAGATGTATATCGCGCAGCGCTACCGCGCTGATATAAGTATTGATCGTCCAGGCGATATGCAGCGGCATCAATAAATAATCGGCGAAACTTAGTTTGATCGCCGCGGCGGCGGTAGGTTTGAAATTGAATGTAATAAACGGCGCGTACGGTGAGTGAAAAATATTATTGTAAAGTGGATAGATCGGACTATGAAAATTTTTAAATAACAGCCACATCCAATAACCATTCGCGAGGAGAAACCCGACACTGGCGGCGGCGATAAATTTTGATTTATTTAAATCGACGAACCATAAAGCCAACAATAAACTCAGAAAATAAACCGCCGCGACCAGCTTGAAAGCTAAAGCCAAGCCCGTCGTAAAGCCGGCGTAATAAATAAATTTTTGCTTACCGCTCACATTGGCTTTTAACAAAAAATACAAGGCCAACATCACCAACACCGCCATTTTGGTATCATTCGTGGTCGTACCTATCAAGGCGACGCTAGCCGCGCCCGACAAACCAATCACCAGCGCGAGAATGTTATAAATACGACGGTCAGCCTGATTTTGATCGTGAAATAAAATAACGCCGATTTCATGCAATATAAACCCAATCGCGCCAGAGAACGCGCCTAACAAAAACGCCGTTAACATCGGCCGGTGCAAAGCGATCAATAAGTAATTGATGCAATCAAAGAAAGGATTCAAATACGTTTGCATCAGCGCCGGCGCGACATCATAGTTCAGGCGGTGATGCAGCGCGGCGAAGCCGTTATACAAATGATAATTACGCAAATCGTTATTGACATCTTGCCCAAGCAAAATCGAGATACCGCCAAAAAAAGCGATGAAGAACAGAAAAGTCAAAAATGAATGCTGCGTTTGTGCTTGAGATTGCGCTTTGCATTTAAGCAGAGGAAATGCTGCGTCCATATCTATTTAGGTAAACTCTTAACGTCTGGATTTCTAGAATAAGCATCGAGTATTTCTTCTAACAATTGATCGGCGATGCTGAGATTATTGGTTTCTTCAATCATCCCTTGCTGTTCTTTCAACGTCGCTAACCGGGCTTCGACTAACGCTTTCACCGAACCGGAAGGAAATAAATTCGCGAGCACGCGCCGCGCTTCAGCCGGGCCGATTTTGACATACAATTTATTGCGGATACGCGCGTCTTCCGCCGTGGTGCTGAATGACCATAATTCGATGGGGCCTAACGTACTTGTTAACAACTGCGTATTCATACCGTTCTTCGTCGAAAATTGCGCGAGGAAGGTCGCGCCGCCGGCACGCGGGCCATGCACGCGGGTTTTTAACGCCACCCGCGCGGTTTCCGATAAACCGAAAATTTCCGTGGACCGTTTGATAGACTGTTCCGGCCCCGCGTCCATGATGAAGACGGAGGTCGCAAACTCAACCATCACCGAATCAAAATCTTCTAGCGATTGCGAAATCAACGCGATTTGCACGTTCCATTTTCTGCCTTCACGCATGTCTAAGACGACTTGATCACGCACCGCGCGCGCTTTGGAAGTACGGTGAAATTCGTCGTAAACGATACGCTTAGCGTCTTCACGAATTTCGGTGATGCGTTTACGGTGATATTCACGGTAGGTTTCCGGCATGTCGTTCAAAACATCTTCCGTTAAATAATAATGACGCCCCAACGTGTAACGCGCCAACATGTACATGACCGCCGTTTGCCGGTCGGCGGCGTCGCCGCCGCTTTTCGCGACTTCGTCGAGATCGAGTGACACGACGCGCGCGTCGCCGATATCGAATTGCGAAACGTTGGAAAGAATAGGATATTCGCGCACTGCGCTGGAAATCATCCGGCCGAACGCTTGAATTAATGATTCGCCCGTCGGGGCTTTCACTTGTCCGTATAAATCTTCAATGACTTGGCTGCGGCAAATCGCGGCGGCGTCGGCTAACAATGGCATACAAAAACGTTGCGCTAACAAGGCTTGGTGCGTAAAGCCCGCTAAAAATAAGGCGTCCGTGACTTCCCACCACGTGGTGCGCTCATCCATTTGAAAACCAATTTCGCCGAGAATGTCATCGACGATAGGTTCGATGCCGCTAGTATAAGGATGCGGTTTGCCGTCATCGGCTAGAATTTTATAAAGTTCATCGACGATTAACCCGGCCATGTCGGAAATACCATCGTAAGAACGTTCCGATCCCAACGGCGTCGCCAACAGGGTGATGAAATTCACTAAAAAGCCGCGTTCTTGCGCGGTGGGGTAGCGGCAACCCAATTGCGTATCAAACGGATTGATGGAATATTCTGGTGTCATGCGTAAACGGTGATAAGCGACTAAGTGCCGGTCTTCGGGCGCTAAGCCTTCACGTAACAATGAAATTAAGCCACTGCTCGATGGTCCGATATCGACGACCGCGATGCGCGGCAAACGCATGATACCACCCGATAAACATAGCGCGAGATTAATCGCGTTAGATAATACCGATTTACCCGAACCAGGACGCGCATAAACTAAATCGATCCACGTCGTTTGCTGCGATGAACCCGGTTGATACGGCCAAGGTTTGCCATCCGGCGAACGTAATAAGAGCGCGCCATACAACCAAGAAGAAGCCGGCCGTGTGAACGGCAGCATGTAAACGATATCCGATAACGGCGCGACGGATGGCACGGCGACGCTATTGGCGGTGTAACCTAAAATACTGGAGACGACGCCCGCGAAGACGTCGCCAGAAATTTCTGACACTTCGCAAGTTCCCCAGCCTTCAACGGCTTTAGCTAATTCCGCCGAGCGGGTGCGCAACAAACGTAAATTGCCTTCCGGCGCCCAAGTTGCGAGACTGACTTGCAGCTTCACTACGGCTTCGTCGGTATTGGTTTCGATTTCTCGCAGCAGATTCACCGAATCATTTACCAACGCATTATGCGCGGCCGTCCAGCTTAAAATCGCGGCCATCATGGATTTAAAACTTAACGCGGACAAACCACCGCTTTCAATTAAAAAAGAAATCCGCCATGGCACTTGTGTCGCTAACGTGCGGGAAAAAAGACTGATGAAGGGTTTTAAATCTTGGGGAAATAAATCAATACTCATCGGCGTATAAATACGGTCACCGACGCGGATGGTGCGTAAATCCATCGACACCGCGTCGCGTGGGAATACTTGCCGTGCTAAGGGGGGATACATCAATCCAGACAATTCATTCGCGCCGGGACGCACTTCGCGGATGGGAACATTGTCACCGGGCAGCACGGGCTTCCATTCACCGTCAGTAAATTCAGGATCAGCGGACATGCGAATCGCGTGCACGGCGTCATGCACCGGCAACAATGCGCTAGTAATACTTAACGCGCCTAAATCTGTTACCAACGCGCGTACGAACGACGCGTGTGATTCACGTAAATCAGGCACGGCGGCTAATAAATTTTGGCCGTTGCGAAACGGGGGAATATTATTTTCACGCAGCAGCTTGCCTTTATCTTTCATGGCGCGGTCTTGTTGTTCGCCGGTGAGTGAACGCGGACGGGTCCACAGCACCATATATAATTCTTCGTGCGCGCAATAGCGGGAAATGTAATCCACGCGTTCTTTGAATAAATCGTCTAACTTTAATTTTAACCGCGCGGCAGTGGCGCGCGCCGGCGAAAGAATTTCTTCTAATTCTGGTTTAACGGCGGCTTTATCATAAGAAAAATAAACTTGCAGCGCATAGCCGGGGCGCTTTAGAGTCGCTTGTAAACTTTGCGTTAAGCCAGCATGGATTTGTTCGAACTCTTCGCTGCCGATTAATTTGGTGACGCCAGCTACTTTGATAATAGAAATTAAAGATCCATCGCGCGCGACTAAAGTGGTTTTATCATCAGCGGTTTCTAAATCGCAATAAGACTCTGTGGTTTGCTTTAGTTCGGTGCTGAACCATGCGAGGATGGAATCTATACTATCTAAAATTGGGTCAACAAAACTTCGCATCATCAATCCTTAGACTTCGGGCACTTGGTTTTAGAAAAAATCTCAACCTGCTTCCGCAGAGAGTTCTTCGAGAGCAGCGGCTGCCCATGCATCTAACTGAATCTTAAATTTAGTATAAGATGGTAAGAGCCTGATGTCTTTAAGAATATCTACTGCCGCGCCGGGATTATTCGCTTTATATTCCAAAATCATTTGCCCGAACATGGCGGGGTTACTGGTTCCCGGGCCAAATTTATTTTCGATAATTTGACTTCTAAACTTCAAACCGCGGTAAATCGCTTGCGCGCTTTCTTGATAGCCGGTGCCATTGCCCATCGCGCAAAATAATACGTGACAAAAACTATTTAAATCCGGCTGCGACATTTCGGGCGCATAAATTAATTGTCCGCCGCCCATTTCATCTAAGCCTATAGTTTCGAGGAATAGGCACTGCGAACAGAAACAGCAAGCCGTAATCATGTTACTGATTTTGTTATTCGTATAATTGCTATCGATGTTGACGATTTCTTGAAATTCTTTGGCTTGAAAACCACAGTATTGGCAGGTATATCCATCACGTTCATGGACACGTTTTGCAACTGGCAGAAAAGCTTTATCTTCGCGGCGTCTTACAAAAATCCGCCATCCAGATAAATTGACTGCCAGCTGTAATTGATGCATATAAGTAACTTTTCAATCACATACTAAATGACGAAACACCTGAAACTCCACCAGTGACCGCACCTGCGCCGAACAACGTGGCACCGGAAGAAGTAAACACTGATGGTATGAAAATTAAAGCCGCCGCCACAAACAAGAGCGCGATCGGCATACCGATGGTCACTTGCGTTGGGTTATCTTTATGGGCTTTAAATTTAACGACCGCACCTACCGCAAACGCCATACCAGCAACATATGAACCCGCAGTGATAAGTTTAGCGATAGAACCTAAGTTCTTAGTCACATTATCCGCAATGTTTCCTATCCCGGAAACAGCGAAAGCTGACGCAGCAAAACCGAAGCAAGCTAAGCCGGCAGCGATTAGGATGATCTTTTTCAACATTTTTTTATTCATTACAAAAAACTCCTTTCAGAATAAAAATTATTAATTTTTAAAAAGCCAAACCATGATAATACCAGCAACATAAGTTCGGTATTGTCGATTAGCATCTCATAATTTTAAATATTTCGCTACTCTATGCTTTGAAAATATGACACAGGATACAATATGTTAATCAGAAGATGAGGGTTTTTTGAATGAGGACTAGCAAGGCTATAACAAGGGATTATTAGCTGTTAATAAAAAGGTTGATTTGGCGTGAAGAGCAAGAATTATGATGAACCTAAGGATAGAGTGGCATAAACCATATTAATGAATTCATATAAATTAATGCAAAGCGCACCGGAAACAATCAGCGTTATCCCTTTGGCAAACGTGCCTGGTTGCCCGCCCTGGCCACCTAACTGAGTTAACACTACTAAACCGCGAATGAAAGTGAAAACCCCAATTAGCTGTACGAACAGAAAACAATCTTGATACAGCGTACTCCATTGATCACCGCTATCATTTACATAGCTATAAGGATTAGTGTCTCCCCAAAACGTATTGTATCCCACTGCTATAGATGTCGGTAAATACATCAGCGCGGCACCCACAGCGAGATAAATTGCTGGGCCTTTCAGTGAATGATGAGAAGACATCATGGTGCGCGATTCACCGAATTCTCTTAATCCCATGACGCCTTTGACCACAAAAAACATGCCCATCACGTAAGCTAGGCCGGTCAGCATTAACATGAAATTTGGAATGGTAGCGGCTAAGTTCAACAACATGGTAGAAGCGTCGCCGACAGCATAAGAAGCTGGGGCGTAAAAGATAGTCGCCGCCAAGCTACTGGCGGCCATCGCTTTAAAGATGGAAAGCTTCACGGACTCATTATTAGAAATCATGGTGACCTCTAGAAACACTATGCTCCATGCGAAAACTTTTAACCTATCTTATAAGTTTAAATCATAAATGCCAAAAAAACCTTAAAACAGCGCATTATAATGAAATAAAAGTGATTTAATAATCACAGTTAAATCATCACTTTACTCGGTCGTCGCTCCATAAGATAAGGATACCGTCCGACCGCCCGCGTCGATTTGGACCACGCCATCGTATGGATCTATCTTTATGATTTTACCATAGTTTTTTAAGATATCGCCTTCAGCAACGGTGACTGTTTCACCGGTATCGCTCTTTAACCATGCCCGCCCGGGAATAATCGCTTGCACGGAATACAGAGATTTAGGGGCCGCCATCGGTCTAGCCATCACGACTTGCGTGTTATCGGCTGGCATCACGCCAGCACTGGCGCCATTCGTGGCTTGGCCACTGTTGGTATTCGCATTGTTGTTAGCCAGCGGGCCACCTCTCGCATCTTGCAGCGCTTTGGTTAAATGCGTGATCGTCGTTTCTAGCGCGTTAAGCCGCAATGCCATGTCTTGTAACTTGCCCTGCAGCTCATTATTTTGCGTTTCATATTCCGCGATTTTTTGCGCGGATTCGGTTTGGTATTGCGTGATTAATTTCGTGTTTTGATCTTGCAGTTGGATTAATTTATCAATCGAGCTACTGGCCTGCGCGGAAGACATTTCCGGCGCGGGCGCTGACGAGGACTGTTGCGCGGGTAGTGATTGCGCTGGCAGCGTGGTTTGCAATGTTTGCACTTGCTGTGTGGGTTGTGCAGGTGCTTGGGTTACCACTGGCGTGGCGACTGGCGCGGTCACAGTCGTCACTGTCGTGACGGGTGGCGTGGGCGCGGCAGTACGCGCGGGCGCGCTGGTCGTCGTCGTGACGACAGTGGTTTTTTCCACTGGCTGACGAGTCGTCATCGTCTTGGTGATAGGACTGTTATTTTGCGAAAAATCCGTCGGCGGAACACTCGTCGAAGGCGAAATAATTTTGTAACCCAAAAAAATCACTAAGACAAAAACCACGACGCCAAGCACTGGCCGGCGCAAATTCTTCGCAGCGCCGCCACCGATGGGCGCGGGCTTAGGAGCGGCTGGCGCATCTGATTTAGTCGTAATTTCCGGTTCCATTTCGTAATTAGCTTGGTCATCAGAAAAATGATATTCCCCGTCTTCTTGACCTTCATATTCATCATCTCTTTCATGTACCATCTTAATATCACCTCTTGAAAAATTTTTTAAACTTACTTTTTTTATTCTATTACTTCCCAGCTTAATGGCTCGCGCCCGCTAATGGATTAGCACCGGCGCTCGCCAACGATGGTGCTGCTTGCGGCGCTGAACTGGTTACCGTACTGGTAACGGTGGGATTTGAGCCGCCGGCGGCGGCGCCGCCCGCGGCAGCTGCTCCACCCGCGGTAACGGTAACATCTGACATAAATAAAATGCCTAAACCCACCCCAGCGTTAACTTTCACGGTGGGCGGCGTATTAATATAGTTGGCGGTCGCGGTGCCGAGTGTCGTACCGACTTGGCCTAAGCCCACGGCGATTTTACTAGCAGGACTCAATTCTGGATGGGTCGTCGTGGTACCGAAGATCCCGGTCGAAGTCGTCGCACCCGCATTGCTGATCGCACTTGCATAACCAGATAAAAACGCCGAACCTAACATAGCACCATAACGCTTAGCATAGTGATAATCAACACTACTCGCCATCACGGTACGGGCGGTCATTGGGTCGATAGCAAAAGCGGTAACACTTTGCGACGCATCCCAACTATCCAACGCCATCGAATTGAAAGTCAAACTGACGCGGTCCGGGGATTGCGTCGTAGAGTTGGTATTGATGGTCACTTTACCCAACAACTTCCCGCCTTTGTAGGGACCGTTAACAATGGTAGCCATAATGGGTGTATCAGGAAAATCACTATCCACCGCGGTATCTAAGGTCGCAAAATAAATGGTACCCGCTTTAATCACGGGTTGCGCCGACGATTCCGAACTAGAGCCGCTGCCGCCCGAGCCAAATAAACCGCCGCCGGTTTTAGTCGTCGTGGTGGTCGTCGTCTCTTGTTTGGGCGGCGCTGAATCGCCTTTATGCGCCATCGATGGCGCGGCCCATGAAGAAATTAATGAGTGAGCTTGATTCGACATCGCCGCCATTTCATTTTGAATTCTGACTTGGCGTTCTTTTTCCGCTTCCGCTTGGGCTTGCGCGGCGGCTTGCGCGGCGGCGTCGGAAAATTGTTGGCTATTATCGACCGGCGCAGTGAAGTTCGTCGTCACGGCGGGTTGCTGCTGCTGGGCAGCAAGACGCTGTTGTAAACGGTTAAACGCTTCATCGCTAGGCAAGTTAGATTGAATGCCAGCCGCGGTACCTGTCGGCGCGGTTGAGTAAGTCGGTACCGAGGCGGTGGCGGCGTTGTATTCTTGTTGTAAACGCGCGGCTTGTTCCGGCGTGATTAAACCTGCTTTCACTGCTTTGGTTAATTCCGCCGTGTATTGCGCGGGCGACGCGTTATTGGCTTGTAAGTCTTTTAATACGGCGGCTTCCGCTTTGAAAGCTTGGCGTTTTTCATGTTTAGCCAACAACACTTTCGCTTCTTCGGGAGAGATTTTTCCTGACGCCACCATTTGGTTTAAGGCTTTTTGATAATCGGCGGCGGAAAGATTTTGCTTTTGCAAAGCAGAGATGGCTTGCGCCGCCGCGGGAGAAATTTTTCCTGATTTCACATCTGCCGCCAGTTCGGCGTCGGCCGCGGCGTCAGAATTAGCCACCATATCATCTAAGGTCGAGGAAGGTAGATTGGCGGTACGCGCGCCGCTGTATTGCGAAAGTAGTTTTGCTTCAGCCGCTGGCGTTAACTTGCCTTGCGCCACTAACTTATCTAACTCATTTTTATAATCAACGGAGGATACGCCGCGTTTTTGCAAATTGGAAAGGTCGGCCGCGACATCGGCGGTGATTTCTCCGGACTTCACCATGTCTTGTAAACCGGCGGCATTTTCAGCCACTGTTTCAGCGGATTTTTGCTGTGTGTACTGCGCGAGCAACGCTTGCGCGGTTTCAGGAGAAATTTTTCCTTCTTTCACCAAGCGATTTAATTGCGCTTCATATTCCGCCGAGCTGACATTTTGTTTTTGCAGCGCTAATAATTCATTGCCCACCGCTAATGGCACTTTGCCTGATTTGATTAGCGCATCCATGACCTGTGAACTGGAAGTAAGTAACGCGGCGCTGTGTTGATTTTTATAAGTTTCTAAAAGTTTGCGCGCTTGTTCCGGCGTGATTTTTCCTTCTTTCACTAATTGATCTAATTGATTGGCATATTGACTGACGGCAACGTTGTCTTTCGCCATCGTTAGCAACGTATTCGCTTCTGATTGAGAAATTTTCCCTGACTTCACTAAATTATTGACGTCACTGGTGGTGTCGGCGTTTTCAGCGCCTGGACAAACGACCGTGCAATTCGCGCCGGTCGTGGTGGCAGGCGCGGGTTCATCGACGTTGACTAAAGTGGCTACGGCGCTTTGGCCGCTGCTTTGCGCTTGTTTCGCTACTTGCGCGTTTTCTTGCGCGAGCGCGCGTGAATATTCCGGAGTTAATTGGCCGCCGGGAATCGATTGTAAATCCGCGGGCGCGTTGGCGACATGCGCATTGCCGGCGGTCACACCGCCGCTGCCTAAAAGATGCGAACCAATATAAATAAGACCAATCACCCCCAGCACGGTGCCGATGACAATCGAGACTCTGGATTTCGCATCGGTGGCTGAGAATAAAGACGGGAACTTAAAGGCCATTAAAAACCTCCGATCTTAAGTTCAATCGGTTCACCATATTGTGAAACCAATACGGAAGAGGTTCTTTGGATTTCATAAGCATACATTCCGTCAGGACTAACCATTCTACCGACCCATCCTGGCGAAAGAACTGTTAGGCGTGTGCGTAAATACATTGTGTCGCCCAGCAGCCAAGCCTGACATTCTCCCCCCTTCACCGTCAACAATTTACTCTCCGGCGGAGCGATGCCGTCGAGTACGCCGAGTAATACTTGGTTCGCGCTGCTTGGCAATGGCGTGCCGGTCGGTAAATCTTTTGAATTAGGGCCTAAACCACTGACGTGAATATCGGTGCGGTAATCAACGACGCGTTGGCCTGAGACTAGCTCTAGTGTGATCGGCGTCATTAAGCCGACTAATCTAATCACTAAATCACTATCGCTATAGGGCGAGGTCGCTTGGATCAGCATGACGTTGCCTTTGGTGTCCCATTGAATATTGGCCGTTTTGGGATCGCCGATATCGTAAGCCGCTATCGGCCAAGGCGCGCCGGTGGAATCAACAAATACTAACGATGTCACGTAGCCTTGCGCGAGGCGGATAGCGGGAGGGGTCGTGCCGGGCGCTAAATTAACCATTAAAGTAGTAGAAACTGGTTTGGGGGGAATGTTGGCGGGAATGGCCGCCGCGCGTTGTGAAACATCGATCAGTTGGCGTAGACGCACGACTTGCTGCGGCGTCAACGGTAAATTGGATTGCAGCAACGCGTCAAACGCGGTGGAAGAATCAGGGCTTTGCGGTATGTTCACGGTCGGCGCGCTGTTCAGCATCGCTTGTTGCGATTGATTATAAGTCATCGGCGTTGAGACAACCGTTGGATTGCTGTTGCGCATGGGTGAAGGATTGATGGGGGAAGTCGTAATTAAGGGTGGCGGATAATTATTAATAGGTGCCGTTTGCGAGATAGTTGGTATGCCTCCCTGCTCATCCTGTGCAAGCGCCTGTTGAGATCCGCAAATTAGCAAAATCACAATAGCAAAATTTTTGACTATTCCCTTGTTCAAACTGCCTTTACTCCTTGCGACTTGCTAACCAGAATATCGTCTATGGCAACGCCAGACAAATCATTCGTAATGGGTATCCTAATCACCAACGCTTTCACTATCACAGGTGTCGTATACTCTTTTTCGGCGCTTCCAGTGTACTTAATATCAAGTGGTAATTGAATCCACCATCCATATTTTCCCGCTACCGCTCCTTTGCCTAGCCCTTGCAAATAAATAGTAGGGGCTGCTGACGGCGCGGCGATAATAAATAATTTAGACGCCTCAACTGTTTTAGGATTAGCATAGGTGTTCAGTAAAGTCGTAAGTTTTGCGAATCCATCTGGCGTAAAATATTGCTGAATGCTGGCATACTGATTATTAAAATTCAAAAAGTCGTATGAAAACGCCTGCGGCAACACGGTACTCACCCATTGTAACAAATCAGCCGTGCTGATATAAGGTTTATCAAGCGGCACGGGTGGAAATACGCGGCCTTCGGCGTCAGTGTTAAAAACTACGGGCGAAGGTTTTTCAAGCCACAAAGAAAAAGATGCCGTTAACACTAAAAAAATTGCTCCGAGCATAAGCCCTAAAGCAATAAACATTTTATAAAACCCGTCTCGGTAAAAATCATTCCTCAGGCGGACAATTTGTAGCTCTTCCCCAGCCATCTCCACCTCTCCTCACTGCGCAGGATAGTCATGAACTATAGCTCACGCCCTGAAAATTGTATAGTACTGCGGAGGTTAAGTTTCAATAACCTAGCATCATCTCAGTGATAAAATGCAAGATTTTTTTGCGCTGTGTTAAGAGGTAGGAACGTCCGTTAAATCTTGCGTGCCAGCACTTTGTTCGGACGCGCCAATAATTTGCATAATGCCCAATCCTTTATAACTCGTGAGCATACTTTCGCGCATGACTAACACGCTAAACACGTAAGCGTTTTCAAATTTTGATTTGCCCGGTTGGCTATCATACGGCGGTAATAAATAGGTGATGGTGACGGGAATTTGAAATTGATAAGCATAGGTTTGTTTCTTACCCAGACGGCCTTGGTGCAGCAATTTTGGTGGGCCGGAAATTTTTGCCATGAAAATTAATTTACGTTTCGTTAACGCTTCTAAGTTGTTAGAAGCTTGCAGACCTTTCATGTAACTGCGCCAACCATAATCCGCGAAATATTTTTGCGCGCGCTGCAGTTGCGCGTGATAGTTCGCGTAATCATACGAGTTCGCGGCGATCACCGCGTCTTGCACCCAATTTGCGACATCTTGCGTTGACATATCCGGTTCTTGAATAGGAATATCTTGAATGATGCGGCCGGCGTTATCGGTAATAAAATACAACGGATGAATGGGATTTCTCGTTAAATACACTAACATGCCGCTTAAACTTGCGATCGCGATCAAACCGAGAAAAAATACCGCGACGACCCAATGAAATTTTCTTTTATAAAATTCATTGCGGGTATGCACTAGGACGATTGCGTCCACGCCACCCGTTAAAGATCTTTCATTCGTCATATTACCAGTCCCGTTATTTCATTTGGAATGAGTCGATGCCAAGACCTTCCGGATTAATGGTCGTCGGTACTTTCACGATTAACATAATCACGTAATAATTTTTAGATTTGGATTCGCCCGCGCTGAGATAGGTGACTAAAAATGGAATTTGCACGTTCCATGAATAACCATGACTCGGCAAGTCACCTTGGTTTGAAATCACCGGCACACCAGCCACCACGCCCTGCACGATCAATTGGGCTTTGACGACGCGGTTAATGACATTGCCGATCGCGCCTTGATACGCTTGCCAACCGCCGGCGGTGAAGTACGGGCGCGCCGCCTGGATGGATTCATTGTAATTGGCGAAATTAAACGTATAACTTGCCACCGCCGCTTTCATCGCCCAATTTAAAACGGTTTGCGGTAAATAGTTTGGATCATCATAAGGCGCTAATACATTGATTTTACCACTCGGCATTCTTTCGTAAAACACGGGATCTGGCCGATGCATTACTTGATACATGACAAACGCCGCGCACGCCAGCAACCCAAGCATAGCAAGAATTAATGCATAGATAAGTTGTTGCGAAATATCGCCAAAAATTTTACCGGCATTTTGTTGTACTCTCGGGCTAGACATCACTACCTCATTTAGCTGGCGTTAGCGTCAAAATTTGCCCTTCAAGTGTCGACGCGTAAAATGGTTGCGGCGGATGAACGATGATGTGATACAGAATGGCGAGGATCAAAATGAGCAACACGAAAATTTCGATAAACACGCCATTCAACACTTTGTGATAACTATCACGATAAAAATCACTTTGTAAGCGCGCGATGGTATGCCGTTCACCAATCATAATTGCATCCCCTAATCAAACCGGTAATTTCTCGAAAGTAATTTCCACCCGATAATTTTCACCTTCCGCCCAATTTAAATTGTTGGGCGCGATCAAATGCGTGCCGCCGTAACCTTGCGCGAACAACACGCGGGTATCCACACGCGGCCATAAATATTTTACAACGGTGTCGGCTTGTTGTTGCGTGATGTAACAATTAATTTCGTTATTACCGACATCGTTAGTGTAAGCGGCGACTTTCACTGACATAGTGGGGTATTGACGGATGAATTCCGCGACCATGTCTAAAGTAGATTTAGATTGCGGTTGAATGCGCGGCGTGCGGCCTTCGAATAGCCAAGACGACGGCATGATTAACATCAATTGATCGCCTAACACATAGACTTTGACACCGCGGTTTTCGAGGCGGTCGATTAAGTTAGTATGGTAATCAATCCACGCGCCGATGACGCCACCGACGATAGCGCCGCCGACCGCGAACGGCAAGATACCGGGCACACCGCTAGAGAATCCGCCGATCACCGCGCCGGAAGTGGTGCCGATTACGACACCTTTCGCGGTTTGCGGAGCGTTTTGAAAAGCGTTGGCCGTGGAATTATCAGCGGCGTGAGTTAAGGCGTAGTTGGAACTTTGATAAGCACTGTCGACATTACTGGCGGCGTTACGTTCAATGCTCGATGAAGCGCAGCCGCTTAAGCCGCTAACGATCGCAAAAATAAAAGTAAAAAAAACAAGCGCGGATGGCTTGATTAGGTTTAATTTAACTTCCATTGTGTGAATTCTTCCTTCCTTAACTCTCACAAAACAATTTCACATAATTGCTTATAACATTTTAAGCGCATGACGGCATCTGAAAACAGCTTTTTTAAACGGGTTCGTCGCCTGGTGCTTTTAGAGTAGCCACATAATCACACAAATCGATGACGACTGCCGTCACTTGTTGAGGTTCACTTAATAATCCATTGTAATCCGGAGGGTAATCCGTCGCCATGGTCATGTCTTTAACAATTTCAGTGGTGATATTGGCCGCTTGCGGGCCGGGTTTGCCTAACACGCGTTCCATCAATTCGACTTTATCTTTCACTTGGTTGCGACTGATGAGCGGCAAACTAAAGGCTGGTAACTTAGACGGGCCGACCAACATTTTTACCGACTCGGGCAAATTAATTTTACTAAAAATATTTAAACGCCCGGGCTCTTCGACGGTTTCTTCGACGACTTCCACCGTTTCTTCGCCTTCCACGTTATTGCGGTTGTGGAAAGCTAATAACGCCGACACGCCTTTTTCGATCGGGTTGGCTTGCGCGTTTTCATTCATGACGCGCGAGATAATCGCGATTTCTTCCGACTCGTCTTGGAAGTCACTGGCGAATTCACCTTCGCCGCTTTTCATTAACGAATCGAAACGTTCGATGCGCTGTTCTAAATCGATTAACACACGTTGAATCGGCGGTTCGACTTTTAAGAAATGATTGATGCGCATGCGCTGCGCCGGAATCGGGTTCGCGTAAAACATTTTCGCGCGGACGATTTTTGATTTAAAGAATATATGCGCTTCGCCTTCGCGCTGGTCTTTCAAATCTAACAAATCGACCCGCGCGCGTTTTTCGGAAGAAGCGCTGCGGCTATCCATGTAATTATTTAAGATACTTTGCGCGTTCGTTTGGAAAGAATCGACTTTGGTCACGTAAGATTCGCCCGCGGTTTTCGAAAAGAATTCCCACGTTTCTTGCGGATCTTCTAACTTCATACAAATTTTAATGTTGGTGTTCGCGCCGATGGAAGCGGCTTCTTCTTTCGAGGCTTTTTGGAACGCCGGTAAATCTTGGCCGGCGAAAATAACCGAGAACCCTAATGAACGCGCTTGCGCCGGTACGACGGCGAAACCTTTCACCGCGTAGTAACCGTATTCGTCTAACACGCACATATAAGGCGTCGCGGCGTTGGTCGGTTTTCGCGATACGACTTCTTTGTAAGTTCCTTCCACGGATTCGCCTAAGCCGGCGGCCATCATCGCTTTTAGTGACGCGATAATGACTTTACCTAAGTTGGATAATTCGTCGGGGGATTTTTCTAACGCCGGCAGCAGCACGACTAACACGCGGCGGTTTAACACGACGTCTTTCAAATCGACTTCCGCTAAGTTAGTCCGGATAATGTGACCGTACGTATCCGCTAACGAACCGAAAACGCGCGTTAATTGCATGGTGATAAAACCATGCTGTTCTAAAACTTGAGAACCTTGCTTGCCTTTTTTACCGCGGTCATAACCCGGCAAGTTGATGATGTAGTTAGTGATAGGTTCTAAAATTAATTCGGGCGTGTCGGCTAAGCTGACCGGCTCTTGATTATCGCGGATAAACATTCTATCCATCGCGATCGCTTCTAAGCGCGGTAATTCAAAATAATTACGGATGGTGTTAGCGTCTAATAAAATTTTACCGCTGTCGCGCATGTACACTAAGACTTTCATCAACGCTTCGACGAACACGATAGCGCGGCCTTTCCACATGTCGCCGTCGGAACTTTGGCCGCCGGAATCCATCAAGCTCACGACTAACTGCGATAACATGCTCGACGAACCGTTACAAAATGGATTCATGGTATTCGACAAACGTTTTTCTTGCGCGCCGACGACGTCGCGCGCGCCGGTCATGAAGTTAATCAACAGTAAATCATCTTCGCGGCCCATGAAACGGCACATCGAAAAAACTTTGGCGAATAAACTATTATCGCCTTTACCGTCGACATATAAAAAACCGCTGCCCTGCACTAACGCGTTAAATGACAATGACACCAACGCTTCGGTTTTACCGCTACCGGTGGAACCGAAGATTAAGACGTGCGTGCGCATGTCGTCATTGTTAAACCACAATTCTTCGTTGGTAACTTTGCGGTTACCAAAAAAACTAATGCCGCGCGCTTTGCGGGGTTTGTTGCTGCCCGGCAGCGGATCGTTATAATCGGGCGCGTTGGAACGTAACGGCATGCGGAAGGGTAATTTGGCTTCTCTGGTATAGGCGTAAAAGAACGTGCACACCGCGGCAAACGTAATAAGTTCCGCGACGATATCAAAAAAGAAAACGAAAATCGCGAAGCCCATTAATAACACGGCGCTATTCAGCGGGTCTTTAAAAAAGTCGACAATACGCATCCCCGTGGTACGGGTATCCCGTAACAACAGCTGGGGCGACATCTCATGTTGTTCGTCCAAACCACGCTGCATACTCACTCCTACAACTTACTAGTCTTCAGGGACTACTCTTCAGGTTTGTAGATAATTTCTTTCAATGCTTGTTCTAGCGCGTTGGTGGCTTCTTCCACCATCGGAATCAATAATTTTTTTCCCATTTCTTTTTCCGCCGTCCAGTGCGCGAACACGCCGGCGACTTCGGTAAACGGCGTTTGTCTACCGATCGTATTCAATGTATACCAAAGCCTGCGGTCCATCGGCTTCAACCATAAAAAATCCGCCGAGGCTTGCACGCCGTCCATCCGCGCGAGCGCAAGCATGGACGCCATGACCGTCAAGTTATAGGCGTGAGCGTTCATCGCTTCTTGCACTTGTTTGGTTTTTTCATGTTTTTTTAGCAGCGCATCCACGCCTTTAAAATCGATTTTCGTCGCGGCGGTGGCGCTTAATTGTTTTAACATATCGACGGCACCCGGATCGCTGTTGAAGCGGCCGGCGAACACGGCGAATAAGGCTTTGTAATGCGGCGGCAAGCGATCCACACCTTGCCATAACGTCCCCAATTGCATGATGAAAACTTTGTTGGCTTGACCGCGTTTCAATGCCACTTCGATTTTATTTAATTCCTTACGCGACACACCTTCGGCCGGCGCGCGTTTATATTCTTCGAGCAAGCCATGCCGTTTACAAAATTGTACCGGCGTCATCGCCATCGCCCAGGGGCCTTTATCGATGTCTTCTTTGATAAGATCTAAATTAGCCACGGGAGAAATTTGCGGCCAATTGACTTGCTCTAAACTTCGCAAGATACGCATATCATAAATACGTTTAAACACGCGCACGGAGTTAGAGGTAAACACGACGACGGCTAACACGGCGATGAGAATGATGCAGGGAATTCGAATATAATATCCCACCGCCGAACCCACGCGCGCCAGATAATCAAAATTCACGGCGTTAGGATCCACACTCATCATGTCGAAGCGCACATCATCAAGATTGTGCGTGAAGTGTGAAAGCAAACCGATTTCGAAAAGTTTTAATTTAAAAAAGTAATAGACGATATAGCTATGAAAGCCATACCAAAGCCCCGCGACTGCCGCGAATAAGGCCGCAATCGTCCATAACATGCCAGAAGAACTATCTCCTTGGCCACCACCTTGCTGTTGTGCTCCGGCCATAGACTACCCTTCAAAAAGCCTAGCCTTAGGAAAATTCTTTATATTTATTAGTATAGTCCTCTTTACCTATTTCAGGTAAAAACTGTACTTTATAGAGTAAAGTAATCCTGCCAAAGACTTGAGGATATTTAATACTAATCAATGAGATGGCATTAGCCTTGTTGCTTTTCCCTAATTTCGTCTAACGTTTTGCAGTCGATGCACAACGTTGCGGTGGGACGAGCTTCTAAGCGGCGTAAGCCTATTTCCACGCCACAAACTTCACAATAGCCGTATTCCTTGTCTGTGAGTAACTGCAGCGCTTCTTCAATTTTTTTCAACAGTTTGCGTTCACGGTCGCGGGTGCGCAGCTCAAGGCGGAATTCTTCTTCTTGGCTGGCGCGGTCGTTAGGATCGGGGTAATTGATCGCGTCGTCTTTCATATGGGTCACGGTGCGGTCCGCGCCTTCCATAATTTGTTGACGCAATAAGGTTAGAATTTTCGTGAAATGCTGGCGCATTTTCAACCCCATGTACTCCTCACCTTTTTTAATCTTGTAAGGAGCCATCCCTAGCATTTCTAAACTAGGTTCTAAAATATCTTTTGTCGCCATCGCCATTCTCCTAACCATCCTATATTTTAATACAGACAGGCATCATATATCAAAAAGCCTACCGAGAGACAATGCTGCCATCATAACGGCCCGCGGTGACTCTCTGTTTATTTGATAAATCTTTGTACACATCTATCTCAGTATAGCCAGCGTTTGAAAAAAAATCTCGTACTGATAGCACTTGCCGGTGGCCATGTTCCACCATCAAGTAACCGCCTGATTTCAAACAATTTCTTGCTTGAAAAACAATATCGCTGAGTGCTTTCAAACCTGCTTCAGCCGCAAATAACGCAGCGTGAGGTTCGGATTCTATAACATCCTGATTCAATTCTGAATCATCTTTCGAAATATATGGCGGGTTTGCCATGATGGCATCAAATGGCGTGTCGGGTAAAGCCGCGCACCAATCACCGTGATAAAAAGAAATATTGTTAACGTTAAGTCTTACCGCGTTAGTTTTGGCGACTTGTAAAGCGGCCGTCGAAAGATCGGTGGCGGTGACTTGCCAATGCGGTTTTTCTAACGCGATAGACAACGCAATCGCGCCACAACCGGTGCCGAGGTCTGCGACTGCTAAAGCCTCTGTGCGAGGGTGAAATTTTTCTAAAATTTTCTCGACTAAAATTTCCGTTTCCGGACGCGGGATTAAAGTATCTTTGGTAACGATAAAATCACGCGACCAAAATTCTCGGGTGCCGGTGATGTACGCGACTGGTTCACCGGCGCGTTTTCTTGCGACCAGTAAAGAATAATCATGTTCTTCCGCAGCGCTTAACGCGCGCTCGGGCCAAGCATAGAGATGACTGCGCGTGACGTTAAGCGCGTGTGCGAGCAGCACTTCCGCGTCTAGCTGCGCTGATGCGTGTGGCGAAAATTGCTGGACGGCGGCTTGCAACGCGTTGGCGATCGTCATCATCAATCCCCCATCGCCGCTAACAAATCAGCTTGATGTTCGTGAATTAATGCGTTAATCACCGGCGCTAAATCGCCTTGAATAATGTCGGGCAGTTTATACAACGTCAAATTGATGCGATGGTCGGTCAGCCGTCCCTGCGGAAAATTATAGGTGCGGATGCGTTCGGAACGGTCGCCGGTGCCGACTAAATTACGGCGCGTTTCAGCTTGTTGTTGATGTTGTTTATCGCGTTCGCTGGCGAGTAATTTCGCTTTCAGCAACGACATCGCGCGCGCGCGGTTTTTATGTTGCGAACGTTCGTCTTGGCACTCAATCACTAAACCGCTGGGAATGTGGGTGATGCGAATCGCGGAATCGGTTTTTTGTACGTGCTGACCGCCGGCGCCGGAAGCGCGGAACGTATCGATGCGTAAATCGCCCGGCGCGATGACCACTTCTTCGATTTCGTCGACCTCAGGCAACACGGCGATCGTGCAAGTCGAAGTATGGATGCGGCCCTGCGCTTCGGTTTCCGGCACGCGTTGCACGCGATGCACGCCGGATTCAAATTTAAATTGCGAATACGCGCCTTGGCCGATGATGCGTAGAATAATTTCTTTATAACCGCCGTGTTCACCGGAATTTGAACTGATAATTTCGACTTGCCAGCCTTGCGCTTCGGCGTAGCGCGTGTACATACGGAGCAAATCGCCGGAAAAAATCGACGCTTCGTCGCCACCCGCACCCGCGCGGATTTCTAGAAAAATATTACTATCGTCCAACGGATCGCGCGGCAATAATAAAAATTGCAATTCTTCTTCTAATTTTTGAATGTGGTCTTCGGCGTCTTTCATTTCCAAGCGCGCTAATTGCTGCATTTCAGGATCGGGGTCGCCCATTAATACTTTCGCGTGTTCTTGCTGCTGGATAAAAGCTTGATGACGCTGAAACACTTGCACCACGGGTTCCAGATGCGAATATTCTTTCGAGTATTCACGGAATAAATTTTGCTGGTTGATGATGCCCGCGTCCGACAACAGCGCGTTTAATTCTTCATGGCGCTCGACTAAGCCCTGCAATTTTCGTTGGATGGAGGGCTTCATACGGTACCGCTGTCTGTCTGAGGTATCGCGAATAATTGCCGCGCTAACTCTAAAATATCAAAACGGCCATCGACGCCGGCTTGGCGTAATTGCACGCTGGGCGTGTGCAGTAATTTATTGGTGAACGCATAAGCGAAACTCACCAACACTTGCGCCGGGTCGTCACCACGCTCAAGTTGTTGCACGGCTTTCGTCATTTCCGCGTAACAAATGTCTTCGATTTGTTTGCGGTAAGCGCGTATCGTCGTCGCGACGACGTCGAATGAACGAATCCAGGCGATAAAGTCGATCGCTTTTGATTGAATGACTTCACGCGCTTTTTCCGCCGCGTGTTCACGGCCGCGCATATTGTGTTGGATCATTTCTTTTAAATCATCGATGCAATACAGCGTCACGCCCGGTAGTTCCGCCACCGTGGCTTCGACGTCGCGCGGCACGGCGATGTCGATAATTTTTAACGCTCTACCTTTGCGCTTACTTAAATGGGTTTCGACTTGGGATTTACTCAAAATCGGCAAGGTGCTGCCGGTCGCGGTGATAACGATGTCGACTTGCGGTAACACTTGCGCTAATTTCGCGAACGCATAGGCTTGCGCCGCGTATTTTTTCGCGAGTAACGCCGCACTTTGTGAATTGCGGTTGACGATAAATAATTTCGCCACGGCGTGCGCTTGCAAATGCCGCAACACTAAATCGACGGTGTCACCGGCGCCGACGACTAAAACGCTCGCGGCATGAAATTCAGGCACGGCTTGTTTTGCTAAATTCACCGCGGTGGACGCGACGGAAACCGGACACGCGCCAATCGAGGTGTTAGTCCGCACTTCTTTCGCGATCATAAAAACTTGTTGGAATAAACGGTTGAACAAAGGGCCGACGGCACCCGCGGCGCAACTCTCTGAAAAGGCTTCTTTGATTTGACCGAGAATTTGCGCTTCACCCAACACCATCGAATCTAAACCGCACGCGACTTGCATCAAGTGCTGCACCGCTTGCTGATCTTGATAGACATACACGGAGGGTTCTAATTCAGCGCGCGTGATTTGATGCTGGCGGCAAAACCAATCTAATAACGGGCCGGCGGCGTCCGCGTCGCAGTAGACTTCCGAGCGGTTGCAGGTCGATAAAATCACGGCTTCCCGGAAATTTTCGTGCGCGAGTAAGTCGGCTAAATACAGCGGTAATTTTTCTAACGGAAAAATCACCCGCTCACGCAAACTTAGCATGGCTGTTTTATGGTTAATTCCACATACGATGATCGGCATAATTCAAAGCGCTTTATTCTTATAGGCGTCCATTTTATGTGAAATAAGACAAAATCAAAAGGTTTACTTCGTCCAAACTTTCAGCGCCGAAACATTTTGTTACGATTAACTGAGAAAACATTTTAATTTATCTATATAATTCCCGTTAATTCTTTAACTTTACTTAACTTTGGCCAACCATGCGCATTTCTCCCGTTAAAATTCTGATTTTATGCCTAACCCTAGGCATGTTGGCTGGCTGTACGACGGTGACAGCGCCCGAAGCCCCCGCGCAAAACCAAATTGTCGCTTGGGACCAGCGCGTCAAAACGCTCGCAGCGATCCAAGAATGGGACTTGAAAGCGGCGATCGCGATGCATACGGACAAGGCAGCGGAAAGCGGTTCGCTGCATTGGCAGCAGGACCATGAGAATTACACCCTATCGCTATTCGGCCCGTTAGGAGCGAGTTCCATAATTTTAAGCGGCAGCCCTGGTAAAGTAGAGTTAATCACTCCGCAAGGCAAAAAAATCTATGCGACTTCGCCGGAAATTTTACTGGCGCAATCGACGGGCTGGCATTTGCCTGTGTCGGAGTTGACGTTTTGGATACGCGGCTTGCCGGCGCCGGACGCGCCCGCCATGAAACGTTTTGATGCCTATAAACACTTGATCGAGTTAAATCAGCAAGGTTGGAAAATCCAATATTTACGCTATACATCCGTCAATCATATCGATTTGCCGACCAAAATTTTCATGTCGTATCCCGCGCTCAACGTGCGGATTCTTATTACCCAATGGCAATTTCCGCAGCCCGCGTGAGGCTTTTTCCGTGGCTAAAGTACTAGTAAAGAAGTGTTGACACTGGACTGTTCTATTAGCAAAATAGCCGCCTCACTAGATCAGAGCAATAGCTGTTGGGGTGTAGCCAAGCGGTAAGGCACCGGGTTTTGATCCCGGCATCCCTAGGTTCGAATCCTAGCACCCCAGCCATTTTCAACTTAATAATAAATTCTTAAAGCAATACTCTTATAAATACAGATATAATAATCCAGCGTTTTGCGCATCAATCAGCTAGGAAAAAACACCGTGCCTGAAATAATGATCTTTAGTGGTAACGCCAGCCATGAACTCGCTCAACATATCGTTGAGCACTTGAATCTGCCGCTAGGCAAAGCCCTGGTCGGTCAATTCAGCGATGGCGAAACCATGGTGGAAATTCAAGAAAACGTGCGCGGCCGGGATATTTTTCTCATTCAATCTACTTGCGCGCCCACCAATGACACGATCATGGAATTAATGATTATGGCGGACGCGTTGCGCCGCGCGTCAGCCGCGAAAATTACCGCTGTGGTGCCCTACTTTGGTTATGCCCGACAAGACCGCCGCGTGCGTTCCGCGCGGGTGCCAATCACGGCGAAAATCGTCGCTGATATGATGGCCTCTGTGGGCATTAGCCGCTTGGTGACGGTGGATTTACACGCCGACCAAATCCAAGGCTTTTTTTACATGCCGGTGGACAACTTATATAGCACGCCGATTATGTTGGAAGACATATTAAAAAAATCGTATCAAAACATTATGGTGGTGTCTCCCGATGTGGGCGGCGTGATCCGCGCGCGCGCCATCGCAAAACGTATTCCCGGCGCTGATCTCGCCATCATCGATAAACGCCGTCCGCAGCCGAATGAAGCGCAAGTGATGCATATTATCGGTGACGTCAAAGACCGGGATTGCGTGATCGTGGATGATATTATCGATACCGCGAGCACGCTGTGCAAAGCCGTCGAGGCGCTGAAAGAACATGGCGCTGCGAAAGTCGCCGCTTACATCACGCATCCTGTGTTATCGGGCGACGCGATTAAGAATATCGAAGCGTCGCAATTGGATGATTTAGTCGTGACCGACACTATCCCACTCAGCCCTAACGCTTTGAAATGTAAACGGATTCGGTCGTTAAGCTTGAGCCATATGATGGCCGAGGCCATCCGCCGGATTAGCGGCGCGGGGTCATTAAGCCGTATGTTTTTGGATTAAAACAGTATTAGCCCCGATCCGCGCCCAATTATCCATGACTTATCCCCTAATCTAATATAGAATAGCGCCCTCTTTATGCCCTGGTCGCAGGGGCATAAAAACTTAAATAATCTATTGGAGTAAGTCATTATGTCAGCAAATAAATTCGAACTGGAAGCTACTGTTCGAAAAGATATAGGGAAAGGTGCGAGCCGCCGCCTACGTCACACGAACATGGTTCCCGCTGTTATTTATGGCGCCGGGCAAGACCCCGTGTCACTCACCATCGATCACAATAAAGTGGTGGTCGCGTTGGGCAATGAAGCGTTTTATTCGCATATTTTGACGTTGAAAGTTGACGGCACCGGCGAACAAGTTATTTTAAAAGACGTGCAGCGCGATCCTTGCAAACCACGCGTGCATCACATGGATTTTTTACGCGTACGCGCCGACCAAAAATTACATATGCATATTCCATTACACTTCGTCGGTGACGATACAGCGCCTGGTTTATCCGAAGGCGGCGTCGTGTATCACGCGATGACCGATATCGAAGTCAGCTGTTTACCCGCCGACTTGCCGGAATTTTTAGAAGTGAACACGTCGGAAATGAAATTGGATGACACGTTACATTTATCCGATATCAAATTGCCGAAGGGCGTGGAAATCGTCGCGCTTGCGCATGGCGTTGAAGGCCACGATTTACCGGTCGTTTCCGTCCATAAACCACGTATCATCGAAGAAGATATCGTGGTACCTGTGGCGGAAGAAGGCGCTGCCGGTGCTGAAGGAGCTGCTCCGGTGGAAGGCGACGCGGGTAAAGAAGGTAAGAAAGAGTAATTCCATCCCTGTCATCGCACTAGTTAAAAAGTGCGATGACAATTATTTTTGATGAGGGTGCGAAGGTGGCCGCAGGCATTCAACTTATCGTCGGATTAGGCAATCCTGGCGCCAAATATGAAGAGACGCGTCACAACGCTGGTGCCTGGTTGGTGACGGGCCTTGCGAACGACAACAATATCAGCTTACGTAAAAACGCGAAATTTCATGGCTACACGGCGCAAACCGATATTAAAGGTCACGAGTGTCATCTCCTCATTCCCACCACTTATATGAATCTGAGCGGCCAAGCAGTGCAAGCGATCGCGGATTATTATAAAATTCCGCCGCACGCGATTTTAATCGCGCATGATGAATTAGATTTGCCGGCTGGCACGGTGCGTTTGAAATTTGATGGCGGTCACGGCGGTCATAATGGGTTGAAAGACATTATTAGCCATTTAAACACGAAACAATTTTACCGCTTGCGGATCGGCATCGGCCATCCGGGCAACCGCGATGACGTGGTGGATTATGTGTTAAAAAATCCGAGCCTGGCCGACCGCCGGTTGATCGACGACGCCTTGCTAGACGCGGAAAAGATTTTACCGTTAGTCTGCCAAGGTGAATTTCAAAAAGCGATGCATCAACTACACAGCGATAACACTAAAGAGTAAATTATTATGGGCATCAAATGCGGCATCGTTGGCTTGCCAAACGTCGGCAAATCCACTTTATTTAACTGTCTTACCAAAGCCGGCGTCGACGCGTCGAATTATCCGTTTTGCACGATCGAGCCGAACGTCGGCGTGGTGCCCGTGCCTGATCCGCGCTTGGATAAACTCGCGGACTTAGTCACGCCGGAACGCATCTTGCCAACGACGATGGAATTCGTGGATATCGCGGGTTTAGTCGCGGGCGCCTCGAAGGGCGAAGGCTTAGGCAATAAATTTTTAGCGAACATCCGCGAAACCGACGCGATCGCGCATGTGGTGCGTTGTTTCGAAGATACCGACGTCGTGCATGTAGCGGGAAAAATTTCGCCTAAAGACGACATCGAAGTGATTAACACCGAATTAGCTTTGGCGGATTTAGAAAGTATTGAAAAAGGCATACTGCGCTTAGGCAAACTCGCGCGTAGCGGCGATAAAGGCAGCGTGGCGGAAGTCGCGTTGTTAGAAAAAGTAAAAACACAATTGAACGCCGGCCTGCCGGTACGCGCGTTGAAATTAGCCAAAGACGATTTTGAAAAATTAAAGCCGCTACACTTACTCACGATTAAGCCGACACTTTACATCGCCAACGTCGCTGAAGATGGTTTTACGAATAATCCATTCTTAGATCAAGTCAAACATATCGCGGTTGAAGAAGGCGCGAGTGTCGTCGTGATTTGCGCGGCGTTGGAAGCGGAAATCGCCGAGCTAGAGGCGGCGGAACGCGAAGAATTTTTAGCGTCGATGAATTTAGACGAGCCGGGCTTGAACCGCGTGATTCACGCCGGTTACAAATTATTGGGCTTAGAAACGTATTTCACCGCGGGCGAAAAAGAAGTGCGCGCCTGGACGATACACAAAGGCTTTACCGGTCCGCAAGCGGCTGGCGTCATTCACACGGATTTCGAAAAAGGTTTTATCCGCGCGGAAGTGATCGGCTATGAAGATTATGTGAAATTCAAAGGCGAGCAAGGTGCGAAAGAAGCCGGCAAATGGCGCTTAGAAGGGAAAGAATATATTGTTCAAGACGGCGATGTGATGCATTTCAGATTTAATGTTTAGTTTCGCGCGGGGCAACGAGTGATGACGACCAACTGGGATTTAGCGGGAAAAAAAGCCTTAATCACCGGCGGCACGCGCGGCATCGGCAAAGCAATCGTCAATGAATTTTTACAATTGGGCGCGGAAGTTTTTTTTGTCGCCCGCACTGCAGCAGATGTCAACGCGGTGACCACGGCTTGGAAAAAAGAAAATTTTAATGTGCATGGCATTTGCGCTGATCTTGACGACGGTGAAGCAGCGTATCAAAAAATTATCGACACTATCAAGGAACATGCAGGCGCCTTAGATATTCTGGTCAATAACGCGGGCACTAACTTTAGAAAAGCCACGGCCGACTATAAGTTAAATGAATATGAAAAAATTCTGCGGATTAATTTAACTTCTGTTTTTCAATTATGTCAGTTGGCTTATCCACTCTTAAAAAATTCCACGCAAGGCAATATCATTAACATCGCTTCCATTTCCGGCTTGATTGACGATGCGTCGGGAACGCCGTACGGCGTTAGTAAAGCCGGTGTCATTCAAATGACGAAACACTTGGCCGTGGAATGGGCGCGTGACAATATCCGTGTTAACGCCATCGCGCCGTGGTATATCGAAACTGACATCGTCAAAAAATATTTATCCAACCCCGACGAGTTAAATAAAATTATTTCCCGTACCCCGTTAAGACGTGTTGGCCAACCAGAAGAAGTGGCGAGCCTGGCGGCGTTTCTGTGCATGGCTAAAGCATCTTACATTACGGGCCAATGCATTGCGGTGGACGGCGGATATTTAGTGAATGGGTTTACTGATCATTTAGCATTATAACCGCAGTTGGGGCACAGTTTCTTTCACTTCCAAATACTCATCAGACAATTGTAGTACCGCCTGCACTAATGCACTCGCCTGCGCTGGTAGAGAGCGGCGCTTAAAAAGATTTTGCTGTAGCGAACTAAGTTTTTCCTCGGAAATATAATTCCATTTAATTGCGGGCTGCTGCAAAATAAAGCTTGGATTATTAACGGGTGTCGCGTCAGGCGCGCTTTTCTCTTCTAATAAATTATGCTCACCACCGCGGTCTCTACCATGCTTTTTGATTCGATAAGTTTGTTTTACATATTTATCTAAAAAAATCCCATAATTATCGAACATATTTTTTTGTTTTGTGTGCGTGAGATCAACGCGCAGGTGTGCGTCTTCACGGTGTCTGCGTATTGTATCTAGAAAAAATGGGGTAGGATTTTGAAAGCCATAATTCAATAATATTAAACTAATGAATTGCGCATAATGATTGGCGAATTTTTCTTTGTCTCTTGATAATTTTTCAATTTGTTCTAACACACTCCTAATTATTTTTGACAATAAGCCAAAGTTGGTCGGGTTTAAGTTCGGCGCGGTCGGATCATGACTCACCAATGCCGGTGGTTCTGGCTTTTTCACCGTGGTTTCTTTACCTTCCATGGTGAGGTATAACGCGATATCTGCCGCAAAGTAAGCCGCGACCAAGTCGAACTGATGAACCAAAATATGCGTGATTAAGCGTTCGGCTTGTTGAAAATGGACAGTCGCAGAAAACTCCGAGGCGCGTACCACCGTTACAAACTGTCCCGCCGTCTGCGCCAAAATATCTTTTTCATTTTCTGTCACACTCTGCAAACTATCCGCACGGAGGTTTGCACTGCTATCTAAGCCATGATACATGCCAAAAAATAACGATATATTCGTTAACGACAGGAGATTTTCCAAGTCCGGTTTCTTCTGTTGCGCTTGTTCAAACGCTCTTAAATAATTTGCGATGACGATAGGATAGCGCTGTCCCAACCAATCATCAAAGTAATAGTTAAGCGGGATAATAACGCGGAGCTTAGCCCTGGGCACGCCTAGCGCTCGAGTTTCGCCATTTAAAAATGTGCGTTGGGTGTCGAACAAAGCTTCATAGGACGCATGCGCAGGTTTTTCTAAATTGGGATCTCTAAGGAAAACAATATACTCGTTGGGAAAACCCATTGACGTTAAAATATTTGCGAAAACTTTCGTGGTTTGAAAAAGATTTTTTTCATGAATAATGATGGGCTCACCCGGCACATCCAAGGTCATTAACCCCCACGCAGCCACTTGCGCCGCGCCATGTAACAAATTTTCGATGACGCGCTCTAGCTCGCTAAGATCGAATTCACCGGAGACCGTGTGAAAGTCATAAGTCGTTTGCAGGTAGAGAACCAATTTAGAAATCATACTGAGACGTATCTCTTCGGCGCTGGCGTCATTTTCAAGAATTTTTAACCAATCTTCATTCTCAACCTGCTGGCTGCGCATCATCACCTCTTTAATCGCTGGCGTAACGCTTCAAATAAAAATATGCCCGTGGCGACCGACACATTCAAACTGGAAACGCTGCCTTGCATGGGAATATTCAATAACATATCGCAATGCTCGCGCGTTAAGCGCCGCAAACCTTGCCCTTCCGCGCCTAACACTAACGCGGCCGGTACGGTTAAATCCGCTTGGTATAACGTTTCTGTGGCTTCGCCGGCCGCGCCAAACACCCACACGCCTTGGTCTTTCAACCAACGCAACGTGCGCGCGAGATTCGTGACTTGAATAAAAGGCACGGTTTCGGCGGCGCCGGACGCGACTTTGCTGACGGTGGGCGTGATGGCGACGGATTTATCTTTGGGAACGATGACCGCGTGCACGCCGGCGGCGTCCGCGCTGCGCAGACAAGCGCCGAGGTTATGCGGGTCTTGAATGCCGTCTAACACTAGCAACAGTGGTTTAACCGCGGCGCTGATAATCGTTTCTAAATCATTTTCCGTGTGCGCGGTGGGTGTAACGCACGCGGCGACGACGCCTTGATGCACGCCGTCTGCCGCTAACTCATCTAACTCGGCGCGGGTCTTTAATTCGATTTTTATGCGGTGGGTTTTCGCTAACTCGGTGATGACTTGAATTTTTTGGTCGTGGCGGTCTCTTTGCAGGTATAACGTCAACGCGCGCTCCGGCTGTTGCGACAATAGCGCAAGCACTGCGTGAATGCCAAACAGGACAGTTTTATTCGGGTTTTTCATCGTTTTTTCTTCGGGCTCTTTTTCTTTTTTTGTTTTTCTTTCGCGTAATGTTTTTTGTTTCTCGCGGGTTTTTTCTTGAGATCGCTTTGCACGGTTTCCGCCAACATGAAATCAATTTGACGTTGATCTAAGTCCACACGCACGACGCGAATGCGCACGAGGTCGCTCAAGCGGAAACGGCGGCCGGCGCGCTCGCCGAGCAACGCTTGCTTGGTTGGATCGAATTGATAATAGTCGTTCGGCAGCGTACTGATATGCACTAAGCCTTCGACATAAACGTCTTTTAATTCCACGAAAAATCCAAAGCCGGTGACGTTCGTGATAATAGCGTCGAATTCCGCGCCGACTTTATCCATCATAAATTCACACTTCAACCAATCGATTACTTCACGCGTCGCATCATCGGCGCGTCGCTCCGTCATCGAACAATGTTCGCCTTGTTTCGCCAAGACGCTAATACTTTCATCTTTGTTGACATCATGTTTTCTTTGCAACACTTTGCGAATGCCGCGGTGCACGATCAAATCCGGATAACGGCGGATAGGGGAAGTGAAATGCGCGTATTCTTCGAACGCTAAACCAAAATGGCCTCTATTATCTGGACTGTAAACCGCTTGGCTTAACGAACGCAGTAACACCATTTGAATAACATGCGCGTCGGGCCGGTCAGCGATCGACGCTAATAATTTCGAATAATCGAGCGGCGTGGGTGTGCCTTTGCCTGGTAACTTCAAACCGGTTTCGCCTAAGAAACGACGCAAGTCTTCCAGTTTTTCCGCGCTGGGGCCTTCGTGGATGCGGAACAACGTCGGCGCTTCGTGTTTCAATAAAAATTGCGCGGCGCAAATGTTCGCGCATAACATACATTCTTCGATGACACGGTGCGCGTCGTTGCGCTGCATGGGAATAATTTTTTCGATTTTGCGCCCGGCGCCGAAAATGATTTTTGTTTCGGGTAAATCAAAATCGATAGAGCCGCGGAGACCGCGCGCTTTATGTAAAATCCGGTAGATCGCGAACAGGTTTTCGAACTCAGGCAATAATTTTTTATATTCTTCGCGCAGGGCGCCATCATTTTTTTCGACGATGGCATAGACTTTATTGTAAGTCATGCGCGCGTGTGAATGGATGACGGCTTCGTGAAAGTCATATTTGGTAATTTTGCCGGCCGCGGTGATTTGCATTTCACACACCATGACTAAGCGGTCGACGTTGGGTTTCAAAGAACAGAGACCATTCGATAACGATTCCGGCAACATGGGAATCACACGCTCAGGGAAATAAACGGAGTTACCGCGGTTATACCCTTCTTGGTCCAGCGCGCTGCCTGGTTTGACGTAATGGCCGACGTCGGCGATCGCCACATATAATTTGTAACCGCTGGCAAGCGGTGTGCAATACACCGCGTCGTCGAAATCTTTCGCGTCTTCGCCGTCTATGGTCACGAACGGCAAGTGCCGTAAATCGAGCCGGTTGGCGTAGGCGTCTTTCGGTACTTCGGCGGGAAACCGCGCGGCCTCATCTTCGACCGTCTCCGGCCATTCATACGGCAAGTTGTGGCTGCGGATCGCGACATCGATTTCCATGCCCGGCGCCATGTGGTCGCCTAATACTTCCACGATTTTGCCGGTCGGCGGCGCATGCGCCGTGGGTTGGGTAAGAATGGCGACGACCACCATTTGACTGTGGTTGGCGCCATCGACCTCATCCGGCGCGATTAAGACGCGTTGGGCGATACGCTGGTTGCTGGGCTCGACGAAACAAGCGCCGCCCTCGCTGAAAAATTTGCCGACAATTTGCTGGGTATTATGCTCTAACACTTCCACGACGATGGCTTCGGCGCGGCCGCGGTGGTCAAGGCCAGAAACACGCGCCAAGATCCGGTCGCCGTGAAAAACACTCCGCATTTGCCGAGCATTTAAGAATAAATCGTCGCCGCCCTCGTCGGGCACGACAAAGCCAAAGCCGTCTTTATGGCCGATCACACGGCCGGAGACTAATTCCATTTTACCCACTAAACCATAGGCGCCATTGCGGTTTTTATGCAATTGGCCGTCACGGACCATCGCGCTCAAACGGCGGCGGATCGCTTCTTGGTCGGAATCGCTGGTGAGGTTCAATTCAAGAATAATTTGCTTGCGGTTAGCGGGACTGCCGCGGTCGGCTAAATGCTCTAAAATAAATTCACGGCTGGGAATAGGATTCTCATATTTCTGAGCCTCTCTATCTTCAAAGTTGTCTTTCTTACTACGCTTTCCCATTCCTCACCATATTGTAAAAAACCCACATTATATATCATTCTCTAACAAGATGCGCCTGGGAGCAAAGTTTTTCCATAATTAAAGCCAATTAGCACTTTGTGCCAAATCCGTTTTAAGGTAAAGTTAACGCTGCAACCAAGGAGATTGATGACATGAAAAAGCTGCTCACTTTCGCGCTTTTAGCGTCTCTAGGATTATCGATAAGCGGCTGCCAATCACTACAAAATCCAGAAAATAACCGCATAGCCCGCTGCAAAGAAATGAAGAGTCAGATGATGTTTAATGGCGCCACTACGATGCAATCGCAAGCTTTCGTCGAACGCGCTAACCAAGACAAGCTCAACGAATCTTTTCACGATGAAGACTGTTAATCAGACCCCAAAAACCAGAACCTAGGGTAATCGCATGGATCTGCTGGATAATTGGCACGAGGAAAAACGCTCCGCTTATCTTTATGAAAAGATCGCCGCTGTAGATCCAAAAAAAACCCATCAAAAATTATTTTTAGATTTAGCGGCCATGGCTGAAAAGCAAGCCGCTATTTGGGCGAATGAATTAAAAAAAACTAACACACCGATCCCCGCATACCACCCCGATTGGCGCACGCGCTTGATCGCGCATTTGATAAATATCTTTGGGCCTAATCATTTGCGTTTGATTTTAGCCGCTACCAAAGTGCGCGGCATGTCGATTTACCGCAATCAAAAACTGGGGCATGAATTCCCGAACGTGTTCGGCGAATTGGAACATAAGCATAGCGCGATTAAACACGCGAATAATTTACGCGCCGCGGTGTTTGGCGTGAACGATGGTTTATTGTCGAACGCGAGTTTGATTCTGGGTGTTGCGGGCGCGCAAGTGCATTCCAGCGTCATTTTAATTTCCGGCGTCGCGGGTTTGTTAGCGGGCGCGTTTTCCATGGGCTCGGGCGAATATGTCTCGGTGCGTTCTCAGCGCGAAATGCTCGAGTATCAATTGGAATTAGAAAAGCATGAGTTAGACACCTATCCCGAAGAAGAGGCCGCGGAGTTAGCGTTGATTTATGAAGCGCGCGGTATCCCGAAAGCGGACGCGGAACGCATCGCGCAAGCGTTAATCCAAAATCCGGAAAAAGCGTTAGAAACATTGGCGCGTGAAGAATTAGGCATTAATCCAGACGAATTAGCGTCGCCCTGGGGAGCGGCGATTTCCTCTTTTATTTCGTTTGTGATAGGTGCCGCGATCCCATTGCTGCCGTTTTTATTCAGCGAATCGGCATTTAACTTATACATTTCGATCGGTTTAACGGTGGTATCACTATTTGCCATCGGCGCGACGTTAAGTTTATTTACGCAAAAAAACGCGTTTAAAAGCGGCTTGCGCACCCTGTTAATCGGCGTTTCCGTCGGCGCGCTGACCTACTTAGTAGGTATGATGATTGGCGCGCGAACTATTTAACGCCGCGTTTTTCTAACGCCTTCATTAATTCTTTTAACGGTTTGCCTTCCACTAACCAAAAACTGCCTTTGCGCGTCGTGGTATACGTTAAGTGTGACGGCTTGCATACCGACAGCGCTTGCGCGCAATCTAATGTTTCGACTTTGCCGGGTTGGATGACGGAACAACTCAGGGAAAAATCTTTTTTGTCTAAAAACAACGCCGACCATTCGTTAGTCCGGATGTACGACGACCAGCCCGCGCTCGCGGACGGATGTTTAACCGGATGATCGATCCACACACTTTTTGGCGATTGATTTTTTATTAAGAAAATTTGGCCGGTCTCGGGCGTGCCTTCTAAAAAGATATTTTTATCGTGCGATTTTAATTTCATCGGCACACACGTGTTATGCGGTTTCACGACTTTCGCCGGCGCTGGAGCGGCAGTGGTCGCGGCAAAACTTAGTTGCGTACACAAAAAAATGCCTGCCAACGCGGGCATTACCTTCTTTAACATGAATAGCTCCTCAAACGACAAGCAACAAACAGTAGTGCTGACTATACCGCGACTGCCCCTTTAATATGTGGGTGCGCATGATAATTAGCAATTTCAAAATCTTCGAATTTATAATCGTAGAGCGAATCTGGTTTACGTTTGATAAGCAATTGCGGCAACGGGTGAGGCGCGCGCGATAATTGTAAATCAATTTGTTCTAAATGGTTTGAGTAAATATGACAGTCACCGCCAGTCCAAATAAATTCGCCCACGTCTAACTCGCATTGCTGCGCGATCATGTGCGTTAACAGCGCGTACGAGGCGATGTTAAACGGCACACCTAAAAAAGAATCCGCGGAACGTTGATAAAGCTGGCAAGACAACTTGCCGTTCGCCACATAAAATTGAAACAACAAATGACACGGCGGCAACGCCATTTGCGACAATTCGCCGACATTCCACGCGCACACGATTAAGCGGCGTGAATCGGGATTTTTTTTAATTTGTTCTAAGAGATTGGCAATTTGATCGATGTGTTTGCCATCCGGCGTCGGCCATGAGCGCCATTGCTTACCATAGATTGGCCCTAAATTTCCGTCTTTATCCGCCCATTCATCCCAAATAGTGACTTGGTTTTCATGCAAATATTTTATATTGGTGTCGCCGCGCAAAAACCACAGTAACTCGTGGATGATACTGCGTAACGATAATTTTTTGGTAGTGACCAGCGGGAAACCTGTCTGCAAATTAAACCGCATTTGATAAGCGAACACACTGCGGGTGCCTGTACCGGTGCGGTCGGATTTTTCAATGCCATGATCACGGATATGTTTTAAAAAATTTAAGTATTGCTGCATCGTTTTGCCCCCCAGATCATCATTATGACGCCTAAAATCACCATCGGCAGCGATAATAACTGCCCTTCCGTCAGCCAGCCAAACGCCAAGTAGCCCACTTGCGCGTCGGGTTCGCGGAAAAATTCAATCATAATCCGGAAGCTGCCGTATAAAATTAAAAATAATCCCGACACCATCCACCGCGGCCGCGGGCGGGCGGAATAAAGCCACAAGATAATGAACATCAAAACACCTTCCAGGAAAAATTCATAGAGCTGTGAAGGATGTCTTGGCAGCGGTCCCGCGTCTGGAAAAACCATGCCCCACGGCACGGTGGTTACCTTGCCCCATAATTCGCCGTTGATGAAATTACCGAGACGGCCCAAAGCCAACCCGACCGGCACGGCGGGGGCGATCAAGTCGGTGATATCGACCAGATTTTTACGCGCTTTATAGGCATAAAAACTTAAAAATAGGATAACGCCTAGCAAACCGCCGTGGAATGACATGCCCCCTTTCCACACTTGAAATACCGTCAAGGGGCTCGCTAACAAGGCGTCGCGCGCGTAAAACAACATATAACCGACGCGGCCGCCGATGATAATCCCTAAAGCGCTATAAAATAAGATGTCCGACACGTCTTCGGCGGTGAAGCCACGCACTGAATTTTTTACCCGTCGGATTAATAATCCCCAGCAGCACAGGAAAGCGAGTAAGTACATTAACCCATACCAGTGTATCGCCAACGGCCCGATCCGCAGCGCGACATGATCAAATTGTGGATAGGTCAACATAGCCTGGCTACACTCTAAAAATAGGAAAATTCGCTATTGCGGCGCTTAAAAATTTAGGCCAATAAATATAACCCGTACGCCCTGGCAAATCCACACTTGCACAGATTTATTAGGTCGTGAAAATCATTTCGAGTCCAACGAGGATGATCAAACCGGCTAAAAAACGCTTTAAAAATACGACCGACAGCCGATAGGCGAGATTCGTGCCGAGCGGCGCGAAGATGACGCTCGCCAACGCCACGCCCAAAAAAGCTGGCCAATAAATATAGCCCGTACTCCAAGGCAAATCCACCACACCACGACCGAAAAACATATACAGCGCCGTCGCCATGACCGCCATGCCCATCCCGCACGCGACCGACGTGCCGGTAGCTTGGCGCATATTCAATTGGCAACGTAATAAAAATGGCATTAACAGCACGCCGCCGCCGATGCCGAGTATGCTGGCGAGCATGCCGATGATTAACGCGAAAGTGTGAATGATAATCTTCGCGGGAACCGGCGCGGATTTTTCGACATTTTTTGAAAAAAGTAATTGCGCGGCGATGGCGAATAAAAATAATGAAAAGAAAATTCGTAAAAATTCTTCGGGTAACATGCTGGCAATGCGCGCGCCGATGATGACGCCTAAAATTATTCCTGGCAACAGTTGGCGCACGAGTTTCCACTGCACGGATTTATGTTTGATGTGCGCGTAGAGTGAGGCCATGAAAGTGATGATTATTGTGGAGAGCGAAGTGCCGATCGCCATTTGCATAAGGTAACGCGGCGGAATTAAGTGGTAATGTTTGAAGATAGCCGCGAGCGCCGGCACGACGATCGCGCCGCCGCCTAGTCCCAGCAAACCGGCGAGAGTGCCGGATAAAGCGCCGATGAGGAAAAAAAATAGTAGCGTCATGTGTTACCTCAATCCCATGTGTCATACCGGGGAATCTCCGTATTCCGCTGCGTTGCATACGGGCTACGTTATCTACCCGCGCGAATCAAGCCGCCCAAACCCGCGCGTTCCAACGCCAATTCCAGATGACAACGTATCATCACCGCGTTTTCCATGCTCAAGACATCTTGCAGCAACTTGGCCGCTTTTTTCTGCGTGAATTGCCGCACTACCCATTTCATTCTACTCAACGATGACGCGCTCATGCTAAACGAATCAAATCCCATCGCTAATAGCAAAATCACCGCCGCCGGATCGCCCGCCATTTCGCCGCAAATACTGACGTGCTTGCCTTCTTGGTGGCCGCCTTCCACGACTTGAATTAACGCGCGCAGCACCGCCGGATGCAGGGAATCAAATAAATTCGCGACGCGCGCATTGTTGCGGTCGACAGCTAATAAATATTGCGTTAAGTCATTACTGCCGACGGATAAAAAATCCACGCGCTTGGCTAACGCGCGGGCTTGATACACCGCGGAGGGCACTTCAATCATCACGCCCACTTGCGGCATTTCAATGTCAGCGCCGGCGGAGCTGACGTCGGCGTGGGCTTTTTTCAATAAGCGCATCGCTTCATCCACTTCACTCACGTCAGTGATCATCGGCAGCATGATACGTAAATTATTGACGCCCACACTCGCGCGCATCATCGCGCGCACTTGCACGAGAAAAATATCCGGGTGGTCTAGCGAAATGCGGATGCCACGCCAACCTAGAAATGGGTTGTCTTCGACCACCGGAAAATACGGCAGCGACTTATCGCCGCCGACGTCCAAGGTGCGCATGGTGACGGGCCGCGGCGCGAACGACGCTAATAATTGCCGGTAAATCAAGCGTTGTTCTTCACCCGAGGGAAAACGGTCGCGAATTAAAAACGGCACTTCGGTGCGGTAAAGTCCCACGCCTTCCGCGCCCGCCGCCAACGATAAACCCACGTCGGCGCCTAAGCCGGTATTAACTAACATCATCACGCGGTGCCCATCTTTGGTTTGCGCCGGTTTGTCGCGCAACACTTCTAACGATGCGTCTAACTGCAATTCTTCTTGCGCCAACGTTTCAAATTCTTGGCGCAACGCCGCCGTCGGCGACGCATACATTTGGCCGTAATACCCGTCGACGATAATTTCTTTGCCTTGCATTTCATACAGCGGAATATCGCTGACCCCCATTACGGTCGGCACATTCATCGCGCGCGCTAAAATCGCGACGTGCGAACTGCTCGACCCTTTCGCGGAAATCACGCCGGCTAAACAACCTTCCGGCACTTCCGCTAAATCGGCGGCGGTTAACTCGTCGCCGATCAATATAGTTTTTTCTTCGTATTGCGGCAACGATCTATCGTTACGCTGCATGTAAGCTAATACGCGGTGGCCTAATTCTTTAATATCCGACGCGCGCTCGCGTAAATATTCATTTTCTAAATTTGTCATGCGCTCAACATGCGCTTGAATCACCGTGCGCAAGGCGCCTTGCGCCCAATTGCCTTTGCGAATTTCTTCGAGAATTTCCGCGCCTAAATTCGAATCGTCTAAAATGCGTTGATAAACGTCGAACAAGGCATGTTCGGCTTCCGGCAGTAACGGAAACAAACGCTCACCCAAGACCCGGAAATCTTCGCGCGCCGCGAACAATGCCGTTTCCAATAATTGTATTTCCGCGGGAATATCTTCCGGCACCCGGTCTGGGATAGCGTCCAAATCCAGTAACGGAAAAATCACGACACCCGTGCCGATACCAACGCCCGGCGCGCCTGGAATACCCGCGTACGACATTTCACAGCCGCTTTCTTGCGTATCGAACAACTCCGCCACCGCGCCGGTGGCTTCCGCGTGCGCGACGATCGCGGCCAACTGCGCGGCCAGCGTTACTAGAAAGGCTTCTTCCGATTCGTCGTAACGGCGCGGTTCGTGCTGTTGCACGATCAATACGCCCAGCACTTGCCGGTGATAAATAATCGGCGTGCCTAAAAACGCTTTGAAAAGATCTTCTTTAATGGCTTCGACATGTAAAAAACGCGGGTGTTGGGTGGCATCGTCGAGATTCAGCGGCTCTTCGCGTTCTCCGACTAAACCGATTAAGCCTTGCGTGATCGGCACGCGCACTTGATTGACCGCACCTTGATTTAAACCTTCTGTGGCCAATAATACATATTCACTGTTCCGGCGGTCGAGCAGAAAAATGGAACAGGCGTTCGTATCCAGCGCCTTGGCGATGCGCTTGACCATAATTTTCAGCGCTTCCCGAAAATCCTGGGCGCTGGCCACTTCTTGGATAATTCGGCGCAAGATTTTTAACATCGGATCGCAAATCCTTTTCGTGCACTATGAGTGTTCCCAAAAGCGCTTAGACAAAACAATACGGGCAAACTCTTTCATTGCCAAATTATAAACACGCCGTTTGAACGCCACGACTTGACTCAATGGATACCAATAAGAAACCCATGCCCAAGAATCAAACTCGGGATTTTCGGTAGCGGTCAAATCAAATACGGCTTTATCATTCACCAACAATAATAAAAACCATTTTTGCTTTTGCCCCACGCACAAGGGCTGCGAATAATGCCGCACTAAGCGTTTTGGCAAACGATAGCGCAGCCAGCGGCGCGTCACCGCCAAGACTTTCACATCTTCCGGCTGTATGCCAATTTCTTCTTTTAATTCACGAAACATCGCATCTTCAGGCGTTTCATCCGGTTGAATGCCGCCTTGTGGAAATTGCCAAGCTTCTTTGCCAATTCTTTTCGCTATAAACAGTTGGCGATTGGAGTTTACCAGAATTATACCGATACCCTGTCGGAAACCATCTTGATCAATCACTTAACACTCACCCGCTATGTATTACAGCTATTTAATTATTAACATTATAAGAATCCTCTCCCGCATTGTTTCAAAAACCATCGTCTTCAGCAAACATATTTTTAAAAGAATCCAAGCGTTAACATTTAAAGCACAGCTTGAGTTTAGAACGTAATGGTCACGAAATATTTCATTTGCAGGATAAAAAATTTTCAGAAAAGAAAAGAATGCCGTGTAGGATAAACATCTCTTGCAAAAGTGAGCATTATCGCACAATATTTCCCAGCAAATTTCGCAAATAATAATTTCACATAGTAAAGATACGTAATGGATTGTTTTCTTCATATAGCAAAATACAAAAGAGGATATCTTAATGTCTACGTTATTAACTCTATTCAAAGCTAGCAAAAAACTTTATCAAGATTTCGAAGATTCACGGTTAGGCACCAATATTCCATTAGTTAGATCTCACAAAGCGTTCAAATTGAATGACAGTCATCTCCCCGAACCGAAAGAAGATAATGCGATAGAAGAATTCATCCAAAAGTTAGCGTTAGACACCGACGTTAAAAATTCCACCCACTTAAAAAACCTCGTGACAATTCTACAACTTTGTACGATCAAAACCGACACCGCGTCATTACAAACCAGTCTCACCGCGTTACGCGATGAAAATAAAATTCTTTTTGGTGCACAAACGTTTCATGCTGATTATGTGCAAGCGATCGAGGATTTTATCAGTCACAAAGTTTTATTAGAAAATTTAGCGACGCTGCGCGCGGAAATGGCGGCCAAAGACGCCGCCAATGCGCTTGCCATGCAAACGCTGACTGAAGAACGTGATCGTTTGCAAACTGAAAAAAATCAAACGGTCGCAGTGTTGATAGAAACGTCCGCTAAACTCAATCAAGAAACTAGGCATAATTCTCAACTGATTGAGCAGTGTGAGCAGCAAGATAAGATCATGCTTGACTTGAAAAAAACTTCGCAAAAAGATTTAGAGACTTTTGGCGTTAATATAGATCGTCGTGATGACAAGATTTTAGAATTAAATAACAAAAAAATTCAACTTGAAATTACCCTAGCGGCACTCCGTCAAGAAATAGAGACGCTCAAAGAAACCATCGAGAATTTAGAAGGAAAAGAATCTGATTTATATAATTCCTATGTTACAGCCCGTTATGGATTGGCCGAAACCGCGCAAAAACTCGAAGTGGAAGGTAAGTCGCATTCAGAAACTGACTCGCGTTTAAAGTCATCAGAACTCGCCGTGGTTAGCCTAGATAAGCGCATTAGTGATTTGCAGACACAACTTAAAACTAAAAACGATAACATTACAGTGCTAGAACAAACAATCCAAATGCATTTAGGTGTGAACGCGGAACTGAAAGACACCCATGCTCAAACAATCCATGCACACGCGCGGCAATTGGCGGAGTTGAAAGGTATTCATGACCAATTACTGCAAACCCACGCGGCACAATTGGCGGAATTGAAAAAGTTACTTGACGCTACACTCCAAACACAATTGTCGGAACTTGAAGATAAAAATGCTCAATTAGTCCAAGCACACGCAGCACAAATGACGGAATTGACAGCGCAAGCGGATGAACGTTACAAGATACTATCGGTACAGCTGACAGAATTAGGCACTAAGCTCGATGAGATTAACGTTAAAGCCAAGCAGAATTTTCAGCAGTCCGAGCTTAAATTGCGTGAGCATGAAACGAAAGCCCGCGAGGCGAACGCGCGCTCGGCGGAAATTCAAAGATTGTTAGACAGAACCAAACTTGAAAAAGCTACGTTGCAAACAAAATCGGATGAACTGATTGCAGAACATAAAAAAATTACCGATAGCTTAACGCTGCAAATTAAAGAAGTTTCCGACGCAAAAAAACAATTGGAAGCAAAATCGAAAGTAAATGCTACACAAGCTTCCGCTGAACTTAAAAGTTTAAGCAAAGACTACATGGAGCTTGAGAGAGCTAAAAAACAAGTGGAAACAGACTTGAGCGCATTGAAAGGCCAATTGGAAAAAGCTAACGCTGGTACTGCAGCTGCCACGCAGAAAGTGAAAGATATGCAGCAAACCATCAATGCTTTAAAACTTAAATTAGCGGAAAGTGACGCGTTGCGAATCGAACTCGAAGAAGATAATTTAGGGTTAAAAGAAAGTTTTGACGCGACGCTATTGGCAAATGATTTTTCGTCTGGCTCTAGCGTTGATACTGTGAGGCCCGCCACCGCTGCTAAAAATGATTCGAAAGGACCTGGTAGCGTGACCGGCACGTCGCAAACAATGTTTAGCGCTAGGAAAGCGGCTGTTAAGAAACAACAATCAAATCAGCCCGCTGCCACGCCGCAACCGGCAAGACAACTAAGTAACTAGATTTTAGTTTGTCTCTCAGTGGGCAAATCAGCTTTGCCCACTGCCCTTTTTTCTGCTACATTTCATCCCATCTCTTACTGTTTATAGGTTTAATGCAATGACTATCCGCGTGTTAGTAAACGGCGCCAATGGGCGCATGGGCAAAGCCGCCGTGCAAGCTATTCAAAACGAACCTGGCTTAGAATGGGTTGGCAACAGCAATAAACAAGATGATTTAAGCGCGCAAATTAAAGAAAAGAAAGCGCAAGTCGTGGTTGATTTCACTAACGCGGATGTCGTCGCGCAAAGTCTTCAAACGATTATTGAATCCGGCGCGCACCCTATCATCGGCACTAGCGGTTTGCTGGGCGATCAAATCCAAGCGTTCCAAGCGCAATGCGCGAATTTAAAATTGGGCGGCATCATCGCGCCGAATTTTTCATTAGGCGCGGTATTGATGATGAAACACGCGCAAGAAATCGCAAAATATTTTGGTCACGTTGAAATTATCGAAATGCATCATGACGGCAAATTAGATAGCCCGTCGGGCACGTCGTTACGCACCGCGGAAATGATTGGCGTTAACTTCAAGCCGGAAGATAAAACGAAAAAATCGCGGGAAAATATTCCCGGCGCGCGCGGCGCCACGCATCATAAAATTCCTATTCACGCGATCCGCTTACCTGGTTTAGTCGCGCATGAACAAATTATATTTGGCGGCAGCGGTGAAACGTTGACGCTGCGTCATGATTCCATCGACCGGGGCTGTTTTATGCCGGGCGTAATTCTAGCCTGCAAAAAAGTCGTGACGTTGGATGAATTAATTTATGGTTTAGAGCATATTATTTAGATAATAAAAACGCGCCGATCTAGGCGCGTTTTTATTTTCACGAAAAAATTAAGCCGCTGTGTTAATGCTGGCGGCTAAACTTTTCTCAAACGAAGACTTCGCTAATTGTTTTTCTGCTTTCTTGATCGTTAATTTATTTTCCGCAACTGCGGGTCTAGGCGCTTTAGTTTTAGCGATAGCGGCGGGTTTTTTTGTCGTCGTCACGGTGGTTGTAGTCTGTTTGGTTTGCGCGACAGCGATTGGTTTAGCCGGCTTTTTAATTTCGGCAGTCGTGACGGACGCTTTGTTGTTGGCAGCGTTGACGGGCTTTGCCGTTTTCGTTTGCGCCACGGCAGTGGGTTTAGCTAATTGTTTTGCCGCGCCTTTGGCAATTGACCGCGAAGGTTTGTTCGTTGCTCCTTGCGCGATGTGTGGCGCGGATTTTTTAGCTTGCGCCATTCTACTTTGTTTCACGATTAAGTTCTTGCTTGCCACTTTCGCAATCTTTTGCACGGTTTTTTTAGCGGCGGCGGTGACTACCTCAGGTTTTGTTAATTGCATAGTTCTCACCATTGGCTTGGCTGCGGCAAGCGTCGCGGGCTCCTCGACGGTCTTCGTTCTTAATAATGAACTGAAATGAAATGGTTCGCTTTCATTCGTCCAAGGCTTGGCAATATCGCGTGTTTCTATCATGCCGACTTGTTGCTGCGGAGATTTTTTCACTAGCGCAACAGAATGCCGCGCGGGCTTCTTGAGCGCGGTCACCATCACCGGCTTTGGCGGGAGCGGTTTTTTGATGTTCGCGCGCGCGGTTTGTTTCATGGGTTTTTTCGGTTGTGATAACGCGGCTTGCTCCAAGAGAACTTGATGAACTAATTTTTTAATTTCTAACTTCGCGATTAACTGTGCTTGTTTAGAATTTTGTTTTACCGCTGCAACGCGTGTCGGATGTTCCGCTGGTTTCAAATTAGCTGATTTTAAATTCATGGCAACTTGCTGAGGCTCTGGGTCGGACGGCAGAGGATGATTATAGCTTATATATCTTGGCGTTTGCGCAATGGCAGCGACCGGCTTGCTGTTACTCTGCGCCAGAGAAGGTTTGGCTGGAACGGTTTTCCTCGGGACAACATGGTTTAAGCTAGTCGGAGCTGCGGTTGACGCAGCTGGAACTGTTGACGATGGAGTTGTCTGCGTTGGAGCTGCTTGAGTCGGAGCCGTCGGAGCAGGAGCCGTCTTAACTGGAGCCGTTGGAGTTAGAGTCTGAGCTGGAGCAGCCTGTGTCGGAGTTGTCTGAGCTGGAGCTGTCAATGCTGGAGTTGTCTGAGTTGGAGCAGTCTGAGCTGGAGCCGTCTGAGCTGGAGCAGTCTGAACTGGAGCAGCCTGAGCTGGAACAGTCTGAGCTGGAACAGTCTGAGCGGGAGCAGCCTGAGCTGGGACAGTCTGAGCTGGAGTCGTCTGAGTCTGAGTCGCAGTCGTCCGATCTGGAGTCGTCTGATTATTCTGTTGCTGCGCTGTTGTCCCAGCCTGCGTTTCGGTTGCGGCGTCAGCACCTTCATTGCCGGTAGGAATTATCGTTGCGGCGGCGGCAGCGGCGGCTTTTTTGGCTTTGATGGCGTCGGCATGTTCTTTAGCGTTTTGAATTTGTAAATCAATCGCGGCTTGTTTATCTTGTTGTTGCTTATCGAGCATGGCTTGCTGCGCGGCACAGCCTGCTAAGAACATCACGCCCAGCATCAACATGGCGAATGTTTTGAAAAAACTCTTCATTTTAACTCCTTAGACCGACAACATCATTTCCATCGCACAGTTTACTATATTTTTTGGTGGTTTTTCAAGCGCTTACAGGTAATGTTCAGCAAAAATGCGCATTATCCAGTATAATAGAGGATTGTAGAACGCTTGAGGGAGATTATGGCTGCATATCAGTTTCCTGACAATGAACTTCAAGAAATCAATGCTCTCGTCTCGAAAATAACGGGCGATTATATGGGGTTAAATCAACTTTATAATCCAGACGAGACACATACGGCAGCGGGCGAACACGCCATCCAAATCCTTAAAAGTTTGCAGGCTATACAAGAAGAACTTAACAATAATGGCACCGCTGATAAATTGTTGGCGGCCATCATCTCGCATAACCGTGAAATTAATAGCGTTCTTATGCATCCCGAAGACAGCAACCCACTGTTAAGTCAGGTCGTGAATAAATCTCTAAACATTGTCAAAGGTATAATGGATGATCCGGATCTTAGAGTGGCTTTAAGACAAAGCATTGTCCTGTCGCAAAAAAAACAACACAATGATTTGCTTTTTCCTCTCCAAGCCACTAAGGAAATCAATGAGCTAATCGAAAACACGATTAAAGAATTACAAAGTAAAAACCCGACCCGCAGCAGCCCAGCAGCCGAACCCCCAAAACAAAAAACTTTTTTTTCAAAATTTTTTTCCTCGCCATCAAACAAAATCATGGACTCTTCACAAATTCAACGCATACCGCAAGCCGAGCTTGAGACGACTATCCTTTTTTTAAAAGAATTAGCGACGCGGTTACCCAACCCTGGTTTCGCCAGCACGCAACTGCAGGGCACGCTGAAACGCACTATCAGCGATTTAAAAAAATATATCGATGAGTCGCCGCCCAATGCTTCGCCATTTATCCACAATGACTTAAGTAAATTAACTTCCGGCTTACAGGATTATTCTCTTTACATAAACGACCCGGAGCGTGAATTGACGAAGAATATCGATGCGACCTTGAGGGCCTACGTTGCTCAAGAGTTTGATAATTTTATCCAAACGCCCGCGGGCAAACATTATTATTTCGTCGCGAGTGGCAACGAACAGCTATCGCCTCACAAAACTGGGCTTAACAACGATGAAATAGAAAATTTTCGCGACGTGGATTTTGAAGGCAGGAATAAATTAGAAATTATGTTGACGGTATTACCCGAAGATCAATTTGCAGACTTTTGCGAAAAATTAGCGGACGCATACGAAAGAAATTACGATGCTTTATTTGAAGAATCCACGGCGGCGGTAATCTTAAAAAACAGTGGCCCACGTCCATAAGCCAACTTCAAGGATGCTAGCCATGCATGGATGCTTGCGTAAAATAGTAAATCTTATGTTGCTAATCGCCAGTCTGACGGCGGCCACCGCTGAAGCTAAAGACGCGTTGTTGTTAGACGTCGATGGCGCGTTGGGGCCAGCCACCGTCAACTACATCGCGACAGGTTTGAAGCAGGCCGCGCGCGAGCACGACAGTATCGTCATTTTACGTTTAAATACGTTGGGGGGATTCACTGCTTCCACGCAACAAATCGATAATTTAATTCTTACTTCCGCCGTGCCGGTCGTTACTTACATCGCGCCGGGTGGCGCGCTCGCGGCGAACGCGGGAATTTTTATTTTATACGCGAGCCCGCTCGCGGCGATGTCACCGAATACGCGTATCGGTGAATCGACTATGCTAACTAATCCGGACGCCGACCCACAGCCAGCGCTAGACATTAAACAAGATAACTTAACGCCGCAAGAAGTGAAAAAAATAAATTTCGCGAGCGCTTACATTATTGGTTTAGCCAAAATGCATAACCGCAATAGCGCGTGGGCGGCGGACGCCGTGCGTTTCGCCACCAGTATCACGCCCGAAGACGCGCTCAAACAAAATGTCATCGACGTCATCGCGGTGTCACCCACTGATTTATTACAAAAAATAAATGGTAAGCAAGTCACTCTGCATAATTCGACCGTGACTCTAGACACACAAAATTTAACAATCAAAACGTTACAACCCGATTGGCGCAATCAATTACTCGGCGACATCACGAATCCGAATATCGCTTACTTGTTACTGTTACTCGGCATTTATGCATTATTTCTTGAATTTTTTCATCCGGGTATGATTTTGCCGGGCGTGGCCGGGATCCTTGCCATCGTGGTGGCAGTCTACGCTTTTCAAATGTTGCCGGTCAATTACGCGGGTTTTGCTTTGCTTGTGCTGGGAATTACTTTTATGATTATAGAAGTGCAAGTGGGTAGTTTCGGCATTATGGGTTTAGGCGGCATCATCGCTTTTATGCTCGGATCTGTTTTACTGTTAAATATCAATACCCCGGGCTATCAAATCGCCTGGTCGCTGATCCTAACGATGACGGCCATTAGCGCCTTGTTTTTTCTCTGCATGGTGACGTTAGCCGCCCGCAATCGGAATCGAAAAGTCGTCACCGGCCGCGAAGCGGTGTTAGGGGCGGAAGGTGTGGTCGAGGAAATTTTTAATAGTAAAGAATTACTCGTCAAAGTAAACGGCGAATTGTGGAAAGCCACCGCGCATAATCCCGTTAAAAAAGGCCAAAAAATTCGTATCTATGGCTTAACGGGATTAACTTTAAAAGTAGAACCATTAAATAAAACCGATACGACTTCAGTCATCGACTAGCCGGACCAACAGCGGAGAACATTATGATTTACCTGTTAATTCCCATCATTATATTAATCCTCATCAGCGTGAAAATTTTACGCGAGTATCAACGCGCGGTCGTCTTCACGTTAGGGCGCTTTACGAGTGTCAAAGGCCCAGGGCTGGTGTTGATTTTGCCTTTCGTGCAGCAAATCGTGACGATTGATTTACGCACCGTGGTAATGGACATTCCACCACAAGACGTTATTTCCCGCGATAATGTGTCGGTGCGCGTGAACGCCGTGGTTTATTTCCGCGTGGTGGCGCCGGAACGCGCCGTGATACAAGTCGAAGATTATTTAGAAGCGATTAGTCAATTGGCGCAGACGACCTTACGCTCGGTGTTGGGGCAACATGAATTAGATGAAATGCTCGCGGAAAGAAATAAATTGAATAAAGGTATTCAACAAATTTTAGATGACCAATCGGAAAGTTGGGGCGTCAAAGTCAACATGGTGGAAATCAAGCATATCGATTTGAACGAAACGATGGTGCGCGCCATCGCCAAACAAGCCGAAGCGGAACGCGAACGCCGCGCGAAAATCATTCACGCCGACGGCGAAATGCAAGCGTCACATAAATTATTAGAAGCCGCGAAAATTTTATCCGGCCAACCAGAAGCGCTGCAGTTACGCTATTTACAAACATTATCGAACATCGCGGAAGAACATAATTCGACGATTGTCTTTCCGATCCCGATCGAATTACTGTCTGTCTTTCAAAGATTAGGTACGCCGGCTAAATGAAATCATTGCTAAAATATTGCTGTTATATTTTCTGTGTCTTGGCACTGGTAAGCTGCGCGCCAATCCCACCGCAATTGAATACGCCCGCGCAAGAACCGCCCAGCACCGCGCTGCAACACGTCCATCCCGATGTTATCTTAGTATTAGGCAGCGGCGGCGCGCGCGGCTTTTCTCAGGTCGGCGTTTTAAAAGTGCTACGCGAAAATCACATCCCCATCGACATGATCGTCGGCGTTAGCGCGGGCAGTATCGTCGGCGCGTTGTACGCGGACAATCTTTCCGCCGAAAAAACCCGAGAGTTATTGCTGACCGCGCAACGCGATAAAGTAATCGATGTCTCCTTGTTTAATATTCCCACCGGCGCGATTAGTGGCAGAGGCTTGCAAGCTTTTTTAATCACGAACATGCGGGCTAAAGATTTTAATCAATTAAAAATTCCGTTCGTTGCGGTCGCAACCGAAATCGATACTGGCAATTTGCATGTGTTCGCCAGCGGACCGATCGCTCCCGCCGTCAACGCGTCAGCGGCGGCGCCACCGTTTTTCCGCCCGGTAAGAATGTACGGAAAATTATTCGCGGACGGCGGTTTGATTGATCCGGTCGCGGTGGACGTGGCAAAGCGTTTTCATCCTAAAGTTATCATCGCGGTGCGTCTTGATACGGGCTTGTCGAAAACCCCACCGACCAGCTCAGCGGGCTATTTTTTACGAGGTTTTGATTTAATGCTGCTACGTTTGAATTACTACACCGCGCGCGACGCCGACGTCGTCATCGCGCCGCAAACCGGCGACATCAACATGTTCCAAGACGCAGGCAGACCATTGCTAATGGACGCCGGCGCAACAGCCACGCGACAAGCGCTGCCGGAGATAAAAAATATTTTGAAAAAGAAAGGCATCGCTCTAGACTAACTTATCGATATAAAGATTTGTCGTTCGTCACCGATAAGCTGATTTCAGAATTATCTAAGGGACTACAAACAGTTGAGCCTGACACTTCAATACAAGTAGTATCTTTGTTGTCTTGAGCAGGTGTGCTAACGGTAATAACAATACTGCCATCCGACGTTTCTGCCGCGGCAGGCGCCGTGGCAGTTATTAATGGACTATTTGCACTTACCACATCGCTAAATTGCGGATCTAAAAAATTCACTTCAGGTTGAATAGCAACGGCAGCGGCGCTGACGACGGGCGCCGGCGGAACATAACCAAACGGTACAAAATTCCCCGAGAAAGACATATTAATAAACGTGATCGCTGGGCCGCCGTTGATACTAGCGACGTTCGCCGCGGTAAAGATCGCATTGGTGCCAGCACCGAAATTAACTAGCGCTGAACCTGTTCCGGTGTTGTCATAAGTCGTGAAACCATTCGTATTGATAGGATCATTCACTGCGGCTTGTGTGGCGCTGCTAAACGCAATGTTGTTCGCTTTGCTCGCCGAAATAGCCAGTACGCTGCTGCCATTGCCGATTGCCGTTTGAATATTCGTGAAATTAGAAATAGTGCTATTCGAACTATTCGTCGTAGTTCCCGCCTCGTCCGCGCTCAGAGTCAACGTCACGGGCGCTGCATACGCAGTATAATCGATAGTATTTCCTAAAGCGCCGGTGCCGGTAATCATGCCGGTAACACCACCGTTATTTGCAAAGATATAATCATTGGCAGCTAAACCGCCGGTGAGATTTTGGATGTTAGTGTAATTGGCGACACCCGTTAAACTCCCGCTATTCATGCCGGTAAGATTAAACGTATCAGCCCCGCTGCCCGCGATGATAGTGTTGTTGCCGGTGGCACCGCCATTAATTGTATTGATGGTACCGCCCATTAATTGGAAAGTATTCCCATGCAAACTGCCGCCGACACCTTGCACATTGGTAAAAGTAAAATTACCTGTTTCTTCGGTGATGCCGGTGACCGCCCCAGCGTTAGTGCCCGTTATATTCCAAGTTTCCGCTTCTGGGCTTTGCACTGTTAACAAGTTATAGGTGGCGCTGCTGCTGCCAGTCACACTAATATTCTTCACGGCTAAGCTGCCCGCTAAGGTGACCGCGTCGCTGCCGTTAACGGTTAAATTAAACGCGCCGGATATGCCATTATTGACGGCGACACTACTAGCGTAAGCGGTCGTTTTTAAAGTTGAATTACTCGTTAAAACCACGGCACCATTATAGGCTTGGTTACCGACGGAAGTGACGTTGTTGTTAATTGTTGTTTTACCCGCGCTTGAAGCGATACTTGCTACTGGCGACACACTGCCGACAGCGCCTGATAAAACTACATTACCCGCACCCGCCAACGCTAACGCGCCATCACCATCGATTGCGCCACTCAACGTAAATTTATCCGCACTGTTTACCGTAGAAATCGTACTCGTGCCGGACGTGCCTACCGTCACCGCGCCTGAATCAGAACTCGTGCCTACGCCAGTTAACGTCCCGCCATTTAAATTAACCGCGTTCGCGCCCGCGACTGAACTATATTCCAGCGTCGTGCTTGCGGCGACTTTAATAAGGCCGCTGCCTAAACCAGAAGATAAAATCAATTCGCCGCCACCGACAGTGGTCGTACCGTTGAAAGTATTACTACCTGAGAGAGTGACGTTGCCGCTGCCGCTAATTTGCAAATTACCGCTGCCACTCAGTGCATTGGATAAAGTGCCAGTTAAACTTGATAATGCTAATTCTCCATTCGCAGCGATTTGTACCGCGCTGCTGGAACTTAAATTGTTGGTGGCATTCAATTGCAATACCCCATCATTTACTGCTGTGGTTCCCGTGAAAGCGTTCGCGCCGGTCAAAGATAATGTGCCCGTGTCAGATGCTGAAGCACCAATAGTTAATCCACCCGCGCCTGAAATCGCACCGGCATAAGTCGTGCTGCTGCTACCTTCCGCGACCGTTAACGTTTTACCTGTGATTAAATTAGAAATATTACCCGAGCCGGACAAGGCACCCAGCGTGTCACTGACACTATTCATATTAAGTGTCGTACCGGAATTTAAATTCAATGCGTTACCGCTGATGGCATTTGTCACGCCTAATTCTAGCGACCCATACGCAACCGTGATCGCGCCTGAATAATTGGTATTTGCAGCACTCAATTCAAACGTGCCCGAATCCGCGGCCGTGTTGCCAACGGTTAAGCCGCCAGCGCCGGAAAAAGTCCCGGAAAATACCGCAGAGCCGGCACCTTGCGCGACGGTCAAGTTCGCGCCGGTGGAAGTCGTGACACTGCCCGCGCCAGTCAATTGACCGATGGCGTCACTGAAACCATTTTCATTAAAAGTAGCGCCGCTGGCGACACTCACGGAACTACCTGAAATCGCATTCGTTTTACCCAGCTCGAGAGTACCCACATTCACATTGGTGGCGCCGGTGTAAGTGTTAGCACCGCTTAATTCTAACGTGCCGCTGCCGGATTTAGATAAACTCAAACTCGCACCGGCAAGTCCGCTAGCCACATTCAGAGTTTCATTGCTTGCTGTCACGTTGATGGTTGAAGAACCGTTCAGCGAAACAGAATTAACAATATCAGTCACGCCCGCAGTCCCCGCGTCAATCAAACTACCGCCGTTCAGCGTAATGGCATTGGTAAAAGTCGTACCGGTCGTCGTTATTAAATCAAGTTTACCGTTAGTCGATATAGAAATAGCGCCATTGTTTAAAATACCGGAACTGGATAATTGTAAATTACCATCCGCGATGGTGGTGATGCCGGTGTAAGCAGAACTGCTACCCGTTAAAATTAATGTGCCTGTGTTATCAGCGGTTGAGTTACCTACCGTCAAATTAACTAACGCAGAGATCGTTCCAGAGAAAGTATTGGATGTACCGCCCACATCGACCGTTAAGGTTTTCGCGGTAGTGGAATTGGTAATCGCGCCAGCGCCGGTCAATGGCCCACTTTGATCGCTAAAACCATTCAGGTTAAAAGTTCCATTCGCCGTGATATTCAAACCACCGCTACCGGCGGGCAGCGCATTCGTCGCGTTTAATTCTAATGTGCCGTAATTAATCGTGGTCACGCCCGTGTAAGTATTCGCGCCGCTGATTTCAAAGTTGCCGCTGTCAGCTGAACTATTACCAACGTTTAAAGCACCGCCGCCAGAAATAACACCGCTGTAGACATCCGTACCCGAACCTTGCGCCACTGTCAGCGTTTGGCTAGCCGCTAAATTCGTCACACTTCCCGCGCCGGTTAATTGGCCGACGGTATCACTCAAACTATTCATATTAAATGTCGCGCCGCTTAAAACACTGACCGCGCCCGGCAACGCATTCGCAACGCCCAACTCTAATGTGCCTGAAGAAATTTGTGTGCCGCCGCTAAAAGTATTAGATGCGCTACTTAACTCAACTACACCTGTCGTTGACCCGGTGGTATTGATAGTTAAACTAGCTGAACCCGTTAACGCATTGGTAACGTTAAGCGTTTCACCGCTGGCCGCGCCTAATTCCGCGCCCGTGCCTAGCGTCAAACTGCTGAGACTATTAGTATGACCCGTGCTGGTATCCACGACACTGCCATTATCGGTAACCGCATTTGTAAAAGTGGTATTGCCCGTGGTATTCAACGCCAATTCGCCGGCTGTATTCACAGTAACGTTGGTGCCCAAGGCCCCGGAGTTAGGAATTTGTAAGACACCATGACTTACCGTAGTGGTGCCGGTATAAGTAGACGAATTAGCACCGCTAAGAATTAGCGTACCGGTATCGGCGGTACTATTACCAATAGTGATATTACCCGCGCCGCTGATAGTTCCAGAGAAAGTATTTGTCGTCGCGGCTTGTTCGATCGTTAACGTTTGGCCGCTGGCTAAATTAGTAATACTGCCGGCGCCAGACAATGGGCCGATTGCATCGCTAACGCTATTCATATTTAATGTCGCGCCACTACTGACGCTGACGCTGCTGTTGGCCGCGATCGCATTCGTAACGCCTACCGCTAAAGTCCCTAAATTAATAGTGGTAGCGCCGGAATAAGTGTTGGCGCCGCTTAATTTCAACGTACCGGTATCGCCGGCTTTTGCGCCGACGGTGACGCCGCCGGTGCCTGAGATGATTCCACTGTAAGTATCCGTCGCAGCGCCTTGCGAAATGGTTAACGTGCCGCCGCCGGTTTGCACGCTGCCATTACCCGCGAGCGTGCCGATCGCATCATTATAACCATTCATATTAAACGTGCTGCTAACAATTGAAACGGCGCTAGAATTGCCAATCGCATTAGCGCTACCTAACTCTAACGCACCGGTCCCTTCGATTAATGTCGATCCAGAGTAAGTGTTGGCGGCGGATAATTCCAACGTGCCAGCGCCGAATTTAATCAGCCCGTTCGCGCCAGACAGAACATCCAAAATATTTAACGTTTCACTGGCGGCTGCAATGCCAAAACCGGCACTGGTGCCAAGACTCACGTTCGATAGCGTGTTAGTCACACCGCTGGTGCCAACATCATCGATAGCGCCGGTGTTACTAATACCTGATCCATTCACAGAGATCGCGTTGCTAAAGGTCGTAGCAGACGTAGTATTGAGAGCCACTTGCGCGCCAGTATTAACGGTATTTAAAGTAGCGGCCAAATTATTAGATGCTGAGACTTGTAAAACGCCAAAGGCCACGGTTAAATTAGCTAACGAAGAATTATTGCCGCTTAACGTAAGTGTCGCCGTATCCGCTGAAGTTTTACCGACTTGAAAAGTTCCCGCGCCAGATAGAGTGCCTGAAAAGGTGGTTGCGTTAGCACCTTGCGCAGTCGTTAAGGTTTGTCCGCTAGCTAAATTCGTGATACTACCGCCGCCAGATAATGTCCCGACCAAATCACTAAAGCTGTTCATATCAAAAGTCGCACCGGTATTGATAGTCAACGCGCTGGCGACTGAATTACTCGCGCCTAATTGTAATTTACCAAACGCCACCGTCGTGGTGCCGCTGTAAGTATTGGCGCCACTTAATTGCAAGATACCGCTGTCCGCGGAACTATTACCCACCGTTACACTGCCCGCTCCGGAAATAACGCCGGAAAAAGTATTCGTACCCGACCCTTGTTGCACGGTGAGGACTTTCCCGGTCGCTAAATTAGTGATGTTACCCGCGCCCATTAACACGCCGGAAAGTTCATTGAAGCTATTCATGTTGAAAGTCGCGCCCGCCAAAATATTTAGTGTACTACTAGAGCCGACCGCGTTAGCCACGCCTAACTCTAGCGTGCCCGTGGAAATTTTAGTCGTGCCGGTATAAGTGTTAGCACCGCTTAATTCCACCGTGCCGGTGCTGGTGATAGTTAAGCCTAATGAGGAACCAGTTAACGCGTTCGACACGTTTAATGTTTCACCGGCAAGTGTCGTGCCTAAAATGCTATTCGTTCCTAAAATTAAATCGCTTAATGTATTCGTATGCGCGGTGCTACTGGTATCAACTACGCTGCCATTGGCAGTAATCGCATTGGTAAAGGTCGTCGCGCTGGAATTATTTAAGGCGAGCTCAGCGCCCGAGTTAACCGTAACATTCGTTCCCAACGCGGCTGAATTAGCAATTTGTAAATTACCGTAAGCGACGGTAGTCGTGCCAGAATAGCTGGAATTCGTGCCGCTCAGTGTTAAGGTGCCGCTATCAGCACTGCTGTTGCCCACCGTGACATTGCCCGCGCCACTGATGGTTCCAGAAAAAGTGTTGTTCGTGGCGGCTTGCTCAATTGTCAACGTTTTACCGCTAGTTAAATCGATAATGCTGCCCGCACCAGATAATGGCCCGGTGGTATCGCTAAAGGTTTTCAGATCAAAAGTAGCGCCTGAATTAACGGTCAACGCGGTGACACCTAAAGCGTTCGCTACGCCTAGTTGTAATATTCCCATCGCCACGACGATTGGCCCGGTGTAGCTGCTGCTACTGCCAGTTAATTGAAACGTGCCCGTATCGCTTGAAATCGCCCCGATGGTGACACCGCCCGTGCCGGTGAAGGTACCGGCAAACGTGTCAGGGTTAGCGCCTTGTTCGATCGTTAAAATTTTTCCCGCTGAGGTAGTCACAGAACCGGTACCGGTTAACGCGCCGATCGTATCGCTAAAGCTATTCGTATTTAACGTGCCAGCGTCATTCACCGCGCTGCCGGCGGCAATGGCGTTAGTCGCGCCAAGTTCCAGCGTACCGTTACTAATTTGCGTAGCGCCCGTGTATGTATTCGCGCCGCTTAATTCTAACGTGCCGCTGCCACCTTTGCTAATTCCGATACTTACACCAGACAACACGCTAGTAACATTCAAGGTTTCGCCTGAATTAATTACGCTGATAGAAGATGAGGCGCTGCCCAACGCTACATTAGATAAGGTATTAGTACTGGATGACGTGCTCACGTCCACCACGCCACCGCCGTTCAACGTGATCGCATTATTAAAACTCGTACTTGCGGCAGTATTCAAATTAAGTGTGCCGTTGGCGGAGACGGCAATCGTGCCGGAATCAAGCGCGGCCGCGTTACTAATTGTTAAACCACCATCCGTGATCGTCGTGGGGATCGCATAAGAAGTGTTAGTGCCGGTCAACGTTAAATTGCCTGTATCCGCGGTTGAGCTGCCGATGACGAGCGCGCCGCTAGTACCGGCGAACGTGCCTGAATAAGTGGTGCCGGAAGAACCCATATCGATTGTTAACGTTTTACCGGAATTTAAATTTGTGATTTGACCGGATCCCGATAAAGGCCCAATCGTGTCGCTAAAACTATTCAAATTAAAAATCGCGCCAGTCGCACTTAAATTTAACGCGCTGCCGGCGGCTAAGCCATTCGCGACCCCGAGTTCTAACGTTCCGGCTGAAACTTGAGTCGTGCCAGTATAAATATTCGCGGCGTTAAATTCTAACGTGCCGGCGCCGGATTTTATTAATCCCGCCGTCCCGCTAGCCGCGGTGGAACTGCCCGTCACGCTATTTGAAATTTGTAACACTTCACCACTCGCGACACTTATCGTACTAGACGACGGCATAGTAAGATTGCTGACGACATCGGTTAAACCAGTGTTAGTATCGGCGAGTGTGCCGCCATTCAACGTAATGGCATTAGAAAAAGTAGTGGAACTCGTCGGGTTTAACGCCAATTGACCCGTGCTGCTTACATTGACCGCCGCGCTACCAATACCGCTCGTCGCAGTGACTTTTAAAATTCCGTAATTCGCGGTCAACGTTCCCGTATAACTGCTATTCGCGCCGGTCAGTGCAAATGTGCCGCTATCCGCAGCACTGTTACCTACCGTTAAATTGACCGTGCTAGCTAACGTGCCGGCAAAACCCGCCGTGGCGCTTGCGCCCATTTCAACGGTTAACGTACTGGCTGAGCCGGAATTATTGAGACTTCCCGCGCCGGCAATTAAACCGATCGCATCATTATTGCCGTTAAGATCAAACGTCGCGCCGCTGCTGATGGTCAACGTGCCGGAAGTTGAGGAGGCATTACTCGCGCCGATTTTTAACGTGCCAGTCGACACCGTCGTGCCGCCGGTGTAAGAGTTACCGCCGCTGAGCGTTAACGTACCGCTGCCAGCTTGCGTCAAGCTCGCGCCGGTGCCACTGAAAGCGCCGCTAATAGAAGCACTGCCGGACGTATTGATGGTCAACCCGTTAGCGCCACCAGTGATAGAGCTTAACGAAATCGAATTGCCTGATAAACTATTTAGCGTCACCGCGGAAGTTAACGTCGTGGTGCCAGAAAAAGTTTGCGCGCCAGTTGAATAAACACTCGCGCCCAACGAAGACGCGCCGGAAATATTGATGGAACCAATTCCCAATGAACTCGTACCGACGCCATGTGATAAAACTATTTGTCCGCTGCCCGTGCTAGTCAAACTCGTTAACGCGGTCGTTGCTCCCACGGTACTACTGAATGTATCGGTCGATGAACCAGACGCTAACGTGAGCGCGCCGGCGCCGTTGACCGCGCCGCTAAACGTAATCGCGCCGCCTGAAGACAATGTTTCTGTGCCGGAAAGATTTAACGCGTCACTATAAGTTTGCGTACTGGAAGAAGAAACACTCCCACTTAACGTATCGGTCCCGCCGCCGCTTACAGCCAGCGTGGTGATATTGTTGATAGAACCGCTAATCTTATTCGCGACGCTGCTTAGTGATAAAGAATCACCGTTGCCATTAACAGTACCCGCTAGCGTGATATTAGTACTTGTTAAAGAAGAATTCTGCGCTAAATTGACCGTGCCATTAAACGTTAAACTACCTGTCGTGCCAGTGCCATAGCTAATATTTCCCAAGCCATAAGTGGAACTGGCGCTCTCAATCAGATTAACCGTCGCGTCGCTGCCACCATTTCCTAGTGTTAGCGTGTTACCCGACACAGAGAATAAAATACTGGTCGACCCGGGCACCCCGCTGAGCGCATTGCTTAAATCAGAATTTGCGAATGTATTTGAATTGGTATCACCGATTTGCACCGTGTTATTCGCTAAGTTAGCGCTAACGTTGCCGCTCGCCGGCATAAACGTCACCACATTGCCGTACACACCGGCGGTAGTAGACACAAATAACAGATCAGCACCGGTAGTTAAGCCGGTGTTAGTCGCATAAGAAAATCCACCCGCCGCATTCGTGGTGAGTGAACTACCGAGCGCCGCACCATTTTGATAAATGCTGACTGTATCACCTGAGCCAACACCCGGGATAATGCCGCCAATTTGGCGCGTAAATACCAGCGTTGCATAACCGCCTGAATTAACTTGCCAGCCTGAAGTACTAAAGGTAAATCCGCTGTATCCGCTCGTCGTTCCATTTTGAAGAGTGCCGGTACCCTCGCCGCTAACGCTACTCTGCGAAGGAGCGGTGTTCCCGAACATAGCATCGCCCGAGGCATAGGCGCTTGAAACATTCGAGGTATTACTATCGTAATACGCATTCGTAAGATGCACTGCGATGGTGCTTGACCCAGACGCGTAATAGCCAACTATTGCACCAATCGTTCCGCCATACCCGCCTAGATTATAAGGACCTGTGATATAAGAACTGCTAAAAACGTCGGTTATATTAAGCGTTTGACCTGAACCAGTGCCCAGCAATCCGACGATACCACCAGAATATCCTGCATCTCCTTGAGAGTTGTAATTGGTACCATTACTTGAATTTACTGTATTACCCGTACTGTAAACATTAGTAATAGAACCGGTACCCATTTCACCAACAATTCCCCCAACGGCGGCTTCTGAACCGCCTGAGACATCGGTAACATTTGCGGTGTTATATGAATTACTAATGCCATAACTTGTACTGCTATTACTATCAATACCGACTATGCCACCTGCAGCGCCGTAGCTGCCCGTTGTAATTGTACCGCCCGCCACATAGTCATAGGTAAAGTTTACGTTACTCGCATTCGCCGCGATGCCGCCGGCTTGGCTAGAGCCTGTGATGGTGACATTCGTTAACCCAACATCTTTGATCGTAGCGCCTGTTGCACTACCAAATAATCCAGCGGCACCCCGGTTACTAAAAAGACCGTTAATCGTGAAAAAATTTCCGTCAAAAGTTGCAGTATATCCAGTGATGGGTAAGAAGCCCGAGCCGCCATTCCAAGTCGCTGTGCCCGTCGCGTCGATCGCGTTTTCCATGATATAGCTATTTCCCACCGTCGTGGTATTCGAATCAACACCTTGCAAACCGTAAACATCCGCGAGTTGGTAGGGGCTGCCGGTGGCGCCCGTGCCGCCGATTGCGCGGATAAAAGTGACTGCGGAAGTCTGACCATTGCCGTTGTTTAATTGAAAATTACTGGTGGCGCTAAACGCTGGTAATAATGTCGTATTAATTTGCGTCCAATTACCTTGGGTCAAATCAAATTTTGCGACATTCACTGCGACGTTCACTCCGGTAGAAGAACTAGTCGTCGTGATAAGTGAAGTGCCGCTGCCAGCCGTCAACGTCAAGCCACCACTCACCGCATTGATAGGTGCGTTAAGATAAATATTGCTAGCGGCGTTTAACGTCAAGGTGTAAGTGGAATTCCACGTCAACGCATTAGCGACGGTGATGCTACCGTTGCCCGTGCCTGAACCGCTGGAACCACTGGTAGAAACGGTGACATTCGCGGCACCCAACGCCGCGATTAACGTCGCGACGCTTAACACAGATTCATTTTGCGTCGGTGAATAAGTATTGCTAGCGTTGCTAACCGTATCCGGCCCCGCCGTTTGAATCGTAATATCTTCTGGATCTAATAATAACGCGCCGACATTGCCGTTCACCGCGGCTAAATTTACCGAGCCATCAAAATTTAATAAATCATGTCCCGACACTTCCGCGTCGCCGCCGTTGCCACTTTGCGCGCCGCCGACCGCGACGACACTGCCATCAAAATCCGTGACGCCATTCGCCCAGACGACCACATCACCACCGTTGCCAGTCTCAAGCGCGGATGCGTCAATCACCGCGCCTTGATCGATCGTCGTGTTCGTCGCGTTAGGTAATGGGCCGGCGCCATGCGCGGAACCGCCGATATTAATTACGCCGCCGCCCGCGTCGCCGCTGGCATCGATATCGGCGCTAGAGGTTAAATGAATATTTTTTCCAAGGATTTGAATGACGCCGCCTTTCACGCCCGCATGTCGGCCGGACACGCTCAATAATCCCGAAATTAAATCATTGCCATTGCCGCCCGATAAAATGATTTCGCCGTTGTGCATATAAGTAGAATGCGCGATCGCCACGCCGCTCATATCGATGGCGTTATCTAACACGCCCGCGGCCGCGTCAGCCGATACTAAAATTTTGCCGCCGTTAGCTAACAACGTCCCGCTATTGGTGACGCCGTTTTTAAGTTTTTCGCCATGCAAACCCCGGCCCGCTTTCGTCGTAGCTTCGTCGACGGTGAAATTCACTAAATTATCGCCGCTAAAATCCAGCGTGAATTTACTGCCTGACCCTAACACGATACTGCCTAAGTTAGCTTGAATCATGCCGGAATTGACGACGCCGGTGCCGAGCAACGCGGCCAAGCCATATTTAGCCGTTTTAATCGTGCCTTCGTTAATGATAGAACCTGCGCGGCGCGAGGGTTTATCAAAACTATAAATGCCATTCAAAAAGTTTTTATCAGAAATATCTGAAGTCGATGCGATGATGCTGCCGACGTTGACCATTGAACCTGGGCCAAAGTGAATGCCAGCGGCATTGATAAGAATAATTTGTCCAGTCGCGGATAATGTTCCGTAAATTTGTGACGCGCCTTGATTGGCATTGATACGGTTTAAAGCGACACCGTGAGTGGGTTGTTGAAAATGGGTGGTTTCACCGGCGGCGATATTGAAGCTATTCCAATTGATAATCGCCTGTTGGCTGCTTTGATTGATGGTGGTGGTAGTGCCATTCGCGGAAATGCTAGCGTTGCCGTTCGAAACGACGCCGCCTTGCGGATTAGCAATGGCGTAACCCGCCATTAGCGTGCACGATAATGTCAGTGCAAAGCGTAGATATTGCTTAATTTTAGCCCCAAAAAACGCAGTCATTAAATAGTTACCAGTAGGTTAAGTATTGGTGATTAATTATTATTTTGTATATAAATAGTATAGGCTAAAAATGAAATATTGCAGAAAACATACGTTTGTAAGGCTATGATTAAGAGAGGATTTTAAATATATATTGAGGGATTTTTGCGTATCAAGCGACTGCCGCCTAGACTGGCGGCAATAAGCAGGGAAAAACGCTATTCTGGTTTGAAAACCAAGTCTAGTTCGCGGGCCGCTTTCACTTCATCTAAGCGGCGCACCGGCAGCGTATGCGGCGCGGTTTTCAAGAGATCAGGATTGGTTTTCGCTTCCTGCAAAATCTTAATCATGGTATCCGCGAATACGTCGATGATCTGCTTGGTTTCCGTTTCCGTCGGCTCGATCAACAGACATTCCGGCACTAACAAGGGGAAATACATCGTCGGCGCGTGAAAGCCATAATCCAATAGACGCTTCGCGACATCGAGCGCGGAGATATGTAATTCTTTGGCTTCTTTTTTCAGCGTGATAATAAATTCATGGCTCGCGCGGCGCTTGGCGTAAGCGGGCGTGAAGCCGGCTTTGCGTAAACGCGCTAATAAATAATTCGCGTTTAACGTCGCGTATTCCGCTACGCGCTGCATGCCTTCGGCACCCAACAAACGCGCATACATGTACGCGCGTAAAATAATACCGGCGTTGCCCATGAACGTGGACAATCGGCCGATGCTTTGCGGACAATTTTCTGCGGTTAACCAGTGATAGTTATTTCCCACTTTACCAACGATGGGAGTCGGTAAAAACGGGACTAAACGTTCACTGACCGCGACCGGCCCGCCGCCTGGTCCACCGCCGCCATGCGGTGTGGCGAAGGTTTTATGTAAATTGATATGCATCACGTCGAAGCCCATGTCACCCGGCCGCACTTTACCTAAAATCGCGTTTAAGTTAGCGCCGTCGTAATACAGCAAACCACCGGCTTTATGCACGATCGCGGCGATTTCTTGAATTTTTTGTTCGAACACGCCGAGGGTAGATGGGTTCGTTAACATGATGCCGGCGGTGTGCGGGCCGACCGCCGCGCGCAACGCGTCGACGTCGACATTGCCGTCGGCGCCCGTGGGAATTTCACGGACTTTAAAACCACATTGCACCGCGGAAGCGGGGTTGGTGCCATGCGCCGCGTCGGGCACTAAAATTTCATCGCGCACCGTGTCGCCGCGGGCTTTGTGGTACGCGCGTATCATCGCCACACCCGCGAATTCGCCTTGCGCTCCAGCCATCGGGGTCAGCGATACGCCTTTCATCCCGGTCACCGTTTTTAAAATTTCTTGCAAGTCATACGCGCACGCCATGAAGCCCTGGCTGTGCGATTCCAGCGATAACGGATGATGATTTAAAAAGCCTTCGAGGAACGCTAAGCGGTGCACGCCGCGCGGATTGTATTTCATCGTGCAAGAACCCAGCGGATAAAACTGCGTATCGATAGCAAAATTCTTTTTTGATAAGCGCGTGAAATGCCGTACGACTTCTAATTCCGACACTTCCGGCAGTAGCGGCGGCACTTTTCTTAATAAATTCTCGGGAATATCCAGGTCTTGTTCAATGTCGCGGGGAAATTGCGCGTAGGCGGCGCGACCCGGTTGTGACTGTTCGAAGATCAACATCGCCGCTTACTCCTTAACTAAAGTTTTTTTTTCCGCGCCCGTGTTGAAGCTGTTATCCGCGACGCGGCTTAAAACAAATTTCAACTTGTCGATATACTCATCCAAATCTAATCCCGCTTTGGTTTCCGTGACGCAAACTAAAATCGCGTTGCCAAGTTCAGGATAGGCTTTTTGCAGCGAATAACCGCCTTGAATATCGAACTTGGCTAATTCTTCCAGCACGAGATCGGCGGGCGCGGACAGTTGTAACACCAGTTCGTGAAAAATAACGCCAGAGAATAAAACTTTCACGCCGTTTAGCGCTTGGAGTTTTTCCCGCAATAAACGCGTGTTTTTGTAACATGCCAAAGCGATATGGCGTAAACCGACCGGCCCCATGAGACTCATGAAAATGGTGCTCGCTGTCACTAACAAGCCTTGGTTGGTACAAATATTCGAAGTCGCTTTCGCGCGGCGGATATGTTGTTCACGCGCTTGCAGCGTTAATACGAAACCTTGTTTACCGTCTAAATCCGTTGTGCGGCCGACAATCCGGCCGGGTAACTGCCGCACAAACTCTTGTTTACAGCATAAAAAACCGTAGTAAGGGCCGCCCGACGCTAACGGCACACCCAACGGCTGGCCTTCGCCGCACGCGATATCCGCGCCACTCGCGCCCCATTGTCCCGGCGCTTTTAACAATGCCATGGCGAGCGGGTTAACGACGGCGACCGCGAGCGCGTCATGCGCGTGTGCCCAATCGGTCAACGTGTCCACGTCTTCCACTAAACCAAAAAAATTCGGCTGCGGAATAACGACCGCGGTCACATCGGTGGCGTATTTATCTAACGCGGCGGTCGTGGTTAAGCCGGTCTTCGCAGCAAAAGGAATTTCGATAATTTCCACGCCGACTTGTTCGACAATAGTTTGCACGACTTGACGGTAAAACGGGTGGACTGTTTTGGGAATCAAGACGCGGTGAAATTTATGCTGACGCTTAGTCCGCACCGCCATCAAAATCGCTTCCGCCAACGACGACGCGCCGTCATAGAGTGAGGCGTTTGACACATCCAGCGCCATCAAACTTGCCATCATGGTTTGGTATTCATATAAAAGCTGTAGCGTGCCTTGACTTGCTTCGGCTTGATAGGGCGTGTAAGCGGTGAGAAATTCGCCGCGGCTCGCGACCTCCCACACCGCGGCGGGAATGTGATGCTCATACGCGCCCGCGCCGATGAAACATAATAAATTGCCGTCTTCTTTCGCGCGTTCTTTCATGACGCGCGCTAATTCCATTTCCGTTAAACTCGCGGGTATCGACGCTAAATTAGCGGTGAGCAAATCGGCGGGAATTTCATCGAATAAATCATTGATGTGCGCTACGCCGATTTCAGCCAACATGGCTTGCACATCTTTTTTGGTGTGTGGAATAAACGGCATACTGCTTACCTCAACAAAACCTTTAAGATAAAAACAACAACGTTAATGCGCTTCCGACGCCACGACTTTAGAATATTGGTCAGCCGACAATAAATTTTTTAAATCATTGTCGAACGGACGGATACGCATCAGCCAGCCTTTGCCGTAGGGGTCTTCGTTAATGATTTGCGGATTTTCCAGCAGATATTCGTTAATTTCGACGACTTCGCCGGAAATCGGACAATAGACGTCCGCCGCGGCTTTCACCGATTCGACGACGGCGACTTCTTGGCCGGCGTCATAATTATTTTCTATTTCCGGCAATTCCACATACACCAAATCACCCAGCATGGTTTGCGCGTGATCGGTAATGCCGACGGTGATGAATTCATCGTCTTGACGTATCCATTCATGGGTTTTCGAATATTTTAATGACTTTGGAACATTACTCATTTTCCCGCTCCATCATATTGCTAAATGTTTTTTTGCCGTGTTTAACGAACGGCGGTTTCACGATCATGGCAGCGACTGGTTTGCCGCGCATTTCTACCGTGCATTGTGTGTCATTGCCCGCAGGAATTCGCGCTAAAGCGATGCCTTTATTTAACGTCGGTGAAAAGCTGCCGCTGGTGATTTCGCCGGTGTTGCCGGCGAGCATGACTTTTTGGTGATTGCGCAGCACACCGCTGCCTTCCAACACTAAACCGACTAATACGTTTTGCACGCCGGCTTGCATTTGTTTTTCTAACGCGGCACGGCCGATAAAGTTTCGGTCGGGGGGCGTAAAGGCCACGGTCCAAGATAAATTTGATTCTAACGGCGTGACGGTTTCATCCATATCGGTGCCATATAAATTCAAACCAGCTTCTAAACGCAGCGTATCGCGCGCGCCTAATCCGCAGGGCTTGATACCCGCAGCGACGGCTTTACGCCAAAAATCCGGGGCTTGCGCCGCCGGTAAAATAATTTCAAAACCATTTTCGCCGGTATAACCGGTGCGCGCGATGAAATAATCATCGGCGACGATAAATTCAAACGGTTTCAACGCTAACAATTGTTGAGTAAGCGCTGCGGTAAATAGATTCGAAATTTTTTCGTAAATCCGCGAGCCTTGTATCGCGATGATGGCGAGGTCGGGACGTTCTTTCAATTCCACTTTAAAATCTTGCGCGCGCGCGGTTAACCAAGCGCTAACTTTATCATGCGTGCCGGAGTTGGAAATTAAACGGAAAAAATCTCCCTCCAACCGGTACACGATTAAATCATCGATGATCCCGCCGCCGTCATTCAAAAGACAAGTATACAAAGCTTTGTAGGGCGCTAAGCGGTCGATATTATTGGCGACCAGATAACGCAAAAAGTTAGCGGTATCTTCGCCATGCAAATCGGTTATGCACATATGCGACACATCAAACATACCCGCGTCTTGGCGGACTTGATGATGTTCTTGAATTTGAGAACCATAATGCAGCGGCATGTCCCAGCCGGCGAAATCGACAATTTTCGCGTTATCCTGCAAATGGCAATCGTATAATGGTGTTTTTTTTCCCATGTGTTTCCCTGCTTAGCCCTATTCCAACGCCTGGAGCAGTATAACGGGTCATTACCGAAAACAGAAGGGCTTGGCCGCGGCCCACGCGTAATTTAGCCGCTTAATTTCGGTGCTGTGGTAAGCGGTGCCTTGCTCTCCGCAGCGAAAATAAAAGCGCTGACGTTGCTAAGGTTTAGCATGGCAGATAACAACACTAAATTTTCTGGGTTGTAAGCATGAATTTCTTTCAACCAAGCGGTGGAGATTTCATAAGTGGCTTGAAAGGCTTTTTTCGCAATGACCGAGCTGCCCACCACTTTTCGCAACTGATAAAAATAATATTGCTGCTCGGCGCTCAATTCTAACGAGCGAAGGACGTTTTTATTTTCATCGACGATGTTAATTTTCCGCGGCAAGGTGAATTGAATATTTATCAAGGCGCGCGCCGCTCTTAATTTTGATTCGACTAGATTCGCAGAGTAGTCGTAGGTGTCGCCTGCCTTTGACGTCATGGTGACCGTGTCACCCGCGCAAGCTTTTGCAATTAACGCTTGAAATTCGCCTTTGAAAGTATAGGGGCCAAGGTTGAACGCGCCGTAAGATTTATAATAAAGCAGCGGCGAGATTTCACCCCCGTGCGGGTAAAATAACGCGGGCGTTTTATTGCGCGCTAACCAATATTCATAATTGTAGTTAAAGCCGAGCATTTCCCCTTTTTTAACGGGGTACATCGTTCTAAATCCGATGACCGGATAGCCGTTAAAAAATAACGGCTCAGATTGAACATTTTGAAACGCGGGCTCGATTTTGTCATCGGCAAAATGCGTGGCATAAAGTTCACAATTTAATTTCAACAGGTCGAGAGAATAATTTTTTTGATCGCGATCTTCGAGCGCTTGCTGGAATGTTTCGATGTCCGCAAAGATTTTTTTATCCGATAAATGTTGGAAGAAACTGCTGACGCCGCGGCCGTGACGCAGACTAAAGCGAAAATTGAATGCTGCAACGGAGGGCTGCGCAAACGCCATCGGCTCGTCGCTGGCGACCGCGCTAGTTTTATCCTTATCAAAATCAAATAACGTGCCGTTATAAATTGCGATGAGTTTATCATCTGGCAAGTCAACCGCGGCGAACAGTCCATGGCCATACTTCCCCATCTTGCCCACCACAAGATAGTGGGTAGGGTTAGCGATTAACGCCGCTAACTCTGCTTGATAAAAAGTACTCATGCACGCGGCAAATGACGCACGTTCCATGACGTGCGGAACTATGTTGGCTTCGAGATAAATACTTTCGTCATAAGTAATTCGCGTGCGTTTTGCAAATTCCGCCGGCGTAATATACTCAACTACACCGCCCAATAAAGGCGGTTGCGCCGCATAGGCGATCCGCCGCGGCGGGTCAATATTGATAACGCGTACTCGTGATGATGACATCTGCAAGGCTCCAAAAAGCGGCATTAATTTTAACCGTTTACGCACAAATTGCAAATACTGCGCAGTTCCGGCCTTCCCAGCCGGCCAATTTTCCTGGTAATATCGCTATTTCAACTTAATGGTCAATAGAAGCCATGCTACCTTCCCCCTATCCTAGCAATACTGAAATTTCTGAAGCACTTGCGGCGACGGGGTCGGCGTTTTTAGCGCCTGACGCGCACGGCATTATGTGTGGATTTATTTGCGCGACCGCGGGTAGCGATAGCGATTGGGAAAAATTACTCATCGGCAACGATCCCAATCCCGCCGCCATCGAAGTGTTACGTAATTTGTATGAAGCCACTTATCATCAAATGAGTGAATTTTCATTTGAATTTAGTTTAATCTTGCCGAGCGATTTAGAAGACCTAAACGTCCGCACGGAAGGCTTAGGTTTATGGTGCCAAGGGTTTTTAACCGGCTTAGGCGATGCGCGCCTCGCCATCGAACAAGACGGCTCGCAAGAAGTCGCCGACGCGTTAAATGATATCACGGAAATCGCGCAAGTGAGTTTTGGCGACATCCCCGCGACTGACGCGGAAGAAACTGCTTATTATGAATTAGAAGAATATGTGCGTCTGATTGCTTTGATGATGTTTCATGAATTAAGATCAGCTCCACCAATCTCCACCGATGACGACGATAGTTTTTTGCAATAACGCCCGCCTCTCGACCCATTCATTTAGGAAAAGCGCATGATCAAAATGTCTGAATATGCAAAACGCCGCAAAGAATTTATGAAACAAATCGGCCCGCAAGGCATCGCTATTTTAACTTCCGCGCCCATCGCGCGCCGCAATGGTGATTCAGACTACGCTTACCGCCAACAGAGCGACTTGTATTATTTAACCGGTTTTAACGAACCCGAAGCCGTCGCGATCCTCGCGCCCAAGCGCGCGGCGGGCGAATTTATTTTATTTAACCGCGTGCGCGACCGTGATAAAGAAATTTGGGAAGGCGTGCGCGCGGGCCAAGACGGCGCGCGCAAACAGTTCCACGCGGATGAAGCGTTTCCATTCGCTGATTTAGAAAAAATGTTGCCGGATTTATTGGATAAGCGCGAACAAATTTACTATCCGATCGGCATCGATAAAAATTTCGATAAAATTATTTTGAATTCGATGAATAAAGTGCGCGGCAAAATCCGCAACGGTATGTCGGCGCCCTTGTCGGTAGTCGACTTGACGGAAACGATTCATGAAATGCGGTTAATCAAAAGTTCCGCGGAAATTAATTTGATGCGCAAAGCCGCGCAAATTTCGGCGCAAGCGCATGTGCGGGCGATGAAATTTTGCAAACCCGGCGTCAGTGAATATCAATTGGAAGCGGAAATCATGCACGAATTCCAAAAAAACGGCGCGCGTTATCCCGCTTATAGTTGCATCGTCGGCGGCGGGGCGAACAGTTGTATTTTGCATTACATCAGCAATGATCAAGTGATTAAAAAAGACGATATCGTGCTGATCGACGCCGGCGCGGAAATGGATTTGTACGCGGCGGACATCACGCGCTCGTTTCCCGCTAACGGCCGTTTCTCGCCGGAACAACGCGCGGTTTACGATATCGTTTTAAAATCCCAACTCGCCGGTTTAAAAGCGGTGAAGCCCGGCGCGGCGTGGCCCAGCGTGCAAGAAGCCATCGTCAAAGTCATCACCACGGGCTTGGTCGAAATCGGCATTTTGAAAGGTAACGTCAAAGAATTAATCGATAAACAAGCGTATTTTCCTTTTTACATGCATAAATCCGGGCATTGGCTAGGCTTGGATGTGCATGACGCGGGACGTTATAAAATAAATGGCAAATGGCGCACCCTGCAACCTGGCATGGTGTTGACTGTGGAGCCTGGCATTTATATTTCCGCCGATAATGACAATGTGGACGAGCGCTGGCACAACATTGGCGTGCGCATCGAAGACGATGTGTTGGTCACTTCGACAGGTTATGAAGTGTTAAGTAAAGATGCGCCGAAAGACGCCGATGAAATCGAAGCGTTAATGGCGTCCGCCGTGTGATGAAAGACTACGACGTCATGATCATTGGCGGTGGTATGGTGGGCATGGCGTTGGCGGTGGCCCTGGCTTCAGCAATGGCTTCAGCAAAGTCACCGACTAAACGTATCGCCTTGGTTGACGCGGCGCCGCTGACAAAACCAGACGACCAACGTTTAATCGCCTTAAATTACAATAGCTACTGCTTATTCAAAAATCTCAACGTGTGGGAAAACATGGCGCCGCACGCCACGGCCATCGATGCGCTGCATGTTTCTCACCACGGTCACTTTGGCGTGACGCGGTTGTCTGGCGGTGACTGTGGCGTGCCGGTGTTAGGCTATGTCGTTCCCGCTAAACAGATTGAAGCTGCGTTAAATACCGCTCTGGTAAAACTTCCGAATATAACGCTTTATCGGCCCGCGCGATTAAATTCTTTTTCCCATGAAACGGCGGGCGTGATCGCTCATATCACTAGTGACGCGGCAGAAATTTCTTTAAGCGCCGCGCTATTAATCGGCGCCGACGGCACAAATTCCAGTGTGCGCCGTCTAGCGAATATCAACACCGACACTACCGATTATCAACAAACCGCAAGCGTGTCTGTCACCGAACTACAACGTGCGCACGGCAACATAGCATATGAACGTTTTCACGGTAATGGCGCGATCGCTATGCTCCCGTTGCAAGGTAAGTTCGCCGCCACCATTTGGACCGAAGATAACGCTAAAATAACCTCTTTAATGGCGTTGAGTTCTGCAGAATTTTTAGCGACGTTACAAAAAGAGTTTGGTTACCGGCTTGGGCGTTTTATCGGTAGCAGCCATCGGCACACTTATCCTTTGCAACTACAAACCGCGCGGCAAGATTTTGCCGGTCATGTCATTCTCATTGGCAACGCCGCGCATACGTTGCATCCGGTGGCCGCGCAAGGTCTGAATTTAGCGCTGGCCGAAATCGCCATGCTGACAGATGTGCTCGCGGCGGCCGTCCCTTCTTTCAAACATTTCCAAACCTGGCAACAACAGCAATTAAAGACTAGCCTGCATTTATCGCATCATTTACTGCAATTGTTCGCGCAAGATTTCGCGCCAGTGGCCTTTGCGCGTCAAACCGGCATGCTGACCTTGAATGTCTGCCCGCCGTTAAAGCGCCGCTTCGCGCAAAAGGCCCTAGGCCGTGACGCGACGCTGCCGGAATTATTGCAAGCAGCGAGCCTTGAATAACTCGACTAGCGCCTCCATCTTAATAAGACAATGCTTGCAAACGACGACGATTTCCTTTGAAATGGTCACATCTTTTTATCCGTTGAGGGCCCACCATGAGTACTAACATTTCAGCAATTAGCGATGATTCATTTGAAAATGAAGTCATTGCTTCTACGACTCCCGTTTTAGTGGATTTTTGGGCGGTTTGGTGCGGCCCTTGTAAAGCGATCGCCCCCCACTTAGAAGATCTTGCCCAGAAGTACGAAGGTAAGTTAAAAATTGTTAAGTTAGACGTAGACTCTAACCCCGCTACCCCGCCTAAGTTTGGCGTGCGCGGCATCCCCACATTGATATTATTCAAAGACGGACAAGTCCTGGCGACCCAAGTGGGCTCGTTAACCAAGAATGAATTAGCCGACTTTGTCGACACTCATATTTAAGCTTGCTAGACGGTCCCCGGTAGCCGGGGACACGTCATTTTTAGTTAAATAAGTTCTAGATATTCACAGCGTTTAATGTTAAATTACTCAAATAAAGCAACTTCGTTTTAACCTATCGATAAATCCACACTGTGACGAAAAATAAATTAACCCCGAGTTTTTCATGTTTTTTTGTAACCTGGCTTTGACAGAGCTGCAGGCGAATAATGATTATTTTAATTTTTGACATCATTCTCGCAGCAGTCATTCCCAACCGCAAACACTGTTATTTATAGGTTTAACGAGGAATCAAGTATTTAACGGTAATAACTTCAAGATCAACCAACGATAAATAGGCATATAATCACTATGAATTTGACAGAATTAAAGAAAAAGAGCGCCGCTGATCTCATCGCATTATCAGATGAATATGGACTGGAAAACATGGCGCGCTCGCGCAAACAAGATATTATCTTCGCGATCCTGAAAGCACATGCGAAACGCGGCGAAGATATTTATGGTGATGGCGTGTTAGAAATCCTGCAAGACGGCTTTGGCTTTCTGCGCTCCGCGGAAGGATCATACCTCGCCGGTCCAGACGATATTTACGTGTCCCCTAGCCAAATCCGCCGCTTTAATTTACGTACCGGCGATACGATTTCCGGTAAAATTAGACCGCCAAAAGAAGGCGAGCGCTATTTCGCATTATTAAAAGTAGACCATATCAATTTCGATGCTCCTGAAAACGCAAAAAGCAAAGTCCTCTTCGAAAACTTAACGCCGTTATTCGCGAACAAACGTTTGAAAATGGAATGCGGCAATGGCAGCACCGAAGACATCACGGCGCGCATCATTGATTTAGCTGCACCGATCGGTAAAGGCCAGCGCGGCTTGATCGTCTCCCCGCCGAAAGCCGGTAAGACCATGATGCTGCAAAATATCGCCCACTCCATTTCGCAAAACCATCCCGAATGTTATCTCATCGTCTTACTCATCGACGAACGCCCGGAAGAAGTCACTGAAATGACGCGCTCGGTAAAAGGCGAAGTGATCGCGAGTACCTTCGATGAACCCGCGAACCGTCACGTGCAAGTCGCCGAAATGGTAATCGAAAAAGCTAAACGCTTGGTCGAACACAAACGCGATGTCGTGGTGTTATTAGATTCCATCACCCGCTTAGCGCGCGCCTACAACACCGTCGTGCCCGCTTCCGGAAAAGTATTGACCGGCGGTGTCGACGCTAACGCATTACAGCGTCCGAAACGCTTTTTCGGCGCGGCGCGTAACATTGAAGAAGGCGGCAGCTTAACGATTATCGCCACGGCCTTAGTCGAAACGGGTTCGAAAATGGATGACGTCATCTATGAAGAATTCAAAGGCACAGGCAACATGGAAATTCATTTAGACAGAAAGATTTCCGAACGCAGAATTTACCCCGCCATCAACATCAACAAATCCGGCACCCGCCGCGAAGAACTACTCACCAAGCCAGATGAAATTCAAAAAATGTGGATCTTACGCAAAATTCTTCAACCTATGGATGACCTGGCCGCAATTGAATTTATTCTTGACCGCTTGAAAGCGACCAAAACCAATGAAGACTTCTTTGACGCGATGAAACGTTAATAGTAACTGTAATGATTATTCCAAAATACCACATAGCAGCATCGAAAATTAATAGCGCGGGCAAAGGGTTTTTTTTAGCTGAAGCTATTAAAAAAGGCTCTATCATTATTGCCCCAGATAATATTATTTCGATTTACTCCTACGAAAATTTATTACGCTTCGACAAAAATTCGATCGAGTATTTAAGTTATGTGCGTTGGTTTGATCAGCATTATTCTATCTGTCCTGAGTGGAGTGATGAATGTTATATAAATCACTCTTCACAACCGACCGGTTTATATCATTTGGGTTTTGTGTTTGCTTATGACGATTGGAACAGCGACACGGAAATCACTATCGACTATAGTTTTCTGACACATGAAAATGAAACGTTAGATTTCAACGATAGCATTACTGGCAAGCCTGTGGTCGGAATTTCATATCTAGAAGCCATGCGCCGCAGCACAAAAGATTTATTGTCACTCATAACTTGAAGCGCTAAAGATTTACTGAACTTAAATTAAGGGATTTAATTTGTTCGCCATCAAAATCAAATCTTCAATATTTTTAACGTCTTAATTGTTTGTTAAGCTTTCTCACCGTAAGATGCGAATCCTTACTTTAGATTTGATTACTCAAAGGCGAGCAGTAATGACAAAAATATATAACCTAGCTCTGGGAGGAACTGGCTTAGATGGTGCAGCTTTTGTCGGAGCGCTGAGGCAATTCAATAAATCAACCAATAACAATCTTAAACACATAAAACGCGTGGTGGGTTCCGCGACGGGCGGCATTTTAGCCATGATGATCGCTTTAGGTTACACCGTCGATGAAATGGAAAAAATATTCCATGAAGAATTTACTATGCAAAAATTAGAAAACAAAAACAAAAAATCGTCGACAACTTATGACGGCGACAAATTAGAAACTTTGATCGGCAGGATTATTGAAACCAAAACCCACAATCTTGACTTTACGTTTGGAGATTTAGATCCGAAGAAGGGCCATAAACAGTTATACATCATCACGATGATGGTTTATATGCAAAATCATATCCCTAAAACCAGCCGCCATGTGTTTAATCAAGAACACACCGCTAAAACCAGAATCAGAGACGCGGTGTTAGCCACCGCGTCCATTCCAGGCATGTATCCCATCGTTTTTTTAGATAAGAGAGAAGAAAGCTTTTGGGAGAAAGGCGAAGAATACCATCATATTCCAGGTGGCCTAGACACAATCCCTCTAGAAGAATTTTTCGATACAAAAGCATTTATTTCACAACTCGATGAAAAAAATAATAACGCTACTCGTCGCGTTAATTTAGAAACATTGTGCCTCATTACACACGATGATAGTGCAAGCTCCGCAAAATGGAAACCCATTCCTACTTCCGATTCAGCTAAGTTGTTGTACGCGTTAACCATGGCTTCGAAAGAAGAACTGCAAATTAATGAGAATTCCGCCTCGCCTAGAAGAAAATATAAACGCACTGTTTTGCTCACCATCGCAAATCCAATTATGTATGCCGGTAAAGCGGAAAGAAAGTTAGAGGCTGCCACCGCAGAAAATTCGATGCGCGTACATTTTCGGCTAAATTCCATGGAACCTATTGAGGAAGAAAAAAAAGAAAATTCCGGTACAAAGTCGGTACGCAACAAACTTTCGACACTTTTTTCCAGCAACCCCTCGGCGTCATCCGATTCGACAAAAGAAACGCCCGAAATAAAACCCAATGACGAACCGCGCAAAAAACGCTGTATGATTATGTAAACGAGATAGTGAACCGCATGGAACTAACAAATGAACTATTGGCTGTTTAAATCCGAACCCGAAACTTTTAGCATCGATCACTTATTCAAAAAACCGAGAAAAACCGAACATTGGGACGGCGTGCGGAATTATCAAGTCCGCAATATGTTGCGTGACGCGATTAAAGTCGGTGATAAAGCGTTTTTTTATCATTCCAGCACCGTTCCGCCTGGCATTGCAGGTATTGTTGAAATCGTCAAAGCGGGCTATCCTGACTTATCCGCCTTCGATCCGGAATCTAAATATTATGATCCAAAAAGTACGCGCGAAAAGCCGCGCTGGTTTATGGTGGACGTACGCTTCGAACGTAAATTCAAACGCATGATCACGCTCGAAGAAATTAAACAACAACCGCGCTTAGAGTCGATGATAGTCACGCGCCGCGGCAGCCGGCTTTCCATCACGCCCGTCACCGCGGCGGAATGGAAAACGATTATAGCGTTAGAAAAAAAATTGGAATAAAAAATGGCACAATCAATCGCCGTGATCGGCGCCGGCGTCAGCGGCTTAACGACTGGCATCCGTTTATTAGAAAGCGGCAGCGAAGTCGACATTTTCGCGCGCGACATCAGTGAAAAAATGGCGTCGCGCGCGGCACCCGCCTTGTGGGACCCCTATAAATCAGGCCCGGAAGCGGCGGTGCTGAAATGGGCGGAATATTCTTTAGAAATTTTTAAAAATTTAGGCGCTGAGACTGGCGTGCAACCTATCGATTTGTATGAACTCTATCATGCCGACGCCGGTCTGCCGTTGTGGACGAAAATCCTGACGTCGTACCGCGAACTCAAGCCCGCGGAAATGCCGGCGTTTTACGTGCGCGGCTTCACCACGCGCACATTACTCATCGACACCAGTGTGTATGTCGATTATTTAAAAAACCGTTTTGAAAAACTCGGCGGCAGACTTTTTCAAAAAGAATTTGCTAATTTAACGGCAGTCGATACGCAATTTAACCCGATCATCAATTGCAGCGGCATTGGCTCATTCGACTTAGTGCCGGATAAAGAAAGTTTTCCGATCCGCGGTCAATACCTACTCGTGGAAAAAGTGCCGGAGTTAAAGAACATCACGCTCGCCACCATTGACAACGATAATTATATTTTAATCGTGCCGCGCCGCTATGATTGTTACATCGGCGGCACGACCGTCGCCGGCAATTGGGACACGAGCGTTGATCCAGCACTCGCCGCGAATATTCTCGAACGCGCGCAAAAATTAGAACCCAAACTGCTCGGCAAAAAGATTTTGCATCAAGCGGTGGGCCTGCGTCCTGGCCGTCAAGCGATACGCATTGAAAAAGAAACGTTAAGCGATACGCGCACCGTCATTCATAACTATGGCCACGGCGGCTCAGGATTTACGGTCAGTTGGGGCTGCGCTGAAGAAGTACTGCGATTGCTGAACATAAATAGCTGAAATTTTAGTCAAACTTGCGTAGCCACCTACTTATCGAAACGATAAGAAAATTTAATTCACTCCTCTTTATCCAAATAAGATAAAATAATCAACACAGCTTATCATCGAGAGGAACGCCCATGTCTGTCACCACCCTACCTTCTAAAAATCATCAACACCAAAAAATTGGCGATGAGTTAATTCATTTGCTCGCCGGAACGTATTCACTGTATTTAAAAACCCAAAATTATCATTGGAACGTCACTGGCCCGAATTTTCATTCTTTGCATCTCATGTTCGAAGAGCAATACAAACAACTCGCTGAAGCCATCGACATAATCGCCGAACGCATCCGCGCGTTGAAGGTCAAAGTACCGGCGTCATTTTCACATTTCATGAAGTTAAGCGCGTTGAAAGATGAAACTAGTACGCCCACCAGCAAAGAAATGATTAAGCATTTGTTAAAAGACCATGAAACGATAATTTTGCAAGCCTACAATATTTTGCCGAAAGCATCGAAAGCGCAAGACGAGGCGACCATGGATTTATTAATCGAACGTATACGCGAACAAGAAAAAACTGCCTGGATGTTACGCAGCTGCTTGGAGTAAAGCATGCAAAACAACAAGGTAATAAGCCGGCCTTTTTTGTTTTTTCAAGCTATCGATTTCGAACGCGTCATTCATAGTATTAAAACGGCATTAGCCTGTCTTGCCGGCTTGTTATTCATTAACTATGGCGTTATGGATTCCTGGTTAATTATCACTATCGCGGTCGTCATGTGCGCGCAAGTCAATGTCGGCAGTGTCTTGATAAAATCTTACATGCGTTTTTTAGGCACGCTCGGCGGTTCAATTTTAGCGGCCGTTACTATCACATTATTCGGCACCGAAGTCGTTCCTACCGCGTTTACGGTTGCCTCTGGCGCGATGATTTTTAGTTACATCGCCACTAGCGAAAAAAGTTATAGCGATTCCGGTACCTTGGGCGCTGTTACTGTCATCGTGATCTTACTCGGCAAACATCCCACGATTACCACTGCGTTGATGCGCTTTCTTGAAATCAGCGTCGGGATTTTGATCGCCGCGTTAGTGTCGCAATTCGTGCTGCCGATCCGCGCGCGTGACCACATGCGGAAAACCCAAGCGGATACTATCGAAGGCATCCGTGATTTTTATTATGAAACATTAATGATAGAACAAACCGACGCAGTGGTGGCGCGCTACCAAGAAATCGATGAAAACATCGTGAAATCGTTGTCGGCGCAACGCAGTCTATCGAAAGAAGCGCACCGCGAACCCTTTGGCGTCGCGTTTGACCGCGATAAATTCACGCAAGTGTTACGCTGCGAAAAAGAAGTGTTCCGCAGCATCGTCTGTATGCATTACGCGTATGAAATGATGCCGGCGGGCAAAGATTTGATCGCGATGCTCCCGCCGGTGCAAGATTTTCATCTCGGCATGTGTGACGCGTTCGAAAAAATTTCGATTTGCATCAGGCGCAGTGATTTTCGCCATACGCCGGTCACGATCCCTTCTTTGCAGCCGATTAAGCTCGCGCTCATGCACATGAGCCGCGAATTTAGCAGCGATGATTTGGTGTACGTGGATGGCTTATTGTTTTGCGCGGAAATTTTAATTATTCATTTGACGGAATTAGTCATTTTGCTGGAACAATCGAAACGAGTCGAACCCGAATAATTTTTCAAGGAGATAAAAATTTCAATGGATCTTACCAAAAATCCCACCAAGACCAGCCCACTCGTCAGCACGCAAGTCCATAGCGAACTAGTGGCGATACTCTACAATCAGTTGATCAACATGCTATGGGCGGAAGCCTTCGCCGGCGCGTTAATTTTCTATATCCTTTGGTGGCAGGGCAGTCGCGCCGTGTTAATCGGCTGGGGCGTGTGCATGGTGCTGTTTACCGGCGTGCCGCGTTTTTATATCGCCAAAGCGTATCGTGCCGCCGCGAAAGATAATAAACGCAAAGGTATTTGGGAAGGTTTGCTTGTCAGCTTTTTGTTTTTAACGGGCTTGGGCTGGAGCTTCGCCGGCACGGTGCTGTTGCCTACTAATAATCATTTGCATGAATCCTTTATTTTATTTTTATTAGTCGGGGTGGCCGCGGCCGCCAATCCATTTTATTCGCCGCTTAAAAGAATGTACGCGGTATTCTTATTACCGGCGTTATTTGTCACGGCGATTTATTTATTGATGAAAGGCACGAGTTATGAAACGTTTATCGGCATCGCGCTGATGGCGTTTGGCATGTTGATGTTAATCACGTCCATCATTTCTAGCGAATTAATCGCGAACACGCTGCTCTTGCGGTTCAGAAATTTGGAATTGACCAAGACGCTGATTAAATCCAACATCCGTTTAGAAAGACTCGCTTCACACGATACGCTCACCCATTTGCCTAACCGTCCGTATTTTTATGAAAAACTAGAATCGACCATCGCGGACGCAAAGCTTCATAATAAATCTTTCGCGATCTTATTTTTAGATTTAGATAAATTCAAACTCGTGAATGATTCGTTAGGCCATGATACGGGTGATGAATTACTGTTAGCGGTAGCGGAACGCTTGCGTCTAGAAGTGAGTCATAATGATGTAGCTTGCCGTTTAGGCGGCGATGAATTTTTATTGTTAGTCTCCGACATTCAAAGCCCGCAAACCGCCGCCGATGTCGCGCAAAAAGTCTGTAACACCCTCGCGCAGCCGATCAGAATTAAAAATCAAGTATTGAATATCACGACCAGCATCGGCATTAGTTTATATCCTGAAGACGGGGTGGATGAAAAAACGTTAATTCAAAAAGCCGATATGGCGATGTACGACACTAAGAAATTAGGCAAAGGCAGTTTTCATTTTTTCAATAAAAATTTTAGCACGCATTTATAAACGCTAACGCGGGTTCTCAAGGCTCAAGACGCCCGCGTTATAATCATAGGCAAACAATTCCGCGTAACGTCCCCACTCTATCACCGTTTGGAACACACGGTCGGCTTCTTGCTCCGTCAGGTAATCTTCTAACAACGATAAGAAATTTTCTTCGAGCGCGCGATGCCGTGGATGGCGGATTAATTGATCGTAGATGTAACGCGCCAACGGCACGAATTTTTTTAAATGTTCGGAAAATATTTTTTTACGTTCCAAAATATCCGCTTCGACGAACGCTTTGCCGTCTTCGGTAATCGTGATATCACCCTTGGAAACACTCGCGAAATGTAAAATTTCTAATAATTCCGTCAACGGAAATAATTCGTCGATATCTAACATCAAGGTGTCCGCGACGTCCGGCAAATCCATTTTGCCATTATTTTCCGGCGCGTTCAGCGTTTCTAATAAACCCGTCACTTCCGCGATGCTCGCTTCCGGTAACCGGTAGCCGATGTCGATGCGCGGTTGTTTTTGGCCGGGTAAACCGCCGGCGGTTTGCGGCACGGTGGTCATCAAGGTATACACGCGGTCGACTTGATTGCGGAACCGCGGATCTAAATCACTGCGCGGGTGCGCGAGCGTCACTTTCAATTCCGCGCGGATCGAGCCTGGATTACTGTTAAAAATAATAATGCGATCGGCCAACAGCGCGGCTTCTTCGATGTTGTGCGTCACAAATAAAATGCCGTGAATGCCGGTTTTTTTATTTTGCCATAAATCTAATAAGTCACTCTTCAAGTTGTCAGCGGTCAACACATCTAACGCGGAAAACGGTTCATCCATCATTAGCACATCGGGGGTTACCACCAACGCGCGCGCGAAACCGACGCGCTGCCGCATACCGCCGGATAGTTCTTTTGGGAACGCGGATTCGAACCCGTCTAAGCCTATCGTGTCGATCGCTTTCAACGCGCGTTCACGCCGTTCTTCGCGGCCGACGCCTAACGCTTCTAAACCTAATTCCACATTTTGCAAAACCGTCAGCCACGGCAATAGCGCGAAATTCTGGAACACCATGGAAATGCCGCGCACCGGATCGAACACGGATTTGCCGCGATAAAAAACTTGGCCGGTCGTCGGCGCGACCAGGCCGGCGATGATGCGTAACAAAGTCGATTTACCTGAGCCGGATTTACCGAGAATGGCGACGATTTCGCCTTCATCCATGCGAAAATTCACGTCTTGTAACACTTGCAGTTCTTGACGCTCGCCTTTTTTAAACGCTTTATTGACGTCAATCACTTCGATTAAAGGCGGTTTCTTCACGCTTGGAAGGTTGTCTGCTTGCATAGGTATTCTCTCTTTAAAACTAATCCTACTGATAATCTAATCCAACTGGTAACGCGTCTCAGCCAACACATACAACGGCCGCCAAATCAGACGATTAAAAAATAAAACCAGAATACACATCATACCAATCCCCAGCGCGATATGCAGAAAATCCCCCGCCGCCGTGTATTGAGAAATATACGCTCCCAAACCCGTCGCAACAAGTTGCTTATCCCCCCAACTTACCACTTCCGCGACGATACTCGCGTTCCACGCGCCACCCACCGCCGTGATCGCGCCGGTGATGTAATAGGGAAAAATCCCAGGCAGCAGCAAGCGCCGCCAACGCAGCCAATACGACACGCCTAAATTGTCGGCCACTTGTAGTAAATCTTTCGGAATGAGGGAGGCGCCTGCGATCACGTTAAATAACACATACCATTGCGCGCCTAAAATCATCAACGGCGTCACCCAAATATTGACGTTTAAATGATATTTAATAATCATCACCACGAACAAGGGATACAATAAATTCGCTGGAAACGCCGCCAAGAATTGCGCGAGCGGTTGCACGACTCGCGCCACATTCGAACGTAAACCAATCCACACGCCGATCGGCACCCAGATCAGCGAGCAGATGATGATACAGACCAATACTCTCAAGCCCGTAATCAAACCCAGTACGAACACTTGCTCCACCGCGGCGAACGGTACCATTTTAACCAGTACGTCGCCTAAAAAAACTAACGCGCTAACCAATGCCACGCCTAAAATACTATTGAACACCCACACCAACACATTTTCCCAACGCTGTTTTTGCGCGATCTCAGCGTAGGTGTGCGGCCGCGAGCGGAAGATGGAAATATTCACGATCGCGTCAAACAAATTTTCTACCCGTCGGCCTAACGAGCGCAGCATACGCGTGCGGTGAAACATATCGATGACCCACGACTGTGGTTCTTGTTCTTGGCCGACTTGTTCGGATTTAAATTTATCTGACCACGCGATCAACGGCCGGAAAATAATTTGGTCGTAAAGTAAAATGACGATAAACATCGTAAAAATCGCGTACCAAATGGCGCGCACATCCGCCATTTTAATCGCGGTCGCGATATAAGAACCGATGCCAGGCAATAAGATTTGTTGGTTGGCGACCGACACCGCTTCACTGGCCACCACAAAAAACCAACCCGCCGACATGGACATCATCATATTCCATAATAAGCCCGGCATGGAAAACGGCACGTCGATACGCCAAAAACGCTGCCACGCCGAGAGATGAAACATATTCGACGCTTCTTCTAAATCCGCCGGCACCGAGCGCACGGTTTGATAAAAACCTAACGCCATGTTCCACGCTTGCGACGTGAAAATCACAAAAATCGCCGCGCATTCCGGCCCCAACAAACTATTCGGAAATAACGCGATAAAGCCCACCACTGCAATGGAAAGAAAGCCCAACACCGGTACGGATTGCAAAATGTCGATCAAGGGAATGATGATACGCGCGGCGCGCCGGCTTTTCGCCGCCCACGTGGCAAACGTGAAAGTGAAAAGCAGCGACACAATCATCGCTAACAACATGCGTAATACCGTACGCAGCGCGTAACCGGGTAAATGATGCGGATCTAACGAGATCGTCGTGACTTCGCCTAAATGATAAGGCACCGTCATTTGCTTCGCGTTCCAGGCCAATAGCATAATCAAGCCTAACGCGAGACATAGCGCGATCATATCCCAATAATTGGGATACAAACGGCCTTTGTAAACCGTCATGAATGTATTACGCAGAGAAAGCATTACTCACCTATGGTCGCCCACGTAGCGTCAATCGTACGCCGCCAAAAATACACGTTTCAGCACGAAAAATATAGTTTTTAAAGCATCAACGACCGACCGCCATCCACGCCTAATACCTGGCCGGTGACAAACTCCGCCTGCGTCGCGAAATATAATACCGCGCTGGCGATATCTTGCGGACTCCCTAAGCGTTTGAGCGCGGTGCGCGCGAGCATTTTCTTTTTAACCAAAGGCGGCAACGCGTTCGCGCCCTCCGGCATGTCAATCCCGCCGCCCGGTGAAATAGCGTTGACACGGACCTCTGGCCCCCACTCTTTGGCTAACGCTTTCGTTAGCATAATCAAACCGGCTTTTGAAATACAATAAGCGGCATAATCACGCATGGGGCGCTCGCCATGAATGTCCGCGACATTAATAATACAGCCCTTGTGCTTTTTCAAAGTAACAGCGGCCGCTTGTGCTAAAAAGAAGGGCGCTTTGAGATTCGCATTCATCAATTCATCCCACTCAGTCTCTTTGACGCGCCCAAGCTTAGTACGGTAAAATCGCGAAGCATTATTCACTAGCAAGTCTAAACGACCGAAACCTTTCAATGTGGCAGCGATGAGATTTTTTAATTGCGCCGTTTGGCACAAGTCAGCGGTAACGATGATAGAAGAGCCGGGACGTTTAGCGTTGAATTGTTGAGAAAGCTTTTTAGCTGCGGCTTGCGATTGATGACAATGCAAAACGATATTAAAACCATGGTCATGGAGCGTTTTTGCGATTTCTGCCCCAATGCGCCGCGCCGCGCCGGTAACGAGAGCAACGCGTGAAATGCGTGTTTTATTTTTTTGCATAATTCACCAAATGTGTTAAGGTACTTTCGCCAGATTCCGATTATAGACTTTTATGTTAACTTTACCTATCCCAAGTAATGATGCGCTTGCGCTGAGCAAAGAGTTGTTTCAGAGCATACGCGATGAAATAACCTGCGCCGGCGGCTCGATTAGCTTTGCCCGTTTTATGGAAATGGCCTTGTATGCGCCGGGCTTAGGGTATTATTGCGCCGGCAGCCAAAAACTCGGAAAAAGCGGCGATTTCGTCACCGCGCCGGAAATATCGCCATTGTTTTCGCGCTGTATCGCGCGCCAATGCCAACAAGTATTAGATGCGTTGGAAGACGGTGATATTTTAGAAATCGGCGCCGGCACCGGCAAAATGGCTTGCGATTTGTTGTTAGAACTCGAACGCTTCAAGACGCTGCCGCGGTATTATTACATTTTAGAAATCAGCGCCGATTTACGCGCGCGCCAACAACAACTCGTCGCCAACACCCTCCCGCACTTATGCGACCGCATACTGTGGTTAGATGAATTGCCGGCGGAATTTAATGGCGTCATCGTCGGCAACGAAGTCATGGACGCGCTGCCGGTGACTTGCTTCCGCATCGAAAATTGCGCACCGAAAGAACGCCGCGTGACGTTTAAAAATAAATGTTTCAGCTGGGTGGTCAGCGCCGACACTTGCGCTGCTTTGAGTGAAAGAATTAATTTCATCGCGGCCGATTGTAACCTCCACGAGGGTTACGAATCAGAAGTTAATTTACTTTTACCAAAATGGATTAGCGCCATCGGCGGCTGTTTGCGGCAAGGGTTAATTTTATTATTAGATTACGGTTACGGCCGCCGCGAATTTTATCATCCTGACCGCAGCCGCGGCACGTTGATGTGTCACTACCAACATCACCGTCACGAAGACCCATTTCAATTAATCGGCTTGCAAGATATCACCGCGCACGTCGACTTTACCGCCGTCGCCGAAAGTGCCGTCGCCGCTGACTGCCACGTCGCCGGTTTTACCACGCAAGCCGCGTTTTTACTCGCGTGCGGTTTGTTAGATTTGGCCGAAGAACAAGAACTCACTCCCCGCGAAGAATTCCAACAAACTCAAGCCATCAAAGTCTTTACCATGCCCACGCAGATGGGCGAGTTAATCAAAGTAATCGCGTTAACGAAAGAGATCGATACCAAGTTAATTGGTTTTCAAATGCAAGATAGACGCAAAGACCTTTAATCAAATTTTTACCATCGATCAAAAAAGCATCGTATTTCATTGCGCTCCTCAAACAATTTGTACACAAGAATAGCAGGCAAAGCACAATAAAAATTAATGTTTATTATTAGCGGAAATTCCTATTTTGTTTGTGTATAATGCACGGCCATTAATAAGATCTCTTGAGGATAAATAAGTGTCACGTTTAGCAACTGTCGAAATTCATAAAGAAGAACTGAAATTTTCAGCAGGCCACTTTATGTTATTTTCTGGCTCATCCAGAGAGACGATGCATGGACACGATTATCAAGTCGGGGTGGCGTTTGACTGCATGGTGGGAAATAATGGCATGTCATTCGACCTGCGTTATTACAAAGAACAATTGCGTAGCTTGATTCAAACGCTAGATTATCATTTCATTTTGCCTAGTCAGTCCCCCTTTTTAAAACTCGAAGAACAAACTGACAAGTGGCTCGCGACTATGGGCCCGGAAACGTTTTCTTTTTATAAAAAAGACGTCGTCGTGCTGCCCATCACGAATGTGACGTTGGAAGATTTGTCGTTTTGGTTTTTACAACAAATGACGAATAAACTGCAAGAATTACGCGCGCACACCATCCATGCCATCCGCGTCACCGTCTACAATGGCCGCAGTGAATCGGGTTCTACGGCCTGGGAAGAAAAAGTAGCGGCGAGCATTAGCCAACCTAAATTGGTAAAATCGCTAGCTTAGTTGGGGCGATGTAAAAACTTAAAGCCCAAGAATTTTGACTTTTCATATTTATCCATCGGTCCCATGACTTGCGCTACTTCATTATCATTGAATGTCAAAGTGCGAGTTAGATAGGTCTTCGCTTGCTGAGGCTCATTTTCGATTAATGCTATCGCTAACGCGATATTCGCGCTGGACATGCCTTTGGTGTTCGCGATCGCGAGCAGCGCGGGCAAGTTTACGTTCGGCATTTTGGTATTAATGACCGTCACTAAAGTCGTGTAGTTTTTCTCTAAATCAGCGATGCGTGGCCCTAAATCCGGCTGCTTTGCCTCGGCGGTAACGGTTGGTGCGGTGGCAGTTGCGTCAACTCGCGCGGCTAATGTGTCGACGCGCTGATTGAGTTTAGGCAAATAATAATAAATACCGAAAAATATGAAAGTTAATAAGGCAGCAATGATGATACCCATGCTGACGCCGAGAGTGATGGCTTTATCCCTGTTCATTAGCGTATTCCTTGATAATTAGCTGAAATAACAGTTTGCTGCAAAAAAATCTTAAATGCAAAACTTCTTTTCGCCGCATGATTAAGGCGTTATACGCTGGTAAATAATAAAATTTACATCGTTCTGATTTTCGAAAAGTTCGCAGGGAATAGTGAAAGTGCCAGCGTACCGGTAGTTCGTCCAAGCGGCTTGGAAGTTTTTATTTTGCTTGAAAAAATCCAAATAATCGAACGGCGTTTTAAGATAAGCTTTTTTAGGTTTGGCATCGATAAAGACATACGCAGGCTTACGGTTAGTTAAATCCGCGGCGACAGCGTCGATAGTGAAAGTGATATCCTGCTGAGTTTGAGCGTTACTAGCCTGCGCTGCGACTAACGTCGGTAACATCCAGAAAAAGGGAAAGCGTGATGCGTATTCGGCGCCCGCATAGTCTAGCGCGGGAAACGTCGAGCTCATTTGCGTCGTGAACACGGAAATAGGACCAAACAGTTTATATTTTTTATATTGGCTTTCGATGCTTTGGCGAATATGCTTATCATTACGATAACCCGCATCAGCAGTGGAAAAAACATAATAAACAGGATACGCAAACGCCACCGCGACTAAAAAAGCCTGCCAAGCATGTTCAAAATGTCTTGCTTTCGTCTCACCAGGCGCGAATAACGCAAATAGTAGAATTAGCGCGGCAACGTTGAATAAAAATGGCTGCGAATACCAATCCATGAAATGACAAAATTTCGAAACTAGCGCGCCAATTCCAGTCAGCACTAAAGCAATCACAACATTTCGCACTACCGCATCATGGCGTTCGCAGCATAGAATAGTGAAAAAAATACCTGCAAAAAAACTATAAAATACCCATGGCTGGAAATAGAGGAGCGTCCATATTGGCCGCGCGAAAACTATTATAAAAATTGTGAATAAAACACTGCCAGCTATTTTAGCCATCAAATAACGTTGGCTGGGGGACGACTTAGTTAGCAATAAAGTGCTATTAAAAATAATTAACAGTAGCGCATAAGAAAACGCCGGTAAAAAATGATAGTAAAAAAAATTGCGTTGATAAATAAATAATGCGGTGAAACCCAGTAAAATTACCGTCAAATAATTACTAATATTTTTATCACCTTCGATCGCAGGCATAAACCAGCTAAAGACCATGACGGTAAAACAAAATACCGAGCCATAAGAAAAAATCATTTTGAATAGCGGTTCGCCCATCCCGCCGGGATAGAGACGCCACGCGAACGGCAGCACCGTGGAAATATAATCCGGAAATAACCAATAAACGGAAACTAGGTAACCGATCAGCGTCAGCGCCATTGTCACTGTGTCGATGCGTAAACAATTCAACAGGCGCCGCGTGTAAATGACAAGATAAATTTCGCTTAATAAAACGATTATTAAAAAATATGGTTTGATACCGATACCTACAGCAGCGAGCACACCTAGCATCAGCGGCATCCCGGGAGTAATAGATTTATCTCCGCTCATGCGCGCGAGCACCGACAAAAGATAAGGCGTCAACAACATGACAATCAGACAATCGCGCTGGCCAAATTCGAAGGTTGGCACGATCCAAAATATCAATGCCAATGACAACAGCCACAAGTATCTTAAATAACTATCTTTCTTAAAAATTGACATTAATAGTTGATATGCTAAAAATAGCGAAACAAACCCTATGCAAAACACGTAGGCTTTAAAGATCAACACCAAGTTCGCAACTTTTGCTAATAGTACTGGCAAGCTATAAACATATAAAATCATCGGTGGATCAGTATCAAAAAAATCTTTTGTGTACGTGCCGCCGGCCAGCCAACGTTTTGTCATGAGCAAGAGCCAGCTGTTATCCCAACTAAGCATTAATTGAAATTGCAACAGGACCGCCAACGCTAAAATGAAAAGTAACGCACTTCCCAGAAAAAAATTTTTATTTCGCAGCATAATTATCCGGTAGCCGTCGATAAATCTGAAAATTAAAGAAATTATCTTCTTTTATAGTTTGCCAATAGGTATAGTGCCGCCAGATCGGCTGCATAATGGGATTATTAAAAAAATAATCTATATAATTAAAATCACTCGGCGGCATAAATTTATAGTTAATATCCACGAGAATCAACTCGGGTTTATTGCGGCTAATATCCGCGGCGATCATATCGATCAGTAATTTTTTATCTTGCTGTATTTGCGTTCGTAGTTTTGGATTATGCTCGCCCTTGATCATGCCCGGCAACATCCAGAAAAACGGAAAACGCGAAGCGTTGGGTAATTTAGCATAATCCAGTCCGGGGAAAGTATAAAATGTCTCAGTAGAAAAAACATAAACCGGCTTATGGTTAGCATTACTTTCTAAAAATTTGACGACTTCATTTCTAACCGCCGCGTTATGCTCTTGCGACACAAAATATAAATTCATATAACTAACGAGATACGCAAACAATAAAACGCTCAACACGAAAATAAGATTAAAATCTTTTTTTGCTGGCAAACGCCCGGGTAAAATAGCCGCAAAGAATAACCAGACACAGGTTACCGTTAATATAAAGTGGTGCGCGCGGAACACGTCGAGACTAAAAAAGTTTGCGCTGATTATGCCACCGCCCATCACTAAGCCCGCGCTAGCTAACGACTTTAGCAAACCCATAGGTTCTTGTCGGCGGATAAAATAAATAATGTAAAAAGCGATTATACCAAAATATAAAAATAATGAGGTGTAATCCATGATACTGATCCACACCCCGTTATAGAAACTATATAAAGCGATCAGCAGCATCGCGACCAGGACGAGAAAGTTAAAATTTAGTTCCCCGCTATTGGCTTCTTCTAAAAATTGCTGTAGCTGCAACCCCAATAACAAAATCCAAATCGAAATAACCGGTATGCGCTTATAATAGGTATATGACATCTGCCCTAGATAAACCGCGAAAAAAGTTAAGTAGGCAATCAGCAAAATCGTTATTAAGTCCGAGTTAGCATGTGGTTTACGAACCATAAAAATAGCGAGAAATAGCAGAGCGAAATAGCTAAAGCCACTCAAAGCTACTTTTTTAAAGCCGAATGCATAGCCAAGATAATAATATTTCGAAACCATCGGTATCATAAAATAAAGATAATCTTGGAAAAAAGCTAATACGACTAGCGCATAAATCAACATAAGCAGCGCCATGGAATAGGTTTCTAGGCGCAGACAGCTTGCTAGGTTTTTCTTTTTAAACGCTAGGTAGAGTTCAATCGCTATAAAAGTAATTAAATAAAAAGGTTTAATCGAAAAGCCTAAGCCGGCCATAATCCCGATCAACACCGCTTGCCGCTTAGTTAATGTGACGTCGCGCAGATGAAAAACTATCGATAAAAAATATGGCAGACAAAAAAGAATGATCAAATGTTCACGCTGACCAAACTCGCTGAGCGGTACACAGAGATAAACGCACAGCACCAAAAATGTAAACCCATGGCGGAGCAAAACATTAGCCTTGAAAAGTGTTTTAATCAATGGATAAGTAACCGCAAATGAAAATAACGCTAAACCGCTAATATATAATCTTGCTAATGGCACGATATCGAGAGAAAAAAGATAACTGACAATGACCGGCGGAGAATAGATAAATAAAATCAAAGGCGGATTAGTTTCAAAAAAATGCGTGGAATACATGCCGCCTGCCAGCCAGCGGCGTGCCGCTAACATCAGCCAGCTGACGTCACAATTAAACAGCAGATGAGATTGCATGACATACATCAATGCGAGGCAGATGGTAAACATCAGATAGAAAGGGAAAATCTGTTTAATGTACATCGTTGCGTCCCTGGAGTTAACCTAGTAAGCCTCCTATCTGAAAAAACAGCATTTTCAGTGAATTTAGAATAGCAGCAAACAGTTTAAAACCAAAATTAATCTGTGGCCATCCTAATTGACGCTCCCGAAGCGAGAGGATACTATTAATCTCTTACAGGGAGTGTCTATGACACATTTAATCACGGGTGGATGTGGATTTTTAGGTTCTAACTTAAGTGCCGCGGCCCTGCAAAAAGGTCACGATCTCGTTATCTTCGACAACCTCTCACGGCCTGGCACGGAAAAAAACTTAGCGTGGCTGCAAACACTGGGTAAATTTACCTTTATCAATGCCGACATCCGCGGCGACGAAATAAATAAAACCATCAAACAGGTAAAGCCCGACGTTATTTTTCATTTGGCGGGCCAAGTGACGATGACGCTTTCCTTGGCAGATCCGCGTCACGACTTCGAAACCAATGCGTTAGGCACAATTAACTTATTAGAAGCGGTACGCGCGCATAGCCCACACGCCGCCATCGTTTATTCGTCGACCAATAAAGTTTATGGAGATTTAGAACATTTCGACTATACGGAAACGTCCACACGTTATGAACTTAAATCCCATCCACAGGGTTTTAATGAAAGCTTGCCGTTAGAATTTTGCAGCCCCTACGGCTGCTCGAAAGGGGCGGCGGACCAATACATGTTGGACTACGCGCGCATCTTTGGTTTAAACACCGTGGTGTTTCGTCATTCGACGATGTTTGGCACACGCCAATTTTCCAATTACGATCAAGGTTGGATCGGCTGGTTCGTAGGACAAGCTTTAGATAAATTACAAAATCCTAAGGTCGAATCTTTTACGGTTTGCGGCAACGGCAAACAAGTTCGTGATATTTTATTTTCCGAAGATATCGTCCGCATTTATTACGCGGCGGCAGAAAAAATGCGCGCTGTGCGCGGTCAAGTTTTCAATATCGGTGGCGGGTATGACAACAGTCTTTCGATTTTAGAGCTATTGAATTTTTTAGAAACCAAATTAAACATCAAACTTAATTTTCGGCCGATTCCCGTCAGACAGTCCGATCAAAAGATTTTTATCGCCGATATTCGTAAAGCCCAAGCACGGCTGAATTGGAATCCCGCTATCACAAAATACGAAGGCATCACGCGTATGCTAGATTGGGTGTCCGAAGCTAAACAGGTAGTAGACTATGTCTAGCATTAAATACAGCATCATTATTCCAAGTTACAATGAAGCGGATAATTTAAAAGTTTTGTTACCACGTTTGATCGCCATGGCGGACGAACATTTAGTCCCGTATGAAATTATTGTTATAGACGCCCATGTCTCCTTAGATAACACTCAAGAAATTTGTCAATTACCCAATGTCATCTATGTTAACCGTACTCCGGCTAATTATTACGGGGACGCTATCCGTACCGGCATTAAACATGCTCGCGGTGAATCTATTATATCAATGGACGCCGACGGGTCGCATCCGGCGGATTTTTTTCCGACGCTTTTAAAAAACGCGGAACATTATGACTTAAGCATCGCGTCGCGCTACATCAAAGGTGGATTAAGCGAAAATCAAGTTTCACTAGTGTGGATGAGTAAAATATTAAACCTAATTTATTCTTACATTTTAAACATTAAAATTCGCGATATTTCCAATAGTTTTCGTTGCTATCGCGCCAGCAAAATTAAAAGTCTTAATCTTGAGTGCAATAACTTTGATATCGCGCAAGAAATTATTATCGGCTTGTTGATGCGCTACCCTAATCTGCAAGTGAACGAAGTGCCCTTTCATTTTCAAAGACGCATCCACGGTAAAAGCAAACGCCATTTGAGCGTATTTATTTATAGTTATTTTAAAACTCTGATAAAGCTCTACCGGTTATCAAAACGCGAACGAGCAAAGGCAATCCTTGAATGAAAAAAATATTGGTCACTGGCGGCGCGGGTTTTTTAGGTTCTCACCTGTGCGACCGTCTTGTTAAGCAAGGCCACGATGTATTATGTGTCGATAATTATTTTACCGGCTCGAAGGAAAACATTTCCCATCTACTAAACAAAGCCAATTTCGACGTCCTTCGTCATGATATTACCTTCCCGCTGTATGTGGAAGTCGATGAAATTTATAATTTGGCATGCCCAGCCTCACCTAAACATTACCAATACAATCCCGTCCAAACCATTAAAACCAATATTCACGGCACTATCAACATGCTGGGGCTCGCAAAACGCGTCGGAGCTAAAATTCTGCAAGCGTCCACTTCAGAAGTTTATGGTAGCCCGGTTATCCATCCGCAACCAGAAAGTTATTGGGGCAATGTGAATCCGATCGGCGTACGTAGTTGTTATGATGAAGGTAAACGTTGCGCGGAAACGCTTTTTTTCGATTATTGGCGGCAATATCAGCTACGCATTAAAGTCATCAGAATTTTTAACACCTACGGTCCACGTTTAAACGCGGATGATGGGCGCGTCGTCAGCAATTTCATTATGCAAGCATTATTAGGTAAAAACATCACGATGTATGGCGACGGGTTGCAGACGCGCAGTTTTTGTTATGTGGACGATCTCATTAACGCCATGCTCACTATGATGACAGCGGGAGATGAAATAACTGGGCCGATTAACATTGGCAATCCCACTGAAATCACCATGCTCGAACTAGCCAACCTCATTTTGGAACTGACTGAATCAAGCAGCAAAATAATCTTTGAACCGCTGCCCTTAAATGATCCCAGACAGCGCAAACCAGACATTAGCCTAGCGCAAACCACGTTGCAATGGACCCCAACCATCAGTTTAGAAAATGGCTTGAAAAAAACGATCGATTATTTCAAGGAGCGGCTAGATGAAACTATCAGTGATTATTCCTTGTTATAATGAAGTCAAAACCATTCAGCAAGTCATCGACACCGTACATAGCTCTGCCTACGACAACAAAGAAATAATCATCGTCGATGATTATTCACAGGATGGCACGCGCGACAAATTAAAAAATGACATCGAACCGTCAGGCAAAGTCGCAAAAATTATTTATCACGAACGCAACCAGGGCAAAGGTGCCGCGATCAGAACTGGCATACAAGCAGCGAGTGGTGACTTAATTATTATTCAAGACGCGGACCTTGAATATGATCCGAATGAGTATCCCACTTTGATTAATCCGATCTTGCAAAATAAAGCGGACGTGGTGTATGGTTCGCGTTTTGCAAAAGGCCATGATGCCAATCAAGTGTTACGTTATTGGCATACGCTGGGCAATCGCTTGCTGACTTTACTATCGAATATGCTCAGTAACTTGCAGCTGACCGACATGGAAACCTGTTATAAACTTTTTCGTCGGGAAATTTTGCAAGGTATCACGCTCGAGGAAAATCGTTTTGGCTTCGAGCCAGAAATTACGGCCAAGCTCGCTAAATTAAAGTGCCGGATTTTTGAGGTTAAAATTTCGTATAACGGTCGGACTTATGCAGAAGGAAAAAAAATTTCCTGGAAGGATGGTGTCAGGGCCGTTTACTGTATCGTGAAATATAATTGTTTTCGATAAGAAAAATATGTTAGAAACTTTTTTTTCAAGCAAGTATTTTCACTGGCTGCTAATAAGTCTGTTGTGCGGCATTGGCTGTATCATGCTATTCCCCAGCGGCTATTTACCCGGCTATCTCGATGACACCCGCTTTAATTTTTATGTCATGGAACACGGTTATCGATGGTTACAAGGAATTGATCCCGAGTTTTGGACCGCTGGATTTTTTTATCCTTACAATCATAACATCATTGCCTTATCTGACAGTCACATTGGCGCATTACCTTTTTATGCGTTCTTCCGCTATGTGGGCCTAGACCGAGAGCACGCATTATATGCCTGGGTAGTTATGGCGAGTAGTTTAAATTTCTTTGCTACTTACTGGGTGTTAAGACGCTGGCATAATCATAGCGTGGCGGCGGCGTGCGGCGCGTTTATTTTTAGCTTTTCACTACCTGCCGCCGCGTTGGCGTTACATACGCAATTAATACCGCGTTTCATGATACCGCTCGCGTTCTATTTCTTAATCAAGTTTTTTCGCACTAACGCGGTTGTCAATCTTGCTTTGACCTTAGTTTGTCTGGTTTATCAAATGTATCTCGGTATCTACATGGGATATTTTCTGTTAATTGGCTTGTCGTTTGTGTCACTATTTGCTTTGTACATCAATAAATTTTCTCTACCCATCACCAACAAGACTTTGCTGCTCTACCCAGTTTTACTATTAGTGACAGTGCTAGCCCTACTCCCGCTCGAAATCCCCTACGCCAACGAATTCCATCAAGTCGGGCCCCAAAGTTGGTACGCATCCGTATTACTTTTATTACCGCATTGGCAGTCTTATTTCATCCCGGCTAGCGGCAGCATGCTTTGGAAATTCATGCCTAAGAACAGCGTCGATCTTAAAATGATTTATGAACATTCTCTATTTATTGGTGCGTTCCCCCTATTGGCGTTGCTCATCAGTCTATTCTCAATAAAAAATAAGCCAGCATCCGATTTTCAAAATCCGACGCGCTTGATGTTCGGCGTTATCATTGGCTGCGTGCTTATCACGTTGGTTGAGCATGACATGACAGTTTATCGGTATATTTACCTGCTGCCGGGTGTCGGCGCGATTCGCGCTATAACCAGAATTATTTTAATGCTGCTTTTCCCGATCGCCGCGATTTTAGCGAATGTCATTACCCGATGTTTAAACGTTCAGCTAAATTCTTTGCTGCTACGTTATGCGCTGTGTTTTGCTTTCGTATTTTTTGTCGTGCTTGACCAAAGTTCCGTGCCGGTTAATTTTTCCATTAAACAAACACAACAGCGGGTGGCCCTCATCACACGGCAACTCGACGTTAAAAAAGATACCATTTTGTGGATCCATAAATCGAACGATTATGACACTTCCGAACAAGTCGATGCGATGCTTGCCTCACAGAACTTAGGCATCCTCACTGTGAATGGTTATTCCAGCAAATTACCTCGCGGTTACGATATAACTTTTTCTGGCGATAAAAATAAGGTTTGTCAGCAATGGGAAAGATTACAAAAACATCTTGCCACGCAAAGCGCGATTAAAATTCTTGGTGATGATTGTAGTCATGCTCTTTTACGTGGATAAATTACTGCATGGCTAACTTACGCGGATAAAACAATTTTTCCTTGGGCTTTGCCCGATTCAATCAACGTATGCGCCGCACTAATTTGATCGATTGAAAATTGATTGGGATCAATCAGCGGTTTCAATTTTCCTGCCGCGACGATTTGCGCTATTTCCGTAAGTATCTTGCCGTGCGCGGCGCGGCCTTCGCCATTGAGAATTGGCAGCAGCATAAAGACCACAGACAGACTTAACGCTTTATTATGCATTGGCGTCAAATCATGCGTGGAGCGCGACACCGTTGTGACGACATGGCCATTGAGGGCAGCAGCTTGGAGCGAATTATCTAAATTTTTTCCGCCCACGGTATCGAACACGACATCGAAACCTTTGCCGTTTGTTAACCGCTTCACATATTGCTCGACGCTTTCTTCTTTCGCGTTAATGATTTCATCCGCGCCAAAAGATTCCGCCAACGCGAAATCTGCTTGCTTCAACACCGTCGTCGCAACGATCGCGCCGCGCCATTTCGCTAACTGCACGGCGATATGCCCAACACCGCCGACACCGCCATGAATTAACACGGTTTGGCCCGCGCTTAAGTTAGCTTTGGTAAATAACGCTTCCCACGCAGTAATGCCAACCAATGGAATGGCTGCGGCGTGCAGCATAGATAAACTTTTTGGTTTAAGCGCGATTGAGCGGCTATCTGCCAGCATGTACTCGGCCAGCGCGCCGGGAGAACCTTTCAAGCCACCCGCGCAACCATAAACTTCGTCGCCACTTTTAAAATCACGAACATCATCAGCGACCGTTTCGATCACCCCCGCGACATCACCGTTCAACACCGCGGGAAACTCTGGCGCGAGGTTTGCAACGGCACCGCTGCGGATTTTAGTATCGATTTGATTGACGCTAGAGGCATTAACTTTAATGATAACGTGGCCAGGCTTGAGAGCGGGCTTAGCAATCTCTGCCGGCTCAAATACGGAAGGATCACCGAATTTATTAATGACTTGAGCTTTCATTAAAATTCCTTTTAATATTGAATGTATTCAGTATACAGACAAGTCGTAAAAATAGGTGCGCGTACCATGAAAAAGATTATTTATATCGCCGACCCGGAAATTCTCGCGATTCCGATCGTTGAATGTAACGAACCGTTAGTCGACGTAAAAAATTCCGACGAACTACTTTACGGCCCACCGCCCGAATCCGATTTAACCGCGCCTTATTATACTAAAATGCGCAAATCTGTTTTTGAAAAATTATGCCAAGCGCAAAAAGAATTACCCGACGGTATGCGCTTCCGTTTAGCCGAAGGCTTTCGCAGTTTACCAGTGCAAGCTATAATTTTCGAGCAAACCTATCAACGTGTTCTCGTCCGTCTACCCCAAGGAACGGCAGCAGAACTTTTCCGTGAAACTACCCGCCTAGTCTCACCCGTCACCCACTTAGACGGCACGAAAAACATTCCGCCGCATAGTACTGGTGCCGCCATCGACGTAGAAATTGTAACGCGCTCAGGCGCATTGTTGAATATGGGCATGACCGCCGCGGAATGGAATTCTGTTAATCCCGACCTCTGCCTGACCGATTGTGATCTCATCGATGATGAAGCGAAACAAAACCGCCGGTTACTACACGACGTCATGCAAGCACAAGGTTTTATCAATTATCCGACGGAATGGTGGCATTTTTCCTACGGCGACCGTTACTGGGCGTATCATTGCAAAGAAAAAATGGCTATTTATGGACCAGCTGATGACCTAGGCGCTTGATTAATAGAGCGCTCCCTGCGGAATTCGAATCCGCGTTACCGCCGTGAGAGGGCAGCGTCCTAACCGCTAGACGAAGGGAGCCAGTCGTTTTTAATAGATGGAACTCGCTAAGTGGTGGTATTATACGGAAATATTGACAGAAGGTAAGCCAGTAATGAGAGGATCAAAAGATTATTAAGTTGTTTAAAGGACTAATTAAAAATTTTAAGAAAGATAAGTCCGCAGCCACCGATTACCCCAATCCGCCGTTAATCATCTCCCGCGCAGAGCATTCTATCTCGCGGAGTCAAATTAATTCGAACGCGCTAAAAGTGCTATACCGCCTGCATAACGCCGGCTACAGCGCGCATTTGGTGGGCGGCTGTGTGCGCGACATTCTGTTGCAACGCACGCCAAAAGACTTCGATATCGCCACCAGCGCGCTGCCGGAAGAAGTCCGTAAACTGTTCCGCAATTGCCGCTTAATCGGCCGCCGCTTTCGCTTGGCGCACATTGTCTTCGGTAAAGAAACGATTGAAGTCGCGACCTACCGCACGCACCATAAAGACAGCACCGCGACCCACGGCCATAGCCATGAAGGCATGATTATCCGCGATAACGTTTATGGTTCCATCGAAGACGACGCTTGGCGGCGTGATTTTACCGTGAATGCGTTGTATTACAATATCGCCGATTTTTCGATTTTAGATTACACCGGCGGCATGCAAGATTTGAATGACAGACTGCTGCGTATGATCGGCAATCCGGAACAACGTTTTCATGAAGACCCGGTGCGCTTGCTGCGCGCGATCCGTTTCGCGAGTAAATTAGATTTAACTATTAGCCCGGAAACCGAAGAACCCATTTTACGTTTAAGTCATTTACTCGCGCATGTTTCGCCCGCGCGTCTGTTCACTGAAGTGCTAAAATTTTTTCAAGAAGGCGCGACGTTAAAAACATTTCGCTTATTACAAAAATATCATTTGTTCACGCAACTCTTTCCACAGACAGCTTTATTGTTAGAAAACCCCGTCACCATGCAGTTGATCGAAGCAGCGTTAGCCAGCACGGATGAACGTTTACAAGCGGGCAAAACCGTTTCTCCGGCATTTCTTTTTGCGATATTTTTATGGCACCCCGTCATGCAACACGCTGAAAAATATATCAAAGAAGACTTACCCGCGCATGTCGCATATGACAAGGCCTTGCGCTCGGTCTTGCGCGATCAGACGGAATCGCTTACAATTCCACGCCGTTTAATAATTTCTATACAAGAAATTTGTTTCTTGCAATATCGCCTCACTTGCCGCTACGGATCAGCAGCTCTTCGTTTAGTAGAACATCCGCGCTTTCGCGCCGGATACGATTTATTAATTCTACGCGCGAACGCCGGCGAACCCGTGCAAGAGTTAAGTGACTGGTGGGTGCAATTTTATAACGGTACTTTAGAACAGCGTGAAGCATTGCTAAAAGAATTAAATCAAGACGCCCCGAAGAAAAAGCGCAAGACCCGCAGACACAGAAATAAAAAAAAGAAAGTGATAGCTAAGCAAAATCACGCCTTATAAAAAACCTTCACATTATTTTTTCTTTTAGTTTTCCATTTTAGAAAAATGCTTCTATCGATGTAGATTTTAAAAATTTTAACGAGGTGAAAGAAATGAAAGTTTTGACACTACTCGCGACAATGTTAAGTTTGATGATCGCCACAGTCAGCTCCGCCGAAGAACATTTACCAAAATTAACCATGACCGTGACTTTGATCAACAGCTCCAACGACACGTTAACCTACACCGGCGTGACCGACACCAATCAAGAAAATATTTTTTTAGTGTCGCCGAAAGTTATTTTACCCGGCAGTCAAGTGCGCATCACCGGCGTTTCCAATAATTACAATTGGCCAGACTTGTCCGGCAACGTGCATTTCTCCGATAACACCGGCAAAACCGTCACGTTCCACGTCACCGATCCGCGTCAAATTCACATCGGCAATTCCATCAAAGCGATCGGGAATGAAAAGTATATTCCTACCGTGTTCGCGGCGCCGGAAAATCATATGTTAATGACGGAAACCACGGCGATTAGTATCTAGCGCCCAACGCTTGCCATAGCGCAAAAAAGTCCGGGCAAGTTTTGGCGACGCACTCTGAATCGTCAATTTCGACGCCCGGTACTTTTAACCCGATAATCGAAAACGCCATCGCGATGCGGTGATCGCGATGACTGTTAATCACCCCCGCGCGCGGACTGCCAGGATACACGCGTAGCCAATCCGGTCCTTCTTCCACTTTCACTCCTAACGATTCCAAGCCTTCGCGCATCGCGGTAATGCGGTTTGATTCTTGCAAACGCGTGTGACCGATATTCGTAATCGTGGTCGGCGAATTCGCGAACGGCGCGAGCGCCGCTAACGTCATAAAAGTATCGGAAAAATGCATCATATTCACGCTGATGCCTTTCAACATATCCGGCCCGTGCACGCTTAGACCTAAAACACTTTCTTCCACTTGGCAGCCCATTTTTTCCAGCACACTTAAAAATTCCACGTCGCCTTGCTTGGAACCGGTGCGGCTAATCGGTTGGATGGTGATGTGTCCACCCGTCACCGCCGCCGCGGCGAAAAAATACGACGCAGTGGAAAGATCCGGCTCGATGACATAATCGCGCGCGCCATAGCGCTGTGGCGCCGGCACGGAATAACGGCCGTTGCGCATGCGCCGCACCAACACGCCAAAGTCCGCCATGATTTCGCAAGTCATATCGACATAAGTGTGACGAACGCTCGCGGGGGTTTTTAAAATGACTTCGTGTTTGGCGAACGGCGCGATCATTAAGAGCGCCGATAAAAATTGGCTAGTCTCATGACTATCAATTTGAATCGTGCCGCCGTTCAACCCATCCGCGCCCGTGAGCGTGAATGGCATTTGGTGCGCGTGATCTGGGAACACGCGCGCGCCTTGCGCGCATAAGGTTTTTAGCAGCGCGAAGATGGGACGCTCGCGCAGGCGCTTGGAGCCATCAAAATCATAGCTACCGCTGGAGGCGGCGCACGCGGCAGTGAGGAAGCGCGCCACGGTGCCCGCGTCTTCGCACCAAACCGCGGCTTGTTGTTTAGGGAAATGGCCTGCGCAGCCCGCGATGATGCAAGTGCGCTCCGCTACATCGGTTTGCACGACGATGCCTAAATTGCGTAACGCTTGCATGAACGCTAGCGTATCGGTGCTAATGAGGACGTCGAATAATTCTGATACACCCTCTGCTAGAGCCGCCAATAAAAGGGCACGATTGGTAATGCTTTTTGACCCAGGGATAATGACCCTGGCTTGAAGGGGCGCTGAAACCGCGGAAATGAGCTGCTTCATTACCGTAACATTCCTCAAATTTCTTTTTTCAGTTGCTAGTATACACTTGCTATACTATTCATATGAAAAAATTATCATTGGACCTACACGCGATCCAAGAACTGCATCAAGCGGGCTTATTTGAAGAAGCTAGAGACGGGTATCTCGCTATCTTAAAAAAAGAGCCGCGGCATGCGGAAGCGTTGGCAGCACTGGGCATCGTGTTAGCCCAACTAGGCGATTTCAACGCCGCGATAAATTATTTAAAAAAAGCGCTCCGCTATGAACCCAATAATCCAGTCACGTATCTCAATCTTGGCAACGCGTTAAAAAGTTGTGACCATTATGACGAAGCGATCGAAGCGTTTCTCAACGCCATCCGACTGAAACCCACTTATAGCGCGGCCTATAATAATTTAGGCACGGTTTACTTCGCGCAAAATAATTTTGACGCGGCAATTGCCCGTTACCGGCAAGCATTAGAGTTGAAACCGGATTACATTGATACTTCGTATAATTTAGGTTTAGCGTTATCGAAGCGCAATGAAATCGGCGCGGCGATTCGACTTTATGAAAATATTATTAAAGCCGCGCCCGCGCACGCCGCCGCGCATTTTCAACTAGGCTGCATGCAAATGGCGCAAGGCAAACTAACGCAAGCCGAAAGTCATTTTTTATTACTCGAAGAAAATTATCCGCATCACTTTGAGACGCAAACTAATCTTGGCACCTGTTATTTAAAACAAGGCGCGTTAGTGCCAGCAAAAATTCATTATAAAAAAGCCCTGCAGCTTGCGCCGCAAGACACGCAAGTGTTATTTAACTTAGGCGTGATTTACATGCAGCTAGGCGAAACCGACCATGCGATACGTTATTTTCAACACGCCGTGCAAACCGACCCCGACAATTTCGCCGCGCACAATAATTTAGGCGTGACGTTTTTAAGCAAACAACATCCAGGCTATGCGTTGCAGCATTTTAAAGAAGCGCAGCGTTTGCAGCCGGACAACGCCGCGATCCGCTACACCGTGCAAGTGTTGTCGCAAGACCAGCGCTTATTAGCGTCGCCGTCTGAATACATCAAAAATTTATTTGATACCTACGCCGACCATTATGAGATTCATTTGCAGCAAGCGCTAGATTATAAAGTCCCCGCGGAGTTACTGCGCGCGGTGACCGCCTCCTCAAAAAAATTAGCTAATCTTGATATTCTCGACCTAGGCTGCGGCACAGGTCTGTGCGGCACACCGTTCAAGCCGTTGGCGAAAAAGCTGACCGGCGTCGACTTATCAGCGAAGATGTTAGCCGTCGCCGCGGACAAGAAAATTTACGATGAATTAGTCGACGATGAAGTCGTGACGTATCTTTCCGGTCAAGAAAACGCTTTCGATTTGATTTTAGCCGGTGACGTTTTTGTTTACCTCGGCGATTTGAAACCCGTGTTCGCCGCGACCCAAACCGCGCTACGTCCGCAAGGCATGATCGCCTTCAACACCGAAATTACCGACAAACCCGACTACAGCATGAACCAATCCGGCCGTTTCGCCCACCAACAAAAATACATCGACACCCTCGCCCAAGACTACGGCTTCACCGTCACCTTTTACGAAAAAATCATTACCCGCCAACAAAACAACGAACCCGTGGCAGGCCATCTGTACGTACTGCAAAAAACCGCTTAAAAATCTTCACCCTCAGCTCGAAAAATCAAAATGCTAGTCTTTGGAGAATCTTCGCTTTGCGGCAATTATGTGGTAAATTCTTTTAACTGCATGTTGTGCATAGAGGGAACTATGAAAAGAACCATCCTGCTGGTAATCACCTGCGTCGCCACTCTTCTATTTGCAGGCTGCGCGAACAACAGCGGCCGTAACGGCGTTCAAATTGAAAAAAGATTAGAATACGAAAATTGGATGCAGCACATCAATTTAGATCCTAATCAATGGACAAAACACGCGACCCCTTGGTTTTACAATAATGAGCCGTCTGCATTTGATCAATACCAGAGCGATTCTCCGCTTAACCGCGCGATCACGGCCATGGCCGTGCGCGTGCCTGATTTTACCCGTATTCAAGTCGATGGCCCGTTCCAAATTCAAATCGTCGGCCGTCAAGCGCACAATAGCGTTTATGTATTAGGCCCGAATCAATTAGCACGCCACACCGCTGTCGATATTAAAGGCGATACCCTATTCATTCATCCCGCGCAAGATTGTGAATCCGATTGCAGAAACTTAGGCCAAGTCATCGTCCGTATCGGCATGCGCGAAATCAGCGGCATCGTCGACAGTGGTTCAGGCCCCTTCGAAGCGAAAGATATTGATAGCTCGTGTTTAGATGTCGTCTCGACTGACGGCGCTAACATGTTGTTAGTCGGTAACTTGACCGTTAATCATGTCGCCCAAAAAGGTAACGGCACGATTTCCATCTTGGGCGCGACCACGCCGGCTTTAGACCTGGAAGTCTTGAGTAATGGTAATTTGAATATTAGCGGCCGCGTTAACGTGCACCGCATCATTAAGCAAGGCAGCGGCAATCTCAATATCATCGGTGCGAGCAGCGATGGCCTGGTGTTAAAATCTTCCGGCTCAGGTGTCACCGCGATCGCGGGTTACACGAATTTGAGAAAAGTCGACGTCGTCGATTATAGCCGCGTTTATATTTATTGGATTAACAGTAATGGCATTTACGCCAACGTGCGTGACCATGCGCGCTTGGGGTTAGCAGGTGCTGCGCAAAACTTACAAGTCGATGTCAGCGACAATGGCATGTTCTTAGGTAAATACTTACGCGTGAATAACATTTACGTGCGGACCAGAGACTTTTCCCACGCTAATGTCGATCCGTCCGATAAATTATTCGCAAACGCGATGGATAGCAGCAGCATTTACTTCTTCAACTCACCGAATGTCGTCTCGCGCTACTCAATGGGTAACGGTATTATCGTCCCAGTCTTCGGTGACGCTTGCCCACTGCCAGCGCCACTGCCCACGATTTACAAAGACGAAGGCGGCTTCAAAGCTCCGACCGCCTATCCGACCATGAAAGCGCCACCGCCAGCTGATCCGGCTGGCCCGTTAATGAAACCGCAAGCTAGCGCGACGCAAGACGGCGATCCTAATTATCGAAATGAAAGTGCTTGGGACAAATTGTTGAAGGGTTAAGACGATTTTGTAGCGTTATTTGAGGAGAACCCCGTATTACGCTGCGCTGCATACGGACTACAACTTGTAAGCTTTTTGCCGACGATTCACAAACAACTGCGCTAGGATAGCTTGTAGGTAGTTAGCAGACCATTGAATGCAGTGATGCATTCAATGAGCGCCAAGATGCGGCTCCGTCTGATAACAACCTACAAGCTTTCCTAGCTTTCGATGCTGGCAAAGGCAGTTGTGCTAGATCAATCACACCTTAGACCACAACCCTTTCTGCTCACCATGTAACGGCAAACTCAGTGTCGAACCTACTTGTGACGCCAATGACTTTAAAAGACTGCCAGAGCCGGTGTAATCTTTAAATTTCTGCACTTTGAATTCAGTTTGCATCGCGTCAGTGAAATTGCCCAGCACATCGACTAAACCTAACTTCAACGCCGATGCTCCCGTCCAGAAATCGCCGGAGAAAATTTCTTTCGGATCGCCGTTCAATTTTCCTTGCCGGCCTTGCATCACGACATCATTGAAATTCGCATGCACTTCATCAACAACCGCTTGGACTTTCGCGACATCGGCGGGCGACTGCGGCAAGAACGGATCAAGACGGTCTTTGTTCGCACCCGACGCGATAACGCGGCGGTCAATGCCGATTTTTTTAATTACATCCACCAAACCAAAGCCTTGCATGATCACGCCGATAGAACCGGTCACCGTGTTTGGATTCACATAAATTTTATCGCCGCTGACCGCGACAAAATACGCGCCTGAGGCCAGCATATCTTCACCGACGACGATAACTTTTTTCTTATATTGCTTTTTAAGCTTTAACACTTCGTCATGAATTATCGACGCTTGTACCGGCGTGCCGCCGCCAGAGTTAATGTCTAAGATAATACCCTTCGCGTCTTTATCTTCAAACGCGTCATGCAGCGCCGGAATAATTTCTTCGGCGGAAAAACTTTCCCCCGGCGCGATTAAGCCATTCATGCGCACCATCGCGATATAACCGCCTTCGCCGCTACCCGTCACTGAAGGGCCTTTGGCGCTGGAAAAAACCATGCCGATAATGAAAAGAAGAAACAAAAAACCCGCGAAAAAGCGTACATTCCGCCACCGGCGGTCGCGCTGTCTTTCTTTAATTAAGTCGCGCACCAAATCATGGGTGACTACTTCATCAAGCTTTTGATTTTCTGACATGCTCACTACCTATGGCTGATTGATAAATTCGATAGCTATTGTACGCCGAATTGAACTGCATGTTAATTAATCTGCATAATCTGTTTAACAAAAGCCTCTACTTTGCGTTAAGCTATACGGCATAATGGACAAAGAACACTCAAACCATGCCAACGCATGAGGAGCTTGCATGCCAGCCTTGTTAAAAACGATTTGTTTGCTGATTTGCTCGAACCTATTCATGACGTTCGCGTGGTACGCGCATTTAAAAAATTTACAAAATAAACCGCTATGGATCGCCATCTTAGTCAGTTGGAGCATCGCGTTATTCGAATATGCTTTCCAAGTACCCGCGAACCGCATTGGCTTTTTCAGCGGTGAGATTAGTTTGGCGCAATTGAAAATTTTACAGGAAGTTATTACCTTATCGGTATTTGTCCCGTTCGCTTTATTTTATATGCAGCAACCGCTTACCTGGAATTTCTTCGGTGCTGGGATTTGTTTAGTCGGCGCGGTTTTTTTTATGTTTCGTTAATTGAATTTTAAATAATGAGGAAAGTATGCCTTGGTTGATTAATGCCGCGCAGCTGGATAAATTCCGCAAGAGCCAAAAATCGTTGGTGATCTTTGACGCGAGCTGGCATATGCCGGACCGTAAGCGTGACGCGGAACAAGAATTTTCCGACAAACATATCATCGGCGCGCAATTTTTTAATATTAATTCTTTCACCGACAATAACGCCACGGCGGCGCATAATAATTTTTTATTGATGGATGAAAAATTAATTGGTGAACGCTTAGGTGAAATGGGCATCCGTAACGATTATAAAATTATTCTTTATGACAATAGTAATTTGCACACGGCGTGCCGCGCGTTGTGGATGTTAAAAGTGTTTGGTCATAATCCGCAGCAGCTTTATATTTTAGACGGCGGTTTAGACGCCTGGGAAAAATTCGGCGGCAAAGTCGAGAATGGCATGAGCGTGCCGTCCGTGAAATCATATCAAGCCGCGTTGCAAACGAAATATATTCGCGATCTCACCGCCATGAAAAATAATCTCGTCGAAGTCAATGAACAAGTGCTAGACGTGCGTCACGCCGTGCGGTATTGCGGCGGCCCTGAAGTGCGCGCGGGTTTGCGCCGCGGCCACATCCCGCAAAGCCGCAGTTTTCCTTACACGACGATGTTCGACACGAATGGCATGTGGCGTCCCATCGAAAAAATTCGTCAACAATTACTCGGCATCAATACCGACTTGCATACCCCCATCATCACCACGTGCGGCTCGGCGATGACGGCGCCGATTTTAAATTTCGCGTTGGATATCATCGGTCAAACGGAAAATTCCGTTTACACCGGCTCCTGGTCGGAATGGGGTTCGGAACAATTATATCCGGGAGAAATTAGTTTGCTCGAACGACCCGTGGAAACTTATTTGGAATAATTTCATCACCTTACTCCCCTGAATTTTCAAGATGTGAAATATACGGTCGCAAGGATTCTTCCAGCTTGCCGGTAATTTCTTGCAGATCTTTCAAGCCATAAATAAAGCTGATCATATGCATATAATCTGGCGAGGTTTCCGCTAATTCAAACGGCATCGCCATTTCACTTTCAAACTTATTTTCTAAAAAAATCACGTCGTCGGCAAACGCCGCACTCACCGTGGTTAATTCGGCTTTATTCAAGACGGTAATCAAATCCGTGATCGTGCTTTTGAAATCCTCTACGCACTTTAACAACGGCGCGCGGAATTTATCTAACAACGCGGGCGTCACCGCGTAACGCGCCGCGTAATTCATCGCAAACAACACTTGTCCCAGTTGCTCGACGCGCATTAAAAAATGCCGGTGTCCCGCGCGCAAACTCGCCGGGAAACCTTTTTCATACACCCACGACGGGAAAAAGATTTGCCGGCTCTGCAACGCTTTTTCGATGATGACTTTTTTCAGATCGGCGTTCTGTGCCGCGTGTTCTGCTTGAAACAGTAATTCAGTGATGGCGGTGAGATACAAACTATACGCGCGTAGCACGGGAATTACGCCGACGCGGAAATCCACGTCCGCGCGGCCGGGAAAAATAATCAACCCCGCGACCATGCCGATCGCGCCGCCCAACACTACATCATGCAAGCGGTCGAACAGGATATTTCCGTTCAATAAAAACGGCACTAGCATTAATAACATAATCAACGCCACCATTAGCGCCGGTGAAAAGCCATGCGCGCGCGCGGGAAAATAATTATGCATAAAACAACCCGTAATAAACAGAAAAATCAAAAACACCGTCAGATAAATTGATAACGGTAAAAAATACATAATCAAACTACCGACTAACACCGCCGCCATGATGACGATGAAACGTAATATCTCTTGGCGCAAATTAGTGCGCACCGTCATCTGCAAGACTAATACCGTCGCTACCCCCACCCAAAATTCATGCAAAATAGAGTAATAACGGTCGACGAATACCGCCACGCACACCGCGATCGCGGTACACAACGCGCGCCGCAGCACTAACGTTTGCGGATACCATTTATGCGCGAGCGCTTTTAAAGAAGTTTTGGTCGTCATCGGGGCACCACTGCTGCGATATCAGCGCTTAAGTCCGTCATGCCTTTTTGCAGCGCGAACAAATCTTGGATAAATAATAAAAACACCATCGGATCTTTCGCCGCCACGCTGATCGCCGCGTGATTCACGTCTTCTAGTTGGAAAATATTATCTTTCAATGTGTCTTGCAGAGGCGCACTTTTAGTTTTTTTCAATAAAAATAATTTCAGCGCGCGCAAGTCTTGATAAATCGTATCTGATAACGCTAACAATTCTTTATAAATAATTTGAAACGTCGAGTGGTCTTCGACGCGGTACAGCAACGTGCCTAACGCTTGGATGATTTCATACAGCGCTTCAATGGCGCACGTCAAGTCGGCATATTTGTCTTTATCTTTCTTCATCTTCTTCATGAGCGCGCGCGCGACGCTGATCGAATAAGAAAAATCACGGCGTTTTTGCTGGACTTTTTTAACGTATTCGAATTGTTTTTCCGGGTAATCGACGGCGAGAAAACAATTGAAAATCGCTTGGCTCAACTCAATTAAATCTTGCAGCGCTTGCGTTAGCGCACCACGCACGTCATCGCGCAAGCGGCCGGGGAAAAAACAGGTTTGTAACACGATGGCGATGCTAAAGCCCATCAAGATACAAAGAAAACGTTTATTCACGCCGTCTAAATTCGTCGGGAACCCAGACGATAACGCCGCGAAAAAATTAATTAAAAACGTCGCGCCCCAAAACATCGGCCAGCGCAAACCCGCCGTGACGGTCGCGAGCGTGCTACAAAATAAAAACGCCGCGAGTAACTCGACCTGCGGAGCAATAAAATTCGTGATGGTCGCGGCGGTGGCCGCTAAGATGGCGGTGCCGACTAGAGTAAATTCTTTTTGCCGCAGTAACGGCGCACTGCTCATTTGTAAACTTAATAACGCGGCGATCACGATCCAATAACTTTCATTCCACTGCAGCGTGTGCGCCAACCACAACCCGATGGCGGCCGCCAATATCAGACGTAGGATTTGCCTAAATTGCGCCATATCTAATCCCTACAAACCATGGGGCTTAATCCATCCCATGCCATAAGCGGCTAACAAAATTAAGAATACCGTGATCGATAAACCGATGCGCCACGCCAATGCCTTAACAAAGCGCATGTCGTCGTTTTTTTTAGCACGAGCGAGATAATAGAGCGCGCTGCCCAAGGCATAAAGAATGATTAGCAAAAACAAGACAACAATCGCTTTGACTAGCATCTTAAACCCTCTTACAATTTCGTCTAATGAAGCAAGTGATGACAAGGAATGTCTATTCAACTATACGTTGACCGCGTATACCTGACTACATTATTCCACACCTTTCCGCCGCGATCATCATCTTGTCAGTTTATGCTGCAAAAGAAACCCTGAGGATGCGCCATTGTCGAGACTATTGTTTATTTCTACCAAAAACCGCTGGTTTTACCGTACGACGATGTTGACCTGCTGGGTAGCCTTCGCCTTGGTGATCATGAGTGTGGGACCGCAAGCCTTAGACTCACTACAGTTACAACGTTTTGAATTGATTCACCGCTATTTAGCTATCACCGCCGCGGCTTTAATCGCCGGCCTCACAATCAGCGCGCCATTTTATAAAAAACAATTTTCGCTTCAACCATTCATGATCGGCATGATCTTATTACCGTTGGCGGTGTTGCAAATCATGCTGTGCTTAATGACCGCCAAACAAGCGACCAATCCCGTCGTGATGTTCGCGCACTTATTTGTCGGCGTGACGACTTTCAGTTTTTTATGGTGGCTGGGACGTGTGACGTCGCCGGAATTACCACCGCGCACCCATTCGTCTACGCATAAGTGGCGGCCGTGGGCGTGGCTCGCGTTATTGTTGTTAGTCGCGCAAGTCGCTCTGGGCGCGTGGATCAGTTCGAATTTCAATTTAAATTGTAACGACTTTTTGGTTTGCAACGGTCAATTTTTTCCGAAAATTAACGCGGCGACGCTTTCAGTTTTATTTAATCCAGCAAAAAGTTTTGACGCGGAAACGCTCGCCGACATTCAACTCATTTATCAATATGGCATGGTAACCGCGGCACTGTATCTCGCGTTGTTTAGTCTGTTTTTATTATTCAATCGTTATCTTTATCAATTGGCTATTCTCATGGTGGTGTTGCTGGGAATCCAAGTGAGTTTGAATGTTTATGCGATCGGTTGGCAGCACCCGGAAGCGACTATCTTCTATTATTACGCCGCCAGCATGTTATTATTAATCACCGTCATTACTCTATTAACTAATCTTTATCGTAAATCGCAAGATTATTGGTAGGGTTTAAAAGACAATGCAGAACAAGGATTTGCGCATGCTGAATAAAAAAAACTTTTTGCTAGCGGCCGCTCTGCTGATTTTTTCTTGTATTGCGCCGGCTTACGCGAGTGATGGTTTAAGCACGCATGATATTTTCGGTCACCGCGTATCGTTAGCGAAGCGCGGGCAATGGATAGTCATCAATTACTGGGCGGCGTGGTGTGGCGCGTGCATCAGTGAAATTCCTGATTTAAACCGATTCGCGCAACTCGCGAAAAACGCGAACGTCGTGTTTGTCGCCGTCAATTTCGATCAACTTCCCAATGATATGCAGCAGCTGTTCGCGAAGCGTTACGGCGTGAATTATACGTTGTTGCCTGACAACCCCTGGCGTAACTTTGTGCCGGAAGATACGATTACCGCATTGCCGATGACGTATGTGATTTCACCCACGGGACAAACGCGTGAGTTAAGCGGTACGCAAACGGCTGAATCGATTTTCCAAGCGATCAGTTAGTTTTAATGCCGGCTGAATTAAGCTATAATTCTCTCCTTTTGCGTAGCAATCCCATGAATTTAAAAGTTGTACTGCAATATTTAGTGCCGCAGCATTTACTCTCAAGCTTAGCGGGCTGGTTGTCTAATTGCCGTTGGCAATGGTTGAAAACCTGGGAAATAAATTATTTTGTGCAGCGTTACGCGCCTAATCTCGATGAAGCTGTGGTGACCAATCCGGATGAGTACGCGACGTTTAATAGTTTTTTCACCCGCCAGTTAAAACCTGGCGCGCGCCCAATCGCGGCCGACGCTGACGCGGTGGCGTGTCCCGCCGATGGCGGTGTCAGCCAACTCGGCGCGATCAAAGATAATTTATTATTTCAAGCTAAAGGTTTTGATTTTCGTCTGCAAGAATTACTCGGCGGCAACGCAGAACACGCGCGCGCGTTTGTGAACGGCAGTTTCGCCACGATTTATCTCGCGCCTAAAGATTATCATCGCGTGCATATGCCGCTGACGGGGGCGTTACGCGAAACTATTTTTATTCCTGGCGATCTTTTTTCAGTAAATCAAAACACCGTGCAGCACGTGCCGAAGTTGTTCGCGCGCAATGAAAGATTAGTTTGTTTGTTTGATACCGCAATCGGCCCAATGGCGGTGATACTCGTCGGCGCGATGTTAGTCGGCAGTATTAAAACCGTGTGGAGTGCAACGACACGCACACGCAAAATCAGCGTCGAAAATTTTTCCGGCACGCGCGCAATCACGTTAGAAAAAGGCGCGGAGTTAGGTCATTTTGAAATGGGTTCCACCGCGATACTGTTATTTCCTTCCGGAAAAATCTCATGGCAGCCCGAGCTGCGCGAAAACACAGTCGTGCGCATGGGAACAATAATAGCAAAAATTTGCCAGCCTTAATTTTATCTTAAGAAAATCACTTTAAAATAGATCAACATAAAATCTATTACTGCGTCCGCGGGCGCGTGAATATTTTACAATGAGTAGTAAACAGTGTTTATGAAACCTGAGAATAGACATAAGAAACTCTTACAAATCGGCGGTATGCTAATCATGCTATCCGCGGCGGTTTACTTTATCTATTACCTATTGCTGAAAGAAAACACATTTTGCATTTCATCTGTATTAACCGCGAGCGAAAACTGGCATGTTTTGGCCGTGGGCTTTATTCCTATTTATCTGGGTCTAATGATTTTTGGCGCCGCGGTGTTAAGCCTTTATTTAAGTACCGCTATTCAGCGCTGGTTATCTGGATTTTGGCATTAATTCTTAACCAACTTTTCTTTTTTACCTCTAGCTAAAATCCTACAGACTTGTAATCCCGTAACTGTATATACTGCGCGATAATGTTTAGCGCAAGTAGGCTACATTTGTCTAAATAGTAGCTAACTTGCTGATTATTAATATTAAGTTGTTGTGTTTAGTTGAGCACAGGGCTATCTTTCCCTTAGCAATTTGTGGGTTATAGTTGTACGCATGCGACCTTTTGTTATGATGAATCGCGATCATGGATGATTATAGGACCTGTATCAAGGATTGATACTTACGAAGGATAGGCCGCTAAGGATAGGTAGTAGGGCAGGATGCCCGGGGTAGGTAAAAAGGGGTGATCATGATGACCGCCCCTTTTCATAGATTTTTCGCAAGCTTCCCGCAGCTAAACCTCTGATTTCATTCTCTTAAGCAAATCTAAAGAAACCTTTAATTTTGCCTTAATTTAATTCTTGTATCATAAACAGCATAAAGGTAGGGCGTATAACCTAAATAAGTCGAAAAATACGTCCTCACCTACCCCATTCTAACGAGGATGCTTATGAACCAATCCATGTTCTACAACGTCAGTCAACACACGCTTAAAACTCAAATCATTAAACAGATTCGTGAGTTGGATTGGGCGCGTGAGACACTTCGTCCTGACATTTTGATGCAGTTACACAGTCTAGAAATTGCTTGCTTAGCGCGCGCTAGCGAAAAAGAATCAGAAAAAGTTTTAGCGTTGAAAGCGTACATTCATCATGCTTTTTTTATCAGTTCACAAACAGAAAATAAATTTAAAGAACTTATCATGATGTATTCTGAGTTGCTGCCCTCTTATCGCGCTTTTGAAAAAATGAAAACCATCAGCGATACGAATGATATAAAAACGTTTGACGATGAAATAGAAGGCAACAATTTTGAAGGCTATTACGATCTTGATTACGATATTTACAATCCCCTCGCGGTCGCGCATAACGATAAAGTCGACATGCAAATGGCAATCGATGTATTAACCAGTATCGAAAATAAAATTTCACTAGACTGGCTTGAGGGTAAAGCGGTTGCGCCGATTAAACCCTTGGTAGAACCATTTGTTGAACCGGTAAAGCCTATTTTAGCAGCCGTGCAACCTATTTTAGTTCCACAGCGAGTATCAGTAAAAAAAGCTATGCAAACTTTGGAGCCTACCGTGGCAATCGTTAAAGCTTTTGGAATTTTACTTTTAACCACGACTGTCATGTTCACATTAGCAGTCTTTGCGGTATATGCAGGACCAGCGATTGTCGCTGTAGCTGCCGCATTTAGCATAAAGGCGGCGCTAGCTGCACCCGCGGCGGCAATCATTGGTATGGGCATTGTCGCAGGCATCAGCACGGGCATTGGCATGATCTTTGATACGTGGTTAAAAAAACTTTCACGTAAGCAGAAGCTTTCTGTTAGTGCTGGTGATCGTAAAGATAATGAAGAGTCGCCATCCATCGCCATTGCCACTGAGCCTAATGCAAACCTTGAGCCGATAAATGATAATATTCACGTGGACCCTGCTTTCAAAACCGCCCTTGCTGCGAATGACAATATTCATTTAAAACCAGCGTCAGAAAACACTTTCGTTGCGAATGATAATATTCATCAAGATCCATCTGCTGATGACGCTGCTGCGTTAGAAACACCGTTAGTTGCAAATCTTTCCGCTTCGAAGCATTCACTGTTCCACACTAAAAAAGAAATTCCAATCGAACCTACGCAAATTTTAGTACGAAATATTACACGCCATCGTTAATACCTCAAAGGACCATTTCCATGTTGTCAAACAATAATCCGCCCGCACCTGTCACCGCAGAGGGGGCCGCTAAGTTCGAGACCATCATTACCGCTATCAAAGCCCCGCTTGCTAACCTGTACGGCCACGATCTCAAATTCAATTTAGATGCAGAGTTAAGCGATGAACAGTTCCAACAAATAGAAACCGTATTGGAAGAAACACTAGCGGAATGGCATGCTCGAATTAATTTTACCGATTTCACTAAGATTTCTTTGCAAGAAATTAAACAAGAACTCGATGAAGAGATAGCTGGACTTCAATTAGAAGATATAGATATTGAAGACATAGACGAAAAACCAACGGCATTTGAATCGTCCCACAGCGAAAACCTTGAAGAAGAATCTGATCAAGAGGCCGAAGAAAAAGAATTAACGCTAGCGGAAGTCGAAATGGCGTTTAAGCGTTGCCGAGAACTGAAAAAAAACCAACGTCACGATGACTCTGAGGACGATAGCGAAGATGAAAAAATTAGTCTCGCCACAAAGATAGAACAAAGGTTTAATACGCTACAACCTTCCTGGGCTGTCAACATCAATTTTCCTTACAACAATGACGGGTTTATCAAATTTATTACGACCCTCATTAAAAAGAAATCATGCCATTGTTTATTATTAGGCACTGTTGTGAGTGAAAACGTGGTCGAGCAACTATTACGGGCGTGCAATGGCTTGCCCGAAGATTCTCTTTTTTTATCATTTCATAAAGGTCAATATTTCACTGATCAACAAGCAAGAAAAGCTTTAGCAGCGCTGCCGAGTTTTCGTTGCATAGAATTCTCTGAACAAAATGAAATATCAGTAGAAACCGCATCAGAATTAGTAAATTCAAAGTATGCAGGAAAGTTGATGGTAAACGGTTACGGCAATTATCATCAAGCAGCGCATCGTAAACACATACTGGATGCCGCGGATTTTGCTCGGATCTTTCATTATGCTATAGATTGCTCGATGTATGATATTGAACGCTTGCTAATAAAATTGAAAGAACAGAATTATCCGGCAAGATTCGAGGTATGGAAAGGTAATTACACGACACCCGCTTGGGAACATTTCTTCAGTACTGCCTTAACAGATCCTACTTATAAAATTATAACGCTTGATATTGGCTATTTAACGGAGCAACCATTTGCGATAAGCGATGCGGTGCTATTAGCCATTTTCACGGCGTTAAAAATTAATAAAACTATTTGGAAATTAGAACTGCGCAATATCAACTTGACTCTTGATTGCATGGGGATGCTGATCGCGGCATTCGCGGAGAACGATCATGTCCAAGAACTAATTTTAAATCACGTTTCTCTCCCTCGCCTCCTGCTGGGAAATCTTTTAGACGCTCTCAACAGCAATCCACACTCTAAAGTTTCTACTCTCAATTTAAATAATACTAATATTATTGACACACCACAGCTGGGTGAAAAATTTGAAACGCTACTTTCGGTCAACAAAACAATCCGCGCATTATTATTGGGTCGCACTTATATTGGTAAGAATATTTGGAATGGCTTAGCGAATGGTTTGAAAAAGAATAAAACTCTAGTGCAACTCTCCGTGTTTGAAAACAATTTCGATGACAAGGCACTGCTGGATTTAGCGGACGGACTTTTAGAAAATAACACTTTGGGTGAATTAAATATTGCAGAAAGCCCAACTTTTTCTGCAGAAGCGATGGCTAATTTTTTAGAATTTAAAAAACATCATTACAGCGCAGAGTTTAGTTTTATCGCGCCCTCTAAGAATTATCTGACGGTTTATCGTGTAATAACGACGCGTGATGAAAAAATTAAATTGAACAAACATTTAAAACTGATGACTACTTACGTTTGGATGGCGGTTATTTTGTACCGTGCGGAAAAAAATCATAAGTTTACTCGCGCGCCAATAGCCAAAGTAATAATTGATTTGATTTTACCTTATTTTTTTCCAAAGGACGCCGAGCCTTTGCAGCACAAGGAACTAATTAAAGCCAACACATTGACAGGAATTTGGCGAACATCAGTGACGGTTGACAATCCTAGAGATATGTTTAACCCAATGCCAACCACGCGCGAAAAAGTCTTATTTGAACGTTGGGTACCCAAAAACCATAAGTTAAAAATCGATGGCGCGATCACTTATCTCCGGCGTCCCGCACCGACGGATATTGATTTTATTAGCGGCGAATATATAGATTTAGAAAAAGCGTCGCGCTTAGGCGCCGCGTTGCAAACTAACACTTGGCTGACACGCTTGAATCTCTCGATGTGCCAATTGGATGACGATGACTTTGAATTAATCGCGTTGGGCTTACTGAATAGAGATAAGCCGTTAACCGTTTTAAATCTAGATCAAAATAATTTAACGACCCGTAGCGCCGCACGCCTGAGACAATTGCTGGTCAATGGCAAAGTAAAAAATATTATGATTTTTATGAACGCTGGTTTGAAGAATGATACAGACTGCGTGGCTGAATTAAAAATTATTGCCGCGGAAGCAAACGCGAAAATTCATTTTGACGCGCCGCTCAAGCGCCAGGCTAACACTGGCTTTTTCGTGCCGAATCCAGCCAGAATGGTGATTGAAGTCATGGATGAGAAGGAAGAAAAAGCGGTTAACGCATTACGCAGGTAAATCAATTTCTCCACGCTCATCCCCGCGCAGGCGCAGGCGGGGATGCGTGGCAATAATATTAAGCCTTCACACCTTCCGTTTTATATCTTTCAATCCCATCTAAAATTTCTTTCTTAGCCGCGTCAAATCCTTCCCAACCATTCGTCTTCACCCATTTGCCCGCTTCCAAATCTTTATAATGCTGAAAGAAATGTTCGATGCTCGCTAAAAATTCTTTACCTAAATCTTGCGGCGCATTGATGTCGCTATATTTTTTTGTTAACTTTTCCACGGGCACCGCTAAAATTTTCGCGTCTGGTCCAGATTCATCGGTCATGCGCAGCATGCCGATCGGACGACAGCGAATCACCACACCTGGGAACAAGGGATACGGCGCTACTACCAATACATCCACTGGATCACCGTCTTCGGATAAGGTTTGCGGAATGTAACCATAATCGCAGGGGTAATACATGTGCGTCGAAACAAAGCGGTCAACCGACACGACACCCGTGGATTTATCGACTTCATATTTAATCGGATCGCTGTGCGCTGGAATTTCGATAATTACGTTCACATCTTCAGGCACTTTACGTCCCGCCTGCACTAACTCTAAACCCATAGCCTTCTCCTTCAGTTAAAATTTCTTATGCGCTCTGTTGTTGATTGCAAGCTGGGCACGTCGCTTCTGATTGTACGATCGGGCCGTAGCACGCCAAACATTGGCGCGTGCCGGTTTCTTGCAGTTGCGGATTGACAGAAATTCTTTGATCGAAGACAAAACATTCGCCCTGGTAATGCGCGCCGCCGACTTCCGCAAAGTAATTTAAAATCCCGCCTTCTAATTGAAACACTGCCGCCGCGCCGACGTTTTGCCAATGCAGCGCCGCTTTTTCACAGCGAATGCCGCCGGTGCAGAACATTACGATGGGGGCTTGCGCGGCAAGTGCGGCCGCGGCTGACGGAAAATTACTAAAATCACGCAATTGAAAATGCTGCGCATTGGTAAAAGTGCCGAACCGTACTTCGTAATCGTTACGCGTGTCTAGTAAAGTAATGTCGCGTTTTTCATCTAGCCATTGTTTCAATGTGCTGGGCGATATCGACGCCGCGCGTTGTGTCGCCGGGCGGACTTCCGGACGGCGCATGGTAATAATTTCTTTGCGGATTTTTACTTTCATCCATTTGAAAGGTTGCGAGGCTGAAATACTTTCGCGAAATGTCAAATCGGCAAACTCAGTGCGTAACAATAATATTTTTTTAAACGCATCAACCTCTGCCGTCACACCCGCGAGATTCAGATTAATCCCTTCCTGGCTTAATAAAATCGTGCCTTTCAAATTGCATGCCATGCAATCCGCCAATAATTCATAGCGTAACGCCGCCAAATCGGTTAATTGAATAAATTTATAACTGGCAATATTGGTGATAGCCATCGCAAAAAAAACCTTGAAAAAACGTGTCCCAACTTTACTTGAGAATAGACGGCTCGTCAATTTTAGGACAGGCTTAGCGGCATTATTCGTGGCATGTAATTATGCATACATTCATACGATTGACATTTATTGCCCATAATGTTACCTTCCGCACTCATAAAAATAGTCACATCATAAGATAAAACGAGGTGTAACATGCTCAATCGCTTTTTTAGATTACTTGGTTGTACGGAGGATCACGCGCTAGAATGTGACTCGACTACTACCACTAACTTAATCCCTGTAAAAAAACAACGTAGTGCGGTCGAATGGGATTCTGCAGCAGTTTACGCAACTATTGAAGCGCCTAAGGAGAATACAAACATCATTTCCTTTGTAACATCGCTCAATAGTTCCGGTTATGAAGTAGTGAAATCTAGGTCGAAATCAATCTTGATTAAGCAAGCATTAACGGTATATGGCGCCATAGTAGAACCCGGCACCCCCATTCCGAAAATTATATTTGAAGAAGATGAAGATCTTAGTCCTGCTAATAAAAACTTTGATGCTTGCGAAGGGGCGGCAATGAGTTCACCAATACAAACTATTAGATGGGGAAAAGATGAATTCTTTTATTTCGATAAGACTGATAATGACAAATCAAAGTCTGCTGAAGTGACGGATTGCATGAGTCCACCGCGCCCGTAGCCCGTATGTAGCGCAGCGGAATACGGGGATAAATAACATCACAAGGAGAGTTGCGATGACGGCATGTTTATTTTGCAAAATAATCGCTGGCGAAATTCCAGCTAAAATCATTTACCAAGATGATGATGTCATCGCCATGGACGACATCAATCCGCACGCGCCGGTGCATAAGTTAATTGTGCCGCGGCAACATATTTCCACCATCAACGATGCGCAGGCTAAAGATGAGGTGTTGCTTGGACACATGATCATGACCGCGAAAAAAATCGCGATAGAATTAGGGATAGAGGAAGACGGTTACCGCGTTGCCATGAATTGCAATAAAGGCGCGGGGCAAACGGTATTTCACATTCACTTACATTTATTAGGCGGACGCGCCATGACATGGCCGCCTGGCTAGGAATACACATGACTACCATGGAACATCATTTTAAAGAAATTATCGAAGCCTTGGGCGAAGACGTAAACCGCGAAGGTCTGCGTGACACGCCGAGGCGCGCGGCTAAGGCGTTAAAATTTTTAACCCATGGTTATGAGCAATCGTTGGATGAGATCGTTAACAATGCGTTGTTCGTCTCTGACAGCGATGAAATGATCATCGTCAAAGATATCGAATTGTATTCGCTGTGCGAGCACCATTTATTGCCTTTCATCGGCAAATGCCACGTCGCTTACTTGCCGAAGGGAAAAATCATCGGCTTATCGAAAATCGCTCGCTTAGTGGATTTGTATGCGCGGCGTTTGCAAGTTCAAGAAAAGTTGACCAAGCAAATCGCGGAGACGGTTTATGACATTACCGGCGCGTCGGGTGTGGGTGTGATTATTGAAGCGAAGCACTTGTGCATGATGATGCGCGGCGTGCAAAAGCAAAATTCAGTGATGGCGACGTCGGTGATGCTGGGTTCATTCCGCACAGATAGACGGACAAGAGCGGAGTTTTTAAGTTTGGTGCAGCCAAGAGCTTTGTAATTGTCACCCGTAGCCCGTATGCAGCGGAATACGGGTTTCCCCCGAATTCCGTTTCGCTGCATCCGGGCTACGTATGTCCATACGTGATCCCGCGTTCGCTTTGGTTACTCGTGACTTACAGCTTGCTCGACTTCTTTCATGCTTAAACGTACTTTGCCTTGCTTATCAATTTCTAACACTTTCACTCTGACGGTTTGGCCTTCTTTCAATTTGTCAGACACTTTCTCGACGCGTTCATTCGCGATTTGAGAAATATGTACCAGACCTTGCTTGCCAGGTAAAATCGCGATAAATGCGCCGAAATCAACGATTTTAACCACCGTGCCTTCATACACTTCACCGATCGCGACATCCGCGGTCAGTAATTCAATGCGGCGCTTCACTTCTTCACACGCGGCTAAATCAGCGGCAGCGACGCGTACCGTGCCGTCATCGTCGATGTCGATCACAGTGCCGGTTTCTTCGGTAAGAGCACGAATCATCACGCCGCCTTTACCGATCACGTCCCGGATTTTATCCACCGGTACACGCATCGTTAATATACGCGGCGCGTATGCGGACATTTCCACTCTTGGCGAATTAATCGTTTTTTCCATGATCGCTAAAATGTGCAAGCGCGCATCGTTAGCTTGGCTTAAAGCTTGACGCATAATGGTTTCCGTTATGCCGTCGATTTTAATATCCATTTGTAATGCGGTGATGCCGGCCCTAGAACCCGCGACTTTGAAATCCATATCGCCAAGATGATCTTCATCACCTAAAATATCGGTCAATACCGCGAACTTTTCGCCTTCTTTCACTAAACCCATCGCGATACCCGCGACGTGCGTTTTAATCGGCACGCCCGCATCCATCAACGCCAGACTCGTGCCGCACACGGACGCCATCGAACTGGAACCGTTGGATTCAGTAATTTCAGACACAACGCGTAACACGTAAGGAAATTCTTTTTGGGTCGGCAATACCGCGGCGATACCGCGTCTAGCTAAGTTGCCGTGACCGATTTCGCGGCGCTTTGGGCTGCCGACAAAACCTGTTTCACCAACGGAGTACGGAGGAAAGTTATAATGCAGCATGAACGGATCTTTGCGTTCGCCTTCCAGCGCATCGATGGTTTGCGCGTCGCGTTCCGTGCCTAAGGTCGCAACGACAATCGCTTGGGTTTCACCGCGGGTAAATAACGCGGAACCGTGGGTGCGCGGCAACAAACCAACTTGCACGGCGATCGGACGCACGGTTTTCGTGTCGCGGCCGTCGATACGCGGCTTGCCGTCTAACACGCGGCTGCGGACGATTTTACTTTCTAATTTGTGAAAAGCATGTTTGATGTCGGAAATAAAAGCGCCTTCATCTTCTAAGTTGGTTTCTTCGGCTAACAACGTTTCAATCAAACTATCGCGCGCGGCGGCGATGGCAAGTTGACGTTCCATTTTATCGCTGATTTGGTAAGCGTCAGCAATGGATTCGGTCGCAGATGTAGCTACGCGTGCCGCCATTTTGTCATTGCCAGCCGGCGCTTCCCATTCCCAAGTGGATTGACCCGCTTCGGACACTAATTCATTAATCGCTTGAATCGCGGTTTGCATTTCTTTGTGACCAAACATCACCGCGCCCAACATGATTTCTTCGGATAACTCTTTGGCTTCGGATTCCACCATTAACACGGCGTTTTCCGTACCGGCGACTACCATTTCAAGCTCGGAAGTCAGCAATTGTTCATAAGTCGGATTTAAAATGTAAGCGCCATCCATGTAACCCACGCGCGCGGCACCCAGCGGTCCACCGAATGGTAAGCCGGACAAACATAACGCGGCGGACGCGCCTAGCATGGCGGGAATGTTAGGATCGATTTGCGGATTCATCGACATGACGGTCGCGATCACTTGTACTTCAGTACTGAAATTTTTCGGAAACAAGGGACGGATAGGACGGTCGATTAAACGCGAGGTCAGCGTTTCTTTTTCGGACGGTTTGCCTTCACGTTTGAAATAACCACCGGGCACGCGGCCAGCGGCATAAGTGCGTTCTTGATAATTGATCGTCAAGGGGAAGAAATCACGTTCTTCGTCATTGCGTTTGCCCACTACAGTCACTAATACAATGGTATCATCCATCGTTACCATGACAGCGGCGGTTGCTTGCCGAGCAATACTACCTGTTTCTAGCGTTACACTATGATCACCATAGCGAAAAGTTTTTTTAGCTGCTGCCACGTGGAATATCCTATGTTTTTAAGTCGGTGAGTGGGGGTTTAAATTCTCCGCGTACGTTTTTTCGTCGTGCGGAGAATTAAGAAAGTGTTTATGACTTTACGTTCCGCAAAAGCCACACGCGCCGGGGCGCGCGTTAGAAAGATTAACCGCGGATTTCTAGATCTTTAATTAACTTGCGGTAAACGTCCGGATTTTCACGTTTGATATAGGTCATCAAACGGCGGCGCTTACTCACTAAATTGGTTAAACCATAACGGGTGTGCACGTCATGATTATGCAATTTTAAATGGGCGGTCAAGTACTCGATGCGCGCGGATAACAGAGCAATTTGGACTTCCGGGGAACCGGTGTCGTCTTTAGCGCGTCGGTAGGTTTTAATAATCTGTGCTTTCGCAGCAGTCGTGAAGGACATGTATACACTCCAAATCAATATCTTATTCAATTGTAAAAATTAGCTCCGTATTGTAACGGGGAGTATTGAGTCTCACAAGTGCTATCTCACACTCTCAACACTTAAACTAATGCTGTTTTAAACCGCTTTGGCTATTTTTTTCGTATAACCGACTAACCGCCGCGGGGTCACACGCCCATCATCGAGCATTTCACCGATTCCCATGAATTCATTATCATCGGAAAAAAGCCTTATTAATCCTTGAGATCGGATATGTGTGGCCATGACCGGCTGCCCCATTCTTAAGTAAAAAGTGGCGGCGGTGGTGAGCTTGATGGCGGGGTAATTCTGCACGGAAGTCTCCAACGGCAGCATACAGCGCCGCACGGCTTCCAAACCTTGTTGTTCGCGGATTTCTTCTAATTCAGGCAAGGTATACATGACCGAATCCTGATACGGGGCAACCGCCGAGCGGCGCAGGCGGCTAACATGCGCCCCACAGCCCAAGGCGGCGCCGATATCTTCGACCAGGGTACGGATGTAAGTGCCCTTGCTGCAATGCACGCGGATGACGAACATGTCGCCTTCAAACGCGTCTAATTGCAGGTCGTGGATGTTGACTGCACGGGGTTTGCGTTCGATTTCAATGCCGCGGCGCGCCAATTTATAGAGCGGTTTGCCATTGAATTTCACGGCCGAATACATAGGTGGCACTTGCTGGATTAGACCTTTAAATTGTTCAAGGCTTTGTTCAATCGCGGCGTGGGTCACGCCTAGGGATGGCAGTCGCGCCAACACTTCGCCCTCCGCGTCGCCGGTGGTAGTGCGCACGCCTAATTGGGCGGTCACTAAATAATATTTATCGGACTCTAATAAAAACTGACAGATTTTCGTGGCTTCGCCAAAACAAATTGGCAACATGCCGGTGGCCAATGGATCTAAGCTACCGGTGTGGCCGGCTTTTTTCGCGGCGAACAAATGTTTTATTCTTTGTAACGCGCCATTCGAAGTGGTATCAAATGGTTTATCTAATAATAAAATGCCGTCGACTTTTTCTAAATGTGATTTACTCGTCATTATTCTCTGTCTTAGTATTTTTTAACGCGGTGTTTAACAGCGATTGAATCCGGTTGCCGCGCACGGTGGAATCGTCGTAATAGAATTTTAATTCCGGGATCACGCGCATTTCGATTTTACTTTGCGCCAACGCGTAGCGCAGATATTTCGACGCTTTGTTTAACGCGGCGATGGTTTCATCCACTTTGTTTTCATCCCAAATACTCACGAAAACTTTCGCGGTCGATAAATCGCGCGCTAAAATCACGCTCGTAATCGTGACCATGTGAAAGCGCGTATCTTCCGATTCTTTCAATAAAATATCTGCTAACGTCGTCTGCACCAATTGGGAGACGCGGTCCATACGATTGCCTTGTGCCATGATTAAAGCGCTCTTTTGATCTCAATTTTTTCGAATACTTCTATCTGGTCACCTGGCTTGATGTCGTTGTAACTCTTCACGCCAATACCGCATTCCGTGTTCGCGCGCACTTCGCTGACGTCGTCTTTGAAACGGCGCAGGGACTCTAATACGCCTTCGAACACGACGATGTTATCGCGTAACACGCGGATCGGATTGTTACGTTTGATGGTACCTTCCAAGACCATACAACCGGCGATCGCGCCGATTTTAGAAGAGCGGAATACTTCGCGCACTTCGGCGAGGCCGGTGATTTTTTCTTGAATTTCCGGCGCCATGAAGCCGCTGATCGCGCGCTTCACTTCGTCGATCACATTATAAATAATGCTGTGGTAATGCAAATCGACTTTTTCCGCTTCGATTAACTTACGCGCTTCGACGTTCGCGCGCACGTTGAAGCCGATGATGACGCCACTGGAAGCGAGCGCCAAGTTAACGTCGGTTTCATTAATACCGCCGATGCCGCTGGAAACAATTTTCACTTTCACTTCGGCGCTGGATAAATCCGACAACGCTTGCGTTAACGCTTCCGCAGAACCTTGCACGTCGGTTTTCAACACGATATTCAGCGTGCGTTCGGTGGTTTTTTCTTCGCCCATGCGCTGCAAAATATTTTCGAGTTTCGCGGCGTTTTGACGCGCTAATTTCACTTCGCGGAATTTGCCTTGACGGAACATCGCGACTTCTCGCGCGCGTTTTTCATCCGCGACGACGACGAATTCATCGCCCGCGTTCGGCGATCCGGACAAGCCTAAAATTTCCACCGGGATAGAAGGACCGGCGCTTTCGATATTTTTGCCGTTTTCATCGAATAACGCGCGCACGCGTCCGTATTCAAAACCGACTAACACTAAATCGCCTTTGTTTAATGTGCCTTGCTGCACGAGTAAACTCGCGACCGCGCCGCGGCCTTTGTCTAAGCGCGCTTCGATCACGACGCCGCGCGCCGGACAATTGATAATGGATTTCAAATCTAAAACTTCAGCTTGGACTAATACCGAATCCAATAAATTATCGATGCCTGAGCCGGTTTTCGCGGAGATCGGCACGTAGATGGTTTCGCCGCCCCACTCTTCGGGAATTAATTCTAATTTCGCGAGTTCGTTTTTGACGCGGTCAGGATCGGCGTCGTGTTTATCCATTTTATTCACGGCGACGACGATGGGCACGCCCGCTGCTTTCGAGTGGTTCACTGCTTCGATCGTTTGCGGCATCACACCGTCATCGGCGGCCACGACTAAAATCACTAAGTCGGTTAACTTCGCGCCGCGCGCGCGCATCGCCGTGAAAGCGGCGTGGCCTGGCGTATCTAAAAACGTAATCATGCCTTTGTCAGTTTCGACGTGGTAAGCGCCGATATGTTGCGTAATGCCACCCGCTTCGCCCGCGGTGACTTTGGTGCGGCGAATGTAATCTAACAGCGAGGTTTTACCATGATCGACGTGACCCATGATGGTGACGACCGGCGCGCGCGGCGTGGCTTCGCCCGACACTTCAATGTCTTTGGTCAGCGCTTCTTCCAACGCGTAAGCGCTGACGGGACGCGCTTTATGACCTAATTCTTCCACCACTAACATCGCGGTTTCTTGATCTAAGACTTGATTGATAGTGACGATGGCGCCCATTTTCATCATGACTTTAATCACGCCCGCGGCTTTCACCGACATTTTTTGCGCGAGATCAGCGACGGTAATGGTTTCCGGAATACTCACTTCGTGAATAATCGGCGCGGTAGGTTTGGTGAACGCTTGGGTTTGCACTTGGGTTTTGCGCGATTTCGCTTTTCGGCGACGGTGGCCGCCGAGTAAATCATCCGCGTCTTCGCTCATCACCAAACTTAAGCGCGCGGGGCCTTTGCCCAGCACATTTTTTTCGAAGGCGGAATTGTCTTCGCGGCCCAGGTGGCGGCCTTTCTTTTTCTTTTTATTGGGACGTTCTTCTTCGGCGTCGGTAGCGATCGGTAAATGGCGTTTGTCTTTGTGACGCTTAACGTCGGTGGCGGCTTTCGCTTTATCATCCCCCGCGGTTTTCGCGGGTTCTGTCACTTCGGTCACTAACGCGATTTCCGGCGTGCTTTCGCTGGCTGCCGTGCTTTGCGCAGCGGCGCTAGACGTTTGGTTCTCTGCGGTCTCCAATGTCACGGGCGGCGTTAACGTTTCCGTGGGCGCTTCGGCGTCAGCGAGTTTTAATTTGGGTTGATCTTCTTCGAGCAACGGCCGTTTGACGATAGTGCGCTTTTTACGGACTTGCACGCTAATCGTTTTTTTCGTGCCTTGGGAACCACTGACTTTGATTTCGCTGGTTTTCGCGCGGCGTAAAATTATTTTTTCGGGACCGCCTTCGGCTTTCGCGCCGTGGTTTTGCTGCAAATAACGCAAAAGCTTTTGTTTCTCGGTTTCAGAAACGATATCTTCCACGCGTGTCACATTAATTTTCGCGTCTTTGAATTGTAACAGCAAACGCTCTTCGGAGACGCCAATATCCCGCGCCAGCTGTTTCACTGAAACGCCGGATTTTTCTTCATTCTTTACTGACCCTTTGGTCGCTGGTGCAGGTACATCGTTATTTGCCATCGTGCCTTTTCCTCTTTGCTATTACGCATGACTTGCATCGTCAAACCAGGGTTTGCGAGCTGTCATAATCAATTTGGCAGCAGTTGCTTCATCTAGCTCACCTAGATCTAATAAATCATCCACGGATTGTTCCGCTAAATCTTCGCGGGTAATAATGCCGTGTTTCGCTAAAACGTACGCGATCGTTCTATCCATGCCTTCCATTTCTAATAAATCTTCGGCCGGTTCCGCATGTTCTAAGCCTTGTTCTTCGGCGATCGCTTTCGTTAATAACGCCGCTTTCGCGCGTTCCCGCAAAGCTTCTACTAAGTCTTCGTCAAAGCCGTCTATTTCCAGCATTTCTTGCAATGGAACGTACGCGATTTCTTCCAGCGAGGTAAAACCTTCCGCCGCTAAAATCTGCGCGATATCTTCGTCGACCGCGAGTTTGTCGGTAAATAAACTCAAAACGGTTTCTTCTTCAGCCGCGGTTTTCGCTTTCGCTTGGACTTCGGTCATAACGTTCAACGTCCAACCGGTTAAGTCACTCGCTAAACGGACATTTTGACCGCCGCGGCCAATCGCTTGCGATAATTGTTCTTCTTTCACGGCGATATCCATGGTGCGGCTTTCTTCGTCCACCACGATCGACGCGACTTCCGCCGGCGCCATCGCGTTAATCACTAATTGCGGCGGGTTATCATCCCACAAGACGATATCGATACGCTCGCCACCCAATTCGCTAGACACGGCTTGCACGCGTGAACCGCGCATACCGACGCACGCGCCGATGGGATCGATACGTCCATCGTTGGTTTTCACGGCGATTTTCGCGCGTGATCCGGGATCGCGCGCCGAGCCTCTGATTTCAATTAATTCTTCGCCGATCTCCGGCACTTCAATTTTAAATAATTCCACTAACATTTCCGGGCGCGTGCGGCTCACGACCATTTGCGGGCCTTTTAAGTCGGCGCGCACTTCGAATAAATAAGCGCGGATCCGGTCGCCCATGCGCACGGCTTCGTGCGGAATCATTTCCGTTCTAGGCAACATCGCTTCGGCGTTATTGCCAAGATCTATTAAAATGTAATCGCGCGTGACTTTCTTCACGACGCCGTTAACCAATTGTCCTAAGCGCTCTTTGTACGCGCTCGCGACTTGCGAACGTTCGGCTTCTTGAACTTTTTGCACGATGACTTGTTTGGCTTTTTGCGCCGCGATACGGCCAAATTCCACGGAATCCATCGCTTCTTCGACTTGACCGCCAACGTCGGTTTTCGGATCGCGAAGTTTGGCTTCGGTTATCGTTAAGCGCGTCAAACCGTCGTCGCCTTCTTCGTCGTCTTGATCGTCCGCGATCACTAACCAGTGCCGCGTCGTGTAGTAATCACCGGTTTTTCTGTCGATTTTCACCGTGACGTTAATTTCTTTTCCGGCGCGTTTTTTAGTCGCCATTTCTAAGGCGGCTTCGATCGCTTCGAATATAACTTCGCTGCCAACGCCTTTTTCGTTGGAAACCGCTTCAACAACTAATAAAATTTCTTTATTCATGGCGCATGCCTCATCTCAACCAGCAATGTCAGCAATCACTTTTGCTTTTTCGATAGTGGAAAATGGAATCACTAATTCTTCTTGGTCAACTAAGAGATGAATGTTGTTCCCTTCCACCCGCAGCAAAAACCCTACAATATTACGTCGCTCCGCCAACCGCGAAGATAGCCGTATCTTGATACGCTCACCAACTTGTTTTTGGTATTGCGTTATCTCAAATAACGGCCGGTCAATACCCGGCGACGAAATTTCTAAGCTGTACTCTCCCTGTATCGGATCTTCGACATCCAACATCGCACTGACTTGACGGCTCACGTTCGTGCAATCGTCAAGTGTGACCCCATTGTCTTTATCGATATAAATCCGCAGCAGCGATCGCTTCCGGCCTTGCCGCATCAATTCCATACCAACAAATTCATAGCCCATGGAGCTAATCAAAGCCGCCAATCGGTCGCGCAGTGACACTTCTGTTTTACTCATTACTTCCGTCTCACACCGTACATAAAAAATGGGCACATGGCCCACTTCAATTTACTTCTGCTTAAAAATAAAAAACCCCAAGCGGGGTTTTATTATTTTAAACTGTTGTCTTGGTAGCGGGGGCTGGATTTGAACCAACGACCTTCGGGTTATGAGCCCGACGAGCTACCAGGCTGCTCCACCCCGCAATAACAGCGCCATTCTATAGAAACCGTAATGTAGATTCAAGTAAAAAGAAATATTACTTTCCGGCACAAATCTCGCTAGGAATAACGAAAATGCTAATTTAAAGAATGCTTAGCGAAGATATCACATTTTTGGTATTTGGCCTAACGCCACGCCAAAAATAAAAGGATTCAGCCGCCTGCTCCACCAGCATGCCTAGACCATTGACGCAAGCAGTGGCGCCTTGGGATTGGCAATGCTCTAAAAATGGTGTCAGCGCCTTACCATAAACCATGTCATAGCAGCACGCCTGGGGGTTTAAGCTTAGCGTAGGCCAAATCATGGCTTTTTTATCCCAGCTAGGGCTGGTGCCATTGATAACTAAATCGAATGATAATGATTGTAGCTGAGCAGCTTCCAGCGCTTGCAACGTAGCGCCGGCGTCGAATTCTTCCGCCAAGGCTTGGGCTTTTGAGTGGGTACGGTTACTGATGATGATCTGCGCTGGCTGTTCGTTTAAAAGGGCTTTCAATACGCTGCGCACCGCGCCGCCGGCACCTAAAATTAAGACGTTTTTTGCTTGAATTTGCAGGCCTAGATTGTTTTTTAAATCTTTCAGCAGCCCATCGCCGTCAGTATTATCGCCGGTGCGGGAACCGTCCGCGTTGAAACGGATGGTGTTAACCGATTTGGTTTCCGCGGCGCGGGGGGTCCAATCGTCGACTAAATGATAGGCTTCGGCTTTAAACGGGGCGGTAATGTTTAAGCCTTTGCCCTTTTGCGCTTCGAAATAAGATAAGGCTTTCGCGAAGTTATCGGGATCGACCAAGAGCGGTAGGTAAGAAATAGAATGTTGGACTTGCAGGGCAAAGTGTTTATGCACACAGGGAGATAGGCTGTGATGAATGGGGCTGCCCATTATGCCGTATTGATCCATGAGGATTTCCCTGCAGACATTCCCATCCTCAGGTGAGGATGGGATCGTGGAGTGCTATTACGAACTGACTTTGCTGACTGATGTTTGTAAATATTTAAGATCCACTTGACCAGGTATGAAATCTACCATGGTTGGATTAGTGGTTTTGAAAATAAAGATCGCCGGCGTGCCCATCACGCCCAAATCGGTGGCTAACTTGTACGTCGCTTTGATTTGTTTGTCGGTTGCGTCGCTATCCCGGTCGGTCGTCCATTTCGTCATATCTAAGCCTAAGGATTTAGCGATGCCATCCACTTTTGCATTCGTTAAACCGTCCGCAGCTTTCATGACCGCATCATGAAATTCCATATATTTACCTTGTTTATCAGCAGCGATAGCGCCTTTCGCGGCATACACAGACACGGCGCCACGGATCGGGAAATCTTTATAAATGACGCGCACGTCTGGGTTCGATTTTATTAAATCGGAAAAAGTGGGGCCCATTTCTACGCAATGCGGGCATTGGTAGTCAAACATTTCAACGACGGTAACCTTGCCTTTCTTGTTACCGGCCACAGGGTCAGAGGTGGTGGTGGCGCTTGGGTTAAGCACTGCGATATTTTTCAATGCGGCAGCTTCGCTTTTCGAGCGCATCGAATCGACTTGTTTTTGCTGCAATGTTTGCACGGCCTGCACGATGACTTCAGGGTTCGACATTAAATAGTCGTGGACGATAGTTTCGATTTGGGATTTTTGCGCCGCGCTCATCGGGGCGTCGGCTTGGGCAACGGTGCTGTAAATTAAACTACTGCAAACCGCTATCGCCGCTAAAATAGGACTGAATTTCATTGACACTCTCCTTTTGCCTAATAATTATTTATTGCGAACGTGTCACAGTAAAGTACGTTTACAAAGAAGTCAATATTCCAAAAATTTTTTAATGACTTCTAACCGTTGTTGATTAATAAAATCACCAATTTCTTTGCCTTTTAAATTAGGATTGGCCGCGGCGGAAAAATCAATCTTTTTAACGGCGTTATTGAGGTCGATAAGCCAGGCCGATGGTACGTCTTGGGTTTGGGCTTGCGCTAAGATGGCGCTGCCCGCCAGCCATTGTTTAAAACGGTCTGCACGGCGGAACGCGTCGGCGGATTGTAATAAACTTAATAAGTCAGCGGCGGATAATTTTTTGGCGTTGACGACGTCTTGATAACGTTCGGATACTAATAACGCGTAATCACGATAAGCGCTGCCGACGCGGTATCGTTCGCAGAGGGTTTTGATTTGCGCGGGCGGCAAATGAAACAAGAGCCCAGCGAAACGGATTTCGACATCGTCCGTTAACTTGGACACTGCCGCCAACAAGGCAAAATGTTTTGCGGTCAACTCTGGAAACAATACGCTTAACGCGCCGCAATCCGTTAACACTTGAAAGAATTGCTCTGGATTTTTTTCTTGCAACGCGCGTTCCAATTCTTTCCATACCCGTTCCGCGACTAATGCGTTAACTTCGCCGGACTTCACCATGTCTTGCATGAACGCGAGCGTTTCCGGCGCGATGTGAAAACCTAAATACGCGAAGCGCGCGTTGAATCTGGCGACGCGCAGTATGCGCACGGGGTCTTCGATGAAAGCGGGTGAGACGTGGCGTAAGATTTTTTTTTCTAAATCGGCTTGGCCTTGAAAAGGGTCGACGATTTTTTTACCGTCAGCGCTTTGCGCGATAGCGTTGATCGTTAAATCGCGCCGCAGTAAATCATCCTCTAAGGAAACTTGCGCTGAAGCGTCGAAATCAAAACCCGTATAGCCAGGGCCGGTTTTACGTTCTTTGCGCGCGAGCGCGTATTCTTCGTTGGTGTCAGGATGCAAAAACACGGGAAAATCTTTGCCGACTTGGCGAAAACCTTTTTTTAACATGTCCGCTGACGTGGCGCCAGTCACGACCCAATCTTTTTCTTTGACCGGCAAACCTAGCAACTGATCACGTACCGCGCCGCCTACTAGATAAATTTCCATAGCACACACCTAAAAAATTTAACTTAATGCCAGCCGCGCGCATTCTATATTACGCGTCAAGTGTGACGGGTTGAGCGTACCCATAATAACACTGCTAACGCCCGGCGCTTGAAAAATAAATTTTAGCGCGTCTAACACGGGATCTTTCGACGGTATTTTATTTAAATGGCCGCTGGCTAAGGCTTTTTTAATCAATACGCCTTTATTTTTTTTATGCGCGTACTCGATGACAGCCTGTTCATCCGTATACACCGGATTGTGCATGACCATCACAATGTCAGCAAGCTCCAGGGTCAGCAAGCCGCCTTCTACCGTTTTAGTCGACATGCCGTAGGCGCGGATTTTGCCGGCTGCTTTTAAAGAGCTTAGCGTTGCGAAAATTTCGTCCGCTTCGATAATTTTTTTATCTTCGCCATTCGAGTGCACCAAGACAATATCTAAATAATCCGTGCCTAAGCGCCGCAAAGAACGCTCGATGCTCGCCACCGTCGCGGTTTTGGAAAAATCAAACGCGGATTTGCCGTCAATAAATTCTTCGCCCACTTTGGTGCAGATGACCCAATCGGCGCGTGTCTTTCCTAATAAGCGGCCCAGACGTTCTTCGCTAGTGCCGTAAGCGGGCGCGGTATCCAATAAGTTAATCCCGAGTGCGCGCGCGTGCGCGAGCAAATCAACGATTTCGTTATCCGTCGGCAGCGCGAAGGCTTGCGGATAATTCACTTGTTGGTTACGGCCAAATTTCACGGAGCCTAAGCCGATGGCGCTGACTTCGATGCCGGTCGCGCCTAGCAGGTTTTTCTTTAGCAAATTCTTCTTTAGCATAATAATTCATCCCAGATGGCGCGCGCGATCGGGGGCATGGGGAACGCGCGTAACGCGCGCATATCGAAATTGCCTTGCTTGATGGTCGGACAAGTGAGCGACGCGATAATTTCATCCGCTAATTTTGGCGCTAACGCTAATTTGGTCGGCCAGGCGACGATGACATTGCCCATTTCTTTAAAATAAGAACTGTCGGGACGTTTACCGCCCGCTTGCTGCGGCTCGGCGCGATCGACATAAAAGCTCGCGAATTGCGCGTTGGAAAAATCCAACCACGGAAATAAATCTTGTAACTCTTTACGCGCGATTTTTATTTGTGTTTCGGAATCATACTTCACGCCTTCTTCCGCGATTTGACCGCCGAGATACCAAACTGTTTTACCGTCGCGGGATTGATGCGTAGTAATCGTGATGCGCGGTGTCGTGCCTAGGCCTAAGCAATGCGCGTAAACGGCATAGGAAAAATCCGTTTTCGCCAACACCATGTGCAGCGGCCGGCGCTGCGCGCGTTGGGTTTTTTCCTGCAATTTTTCTAATAAAACTTCGTTGCCGGCGCCCGCGGTGAAAATATATTTGCGCGCTTTGATTTCAATCGCTTCACCCAACGCGGTACGCACGGTCAATCCCGACAAATGACTTTGTTCGTCCAATTGCAACTGCTCCGCTTGCAGTGGATCGATTTTAAAAATAACTTCTTGATTGGGTTTCACTAATTCGCGCACTAGCGCTTGTACATCCAACGTCATTTCTTCCAGCGCATAGACGACACCTTTGAAGCTGGGATGTTGAAACACGGGAGGATAAAATTCCGCGCTTAACGGTTCAACTTTTCCCTGCAGCGCCATCGACGCGAAAAAGCCGCCTAATTTACCGGCGATTTTACTCGGTGAAAAAAGATATTGGTATTGCGATAACACCGGCACGGCGGATAAATCAATTTCACCTTTACCGCTCAGACATTTTTGCCAAACCGACGGCATATCGGCGATGACTTGCGCGGCGGGCGTAAATACCCCTTGCAGCGCATACTTAGTGCCGCCATGAATGATACCTTGCGACTTTAGCGTTTGGCCGCCACCCAAGGTACTTGCTTCTAATAAAATAGTGGTGAAGCCCAGTTGCCGTAAACGGTTAAGCAGCCACAAACCCGCGACACCGCCGCCAATAATGGCGATATCGGTTTCAACTTTTTGCATGGAAACCTCGTTATGAGCTTCTTAGAGAGATTCTTAGATAGGGCTAAGAATAATCTGATTTGATGTGCAGACTAAAAGCTGCGGCTAGTATAGCAAAACAAAAAAATTATTTGAATGCCTGAATATTGGTTTGCGCGTGGCCAAGGATTAAAGCGTGAATATCCGCCGTCCCTTCATAGGTTTTCACCGTTTCCAAGTTAATCATGTGACGCATGACTTGGTATTCTTCCATGATGCCGTTGCCGCCGTGGATGTCGCGGGATTCGCGCGCGACGTCTAACGCCACCAACGTCGAATTACGTTTTACTAAAGAAATCAATTGCGTCGCGGCGCGGCCTTCATCTTTCAAACGGCCGACGCGCAAGCAACCTTGCAGCGCGAGCGAGATCGCGGTCTGCATATTCGCTAATTTAAGTTGAATTAATTGGTTCGCCGCCAACGGTTTGCCGAATTGTTGACGCTCAAGCACGTATTGCCGCGCCGCATGCCAACAAAATTCAGCAGCGCCCAGAGCGCCCCAAGAAATCCCGTAACGCGCGCTGTCTAAGCAACCAAACGGGCCGGCTAAGCCATCGGCGTTTGGCAATTCATTTTCGGACGGCACGAACACGTCGTCCATGACAATTTCGCCGGTGCTGGAAACACGCAAACTCAATTTGCCGTGCATCACTGGCGCGCTTAAACCCGGCATGTCTTTTTCTAAAATAAAGCCGCGCACGCGGCCGGCGTCATTCTTCGCCCACACGATAAACACATCAGCGATAGGCGAATTGGTAATCCACATTTTCGAGCCTTTCAATGTAAAACCGCCAGCCACAGCTTTCGCGCGCGTATCCATGCCGCCAGCATCGGAGCCATGATTGGGTTCCGTCAAACCAAAACAACCGACCCATTCACCCGCCGCCATTTTCGGTAAAAATTTTTCGCGCTGCGCGTCGCTGCCGTAAGCGTAAATCGCGTGCATGGCGAGACTAGACTGCACGCTCATCGCCGAACGGTAGCCGGAATCCACGCGTTCGATTTCACGGATCAATAAACCATTCGCGACATAATTAATTCCCGCGCAGCCGTAGCCTTGAATCGTCGCGCCTAAAAATCCAGCCGCGCCCAATTCGCGGAATATTTCCCGATCGAAATGTTCGTTACGAAACGCCTCGATGACGCGGGGTTGTAAATTTTTTTGCGCGAAATCATGCGCGGAATCGCGGATCATGCGCTCTTCTTCTGAAAGTTGATCTTCCAGAAGAAAAGGATCATCCCACTTAAAATTTATTTGCGTCACTGTTGGCAAGCCTAACTCCTTATGCTTTGGAGTCTGGATGTTTCTTTACCCAATTAATTAAACCGCCGTCGATCAACACTTCCACTTGGCGCGGCGACATCTTATGCAGTAATTTAATTTGCGTGCCTTTGCCTTCAATCGTCGCGGTAATTTCATTGCCCGCTTTCAAGGTTTCGGGTACGTTCGTCATCGATAACACATCGCCTTGCGAAATTTTATCGTAATCAGCCGGCGTCGCGAATACTAACGGCAGCACGCCGAAGTTAACTAAGTTTTGCCAATGGATACGCGCGAAACTTTTTGAAATCACGACTTGCAAACCGAGATAGCGCGGCGCCAACGCGGCGTGTTCGCGGCTCGAACCTTGCCCGTAATTATCGCCGCCGACCACGGCGTGGCCGCCGTCTTGGCGCGTCGCCAGCGCGCGCTTGTGATAAGTGTCGTCGATAATATCGAAAGAGAATTCACTGATTTTAGGAATGTTACTGCGGTAGGGCAACACGCGCGCGCCAGCCGGCATGATTTCATCGGTGGAAATATTGTCGCCCATTTTTAACAGCACCGGAATTTTAATATCTTTTTTTAACGGTGGGATTTCCGGTAAGGACGCGATGTTGGGGCCTTTGATCAATTTTACTTTTTGCGCTTGCGCGAGCGGGATAGGCGCTTGCAACAATTCTTTGTTTAACACGCGCTTACACGGTTCTTTAAATTTAGGATACGGCATGCCTAAGGTGCGCGGATCGGTGATCACGCCTTTTAACGCCGACGCGGCAGCGACTTCCGGGCTGCATAAATAAACGCTGTCTTCCTTAGTGCCCGAACGGCCGGGAAAATTTCTTGGGCCCGTGCGTAAACTATTTCTGCCGGTCGCGGGCGCTTGTCCCATACCGATGCAACCGTTACAACCCGCTTGGTGAATACGCGCGCCGGCGTGGACGAGATCGGCCAAATGGCCTTCATTAGCTAATTCTTCCAAACCCGTGCGCGTCGTCGGGTTAATATCGTAAGAAACGTTTGGATGCACGCGCTGGCCCTTGGTAATCATCGCGGAAATAGCGAAATCGCGGTAACCCGGGTTCGCGGAAGAACCGATGTAAGCTTGATATAATTCGCGGCCCACGACGTCGCGCACCGGCACGACTTTACCGGGACTGGAAGGCAACGCGATCAACGGTTCTAATTCGGATAAATCAATTTCGTCATACACATCATACTTCGCGCCTTTATCGGCGGAGAGTTCCACCCAATCTTCTTCGCGCGCTTGGCCCTTCATAAATTTTAACGTTTCTTTATCGGAGGGAAACACCGTGCCGGTCGCGCCTAATTCCGCGCCCATGTTAGCGATGACGTGACGGTCCATCGCGCTTAAGTTTTTTAAGCCCGGGCCGTAATATTCAATCACGGAATTCACGCCGCCTTTCACGTCGTGACGGCGCAGCATTTCTAAAATCACGTCTTTAGCGCTGACCCAATCAGGCATTTTGCCGGTCAATTTCACGCCGAAAACTTTTGGCATAGTAACGTGGAAAGGATGTCCCGCCATCGCCATCGCCACTTCCAAACCGCCCGCGCCCATCGCCAGCATGCCTAAGCAACCCGCGGCGCAAGTGTGCGAGTCGGAACCCACCATCGTTCTGCCCGGCTTGCCGAAATTTTCCATGTGAATCGGATGGCTCACGCCATTGCCGGGGCGGCTGAACCATACCCCAAAGCGCTGGGCGGCACTTTGTAAAAATAAATGATCGTCCGCGTTTTTATAATCTTCTTGAATTAGGTTGTGATCGACATACTGCGCGGAAATGTCGGTCTTAACGCGATCTATACCCATCGCTTCCAGCTCCAGCATCACTAACGTACCGGTGGCGTCTTGGCAAAGCGTTTGATCTATTTTTAAAGCGATTTCGCTGCCTGGTTTCATGTCACCATGCAGCAAATGTTCTTTTATTATTTTTTGAGTAATGTTCATGCTCATGATTTACATCTCCACCGGGGCTAATTAATATTTATTTACTATTCTTCAAAGGCACGCCGTTAAGCGTGATGACGCCGTCTTTATATTCGAAGTCGATGACGTAGTCATTCAAATCTTGTTTGATATAACCTTGCTTCACATAAGAATCGAATTCCGCTTGCACTTCACCCACGGGCGCGGGTGCCGGGGCGGCCGCGACAGCGACGGCACTAGGGGCGTTTAAGGCTTCTGGATTCAGCGATAAATCTTTGTTAATCACGTCATAGGACGCCTTCAAGAAAGTTTCTAATTCGGCCGGGATAACATTGCCGGCGACGAACTTCGCTAAAGCGACATTATAAATTTCCGGCGCTAGTGATTGTTGTTGTAAATCGATTAATTCATTCGCGACGTCGTCAGGGATTACTTTGATCTGCGCCAGCGACTGAATTTGCGCTTTTAAATCGCGTAAGTTCGCCGCGGGTTTCGCGAATACCGTGGCGAGAATCGCTTTTTGCTGCGCGTCAAAAAAGTTTAGGTAACCATTTCTTAAATTGGTGGCGACCGGATAAGTAATTTGATTGCTTTTCAACATCGCGTCCACCGCGTTATTGAAATCTCTGACCGGCGTGTGTGTATCCGACATTTTATAAATGACGATTTGAATTTGCGTTGAAATCACTTTGCTATTGGTGAGATCATCTATTTCTTTTCTAAATTCCATATACGCTGGCAATTTGGTTTCATCGATCGTGATGAGCGGCGGCGGCGTTTCGACGGCAGGTTTAGCCGGCATCGCTAGCGCGGCGGCTTCTTCTTCGGCGGCTTTTTTCTCATCCATTTTTTTAATGATATCGTTAACTAACGTCACCGACGCGCGCACTTTGACTTGCGCATTGGCGACCAGCATCAATTCCGCGGAACTCGTCGCGGTGGCGGCTGCTCCCGCAGGCCAAAATACTTTACCCGTCGCGGTCAACACGCCAGCAGGCGCGGTGATTCTTAAATCTTCGTTGAAAGTCGATTGCGGCGTGATGATTTTGGGTAACGCCGCGTTGAGCGCCGCGGCGGCGGCTAATTGGCTGGAACGCAAATCGGTATATTGATTTTGCGCTTGTTGTAAATTATTAAATAAATCTCTGATCTCAGCCGCGTTTAAATGATCATAAGATATTTTTAACGAGGACGCGCCCGTGGAATAATCCGGCGCCACCAAACTGCTAAAACTAAATTGAAAATTATTACTGTAATTATTATTCGCGTTATGCGAGTCGGTTTTAAAATGCAAACCCGTCAATTTCGTCGTACCGCCTTGCGCATTAACACTTTGTAACAGCGGGAACGCTGATTCAGCGCTTACCGAGCATAATGACGCGGCATCCGGGCACGTCACTTCGCCGCGCAAGGTGGACGGCGTCGCGGCAACGCTAATACCGTTACTTTCGCCGCTGATCGCGCCTAAGTGTAAATCGGTGCTGGAGCTTTTGATAAAATTATTTTCCACGGTGGAGTCGATCGTACCGCTCACGCCTTGAAAGACGAGCTTGCCTTGCGAGCCGACTTTAATATTAAAAACGGGCGACTGTACTTGCGTAGTAAAATGATTCGAGTAAGTCACTAACGTCGTCATTTGCAGTACGCCATTGCTAGTGTCGGTGCCAGCCAAATAACTTTCTGTCTTTGGATCTAAATGGACCATGGTGACGATCGCGGCTTGCTTGAATTCGCGTTCGTTCGTTAATGGATTAATTAAAAAAGGACCGTGATAAATGGTTTGATCCAGCGTCACGCCACCTTTGCCGTCGCTGGCTGGAAGAAAAATTTTCGCGGTCGATGACAACCAACCCATACTGTAATCTTGGACTTGGGCTTTGCCATGGGAATTATAATCGAGCAGCGTTAGATAACCGCGTTTGAAAATGATGCCATCAACCAAGGGGAGCAATCCTAAAAGAAAAACGAGTAACAGCAAAAAAATAAAAATTCGTTTTACTGTGCGCATCGAGGAAATCCTTCTATGGCTTGATGAATTATCTGAATATTATAGCATTAGCTCACCTAGTTGGGATACGGTTGGCGACTAAACTATCAACAACCTGCGGTTCGGCCAGGGTCGACGTATCGCCTAAATCCTCTAAATCGTTATTGGCGATTTTACGCAGCAAGCGGCGCATGATTTTCCCTGAGCGAGTTTTTGGCAAAGCGTCCGCCCATTGTATATAATCTGGTGCCGCGATGGCACCAATTTGTGAACGGACTGCTTTGATAAGTTCATTTTTTAATTCATCACTGCCTTGCCGGCCTTCTTTCAACGTGACAAAAGCGTAAATAGCATTGCCTTTGACAGCATGTGGCACTTCCACCACCGCGGCTTCGGCGGCCGCCGTATGCTGCAGCAACGCGCTTTCCACTTCACCCGTGCCGATGCGGTGGCCGGAAACTTTTAACACATCATCGTTGCGGCCGGTTATCCAATAATAGCCGTCTTGATCGATACGCGCATCGTCGCCGGTTAAATAGCTGCCGGGATAATCGTTAAAATAAGCCGCCATGAAACGTTCGCGGTTTTTGAAAATCGCTTGTAACATACCGGGCCAAGGTTTTTTAATCACGAGTTTTCCCATTACACCGCGCTCGACTTCCTTGCCTTGCTCATCCACAATCGCGGGGACAATGCCGAAGAACGGCCAGCCCGCTGAACCAGGTTTTAACGGTGTCGCGCCCGGTAAAGGTGTAATTAAAATGCCGCCCGTTTCAGTTTGCCACCAGGTATCCACGATCGGACAACGCGCGTTACCCACGACTTTGTAATACCAATCCCAGACATCGGGATTGATCGGTTCACCGACGGTGCCTAACAATTTCAAACTCGCGCGCGAAGTTTTTGTCACCCAACAATCGCCTTCACGGCGCAACGCGCGAATAGCAGTGGGCGCGGTATAAAAAATATTAACTTGATGTCGGTCGATGATTTCCCAAAAGCGCGAAAAACTCGGATAGTGCGGAATACTTTCGAATAACAAAATCGTCGCGCCATTTAACAGCGGGCCATACACGGAGTAAGTGTGACCGGTGATCCAACCCACATCCGCGGTGCACCAATAAATATCGCCGTCGTGGTAATCAAAAACATAATGATGCGTCATCGCTGCATAGACAAGATAACCGCCGGTGCCGTGTAAAATGCCTTTCGGTTTGCCGGTTGAGCCTGAGGTGTAAAGAATAAATAAGGGATCGTGCGCGTCCACCATCACCGGCGGGCATAATTCTTCTTCATTGGCGATGATATCGTGATACCAGACATCGCGCGGCGCTTGCATATCCTCAGTATTCTGCGTGCGCTTGACGACGATGACTTTAGCGACTGACTTAACGTCTTCGACCGCGGTGTCGACATTTTTTTTCAGTGGAATAATTTTTTTGCCGCGCAAACTTTCGTTGGCGGTGATGACAATCTGGCACTCGGCGTCGACGATACGCGTTTTCAATGCGTCAGCGGAAAAACCGCCGAACACCACGGAATGCACGGCGCCGATGCGCGCGCACGCTAACATCGCGACCACCGTTTCCGGTATCATCGGCAGGTAAATACAAACGCGACTGCCTTTCTTCACGCCCAGTTTTTTTAACGCGTTCGCGAGCCGGCAGACTGCCGTGGTTAATTCCGCGTACGTTACTTTACGAATTTCAGCAGGATCGTCGCCTTCCCAAATAATCGCGGTTTGCTGCGCGCGTTGTTCCAAATGCCGGTCTAGACAATTGTAAGCGGCGTTGAGTTTGGCGTTTTGAAACCAGGTCGTGTCGCCGTTGGTAAAGCTGCCCGTTAACACTTCATCCCAAGGTTTGTACCAAGTCACAAATTTTTGCGCTTGTTCACTCCAAAAATTTCGCGGATCTTTGACAGAGCGATCGTACATATTACGGTATTGTTCGAGATTTAAATGCGATTGGCGGACAAATTCCGCGGCGACCGGGTATTCAAGCGTGCTACTTTCCGACATGATAAATCCTTTTAGCGTGTAATCGTAGCAAAGAAAAATATCACGATAACTCATGTCTGTCAGCCACGTTACACTTTACGGACAAAGCTTTATGTATGTTAGACTTAGGACTTTGGAAATAGACTAGCGCCTTAGGTATGCAAAGCTTATGAAGAAAAATAATCTAAAATGGTGGGGCACTTTTTCTTGCGAAGAGAATAAAGCATTGTTCTGGGAAATCGGGCCGCTGTTGCTCGGCATCGAAAGACAAAAACACGAATGGCGCATCGCCAGCAACTCGTCCAACGATCCGGAAAAATTCCAGATTCAAGTCGGCGTGGAAGAAAGCCCGGGCTTTAGTAAAAAAAATTTAGAGTTTAGACGCTTCGTCGCGACGCGCACGCAGCCGGAGGTGACGCTGACACCGGTGCTCGCCGACCGCTCGCAAGTATCGCGCGCGGAAATTCCTTTTTATATTTCGCCGGATGAACGCACGACGATTTATGTCAGCTCGCCGGTGTGGGTGAAAGTCGAAGTCGGCGCGAACAAAACCGCGTTAGACGATATTCCCACTATGCGTTTATCCGATACCTGGCATGGGCCCAATACGCGCGAAGGCGAATTGTGTTACGCGAGCAGAACGTTTTGCCGCACGAATTTAGATGAAATAGAAACGCGCACGAACCGCGCGTTAACGCCGGTCATCATTTTTAATCATGACAAATATCCGTTGCTGATCGAACAACTCAGTATTCCGTTGCCGTTTTTATCCGTGTTCGTCGATCCGATTAGCGGCGCGTTGTGGACGGAAGAAATCGTCATCAAAAATGAGCCGCATCACAAACACACGGTCAAACAAGGCAAAGGCGCGCCGCACATCGCGCCGAGTTGCGCGTTAATCAGTCCGCCGCGGCTAGCGTTGAAAGGCAATACTTTTATTAATTTATTTTACAGTCTACTGACGGAATAATTATGATTTTTCCATTTCATACTGACGAATTTCACGAACACATCGAGCCGATCATTAGCGCCGCGTTGTTGGTATTGAGCGGTTACTTGATCGCGCGTATTTTAAGTTCCAGCATAGCGAAAACTTTTTTGAAACAATTAACGCCGCAGCAATACATGCTGTTGCGACGGTTTATTTTTTATTTCGTGATAATTCTATTTATCGCTTCCGCCATCGAACAATTAGGTTTTCATATCAGCGCTTTGCTAGGCGCGGCGGGTATCTTGACGGTGGCGCTCGGCATCGCGTCACAAACGTCGATGTCTAACGTCGTCAGCGGCTTATTCATGATCGGCGAAAAACCGTTTGAAGTCGGCGATCAAATCAAAGTCGCGGACACGCAAGGCGAAATTTTGTCGATTGACTTACTCTCGGTGCGGCTGCGCACCAATGATAATACGATGGTGCGCATCCCTAACGAATTACTGATAAAATCTTCAATTACGAATTTGAGTTACTATCCGATCCGCCGCGCGGATTTGAAAATCGGCATCGCTTACAAAGAAGATTTAGACAAAGTAAAAAAAGTTTTGATGGAAGTCGCGGAAAAAAATCCGCTGAGTTTGATCGAACCGCGGCCGTTGTTCCAAGTGTTGGAATTCGCGGATTCATCAATTAATATACAATTTTCTGTGTGGGGCAGCCGTCAACATTTCATCGAATTGAAAAATACGGTGCAATCAGAAATAAAAAAAGCTTTTGATAAACAAGGTATTGAGATGCCTTTCCCGACCCGCACGATAATGGCGGGTAGCGGAAGTGAACCATTGCCGATTAAAATCTTATGAAAACTGTGTAATTATGTTGAGGAATTTATATGAAACTTCATCCCACCGTTGGTTGGCGTGAATGGGTTTCACTGCCCGAATTGGGTATTGATAAAATCAAAGCTAAAGTAGATACTGGCGCCCGGACGTCAGCGCTGCATGCCTTTTCATTAGAGCTGATTAAAGAAAATAATAAAGACCGGATGCGATTTGACATTCATCCATTGCAGCATAACACCACGAAAATTGTGACGTGCGTCGCGGACGTCGTGGATTTGCGTTGGGTGTCTGACTCGGGCGGACATCGGGAACAACGCTATGTGATTAATACCCCGGTGGTAATGGGACATGATATTTGGCCGATTGAAATTACGTTAACGGAGCGCGATACCATGTTGTTCCGTATGTTGTTAGGCAGGAGCGCGATACGGCACCGCTACAACGTCAATCCAGGCAGATCGTTTCTTTCGAAAAAATAAAAAGAACTGAAAAGGTTAATTCATGAAGATAGCAATTTTATCCAGAAAAAAAGATTTATACTCGACGTCGCGGTTAGTGGAAGCGGCGCGCGAACGCGGTCATCAAGCCGATACCGTGGATACGTTACGCTGTTACATGAACATCACTTCTTCGCAACCGACTATCCATTACAAGGGCGCCGAATTAAAACATTATGACGCCGTGATTCCGCGCATCGGCGCGTCGATTAACTTTTACGGCGCCGCGGTGGTGCGGCAATTAGAAATGATGGGCGTGTTTTGCGTGAACGATTCCGTCGGCATCACGCGCGCGCGCGATAAGTTACGCTCGCTGCAATTACTTTCGAAAAAAGGCATCGGCATGCCGATCACCGGCTTCGCGCATTCGCTGGATGAAATTCAAGATTTAATTAAAATGGCGGGCGGCGTGCCGCTGGTCATTAAATTTTTAGAAGGCACGCAAGGCATCGGCGTCGTACTAGTGGAATCCACAAAAGCCGCGCGCAGTGTGATCGAAGCGTTCTTAGGTTTGAAAGTCAATATCATGGTGCAAGAATATATTAAAGAAGCGGCGGGCGCTGACATCCGTTGTTTTGTCGTCGGCGATAAAGTCGTGAGCGCGATGAAACGCCAATCCAGGTCGCCGGAAGAATTCCGTTCTAATTTACATCGCGGCGGTTTAGCCAGCGCCGTCGACATCACCGATGAAGAGCGCACGATGGCGATCCGCGCCGCGCACATCATCGGCTTGAATGTCGCGGGCGTGGATATCGTGCGCTCTAACCGTGGACCATTAATTATTGAAGTGAATGCCTCGCCTGGTCTAGAAGGGATTGAGAAGGCAAGCGGCGTGGATGTGGCTGGTGCCATGATTCAGTTTATCGAAGAAAGCACCCAGCCCGGGAAAATGCGCGCCAGTGCTAAAGGCTAGCTTGTCACCTCTCCCTTTAAGGGAGAGGTTTTCGCAATATCTGCCCTAAATATCCATTTCTGCTTCATAATAACTTCAAAATATGGTAAATTATCGGCCATCTTAACATTCAATAGCTTGAGAAAACCGCCATGCTGTCCCATCACGACACTCTTTCATCTCGACAAGAACAAGCCGCGCTGACGCTTCAGCGTTTTTATCGCAAGAACAGAACGTTGTTTGCTTGGCAACCGCGGACAGCGGTAGGCGCTGGCCATGTTTTCGTTACCAATAATCATGTTCTTCACGGTTTGCAGCGCTATGCACCAAGCAACGATCAGCTAGTTGTCTTGTTGTCGCCTTCTGGTTTTGGTGGCGTGGATGTCATTTGCGAGTTAAGTCAAAAGCAATCAGCCGCCGCGCCCACGCCAAAATTATTTATCCTCGATCGTAATGCGAAAGTCATGACATTTTGGCGCCACTTAATGGCTTTGTTTCTCCAGCTTGAACCGGAGCAAAAGCGGCTTTTATATAATCGGCTCTTAAGTTTTTTTGTAGAGCAGAAAGCGCTTTTTTATTTTAGTCCCGAGATGCCTAATGAAATGAGATTACTGAAACTGAAATCCTTTGCTAACGATATTATAAACGTGGTAACTAAATACGGCTATAAAAAAGTTCGCGCTATCGTGATGAATACCACGGTGCTATATGGCAAATGGGAGCGTAGCGATAATTTTATTGCGATAAAACATTTTCTTAAAGCAAATCACACCGACAATAGTTTTGTCTATGCATCCAACGCCGCGACCTTTTGTAATGAATATGATTCACTACAAATATTAACAAATATCGCCTCTTTAACACCAAAACTTGCCATGCACACAGATTATAATGCATTCGCAAAAACCTCTAAAAATTATCATTATTGTGAAGATAATACGCCTACGAAAGTTTTATCCGAGCTAAGCAAAATTATCGGCAATGAAACGCAAAAATCATTGCGGAATGTTATTGATTCTTACCAAGCAACTTTTGAAAGTATTACTCTTAAACTAATAGAATTAATGCTAAATAAAGGTTGGGATATCCAGATAACTAATATTCCTTTTCTCATTAGCGTTATTTTTAAAATGTCTGGCATACCTGACGAAGTGATTAGTGGCAGGTTTCATAACTCGCTTAGCTTTAAGACCATTGTTTTCCATCTTGATTTTTCCATGTCAAAGTTAAACAAGTTCGTTACCGCCATCAATAACCGTTTTCCCGCCTTAAATGCTAACGCACCTTATGTCGGCGAAAACCATTGGTATGCCCAATTGCCCATGCGCATTTCGATAGGCGTAGATAATTTAATTGCGCTTATACCTATTATTGCTGACTATTTAGAAAATAATCCTGCGGTAGTAGATTATTATGAAAATGTATTAGGCGCGGGCATCAAAAAAATACGCGGCTTGTTTCGTAAACTTGAGCTTGAATTAGCAGATACGAATTATTTTGGTAAAGCGCTGTGTTATATGGCGAATGAATATTACGAAAATCAAAAAAACTCTCCGCCAGTACCTTTCCTTATGACCGCCAACACACACATTAAAGCCGATATAGAGAATTTCTTGCAGATACATATTCTCGTCACTACCCCGCCAGATAGAGTTAGACACCTAGTCGCTTATCTCAATAGCCTGATGCCAAATTCTGCGGAACTGCACCCGATAATATTCCGTCTCGAGAATAAAAAAACGCCCCATATGCAATTGGTAGTCAAAAATACGGTATTAGTCCTGCCGGAATTTCTCAAGCAACTGGAAGAAAAGATCAAACTGATGGCGACAGAGTTACATGATTTAGAGGAAAAAGAAATTGATTTAGATACTTTCAAATCCGAATATCAAAACGTGTTGACCGCATCGACCACAACGTTATTTAGCAGCGCCCCCGCGGCACTTAAAAAGTTTAATGACATAAAAAGATATACTGAACAAAGACCGGATTCAGTGGCGGCCACGGTGGTCGCTAGAATGCGGCGCAAATGAATTAATGCAAAATAGCTTTGAAATCCGTCGCCATTCTTTGCAAGTCGAGTTTGTTTAAGAACAACGAATAACACATCCACGCGGACAACGCGGCGATGTCTTGGAATTGCGGCGGAATATATTTTGGCGGCGTGACGATATTTTCTTCGACCAGATCGGCGAGAATATGAATATCTTCTAACGTGGTCTTACCTAAAAATAATAACGGTATTTGACTCAGCAAACCACGCTGCACGGCCAAACGAATATAGTTATAAATTAAAATAAAACCTTTAGTGTAAGACAAATCTTTAGTGAACGGCCCGCCGTCCGGCGTGCTGCCGCGGTAGACGCGCGACGCGCATTGATAACAATCTTCCGGTTCCAAGCCTTCATCGCGATAAAAATTAAAAACATCTAAAAAATCCGCGCCGTCTTCCGCCATGTTCACTGCGGTAATACGGTTCGTTAAGCGCTTCACGCGGCCCGGATAAGAAGAAAAAGTAAAAACTTCCGCGATGATGCCTAAACCTTCTTGCGTGATGGTCGACGACGGCGGTCCTTTACTTAAAAACGTGCATACCGGCTGCGCCATGCCATTTATCGTCGTGCCTAAATGCACCCAACCTTCGTGGATTTCGAAAACTCGAATGTCACGTTCGCTAAACATTAAGCCTTTATGAATTTTAATTTTTTCCGCGCCGGCGGACGCGTCGGCGACGATACCGTCGCTTAATTCCACGCGAATTTTGGTGTCGGTAAAATAATTTCTTAACCGTTCCCCTAAAATTTCCACGACTTCGTCGCTCGTGAAACACTTCACGTCCGCTTGCGTGAAAATTTGGTTTTTAATTTTTGATAACGTGTCTGAGACTAACAACGCCAAATCTTTTAACGTCGGCGCGCCGATGTGAAAAGCGTCTTCCGTACTGCCATACAATTCTTGCGACACTTCGGTAAATTTGGGCGTGCCGCGCGCTAATAACATTTCCACTACGTTGACGTATTCGCGGCACATGCGCTGCATAATGCTGCCGACGCCGCTGTATTGCCCGAGCTTTTTACGGATGCTGCGTTCGATATCGTGAAACTCTTCGATTTTTTTTAAAGGATCATAATGCAAAGAATTATTTTCAAGATAAAACGCGGTGTCGACAGCGGGTAGGTTTCTACATTTTTCTTTAAAAAATTTTCTGCGGATGTGATTGTTCCACTTAATCGCATCTAAGATACGGATAGGCTTTTGAGCGAGGACAATGCGCTCAGATAGCTCAAAAATAACTTGCTGATAATCCGTAAGCGTAGACAGAAAGCGCATCCTTAAATTCTTGGAACACTCTTTGGATAATAGCAACTTTCTGCCCGCCCCGGCAACCTTCTAACCTATGCTTTCGAAACCGGTCCTAGTGCGATCCAATGACTCAAGGGTCCCAGTTTAGTAATCGCTTCGGTGACACATGCGCCAATATCTCCGGTTTGACTAAAAACCACCTGGATCACCGTCGATTTAGCCATTTGCGCTTGCGGCATGCGGACGATTAAATTATTAATGCCAGTATTCGCAGTTTCAATGCAACCGATAGTATCTACCGGTGTGTTGGCGGCGGCAGTACAGCCGTTGGTGCCGGTCCACTGGTACGGAAGATTAACGGTGTTTGGATTCGTGCTAGCGGTCGCGAACATCGCGCCATTGGTTGGCGCAAGCAACGTGGCGATGTAAGTTTTACCTGACGCTGGATCAGTTAACGTTGCCACAGTGCCATTTTTCGTAATCGCGATAGTCGCTGTCGTGTGCATACTCCACACCACATCCACCGGTGCTGCCGCTGCCACTTCATCGCGCACTAACACATGCGTATTATTAATAAGTGCGATACCACGCATAGCGCTCGTCACGATGGGTGTGGGCCCTGAGACAACGTTAGAATAAGCGTTAGTCATATCAACCACGCCAAACGATAACGTGTCCGCGGACGAATAACCCACGACGGCGGCTGTGCCAAAACCATATTGATTATTCAATGCTGGCAACGTTTGATAAGCGCTACTAATATTTAATGTATTCGCACCCGCGGTACTGTTGCGGTAATAATAAAGTCGTTCATTCCACGTGGCTAACGACGCGCCGCCGCCCGGGAACATATTCGGTAAAGCGTAATTATCACCGCCCAATAATTCTCCCCAACGCACGCCAATAGAGTCCAACACAAAAGAACCTATATCGGCGTGACTATGTCCGGAACCGACATTATTTCCGCCTTTTAACGCGATATTCGTCGCATTTGGCCCCGCCCATTTAGAGGACCGCAAATAAACAAAAGCAGCGCCGCTCGCCGCGGAGCCATTGGCTAAATGATCGACGGACGGCCACACCGGCGCTCCGCCCACGCACGGCGTATACCACAACAAGTCCATGACAAAATCACTGTTTTGCAGCGCATTATAAAGTTCATCACTCGCGATGGTGGGATTGCTCAGCACGTAATATTCACTCATGCCAAATAACGGATTGTTGAATTGCCTACTTAACCACACCATGAATGCGCCAAAGATAGGCGCGTTACCCGCGTCGCCATAATTAAAACTTAAGGTCGTGGGACTATTTTCATAAACGCCATACGCGCCCGCTGCGTTATAACCGGATGCATTACTCAAACCCCAATCAGTGCCTAACGTCGTTTGCAAAGACGCGACCGCGTAAGAAAAATATTTGGTCGCATAAGTAAAATAACCCGGCCCTTCTACCCAGCCGCCGTAGGGAGCATACATGCTTGCCACCGCGGTTAAATTCTTTTGCGTGTAAGGTATGAGAGATTTCAATAGCGCGGGTTGTTGTGTTGCGACTGCCAAAGCTCCAGTTAAAATGCCGCCGTTCACCACCGCCGTCCAATTCGAATTAGGCGTATTGTATGCGCCGTTTTGTAACGCGGTGAGACCGGGTTGTAAACCATTCTTCACCATGGCGTTAACGATAGCGGTACTCTGTGCCGGTGTTAATAACGCGTTCAGCCAATCAAAACCGATCGCCAGCGCTTGAATTGTTTCTGCGGTCGTTAAAAAATCATTGGCCGCGTTCCAATCCGGGTAATTCGCAACTTGCACCATTTCCGCGATCGCGCGGTTGGAATATTGCGTATTGCCCGTTAATAAATACAAACCGGCGTTGGTGGCGATGATATCTTGAATTTCACGCGCTGTGGTGAGCGACAAAGAATTCGCGGCGGGAATGGGAAAAGGCTTAGGATAATGCGACAAAATCACATTTTCATGCGCAGTGACATTAGTAAAAAGCTTGACCGCGGTGGGGTCTTTAGCGGCGAGCAACGCTTTTAAATTTGATATTTCCGTTTGATTGATCAAAATACTGGGATGCGCGGGAAACGGCGGCGTTCCCGTTGGGTTCGCAGTTGCTGCGCTAGCATTAGCGACGCAAGCCTTGGCTGCGGCGTGGCGAATTGGATTTTCTTCCGGTTGAAATTCACAAGCGCCAGGTGTGGCGTAACTGTTAACGCAAATTAAACTAGCGCCTACCAAAAAAAGCAGAAAAAAAAATCGGCTGCAACGACTTACCTTATCAACCATAGATGACTCCTTTCATCTTACGTGGGGATAGTTTATTGCGAGACTTTACTAAGATAAGCCTAAGTACGTAGCTTGCCAGCTGCGTACTTAAGATAAATGATAGTGAGACTATTCCAACTCATCAGATTCGTCAGTATCGTTGTCGTCTAACATACCAAATTTTTTCAACTTACTCCGTAAGGTGCCGCGTGATAAACCTAAAATACGCGCCGCTTCAGATTGATTATTACGAGTATATTTCATGACAACGTTTAATAACGGTTCTTCAATTTCATCCAGAAAAAAATCATAGACGTGTCGCGGCTCTTCACCTTTTAAATTCGCAAAGTAATGCTTCATGATTTGCGTTACATTACTTTTTAAGGTGTGCGCGCCGTTTTCAGCTAAAGCATCGAATGCTTTGCTATCCGCTACGCTTTTATCCGTTGCATTCTTTTCCATCGACTTCATCCTTGATATAAATAAAAAAAATCCTGAAATATTTCAGGATATCTTCTAGTGGCCTGCGTAGAGAGAGTTGCGTCTTTCAGTTTCTTCTGCGCATTGCACACATAGTTTAAACCCAAGCTTGCGTCTCGCGATGGGAATCTTGTCATCGCAGTCGGCGCATACCTTGGGACCTGATTTCACATTCGCTTCTTGGCCTCTGCGACCGAGCGTCAATGAAACCAAAAGTTCATTAAAATCATTTGCAATATCTGCATCATCTGCCATAAAGCACCTTCATAAATCTCAAAAACAGGCCATTATACAAGAAAGTTTTTTATCTGACCATGTCTCCGAAAATACCTTGCAAAATAGTCAATGCCGCCAAAGCGGCTGTTTCGGTTCTCAATACTCTAGGACCTAAATTTAGCGCTAAAAACCCGTGTTGACTAGCGAGATCCACTTCCGCATCGCTTAATCCGCCTTCGGGGCCGACCATTAAAATTATCGATGCATCGTTGGCCATTTCCATATCGTTTAATTTCTGTACTGCTTTGGGCGACAAAATACATTTCAAATCGGCCTGCGCCTGCGGCAGCCATTGCGCGATCGCTTGCGGTGGTAACAATTCAGGGAGTATATTTCTACCGGATTGTTCGCAAGCGCTGACTACGATCGCTTGCCAATGTTGAAAACGCTTTTGGCGTCGCTCATCGTCCAATTTCACGTTACAGCGCTCAGTGATTAAGGGGACAATGCCAGCCGCGCCCAACTCCACGGCCTTCTGAATAACATAATCCATTTTTTCGCCGCGCGATATTCCCTGCGCTAAATATAATTTTAACGGCGACTCGGCGCTCTTAGGCACAAACTCGCCGATCTTCGCGGTGACTGTCTTCTTACCGATAGCAGTGATGGTCGCCCCATACTCCCCGCCTGCCCCATTAAACAGCGTGATCTCAGCACCCACTTGCGCGCGCAACACACGCGCCAAATGATGGCTGGCGCCCGAGCTTAAGTCGATAGTTATACCGGCTTTTAAGGGAATTTCTTGATAGACACGCGTAGCCATAGTTAAGTTGCCAAAGAGTTACTTGATCACAAAGTCGTGAACCGGCTCGCCGTTGATTAAATGTTCTTGGATGATGCGCTCCAACACCGCCGGCGTACATGAGTGATACCAAACCCCATCCGGATACACGACGGCGATTGGGCCTTGTCTGCAGACGCGCAAGCAATTCGCTTTGGTGCGGAACACAGAGCCGTCTTCGGTTAAATCCAATTCTTTCAGCCGGTCTTTTAAATAATCCCATGATTCCATGCCCTCGCGCTCGTTACAGCACTTAGGTTTCGTTTGGTCGCAGCATAAGAAAATGTGCCTCTTTATATTGTTTAAACCTAATTTTTCAATGCGTTCTGCTAATTCTGAATCCATAACTCTCTCTTAAAAAAGTAAATAGGGCTATTGTAGCCTTCATTCTATAAAGGTGACAGGGCTTGAGCGATCGCATATCATACGCGCTCAGATTTTGAGTAGTAAAGAGGCCGTAATGAATAAGCTCTACATCCTGACCCATGGCTGCCAAATGAATGAGTATGATTCCTCTAAGATGTTGGACGTGCTCATGGCGTCGCATCAATTGGAAAAAACCGAAAACCCAGCCGACGCGGACGTAGTCTTATTGAATACGTGTTCGATACGTGAAAAAGCTCAAGAAAAAGTTTTTTCCGAACTCGGGCGCTTCCGTGAATTAAAAGAATTGAAACCGCATCTCGTCATCGGCGTGGGCGGCTGCGTCGCGAGCCAAGAGGGCGCTGCGATTTTAAAACGCGCGCCGTACGTCGATATGATTTTTGGCCCGCAAACCTTGCACCGACTAGGCGACATGCTCACCGAAGTGCGCGCGAAAAAAAAATCCGTCGTCGACATTAGTTTTCCCGAAATCGAAAAATTCGATCGTTTACCTGAACCACGCGCCGACGGCCCGTGCGCGCACGTGTCCATCATGGAAGGCTGCAGCAAGTATTGCAGTTTCTGTGTCGTGCCTTACACCCGCGGCGAAGAAATCAGCCGGCCGTTAGACGATGTGTTAGCGGAAGTCGTGAGCTTGGCGCTGCAAGGCGTGAAAGAAGTCACGCTGTTGGGACAAAACGTCAATGATTACCGCGGCGTAATGCATGACGGCGGCAGCGCGGATTTAGCGGCGTTAATGCATTTCATTTCCGCCATCGACGGCATCGCGCGCATGCGTTACATGACGTCGCATCCGTTAGCGTTTTCGAATAATTTAATTCAAGCCTACGCGGACATTCCGACGCTGGCGAACCATTTGCATTTACCCGTGCAAAGCGGTTCCGACCGGATTTTAGCGGCGATGAAACGCGGCTACACCGCGTTGGAATACAAATCGAAAATCCGGCGCTTACGTAAAGTGCGTCCGGACATCGCGGTCACGTCGGATTTTATCATCGGCTTCCCGGGTGAAACGGAGAGTGATTTCGAAGACACGATGAATTTAGTCAGAGACATTGGTTTTGATAATTCTTATTGTTTCATCTACAGTCCGCGCCCTGGCACGCCCGCCGCGCAATTGCCGGATACTATTAGCGCGACAGTAAAAAAACAACGGTTAGGCGTGCTGCAACATCATCTCATGTTAAATACGCAAATGATTAGCGAAGCGATGGTCGATACCACACAAATGATTATCGTCACGGGTGCGTCCCGACGTAATCCGAATAAACTCGCCGGCCGTACGGAAAACAACCGCGTGGTAAATTTTACCGGTGGGGCTGAGTTAATCGGCAAAATGATCCCGGTCAAAATCACACAATCAATGACTTACTCGCTGTCTGGAGAAGTGATTTAAGCCGCTTGCCGAGGAAACCTTCAGCGGATATTTTTTTGGAAAAATACTACTCATTAAAAACAAGGATTTAACAAGATAATCTCTAGTTAAAAACCAGAATAGCGTTATACTTATAGTAAGAACCCGGATTTGGAGATGATAAATACCCTTGGAAACTACTCATTATTCAGAAGTTTTAGTGTTATCTCCGGAAGATAATAAACGTCTGCTGAACTTATGCGGACGCTGCGACGAACACCTGCACTTGATCGAAGATCGTCTTAAAGTCAACATCAAACAGCGCGGTTATACCTTCTCCATCAGCGGTGATCCCGTGGCGGTGAAAAACGCATGTACGACGCTGACTGAACTTTATATAGCTGCGCAAAAGAAAACGATTCTCGCACCAAAAGAAGTGCATTTGTTTTTACAAGCGATGCGTACCGCGTCGCAGCAACTTGAGAATTCGAACAAGTTACGAGAACCATCGATGGAAATCCGCACCAAACACGCCGTGATCGTGGCGCGTGGCGATAACCAAGTAAAATATTTACGAAATATCGCCGACAATGACATCAATTTTGGTATCGGCCCCGCCGGTACCGGTAAAACTTATTTAGCCGTCGCTTGCGCCGTGCACGCGCTGGAAACCGCGCGCGTCAGCCGCATCGTGTTAGTGCGCCCGATCGTCGAAGCCGGTGAAAAGTTAGGGTTTTTGCCCGGCGATATCGCGCAAAAAGTCCATCCTTATTTACAACCTTTGTATGACGCGCTGCATGAAATGCTCGGCTTCGAGCAAGTCGGGCATTTGATTGAAACCGGCGTGATCGAATTAGTCCCGTTGGCGTATATGCGCGGCCGTTCGCTCAATGATTCTTTCATTATTTTAGACGAAGGCCAAAACACGACGACGGAACAAATGAAAATGTTTTTAACGCGCATCGGTTTTAATTCCCGCGCGGTCATCACCGGCGACGTTACGCAAATCGATTTAAGTAATCATCGTGATTCCGGCTTAATTCACACGTTAGAAGTGTTAAAAAATGTGAAAGGCATTAGCTTTACGCAATTTCAAGCCGGCGACGTGGTACGTCACCCGCTAGTGCAAAGTATTGTTGAAGCGTATGAGTTGTATAATCAAAATAATAAAAAAGACACCAAATAAATGTATGTTAAAAATCTCAGTACAACGCGCAACTCGCCAATTCAACGCGCCCGCCGCGGTGCAATTACGCGTTTGGGCCAAACACATCTTGATTGCTAAGCACATCACCGACGCTGAGTTAACGTTACGGATCGTAAATGTTAAGGAAATGACGGCGCTGAATTCCACTTTCCGTCACCAAGAAGGCCCGACGAATGTGTTGTCTTTTCCTGGTGACGAAGGTTATTTAGGTGATATCGTCATTTGCGCGGCTGTCGTAAAACAAGAAGCCGACGCGCAACACAAAACGTTAGACGCGCATTGGGCGCATATGGTGATACACGGCGTGCTGCATTTGTTAGGCCATGATCACAGCAAAAATGACGAGGCTGACGTCATGGAAGCGATTGAAATTACGACGCTGCAAGCATTAGGTTTTACCAACCCTTACGACACAAGGTGAAAACATGAGTGAAGAAGATTCGAATACTAAAAACCGGACATGGTTAGAACGCTTTTCCGATTTAATCAACCGCGAACCGAAAGACAAAGCACAGCTCACCGAAATTTTACGTGACGCGGAAGAACGCCATTTGTTAAGCGCTGAAATGCTCAGCATGATCGAGAGCGTGTTACAAGTGTCGGAAATGCAAGTGCGCGAAATCATGATTCCACGTTCGCAAATGGTAGTGATAGACAGTGCTAGTTCGTTGGATGTGATTTTACCCTTAGTCATCGAGTCAGGCCATTCACGTTTTCCCGTCACGGATTGCAATTCTGACGACATCGTCGGGATTTTGTTGGCAAAAGATTTATTGAAATATTATTTCCGCAAAGAAGCGACGAACTTTGAAATGGCGAATATTCTGCGCCCCCCGGTGTTTGTGCCGCAAAGTAAACGCTTAGATATTTTGTTACGTGAATTTCGCATCAACCGCAATCACATGGCGATGGTCATCGACGAATACGGGCATGTGTCGGGGTTAGTGACGATTGAAGACGTGTTAGAGCAAATCGTCGGCGAAATCGAAGATGAATACGATATCGACGAAGAAGAATATATTAAAAAACATTTAGACGGCATTTATACCGTCAAAGCCGCCACCCCCATTGATGACTTCAATGAATATTTCAACACGACGTTCAGCGACGAAGAATTCGATACGATCGGCGGCTTGACGTTAAAAGGTTTTGGACATTTACCCAAACGTGGCGAAACGATTAAAATCGAAAATTTTCATTTCAAAGTGTTGCACAGCGATAACCGCCGCATTTATTTATTAGAAGTGACGAAAGAAGCTACGGCGTAGTTTTTCTTCCGCAATACGTTTCTTTCACGCAGAACGCCAACACTAAGCCGATCAACAAACTTAATGGCAGCACGCCCAGGGCGTGCTGATACGCGGTGCTGGCGGCGATGTTTTTACTTAAGTCCGCGTTCAGCAGCCAGCCGATTAACGGTTGCAAAATCGGCGCGCCGATTAAAATGCACATCATGTTAGTGTAACCCATCGCCGTGCCGCGCACATTCGCGGGCACGATGTCGCGCACCACCGCGTAAGGGATGACATAAGCGCTGCTAAAAAAGCCTAAACCAAATAATAAAACAAACAACAGCGGTAAATTAGTCATCGGCACATATAAAATAATTAACATCAGCGCCAACACTAACACCGTGCTGAGAATCATCGGTAAACGTCGCAAACCTAATTTATCCGACACCCAACCGATCGCCGGCGCGCCTAACGCGGAGCCGAACAACGTCATAGAACTCGCGGCCGCGGCGGTATTTAACGATAAGCCGTACGTGTTAATCAAATAAGGGATACACCAAAAAGCGCCGAATGCGCCGGAGATAGAAAATAACACGCCCGCGAAAAATCCGCTAATCCACGCTTGCGGATAAGAAATTACGATTAATAAATTGCGGAATACATGGGTTTTATGCGCGCTGACCATGGCGATCGATTCATCTTTATCATCGGGAGATTTTTCCCGGATGATAAACCAGGTCAATCCTGCTAACATCAGGCCGCCCAGCGCGCAGCCGATTAACGCCGCGCGCCAGCCGAACAAGCCGCACGCGGGCGCTAACATTAATTGCCCCAAGGCGCTGCCCGACATACCAATCATTTCCGTCAAACCCGCGACTAACGCAAAGCGCCGCGAAGGAAACCAAATCGCCGCTAAGTATAATGCGGGAATCACCGACGGCGCGGAGAATACGCCTTGCAAAATCCGTCCCACGCGCGCGACATTCAACGTGTGCGCGGACGCCAACACCACCGTGACGGCGGAAATCGCGAGTAAACAAAACGTCAAACAATAACGCGGCTGCACGCGGTCAATTAACATGCCCGCCGGAATTTGTAACAACACATACGGATAATAAAAACTCGACGCCAACAAACTTACGCCGAACGCATTGATCGCGAACGCTTGTTCGAAATCATTAATCATTACGCTAGGTGACGTCTGCAGCAGCATTTGATAGGTAACGAACAAACTACTCATGCCCCAGACTAACCAGGGAAGCAATTTACTGATGCGGGAGCTACGGATACTTGAGAGTGCTATTTCGGCGGACATGGGAATTTCCGTATATTCATTTAGGCCGTACTATAATGAACGTCTACCGAAAAGCCAAGTATATTGATTAAAGTCCCGCGGCAGCGAACAAGATAAAATAGCTCGCACTGACTGCAAAGATTAGTATTAACTTGCCTTGCGTCAAACTTTCTTTTTTAAATAAAATCGTGGTTAAATTGGAAATATTCACCATTGCCCATGTCACAAACGCCGCCAGTGTACCGTCTTTCAACGCGTAAACAAACGCTTTAGCTAGTGAGTGACCGGCCTGCAAATGGATATTCCGGGAAAATGCCACGAGAAACACTACTAAAAACAGATAGATAAAATTTCGCAGTTTTATATCGTTATATTTTGGAACTACCGCACTATTAAAACTTTTCATAAACTCACCCTGGAAATGTAGTTAGTGACCAAGACTATGATAACCTAATTTGTATAAAATATTAACCTGGCAGCGAGAAGATGATCATATCCTACTCATCTCCGCGCAGCGCTAAAGCTTTAAATAAAAATGCATATTATTAGCCAGCAGTTTCGGATGACCCAGATTTAAAATATCCGGTCGAAAGAATTGGTACGTCGCTTGGGAGCGCTGCGCTTTGAAAAATCTTTCGTCGTTTCTGCCGAGGACAAAAGTTCGAAGATCACGGTAACGGACAATTTTATCGTCGGTGTTTAAAATCAGGTTGGCGATGGCGCGATATTTTTCACTATTCAATAATTCTTTTGCTTTCATTCCTGAACGCGTCATGGAACAAGGACTCAGCCTATTTCTATCGCGCTGCAAACAAATCGCTAACACGTTACGCATAACGTCTTTAAGTTGAATTTCATCTCTGAACGTCTCTGGTTCTTGCAATTCGTCGAGAGCATCACATAAGAGCATACCTTTGTCAGTGTGGCGGCTTACATTAGTCATACCATCCGTATAAATTTGCTTTAAGAAATTAGCAAACAACACAATTTTTTCAGCTAAGGTGATTTCTGGCGCTGGGGAATGGGAGGGAGCGACACACGCGCTAGTTTTTTTCCGTGCAAAAAAGTAGGCGTAGTCGCGCTGCTCAGAGGATTTTTCGTCTAGCACATCATTATGCGCTTGAAGAAATAATTTTTTATGCGTTTGATTTAAATACCTTGCCGGCCATGCTGTTTTAATAGCGACAGAAGATTTAGCATGACAAGGACGGGTAAGATTAAACTTTTTCTGCTGCTGCACATCGAACGCTTTACTGTATAAGCTCAGTTGTCTATTTCGCACCCCTTCTTCTTCGGCAGGACTAAGCGGGTATTCTAAAAAGCTAAACGTCGTACCTAAATTTACTAAAAACTGCGTCACCATGCTAAAAGTAATTTTGGATGCATTATTAATACCATTTAGCGTGTCAGGCCGCGTGTGTTGCGCGCCAGAATGACGGCCGGGAATAATTTCTTCTGTCACTGCGCAGTGAGAGGGATACTGAGGAATGATTGGCGCGTGACATTTCCAAGCAGGCAGCGGCTCATGCGGGTAAAGCGCCAACACACGCTTTAAGTTATGACAGTCAGAAACATCCCATGTTTGTCTTGCTAACGTACGTTGCGTAAAGTCCAGCGTTGCCGAGCTAATCGAATTTCCTGGCACCGGGTCCATTAACACTAAGTTAATTTCAAGTAGATCAGGGTCAAACTTACCTAATTTTTTCGCTAACAGTAAACACGCCACCGCGCCGCGGCTATGTCCATACGCATTTAATCTGACGCGCTTGCCGATGCTTAGCATACCAAGCACATTTTCCACGACTTGATCGCACTGCTCCTCCAAGCCCATACCAAAAAATTCACCGCTACGGCCAAACTCGATGCCGCAGCCGTTAAAGCCCATTTTGGCATGCTCGCCATCGATCAAAGTGGTGGTATGTAACATGCCGGCTAGCGTCTCATTATTTTCTATTTCATGGCTGGTGCCGCTGAAATAGACGGAGAGAGTGCTGTTTTTCATTTTTTTTATAATCCCGAGCTGAGAGCAGAATTTGCATAATAATAACACTAAATGAGCATTCTCCTCTACTCTTAAATAGCGCTATTTATCAACTAGTTGCAAATATTTGGCAAAAATTATAGTTCTTTAAATGTTGCTTATTTACCATTTTTGATTTATTGTTGATCAAATTTCAAGACCACGAGACGCGTATTATGTTATCAGAACAAATCGACAGAATCAGATTGATAGAAAAGTTTGTTGGGCAATGCTGGAATATTGGTTTCGCGGGCTGGGGTTCAGGCTATAAAAAATCTTCCAAAATCATCATGCAAATTTTACAAGCCATCATGAATGATGAAGAGTTGCACGTTGGCGCAACTGAACTTATTCCACCACGCTTTCAAGCTTTATTTCCTTATCAAACGGTAGCAGAATTACGCGCGGCGCAAATCACCGCTGATGATATAGAAAAAGTCGTGGAAAAACGCACCGCTAATACCGACCTCGTTATTGCTGTCGTGAAAAACATGTTAGAAAACGGCTATCGGGACGATGTAACTTATATAGAGACTATTTTGGGTAATGCGATTTATCATAGCAAACCTTCAGCGTACGTTTCCGCGGCAGATATTGAAAAATTAAAACAAGCAGAAATAATCAAATTTGATTTTTCCGGATTTCTTTGCAAATCACGTTTAAACCTAATGCAAATTTTACTGGCAGAGACCAACTTCACGCCGGCGCAAATTATTCATGCCACGACGACTCAAACCGAACAGCAAGCCGATAGGATGGCGGAAAAAATTCTTTCCAATAAAGAAAAAATTGAAATCGATTTCGACCGTTTAAAATCGTATAACATTACGGCGCAAGAAGTTATCGCGGATATTCAAAACATTGGTAATGATTTTGGTTCGCGCTACGAACATATCAGAAGCTTCACCAAAGTGGTAAACCAACAATTTGATTTTGAATTAGTAGCAGCGCTCGCCGATAAATTAGCGCCCGTGTTAGATAAAAAATATGCGGCATTTAAAGCGCTACCTATTGAGCCGGAAAAAATCCCTGAAATCCTCGTTAAAACAGCTGAAGAAATCGCGGCAGACCAACAAGCGCTGGCAAATGGTGTCTCGACGTTAATGGCGCATTTTCATCTTGAAAAAGCTGACGCAACCGCTGCGGTGAATAGCATACCGATTAATTATGTTAGATCGCTATGGAATATTAAGATCAATGTTATGCCGCGCTTTGAACAAGCGTTAGCGAATTTAACGGAACAATTCGAAGGCAACGTGCAAATGGTCGAGGACATTGTCAAACTCGAGCAACACGTGTGGGCGAATGCGACGGAAGCGTGGAGAAAATATAGTATTCCGGTGCAGCGATTAAAATATGGCTTGAACCCAGTGAGCGTGATTTCAAACGATTTAAGCGACGCGATATTAACGATCGATAAAGACTTAACGCCATTTTTAATTAAACCGTTACGTAATAATTTAACGCAGACTTATAAATTAAATCACCCGGGCAAAGAAGTTTTTAACGGCAGAGACATTCCAAAATTTAAAGAGTATGCCTTTATCTCTAAATGGAAAACTATGCCGGAATTTATGTTCAATCACACTGGTATTGAAATATTGAATATCTCTAACCCAGTTGAACCAGATTACATCGTTCCCCAATTCGAAAATTTTAACCTGCCTAAGACTAAAGAACCAGAACGAGCTAGAAGTAACGGCAATTTATTATTGGGTTTGGATTTATTGATGATTACGTTACTAGTTGGCTATCTCTGCTATCTATACGGTAAATATAATCGAAAAAAATTATTCATCGAAACGAACAATAGCAGCGCGAGAGGAGAATATGCGATCGTAGTAGATCTCTCTGATGAAGAAAAAGGCCATGCGCTTAGGTCTAGGCATGTAGTATAATAGCTTGTAGTCTTGGTAGTGAAAATTTTCCATGGATGAAAATAATGAGGGATGCATATGACAATCAAAACTGATAATACACCTGCTGATAAACATAATACCGATAAGCATGATACGACAAATCGCCCCCCCATCGGCAAACCCGATAACACCGACAGCAAAAAAATTAATAGTGATGACGGCGCTGATACGAACTCAGAGTGACTCTGGATAGACTTAAAAAAGGATTTCACATGAAAGTTGATAAAAGCGATTCTGAGTTAAATCACAAAACACCTAAAGGCAGAATGCAAATTATCCAAATACTCGGCTTCATTGTTTTGCCGATTTTGGCGATGATTATTTTATATTTTTTGATTCATGAGAGGTAAATTATTTTTGTGTGAGATGTCACTCCCGCGTAGTTGGGAATCTTTCATTGCTGTAGCAAAGACAGAATAGTAAGTCAAAACTTCTTCACGTGAAAAACACTGATATTGAGCTGGAGATCCAGCGTTAATATTCCGCATAATACGATATAATTTAACTATGCCAACTAAATTCCAAACAATTTTTTCAAACATCAAGTTTCGTGGCGGTCTCACCTCAGTAAACGCAATCGCGGCTTCCGCAAGTTTCAACCCAGAGCGGTACGCACGTATAACAAACTCCGTATCATAAAGACTTTGAAACATTAAGCATTTATTCATAATATGATGCATGCTTTGCATACGAATAAATTTCGGCCCGTGAGTATCCGAGCCGGTGAAGTTAAAAGAATATCTAAGTAAAGTATTTAACCCCCAACTTAACATCCGACGATAGTATGGTTGCCGACCAAGAGTTGTATCCGTGCGCTTTGAACCTATCAAAAGATCGTACTCATCACGATGCTGCCAAGCCCAGACTATAAATGGAATATCCCACTGCTCCGCATCGATAGTGAAAGTGTATGGCGTATCAACCTGACTTAAGCCTCTACGCAGGGTGGGACTATAACCATTCTCTAGTTCAAAAAAATGTTTTGAGGCCGGCCAGCTCGCGGTTATTTTTTCAATAATGAATTTAGACCGGTCGGTGCTGTTATTGTCAACTAGGATAAATTTCCATTGCTGTTTGCCTACCAGGCTATCAAATAGTTTTGCTAACTCACATGCAGTATCCCAAAGAATTTTTTCTTCATTTTTAATTGGAATCACGATGGCAAGCAGCATCTGCGTCATAAAATAATCCAATAGGAAGGTTCCGAATATAAACTAATAATGTTTCCCATGAAATAGTAATGAAAATAATACTAATATCTTCATATCAAACAAATTTAAACAAGCAGCTATCTGTTAGCAGGTTGCTATCGATTAGTTCCTTGGATATGATAGAGATCATATAACTTCGTTATAATGGATTAACAATGAAGGAACTAATTTCCATCGCATTTATGGTCGTATGCGGCATTATCGCTTATGGATTTTTTTCCTCCAAAGTAACCGCCGCCACGTCCCCAGAAATAATGGGGCAAGCGCCTATGAGCGCCACCCGCTCCCTGTTTGAATGTTACGGCAGTGATACAGTAGCTGGAAGCGTAGCGATAAATCTCGGTTCGACGGTGAATGTAAAGGTCAGTTGCGGTTCAGATAGTAGTAACAATAACAATATAGTTGTCAAAGGTGGCGACCCAGGTACTTATTCTCAATGCAGCAGTCTTCAGGTATCAATTGGAGAATACTACGATTATAGTCAACCCGGGTCTTACTGTACGCAATACAGTACTACAAGTTGGGGGGGAACATATTGCAGTAAAACGTATACTCCACCTCCTAGTTATACTTGTTATGTACTCTGTGCTCCAATTTCCGCAACCCCAAATATAACGGCAACAGCTCCCAAATCAAACTGCAGCTGGAAATGAAAATGTATTTATTTTTTTTTAGACTTACAATTTTAGTCGCACTGATATCGGGAATGAGGGTTTATGCTGACACTGTAAGTACGTCAGATTACTCCCAAGCCTTAGCTGGCTGTCATGATCTAGGCGACACCACCGAAGAGTATACCTTGAGTCCAACTTCCACAATATTGATCGCAGCTGACCCGGATCCCAAAGGTTATTGCTTAATTGGTTTAAGAAACGCAGACACGACTGTTAACGAGAGTTCTTCAACAGGTGACGCCACAGAAACTCCTCCTTCCCAGAAGGTGCCTGAAGGATTGAAAGCGGGGGGTCAATTTTCACAGCCTATTCCTCCTCATATGTGTCCATTGAGTAAAAGCGACGTTGATAAATTGCTATCACCGGAGATGGCGAACAAGTTCACCAACTTTGTCCCTGGAACACCGATGAGCCCCGATTTTATGACTGCCTTAGGCAATATTATGACATGCCTGAACCAGCCTACACATACTACGCCCACTCCAGTTATACCACCTACACCACCTGGGGTTCCCGGTGGGACACCTCTTCCTTTACCTGCAGGAGTTGTGGCTGCTCCAGGAACTACTCCTCCTGGAACGCCTCCTGGAACAATTCTAACACCAGCTGCACCTGGCGAAACTAACTCTAATGTAATGCCAGCAAACACTACAAATCAATCTAAATAAAGGGTAATCACTTCTATAGGTTTGTTTCTAGAAACCCATAGGCACACTACAACTATTTTGTAAATCGTGATATGTTGGTTGCGGAAAAAACTGAATATATATTATTACCATCGCTATCGCTAATACTTGCAACTAGTTCTAGCTGTATATGATATAGGTTGGTAAAGGCTAAAAACTCGTCCTTCACATTCGGTGTTAAACCTTGATTAGCGAACATAACTATAAGATTATGCTTCCCACGATAATATGTTTTGTAAAGCCACTCTTTATTAATTCGGTCCGTATGATTTAAAAACGGATGAATAAAAATATTGCATTCTCTGATGTCGGCATTATCGGTAAACAGGGACCAGAACTCGTGCATTTTTACCCGGTCAAAGTTGTTTTTAGCCAACGCGAATACAGGAGTACTCATGCCTCGGTCTGCAAACATCACGTTATCATAAGCATCAATATGTTTATTTACGTAATTACTTAATGGATAGATAGCAGGAGTCCATAAATCATTTGGGGAATTGACATCTAATTTGAATGCTCGCTCAAACTGATAATCAGTAAAGCATTGCGATGCAACCACGACCAACACTGCTAGCCCCGTTATCAATGTAACATTTCGCTTTAGAAATGTTTCTGAAATCGCCGCCAGCACTATTATAAATAGTAAATGCGCCATTGGCCAAAGTATCATGGCGTGGCTTGGAGAACGCGTGTGCGGGGTAAAAAGTAAAAAGAGAAATTCTATTACAAATAAAAGTAAAAAAAATCGTAACGGCTTTATGTAACGTTGATAAGCAGGATTGTGAATTTTAAAAATCTTGATGATCGCTAGGGACAATAACCATAAAACCAAGCAGGGTAATTCAATAATATTCACCAGCGAGGGTGCGCTAAGTTCTTTATAAAAAATGATATTATAATTATTGAAGCCATTAAAAGTATTTAAGTAAAGAAGAGGAACATAAAAAATTTTTTGCTCTAAGCCCACATGAGTCATTCCCCCAATTGGAAAATGCAGAGCCGCGGGAAGAATCAAATAAATCAAAACAAGGATTAACATTATTGAAAAACCAGCCGCTACCAAACTAAATCTTAGGTAATAACGTTTGCAAATCAAACTGATAAATGCAAAGTCATAAAGTGCCGCTACATAAAGAAACGATAAGATGAACCACAAAAAATTAATTTTATTGATGAGTCCTATTATCATCATAAATAGTGATAGAGAAAAATAATTAAAAGATTTTTTTTCGAATGCTTGTTGATAAAAATAAATAGTCAAAGCGATCAGTAAATTTTGTAAAACGATTGGACCAAGATCTACCTTTGTATTCATGATGAATGCGGGGTCGGACGCTAACAATGCTACAAATGCTATTGCCCAAAAATTTTTTCCAACAATTTTTTTAGCAATTTTATACCATATCAATATCGTGACCGCTGAAAAGATAATCGGCGGTATGCGAATACTTAAGATGTTAATCCCCCAAATCTTAAAGATAGGAAAAAACAAATAGGATTTAATAGCGCCTTGATCAGGTAAAACCATAAAGGGAATATTGAAAATGCGTTTAAAAAGCATTTCGTCACCAACACCGCCCAGCGCAGCATTTACGAAAAATAACTCGTCATAATTTAAGCCGATTTGAGTTATGTAACGAGAAGTGATTAAAATAAATATGGCAATTAGAAAAATAAGCGATATATTAATTTTAGAAAATACAATGCTGATGCTTTTCATGCTACCCACTTTAGCCATAAAACTAAACTTATCATACTGCTAATATAAATTAGAAAAACCCAACGTTCATCGTAATTTTTTTTATTGATACAAAAAAATTGTAATACGCCAATGCTTATTAAGAATGGAAGTATGACAATATTCTTAACGAGAAAATAAAAACTTAAATAGGTTAGGAAAAAAGCCACCCCAATGATTAATGCCGCCTTCTTATGTCCTAACAATACGGGTAGCGTTACAATACCTGCTGTGCTATCGCCTTTAATATCTTTCATATCTATAAAATTTATCGACAAAGTAAATCCAATCAAAAATAGCGGCACTAGAACTAACGGAAAATTTTGCAAGTTATGCTGCGCAAGTAAATAGCCAAGAGCAATCACGGCAAGTGAGTTGCTAGAAATAATCAATTTTGATAATACCGGAATTCTCTTAAGGCGTAACGGCGGTAATGAATATAATGAATACGTGAGCATAATCGTTGAAATAATCAAAAGAGCATCCAGGCTGATAGCGCTAGCGAATCCTAGAGCGAGCAAAGATGCTGCTGTGCCGATAGCTTGATAAATTTTTATGGGGATACTACCAGTGATCAATGGCCTTAATTGATTTGACACGCGATCTATTTCTTGGTCTATCATGTTATTTGTAACAATACAAAATACTGCGGCTAGCATTACACTGACCATAGCCAGCAATAAATTAATAATGAGCGTGAAAGACGCGGTAATTCCAGAAGATTTAGTGGCGATAACAACGCCCAAAATGAGCATCAAAAAATAATGTGTTAGCCGCAACCATCTTAAGTCTTTAATGATCTCAAGAAAAATGTGCTTGTTAGCGTTATAGCTTGCGACAATCATTCCTGAAAACAAAAAGAGTGAACCTAATTTTGCGTTAATACAAAAGTTCGGAAAATGTAAATAAGCTGGCGATAACTGAGGTAAGCTTGAGAAGTTCAGTCTAAAATTGAGCACGCCAAAAATCATTGCATTAATAATTAATGCAATCACGAAGAGTGAGGTTAATAATGATAAAAACAGAGAATGTTTTTGAACTTTTTCGTGTGACATGGACCGCCTTTGGCAGTTTATGCAAAATCTTTATCTTTACTTAGCGAGACATCTTGATTACTAAGAATATTAATGTTTGCAGGTAAATTGCCTTGAAGAATTCTATCCGAAATAATTTTTCCTTTCTCTATACCTGGTTTTTCCACTAATCGATATAATAGCTCCGTTGCCACGCCCACCAGCAGCAATACTAAAAAAGAATAAACTGGTAGAGATACAAAGCTTGAATAATTAGAACGATCCCAAATTTCTTTAGTTAACAAAATGATTGGGAAATGGATAAGATAGCCACTATAAACTCTCACTCCTAATGCTAAGAGACCTTTATATATCAATGTAGGAAAAACTAGAACGTTACAATTAAGAATTACCGGAATGGCGATGGCGAGTGGCACCATATTTCCGATGGTAAATGCCGCGTTCATTGAAAATGACAATGTTGTTATAGATGTGGTAATGATGAGTAATAGCATCATGACCGTAGTTCTTAATATTCCATTACCCTTTTGTGATATTTTCAGCACCTCAAACCATGGCTGTTTTGTTGCATGGTAGAGCAAACAACCATAAATTAGGCTGTCGCAGCGTGCTTGTGAGAAGAAAATACCTTTTATAGGATAGTAATAAAATGTTAAAGGACGCGCGATGAAGGTGACAAAAAATAATAAACCTGTTAAAACGATGATACGTTGATGATTATTTTTTGTTAAAAGTAAAAACAATGGAAAGATAATGTAAAATTGCTCTTCAAAAGACAGCGACCAGCAAGGCGCTAATGCTTCACCAAGATCAACGCTAGTAAAATAATAATTGAATGTATAAGTCATTATGTACACGCCAGCTTCTAGTATATTTCCAGGCATTGAAAAATATTTGCTATTCGTCATAACAAAACTACACAACAATACTAACAAGAGGACTGTTGTTGCTACAGGATAAATTCGGCAAATCCTTCTAACAAAATATGCCTTAATAAATAATGCTAAATTAGTTTTATCAGCTTTTAGTTGATCGATTTTTTTAACAGTGATACACGAGATAAGAAAACCTGAAATAATAGACATTAAGTCAATTAATAATGTGCCGAAGACCGGGGCAGTAGATAATACCCAAGGAAAATAGATTCTCCATAAATGACTTACCACAATGAATAATATCACTACTCCGCGCAGGCAATCTATTTCATGATTCCGGTAATACATGTGACTTTTCCTAAGAACTGTTTGCTTTAAAATAATAACCTTGCAGCGCCTTGATTGCCAAAGTTGTCGTTAAAACATGCTGGTCATCTGAGGCTGACCAAAGAACCCTAGGCTTTTCATTATATAAATATTTCCAAATAATATTATCAGTGCGCCAATTACCGGATTTTTGCTGTTGATTTAACAGATATTTAACGCCATTTCTTACTGAATTGCTAGTCTTAATCTGGCATGTAAGCAACGTATTAAGAGCGAGGGCAGTATCGTACGCATTGCCTGGCGATCCCCAAGAACCGTTCTCATTTTGGGATGTGGTAATGAAGCGCAGTCCGCGTGCTACGGACCGTGAATCGCGTTGCGTGTCGCACAGCAGTTTCATCGTAATGTATGTGGAATAATATTTCCCGGCATAAAACTGGCTTTGCCAGTAACCTTCTTTAGTTTGCAGTTGATATAATACATCATAGTTAATCAGCGCGTCTTGCCGCAGCATATGTAATAAAATATCAACGTTCGCATTCACTTCGACAGCAACCTGCGGATCATCTTGGTTGGTAACAAACGTTGAATAAGCGCGGAGTTTTGGCTTATAAAATGCGGTCAACGCGTTGCCAGCTTGAGGTTGATGCAACAATGTCAGTATCTGCAGAGCAAAACTACTATCATCTGCGTCAAGCGGTGACTGCGGCGAATAGCCCCACAGATCATGGTTTTTTTCGGCATTAACTAGCGTTATTATTTTATTTCGTGCTGTAATCGATAGATCAGCGCCTAGCGTATCAACGATAAAATAGCCCAGCAAAAGTCTCCCGGTATCGTTAACAGGACACGCCTCACTTTTAACATTCGCCTTGCAACCTAAAGTATATTTATCTTCGAGAATTTTTGTTATTAAATATTTTTTACCAAGCTCTATTGATTGCCCTGGAGTCTCACCGTTTGTAGGCAAGAATATAAATGTGAGAAGAATAAAAATTAAAGTTTTAAAGTAGCGCATACAGTAACCTTCACCTACCGTATTTCGTTAGGATGAAAGTTATAGCTAAAACATCGCCAAGTTTTGAATAAAGCTCTCAGGAAAAACGATCTGTTAAAAATGCACTTAATGCCCTGTAAGAATGAAGCCTGATCGGCGCGCAAAAATCCAAAATAGATTTTTAACCCATAAAAACAATAGCACCAAAGTACAAACGCTAACGTGATAACTCTACGAAAATAGCCGCCGCCTAAATGCAGATATAAATCCATCAATACGGCCCGGTGTTCTAATTCTTCGAACATATGCCACTGCCAAAATTGCTGCATTTCGACTTGAGGCTGGGCAAGAATTTTTTCTTTTATCACAATATTACTGATAATCGCCGTAAAACATTCAAACCCCACACAAATGCCTAACACGGATAGCGCATACCAGTTGGTTTTTATGCGCGTTAATTTTTTTTTAAAAGTGTGAACGAAAGCAGAAAAGTGATAGCCGTGCGAGTTTAAAATATTATTACACTTAATGTGTTCGCGCGCATGAAAAGTCTCTTGTGCAATAAGATTAAGACAAGCCTCATATAATTGTTCGTCTTTAATTTTATCCAGTGAATTTTTTACAGAATAATTTACTAATCCTTCCACATATGGGATAACGATAGAAGAAGTATCAAACATATGAGACAGGTAAATATTATTATTTAACCAAGCTTTCGGCGTATTCTCAAAATTAAATTGCTTATTACGCGGCGCTATTTCATATTTTAAAAGGGTACTAGCCATTAAGCACACCTTCTTTTACTCTACTGGAAAAAAAAGTGCAATAAGGGACAAGAGAAGAAAAAAATAAAATACATAAAAAAATAAAGAAAAAATCTTTCTGAAATAACATTTGGTTTTTTATGAAAAGATGACCTAGGAATGCGAGCGCGAGTATTTTACTATTTGCCGAAAGAACTAATAAAAATTGTAACCGACCTAATCGCAACGGCGGCATGTAGCGAATAAAATCACAGCCAACCACGAATAATATAACAATAAACGGTTTAGCACCCGCCAAGGCCGCGTATAACCCAGCGATCGTCAACGCCGCAAAACCAATCCAAGGCGCTTGATTAAAATTTTTGGAATCCTTGCTAATAGCGATAAATGCGGCGGCAAACAGTAAACTAATTAAAGAAAATAATGTGGCACAGATGACATCAGAATGCGGAAATAATTGGGTAGTTAACGCACTACTATTACTGCGAAATGACCAGAATACACCCGCCAACAATGCCGTACTGCAAACTAAGTAGTTCACAGCTATTCGTCTTAGTAGTGACAGCAGCATATTTTTTTCAATTAAGAATAGCAGCCATGCACCGAGAAATAGCGACAACAAGGCAAAATAATCTAACATTAATAACGAAGAATAATCGTAATAAAACCCTAACCCATCCAAAACAAGTTTTATTAATAAAGGTGAACAACTCCAGATAAAAATCAACGTGTAAGCTGACCCTGTATAAAGTAAACTTTTTACTATCGATTTGTTTTTTACTCGCAGATAGTAAAACAGGCCCGCTAAGAACACAAAAACCTCCATTCTTACTCCAGGAGTGGCGCCGTCATAATAACTACAATAAGTAAAATAATTTTTAAGGACAGATGTCATATCCATAGGGGGTAGAAAATAAGTAAGATCGTGTCCGACGCCGTTTGTGATTAATAGATCTAGACTTGGCGTTGCTAAAAGAAATATAAAAGCGGGCAAAACAACTTTCGCAATTTTTAATAAAGATCCGCGCGTCGCACAGTAAAGTAGTAATATGATTTGAGCAGCAATCACTACATAAGATAAAGTCGTATGCAAAAAAGCAAGTATTAATGCAGTGTCATCTTGATCGAAAGAATTAAACGCTTGCTGTGAAAAACTTTCCACGACATATCTGAGGATTATAGCTAAAATAAAAGTTAACAAGTAATTAGCAAACGGAACACGATCATCTTCCAATGCCGAGATGACATTTTTTGTAGTCTTGAAAAAATACTCATCCATTAGCATTTTTATGAGATCCGGCTACAGATAGTCGTAAAAGAGGAAATAACAAGTATTGTAGTTGAATTTTTTGCTCAAACAAAGTTATATGTAGGCGTTTTCGAATGACCGAATCTTCTGAAACCATTCCCAACAATTCGCTATACCTTGCGCCAACTGGGTCGTTGGATCAAATTGAAATTCATTCCTAGCTTTGTCAATATTGCAGTAGGTCGTATGAATTTCACCGCGCCGATAAGGTTCATAACGAACCTTGAACTGCTGTGGATGTATGGTATTACGGATCGTTTCAATCAATCGATTCAACGTGGTGGGACGACCACTTCCTAATTGATAAACCCCAGATAAAGAGGTTTGCATGACGGCATGAATGCCTTTCACTAAATCTCCAACATACAGATAATCCCGTATTTGGCTGCCGTCCCCATACACAATAAGTTCTTTATTAGTAAGAATTTGTTTAAAAAAATGCGCTACGACACTATTCTTATGGAATGAACCAGGGCCGTAGACATTGGAAAATCGCAGCGATAAAGTACGCATACCGTACGCTCCAGAAAATGCCGAACAATAACCCTCCGCCGCTAATTTTGAAGCGCCATAAGGCGACAGTGGTTTTGCTGGCGTGTCTTCGGAAATGGGCGATGCCGCTTCGCCTAAAATAGCTCCTCCGGTAGAGGCATTAACAAATGTGGAGACACCTGCCTCGTAGGACAAGCGCAGTAAATTAAAAGTTCCAACGACATTCACGTCAAAATTTTTCACCGGTTCAGCTATAGATTTGATGACTTGCGTATCCGCGGCAAGATGCACCACCAGCTCTACACCTTGCAACACCGAACGCATGGTTTCTTGATCAAGAATGTCTGCCTTGACACATTTAATCTGCGGCGCAAGCCGCGCTAATTTGCCCATACATTCATTGTCAACGACCACGATGTCGTAATCCTTCGCGTTTAGTAATTCTTCCGCAAGGTTTGTGCCAATGAATCCGGCACCGCCGGTAATTAGAATTTTTTTCATTCAACCGTATCAGTGATAGATGTTCTTAAAAGAGGGGTTTGCTGCCATTGTGAAATACAAGGGATTTTATCTCGGTCGATATAATGTAAATATTTTTCGATTTCTTTAATCTCACGCAGCAAATCAGCTTTATTTAGCGTTATCGGTTTTAATCCCAGCGAAAGTAAACTTTCATTTTCAACTTCTAGTTCATTTGAGTCAGCTTCAAGTCGGGGATTTGCGACATGCGAAATAGTAACACCGGTAAGTTGCGCGACTAATTTAGCAAGATCAATAATGCGATGCGTCTCAGTCATTTGATTTAAAATTCTAACGCGGCCGTCTCTAGCAGGTGGATGTTTGATGGCAAGCTCTATGCAACGAACCGTATCTTGAATATTAATAAACGCGCGTTTTTGGCCACCGCTGCCATGCACAGTGAGCGGATATTGAATCGCGGCTTGCGTAAGAAAACGGTTGAGGACAGTTCCATAATCTCCGTCATAATCAAAACGATTGATAAGCCGCTGATCAAGGCGTGTTTCTTGCGTCTGAGTACCCCAGACGATACCTTGATGCAAATCGGTAATTCTAATACGATCATTTTTATTGTAAAAAGCAAATAGCATTTGATCTTGCACTTTCGTCAAGTGGTAAATACTCCCTGGATTTGACGGATAAAGAATTTCTTGAGTAGTGCCGTGCTCAGTGTCTGTTCCAAACTTTACTTTCACATAGCCTTCAGGAATTTTGATCCCACCCACACCATAGCCATAAACCCCCATCGTCCCTAAGTGAACAACGTGCGCGTCCAAGCCCGCTTCCACAATCGCCGCTAACAAATTATTGGTAGCATTTAAATTATTAGATATTGTGTAGCATTTATGTTTGGCGCTTTTCATTGAATACGGTGCGGCGCGTTGCTCGGCAAAATGCACGATCACATCAGGACGTTTTTCACAGAGTAATGTATGCAAAGAGTGATAATTTTCAGCGACATCAAAATGATAGAAATCAATAGTTTTACCGGTCAACTCTTTCCAAACTTGCAAGCGTTCGTGCATAGGGCGAATCGGCGTTAATGAAGACACTTCTAATTCATTATCAATCTTTCGCCGCGAAAAGTTATCGACAATACTGATCTCAAAACCTGAATTAGAAAGATGTAAAGCGGTAGGCCAGCCACAGAATCCATCTCCGCCTAATATGAGTATTTTCATCATGCCCGTCTATAGCTTCCATTGATTACAGAAAATGTAGCATGAAATTCTGGAAAAATCCCAGCCATTTGCACCTAACCGTCTGCAGTATAAAGACTGTAAATCTGCCTGCCAGCGCCATTATCAATGATAGCTAGCGGCGCTACTTTTATATGATATAACTCTGCAAAGTCAAAAAACCCTTGCTTTGCGTTAGAAGCCATCTCTGTTTCGGTGAACACGATAACAAGATTGTGTTTACCTTTGTAAAAAGTAACATACATCCATTGCAGATTTTCAGCGTCGCTTTTGAGAAAAAAAGGATATAAGAAACGCACACATTTTTTGATATCTTCCCTCTGACTAAACATAGCCCACAGCTCATGAATTTTTAAACGTTCCTGATTGTTTTTTGCTAAGGCAAACAGTTGGGTATTCATTCCTATATCACCCGAAATCACATTATCATACGTATCAGCATGCTGATTCACATACGCACTCAATTGATAGATAGCAGGCATCCAAATGTAGCGCTGGTATGCTGAAGGTTTTCGAAAAGCGGTATCGTACTCATAATTTACATAACATTGTGACAAAATGAGCGCGAATGGCGTCATTTGTAATAGCGTAAGTAAAACAATTTTTCGAGTAAACAAGCTTATCAGCGCAGCCAGCATCAACACAAAAACAATATGCGGCAATGGCCAGAGTACCATGATGTGCCCGGGCGTATAAGTCTGAGGAGTGAAAAGTAGAAATAGGAAATCAATCACTAATAACATTAAAAAAAACAATATAGGCTTTTTATAACGCTCATAAGCTGCATTTTCAATTTTGAAAATATGGACTATTGAAAGGGATGTCAGCCAGAGTAACAGGCACGGAATTTCGATGACATTAATGAGAGTTTTATAATCTAGATTTTTAAAAAAAATGCCAAAGTAGCGGTAATTTCCGTTGAGAGTTTCCAAATACAATTTAATCACAATAGGAATTTTTTCTATCACCGTCAACTTATGATCACCTATTCCCATCGGATAACCTAAAAGTGGAGGTATAATCATGAATACTGTTATAAAAAAAAGTGCTCCGATAAAAAATACGAATAAAGCACGTGTTTTTGCCTGATGACGCTGATAGAGTAAGATAATATTCTCTCGATGGTACAGCATAACAACATACAGAAACCCCATCGTGAACCACAAAAAAGAAATTTTATTTAGTAGCCCGGCTATGATAGTCAAGCAAGACAGGGCTAGAAACTTTATGGAATTATCTTCGTTAAAACGAAGATAGAAAAAAACTGTTAGCGCCATAAAAAAAGTCTGCAATACAAAAGGACTTGTATCTGCTTTGGTAAAAATAATAAAAGTAGGATCAGTCGCCATCAACGCCAAAAGAATAAGCGCATAATAGTTATTCTCAAGTAATTTTTTACCAATCTTGAACCAGATGAATAAGGCAAAAGCGGATATAAGGATAGCTGGTACACGAATCGAAAGTGTTGTAACGCCAAAAATTTTAAAGATCGGATAGTATAAATAGGATTTAAGCGCACCTTGGTCTGGCAAAACCATGACAGGAATGCCAAATAATCTTTTAAAGATTACATCATCGTTGATTCCACCCAGAGCAGCATTGACAAACATCGTTTCATCATAATTTAAACCGATTACAGTTATACAGCTGCAAGCTAAAAATAAGAATGCACCGATAAGAACTATTACACTTAAATTAGTGGGATTAGCAAGCTGGTACGATCGCATGACAAAATTATCCGTATTATTATTGTGCGTCCTGGGGACATGGGTGGACATGGGCACCCCACCTGTGAAGATACTCTATGAGCTAATTAAATTCAAAATAATTTTTGCGCAAATCGAAAAATTAAAAGTATAAAACTCAAGATAGTTAAGGTCTATTTTACTTTTGATCGTTCTGCTAAGTCGCCACATCGTGCAATTCGCTGGATAATATACTAAATCAGCGCTCAAATTTGGTATAATGACGAACGAGTAACAACATTAATAAATTCACAAAAACGATTATTCTTTCGTAGGTCACACTTGAAACTAATCTCATTAATAAAATATCTTTTCAATTGGCTGCAATCCACCAATGAAGATTTCACCATTGATTTTTACACTGACCCAAGCATAGATAAATCGAAGCTGATAGATATTTATTTCGTGCATGGTTTCGTGGATAAAAGTCATACCTTTAGTCACTTAATAACAGAGCTTAAGAAAAATCTTCCTGACCATATAAAATCTATTAATTCCATAGCGATTAAACTAACCGAACACCAGTTAAATATAAAATCGTTCGCTAAAATTCTTTTAACTAAAATCAAACAGAATAAGCATAAAAATGTTTTGTTGATCGGACATTCTCGCGGAGGAATTATTTCCGCTTACGCGGCGGAAGCTCTTTCTCACGGTCGGGGCATTGATATTCGCGGCGTAGTGGCGATTGCCGCGCCGTTTTCAGGCACGAAATATGCTATGTTTCCGCTAACCGCATTATTTGCATCTGTCTCCGAAATGCAGACCGATAGTGAATTTTTAACTAAATTAAAATCCGCAATAGCGAAAAATGAAAAGCAAATCCCCTATCTCTTTATTTCCGCCAGTGATGATATTTTAATTGACGTGGATTCTTCTTATGTCGCTTCTGACAACATGAAACATGAAATCATCAACGATTGTGGACATTTGACTATTCTTTATTCGAAACAACTACCAGGCATCATTCACAATTTCATTAAACAGATAACAATCTAATCCCTAACTAAGTGCCCCAGGGGGGAGTTGAACCCCCGACCTGCCCCTTAGGAGGGGGCCGCGCTATCCACTGTGCCACCGGGGCAAACGCCTTGGATTATAGCTCAATTCAGAGGGGATAAAATAGATTTCGATGCGTTACAAAATTGGTACCGAGAGTCGGAATCGAACCGACACGGTGTCGCCACCACCGGATTTTGAGTCCGGCGCGTCTACCAGTTCCGCCATCCCGGCCTTTTTTGTAAGGCGGCCAGTATATCAATTCTAATTCTAACGTCAATCATTGAAACAACGACCGGCGCGCACCATCGGCTGGCGGCGTGGTCGCGGCCGCGTTACCTAAACCTAGTAAATCTGGCGCACTGCCGTTTGAGCCAAATAAAACATAGGGGCTGCCGGTCAAGCCCGGTGATATTAAAACGGTGCTGGGTGTGGAAGAACCGCTAGTGGAAACTTCTTTATCGCGCGCGTTGACTGACTCTCTGTAGTCTCTCACTAAACTTTCAAAACTTTGTTTGCAAACTTTTTCCATGTTTGCGGCGAAGATAACCGAGAGTGAGGTGGGGGTCGGATGGGTTTTTCGTTCGGCGAAGGTCAGCATTAGCAGTTGTATAATTTCATCCGGATCAACGGGTGAATAATTATTAAATAAATTTCGCAAACTATCGGCGCTGTTTAAACCTTTAGAACCATGATACTCGACAAAGTTTAATGCTTCGCCGGTGCCGTCTAAACGGTTGAGCGCGTGATTCAAATAATCTTCGTAAGACAATAAAAAAACCTCACGTAATTTATTGACGAATTCATCCGCCATTAATTCTTCTTCATCCGTATGGGTCAACACTGGCCGGTAAGGTTCTACGCTTAAATTATCAAAACGCACTTGACGATAGGTATCCAAGCCATAATGAAAATCAAAAATTATTTTTTTATCTTGCGCATTGGGCGTTACTGTCACGTTCACAACGCCATGGTTTTTCGCAAAAAACGGCATTTGCCGCCAATCTTTCGCGGTGCGTCGGTTTTGTAATTTACCACCGCCCCCGCCTACCGTCACTTGACATAAATTCTTTTCGCGGTCGAGATGATAAAATAAATCATGATCGTGCGCGGAAAACACCGTATCGAAAGCCAATCCTTGTTTGTCGATTAACACTTGTCGCAAAATAGAATTGTAACCCCCTTCGATGTTGTACTCTTTTTTTAACGTTTCGATATCTTGCGGGTTTAGATAGACGTTCGTGTCATGCTGATGAAAACGTTTACCTACCGTCAACAATGGATGATGCATAAAAAGTAATTTGATAGTATCAGGATTGCGGGCGTGACGCTGCAGCCAATTGGCTTGATTATTTTCATCACCTTGCGGTAGCGCCAGAAAATCTTTGATGTAAGTGTTCGAATCGATGAAAAACATTTCGATATTTTGCCAACGCAGCAAATAAAAATGGCTAGGCATATTCCAGCGCGGCAAATTAATTAAATTCACTTCATCATTCGCGTAACAAAATTTATCGTCATGCACATACGTATGCAGGACTTGCGCCGCGATTTTTTTCTCGTCGATGACGCCGTGAATATTGCCCGCGGTTAGACCTAAATTCATATGCAGGTTCTCGTCGTGATTACCTAAAGTAACAAAATAAGGTAAATCCGAAATAAACGGCAAACTAGCACAGTGATAGACTTCATAGAATTTTTTCGCGAACGCCGGATCATGTTCGGAATCCACGCCATTATCGTAAAAATTATCTCCCAACATGACGACGAACCTTGGCCCGGGTACACGGCTTGCAATTTCATTTAACATTTTCGCGACTTCTATTTGCGTCACACTGCCATCGCCGCCACAGCCGAACACCGAAAAAGTCACCGGCGCGTTAACGTCTGCTTCTACATCTGAAACAATTAAATCGATAATCCGCGGTGTGTTAATTAGTTTTTTTGCTTCAGGACTAATGATGACGGGACTACCTTCGACATACATTGAGGCTACTGAGCGTTGAATAGTTTGCACGTGGGAAGCTACGCCTTTAGCGACTTCTTTCGCTCTGGATGCACCGTCTGCGAGTCCCTGTAAGATACTATACATTACGAATTCTCATCCCTTGGAAAAAGATTTTTTATGATACAACGCTTAGCTTAAGCAAAGCTTAAATGCGGAAAATTATTTAAAACATGTCGAGGGGGTCTACGTCTAACGACCAGCGGATATTTTGTTTGCCGGGTAATTTTTCAATGTCGGGTAGGATGCGTTTCAAACAGCGTTGCAGTAAGGGCCGCTGCGCGGCTTGCATCAATAATTGCACGCGGTAGCGGCCAGCTTTGCGCGGCATGGGTGCGGCGATCGGCCCCCAAATGGGAACAGCGCAATCACTGTTATCGACGAGGTTTTTTATTTGTTGTAAAAATTGCGTCGCGTGGTCTTGCAAGTGCGCTTCGGCGCGGAATAAGGCGAAATATGCAAACGGCGGTAATTCCGCTAATTGGCGGTCTTTTAATAATGTATTCGCGAAATAAAAATAACTTTCGCGCAATAATTGTAACAACAATGGATGATCGGGATGGCGCGTTTGAATAATCACCGTTCCCGCTTTACTGGCGCGTCCGGCGCGGCCCGCGACTTGTAAAATCAATTGTCCCATGCGTTCGATCGCGCGGAAATCCGTGCTAAAAAACCCGCCGTCGGTGTCAATGATGCCCACCAGCGTGACGTTCGGAAAATGATGGCCTTTCGCTAACATTTGCGTGCCAATTAAAATTTGATGCGCGCCGCTTTGAATATCTTCTAATAATGTTTCCATGCTGCCTTTGCGTTGCGTACTGTCACGGTCGACGCGAGCGATGGAATGCTCGGGAAAATGTTTCGCGATCGCTAACTCTAAGCGTTCCGTGCCTAACCCAATGACTTGCAAATCCAACGCGCCGCAGCCTTCGCATTTTTTAAAAACCGGCCGCTGCGCGTCGCAATGATGACAATGCAAACGCCGCGGCTCGTGGTGATACGTCATGCGCGCGTCGCAACGTTTACACGCGGCGAGCCAGCCGCAAGTATTGCAAATTAACACGGGTGCGAAACCGCGACGATTTAAAAACAACATCACTTGGCCGCCTGCGTCTAAATGTTCGCGCATGGTTTTTAATAATGATGTTGACAAACCTTCGTCTAAATCCGCTTTGCGAATATCCATTACTTGAAATAACGGCGTCACCGCCCCACCCGCGCGTTCGGGTAAACGCAAATGTTCATAGCGGCCCTGTTGCGCGCGCGCTAACGTTTCCAATGACGCGGTAGCTGAGCCTAACACGATAGGAATATTCACCGCCCTGGCGCGCATGATGGCGAGATCGCGCGCGTGATAACGGAAACCTTCTTGCTGTTTGAAAGATAAATCATGTTCTTCGTCGACGATGATTAATCCCAACGCCGCGAACGCGGAAAAAATCGCGGAGCGGGTGCCGATAATAATTTTCGCGGTGCCGAGTTTTGCGGCGATCCAAGCGTTTAAACGCTCTTTATCGCTTAAGCCGGAATGCAACGCGACCACCGGCACGGAAAAACGGCGGCGGAAACGTTGAATCGTTTGCGGCGTTAAACCGATTTCCGGCACTAACACTAGCACTTGTTGTTGACGCGCTAAAGTTGCGGTGATCGTTTGCAAATACACTTCGGTTTTGCCGCTGCCCGTGACGCCGTCTAACAAAAAAACTTTGAACGTATCCGCCGCCGCGATAATTTCCGTCACCGCTTGTTGCTGCGCGGCGTTTAACGCTAAGGGTGTTTCCGTGACGGCGTCTGCTAACGGGGTGAAAGATTTTTTTTGTAACGCGACTAAGCCTTTTTTTACGAGCGTTTTTAACACGGTGCTGGGTAAATCGTGTTCTTGTAATTGTCTGCTGGTCGCGCCTTCAGGATGCAACGCCAACCAGCGTAATAAATCTGTTTGGCGCGGCGCGCGCTTGATCGTCTCGACGTCAAAAATTTTTCCCGCGTCGGTTAATAGCCAATACGATTCCGTCGATAACTCGGCGGATTTACCCTGGCGTAACCACACCGGCAATGCTCCGTCTAACACATCCCCCACCGGATGATGATAATAATCCGCGGCCCACAAACATAATGCTAAAATATCCGGAGCCAACACCGGTTCCGCATCCAAAATCGCGAGGGCTTTTTTTAATTTATGCAACGCGAAGTCAGAGTGAGTCGTGACTTCCAACACGATGCCGACCAGCTCGCGATGTTGAAACGGCACCCGCACTCGGCTGCCAGGTGCTGGCAGCGTCAAGCACCCCTCAGGCGGCAAATAATCGAAAGTTTGGCGGAGAGGGGTAGGCACGGCAACACGTAAGATGTTGGTTTTTTTATCATTCATGGCAAATACTTTAATGCAAAAGAGACACTGGGGCTACCAAATATAGGCGTGATATAATAGTGTAAATATTGTGACCCGGAGAATGCTATGCTCGGTAAATCAAAGCCCTTAAATGATGAAGAATTGACCAAATTATTGACAGAAATGCTAATTCAAGCGCTGGGTGACAAAGCCAAAGGCGTCAACCTCGAGCAAATCGTCGGCATCGCCAAAGAAATGTTAAAAGAGCAAAAACCCGAAGGCATCACGAAAAAAGACATTCAGAATAAGAATTCCGAAGTGGTGCAAGACATCGGCAAAACGTTGGTCGCCGCCACCGCAGCATCCCTGTTGATGACCCATCAAAAAGACACTTTGCATCAACTTTTAGATAGACACAAGCAACTCACGCAAGACCGCAAGGGATTGAAAGAAGGCTCGAAGGAATTGGAAGAAAATACCAAAGAAATAAATGAATGCAAATTAGGGATTAAAAAAGTCTTGAAAGACTTGAATCGCCTGGACCCCAATCCTCAACGCCGCGACGCTTTCGACAAACAATTAGAGAAGGACGCATTCTTTGATGAATTAACCAACCCGGCGGATAAAGAATTACAAACCGCAATGCAAAAAGGCGCGGACTTGACCGCCACGCAAAAAGATTCGCTGCACGATTCTCTCGTTAATTTATTTGGGATGGACCCACGCATCGCTGGCTCTGGCATGTCGCCGGTGCAGTGTGTGGTGGGGAATGAAATGGGAATTCCCGATAACTACCCGGCGTTCACCGCCAACGAGCCGCTGCATGCGTTGAGCGACGATATTTTCACGCCGAACGCCGTTACGGTAGAAGGCTCGCGCGCCTCTATGCTGGAAGTGCCGGACAAAGAAGGTGTGCTGGATACATTGAGTAAAGTTATTGATGACGCATTTGATAAAGCCGTTACCGAACATCCGGATTTAGGCCATGAATCACCGACGCTGACACGTCATTAATTTCATGCGTCGTTTGTCATTGCAAAAGGACTTTCACCATGCGAAATGTATTAATCACTGGCGCGGGTAAGATCGGCAGTTTAATCGCATTTTTGTTAGCGAATTCGCAGGATTATCAAGTGTTCCTCGCGGACGTGCAAGTGCAGAACCGGCCTGATCTTGAGATGGTAAAAACGAACACGCCGCACATTAATATCGTCCAGCTAGACGTGCAAGACACGGCCGCCGCTGAAAGTTTTATAAAAAAAAATTCCATTCACGCGGTCATTTCCGCGCTGCCTTATTTTCACAACATCGTCGTCGCGGAACTCGCGCAGCGTTACAATCTCACCTACTTTGATTTAACCGAAGATACTTCGGTGGCGAAAGCTATTTTACACATGTCGCAAGCTTCACAAACCGCGTATGTGCCGCAATGCGGTCTAGCGCCGGGGTTTATTAGTATCGTCGCGAATGATTTAATGAAAAAATTTCCCGCGTTAGACACCGTGAAAATGCGCGTCGGCGCGTTGCCGAGCAACACCAGTAACGCGTTGCAATATTCACTGACGTGGTCGACGGATGGTTTAATCAACGAATACGGTAACATTTGCAACGCGATCGAAAACGGCAAAGAAGTCTTGCTACTGCCGCTCGACGGTTTAGAAGAAATCGAAATCGATGGCTTAACTTACGAAGCGTTTAACACGTCCGGCGGCATCGGCAGTTTAGCGCAAACCTATTTAGGCAAAGTGAATAGTTTAAGTTATAAAACCATACGCTATCCCGGGCATTGCAGCAAAATCCGTTTTTTGATGAACGATTTAAAATTAAATGATGACCGCGCCACGCTAAAAAAAATCTTTGAACGCGCGCTGCCGAAAACCGAGCAAGATGTAGTGTTAGTCTATGTCTCTGTCACCGGCATGAAAAATAATGTGTTAAGCGAAGCGAATTACGTTAAAAAATTCTATCCAAAAATTATTAACGGCTTACAATGGTCGGCGATTCAAATGACAACCGCGTCCGCGCTGTGCGCCGTGTTCGATATCGTCATGCGCGATCTGAAAAACTATAGCGGCTTAGTGCGCCAAGAACAATTCACGCTCGCCGACTTAACGGCCAATCGCTTTGGAAATTATTACGCTTAACCGTATCCAGGACACCTCACTATGGAATTGCTAAAATCTCTGCACATAAACGCTAATAACTTCGGTGCCAGTACCGGCCCGGCTTGGTGGTCGCAATCTAAAAGCGCCGGCGAAATTATTTCTTACAATCCCGCCAACGAAAAAGTCTTAGGTTCAGTTTATTCTGCGACTCTAGACGATTATGAAAAAATCGTGGCGGCGTCTGAGCAAGCATTTTTACAATGGCGCAATGTGCCCGCGCCAAAACGCGGCGACATTGTGCGGCAAATCGGCGATGAATTACGCGCGCACAAAGATTTACTCGGCAGTTTAGTTTCATTAGAAATGGGAAAATCCAAACAAGAAGGCAATGGCGAAGTCCAAGAAATGATAGACATGGCGGAATTGGCGGTGGGACAAGCGCGCATGTTATACGGCAAGACGATGCATTCGGAACGCCCCGAGCACCGCATGTATGAGCAATGGCAACCGCTGGGTGTGGTGGGTGTGATCACGGCGTTTAATTTTCCCGTCGCGGTGTGGGCGTGGAACGCTTTCGTCGCCGCGGTCGCGGGCAACACCGTAATTTGGAAACCTTCACCGAAAACGCCGTTATGCGCGTTGGCCGTGCAGCATATTTGTAACACCGTCATGCGACGCGCGGGACTCGATGGGATTTTTTCCTTATTTATTACGGATAATAACGCGCATGTGCAAGCGTTAGTGGATGACAAACGTCTACCGTTAATTTCATTCACTGGCTCCACCGCAGTGGGTAAAAGTATTCAAGCGGCAGTGGCTAAACGCTTAGGCAAAACGTTGTTGGAATTAAGCGGCAACAATGCCGTGATCGTGGATGAAACGGCGGATTTAAAACTCGCCATCCCAGCGATCGTGTTTGGCGCCGTCGGCACGGCCGGACAACGCTGCACGACGACGCGGCGTTTAATCGTGCATGAATCGATCCACGACAAAGTGATCGAGGCGCTGCAAAAAGCTTATGCGAAGATCACCGTCGGCGATCCGTTAGACGAAAAAAAATTAATGGGGCCGTTGATCGACGCGCAAGCGGTAAAGCTGTTTGAAAAAACTATGGAAGAAGTGCATCTCGCCGGCGGCAAAATTTTAGCGGGCGGCAAGGTGATTAAGCAGGCGGGGTTTTTCGTCGAGCCGACTTTAGTCAGCGCGCAAAATACTTGGGACGTCGTGCAGCGTGAAACGTTCGGCCCAATACTTTATATCATGAAATTTACGTCGCTAAATGATGCGATTGCGCTGAATAATAACGTGCGTCAAGGTTTATCGTCGGCGTTATTTACCAATGACTTAAAGCGCGCGGAAATATTTTTATCCGCGCAAGGCAGCGACTGCGGCATCGCCAATATTAACATCGGCACCTCCGGCGCGGAAATTGGCGGCGCGTTTGGCGGCGAAAAAGAAACGGGCGGCGGCCGCGAAGCCGGCTCCGACGCGTGGAAAGCCTACATGCGCAGACAGACTAACACGATTAACTGGAGCGACGCGCTGCCACTCGCGCAAGGCATTAAATTCGATATCGGCTAGCTATTCTTTGTTTACTCCGTGAAATCATTCTGCTACTTTTGGATATGAATATAACTAAAAGGAAAGTATCATGCAAAGCACGCGTGCCATCGCTTCTCAATTACTCATCGCTACCGACGCTGAAACTACAGAGAGCAAAGATAATTTTGAGCCGAGAAAATATTTTAATAAATTAGCCCATCAGCTAGTTTGCTGCGAAAATATTTATAGCCAACAGATTCATTTAAAATATGATGATCTAGTGAAAACCGATGACCTTGAGCGTCAAATGCTGTTTTTGCATATTCGCAAAGATAGTGACGCGGACTTGGCGAAATTCGTCGATGCGACGATAGACGCGAAAAGCGAAATGTTTTCTTCCACGCTATTTGAGACTTTCACTTCTATCAATAAATCACTCACGACATCGCTGAGCAAAACGGCGAGCCTCGCCGCTTACAATTCAGCGTTGATCGCGGTGAAACAAATGCTTGCGCACATCGAACGCATCAATACTATTTTAGACGTCATGCCGCAGGTGATTTTTTCTCAAGATAATCAAAATTTCCCTGGCATAGCAAAGTGCAAGTTGGAAGCGGAAAAAGTTTATGAATTGATTAAAGCGAACCGGAAAATGTTTAGCGTTCAATATGGCACCCCAAGCACGAGTCCAGCCCTATTGTCGCCAAAACCGGAGATGCCTGGCATTGAACAGCACCTCCAAGCTGTACAACAGTTTGGGAAATGTCATGTATGATGCATGGTAGGTTGGCTACCACTTACGTGTGGTAACAATTTTAAAAGCCGGTAGGTTGGGCTAAGCGTCAGTGTGCGTCAGCGCAGCCCAACAAGTTTACGGTTTGTATGCTTGATCTAAAGCAAAAATTAAAAATAATCTAAAAGATTTAGTGATGAGTGATGGCTGATGATTGGCAACACACTTACGGTTTTAAAGCTTCGGCTAAAAGTCCTTGCTTCACGCTGACGTGGCTATCTCTCTCTAAATCGCTTTTCACTCTGGGCTCAGTAGTCGTTGTGCCTCTGGGATTGCCGTTTACCCATTTAAACATGCCGAATTTTAATAACTTTATCAATTCTTTATTCGATTGCTTCAAATCAAATCGTGCTATCGCGGATTTATTGCCCCAGGCTTTCATTACTAAATATTTGTAACTCTCTGGTTTCCAACGCGGTTGACAACAACTTATTAAATAAGCGAGACCACGCAGCGGGTGTGCGAGGGTGGTAAAGGCTACCAAGACAGTGCCGATTAACAAATTGCGGACTAAGTAATTGCAACAATTGCGGATACTTTCCGATAGAAAACGGCCCTTCGCTCTTGACATGTTTTCTCTTAAAGATTTTGATACGACTTTTAATTTGTCGGTCATCACTTTATAAGTGCGTAACAAGGTGTCGTCTTCACCGTCTATGGATACACCTTTTTTTGTGATGACATCTTTGGCATGTCGCGTGGAAATTTCTAAACTATTTTTCGCGTACGTATTTACTGTCGATAATATTTCAATTAAATCTTCTCTGACACCGATTGCGTAAGGCGTCTCAAGATAGCGCGCTGTTTCAGCAGCTGTGAGTAGATCGTCAATTTTTTTTAACACGGTTTTTACTTCCGAACTCAGCGCTGAGAATTTGCAAAGCGCTCTGAGGTAAGCGTTATTTTCTTGTTCGAAAAAAATTAGCAGGGATTTGTAGCTTAGCCGGCGCTTGGTTTCTTCCAATTGCTGCAAGCCTTGCGGCGAACCTACCGGGTACGCGACAGGGATATGAACTTGAGAACTGCGTGAGTGACGTGCCGGCATAGTGATAGCTCAATAATGACGAGGTGCTATAAGTTAGCACCTTACGCATTATTTGTATAGATTATCAGCTTTTGGCCGCGCTACCCATACACAAGTATTTAATTTCAATATAATCTTCTAATCCGTACTTGGAGCCTTCACGGCCCATGCCGGACTCTTTGATGCCGCCGAATGGCGCGACTTCGGTTGAAATGATGCCTGCATTCACCCCCACGATGCCGTATTCCAATGCTTCGGAGACACGCCAAATGCGGTGGATGTTGTCGCTATAAAAATATGACGCTAAGCCAAATTCGGTATTATTCGACATGGCGATCGCTTCTTTTTCATTTTTAAAACGGAACAAGGGCGCGACCGGGCCGAAGGTTTCTTCTTTCGCTAACAACATCGAGGCATTCGCGTTGAGTAAAATGGTGGGTGCGTAAAATAAGCCGCCGAGTTTATCTGGCTTGCCACCTAGCATTATTTTCGCGCCTTTTTTCACGGCGTCGGCGACATGCGCTTTAACTTTTTCGAGCGCTTTTTCATTAATTAACGGCCCGAGCTTTACGCCTTCACTTAAGCCCATGCCGACTTTTAATTTTTTCACCGCGACCAATAATTTTTTCGCGAATTCATCATAGACACTGTCTTGCACTAACAAACGGTTCGCGCACACGCAGGTTTGTCCGGTGTTGCGAAACTTGGACGCGATCGCGCCCGCGACGGCGGCGTCTAAATTCGCGTCGTCAAAAACGATAAAGGGCGCATTGCCGCCGAGTTCTAATGAAAGTTTTTTCAACGTGCCGGCGGCTTGCGACATTAATAATTTGCCGATTTTGGTCGAGCCAGTGAAAGAAATTTTTCGCACTAAGGGGTTCGAGGTTAATTCGCCACCAATAGCGCCAGAGTCGCCCGTGAGAACGTTAATCACGCCGGCGGGGAAACCGGCTTCTGCCGCGAGTGCCGCTAACGCCAACGCGGAAAACGGTGTTTCTGACGCGGGTTTTAAGACGACGGTGCAACCCGCCGCGAGCGCGGGTGAAATTTTTCGCGTAATCATGGCGATGGGAAAATTCCACGGTGTGATCGCGCCGACCACGCCTAAGGATTGTTTGATGACGATTAGATGTTGACCGGCTTTGTTGGACGGGATGACATCACCGTAAATGCGGCGGCCTTCTTCCGCAAACCATTCCACGAAAGAATTACCGTAATCGATTTCACTGCGCGATTCGGCGAGCGGCTTGCCTTGCTCTAACGTCATCAGCACGGACAAATCTTCTTTGTTTTCACGGATGAGATCCGCCCACCGCCACATAATGTCGCCGCGTTCTTTCGCCGTCATAGCGCGCCACGCCGGCCAGGCTTTACTGGCGGCGGCTACCGCGCGACGCGTTTCAACGGCGCCGCAATTGGGCACGCGGCCGATAATTTTTTCGTCGGCGGGATTGTTAACGTCTATGGTTTTTTTATTTTGTGAATCTATCCAGCGGCCATCGACAAAACATTTTTGCCGGAAAATATTGTTATTTTTAATTCGCTTCATAGGCATCCCTGTCTTTGATTGGTGTGGTTTTAAAAAAACTTACCATTGCATATTGAGACGTTGATACATTTCGCGCACGCGCTGTTCGAATAACGCGTAGATCGTTGGGCGGTCACGCCAATTCTTCATAAAACGCTTAATTTCTCGATGAAACGCTAATTTGAAACGCCAACGGCTATGATGTTCTTGCATGCCGTCTAAGTCGATTAAAATCGGTGATTGCTGTTCAAAAAGAATATTCGTCATTTTCAAATCGCCGTGCGTCAAATGTAACTTGGCGAGGTTTTCGAACAACGAAATAATTTTATTCGCTGTCGTGGCGGCGGCGTCCGTGTCGCGCACGGAGGCCGCGAAATATTCGCCGGAGTGTTCGCCTTCCACATATTCCAGCAACAAATAAGATTTACCGCGTAATCCCAATGTACGTGTTTCCACGCACGCGACCGGCTTCGCGGTGGCAATGCCTAGTAAAGATAAGCGCTGACCAAGACGCCAACTGTTCACGGCGCGCGAAGGACGCAAGCAGCGGCGCAGCCAATGCAACGCGTTTTTCATATTGTAACGTTTGATGATAAACGGGCGGTTGTCGATGCTGACTTTCACGACGGTGGCGCTGCGGCCGTCTTTCAAGACGGTGGCCGCGGGCGAAGCGATCATGATGTCTAAATTTTTCAGACAGGTTAAAAATTCTGGTGATTCGAATTCGCGGTCATAAATCATCAGTTGCGACGGCGTTTGTTGACAAGCAAACGCCGAGCAATCGCGCATGATTTTTTTCGTGTAATGTTCTAAGCGCTTATTCGTCCATTTGTTAAGGGCGACTTCTAAAAATTGTAAATCCTGTTTTTTGATAATCCAGCCGCGCGATTTCGCGTACACTTGAAATAGCGATTGTTGTAACTTATCGCGTCCGACGCCTAATTGCGAAAAAAACAAGGCTAGATTCTCTAAGCTATCTTTTTTCGAAAGCGGTTCGTCAAAAATTTCCACGTCGCCGCCGTCGATGGAATAAAGCTTTTTTTCACACAAAATATAATTTTTAAAATGTAAATCATGCTGCAAAATGCCTAACACATGCTGCGTCGCCAATTCGATGGTAACGGCTTGCATCAAGGGAATAATTTCCGGCTCGTCTAGCGATTTTTGCCAAATATGTTCTAGGTTCACGCCGTTGATTTTTTCAAAAATCAACACTTGTACGCGGTTATCTTTCGATTTGCCTTGGAAATATAATAGCGGCGTTTGCACGCCTGCGGCTAACAACGCTTTAATGCCTTGCGCGTCGCGCGTCGCGTGACGGTGCGCATTGCGCGGTTCATAAAATAATTTCGCGACGACTTCTTTACCGCCCCAAGCGCCGAAAGCAACGGTGCGCTTGCCTGGAATGACACGCACGATTGCTTGGCAATACAAAACGTCGGCGTGATCTTTCAACACGATTTGGAATGGTTCTAACGTCGCGCGGCTCGCGGTTTTTAAATGACGCCAAGTGATTTCTTGAAAAAAATTGGGGTTATCAATTTGCATGTTGTCGGTACATCTTGTCGCCACGTTGTTTCACCCTCTTCCAGAAAGCTCTTTCCCTGTTAAAAATCACTCGCCATGGTGCTTGTCTATATTCTTTAATAAAACGCAGTAAATCGCGGCTCGTCAGTCCTATATCTTTACTTGAAAAGTACAATCCGGCAAGGTCTTTAACGCGCCAACGCACAGGCGTGACGGAACGCAATTGCGCGCGGTGTAAATCAATCAAATATAACGGATGTGGCGCTCTTTCATCCCGTAAAAAATGGCAGAGATAAAAGTCACGATGGTTCGCGCCGCTGTCATGCAATAGTCTAGCGGTGCGCGCCACCGAAGTAATCAAACCACGCTTCACGTCCACCGCCGGTGGCTGGGCGCGCCACTCTTTACAAAAATCTTCCAAACTTATCGCGTGCGATAATTCGGTAGTCAACAAGAAGGATTGGTATTGCGCGGGGTTCACGCCGCGGCAGCCAAAGCCCATGATTTCCAACGTCGGCACGCCTAAACGTTGGCAATGTTGGATCGCTCGCCATTCATTTTTCGCGCTGACGACGGGCAAGCGCCATTGCAGTAAATTTTTAAAAATTTCCCGCCAGCCCACGCCAAAATGCTGCTTGAGAAAATAACCTTTACCGTCTAATTCGATGCGCTGTGTGCGGCGGTTTTCTAATTCACGGTAAATTTTGCCACGCGCGGCCATCAGCGAACCGAATGGGTCCGCGGGGAAAAAAGCGCTTAATTGTGGATTTAGCGTGATATACACAACTCTCACCGTAAGGACATCGATTCAATCAGGGCGGCGGCGCGCTCCGGCATACTGTAAATATCCGCGGTGGTGGCGAATGCCAACGCGTTTCGTTGCAACCGTGGACGTTCTGGTGATAATAGCATACTCGCAAGGGTTTTATTAAATTGCGCCTGATCAAATGGACTAGGCAAGACGCTGCCGGCGGCGGCTTTTGCCACATAATGCGCGTAGCCGCAGACATCGGTGGTCACCACCGGCAAGCCGCCCGCCAACGCTTCCAGCAAGACCGTGCCGGTATTTTCATTGTAGGCGGGATGCAATAATAAATCCGCGGCGAAATAATAATGTGGGACATCATCGCGACCGCCTAAGAAATGTAAATGCTTTTGGATATTTAAACGCGCGGCTTGGCGTAAAAATGGTTTTTCATTATCGGCGCCGATCACAAATAATTGCGTGCGTGGTAAAATTGCCGCGGGCAGCGCGCTGACGGCGAGTAACGCGCGGTCTAAACCTTTGGTTTTAAATCCCGAGCCCACCATCAATAATAAAAAATCATTATCATTGAGTTGATGCGCCGCGCGGGTTTGCGCACGTATGCTGGCCGCGTTCGCGGTTTGCAAACGGTCTTTCGCGATGCCCGGCGGTAAGATATGAAAACGTTCCGGTTGCGTCGCGTAGTAACGCATAAAACTTTCCTGCTCGCGCGGCGCGATTAATAATATTTGCGTTTTTTCCCGCGCGGCAAACACGGCTGCTTCTAACGCTTGCGTCATGCGGTAACGCTTCGTTAAGCGATATAAAAAACCATGCTGCTGGCGCGCTTTCGCTTGATAGCAAGTATCGGCGGCATAATACACATCTAAGCCCGGCATTTTATTAAAGCCGACGATTAAATCATATTTTTCACGCGCTAACTGCGCTCGTAATTGCGTGACAAAGTTTTCACGGCGTTGATGATTTTGCAAACCTTTAGCCGTTAAAATATTTATAGCGAGTCCAGGCTCGGGGTCAGCGTCCCACTGCATCGTGTAAACATCGATGTGATGGCCACGCGCCAAACACGCGCGCGCGATCCGCAGGAAATCCCGCTGCAAGCCACCGTATGGAAAATAGTTAAAAAGACAAAATGCTAAACGCATATTTTCTCGCTATATTATGAAGGAAAATGATAACTTAGCTGGACTATAATTACCATTTATTAAATCTAGAAGCGTGCCTCGCTCACAGGATAAAGCATGCATAACAGAATCGTTAACCTATTGAAAAAATCACCTTTCACCGCCCTGCGACGATCTTATCAAACCACTGTTCAGCAAGCGTCTTTATACGCCGGTTTGTTTTCCCATACCGCGAAAAGTAACACGCAGTTTGATTTCGATTTACGTACGCCGGCGGTGCAGAGCTTACGCGCGGCAATCAGCAGCGGCGCTCACGACGCGCCAGTCTTTTCTGATCCGCGCTGTCACCTCTATGTCTTGTATCTCATTAAAAATAATCATCTCGATTTTTGGCAAGGCATGACGGTATACACATACCTCATCGCCCTGATGCAATACACGAAAAAACAAGCCTTACATCCCGATGATCAGCCGCTAAAAATCGCAGCGCATACGCACGCGGGTGTGGCGTTCGACTATTTATCCAAAGACCAACAGCTCACGCCGTTTGGAAAAAAATATTTTGCTAGCATGCAAACCAAACTCGCGCGCTTTAAAATAACACTCGACGCAGATGCTTTCCAACAATTCGCCGCGCGGCTCACCCCCACCGACGCCTGGATGTTGAGAATTAATTATGATAATTATATCGTGCCATTCGATGAAAATTACGATAAAACCATTCGCATTATCATTTACAGCAGTCCCTTAATTTATTTTGAAACAACGCCGCATATCAGTCATTTTTATATGCCGTCGTTTACCGTGATCCGTTATCTATTAGCCCAAATAGCGCCGCAACCGCTGGAAATGCAGCCTATTTTTGGTAACATCAGTGACGCTGAGTTTTTTACCATGCATCAAACTAATCAACATCCCGTCGCTTTGTATGATCCCGACAGCACGGATAATTTAGTAGAACCACACGGCCTCCGCTGCGGCCCCTACCCCGCGATGTTGCATGACGTGGCGGGGCATGCATTTTGGGGCACATTATTCAGCGCGGCGGAACGCGCGAGTTTGTATTCGACCTTCATTCCAGCCATCAAAAAAATAATGGCCGACGCGGAAAATTATTTTTTAGATGACCGCAAATTAGCGGTACAGCCTAAATTGTCTTTGCTCGGAAAATTAAACCTCATCATCTTGCAAGTCATAGACTACGATCTTAACGATTTAGAATTTTTTGCTGACCCGGACACGCGGTTTATAAAATATTTAGCGCGTAGCTTCGGCGAAAAAGCCGGCGAACTGCTTTATCCCGAACTGCAAAACTATTATATGAAATTAGCGCTTGGCGACTGCCAGGCGGACCACATTTATTTTTTATTGAAAAAACATTTTTATCAAACTAGCGCGCCGGCAACCCCGGAGGGGTTGTGGAGTAAGTTATTAACCTACTTGCAAACACACACGAAAGCCAATGACCAACAGCCAACGGTGTTAATCGCTCTTGATGTATTAGCACGGTTAGCGGCGGGACTAACTCTCCCAGCGCAGCCGAAAAAAAGAAAAATTGACTGGCCGGCTTGGCAATTGTTACTGGAACAACACGCCGATAGCGACGCTCTCTGGCAGGCCGCAAAAAAAAATCATTATCATGACCTGCTCGCGTTGATGACGGATTATCAATTGCTATTTTTTCCGCCCCAACACCGACTTGAAGCCGAACAAATGCCTGTTTTCAAAGCGTTTATCGTCAAAAATCTAGAATCAGACAATGCCGTTACCTGGCCCGAATTCCATGCTGAGTTGCAGAAAAACCGGCTAAAACCGTGAGCCATTAATTTTCTCTTAAGGTTTGTAGCTTATCCTTAATGGCTATAAAAAGTGAGACTCAATATGCTTTCCGGCACGGCCCTACAAGAACAATTATCGGCAAAAATCCACGTGTTTGCCGGTACAGAAACGATTGGCGAACTCACTATTCTTGACGCTTTAAATAAGCTAATAGAGCTATATCCTACTTATCCAGAGCCACCCAGCATCGTTGATGGTGTACGCGTGCCTGCGGCGGACCCAGTGCCGGCTTCCTATGACAACACCGAAGAACAACGCTTAGCATTGTTGCGCCGGCGCTTACGCAACATCATGGCAGCTGAATCGCCGGCGATAAAAGTGTTGTGCGACAGAGCGTTCGAATTGCAAATGTTGTTAGCGCGCGGCTTTCCCCTCAATCACGCAGACATTATTACGTTAGAAGACTTCGAAAAAGATGAAGCGCTGATTTTTTTAAGCAGCGGCACGGTTATTTCCAAAGCTTCCGCGGAAAATTATTTCAGCAAAAGCCATTCGCGCGATAACGACGGCAACTATGTCGATCTTAATAACACAGTGCTTAGCTCACGCGAATTAGCGTCTTTACACGCGCAACAGTTGAAGGCATTATCGTCATACGACGAAATAACGCCTACCTCTTATTACAGCCATGGAAAATTATTCGGCCGTCGGTTAGCTTATGCCATCACGATAACCGCATTTGTATGTTTGCTTTGGAGTGGAATATTTCCGCCACTTTTAGCGCTGCCACTTTGCATTATAACCGCGAGCGCTTTGTATGCTTCGGAGGATATGGAATCTAGTTCGTTAATGAGAATGTATGGCGCCGCGGCCGGTGTGACGATCTTTGCGGCGCTAATTACCGTACTTTTTCCCCCGCTGGCGGGGTTGCTGGCGGCAGCCTCGTTAATTAGTACCGGCGCCGCCGCTGCCGCGGTCTCGTTTGTGATGACGGTGGGGACAGCGACTATCTTGCCAGCCCTCATGTTTGGCGTTGCCGCGCTGCGAAGAATTTTTTCGCCGGAATTATCTTTTCACGACGCACTGTTTAAAATTTCAAATTTTCCGCATGTGATTATTACTACTGTCTGCGTCACGCTCGGTGGCTTGATTGGGAAAGGCATAGGATATATCAAAGATTATTTCAATCCGCCGCTACCGCCGCAACCCGTATCATTATTGGTGCCCGCGGACCAGGGTGCGCCCGTTGTGAGTCTCAACTCGAATGCTTTGATCCATAATTCATTAGGCATAGACCCATCGGGGCCGCACCCGCAAAGTATGGAGGCCAATGAGCCGCGTGTTGAACAAGAAGAACACGTCACGCTTTGTGACACGGTCAGTGAGATGTACGACGCACCACTTGAAGCACTTAGCGGCAACGCCTTTGCGATCATGCGGCATTTTTAGAAGATTATTCAGAGAGGTATTCAGAGGGGTGTTCAAAGGGTGATCTGTTAAGGCTCTCTTAAGCTTTCCTACCTATACTCGATGGTCTAGATTTATTTTATTAGAGTAGAATTTATGTTGAGCCGTCAAGAGCTTGATCGTCATCTTTCCGATTATATAAATGTTCTTTCTGCCGGCAACACAACGTATGCTGCGTTTGAAAGCTTGAATATAGCCAATGATCCGGATTTACCTGACGATACAAGAGCTCGCTTTTTACGTGACGCATTAGCAAGGATATTAACCGATGAGACAATGGCCGAGTATCATGACCGTGCTTTTGCTCTTCAAATGCTGCTCGCGAGAAACATTCCCCTTCTTACCCACAGAGATCCATTAACACACGAACGGATTGATAACAGTGGGCCATTAATATATTTTTCTGATGGCAGAGCTTACCCGAAAAGCTTAATCGAAAAATTTTATCAACGGCCTTTCCCGTTTAGTTACAATGAAGTCGGCCAATATCTTGATTTAGATGGTTTGCCAATCTCCGCGCGTGAAGTGGAATCCCTGCAGCAACAAGGCGTCCGATTTAAACAAGAACCTTCGATTGCGGAAAAAATTTGGAGAGTACTCGGTAGATCATTCGGTTTTGGGCTGATGACTGCTTTCTATATAGCTGCAGTTCTGTTTATGCCAGTATATGGAGCTTGTTCTGTGTTAGTTTTGGGACTGACGAACGTATTGGTAAGGCCTTCAACGTTACACCCTAGTCGCGCATTTATAATTGGCGTTGTTGCCGCGCTTTTATCAATGGCTGTACTTACTTTCGCATTTCCGCCGGTAGCCATGTTATTAGTCAGTGCTGGTTTAATCAGCGCTGGCGCAGCATCATCAGCCGTGGCTTTATTCTCCACTTTTATTTTGCCCTTTATTCCAGTCGTAGTATCGATAGGCGCTCTGATAACATCACTTGTTAGCAAAACTCCTTTTTCAGATATTCTCTACACGTTAGCCCGAGCACCTGACCGGCTTATCGTGGGTGCGTTCGAAAAGTCCTTTGGGTTGATTGGCAAAGGCATTAACAGCCTATGCAAAGCATTACATTTCATAGCTGCTGAGCCGCCACGGCCGCCATCTGTAAGTGATGAAGAGTTGCAGGCCATGAACGATGCTGCAGAGAGTGCTGCCGCCCCTTCAAGTACGACGCAACATTTAATACTATTGCTACGCGCTGACGATGACTTAGCGCAAGTGCAAACAGCCGCTGTTCCGCCTCAGCCTCCTCAGTCTGGCGCAAATGCTGCGCGACGCACTGAATATTACACTGGCAATGTTTACAAACTGGGTGATGAAGTAGCAGAAATAGCGCCGGTCGCAGCAGCAAGTATGCGCCATTAAACAATTGCAGTTGTTGCTGTACATTATTCCCGTTAATTAGCTATGATAGTTAAAATTGCTAATCACAAGGGGAACACATGCGCATACGGACTGGCTGCCTCATCCTTACCTCCTTATTCCTCACCGCTTGTACCGACATGGGAACAAGCTTAGGCTCTGGCTCTTCTTCAAGTACGCGTTACCAATTGGAAGAAAACGCCAATCAATTCGTCGGCGACAATATTCAAACTGTGTTAAAACAATGGGGCACGCCAGATCAAGCGATGCATACGGCGGAAAACACGTCGTATTATGTCTATACCACGAAGACCGACACGGCGGTCAGTAATACGAATACCCTCGCCGCTAATGAATCACCCATCGTCGCGCCCGGTAACAAAAATGTCGGCGTGCCAATTGAATCCGGCGTCAGAGAAAATGCAGCGCCTATGATTCTTTGCACCACGACGTTCAAAACCAATATGCACGGCACCATCCTCTGGGCTAAACATCAAGGCAGCAGTTGTTTAGGCAAATGGATTAATACCACGGAAAAATAATTTTTAGAGGTCAAAGGAAATGTTAGTGTGGCGGCTTAGTTTGCTTGTTTTTATCCTGCTGATTGCAGGCTGCCACAGACCGGACCATTGGTGCGAACCCCAAGTGAATTATTCGATTCAATCGGTAGAAAAAAAATATGGGGTCCCCAACGAAATTATTTCCCGCCCTGATTACACTTGGTATGGTTACGTCACCAAATTACAAACGGATTATCCGGTTAAGAAAAATTTTTCAAAGCAATATCCGCCGTGTAAAATAGGTTTCCCGGTGCCACTCGCGCACACCGAACCAGACAATAGTTTCGCGCGTTATGGCTGTGCTGTGTGGTTTAAGGCGAACCGGAATGGTATTGTGGTCGCGACGAAACGCACGGGTAAACATTGCTCCGAAGCCGATTACCGTCGACCGGTCGGCAACTAACTGCTTGTTTCTTCCTGTTTTTAATTTGATCAAGTATTGTGATAAAATGGTATTAGTCACTCCCGCCGCCAGGCAGTTTCCTGGAGAATGCCATGTCACAGCAAGAACTGTCTGATCTCAAAGAAGCCTACACTACGTTTACGCACGCCCTGGCCACCGCGAAAAAACATAAAATTCAGCATTTCTCTCCGGTTAAGATTCTGTCTTATCAAAAGTATTATAAAAATCTAGTCGCTAAACAAAAAGATTATGGCTTTGATAATGACTTTAATCTGTTAGAAAAAATCCAGAATCACACCGCGTTGATTTATAATTTAATTAAATTATACGACGCCATGCGCGATCCAAAAAACGAACCGCGCGTCGATACGAAAAATATTTTGGTGAGCCCTAAGCGGCTCTTTCAAAGCGCGCAGGTCAAGCAGTTATCCCATGCTAGAGCGAAAGCGAAAGAATTTATTCCGCTGGTAAAAAAACTTTTTGCCCAAGCGTGTCTGGCGCAAAAATATAATTTAAATTACAACGCCGTTGATGAATCGACATTAAAGTTTCTTAGCAATGCCGTGGAGTGCGTGACTAAACTCGTCGAAGACAAAACGAAAAATCCGCAATTGGTAGAAAAAGCGTTGTCCCTTTCACGGGAAGTGATCATCTCGAAAAAAATACGAAAAATGTGTCTCAGCAATCCGCGTCTCGTTTCATTCTCCGCCTGCCTGACCATGATCGTCGCCGCAGCCCTGACCCTTGTCGGGGTGTTAGCCTGCGTTGCAGGCGCTGGCGCGGTCGGGGGAATACCGTTGATCACCGCGGGCGTGGGTTTATTTTTTGTGGGCAAAAAAATAAATAACACGTTGGACTATTATCGGTTTAACAAAAAACACGATAAACGCGATTTGGTTTACGCAAAATTTGGCGTCGCTTTGGAAAAAGTCGCGCATACCAAGGCCACCGTGGATGCATACAAGGACGCGCATAAAACTTTAAAAAAAGTGCAGCCGTTTTTTGATGATTCGGCGTCGCAGGCGTTATATCCGCAACCGCGCAAATCTATTTGATCGGCGCGTCGTTATCAATCTTCAACATGGTTGATTCAATCCAATCTTTCGTTAACCTCATTACTTCATCCGCGCTGCGGCCGGTGGTTTCGATTAATGGCCCAAACACGATTTGAATCGTGCCGGGACGTTTGATGAATTTGCGCCGGAACCAAAACCGGCCGGCGTTGTGCGCGACGGGCAGCACGGGATAGCCCGCGTCTACCGCCAAGCGCGCGCCGCCGCTTCTGTATTTACCGACGTGACCGGGCGCGATGCGCGTGCCTTCGGGAAAAACTAATACCCAACGACCGGCTTGCAAACATTGTTTTCCCTTCGTGATAATTTGCGTCATGGCGGTCGCGGAATCGCTGCGGTTGATACCGATGGGATCGGTGACCGCCATGCCCCAACCAAAGAATGGTACCCAATATAATTCGCGTTTTAAAATAATCGCGGTTTCTTTAAAGCGTCCCGGTAAGAAAAAAGTTTCCCATGCCGATTGGTGCTTACTCATAATCACGCCGTTACGGTCACGCGGAATATTTTCCCAACCGGTCACTTGATAATCGATGCGGCAAATAAATTTTAACAACCACACCACCGACCGCGTCCATACCATCACGACTTCGTTGCGCAGCCGCAGCGGCAGGGGAAACACAGCCACGCAAATCAAACTCCACACCGCGGTGAAAATCGGCACGATGATAGCAAATAATAATGAGCGAATGAACATAGAAATTTTACCGGGGAGCTTTTTAGACGTTTGCATAGGGGGACCTGTTAAACAGAAAAAACTTTTTCGACTGCTTCGGCTAAATCCGCGTAGCGAAGAATGTTTTGCAGATCGGGATGGTTGGCGAGGGTTTTTTCCCCGTTACCGGTCATGACTAAAATGGGTTTGCAGCCCGCGTTCAGCGCCGCTTGCATATCGGTAAATGAATCACCGACAAAATACGTGTCTTCTAAACGCATGCCATATTTTTTTTGAATTTCATGAAACATACCGGGCTGCGGTTTACGGCAAATACACTTTTCATCCGGATGGTGCGGGCAAAAGAAAATAGCTTCGATTTCACCCCCCGCCGCTTTTACTTCACGCAATAACTTCACGTGGATTTCTTCCAGCATCTCGGCGTCATATAATTTGCGCGCGATGCCGGATTGATTGGTGGCGATAATGACGCGGTAGCCTAAATGGGTCAATTTCGCTATCGCTGCCAGGCTGCCGGGAATGGGCAACCATTCGTCGGGGTTTTTAATGTAATAATCGGAATCGAAATTAATGACGCCGTCGCGGTCTAAAATTATAAATGCCATGCGTTAACTCGTCTGCAACATCGCGATGTCCGCGATTTGAAAAAATGACGCGCGTAATTGCGCTAACAATAGTAAGCGGTTATCGCGCAGCGGTTTATCGTCCGTCATCACCATGACTTGATCGAAGAAATCATCGACCACCGAGCGCAAGCCGGCTAATTGAATTAACACTTGGCCGTATTGCGACGCGTGGTACAACGAATCGATGGCGGCGTGCATGTTAGCCATTTCACGCGCCAGCGCGATTTCGGCTTGCGCTTCCAATAAAGCGTTATTGATTTTGTCGCTAGCACCGACATGCGCGTCGATATTTTTTTCTAAAATATTATTGATGCGCTTGTACGCCGCGCTGAGCGCCGCGGCTTCGGGTAATTGCTTGAAGTTTTGCACCGCTTGAATGCGTAAGTGAAAATCATACGGCCGCGTGATACCTAAGGCAGCCACGGCGGCGAAGACGTCGGGATTAATATTTTGTTCTTGATACCACGGCTTCAAACGTTCCAAAATAAAAGTTAACACCGGTGTCACGTCGTTAACCGCTAATTTATCCGCGTAAGTTTGCGCGCTGAACTGTAATAATTTTTCTAAATCTAAATTAATTTTATGCTCGATTAAAATGCGTAAAATGCCGAGTGCGGCGCGGCGCAAGGAAAACGGGTCTTTATCGCCGGTGGGCGCTTGGTTAATACCGAACACGCCGACCAACGTATCTAAACGTTCCGCCATCGCTAACGCGGCGCCTAACGCCGTCGCCGGTAACGCGTCACCGGAAAAACGCGGTAAGTATTGTTCTTTCAACGCGACTGCGACGGCAGTTTTTTCGCCGTCGTTTTGCGCGTAATAAGAGCCGGCGATGCCTTGCAGTTCGGGGAATTCACCGACCATGGCGGTCGTCAGATCGGTCTTCGCTAATAATCCCGCGCGCGCGCCGTCGGTGGCGTCGCCATGCATATGTTGAATGATAAATTTTGTTAATTGAGATAAGCGTTGGGCTTTTTCGTAAAGAGTGCCGAGCTTGGCTTGGAAGACTACCCCTTTCAAGGCTTCCAAACGTTCCGTCAGCAATTGCTTTTTATCCGTTTCGTAAAAGAAGGCCGCGTCCGATAAGCGCGCGCGTAAAACACGTTCGTTGCCCGCGATGACGCTCTGCGTGTCGCGGCTGTCGATGTTACTAATCGTCACGAAATGCGGCATCAATTTGCCATTTTTATCGACGATCGCGAAATAACGTTGATGGTCTTGCATCGCGGAGACTAACGCTTCCGCGGGCACGTCTAAAAAGCGCTGATCGAAATCGCCGATGATAGCGACCGGCCATTCCACTAAACCGGTGACTTCGTCTAACAAGGCGTCGCTAATCACGACGCGCGCGTCGTCGCCGAACGCTTTCGCCACGATGTCATTGGCTTGTTGTTCGATCATGGCTTTACGGCGTTCGAAATCGGCGATGACAAAGCCGGGTTTTTCTAGACGTTTTAAATACGCGGAAGCTTTGGGAATGCTGATCGGTTGCTTGGCATGAAAACGGTGGCCGACAGTATCGCGGCCGGTGCGGACGCCGAGAATTTCCGCGTCTATCACTTCATCGCCGTATAACATAATGATGGAATGCACGGGACGCACGAATTCTTCCACACCGTCGCCCCAGCGCATGCGCTTTGGAATCGGCAGCGCGTTTAACGCTTCTGTGATAATGGTCGGCATTAATTCCTGCACGGATTTTCCAGCGATGGTTTGCTGGAGTCCCAGCCATTCGCCTTGCGGCGTTTTGATGCGGGTCAATTGTTCCGGCGTGACACCGCACGAACGCGCGAACCCCACGCAGGCGGGCGTGGGCTTACCGTTAGCGTCAAACGCGGCGCCGATGGCAGGGCCGCGGCGCTCGGCGGACATATCCGGCTGCGCCGCCGCTAACGCTTTCACATAAACCGCCAAGCGTCGGGGGGTCGCGTAAAATTCCGCTTCTTTATATTCAAGTTTGGCTTTTTGCAAACGCGTTTCGATTTCTTGCAAAAAACTTTTCGCTAAGCGGCTTAGCGCTTTCGGCGGTAATTCTTCGGTGTGAATTTCGACGAGGAAATTTTCTTTTTTAACGGCCATGTTTGTTTTCCTGCAATAACGGAAAGCCTAATGCTTCGCGGGCTTGATAATAATTTTCCGCCACGGCCTTCGCTAAGCGGCGAATTTTTAAAATATATTGTTGCCGTTCCGTCACGGAAATCGCGCGCCGCGCGTCTAACAAATTAAACGTATGCGAGGCTTTCAACACCATTTCATACGCCGGCAGCGCTAAACCCATCGCACTTAAGCGCTGGCTTTCTTGTTCGTAGGCGTGAAATTGTTGGAACAGTAAATCCACGTTAGCGGCTTCGAAGTTATATTTCGACATTTCGACTTCGTTTTGATGAAATACGTCGCCATAGGTCACGCTGCCGTTCGCGCTTTTACTCCAGACTAAATCATATATATTATCGATGCCTTGCAGCGCCATCGCTAAGCGTTCTAAACCATAGGTTAATTCGCCGGTGACCGGTCTGCATTCCAGCGCGCCGACTTGTTGGAAGTAGGTGAATTGCGACACTTCCAAACCATTTTGCCAGACTTCCCAACCTAAACCCCACGCGCCTAGCGTCGGTGATTCCCAATTGTCTTCGACAAACCGGATATCGTCAGTCAATGGGTCCACGCCCAAGGCGCGCAAGGAATCGAGATACAATGCTTGGATGTTCGGAGGCGATGGTTTCAAAATCACTTGGAATTGATAGTAATGCTGCACGCGGTTGGGATTTTCGCCGTAACGGCCATCGGTGGGACGGCGGCTAGGCTGCACATACGCGGCGCGCCACGGCTCCGGGCCAATCGCGCGTAAGAAAGTCGCGGGGTGAAACGTGCCCGCGCCGACTTCCATATCTAAAGGTTGCACGATGGTGCAGCCCTGCTGCGCCCAGTAATCTTGCAAGGTGCCAATCATCCCTTGCAGTGTCTTCACATCATGTGTATTTTTTTTCATATGGATCGCCGGAAGAGGGAACGCGAGATTATAGCATTACACTCACTTTCGGCAATGTTATGCTACGTTCCTAAAAAATTAAAATACAAGGTGCCACCTATGGAAAATCCATTATTGTCGCAAGGGGCGCTGCCAGTCTTTAGCAGCGTGATACCCGAAGAACATATTGAACCTGCCGTAAAGCAAGTCTTAGCTAAAAACCGCGCTGAGTTGGCCGCGTTGTTGGCGCAAGCTACGTTTACCTGGGAAAACCTTATGGTGCCTTTAGAAGAAATTGGCGACAAGTTGAGCAAAGTCTGGTCTCCAGTTGCGCACATGCACGCAGTGGTGGAATCCGAAGCGCTGCGTGCCGCATATAATGCTTGTATCCCGCTGTTGACGGATTATCACACCGAAATCATGCAAAATGAAACCCTTTTCAATGCAATTAAGTCCATTTCTGAAAGTGCCGAGTTTGCCACTTTTAACCCAGCCCAACGCAAAGTGATCGAAATTGAATTAAGAGATTTTAGATTGTCCGGCGTTAGCTTGCCGCCAGAAGAAAAAAATAAATTAGCCGCGCTGCAAAAAAGATATAGCAAGCTCACCACCAAGTATTCCGAAAATGTCTTGGACGCCACCCACGGTTGGACGCTACATGTCACCGACAGTCACGCGACCAAAGGCTTGCCGGAAGAAACGTTGAGTTTGGCGGCGCAAGTGGCCGAGCAAAAAGGTTTGACCGGCTGGGTGTTGACGCTGGATTTCCCCTGCTACTCCGCCGCGATGAAATATTTAGAGAGCCGCGACTTGCGTTGGTTAATGTATCAAGCGTTCAGCACGCGTGCCTCCGATCAAGGCCCGAACGCGGGTAAGTGGGACAATACGCCTATCATGGCGGAAATTTTAGAAGTGCGTTATGAAATCGCGCGCATTTTAGGTTTCCCTAGTTACGCGGAATTATCGTTGGCGACGAAGATGGCGGCCAAGCCGCAGTTAGTGTTAGATTTTTTATATGATCTGGTCGACAAATCGATCGCGCCCGCGCGGGATGAAATGCAACAGCTGACGGCGTTCGCGAAAAACTTAGATAACATCGAAGCACTGGAAGCGTGGGACGCGGCTTACTACACGGAAAAATTACGCCAAGAAAAATATTCTATTTCGCAAGAAGAATTGAAACCGTATTTCCCCGCGTATAAAGTGTTAGAAGGTATGTTTAAAGTGGTGCAACAACTTTATGGCATTACCATCGTCGAAAAAACCGGCGTCGATGTGTGGCACCCGCAAGTCAATTATTTTGAAATATACGATGAAAATAAAAATTTACGCGGGAGTTTTTACACCGACTTATACGCGCGTCCGCATAAACGCGACGGGGCGTGGATGGATGAGTGTCGCATGCGGCGTTATTTTGCTGACGGTAAGTTGCAATTGCCGGTCGCGTTTTTAACGTGTAATTTTACGCGGCCGCTCGGCAATAAGCCGGCGTTGTTGACGCAAGATGAAGTGGAAACGGTGTTTCATGAATTCGGCCATTGCTTGCATCACCTCATGACGCAAATCGATTACGCGGCGATTTCCGGCATCAATGGCGTGCCGTGGGATGCGGTGGAGTTTCCGAGTCAGATTATGGAACACTGGTGTTGGGATAAAGAAGTCGTTAATATGTGCTCGAGTCAGATTGATAGCGGTGAACCTTTACCGGATGCTCTCTTCAAAAAAATGCTGGCTGCCAAAAATTTTCAATCCGGCATGCACATGGTGCGGCAATTGGAATTTTCTCTGTTCGATTTCTTGATTCATCTGGAATACGATCCCGCCAAAGGGGCGCGCGTGCAAGAAATTCTGGATGGCGTGAGAAAACAAGTGGCGGTCATCGCGTATCCGCAATTCAACCGTTTTCAAAATTCATTTTCACATATTTTCGCCGGCGGTTACGCGGCTGGATATTACAGTTATAAATGGGCGGAAGTGTTATCCAGCGACGCGTTTTCGCGCTTCGAAGAAACCGGCATTTTTAACCGGGAAACGGGTAAGTCTTATTTAGAAAATATTTTGCAAATGGGGGGCCTGCGCGATCCGATGGAAAATTTCATCGCGTTTCGCGGCAGAAAACCCAGCATAGACGCGCTATTACGACATAGTGGGTTGACACCGGAGAAGTAAAATCCATGCAAGGCTATAAGCAACCACAAGCACTGCCGTATTTATTTTTAACCGAAATGTGGGAACGTTTCGGTTTTTATGTCGTGCAGGGCATGTTGGTGTTGTATATGTCGAAGTCGTTCGGTTTTTCCGACGATCAAAGTTATACGATCCAAGGGGCGTTTACGGCGTTAGCGTATATCGCGCCGATTATCGGCGGCTTTCTCGCGGACCGCGTGTTGGGTTTTAAAACGTCTATCATTTGGGGCGGGATGTTTTTAAGCGTCGGCTATTTTATGTTGGCGTTTGCGCCGGTGAATTATTTTTACTTATCGCTGGCGATTATCATCACGGGCAATGGGTTATTTAAACCGAATATTTCTAGTTTGTTAGGCACGTTGTATGAGCCGGGTGATCCGAACCGTGAGGCGGGTTTCACGATTTTTTATATCGGGATTAATATCGGGTCTTTTTTAGCGGGAATTTCTTCGGGGTATATTAAAGATAATTTTGGTTGGCACGCGGGCTTTGGTTTAGCGGGCGCGGGGTTGATTTTAGGTTTAATTATTTTTAGTATCGGGATCAAAAAAATCTTGGCGTTGAAACATAATCCGCTGACGGCGTTGCCGGACTTGAAATTACGCGGCAAATTAATATTTATGGTTTGCTGTGTCATTATAACTTTACTGGTGAGTTTGTTATTGCAAAGCTCCGCGTTATCGAATTGGTTGTTTCCCGCGATCGGTATTTCGTTGTTAATTTTCTTAGTCGGCTTAGCGGCGAAACAACAGCCGCCCTACCGTCAAAATTTATTGCTGCTGACGGCGTTGATTATTTCTTCTATCGTGTATTGGATGTTCTTCCTGCAAATATTTTTTTCCGCGAATTTGTTTGTGGAACGCTTGGTTGATAGAAATTGGTTTGGCATGCATATTCCCACTACGGATTTTTATGCGTTGGAAGCGGTGTTTGTCATTTTGTTAGGGCCGGTGTTTGCGTGGTCTTGGTCGACGTTGAATTTGTTAAAGCGTAATCCGCCGCCGTTTATCAAATTTATTTCGGCAATCGCGCTGGCGGGGATGGGTTTTTTAACGTTGAGTGTTAGCACGTATTTTCCCAGCGCGGAATTTTTAGTGAATCCGTTTTGGATTGTGTTGGCTTATTTGTTTATTACTATGGGTGAGTTGTTGTTATCACCGATCGGCCTGTCCGCGGTGACGACGTTATCACCGCGGCATTTGACCGGTATGATGATGGGGATTTGGTTTGTGGCGTTAGGTTTCGGCGGCCAATTCGCGGGGTGGTTGGCGAAGCTTTCTAATATTCCGAAAACGTTAACGGATCCTGCTACGCAGTTAGTGATTTACCGCAGCGCGTTTATGGATTTCTTTTATATCGCATTTGGGATTGCGGCGATGTTGTATGTTTTGCAGTGGGTGTTGAAGAGTTTTTTGAATAAGGCGCATCAGCATTAATTGAGATGTTTTTATAGTAAAACGTAGCCCGTATGCAGCGCAGCGAAATACGGGAAACTAAGCGCAGCCCAATGTTTTTTTGTTTATTTTCTTTAATAACGATTTCAACATCCCGATCTAATAAGATTAGATATTTTACTAATCGTTCTATCGAAAAATCAGATAATCTGCCACGGTTAAGTAAGGAAATTTTTGATTGATCGACTCGAAGTAATTTTGCTGCTTCTTTTTGAGTTAAATCTTTCTTTTTAATTATTTGATTTATTTTGAGAGTAAGGTCTGCTTTCGCTAATTTTTCATCTGCGTCAGGCATTTCAAAATCAGCAAATACATTCGTAGACCCTTCTTCCCAAGTATCATTCATTTGGTTAGATTGCGATTTGCTCATGTTGCTTCTCCAATTGTTGTTTCGCAGTTTGAAATCTTCGCTTTATTAATTCTATAAATACTCAATCATTAATATCTTTCCTCAGACAATAAATAAATTTTTTCAAAAAATTTAATATTGCAATTCGATAGCAAAGTTTATCAAAAGCTTAGATGTAATTTAATAATTATCCTTAGCTGAAAACTTAGGAATTTCGCGTATTAAGAATTCTTCAAAAAGAGGCACTGTAAAAGCGATATCTCCATGCGCCGGGCTGTATATCATGCCTTTCGAAATGAGTTGTGCTCGTAACGGAGCAACCTGCTCCACTGCTTTCCCCAGTTTATTAGCTATTTCACCGGAGCGTTGGGGTTTTCTACCGAAATCAGCGAGCGCGCGTACGTACTTTTTTTCAGTTGGTGTTAGTCGATCGAATCGAACTCGAAAGAAGTTTTTATCAAGATTGTTTATTGAAAGCTCGGTGGCGCGATTAATATCGCTCAGAGAGATTGTCGCTGATCCAATTTCCGCTATATTCCAAGCATGATATCCCCATTCTTGAAGAAAATACGGATAGCCTTTCGTTACATCATAAATCTTATCTAAAGCGTCTTCGGAGAATTTGACACCCAATGCTTGAACGGGGGATTGTAGTGCCATATACGCGTCTTCTCTCTTTAATGCACCGACCTCGGGATATGAAAATAAGCGTTCTGCGTATGATTTCGAATTTCCCGCTTTGCCAACTAACTGCGGGAGACCCGCTCCTATAAGAATTAAAGGCAATGATTTCTGCGAAACTCTATGAATAGCCATAATCATCGCGCTAAGCTCGTTTTCGCCTACATACTGTAATTCATCTATAATAATAGCCACTGCTGTTTTACGATCTTTTGCGGCTTCCCCTATGGCAACAAATAGAGCCGATAGATCGACTTGCAAATCACCACTATCTGCTTCGCCTGTCTCGGCTTCGAAGTCTAGTGAAAACTCTACATCCCCACTTTTCAGTTTCAATGCAGTGATAAAGCTTTTGAAAATTCTTAATGCCTTTTTAGCTTTTTCACTGATGGATTCACCCCGATCAAGATCAAACAGGATACGTCTCAAATGCGGAATGAGAAGTTCGGGTAATGACTTTTTTTGCCGGCTTTCATGCGCTTCTATAAAAGCGGTTCTATATTTTAAATCGTCAGCTAAACGCTGAATTTCGCCTAGTAAGACGGTTTTCCCAACGCCCCGCAATCCGACTAGAATCATGCTTTTTTCTGCGCGGCCGTTTTTTACTCTTTCAAGTGCTACCATTGCGTCATCTAAAATTGCTGCTCGGCCAGCGAGTTCGGGCGGTGGTGTACCTGCGCCTGGTGAAAAAGGATTTTTTGCGCGATCCATTTATATCAACCTTATGTAATCTTAGCTAGTAATAGGCTAAGTTTAGATAAGTTTGTTATATTTTACAATATCTAAATTTATGACTAATTAATCATCCATGCATTTTCACCCTAAAATTTTCTACAACTGGTATAATTATCATAGGCTTGATCCTTTCTCGCAGCCGTCGAATTGATATATTTTACAATAACTTGTGTGGTACCCAACGATGGGGAGTCCAGCATGTTTGACGCAGACCGTCCGATTACCAGTATCGATCAAGACCGCTTAGACCGGGGTGTATTCGCTCAATACCTCGCCCGCTGCATGCTAGACCATACCAGTCCGGAAAGCCTCGTCTTGAGCCTCCAAGGTGGCTGGGGCAGCGGGAAAACCTCGGTAATTAACCTGATTTTAGAAGAGTTACGTTATGCTTCTAACAATATGCTGGACGAGGAAAAACCCATTGTTTTGAACTTTAGTCCTTGGAGTTATTCGGGCCAGGGGCAGTTGATTTATGGGTTTTTCCGCCGGTTAGCGTCGGAATTGCGGCAAGCGGAGTTCTTAGAAAACAAGGCGCAAATCATTCATTTGTTGGAACTCTATTCTTCGTTTTTTACCCATCAATCGATTCCAAAATCTCTACGCATGAAACGCCGGTTGCTCGGCAAAATTAAAAACCCAGAACAAAAAGAATTATATGCGTGGGAATCGGGCTTCGATCCTATTCAAGTTAAAACGCAATTGAATAATTTACTTCGCAACCAACAGCATAAAATTATTATCATCATCGATAATATTTCGCGCCTGCAAGCCACGGAGATCAATCAAATTTTACAAATCGTGAAATCGATGGGGGATTACTTCAATACGATTTATTTACTGTCGCTGGACAAAGCGCAAGTGGTGCGCGCGATTAATGAAATTCATGTCGGCGAAGGCGAGGAATATTTAGAAAAACTCGTGCAGTTGCCGTTCGATGTGCCCCCGATTTCCAAACAAGATTTAGAAAATTTATTGCTGTACCGTTTGCAAGACATCGTCAAAGAAGGGCCTGAGGATAGCTGGAATAAAACGTATTGGGCGGATATTTATTACAGCAGTTTAAAATATTTTTTTGAAAACCCACGTGACGTGACGCGTTATGTCAACACGTTAAGCTTCAGTTACCCACGCGTGAAAGACGTCGTCAATCCGGTGGATTTTTTCGCGTTGATGGCGATTGAATTGTTCGCCACACCGGTCTTTTACGGCATCCGCGAAAATAAAGATTTGTTCACGGATTTGCTGGATAACGTCTATATCATGGACGAAGAAAAAATCAAAAAAGACCGCGAACGCTGCGAAGAAATTCTTAACCGCTCGGCCACGGTAAAGCGCGACGTGTTATTGAAAATGTTGCTGTTGTTATTTCCCCGCTTGCATATGCTTTATAAACCTAAAGAAATTTATTTTCATTCGGAAACGCTGGCGCGGAATAATTATCGCATTTGCAGTCCGGATATGTTCGACGTCTATTTCCGTTTATCGATTCCCACCGGCTTCATGCCGGAAAGCGAATTAGACACGATACTTTCGTTCGCGAAAGATCCCACCAGTTTCGACCAAGTGCTGACGCGTTTGAATAAAGATTTTCGCATCACGCGCTTTTTAGATTTGCTCGACGGCGCGGCGATCGAAAAAATTTCGCAAGAACATATCGCCAGTGTGGTGAACGCGCTGTTTGATAACGGCGATTTGTTTCCGCAAGACGATGAAAAAAATGTTTTACGTTTCGATACGTTGATGCGCATCCACCGTATTTGCCAGCAAATACTGCGTCAATACCCCGACACGGAAAAACGCTACGCGGTGTTGGAAGAAGCGATTAAGAAAGCGAACAAAAGTCTTTACACCATCGTGCATGAACTTACCGTGCAAGCACAGCAACACACGGAAGAATCGGCTACTTACCTGCCGTTGGAATACCGGGATATCACACCTGAGCAATTATTTAAATTGCAACAGCACACGGTGCGTAAAATACAATATTGGGCGGAGATCGGCCGTCTGGGCGAACATCCAACGTTACTGCCTATCTTGCGCGCGTGGATTGCTTGGGGCAACGCGGAAGACTGTAAACACTTCGTGTCGGAACTCATTCAAAACCCTCAAGACGATGAGGATCAAAAAGACAAAGGTATACTCGCTTTTCTAGCCGCCGCGCTAAAAGAGCCGATTGACCAGGTTATGACCAAGCTGGAAAAGAGTTCCGACTGGAAATCGTATCTTGAAAACATTACTGATTTCATTCCCGCGGCAGAAGTCGAAGAACGCGCAAAAGCCATTTTTGAAGGGGATGAATTTGAAAAACTGTCAGAAAAAGAGCAACTTGGTATTTTAATCTTCTTAGATATGGTCAATGCTAAGACAATTAAGGTCATTCCTAAAACTACTGTCTAGGCGCAACTGTACAAGCATTTTGCGTAATAATCATCTCCTTGTTTTCAATTTGCGTAATTCGTATATAATATCTCTCTATACCAAACGAACCCAATGAGGTTCCGCCGAGGGGTGTAATATGCAAACACGAATGAAGACTCGCAAAATCACCATGAAACAAGGTGAGGAAGATCCTTTTATCTTTTTCGTGTACGAGAAAAAAGATAATCTTGCGTCAGATGAAAGTTTGAAAACCATAGGCCTCATCCTTAAAAAACTTGAAATCCCCGCTAAAGAAATCATCGTGCTAGCGCGCCAAGTCATTGGGGGCAATTATAATTTATTTTTGCAATGTGACAACTACGTTTCAATTTATACCAAAGCGCAGGTGAAGATCACGGAAAAGCTGTCGCGCAACTTAGCCGCATTATCCAACACCTTAATGAATTTAGGGCGCTCAGTGCCTCTGACAACGCCTGAAATTACGATTAGAATAGATGATGAAGTCGAGAAAAAAAATATTCTAGATGTCGACCCACTGTTAGTTAAAAATATTTTTGAAACGTCTGAGATCACTGGCGTGACTTTCAAACCCATGCGGCCAGTTGCCTACGTTGAACCGTTAGGCGAACGCACGTTAAAAAAAGACGATGTCGACATTACGTTAAAAGCCGCTCCCGGCTATTCTGAAATGACGAAGAACTTTCTCGTTTTTGAATTGTTCGAAGAAAATCGCTTAGCACGGCTTTCTTATTACGTGCCGCTGTTACAAAGATTGATGAGCATGGAAACTAAAATTCTCATCAAAGATAAAGTGGTAGATGTTATCAAAGTATTTACCAGTCACGCGGCGGCGCTAAATAAATACTTAAAGGACACAGAGTTAAATAACGCGACCAGAGGTTTGCCCTACAACAATGTTTGGTCCGTTTATAAAAGAACGACGATTACTCCGCGCCTAACAGCGCTAGAACAGCTTAAAGCTCAATTTTCATTGGATAACGATTTACAAACTCTTCTCAATACACTCGAAATCAGAATAAAAGATAATTCTAGGAAAGCGGTCTTAGACAGTGAATTAGTGCAGCGTGTGAAAGGTAATTTCATCAGAAGCATGCAATTCACGGCATTAGCATACTGGTACGAACTTAAGAAGAACCCAGCGCTCGATCAAAGAGTCCTAGAAGATTACCTCACGGCATTCGATTCCGACTTAGTACCGGCAGAGAATGCAGACGGCAATCAGCGCCTGCAGAATATTGCTTTCAGTTCCAACTATTCTTTGAATAGTTTCACCGAAATCGCCAAACATATTAATAATTTAAAAGCTTCTCCGTTAAGAAAGAACTTACTAGATGCGTTTGAAAGCGAATGCAAATTAGAAAAATGCTTTATTATGGAAAAAGGCACTGAAACCAGCACATTCAAATGGACCTCTTATGTCACTAACGCTAACAATCCAGAATTGCTAGCAGAAGAAGAAAAGAGCGTTGCAGCGCTGATCGAAGCATTCTACGCAGACAGTAGACAAAAACTTATCGATGCGGAAGCTAACGCCAAAGAAATTTTTACACCTATCAAAGATGAAGTGGTACGTATCCGCGCTTTAGTTCCACATATCAATGAACAGTATGAGCAATTAACTATTCAGATCAAAAAAGTCGAAGATCAAGTTGCCGCTTTCAATGTTGCGCTGACTAAACATCAGAAAGTAGTCGACGATTTACAACATAAAGCCGCATCCAAATTTTTAACTATTCATCGGCCCGGCACTTTATTAACTGAGATGAAAAACATTTCTTTAAAAGCAGTCTCTGCGAAAAAAATCTTAGACTCGTTGCTAGCTAAAATTGGCGCGGCCGTGACGGAGCAAGAAGTAGATAATGCGCTGGTTGCCGTTACTCCTGAATTAAATGCGCTGCAAGATTTCAAAACGGAATTTGATTCGAAAGACGCTGATTTGACTACCGCGATTATCGATGGCAACAATCGTCTGCAATTGAAGCGCATTGACGATCAGATGCGAGAAAATTTATTATGGCTACGTGTCGCTCTATTAGACGCCGATTTTTTAAAGAAAAACACTACGCAATTTCTCTGTCTGGGCGGCACCACCGTTTCTTTGCCTGGCGATGACACGGACGCGATTAAAGTTCCGCGCGGCGCGGCGGAAATGATCGCGGAACTATTAAAGATCTGTGATAACAACACTGATCTTTCCACCATTAAACTGGATATCGTGGTAAACACGTTAACCGAGATGAAAAAAATCGCACAAGCCGCGCTTAACCGCAGTGATTCGCGTATGTTTATAAAAGTAAGAAAAGATCCGATGCAATTATTTTACCAACATGTCGCATCGCTAAATTTAAGTTTCGGTTCTTACCAAAATTTAGAGCCTAATCAATTCCCCGCGCTAGATTTTACGGACGTAAATAGCAACTGGCCGGCTGTTTTTGTACATAAGGCTTATGAATTAAATAATTTCAAGAGAGACGCTTTCGAAAAAAGTAATATCAGTAGTGTGACGCGGCCATTGGAAAATAGTCGATCGAGTGCAGAAATTAGCGTAAGCTCACGCCGCAGATCATCGGTTAGAGTTTAATTACTAGCATGAACGGTGCGCGCACATAACTCGATATTGTTACCGATAGCAGCACATCCAGACGGGCCATGTTGTCCGTTTGGAACCACCACTTCTTCAGGTCCGCCAATCGTTAAGTCCATATTATCATTGCCGTTGTCATCTCCTTGCGACGATCCCGCCGCAGACGTTTGCGTCCCGTATGAGAATACAGAATTCACAAAACTCGACACACCATCGCCATAGGAAGTCAGCGATAACAGAATGTCTATAGCATTACTTGGTATCGATGCAGGCGTGACTGGCGCGCCTAAATCGAAGCCGTTGAAGAAGACACTGCCAGCGGGCAATGAACTTGGAATCGTGATCTGACCTGCCGCGCCTTGTCCGGATACGCCATTCACCGTCCCTGATAATGTCGCTGAATTAACATTCAGCGCTAAGCTAGTGACATTGACTGTGCCGGTAACGCTATTAGTCGTAATCGCTGCAGGCCCCGCGGTTAAGCCAGTGCCGCCTAGCGATGTTAAGCCGGTACCCGCAGCTTGTGTAAATGAACCGACATTGATACCAACATTACTAATAACGTTCATGGCGTTCGCGATGGTTAACGAAGCCGGATTAACAACACCATTAAAGGTGATATTGCCGCCGGAACCAGCGTTTACCGTTACCGCTTGGTTGCCGGATAACGTACTGTTAAAGTTGATAGGTGCATTGCTTGAAGAGACACTGACAGGGCCGACTGCCACTGTTACTGGACTTTGGAAAGTCACACCTTGCGCGCCGCTCACACTCACGCCATTCAAGTTGGTGTTGCCCATAAAGGTTAACAAGCCATTCGCTGTGACGTTACCATTCGCATTTATCGTGCCAGCGGCAATGGTACCGTTACCGCCAATCGCCACGGGTCCTAAATTCAATTGACCCGTACCCGCGTTCAAGTTAAGACTGCTATTGTTACTAATCGCACTGATAGCACCGATAGTCAGGTTGCCGTTTTGAGTTTGCAACGATGAGCTAGTGTTTAATACGACTGATCCTAAGGTCATGTCTGCACTGTTGGTATTGACGGTACCAGAGACGTAAGTCGTACTCGCAGTACTGGTTAATCCGCCGCTAAAGTTAAATAGGTTGTTGTTGCTATTAACTAAGGCGACACCCGCTGTGTTATTAAATGTTACCGCGTTAGTAATCGTATTATTCGTGCCGTTGAAAATGACTTGATAAGGTTGGCTAAACGTATTGATACCGCCTAAGGCGACATTACCATTCATAATAACAGTACCGGTAGCGTTAGTCGCATTTTGTAAAGTCAACGTGCCCGTACCGCTAATGCCGTTAATCACCGTTTGACCGCTGCCGGAATCGACCGTTGCTGAAGTGTTCAACACCGTTTGGCTATTAAAGTTGATCGACCCGCTGACCGAGGTAACATTGCTCGCAAGATTAATCACACCCGTGCCACTTGCCGCTAAGCTGATAGCCCCAGCCGCCGTTTGCAAAGTATCGTTAATGTTTACATTCGTATTGGTGCCGGTACTCGTTAATGCAATACCGTTAGGCGCGGTGATCACGCCGTTAACATTAATATCGCCACCCGCCATCGCGGTTAAGCTACCGTTGACGGTTTCAGTACCGAAATTGATGCCCGTGTAGCCATAGATTAAATTCACATTGTTAACGCCAGCGGGTAAGACCGGTACTTGCGCTGTGGTAGAAATATTTTGTAAACCAATATTATTAATATCGCCATTCGCGGTGAACACCGGTGTCGTGGCAAAGTTATTAAGTTGCGAATCTAACAAGACATTAGAACCCGCCGCGGTCACGGTAAAGGTTGGCGTACCCGTGATGGTCAATGGCGCGCTTTCGGTAATCGAACCATTCGCCGTCACATTTAAATTTCCACCAATCGTTGTGGTGCCTAGATCTAAGGCGGTGCCGTTTGTCACACTGACATTGTTAGCGCTATTCACACCGATGCTGGCTAGCGCGTTGTTAGTGGAATTCAATGTCACATTATTAGTTGAGCCAACACTTATCGTCGTACCGCCAGTCACAGTCAAGCCGCCAGATTGCGTTAAGTTACCCGTATTGTTGATAATCAAATTACCGACTGTTTGATTAGCCCCAGTAAGATTTAGCGTACCGGTGTTAGTTAAATTAATATCTCCGCTACCCGTATTCGTCGCGCCGAAATTAGAGAGTGTGTTAGCGCCGCCTAAAGTGGTGCCGCCCACTGAATTTGTCGTCAAGCTACCGTTGAGTACGCTAGAGGTATTTTCAGTTATCGTGCTGGTGCTCGTGTAATTTAACGTACCGCTTTCGTTGCCAGCGATATTAAGGTTGCCGCTATTGTTGATATAAACTGTGCCGGTACCGGTATTAGTGATCGCGCCTAAATTTAACGACGTCGCAGTATTCGTTAAAGTGACATTGCCATTGCCCGTGTTAGTCGCCTTATAATTAGAGACTGTGTTTGCACCATTCAAAGTAGAACCGCCCACCGAGGTAGTATTCAATGTCGTGGCATTGATGCTGCCCGTACTTTCACTAATCGTGCTACCGGAACTCAAGGCTAACGCATTCGCTCCCGTGTTGATCGCGCCAGCGACATCAATTGTATTCGCACCGCTGATAGTCACTGTGCCAGTACCGGATTGCGTAACACCCGCGACACTTAACGCTGAGTTATTATTAAATTGGAGGTTGCCCGTGCCAGTATTCACCGCGGTCAAACTAGCAACGTTGTTAGCGTTATTTAACGTCGTACCCGCCACCGAGTTGGTCGTCAGCGAGCCGCTAGTGATCGAACCAGTCGCGCCGGTTTCAGCGATCGTATTAGCACTCAATGCAACATTGCCCGTCGTACTGATTAATCCGCCTGTGCCTATTTGCACTGCGTTTGTCGCCGTCGCATTGATCGCACCAGCGGCGCCGCTAACAGTACCATTCACAATGACATTGCTATTCGGACTGCTGGATGACGTTAATGTAATGGTATTGTTACCCGTGCTTTGCACCGTACCGTTGATTAAGACATTGCTGGTACCCACGCCGCCCGTGATGGCAATATTACCCGCGGCGGTAACCGAGCCACCCGCTTCAATTTCTACGCCCGCCGAAGTATCAGCGCCAGGAACTTGCGCGATCTTCGAACCAGTAATGGTTAACGTGCCGCTACTGTTGATGGAACCCGCGCTGCCGACGACTACACCGCCGACACCGGTGCCCAATGCGTCAGCGAATAAGCCTAAGTTAGAACCCGCGCCGCTGGTCGATAACGCGCCGTCGATATAAATGTCACGATTGACGGTGAAGTTCACCGCGGAATTAAAATTAACTGTTCCTAACGTTAAATCTAAACCGTTACCTTGTAGCGTGATATTGCCCGCGCCAACGATTGGCGAAGCATTTAAATCGACACCGCCGCCGACATTCAATACGCCGCCGGTGCCCGTGCCCGTATTCAAGACGGCATTATCAACGACGCCGGTAATGTTTTGTGGATTAGCGGCGTTTAACATAATATTGCCGCCGTTGGTATTAATGCCCGCGTTCACGGTTAACACTTGCGTCGTCGCGCCCGTGGTCGCCGTAATTAAGTTTACGTCACCACCCGCTGTGTTGATCATACCGCTGGTCGTCAACGCGCCATTGTTAGTGATGTTGATATTACCGCTGCCAGATTGAGTCGCGCCCGTAACAGTTAACGTTGCAGCGGTATTCGCTAAAGTCACAGCGCCGCCGCCTGCGTTAGTAGCGTTGAAGCTTGTCACGCTGTTAGCTGCCGTTAACGTGGTACCACCGACGGAAACCGTGGTCAACAACGCGGAATTAATCGCGCCGGTTTGCGTAATCGCGCCGCTGCTATTTAGCGTCAGGTTACCACCGGTGTTAGCACCAGCGATTTGCAGCGCGTCGACGTCGGTGACAGAAACATTATTCGCGCCGGTATTGGATAATGTGACCGCGCCGGCGAGTTGGTTGTTAGCGCCGTTGGTAGTTAAGTTAATCGCATTATTACCTGCGCTAAAGCTGGAAGTGCCGGGCACGACAATCGCGCCGGTTTGACTAATCACGCCATTCGCGGTGACTAATAGATTTTGACCGATCGTCGAAGCACCTAATATTAAGGCCCTGTTATCGTTAATGCCAACGTTGTTAGCGCCAGTATTGTTGAGCGATACCGCGCCGGTGAAGCTATTGTTAGCGCCATTTGACACTAAATCAATGCCATTAATGCCAGCATTAATTGTGGTGGTGCCACCTACCGTTAACGCGCCGCTTTGAGAAACCGCACCATTCGCCGTTGCCGTTAAGTTGCCACCGATGGTTGAAGCTGCAAATTGTAATGCGGTCGAGTCAGTGATGCTGACATTATTCGCGCCGCTATTGCTGAGTGTCACCGCGCCAGCAAAACTGTTGTTCGCGCCGTTCGTGGCTAAATTAATGGCGTTATTACCTGCGCTAAATGACGCTGCGCCAGGTACGGTGAGGGTGCCAGTTTCACTAATCGAGCCGTTTGCTGTTACCGTGAGATTTTGACCTACGCTAGTCGTTCCTAAGTACAATGTGGTGTTATTGCTGATATTCACCGCGTTCGCGCCGCTATTCGTTAAACTTACCGCGCCCACAAAACTATTATTTGCACCGTTAGTCGCTAAATCTATTACGTTGCTACCGGCGTTAAAGCTCGCGGTACCGCCGACTGTCAACGCGCCAGTTTGAGTGATCGCGCCGTTCGCGTTAACCGTGAAGTTTTGGCCGATGGTCGATGCGCCTAATTGCAAGCCGGTCGCCGTATCGATAACAACATTGTTAGCGCCGCTGTTATTCAAAGTCGCCGTGCCAGTCACGCTGTTGGTAGCGCTATATAAATTGATCGCGCCGTTAGTCGTCGCGGTTAAGTTATTAGTCGCAATGCCGGTGCCAGCATTTTGAGTAATATCACTGCTTGCGCCTAAAGCAAGAGTTCCAGCAGTGGACACATTACCTAAACTCAACGTCGTAGCATTTTGTATACTGATAGCATTCGCGCCGGTATTCGTATTTAAAAGTGTACTGCCATTCAATTGCACTGCGCCGCCGCCCGCGTTTACCGTAATTGCGCCAGTGCCGGAATTAATATTGACATTACTAACGGTTAAGCCGACGCCGGTGAGAGTAATCGCACTATTGGTGGCAGCAATATATTGATTGACCGACAATGCGCCGGTGGTGGAATCGAGTGACACTGAACCCAACGCGCCAATCGCGCCGGTGGTCGTAATCGCATTGACGTTAGTCACACTGACGTTGCCTGCAGAGTTAGAGATGCCGCTAACGGTTAACGCGTTATTGGTATTGTTTAAGATAACATTACCGCTGCCGGAGTTGACCGCGTTAAAGCCACTGATGGTATTGGCCGAGCCTAATGTGGTACCGCCAACGCTGGCAGTCGTTAAGGTCGTCGCATTAATGATCCCGGTTTGCGTTAACGCGCCGCCGGTCGTCAAATTCGCGGTGCTAGCCGTATTGATGCCGGCGATATTCAAGCTGCCCGCATTGGTTAAATTGATCGCGCCAGCAGTGGCCGCCGTGCCCGCGCTATTTAAAGTATTCAACGTCGCGCCGCCAACGTTATTATTGGTATTCAGCAGAGTAAGCGCGGCGCCAGTGTTATTTACCGTGGTCGCGCTTAAGCTATTGCCAAGTAGCGCCGTATTCGTGCCAGTGCCATTTTGCGTAATCGCGTTGCCAGCGGTTAAAGTAATATTACCCGTCGTTTGAATGCCTGCGACATCGAAGCCGCCGCTGCTAGTGTAGCTGATGTTGCCGGCAGCAAGCGCCGTATTAGCCGCATTTTGCGCTAACAAGTTAACACTAGTCGCTATGTTGCCGGCATTAGTTAAGGTGATATTCGCGCCGGAATTGTTAGAGGTCACTACGCTTAATGCATTCGTCATGATCGCCGCTGTTTGTGAAACCGTGCCGGTCGCATCTAGGGTTGCATTACCCGTACCAGTATTGACCGCGCCGGTAATAGCGATCGCACCGGCGTTATTCACCAATAAACTGCCGTTAGTTTGATTGATACCGGTAATAGCCAAACTTGCGGCGGTGTTATTTAATGAAATATTTCCGCTACCGCTGTTTGTGCCATTAAAGCTGCTAACCGTATTGGCGCTATTCAATGTCGTACCGGTCACGGAAGAAGTCGTTAACGCAGCCGCGTTAATCGTATTAGTTCCTGCCGATATCGCACCCATGTTCGCCGTTAACGTTACGTTGCCGCCAGTACTTAGGTTGCCGCCGTTCATCAATACGCTATTGTTCGCGTTCGCAGTGATCGCACCATTCACCGCCGTGACGTTCGCGTTCACTAAGATATTGCTGCCAGCGCCTGACGCCGTGATATTAACTGTGCCGTTGGTCCCTGTACTTTGCACTGTGCCGTTTAAAAGAATATTTGAAGTGCCGACATTCGTCAGCAACGCGATATTACCCGTCGCGGCAATTGAACCGCCCGCTTCCACTTCAACCGCGGCATTTGCATCCGCGCCAGTCACACCAGTAATTTGCGAACCGCTTAAGGTTAAGTTACCGGTATCCGTTATCGAGCCGGTGTTCGTGACGACGACACCACCGATGCCAAGATTACCGAAGTCGGCGAATAATCCCAAATTCGAATTCGAAGTCACAACACCATTGACAATAATGTTGCGTGATACATCAAAGTTAGTCGCACTGGTTAAACTAATATTTCCTAACGTTAAATCTAAACCGTTACCTTGCAAGGTAATATTGCCTGCGCCAACGATAGGCGACGCGTTTACCGCAACACCGCCGCCGACGCTCAAGACACCACCTGTGCCCGTACCAGTGTTCAATACGCCGTTATCAATCAACGCTGTCGTACTAGTTGGGTTCGCGGCACTGGCAGTGATTGAACCGCCGTTGGTATTTATACCGCCGTTGATAGTCAGGACACGCGCGTTACTATCAGGAGTTAATGTGCTTAGCGATACGTTACCGCCATTCGTGCTAATCGTGCCAGTGGTCATCGCGCCGGTATTGGTGAGGCTGACATTACCGCTGCCAGATTCCGTCACGCCGGTAACACTTAACGTGCTAGCCGTATTCGTCAAAGAAATATCGCCACTCGTGCCGTTGGTAGCACCGAAGTTTATCACTGCATTCGCGCCATTTAATGTTTGACCGCCCGCGGAATTCGTCGTTAAGGTAGCGGCGTTAATCGCACCAGAGCCGCTTTCAGCTAATGCGCCGCTAGAAGTAAACGAAACATTAGTCGCTCCCGCCGCCACATTACCGGTGATACTCGTCGCACCCGTATTATTAATTGTGATGTTACCCGTACCCGTTTGTGAAATTCCCCTGATACCTAAGCTGGCCGCGGTGTTCGTCAACGTGATCGCACCATTACCGGAATTAGCGGCGTTAAAGTTGGTTACCGTATTCGCATTACCTAAAGCCGTGCCAGTCGCTGAACTGGTTGTTAACGTCGTACCGTTGAGCACGCCGCCAGTTGTTTCTGTGATACCACCAGTGGTACTGGTTAAATTAATCGTTGTACCGGAAACCGCACTGCTTAGCGTATCAATGCCGCTCGCAGTTAAAGTGACCGCGCCAGTATTAGCATTCACCGCACCGCTAGTCGTCAATGCGCCTGAATTATTGATAACGACATTTCCACCGCCAGTTTGATTAACACTATTCAATGTTAAAGTCGCTGCAGTATCAGTTAATGCGATATTGCCGCTAGTTGTATTCGCCGCGCCAAAGTTAGTAATCGTGTTCGCAGCGCCAGCCGTATTCAACAACGTGCCGCCTGCTGAAGAAGTCGTTAACGTCACCGCGTTAATCGTACTAGCGGCGCTTTCGCTAATTGCACCCGTCGAGGTTAAGTTAACGGTGTTGCCAGCGCCGCCAACAATATTGCCGTTAATATTTAACGCGCCGCTATTCAACGTGACATTACCGGTGCCGCCTTGTGATAGCGTCGTCACTGTTAATGCGCCAGCGTTAGTGAATGACACGACACCGTTACCGCTGTTGATCGCCGATAAACTGCCAACCGCATTATTATTCGTTAAGCTTAAGCCAGTCGCTGATGTCGTGGTTAACGAGCTCGCAGTGATGAGGTTAGTACTGGTCGCGCTTTCAGAAATCGATCCCGCCGCCGCACTTAACGTCACCGCGTTGCTACCTGCGTTCAATGCGCCATTCAACGTCACGTTACCCGTCGTATTTGTGATTGAAACAGCACCGGTACCACTTTGGGTAATCGCGTTTAGACCTAAATTAGCATTAGAATCTGTTAATAAAATAGCGCCTGTGCCACTATTGATAGCCGCGTAATTTCCAACCGCATTCGTGTTAGTTAATGATGTGCCCGTAACAGAATTCGTATTCAACGTGCCCGCGGTAATAATGCCATTGCCACTTTCTGTAACCGCACCCGTGTTACCTGTCAACGCTACTGTGCCGGTACTAGTTAAACTGCCACCATTAGCAACCGTCACACCATTACCCGCATTCAACGTCAGCGTGCCAGAGCCAGAGTTAATACCCGCGCTTATCGATATACTATTTACCGAGCCAGTTGTTGTTAACGAAATCGCACCGTTAGCCCCCGTGCTGATTGCGCCCGTCGTCGTTAACGAACCCGCGTTATTAATACTTATCGTGCCAGTGCCGGTTTCATTAACCACACCAACGCTTAAGCCCGCGGCATTCACCAAATTAATATTACCCGTCGCATTCGTCGCCGCAAAACCGGTGATTTGATTTGTCGTGCCCGCTAAGTTCAAGCCCGTCGAAGAACTTGTCGTCAACGTGCCGCCCGTGATCGTGTTACCCGCGGCTTCAGAGATTGAGCCGCTGTTTGCCGTCAAGTTAATCGCATTACTGCCCGCGGCCAACGTGCTATTGAGATTGATGTTACCCGTGGTATTCGTGATAGATACAGCACCGGTACCGCTTTGCGTAATCGCATTCAGACCTAAATTAGCGTTCGAATCCGTTAATGAAATTGCGCCTGTACCGCTATTGGAAGCGGCAAAGTTCGTGACGGTGTTAGCTGCTGATAAGGTCGTACCCGTGGCTGAGCTAGTAGAAAGAGTCGCACCCGAAATCGCCCCCGCGCCCGTTTCACTGACCGCACCCGTCGTGCCCGTTAAATTCACATTGCCAGCGGTGGAAATACTACCCGTGCTCAACGTCACATTACGTCCCGCCGTCGCTGTCACACTACCTGATACCGCCGTCACATTCGCGTTAATTAAAACATCACTCGCCGTGCCTGCCGACGTCGCAAGACTAATCGTACTATTTGTGCCCGTGGTTTTGGTGGTACCGTTCAACAAGATATTGCCCGCACCGACATTACCCGTCAGAGAAATATTACCCGCCGCTTGGAGTGAGCCGCCGGTTTCAACTTCAATCGCCGCAGTAGAATCCGCGCCCGCGAATGGATAAATATTAGAGCCACTTATACTTAAGTTGCCCGCTGAATTAATCGAGCCGGTGCCCGTCACGACCACGCCGCCCACGCCTAAGCTGCCGTTATCCGCGACTAATCCTAAGTTTGAAGCAACACCCGTTGTCGTTAACGCGCCGTTGATAATAATGTTACGGCCGACTGATAAAGTCGTGGCGGAAGTAAAGTTAACGGTACCCAACGTTAAATCTAACCCATTACCTTGCAGCGTTATATTACCTTGGCCGACCACCGGTGAGGCATTCAACGCGGTACCACCACCGATGGATAACACACCACCTGTGCCAGAACCTGAATTCAATACACTGTTAACCACTAACGCCGTAATGTTATTTGGATTAGCCGCTGTCGCGGAAATCGCGCCGCCATTTGAATTGATCGCGCCATTGATCGTCAAGACGCGCGCCGTAGAATCTGGCGTTAACGTACTTAAGGAAACAGCACCACCTGAAGTATTAATCGCACCGGTAATTGTGGTCGTACCGGTGTTAATAATGCTGACAGAACCCGTGCCGCTGCTTTGCGTGATAGCATTTGTAACAAAACTATTATTAGTATTCGCTAAGCTGATATTGCCGCTGGTCGAGTTCGTCGCTGCAAAACTTCCGATCGCATTAGTACTCGTCGATAAATTCGTACCACCCACCGACGTAGTGCCTAATGAACCCGCGGTGATAACACCTGTTTCCGTAATCGCGCCACCAGAAGTTAGCGTTAAACCATTTGTTATCGTAGAAGCCGCCATCGACAATGCAATGCTATCCGTCAACGTCGCACTTGAGCCCGTTAACGCGACCGCGCCGGTAAAGCTATTCGCGCTGCCATTCGTCGTTAAATCAATAGCATTTGCTCCCGCGTTAAAGCTAGAAGTCCCTGTCACGCTTAGCGCGCTTGTTTGAGTAATCGCACCGTTCGCTACAGCAGATAATGTTCCGCCTACCGATGAAGTTCCTAATACCAGTGCAGCATTGTTATTTATCGCAACATTGTTCGATCCGCTATTTAAAAGACTCACTGCGCCGGTAAAGTTATTGCTGCCGCCATTCGTCATTAAATTAATTGCATTAGCACCCGCGTTAAAGCTAGATGTGCCGCCAACGGTCAGCGCGGCATTTTGACTAATCGCACCATTTGCCGTCGCGGTTAATGAACCGCCGATTGTGGAAGCACCGAATCCCAACGCGGTGTTATCATTAATCGAAACATTACTTGAACTCGTCAAAGTGACCGCGCCCATCAAGTTATTCAAGCCGCCGTTCGCACTTAAGTTTATCGCATTCGCTCCCGCGCTAAAGTTCGACGTGCTACCCACGCTCAGCGCGGCATTTTGACTAATCGCGCCATTCGCCGTCACAGTTAACGTACCGCCAATCGTTGAAGCACCGAGTAACAAGGCGGTGTTATCATTAATTGAAACATTACTCGTGCTATTTAGGCTGACCGCGCCGGTAAAGCTATTAGCGCCGCCGTTTGAAGATAAATTGATTCCGTAATTAGCAGCATTAACAGTCGTCGACCCTGGGACTACAATCGCGCCCGTTTGTGTCACGGCGCCGCCCGCCGTCAACGCTAAATTGCCACCGTTAGTTAATGTTACCGCTCCCAACGTAATGCCGTCATTGGTATTCGTTAACGTTACGTTGCGTAAGTTGGTTAAACCAGTGAAGCTTGACGTCGCCGCGTTAGCATTGGTATTTTGGAGTGAAACATCACGAATATCCGCGGCTACCGCGCCGCCGGAATTACCAAACACCACCGCGTTAGCGCCAAAGTTATTGGCTTGATTACCTAATAAAATATCCGAATTCGCGACGGAAACACCTAATGTCGTCGTGCCGCCTGTCGCTGTAATTGTACCGGTTTGCGTAATACTGCCGCCGGCGATTAAGTTTAAATTACCAACTACGTTTACCGTTCCTAATTGCAGAGCAGCGCTATCTACTAAGCTCACCGCTCCCGTTCCGGTGTTAGTTAACGAGACTGCGCCAGTGAAACTGTTGGTCGCATTATTTAGAGTGATGCTATTCGACGTAGTCGCGGATAAACCTAACAAGTTTAACGTCGTACCAGTATTTTGTGTCACCACGCCGCTGATATTGCTTAATGATAACGTGCCAGCTATAGCGGTGATATTACCCAACACAACCGATGTCGCATTCGAAATTGAAACTGCCGCACCAGAACTGGCCGCCGTTATCGCACCGCTATTGAATTGCGCTCCGCCGCCGCCGGCGTTAATGCCGACAGTGCTATTACCTGCGGCAATAGTTGAACCCGTTGCTTGAATAATACCAACACTATTCAATGCAATCGCACTGTTAGTCGTACTAATATTTTGATTAAGCGTTAATAAACCGCTACTCGTTAACGTATCGGCGTCTGAAGATGAGACCGCTCCATTCACAGTTAGCGCACCCGAGTTATTAATATTAATCGCACCTGCGTTGTTAGAAATGGCATTTAACGTTAATGGATTAGTTAAAGAATTATTAATTAACGCGATATTACCGCTGGTTGTATTCGTTGCGCCAAAGTTAGTAATCGTGTTCGCAGCGCCAGCCGTATTCAACAACGTGCCGCCTGCTGAAGCAGTCGTTAACGTCACCGCGTTAATCGTACTAGCGGCGCTTTCGCTAATTGCACCCGTCGAGGTTAAGTTAACGGTGTTGCCAGCGCCGCCAACAATACTGCCGTTAATATTTAACGCGCCGCTATTCAACGTGACATTACCGGTGCCGCCTTGTGATAGCGTCGTCACTGTTAATGCGCCAGCGTTAGTGAATGACACGACACCGTTACCGCTGTTGATCGCCGATAAACTGCCAACCGCATTATTATTCGTTAAGCTTAAGCCAGTCGCTGATGTCGTGGTTAACGAGCTCGCAGTGATGAGGTTAGTACTGGTCGCGCTTTCAGAAATCGATCCCGCCGCCGCACTTAACGTCACCGCGTTGCTACCCGCGTTCAATGCGCCATTCAACGTCACGTTACCCGTCGTATTTGTGATTGAAACAGCACCGGTACCACTTTGGGTAATCGCGTTTAGACCTAAATTAGCAGTAGAATCTGTTAATGAAATAGCGCCTGTGCCACTATTGATAGCCGCGTAATTTCCAACCGCATTCGTGTTAGTTAATGATGTGCCCGTAACAGAATTCGTATTCAACGTGCCCGCGGTAATAATGCCATTGCCACTTTCTGTAACCGCACCCGTGTTACCTGTCAACGCTACTGTGCCGGTACTAGTTAAACTGCCACCATTAGCAACCGTCACACCATTACCCGCATTCAACGTCAGCGTGCCAGAGCCAGAGTTAATACCCGCGCCTATCGATATACTATTTACCGAGCCAGTCGTTGTTAACGAAATCGCACCGTTAACTCCCGTGCTGATTGCGCCCGTCGTCGTTAACGAACCCGCGTTATTAATACTTATCGTGCCCGTGCCGGTTTCATTAACCACACCAACGCTTAAGCCCGCGGCATTCACCAAATTAATATTACCCGTCGCATTCGTCGCCGCAAAACCGGTGATTTGATTTGTCGTGCCCGCTAAGTTCAAGCCCGTCGAAGAACTTGTCGTCAACGTGCCGCCCGTGATCGTGTTACCCGCGGCTTCAGAGATTGAGCCGCTATTTGCCGTCAAATTAATCGCATTACTGCCCGCGGCCAACGTGCTATTGAGATTGATGTTACCCGTGGTATTCGTGATAGATACAGCACCGCTACCACTTTGCGTAATCGCATTCAGACCTAAATTGGCGTTCGAATCCGTTAATGAAATTGCGCCTGTACCGCTATTGGAAGCGGCAAAGTTCGTGACGGTGTTAGCTGCTGATAAGGTCGTACCCGTGGCTGAGCTAGTAGAAAGAGTCGCACCCGAAATCGCCCCCGCGCCCGTTTCACTGACCGCACCCGTCGTGCCCGTTAAATTCACATTGCCAGCGGTGGAAATACTACCCGTGCTCAACGTCACATTACGTCCCGCCGTCGCTGTCACACTACCTGATACCGCCGTCACATTCGCGTTAATTAAAACATCACTCGCCGTGCCTGCCGACGTCGCAAGACTAATCGTACTATTTGTGCCCGTGGTTTTGGTGGTACCGTTCAACAAGATATTGCCCGCACCGACATTACCCGTCAGAGAAATATTACCCGCCGCTTGGAGTGAGCCGCCGGTTTCAACTTCAATCGCCGCAGTAGAATCCGCGCCCGCGAATGGATAAATATTAGAGCCACTTATACTTAAGTTGCCCGCTGAATTAATCGAGCCGGTGCCCGTCACGACCACGCCGCCCACGCCTAAGCTGCCGTTATCCGCGACTAATCCTAAGTTTGAAGCAACACCCGTTGTCGTTAACGCGCCGTTGATAATAATGTTACGGCCGACTGATAAAGTCGTGGCGGAAGTAAAGTTAACGGTACCCAACGTTAAATCTAACCCATTACCTTGCAGCGTTATATTACCTTGGCCGACCACCGGTGAGGCATTCAACGCGGTACCACCACCGATGGATAACACACCACCTGTGCCAGAACCTGAATTCAATACACTGTTAACCACTAACGCCGTAATGTTATTTGGATTAGCCGCTGTCGCGGAAATCGCGCCGCCATTTGAATTGATCGCGCCATTGATCGTCAAGACGCGCGCCGTAGAATCTGGCGTTAACGTACTTAAGGAAACAGCACCACCTGAAGTATTAATCGCACCGGTAATTGTAGTCGTGCCGGTATTAGTAATGCTGACAGAACCCGTGCCGCTGCTTTGCGTAATAGCATTCGTAACAAAACTATTATTAGTATTCGTTAAGCTGATATTGCCGCTGGTCGAGTTCGTTGCGGCAAAACTTCCGATCGCATTAGTACTCGTCGATAAATTCGTACCACCCACCGACGTAGTGCCTAATGAACTCGCGGTGATAACACCTGTTTCGGAAATCGCGCCGCCGGAAGACAACGTTAACCCATTCGTTATCGTAGAAGCCGCCATTTGTAACGCAATGCTGTCCGTCAATGTCGCGCTTGAACCCGTCAACGCCACCGCGCCACTAAAACTATTCGAGGCGCCATTGGTCGTTAAATTAATCGCATTAGCGCCCGCATTAAAGCTAGAAGCGCCTGTTACAGTTAATGCGCCAGCTTGGCTAATCGCGCCATTCGCCGTCGCTGTTAACGTTCCGCCAATGCTCGAAGCACCAAATGATAATGCCGTATTGTCATTGATTGATGCATTACCCGTCGTATTCAATACCACCGCGCCGGTAAAGCTATTCGAACCACCGTTCGTTAGTAAGTTAATCGTGCCACTGCCCGCGTTAACAGTCGTCGTACCTGGAACAACAATCGCACCGGTTTGCGTGACTGCACCGCCTGCTGTCAGTGATAAATTACCGCTGTTCGTCAACGTCACCGCACCGAGCGCAATGCCATCGTTATTATTCGTTAACGTTAAGTTGCGTAAATTCGTTAAGCCCGTAAAGCTTGACGTTGCAGCACTTGAATCGACATTTCTTAAAGAAATATCACGAATATCAGCCGCTACCGCAGGGCCCGTGTTACTAAATACCACTGCGCTGGTGCCAAAGTCATTCGCTTGCGTGCCTAATAAAATATCCGAGCCCGCAACGCTAACACCTAATGTCGTGACGCCGCCAGTCGCCATAATCGTGCCGGTTTGCGTAATGTTTCCGCCTGAGGTTAGAGTTAAGTTACCACCCACATTCACCGTACCTAATTGCAATGCAGCGCTATCGACTAAGCTCACTGCGTTAGTGCCCGTGTTAGCTAACGCTACCGCGCCCGTGAAACTGTTCGTCGAATTATTCAATGCGATAGTGCTGGTCGTGTTCGCAGACAAGCCTGACAAGTTCAACGTCGTGCTAGCATTTTGCGTGACCGCGCCGCTGATGCTGCTCAATGCTAACGTGCCAGTTGTATCCGTCACATTACCCAGGCCGACTGTCGTCGCATTCGTAATTGAAATCGCGGTCGCAGACGTATTCGTTGAGGACAAGGTGCCAGAGTTAAATTGCGCCGCGCCGCCGCCTGCGCTAATGCCTATCGTACCGCTGCCAGCATTAATATTCGTGCTCGCCGCTTGCGTGAAGCCAACACCCGTTAACGAAATCGCGCTGTTAGTCGTACTGATACCGTTATTCACGGTCAATAGGCCAGTACTAGTTAGCGTATCCGTGCCGGAAGAAGCTAACGCTCCGCTAACAGTTAACGCGCCAGTATTATTAACATTAATCGTGCCAACATTATTCGTCACCGCATTTAGCGTTAACGCGGCACTATTACTTAGAGCCACATTACCGCTAGAAGTATTCGTACCGCCAAAGTTAGAAATTGTGTTCGTAGCCCCTGTCGTATTTAATGTCGTGCCACCAACAGAAGTCACAGCTAACGTAGAAGCATTAATCGAACTCGTCGCCGATTCACCAATCGCTCCCGTAGAAACTAAATTAACCGTATTACCCGTGCCGCCAACGATGCTGCCGTTAATGCTCAGTGCACCACTATTAATCGTCACTGCACCCGTACCAGTTTGTGATACGCCGGTTAACGTCAATGCGGAAGAAGTTTTAAAGGAAAGCGCGCCGCCACCTGTGTTCGTTGCACTGTAATTACTGACAACGTTAGTGCTCGTGCCTAAGTTTGTACCGCCAACGGACGTCGTTCCTAACGTACCCGCCGTGATAACACCTGTTTCGGAAATCGCGCCGCCGGAAGACAACGTTAAGCCATTCGTTATCGTAGAAGCCGCCATTTGTAATGCAATGCTGTCCGTCAATGTCGCGCTTGAACCCGTTAACGCGACCGCGCCACCAAAGCTATTGGAGGTGCCATTCGTCGTTAAATTAATCGCATTAGCTCCCGCATTAAAGCTAGAAGCGCCTGTTACAGTCAATGCGCCAGCTTGGCTAATCGCGCCATTCGCCGTTGCTGTTAACGTTCCGCCAATGCTCGAAGCACCAAACGATAATGCTATATTGTCATTGATTGAGGCATTACCCGTCGTATTCAATACCACCGCGCCGGTAAAGCTATTCGAACCACCGTTCGTTAATAAGTTAATCGTGCCACTGCCCGCGTTAACTGTCGTCGTACCTGGAACAACAATCGCACCGGTTTGCGTGACTGCACCGCCTGCTGTCAGTGATAAGTTACCACTGTTCGTCAACGTCACCGCGCCTAACGTAATACCATCGTTATTATTCGTTAACGTTAAGTTGCGTAAATTCGTTAAGCCCGTAAAGCTTGATGTCGCAGCATTTGAATCGATATTTCTTAAAGAAATATCACGAATATCAGCCGCTACCGCAGGGCCCGTGTTACTAAATACCACTGGGCTGGTGCCAAAGTCATTTGCTTGCGTACCTAATAAAATATCCGAGCCCGCAACGCTGACACCTAATGTCGTGACACCGCCGGTCGCCATAATCGTGCCGGTTTGCGTAATGTTACCGCCAGCAGTCAAAGTTAAGTTGCCACCCACATTCAGCATACCCAATTGCAATGCAGCGCTATCAACTAAGCTCACTGCGTTAGTGCCCGTGTTAGCTAACGCTACCGTGCCTGTGAAGCTGTTCGTCGTATTATTCAATGCGATAGTGCTAGTCGTGTTCGCAGACAAGCCTGACAAGTTCAACGTCGTACCGGTATTTTGCGTGACCGCACCGCTGATGTTACCTGTGCCTAACGACAATGTACCGGTTGCATCACTGATGTTACCCAACGCGACTGTCGTTGCGTTGCCAATAGAAATCGCCGTCGCGGAAGTATTCGTTGACGTTAACGTACCAGAATTAAATTGCGCCGCGCCGCCGCCTGCGCTAATGCCTATCGTACCGCTGCCGGCATTAATATTCGTGCTCGCCGCTTGCGTGAAGCCAACACCCGTTAAGGAAATCGCGCTGTTCGTCGTGCTGATACCGTTATTCACGGTCAATAGGCCAGTGCTAGCTAGCGTATCCGTGCCGGAAGAAGCTAACGCTCCGCTAACAGTTAACGCGCCGGTGTTATTAACATTAATCGTGCCAACATTATTCGTCACCGCATTTAGCGTTAACGCGGCGCTATTAATTAAAGCCACATTACCGCTAGTCGTATTCACCGCCCCAAAGTTGCTAATCGTATTCGTCGCGCCTGAAGTATTCAGCGATGCACCACCGACAGAAGTTAATGCTAAGGTCGAAGCGGTTAAACTCGTCGTCGCACTTTCACTAATCGCACCGGAAGAAACTAAGTTAACCGTGTTACCCGTGCCACCAGCGATATTCCCATTAAGAGATAAAGCGCCGCTGTTAATCGTAACCGCGCCCGTGCCACCTTGCGAAAGTGTCGTTAATGTCAACGCACCGTTGTTGGTGTATGACACAGCACCATTTCCCGTATTCGTCAACGCAGCACTGCCGACAATATTATTATTCGTTAAACTTAAACCCGTTGCCGATGTCGTTGTTAACGTAGCACCCGTAATGAGATTAGTACTCGTCGCACTTTCAGAGATAGAACCTGCCGACGCGTTTAACGTCACAGCATTAGCAGCACCCGCAGCCAATGCGCCATTGAGCGTGATATTACCCGTCGAATTCGTGATAGATACAGCACCGCTACCGCTTTGCGTAATCGCATTCAGACCTAAATTGGCGTTCGAATCCGTTAACGAAATTGCGCCTGTACCGCTATTGGAAGCGGTAAAGTTCGTGACGGTGTTAGTTGCTGATAAGGTCGTACCCGTGGCTGAGCTAGTAGAAAGAGTCGCACCCGAAATCGCCCCCGCGCCCGTTTCACTGACCGCACCCGTCGTGCCCGTTAAATTCACATTGCCAGCGGTGGAAATACTACCCGTGCTCAACGTCACATTACGTCCCGCCGTCGCTGTCACACTACCTGATACCGCCGTCACATTCGCGTTAATTAAAACATCGCTCGCCGTGCCTGCCGACGTCGCAAGACTAATCGTACTATTTGTGCCCGTGGTTTTGGTGGTACCGTTCAACAAGATATTGCCCGCACCGACATTACCCGTCAGAGAAATATTACCCGCCGCTTGGAGTGAGCCGCCGGTTTCAACTTCAATCGCCGCAGTAGAATCCGCGCCCGCGAATGGATAAATATCCGAGCCGCTTAAACTTAAGTTGCCCGCTGAATTAATCGAGCCGGTGCCCGTCACGACCACGCCGCCCACGCCTAAGCTGCCGTTATCCGCGACTAATCCTAAGTTTGAAGCAACACCCGTTGTCGTTAACGCGCCGTTGATAATAATGTTACGGCCGACTGATAATGTCGTGGCGGAAGTAAAGTTAACGGTACCCAACGTTAAATCTAACCCATTACCTTGCAGCGTTATATTACCTTGGCCGACCACCGGTGAGGCATTCAACGCGGTGCCACCACCGATGGATAACACACCACCTGTGCCAGAACCTGAATTCAATACACTGTTAACCACTAACGCCGTAATGTTATTTGGATTAGCCGCTGTCGCCGAAATCGCGCCGCCATTTGAATTGATCGCGCCATTGATCGTCAAGACGCGCGCCGTAGAATCTGGCGTTAACGTACTTAAGGAAACAGCACCACCTGAAGTATTAATCGCACCGGTAATCGTGGTCGTGCCGGTATTAGTAATGCTGACAGAACCCGTGCCGCTGCTTTGCGTAATAGCATTTGTAACAAAACTATTATTAGTGTTCGTTAAGCTGATATTGCCGCTGGTCGAGTTCGTCGCTGCAAAACTTCCGATCGCATTAGTACTCGTCGATAAATTCGTACCACCAACCGACGTAGTGCCTAATGAACCCGCGGTGATAACACCTGTTTCCGTAATCGCGCCGCCGGAAGACAACGTTAACCCATTCGTTATCGTAGAAGCCGCCATTTGTAATGCAATGCTATCCGTCAATGTCGCGCTTGAACCCGTTAACGCCACCGCGCCACCAAAACTATTCGAGGCGCCATTGGTCGTTAAGTTAATTGCATTAACGCCCGCATTAAAGCTAGAAGCTCCTGTTACAGTTAATGCGCCAGTTTGACTAATCGCACCATTCGCCGTTGCTGTTAACGTTCCGCCAATGGTCGAAGCACCAAATGATAATGCTGTATTGTCGTTTATAGAGGCATTACCCGTCGTATTCAATACCACCGCACCGGTAAAGCTATTCGAACCCCCGTTCGTTAATAAGTTAATCGTGCCACTGCCCGCATTAACTGTCGTCGTACCTGGAACCACGATCGCACCGGTTTGCGTGACTGCACCGCCTGCTGTCAGTGATAAATTACCGCTGTTCGTCAACGTCACCGCGCCGAGCGTAATGCCCGCGTTATTATTTGTTAACGTTAGGTTGCGTAAATTCGTTAAGCCCGTAAAGCTTGACGTCGCCGCACTTGAATCGACATTTCTTAAAGAAATATCACGAATATCCGCCGCTACCGCAGGGCCCGTGTTACTAAATACCACTGCGCTGGTGCCAAAGTCATTCGCTTGCGTGCCTAATAAAATATCCGACCCCGCAACGCTGACACCTAATGTCGTGACGCCGCCAGTCGCCATAATCGTGCCGGTTTGTGTAATGTTACCGCCAGCAGTCAAAGTTAAGTTGCCACCCACATTCACCGTACCTAATTGCAATGCAGCACTATCGACTAAGCTCACTGCGTTAACACCCGTATTAGCTAACGTTACCGTGCCTGTGAAGCTGTTCGTCGTATTATTCAATGCGATAGTGCTAGTCGTGTTCGCAGACAAGCCTGACAAGTTCAACGTCGTGCTAGCATTTTGCGTGACCGCGCCGCTGATGCTGCCCAATGCTAACGTGCCAGTTGTATCCGTCACATTACCCAGGCCGACTGTCGTCGCATTCGTGATTGAAATCGCGGCCGCAGACGTATTCGTTGAGGACAAGGTGCCAGAGTTAAATTGCGCCGCGCCGCCACCTGCGTTAACTGAAATCGTACCCGTACCGGAACCAATCGTTCCCGCCGTTTGCGTGAAACCCGTACCCGTCAAGGAAATCGCACTGTTGGTCGCGGTGATACTATTGCTAATCGTTAACAAGCCGCCAGCCGTTAACGTATCTGTACCTGACGATGACAACGCGCCGCTTACGGTCATTGTGTTAGAGCCACTGGTAGTAATACCAATGTTACCGACATTATTCGTAATCGCATTCAGCGTTAACGCTGTACCATCTGTTAATAAAATATTACCGCTAGAAGTATTCGTACCGCCAAAGTTAGAAATTGTATTGGTAGCCCCTGTCGTATTTAATGTCGTGCCACCAACAGAAGTCACAGCTAACGTAGAAGCATTAATCGAACTCGTCGCCGATTCACCAATCGCTCCGGTAGAAACTAAATTAACCGTATTACCGGTGCCGCCAATGATGCTGCCGTTAATGCTCAGCGCACCACTATTAATCGTGACTGCGCCCGTACCGGTTTGTGAAACGCCGGTTAACGTCAATGCGGAAGAAGTTTTAAAGGAAAGCGCGCCGCCACCTGTGTTCGTTGCACTGTAATTACTGACAACGTTAGTGCTCGTGCCTAAGTTTGTACCACCAACGGATGTCGTTCCTAACGTACCCGCCGTGATAACACCTGTTTCCGTAATCGCGCCGCCGGAAGACAACGTTAAGCCATTCGTTATCGTAGAAGCCGCCATTTGTAATGCAATACTATCCGTCAATGTCGCGCTTGAACCCGTTAACGCGACCGCACCACCAAAACTATTCGCGGCGCCATTGGTCGTTAAGTTAATTGTGTTAGCTCCCGCATTAAAGCTAGAAGCGCCTGTTACGGTCAATGCGCCAGCTTGGCTAATCGCACCATTCGCTGTTGCCGTTAACGTTCCGCCAATGCTCGAAGCACCAAACGATAATGCAGTATTGTCGTTTATAGAGGCATTACCCGTCGTATTCAATACCACCGCGCCGGTAAAGCTATTCGAACCCCCGTTCGTTAATAAGTTAATCGTGCCACTGCCCGCGTTAACTGTCGTCGTACCCGGAACCACAATCGCACCGGTTTGCGTGACTGCACCGCCTGCTGTCAGTGATAAGTTACCACTGTTCGTCAACGTCACCGCGCCGAGCGTAATGCCATCGTTATTATTCGTTAACGTTAAGTTGCGTAAATTCGTTAAGCCCGTAAAGCTTGACGTTGCAGCACTTGAATCGACATTTCTTAAAGAAATATCACGAATATCAGCCGCTAGCGCAGGGCCCGTGTTACTAAATACCACTGCGCTGGTGCCAAAGTCATTCGCTTGCGTGCCTAATAAAATATCCGAGCCCGCAACGCTGACACCTAATGTCGTGACGCCGCCGGTCGCCATAATCGTGCCGGTTTGCGTAATGTTACCGCCAGCAGCCAAAGTTAAGTTACCACCCACATTCACCGTACCCAATTGCAATGCAGCGCTATCAACTAAGCTCACCGCGTTAGTGCCCGTGTTAGCTAACGCTACCGTGCCCGTGAAACTGTTCGTCGTATTATTCAATGCGATAGTGCTAGTCGTGTTCGCAGATAGACCGGATAAGTTCAACGTCGTACCGGTATTTTGCGTGACCGCACCGCTGATGCTGCTCAATGCTAATGTACCAGTTGTATCCGTCACATTACCAAGACCCACTGTCGTCGCATTCGTAATTGAAATCGCGGTCGCTGAGGTATTAGTCGAAGACAATGTACCAGAATTAAATTGTGCGGCGGCGCCGCCTGCGTTAACTGAAATCGTACCCGTACCGGAGCCAATGGTTCCCGTCGTTTGCGTGATACCTGTACCCGTTAACGAAATCGCGCTGTTCGTCGTACTAATACCGTTATTCACGGTCAATAGGCCAGTGCTAGTTAGCGTATCCGTGCCGGAAGAAGCTAACGCTCCGTTAACGGTTAACGCGCCAGTATTATTAACACTAATCGTGCCAACATTATTCGTAATTGCATTTAGCGTTAACGCGGCGCTATTAATTAAAGCCACATTACCGCTAGTCGTATTCACCGCGCCAAAGTTGCTAATCGTATTCGTCGCGCCTGAAGTATTCAGCGATGCACCACCGACAGAAGTTAATGCTAAGGTCGAAGCGGTTAAACTCGTCGTCGCACTTTCACTAATCGCACCGGAAGAAACTAAGTTAACCGTGTTACCCGTGCCACCAGCGATATTCCCATTAAGAGATAAAGCGCCGCTGTTAATCGTAACCGCGCCCGTGCCACCTTGCGAAAGTGTCGTTAATGTCAACGCACCGTTGTTGGTGTATGACACAGCACCATTTCCCGTATTCGTCAACGCAGCACTGCCGACAATATTATTATTCGTTAAACTTAAACCCGTTGCCGATGTCGTTGTTAACGTAGCACCCGTAATGAGATTAGTACTCGTCGCACTTTCAGAGATAGAACCTGCCGCCGCGTTTAACGTCACAGCATTAGCAGCACCCGCCGACAGTGCGCCATTTAATGTGATATTACCCGTGGTATTCATGATAGATACAGCACCGGTACCGCTTTGCGTAATCGCATTCAGACCTAAATTAGCGTTCGAATCCGTTAACGAAATTGCGCCTGTACCGCTATTGGAAGCGGCAAAGTTCGTGACGGTGTTAGCTGCTGATAAGGTCGTACCCGTGGCTGAGCTAGTAGAAAGAGTCGCACCCGAAATCGCCCCCGCGCCCGTTTCACTGACCGCACCCGTCGTGCCCGTTAAATTCACATTGCCAGCGGTGGAAATACTACCCGTGCTCAACGTCACATTACGTCCCGCCGTCGCTGTCACACTACCTGATACCGCCGTCACATTCGCGTTAATTAAAACATCGCTCGCCGTGCCTGCCGACGTCGCAAGACTAATCGTACTATTTGTGCCCGTGGTTTTGGTGGTACCATTCAACAAGATATTGCCCGCACCGACATTACCCGTCAGAGAAATATTACCCGCCGCTTGGAGTGAGCCGCCGGTTTCAACTTCAATCGCCGCAGTAGAATCCGCGCCCGCGAATGGATAAATATCCGAGCCGCTTAAACTTAAGTTGCCCGCTGAATTAATCGAGCCGGTGCCCGTCACGACCACGCCGCCAACGCCTAAGCTGCCGTTATCCGCGACTAATCCTAAGTTTGAAGCAACACCCGTTGTCGTTAACGCGCCGTTGATAATAATGTTACGGCCGACAGATAAAGTCGTGGCGGAAGTAAAGTTAACGGTACCCAACGTTAAATCTAACCCATTACCTTGCAGCGTTATATTACCTTGGCCGACCACCGGTGAGGCATTCAACGCGGTACCACCACCGATGGATAACACACCACCTGTGCCAGAACCTGAATTCAATACGCTGTTTACCACTAACGCTGTAATGTCATTTGGATTAGCCGCTGTCGCTGAAATCGCGCCGCCATTTGAATTGATTGCGCCATTGATCGTCAAGACGCGCGCCGTAGAATCTGGCGTTAACGTACTTAAGGAAACAGCACCACCTGAAGTATTAATCGCACCGGTAATTGTGGTCGTGCCGGTGTTAGTAATGCTGACAGAACCCGTGCCGCTGCTTTGCGTGATAGCATTCGTAACAAAACTATTATTAGTGTTCGTTAAGCTGATATTGCCGCTGGTCGAATTCGTCGCCGCAAAACTTCCCACCGTGTTAGCACCGTTTAACGTCGTGCCGCCAACAGAACTGGTCGTCAACGCACTCGCGGACAGAGCGCCTGTTTGTGAAATCGCGCCACCAGAAGTTAGCGTTAAACCATTTGTTATCGTAGAAGCCGCCATCGACAACGCAATGCTATCCGTCAATGTCGCGCTTGAACCCGTTAAACCAACCGCGCCGGTAAAGCTATTCGCGTTGCCATTTGTCGTTAAATCAATCGAGTTTGCACCAGCATTGAAACTGGAAGCACCCGTGATTGCCAACGCGCCTGTTTGACTAATCGCGCCATTCGCCGTCGCTGTTAACGTACCGCCAATGCTCGAAGCACCAAATGATAATGCTGTATTGTCGTTTATAGAGGCATTACCCGTCGTATTCAATACCACCGCCCCGGTAAAGCTATTCGAACCACCGTTCGTTAATAAGTTAATCGTGCCACTGCCCGCGTTAACTGTCGCCGTACCCGGAACAACAATTGCACCGGTTTGCGTGACTGCACCGCCTGCCGTCAGTGATAAATTACCACTGTTCGTCAACGTCACCGCGCCTAACGTAATGCCATCGTTATTATTCGTTAACGTTAAGTTGCGTAAATTCGTTAAGCCCGTAAAACTTGACGTCGCCGCACTTGAATCGACATTTCTTAAAGAAATATCACGAATATCAGCCGCTACCGCAGGGCCCGTGTTACTAAATACCACTGCGCTGGTGCCAAAGTCATTCGCTTGCGTACCTAATAAAATATCCGACCCCGCAACGCTGACACCTAATGTCGTGACGCCGCCGGTCGCCATAATCGTGCCGGTTTGCGTAATGTTACCGCCTGCGGTTAAAGTTAAGTTACCACCCACATTCACCGTACCCAATTGCAATGCAGCGCTATCAACTAAGCTCACTGCGTTAGTGCCCGTGTTAACTAAGGCTACCGGGCCAGTAAAACTGTTCGTCGTATTATTCAATGCGATAGTGCTGGTCGTATTCGCAGACAAGCCGGATAAGTTCAACGTCGTACCGGTATTTTGTGTGACCGCACCGCTGATGTTACCTGTGCCTAACGACAATGTACCGGTTGCATCACTGATGTTACCCAACCCGACTGTCGTTGCGTTGCCAATAGAAATCGCCGTCGCGGAAGTATTCGTTGACGTTAACGTACCGGTATTAAATTGCGCCGCGCCGCCGCCTGCGCTAATGCCTATCGTACCGCTGCCAGCATTAATATTCGTGCTCGCCGCTTGCGTGAAGCCAACACCCGTTAACGAAATCGCGCTGTTCGTCGTACTAATACCGTTATTCACGGTCAATAGGCCAGTGCTAGCTAACGTATCCGTACCGGAAGAAGCTAACGCTCCGCTAACAGTTAACGCGCCAGTGTTATTAACATTAATCGTGCCAACATTATTCGTCACCGCATTTAGCGTTAACGCGGCACTATTACTTAGAGCCACATTACCACTAGAAGTATTCGTACCGCCAAAGTTAGAAATTGTATTGGTAGCCCCTGTCGTATTTAATGTCGTGCCACCAACAGAAGTCACAGCTAACGTAGAAGCATTAATCGAACTCGTCGCCGATTCACCAATTGCTCCCGTAGAAACTAAATTAACCGTATTACCCGTGCCGCCAACGATGCTGCCGTTAATGCTCAACGCACCACTATTAATCGTCACTGCACCCGTGCCGGTTTGTGATACGCCGGTTAACGTTAATGCGGAAGAAGTTTTAAAGGAAAGCGCGCCGCCACCTGTGTTCGTTGCACTGTAATTACTGACAACGTTAGTGCTGGTGCCTAAGTTCGTACCGCCAACGGATGTCGTTCCTAACGTACCTGCCGTGATAACACCTGTTTCGGAAATCGCGCCGCCGGAAGACAACGTTAACCCATTCGTTATCGTAGAAGCCGCCATTTGTAATGCAATGCTATCCGTCAATGTCGCGCTTGAACCCGTCAACGCGACCGCACCAGCAAAACTATTCGAGGCGCCATTGGTCGTTAAGTTAATCGCGTTAGCGCCCGCATTAAAGCTAGAAGCGCCTGTTACAGTCAATGCGCCAGCTTGGCTAATCGCACCATTCACCGTCGCTGTTAACGTTCCGCCAATGCTCGAAGCACCAAACGATAATGCTGTATTGTCGTTTATAGAGGCATTACCCGTCGTATTCAATACCACCGCGCCGGTAAAGCTATTCGAACCACCGTTCGTTAATAAGTTAATCGTGCCACTGCCCGCGTTAACTGTCGTCGTACCTGGAACCACGATCGCACCGGTTTGCGTGACTGCACCGCCTGCTGTCAGTGATAAGTTGCCACTGTTCGTCAACGTCACCGCGCCGAGCGTAATGCCCGCGTTATTATTTGTTAACGTTAGGTTGCGTAAATTCGTTAAGCCCGTAAAGCTTGATGTCGCCGCACTTGAATCGATATTTCTTAAAGAAATATCACGAATATCCGCCGCTACCGCAGGGCCCGTGTTACTAAATACCACTGCGCTGGTGCCAAAGTCATTTGCTTGCGTGCCTAATAAAATATCCGAGCCCGCAACGCTGACACCTAATGTCGTGACGCCGCCGGTCGCCATAATCGTGCCGGTTTGCGTAATGTTACCGCCTGCAGTCAAAGTTAAGTTGCCACCCACATTCACCGTACCTAATTGCAATGCAGCACTATCGACTAAGCTCACTGCGTTAACACCCGTATTAGCTAACGTTACCGTGCCTGTGAAGCTGTTCGTCGTATTATTCAATGCGATAGTGCTAGTCGTGTTCGCAGACAAGCCTGACAAGTTCAACGTCGTGCTAGCATTTTGCGTGACCGCGCCGCTGATGCTGCCCAATGCTAACGTGCCAGTTGTATCCGTCACATTACCCAGGCCGACTGTCGTCGCATTCGTGATTGAAATCGCGGTCGCAGACGTATTCGTTGAGGACAAGGTGCCAGAGTTAAATTGCGCCGCGCCGCCACCTGCGTTAACTGAAATCGTGCCCGTGCCGGAACCAATCGTTCCCGTCGTTTGCGTGACACCCGTACCTGTCAAGGAAATCGCACTGTTGGTCGCGGTAATACCATTACTAATCGTTAACAAGCCACCGGCCGTTAATGTATCTGTACCAGATGAAGAAAGCGCGCCACTCACCGTCATCGTGTTTGAACCACTGGTAGTGATACCAATGTTACCGACATTATTCGTAATCGCATTCAGCGTTAACGCAGTACCGTCTGTTAACAAGATATTACCACTAGAAGTATTCGTACCGCCGAAAGCAGAAATCGTATTCGTAGCGCCTGTCGTATTTAATGTTGTACCGCCGGCAGAGGTGACAGCTAAGGTAGAAGCCGTGATCGTACTCGAAGAAGTTTCTCCAATCGCCCCAGTCGACGTTAGATTAACTGTATTACCGGTTCCGCCGGAAAGATTACCAATAGTCAAAGCACCACTATTAATAGTCACGGCACCGCCACCATTACTTTGCGTCAAACTCGTTAACGTTAACGTACCAGTATTTGTATAGGAAACAGCGCCGGTACCCGTATTCGAAACGGTTAAGCTGCCGACATTATTATTGTTCGTCAATGACAAGCCAGAAGATGAAGTCGTTGATAATGAAGCTCCAGTGATGATGTTAGTACTAGTAGCACTTTCCGTAATCGCACCCGTAGCCGCAGTTAACGATACCGCGTTAGCAGCACCCGCGGCGATTGCACCGTTTAGAGTGATACCTTTACTATTCGTAATATTTACCGCGCCCGTTCCGGTTTGTGTGATACTGCCAAGGCCGACCGCCGCGCTCGCCAATGCATCTGTAAATGAAATCGCGCCAGCGCCACTATTGCTGGCCACATAATTTGAAACCGCATTCAATGTGCCAGCTAATGATGTTCCCGTTACTGAAGAAGTCGTCAATGTGCCTGCCGTCGTGATACCGATCGCGCCGGTTTGAGTGATGTTCGCGCCTAACGATGTTAAGTTAATCGCGCCTGACGTACTAATCGTATTACCGACCGTCAAGAGACCGCCGGAAGTTAAAGCAATCGCGCCAGAACCACTCGTCACTGGATTGCTAACCGTTAACGTTCCCGATCCAGCCGCTTCTGTTACTGAAATCGTATTAGCGCCAGTGACTGTTAAACCCGTCGCCGTGCCAAGGTCATCAGATAACGTACCAATCGTTAAGTTTTTATTAGCCGCTTCGTTAATCGAAAGACTGCCCGTGTTGGTACTTGCAATCGTGTTAAATACGTTACCGGTGTTTGTCAAACTAACACTACTTGCGTCACGGAGAATTAAATTACCCGTGCCCAAGTTCATCGCGCCAGATTGCGTGATCGTCCCCGCAGTATCTAAGGTTAAATTACCAGAGGCAAAAGTAGAAAGTGATGTGAATGCGCCAGAGTTAATCGCGCCCGCCGTGCTATTACCAATGCGAACATTCGTGCCGCGCACATCATTCAACATGGCTTGTGTTAAAGAAAGTGAACCCGTGCCGCCCGCGATACCAATCGTCGTACCCGCTGTCGTCGGCGCAAGAATAACGGTTGCCGCTGTACCGGTACCAGAAGCCGAACCACCAATTTGTGAGGTCGCGTTAAACGCCATCGAATTAGCATTTAATGTCGCCGTGCCAGTCGTTAATAACAACGCAGCCGCATTTAAAGTAATAGCACCCGTGCCCGCGTTGACCGTTAACGCATTGCTGCCGGAATTAATCGTCGTGCTCGCCGCTTGCGTAAAGCCAGCGCCTGTTAATGTAATCGCCCCGGCTGTAGCAGTAACGCCACTGTTAACAGTTAATAAGCCGCCAGCCGTTAACGTATCGTTACCCGATGATGAAATCGCACCACCGACCGTCATCGTATTTGAACCGCTGGTGCTGATATTGATATTGCCGACATTATTCGTCAGCGCATTCAGCGTTAACGCAGTACCGTCTGCCAGCACAATATCACCACTAGAAGTATTCGTACCGCCGAAAGCAGAAATCGTATTCGTAGCGCCTGTCGTATTTAATGTTGTACCGCCGGCAGAGGTGACAGCTAAGGTAGAAGCCGTGATCGTACTCGAAGAAGTTTCTCCAATCGCCCCAGTCGACGTTAGATTTACTATATTACCGGTTCCGCCGGAAAGATTACCAATAGTCAAAGCACCACTATTAATAGTCACGGCGCCGCCACTATTACTTTGCGTCAAACTCGTTAACGTTAACGTACCAGTATTTGTATAGGAAACAGCGCCGGTACCCGTATTCGAAACGGTTAAGCTGCCGACATTATTATTGTTCGTCAATGACAAGCCAGAAGATGAAGTCGTTGATAATGAAGCTCCAGTGATGATGTTAGTACTAGTAGCACTTTCCGTAATCGCACCCGTAGCCGCGGTTAACGATACCGCGTTAGTAGCACCCGCGGCGATTGCACCGTTCAGAGTGATACCTTTACTATTCGTAATATTTACTGCGCCCGTGCCGGTTTGAGTGATATTGCCAAGGCCGACCGCCGCGCTCGCCAATGCGTCTGTAAATGAAATCGCGCCAGCGCCACTATTGCTCGCCACATAATTTGAAACCGCATTCAATGTGCCAGCTAATGATGTTCCCGTTACTGACGACGTCGTTAATGTGCCTGCGGTCGTAATACCGATCGCGCCAGTTTGACTGATGTTCGCGCCTAACGACGTTATGTTAATCGCGCCTGACGTACTAATCGTATTACCGACCGTCAAGAGACCGCCGGAAGTTAAAGCAATCGCGCCAGAACCACTCGTCACTGGATTGCTGACCGTTAACGTTCCCGTACCTGCCGCTTCTGTCACTGAAATTGTATTAGCACCAGTGACTGTTAAACCCGTCGCCGTACCAAGGTCATCGCTTAAAGTACCGATCGTTAAATTACTGTTTGCCGCTTCATTAATCGCAAGACTGCCCGTGTTATTACTCGCAATCGTGTTAAACACGTTACCTGTAGTTGTTAAACTAACACTACTTGCGTCACGCAGAATTAAATTACCTGTGCCCAAGTTAATCGCGCCAGATTGCGTGATAGTGCCAGCGGTATCTAAAGTTAAATTACCCGTAGCAAAAGTAGAAACTGAAGTAAACGCGCCAGCGTTAATCGCACCCGCCGTGCTATTACCAATGCGAACATTCGTCCCACGCACATCATTCAACATGGCTTGTGTTAAAGAAAGTGAACCCGTACCGCCGGCGATACCAATCGTTGTATTAGCCGTTGTGGGAGCGAGAATAACAGTAGCCGCTGTACCCGTGCCAGAAGCCGAGCCACCAATTTGTGAAGTCGCGTTAAACGCCATCGAATTAGCATTTAATGTCGCCGTGCCAGTCGTCAACAACAACGATGCGGAATTCAAAGTAATGGCGCCGCTAGTTGCATTTACCGTCAACGCCGCGCTACCGGAATTAACCAACGTACTAGCGGATTGCGTCACACCCGTACCACCCGTTAACGAAATCGCGTTATTCGTCGTAGTGATACCATTACTAACCGTTAATAAACCGCCGGCATTTAATGTATCGGTACCTGATGAAGCAAGCGCTCCGCTTACGGTCAACGCGTTCGAACCGGTCGTACTGACGTTAATATTACCGACGCTATTCGTCAGGGCATTGAGCGATAGCGCCGCATTATTCACTAAAACGATATTGCCGCTAATCGCGTTTGAACCGCCAAAATTAGAAATTGTATTAGTCGCACCGGCTGTGTTAAGCGCCGTTCCACCGACCGAAGAAATGTTTAAAGTAGACGCTGTAATGGTACTTGAAGAAGATTCTCCAATCGTACTCGTAGAAGTTAGATTAATTGTATTGCCAGTACCACCAGAAATATTACCGATAGTTAAAGCGCCACTATTAATATTAACCGCGCCGCCAGAATTACTTTGTGTCAAGTTAGTTAAAGTCAAAGCGCCGGCATTGACATAAGCCACTGTACCCGCACCCGTATTTGAAATTGTCACACTACCGACACTGTTGTTATTCGTTAAGCTCAAACCTGTAGAAGACGTCGTAGCTAATGACAGACCCGTAATAATATTCGTACTGCCAGCACTTTCAGAAATCATACCTGCGGTGGCCGTTAACGCTACAGAATTCGCAGAGCCCGCCGCTAATGCGCCGTTCAGTACAATGTTACCGGTTGAATTCGTAATTGATACAGCACCCGTACCACTTTGCGTGATGGCGTTGAGACCTAAATTAGTGATTGAGTCTTGCAGCGTGATAGCACCCGCACCGCTATTACTTCCGCCGAAGTTACCGATCGCATTTGAAGTAGTTCCCAAGACGGTGCCGACTGCCGAGCTAGTCGTTAACGTCCCCGCGGAAATTACCCCCGTACCAATTTCTGCGACTTGTCCAGTATTACTATTTAAGCTCATCGTACCGGTGCTAGTTAAACTGCCCCCATTATTAATCGTAAGGTCATTACCGGCGGTAAGTGTCAGCGTGCCTGAGCCGGAATTTATACTTGAACCAACCGCGAGACCGTTAGCAGAACCCGTCGTCGTTACAGAAATTGCGCCGTTAGAACCCGTTCTGATCGTACCTGATGTGGATAACGTACCAGCGTTAGTAATTGAAATCGTACCAGTACCGGTTTCATTTACCGCGCCGACATTTAAACTCGTCGCGTTAACTAAACTAATATTGCCTGTCGCATTCGTCGCCGCAAAGCCAGTCACTTGATTTGCTGTACCGGCTAAACTAACGCCGGTCGATGCATTCGTCGTTAAAGTTCCACCAGTAATCTTATTAGCCGCTGCTTCACTAATTGCGCCAGAAGTCGCAGTCAAATTAATCGCGTTCGAGCCGGCAGCAAACGTGCCGTTAATATTGATATTGCCGGTTGAATTCGTAATCGAAACCGCGCCCGTTCCACTTTGACTAATGCTAGTCACACCTAAATTCGCAATCAAATCTGTTAACGAAATTACACCCGTACCGCTATTCGAAGCGGTGAAATTCGTCACCGCATTGCCCGATGCCGTTAATGAAGTACCGGTAGCTGAAGTAGTGGAAAGTGTAGAGCCTGAAATAGCGCTGGTACCCGTTTCACTGATCGCGCCAGTCGCACCATTTAAAGTAACATTGCCGCCGGTGGAAATGCTGCCCGAATTGAAAGTGACATTGCGCCCAGCTAGCGCCGATACATTGCCGGAAACCCCAGTAATACTGCTATTAATAAGAATGTCGCTAGCCGTGCCGGTTGCCGTCGTTAAGCTGATAGTATTATTCGTACCCGTGGTCGTCACAGTACCATTTAATAAAATATTGCCTGCGCCTACATTACCTGATAACGAAATATTACCAGCTGCTTTAATCGTACCGCCGGTTTCCACTTCGACCGCCGCGGTAGAATCAGCACCGGCGAAAGGATAAATATCAGAGCCGCTAATGAATAAACTACCTGTCGAATTAATCGAACCCGTGCCGGTAACGACAACACCGCCGACGCCGACGTTATTACTATCCGCGGTCAAACTTAAATTGGAAGCCGTTCCACTAGTTGTTAACATGCCGTTAACAATAATATTTCTTGCCACTGAAAGGTTCGTCGAAGTAGTGAAATTTACTGTACCTAATGTTAAATCTAAACCATTACCTTGCAGTGTAATATTACCTTGGCCTACGACTGGCGATGCGTTTAACGCCGTGCCACCACCGATCGTTAAAATGCCGCCCGTTCCTGAACCTGAATTCAAGACGCTATTGACGACTAACGCCGTAATATCATTTGGATTAGCCGCTGAAGCCGAAATCGATCCGCCGTTTGAATTAATAGCGCCATTTATCGTTAACACGCGAGCGGTTGAATCTGGGGTTGTCGTGCTAAGTACGACGTTGCCACCGGTCGTGTTAATAGCGCCTGAGATAGTCGTTGTGCCAGAGTTAGAAATATTCACGGCACCGCTACCGCTGTTTTGCGTAATCGCGTTAACCACAAAACTATTATTCGAATTCGCTAATGTAATATCGCCGCTAGTAGAATTAGACGCGGTAAAACTACCAAGCGCATTAGTACTCGATGATAAATTCGTACCGCCGACTGACGTCGTACCTAATGAATTAGCGGTAATAACGCCTGTTTCCGTAATCGCGCCACCGGAAGACAGGGTTAAGGCATTTGTTATCGTAGAAGCCGCCATCGACAACGCAATGCTATCCGTCAACGTCGCGCTAGATCCCGTTAAACCAACCGCGCCGATAAAGCTATTCGCGCTGCCATTCGTCGTTAAATCAATCGAGTTTGCACCAGCATTGAAACTGGAAGCACCCGTGATTGCCAGCGCGCCTGTTTGACTAATCGCGCCATTTGCAACGCCTGTGAACGTGCCGCCGATTGTCGAAACGCCTAGTACCAGAGCGGTATTATTATTAATTGATGCATTACCCGTCGTGTTTAATACCACCGCCCCGGTAAAGCTATTCGAACCACCGTTCGTTAATAAGTTAATCGTGCCACTACCCGCGTTAACTGTCGTCGTACCTGGAACAACAATCGCACCGGTTTGCGTGACTGCACCACCTGCTGTCAGTGATAAGTTGCCACTGTTCGTCAACGTCACCGCACCGAGCGTAATGCCATCGTTATTATTCGTTAACGTTAAGTTGCGTAAATTCGTTAAGCCCGTAAAGCTTGACGTCGCAGCACTTGAATCGACATTTCTTAAAGAAATATCACGAATATCCGCCGCTACCGCAGGGCCCGTGTTACTAAATACCACTGCGCTGGTGCCAAAGTCATTTGCTTGCGTGCCTAATAAAATATCCGAGCCCGCAACGCTGACACCTAATGTCGTGACGCCGCCGGTCGCCATAATCGTGCCGGTTTGCGTAATGTTACCGCCAGCAGCCAAAGTTAAGTTACCACCCACATTCACCGTACCCAATTGCAATGCAGCGCTATCAACTAAGCTCACCGCGTTAACACCCGTATTAGCTAACGCTACCGTGCCCGTGAAACTGTTCGTCGTATTATTCAATGCGATAGTACTGGTCGTATTCGCAGACAAGCCTGACAAGTTCAACGTCGTACCGGTATTTTGTGTGACCGCACCGCTGATGTTACCTGTGCCTAACGACAATGTACCGGTTGCATCACTGATGTTACCCAACGCGACTGTCGTTGCGTTGCCAATAGAAATCGCCGTCGCAGAAGTATTCGTTGACGTTAACGTACCGGTATTAAATTGCGCCGCGCCGCCGCCTGCGCTAATGGCTATCGTACCGCTGCCGGCATTAATATTCGTGCTCGCCGCTTGCGTGAAGCCAACACCCGTTAACGAAATCGCGCTGTTCGTCGTACTGATACCGTTATTCACGGTCAATAGGCCAGTGCTAGCTAACGTATCCGTACCGGAAGAAGCTAACGCTCCGCTAACAGTTAACGCACCGGTGTTATTAACATTAATCGTGCCAACATTATTCGTCACCGCATTTAGCGTTAACGCGGCACTATTACTTAGAGCCACATTACCGCTAGAAGTATTCGTACCGCCAAAGTTAGAAATTGTGTTGGTAGCGCCCGACGTATTTAATGTCGTGCCACCAACAGAAGTCACAGCTAACGTAGAAGCATTAATCGAACTCGTCGCCGATTCACCAATCGTTCCCGTAGAAACTAAATTAACCGTATTACCCGTGCCGCCAACGATGCTGCCGTTAATGCTCAACGCACCACTATTAATCGTCACTGCACCCGTGCCGGTTTGTGATACGCCGGTTAACGTCAATGCGGAAGAAGTTTTAAAGGAAAGCGCGCCGCCACCTGTGTTCGTTGCACTGTAATTACTGACAACGTTAGTGCTGGTGCCTAAGTTCGTACCGCCAACGGATGTCGTTCCTAACGTACCTGCCGTGATAACACCTGTTTCGGAAATCGCGCCGCCGGAAGACAACGTTAACCCATTCGTTATCGTAGAAGCCGCCATTTGTAATGCAATGCTATCCGTCAATGTCGCGCTTGAACCCGTCAACGCGACCGCACCACCAAAACTATTCGAGGCGCCATTGGTCGTTAAGTTAATCGCGTTAGCGCCCGCATTAAAGCTAGAAGCGCCTGTTACAGTCAATGCGCCAGCTTGGCTAATCGCACCATTCGCCGTCGCTGTTAACGTTCCGCCAATGCTCGAAGCATCAAATGATAATGCTGTATTGTCGTTTATAGAGGCATTACCCGTCGTATTCAATACCACCGCGCCGGTAAAGCTATTCGAACCCCCGTTCGTTAATAAGTTAATCGTGCCACTGCCCGCGTTAACTGTCGTCGTACCTGGAACAACAATTGCACCGGTTTGCGTGACTGCACCGCCTGCTGTCAGTGATAAGTTACCACTGTTCGTCAACGTCACCGCGCCTAACGTAATACCATCGTTATTATTCGTTAACGTTAAGTTGCGTAAATTCGTTAAGCCCGTAAAGCTTGACGTCGCAGCACTTGAATCGACATTTCTTAAAGAAATATCACGAATATCCGCCGCTACCGCAGGGCCCGTGTTACTAAATACCACTGCGCTGGTGCCAAAGTCATTTGCTTGCGTACCTAATAAAATATCCGAGCCCGCAACGCTGACACCTAATGTCGTGACGCCGCCGGTCGCCATAATCGTGCCGGTTTGCGTAATGTTACCGCCTGCGGTTAAAGTTAAGTTACCACCCACATTCACCGTACCCAATTGCAATGCAGCGCTATCAACTAAGCTCACTGCGTTAGTGCCCGTGTTAGCTAACGCTACCGTGCCCGTGAAACTGTTCGTCGTATTATTCAATGCGATAGTGCTAGTCGTGTTCGCAGACAAGCCTGATAAGTTCAACGTCGTACCGGTATTTTGTGTGACCGCACCGCTGATGTTACCCGTACCTAATGATAATGTGCCGGTAGCATCACTGATGTTACCTAACGCGACTGTCGTTGCGTTGCCAATAGAAATCGCCGTCGCGGAAGTATTCGTTGACGTTAACGTACCGGTATTAAATTGCGCCGCGCCGCCGCCTGCGCTAATGGCTATCGTACCGCTGCCGGCATTAATATTCGAGCTCGCCGCTTGCGTGAAGCCAACACCCGTTAACGAAATCGCGCTGTTCGTCGTACTGATACCGTTATTCACGGTCAATAGGCCAGTGCTAGCTAACGTATCCGTACCGGAAGAAGCTAACGCTCCGCTAACAGTTAACGCACCGGTGTTATTAACATTAATCGTGCCAACATTATTCGTCACCGCATTTAGCGTTAACGCGGCACTATTACTTAGAGCCACATTACCACTAGAAGTATTCGTACCGCCAAAGTTAGAAATTGTATTGGTAGCCCCTGTCGTATTTAATGTCGTGCCACCCACAGAAGTCACAGCTAACGTAGAAGCATTAATCGAACTCGTCGCCGATTCACCAATCGTTCCCGTAGAAACTAAATTAACCATATTACCCGTGCCGCCAACGATGCTGCCGTTAATGCTCAACGCACCACTGTTAATCGTCACCGCGCCCGTACCAGTTTGTGAAACGCCGGTTAACGTCAATGCGGAAGAAGTTTTAAAGGAAAGCGCGCCGCCACCTGTGTTCGTAGCATTATAACTACCGATTACGTTAGTGCTCGTGCTTAAGTTTGTACCGCCAACGGATGTCGTTCCTAACGTACCCGCCGTGATAACACCTGTTTCGGAAATCGCGCCGCCGGAAGACAACGTTAAGCCATTCGTTATCGTAGAAGCCACCATCGACAACGCAATGCTATCCGTCAACGTCGCGCTTGAACCCGTTAACGCGACGGCGCCACCAAAACTATTCGAGGTGCCATTCGTCGTTAAGTTAATTGTGTTAGCGCCCGCATTAAAGCTAGAAGCGCCTGTCACGGTCAATGCGCCAGCTTGGCTAATCGCGCCATTCGCCGTTGCTGTTAACGTTCCGCCAATGCTAGAAGCACCAAATGATAATGCAGTATTGTCATTGATTGAGGCATTACCCGTCGTATTCAATACCACCGCACCGGTAAAGCTATTCGAACCACCGTTCGTTAATAAGTTAATCGTGCCACTACCCGCGTTAACTGTCGTCATACCTGGAACCACGATCGCACCGGTTTGAGAAACCGCACCGCCAGCCGTCAGTGATAAATTACCGCTGTTCGTCAACGTCACCGCGCCTAACGTAATACCATCGTTATTATTCGTTAACGTTAAGTTGCGTAAATTCGTTAAGCCCGTAAAGCTTGACGTCGCAGCACTTGAATCGACATTTCTTAAAGAAATATCACGAATATCAGCCGCTACCGCAGGGCCCGTGTTACTAAATACCACTGCGCTGGTGCCAAAGTCATTCGCTTGCGTGCCTAATAAAATATCCGAGCCCGCAACGCTGACACCTAATGTCGTGACACCGCCGGTCGCCATAATCGTGCCGGTTTGCGTAATGTTACCGCCTGCAGTTAAAGTTAAGTTACCACCCACATTCACCGTACCCAATTGCAATGCAGCGCTATCAACTAAGCTCACTGCGTTAACACCCGTATTAGCTAACGCTACCGTGCCGGTGAAGCTGTTCGTCGTATTATTCAATGCGATAGTGCTAGTCGTGTTCGCAGACAAGCCGGATAAGTTCAACGTCGTGCTAGCATTTTGCGTGACCGCGCCGCTGATGTTACCTGTGCCTAACGACAATGTACCGGTTGCATCACTGATGTTACCCAACCCGACTGTCGTTGCGTTGCCAATAGAAATCGCCGTCGCGGAAGTATTCGTTGACGTTAACGTACCAGAATTAAATTGCGCCGCGCCGCCGCCTGCGCTAATGGCTATCGTACCGCTGCCGGCATTAATATTCGTGCTCGCCGCTTGCGTGAAGCCAACACCTGTTAACGAAATCGCGCTGTTCGTCGTGCTAATACCGTTATTCACGGTCAATAGGCCAGTGCTAGTTAGCGTATCCGTGCCAGAAGAAGCTAACGCTCCGTTAACGGTTAACGCACCGGTGTTATTAACATTAATCGTGCCAACATTATTCGTCACCGCATTTAGCGTTAACGCGGCACTATTACTTAGAGCCACATTACCGCTAGAAGTATTCGTACCGCCAAAGTTAGAAATTGTGTTGGTAGCGCCCGACGTATTTAATGTCGTGCCACCAACAGAAGTCACAGCTAACGTAGAAGCATTAATCGAACTCGTCGCCGATTCACCAATCGCTCCCGTAGAAACTAAATTAACCGTATTACCCGTGCCGCCAACGATGCTGCCGTTAATGCTCAGCGCACCACTATTAATCGTGACTGCGCCCGTACCGGTTTGTGAAACGCCGGTTAACGTCAATGCGGAAGAAGTTTTAAAGGAAAGCGCGCCGCCACCCGTATTCGTAGCATTATAACTACCGATTACGTTAGTGCTCGTGCCTAAGTTTGTACCACCAACGGATGTCGTTCCTAACGTACCCGCCGTGATAACACCTGTTTCGGAAATCGCGCCGCCGGAAGACAACGTTAACCCATTCGTTATCGTAGAAGCCGCTATTTGTAATGCAATGCTATCCGTCAATGTCGCGCTTGAACCCGTCAACGCCACCGCGCCACCAAAACTATTCGATGCGCCATTGGTCGTTAAATTAATCGCGTTAGCGCCCGCATTAAAGCTAGAAGCACCCGTGATTGCCAACGCGCCTGTTTGACTAATCGCGCCATTCGCCGTCGCTGTTAACGTTCCGCCAATGCTCGAAGCACCAAACGATAATGCTATATTGTCATTGATTGAGGCATTACCCGTCGTATTCAATACCACCGCGCCGGTAAAGCTATTCGAACCCCCGTTCGTTAATAAGTTAATCGTGCCACTGCCCGCGTTAACTGTCGTCGTACCTGGAACAACAATCGCTCCGGTTTGAGAAACCGCACCGCCAGCCGTCAGTGATAAATTACCGCTGTTCGTCAACGTCACCGCGCCTAACGTAATACCATCGTTATTATTCGTTAACGTTAAGTTGCGTAAATTCGTTAAGCCCGTAAAGCTTGACGTCGCCGCACTTGAATCGACATTTCTTAAAGAAATATCACGAATATCAGCCGCTACCGCAGGGCCCGTGTTACTAAATACCACTGCGCTGGTACCAAAGTCATTTGCTTGCGTGCCTAATAAAATATCCGAGCCCGCAACGCTAACACCTAATGTCGTGACGCCGCCGGTCGCCATAATCGTGCCGGTTTGCGTAATGTTACCGCCAGCAGTCAAAGTTAAGTTACCACCCACATTCACCGTACCCAATTGCAATGCAGCGCTATCAACTAAGCTCACTGCGTTAGTGCCCGTGTTAACTAAGGCTACCGGGCCAGTAAAACTGTTCGTCGTATTATTCAATGCGATAGTGCTGGTCGTATTCGCAGACAAGCCGGATAAGTTCAACGTCGTACCGGTATTTTGTGTGACCGCACCGCTGATGTTACCTGTGCCTAACGACAATGTACCGGTTGCATCACTGATGTTACCTAACGCGACTGTCGTTGCGTTACCAATAGCAATCGCCGTCGCGGAAGTATTCGTTGACGTTAACGTACCGGTATTAAATTGCGCCGCGCCGCCGCCTGCGCTAATGGCTATCGTACCGCTGCCAGCATTAATATTGGTGCTCGCCGCTTGCGTGAAGCCAACACCCGTTAACGAAATCGCGCTGTTCGTCGTACTAATACCGTTATTCACGGTCAATAGGCCAGTGCTAGCTAACGTATCCGTACCGGAAGAAGCTAACGCTCCGCTAACAGTTAACGCGCCAGTGTTATTAACATTAATCGTGCCAACATTATTCGTCACCGCATTTAGCGTTAACGCGGCGCTATTAATTAAAGCCACATTACCGCTAGTCGTATTCACCGCCCCAAAGTTGCTAATCGTATTCGTCGCGCCTGAAGTATTGAGCGATGCACCACCGACAGAAGTTAATGCTAAAGTCGAAGCGGTTAAACTCGTCGTCGCACTTTCACTAATCGCACCGGAAGAAACTAAGTTAACCGTGTTACCCGTGCCACCAGCGATATTCCCATTAAGAGATAAAGCGCCGCTGTTAATCGTAACCGCGCCCGTGCCACCTTGCGAAAGAGTCGTTAATGTCAACGCACCGTTGTTGGTGTATGACACAGCACCATTTCCCGTATTCGTCAACGCAGCACTGCCGACAATATTATTATTCGTTAAACTTAAACCCGTTGCCGATGTCGTTGTTAACGTAGCACCCGTAATGAGATTAGTACTCGTCGCACTTTCAGAGATAGAACCTGCCGACGCGTTTAACGTCACAGCATTAGCAGCACCCGCAGCCAATGCGCCATTGAGCGTGATATTACCCGTCGAATTCGTGATAGATACAGCACCGCTACCGCTTTGCGTAATCGCATTCAGACCTAAATTGGCGTTCGAATCCGTTAACGAAATTGCGCCTGTACCGCTATTGGAAGCGGTAAAGTTCGTGACGGTGTTAGTTGCTGATAAGGTCGTACCCGTGGCTGAGCTAGTAGAAAGAGTCGCACCCGAAATCGCCCCCGCGCCCGTTTCACTGACCGCACCCGTCGTGCCCGTTAAATTCACATTGCCAGCGGTGGAAATACTACCCGTGCTCAACGTCACATTACGTCCCGCCGTCGCTGTCACACTACCTGATACCGCCGTCACATTCGCGTTAATTAAAACATCGCTCGCCGTGCCTGCCGACGTCGCAAGACTAATCGTACTATTTGTGCCCGTGGTTTTGGTGGTACCATTCAACAAGATATTGCCCGCACCGACATTACCCGTCAGAGAAATATTACCCGCCGCTTGGAGTGAGCCGCCGGTTTCAACTTCAATCGCCGCAGTAGAATCCGCGCCCGCGAATGGATAAATATCCGAGCCGCTTAAACTTAAGTTGCCCGCTGAATTAATCGAGCCGGTGCCCGTCACGACCACGCCGCCAACGCCTAAGCTGCCGTTATCCGCGACTAATCCTAAGTTTGAAGCAACACCCGTTGTCGTTAACGCGCCGTTGATAATAATGTTACGGCCGACAGATAAAGTCGTGGCGGAAGTAAAGTTAACGGTACCCAACGTTAAATCTAACCCATTACCTTGCAGCGTTATATTACCTTGGCCGACCACCGGTGAGGCATTCAACGCGGTACCACCACCGATGGATAACACACCACCTGTGCCAGAACCTGAATTCAATACGCTGTTTACCACTAACGCTGTAATGTCATTTGGATTAGCCGCTGTCGCTGAAATCGCGCCGCCATTTGAATTGATTGCGCCATTGATCGTCAAGACGCGCGCCGTAGAATCTGGCGTTAACGTACTTAAGGAAACAGCACCACCTGAAGTATTAATCGCACCGGTAATTGTGGTCGTGCCGGTGTTAGTAATGCTGACAGAACCCGTGCCGCTGCTTTGCGTGATAGCATTCGTAACAAAACTATTATTAGTGTTCGTTAAGCTGATATTGCCGCTGGTCGAATTCGTCGCCGCAAAACTTCCCACCGTGTTAGCACCGTTTAACGTCGTGCCGCCAACAGAACTGGTCGTCAACGCACTCGCGGACAGAGCGCCTGTTTGTGAAATCGCGCCACCAGAAGTTAGCGTTAAACCATTTGTTATCGTAGAAGCCGCCATCGACAACGCAATGCTATCCGTCAATGTCGCGCTTGAACCCGTTAAACCAACCGCGCCGGTAAAGCTATTCGCGTTGCCATTTGTCGTTAAATCAATCGAGTTTGCACCAGCATTGAAACTGGAAGCACCCGTGATTGCCAACGCGCCTGTTTGACTAATCGCGCCATTCGCCGTCGCTGTTAACGTACCGCCAATGCTCGAAGCACCAAATGATAATGCTGTATTGTCGTTTATAGAGGCATTACCCGTCGTATTCAATACCACCGCCCCGGTAAAGCTATTCGAACCACCGTTCGTTAATAAGTTAATCGTGCCACTACCCGCGTTAACTGTCGCCGTACCCGGAACAACAATTGCACCGGTTTGCGTGACTGCACCGCCTGCCGTCAGTGATAAATTACCACTGTTCGTCAACGTCACCGCGCCTAACGTAATGCCATCGTTATTATTCGTTAACGTTAAGTTGCGTAAATTCGTTAAGCCCGTAAAACTTGACGTCGCCGCACTTGAATCGACATTTCTTAAAGAAATATCACGAATATCAGCCGCTACCGCAGGGCCCGTGTTACTAAATACCACTGCGCTGGTGCCAAAGTCATTCGCTTGCGTACCTAATAAAATATCCGAACCCGCAACGCTAACACCTAATGTCGTGACGCCGCCGGTCGCCATAATCGTGCCGGTTTGTGTAATGTTACCGCCAGCAGTCAAAGTTAAGTTGCCACCCACATTCACCGTACCTAATTGCAATGCAGCGCTATCGACTAAGCTCACTGCGTTAACACCCGTATTAGCTAACGCTACCGTGCCGGTGAAGCTGTTCGTCGTATTATTCAATGCGATAGTGCTAGTCGTGTTCGCAGACAAGCCTGACAAGTTCAACGTCGTGCTAGCATTTTGCGTGACCGCGCCGCTGATGCTGCTCAATGCTAACGTACCAACTGTATCCGTCACATTACCCAGACCGACTGTCGTCGCATTAGTAATTGAAATCGCGGTCGCAGACGTATTCGTTGAGGACAAGGTGCCAGAGTTAAATTGCGCCGCGCCGCCGCCTGCGCTAATGGCTATCGTACCGCTGCCAGCATTAATATTCGTTCCCGCCGCTTGCGTGAAGCCAACACCCGTTAACGAAATCGCGCTGTTCGTCGTGCTGATACCGTTATTCACGGTCAATAGGCCAGTGCTAGCTAACGTATCCGTGCCAGAAGAAGCTAACGCTCCGCTAACAGTTAACGCGCCAGTGTTATTAACATTAATCGTGCCAACATTATTCGTCACCGCATTTAGCGTTAACGCGGCACTATTACTTAGAGCCACATTACCGCTAGAAGTATTCGTACCGCCAAAGTTAGAAATTGTATTGGTAGCCCCTGTCGTATTTAATGTCGTGCCACCAACAGAAGTCACAGCTAACGTAGAAGCATTAATCGAACTCGTCGCCGATTCACCAATCGCTCCGGTAGACACTAAATTAACCGTATTACCCGTGCCGCCAACGATGCTGCCGTTAATGCTCAACGCACCACTATTAATCGTCACTGCACCCGTACCAGTTTGTGATACGCCGGTTAACGTCAATGCGGAAGAAGTTTTAAAGGAAAGCGCGCCGCCACCTGTGTTCGTAGCATTATAACTACCGATTACGTTAGTGCTCGTGCCTAAGTTTGTACCGCCAACGGATGTCGTTCCTAACGTACCCGCCGTGATAACACCTGTTTCGGAAATCGCGCCGCCGGAAGACAACGTTAACCCATTCGTTATCGTAGAAGCCGCTATTTGTAATGCAATGCTATCCGTCAATGTCGCGCTTGAACCCGTCAACGCGACCGCACCACCAAAACTATTCGCGGCGCCATTCGTCGTTAAATTAATTGCGTTAGCTCCCGCATTAAAGCTAGAAGCTCCTGTTACAGTTAATGCGCCAGTTTGACTAATCGCACCATTCGCCGTTGCTGTTAGCGTTCCGCCAATGCTCGAAGCACCAAACGATAATGCTATATTGTCATTGATTGAGGCATTACCCGTCGTATTCAATACCACCGCGCCGGCAAAGCTATTCGAACCACCGTTCGTTAATAAGTTAATCGTGCCACTGCCCGCATTAACTGTCGTCGTACCTGGAACCACGATCGCACCGGTTTGCGTGACTGCACCGCCTGCTGTCAGTGATAAGTTGCCACTGTTCGTCAACGTCACCGCGCCGAGCGTAATGCCCGCGTTATTATTTGTTAACGATAGGTTGCGTAAATTCGTTAAGCCCGTAAAGCTTGACGTTGCAGCACTTGAATCGACATTTCTTAAAGAAATATCACGAATATCCGCCGCTACCGCAGGGCCCGTGTTACTAAATACCACTGCGCTGGTGCCAAAGTCATTCGCTTGCGTACCTAATAAAATATCCGAACCCGCAACGCTGACACCTAATGTCGTGACGCCGCCGGTCGCCATAATCGTGCCGGTTTGCGTAATGTTACCGCCTGCGGTTAAAGTTAAGTTACCACCCACATTCACCGTACCCAATTGCAATGCAGCGCTATCAACTAAGCTCACTGCGTTAGTGCCCGTGTTAGCTAACGCTACCGTGCCCGTGAAACTGTTCGTCGTATTATTCAATGCGATAGTGCTAGTCGTGTTCGCAGACAAGCCTGATAAGTTCAACGTCGTACCGGTATTTTGTGTGACCGCACCGCTGATGTTACCCGTACCTAATGATAATGTGCCGGTAGCATCACTGATGTTACCTAACGCGACTGTCGTTGCGTTGCCAATAGAAATCGCCGTCGCGGAAGTATTCGTTGACGTTAACGTACCAGAATTAAATTGCGCCGCGCCGCCGCCTGCGCTAATGGCTATCGTACCGCTGCCGGCATTAATATTCGTGCTCGCCGCTTGCGTGAAGCCAACACCCGTTAACGAAATCGCGCTGTTCGTCGTACTGATACCGTTATTCACGGTCAATAGGCCAGTGCTAGCTAACGTATCCGTACCGGAAGAAGCTAACGCTCCGCTAACAGTTAACGCACCGGTGTTATTAACATTAATCGTGCCAACATTATTCGTCACCGCATTTAGCGTTAACGCGGCACTATTACTTAGAGCCACATTACCGCTAGAAGTATTCGTACCGCCAAAGTTAGAAATTGTGTTCGTAGCCCCTGTCGTATTTAATGTCGTGCCACCAACAGAAGTCACAGCTAACGTAGAAGCATTAATCGAACTCGTCGCCGATTCACCAATCGCTCCGGTAGAAACTAAATTAACCGTATTACCGGTGCCGCCAATGATGCTGCCGTTAATGCTCAGCGCACCACTATTAATCGTGACTGCGCCCGTACCGGTTTGTGAAACGCCGGTTAACGTCAATGCGGAAGAAGTTTTAAAGGAAAGCGCGCCGCCACCTGTGTTCGTTGCACTGTAATTACTGACAACGTTAGTGCTCGTGCCTAAGTTTGTACCACCAACGGATGTCGTTCCTAACGTACCCGCCGTGATAACACCTGTTTCCGTAATCGCGCCGCCGGAAGACAACGTTAACCCATTCGTTATCGTAGAAGCCGCCATTTGTAATGCAATGCTGTCCGTCAATGTCGCGCTTGAACCCGTTAACGCGACGGCGCCACCAAAGCTATTCGATGCGCCATTGGTCGTTAAATTAATCGCGTTAGCTCCCGCATTAAAGCTAGAAGCGCCTGTTACAGTTAATGCGCCAGCTTGGCTAATCGCACCATTCGCCGTCGCTGTTAACGTACCACCAATGCTCGAAGCACCAAATGATAATGCAGTATTGTCATTGATTGAGGTATTACCCGTCGTGTTTAATACCACCGCACCGGTAAAGCTATTCGAACCCCCGTTCGTTAATAAGTTAATCGTGCCACTGCCCGCGTTAACTGTCGTCGTACCTGGAACAACAATTGCACCGGTTTGCGTGACTGCACCGCCTGCTGTCAGTGATAAGTTACCACTGTTCGTCAACGTCACCGCGCCTAACGTAATACCATCGTTATTATTCGTTAACGTTAAGTTGCGTAAATTCGTTAAGCCCGTAAAGCTTGACGTCGCAGCACTTGAATCGACATTTCTTAAAGAAATATCACGAATATCCGCCGCTACCGCAGGGCCCGTGTTACTAAATACCACTGCGCTGGTGCCAAAGTCATTTGCTTGCGTGCCTAATAAAATATCCGAGCCCGCAACGCTGACACCTAATGTCGTGACGCCGCCGGTCGCCATAATCGTGCCGGTTTGCGTAATGTTACCGCCTGCAGTCAAAGTTAAGTTGCCACCCACATTCACCGTACCTAATTGCAATGCTGCGCTATCAACTAAGCTCACTGCGTTAGTGCCCGTGTTAGCTAACGCTACCGTGCCAGTAAAACTGTTCGTCGTATTATTCAATGCAATAGTACTGGTCGTATTCGCAGACAAGCCTGATAAGTTCAACGTCGTACCGGTATTTTGTGTGACCGCGCCGCTGATGTTACCTGTACCTAATGATAATGTGCCGGTAGCATCACTGATGTTACCTAACGCGACTGTCGTTGCGTTGCCAATAGAAATCGCCGTTGCGGAAGTATTCGTTGACGTTAACGTACCAGAATTAAATTGCGCCGCGCCGCCGCCTGCGCCAATGGCTATCGTACCGCTGCCAGCATTAATATTCGTGCTCGCCGCTTGCGTGAAGCCAACACCCGTTAAGGAAATCGCGCTGTTCGTCGTGCTAATACCGTTATTCACGGTCAATAGGCCAGTGCTAGCTAGCGTATCCGTGCCGGAAGAAGCTAACGCTCCGCTAACAGTTAACGCGCCAGTGTTATTAACATTAATCGTGCCGACATTATTCGTCACCGCATTTAGCGTTAACGCGGCACTATTACTTAGAGCCACATTACCGCTAGAAGTATTCGTACCGCCAAAGTTAGAAATTGTGTTCGTAGCCCCTGTCGTATTTAATGTCGTGCCACCAACAGAAGTCACAGCTAACGTAGAAGCATTAATCGAACTCGTCGCCGATTCACCAATCGTTCCCGTAGAAACTAAATTAACCGTATTTCCCGTGCCGCCAACGATGCTGCCGTTAATGCTCAGCGCACCACTATTAATCGTGACTGCGCCCGTACCGGTTTGTGAAACGCCGGTTAACGTCAATGCGGAAGAAGTTTTAAAGGAAAGCGCGCCGCCACCTGTGTTCGTTGCACTGTAATTACTGACAACGTTAGTGCTCGTGCCTAAGTTTGTACCACCAACGGATGTCGTTCCTAACGTACCCGCCGTGATAACACCTGTTTCCGTAATCGCGCCGCCGGAAGACAACGTTAACCCATTCGTTATCGTAGAAGCCGCCATTTGTAATGCAATGCTATCCGTCAATGTCGCGCTTGAACCCGTTAATGCCACCGCGCCACCAAAACTATTCGCGGCGCCATTGGTCGTTAAATTAATCGCGTTAGCTCCCGCATTAAAGCTAGAAGCGCCTGTTACAGTTAATGCGCCAGCTTGGCTAATCGCACCATTCGCCGTCGCTGTTAACGTACCACCAATGCTCGAAGCACCAAATGATAATGCAGTATTGTCATTGATTGAGGCATTACCTGTCGTGTTTAATACCACCGCACCGGTAAAGCTATTCGAACCACCGTTCGTTAATAAGTTAATCGCGCCACTGCCCGCGTTAACTGTCGTCGTACCCGGAACCACGATCGCACCGGTTTGAGAAACCGCACCGCCAGCCGTCAGTGATAAATTACCGCTGTTCGTCAACGTCACCGCGCCGAGCGTAATGCCCGCGTTATTATTTGTTAACGTTAGGTTGCGTAAATTCGTTAAGCCCGTAAAGCTTGACGTAGCCGCACTTGAATCGACATTTCTTAAAGAAATATCACGAATATCAGCCGCTACCGCAGGGCCCGTGTTACTAAATGCCACTGCGCTGGTGCCAAAGTCATTCGCTTGCGTGCCTAATAAAATATCCGAACCCGCAACGCTAACACCTAATGTCGTGACACCGCCGGTCGCCATAATCGTGCCGGTTTGCGTAATGTTACCGCCAGCAGTCAAAGTTAAGTTGCCACCCACATTCACCGTACCCAATTGCAATGCAGCGCTATCGACTAAGCTCACTGCGTTAGTGCCCGTGTTAGCTAACGCTACCGTGCCGGTGAAACTGTTCGTTGTATTGTTCAATGCGATGGTGCTAGTCGTGTTCGCAGATAGACCGGACAAGTTCAAGGTCGTACCGGTATTTTGTGTGACCGCACCGCTGATGTTACCTGTGCCTAACGACAATGTACCGGTTGCATCACTGATGTTACCCAACGCGACTGTCGTTGCGTTACCAATAGCAATCGCCGTCGCGGAAGTATTCGTTGACGTTAACGTACCGGTATTAAATTGCGCCGCGCCGCCGCCTGCGCTAATGCCTATCGTACCGCTGCCAGCATTAATATTCGTGCTCGCCGCTTGCGTGAAGCCAACACCCGTTAACGAAATCGCACTGTTAGTCGTACTGATACCGTTATTCACGGTCAATAGGCCAGTGCTAGCTAGCGTATCCGTGCCGGAAGAAGCTAACGCTCCGTTAACGGTTAACGCGCCAGTATTATTAACATTAATCGTGCCAACATTATTCGTAATTGCATTTAGCGTTAACGCGGCGCTATTAATTAAAGCCACATTACCGCTAGTCGTATTCACCGCCCCAAAGTTGCTAATCGTATTCGTCGCGCCTGAAGTATTTAGCGATGCTCCACCGACAGAAGTTAATGCTAAGGTCGAAGCGGTTAAACTCGTCGTCGCACTTTCACTAATCGTACCGGAAGAAACTAAGTTAACCGTGTTACCCGTACCACCAGCGATATTCCCATTAAGAGATAAAGCGCCGCTGTTAATCGTAACCGCGCCCGTGCCGCCTTGCGAAAGAGTCGTTAATGTCAACGCACCGTTGTTGGTGTATGACACAGCACCATTTCCCGTATTCGTCAACGCAGCACTGCCGACAATATTATTATTCGTTAAACTTAAACCCGTTACCGATGTCGTTGTTAACGTAGCCCCCGTAATGAGATTAGTACTCGTCGCACTTTCAGAGATAGAACCTGCCGCCGCGTTTAACGTCACAGCATTAGCAGCACCCGCAGCCAATGCGCCATTGAGCGTGATATTACCCGTCGAATTCGTGATAGATACAGCACCGCTACCGCTTTGCGTAATCGCATTCAGACCTAAATTGGCGTTCGAATCCGTTAACGAAATTGCGCCTGTACCGCTATTCGAAGCGGTGAAATTCGTCACCGCATTGCCCGACGCGGTTAATGATGTCCCCGTTGCGGAAGTAGTAGAAAGTGTAGCGCCTGAAATAGCGCTAGTACCAGTTTCACTGATAGTGCCAGAGCCAGCGTTTAGAGTGATATTGCCACCGGTTGAAATGCTGCCCGAATTAAATGTAACATTACGACCGGCTACGGCTGACACATTGCCAGAAACACCGGTGACACTGCTATTAATAAGAATGTCACTAGCCGTACCAGATGCCGTCACTAAGCTGATAGTACTGTTGGTGCCAGTAGTTGTTGTCGTGCCGTTTAATAAAATATTGCCTGCACCCACATTACCCGATAACGAAATATTACCAGCCGCTTTAATCGTACCGCCGGTTTCCACTTCGACCGCCGCGGTAGAATCAGCACCGGCGAAAGGATAAATATCAGAGCCACTAATGATTAAACTACCTGTCGAATTAATCGAACCCGTGCCGGTAACGACAACACCGCCGACGCCGACGTTATTACTATCCGCAGTCAAACTTAAATTTGAAGACGTTCCGCTAGTCGTTAACGCGCCGTTAACGATAATGTTGCGCGCCACAGAAAGATTAGTCGCAGACGAGAAGTTAACCGTACCCAATGTTAAATCTAAACCATTACCTTGCAGTGTGATATTACCTTGGCCTACGACTGGCGATGCGTTTAACGCCGTGCCACCAGCGATCGTTAAAATGCCGCCCGTTCCTGAACCTGAATTCAAGACGCTATTGACGACTAACGCCGTAATATCATTTGGATTAGCTGCTGAAGCTGAAATCGATCCGCCGTTTGTATTGATAGCACCATTGATCGTCAAGACGCGAGTTGTTGAGTCTGGCGTAGTCGTGCTAAGCGTGACGTTGCCGCCGGTTGTGTTAATCGCGCCTGAGATAGTCGTCGTACCCGAGTTACTAATATTAACTGCACCGGTACCGCTGTTTTGCGTAATCGCGTTAACCACAAAACTATTATTCGAATTCGCTAATGTAATATCGCCGCTAGTAGAATTAGAAGCGGTAAAACTGCCAAGCGCATTAGTACTCGATGATAAATTCGTACCGCCGACTGAAGTCGTCACTAATGAACCGGCCGTGATAACTCCTGTTTCCGTAATCGCGCCGCCGGAAGTTAACGTTAAGCCATTCGTTATCGTAGAAGCCGCCATTTGTAATGCAATGCTATCCGTCAATGTCGCGCTTGAACCCGTCAACGCGACCGCACCACCAAAACTATTCGCGGCGCCATTCGTCGTTAAATTAATTGCGTTAGCGCCCGCATTAAAGCTAGAAGCTCCTGTTACAGTTAATGCGCCAGTTTGACTAATCGCACCATTCGCCGTCGCTGTTAACGTTCCGCCAATGGTCGAAGCACCAAATGATAATGCTGTATTGTCGTTTATAGAGGCATTACCCGTCGTATTCAATACCACCGCACCGACAAAGCTATTCGAACCCCCGTTCGTTAATAAGTTAATCGTGCCACTGCCCGCGTTAACTGTCGTCGTACCCGGAACAACAATTGCACCGGTTTGCGTGACTGCACCGCCTGCCGTCAGTGATAAATTACCACTGTTCGTCAACGTCACCGCGCCTAACGTAATGCCATCGTTATTGTTCGTTAACGTTAAGTTGCGTAAATTTGTTAAGCCCGTAAAGCTTGACGTCGCAGCACTTGAATCGATATTTCTTAAAGAAATATCACGAATACCAGCCGCTACCGCAGGGCCCGTGTTACTAAATACTACTGCGCTGGTGCCAAAGTCATTTGCTTGCGTGCCTAATAAAATATCCGAACCCGCAACGCTGACACCTAATGTCGTGACGCCGCCGGTCGCCATAATCGTGCCGGTTTGCGTAATGTTACCGCCAGCAGCCAAAGTTAAGTTACCACCCACATTCACCGTACCCAATTGCAATGCAGCGCTATCAACTAAGCTCACCGCATTAGTGCCCGTGTTAGCTAACGCTACCGTGCCCGTGAAACTGTTCGTCGTATTATTCAATGCGATAGTGCTAGTCGTGTTCGCAGATAGACCGGATAAGTTCAACGTCGTACCGGTATTTTGCGTGACCGCACCGCTGATGTTACCTGTGCCTAACGACAATGTACCGGTTGCATCACTGATGTTACCCAACCCGACTGTCGTTGCGTTGCCAATAGAAATCGCCGTCGCGGAAGTATTCGTTGACGTTAACGTACCGGTATTAAATTGCGCCGCGCCGCCGCCTGCGCTAATGGCTATCGTACCGCTGCCGGCATTAATATTCGTGCTCGCCGCTTGCGTGAAGCCAACACCCGATAACGAAATCGCACTGTTCGTCGTGCTGATACCGTTATTCACGGTCAATAGGCCAGTGCTAGCTAGCGTATCCGTGCCGGAAGAAGCTAACGCTCCGCTAACAGTTAACGCGCCGGTGTTATTAACATTAATCGTGCCAACATTATTCGTCACCGCATTCAGCGTTAACGCGGCACTATTACTTAGAGCCACATTACCGCTAGAAGTATTCGTATCGCCAAAGTTAGAAATTGTATTGGTAGCCCCTGTCGTATTTAATGTCGTGCCACCAACAGAAGTCACAGCTAACGTAGAAGCATTAATCGAACTCGTCGCCGATTCACCAATTGCTCCCGTAGAAACTAAATTAACCGTATTACCCGTGCCGCCAACGATGCTGCCGTTAATGCTCAACGCACCACTATTAATCGTCACCGCGCCCGTACCAGTTTGTGATACGCCGGTTAACGTCAATGCGGAAGAAGTTTTAAAGGAAAGCGCGCCGCCACCCGTATTCGTAGCATTATAACTACCGATTACGTTAGTGCTCGTGCCTAAGTTTGTACCACCAACGGATGTCGTTCCTAACGTACCCGCCGTGATAACACCTGTTTCGGAAATCGCGCCGCCGGAAGACAACGTTAAGCCATTCGTTATCGTAGAAGCCGCCATTTGTAATGCAATGCTATCTGTCAATGTCGCGCTTGAACCCGTCAACGCCACCGCGCCACCAAAACTATTCGAGGCGCCATTGGTCGTTAAATTAATCGCGTTAGCGCCCGCATTAAAGCTAGAAGCGCCTGTTACAGTTAATGCGCCAGCTTGGCTAATCGCACCATTCGCCGTCGCTGTTAACGTTCCGCCAATGCTCGAAGCGCCAAACAATAATGCAGTATTGTCATTGATTGAGGCATTACCCGTCGTATTCAATACCACCGCGCCGGTAAAGCTATTCGAACCACCGTTCGTTAATAAGTTAATCGTGCCACTACCCGCGTTAACTGTCGTCGTACCTGGAACCACGATCGCACCGGTTTGAGAAACCGCACCGCCAGCCGTCAGTGATAAATTACCGCTGTTCGTCAACGTCACCGCGCCTAACGTAATGCCATCGTTATTGTTCGTTAACGTTAAGTTGCGTAAATTCGTTAAGCCCGTAAAGCTTGACGTTGCAGCACTTGAATCGACATTTCTTAAAGAAATATCACGAATATCAGCCGCTACCGCAGGGCCCGTGTTACTAAATACTACTGCGCTGGTGCCAAAGTCATTCGCTTGCGTACCTAATAAAATATCCGAACCCGCAACGCTGACACCTAATGTCGTGACGCCGCCGGTCGCCATAATCGTGCCGGTTTGCGTAATGTTACCGCCTGCGGTTAGAGTTAAGTTACCACCCACATTCACCGTACCTAATTGCAATGCAGCGCTATCGACTAAGCTCACTGCGTTAGTGCCCGCGTTAGCTAATGCTACCGTGCCGGTGAAGCTATTCGTCGTATTATTCAATGCGATAGTGCTAGTCGTGTTCGCAGATAGACCGGATAAGTTCAACGTCGTACCGGTATTTTGCGTGACCGCACCGCTGATGTTACCTGTGCCTAACGACAATGTACCGGTTGCATCACTGATGTTACCCAACGCGACTGTCGTTGCGTTGCCAATAGAAATCGCCGTCGCGGAAGTATTCGTTGAGGACAAGGTGCCAGAGTTAAATTGCGCCGCGCCGCCGCCTGCGTTAAGTGAAATTGTACCCGTACCGGAACCAATCGTTCCCGTCGTTTGCGTGACACCCGTACCTGTCAAGGAAATCGCACTGTTGGTCGCGGTAATACCATTACTAATCGTTAACAAGCCACCGGCCGTTAATGTATCTGTACCAGATGAAGAAAGCGCGCCACTCACCGTCATCGTGTTTGAACCACTGGTAGTGATACCAATGTTACCGACATTATTCGTAATCGCATTCAGCGTTAACGCAGTACCGTCTGTTAACAAGATATTACCACTAGAAGTATTCGTACCGCCGAAAGCAGAAATCGTATTCGTAGCGCCTGTCGTATTTAATGTTGTACCGCCGGCAGAGGTGACAGCTAAGGTAGAAGCCGTGATCGTACTCGAAGAAGTTTCTCCAATCGCTCCAGTCGACGTTAGATTAACTGTATTACCGGTTCCGCCGGAAAGATTACCAATAGTCAAAGCACCACTATTAATAGTCACGGCACCGCCACCATTACTTTGCGTCAAACTCGTTAACGTTAACGTACCAGTATTTGTATAGGAAACAGCGCCGGTACCCGTATTCGAAACGGTTAAGCTGCCGACATTATTATTGTTCGTCAATGACAAGCCAGAAGATGAAGTCGTTGATAATGAAGCTCCAGTGATGATGTTAGTACTAGTAGCACTTTCCGTAATCGCACCCGTAGCCGCGGTTAACGATACCGCGTTAGCAGCACCCGCGGCGATTGCACCGTTTAGAGTGATACCTTTACTATTCGTAATATTTACCGCGCCCGTGCCGGTTTGAGTGATATTGCCAAGGCCGACCGCCGCGCTCGCCAATGCATCTGTAAATGAAATCGCGCCAGCGCCGCTATTGCTGGCCGCATAATTAGAAACCGCATTCAATGTGCCAGCTAATGATGTTCCCGTTACTGAAGAAGTCGTCAGTGTGCCTGTCGTCGTGATACCGATCGCGCCGGTTTGAGTGATGTTCCCGCCTAACGATGTTAAGTTAATCGCGCCTGACGTACTAATCGTATTACCGACCGTCAAGAGACCGCCGGAAGTTAAAGCAATCGCGCCAGAACCACTCGTCACTGGATTGCTAACCGTTAACGTTCCCGATCCAGCCGCTTCTGTTACTGAAATTGTATTAGCGCCAGTGACTGTTAAACCCGTCGCCGTGCCAAGGTCATCAGATAACGTACCAATCGTTAAGTTTTTATTAGCCGCTTCGTTAATCGAAAGACTGCCCGTGTTGGTACTTGCAATCGTGTTAAATACGTTACCGGTGTTTGTCAAACTAACACTGCTTGCATCACGCAAAATTAAATTACCCGTCGCGCCTAGATTAATTGCGCCAGATTGCGTAATCGTTCCTGCGGTATCTAAGGTTAAATTACCGGTGGCAAATGTCGCAGACGAAGTCAGCGCAGCTGAGTTAATCGCACCCGCCGTGCTATTACCAATACGAACATTCGTGCCACGCACATCATTCAACATGGCTTGTGTTAAAGAAAGTGAACCCGTGCCGCCCGCGATACCAATCGTCGTTCCCGCTGTCGTCGGCGCAAGAATTACCGTAGCCGCCGCACCGGTACCAGAAGCAGAACCACCAATTTGTGAGGTCGCGTTAAACGCCATCGAATTAGCATTTAATGTCGCCGTGCCAGTCGTTAATAACAACGCAGCCGCATTTAAAGTAATAGCACCCGTGCCCGCGTTGACCGTTAACGCATTGCTGCCGGAATTAATCGTCGTGCTCGCCGCTTGCGTAAAGCCAGCGCCTGTTAATGTAATCGCCCCGGCTGTAGCAGTAACGCCACTGTTAACAGTTAATAAGCCGCCAGCCGTTAACGTATCGTTACCCGATGATGAAATCGCACCACCGACCGTCATCGTATTTGAACCGCTGGTGCTGATATTGATATTGCCGACATTATTCGTCAGCGCATTCAGCGTTAACGCAGTACCGTCTGCCAGCACAATATCACCACTAGAAGTATTCGTACCGCCGAAAGCAGAAATCGTATTCGTAGCGCCTGTCGTATTTAATGTTGTACCGCCGGCAGAGGTGACAGCTAAAGTAGAAGCCGTGATCGTACTCGAAGAAGTTTCTCCAATCGCCCCAGTCGACGTTAGATTAACTGTATTACCGGTTCCGCCGGAAAGATTACCAATAGTCAAAGCACCACTATTAATAGTCACGGCACCGCCACCATTACTTTGCGTCAAACTCGTTAACGTTAACGTACCAGTATTTGTATAGGAAACAGCGCCGGTACCCGTATTCGAAACGGTTAAGCTGCCGACATTATTATTGTTCGTCAATGACAAGCCAGAAGATGAAGTCGTTGATAATGAAGCTCCAGTGATGATGTTAGTACTAGTAGCACTTTCCATAATCGCACCCGTAGCCGCGGTTAACGATACCGCGTTAGCAGCACCCGCGGCGATTGCACCGTTTAGAGTGATACCTTTACTATTCGTAATATTTACCGCGCCCGTGCCGGTTTGAGTGATATTGCCAAGGCCGACCGCCGCACTCGCCAATGCATCTGTAAATGAAATCGCGCCAGCGCCACTATTGCTCGCCACATAATTTGAAACCGCATTCAATGTGCCAGCTAATGATGTTCCCGTTACTGAAGAAGTCGTCAATGTGCCTGCCGTCGTAATACCGATCGCGCCAGTTTGACTGATGTTCGCGGCTAACGACGTTAAGTTAATCGCGCCTGACGTACTAATCGTATTACCGACCGTCATGAGACCGCCGGAAGTTAAAGCAATCGCGCCAGAACCACTCGTCACCGGATTGCTAACCGTTAACGTTCCCGTGCCTGCCGCTTCTGTCACATTAATCGTATTTGTTCCCGTCACCGTTAAACCTGTCGCCGTACCAAGGTCATCGCTTAAAGTACCAATCGTTAGGTTTTTATTGGCAGCTTCATTAATCGCTACACTGCCGGTATTATTATTAGCGATGGTGTTAAATACGTTACCCGTATTCGTTAACGTCACGCCACTTGCATCACTCAGAATCAAATTACCCGTCGTGCCTAAGTTCATCGCGCCAGATTGCGTGATCGTACCCGCGGTATCTAACGTTAAGTTTCCCGGGGCAAATGTTGCAGCTGAAGTAAACGCTGCCGAGTTAATCGCACCCGCCGTGCTATTACCAATGCGAACATTCGTACCGCGCACATCATTCAACATCGCTTGAGTTAAAGAAAGTGAACCCGTACCGCCCGCGATACCAATCGTCGTACCTGATGTCGTCGGCGTAAGAATAACGGTTGCCGCGGTACCCGCACCAGCAGCCGAACCACCAATTTGTGACGTCGCGTTAAACGTCATTGCGTTAGCATTTAATGTCGCCGTGCCAGTCGATAATAACAACGAAGCGGCATTTAAAGTAATCGCACCCGTACTCGCATTCAACGTCAAGCCCGCGCTGCCGGAATTAACCGACGTACTCGCAGCTTCTGTAATGCCGACACCATTTAAAGTAATCGCGCCACCAATGGAAGTCACGCCGCTGTTAATTGATAACAAGCCACCGGTAGAGGTCAAACCAACCGTGCCGCCGCCGCCATTCATTGCGCCCGTCACATTCGTCGCCGTCGTATTAGTTATTAAAACGTTACCTGTACCGTTTTGAGTAATACCAGAGATAGCTAACGATGTTACCGCCGCGTCAGTTAATTGAATGTCACCACTAGTGGAATCCGTCGCGCTGAAACTAGAAATTTTATTGGTAGATGTATTTAACGTAATGCCGGTGGCGGCATTTGCTTGCGCGGTCGTCGTATTAAGAACACCCGTACCACTTTCAAGAATCGATCCAGCGGTCGCAGTCAGCGTCGCCGTGCCAGTGGTTGTTAAGTTGGCGCCAGTGCCAATGGTGAGGCTATTGCCCGCGGCAATATTTTGCGCCGCCGTGCCGGAACTGATAGCAGAACCGATACTGATACTATTCGCCGAACCCGTAGTAGTTAAACCAATAATCCCATTCACACTAGAAATAGCGCCAGTCGTAGTTAACCCGCCAGCGGAGTTAGAAATCGAAATCGTGCCTGATGTCGTTTCACCCACCGTGCCGACTGATAAACCCGACGCTGATGCATCGACTAAAGAAATATTACCCGTCGCGTTTGAACCCGTGAAACTAGTAATCGCATTACCCGTGCCCAACAAATTCATGCCCGTAACAGAAGCTGTCGTCAGTAGTCCGCTAGTCATACTAATGCCCGCGGCTTCAGAAATAGCGCCGGTAGAAGACGTTAAATTCAACGCGTTCGCGACCGTGTTGGTGGTACCCGTAATCGCAATATTGCCTGTAGTATCGGTGATAGAAACAGTACCGGTACCGGTTTGGCTAATACCAGTCACAGCTAAGTTAGCCGTCGAATCTTTTAGAGTAATAACACCCGTGCCTGAATTCGTACCATTAAAACTAGTGATCGTATTCGTGTTACCAAGCGTGGTACCTGTTGCTGAATTCGTCGTGAGTAAGCCACCCGCAACCAAACCCGCTCCCGCTTCATTCACATTACCCGCCAACCCTGTCAATGAAACCGCGCCGGTCGTCGTCACACTGCCGGCGTTAAGAGTCACGTTAGTACCGCCTATTAACGTAATCGCGCCGCTGCCGCTGGCGACTAATGAGTTTACATTTATATTTCCCGCACCCGTTCCTTGGACGATACTAATCGTATTCGAGCCAGTCGCCGCAACACCACTGATGGTACCTAAGTCATCGGTTAAAGTGCCAATTGTCAAATTGGAACTTCCCACGGTGTTAAGAGTAATTGCGCCGGAAATATTACTCGTTGCAATAGTATTAAAATTATTACCTGTATTAGTGAGAGTAATACTACTAGCATCACGAAAAATTAAATTTGTACCGCTGCCAGAAACATCGAGAGCGCCAGATTGCGTAATTGAACTCGCTGTGTCAAAAGTTACTGTGCCGGTTAAATATCCCGCGGGAACACTGATCGGACCGATGTTAATCGCGCCTGCAGTACTATTACCAAATCTAACATTCGTTGATTGAGTCAAGGCGGCAAGTGAAGTAGAGTTGATTTGTAATGTCCCCGTTCCACCCGCAATACCGATGGATAAGCCAGCAGTACTGGCTTGAACAATAATGTTAGTCGCTAAGCCAGTACCTAACCCCGAGCCGCCAATTTGTGAACCGCCTGCAAAGTTCACACCATCAGATGTCACGGTGACGATACCCGTGGATAAATCTAACGATCTAACATTTAAAGTTGTGGTGCCAGTACCGCCATTAATATTAAAATTGCCCGTGCCGGAACTGTCGGTAACGCTACCTGCTTGAGTATAACCCGCGCCAGTTAAGGTAATAACGGAATTGGTGGTGGTGATAGCGCTGTTATCTGTGAGCAAACCGGAAGAATTAATCGTTAACGCGCCCGCGCTGGTGATCGCGCCGTTGACCGTCGTCGTGCCACCGGTATTCGTCAAGTTAGTCGTGCCGGTACCCGCTTCACTGATACCTGTTATAGACAACGCGCTATTCGCATCGGTTAAAGAAAGATTGCCGCTAGATGAGTTCGTACCGTTGAACGCTGAAATATTATTTCCCGTGGTCGTGAGTGTCGTACCACCGACAGAAGTCGTTGTCGTCGTGCCGCCAGTCGCGGTCAGCGCGCCGACTTGTGAAATCGTACCGGAAGAAATTAATGTTAACGCGCCGCCGACACTTGATGTGTTAAGAGAAAGATTCGAAGCATCCGTCAATGCAACCGCGTTCGTACCCGTGTTACTCAGCGAGACATTACCCACCAAACTATTTGAAGCGTTATTCAACGTAATCGTATTCGCACCGGCTGCAAAACTTGACGTGCCACTAACCGACAGTGCCGCGGATTGTGAAATCGCGCCGGTCGAACTCACTACTAAATTTTGGAAAGCAGATAAACCCGTGTTAAAACCCACTGTGCCACTGGTACCGCCGACTGTATTCAGCGTCACTTTGGTTACATTCGCGCTGTTTGCGGAGCTAATACCATTCACGACAATAGAAGTATTACTGCCCGCGTTCAAAATCAAATTACCCGCGGTTATATTTTGTAAATTCGCACCGGTGATGGTCATCGTACCCGTCGTCGCGCCTAGCCCGATGCTGCCTGCCGCGGTGATTGTCGTGCTGCTAGTACCGCTATTCAAAGAACCCGTTAGCGTTAAAGTTTTTGCTGAAATGGCAATTGTGCCGACATTGTCAGGTGAATTATTCGAATTAATAGATTTACCCGACGCAACCGTCACCGCACCGCCGATCGCACTTAACGAAATTGGATCATCAGTCGATGAAATATTTTGATTAACGGTAATTCCGCCCGTTCCGGAAGTCGTCAAACTCACGGCGCCGCTAGAACTAATTCCCGATACGGTGCCTAAATCATCGGTTATTGAAGTGACGGTAAGCGTATCATTCGCCGCATCGATCACAGTGAGAGGGCCCGTATTCGTCGAGGCAAGGTTAGCTATCACATTGGCGCTGTTTAGCGATATATTACCAGCATCACGTAAAATTAAATTCGAACCCGTGCCAAGCGTTAACACACCGGATTGGGTAATGCTAGTGCCCGAATCTAATGTTAAAACGCCGGTTGATGTCGAGTAAGCTTGCGTCGGTGACCAAGCGGCGACGGTTAAAATACCGGTGCTTGCATTTCCTAAACGCAAATTAGTGGAATGCACGTTATTTAATTCAGCGGAAGTTAGCGTCGCACCTGTGCCAGTCGTGCCGCCAACAGTCATCGCAACCCCTGCCGTGCTTTGCGTAATAATAGTATCGGCAGCCACACCCGAACCTAACGCCGTACCACCGAATTGCGAATTTGCATCCGACGATAACCCTAAGGAATCGCCGCTGATAGTAATCGTGCCGGTGGATTCTAATAAGTTTGCGGTGCCCATGCTGATACCGGTGGTGCCGGATGCGAGGGTAATATTGCCGCTGCCGGCATTAAGTGTCGTGCTATTAGCTTCGGTAATACCATTCGCGGTTAAAGAAATCGCGGCATTAGTCGTAGTAATTTTATTATTTATGGTAATGGCACCGCCGGTGCCTGACGTATTCAGTGTGACGCCGGTAGTCGCGGTAATACCTGACACAGTACCCACATCATTAGGCGAAGCAATCGAGGTCACGGTAAGTGGTGTGGCAGCCGCATCGGTAATTGCTAAACTACCCGTAATGGTCGCGGCGACATTCGAAATCTTGTTTGCCGAATTAGTCAGATTAAAATTACCCGTGCCGGTCAACAGCAGAGAAGTGCCAGAGGCTAAATTCAGCGAACCGCCAGCTGTTTCTGTAATACCCGCTACGCTTAAAAAACTTAATGCCGTCGTCGTCGAAGCCAGTGTTACCGCACCGCCGATCGTAACCAAACCCGAATCATTCGAAGTTGTACCGATGCGCAGGGTCGAAGCGTTGATAACATTCGTCAACATGTTTTGCGTGATTTGCAATGTACCCGCGCCGCCGTCGACACCAATCGTCACATTCGGATCGGTGCTCGGGCCAATCGCGACATATTGGGCGATGTCAGTTCCCGTACCGGAACCATCACCACCGATTTGCGTACCCGTCGCACTCACAGCGATTTGATCGCCAATAATTTTGATTTGGCCGGTGCCTAACATTTTTGAATTATTATTGAAGGTGGTAGCACCTGATAACGCATGGATAATATCTAATCCAGCATAAGAATTTAGTACTACCCCCGCATCCAACGTAACGCCAGTGCCTTGCAGATTCAGACTACCCGTCGTAGAAGTAGGCGCTGCGGTATTAGCAAGAACATTACCAGACACTTCCAATGCGCCGGTAGTTGTCACCGTTAATACTTGGCCGACACTAGACGCTCCAAGATTTAAAGCGCCGGTCGCGTTTAAAGTAGCACTGGTAGCGCCCGTCGTATTCAAATTTACCACGCCGCCAAAAGTATTCGCGCTTCCCAACGTAATTGAATCCCCGGTCGAAGTAAATTGCGCAGACTGTGCTACATTCAGTGTACCGGTTTGTGTAATAGATCCACTTGCACTGATAGCAATTGCGCCGCCAACATTTAGCGAAGGCAAAACAACAGCAGCGTTAGGAAAAACTATGGCAAGATTATTTAGGTTAGTTAGACTGGTCAAGTTAGTCGGGAGCGCCGCGGCGGAATCCGTATTATATAAACCGATGTCGGTGAAATTTGCTAGCGTACCGCCAAAAGTGACCGCGCCACTAAAATCATTTGCCTGCGTATTAAGATAGACACCAGAATTTGCGGCAGTAACGTTAAGCGTGACAGTTCCAGCACCTGCAGCTTGCGTTATCGCGCCACTCTCCGTGATTGAACCTCCGGCCGTTATCGAGAGATTTCCCGAACCTACAGTGGAAGTATTAATATTTAGCGCGCCCGCATTAGTAATAGCGACGTCATTTGCGCCCGAATTATATACTTCCGTGTAGGAGCCAAGCGAATTTGCTGCATTAGTTAACGTAATTGAACTGTTGCTATAAAATATGCTGTAAGCAGAGGCTCCGATCGAGATAACACCACTTTGAGTTAGCGCTCCAATCGAATATAAACCAAACGCACCAGCAGTATTAATCGTACCTAAATTAGTAGCGATATAATTATAAAATTCTGAGACATCTGCTGCGTTAGTTTGTGTAACGTTAACCGCGCCGGTGAAAAAGTTAGCGCCAATTAAAGTTAAATTATTCGCTCCTACATTAAATGTCGACGTGCCTGCGACGGTTAAACCCGCGCCGCCATTTGTTTCGGTAATGTCACCATTCGTCGAAGTGAAAGTTAAATTTCCGCCGATAGAAGATGTTCCAAACAGCGTAGTTTTATTATTTGTTACGCTAGCGTTATTGCTGCCGGTGTTAGTTAGCGATAGAGCACCCGTAAAACTATTTGCGCTGTTAAGCGTAATCGCATTTGCACCTGCGGAAAAAGCTGCCGTCCCGCCGACACTGAGGGCACCGGTTTGCGTAATTGCACCGGTAGAAGAGATAGCTAAATTGCCCGCTAGAGTAGAAGCGGCAAGTGACGTCGCGCGGTTATTGGTTATACTATCAGTGCTGCCACTACCCGTATCGGTAAGAGTAATAGCGCCGGTGAATGAATTGGCAGTATTGGTTAAAGTCATCCCGCTATTCGTGGTTAAATTGGTAGTGCCACCGATAGTGAGTGCGCCGGTTTGCGAAATGCTGCCGGTGTTAGAAATCACCGTAAAATTATTTGTGGTGCTAGTGGTACCTAACTGCGTGTTACCAGAGTTAGTGAATGCAATGGCATACGCACCTGTATTTGAGAATGAATTTGCGCCATCGATATTATTCGCGTTATTCAGGGTGATGCTATGGCCAGTGGTGGTGAAACTCAAGGTAGCGCCGGTTCCCGTTTCTTGAATACTGGTGCCGGCTAACTGCGTAATAGAACTAGAATTGGCGCCAGAAGAGGTTACGGTCAAGCTGCCACCGCCATTCAAAGTAATGTTGTTCAAGACAATAGCGTCATTGTTAGTGATTTGATTCAGCGCTGAAGAGGCATTGGTAATACCAATTGAACCCGTTAACGTATTAGCTTGAGTCAGCGTAATGGCGGCAGTACCAACGAATGACATGACGCCTGAAGAACTTAAAATTCCCGTTTGTGTCAACGCACCATTCGAAGTAATGGTATTTGTACCAGAGCCAATGGTGGAAGCCGCAAGACTGGTCGCGCGGTTATTATATAACGTGACAGCGTTAGCACCTGAATTGGTGAGCGTGATGTCGCCGGTTAATGCATTCCCTGTGTCAGACAAAGTAATCGCATGAGCACCCGCGTTAAACGTTGAAACGCCGCCGACTGTGAGCGCTGATGTCTGCGTTATATTCCCACCTGTTGAAGCAATGGCTAACGTGCCGCCAACACTAAATTGTGATGTGGTTGACGCGGTTGGACTGGTAAAGTAAGTGGTGCTGCCCAGCGCTGTCGCGACGCTATTAGTAAAGCTTGCGTTACCCGTCGTGTTAAGCGTCACCGTGCCCGTCAGGTGGTTTGCTTGCGTTAACGTTATCGCGCTGCCACCCGTGGCGACGGCTGTCAATCCAGTGGCAGTGATCGCGGCGGACTGAGTGATTGCGCCGCCAGCAAGTAACACTAGGTTCAACGTACCAGCGCTTTGCGTTATTGCGGCAGTGATGCTAATTGTATTGGTAGCGTTTAAAGTAAGAGTCGAGGTATTCGTTCCCGTTTTAGTGACGACGGAACCCACTGTGATGGTACCAGCTTGTGTGCCTGAGCCGGTGGTATTGATAATGACGTTAGTGCCAGTGCCGGTACTCAATGCGCTGCTAATAGTGGTATTTAAAATCGTGGCGCTGTTTGCAGATGGTGTCCAAGTAATCGTAGAACCTGACGTGGCTGAACTATCATTTGCGGTCGCAGTGCTGATGGAGACGTTGTAAGGATCTAATAACCATTCACCCACCGTACCAATCGTCGCGGTCGCGGAAACGCTGCCGGTGACATCCAATACTTCACCGGACGTTTCCACCATCCCACCGTTACCGCCATTCACGCCGCCATTAGCTTGGATGTCGCCATAGAACGCCGTCCCCAAATTAGACCAGACCGCGACATCACCCCCATTGCCACTATCAAGTGCGTTCGCGATAATTTGCGCGTTGGAACCCACGAAAGTATAACTCGCGTCTTGATCGGGCCCCGAACCGTGAAAGTCGCCGCCAACCACGACGTTACCGCCGCCGGCTTCCCCTGAGACATTTACTTTCGCATTGTCGTTAAGTTCGACGACGTCGCCTGTAATCTTGACCGTACCGCCTGTTTCTCCAGCTTTCTTACCTTGGGCACTCAATGTGCCGGAGACTGCGACCGTGCCGTTATCGCCGCCGGATAAAATAATTTCGCCATTTTTTTCCGACGCGGAATTGGCTTCGATTAAACCGCTCATGTTGATGGTGTTGTTAACGATATTTTCCGCCGTGTCCGCGGATAATAAAACTTTGCCGCCGGTGGCGAAAATTTTGCCGGTGTTCGCGACCGCCGTCGTCATGACCTTGCCGTTTTGATCTTTCGCCGCGGCGGTGACTTCATTGTTCACGCCGAATTGAATTAAGTTATCGCCGTAAAAGTCGACGGTGAATTCGTTGCCGGCCGCCAATACCACCGTGCCTAAACGCGCGGTGATGGTACCACTGTTAGCGACACCCGGTGCGACGAGCGCGACTAACCCATTTTGCGCGACGGTTATTTTACCCATGTTGATGACGGAACCATTCCAGCCGGCTGCTTGCATGAAGTGATAATTGCCCGCCATGAAATCCGCGTTAGTAATATTCGCGGTGGTCGCTAACAGGCTGCCGACATTCACTTGCGCGGATGCGCCAAAGAAAATACCCGCGGGATTGACTAACCAGACTTGACCGTTCGCGTTTAATTTTCCCAATATGGTGGACGCGCCGTAACTGCCGTTAATTCGGTTAAGTGTGATTGCGCTTGAAGAAGGTTGAACGAATTTCGTAGTTTCATTCGCGCTAATGTTAAACGTGTTCCAATCAACTACCGCGCTGCTAGAAGTCTGAGTGATAGTCGTCGTGTCGTTACTGTTGGAAATCGTAGCGCTACCGGCTGAAACATTGCCGCCGGTTGGATTTGCCATTAAGGTAGTCGGTAACACACAAACGATAAAGCTCAGCACCAACGCTTTTTTACAAAGCGTGGCGAGGCTAGCTAAACGGTCGTTTAGCGCTAATAGCTTTTTTGTGATCATCTGATTTTTACTTTCCACTGCCGCCTCTGTTAGCTTGAGAAACTATTTTTTATTTTTATAGTTTTAATCTTGTCCTTTATATGTTGGGTATTTTCTTCACTCTATTAACTATAGTTCACATATGGAATTTAACCAGCTATAGCGTAAAAAAATTGCAGATGTAACCACATGATAAATTTGACAATTATCGGAAATTAAATGGATGAAAAATTAGGGTATGATCGGTGTAGATGGGTATTTGATTCTTTTGAATAATTCGCTAAAAATGATTTTAGTGTCTTAAAAAAAAAGAAAAAAGCGATAAAAGAGACTCTAAAGACAAATTTATTAGTATTATCAAGCAGATCCAATAATTTGGAACCAAACGCGGCCGCCAGTGGAGTTTTCACCGAGGGTGGTTAGCACGGCAACTTGCCTCGTAATGGGTTTACCAAAATAAACGTTGCCGCTGATGTTAGGCATGAATAAGAGTCGCGCGCCAACGCCGGTGGAGGTCAAGCTTTGTTGATTAGGAAGATTGAAACTATCTTTGTTGAGAATAATCCCGCCGTCATAAAACATATAGTATTGCACAGATTGCAAATACTTGAAGCCCGGTGTGGTGTCCATGCGTAATTCGACTTTGCCGCTCGCGCCAGTGTCACCGACAATTTCGGAAGGATCATAACCGCGGCCGATGTCTGGGCCGCCGACACCGAATTGTTCCGTCGCCAACAATGGCTCAAAAGAATATTGCGCGTGCGTGCCGATATAAAGTGAAAAACGCTGCGTGAGCGCTTGCGTGCGCGAAACAGAAAGATTGATGCGCGTGTAAATACTTCCCGCTTCAGGTCGAGATTGCAACGCGTGCATACTTGCGCCCCAGAAATTAAAACCATGCGTCGCATCCATGCCGATAGAATTGACGCCGTGATACGTGTCGACATGATCAAATGAAAAACCTACTACCAGTGAGCGGATACGATCTTGGTAAAATGGAAAACTTAAAATCGTCGACGTGACATTTTGATAATTAAACGCGGCGTGCGTAATGAAGTTTTTGCCGCGGTCACGGATCCAAGGATAACTTAGATCGGTAAAGACTAAAAAGTTACGGCCGACGATGAGCGCCGGTTTTAATACAAAACCTGGCCGCGTTTCCGCGTAATCCGAGCCAAATTGCCAACGCATGCCGTTCGCGCCGATCGGCATAATGTGCGTTAATTCATGATAACGTAATTGCTGCGGCCGACCGGTGACCGTGAAACGGAAACTGGTGTTGTCGCCGGGTGCGAGTAAACCAAACCAACTTCCGCCTAAGGTCGTTTCTTGCGGGCCCAAAAAGCGCGTGCCTAAATTATCGTAAGAAATATATTCGCTGTGGGTCACGCGCTTAGTGACGAAAGTTAAATCCGCACCCTCGGGAACATTCGGCGAAGGCGTTAATAACGATTCCACCGTATAGCCAGGTAAATCATTCGCGAGCAGCGTATAACGCTGCAGCGTGTGAATTTGCATTGGCCTTGACGCTTGGATATGAGAACCGTAGGCGTACAATAATTTTTTTGCACGTCCAGCGTCGCCTTTGACTTGGAAGTCGCTCACAAAACCTTCAATCAGACGCACCTTCACGATCCCGCCTTTGATCGTTTGCGGCGGTAGAATAGCGCGCGAAAGAATATAGCCGGCGTCGCGATATTTTACCGTGATTTGATGCACTAAACCTTCTAACTCTCCTAACGTGATTGACTGGTTGATGTAAGGCTCGAAAGTCGCGCGCAATTGTTTATCCGAGTAAACCGTATTCCCCTCGAAAATCACGTTATTGAGTTTGAAGCTTAATTTACTGGCTTTTGTTACCGCGGGCTGTTGCGTTTTAATTTGCGATTTGCCGCCGACTTTAGGCAGATAAGGTAATTTTTTTTGTAACTCATGCGCGGCGCGGCCGGGATCGGTGAAGTTAATGCCTTGGCCGACTAACTGCGACGAGGGCAAAATACTGGAGGGTGTGGAACCCGGACCGATGGGCGCGGCTATAGCGTCTGTTGCTAGCAACAAAGTAGAAAATAATAGAAGGCTAATTTTTAATGTTTGCAATCGCATTATAAACTTTCTTATTGTTAGGTTTACATGTTGTCGTCAATCAATGCGATTTACAAACAACCATCCCTGAATAATTTAAGCTGTAATTTAAGCTCTAATTATCAACCTGAAGCCGTGATGCTGAAAAACACCCGCGGCTGACGTCCATCACCAATTAATTGCAATGCTGCGACTGGCTTTGTTATAGGTTGCGCGACCAACAAGTTGCCGGTGAGATTTTTTGTGAAATAAAATCTTGAGCCAAGCCCGGCGGAAGTAGCGCTTTCTTTCGTATTTTGATCCACGACATATTTGGCGTTCCAAATAACGCCGCTATCGTAAAACATGTAGAGCTGAGCTGCTTGGAGTAAATAACGTTCGGGGATGACATTCATACGCAACTCAGCGCTGTACGCGAAACCGCGGTCGCCGATAATTTCCGCCGGATCATAACCGCGGCCTAAACCTTGTTGCACGCCGCCGAATCCGAATTGTTCCGTCGCGAGTAACGGTTCCAACGCCCACTGCCCTTGTATTTGGAAAAACGCGGAATAACGTGACGCGCCGAATTGTTGTAATCGTGATAATTGAAAATCGGTTTTGAGAAAATGATTGCTAGCGCCGAACCGTGACGTTTGCGCAGGCGACGCGTTACCGATCGATTCCGGCGTGCCGCCGATACCAGGGACACCAAATTCAAGATGGACGGCCGCGGAATTATTACCTTGCCAGGAATCGGCAACGTTAAAACTCACACCAGAACGGATGGTGCGTAAATGATCGGTATACAACGGGATACTAGGCTGTTCGGTCGTCACGTAACTGTCAGTGTAATTAAATGAAGCGTCGCCGGTTAAATTCTTGGTGCGCGAGCGGTAGAACGGATATTGAAATTGCACGCTGGCCGTGTCCGCTTCACCCATAATTTTCAACAGCGCTAAATTTTCGCCGGGCTGCGTTAACGCGCGGTTCGCCGTCCACAACAAACGCGCGCCGTTAGTGCCGGCCGGCATGTTGTAAGAGATTTGGAAGAAATTCAATTCTTGGCCGCGGGTGGTGCGTGCGAAGTTAAAGGATGTGCTGTCGCCTGGGAGAAAAATGGAATCAAATTCGCCGCCGCCGGACACTTGGTTAGGGCCGATGAAGCGCGTGCCATAATTATCGTAAGAACCGTAGCCGCTATATGTTTTCGAATCCGTCACTAGCAATAAATCCGACGAACCGACATTCGTTTTTGACGGTTCTAACACTGCCTTCACGGTCACGCCGGGAATTTCGTTGGCTAACAATAAATATTTTTCCATCACCCTCAATTCGGTGGGACGCATGCGGGTAATTTTATCGCCGTAACTCGCCACTAACGGTTTAGAGCCTTTTGGATTACCGACCACTTTGACGTTGTCGACGTAACCTTCGATGATTTTGATATACACAACGCCATTCGCCACATGCTGCGGCGGCAACACCGCGCGCGTTAAAATATAGCCGTTATTACGGTAATAATTCGTAATATCTTGGACGATGCCTTGCAATTCCGCGACGGAAATCAGCGTACCGACTTTCTTTGCATAAAGTGGCTCAAGCTGCGCGTCGGTGTAAACGTGATTGTCTTGCAGAATCACTTTCGTGAGTTTAAATTTAATTTTTTCGGCGGCCGCGCCTAAGGAACCGGGCTTTTGATTTTTTCGTGTGATGGGCGCCATGGCTTGCGGATTAGTTTGCGGCGGCGGGGCTAAGTTGCTGCTCGCGCGTTCCGGCAACACGCTGCCAGGCAATTGACCGGCGGTGACTCCCACGCTTGCAGCGTTAACCAGAGGAGAAAACCCGAGTACACAGCCGATCACAATTACTTGTGTGAAACGCTGTATCCTTGCCAACGCTTTTTTCATTTAAATTATTCCCTGGCCGCTCTGGTCCGTAATATCTTTAGGACTTCTTTTTCGAAAAAGTTCGATGTCCATTATAGCCACATCACGCGAGTAGTGAAACAGCGAAGTCTACTATAGGAGAAACTTTCTCTGCTCAAAAAATGATGTATTGATTAACTGACTTCACGACCGGCTAACCATTTGCTATGAAAAAATATTTTTATTAGAAAACAGGTGAGAATATATAACCTTAAGCGGGTATCTGCAATTTTTTTTTTAAGCAGAAATGCTTACAAAAATCTTTTCTCCGCCACCTCACTATTTACACTTAATCATTCAATGCACGCAGATTTCGCGCAAAAAAAACTTTCTTAAAAAAAGATCGAATCATTCACAACTGACCGTTCGCGCAGCAGTGGACTGACGCTGTCAATTTACCTCCAGCGCGGGTATTATAATTATTGATCACTGTGTCACACTCAAGGATTTGGTCATGAATAAACGCATCCCAATGTTGATTGGACTGTTGTTAGTGATACTTAGCATTTGGGTGCAAGTCACCTCGGTCGACTCTATTCGTCTCTTGATAACCCGGCTCGACAATCTAGCTTACGACATGCAATTGCGCGCACATGTTTATACGCGCAAACCGCTCGTGAATCCTGACGTCGTGATCGTCGACATTGACGATAAAAGTTTGCAAGCCGAGGGACGCTGGCCGTGGCCGCGGAATCTGTTGGGAAACTTACTCGATAGACTGCAAGAAGAAGGTGTGGTGGTCGTCGCGTTTGATATGATGTTTCCGGAAAATGAAGTCAACATCGTCGATGAATTAGCCGCGGAAATTCAAAAAAGAAATTTAAGCAACCCGGGCGTGCAAGCGGTGTTAGATCAAATAAAACCGGATTTGGATAATGATTCGAAATTCGTGACAGGTTTAACGAATAAAGACGAAGTGTTAGGCATTACGCTGCTCTACCGCAATAGTACGACCGGCCAATTACCGCCACCCATTTATGTCTTAACCAAACGTGAAACCGGGCTCGGGTTTTTTGCCGCACAAGGCTACATCGCCAGCATTCCAAAGATCGCCACGGCGGCTAAAAACGGCGGTTTCATTAACGTTTACGCCGACCCCGACGGCATCATCCGGCGCGTCCCTATCCTCATGCGTTACCAAGATAATTTATACCCGTCGCTGGCGTTTCGAGCGGTGAATTTATATCTGTTAAATAAAATCGACTTAGTCACCGGCGAATACCGTAACACATATAAGTTAGAAGGCGTAAAGATGGGTGATTACACTATTCCTACCGATTCCAGCGCTCAAGTGTTAGTGCCGTTCGTCGGGAAAAGCTATACCTTCCCATATTATTCCGCGACGGACGTGTTACATAAAAAATTGCCGCCGAACGCGTTAGCCGGAAAAATTGTCTTTGTCGGCACGTCAGCGACCGGCCTTGGCGATTTACAAGCGACATCCATTCAAGGTGTTTTTCCCGGCGTGGAAATTCAAGCGAGTATCGCGCAGGGCATTATCAATAAACATTTTTCTTACACCCCCGCCTGGGCGATCGGCGCAGAAATTTCGCTGACGGTATTGATCGGCGTATTTTTAGCGATTTTATTCCCATTTTTAGGGCCGCGCGCCACCACCCTACTCGCGGTGATAATTCCGATCGTTTTAATTTTTGGCAACAACTGGGTGTGGATGAAAACCGGTTTAATTATTTTTATTTTGATACCGATGATTCTCGTCGTGATGTTGGCGTTATTTAATATCGTTTTTGGTTATGTGTTTGAAACGCGTAAACGCGAACGCATCAAAGAAATGTTTGGCCAATACGTGCCGGAAGATCACATCGACGAAATGCTACAAGCGAAAAGTAATTACGCGCTGATGGGCGATGACCGTGAAATGACGGTGTTATTCGCGGATATCCGTAATTTCACCACAATTTCCGAACCCATGACGGCGTCGGAATTAAAAGACATGCTCAATGAATTTTTCACCCCCATGACCGAAATTATTTTCAAGCACAAAGGCACGATCGATAAATACATCGGCGATTTAATCATGGCGTTTTGGGGCGCGCCGCTGCGTGATAAACGTCACGCGCAGCACGCGATTTCTTCGGCGCTGTCGATGCAAAAAGCCGTCGATAAAATCAATCCCATGTTCGCGGAACGCGGCTGGGCGAAAATAGAAATCGGTATCGGCTTAAACACCGGCGTCATGAGTGTCGGCGACATGGGCTCGAAATTCCGTCGTAACTACACCGTGTTAGGCGACGCCGTGAATTTAGCGTCACGCGTGGAAGGCTTGACAAAATACTATGGCGTTAAAATTATGGTGGCGGAAAACACGATTAAAAATCAAACTCAGTTCGTGTTCCGTCAATTAGACCGCGTGCGCGTCAAAGGCAAAAAATTAGGTGTCGCGATTTACGAAGTCGTCACCAAAAAAATCACCGCTACCGAAGAATTATTAAACGAAATAAAATTGAGTGACGCGGCGCTGAATACGTATTTCGAGCAGCAATGGGACGCGGCGTATCAATTATTTGATGCGCTGCACCAACAACATCCGCAGGTGAAATTTTATAAACTTTATTTAGAACGCGTTAATGAATATAAAATAAATCCGCCGCCCCCAGATTGGGACGGCGTGTTTGCACATGCTGCAAAATAAGCCTTTTTTTACGAGAAAAAGTCATTAATCGTTTTCGTGAAATTTTTCAGCAAACCGACACAGAAGCTAGAAACCGTTTTCGATCCGCCGGGCGGCGCGCCGCCGCCGGGTGTGCCAATGCCGTTGATGGTGCCTTTGGTGACTGGCGTGGGGGCAGGTTGGTTTTGGAATCTGGCGGGTTCTTTATCCGTAACTTGCGGCGCTTCACCGATTCGGATCAAAGCATATAAATGCGAGAGTTGTTTACTTAATTCAACTAATCCTTGATCGTTTTTTACGGTGATGCGGCCTTCGAAAATTTTCGCCATCAAGCCTTCTTGCTTAGAGTAATAAGCGGCGTAATCTGTGCCGCGCACACCGATGGTGGCGACCGGCGTATTCACTTGATAACTGTCGGGGTTCTGTTTCGGGATCGCGCCGGTGATGGTGCGGAAGCCGCCCTTCACTAAACTCATGACTTCTTTACCCGCGCCGCCGCCGCTGGGGTCTTTTTTGAATTCATATTCATCGACGCGTAATTCCGTATCTTCACGCAGCGTTAACACGCTGCTATCGGTAAACGCTACTTCACCGGTGCCGGAGTTATCCGTGGTTAACACATCGTGTTGGTAGATGGACGAACGTCGCGCTAATAGGCGAGGCGGTTGCGAGCCTTGGGTCGCTTTTACAACGCCTTTAACCCAAATTACTTGCGCGATCGAATCATCCGCGGCGACTGCGGGTGCAACGGTTGCAGTTTTAGAGGTCGCCGCAGGCGTTGCCGCGTTCGCAGGATTGGCGGCGGCCGGTGTGGCGGCGGGTGAAGCGGGTGCCGCGGGCGTGGTTTTTGTCGTCGTGATAGTCGTCGTCGGCGCCGCAGGCGAGGTCACTGTCGCTGCCGGTGCAGTGGCGTCCGCCGCTTGCGCGTTCATACAAATCAACAACGCAGCGGATAAAATACTTTTTTGAAAAAAAACTTTTTGATTAGAGTTCCGTGTGCTTCGCGTCATAGATCCATTACTCTGCAATTAGTGAATAAGATATAGATTACACGATTTAAAGAGGATGGGCGTATTTTTTTAAACAAGATCTTTTAAGATAAAAAAATATTTTGAAAAAAATATTTGACTTCGCGGAATCGTATCGATAAGATTAACAAGTTTGCGCGCAACGTTTGTAATTAACCCGAAAATTAATTCATTATTCAGGAGAATTACCCGTGCTAGATATTTATGGTTACAATTATCTTGTCAAACAGTTGCGAGCATTCTTTCAAGATCAAAAAGGTTTTATCGAAGTTCCCGCGCAATCCCGTCTCTCAATACTCGCCGCTTGTGAAGATCCAGAAACTATCAGTCAATTTGTTTTTAACGGGGTGAATTATCCTCTGCCGCAAACCGGCCAAATGTGGCTGGAAGCAGAAATCCTAAAAAACCCCGGCGTTCCCGGGGTTTTTTGTATCACCACGAGTTACCGTAACGAACCGTTTCCGATTCCCGGCCGCCACGAAAAAATTTTTCCCATGTTTGAATTCGAAGCGCACGGCGGCATGGATGAATTGAAACGCATTGAAGCGGAGCTCTTGGAGCATCTTGGTTTCGACGCGCCGGTCAGCTGTCTTTACACCGCGATGAGCGAGAAATACGGCGTCGCGGAAATCAAAGCGGAGCAAGAACTGTTAATGCAAAAAGATTTAGGCAATGTGTTAAGCCTCGAACATTTTCCGCAATCGACGCATCCGTTTTGGAACATGAAGCACGGCAAAGATGGCATCTTCAATAAAGTAGACGTCATTCTTTACGGCATGGAAACGATTGGTTCCGCGGAACGTTCGACCAACGTCCAAGAAATGCGTGATAACTTTTATACGTTATCCGATGGGCAATACGCGCAGCTACTCTTCAACGCGTTTAGCAAAGAGCGCGTTCTACAAGAATTGAACGCGTACTTGGCGTTGCCGATGTTCCCGCGTTTTGGCGGCGGCATTGGCGTGACGCGGATGACGCGCGCGTTAAGATTAGCGGGCATCCTCCCTGCCGATGAAGTCGTTAAACCGATGTTTAGCGCGGTGGTTTAGCTAGACAACCGTCATCTGCTTGCCCTTGGCAGATGACGGTTTATTTTCTCGAGCGAGGATGCGAGCCATGCAACAGTCTTTAAAAAACATCATCACAGAATTACATGCGATCGGCGCGATTAAATTCGGCAGCTTTATTTTAAAAAATGGCGCGTTATCACCGATTTATATCGACCTAAGACTCATTATTTCTTCACCCGCCCTGCTCACCGCGGTGGCAGAAGCGATGTGGAACAAAATCTCAACCTGTCAATTTGATGTGATTTGCGGCGTGCCTTACACCGCGCTGCCAATCGCCACCTGCCTATCGTTATTGCATAATTTACCGATGATTATGCGTCGCAAAGAAAAAAAAGCCTACGGCACCAAACAAATGATCGAAGGAAAATTCGCACCAAAACAAAGGTGTTTATTAATCGAAGACGTTATCACTAGCGGCAGCAGTATTTTAGAAACCGCCGCGGATTGTCAACACGCGGGATTGATTACCAAAGATGTCGTCGTCTTCATCGACCGCGAAGCAAGCGGCAAACATAAATTACAACAGCAAAACTTTACTGTGCACGCGGCGGTAACATTAACAGAAGTATTAACAACATTAAAACGCAGCGGCGTACTCAACGTTGACGAAGCCAACATCGTAGCTAAGTTGTTAGACGCACGTCAGCCGGCGGTCGTGTTATAATAGTATTTTACTTTCTAAAGGAAAAATATTATGGCTGCTAAATATGGAAAAGGCGCATCAAAAGAAGTAAAAAATGAAATGGACCGTTATAAAAAAGGCACGGCGAAAAGCGGCAAAGGGGGTAAAGGCGGCAAAGTAACGAGCCGTAAACAAGCGATTGCCATCGCCTTGTCAAAAGCGAAAAAGAAAGGCGTGAAAGTTCCCAAGAAAAAAACCCCAAAAAAGAAAACCGCCAAGAAGAAAAAATCGAAAGCAAAAAAAAGCAAAAAATAAACATCCCTAAAAAGCCATCGCGGCTGTTACATAGAGCGCGATGGCTTTCAACCATCTAAAGCAAATAAAACTTTTTCCTTCAAAAAATCTTACTCACTTAGCCATCGCGATAGTATTCTTTAGACCCGTTTCGTTGTAATTATTTATCTTGATTTATGATAATTTATAACATTTTGTTGTAGTTTGTTGTATACTATGATTCTGGACGGACTGGACGGATATGTTTTAAGGATGAGCGTATTAACGTAATAAGAGGATTTTTAGATGACAGCAATTAATTTAGATAAGCAATTTATTAGCGAGGCGCGCATATACAGCAAGGCTCAAAGCCGTTCCGTTCCAAAGCAAATAGAGCATTGGGCTAAAATTGGGCGTATTGCCGAAGATAATCCTGATCTTACTTATGCGCAGATTCGTAGTATTTTGCTGGGGATGGAAGATGTGAAGGCCGGTCGCACCATGGAGTTTCAATATGCAGAAACAGAGCAAATCGGCAATAAAAATAAATCAGTCAAATGAGTTTTATAAAACTTACAAAAATCTCATAAAAATGCGCTAGAAAAATTTAATGAAGCTATCCGGGCTGTCGCAATAGATCCAGCCTTAGGTGAAGCAAAAAAAGGGGATCTGGCTGGCATTCAAGTTTATAAATTCAAGGTCAATAACAACCTGCTACTTTTAGCTTATACTTACAACGCTGAAACAAATGAATTGACTCTTATTTCGCTTGGCCCTCATGAAAACTTTTATCGGAATTTAAAAAAATAATCATTAAACAGTTCGATTAATTAAGTCAAACTATCCGACAGATCATCGCTTTCACAGTTGATAATCCCCGCTAATCTGCATATAATGTGGCCAGAATAATATAAGGCGGGGATTGTGTAAGCATGTTTTCGAATTTCGAAATGCTCGAAAAAATTGTCAGAGAAATCGATTTGAAAGAGTGTGAAAATAGCGAAGAAGAACGAGAAGAGATTGAAAGAGCATTTTCAGAAGGCGAATGTTCCGAGCTTGGCGTCAAACTGAATGTGCTGATTAATAACTCGCTGCCTGCTTACTTTGAAAAAAAGTTAATAGAAGAACACCTGCAAACCTTTTCTACCAAATTAAAAACCGAGGCCGCTTGTCTTAGCGGGTGGCGCATGCTTTTTCAGCAATTAAGTCTTACCACTTTATTTTTACATAAGCTCATCGTCGAGCCGCTGCCTAAGCGTTTCAAGAATAGCAGCGAATTTAATAAAATTCAAAATATCGCCAAACAACTGATTACGGTTCGCGCGCAAGTGCAATTCACCGAAGCTGGCGATAGTGACATCCATTTTTATGACGGCGATAAAAATTTCTTTCAAATGCAAGTGATCACGCGTTTTTTAGATACCCACAAATTATCGCGGGCCGTGATCGATACCGTCGGCTGCCACGACCAAGTCGATCTTAGTCTCACGACCAATACGAAAGCGTTAACTTTATTTATTCTTAGAATCGGCGCCGCGCACCGCATGATGCGTTATGGGTTAGACCTCATCGACCAAGAATTTTTATTAGTTAACACTATCTCGCTGCAAGATCATTTGCCGCTGACCAAACAAGCTTTTTATTTTTATCAAGAAGCGATTTTAGAAACGCGATTTCAGCATTTTCTAAAAATCGATTTACACGATGCGAAAAAGCATGCGTTTATCGAAACGACGGATAGAATCACTTTTTCCGACAGCGCTTGCGCGGACTATTTTAAAGAAATCATGATTTGCCAATTGTTCGCGTTCGAAGCGTTTCGCGTGGTGTTAGCCGATCACGCTGACAAATGTGAATTACCCGACATCGACGAGGCTTACCGGCGCGAGTTAAAATTGATAATTGATAACGAAGCCGGCATCCGTGCTATAGTCACGAAAATTTCCAACGACGAAGTTGTTGAACATCCTACGCAAATTAATTCGTTGCATACCTATTTTGATTACGCTATGTTTTTACTCGAAACGCAGCGTATTAAAGAATTGGAAGAAAAAGACAGATTATTAGCCGCCGCGAAAACATTTTGGGGCATCAAATATAATATTGATTGTTTGATTTATATTATTAATTGCCTGCGCTCGAATACAGAAATTTATCAGCACTCCAGCTTGGACGCTACTTACAAATCACTAATCGAACCCGTTAAAAAACAGCTTTTAGCGCCCAAATCAAAAGTCGTAGAAGTCGTACTAAAACCGCTTATTTCTCTGTCTCATAAAGAACAATTCGCTAAGTTAGAACAACAGATTCAGACTTTACTCGAGCAGCGGCAAGCGTTTTATGATATTTACAAACCTAGCCTTGAACATATTGCCGTTCAAGCTCACGCGCTGCGCAAAAGAAAGTTAGGCGATTTAAAAAACGCTATCATCAATAGTGTCATGATGGGCGCGGAAGACATGTCGCAAAAGCTTAACGCGTTAAAACTTAAACGCGAAAGTGACGCGTCGGTTAGCGAGCTTTTAAGTTATGAGACACAAATTGAAGTTTTATCTAAACAAGCGGCTGAGATATTTAAAAAACTCAAAATCGTCTGTACTAATTGGAATATCCAACCCTCTAACACGCTGGTGATGGAACCATTACGCAGAAGACACTCCGATAACAGCGCGCGGCGACCTAATAAAGAAAAAAAATATCGCGCTTGCACGCCGCAGAGCATAAAACCCTTGCATCCCGCTATTTCCCCCGGCGCGCTCACGCCATTAAATTCGCCGTTGGCTAGTGCGGAACATCCCGTTGTCATGTTACCCGCAGAGAAACCTAGTGTGACGGTCAAATTTAGCGTCGCCACTACCGGTGAAATCACGACACAAATTATACCGCGTTTATCTATTGTCATCGCTGCAGACGCCGCTATTGAAGTCGAAGAAAAAATTTCAACCGCGCCGGTAGCCACACTGGTCCTTGCTGGCCAACAAGAAAATTTAGCATTGCAAAAAATCGGTGGCAGCGAATACATAACGCAGCAAAAAGATCAGCAAGCAGCGAAAGCAATTTATCCAGCGGTCCGTTTTTTTGCGGCGAATAATGTGCTAAATTTAGCATTTAATCTATTTGATCCCGCCAACGATTGGCGCAGCGAAATTAACTATAACCATAAACTTTAATGTTAAGATTTTAATTGATCGATGCGCGCCACGACTTTTTTCAATTGCAATACTTCTTCTGGGGAAAATTCTTTGTAGTAAGTGGCGCCCACGTTCAGACACAAATACACACCTTCATTAATCCCGGCGATCAAGTCGCGGCCGATGATTTCGACGTAATCGACTTTTTCCAAATGATCTTGTCCCCACGCCTCCAAACGCTCCGGCGTGTCAAACGCGAGCATAAAATATTTATCTTCTAACTTCGCGAACAAAGGTTTAAACGGTTCTTCATCCGCTGTCGCGGGACGCGCCGCTTTCTCCACTGGAATGATTAACACTGACCGCAATAATGTTAAATAAACTTTATTAACATCATCTTGTTTGCCTTCACTGCCAAACGCTTTGGCGATGACTTGGTCCAATTCGGTCACGGTATACCTCACTATAAAGCATCAGATTGCGTAAAATGAGTGCGAGTTTTTCACGCGCGTAGGCCGCTTGTCAAGTTATCGTAGCGCATGATTTATTACCTCCAATGCGTTAAAATCACTTCCACATCGATTTTTGCAGACGCGGACCGGGAAAAAAATGAAATTACCTCTCTCTAAAAAAACCACCTTGTTGTGGGGCGCGATCGCCGTCATCACCATCACGTTACTCTACGCGGGCGGCAGTTACTTAGGCGCGCACCCCTCCACCGATGACGCTTATGTGCAAGCCGACACTGTCAACGTCGCGGCGCAAGTGACCGGCCCCGTCGCCGAAATTAATGTGCAAGATCATCAAATCGTCGCCGCCGGCCAATTATTATTTACCATCGATCCGCGCCCCTTCCAAATCGCGGTCGTCCATCACGCCGCGACCGTGGCGGCGCAGCAAGCGGCGTTACTGTTGGCGGAACAAAACGCGCAACGGATTTTACGTCTAGTATCAGAAGGGCAAGAATCTAAAGCCGCCGGCGATCAAGCGACGGCACAATTAGATAGCGCCAAAGCACAATTACTTGCCGACCAAGCCGAACTTGAGCAAGCGAAATTAGATTTAAGCCACACGCGCATCAGCGCGCCGCGCGCGGGTGTGGTCACGCAGTTTGTCTTGCAACCCGGTAATAATGTCACCGCGAACTCGACGCTGTTTATGATCGTGGAACAAGATCATTTTTGGGTGGACGCGAATTTTAAAGAAACGCAAGTCGCGCGCATCCAGCCCGGGCAACGCGTGAAAATTGTGTTGGATATGTTTCCTAAACACCATTTTCAAGGTGTGGTCGACGCGGTGAGTTCAGCGAGTGGTTCCGTGTTTTCGCTATTGCCGCCGGAAAACGCCAGCGGTAATTGGGTCAAAGTCACGCAGCGTTTTCCCGTGAAAATTTTAATTAAAAATCCCGATCCACTGTATCCACTGCGCGCGGGCGCCACGGCGTCAGCCACGGTCGACACGTCTCAACGGGTCGGATAACAGTCGATGGAAACGCCTAAAATTTCGCTCAACAGTTTGGAAGCATGGTGCATCATCGCCGCCATCATGTTGACGACGATCATGGAAATTCTCGATACCACTATCGTCAACGTGTCGTTGCCGCACATGATGGGCTCCTTGTCCGCGGACCGCGATCAAATTAGTTGGGTCGTCACTTCCTACATCGTCGCAGCCGGCGTGTTAATGCCGTTGACCGGATTTTTAGTCGGCTTGTTCGGCAGCAAAAAATTATTGTTGATGAATATCGTCGGCTTCATGCTCGCGTCTATCCTCTGCGGTCTCTCCACGAATTTAACGGAAATAGTCGTATTCCGTATGCTGCAAGGCGTGTTCGGCGCATCCCTCGTGCCGTTAGCGCAATATATTTTACGCGATACTTTTGTCGCGAAAGACCAACCCAAAGCGATGGCGATTTGGGGCATCGGCGTCATGGCCGCGCCTATCATGGGGCCGACCTTGGGGGGCTACATCACGGATACGTTGAGTTGGCGCTGGATTTTTTACGTGAACATTCCCGTCTGCGTATTGAATTTTTTTCTGGTGATAAGTTTTTTTAAATCATCAGTGACGCGCAAAGATATTATCGATTGGCGCGGTATGTTTTTTATGGTTGTCAGTATCGCGTCGTTGCAATTATTTTTAGACCGCGGCGAAGTGGATGATTGGTTTTCCTCGAACACGATAGGTTGGCTGTTCGTGATTTTTGTCACGACGTTTACGTATTTTATTTATCATTGCTTAACGGTAAAGAATCCCATCATTAATTTGCGTCTCTTCAAAGATAAAACGTTCGCGTACGGCACGCTCATGATGACGCTATTCGCGGCGTCACTGCTAGGCACGCTAACGATTTTTCCGCAAATGTTGGAAAGTTTATTTGGTTACACGTCGGATTTAACCGGCCTCACCATGGCGCCGCGCGGTATCGCCAGCGGCATCATGATGGCCATCGGGTCGCAACTCATGTCACGCGGCGTGAAGCCGCGCTGGATTATCATGGCGGGATTAATCATCGGCGCTTACACGACGTGGGTGATGGGCAATATCGCGCTCGACACTAGCATGCAATTTATTTTAACTTTAGGTTTTATCCAAGGCTTTGGCATCGGTTGTTTTTTCATGCCGTTAAGCACGATTGTTTATTCCAACTTACCGCGTCAAGCGATCGCGGAAGCGAGCGGCTTATTTAATTTCGGGCGCAACATTGGTAACGCGATGGGGGTATCACTCCTCACCGCATTCTTAGACCGCGATACGCAATCGAATTGGACGGCGCTGACCGCCCACATCCAAACCGCCAACCCTAACTTCCAACACTGGCTCGCCGTGCAGCATTTGCAATTTAGTAACACGCACAGTTGGGTCGCCAAACTGAGTCAGCAAATCAGTACGCAAGCCAATTTCATGGCTTATTCGCACACGTTTAAAATCGCGGGAGTTCTTCTCTATTTTGCGGCTTTCTTACCATTGCTGCTCAAAACTCCGGCAAAGAAAGTACCGGACGGTGACGCGGTGGTGGCGGCCGCGCATTAAGTTTTTTTAAATCGCGAACGACATAGAGTATAATTCGTTAAGCTTTAATGAGGATGATCACACGCAATGGCATTACACGACGCTAAAATTTATGCGAACCTAACCGCAGCAGAATTAATCGATGTTGCGCTGGCGCGCGGCGAAGGAATTTTAGCGCATAATAAAGCGTTAGTGGTGACCACCGGCAAGCGCACGGGACGTTCGCCTAAAGACCGCTTTATCGTCAAAGACGCGGTGACGGAAAACACCGTCGATTGGAATGCCATCAACCAAGCCATCGCGCCGGAAAAATTTAACGCGCTGTGGGAGCGCGCCGAAGCACATTTACGGCATAAAGACGCGATTTTTATTTCTGATTTAAGCGTCGCGGCTGATGAAAAATACCGCCTCCCCGTGCAAGTCATTTCGGAATTAGCTTGGCATAATTTGTTCGTGCACAATCTTTTTATCCGCGACCACCATCCGCACCCAGACCAGTGCTGGACGATCTTAAGCGTACCGAGTTTAACGACCAGCCCGGACCGGGACGGCGTGCATAGCGATGCGGCGGTGATCTTAAATTTCAGCGCGCGGCGCATTCTAATTTGTGGCACGTATTACGCCGGTGAAATGAAGAAAGGCATGTTCTCCGTGCTTAATTTTTTATTGCCCGCGCATGACGTCTTGCCTATGCACTGCGCCGCTAACGTCGGCAAAGACGGTCAATCAGCCTTATTTTTTGGTTTATCCGGCACGGGTAAAACGACGCTGTCGGCCGATCCAGAACGTTTTTTAATTGGCGATGATGAACACGGTTGGGGACGCGACGGGATATTTAATTTCGAAGGCGGCTGTTATGCGAAATGCATAGACTTATCGCAAAAAAATGAGCCGGTGATTTGGGATGCGATCCGCTATGGTACCGTCTTAGAGAATGTGGTGTTGGACGCCGCCGCGCAACCCGATTATAGGGATGCTAGTTTAACGCAAAATACACGCGCCGCTTATCCGTTGGAATATATTCCGTTGCGCGTGCCCAACAACCGGGGCGCCACGCCTAACGCCGTGATTTTTTTAACCTGTGATTTATATGGCGTGTTGCCGCCGGTCGCGCGTTTGACGTTGGAGCAAGCGGCGTATTATTTTTTAAGCGGCTACACGGCGTTAGTGGGCAGCACGGAAGTCGGGGAAGGCAGTGATATCAAACCGACGTTCAGCACATGTTTTGGCGCGCCATTTTTTCCGCGGCCGCCGCAAGTGTACGCGGATTTATTAATGAAACGTTTGCACGAAGATAACGCGCAAGTTCACTTAGTGAATACCGGCTGGTGCGGCGGCGCGCATGGCAAAGGCGGCGAACGCTTTTCCATTCCCACCACGCGCACGGTCGTCACCGCGATCGTGAATGGTGATTTGCGTGACGCGCAATATGAAAAATTAGCGGGCTTTAATTTTGAAGTGCCGCTGGCAGTTAAGGGCGTAGATAGCAACTTGTTAAACCCCGCACGCTGTTGGAAAGATCAAGCTGAACTGCAAGCCAATACGCAAATCTTGATGGAACAATTTAAGCAGAATTTCAAAAAGTTTAACGTCAGCAACGCGATCTTAAAAGCTGGACCCAGTTAGTCTTACGAGGTCAAGTTGCATCAAAGCCTCATCAAGTGCGATACGCGGGTTCTTTTTTTCAGTAATCAAGGAGTGGAATCTGCTCATTGGCAAACCAGTGACGTAAAACGTAATGATCCTCATAAAAAGAATACTTTCTTTCCTCTTGACGCTCCTTATTGTTTTGGTTATGAACAAGCCGAAAGCGCGGGGGGGGTTAATGTATATGCGCAGTGGTTGTGGGAACGAGTTTTACAAACTTATGTCGAGCAAACAGGAACGTTGCAAGTTTTTATGCGACGGCCACACAATTACTCGAAGAGACTTTACTCGACGTCGAAGAAACGATTTTCAGCATTATTTTTATTGATGAAACGTTTGCACGAAGATAGCGCGAAAGTTTACTTAGTGAATACCGGCTGACTTTATGATTTATACCATTCATAAATAGCTAAACCCGCTTCGGCAATAATAGCTTCGCAAGCTTCTGCGTCTAGTTTTGAATCTTTCAAATAAACGGTCGCGACGATATCGCCGTCGATTAAGCCCACGTCGCAGCAGCAGCCGCTGATCGTTCCGGTCTTATGCGCGACATCGATTTCTTTCGGCAGCAACCCTTTTAAACGTTTTCTACCGGTTTTACAGCCGCGCATGACCCCTAACAACCAAGCCGTGTTTTCACGCGTTAACAATTCACCCTTAACAAATTTTTCCATTAAGTTATTCATCGCCTGCGGGGTGGCGTCGCCGTCTTGCGGGCGGTATTGACGTTGCGCGCGCGCTAATTCTTCCGGCGTCACCGCTTGTTCCAGTTTTTTATATTCCTCTATCGTCAGGCGGCCATCAGCGGGAATATTTTTAATGCCATCCCAGGCGACGAACAATTCTAAAATACTTTTGGAGATCTCCATGCCCGTGATACGCGTGGCGCTGAAAAATTCTCGCAGCGCGTCAGCGCCACCCGCCGCACGGAAAATAATATCCGAGGAACTGTTGCAGGATTCTTGCAGCATGTATTGCAATAAATTTTCATAAGAGATAAAAACGGGCTGAGTATAATCGAATTGGTTTAACGTCGAAGTCACCCCCACACGTAAATCATAAGCCGTGACGGGAATGATGGTGGATAAGTTAATATTTTCGCGTTCGGCTTTTTGTAAAAAACAAATCGCAATCGGCACTTTGAAAGTGCTGCACATAAAGAATTTTTGGTGGGCGTTATATTCAAGCGCTGGGGCCGCATCAATGGCCAGCTGCCGCGCAACGATACCTAATGTACCTAACGATCGTTGTTCTAACTCACTGAATAAATTTGATAAATCCGTTTTAATCATCGCATGCTCACTTTTATAATGTTGACATTATACACAGATAATGCCAATATGCTCCAGCAAAAACATAAGGGAATATTTTTTATGATAAGCAACAGGTACCGCGAACAGTTAGAGACCACGGCTCAGCAAGTGAAGTCGGAATTAGTTAATTACCTAGCATTAGCTCGCTACACCAGGGCCTACGGCGTCGAAGAAATATATAATACGGCTCTTGAAACGCCGTTGGTTTCCCATCCGCTTGAGGCCGGCAAATATGTTTATGTGTCCCGCACTTCGACTCGCAATAAACATTTAACCGAGCAGCGCATTCAGGCTGTGCTGCTCGCGATAAAAAATATTGACGCGATTTTAGCGAAGACGCCAATGGATTTAAAAGTGTTTGAATTAACAGACCGCTTAAAAGAAATCCGTACCATCATTGAAGTCAACTCTAGCCATAATGATTTGCTTTCCAAACAAGCCAAGAAAAACCATTGCACTTTTAGACAAGCCGCCGCAACATCCGCGCCTCTGCTTGGAAGATTTTCGTGGCTTTGGAAAATTAGTTTTTTCCAATCACGCGCTACCCGCGCTTACGAAAAATCGCTAGCCTGCGTGGATCAAGCCGCTAATCAATTATCTTATAGACTTGGCGCTTAGATGCTTCCATCTCAAACAAGCGTTCAAGATAATTTAAATGCGGTGCTTTCATTAATCCATACTTACGAAGCGCGTTACGGCAGAAATGAAAATTCAGTCGCCCTACTCGCCGTCAGCAAATCACAACCCGCGGAAAAAATTCTCACCGCCTTTGACGCCGGCCAGCGGCGCTTCGGGGAAAATTATTTACAAGAAGCGTTAGAGAAAATCGAAACGCTAAACCAGCCCGACATCGAATGGCATTTCATCGGCCCGTTGCAATCTAACAAATTAAAAAAAATCGCAGCGCATTTTCACTGGGTACATACCGTCGCGTCTGTTAAGCACGCGCAATTTTTAAATGAGGAACGTCCCGCGCAATTGCCACCGTTAAATATCTGTCTGCAAATCAATATCAGCCGCGAAGCAACAAAGTCCGGCATCCCTGCAGATGAGGCTTTGACCCTTGCTAAAGCTTGCCAAGCATTTCCGCGCCTACGGCTAAGGGGATTAATGTGCATTCCTTCTGCAAAAAAAAACTTGACAGAGCAACGCCAAGATTTTCAAAAATTATCCGATTTACAATTAATTTTAATAGAAAATGGCATTAATTTAGACACTTTGTCCATGGGTATGTCTGATGATCTGGAAGCTGCGATAGCAGAAGGCGCAACAATGGTAAGAATTGGTACGAAAATCTTTGGCAGTAGGCGCTAACCGGCAGAATTTTTTTGAGAAGCTATACTTAAATCATAAAAACATATTTAAGGATAGCCATCATGTGTAATAAATATGCAAGATTGGCGTTTCTTCTCCTGACACTCATCACATTAGGTTTCAGCAGCACAGCTAATGCGTTTGTGAAAGGTATTTACCTCACCCAAACCACGATGGAAGACACCAAATACTTGAAGTATCTTATCGCGCACGCCAAAGCGGTGGGGATTTCAACGTTTGTCGTGGATATGGAAATCCCGTCGAAACTGTATGAGCAAAACGTAAAATTATTAAAAGAGAACGATATAAATTACGTTGCGCGGATTATCGTTTTTCCAAAAGGCGGCAATCCAGAACAAATTAAATCAGAAGCGTATTGGGAAAAGCGTTATAAATTGGTGAAAACAGCCATAGCGTATGGCGCACAACAAATACAATTAGACTACATCCGCTATAGCACGAAACAACACGCTTCTTCTGACAACGCCAAAGACATCGTCCGCGTCGTCCAATACTTTAAAGATAAAGTGACCCCGCAAGGCATCCCCTTGCAAGCCGATGTGTTTGGTATCTCAAGTTTTGGTGAATCCAAACATATCGGCCAAAACTTACGGATGATGGCGAGCGCGGTCGACGCGTTATGCCCCATGGTTTATCCATCGCATTTCGAACCATACCGCATTCACGCCGTCTCCCCTTACCAAACGATTTACATTTCTTTGAAGGCGCTGCGCTCACAATTCAACTATAAGATGCCGGTGAAGTTGTACGCTTACATTGAAATTTCCAACTACCGTTATCCTTTACCTGGCAACCAACGTCACGCCTACATTCTCGCTGAAATGAAAGCGGTGAATGACGCCGGCGCAGATGGTTACTATGTTTGGAGCGCGCATAACAAATACGATTATCTGTTCACGCTGTTAGGTGAATTACAAAAACAATCACCCGAAGCGCAACAAAAAGCCTTACAAGCCGGCGTGGATCAATCCACCAAAGTACACGTCAGCATGGCAGAGCCAAAAGTCGATATGACGGAGGATACCGCTCCTGCCCAACTCGCGGGCGGCACGTCTACCGATAAAAACGCGCCTGCCACCGTCATGAATGAAGATGAAACCCCGTGGGCCCACGCCGGTTCAGAAGGCGTGGACAGCGGCGCGTTTCCCGACTCTTTATAAGACCCGGTCATCCCCGCCCAGCGCGGGGATGACAATTCTCTCTGCCTCAAAAACCCATCTTATGATATGCTAACCAGCACTATTTTTACTCCCAGCGGAACTTTTTCACGATGAAATCAGCAATCATCGCCATTATTGGCGGCGGTAATATGGGTAGGAGTTTGATCGGCGGATTGATAGCAGACGGTTATGACGCTAAGAAAATCTGGGTCGCCGGCCCGACCGAAAACAAGCTCAATCAGTTGGCGCAAACCTTCGGGGTCAACATCACCACCGATAATCAAACGGCGGCTAACGACGCCGACGTTATCATTTTTTGTGTGAAACCAAAAATCTTGCACGCCGCCGCGGCCCCGCTCGCTGCGATTATTCAAAAAAATAAACCTTTAATTCTCTCCGTCGCCGCCGGTGTGCGCATCGCGACTATACAACACTGGTTAGGCGATCAAATCAGTATCGTGCGCGCGATGCCCAACACCCCCGCTCTCATCGGCTGCGGCGCGTCGGGATTATTCGCGAATAAATTCGTGACCCCCGCGCAAGCGCGGGACGCGGAAAGTATTTTGCGCGCGGTCGGCGTCGTCGTGTGGCTGCCGGAAGAAAAACTAGTCGATGTCGTCACCGGCGTGTCCGGCAGCGGCCCCGCCTATTTTTTTCTGATCATGGAAGCGTTACAACAAGCGGGGGAACGCTTGGGATTAACGCCTGAAGTGGCGCGGCTGCTAACGTTGCAAACCGCGTTTGGCGCAAGCCGCATGGCGTTAGAAAGTTCAGAAGAACTGGCGAATTTGCGCAAGCAGGTGACCTCTCCCGGTGGCACCACCGAACAAGGCGTGCGCGTCTTGGAAGAAGCGGATATCCGCGGAATTATGTATAAAACCGCCTTGGCCGCGAAAAACCGCGCCGAAGAATTGGCAAATCAATATGCAGCCTCGGAATCTTAATTATGTCGCCAGCCGTGCAAGAAGCTTTAATCTTTTTAGTCAACGCAGTTTTTAGCTGCTATATTTTTATTTTATTAATCCGCTTTATTTTAGCGTGGGTACGCGCGGATTATTATAATCCGTTAACGCAATTTTTTATTAAACTTACGCAACCGTTAGTCGGCCCGCTGCGCCATATCATTCCGAATTATAAAAATTTCGAATTAGCCACGCTGGTCCTCGTCGTCTTGATTGAATTCGTCAAATTTAGCCTTGCTTTTTATTTAAAAAATATTGGCTTCAATCTGGCGTCGATGTTGTTGCTAACGCTGGCCGATTTACTTGGCACGCTTTTCAATATTTTCTTTTACGCGATTTTAATTCAAGCGATTTCCACTTGGTTCCAGCAAGGTTATTCACCCATGAGTGAAGTACTCAATAAAATTACGTCGCCCATCATGCGGCCGCTGCACCGCGTCATTCCCCCGATCGGCGGTATCGACGTCAGTCCCGTCGCGGCGATGATCTTGCTGCAATTTTTAAATATCTTAGTCGTCGGCATGTTATTGCCAGGCAGCATGGGCATGGTCGCTGGTTGATATGAAAATTGTATTCGCGACATCTAATCAAGGCAAAATCACCGAGCTCAACGCGATGCTCGCCGGCAGCGAGTATGAAGTGATAACGCAACAATCGCTAGGCATTACCGATGCGCCCGAAACGGGTTTGACGTTCGTCGAAAACGCGATTCTTAAAGCGCGGCACGCCTCGCAAGCCGCGGGCGTACCCGCACTCGCCGATGACTCCGGCATTGTGGTGAACGCTTTGCAAGGCCAGCCCGGTATTTATTCCGCGCGTTATGCGGGCGACAACGCGACGGCTGCTGATAACATGACTAAATTAGTAGCCGCTATGAAAAATATTCCGGCGGGGCAAAGACAATGCGCGTATCACTGCGTGTTAGTTTTTTTAAAAACTCCTATCGATCCCACGCCGATTATTTGTCACGGTGTGTGGGAAGGGTCATTGCTTGAAGCCCCGCGTGGTGAAAAAGGTTTTGGTTACGATCCACTATTTTTTATCGACAGTCACAATTGCAGCGCGGCGGAATTACCGTTGCATATTAAAAATCATATTAGTCATAGGGGTAAAGCGTTGCGGCAATTGCTCAAGACGCTAAATTAGGAAAATATTTATGTTAGCATTATCTGTTTCTGATCTTACCAAAGTCTACACCAATGGCTTAACGGCATTGAAAGGCATTCACTTAAGCGTTGAAGAAGGCGATTTTTTCGCGTTGTTGGGACAAAATGGGGCGGGCAAATCGACGACCATCGGTATCATCAGTTCGTTAGTCAATAAAACCGCGGGCAAAGTGTTAGTGTTCGGCCACGATATGGATACCGATTTAGATTTAGTGAAGTTATGCATCGGCGTCGTGCCGCAAGAAATGAATTTTAATCCGTTCGAAAAATTGTCGCAAATCATCATTAATCAAGCCGGCTATTACGGCATCCCGCGCAAAATCGCCGAACAGCGCTGCGAAAAATATTTAAAAAAACTCGGGCTCTGGGACAAGCGCAGTCATTCCGCGCTGCGTTTATCGGGCGGTTTGAAGCGGCGTTTAATGATCGCGCGCGCGTTGAGCACGGAACCTAAATTATTAATTTTAGACGAACCGACGGCGGGCGTGGATATCGAATTACGTCACATGTTGTGGGGTTTTTTACGTGAATTGAACGAGCAAGGCACGACGATTATTTTAACCACGCACTATTTAGAAGAAGCGGAAATTCTCTGCAAAAATGTCGCTATCATCGATCACGGCGAAATCATCGAAAATTCCGACATGAAATCGCTACTCAACCGTTTAAGCACGCAAACTGTCATAATGGATTTAGACAATGTGCCGGCTAATTTTCCCAGGCTTGGCGATTTTCATCACCGCTTGCTGGATGACTCGACGATTGAAGTTAAAATTAATAAAGCACAATCGCTGAATAGTTTATTCGATTTACTCACGCAAAACGGTTTGAAAATTTTAAATATCCGCAACAAGACTAACCGTCTCGAAGAATTATTCATCGATCTTATTTCTGAAAATAAACAACCAGCCAGTTGAAGGACATCATGTTATGCAAACCCGCGCGAACCAAATTTTTATCGCATTGAAGACGATAGTGACGAAAGAAGTGATCCGTTTCATGCGCATTTGGACCCAAACGCTGCTGCCGCCCGCGATTACGATGACGTTATATTTTCTTATTTTTGGAAAATTAATCGGTTCGCAAATTCATAGCATCGGCGGTTACACTTACATGCAATACATCGTGCCGGGGCTCGTCATGATGGCGGTGATAACGAACGCTTACGCGAATACGTCCGCGTCTTTTTTCGGTTCTAAATTTAGTAAAAGCATCGAAGAAATTATGGTGGCGCCGGTGCCGAATTACGTGATTTTAATGGGCTTTGGCTTTGGCGGCACGCTGCGCGGTATCATGGTGGGCATTATCGTGATGTTAATTTCGTTATGTTTCACGCATATGCATATTCATAATATCGGTATCGTGATTCTGATGGCGGTGTTGGCGTCGATGTTGTTTTCTATCGCCGGGTTGATTAATGGGATATTCGCGAAAAAATTCGATGACGTATCTTTCATCCCGACCTTCGTTTTGACCCCGCTCACTTATTTAGGCGGCGTATTTTATTCGATTCATCAATTACCGCCCGTCTGGCAAAAACTCTCGGTATTTAATCCGATTTTGGATATCGTCGATACTTTCCGCTATGGCATTTTGGGTATTTCCGACATCAATGTGTACGTAGGCTTAGGTATTGTCTGTTTTTTATTTATCGCGTTCAGCGCGTGGAGTTTAGTTTTATTGCAACGAGGAACGGGAATGCGGACGTAAATCAAGCGCCTTTTTTGTTCCTGTAATCTAAAAAAAAATGTTATCTTATAAATAAATTCACTAAGGGGTTGTCCATGAGAAGTAATCGCAACAGGGCGTTTTTAAAAGATTCACCACCCGGTGAACAGAAAGACTATTTTGCGATAATGTCGATTTTGCCGAATCTTATTTTTGTCGCGGTGATCGTCACTGCGTATTGGTATATGTATTCACGTTATCTGTTTGCGGATTATATTAATTACATTTATTGGACTGTTAACGTCTTGGTGACTTACAACATCATCGCGGCGTCCGCGCGTTCCATTTTAGCTCCTATCCTGGCGTTGATCGTGGCGGCGGTAGCGTTCTTCGTGCCCACCTTGGTAGTGTTGACCATGCCGGAATTTTATCAGTTGTTGGCCGTGGGGACTATTGGTTTGCTGGTTTTCATCGTATTAAAATTCTAATTCGCATCGCTTGGATGAGATTATTTTCGTGATTAAAGGACCACTCATGCTTAAACATATCGCCGCAATTATTTTGCTTAGCATCCTCATTATTTTAACGATGGCAAACGTGCAAGTCGTGTTAAACGCATTATTAGCCGGCCATCAATGGATATCACAAACACTCACCGATGTTTTTTCTGGTGGCCCGGCGGGAAATTTAACGCGGCAATTGATTGCTTTGTTATGCTTGCCACTGCTAATTGGCTTGATACCGGTCGGTGTTTATTGGTTAGCAAAGCGGTCGTTCTTCCCATATTTTATGACTTTCGTGTGGGCATCGTGGTTAGTTGAAGTGACGGCGTTGGTGGTGCTTTACAAAACGGCGACTTAAGTTAGAGCCAGTAAGCGGTCTTCACCATTATTTTTGACGTTAAACGCATTAGTTTTTTTACGATCGCGGGCAGTTCAATCGCACCCGCCGCACTGGCGTCAGCGTGATGGCGCGCTTCGTCCGCTTGCATTTGTTGCAAAATTTTCGCGGTTTTCTTATCTTTTTCCGGCAGCATATTCAAGTGCCGCTGCAAATGGTTGACGACTTGCGTTTCCGTTTCCGCGACAAAACCTAAACTGCATTTATCACTGACCGCGCCCGCGGCCACGCCGATAAGAAAGGATCCCGCATACCAAAGGGGATTCATTAAACTACTTTGCGAATTTAATTCCGCGAGACGCCGGTTGCACCACGCTAAATGATCGCCTTCTTCTTCGGCGGCGGCGCGCATTTGTTGTTTGACAGACGCGACCCGCGAAACCATGCCTTGACCGTGATAAAGCGCTTGCGCGCTAACTTCGCCCGCTTGATTGACGCGCATTAGACCGGCGATATGTTTTTTTTCCGCGGGGGATAAATCCGCTTCCGGTAAATGCTCAGCGGGGTAAGCGCGCGCTGCAATGGTAGTTTTGCCATTCAGCGTGCGTAATGCTTCATCAACTCGAATAAAGAATTGGTCTAAGCGGGAATAATGTCGTGGTGAATGCGTCATAGGTACATTATAGCTTTAAAACTTAGCTAAGATAAGTTACTTTATCATGACAGGATGTTGGACTGACAAGGATTCGAGCTATGGTGTTACCGCAAGTCGTACTTGCCAATTTGATGACGAACCTTGAAATCGTGATGCGCGTGTTCGTCGCCTTTTTGCTAGGCGCTTTAATTGGCTGGGAACGCGAACGACACGGCGGCATTTCCGCCGGCATCCGTACATATGGCGCGATCGCGCTAGGCGCGTGCACTTTCGGCATTGTTTCTTTCAGTATCGGCGGCGGCGCGGACCCATCACGGGTAGCGGCGCAAGTCGTATCCGGTATCGGCTTTCTCGGCGGCGGTTTGATTTTCCGTCAGCAAAAAGAAGAAGTCGCGTACGTCAGCGGCTTGACCACCGCGGCGACACTCTGGGCGACAGCGGCAGTCGGCCTCGCGGTCGCATTGGGCATGTATATGATTAGCTTGCTCACAGCGATTTTGATTTACATGCTGTTGTTCTTACCGAGATTGAAGTGGTGGAAAAAGATTTCTAAGAAGTCTATTTAATCTTAAGCGTCACATCTCCAAACTTCGCAGCCCAGCGTTAAAATGTTTTCCCGTCCTGATGACATCTCTAGGCTCTAGATAGTTTCTAAATTGATAAATGGCTTTTAGTACATCAAAATTGAAAGTAGGTTTTTCTATGATTTCATTATGATATAAATAATTTTTCAACTCGGTAAATGCCGCTTCAAAAGCATTTTCTGAATCAGCTTGGGAAATGGCTTTAATAATCTTTTTGAGATTAACGCGGTTATAAATGACCGGTGCGTCCAGTGCTATCCCGTTCAAGATGTCTTGTATTGTTTTATCAACTGCAGATGCACTTCGACAATCCTGCTGACTAGCCGCTGCAATGACAGCAATAATTTTATTAAGTGCTGCCAGGTCATTTTGGTTTTTTTCTTTTTCCTGCTCTGCATACTCAGCGGGGAATTGCTGCACTTCTTGTTTTTTTATCTCAGCTCCGTCATTCGAGAGCGCCATTAAATAGCCGCGAATCATTTCAGCCATACCTATTTCGTAACAGCGCAGCCGAATACGGGGAATAGAATTGTTGAATTAAGATTCCCTGTATTCCGCTGCACTGCATATAGGCTACGATGTGCTTAAGCCATCTCTTTCAACAATTCTTGCAATTCACCGGACGCATACATTTCGCCGACGATATCGCTGCCGCCGATGAATTCACCTTTTATAAATAATTGCGGGACCGTCGGCCAGCGTGAAAAATCTTTAATGCCTTGACGCATGGCGGGGTCTTCTAACACATTTACCGTTACCATTTCCACACCGCACGCATTTAACATCATCACGACTTTCGAAGAAAAACCACATTGCGGAAATTGCGGCGTGCCTTTCATGAAAAGGACGATATTATTTGCTGTTATTAATTGTTGAATTGTTTCTTGAATATTCATCATGCCGTTTCTTCTCCTCTATAACATACCTAATTGTAATTTCGCGACGTCGCTCATCATGGTGCGGCTCCAAGGCGGATCGAAAACTAATTCCACTTTGACGTGCGCCACCGTGTCGATGGACAGTAATTTTTGTTCGATGTCAGCCACTAATACCGGGCCCATGCCACAACCCGCGGCGGTCAGCGTCATGGTTAAATCAATTTGCTGGCCAGCATCCACTGCTGAAATATTACACGCATAAACTAAACCTAAATCAACGATGTTTACGGGGATTTCCGGGTCATAACATGTTTTCAATGACTCCCAGACTTTTTCTTCCAACGTGCCCGCCATCATATTGACGTCTAATTCATCTAAAATAATCATACTCAACGCGTCGCCATCACGTCCCGCGACGCGCGCGAGATTGCCATTGACGTAAACGGTATACGAATTTCCTAAGGCTTGCGTAATCATCACTAGCGTGCCTTTTTGAATCCCGATTTTAACGCCGGAGGGAATCAATAACGCATCCACATCGCGCGATATTTCTATGGTGTCATTTTTTAACATATCATTTCTCTATCGTAAAACTTTCGCCGCAACCGCAGCGCGCTTTTTCATTTGGGTTGACGAAGACTAACCGCTTTTGTTTTAAACCTTGCGTCTCGTCTTCGGTGTAATCGACTAACACTTCCTTAATAAACGGCAGCGATTTTTCTTCGACGTAGACTTGCAAATCTTGCTGCACACTATAATTAAGATCACCACTCACGGGATTATCAATGATAGACGGCACATAAGAATAACCTGAGCAGCCGGTTTCTTTCACGGCCAAACGGAAACCCAACGCGTTCGGCGTTTGCAGCAACATTTTTTTGATATGCGTTACCGCGGCATCGGTAAAAGTGACAGGTGGGTTTGACATAGTCTTACTCCGTAGAGACATGTAATGGATCGTCCGCGAGTGCCGCTTTGACGGTGTGCCAGGCCAGGGTCGCGCACTTCACGCGGACCGGATATTGCGCCACGCCGGCGAGCACGGACAACTTACCAATTTTTTCTTCTAACACTTCATCATGGCCTTCCGTCACGACTTTATGAAAGTCATGAAATATCGCTTCGATTTCCGCGACGGATTTGCCTTGCAACGCTTCCGCCATTAATGACGCGGAGGCGATGGAAATCGCGCAGCCGCTGCCTTTAAAATTTATCGCTTCGACGACGCCGTTTTTTTCTTTCACGTAGACAATGAGTCGATCGCCGCATAAGGGATTGAAACCTTCTTTTTGATGGTTCGCATCCGCTAACTCGCCGAAGTGACGCGGGTTTTTACTGTGATCGACGATCACCTCTTGATAAAGTTCACGTAACGACATTAGGCAAATAACTCCCGCACTTGTTGCAAGGCGCGCACTAACGCGTTCACGTCGGCTTCACTGTTATATAAACCGAACGAGGCGCGTACTGTCGCGGGAATACCAAGCCGTTCCATCAATGGCATCGCGCAATGATGACCGGCGCGCACGCAAACACCGTTTTCATCCAAAATAGTCCCGATGTCGTGCGGATGCACGCCATCCATCACGAAGGAAATCACGCCGACTTTTTGTTTCGCCGTGCCGATAATTTTCAAACCCGGCACCGAGTGCAATTGATCGGTCGCGTAATTCAATAATTCATGTTCGCGCGCGGCGATTTTTTCCATGCCGATATTTCTTAAATAATTGAGCGCGGCGTTAAATCCAATCACGCCCGCGATATTCGGCGTGCCCGCTTCGAAACGAAACGGTAATTTATTGTAAGTCGTTTTCTTGAAGGTAACGCTTTCGATCATATCGCCGCCGCCTTGGTAGGGAGGCATAATTTCTAAATATTTTTCTTTGCCGTATAAAACGCCGACGCCGGTCGGGCCGTAAGCTTTATGACTGGAAAAAGCGTAAAAATCACAATCTAAATCTTGCACGTCCACCGGCATGTGCGGAAACGCTTGCGCGCCGTCCACCAAGATCGGCACAGCCTGCGTGTGCGCGAGTTGCGCCATTCGTTTAATGGGATTGATCGTGCCTAAGGCATTCGACGCATGCACTACCGCGACCATTTTAGTGCGCGCGGTGAAGCTTTTTTCATACGCTTCTAAATCGATTTCGCCGCTGTCGCTAATGGGAATAATACGCAAGACGGCGCCGGTTTGTTCTGCGACCATTTGCCAAGGCACAATATTGGAGTGATGTTCCATGGTGCTAATGATAATTTCATCATGCGGTTGAAACTGCGAGCGGCCATAACTTTGCGCGACTAAATTAATCGCTTCCGTGGTGCCGCGCGTAAAAATAATTTCGTGCGCAAAGCGCGCGTTAATAAAGCGCTGCACGTTTTCGCGGGCGTTTTCAAAATCACGCGTCGTGCGTTCACTCAATTCATACACGCCGCGATGAATGTTAGCGTTATCGCGACAATAATAATTATTAATCGCGTCGATCACATATTGCGGTTTTTGATTGGTCGCGCTGTTATCTAAATAAATGACTGGCTGGCCGCGGTTTTGTTCTTTGAGCAGCGGAAAATCGTCACGCAATTTTATAAAATCCACTATCATCGGCTGATCCCATCCCATATGTTATGCATGTACTGCGCGATCGCAGGCTCGGTGATGCGCGCCAACACATTTTCGGCGAAAGCAAACGTTAACATTTTCAGCGCGGTGTGCGCATCGACGCCGCGTGAACGTAAATAAAATAAAGCTTCGGCGTCGACTTGTCCGACGGTCGCGCCGTGCGCGCATTTCACATCATCGGCATAAATTTCAAATTCGGGCTTGGTATCGATCACCGCTGCTTTGCTCATCAATAAATTATGGTTAGCCTGCTCGGAACGGGTTTTAGCGGCCCCTGGGTGCGCGAAGATTTTGCCGTTAAAGACGCCATGCGACTGTTGGTCGAGTATGCCTTTATATAACATATTGCTGCTGCCGTGCGGCGCTTTGTGATCGATTTGAATATGATGGTCGATATGCTGCGCGTCATGATTTAAAAAATAAAGACCATTTACGTCGGCGTGCGCGCCGGGTTCATTTAAATTAACGAAAACATCTTCGCGCGCGAATTTCGCGCCCACCGCCAAATGAAAAATTTCCACCGCGCTGTCTTTACTCTGCTGCACGACGGTTTGCGAAAAATGCGTGGCGGCGCGGCTGTCATTTTGAATTTTAAATAATTTCAATGACGCATTAGCCGCGGTATGCACGTCGGTAACGATATTCGTAAAATAATTATCTTGCCCCTGCGCGCTATGTTCTTCCAAAATCACCGCGCGCGCGGATTTTTCTAAAACGAATAAATGCCGCGGGCTGCTGACGATATGACTTTGCTGCGCGTTGAGATATAACACATGCAGCGGCGTGGTCAGGGTGACGTTTTCCGCTACGTGTAAGAAAATGCCGTCCGTCAACAACGCCATATTCAAATTCGCAAACGCCGACGCGGCCGCTGGTAATAGATATTTTTTCAGCAAATCGCCATGCTGGGTCAACGCGTCGCGCATACTGCATAACACCACCCCCGCCGGCAATTTCGCTAATTGCGATAAGGCCGGAGAAAAGCACCCATTTACCATGACGATGAAAATGCTCTCTGGCAGCGCCGCGTGTTTAGCGGCGGCTTGCGTTCGACCATGCTCTTCGTCTAGCAATGTAGCCGGGCGATAATTCTCTTTTTCTAAAAATGCAACGTCGGAATATTTCCAACGTTCATCACGGCGCAGCGGCAAGCCGCGCGCTAAAAAATTGTTATGTTCTTCCAATTGTAATTGACGCAGCCAATCCGGCTTGGCTTGCTGTTCTGCAAAACAAGTTAACCACCACGCTTCTTTTACTGCGACTGACATGCTCATGCGGAAACAGACCCTTCTAACCAACCATACCCTTTCGCTTCTAACTCCAACGCCAATTCTTTGCCGCCGGATTTAATAATTTGACCGTTCACCATCACGTGCACGACATCCGGCACGATGTAATCCAATAATCTTTGATAATGTGTGACGATAATGAAACTACGGTCGGGTGAGCGCAGCGAGTTAACGCCTTTCGCCACCATTTGCAGCGCGTCGATATCCAAACCCGAATCGGTTTCATCTAAAATCGCGAGCGCGGGCTCAAGCATCATCATTTGTAATACTTCGTTACGCTTTTTTTCGCCGCCGGAAAAACCTTCGTTGACGGCGCGGTTTAAAAACGCTTCGTCTAATCCGACTTCTTTCATTTTTGCTTTGCTGGCTTTGATAAAATCCATCGCGTCCAGCGGCGTCAAGCCGCGGCTTTTACGCAGCGCGTTTAAAGCGGCTTTCAAGAAATACATATTGTTAACGCCGGGGATTTCGACCGGATATTGAAACGCTAAAAATAATCCGGCCGCCGCGCGTGATTCCGGCGCCAGCGTTAATAAATCTTGGCCGTGCAGCGTGACGCTGCCATGTTCCAAAGTGTAATCCTCACGTCCCGCTAATACATTCGCGAGCGTGCTTTTACCGGAACCGTTGGGCCCCATGATGGCGTGGACTTCACCGGCGGGAATAGTTAAATTAATACCGCGCAAAATCGTTTTGGCTTGTTGATTTTCATCTTTGATCGCGGCATGTAAATTTTTAATCGCTAACATTAACCTATACTCCCCTCTAAACTCACTTCTAATAATTTTTGCGCTTCCACCGCGAACTCCATCGGCAATTCTTTGAAAACTTGTTTGCAAAAACCATTCACTATCATCGACACCGCGTCTTCGGTGGAAAGCCCGCGCTGACGGCAATAAAATAATTGGTCTTCGCCAATCTTTGACGTCGACGCTTCATGTTCGATTTGCGCCGTAGAATTTTTTACTTCGATATAAGGAAACGTATGGGCGCCACAAGTGGAACTCAACAATAATGAATCGCATTGCGTGTAATTACGCGCTTTAGCGGCGGTCGGCAACACGCGCACTAAACCGCGATACGTGTTTTGGCCAAAGCCCGCCGAAATGCCCTTAGCAATAATCATGCTACTCGTGTTCTTGCCGATGTGAATCATCTTCGTGCCGGTGTCGGCTTGTTGATAATTATTAGTTAACGCCACGGAATAAAATTCACCGCGCGAATTGTCACCTTTTAAAATCACGCTCGGATATTTCCACGTGATCGCGGAACCGGTTTCGATTTGCGTCCAAGAAATTTTAGAATTTTTGCCGCGACAAATGCCCCGCTTGGTCACAAAATTAAAAATCCCGCCGACGCCGTTTTCATCGCCCGGATACCAATTTTGCACGGTGGAATATTTTATTTGCGCGTCGTCTAACGCGATGAGTTCAACGACGGCGGCATGCAATTGATTTTCATCGCGCATGGGCGCGGTGCAACCTTCCAAATAACTCACGTAACTCCCCTCTTCGGCGACGATCAACGTACGCTCGAACTGGCCGGTGTTAGCGGCGTTGATCCGGAAGTAAGTCGATAATTCCATCGGACAACGCACGCCTTTGGGAATAAAGACGAACGAGCCATCGCTAAACACGGCGGCATTTAACGCCGCGAAAAAATTATCGCGATACGGCACGACTGTGCCGAGATATTTTTCGATTAAGTCAGGATGGTTTTTCACCGCTGCCGAGAACGAACAAAAGATCACCCCCGCTTCGCTCAGTTTTGCCTTAAACGTCGTCGCGACCGACACGCTATCAAACACCGCGTCCACCGCGACGCCGGCGAGCTTGGCATGTTCATGCAGCGGAATGCCTAGCTTTTTATAAGTCTCAAGTAATTTCGGATCGACTTCGTCTAAACTTTGCGGCGCGTCACTGTTAGATTTGGGCGCGGAGTAATAAATAATACTTTGATAATCGATTTCTGGATAATGCAAATGCGCCCACGCCGGTGGCGCCAACGTCAACCAATGCCGGTAAGCGCGTAACCGCCACGCCAACATAAATTCCGGTTCTTCTTTACGGCGCGAAATTTCCCGCACGACGTCTTCTGATAAACCGGGCGGCAGCGCGTCGGATTCGATCGTCGTCACGAAACCATGTTCATATTTTTTTTTCACGACTTGTTTTAAATAATTATTTGCCATGTTCAGCAACCTTGATGGGAATTCCTTTCAATGTTAAAGATTGCGCGGTTAACGGCAACATCATGTCTTGCAACGTTATACCGGCGAGTGCGGTTAAGATTATTTTATTGATCACTTGCCAATTTTCTTTCGTAGAGCACAGCGAATCGATGACGCAGCCATTATCCGTCTTGCAACATTCCGTCAGCGCGAACGTACCTTCAATCGCATCGACGATTTGCGCGACATTAATCGTGCCCGCCGGCCGCGCTAGTTGATAACCGCCGCCCGTACCGCGAAATGATGTCACTAACTCGGCTTCGCAAAGCATTTTTAAAATTTTACTGACGGTCGGTAAGCTCAAGTGCGTCGCTTGCGCGACTTCCACCGTGCTGGCGATAGCGCTAGGCGTAAGCGCCAAGAAACTCATTATGACGGTCGCATAATCGGTGAGTTTGCTGATGCGCAACATAATTTGACCCGTAATTCGCTATTTGGCTGTGAATGTATACAGTACCATATTGGTGCTGATTATAACAAGATTATTAGCGGCGGGTCTGGGTAAAAACTGTAGCTAAAATAACACTTTGAAGTTTCTAAAGTGGCAATTACTTGACTGATTTTAAAGAAAAGACTATTTTATCCTCTCTAAATTTTGGACACTAATTTAACAAGCGAGGCTGTATGTTTTCATTTTTTGACAAACACAGCATGGAAGCAACTGATTTAAAAGTCTTATTAGCGCAAATCAAAGAACTATTAACGAAAGTTAGCTATATCAAATTCCCTATGGTCCACCTTGCCGAGCACGATATTCATTGTTTTCTCTATTTGGATTTTAGCCAATCATACAATAAGAACTACCAGCTTGAGACGGAATTAAAAATCGATACCGCGCTGGAAAATCTCATGCAGCTAGTTTGGGTGGCGCATTGCTATGAAGATTATCTCAAGACTTTTAATGAGAACATCGCCATGTTCCCCGTTGATGAACAAAAGCTTAAAGCCTTGTCGCCCGACGCCGAGTTAGATCTAGACTTAGAAAAAGCGCTCAATACGTTAGACACCAGCAGCGCCGTCTTTCAAGATAATTACCAACTATTGCAAATTCAGATCGCCAAGTACTTGCATCATTTAATCTTTTTAGAAACGAATTGTACGTTAGAGCCCCACTATTTTTCCGTGCCGTCCGCCAGTGGGGAAGTGTTTAGCCCGCTCGTGATTGAAGCTTTGAGTAAACAAGGTGTTTTTACCAAATCTGAATCTGATAAGAAAATCCTCCAGGATAAAATCATCCTCCGCCACCAAAATATTGTTACCGACACATTTCGCATGGATTACACAACTTACAGTCCTTAAACATGACGAGATGACAAACCAATGCTAAAATGGTCGCCATCATCGCCGCATAAAAGGATTTCCTCATGTACTACAACAAGCTAGGCAAGGCGGGCATTCGTTTAAGTGAAATTGGTTTTGGATCTTGGATTACTTTCGCCAAACAGTTAGGCATCAAAGAAGTTAAAGAAATTATGCATGCCGCCGTCGATCATGGCGTGAATTTTTTTGATAACGCCGAAGGGTATTCGCATGGCGAAGCCGAAACGTTAATGGGAAAAGTCCTGCAAGATTTCCGCCGCGAAGATTTAGTCGTGACGACAAAAATATTTTGGGGCGGCAACGGGCCTAACGATACAGGTTTATCGCGCAAACATTTAATCGAAGGCACGCGCAACTCGCTGCGCCGTTTGCAACTGGATTACGTCGATATTTTATATTGCCACCGCCCCGACGCGGAAACGCCGATCGAAGAAACGGTGCAAGCGATGGATCAGTTAGTCCGGCATGGTTACGCTTTTTATTGGGGCACGTCCGAATGGAGTACCGCGCAAATCGAAGCGGCGTATCAAACCGCGGAAAAATTAAATTGCATGCCGCCGTCCGTGGAACAACCCAGATATAATTTATTCGCGCGCGAGCATTTGGAGCATGATTATCTGCCGTTATTTAAAAAATACGGCATGGGCACGACGATTTGGAGCCCGCTCGCTTCCGGCATTTTATCCGGCAAATATAATAACGGCGTGCCGCGCGACAGCCGCTTGGCGAATGAATCGTGGTTGATCCCGGATAATTTTAAACAACAAGTCGAGATCGTGAAAAAACTCGCGAAGTTAGCGGCGGAGTTAGACGGCACCGTCGCGCAGTTAGCGATCGCGTGGTGTTTGAAGAACCCGCAGGTTAGTTCCGTCATTACCGGCGCGACCAAAGTCGATCAGCTTTTAGATAATTTAGGCGCGATCGACATGAAACCAAAATTAACGGCGCAAGTCATGGCCGCCATTGATAAGATATGTGAAGAATGAAATCACGGTTAATATTACACGCGCTAGAATTAAATGTTTTTTTAGGCTGGCCAAAGGAAGAAAGCGCGCAGCGACAACGCGTCAGTGTGGACATCGATATTACTTTTTCAGAACCGCCTGCCGCGTGTTTTAGCGATGATTTGCGCGATACTTTCAGTTACGACACGCTCATCGCGGATCTCGTCGCGCAGACCGCGACCAAAACCTACCGCTTACTCGAACACTTAAGTTACGCGCTGCATCAATTGATCCAATCACAACTGCCCGCCACCGCGGCGGTCAATGTCCGCGTGAAAAAATTCCCTGCTATCCCCGCGCTGACCGGCGGTGCGTCATTTAGTTTTGGTGCTTAATATGATTGTCTTAGGCTTAGGCTCCAACGTCGGCGACCGCATGCATAGCTTGCGGCAAGCGTTGGCGTTATTAAAAAAAATTCCTGAGCTGTCAGTGCGACAAGTGTCACCCGTTTATATTTCCGACGCGCTCATGCCGGACGGCGCGCCGGACGCGTGGGACCTGCCTTATTTAAATTGCGCGCTGCGCTGTGACGCGACACTAGCGCCCCAAGCTTTACTCGCGCAATTAAAAAAAATCGAAATCACATTAGGCAGAAAACCCCACGAAAAATGGGCGCCGCGGCCGGTAGACATTGATATTTTAGCGTGGGACAACTTAGTTATCGCGGACGCGACGCTGGAAATTCCGCATGCGCATCTACACGCGCGGCCCTTTGCGTTGTGGCCGTTGGCGGATGTCGCGCCCGATTGGATCTTTCCCACCGGCGTGATTGCCTCGGAAGCGGCGGCGTTGTGGGGTTCGCGTTTTTCTGGGGAAGCGCCGTTCCGCACGCGGCAAATCGCGCAACGTATCGATACGCCGCAATTAGTCGGCATTTTAAATATTACGCCGGATTCTTTTTCCGACGCGAATATTTTTATGCCGGTAGCCAACGCACTCGCGCAGAGCGCGGCACTGGTCGCAAGCGGCGCGGAAATTTTAGATTTCGGCGCGGAAGCGACTAGTCCGGGCGCCGCGCCCATCACGCACGCGGAAGAATGGCGGCGTTTGGCGGGCGTACTCACCGCCGTGATATCTCAAAAACATACGTTTCTCATCACGCCAAAAATCAGTGTTGACACCCGTCACCCGGAAACCGCGCAACAAGCGTTAGCACTCGGCGCCGATTGGATTAACGACGTCAGCGGCTTGCGCAATCCCGCGATGCGTAAAGTCATCGCCGAACATGATTGCGATGTCGTCATCATGCATGAATTAGGCTTGCCCGCCGATGGTCGGCGCGTGCTGCCGTTAGCGGAAAATCCTCTAGCCGCGGTGTACGCTTGGGGAGCACACACATTAGAATCCTTAGCCGACGCCGGCATTCAGCGTGAGCGCGTCATTTTAGACGTAGGCATTGGCTTTGGAAAAACCCCCCAACAATCTTTCGCGTTGCTGCGGCAAATCAGCACGTTCAAATCGTTAGACACGCGCTTGCTGGTCGGCCATTCGCGCAAATCTTTTTTAAAACAATTCACTTTGCAGCCGCCCGCAGATCGAGATGTTGAAACGCTCTCGATTTCGTTATACTTAGCGGAGCAAGCGGTGGATTATTTACGCCTGCATAACGTCGACATGTGCGCGCGTGCTTTTAAAGTAACAAAGGCTTTAGCTGAAGGATAATTTATGACAATCAAACCCGTCATCCGCATGGGCACCAAGCCCCTGTCCGAACCATCGTTAATGGTCGGCAATTTAAGTCAGCAGCAGTTGACTGAACTGCTTAAAGATATGCACGACACCATGATCGCGAAAGATGGCGTCGGCATCGCCGCGCCGCAAATTGGCGTGTATGTACGGGTGATTATGTTTGGTTTTGAGCACAACGACCGTTATCCGGATAAAGACGCCGTGCCGTTTACGATTTTGATCAACCCAAGTTACGAGCCGTTGTCCGATCATAAAGAAGACGAATGGGAAGGTTGTTTAAGCGTGCCTGGTTTGCGTGGGCTAGTCACTCGCTACACAAAAATTAAATATAGCGGCCATGATCCCGAAGGTAATTTTATCAGCCGCGAAGCGGAGGGTTTTCATGCCCGTGTCGTACAGCATGAAATTGACCATATCAATGGCTTTTTATATCCTTCACGCATGAATAATATGAAACTTTTTGGTTTTGAAGAAGAAGTTTGGGAAAGAATTTATAAGAAAAAGAAATGATCTTATTCTGCCCCCTCTCGTAATTTTACCCTCTACTGTCGTTTTTTTGATTCAAATTCCAAAATATGTTAATATTGCCCCATAATTATAAGTCTAAAACCCAAACGAGAAGTGGATAGGAATACCAGATATGCTGCGAGCACCCTTAAGCCCTGCGGGTTTAATCGATACTATTGAAAAAAATAATTCGCTGACAGAAATCACTAGCCCGGTTTTTACCGGCGCCGAAATGTCGTTAATGCGATTGTCATCTCTTTCCACCATTTCGACAGATACCTCTGGCAGTTTGCCGGCAGAAATGGAATTGAGTTCTCCGCTGTGTTCACCCGCTTCTTCACCATCTCCTCAACCGGTGTCAGTAGAATTGTGCCGCTTACAAGACGAGCTCTGCCAACTCGAAAAAGAACTAGCAGAGGCGTTAGAAAAAAAAGGCTGGCGTAACCAAGAATTTACCTCCGCCGTCAAATCATTACATTCTACATACGCCAAACTGTTAATAGAAAGGCTATTGCTGCCGAGTTTGGGATCACCGCTTAAAGTCTACCCGCAATCTGCCGAGGATGAGTCTATTGAAGTACCTGCGGCTGACACTATTGTGCTGCCCATGGCAACAGAGCTGATGCGTGAAGACACTAGCGCTGGCAACGAACGATTTCCCAGTCGGGTTAAAACCGTTAATCCTACAGAAGCGAAAAATATAAAATTTCAAATTTTTAATAAATTAGTTAAAGAAGAACATATCATAAGTCTTTTAGCTGCGTCCGCTATACACATTGACGAATTAACGCAAGAGATAGAAGATACCAAAGCAGAGATTGCCCGCGAAAAAAACATCATTTCTGAAGAACAAAATGCCGCTTCGACCCCTAATTATTATGCATTTTATCAGCTGCGTGAAATCCCTCCTTTAGAAACGGATGCACCAGAAAATAAACGTCAGCGTAGAAGTGGACCAGATCAATAATGTCAAATTCTAGAGAACTTCAATCCAAGATGCTTTCCAAAGCGCTAATCGAGCAAATCGTTGCGCGCGGCTACATCGGCGCGTTCGAAATTCAAGGCATCAACGATTGGTACCGCCAAAAATTGGAAAAAGAATATAGCTTGATAGTAATACCGGAAGGCAGCGACGCTAACGACTTGGAAGTCTGGTTTAAATTATGGGGGCCGGAATTATTATTATTTAAACGCGCTATCGAAATATTTTGCGAACAATATGAATTAATGGTAATCCGCTACGTCCATCCTTTTATTTTGAATTTGATCGAACAAATTACGTCGGCGCAAAAAAATCGCAAGTTAAAGTCGGTGCACTTATACAACGTTTATTATTCCGACGCGCCGCCACTTGTTTTAACGCCCAACGGTGTTGTGCAACTACTACCGCCGACGCCGTTTGTTGAAGCTGATCTGTTAGCTGATTTTAAAGTTACTATGCCGCTTACCGAAGAGTCTTGTTTTGTTTCTACGGAGTCTTTGGAGTCTTTCATTCCAGAGGTAGAGGACGCGACTTTTATCGAGGCTGCGCAATTAGACCTTACGCCCTTACCTCTAGCGCGTAGTTCTTCAGACTCGATCGCCACCACACAAGCATCCTCAAGTAATAGATCTTCCCCAGACGCTAGCCCGATCAGTGCGTCGCCGCCTTGTTCGCCAAGAAATGAAGAGCTTAAAAAATTAGATCGCTTAGAAATTCGCTATGCGATCAATGTGCAGCGCTGCAAAAAAAGTTTGTCAGACTATTATTCACACACTCCTGTTCTCAATAATTTTTTTGCGCGTGCCTTGCTGCAAGGAAAAATTCCAGCGCAGCAAAACAAACAAATTTTAAGTCACATAATTAATTCAAAAAATGTCGCTTACGAAACTTTTTTACAAGATAGAAAAGCGCTCGCTACTTCGATACGATTTTATAAAAAAGAGCATTTGAATGTTTTCGGTAAAAAGCCTTCGAAGCAACAATTATTAAGCAGTAAATGCTTTTTCACTTTCAAACCCACTAGCGTAAATAGCGGCGACAGTATAAAAAGACCCGAACACCAACACACGGTCGCCCGGACGCGTAAGCGCTAAAGCATTTTCATAAGCCGCAGCAATGCTGTTAAACTCGCTGACTGCTGAGATATTTTCTGCGGTGAAAGCCGCGCGCAGCGTGGCTAATTTCGCGGCGCGCGCGGCGGCTAATTCCGCTATCCGCCACGTGTCGATAAAAGGCTTTATTTCCTGCAGCGCGCCGCGGATATCTTTATCGCCTAACATAGAAAACACCGCGTGGGTTTTACCGCTAATTTTTTGCAGACTCATTTTTTCCGCGAGTAACCGCACCGCCGCGGGATTATGCGCGACGTCAAAAATTTTTGTGACCGCCCCAGGCAACACTTGAATGCGTCCCGCTAAATGTATTTTTTTAAAAGCACTATCCAACGCCGCGCGCGTTACCGGTAAACGCGCTTGCATAACTTCAACGGTCATTAACACGGTCGCCATGTTTTGCAATGCTAACGGCGGCAAAGGTAAATTTTCAAAATGATTTTTTTTAGATTGCCACCCCCACGCGCTATCCGTCGCCTGAAAATGAAAGGCAACGCCCGCGCAAAAAAATGGGGCGGATAATTCCCGCGCGTATTCGCGTAACGATACCGGCGGAGCGGCATCGCCGCACACCACCGGTTTGCCCTGACGGAAAATACCGGCTTTTTCGCGGCCGATTAATTCGCGTGTATCTCCCAAGATGGCCGCGTGATCTATCGCAATGCTAGTGACGACAGCCGTATCCGCGTCGATAATATTGACAGCGTCTAAACGCCCGCCCAATCCCACTTCTAATAAAATCACGTCGCAGCTTGCCGCTTTGAAAATCCATAAGGCCGCTAACGTGTTGAATTCAAAAACCGTCAACGCGATATTTCCACGCGTGGCTTCAATCTGTTCGAAGGCGCTGCATAACGCCGCGTCGTCAATTTCTTCACCTTGCAAACGGATTTCTTCATTCAACCGCATGAGATAGGGGGAAGTAAAAGCACCGACGCGATAACCCTGCGCTAAATATATCGCTTCGAGCCCAGCGACGTTTGAGCCCTTGCCATTGGTTCCGGCCACGGTAATGACGCTGGCGGATGGCTTGAGTAAATCTAATCGCTTAGCGACTTCCCTGACCCGCTCTAAACCAAGCTGCATAGGTAACGCATGCACTGTACTGATGAAATCGCACCACTTATCAATAGTTGAAAATTTCATAAACGCCTCGTTCAAACCTGTTTACAGACCGCTGCGTATCATACTGCATTGCTGTGCGTAAAAGACATGCCTCTAGAGTTATCCTTTTTTATACAGAGAATAGGCGACTTAGACACAATCCCAAGCTTATTTATGCACAGGAAATAATCGTTTTAACTCACTGTTTAATATCAGGATCTGGGGCTTTTCCACAGAAAAGTCGCTGCATAGCTTTAAAAGCTACTAAAAAAAGAAAGATATATAAATATGTATTTATTAGCGAAAGCCAATTTGACTGATACTAAGAATCGAGCAATGTTTGCGCTGATGAGATAACAAAGTTATAATTTTCACTCAATTTAATAATGAGTATTTTAAATGGCCAACGCTCGTATAGATTATTACCAGATCTTAGGTATTGAAAAGACCGCTTCGCCTGTCGAAATAAAAAGAGCCTATCGAAAACTCATGATGACATTCCATCCGGATAAATATCGGGGGAAAGCGGAAGAAGGTTTACAACAAACCAAGGCTATCGTTGCTGCCTATGAAATTTTATCGGATGACGATTTGAAACGACGCTATGATATGGATGAAACTAACTTCGTGCCATCTAATAATTTTGATGGGGAAGAAAAACCAAACTTTCAGCGTCCCCGCAAAGCACGTGATCCTAACGCCCCACTAGAGATAGGTTTTGATTTCCAAGCTTTCATGGATACGCTAGGCACTTTAGCTTGGACCAGGGACCAAATAGCCTTTGAAAATTATGTCATAGAAAACATCAACGACGTCCAGGCTTTTGTTAAAACTGCTTATCTTATTAAAGATATTTTTTACTATTTGCAAAGAATGGCTGCGTTTCACTTAATCACTGCGTTTGATGCGGATTGGTTAAAGGGATTGGAAAATTTCAACCGCGCCAGTTTTTTAGGTGAGATATTTAATACTTTTTACGTTAATAATGGCATTAGTTTATTAAATCATTTAGGCAGGGATTGGATTCAATCGCGTCTTAATGGTGAGCATTTAAAAGCGTTAATGGGTAATTTAACTGGCAATCCTGGCGACGATATTAAGGCATACCGTGACATTCAAGTGCAAGCGATCCTCGATTTTTTAGGTCAAGACTGGTTGCGGGAATTATTCAAATCACCGTATCAATTAGGCATGTTTTTGCAAGGCGGCTTTTATTATAATTGCGAAAAGCTGACCCTAAAGTTTATTGATGGCGATGATCATTGGCTAGCAAAAACGATAAACACGGGTTCACAGCTGGGAATTGTTTTAGATAAAATGACTGTCTATCAAGAAAATTATCAGGGCCGCGGCATGCTCGGTATGTTTTCATTGACTGGCTATGCCCAACCGTCGCCACCGCCGCAACTTAGAGAGTTTGTGCTGCCGGATTGGAAAACTTTTTTAGCCTACTTAGATCCGCAATGGCCAGAAAAGATTGCTAATCATCCTACTGAACTTAATGCGCTATTACATGAAATCGATAAACATTATGGCGCTAGACACAAAACCTTAGGCATAAAATTATTTTTAGATAATTTCTTTGATAACACGAAAATTGCCACTTTCGCGCAATTCATTGCGATATTCAAGCCAACGATTGCAGCGACAACTTGGGATGAGGTGGAAAATAGTCAAATAGAAATACTTAACGTTGCTAAAAGTTTACCGGTGGTGCAAGTTTTTAGTGACAAACAAATGCATCAAATCATTTTTGCAGGGAAATCCTTAGCAGCGGCGTTAATCAACATCGACGCTCATAAAGCCGAGCCGTATTATCAAGCACTCTTACTTGCCGCGACAAAAGCTTACTATCATGCGCGCGATCTCAACCCTAATGATACATCATCGCTCTGGGGTAAAGTGTTCGGCCATACGCAACTGGAAAAATTAGCGGCGGCCCAAAGTTTAATGCAAGCTATTATCGAAAATCAACCAGTCGATGCGAAAGTCGCCGGCATTAATAGTGGAAAACTAAGCGAGCTTAGCCGTCGCTATGCAGCTAGCCGTAAATTTATTACTCCAGAAGCGGAAGAAAAATCTTCGGCGAACTTAAACTTTTTAATGCCTTAAAATTTTAATCAGAACGCAATTTGTCGCGTAGGTAAGCGATAAACTTTGGCGACATGCGTTTTAATTCATTCGAGCCGCGCGTGATTTTGGCGATACTCACGTTGAGATTTTTCGCCATGTCGCGCTGGTTAGATGTTTGCGAAAGTAATTCACGAATAATGAGAAAGCGTAATGCCAAATTATCTTTTTCTTCCGGCGTGAGAAATAAATCGAAGAGATTTAATAAATCTTTTTTATCTTCGGTATGCAGAAACAATTCGACAAATTTATTCCAGCCTTCTTTATTCATCACTGCTCCCGCACCTTAAAATAAATCGATATGCATTTTATGGAAAAAGCGCCGGAAGATAGGCGCGAAGATAACGCCGATAATCGCGATAAAGGTCAAGCCGCTAAATAAAGCATAAGAGCCCGCGAAAATTTTGCCTCCGTCGGTCTTCATGTTATCCACCGGCCCCATGCCGGATAAAATCATCGAGGCGTTAATGTAGGCGTCTACCCACGTCATTGGTTGGTAATGGTGATAGCCTATCATCCCAATGCCCAAGGCGATCATAATCATCACGACCCCGATTAAGGCATTGCGGACTATGTGTTTATAAAATTCTCCTTTCGAGACTAATCCTTTCTTGGTCATGAATTCCTTCCTTGAAAATAGATCACATTTCATCCAAACGATCTACGTTAACTTGTTTAAAACCGGCTGGTAGGGCCCTATCAATGCTGTGTATATGTGTGATTCTCGATTTTCTCACGCAACTTGTCCACTGCTAAGCGTTAGTTAAACAGACTTAAGCACCAATAATCCACAGTTTTATACCAACATAATTCCCTGATAAAATTACATAAACCTGACTTTTACACTGAAATTACCTTACGTAGCTATAAGAGCTACTAAATAAAGAAATATATATAATCTTATTTAATTAGTACGCGGTATCGATCACTAACACGCATGAGAAATTGCGGAGAAATAATTGACAAAAATCAAAATGAAACCTATTATTACCCCCCTGTTAAGTATTTATAAAAACAAGCAAAGCGATTAAGTAGGCGACTTATGAAAAGAACATTCAATCCTAGCGTTGTAAAACGTAAAAGAACTCACGGTTTCCGTGCGCGTATGGCCACTAAGAATGGACGTGCTGTATTAGCCAGACGTCGTGCGAAAGGCCGTGCCAGACTAGCTGTCTAAGCATTATTTATTTTGAAAAACGATTTAAGCTTTCCTCGAAACCAGCGGTTAGTAACAAAAGCAGAATTTAAAGCCCTCTTTGACGAGTCCACCAAGGCTAGTCAAAGATATTTATTAGCGTTGTATAGACCTAACAAACAAGTGGCTTCACGCTTAGGTATCATTGTGGGTAAACGCGTTGCTAAGTTGGCTGTGTCTAGAAATCGGATTAAGCGGATAATTCGCGAGAGTTTCCGCGTTGTTCAAGACCAGTTAAGTGGTCTGGACATAGTCGTTATCGCGCGTCAACAATGCGGTAGCCTTGACAAAGTGCAATTGCGAGAAGGCATTGAAAAGCTGTGGCAAAAGCTATTAACCCAATATCATCAGTCCTCGTCTTAATGTTGCGCGCCTATCAATGGTGCATTAGCCCCTTCTTGGGACATGCATGCCGCTTTACCCCGACTTGTTCCGCCTATGCCATCGACGCGCTGCGTCAGTTTGGCTTTTTACGCGGATCTTATTTATCATTACGCAGAATTTTACGCTGCCATCCTTGGCACCAAGGTGGCTATGACCCTATTCCGGATAAGCACAGACTATGACTTCTAAAATGTTCGACTATTTACGTTACGCGCTCTACGCATTATTACTGTTGATTACGCTGCAATTATATCAAGCGTGGGATAGAGAACATACGCATACCACGGCAAATACCCCGGACGAGGCCGCCGCGACACCGGATAATAATTATGTGCCAGCCGTCCCTAGCAGCAATGCGGCGAGCACTACGGCGGCCAATTACGTTCCCGCAACCAACACCGCCCCGGTCGCACCCGTCACTTCAATAATTCATGTCGCTACCGATGTGATGAATGTGGAAATTAGCGCGTTGGGCGGCGACATCGTGCAAGTGCAACTTTTAAAATACCCGCAAGAATTGCATTCCACGTCACCGTTTTTATTATTGAATAATAATCCTGACACGCGTTACATCGCGCAAAGTGGTTTGTTAAGCAGTACTGGACCTGATTCTTCCAAAGGCCAAGCAGTTTACACAGCGGACCAGACGCAATACACCATGGATAATCAACAGAATACGCTGCAAGTGCAATTGCATTGGCAAGATGCCAGCGGTTTGAAAGTCGTGAAGACGTTGACTTTTACCCGCGGCAGTTATGCAGTGGATGTCGCTTACCAATTACAAAACCAATCGCAAACACCCTGGACCGGAAATTTATATTTACAATTGATGCGGAAAAATACCCCGCCGGTCAGCACGAAAGGTATCGTTAGCATGGCGACATTTTTTGGCGCCGCGGTGTCTAGTCCCGATAAACCTTTTCAAAAAATTACGTTTAAGCAAATGCTGGATACGAATTTAGATCTCACGAACGTCAGCGGTGGGTGGGCGGCGATGGTGCAGCATTATTTTGTGAGCGCTTGGGTGCCAGCCGCCGGGTTAAAAGCGGATTATTTTTCTAAAGTGACTAACGACGGTTTATATACTATTGGTTTGTTAGGGCCAGCCACGACGGTCGCGCCCGGCGCGACGATGCAGACGAGTGCGAAGTTTTACGCGGGCCCCTCGATTGCGTCTAACTTAGAAAAAGTTTCCGACAAGTTACCGCTGACTATCGATTTCGGCGTGATCTCCGTTATCGCCGTCATGATTTTTTGGATGATGCAAAAAATCTATAGCGTCGTCGGCAATTGGGGTTGGTCTATCGTTTTAGTCACGCTTGTGATTAAAATATTATTTTATAAACTTTCTGCGAAAAGTTACCGTTCGATGAACGCGCTGAAAAAAATCCAGCCCAAGATCAATCAATTGAAAGAACGTTACGGCGACGATAAAACCAAATTCACACAAGCGACTATCGACCTTTACAAAAAAGAAAAAGTGAATCCGATGAGCGGCTGCTTGCCGATCTTAATTCAAATTCCCGTCTTCTTCGCGCTGTATTGGGTATTGATTGAAAGCGTGCAACTGCGTCAAGCGCCATTTATTTTATGGATTCATGATCTCACCACCAAAGACCCGTATTATATTTTGCCGGTATTGATGGGTATTTCCATGTTTATGCAGCAGCGTTTAAGTCCGCCGCCGCCGGATCCTGTGCAAGCGAAAATCATGATGTTCATGCCGGTCGTCTTCACCGCGATGTTCTTAAGTTTCCCCGCGGGTTTAATGTTATACTGGTTCGTGAATAACACACTGTCGTTCTTGCAACAGTGGTACATCATGCGGTCGATGGCCTTGCATGAAAAATCCCGATAAACTTTCTAATAAGTTTATAACGTGAAGACACTGACCGATACCATAGTTGCCCGAGCAACGCCTGCAGGACGCGGTGGTATCGCGATCACGCGTATATCTGGATCTTTAGTTCCTAACATCGCCGCCGCCATGCTGAAAAAAATGCCCACGCCGCGGCTTGCCATGTTTTCCTCTTTTTACAACGCTGAAAAAATTCCTTTAGACGAAGGCGTCGCGATATTTTATCCCGGGCCAAATACGGCGACCGGTGAAGATGTGTTGGAATTGCAAGGCCACGCAAGTCCCGCGGTAGTCGATATGGTGATACGCGAAGTCTTGAAAAATGGCGCGCGCCTGGCGCGGCCGGGGGAATTTTCCGAACGTTCGTTTTTAAATGATAAATTGGATTTAGCCCAAGCCGAAGCGATCGCGGATTTGATCGACGCGTCTTCCGAACAAGCGGCGCGCTCGGCGCTGCGTTCGTTGCAAGGCGAATTTTCGCGGCAAATTCACACGCTGGTCGAAGCCATCATTCACTTGCGGCAATATGTAGAAGCCGCGATCGATTTCGCTGAAGAAGAAATTGATTTTTTAGGCGACCAACAAGTGGCGACGGATTTAACCGCGGCCATCGCGGCTTTGCAACGTATCGAAGACAACGCTAGCCAAGGCAGTTTGCTGCGTGACGGTATCGTGTTAGTCATCGCGGGCAAACCCAACGTCGGCAAATCCAGTTTACTCAATTGTTTAAGCGGCAAAGACAGCGCGATCGTCACCGACATCCCCGGCACGACGCGTGATGTTTTGCGTGAATTAATTACGTTGGACGGCATGCCGCTGCACATCATCGACACCGCCGGCTTGCGTGACAGTATCGATCCCGTCGAACAAGAAGGCATACGCCGCGCGCGCGCGGAAATCGCTAAAGCGGATTTATTATTAGTGGTGACAGACGCCACGCACCCGGAAGAAGATTACACGCAGCTGATGCCCGACATATCGAAAAAAACCGCGGTCATCGTCGTGCGCAATAAAATCGATCTAACCGAAGAAGAGCCGAGCCTAACGCCAGGCGCGCAGGCTACCATCATCGCGTTATCCGCGAAAAAAAATATCGGTTTGGATTTATTGAAAAACCACATCAAAGCAAGTGTTGGTTTTCACGCGGATGGAGAAGGAATTTTTTCGGCGCGCCGCCGTCATTTAGACGCGTTAGCGCGCGCGAAACAATTAATGTTGCAAGGCCAACATCAATTGCAAGAACACCGCGCCGGTGAATTGTTAGCAGAAGATTTACGCCAAGCTCAGCACGCGTTAGGCGAAATCACCGGCGAATTTCATTCCGATGATTTGCTAGGCAGAATTTTTTCAAGCTTTTGCGTCGGCAAGTAGGTAGGGCTAAACGCAGCGCAGTCCAACATCTCAATGCGAATGCCTAAGCCGCTGCGTTTCAACAGCACACTGTTCCGCTTTATTATGATTCAACAAAGATTTTCTACAGGTTCTCACTTCCGCTACTGCCGCACCCACGCCAAAGAAAGTAGACAAGTTTAGAGCGCAGCGAAACCCAACAATTTTAAATTCTAATTTCCATGTCCATACCGTGCCTGCACCGCCATATTATGATTCAACAAAGACTTCCTACACGTTCTCACTTCCGCCACGGCCGCACCCACGCCAAAGAAAGTGCCAACCACTTGTAATGTCACTCTCACGCCAGGCGAATTAGAAATCCCAGGTGTCGCAAAAGATAAAAATGAATTCGCCAAGCCCATAAACGTACCTGCTTTACCCGCGCCGTGACAAATGCCATCCGCGGTCAAAAGCATTTTTTGCGTGCTAGTTAACACGGGTGGATTATGCGGTTCAACATCCGGCTGCACAGCTGGCTCGCCAGCTCCCAACGCCGCAGGATCGGCTTCTTCTTTCTCTTCACCTTTTAGCGGTTGATACGCGCGATCTTGCGGAATTTCACGTTCATGCTGTTCTTCTTCCGCCGCCTGTTCTGGATCTTGATATTGTTGATTCAAAATCCCATGACAATAAGCCGCGCCATACGCCAACACCATCGCCGAGGCGAAACTAATCCCAGTGAGCGTATACTTATAAACGTTGGATTCATTTTCAGGATCATAATTCCCCATCGCGAATTCGATCAGGTCTTTAATATTGTCGACCGTTCCCTCGAAAAAATACGCCGTACCTAACGCATCGACATATTCTCCAAGTTGGTTCCATTTGGTCCAGAAATCTTTTTTACCGGCACCATGAGCATGACTATGTCCATGACTGTGTCCGTGGTCGTGTGAGTGAGGCATCGTGTGCACCTTTGCGTATTTATCAAAATCAGAATTGTTACTTTTAAACAATTTTTTGTCAAGATTCTTTGCAGAGTTTAGTCCACTCGCGTTTAGCGTTACACTGTTGCAACTAATGGAAAAATAGAATGGAAAAATATGCCGACAGACATGCGGCAGGCCGAGTACTGGCTGCACTGCTGCAAGCCTACGCTAAGCGTCAGGACGCGATTGTGTTAGCGTTGCCGCGCGGTGGTGTGCCGGTGGCTTACGAAGTCGCGAGCAGCCTGTGTTTGCCCTTAGATGTGTTTATCGTGCGAAAGCTTGGCGTGCCCCGTCATAAAGAATTAGCGATGGGGGCGATCGCCACGGGCGGCGCGGAAGTTTTGAATGAAGATGTGATGCTCGATGAGCAAGTGACGGCGGAGGAATTAGCCCGCGTGGTGCAGGCCGAGACCTTAGAATTAAAGCGGCGGGAAAGCATTTATCGCGGTAGCCGCGCGCCTTTGGAACTCAAGGACAAGGCCGTTATACTAGTAGATGACGGCATCGCGACGGGCGCGAGTATGCGCGTCGCAGTGAAAGCGTTACGGCAATTCGATCCACAGTTGATCGTGATCGCGGTGCCGGTCGCAGAAGCAACGATGGGTAAAAAAATGGTGATGATAGCGGATGAAGTAATTTGTCCGTGGCTGCCAGAACATTTTTACGCGGTAGGTGCGCATTATGATGATTTCACGCAAACCGAGGATAGTGAAGTGCATGCTCTATTAAAACGATCTCTAGAGCAATCAGTCGATAAAACAAGGAGTAAATGATGACGAATATTTCTACCCCCGCGGAACAACGCTTAACTATTCCCGCTGGCGAACAAACGATAGAAGGACTGCTTTATGTTCCCAAAGATGCGCAAGGTATCGTGTTATTCGCGCACGGCAGCGGCAGCGGCCGTGCTAGCTCACGTAATCAAATGGTCGCCAAAGTGCTAAATGAAGCGAAGCTCGCCACCCTGTTATTTGACTTATTAACGCCAGAAGAAGAGCGCGATGATTTGAAAACCTTGAATTACCGTTTCGACATTCCGTTCTTGGCGTCGCGTTTAATTGCCGTTACCAATTGGTTAGTGCAACAGCCACTCGCGCATGGTTTACCGGTTGGCTATTTCGGCGCGAGCACCGGCGCCGGTGCTGCCTTAGTCGCGGCGGCGAAGAAGTCGAATGTGGTAAAAGCGGTCGTCTCGCGTGGTGGGCGGCCGGATTTAGCCGGCGATTTATTGCCGTTAGTGTTAGCGCCCACATTATTGATCGTCGGTGAAAATGATCATCCAGTCGTTGAGATGAATGAAAAAGCCATGCAAATGCTGTCAGTGACAAAACGTTTGGAAATTATTCCTGGCGCCACGCATTTATTCGAAGAATCCGGTACGTTAGACAAAGCCGCGGAGCTTACGCAAAATTGGTTTGTTGAACATTTCACCCTTAGCGATAATAGCTGATTATTTAACGTAATATAACGTTATCCGTATTACGTTATTTACTCGTATTCCGCATACAGCGCAGCGAAATACGGGGAAATGTACAAATTCAAATGCCGGTTTCCTGTATACCACTTTGCTGCAGACAGGCTACGATTCGCCCCAACCCCTAATTTTAATTAATAAAAAAGGCGGCCATGTCAGCCGCCCTCTTTATTGCAGCGCTTATACTTCTGTCGGCGCGGTAGTCGTATTGTAAGCTATCGGTTTGAAAGAATAGTTCAACGTTTCTAAATGTTCGATCTTTCTTTCTAATTCGGCCAGCGCTTGCTTATGGTATTGGCGTTCCACTTCAAATTCTTTTTGCAAGAGTTTAGCTTCGTATTCGTACTTGATCGCCAATTTATCGCCGAGAATTTTTTCGGCTTCTTGCGTCGCGGCTTGAATGCGTTCCGGAAAGTTGTGGATTTCTTCATTTATTTTTTGGATTTCATCTTCGCGCGCGAGGATGGTCGTTTCACGCATTGTCATTTTCGCTTCGCGCTCGCGGAATGATTCTTCCAGCGTTAAACGTTTCGCGTTAAGCTCTTGTTCTAATTGCTTCTTTTGTATTTCATATTCTTCTTGCTCTTTGCGGCGGAAAATATCGCGGTTATACAGATAATTTTCTTCTTCGCGTTGGCGCGTTCTAATCAAATGCGCTTCTTGATCTTTACGTAAATTTTCGGTGGTCTCTTGTTCTTTCGCCCACAGCGCGCGTTTTTGATTGATCTCTTGTTCCAGCGTCACGCTTTTTTCTTTGTGCGCCGCGATCAACGCCGCTAAGGTATCGGCTTGCGGAACGATATTGTAAAGTTCATCGAGCTTTTTGCTTTGAATGCCGATGGCTTGTTGGATTGTCGCGAATTTCTTTTGTTCCGCGAGTAACTTCACTTCAACGTCGTCCAAATCTTTATTTAATTTGGTTTTCAACGCGATTAAATGTTTGGCAAGTTCATCGCCGTCACTGGCTTCTTTCACGGCCGTTTCCACGACTTGCTTTTTTTCTTCCACGACTTTTTTTTCTTCGGCGGTCGGCGCGGGTTTGGTATTGCTTAATTTATTTAACAGTTCTTCATAAGCCTCGAAGACTTGGTTTTTATCAGGCCCGCGCGCGGATCCAACTTCTTCTAATATGGACATGGTAGTATCCCTCTTCACAGTAGTTTAATAATTAAATGGTATAATCAAGTCGTGTTAACTGACAACTGTTAATGAATCTCCTATTTGGCGTTCTTGTGGTTGGTCTTGCGGTACAACGATGTTGAACGTCGAGACAACGGTGTCTTGCATCGCTAACATTTTTTCTTTGCTATAAAAAATATCGTAACCTAAAAACGCGATCGTCAAAGTGATCGTGCTGGCGCAAATACCATAAATCACGGGGCGCCGCTGCCAAATTCTCGGCGTGCGGCCATAGTTCATCGCCAACCCTTGCAAGAGAAACTGGCGGATGAAATACGAACGGCTAGGCATCGCCGGCACGCGCATGATTTGCAGCGCCGGCACACTTAAGTTGGTTTCCATTTCAATGGTGCGCTCGCGCGGCGCGTCCGGCGCGCTTTGCTGTACGGCGCTCGTTAAGTACACTCCCTGCAGGGAAAACGTATTACCTGACAACGTGATAATTTGCAGCACGTCGATTAAAATTTCTTTTAAACGTTCGACTTGCAACGGGAAGTCTTTGATGAACACGCGTTCGTAAGCGCCGCGCTCTTGATGCAAACGCCAAATTAATTGTTTGTTTAAGCGCTTAATTAACGCGTTGAAGCGGTTCGTGAACGTCTCGACTAATGGGGTGTGCGCCGGCAGCGAAATGCCCCACGCCTGCCCTAATTCATCCGTGCCGCTATGCGCAAAAAAGTCTAAAAAACCAGGCAATAAATCACATTTAGTTAACGTGAAATAAAACGGTAGCTCCGCGCCAAATTTTTCTTTCAATTCGTTGATGCGGTTTTTTAAGTGTTCCACTAAGCGGCCGCGGGTATTAGCTTCGATTAAATCCGACAGCGGCAACGTGACGATGACGCCGCTTAAAGTATTTTTGCCGCGCCATTTGCGGGTAAACAGCGTTTGCCATGCATTGTCCGGCGTCGAGGTTAAATAATTTTTCGGGCCATCCAGCAAGACGGCGTCTTGGGTCAGCCACCATTCGCACGCGCCATTATTGGCGATGTCATCCAGGGATTCTGGCGCGACGCGATTTTTGGGGATGTAACTAATTTGCGAATTATTCATTAACGCCGATTTACCGCTGCCGGTGGGGCCGATGACTAAAAACCAAGGCAGTTTATTTAATTTAATTTGCGCATTGCCGGGGGTAACTAATTTTTCGATAAAAAAAGCGAGTTGTTGGCGGCGCGTCATGGGCGCAGAAAAAATTTGTTCTACCGGTCTATGATCGAGACTGAATTCTGTGACGGCTGGTTTACGGCGGCTTAATAAATATTTCGTCAACAGCGCGGCATACAATAACGCGATGACGAATAGCCTGCTGCCCGCGGTGTACAGCGGCGCGTGGTGGCCGAATTTAACGTGTGGGCCAATGAGCCAAATTAACGAAGAGCTAAAAAGAAAAGCGGCGAAAAGAATAATTTCCTTTTTGTACCTCTGTTTATTTAGGCGTGTCAGTATGCGTTTCATAAGGTACCGATTTTTCCGTTTGAATTAAATTGTTGTAGACTTGATTAGAGGATCGGTCCAGAAAATATTTTGCGCCAGCGAACAGCGCCGCTAAGAAATTCACCGACAGTAGCACGACGATCCAGACAGGGATTTTTTTGGTGGCGTTAGTGTTTTTCGCCGCGCGCGGTTTGATTTGATAGGGTGATAAAATTTTACTAAAATTACCGCGGTAAGCCCGGATTCTTTTGTAGAGCGCATTGATAATTTGCTCTAATTGTTCTTGGCTGAAGGTCGTGCGGTTATGGTGCGCTTTGAACCCTAAGCTCAAACAGATATACATGAATTCCATCACTTCGATATAAATATCCGGATCGCGCACTAAGCGTTCCAAAATAATAAAAAAACTATCGCGTGAAATGGCGGCCTGATTAAACGCCGTCAATAAATTATATTTTTCCCAAGCGCCTTGGCTGCCCCAAGGTGTGTCGGAAATAATATCGTCTAAGGTCACGCAAATCGCGTAACGCGCGACGGAAATATATTCCGCGGCGTATTGCGAGTGGCTGCAATTGGCAGCCGCGTTTTGTTGAAAGACTTCGATTTCATGCACGAGTTCGGTTTGTAATTTTTTAAAATCGCGGTAGGACTTGATGTGTTTCAGTTTTCCCATCACGGAAAAAAGATAAGCCGCCGCGTCCACCAACGGATTTAAACCCGCGCTGGAAGTATGCGCAATCAACTTACTAGACAACAGTAATTGGGTAGTAGGATTGTAATGAGTAATCGCGTTGGCGATCGAAGCGTCGCCATCGTCTTCGGGTGGGGGCGTGGGAACGGGTTTCATCCCGGAGGCCACGGGTTGTTCATTGATGACAGTTATCATGTAAGAATTATTCCCTAAACTATCCTTTCCAATTTTCCATGAATTATACATAAATGCACTGTTGAGGTCAGTAGCGTTGTAAGTTTTTTCGCTACCGCGGCTCTTACTCCTTGTGTGAATATTAAATGGTCATAATGGGTTCATAAAGGATTCATCAACGAGTCCTATGTCTTTACATCCAACGCGTATAAACCGCTACAAAAACCGTTTTATCTATAACGTGATTATCCATCGCCTTTAGCAACGCGGCGGCGTCAGCGCCGGCCGCTAAATTTAAACTTTTATCTAACGCATACAGCGTAAAAATATAATGGTGGTTAGTATTACGCGGCGGACACGGGCCGTTCCAAGCGGTTTTGCCAAACGAATTGGTGCCGATTTTCGTCGGCTCCGGCAGCAGTTGAATGCCTTCATCCAACGACGTGAGATTGGCCGGCATGTTCCATAACACCCAATGATAAAAAGTGCCGGTCGGCGCGTCCGGATCGGAAACGATTAAAGCAAAACTCCGCGTCTTGGCTGGTTTTCCACTCCAAGAAATCGTGGGCGAAATGTTTTTGCCGTCGCAAGTATAGGGGGTTGGCAGCGGGCCGGATTCGGTGGTAACGGGACTGGTGACTTTAAAATTGCTATCCATTTCGGCGTGGGCGTTAATACTGAAAAATAACGCAAAGCAAAACATTAGTATGTTACGCATGGTGCCTCCTTGGCGGTCCACTCAAGATTGGACTTACACGATTTGCATCTTAACGCTATGCGCTAAAGGGGTCAAACACCAAGGCATGCGCAGCGCTGTGAGGCGGGCGCTAAAAATGGTAGAAGAGAGTAGCTTTTCATTGGCCAATTCAAGTACAATGGCGGACATTTTTCATAGCCACAGTTAAAAAATCATAGCGATAAATAATAATGTTTGATTTAAAACAACAATTCGACGTCATTGTCGTCGGCGGCGGCCACGCGGGCACAGAAGCGGCACTGGCGGCGGCGCGCATGGGCGCAAATACCTTATTGCTGACGCACAACATGGAAACCCTGGGCCAAATGTCTTGTAACCCGGCGGTTGGCGGAATTGGCAAAGGCCACTTAGTGCGGGAAATCGATGCACTCGGCGGCGCGATGGCGCGCGCGACCGACCTGGCTGGGATTCAATTCCGAATTTTAAACGCCAGCAAAGGCCCAGCCGTGCGCGCCACCCGCGCGCAAGCCGACCGTGCTTTGTATCGCGCGGCGATCCGCGGCATGTTAGAAAATCAAAAAAACTTATTAATCTTCCAACAGCCGGTCGATGATATCTTGATAGAGCATGAGCGCGTCACGGGCGTGGTCACGCAAATGGGTTTAACGTTTAAAGCGCGCACTGTCGTGTTGACGGCCGGCACGTTTTTATCGGGAAAAATTCATATCGGTTTAAAAAATTATGAGGGTGGCCGCGCCGGTGATCCGCCCGCGAAAACATTGGGCGCGCGCTTGCGCGAATTTCCGTTACGCGTGGGCCGTTTGAAGACCGGCACGCCGCCGCGCATCGATGGGCGCAGCATTGATTTTTCCATTTTAGAACGGCAAGACGGCGACACGCCGGTGCCGGTATTTTCTTTCCTGGGCAAGACGTCCGACCACCCGCGGCAAATCCCCTGCTACATCACGCACACCAATGAAAAAACGCATGACTTCATCCGCGGCGGTTTAGGCGAGTCGCCGATGTATACCGGCGTCATCGAAGGCGTGGGGCCGCGCTATTGCCCTTCCATCGAAGATAAAATCACGCGCTTCGCCGATAAAACTTCGCATCAAATTTTTGTCGAGCCGGAAGGCTTGACCACGCATGAAATTTATCCCAACGGTATTTCAACCAGCCTCCCCTTCGCGGTGCAAATTGAATTCGTGCGCAGCATACGTGGTTTTGAAAACGCGCATATCACGCGGCCGGGTTACGCGATTGAATACGATTATTTTGATCCGCGTGATTTAAAGCCGTCGCTAGAAAATAAATTTTTAAGCGGTTTATTTTTTGCGGGACAAATTAATGGCACGACCGGTTATGAAGAAGCCGCGGCGCAAGGTATTATCGCGGGCTTAAACGCCGCGCGTTTTTGCCAGGAACAACCGGCATGGTCGCCGCGCCGCGATGAAGCGTACATCGGCGTGTTAATCGATGATTTAATCACACGTGGCACGCAAGAACCGTATCGCATGTTTACCAGCCGCGCCGAATACCGGTTATTACTGCGCGAAGATAACGCCGATTTGCGCTTGACTACGATCGGTCATGAATTAGGGTTAGTGGGCGCCGCGCAATGGCGAGCGTTTTCTGAAAAACAAACGGCGTTAATCGCAGAAAAACACCGGCTACACACGACCTGGGTGCGCCCCGGCACCGAGAGCGGCGCGGTCGCGGAAAAATTATTGAAACAACCCATCGCTCATGAATACAGCGCCGAAGAATTATTACGCCGTCCGGAAGTCACGTACATTGAATTAATGAAAGTCACAGGTATCGGCCCGGGTGTCAGCGATGAAAAAGTCGCCGAGCAAATTGAAATTCAAACGAAATACGCGGGCTACATCACGCGCCAAGAAGAAGAAATCGCGCGCCAGTTACGGAATGAAAAATTAACCTTACCGGCCGAGTTAAATTACGACGACGTCGTCGGTTTATCCACCGAAGTCAGACAAAAATTAAAGGCGGCCAAAGCCGCCACCTTAGGCATGGCGTCACGCGTCCCCGGCGTCACCCCCGCGGCGCTTTCGTTATTGTTAGTGCATCTCAAAAAACGCAAATGGATTAAATCCAAAGATGAAGACGATGAATAAAAACGGCGAAGCGATTTTACAACAAGCGTTGCAGGCGAACGGTTATGATTTTGCGCCGCCCCTCACGCAGCAATTGTTAAGCTATTTGGAATTGCTGGGACGTTGGAATGAAGTGTTTAACTTGACGTCCATCAATGACTTAGAAGAACAAGTGTGGCTGCATATTATCGATAGCCTGTCGATTGGGAGCTACCTGCATGGCGGCCGCGTCATTGACGTGGGCACCGGCGCGGGCCTGCCCGGAATTCCGCTGGCGTTGGCCCACCCCGCGAAACAATTTGTCTTGTTGGATAGTAATAGTAAAAAAACGCGGTTTTTGACCCAAGTCATTTTAGAATTGAAAATTAATAATATTGAAGTCGTGCATGCCCGCTGCGAAGATTATAAAACGGCGCTTTTATTTGATAGTATACTCTCTCGCGCTTTTAGTTCGATTGCTGTAATGTTAGAAAAAACGCACAGCTTGGCGGTACCAAACGGGCAATTTTTAGCAATGAAAGGCGTTTATCCCCAAACTGAGTTAGATGCGCTGCCGTCGGGCTTTGAGCTAGTGGGCGTGCATAAACTGATTATCAACGGCTTGGCTGCTGAGCGCCATTTGGTTTGCATCAAAAGGAAATAAGAGGGAACATCCGTGGCTAAAACTATCGCGATCGTAAACCAAAAAGGCGGCGTGGGCAAAACCACCACCAGCATCAATTTAGCCGCGTCGTTAGCGGTCATGCAACGCAAAGTATTGTTAATCGATTTAGATCCGCAAGGCAACGCCACCGTCGGCAGCGGCGTGCAACGCGAGCAATTGTCCGCGTTGACGAAAGACGTGTTATTGAATAATGCCGACTTGGCCGCGTCGACCGTCACGACCGCCGCGGGTTTTGATTTATTGGGCGCGGACCAAGAGTTAATCGTCGCCGAAGTAGAATTGATGCAAGCGCAACAGCGTGAAATACGTTTGAAGACTGTGCTCGCCAGCGTATTGCAAAAATACGATTACATTTTAATAGACTGCCCGCCGTCTTTGAATATTTTAACGTTGAACGCATTGATCGCGGCCGATTCGGTGTTGATACCGATTCAATGCGAATACTTCGCACTGGAAGGATTGAAAGCGCTTTTGTCCACCATCGAGCAAGTGCAGGCGAAGATGAATCCCGCGCTAGTGATCGAAGGTTTGTTGCGCACGATGTACGATGGCCGCAACCGTTTAGCGTTAGATGTCTCCGCGCAGTTGCAAGAGCATTTTCCTAACCGCGTCTACCGCACCGTGATTCCGCGCAATGTGCGGTTAGCGGAAGCGCCTAGTCATGGCATGCCCGTGATTTTATACGATGAAAAATCACAAGGCTCGGTGGCGTACTTAACGTTGGCGGGAGAAATGTTAAGACGTTCGGAAGAAATGCAAAAGCAAGCGCCGTCCGTCACAGAGCCGGCTTAATACTATCGAGAGCTGATTATGTTGGATAACGTTACTAAATCACCGTTAGGCAAAGCGAGTACGTATGTCTCGCTTTATCAAAAAGATTTATTATTCCCTATTCCGCGTCTAAGCAAACGCGAAGAGATCGGCGTGCCGCACGTGTTGCCGTTTGTTGGCGCCGATAGTTGGACTGGTTTTGAAATTTCTTGGCTGAACGCTAAGGGCAAGCCTAGCGTTTGCGTCGGTGAATTTATTTTTCCGTGCGCGAGCCCTAATATAATTGAATCAAAGTCGTTTAAGTTATATTTGAATTCATTTAACAATACGCATTTTGACTGTGAAGACGCGGTCGCAGCATTGATGCGGAAAGATTTATCCGCGGCCGCCGGCGCAGAAGTAGCGGTGCGATTAATTCGCGTGGATGAATACTTGCCGGCGAAAACTCAAAAATTCAGCGGCGTGAATCTCGATTATTTAGATATTGCTTGTGACACATATAACGTCGCGCCTGAGTTTTTAACGGTGGAAAAAGATCACGTCAACGAAGTGCTATTTTCCGATTTGTTAAAATCGAATTGCTTGGTGACCGGTCAGCCCGATTGGGGCAGCGTGAAAATCGAATATCAAGGCCAGCGCATTAACCGCGCGGGACTATTGCAATACATTGTCTCGTTTCGAAATCACAATGAATTTCACGAGCAATGTGTGGAGCGGATTTTTATGGATATCAGCGCGCGCTGCCACCCGGAAAAATTAACCGTAGTAGCGCGTTACACGCGCCGCGGCGGTTTGGATATCAATCCTTACCGTTCCACTGAACAGGATTATCCAGCGGAAACTATTCGTCTCTGCCGTCAATGAGGAGAGTACTATGACGCGTGTCTCACCGGAAGATAAGACCACCCACTTCGGTTACGAAGAAATTCCATTTAGCGAAAAAACTTCGCGCGTCGCCGATGTGTTTCATTCCGTCGCCAGCAAATACGATCTAATGAATGACCTCATGTCATTCGGTGTGCATCGTTTGTGGAAACAGTTTACCTTAGCCGCAACGAACGCGCGGCCGGGACAAATTATTTTAGACGTCGCGGGCGGCACCGGCGATTTAGCCAAAGCCTTCGCGCAACAAGTCGGTCCCACCGGCCAAGTCATCTTATCGGACATTAATGAAAAAATGCTAAACGTCGGCCGCGAGCGGTTACTTAACGCCGGTCTGTGCGGCAACGTGACGTATGTCCAAGCCGACGCGGAAAATTTACCGTTTCCAGAGGACCATTTTGATTGCATTACGATGGCGTTTGGTTTGCGCAACGTCACGGATAAAGCGGCGGCGCTTAAGTCGCTGTACCGCGTCTTGAAGCCCGGCGGCAAATTATTAGTGTTGGAATTCTCTAAACCCGTCTTGCCGTTGTTGCAGACGCTTTATGAAAAATATTCTTTTCACGTCATTCCCAAATTAGGCGAATGGATTTGCCAAGACGCCGCCAGCTATCAATACTTAGTCGAGTCTATCCGCATGCATCCTGATCAAGACACCTTAAAAGTCATGCTGGAGGCAGCGGGCTTCGAAGACGTGAAATATTTTAATTTAACGGGCGGCATCGTGGCGCTACACAAAGGATTTAAATACTAATGAAATCGGGCGCGAAAAACTTTATAGCGGAAACCTTACAAACAGCGGTGAACGCTTACGTGCGTTTAGATCCAGAATCCGCGCGGCGCATCCAAGCGTTGAACGGCAAAGTCGTCACCATTGAATTATTAGCGACCGGTGTCGTGTTTCATTTATTTTTCGCCGACGGCACCATTCAAATCAAACCTGGCCAGCCGGTCTTAGCCGACACCATTATCAAGGGCACGCCGCTGCGTTTGTTGCATTTAGCTGTCTCCCGAGAGCAGCGTCAACAATTTTTTTCCGATGACGTTTCGATTCAAGGAAATTTAGAGCTGGGACAATTAGTCATTGATTTATTCGATCATATGGAAATTGATTGGGAAGAATTAGTCTCACGCTTGGTTGGCGACATCCCCGCGCACCATCTGGGTAGGCTGACGGGTAAATTCAAAGCGTGGACCGGCATGACGCGCAAAATTTTCAGGCAAGACGTTAGTGAATATATTCACGAGGAAATCGCTTTGTTTCCGCCACGTGAAGCGTTACAAGATTTTTTTCACGACGTGGATGCGTTGCGCATGGATACCGACCGTTTGGAAGCTAAATTAAAGCATTTACAACAAACCTTGTCTGCAAAGCGGAGTTCAAAGTGAAATATATCAATCGCACTTTTCGTCTCGTCCGCATCAATTATATTTTGATGCGATACAATTTAGACGAAATGATTTTGGCGACCAGTTGGTTTTACCCCGTGCGTTACGCTCGTTATCTAAATCCGTATTATTGGGCGCATCGCAACCGTTCGCCGCGCGCCGTGCGTTTACGTCTCGCACTGCAAGCGTTAGGCCCGATCTTTATTAAAGCCGGTCAAGTGTTATCGACGCGCCGTGATTTATTACCCGATGATATCGCCGACGAATTGTCAAAACTACAAGACCGCGTCGCCCCATTCGATGGCAATCAAGCCATGCGCATCGTCGAAGCCGCGTTGGGCGTGCCGTTAGGGAACGTATTTTTAGAATTCGACCGCCAGGCGCTCGCGTCCGCGTCGATCGCGCAGGTCCACGCCGCGAAGCTGTTGGACGGCAGAGAAGCCGTGGTAAAAGTGTTACGTCCCGGCATCCGTAACATCATCGACCGAGATATCGATTTATTAAATACGTTGGCGAAACTCGCCGACCGTTACTCAGTGCGCGGCCGCCGTTTTAAACCAAAAGAAATCGTCGCTGAAATAGCGAACACGCTTTACGATGAATTGGATTTATTGCGCGAAGGCGCAAACGCGTCGCAATTAAAACGTAATTTCGCCGGCTCCCCCTTGTTATATATCCCCACTATTTACTGGGATTATTGCCGGGAAAATATTTTAGTGATGGAACGCATATACGGTATTCCGATCCATAATATCGCCGCGATTCGTGCGACAGGCATTAATTTAAAAAAATTGGCGGAGCGCGGCGTAGAAGTTTTCTTCACGCAAGTGTTCCGCGACAGTTTTTTTCACGCCGATATGCACCCGGGTAATATTTTTGTTGCTACGAAAAATTTAGAAGATCCGCAAGTGATCGCGGTGGATTTTGGTATCGTCGGTTCGTTGTCTTCCAAAGATAAACGCTATCTCGCCGAAAATATGTTGGCGTTTATCAAACGTGATTATCAACGCGTGGCGGAACTGCATATTTCTTCCGGCTGGGTACCGCCGGATACGCGCATCGATTTATTCGAAGGCGCGATCCGCGCCGTGTGTGAACCGATTTTTGAACGACCGTTAAAAGAAATTTCCTTCGGCCAATTACTGCTGCGACTGTTTCAAACCGCGCGGCGCTTTAACATTAATATCCAACCGCAATTAATTTTGTTGCAAAAAACTTTGTTAAACATCGAAGGCGTCGGCAGACAACTTTATCCCGACTTAGATATTTGGACGACGGCCGGCCCCTATCTGGAACGCTGGTTGAAAAAACAAGTCGGGGTGAAAGGTTTCATGCGCCGCGTGCGGGATAACTTACCCTACTGGTCGGAAAAATTGCCGGAAATTCCTGGCTTGATTCACGATGTATTAAGTGAAAAACGCTACGACCAAGAACGCCTACGCTTCGCGCATTTGACGGAATATAAAGCCGACGTCATCACTAAGAAAAAACGCGCGCGCCGTGCGGTGCTGTTGGGTTTTGCCGGCGGCTTATTGTTGAGTGGGCTGGCCGTCTACTATCCGCTGAATGTGCCGTCACTCGGGTGTTGGCTGGGGGGACTGGGTATCGTGAGTTTTATCATCGCCGAGTTAATGTAGTGGTATTTACCCAACTTAAAAATATAATTAACTGATTTGTAATTTTTAAGATACCGTTGACAATTTAGCTTCGAGAGTAATGCGTAAGCGATTGCAAAATTTTGTCTTCCAACTCCCTATACTGCCATATCGATCCATTATGTCCATTGATCATAATCACAAACGCGAACGGCTCTTTGTCCGCGCTCATCGCATAGCCGGCTAGCGATACCACGCCTTGCATCGTGCCTGTTTTCGCGCGCACGCGCCAAGCGATGTTACGCATGCGATGTTTTAAAGTGCCGTCGATACCCGCCACCGGCAACGCCGAGATGAATTGATAATTGGTGTCTTGATTATGGAACGCGAAATCCAATACTTGCAGTAATTGCTGCGGCGTGACTTGGTTGTAGCGCGATAGCCCCGAACCGTCGATTAAATTCATGCGCCAAATATCCACGCCTTTTTGCGACAAAATTTTTGCTACCGCGTTACCGCCATTTTCCCAGGTGCCTTGACGGTGCGTGTAAAGTTCGCCGATTTTTTTAAACAGAGAACCCGCGATGATGTTGTCGGACATTTTCAACATGCTCGTGATTAATTCTTTCAGGGGCTTGGATTCATGCCGCGCTAATTCGGATGACTGCGGCGACGCGATGCCTGCCACGATGACGCCTTGCACTTTAATATTGAAACGCTTTAATAAATCCGTTAACAACGCTTTGTCATATTGCATGATGTTAGACACGACCGTACTGACGCCCGTGCCATAATTGCCTTTCGATAAACAGCCGCTGATAGCGATGGTGCCGCCGTCTTCGCCATCTAGTTTTACATAACAGGTTTTTGAGCGGTGCGCGTGCGTCACCACCGAATTGCGGAAGCCCGCGTAAAACGCGCGTGGGTCCGTGACGACATTCGCCGTGGAGCCGGTGTACTTCGACGGCGTCACTTTAAATGATAAGCAATTGTGATTGATAATGCTGGCGCTGATCGGCGCGCCGTAACAAAGTTTGGTGTCATTCCACATCCAGCCCGGCCCCGTCGTCACTTGATCGTAAGCGGTATTATCGATATAGACATTGCCGGTGATCGTATCGATTTGTTGGGCTTTCAAGGCCGCGATCAAATCCGCTATATCGTAATAAGTTAATGAGGGGTCGCCGCTATTGACTAAGTAGAGATTACCATCTAACGTGCCGTTACTGATGGCTTTCGCGTCAGTGACAAAGCGCGTTGGAAATTTGAATTCTGACCCCAGATATAATAATGCCGCTTCGGCAGTGAAAACTTTTTCGGTACTGGCGGGCACGAATAAACTTTTATCATTTTTGGTGTACAGCATGTCGCCGTATTTCATTGATTTGATAGTGATACCGACATGCGCGTTGGGATTGATGCGATGCAAAGCGGTATTAATTTCACTGACTAAGGCGGGAGTGCCGGTAACAGCGTGCGTAGTTTTTGCACTAACGCTGGCAGGAGATAGACAGCTGAGACAAGTAATGATCAATAAGGTTAAAAAAAGTGCCAAATTTCTCACAGCCTCTCCCTGTTTGCGTAATTCGCTATTAATCGAATTGTTCTTATAATTCGTGCTAGCAAAGTACTAAACTTAACTGATGATGTAAACACTTGTGCTACAATAAAATGCTCTTATACATCATATACCTACTCTAGAGATAAACGAAATGAGCCGTCAACCGATAGATAAAAATTATGTAAGCGAGATGGATGATCTGTTAATGGATTTTGACAAGAATCATCCAATTCTGACGCAATCGCAACAAAAAGAACGGAATAAATATCTACGCATCTACCGTCTACGTGATACCTCTGAACGCCCGCCTAATAACTCTAAAAAAATATGGGAAGGATTTTAAATCATGCAGCAATCATTTTTAGCTCGTCTCATTCCTTTTGTCTTGCTGGGTGTTGCCATTGTCGCCTTCGTGCTGGGCATGATCGTGATGGCTTACATTTTTGTGTTTGGCGCGCTGTTAGGGTTGGCGATTTTCGCGATCACGTGGGTACGCGCGAAATTTTTTCCCAACAAAAATCTAGGCATCGTCAAACGCGGCCGCACCTACGACCACAATGATTTGAAATAATCCATTTCTGTTTTGAAAACACTGCATGGCTAACTTCCGACAAAAATCGACTTCTATTTTTCCGCTGCTGTGGATAATGTTGTTCGATCATACGAGTTTGAATATCACCTTCCCGGTCTTAACGTTAATTTTCTTCGATGTGAAAAGTAATTTATTCGCGCCCAACGCTCCCAACGCTCTGCGCAGCATGTGGTACGGCATCGCGGTGGCAGCGCCGCATTTAGTGAACATCGTCGTGACACCCTTGATTAGCGCCTTATCGGATGAGTTTGGACGCAAAAAAATTCTGTTAGTCGGCGTATTCGGCGCATTGCTATTCGCGCTCTTGGCGGGCGCGGGTGTGTTGTGGGGCATGATGTCATTATTTTTTGTGGGCTTATTACTACGCGGCGCTTTTTCCCGGACTAATCCGATCGCACAAGCGGTGATCGGCGACATCAGTTCCCATGAGGCGAAAGTCCGTAACATGGGCTATTTGCAATTCGCCATTAGCGTTGGTGCGTTCATCGGGCCGTTAATCGGCGGTTATTTCGCGAGCCAATTTTTATTTTCCCAATTGAATTTTTCCTTACCGTTTTTTATCGCGGCCGTGTTCGCGGTGTTAGGATTTGTATTAACGCTGCTGATTTTTCAAGAAACGCTGCCAGCGACGCGCCGCGTCAAATCTTCGTGGTCGGTGCTGAATGTAGCGACGTTTAAAAAAGTTTTATTGAATACCAAAGTGTTGAAAATCTCGGCGATTTTATTGCTAAGCCAAATCGGCTGGAGTTTGTATTATCAATTCATGCCGCCGATTTTGAAAACGGCATTGAATTTCGACGCGCACGCGTTAGGATTGTTCGTCGGTATGATCGCGTTTTGGTTGGCGCTCGCGACCGGCGTTGGCATCCGTTTATTGCAGAAATTTTTAAACGTCAAAGCGATGTTGATTTTTTCGTTATATTTAATTTTGCTGGGCTTAGTCTTAACGGCGTTATTTTGTTGGCTGCAATTGACCGGCCGGATGCAGTTATTGATTTGGGCGGCAGCTGTACCCACCGCGGTGGGTGACGTTATAGCGTTTAGTTGTTTAATCGCTCTCTATTCCAACGCTGTGCTACCTGAAGAACAAGGCAAAGTCATGGGCATTTGTTTCGTCGTCGTCGCGGTTATTTGGTCTTTAACAGGCATGTTGGGCGGCGTGTTGATGAGTATGCATGAACTGATGCCGTTATTGGTCGCGCCGCTGGGAATTATCGCTGCGTTGGTGTTGTTGCATAGTTCTTTTCAATCTCTAAGTGTTGAGTGACGCGCTTCAATGCCAAGTTAAAATATTTTAAGGGTGGACTATGAGTAGCGCTAGATTTTATTACGATAAAAATATCCAAGCACAAATTGCCGCTTGGATAAAAAATCATGGTGAGGCTTATGTGGCCCATGCAGTTTGGGCGGATAATGTTGATGATGTTATTTCATCAGGCTACGTTGAGTCTGCCGAATGTCAATTACGTAAGAAACATCAAGTGAGTTTTGAAAAATACGGACAATATGCAAAACGGGGATCACTTTGCATTACAGATACAGTGAGAAAAATTAAAAATAAAGAAATCTCATATCCACCCAATCCAGTGACGATCAATTCAAACTACACCACGGATCTGCGTCATGCATTGAAGCTATTGGTGCATCTTGGCGATGAGGATTTTGCTAAAATATCCAAAGCTAAAAAAGATGAAACTTTTTTGCTGCCATTAAAAAATAATAAAACCTGTAAGGCGGTGCGCGGAGCAGGTACTATTTGGAATACTATAATAACTTTTGAAGGAGTGCCATTAGCCAGTTGTAAAGATCTAGAAATTCGTCACGCTTACAGTAGCTACGCTATGCAAGTAGCTATTGATTGTTGCTCTGCAGATCCCATCGATAAACGTCTAGCTCAAGTGTGGGAAGCAAATAAAGAATTGCGAGACAATCTGAAAGACTTACACACAGAATTATTAAACTTTCGTTATTGTGAAATTGATCGATCCGCGCTCTGTTCATCCGTACGAGCGGTATATAATGGTATTAATTGGCAATATGGCGATGTTATTGTGTTGAGCGGCAACCCTGAAAAAATAGTATCGGCATTTAATTTTTCGAATGATAATCGGAAAAAAGACGCCAAGCTGGAAAATGGCCAAGATGTTTTTTTACTTGAGCCATTTGAAAATGGCGGAGAATTTTTTTCGCTTGATTTAAAACAAGAGGATAAAATTGTACTTTGTCCCAGAGCGGTTATTACAAAACACAATAAAATGTCTATATCAGACACTAGAATATTTTGTTTCGAAGATATGAGTTTAGAGCAACTGATTTTTAACGTCCCCATCGAATTGCGAAAGATACATTCTCCGTTACTGATGAATTCCTTACTAACTTCCCGCGAACAAACGGCCACATTAGATGGAATATACTCGTTAGAATCATCCTCACTTAACTTGAAGTAACGCTAACAAGTTATTCGAGTGCGTGCTGCAAATCTGCCTGCAAATCATCTAACGCTTCAATCCCTACCGACAAGCGCACCAGCGTGTCGCGGATGCCTAGCGTTTCACGAATCTCCGCCGGCACCGTGGCATGAGTCATAATCGCGGGATGTTCTATTAAACTTTCCACGCCGCCTAGGCTTTCCGCTAAGGTGAAAATTTCACAGCGTTCCAGCATTTTTACCGTGCTTTGCAGATCTCCTTTCAAGACTACGGAAATCATGCCGCCGAATAAACGCATTTGCTTCGCGGCGAGCGCGTGTTGTCGATGACTTTTTAGACCAGGATAAATTACCCGCTTTACTTGCGCGTGCTGTTCCAGCCAACCCGCTAGCTCTAACGCATTTTCACAATGTCTTTGCATGCGCACGTCTAAGGTTTTAATCCCGCGTAACACGAGAAAACTATCAAATGGTCCCGCGATTGCGCCCGTCGCATTTTGTAAAAAATCGATTTGCTCCGCGAGTTCTTTGTTCTCCCCTACTACCGCCACGCCGCCGATCACGTCCGAATGGCCATTTAAATATTTTGTCGCGGAATGCACGACGATATCAAAACCATGTTCCAAGGGGCGTTGAATAATCGGTGTCGCGAAGGTGTTATCTAATACGGAAATCAAATTATTTTTTTTCGCTACTGCCGCGACTGCGGATAAATCCACTAGCTTCAGCATTGGGTTGGTCGGCGTCTCCGCCCAGATCATGCGTGTCTCTGGCCGAACCGCTTCTTGAATTAAAGTCGCGTCAGAAAGATCGACAAACGACACTTGCAAACCCGCCGAGCGTTTCCGGACTTTTTCTAACAAGCGGTAAGTGCCGCCGTATAAATCATCCATCGCGATAATGTGATCGCCAGGTTTTAAAACTTCTAACACGGTTGCGATCGCGGCCATGCCGGAGGCGAAAGCAAAACCTTGGCGGCCGGATTCTAAATCAGCCACGCATTTTTCATACGCCGAGCGGGTCGGATTTTTCGTGCGTGAATATTCATAGCCTTTATTTTTTCCTGGGCTTGGCTGCGCATAGGTGGACGTGGCGTAAATCGGCGTCATCACCGCGCCCGTCAATGGATCGGGTGCTTGGCCGGCATGGATCACGCGTGTGGCGATGCCAGAAGTGGTTTTTTTCATGTGTTAATCCAAAAAATGATGATACTGCATCCATTTATCGTCGACGAATTTCGATAAATAATTTCTTATACCGTCGGGTAAAAGCACTAAACAGCGCTGGTCTTTTTTCAAATCCCGCGCGGCCTGTAACGCTGCCCACAATGCGGAGCCGCTAGAGCCGCCGACTAACAAACCTTCTTCGCGGATCAGACGCCGCGCCATGAGAAAAGAATCTTTGTCGTTCACCTTGATGTACTCATCCACCAGCGTGTTATCCAACACGTCCGGGATAAAATCATAACCTATGCCTTCTACTTGATAAGAAAAAATTTCTGAGCCGCCGCCGAGGATTGAGCCATAAGGATCGACGCCAATGATTTTTAAATTAGGAATTTCTTGTTTTAAACGTTGCGCGACGCCGGTGATGGTGCCACCGGTGCCGACCGTCATCACTATCATCGCTAAATCCGTTCCAAACGCTGTTAAAATTTCCGCCGCGGTCGTTTCATAATGCGCGCGCGGATTATTTTCATTGCCGTACTGATTTAAGATATGTGAATTGGGAATTTCCGCGTTTAATTTTTTGGCGAGAGAAATATGGCTGTCTGGATCATCCCACGCCGCTGCCGTGCGCGTGCGAAAAATTTTCGCGCCTAGCGCTTCAAGAATGACTTGTTTTTCACGGCTCATTTTTTCCGGCATGGTGATGATGACGTTGTAGCCTTTCACCGCTGCCACGAGCGCGATGCCAATGCCGGTGTTGCCTGACGTCGGTTCGATCAACGTGTCGCCCGGCTTAATCGTGCCGGCGGCTTCCGCGCGCTCGAGCATGCGGTACGCGATGCGGTCTTTAATCGAGCCGCCGGGATTGAAGAATTCGCATTTGCCGTAAATTTCGCAGGCGAGTTCGCTGCCGATTTTATTTATTTTCACGATTGGCGTGTTACCAATGGTGTCGAGAATAGTTTTTAATAGCATCGCTTATCCTCATGGTGGACAGCTTGCGGCAACACTACTGATTCAACGCAATGGGAAAATCAAAATTTTTATATTTCGTCGCGTGACAGTTATAACGGTTATGGTACGGGATCAAATTGCCCGTGAGCGTGATGACGTAGGATTTCCCATCTAAAATCCCATCTTCGATATGACAAAAATTATGGATGACATTGTGGCTTTCAAATTGCAATGTCGAAGCGACAATGCGGTAGCTGCGACCATAACTCAACGCCAGCCAAAAATTATCGAAATCTTTGATTTCGTATTGATAGGGTAATATTTCTCCTGATTCTTCATTACGGAGCTCAATAAACCAGACCGGGTGCCCGGAAAGCGCGTGTAATGTCGTATTGATTTGTAAAGTTTGCCCGAAAGGATTAACACTCTGAGCTTTGACAGGTAAAATGCTCAGTAAGCACATGTACAGCAATCCAACTTGGCACAAGAGTTTTTTAGCCGCCATGTTAAATGCCACCTCAGTGTGAGTTCTCCTTATATTATCGTACAAGTCTTGGTGAGTGTTAAGAGATTATGAAATCTAAATTGATTCAAAATAAAATAAGCGTAAAAAAATCTTTGATTCATGGTTACGGTGTGTTTGCTGAAAAAGCCATCAAAAAAGGCCAGATTGTCGAGGAATGTCATGCTGTCATCACCCGCGTTGAAGACGACATATTAGGCGATTATTTTTTTAATATACGTGGTAGAAACGCGGTATTAACGGGTTTCGGCTGGATGTACAACCATTCTGAAGAGCCCAACGTCGATTACGAATTTAATTTCAAACATCGCATCATGGTTTTTAAAGCGGAACGCAATATTAAAAAAGGTGAAGAGCTCTACGTGTCTTACGGCGACGATTGGTTCGAAAGCCGTGATACTAAACCCAAAGACACGACGCCAAAAAAGAAAAAACGCCGTCCGCGCAAATTAAAAAAACCGGTCTCTGGGCGCGCGCCAAGCCGTAAAAAAAAGGTAACCCGTAAAAAATAAAAATCCACAAAAGCTGACGAGCGACCATTCCGCTAAGCTTAAACCTAAGAACGTCCAATCGACGTGCGAGCAATCGGCGCCGCCCACCAGAATATGTTGTAAGACTTGCAATAACGGCAACGCTTGCAACATATATTCTAAGCTAGCGCCGCAATCAGGCGAAGTATTTGGCGGCAGATGTTGTATCCACACTTGTCGCGCCGCGAGTAGCGCGCCCAGTAGCGCGAACAAATACGCTAACGCGCTCAACGTCAATTTACCGGATTTTTCTAAACGCAGCAGCGCGCCGAAAAAGAAGACGCAGCCCATCGCCACCAGCGCGCAGCGCTGCAAGATGCATAACGGACACGGCTTGAAGTTAGCGAAGAATTGTAAATAATAAGTGACGCCAAGCATGGCGCAAACGCAGAGAAACGCGGTGAAATATGCAAAGCGCGAGTGTCCGGGGATTTGATTTCTCGAAGGCATCAGCATGTTAAACTTTCCTAAATATTTTTTTGAGTTAACCAATTTTGTAAAATCAATTGCGCCGCGACGCTGTCAATCGGCGTGTTCTTCAGCGCTTTGTAACCGCCGCTTTCAAACAAACGGGCTTTCGCTTCCACCGACGTTAACCGTTCATCCATTTCGAACACCGGCAGTTTAAAACGCAGCTGCAACCGCGTGGCGAACTCTCTGGCGTTGAGTGTGATGGGCTGCTCGGTGCCATCCATATTTAATGGAATGCCCACCACCAGCGCGTCAGGCTGCCAGTTTTTAATAAGTTTATCTAGCGACGCCCATTGGGGAATGCCCGCGTCCGCTTTGATAATTCCCAACGGCCGCGCGGTTTGCGTTACCGTTTGTCCAATAGCGACACCGATACGTTTCATACCGAAATCAAAACCTAACAATGTGCCAGGAGAGTTAATTTTCATCATGCCCGATTATAACAAACGGCGCTGTTTGTAACAGCGCCAAAGTGATCATAGCAGGATTTTATTTGCGGCGTGAGGCGGATTTTTTTGGCGCGCGTTTTTTAATTTTCGACGCTTTCTTTTTGATTTTTTTGAGGATGCCTTCGCGCGCTGGTTTAACGCGCACTTTCACGAGTGGCCCATGCAAAAATTCCAAATTGCGTAATTGCACCAACATGGTCGCGGCGAACCAAGGAATGAAAATAGCGAATAAAACAATATGGACTAGCGTCGGCAACAGCGTCATCGAATAAACGGGTACTTCGATAATGAAGATATGTAAGTTCACGCCCAGGGCTTTGAAACTTAGCATCACGATGGTGTAAACCAGCCAAGGCGTCACGATGACCCAAAACGTATACCACCATCTAGACCAGACTAAACGGGCGCTATGCTCAAGAGAATTAATCGGCCCATTCGCCTCGGTGATAATGAGAGCCATGTAAAAATAAAATAAAACGAATAAATATAAATTCACAAAAAATTGCAGCATGATCGGTATGCCATGCAAAAACATGGCCAGAGCGTGGCGGGCGCCGAGGTCCGGGCTGATGTCGTATTTATCGAGAAACAGTACGGTCGCTATACCGCTGAGACTGACGAGCGCGTATAAAAATAATTGAATGCAAGAAGCGCCGATAATCGCGGGCAATTTTTTTAAACCGGTGCGGTAATCGGTTTCCAAACTTTCGTGCCGGCCTAACGCCGTGTTTTGCATGCGCCATAAAATAGCGGCGAAAATAATAATTTCAATAATATCGTCAATGACAATCAAGAGACGGTAATAATTAAAATGCGTGTTGATAGCGAACGTTTCGTGGCCGACGTAGATTGTAATCAAACGCGGCAGAAATTCAATGACGGACAGCACCAGCGCCATCAAAAAGGCTTTTAAAAAAGTGGCGCGATAAAGGTCCCAACTGCGGGTGAGTGTTTGACCGACGGATTCTACTTGGGTCGATGGTGCATAGGGCATACAATCCATTCCCCATATAAATGCATTAGCTATTATTTATACTAGCAAAAATTGATTGCTATTGAAACAACTTGCAGTGCATCTTGCAGTTGAGCGAGACGAGATTTTAAACGAATACCGCAGATATGATCTTATAAAATCCATCAGTGCGCAGAAGCGGCATCCCAATTATCCCCCGCGCCGATAGAAACTAACAACGGGATTTTTAATTGCGCCGCTTGCATCATGTGTTGACGTATCGCCTCCATGACCGTATCGACTTGCTGTTCGGCGACTTCAAACACTAATTCATCGTGCACTTGCATAATCATTTTCGCGTCGATGTTTTTTTCTTTCAGCCACTGATTGAGCGTAATCATCGCGCGTTTAATGATATCCGCGGCCGTGCCTTGCAACGGCGCGTTAATCGCGGCGCGTTCCGCGGCGCGGCTCCGCATGATTTGGCTGGAATTGATGTCAGGTAAATACAAGCGGCGTCCCGATAAGGTTTCCACAAAACCTTGTGCGTGCGCTTGCACGCGGGTGTTATCCATATATTTTTTCACTTGCGGATAACGTTTAAAATAAAGATTAATATAGTCTTGCGCAGTATTGCGGTCGACGCCTAGTTGCGCCGCCAATCCAAAGGAAGACATGCCGTAAATCAAACCGAAATTAATCGCTTTCGCGCTACGGCGTTGCTCTGAAGAAACATCTTCTAATTTCAATTCCAACACTTCCGCGGCGGTCGCTTGGTGAATATCTAAATTGCGCTCAAATGCGCTAAGCAGCGCGGGATCTTGAGAAATATGCGACATAATGCGTAATTCAATTTGTGAATAATCCGCGCTGACAATTTTATAACCGCGCGGCGCGATGAACGCTTGGCGAATCCGGCGGCCTTCTTTCATGCGCACGGGAATATTTTGTAAGTTAGGATCAGATGATGATAAGCGCCCCGTCACGGTGACGGTTTGATTATAAGAAGTATGCACGCGGCCGGTCGTCGTGTTGATTTGTTCGGGTAAACTGCGCGTGTAAGTGCTGATCAGTTTACTGAGCGAGCGGTATTCGATGATGTGTTGCGGCAGCGGATAACTCAACGCTAATTCTTGTAACACCGCGTCGGCGGTAGAGGGCTGCCCGGTCGGAGTTTTTTGCAGCACCGGCAATTGTAATTTGCCGAATAAAATTTCTTGTAATTGCTTGGGTGAATTCAAATTAAACGGGCCGCCCGCGATCGAAAACGCTTGGTTTTCGAGTTCTAGCAGACGCTTTTCCAATTCATGCGTTTGGGCCGCGAGTTTCACGGCGTCAATGAGCACACCTTCCCGTTCCATGGTCGCTAACACGCCCAACAAGGGCATTTCGATAGTTTCAAAAATATTTTTCAGGCCTGCTTCGGCGGCTAATTTCGGCCAAAGGATTTGATGTAATTGTAGGGTAACGTCCGCGGCTTCGGCGGCGTAAGTGGCGGCGGCTGCCACCGGCACTTGTTGAAAAGGAATTTGTTTAGCGCCTTTGCCTGCGATATCTTCGAAATGTATCGTGCGTTTGCCTAAATATTTCAGCGCGAGAGAATCTAAATCGTGTTTGTTGCTGGAGCTATCGAGGATGTAAGATTCCACCATGGTGTCGTACGCGCCGCCCTGTAACTGAATGCCGTGGTTCGCTAACACTTCGATAAAATATTTGAGATTATGGCCGATTTTTTTAAGCGCCGGATTTTCTAGCAGCGGCTGCAATTTTTTTAACACGGCGGTCAACGCTAATTGCGCCGGCGCGTTTCCATCATCATGTCCCAGCGGGATATACGCGGCGTTTCCCGCTTCTGGCGTGAACGCGAAACCGACGATGCGCGCATCCATGTAATTTAATCCCGTCGTCGTTTCAATGTCGATCGCAAAAGTTTTCGCGGCGGTGAGCGATGAGATTAATTTATCTAGTTGGGCGTCGGAAAAAATCGTCGTGTAATTATCTTGTTTTTTACTGAGGGCGGCCGGACTGACGGCATCATTTTCTAATAATTCAGCGAGCCAAGTTTTAAATTCTAATTCTTGATAAAGTTTGCGTAGCACATCGTTGTTATGACTTTGACGTTTTAATTTTTCTAATTCTGTATCGAGCGCGACGTCTAGTTTGATCGTCGCCAATTGTTTGGCGAGCGGCAGTTGCGCAAGGGACGCGCGTAAGTTGTCCCCGACTTTGCCTTTAATTTCGTTGGCGTGCGTGACGACCCCTTCCAAAGAACCATGCTCTATCAGCCATTTCACGGCGGTTTTTGGGCCAACACCGGGGATGCCGGGAATGTTATCCACGGTGTCGCCGATCAACGCTAAATAGTCGACGATCAATTCCGGCGGTATGCCGAATTTTTCTTTAACGGTGATCGGATTTAAATACGTATCCGTCATGGTGTTAACGAGAGTGATGTGTTCATCCACCAATTGCGCCAAATCTTTATCGCCGGTGGAAATCAAAATCGATTTTTTTTCTTGCGCGGCGGTTTTCGCCAGCGTGCCGATCACGTCATCGGCTTCCACGCCATCGACCATTAAAATCGGCAAACCCAAGCCGCGCACGGCGGAATGAATATGCTCTATCTGTTTGGCAAGATCGGGCGGCATGACCTTGCGGTTGGCTTTGTATTTATCGTACATGTCATCGCGGAAAGTTTTTCCTTTCGCGTCAAAGACGACGGCGATAAACTCAGGATCATAATCAGCCAATAATTTTTTTAACATATTTACCACGCCATAAATCGCGCCGGTGGGAAATTGTTTTGAATTGGTAAAAGACGGCATCGCGTGAAACGCACGGTATAAGTACGATGAGCCGTCGACTAATATGATAGGTTTAAGCGTGGTTTTTGACATAAATGTATTCCGCGGCTTGCGATTAAGTTTATCGAGAATAATACGAATGAGCGGTGGTAACAAGCCTTGAATGCAGTCCTTGATATTAGGCTCGGTGGTGCCGGTGATGATCCGCGCCTGGCGTTGCTAAATGTTGATTTAAGGTGGTCGATTTCATCAAGGCCAGATTTAAAATCAGCTTAAGTTGATTGAAAATGACAATGATACTTTGTGGCATAGACGCGGCGGCGGCGCTTAAATCCAGCAGGCCCGCGTTCACTTTCAAATGCGCTAACAATTCCCCTTGCGGTGGTTTGTCATTACTGAGGCCAGTGTTTAATTCCGTTAAAATGGCGGTTAAATCCAAACGGGTTTTATCTCCCAAAGCTTTCTGCGCGGAAAACAACGAAAAATATTCTTTAAAGTTTTTTTCTTCGCAAGCAGGAATCGCCATCTCTAACCACTCTAATAAAGCGATTTGGATATCGGCGGGCACGCGCGCGTTTTCGATTTTAAAAATCGATTGTTCATAGACATGATTTTTTTTATCATGCCAACGGTCAAGCAATTCTTCCACCGCCGTTTGATCAAGCGGCGGCAATTTATTCGTCCGCGCTAATTCACGATAAAAATATAGGTCGGTTAACTCAGTAAAATAATCTTTAATGTGTGAATCCGCTTTCATGCCTGGCGAGCCGGGTGCCGCTAAACTCGCGAGCAAGGCATTATGACCGCCCAGCGCCCGTTGTTTTTCGATCATTGCACGCGCGTCTTGGAGCCCATAATTTTTATATTGATTAACCAGCCAAACTTGGGTGGCCGCTTCGGTCGCGGTGCCGGTACGGTCTTGGCCGCTGGCGCACGTCGTTACATTCATAAAATTCGCGACGTTAGAAAATAAATTAATAACTTGCGCGGCGCAATCCAAACGCGCGTAACGGTTGAGAAAATCAGCCGGCTTGGCCGTCACGGGCAAGCGTAAATGAAGTTCAGCGATGATAGGCGCAAGCTCGGCATTTTCCGTCGCGCCCTGAAAGTTCGTTGGAATGTAGGAGTAATAAAAATAGCCGTCGATGTCTATCGTTTTGCGATTCAACGCGGTTTGCATTTTATCGACGTTGATAGTTTCAAGTTCGTTAATCATCGTACTGATCATGAAATCTTGATGATTGAGTATGGTCTTAGTCATTAATATCGCTATATGCAAGCTTTTTTCGCCGGCCGCGGCTTGTAGTTGGACAAGATTTTCGTGCGCGTATTTCTTTATTTTATCGACGTTATCATCGCCCCCAATGTAGACCGGCGAAGCGCAACGCAAATTCGTGCAGTGCGTGGCAGTCTCATCGTCGCCGTTTTTAAATGCGACTTTATTGGTAACCACATAGGCGTTTTTTAACGTCGGCGCGATCATATAGCGTGCTTGCGCGGGCAGCCTTCTATCATCCATTTTTAATAATTCGCAAAACGCTTGATTCGCCTGTTGAAACGCAACTTTTTTTGAAGAATGATAATCATTATAAATTTCCGGCTGGCGCGGAATGACTTTTTTCATCACGTTGATTTGTTGCTTTTGCTCAGCCGTTTTTTTCGTGATGGGTACCGAAGTTTCCGTTTGGGTGATTTCAACCTCACCCAGCTGGTGTTTGGTAATCGTGGTCATGGTTTTCGCGGGTTCTAACAGCGCCGCTAAATCACGATAATGTCCTAACAGTTTTTTAAAACCTCTGCTGTTAGTAATGCCCGTATCAAGCTGCATCTCATGCAGCACTTGAATCAACTGCGTATTAAATTCTTTTTGGATTGTGTTTAAATTCGCTGCGGTGATAACGTCACCGTCGATCAGCGTAATTATCAATTGCTGGTACAGTATTTTCAATTTCACGCGGCCAATCTCCCAGAGCTCAACGGGATTTTTCGCGTGTTGGTATTTCAACACCTGATCGATACCGCGCACGACACTCAAGGTACGCAGCAATAAATTTTCTTTTAAAATGATGGGATCGTCAGGTCTTAAGCGTTGATCTAAGGGCAGCGCGCTAGTCGCATCGCGGGTCATGACACTACCTTCGAAGGTCGTATTTATCCCGTCCAACGCGTCCAAATGTTGGAGAATAAGATTTTCGAGTTGCCCATAGTTAAACTGGTTGATAAAAACAAACGCGGCATCGAGTGGGAATTGTCCCTGACCGCCGGAAGCGGCAGTGATAGATCGAGATGTAGCTGTCATAAAAGGTTACCGCCTAGTCAAAAACCTGGCTATATTATACTTATTATACAATATTTAGGTTTTTATCCATACTATCTACTCGCTGCTCTTACTGGTATATTCTTGCTCAGTAAAAACAGTAGCTTAGATTATTCTCATTTTCACGAGAATAGACTATCCTAACGAGTTCGCGCCCAGGTGGGCCGTGGTTTGATCCCGCATTTAGGAGTTTGTCTGTGAGTGTTACGCTTTGGGAAAAATGTCTAGATTCTCTGCAGGATGAGTTTCCTTCGCAGCAATTCAATACTTGGATTAGGCCATTGCAGGCGGAGTTGATCGAAGATAAGTTAGTGTTACTCGCCCCTAACCGTTTTGTTTTAGACTGGATACTCGAAAAATTCCTCGACCGGATTAAAGAATTGGTGAATCAATTTAGCGAGCCTAATCCGCCGCCGGTCATTTCTTTAGAAATCGGCAGTACGCGCCCGGACGCGCCTAAGATTGAATTTGCGCATCGACCGCACCCTTCGGCTACTGCCAGCGTGCGCACGAAAGCGAGCCAAGCCAATGAAGTCCCTAACCATCGCAGCAATATCAATTTAAATTATACCTTCGATAATTTTGTGGAAGGAAAATCGAACCAATTAGCCAAAGCCGCTTCCATTCAAGTGGGAGAAAATCCCGCCGTCGCTTACAACCCGTTATATTTATATGGCGGCGTGGGTTTGGGAAAAACGCATTTGTTGCATGCGATCGGCAATCAAATCATGCGTAACAATCCGCAGGCTAAAGTTTTATATTTGCATTCCGAACGCTTTGTCGCCGACATGGTGAAAGCGCTGCAGACTAACGCGATGAATGAATTCAAACGTTATTACCGCACGGTTGACGCGCTGCTCATCGATGATATTCAATTTTTCGCGGGCAAAGACCGTTCTCAAGAAGAATTCTTTCATACGTTTAACGCGCTGTTAGAAGGCCAGCAGCAAGTTATTTTGACCTGCGACCGTTATCCTAAAGAAATTAACGGCGTGGAAGAACGCTTAAAATCACGTTTCGGCTGGGGTTTGACCGTGGCCGTGGAGCCGCCGGAATTAGAAACGCGCGTCGCGATTTTGATGAGTAAAGCCGAACAAGCGCATATCGATTTGCCTTACGAAGTCGCTTTTTTTGTGGCAAAACGCATTCGTTCTAACGTGCGCGAATTAGAAGGCGCGTTAAAAAGAATTATCGCCAACGCGCATTTTACCGGCAAACCTATCACTTTGGATTTTGTTAAAGACGCGCTGCGGGATTTGCTGGCTTTACAAGATAAATTAATTACAATTGAGAATATCCAAAAGACTGTGGCTGAATATTACAAAGTAAAAATGGCGGATTTGTTATCCAAGCGCCGCAGCCGTTCCGTGGCCCGGCCAAGACAGATGGCGATGGCGCTGGCAAAAGAATTAACCAATCATAGCTTGCCGGAAATTGGCGATGTGTTTGGCGGCCGCGATCATACTACGGTGCTACACGCTTGCCGTAAAATCGCTGAGTTGAAGCAGGCGAACCAAGACGTAGAAGAAGACTTCACTAACCTATTGAGAATTTTAACGACTTAACTCTGCGAGACGTCCAACATGAAATTTACCATATCACGCGCGATACTTTTAAAACCGTTGCAAATGATAAGCGGTGTCGTTGAAAAACGTCAAACCCTGCCGATTTTGTCGAATGTGTTATTGAAAGTGCAAGGCCAAAACCTAGCGTTAACCGCGACTGATTTGGAAATTGAATTAATCGGCACCGTCCCCCTTGAAGATGAAACGCCCGATGGCGCGACTACGGTCTCCGCGCGTAAGCTGTTAGATATTTGCCGCGCGCTGCCTGATGATGCCATGTTAAAAATCGCGTTAGAGGGCGAACAATTAATCGTGCGCTCCGGCAAAAGCCGCTTCGCGTTAACGACCCTGCCCGCGCAAGATTTTCCTAACGTGGATGCCGGCGCTTTCCCGTTACAGTTTGCTTTAAGCCAGTCGAAACTGCGAAAACTCTTAGGCAAAACCCATTTCGCGATGGGCCACCAAGATGTCAGGCATTATTTAAATGGCATATTATTTGATATTAATCAAGGCGTTATCAAGTGCGTAGCGACTGACGGCCATCGTCTTGCCTTTAGCTCCATTAAAGAACCCAATGTCGCTGACGCGCTGTCGCGTATCATTTTACCGCGTAAAAGCGTGTTGGAACTAGTGCGCTTGTTAGATGTGAATAGCGACGAAGACATGACGGTTTGCATCGGCGACAGCCATTTTCGTTTGATCACGTCGGAATTCACTTTCACGTCTAAATTAATCAGTGCGCAATATCCAGACTATGACAAATTAATTCCCCGCAGCATCGAGAATACCGCGGTCGCCAGCCGTGAGGGTTTGCGCCAAGCATTGGTCAGGGCTTCTATTTTGTCCAATGAAAAATTCCGCGGCATACGGCTGCATTTAGACAACAATCAGCTGCGAATTGTTGCGAACAACCCCGAACTCGAAGAAGCCGAAGTTATGATTGATTTAGATTACAAAGGTGTTGGATTAGAAATTGGCTTTAATGCTGCATATTTGCTCGACGTCGTTTCCGCAATTGGTTCAGAAACTATTCATTGGTCGTTTAATGATCCTAACAGTGGTGTATTAATTGAACCCGAAGATAAAGGCGACAGCCTTTATGTGGTAATGCCGATGCGTTTATAACATTGGTTTTGCGTGTTAGGGCAAAGCAGTTTTAATAAAATCTTAGATTTTACGCCGTCATTAATGTAGCCTTACTGCATGCCTTTGACCCGTCTAGCTATCACTGATTTCCGCAATCTCTCTGCCGTCAATGTAGAGCCTATTTCCGCAGGATTTAACTTACTTTACGGCTATAACGGCAGTGGTAAAACCAGCTTGTTAGAAGCGATTTATTATTTAAGTTTAGGGCGGTCTTTTAAAAGTGCCGCTATTGGACGCGTCATCCGTAATAGCGCCGATAAATTTCAGATTTTCGCTCATGTCACACCAAATGGCGCGCAAACTATTCCCGTAGGTGTTGAGCGGCAATTGGAAGGCGAAATAAAAATCCGCATCGGCGGCAAAGACATCCGCTCGTCGGCCGAATTAGCTGATTTAACGCCTGTACAATTAATCCACTCTCATTCTTATCATTTACTGGATGGCGGGCCGGTTTTTCGCAGAAAATACTTAGATTGGGGTGTTTTTTACTTAAATAATGATTTTTTACGAATTTGGCGCGATTATGGACAAATATTAAGACAAAGAAATGCCGCGTTGCGCGGTCAAAGTCCCAAAAAAGAGATCGCGATTTGGACAAATGAGTTAGTACCTAAAGCTCAGCAATTAGACCAACTGCGCCGCGAGTATACGCAAAATCTCTTTCCTCTGTTGAAAGAAACGCTAGCGCAACTGTTGCCGCTGCCGGATTTGCGGTTAAATTATTACCGCGGTTGGGATGGCGAGACAGATTTAGACGAGGTGTTGGCCGCTTCGTTAGAGAAAGATTTGCAGATGGGATATACGCAAGCTGGGCCCCATAGAGCGGATCTAAAGGCGTCTATAAACAAAGTACTTGCGAAAGATATTTTATCAAGAGGTCAGCAAAAATTATTCGTTTGTGCTATGATACTGGCACAAGGCGCGCTATTAAATAGCACCGCTAACAAGAAGCCTATTTACTTAATTGATGATTTGCCAGCAGAGCTAGATATCGTGAGTAGAACTAACTTGATCACCCTACTTTCCCAGCAGCAAACTCAAATATTTGTGACGGCCGTCGAGCGCCATGCGCTGAGTAACCTTTTATCTATGTTGCCCCTGAAAATGTTTCACGTGGAACATGGCAATATTACGGAAGTGGTTTAAGATATTTAAAATGTGGAGTAACACGCGTGAATACAGCGCCTAGCTATGATTCTTCCAACATCAAAGTTTTAAAAGGCTTAGATGCCGTTCGAAAACGTCCAGGTATGTACATCGGTGACACAGACGATGGCACTGGCTTGCACCACATGGTTTTCGAATTGGTCGATAATTCGATTGATGAAGCATTGGCGGGTTATTGTGACACGGTGCATGTGACTATCCATACCGACGGTACAGTGTCAGTCAAAGATAATGGTCGTGGCATCCCGGTTGATTTGCATCCTGAAGAAGGCCGCTCGGCGGCTGAAGTTATCATGACCGTGTTACATTCGGGCGGAAAATTTGATAGTGATTCTTATAAAATTTCCGGCGGTCTGCATGGCGTCGGTGTCTCCGTCGTCAACGCCTTATCCGAAGACTTATGGTTGACAATACGTTTGAATGGAAAAGTATACGAACAGCATTACCGTCATGGTGAACCGCAAGCGCCGTTAGCTCCAGTGGGTGAAACGACGGAACGCGGCACCGAAGTACGCTTCCGCCCAAGCTCAGAAACATTCACGAATATTTTATTTCACTATGAAATATTAGCGCGCCGCTTACGCGAATTATCTTTTTTAAATCCTGGCATCAGTATCTTTTTGAAAGATGAGCGCAGCGGAAAAAGTGATAATTTTCAATATCATGGCGGCATCAAAGTTTTTGTTGAAGAATTAAATAAAAATAAAACCATCGTCAACTCTAAAGTATTTTACTTTTGTGTGGAGAAAGATCACATCACGGTCGAAATCGCGCTGCAATGGAATGATACTTTCATCGAAAAGATTTTTTGTTATACGAATAATATTCCGCAAAAAGACGGCGGCACTCACTTGGCTGGTTTTCGCGGTGGTCTGACGCGCGTGTTGAATAACTACATCGAGAAAGAAGGTTACGCGAAGAAATTTAAAATTTCGACTACCGGCGATGATTTCCGTGAAGGTTTGACCGCGATTTTATCGGTGAAAATGCCCGATCCTAAATTTTCATCGCAAACTAAAGATAAGTTAGTCTCTTCTGAAATTAAAGCCATCGTCGAATCCGCCATGGGTGAGAAACTGCAAGCCTATTTGCTGGAATCACCGCAAGACGCGAAAGCCATCGTCACAAAAGTCCTAGACGCCGCCCGCGCGCGCGAAGCCGCCCGTAAAGCACGTGAGATGACGCGTCGTAAAAGCGCGTTGGATATCGCTGGCTTGCCGGGAAAACTCGCGGATTGCCAAGAAGAAGATCCTGCTAAATCAGAATTATTTCTCGTCGAAGGAGATTCGGCGGGCGGTTCCGCCAAACAAGCTCGCGACCGTAAGTCGCAAGCGGTTTTACCTTTGAAAGGTAAAATTTTAAATGTCGAAAAAGCCCGTTTTGATAAAATGCTCGCCTCGGCTGAAGTCGCGACCTTGATTACCGCGCTGGGCTGTGGCATCGGCCGTGAAGAATATAATCCTGATAAATTACGCTACCACCTCATCATTATCATGACCGACGCCGACGTCGACGGTTCGCACATTCGCACGCTACTGTTAACGTTCTTTTACCGGCAAATGCCCGAGTTAATCGAACGCGGCCATGTGTATATCGCGCAACCGCCGTTATACAAAGTAAAAAAAGGCAAGCAAGAACAATACATGAAAGACGATGAAGCGCTTGAAGCTTCTCTGGTTCAATCCGCCTTAGAAAACGCATTTCTATACGCCGGCGGCAATACGCCGCCCGTCTCTGGTGTGGGCTTAGAAAAACTCGTGATGGAGTATCAAGCCGTGATGAGTATCATCGCGCGCCTGAGCCGCCGTTATCCTAAAGTGTTATTGGAAGCTTTAATTTATTTGCCCGTTGTCGATGAAACTAAACTTTCACAGCGCGAGTACACAGAGCAGTTAACAAAACTCATCGCCGACAAATTAGAAACGAACCCGCATCAATCGATCACCTATTCGTTTGAAGTTAAAGAAGACGCGGAAAAACAATTGTGGCTGCCTGAAATGAGTATCGATTATCATGGCATCACGAATTCGTTTCTCATTAACAAAGATTTATTCCTGTCATCGGAATACCGCAAAATCGCCACCCTCGGTAAAGACTTACATGATTTATTGCAACCAGGCGCTTACGTTAAACGCGGGGAAAAACAGCAGTTGGTGTATACCTTCGGCGAAGCGGTAAATTGGTTAATGGCAGAAGCCAAAAAAGGCCAAGCCATCCAACGTTATAAAGGTTTAGGGGAAATGAATCCAGAGCAACTTTGGGACACCACCATGAACCACGATACCCGCCGGTTATTGCAAGTCACTATCGAAGATGCCGTGGCTGCTGATCAAATATTCACTTGCCTTATGGGTGATCAAGTTGAGCCCAGACGTGAATTTATTGAAGCTAACGCGCTTGATGTCATAAACTTAGATATTTAAGCTAAATCTAAGTAAAATCATGGGCTTAGGCTGATCTCAGATTGGCCTTGCCAGTCTCCTTTATATAGTACATTCTTAAATATAGACTATAATTAATCTAGATAGTTGCGAAAGCTTATGCGTAGCGCGAGCTGAAGTAATAATTTAATTATCAGTCAGTTAGAAGTTTAAATTGTTAGTCTTGCTCGTTTTACTCTATGTCATTTTTGAGAGAGGCGAATATGGCTGAGATGAATTCTTCCGATGCTGAAGCGGAATCCGCGGAGCAGATTGCCATCCTAGAACGGTTTGCGAATGCGACCGGCACTAAAGTTTTGCATAGTCAAAATGATTTAGACACCAAAGATAAAATCATGGAAGACATGATGAATTGGTCTAAAGAACAAAAGACCATTGTCGTGCTAAAAAGCGCGACTATACTTTCCTCCGAACCTTCTTCTCGCGCGGTTCAAAATTGTAAATCAGTCTTATTAAGCCGCGGCATTCATCCGGGCACCGTATTCGCGTCGACGCAATCATTAATTAGTTTGTTAATGGCGAGCGCGCTCGAAGAATCGATGAACCAAAAAGCGAAAGGCGAAACCACTGCGACGTTCAGCGATCAACAACGTCACTTACGCGATTTAGTGCTAGAAGCTGTTCTACAAGGCGTCAGCGATATTCACATTCAAGTACGCGCGACTTACACAAAAATCAGAATGCGCCAACACGGTGAATTGCGGGTTTACGCCGAATGGTCAGAAAAATTAGGCAGAGAAATTGCGTCAGTCGCTTTCAATAAAGAAACCGATCATGCGACGTCGCACTTTAATCCGTTAATTCCGCAAGATGCCTCCATGCCGTTAAAAATTTCGGGTAGAGATATCCGTTTACGTTTAGCGAGCGTACCCGCTCATGGTGGTTTCGACATGGTAATGCGTATCTTAGCGACGGGTGAAGAACGTTCTAAAACCTTAGAAGATTTAGGTTACACCACAAAACAAGTCAATATCATTAAAATGGCGATGCGGCTGCCGTTCGGCGCCATCATCGTCGCGGGCCCCACGGGTTCTGGTAAAACCACGACACTTGCGGCTTGTATGGAAATGGTGGAAAACGTTCAAAAACTTTATTCGATCGAAGATCCAGTTGAAAAAGTCGTGGAAGAAGCCACGCAAGTGCCAGTCAACACCGAAAAATCTGACCGCAGTTTCGCGAGCATGGGCCGCGCCGCGTTACGTATGGATCCAGACGTTATCATCCTCGGTGAAATGCGCGATGAAGACACCGCGAGCGTCATGGTACGCGCCTCCATCACGGGTCACTTAGTCTTAACCACGTTACACACTAACCGCGCGACAGCTATCATTACCCGTTTAGTGGACATGGGTATCTCGCCGGTTTTATTAGGCGATAGCAGCGTGTTACGTTGCCTCGTCTGTCAACGTCTCGTTCCAAAACTTTGCTCGCAATGTTCCATACCATTATTAACATCGCCAAAACACGACGCGTTTATCACGGATTGGGAGGCTGTGTTAGGTAAAGATGTTATTAACGCGGCGCGCGCGCGTGGTCATGGATGCTCGAACTGCAACCGTACCGGCATCGCCGGCAGGACCGTCGTCGCGGAAGTTATTTGGGTAGATGAACCCGGCCGTGAATTTATTCAAAAATCAGATACCACGAATTGGGAAAAGCATTTGAAAAAAAATGGCTGGCAAGATTTCAGCGCGCGCGCGATAGATTTAATTAAAGAAGGCGTGATTGATCCGTTCGACGCGGAAAAAGTAGTTGGGCCGATTAACGCATCCACTACGGCCTCGACTTTTACCTATGATTAATGGTTTTTGCAATATTGAATTGCGGTACTGCGGTATTACCAACGGGGTGAGTTATGGCGGATTACGCGGATGATGATTTCCTTTCTAATTTCGTATTAGGCTTTAAGCGCTTTCAATTTGGCGCCAAAAAGCAGTTAGCTTTTTTAGAAGATTTATATATTTTAGTGAACGATGGCATCCCACCCAACCGCGCTATCGACATGATGACGGAAGTCACAGAAAACATCAGTAAAGATGTCGCTAGATCCATCTCAGAAAAAATTGGTCAAGGTCAAGCACTGGCTGAAGGTATGTCCGGCTGGTTTGCTCCTAACGTCATCGAAATTATTCGCGTCGGTGAAGAAGGCGGCGCGCTAGCGGAAACGATGAAATCAGCGATTAATTCTCTCAGTCAAAGCACCGGCTCAATGGGCGCGTTGATTGGTGCCGTTTCTTATCCGCTAATGGTAATCATCATGGCGTGCGCCATTATCGAATATTTAAATGGTTCCGTATTCGTTCAATTTAAATTGATTAAACCAGTAGAGCAATGGCCGGATGCGGGGAGAACGTTGATAGATGTCGCCGATTTAATCAAATACTGGTGGTGGATATTTATTCTTGGTATTGCCGCCACGGTTTATATTTTTAAAAAAATTATGGCTAATTATACCGGCGAGTTGAGACCGCTGTTGGATAAAGTGCCGCCGTTTACACTTTACAGAAAAATGTCGGCCGCACGTCTCATGGAAACCTTAGGTTTGTTAGTCGCGAACGGCGTGGTGTTTCGGAGCGCGATCAAAGTTATGCAATATCAAGCTAATCCTTACGTGCAAAGCCATTTGTTGATGATGGAAAGTTTGCTGAGTGCGGGTAAAGGCAACGTCGCCGACGTATTAACTACCGGCCTAATCGACAGCAAAGATATCATGCGTTTAAAAGTTATGGCGGAAGTAAAAGGATTCGAGCATGGCTTGGTCCGCATGGGCGTACATGGCGCGGAAGAAACGAATAAATCTTTAAAGAGTATCGCGAAAATTTTTGGTGGGGCGCTGCTAGCTGTAGGCGCCTATCTTATCATCACCATTGTTAAAGGTATATTTCTTACCGGTATGTCAATGGGAGAACCCTCTTGATGTTGCGCCGCGCACAACTCGGTTTAACATTGTTGGAAACAATGTTAGCCCTAGCCGTGGCTAGCGTGATGATTATGGCAAGTATTCGGCAAATACAAGTTTGGCAACTCAATAGTCAAATCGACGCTCTAAAAGGTAATATTGAAGTTTTATTTGATGCCGCCGCACAATATTATCGAGCGAAATGTCCCTCCCTGTCAGCGACGACTACTGTCACGGTAGCTCAGCTGCAGTCGGGCGGTTATCTTACCACGGCTCTTGCTCCGAGTTTTATCGTAGATACCTCTGGCGGATATGCGATTCAGTTTACTGCCTCAACCCCGACGATGAATCTATCTTGTGGTGTTACCGACTGTAATTATACCAATTCGCCGCCAGGTTCAGTGACACAAACTATTTCCGGTGTACCCGTGGTTTTTTTGCAAATGCAAGTGAGCGTATTACTCAAATCTTATAACCAGACGAAAATGGAAACTATAGAGGGGGCATTTAACCCAACTTGCATGGCAGCCTCAGGTACAGCTGCTTGTACCGCTACTTCATCAGGAAATTGGATGGTACTTACGCGCTTACCCAATTATGCTTCCGCGCAAACGAGTTCTGGTTATTGGGAGTCTATGCCAATGTTAAAAGAATTTAATTTGCAATATACTCATGATCAAATGTATGAATTATCTAACAGTTCAACGTATACACCGTACCCAACGTCATTACTACCTCAACCAGGAAATTATACTTGTGGGGAATAAAATGAGAAAAATGCCACTTAAGCTCACTGGTTTCACCCTCATCGAAATGATGTTGGTGTTAGTAATTATGAGTACGATAGTTGTAATGATTTCTAACTATACTGTACTGAAAACCGGACAAGTGAGGCGCGACCGCGCTGCATTACAAATGCAGCAAATCTTAAATGCAGGCTTAGCTTATTACATTAACAATTCAATGTGGCCGGGCTGGGTGACAGCCAGTAGCTCTTGTCCAACGGCGTTAGCCACTTTACAGGGCGCTAATTACCTGCCCTCCAATATGAAGTCTCCCTATATAAACAACCAGACTTACACTATAACTTGCGATCCAAATTCAGGTGTTTTTTATGTTGCGGTAACCACGGAAAATCAAGCTGATGCTAATATTCTCGCTGGCATGGTGCCTTTAGGCAGTACTAGTGGTCTTACTGTGACCGCGCAAGTAAATATTCCCGGACAAAATTTAAATAATGCGCGTTCAGTGAATTTCGTTGGCGTTTACCGTAATGGCGGCTGTGTGCCGGTGCCCACCTGTCCCGGCAGCGCTCCTCAGGCGATGGTTGCTGAGATATTTGTCGCAGCCACTCAGGTAGTCGGTACTTACGGCCTGAATCCGTCAGGATCTACTCCCACCGTATATCCAATTACTAACTTTACAGCCTATCCAGTAGGGCCCGCTCCAATAGCCTCCGTTCCAAATTGCTTTGATGCTGGTACAACCTCATGTGCTCCTTATGTAACTGGCACACCTACGACAAATTACTGGCGGGTGTGTCTTGACGTCGGTACCCAAGCCGGAGATGCTAATAATTATTCGGGAGCTACAGGTGCAAATAGTTGGGGTCAATGGCAAAGCATTATGGCCGTCACTCGATGTTCGCCCGCCAACGAAAGTCCAGGTTCTACGACCAAAGTTTGGTTACCTTGATTTTACCGGCAGAGATTGCTTTGAAATATCACAAAAAGCCGTACGTCACAGCGCTACCACTGCGGTACGCTGGTACCGTCATAATGTGGAGACGTACTGCCACTTGCAGTACTGCCAGATGAAGTAGAATTCGGGACAACGACGCCACCGGTGGTACCGCTGGTGGGCGGGGCAGCAACAGTATTGGCTGGAGAACCAGTTGAGGTAGAGCCCGTGGAGGTAGAACCCGTGGAGGTAGAGCCTGTGGAGATAGAACCCGTGGAGGTAGAGCCCGTGGAGATATTACCTGTTGAGGAAGTACTCATTAATGAGACTAAAGCTGTTAATGAGATGCTGGCGGCTACCGTAATGAGTGCTTTTAGTTTCACTTGTCTATCCCTCGACTGCTAATTTATTAAATTATACATAGGCTGTTGATTTACGCCAATACATTTGAGTAGAGTGTATTCTAGTTGTGATTAAAAAATATAATGCCGCATGTGTCAGCTTTTTTAGGTTTCAGTTTTAGTGTAGATAATGTCTGAGAAAAAATTCCGTACGGCTGTGCGCCTGAAACTATTAATAAATTCACAAGATAAAGCTTACACATTTAATTTAAATTGCTTATACTTGATTCCTGATATTTTCGGAGAAGCTTCAGTTGGGCATAAGGATATGGAGTATAGAAATGAAGTGCCGCGTTACTAAACTAAGTGCATTGTTGATCACGATTTTATTTCCTACTTTAACTTTCGCTGCTTGGCAAGTTGCGCAACCCCAATCTGTTACCGCGTCCCAACCTTTTTACCAAGCCGGCCGACAACCTGATATCGGTGTGGTTCCCTCGTACGGCAGCGCTGCATTTCCTTCACAATTTGCAAACCTTGGCAAACCCGCCGCTGTTTATGCGATCAGTGTCAGTGGTTCGTTAAAAGAAAATGTTGAACGAATTATGGATAGATATCATTGGAAAGTGATTTGGCAAGTTCCTTACGACTACAATTTTGATGGGCGCATAACAGGTACCAGCTTACCTAATGTTATCGAAAAGTTGTTAAGTCCATTTCCATTGCAAGCCACGTTATATATGTCAAATCGAACGATGACGGTTAGTACGAGGAAGTTGTGATGATTCATAAGCGCTTAGCATTATTGTTCTTAACAATAACTTTAATAGTCTCAGGTTGTGAAAGTCCCGCCATTTATAATCAAACTGAGAATAATGCCGCTGATGTTAAACAAAAGATTAATGATGCCACCCGAAAATTAGATGCTAAAGGTCAAACCGCGCCCCCGTTATTAATCAATCAAGGCGTTTATGTCGACAAAACTCCCATCAGTTTAGCGCGCGATCCAGCTTGGCTTAGAGACAGAATCATTTTACGCGGCAATCAACTGCCGTTTTCCTATTGGAGTAAAACTATTATCGGCGGCAACGGCCATATCTTAGTTGAGACTGATCCAGGCGTAACTGATATACGTAAATTTGATATAACTTACACGGGTACAGTCAAAGGCGCGCTAGATCTTTTAGCCTCTAAAGGCGGGTATGTTTATTCGATAAATGGCAATAAAGTTTATTGGCAATCTACGATCACAAAAACGTTCGACATCGCTTTCATGCCTGGTCAGATAGATTGGACGTTAGGCGATACTAGCACTGCTACGTCAACTGCGAATACCCAAGGTACAACCAGCGGCGGTATCACGAACGGAACGAGTCAAATGAGTAGTTTGAAAGGCAGTCAGCTTTCAATTTGGAAAGATATCTCCGCATCAGTAAAAGAATTGCTGTCTCCACAAGGCAAAGTCATCGTTTCAGAAGCGACATCTTCTGTCACAGTCACCGATACCCCAAGAAATATTGATTTGATAACGAAGTATGTTAATAAATTAAATAAGAATCTATCCAAACAAGTTTTAATTAAAATTCAAGTCTTGGCAGTGACACTAAATAACGATTTTAACTATGGCATCGACTGGAGCATTATCCAGAACGCTTTTGGTGGTAGTAATGCGATTTTAAATGCGAATTACGGCACGCCGGTTAGTATCACCCCGTTAACAGGTTCAACCACTCTGCCACAAGCCGGCTTACAAATGCAGACCGGCCGCGGTACCGGCTTTACCATTTTGGTTAACGCTCTCAAAGAACAAGGCAAAGTCGCCGTTATCACTGAGCCGCGGGTCGTCTGTTTAAATAATCAAGTTTCTGTGATCAACATCGTTGAAAAAACGGGTTATGCGGCCAGTGTGTCTTCGACTGCGTTGGCGGGGGGTACTGGATCTAACGGTTCTTCGGTCACTTCCTCGATTACACCAGGCACAGTTGTTACCGGTCTTGTACTTTATGTATTGCCTAAAATCTTTGGGGATAAAATCTTCTTAGATGTTAACGCCGATGTGTCTAGCTTAGTCACCATTCAAACATTTACTTCTGGCGCGGGTGGCCAAAGTCCTGCGAGTATTGAAGTTCCCACTACGACTGAAAAAGAATTCAATCAGCGCAGCGTGATTGGTTCCGGTGACACATTAATTTTATCTGGATTACGTCAAGTTTCTAATCAAACGGGCGCGATGCAATTCTTAGATTCTCAAGCTTTAGGCGGTAAAGCTGCGACTGAATCGGACCAAGAAACGATAGTATTAATCACGCCAATATTACTGGATGGGTCTGCTTAATAATGCCGTACATAACTCGCGAGGATGGCGAGCGCTTCATCATACCCTCTTATCGGGATATTTTAAGCGCTAAAAAACCGAGTCTCCTTAAAAAAGAGATCGTGCTTCTTAGCGCGAACTATGGCGAATACATCAACCTACAGAAAAAAACCGCGAATCAATTTGAAATAACTTTTTCGCCCGATCCGGGCTACCTCTTGGGTGAATGCGTTTGGAATTACTTCAAGCGTCCTTACGATATGATTTATTGTGAGGCTATCGCTAATTCCAATGAAGCTATTTTAGTGATAGTGAAATCCGGCAGCGTTTATTTAGACGGTAGTTTTTCTATCGATAGTATTCCCGAAGAATTAGTTATCTTTAAAACCCAGCAAAATAATTTTAGCGTTTACGTGTCAGGCGATGTGCCGATCAGTGAAACACCCGAAGACGGTAAGTTTTCTTTTGATTCCACTTCCATCCGCTCATTTCAAGTTTTAGACGCACCCATTTTTCCGACGCTGCCGGCGGTAAAAGCTTTTCAACTGCAAGCCGTAGACATCGCGCTAAAAGCGTATGGTATCGGTGTCATACCCATAAAAAAAATTGTGATAGGATTAGCAGTCTTAGCGGCGGGATTCATTGCTTATACATTCATTACCAGTCATCCCAAAGAAATAGAGATAGTGGCGGTAGTGGCTGCTCCTATCAATCCTTATGCGGGGTTTCAATCTGATTTGTCTAGTCCCGATCCCGCCACCCAAATTTCTTCACTTAATAATGCAATCATTTTTCTTAATACCATCCCCGGTTGGAAGCCGGACACTCTCGTCTACAAATCCGGCATACCATCCACAGCCAGGGTCCATTATCTTTCAGAAGGCGCACGCATGAGCGTCTTGATGGATTGGGCTGCACGGTATAATGAAAAATTAGAAATTCAACCAGACGGCGTGTATATCACGATGAATTTGTACGATAGTAGACGCGCCTCGCCAATGACTATTAACCGGTTTCAAGATGTCATTGCTAGCATAATTGATAGATTATCGTATGTTTTACCTGGCAACGTTTTAACTTATGGTCCTATCGTAAGTAAAAGATCTTACATTCAAGCGCCGCTACATATCAAAATTACTTCATTATCTCCTTTTGAGTTTGACTTAATCGGAAAGAGTCTTGCTAACTTGCCGTTGGTATTAAACGATATGCAAATTAGTTTGGATAATTCAAGTATCTCGGGTACGATTAACCTCACAGCGTTAGGAAACTAACTTATGTCGCCAGAAAATCAAAAAAAAGCAGGAAATACCAAACAAAAAATCACAATCGCGCTTGTCGTTGTGATCTTAGGTTTTGTTGGATGGCAAGCAATGGGACTGATTGGCGGCGGCAGCAGCGGCAGCAGCACTCCAGCGCCTGCGCCTGTTAAAACTGCGGCTACTGGGCAACCGCCAGCAGCTAATGGCGCGCCAGTTGCAGCCGTGGCGCCAGCACCTTCTGCGGATAACACACCAAAACAAGCACCTGTTCAAGCCAATGCTGAATTATTAAAGTTACAACAAGAAACTCAGGCAAAATATGTTGCCGCGTTAAATGAATTAGACATGTTGAAGCTGCAAAGATCGATTGCAGAAACCAAACAAGCTATTACGATATCAACGCTGGCAACCGCGACGGCAGAAAAAAGTATTACGGATTTGTTGACCGCGCAAGTGTCACAAATGCCAACTTCTAATAATAATTTAAGTAATCAATACTCACCTTTTGCCGCGAACACGCCGAACCAAGATGCTAGCATGAATCCGAATGCTCAGAACCAAGGGGGAGCGCCACCACCGCCTCAACCTAAGATAAACATACAAGAGTCACTCTATGTGCTTCGATCAGTGGCATATAAATCTGAAAAATGGACCGCAATAATATCTTCTGGCAAAGATGTTTATAATGTCGTGGTGGGAGATACTTTGCCAAATGATAATTCAGTGGTAACAGGTATCGATAAAAATAGTGTAACGCTACTAAAAGACAAAGTTACACGGCATATTTTATTCATACCTTCTACGAATTAAAAAACGCCATCAAAAATATGTGTCGCCGGACCTGTCATTAAGACAGGTTTTTGTTTATCTAGCCATTCAATCCATAAATTTCCAAATTGTAATTCAACCGTGACTTTTTCCGCTAACGAATGATTGATAATTCCCGCCACGACCGCAGCGCAAGCATTGCTGCCACAGGCAAACGTTTCACCGGTGCCGCGCTCATATGTGCGCAAACGGATATGATCACGGTTAATGATTTCCATAAATCCAACGTTAGTATTATTCGGAAATGACGCATGCGTCGAAATTAATTGGCCGACTTCCGCTACTGGAAAAGTCGTTAACGAATTGACTTCCATCACTGCGTGCGGATTCCCCATAGAGAGAATCGTCAAAGGAATTTTGGCTAACGTATGCTCGATTTCCAAATGATGAATATCACCCCGCGCGCTGGGCCCCTGGAAACTCGGATTGCCCATGGTGATTTGCACGTTGTAAGCATCGATAATTTTCGTCTGATAGGTTCCGCCTAGCGTTTCGATGCTAATTTCATTGGTTTTGGCCAGACCGTTATCATAGAGATATTTCGCCACACAGCGCAAACCGTTGCCGCACTGTTCCGCTTCACTGCCGTCTGAATTTATAATTTGGCAGGCAAAATCCGCTTGCGAAGATGGTTTAATTATCAAGAGTTGATCAAAGCCAATGCCTATATGACGGTGCGCCAGCAATTTTACCGGCAGCTGCGCGACATCTAGGGTTTGATTGACCGCGTTTATGACCATGAAGTCATTGCCTAAGCCATGCATTTTTGAAAATTTAATCATGCGCGCGCTCTCATTTAGCCGGTGGATGACCGCTCTCATTAGCGGGTAAATATAGCGGCCCGATTTGTCCGCAACTCGTGAGAGCGAATGAAAATATAATTACTAATAGTGAGATACTGCTTTTCACGTTATGCCTTTACTTTTTTATAATGATTGATAAGTCCGCGCGTCGAAGAATCATGCGGCTCCAGTTCAGCCGCCCCCGTGACGTCCGCGAGTATGCGTGGTAATAATTGCTTGCCTAATTCCACGCCCCATTGATCGAATGAATTAATATTCCAAATCGCGCCTTGTACGAATATCTTATGTTCATACAAAGCTAGCAGCGCGCCTAAACTGCGCGGAGTGATGCTATTCACGAATAGCAAATTACTCGGTTTGTTGCCCGGAATACTTTTGTGCCGCGCTAAAATTTCCGCGGCGGTTTTATCCGCTCCGGCGGCGATTAATTCAGCCAGCGCCGCATCATAAGATTTTCCATATAACAATGCTTGCGCTTGGCTTAAGCCGCTAGCGACTAAAATATCATGATGCTGGGCGAAATTCTGTTGGCCTTGCGCTACTAAAATAAAATCGACCGGAATAAAATGCTGGCCTTGATGTAATAACTGATGAAACGCATGCTGCGCGTTGCAGCCTTGTTCCCCCCAAATGATCGGCCCGGTGGCGTACGGCAGCAGCGTGCCGTCGCGCGAAATATTTTTGCCGTTGCTTTCCATGTCGGCTTGTTGCAAGTACGTGCGTAAATGCGTTAATTGATGACTGTAAGGCACGATCGCGTGATTGTTCGCTCCGAAAAAATTAATGTACCAAATTCCCAATAACGCCATGATCACCGGCATGTTGAATTCAAAATCCGTATGCCGGAAATGTTCATCCATAGCATGCGCGCCGCGCAGAAATTCTTGAAAATTTTCTTCGCCGATCAATAACGCGAGCGGTAAGCCGATCGACGACCAAATCGAATAACGTCCCCCTACCCAATCCCATACCGGAAAAATTTGCGCTACAGGCACACCAAACGCAGTCGCTTTCGCGGCGGCGGCGGTGACGGCGGCGAAATGAATATTGATATTTTTACCGGGAATTTGCGCTTGTAACCACGCTTTAAGCGTATTCGCGTTAGTCGTGGTTTCCAGCGTAGTAAATGATTTAGAGGAAATAATAAATAAACTAGCTTCAGGATCGATTTGCTTTAATACTTCACTGACATGCATCGTGTCGATATTAGATATGAAGTGACAGCGTAAATTTAGCGTCGCGTAATCACTGAGCGCGTTGACGCCTAACAAAGGGCCTAAATGCGAACCGCCAATGCCAATATTAATGATGTCACGCACGGGCTTGCCGGTACTGCCGCGCCATTCACCGCTATGCACTTTACGGATGAAAGCGTTTATTTGTTGGAGCGCGTGATTGATAGCCGGTTTGATATCTTGGCCGTGCTGCAACAATGGTGTCGCCGACGGGTCACGCAATGCCGTATGCAGGGCCGCTCTGCCTTCGGTAAAATTAACGGCTTTGCCGGTGAATAATTCTTCAATTTTGCCGCGCAGACCGGCGGCTGACGCGAGTCGAATTAACAGCGGCAGCGTTTCTGAGGTAATCCGATTTTTTGAATAATCTAAAAAAATATCATTGAAATGCAGCGACATCCGCGCAAACCGCTCGGGGTCCGCGTCGAACCAATCTTGCATATGCGTGGTGGCGATTTGCTGATGATGGGCTGTTAACGCTTGCCATTCCGGTAATTCGGTAATATTGGTTTTCATCCACGGATTTCCCTTCGCTTTGAGCAGTTAGAATACCCGATTTTTAGAGACCTAACAACCTACACTCTAATTAATTTTATCAGTATTTTCATTATGTTATGCGGTGCATGAGGGGATTAGGCCAAGAATTGGCGTTGCCGGTTGCACGACTAGTCGCAATAGAGTTAAGATAAAAACCTTCATATAAGTTATAAGGTTACTCACCATGGATGACGTCATTAATCATCTGAAAGCCAAAATCAAATCGCTCATCCAAGCGCATGAACAACTGAAAAAAGAAAATAATCATTTGTATCAAAACCAGTTTTTGCTAAACCGTGAAAAGGAGATTTTGCAGGCGAAGCATAAAGTTGCCATTTCTCAAATCGAAACTATGGTCTTTCGTCTTAAATCACTAGAGAAACCACAATGACAATCGAAATCAAAGGCACGACAGTGGAAGTCTTAGGCAAGCAATTTCAAGTGAAATGTTCTGAGGATGAAATTGAGTCGTTGCAAAAGGCGGCCGCCTTTTTAGAACAACAAATGCAGGAAATCCGCGCCACCACGCATCTGTTAAGTATCGATAGAATCGCCGTGATCGCCGCGTTAAACATCGCTCATCAATTTTTAAATATCGAGAACGATAAGTTGGCGGCGGCGCAAAAAGTCAATGACCGTCTACGCGCGTTACAAAATAAAATGGATAATATTTTGGGACAACGGCAAATGGAGTTGGAATCCGCTGAATAAATCAGAGCTACGGAAAAAAATCCGCGCACAGATTAACGCCGTCGATGAATCCACGAGAGCAACTGCCGCGCTAGCCGCCGCGCGTTGGTTAACCGCCAGCGATGTTTTCAAAGCGAGTGAGCATATCGCTTGTTATTTTCCCCGCGGCATGGAATTCAGTACAATTCCTATCATTCACGCCATATGGGCGGCGCAGAAAAAATGTTATTTGCCATTGTTACCGCCTGATGATTCTAAGATTTTGAAGTTCGCCGAATACAGCGCGGCGGCAAATTTAAGTTTAAATCAATATCAAATTTTCGAACCGCAAGATGCGGTGGAGTTTTTCGTGGCGGTAGAATTGGATTTAGTGTTAATGCCGTTAATTGGTTTTGATAAAATCGGCAATCGCTTGGGCAGTGGCGGTGGATATTATGATAGGACGTTCGCCTGCGCTAAAAATAGTGACACACCGCCAGTTTTATTGGGGGTGGGTTACGCGTTTCAGGCAGTAGCTGAGTTGCGGCGCGATGAATGGGACGTATTGTTAGATGGTGTGCTGACCGAGCAAGAGTTGCTATTATTTACGTAGAATTTAGTTCGATCCCCGCGTCTAGCGGGGGATCGATAGCAAAGTAGCAACGCTCAAGTAGCCGCATGAATCAGGGACGTCAATTCACGCAACGCGATAAAAAACATCGTGTAATCCGTCGTCGTGCTCATGTGCAACATTTCTAAAATCTTTTCCCAACGCGTCATCGCGCGGTGATGCGCTTCAATCCATGCTTCGATGGATTTAACTGTATCAGTCGCCCGCTTCGCCGGTTTCATGATCGCGATAGTAATCGCTTTTTGAATGATATCTAATTCATCGCGCAGCGTTAAGCGGGACAAAATTTCCCAATAACCTTCGCGTGAATCCGTCGCGAGTTTATCCCGGAACCAAAGTAAATTGAAATACTCGCCGATGGCGAAATACATTTCCGCCGTTTTGTGCAAATCAAAATGATGCGCCATCGATACTTCGATAATATTCAGCGCCGTATACATGGCGCGCGCCGTCGCGATGCGGCGCGCGATATCTTGAGAAATCCCCGCTTCGGCGAATTGTTCGGTTAACGTTGTGAGATAGTCTTTAGTCGCGCCGCCCATTAACGTCGGGATAAAGGTTTCGAGTTTTTGAACTTGTTCAGAAAAAATCGCGATCGTTTCTTCTAGATTTTCTTTAATCAAATTCTTGCGGTGTAAAAACCAACGCGTCGATAAATACACTAACCGGCGAATAAAACTCAGCATTTCATATTGCGCAGTGATGGGAATTTTAAAATCCAGCGATTCGATGACGCGCTGCAATTCCGACGTGCGGAAAATACGGATCGCGGCGAAGATCGCGCGTATCACTTCACCCGTGGTAGAACCCGTTTCTGTTTCCAAATTGAAAACGAACATAATGCCGGTTTCATTGACGACGAAATTACTGATTTGCGTCGCGATAATTTCTCTATGCAAACTATGCTTAGGCATGACGGTCGCGAATTTCTTTTTTAAACTCGCGGGGAACGCGGTATCCAGCATTTTACTTAAATAAGGGTCTTCCGGTAAATCAGAAGATAATATGCCGCTTTTAATGTGAATTTTCGCGTAAGCTAACAACACCGCGATTTCCGGACGCGTTAAACCGAGGCCGGCGGTTTTACGTTCGAGAATTTTTTTATCGTCGGGTAAATATTCCACGGCGCGGTTGATAACATTTAAGTTTTCTAACTCTTTGATGAACGTTTGATGCAAACTAATTAAGGCCGGCGCGTTAAACGAAGCGACACTCATCACTAACGCTTGATTGAAATTATCTTGCAACACTAATTCAGCGACTTCTTGCGTCATGCTGGCTAAAATTTTATTGCGTTCTTTTTCCGTGATCGTGTTTTTCGCGACTTCTTGGTTTAATAAGATTTTTAAATTCACTTCATGGTCGGAGCAATCCACCCCCGCGGAATTATCGATAAAGTCAGTGTTAATCAAGCCGCCATGTAAAGCGTATTCGATACGGCCTAACTGCGTGCAACCTAAGTTACCGCCCTCGCCAACCGCGCGCGCGCGAATCTGATCCGCGTTGATGCGGACCGCTTCGTTAGTTTTATCGCCGACGTCGGCGTGTGATTCGGTCGACGCTTTCACATACGTACCGATACCGCCGTTCCAGAGTAAATCCACCGGCGCTTGCAGCATCGCGTGAATTAAATCATTCGGTGATAAAGAATTTTCTTTGATGTCGTAGACTTTTTTCATTTCGGGCGTGATGGGAATCGATTTACTCGTGCGTTTGAACACGCCGCCGCCTTTGGAAATTAACGCCGAATTGTAATCTTCCCAAGACGATGTCGGCAAATCGAATAAACGCGCGCGTTCTTTGAAAGCAGCTTCGGGGTCTGGGTCGGGATCGACGAAAATATTCCGATGATCGAACGCGCCGACTAATTTAATGTGCGGCGTATACAGCATCCCATTGCCAAACACGTCGCCGCTCATGTCGCCGATACCAATGACGGTGAAATCGGTCGTCATCACATTCAAATCTAATTCGTGGAAATGACGTTTCACCGATTCCCAAGCACCGCGCGCGGTGATGCCCATTTTTTTATGGTCATAACCGACGGATCCGCCGGAAGCGAACGCGTCGCCTAACCAAAAATCATATTCTTTTGAAATTTCATTCGCCGTGTCGGAAAAAGTCGCCGTGCCTTTGTCGGCCGCGACCACCAAATACGTGTCTTCGTCATCGTAACAAACGACTTGCGGCGGACGGATGGCTTTGCCATTTTTAAGATTGTCGGTGATGTCTAACAAACCGTGAATGAAAGCTTTGTAACAAATCACGACTTCTTTCGAGACGACATCGCGCGCGGCGCCCACCGGCAGCGCTTTTAACACGAAGCCGCCTTTCGCGCCGGACGGCACGATGACGGCGTTTTTAACTTTCTGCGCTTTCATCAAACCTAAAATTTCCGTGCGGAAATCTTCGCGCCGGTCCGACCAGCGGATACCACCGCGCGACACTTTCGTGCTGCGCAAGTGAATGCCTTCAAACCGCGGCGAATAAACAAAAATTTCATACATGGGCACCGGCAACGGCAATTCCGGCACTTGCGCGGAATCTAATTTGAATGACAAATACTCTTTGCGCGCGCCGTCTTTGTCGGTTTGAAAATAATTGGTGCGCAACGTGGCTTTGAATAAATTTAAAATGCGGCGCACGATGCGGTCTTCGTCCAGACTGGTGATGGCTTCCAACGCTTGCAAGATTTTATTTTCCAGTTCTTCAGCACCCTTACCTTTTAATTTGGGATCGAATTTAACTTTGAATAACGCGAGTAAATCTTTGGTGATGGCCGCGTTCGCCACTAACGCGTCTTCAATATAATTTTGACTGAAAGAAAATCCGGCTTGGCGTAAATATTTGGCGTAAGCGCGCAGAATCGTAATTTCTTCCCAAGATAATTGCGCGCTCAAAATTAATTTGTTAAAGCCGTCATTTTCCGAATGACCGGCGCGCACGTCTTTAAATGCTTGTTGAAAAATATCTTTGACTTGTTCGATATCAAACGCGCAATTACGCGCGTACAACACGGTGAAATCGCTAATCCACACCGATGCCGCCGCCAAAGAAATTTTATACGGGCGTTCGTCCAGCGTGCGTAAATCCATATTTTCCAACATCGGTAAGACGTCGGATAAGGGGATGGGCGTCTCATATTGATAAAGCCGTAAATGTAATTCTTTTTTTTCGTGGTCGTAAAAATCTAACTCGACGGTATTATCTTTGTTGAGCGTTTCGATAAATTTAATGTCGTCCAGCGCGGTTTCAACTGAGCAATCTTCAATGTAATTACTGTGGAAAGCGGAAAGATATTTTTTCGCAAGCTCGGCGCCTTTTTTCGCCCCAAACTCTTTCAATAACTTTTTTTCTAAGTCTGCTTTCCAAGCGTCTTTCATCGGGAAAATTCCTCGTTGGCTATCGAATTAATAAATTATCTTTACTGAAAGGCGGGGGGGTGTCAAATATAAAAAAAAGCCTGAGGAAGGCGCGAGTTATCCACAACTTTTGTGGATAACTTTGTGGTTAAGTTTATAGCAAACTGTTAAAACCGGTGTAATCGGAATTGTGCTGTATTTTTCCTGGAAGAAAAACACACTTATTTATTGTTTCAAATGAATGTGTTATGCGGCGAAACCTTTCACTCGTGGCGCATTTATGCCATTTTTTTTGAAATTCAGCCGCATAATTTTGCCTGTGCACACTTTCCCCGTGCAGGCTGTGCAGAATTAAGTCGCGAGTGATATTTTCGCGGGCGCGCCGGGTCTTTCGCAAACTAACTTAGGCACTAAATATCCAGACAGACGTTGGCTCATTTCCCAATGCAAACGCTGCGCGGTAGACAATTGTAAATCGAAATGCGCGGCACCTTGGACTTTATCCAGCGCATGCAGATAATAAGGTTGGATACCCGCAGCGAATACCGCTTCGCTCAGTTGCGTTAGCGTATCGACGTTATCATTCACCCCTTTGAGCAGCACGGATTGATTTAAGAGCGTTACGCCTGCCTCTGTCAGCATAGCCATCGCGTCACGCACAGCTTGGTTTATTTCTTGGGGATGATTGCAGTGCGTGATTAAAATGGGTTTTTGCCGCAACTGTGAAATCCATTCAATAAACTCTTTAGAAATACGTTCCGGCAGCACGACGGGCATACGGCTGTGGATCCGCAGCCGTTTGATATGCGGGATTAGGTTGAGTTTTTCCGAGAAATTATGCAGAGTTTTGTCGCTCACGACTAACGGATCGCCGCCGCTTAAAATAACTTCGTTGATGCTGGCGTCTTGGGCGATATAGTTCAACGCACGGTCCCAGCCTTCGCTGCCAGGATTATTTTCGGTATAAGGAAAATGCCGGCGGAAACAAAAACGGCAATTCACGCCGCACACGCCGACGATGGTTAACAACACGCGCCCTATGTATTTATGCAATAAACCCGGCACCGGATTGAACTTCGCTTCTTCCAGCGGGTCGGTTTCATAGCCGGGGGTTTCCGCCAATTCAGCGCCTAGCGGTAAAATTTGCCGTAAAAGTGGATCATCGAGATTGCCTTTTTGCATTCTGGCGACGAAACTATGCGGCACTTGCAGAGGAAATAGGGCCGCGGCTGATTTCGCAGATTCTAAGTGAATGCTATCCAAGTCTAGTAAATTAAATAATTCTTCCGGGTCGGTGATGCTTTGCACCAGGGCGGTTTGCCAAGAATTCGATTTGCCTGAGTTGAGAGTCGTCATATTTTCATCTTTGTGATTATTTCCAGTGCGATTATTATAAGCCAATTCAATAAGGAGAAATAAATGGCAGTTTATACCACAAACGAGATCAGAAGTGGCATGAAAGTAATGATTGATAACGATCCGTGTATCATTTTGGATAACGTATTTGTAAAACCGGGCAAAGGACAGGCATTCAATCGCATCAAATACCGTAATTTAAAAACCGGCCGCGTCGTCGAGCGCACTTGGAAATCCGGCGATACCATCGAAGCCGCGGATGTCGTTGACGTTGAAGCGACGTATTTATATAGCGACGGCGAGCATTGGCATTTCATGACGAAAGATAATTTCGAACAATACGTCATCGATTCCGCGCAGCTCGGTGAAGCGAAACAATGGATGAAAGAACAAAGCGATTGTATGTTGACGTTATTCAACGGCCAACCGTTAGCCGTGATCGCGCCTAACTTCGTCGTCTTGAAGATCGTCGAAACCGATCCTGGCGTGCGCGGAGATACCTCCGGCGGCGGCGGTAAGCCCGCGAAATTGGAAAGCGGCGCGGTGGTACGCGTACCATTGTTCGTGCAAGAGGGCGAGCTTATCAAAGTGGATACCAGAACGGGCGAATATGTATCGCGGGTGAAAGAATGACCGTAGTAGAGACTAGCGCGGAGCTTGCGTGGCGGCCATCGGCGACCTTATCAAACTTGCGCGCGCGCGCCGAAATTATCGCGAAAATCCGCGTTTTTTTCGCGTCGATTCAAGTCTTGGAAGTCGATACGCCGTTACTGTGCGCCACGACCGTGACCGACCCGCATGTCATCGGTATCCCCGCCATGTTTAAAATGATAGGCAGTGACCACGAAAAAATAATGTATCTACAAACGTCGCCTGAATACGCCATGAAGCGGTTGCTCGCCGCCGGCAGCGGTTCGATTTACCAAATTAGTAAAGCGTTCCGTCAAGGCGAAGTGGGACAACTACATAATCCTGAATTTACCATGCTGGAATGGTATCGCGTCGGCTTCGACCATCACGCGTTGATGGATGAAATGGATGCGTTGCTGCAATGGATATTGAAAGTCGCGCCCGCCGAGCGCGTGAGTTACGCGCAGTTGTTTCTGCAATTTTTTGAGATCGATGTGCATCACGCCGACGTTAGCGTTTTAAAAAACTGCGCGGGTGAAAAAGAAATTCCACTGAGCGGCGAATTATATCAGCGCGATGCGTGGTTAGATTTATTGTGGACGCATGGCATCGAACCGTTTGTGGGATTGGAACGCCCACTTTTCTTATATGATTTTCCCGTGTCGCAAGCATCGCTGGCGAAAATACGGCGCGAAACCGTGCCGGTGGCGTCGCGTTTTGAAGTCTATTTTAAAGGCGTGGAATTGGCGAATGGTTTTCACGAATTGCAAGACGGCCAAGAACAAGCGTTGCGGTTTGCGAAAGATTTAAGCGTCCGGGAAGAATTAAACTTACCGCCCTTGCCGATCGACGCGAAACTCATCGCCGCGTTACATCACGGCTTGCCGGATTGCGCCGGTGTGGCGTTAGGCATCGATAGACTTATCATGCTGGCATTGGGCGCGAAGCAGGTGGCGGAAGTGATCAGTTTTGCGGTTGACGATTACTGTTCGTAAGGCGGTTTGTTAGTGTCATAAGGTTTAGCGACGCCGTTGGGAATAGTCTCAGGCGCGGGCACGTGTTCGATGATTGGCCGTGGCGGCGGTGTGATCGGATTGACGGGTAGCAGCATATAATTGTAATAGAAAAAAATACCGGCGAAGGCGGCGATGGCGGTCAAAATGATGTAAATGAAGGTATAACTTTCGCGTTCATCGATCATGCGATTACGATTAGAGTCTTTGTTTGAATATACATCCTTGATTTTAGTCAACATCGTCGTGGCCTATGGTGGGTTTTGAGAATGGTGTATAATACTCGATCAGGCTTAAGAAAATCTTAAGACTGGCTGAAACCGCTGGACAAACAGCACCAAAACTTAGGTAAAATGGCACGGATTAAAACTATTGAGGTACTTATGAACGACATTCTTCCCCACAAAAAACTTTACCGTTCCACCAAAGACCGCTTAATCGCGGGGGTGTGCGGCGGTTTAGCGGAACGTTATAACATTGACTCCACCTGGGTCAGATTAATTTTCGTGTTATTGTTTCTCGCCGGTGGATCCGCATTATTAATTTATTTAATCATGTGGGCGATAGTGCCTTTAGACACTAGCGTTTAATTCCCGCCTTAGGTTTTCCGCATAACAAAGCGGAAAATCCAACCGCACATAATCATTGTTACGATAATGCTAAGCGTGCCTGCCATATAAGCGTATTGGTCAGGCATGATTTTTAACGCGTCTGAACTTTGTTTCAACGCGAACGGCACCGCCAAAATGACTCCCATGATCGATGCGCCGGCGACGATACCGCACATTAACAATAAACCGCGGTGCCGATGCGCCGCGATTTTTTCTTCATTCTGCGCGCGACGGCCGCGATAGATTTTGTTGAGGCGTATTTGAATGAGATAACTTAAAATGCCACCGATCACGACCGGCGTGGTCGTGGACATCGGCAAATAAATTCCTAAGCCTACGGCGAGTACAGGCAAACGTGTGCCGACACGCTTCAACGCTTCATCGATGATGATACAAATCACCGCGAACACCGCGCCTATGCTAATCATCGGCCATTGTAAATTGTGCGCGTACACGCCTTGCGCGACCGTCGCCATTAACGTCGCTTGTGGCGCGGATAACATTTGCGATTTGCTCATGCCGGGATGCGGGAAGACTCCGCCGATACCGTAAGCGTTATAAAGCAAATCTAAAATCGGCGGCACGACAAAGGAAGAAACGATAACGCCTAAAATCAACATCAACTGTTGTTTCCACGGCGTGGAACCGATCACCTGCCCCACCTTCAAATCTTGCATCGTATCGTTAGAAATAGAAATGCCGACGCCGATGATAACGCAACCACCGATCGCTAACACCGTGCCTAATAATTCATTGCCTTGAATGCCGCCGACGGTGCTGAAAAAAGCTAAGATCGATAAACATAAAATTAATAACGCCGACACTAACAAGCCCGACACCGGCGTGTTCGAAGAACCAATTAAACCGGCGAAATACGCCGAAATCGAGCAAAAGATAAATCCGCCGATCAACACGTAAAACGCGCTGAAGCCGCAAATTAAGGTGCGGAACAGATGACTGACGCCGACGCCGTCAGGCGCGATGTAGCCGGCGATTAAAATGAAAGTCGGCACTAGCATCAGCAACGAACCCCAAAACACATAATTGATGGGGATGTCTTTTTCCGTGCGCAGCGTTGCGTGTTTCGCTAATTTTTTGCTAACTGCCAGCGACGCGAAGGAGGCGGAAATACTTTGCGAAATGGGTTTTATCAACGTAATTAACGTCCACATCGCGCCGACTAACATCGTACCGACGCCGACGTAACGGATATGCGAATGATAAATCGCCATGACCATGTCATTGACGCTATCGATGTTAGGCGTGCCGACCACGGCTGACAACACGGGAATGCCGATCAACCAGCCAAAGGCGATACCGACTAAAAAACTTATCGCGACATTGATACCAACGATATAACCCGCGGCGAATAACGCCGGCGATAAGCCGACGCCGAAACCAAAAATCGTCGCGGATTTTTTTACCCAAAAAGAAAATGAATCCGTTAAAATTTGAAAACCAATTTGAAACAACGAAATAACGCCACCGACCAGGCCGCCTAACGCGAGCGCTTGCATGTCGGTTTTTTCGTTAGTGGAACTCGCTTTCAACACATTACTAATCGCGACGCCTTCCGGATAACGCAGCGTTTTATCCATCAGCAACGCCCGTCGCAGCGGAATGGTGAACAATACGCCTAAAGTTCCGCCCAATAGAGAGATCATCACCGTTTGCCAATAATAAAAACCCTGCCACGCATGCAAAATAATTAGCGCCGGTAAAATATAAGCGACACCGGCGATCAACGCTTCGCCCACCGACGCCATGGTTTGTACCATATTGTTTTCTAAAATGTTCGAGTGTTTGAAGAAACGCAAAATACTCATGGAAATAATTGCGGCGGGAATCGACGCCGAAATGGTTTGCCCAAGCTTAAGTCCAAGATAAGCATTCGCGGCCGCTAGGACGATGGTGAGTATGGTACCCAGTATCAATGCCTTCAAAGTGATTTCAGGCAGTTTCTGACTAGCAGCTATGACCGGTGACTCTGTGGCTGACAGATGCGGTTTTTTGCGAGATTTCATAACACTCCGAGGCTAAGCCCTTGCTAAGCAATTAACATTTATTATAATTTTGTTTTAATAATGTACCATGATTAATGAGTAACCTGTATTGATATAACAATTTTTAGTTGGGCTCAAGGGTTTTTTTGCCGATAGAACGGAAATTAAATACCATACCAATTATCTAATTGTTCGCGGAATTCTTCTACGCCATCCCCCGCCATCGCAGAAAAAGGCTGGACGGTGATTTGATTGGGGAGGCTGGAGAGGAAATCTTTTACTTCATGCACGGTGTTATTGACCGCGCCGCGTTTCAATTTGTCGGCTTTATTTAATAAAATATGCACGGCTAGATCGCAAGAACTCGCCCAAGCCAATAGATGCCGGTCAAAGTCTGTGAGCGGATGGCGGATATCCATCACCAAGACCAAGCCTTTTAAACATTCGCGGGTGCGTAAATAACTTTCTAAAACTTTTTGCCACTCGACTTTCACTTCCATGGGGACTTGCGCGAAACCATAACCGGGCAAATCGATTAAACGTCTTTTTGCATCTAGCACAAACACGTTGATAAGCTGAGTGCGGCCAGGTGTTTTACTGACGCGGGCTAATTTTTTATTATGCGTTAATTGATTCAGAACACTGGATTTACCCGCGTTGGAGCGGCCAACGAAAGCCACTTCGACGCCGTCATCGTTGGGCAATTGTTCGAGACGCGCGGCGCTCAGTAAAAATTTCGCGTTGGTAAAACTGAACTTTTCGGCTTTTTTAACCATAAAATGTCTTCTGTTATTTTGTGATGAAGATAGCGGCGGGATTCATTTCGATATTCATTTAAAAAAATTCCTTATACAATAAGCCGCTATGACCAGTCCTATCATACTAGATTCTCTGAATGACGCCCAGCGTGAAGCGGTATCCGCCCCGTTAAATCACCAGTTAATTCTGGCCGGCGCCGGCAGCGGTAAAACCCGGGTGCTCGTGCATCGCATCGCGTGGCTGATTGAGGCGGAAGGTTTATCGCCGTTTAATATTCTCGCGGTGACGTTTACCAATAAAGCCGCCAATGAAATGCGCGGACGCATCGATGCCCTGATGGGGGTATCGTCAAAAAGCATGTGGATAGGCACGTTTCATAGTATCGCCCACCGCTTGCTGCGCATGCATTGGAAAGACGCGAACCTGCCGGAAGGGTTTCAAATTTTAGATTCGGACGATCAATACCGGCTGTTGAAACGGGTGATTCAAGGCTTGGGATTAGATGAAGACCGTTGGCCGGTGAAGCAAGCCCAATGGTTTATTAATGGTAAAAAAGATGAAGGGTTAGAGTCGCAGCACATCCCCGACAACAATGATGTGACCACCCGCACCATGATTAAGATTTACCGCGCTTATGAAGAAGCTTGTCAGCGCGGCGGCTTGATCGATTTCGCCGACTTGCTGTTGAAAGTCCATAAACTTTGGTTAACGCATCCGGATATATTGGCGCACTACCAGCAACGCTTCCGCTGCGTGTTAGTCGATGAATTCCAAGATACTAACGCGGTGCAATATGCGTTGATACGTTTACTCGCGGGCAAAACCGGTTTTGTCATGATCGTCGGCGATGACGACCAATCTATTTATGGCTGGCGCGGCGCGAAAATTGAAAACATCCATCGTTTCAGCAAAGATTTTCCCGGGGCGATGGTGACGCGTTTAGAACAAAATTACCGCTCGACCGGCACCATTCTCAAAGCCACCAATTGTTTAATCGAAAATAATACCGGCCGTTTAGGCAAAGAATTATGGACCGATGGCGCGCGCGGCGAACTCATCACCGTGTACGCGGGCTTTAATGATTTAGATGAAGCGCGCTTTATCGTTAACCGCATCCGCGATTGGCAACGCGACGGCAATAAATTACGTGAAACGGCGATACTCTATCGTTCGAACGCGCAATCACGGGTGATTGAAGAAGCGTTAATGCAATACGGCGTGCCCTACCGCGTGTACGGCGGCTTACGTTTTTATGAACGCGCGGAAATCAAAGACGCGTTGGGTTATTTGCGTTTAGTGAGCAACCGTGATGACGACGGCGCCTTTGAACGCGTCGTGAATACGCCCACGCGCGGTATCGGCGATAAAACCGTCGTCGCGCTGCGTGAATTCGCGCAGCAAAATCAAGTTTCGTTGTGGCGTGCCTCCACCGCGCTGCTCGAGCAAAGTGTCTTTACGGCACGCGCGGCCAACGCGCTAAATAATTTTTTACTATTGATCAACACGCTCGCGAAAGATACCGAAGGCATGGCGTTATTTGAAATGACGGAACATGTTATTCAAAACAGCGGCCTCATCGAGCATGTGCGCAAAGAGAAAGGCGAAAAAGCCTTATCGCGTTTAGAAAACTTAGAAGAATTAGTCAACGCCGCGCGGCAATTCGAATTAGCGTCGGAAAAATTAGACAATACCGCGCCGCTGATCGCGTTCTTAGCGAATTCCGCGTTGGAGTCCGGCGAAGAACAAGCGGCGGCGTATGAAGATTGCGTGCAAATGATGACACTGCATTCGGCGAAAGGGTTGGAATTTCCCGTCGTGTTTATGGCGGGGGTGGAAGAAGGTTTGTTTCCGCATTACATGTCGGCGGAAGACCCCAACCGCTTGGAAGAAGAACGCCGCTTGTGTTATGTCGGCATGACGCGCGCGATGCAAAAATTATATATGTTGTACGCGGAAGTACGGCGCTTGCACGGTAAAGAAGTCTACCACCGGCCATCGCGGTTTTTAAGCGAACTTCCTGAGGATTGTTTAGACCAAGTACGCGTGCAAACAAAAGTGTCGTCCGCGTATACGCGTGATTACGCGCGCGGAAGTTTCACACAACAACAAGTCAGCGACACGGGCATCCGCATCGGTCAACGCGTATCACATCATAGTTTTGGCGAAGGCACGGTGTTGAAACTTGAAGGCAGCGGTGAACACGCGCGCATTCAAGTACGCTTTGAAAAAGCTGGCACCAAGTTGATGATCGCGAGTTTCGTTACGCCGTTGTAAAGTTTTGGAAACACTCCATGTATTCCTATCTGAAAAAATTTCTTTTCCAATTAAATCCTGAGACGGCGCATCACGTCACCCTGCGTAGTTTGAGCTGGGCGCACCGCGCCGGATTAACGCGATTTTTTCCCGCGCCAATTGCCGCTCCGCGTGTGGTCATGGGTCTGACGTTTACCAATCCCGTTGGGCTCGCGGCCGGTCTGGATAAAAACGGCGATTACATCGACGCGCTGGCGGCGTTAGGTTTTGGATTTATCGAAGTGGGAACGGTGACGCCAAAACCGCAGCCGGGAAATCCGCCGCCGCGTATGTTTCGGTTAGTAAAAGAAGAAGGAATAATTAACCGCTTAGGTTTTAACAACAAAGGCTGCGATTATTTAGTCGAGCGTTTACGGCGGATAAAATACAGAGGGGTTCTAGGCGTCAATATCGGTAAAAACGCCACGACCCCGCTGGCGGCAGCGGCAGCGGATTATTTATATTGTTTGCAGCGTGTGTGGCCGTACGCAAGTTATGTCACGATAAATATTTCTTCACCGAATACACAAAACTTACGTGACTTACAGCATGGCGACGCGCTCAGATCGTTGTTGAAAACATTAAAGGCGGAACAAAAAAACATCGCCGATCAGCATCAGAAATACGTGCCGCTGGCGTTGAAGTTATCGCCGGATTTAACGCGTGAGCAAGTGCGAGAAATTAGCGACATCATGTTGGAAGAAAATATCGACGCAGTGATCGCAACGAATACGACGTTAGGACGTGCAGGATTGAATACAATAGATGCCGCGTTGGATGGTGGTTTGAGTGGAAAGCCCTTGTTTGCTCCGGCGACGGAAATGTTGCGTGAATTAGCGTTGAACCTGCAAGATAGAATTCCAATCATCGCTGCAGGTGGCATTATGAACGTTGATGACGCCCGCGAAAAAATAGCGGCAGGCGCGGTGCTGGTGCAGTTGTATTCGGGTTTGATTTATCACGGACCCAATTTAGTGCGCGAGGTTGCAGATGGATTACAATCGTTGCCCATTGATACACACAGACCTTTTTCATGATTCTTTTCATGCTATAAATTTAAATGTTTAACCAGCCGGTCAATTTCACCAACCATGTATAACGGTAAAGACAAGACATTGTCATGTAAGCTCAATTTATGCTGCGAAAATCGTATGCCAATATTTGAATTTTTTTCCTGGATAAATATTTTGAGCGATTTTAAGTGGCCAGTTGCACCAGCTTTCACTTCAATAGGGATAATTTTATTATCTACGTCCGTTACGTAATCTACTTCTGCCATACTTGACTTTTTATCTCTTGACCAAAAAAATAAGCTACCCTCTTCTTGGCGGGGTAAATAGGCTAGCATTTCCTGTCCTACAAATTGCTCTGCTAACATACCGCGATTAACTAACAATATATCTTCATTCATCAGTAACGCTGCATTCAATTTTGTTGAGCGCATAACAAGTCCGATATCTAAAAATAAAATTTTAAATTTCTTTTCATTTATTTGACTCGAAAGAGGCAAACCTGAGGCTGCGCTGCTATAGACTGAATAAATTAACCCAGCGTTTTGTAGCAGATATAACGCGTCTTTCAAATCTCGGGATTTCATCTCGGGATCAACTTTACTATATTTAAAAGTTTCTCCTATCAAGCCCGGAATACGCTCAAATAATCTTTGTAAATAGCGATGATCAGAACGTTTAGCATATTTTCCAAAATCCTGTCTGTATGTGTTCAACAAGCCTGTTTGTATAGTTTGACAAGAACTCAAGTCATTTGACGTATTATAATTTTGCAACACCGCAGGCATACCACCTAATACCATATACTCACGGACTAATTCTAATAAATGCTCATGCACAACATTATCTATTTTCGATTCTAAATCTAGATTCTCTATCCATTCTCGTAATTGCTGATTACCGCTTGCGACTAAAAATTCTTTAAAAGATAACGGTTTCAAATAGAGTGATTGAATTCTTCCAACCGGCATACGAAATTCGGCATCATTCAACGTAATTTCTAATAATGATCCCGCACCAATCACATGCTGTTGCGGCATTAATTCTTTGAAATAGCGTAGGGCACGTATAGCGTTTGGACAATCTTGAATTTCATCTAAAAATAATAAAGTATGTTGTGGAACGATTTTTTGTTGAGTAATTAGGTATACGCGGTTGATAATTTCAGTGGGATTTAAATCTTCAAAACAGGGCTTCAACTCCGGTTGTAATTCAAAATTGATTGTAACAATTCTATCGAAATTCTCACGAGCAAATTTTTCGATGATGTACGTTTTACCAACTTGCCTTGCTCCTCTCAACAGTAAGGGCATAGGATGAGTTTGGCTCTTCCAATTCATTAAATCTTTTATGATGTCTCTATACATAATATACTTATTTATTAATAGGTTATGTTTAATATCAATTTTTGGGCAAAATAAGGGGTGATTTCAGGCTACGTTTGGCTAAAATACAAGGTAATTATAGCCATCTTTTGGCTATTATACAAGGATATTAGTAGATAATGAGTTGCATGGACTTCAATAGCCAGCTCAGCTTTGAAGTAATTTGTCCGGTTGGGACTGTAATATTTGAGTTAAATACCGTGGGCAGATATTAAGACTATAGCTCAGTGAGACATTTGATATTTTTTGAAATGGCTTTATTATTGCGCGCAGCAAATGCAAGACTTACTCCACAGTCACCGACTTAGCCAAATTACGCGGCTGATCCACATCCGTCCCTTTCAACACCGCGACATGATAAGCCAATAATTGCAGCGGAATCGTGTAAACAATCGGTGCCAACACCGGATCCACCACCGGCATTTCAATAATATGCGTATCCGTGGAATTTTCACTCACCGCAGTCTTATTGTCGGTAAAAACAAATAACTCACCCCCGCGCGCGCGTACTTCGTGTAAATTGGATTTGATTTTTTCCAGCAAATCATCGTACGGCGCGACCGCGATCACTGGCATGTTCTTATCGACTAACGCCAGCGGCCCATGTTTCAATTCACCCGCGGGATAACCTTCGGCGTGAATGTAAGAAATTTCTTTTAACTTCAGCGCGCCTTCCAGCGCCACGGGAAACATCGCGCCGCGGCCGAGAAATAAAGCGTTCTCTTTATCGGCGAAGCGCACCGCTAATTGTTTGATCGGTAAGTCTTGTTTCAACGCGGTGCGGATTAATTCCGGCAGTAAATGCAATTGCGTGACTAAATGCGCTTCGGTTTCCGCGCTCATTTGATTTAAACGGCCTAACGAAATAGTAAACATCATTAGCGCGGTTAACTGTGTGGTGAACGCTTTCGTCGACGCGACGCCAATTTCGATGCCCGCGCGCGTCATAAATTGTAAATCCGATTCGCGCACTAACGAACTCTCCGGCGCGTTACAAATCGCCAGCGTGCTTAAGTAACCGATTTTTTTCGCTAAACGCAGGGCGGCTAAAGTATCCGCGGTTTCACCCGATTGCGAGAGACACACGAACAAAGCGTTAGCCGGCACGACTGGTTTGCGGTAACGGAATTCACTCGCGACTTCCACCGAACAAGAGATGCCCGCTAACGCTTCCAGCCAATAACGCGCGACCAGCGCGGCGTGGAAACTCGTGCCGCAAGCGACGAATTGCACATGTTTAATGGTTGGAAAAATTTCGCTGGCGCGGAAACTAAACGCGTTCTCCAGCATGCGTGTTTTACCGGCGCGGCCTTCCAGGCACGCGGCCACGGCTTCTGGCTGCTCGTTAATTTCTTTCACCATGTAATGACGGTACGCGCCGCGGTCGGTGGATTCGTTTTTTAATTCCAACGTATGCAGCTTGCGCTCGACTAATTTATGCGCCGAATAAATATCGATTTTATGTTGCGTGATATCGGCGATGTCATTGTCTTCTAAATAATAAAATTGCTGCGTCACCTGCAATAACGCCAGCGGATCGGAAGCGATAAAGTTTTCATTGTCGCCTTTGCCGATCACTAACGGACTGCCTTGGCGCACGGCGATTAAGCGCTCGGGATGACGCGCGGAAATAATTCCCAGCGCGTAAGCGCCCTCTAGTTCGGCGATCGTGGCGTTGGTCGCGGCTAATAAATCTTGTGTTTGCGAATAATGATGATGAAGTAAATGAACGATGGTTTCGGTGTCGGTTTCGGACGTGAAGCGGTAGCCTTTTTTGGTGAGCGCCGCGCGCAGTTGTTGATGGTTTTCAATAATACCGTTGTGAACGACAGCGATTTCATCGGCGGAAGTTAACGGGTGCGCGTTTTGTTCAGAAGGTACGCCATGCGTCGCCCAGCGCGTATGCGCGATGCCAGTGTTGCCGTGCAGCATAGAATTATTTAACGCTAATTCCAACTCGCGTACTTTGCCTTTGGCGCGCACGCGCAGCAATTCATCAGCGAAAGTGATGACGGCGATGCCGGCGGAATCGTACCCGCGATATTCCAAACGTTTCAAACCATCCAACAACACGCGTTCGATGTTACGTTCAGCGACCGCGCCGACAATTCCGCACATAATTACGATTCCTTGTTTTCGTTTTTCTTTTTCGGTCTTTGCCAATTTTTGATGGTGCGCTGCGGCGTGCGGCAAATCGTTAATTCATGCGCGGGCGCGTCTCTCGTGATGGTGGAACCCGCGCCTATCGTCGCGCTCGCGCCGATGGTGACGGGCGCGATTAATTGCGTGTCGGAACCTATGAAAGCGTAATCCTCAATCACTGTGCGGTGCTTGTTCGCGCCGTCATAATTACAAGTAATCGTGCCCGCGCCGATGTTCACGTGTTTGCCGATTTCAGCGTCGCCGATGTAACTTAAGTGATTTACTTTGGAGCCTAAGCCCACGTCGCTATTTTTAATTTCCACGAAATTACCGACATGCGTTTCTGGACCTAACACCGTGCCTGGGCGTAACCGCGTGAATGGCCCGACGATAGAATGTTCGGAAATTTCCGCGCCGTCGATGACGCAATTCGCTCTAATTTCCACGTGATCGCCGATGATGACGTTGCGCAACACGGTGTTCGGACCGATGCTGCAGCGATTGCCGATTTTGACATGACCTTCAAAAATAACATTGATGTCGATGGTAACGTCCGCGCCCACGGTTAATTCACCGCGGATATCAACGCGCGCGGGATCCATTAACGTGACGCCTTGACGCATTAATTTTTGCGCGTAAAGGTTTTGGTAATAACGTTCGAGCGCGGCGAGTTGCGCGCGGTCGTTGACGCCTAACACTTCTTCGAACGCCGCGGGTGCTTGGCTGTGAATCGAAATATTTTCTGCACGGGCTTTGGCGATGATGTCAGTTAGGTAATATTCTTTTTGCGTATTTTGATTGGTTAAAGTCGGCAGCCATTTTTTTAAGAGCGGCGCGGGAATGAGATAAATGCCGGAATTAATTTCTTTGATATTGAGTTCGGCGACGTCAGCGTCTTTTTCTTCGATGACACGAATGATTTTGCCGGTTTTGTCGCGCACGATGCGCCCTAGCCCTGCAGGGTCCGGCAACAAAGCTGTTAAAATACCAATGCCATCTTTAGGCGTGGCCGCGATGAATTTTTTTAGCGTGCTGGACGCTACTAACGGCACGTCACCGTAAAGCACTAACACAGGTAACTCAGCGTTGATAAAGGGCAGCGCTTGCTGCACGGCATGGCCGGTACCTAATTGCTGGTCTTGCGTGACCCATTGCACATTGAGATGCGCCAACGCGTGTTGGATTTTTTCACTCTCATGGCCGATAACGACGATGGGTGTTTCTGAGCTTAACGAATGCGCGGTCTGCACAATGTGTTCCAGCAAGGGCTTGCCAGCTAAGCGGTGTAATACTTTTGGGATGTCGGAATGCATGCGCTTGCCTTGTCCCGCGGCAAGGATGACTGTACTTAAAGCCATATCGTGAACCTATTCGTTTGTCGTTAAATCAGATTGGAATTATACACTAGATTTGCTTAAATTCTTATCTTTTAAAGCCCCTTATGAGAGTAGCGCCGCGCTGTCTTGAGTGAATTTATTGATAATTTCTTTGATGGTGGGGTTTTCCACGACCGCGGCGTCGATACACAAAAACGCCGTGTTTTCATATTTATCCGAAATGGCGTTAATCATCAGCGACATTTCATTGATGGGCTTCGCCACGCCTTGTTCATTCATTACTAAAATCGGGTCTTCTTCGATCGTGTAAGATTGATGCGGCGTCTTGATCACGGTGATTTGCCAATCTTGCACATCATGCGGATGCGCGCGTTTGAATTCTTCCAGCCAGTGTTCCGCGATTTTGATATCCACGTAATCTAAACGGATGATTTTGGGCATTTGGCGGAATTGAATGCGCTGCGCTAATTGCGCCGCGGGATGCGTGTCCGTCATCGCCGCTAATTGTTTAACGACGGAAAAAATATCGTAATCGCAAAGTTCTTTATAAGTCGCGTAATTTTGTTGTAAAAAATCTTGTTTGTGTTTTTCGACGTGGTCCGCGCTTTTAATTTTTTGATTAAACATATGCGCGTGCATTAAAAACTTTCCTAAGCGCGTAGTTTTGATTTCCGCGAACGGCGCGTACGTTTTTAAACTTTCCGACAAATAGACTAATAATTTTATTAGATACGATTCTAGCGCGAGTTTTTTTTGCGAATGATAGATGTTGCGGGTCATCAACCGCCGCGCCATTAAATAATGCTCGACACCGCCGATGCCTTTGTGCGTGACGCCTAAGCGTTCGCCGTGTTTAGAATTCACGATCGCCATGCAATTTAACATCCAGCGAAAATCGAATTGCCCGTACGTCACGCCGCAAAAATGGCTGTCGCGTAACAAATAATCTAAGCGGTCGGAATCCATTTGCGACGAAACGATATCCGCTAGCACGCGATTTTTTGACGAGCGGTGCATAATCATATCTTCGATTTGATGGAATTTTTCATCGCTTAATGGGTGCTGCGGATTACGCTTATTATAAGCGGAAAAAAATTCAGAACTGCGGTATTCCGCGAGAAAAAACGGCGTCCACGCTTCATGCCGGATTAATTTATGATGAAAAATATCTTCGAACGCATGCGAAAACGGGCCATGCCCAATGTCATGCAACAAGCAGGCGATAATCACTAGCTGCCGTTCCGCGTCCGGCAAGCCAATTTTATTCGCGATTTGACTCGCGACATAACTACAACCCAAGCAATGATTAAAGCGCGTGTGCACGGCACCCGGAAAAATATAATCGCCCATGCCTAATTGTTTGATATGCCGCAAACGCTGAAAATTCGGACTGTCGATAAAAGGTTTTATCCAATTATCTTCCGTCGATTTAAATTGCATCGTGCCATGCACGGGATCTTTGATAACGTGAAAAATATCGTGACTAGTCATGTTCGAGCGCGCTTAAGCTTTGGATATAAGCATCAAAAGTAGATTGATCGTAACAAACAAAATAAACATCCTCTATCGAATCATGTAATTCTAAAAAATTCGATGTTTCCACCACCGCGATCATGCAGGCTTGGCTGACGGGATAACCATAAATGCCGCAGCTGATGGCGGGAAACGCGATCGACTTTGCGCCGTTTTCGATGGCTAATGCTAAACTCGATGAATAACACGACGTAAGTAATTGCACTTCGCCCTTCGCGCCGCCGCGCCATATCGGGCCGACGGTGTGAATGATAAATGTAGCCGGTAAATTGTAGCCCTTAGTGATTTTGGCTTGGCCGGTCGCGCAGCCGCCTAAGGTTTTGCATTCTTCGAGTAGCGCGGGGCCGGCCGCGTGATGTATCGCGCCATCTACTCCACCGCCTCCCAGTAAGGAGGTATTCGCAGCGTTGACAATGGCGTCTACTTTCATTTCGACAATGTTGCCTTGTACTACGTGTAATTTGGCTTTCATAGATCCTTGGCAGGCGTAGTTAAGTCAGAGGAAAGATTCTATGCCTAGTTGTTATGAGAGTAAAGACGGCGGCGGTCACGGCAACCGCGCGTGGAAGCGGTCGAGAATAGTATATTCAAAGGTGTCATCGATTTTTTCGCTGCGAAATAACGCCACCGAACGCACCATGACCGGCGGTAAAGTGGCAGCGGCGTTTGGCAGCGGATGCGGCGGTTGGCGATCTTGGGCGTTTAAACGGCACAGCGTTAAATGGCCGCGAAATAATCTTTTGTCAGGCACATAGCCCGCTTCTAGCATGCCCGCGCCGAGGTTAGCGGCGAGTTGTGATAATTCTTCTTGCGGCTCGGCCGCGAGCGTAATATTTTTAGGCGCCACCGCACTAGGGGGAAATAATTCTAGCGGCCCCAAGCGCATTTCAAACGGTATGAACGCGGCGGTCGTCGCGCGCGTTTTATCGATTAAGCGTAACATATCCAATGGGTCGACGGCGGCTAGAAATTGCAGTGTCACATGATAATTCTCAGGTTTTACCCAACGGTTGGCGGTGTGCGTGAAGGTTTTTTTTAACGGTACGATGAGTTCAGCGATAGCGTCCCGGACGGTAGCGGGCAAATCGATTGCAAAAAATAGCCGTAGATTAAACTCCGTCGCCGTCATATTAATTGCCCCTCGTGTGTAGATTGATTAAGATGTTTGAATCTTTAAAAGGTTGGCTCATAGGATTTCATTATGGTAAAAAAACGCGGACTTGGTAAGCCTTTAGATGCGCTGTTGATTGGATCTTATGCCGCCAACGCTGATACGACCCATACTTATCAGGCGACCGATGGCAGTCTGTGTCATTTGCCAGTCAACATCATCCAAAGTGGAAAATATCAACCCCGCCGCGCCATGAACGATGAAGCACTGCGCGAATTAGCCGCGTCGATCAGGGCGCAAGGCGTCATCCAACCTATCGTCGTGCGCAAAATCGCTGGCGGCCGTTTTGAAATCGTCGCGGGTGAACGCCGCTGGCGCGCTTCGCAATTGGCGGGTTTGACTGAAATCCCTGCGCTGGTACGTGACATTCCCGATGAAGCCGCCGTCGCGATCGCGCTCATCGAAAATATTCAGCGCGAAAGTTTAAACCCGATCGAAGAATCCATGGCGCTGTCGCGTCTCATGGAAGAGTTTTCCATGACGCATCAAGAAGTCGCTGACGCCGTCGGTAAGTCACGCGCTACCGTTACGAATTTGTTGCGTTTATTAGGTTTAAAAACCGAAGTGAAAGATTTCGTTGAGCAAGGCCAAATCGAAATGGGCCACGCGCGTGCTTTACTACCGCTATCGCCCGAATTGCAACAAGAAGTCGCGGAAATGATTATCGCCAAAGGGTTGTCCGTGCGTTCCACGGAAGAATTGGTGCGTCGCGTGCAATTGCCGGTGATATCTGCCGCTGACCGCGTGAAACCGATCGATCCGGATATTCAGCGTTTGCAACAAGAGTTAACGCAAAAATTACGGCTTAAAGTCGCGATCCAATGCAGTCCGAAAGGCAAAGGCAAATTGGTAATTCAATATAATAATTTGGTGGAGCTAGATAAGCTCTTGGAGTTGCTGGAGTAAATTAGTTACTAAGGGTTGTGCTTTGCTGCGCTCTGCCCAACCAAAAACTTTTTATCCAGCTTGCTAATTTTTCCTTAAGCTTTACCGATTACTATCTTACCTGCGTGGAACTTAACTATTCTTTAGAAGGAATCGCTATGCCATACACCCCCCAAATTTTTATTTATAATGACACCGAGGACGGAGATAATTTTGAAAGTCTATTGGTCGATACTTCGGTAAGAAAATCGCAAGATATTTATGCCGACTATCTTAAGAACCAAGCCAACCCACCCCAAGCTACCGCAATCAGCGGCAGCCAGGAACAATCCGACCATACTGGTTTAGTGGTTTATGGTTTGGCTATTGTAACCGTTGGCGCATTACTGGCGCGCTCTTTTTGTCGAGGAAAACTTTTTAAAGCGGCTACTCAAGTTGAAAAGAATTCCGACGCGTGCCCAGAACGACAGGTAATGATAACTAAGCCACGCAGCTAATCTTCTTTAAAACGGCTGACCGCGTCTTAAGTCTCTTACCGCTAATTCAGCCTCGACTAACTGCCGTTCTTCCCGATGTCTGCGCAAGCTGCGCAAACGCGAATGGCAGCGTTCTAAGAATACCAATCCTCCGAGTGCGGATAGCGCTCGCTGCCTCGGCGTACCGCGCCCAAATATGCTATTGGCGATCAGCAAAACGCAAATGGCAAACGCACTGGGGCGTAAAAACCGCAGATAACGCACCAAAAAATTAATTTTATCGCTATAAGCATGCTGCAACGCTAGCAATTGCGGCGTGGTCTTGACGGTTAGTCCGGTCTGGATTTCTGGTTTGGTCGGCACAAACAGCGTTTGCCTAAACATATAATTCTCGCGATGGTAACGAAAGGCTGGCAATATACCACGCGACTGAGCAAAATGTACACCAACGCGAAAATAGCATGAAATGAGGGATATAGCGCCTGCATGAGTTCAATAGGATTGCAGTAAGAGTAAAAAATCTTTATACTCGGCGCAACTTTTCCGGAAGGACTAGTTAGCGATCCGGAGCACCGTTTGTCACTATCTAATAACAACTCTGTTCAAGCAGAAGCATATAAACTTGTTTATTGGCAATTTGCCGTAATTTTGGGGCTGGCATTGATATTATTTTTATTCGCAGGAGCGCGCAGCGGACTGTCCGTCTTTTTAGGCGGCGCGGCTTATTGTCTGCCGAATTACATTTTTGTACGGCGCGTGTTTGGTAATCCCACCGCCCGCGCGGCGCAACAATTTTTAGTGGCGTTTTTCTTGGGCGAAACGGCGAAATTGTTTTTATCCGCTATTCTATGCGTGTTAATCGTGAAGTATTTGCCGGTCACCTTCCCGTTTGTGTTAGGCGGTTACTGCGCGGCGATTTTTGCGTTTTTTATCGGGTCTTTCTTTGTCTTGTCAAACTCCGGGGGTGGTGCGCATGACTGAAGTCAAGTCCATTACTACGTCCGAATATGTGCAGCATCACATTGAACATTTGTCTTTCAATTTAAAAACTTTCGCGCTCGGTGACACTGGCGGTGGTTTTTGGTCCGTCAATTTAGACACGGTATTAGTTTCATTTTTTTTAGGTTTAACGTTGGCGTTTATTTTCCGCTGCGTGGCCGTGCGCGCGACGTCAGGCGTGCCAGGTAGATGGCAAAATTTCGTGGAAATCATCGTGGAATTCGTGCAGAAATCCGTGAGCGATACGTTTCACGGCGACAACAAACTCATCGCGCCGTTAGCGTTGACGATTTTTACCTGGGTGTTTGTCATGAACGTGATGGACTTACTCCCGATCGATTTTATGCCGCGCGCGTTGCAATACGTTGGCTTTGCGCATTTCAAAAACGTGCCGACCGCCGATCCGAATATGACCTTCGCCATGTCAATATCGGTGTTCGTGCTTATCATTTATTATAATGTTAAAGCCAAAGGTTGGTATCTCGTCAAAGAAATTTTAACGAAACCGTTCGGCGCGTGGTTGTTTCCGATCAATATTATTTTTAAGGTAATCGAAGAACTCGTCAAACCGTTGTCCCTGGCCTTGCGGCTATTCGGTAATATGTTTGCGGGTGAGTTGGTATTTGTGTTAATCGCGTTACTGCCCTGGTGGGGACAATGGCTGCCGGGCGGCATTTGGTCGATTTTCCATATTTTAATTATCAGTATTCAAGCATTTATTTTTATGATGCTTACCATTGTTTACTTGAGCATGGCGCACGACAGACATTAATTTATAATTTTTAGTTATTTTTTTGGGGAGAAGTTTGATGGAAATTGCAAATCTAGTTGCTCAAGTACAAAGTTTTTCTGCGATCGCGGCGGGCCTATTGATCGGCTTGGCGGCGTTGGGGACAGCCGTTGGCTTCGGCATTTTGGGCGGTAAATTTTTAGAAGGCGTGGCGCGTCAACCGGAACTAACGCCGATGTTGATGACGCGGATGTTTTTGATGGCTGGTTTAGTCGACGCATTCGCGGCTATTTCTATCGTCATGGGTTTATTCTTGTTCTTCGCGAACAATCCGTTCTTGAACGCCGTGATGACCGCCGCCAAGCCCGCTTAGTTAATTAAAGAGAGGATATAGCATGGAGATTAACGCAACCTTAGTCGGCCAGCTAATTACTTTTTTAGTGTTGGTGTGGTTTACGATGAAGTATGTGTGGCCGCCCATCACTAGCGCGATGTTCGAACGCGAAAAGAAAATCGCGTCCGGCTTAGAAGCCGCCGAACGCAGCAAGCGCGAATTGGAATTGGCTGAGCACAAAGCGCTAGCGATCATCCGCGACGCCAAACATGAAGCGTCGCAAATCGTCGACAATGCGCATAAGCGTTCTATGCAGTTAGTCGACGACGCGAAAGAATCCGCGCGTCAAGAAGGCCAGCGTATCGTCGAAATGGCCAACGAAGAAATTGTGCGTGAAGTCAGTAAAACCAAAGAAGGTTTACGCAAACAATTAGCGACGTTGGCGGTCGCGGGTGCGGAAAAAATTATCCGCCGCAACTTAGACGAATCAGCGCAAAATGATTTGTTAGCCGAGTTTGTTAGTGAAATATAATTTTTTAGGGCGAGTTGCATTATGAGTATCGCAAGACCCTATGTCGCCGCCGCGTTTGAATACGCCGCGGAAAAAAAAGATATTTCCAATTGGGGAAACATGCTGGACGCCGCGGCACTTACCGCGTCCGACCCGCAAGTCATGGCGTTAATGCAAAATCCGCATACGTCGGCGGCGCAACTCGCGGAATTTTTTTGCGGCGTGTTAAAAAAATTATTAGACCAGCATAAAACGAATTTCATCCGTTTATTAGCGGAAAATAACCGTTTAGCCGCGTTGCCGGTCATCGCCGAGTTATTTAAATTAACGCGCGCCGACGCGGAACAAATGTTGACGGTGACAGTGATTTCCGCTGAACCGTTAACCAAAACGTATCAAGAGAAATTAGTGAAAGCGTTAAGCAAGCGGCTTTCACGCACAGTGAAATTGCAATGTGAAGTAGACGGGAATTTGCTGGGCGGCGTCATCGTGCGCGCCGGCGATTTAGTTATTGATGGTTCGATTCGCGGCAAATTAAGCCGGTTGAACAATTTTATTTAAGACTTTCTTAAAGGGTTAGCGCTATGCAAGAGTTGCAACTGAGTCCATCCGAAATTAGTGAGCTTATCAAACAGCGTATCGACAAATTTGACGCCGCCGCTGAAGCCCGCACCGAAGGCACGATCGTCAGTTTAAAAGACGGTATCGCGCGCATCCACGGACTCGCGGACGTTATGCAAGGCGAAATGTTGGAATTCGAAGGCAATTTATACGGCATGGCGCTGAACTTGGAACGTGATTCCGTCGGCGCGGTCATTCTCGGTAGGACCGACACCTTAGCCGAAGGTCAAGTGGTCAAATGCACCGGCAAAATTTTAGAAGTGCCCGTGGGTGAAGCGTTGTTAGGCCGCGTCGTCGACGCGCTTGGCAATCCGATCGACGGCAAAGGCCCGATCAATACGAAATTTTCTTCCCCCGTCGAAAAAGTCGCACCGGGCGTTATTTTCCGTCAACCGGTAACGCAACCGCTACAAACCGGCATAAAAGCGATCGACGCGATGGTGCCAATCGGCCGCGGCCAGCGTGAATTAATTATCGGTGACCGACAAACGGGTAAAACCGCTATCGCCATCGACGCGATCATCAACCAACGCGATACGGGCGTAAAATGTATTTACGTCGCGATCGGACAAAAAGCCTCATCGATCGCTTCGGTCGTGCGTAAGCTCGAAGAACACCATGCGCTCGCGCATACAATCGTCGTCGTCGCCTCCGCCGCTGAAGCCGCCGCGTTACAATTTATCGCGCCTTACTCGGGCTGCGCGATGGGTGAATATTTTCGTGATATTGGTGAAGACGCGCTGATTATTTACGACGATTTAACCAAACAAGCGTGGGCCTACCGTCAAGTCTCTTTGTTGTTACGCCGTCCGCCTGGCCGTGAGGCTTATCCTGGCGATATTTTTTATTTACATTCGCGTTTATTGGAACGCGCCGCGCGCGTTAACGCCGAATGGGTCAGTAAAATGACGAACGGCAAAGTGACGGGTAAAACCGGTTCACTCACCGCCTTACCGATTATCGAAACGCAAGCGGGCGACGTGTCCGCGTTCGTGTCCACTAATGTGATCTCGATTACCGACGGCCAAATCTTTTTAGAAAGCAGCTTATTCAATTCCGGCATCCGTCCCGCTATCAACGCCGGTCTGTCCGTCTCGCGGGTCGGCGGCGCGGCGCAAACCAAGATCATTAAAAAACTCGGCGGCGGCGTGCGTTTAGCGCTGGCGCAATACCGTGAATTAGCGGCGTTTTCGCAATTCGCTTCCGATTTAGATGAAGCGACGCGCAAGCAATTAGAACGCGGCCAACGCATCACGGAAGTCATGAAGCAAAGACAATATTCCCCGCTCTCGGTCGCTGAAATGGCGGTCGTATTATACGCGGTGGACGCAGGACTACTCGACAACGTGCCGTTAGAAAAAGTCGTCGAATTCGACCGTGAATTATTAGCGAACGTGCGGCATCAAAATGCGGATTTCTTAGCGCAATTGAATGAAAAAGGCGATTACACGCCGGCTATCGCCGAGCAATTGAAAACCATTATTTCCGAATTCAAGAAAACTTTTATTTCTTAAGGTTGTCGATATGGCCATAGCGAAAGAAGTCCGCACGAAAATTCAGAGTATTAAGAACACTCAGAAAATTACGCGCGCGATGGAAATGGTAGCCGCCAGTAAAATGCGTAAAGCGCAAGAACGCATGCAGCACGCGAAGCCATACGCGCAAAAAATCCGTGAAGTGATTAGTCATGTGGCGAATTCACATCCTGAATATCCGCACCCCTATTTGCAACAGCGCGCGATTAAAAATGTCGGTTATATCATCATTACTTCCGACCGCGGTTTATGCGGCGGATTAAATACTAATTTGTTAAAAACCGTCATTACCGACATGCGCAAGTGGAGCAACTTAGGCAGTGAAATTTATTTAACGCTAGTCGGCAACAAAGCGACGGGATTTTTTAAACGCGTGGGCGGTAACGTGCTAGGCCAAGCCGCGCATTTAGGCGACGCGCCTTCCATCACTGATTTAATCGGTATCGTGAAAATTATGTTGGACGCGTTTTTAGACGGCAAAATCGACGCCTTATATTTATGCTCGAACGTGTTTATCAACACCATGAGCCAAGTGCCTACGATCCAACAATTATTACCGATCGTACCGTCTGAAGACGCGAGCCTGCAGCATTACTGGGATTATATTTATGAACCCGATAACGCCAAAGTATTAATCGAACAATTATTAGTACGTTATATCGAGTCACAAGTGTACCGCGGTGTGATTGAAAATATCGCCAGCGAGCAAGCCGCGCGCATGGTCGCGATGAAGAGCGCGACTGACAACGCCGCGGAAATTATTACGGATTTACAATTGGTTTATAACAAAGCGCGGCAAGCGGCGATCACGCAAGAGTTAACAGAAATTGTGGCCGGTGCGGCGGTCGTCTAACGCGCAAGATGATGAGTTATTAGGTGAGGATTAAAAATGAGTGATGGTAGAGTCGCAGAAATTATTGGTGCCGTGGTAGACGTTGAGTTTCCGCGTGATGCAGTGCCTAAAATTTATGACGCGTTAAAATTAAAAGACCGCGATTTAATTTTAGAAGTGCAACAACAATTAGGCGACGGTATCGTGCGCACCATCGCGATGGGTACGACCGACGGTTTGCAGCGTGGTTTAGCCGTTGCTAACACTGGCGAACCGATCTCTGTGCCAACCGGCAAAGCGACCCTAGGTCGTATCATGGACGTGCTCGGTAATCCTATCGACGAAGCGGGCGCGATTAACAGCGATAAAATCTTACCGATCCACCGCGCAGCACCGTCGTTCGCCGAACAAGCGGTTTCGGAAGAATTATTAGAAACCGGTATTAAAGTTATCGACCTAGTTTGTCCCTTCGCGAAAGGCGGTAAAGTCGGCTTGTTCGGCGGCGCGGGTGTCGGTAAAACCGTTAACATGATGGAATTAATCCGTAACATCGCGATCGAACACAGCGGTTATTCGGTATTCGCGGGCGTCGGTGAACGTACGCGTGAAGGTAATGACTTTTATTTAGAAATGAAAGAATCCAAAGTTTTAGATAAAGTATCGCTGGTTTACGGTCAAATGAATGAACCACCAGGCAACCGCTTACGCGTCGCGTTGACAGGTTTAACTATCGCCGAAGCGTTCCGTGACGAAGGCCGCGACGTATTATTATTCATCGATAATATTTACCGTTACACCCTCGCGGGGGTGGAAGTATCCGCGTTACTAGGCCGTATTCCTTCCGCCGTAGGTTATCAACCGACCTTGGCCGAAGAAATGGGTACGCTGCAAGAACGCATTACTTCCACGAAAAAAGGTTCCATCACTTCCGTGCAAGCCGTCTACGTGCCCGCGGATGACTTAACCGATCCATCACCCGCGACGACGTTCGCGCATTTAGACGCAACTGTCGTCTTGTCGCGTCAAATCGCAGAGCTTGGTATTTACCCTGCTATCGATCCTTTGGATTCGACTAGCCGTCAATTAGATCCATTGATCGTCGGCCAAGAACATTATGACACTGCGTTAGCCGTGCAGCGCACGTTGCAGCGTTATAAAGAATTAAAAGATATTATCGCGATTTTAGGCATGGATGAATTATCCGAAGCGGATAAGCAAACTGTTACCCGCGCGCGTAAAATTCAGCGGTTCTTGTCGCAGCCCTTCTTCGTCGCCGAAGTTTTTACCGGCTCGCCTGGCAAATACGTTTCGATCAAAGAAACTATCCGTGGCTTCAAAGGCATTATCGACGGCACTTACGATCACTTACCTGAACAAGCGTTTTATATGGTAGGCACGATCGACGAAGCGGTGGAAAAAGCCAAGACCTTGTGATTATAAAAGCGAATTTTTAGAGCCAATTATCAGAGTGCGCACACAGCATGATAACGAATAACACCGTAATGCGATTAGATATTGTCAGCGCCGAACGCGCTATTTTTTCCGGTGAAGTGGAAATGGTGTTTGTGTCGGGCGCATTGGGCGAACTGGGCATCGCGCCCGGCCACGCGCCGCTGCTAACCACTTTGAAACCTGGCAACGTGCGCGCGCTGCTGCCCAATAAAATCGAAGAAGTTTTTTACGTCTCAAGCGGTATGCTCGAAGTGCAAAAATTTATTGTCACCGTGTTAGCCGACACCGCGCTGCGCGCGGCTGACATCGACGAAGCCGCGGCAGTCGCCGCTAAAGAAAAAGCCGAACACGAACTCGCGAATAAAACTTCGAATATTGATTTTGCCCGAGCATCGGCGGAATTAGCGGAAGCGCTCGCCCGCTTACGCGCGATCAAAGCCTTGAAGCGCGAAAAATAATTAAAATTTTTTACATTTTTATATCTGTTTAAATCTTTCAAGTTTTGCCATTTAAACTTTATATAATGCAATAATTTCTAACGATATTATTTTCAATCACTAGTGCTTGACTTATTTTTCCAGAACGAGTTAGAGCATAATGTAATTTCAGAATGTTACCGATCGGGAACATTACGCGAATTTAAGCCCCTAAAGCGGTAAATGTTACCGATCGGTAATATTTTATTGAAAATGACCCGAAAATAGGATAATATTACCGTACGGGAATATTAATAAGAGATTGAAATATGGAGCCGAATTTTAAAGCCTATGATTCTAAAGGTCTTGGAAGGGTAATCAAATCAGCGCGTAAAAAAATCGGCGTCACACAACGCAAATTAGCCCTAACATCAGGAACTGGGTTAAGGTTTATTATTGAATTAGAACAAGGCAAACCTACATGTCAGATTGAGAAAACGCTAACAGTGCTGAGGACATTAGGCTTAAAAATCGCGATTAAAGGCGAGTAAATATGACTAAAGTCTTAGATGTCTATTTTCATGAAAAAATAATTGGACTGTTAGAACAAGATAACAATGGGGATATGCGTTTCACGTACTCATCAAATTGGCTGAATGATCCGAATGCAGTAAAAATCTCATGCTCTTTACCGTTACAAGAAAACACTTTTAAAAGAAAAGAATGCCAAGCTTTTTTTGGAGGCATATTACCTGAAGATAATCAGCGTAAAATAATCGCAAAAAATCTGGGAATAAGCGCTAATAATGATTTTTCTATGTTAGACCAAATAGGTGGTGAATGCGCGGGAGCTTTATCATTTATATCTCATGGAATGCAATTAAATTCGACGAACGATGCTTATCTTGATTTAGACGAAACAGCATTAGCTAATATCCTTCGAGAATTACCAACTCGCCCCTTACTCGCAGGAGAACACGATATACGTCTCTCATTAGCAGGAGTGCAAGATAAGTTAGCTGTATTTGTTGACGGTGATAAGATTTCTATACCTTTAAATAATTCACCTAGCACTCACATATTAAAACCTGAGTTTAATATTTATAATGGCGTTATTTTTAATGAGGCGTTTTGCCTAAAATTGGCTAAAAAAATTGGCTTATCGGCTGCCGAAGTGGATATAAAAAATTCTGAAGATATAAATTATTTGTTAGTCAAGCGCTATGATCGGATTATTACAACTCCTTCGAGAGTAATAAAGCGCGCACATCAAGAAGATTTTTGTCAAGCATTAGGAATGTTATCAATAAATAAATACCAAAACGAAGGCGGTCCTTCTCTAAAAAAATGTTTTGACTTAATTAGGAAAGAGTCTTCTGTGCCGGTCATCGATTTAGAAAAAATGATAAATGCAGTTATATTTAATTTTCTAATAGGAAATTGCGACGCTCATGGGAAAAACTTTTCGCTTTTGTATCTTGATGAATTACAACTTGCACCGCTATACGATTTGATTTCTACAGTTTATTACAAAGATTTAACACCAAAAATGGCAATGAAGATTGGTGGAGAATACCTGATTAAAGATGTAAGGATCAAAAATTTTGATAAACTAGCAGAAGACATCGGTTTCGCAAAACCTGAAATTAGAAAACGTATCTTTGAATTATCGGATACGATTATTGAAACATTGCCTGCTATAGAGATACAACATCCCGTACAGGAAGAAGTCGCTGAGCTAATTAAAAAGAGATGCTTATATTTTTCTCGTGATACATAGAGAGAAATTTTAAGAAACGCAACAAACAAAGATAAATCAGGGCGATCAAAGCCTTGAAGCGCGAAAAATAATTAAAATTTTCTGCCAGAGGGGGTCGCGGTGTTTTTCATTTCTCCTACTTTGCTGCGATGCGCCAGCGTGTTGGCGGCGGCCGACGGTGTTATCATTTGTCGCTTTACTAACTCGGCTAAATAATTTTCGAAGGTTACCATGCCTTTATCAGGATTGGTTTGAATCGCCGATTGCATGTGCGTCATCATATCTTGTCGGATAAAATGCCGGATCGGGTCGATCGCCAACATAATTTCAAACGCCGCGACGCGACCGCCGGCGATTTTTTTCACTAAGGTTTGGCAAATGACGGCTTGTAAAGTTTCCGCTAACAAATTCCGCACCATATTTCTTTCTTGATTGGGAAATACTTCGATGAAACGGCTAATCGCTAACGACGCTGAATTCGCGTGCATGGTCGCCAATACTAAGTGACCGGTTTCCGCGGCGGTTAACGCGAGCCGCATGGTTTCTAAATCGCGTAATTCGCCGAGCATTATAACGTTGGGGTCTTGCCGCAACGCTGCGCGCAGGGCGCACGCGAAGTCCGTCGTATCGCGCCCCACTTGTAATTGACTAAAAAAACTTTTTTTACTTTGAAACACAAATTCGATGGGGTCTTCAATCGTAATAATATTACAAGAGCGGTGCGTGTTAACGTAATCCACCATGGCAGCCAGCGTCGTACTTTTTCCCGATCCCGTCGGGCCGGTCACTAAAATCAAACCTTGCGTCAATAATAATAAACTTTGCAGCGCGCGCGGCATCGCTAATTCTTCGAAAGTAGGCACACTGGTGGGAATAATTCGAAAGACCGCGCCGATGCCGTGTAACTGATGCAGTACACTCACGCGAAAATTGCCGGCCTGAGGCACCGTCAGCGCCAATTCCAAAACTAAGTTTTTTTCAAAAAGTTCTATTTGTTCTTTCGTCAAAATGCTAAAAACCATTTCGCGAGATTTTTCCGGAGAGAAGACTTCTGTCTCCTTCACTGGCCCCAGGCCGCCATCAATGCGCATTTGTGGTACAAGACCGGGCAGGATATGGAGGTCTGAAGCGCGCATTTTGACACTTAGTTCCAATAATTCGTTCATTGTCATCGCATTATCCTTGCGAAAAGACTACAATCTCAATCTGTGGGAGCCACTAGTTAATTATAGCAGGGACTAGCTAATCAATCTGATCAAAAAAACTTCGTAATTCCTAATAAAATATGATTGTTGATCAAAATGTTTGCTTCTTTGCCTAGCGTGCGCCTACAATTTAAATTCTACTAAAATGGAGATATTTGAAATGAGTTCAACTAGAGTTATCAAAACAAATGTAATTAGAGAAGAAGAAATAGACTTAAAAAAAACTAGGGATGCACAAGCATACGTTGAAATGTTGGAATACGCCGCGTCAACCGGCATGTTCGCGCGGTATCTTAGCCGTGGTTTCAGAGCGTTAAATGTAGGCGTGAGCCGATTCGTATTCTTTCCTTTAATTATGCTTTTCCAAGCGGTTGAATTGGGCTTAGTCGTGAATCAAGCGCGTTTGGAAAATCAAATTCAAGGTCGCATTAAGTCAACGACATTAGCCAAACTTGCGGTTGAAGCGAACGTGTTTGCCGCTACATCAATTGCCATTATCGGCGGCATGGCTGCACCGGTATTGTTTGCGGTGGCTACTCCAGCGTTATTAGTTGCAGGCATAGGCTTTAAAGCGCTTTACGACTTTGGTTCCGCGGCTTATGCTCTCGCGCGTTCCTTCCGTCCTGCTGCTAATCCACTTGAAGAAGCAGAGCGTAGCGCCGAACGTTATGACGCCGGTAAGAAATTCGTTAGCGGCTTAGTGAATTCTGCTATCACCATCGGCTTAGCGTTGTTGGCGTACACCGCCGCGCCGTTAGTTGCGACGTTATTTTTAGGCGTTGGCGCATCTGTGTTAGGCGTAGCTGCGGCGGCATTGACAAAACACCGTCTTTCGAAAGTGGCTGTCATTGAAAATTCATCGACGGTGTCCGATGTTGTTACACCAAGCACCGGACCGGAAGCATCGCTTTCTTCCACAGCATTGTTACGCAATAAATTAGAAGTCGTGTATGGTTTACCTGCAGCGACGGTGGAAGCGACAATCATCCCAGCTAAGAACAACGTAAGTCTATTTACGAAACCTACGCCTGCTCCTACGCATCCACCACTTACGCATGATGCAAAAGACGTTACTATTACTGAAGGCAGCCGTTCAACGATGACGCTCGGTTAATAGGAATACTGTGAAAAGCGGATATAGTTTATATTCGCTTTTTTTCTAGGAGCTTTATGTTCCGCTACAATTATGATGCAAAATTGAAACTTGTTCCCTTGAATCCAGACGCGCTCTCAAACGAGCCGGTCTTAATTAAGTGTCAGCATGATAACAAATTAGAGATTTACCATGCCAAGATCACCGAGCAAATAATTGTTATTTCTTTTCTTAATTTTACCGTGTTCGATATCGCGGCTCAGTTGGCGACTAACAATCAATGCATACTGTCACCGGAAGTGATATTTGTTGATAATAGCCAGTTGGCGGAAAAATTTTGGCTTGTATTCCGTGAATTTATGCAAGAAGCGCACGTCGATTTTAAAGCGGAGCTGAAGAAATTATTAATAAAAAATGCCAATTTAATTTGCCCAGAAAATTTTTCGACGGAACAAAAAGACTATTATTTAAAAGATTCACTTCTCTATATCGTTAGTTTGTTTGAAAAGTATGACTTTAAATATTTTTCTAATCTTATTTTTAACGCCAAGTTCATTCGGCAAACCTGGTCATCAATTAAAACGTTTAGCGATTTACGCGCCTATTTGTTAAAAAATGAATACGATTTTACGTTCGTTTTCAACGGCACTAAACTCGTGCCATCCAGCGAACACCCATCATTCAATTTAACGCCGCTCTCTGCGCTTAGGCGTCAACTCCAACCTATCGCTGAGGTAGAGGAAAAAGAAAAAGAAGAAAAAGGCAACCGGCACATTAGCTTTAGTCCGCTGCCCCGAAGCTAATACTATCAATCCTTCTTCACCACTGACAAACTATCCACGTTCTGATAACCGCGCGGTAACTTCAAGCCGCGGCGGCCGCGTTCACCGACGAAGTGCTTCCAATCGGCGGGTTTTAATTTCAATTGCTTACTGCCTGAATTCACGCCTAACACATCGCTAGCCTGAATTATCGCCGTATCTACTAAAAATTCTTCGCGCGCTAAAACTCTGCTGCCAGGTATGCTTAAAATTTTATTGCCTTTGCCTTTCGGTAAAATCGGTAATTCTTTCAATAAGAAAATTAACATATGGCCAGTGTTCGTGACCGCGGCGATGAAAGCGTTATCGAAATCCGTGACGGGTTTCGGCGTCATCGCTTTGGCGCCTTTCGGCACGGATAAAACGGTTTTGCCGCCGCGGTTTTTGCCGTATAAATCTTCTAACTTGGCGACGAAGCCATAACCTGCGTCGGAAGTTAGTAAATATTGATTCTCATTGTCACCAATCATAAGACCGGTAAATTCTGCCCCCGGGGGTGGATTTAAACGGCCCGTTAATGGCTCGCCTTGGCCGCGCGCGGACGGTAAAGTGTGCGTCGGTAATGAATAAGCTCGGCCGGTGCTGTCGATAAAAATCGACGCTTGATTGCTGCGCCCTAACACCGCCGCTAAAAATTCGTCGCCGGCTTTATAACCTAAACTCGTCGGATCGACCTCATGACCTTTGGCCGCGCGTACCCAACCTTTGCGTGATAACACGACGGTCATTGGCTCAGTCGGTAAAATTTCAATTTCACTCATCGCTTGCGCTTCTTTGCGCGAAACAATCGGTGAACGGCGCGCGTCGCCAAATTTTTCTTGATCGGCTTCTAATTCTTTACGCACTAATTTCTTTAACCGCGCGGACGAGGCGAGCGTTTTTTCAATATCTTCTTGTTCGGATTTTAATGCTTTTTGCTCGCCTTTGATTTGCATTTCTTCCAAGCGCGCCAAATGCCGCAATTTAATCTCTAAAATCGCTTCGGCTTGTTCTTCACTAATTTTAAAACGCTTCATCAAGACGGGTTTGGGTTTGTCTTCTTTGCGGATAATTTCGATGACTTCATCTAAATTTAAATACGCGATTAACAAACCGGCTAAAATATGTAAACGGTGCGTCACAATATCCAAGCGGTGTTGCAAACGGCGTTTGACGGTGGCTAAACGGTATTCCAACCATTCGGTTAAAATTTCCAGCAAGCCTTTCACTTGCGGTCTGCCGTTCAAGCCGATCATGTTTAAATTCACGCGATAAGTACGTTCCAAATCCGTCGTCGCGAATAAATGCGCCATCAACGCTTCCGTATCGATGCGGTTGGAACGTGGAATAATGACTAAACGCGTGGGGTTTTCGTGATCGGATTCATCGCGTAAATCGGACACTAACGGTAATTTCTTCGCCTGCATTTGCTCGGCAATTTGTTCCAACACTTTCGCGCCGGAGACTTGGTGCGGCAACGCGGTCACGACGATTTCATCGTTTTCGATCGCGTACACGGCGCGCATGCGCAGCGAACCATTGCCGGTACGGTACATGGCTTTAATTTCTTTGCGCGGCGTAATAATTTCCGCTTCGGTCGGAAAATCCGGCCCTTCGATTAAATGACAAATATCGGTGAGGGTAGCATTGGGGTTATCGATTAAATGAATCACCGCGCTGACGACTTCTTTTAAATTATGCGGTGGAATATCCGTCGCCATACCGACCGCGATGCCGGTCGTGCCGTTTAATAACACGCTAGGCACGCGCGCGGGCAGCATCGAAGGTTCTTGCAACGTGCCGTCAAAATTCGGTACCCAATCGACGGTGCCATCGGCTAATTCGCCTAATAAAACTTCCGCGTATGGCGATAAACGCGATTCTGTATACCGCATGGCGGCGAAAGATTTTGGATCGTCGGGGGAGCCCCAATTACCTTGGCCCTCGATTAACGGATAGCGGTAAGAAAACGGCTGCGCCATTAACACCATCGCTTCGTAGCACGCCATGTCGCCGTGCGGATGAAATTTTCCTAACACGTCGCCGACCGTACGCGCGGATTTTTTAAATTTCGCCGTGGCTTTTAAACCCAATTCCGACATCGCGTAAATAATGCGGCGCTGCACCGGTTTCAGTCCGTCGCCGATATGTGGCAGCGCGCGGTCTAAAATGACATACATCGAATAATCGAGGTAGGCTTTTTCCGTGAATTCTTTTAATGGAATATGTTCGACACTTGAATGGTTACTCATTGCTATGGGGCCTCAGCCAAATTACCTTTATCTTCCAACCATGCTTTACGGTCCGACGCACGCTTTTTGGCGAGAAGCATGTCGAGCATTTTGTTGGTATTGTCATGCGGCGTGGTGGTGAGTTGCAATAAACGCCGCGTGTTAGGGTCCATCGTCGTTTCGCGTAACTGCAACGGATTCATTTCACCTAACCCTTTAAATCGGATGACGTTCACTTTGCCTTTTTTATTTTCGGCGGCGATGCGGTCGAGCACGCCTTTCTTTTCCGCTTCATCGAGCGCGTAATAAACGTCTTTGCCGCAATCGATGCGAAATAATGGCGGCATCGCGATATACACATGCCCCGCCGCGACTAACGGTTGAAAATGTTTTTGAAATAAAGCGCACAACAGCGTCGCGATATGCGCGCCGTCTGAATCCGCGTCGGCGAGTATGCAAATTTTTCCGTAGCGTAAGCCTTTTAATTCTTTCGCGCCCGGCTCGATGCCGATGGCGATCGAAATGTTATGCACTTCTTGCGACGCCAACACTTGTGAAGAATCGACTTCCCAGGTATTAAGGATTTTGCCGCGCAACGGCATGATGGCTTGAAATTCACGGTTACGCGCTTGCTTGGCGGAACCGCCGGCCGAATCCCCTTCGACTAAAAATAATTCACTGCGGTTGATATCTTGTTCGGTGCAATCGACTAATTTTCCCGGCAGCGCGGGACCGCTAGTCACTTTTTTGCGAACCACTGTCAAGGCCGCTTTCAAACGTTTTTGCGCATTGGTCATCGCGAGGTTGGCGAGGATTTCACCCCAAGCGGTATGTTGATTCAGCCACAAACTAAACGCATCTTTCACGACCCCAGAGACGAAACTCGCGCATTCGCGCGAAGATAAACGTTCTTTGGTTTGGCCGGAGAATTGCGGTTCCTGCAATTTCACGGAAATAATATGGGCGCATTGTTCCCAAATATCTTCCGGCGCTAATTTAATGCCGCGCGGTAATAAATTCCGGAATTCACAAAATTCGCGTAACGCATCCAAGAGCCCTTGGCGAAAACCATTCACGTGCGTGCCGCCCTGCGCGGTGGGAATGAGATTGACGTAACTCTCGCCGACTATCGTGCCGCCGTCGGGCAACCAAATCGCCGCCCAATCCACGGTTTCAGCGTTGCCGGTGAAAGAACCCGTAAAAGGTTCTTCCGGCACAAAGTCGCTGCCGTTGATCGCTTCGCGTAAATAATGGCTTAAGCCTTGTTCATAATGCCATTCTTCCGTTTCGCCGTTATGTTCATCATGAAAAGAAACGTGTAAGCCCGGGCACAACACGGCTTTCGCGCGCAGCGCGTATTTTAACGCTTTGACCGCGAAGCGCGGGGTGTCAAAATATTTTGGGTTCGGCCAAAAGCGGAGGCTGGTGCCGGTTTCGCGTTTGTTGACACTGCCAATATTTTTTAATTTCGTTTGGCGTTCGCCGTCGGCGAATTTAATTTGATAAATCGTGCCATCGCGTTTGATGGTCACTTCCATTTTCGACGCCAACGCGTTCACAACGGAAATCCCCACGCCGTGTAAACCGCCGGAGAACCGGTATTGTTTATTCGAAAATTTCGCGCCGCTATGCAATTTCGTTAAAATTAATTCGACCCCGGTCATGCCTTCTTCGGGATGCACGTCCACCGGCATACCGCGGCCATTATCGGTGACTTCGATGGAATCGTCTTTAAAAATGGTGACGGCGATACTGGTGGCGTGACCTTCCATCGCTTCGTCAACGCTATTGTCGATCGCTTCATGCGCTAAGTGATTGGGGTTAGTGGTGTCGGTATACATACCCGGACGCCTGCGCACAGGTTCGAGGCCACTTAAGACTTCGATGGATTCCGCTGTATACGATTTAGTTTTCATACTTTGATCACCAGAAACTCCTCAGATATGCGAAGAAAAATATATTTTTAAGTAAGGAAAGTAAAGGAGTTAATTGGATATGTTAAGCGTGCTAGCGCGAGAATGGGTGTAAAACGGCGAAATGCACAGCATTTGCGCGGAAAATTATTTTTGCCGTTTATTTTTTTTCAATCTGGTCAATCCACAGTGCTTGCAACAAATGTCGGTTCAATTGCAACCATTGCAGCGCAATAATCGCGGGCGGTGTTTTGATATAACCGGCGCGTACCTTTTCAAAAGCTTCATCCGCCGGCAACGCGTAAGCGCGGATGTTTTCGTTTTCGTTAGCGAGACCGTGAATGCCGCCGACATTGCCGGCCGCGATTTTTCCGCAGAAAAGATAGAGAAATTCTGTGATACAGCTGGGTGACGGGAAAAAATCAACGATGTGATAAAGCGCTTGGATGTCACAACCTGCCTCTTCTCGCGCTTCCCGTACTGCTACTCCTTCCGGCGTTTCGTCCGTTTCGATGACGCCGGCGACGATTTCCGTCGTCCATGGACTCGTTGGATCCGAAAGCGCCGCGGGACGGAATTGTTCTATCAATACGACTTGATCTAGATAAGGATCATAAGGCAGCACCGCGGCGGCGGAAGAACGTTCTAACACTTCACGTGTGAAAATTTTGCTGAATTCGCCGTTGTATTGCCGGATGCGGAGGTGATAGCGCACTAAACGAAACACGCCTTCATACAAGAGTTCGCGTTGCACGATTTCATAATCGTTATGGTTGAAAGTTATTTTTTTCTGATGATCATTTGCCATGTGGCAAGTCTTGTAGCTGCTGTTCTAACGCTTGGATCTGCTGTTCCAGCGCAGTGATTTTTTGGCGGGAACGCGCCAGCACTTTCGTCTGCGTATCGAATTCTTCGCGCGTGACTAAATCTAATTTCGAAAACGCGCTGACTAACACGCTATGCATGTTCTTTTCGCAATCCGCTTTAAGCGTTTTTAACGCCGGCGGCAAGCTGTCCGTCAAACGCGCGCTTAACTCTTTTAAAAAATCTGCGATTTCCATCGTTGTCTCACTAAAAAATTTTTTTAGACCACTAATTCTTTGCGGATAAATTCCGGCATGACTAACGCCGCTTTATGCACGTCAAAATTATAATATTGCGTGGCGAAGGGTTTATTAAAAATTGAATTTTCACTAATCCATTTAAAACAGCCGGTTTTCACCGCCATAATCGCGCTGCGTAAGCCGGCTCGCGCGCTAGGCTGCGGGAAATGTAACACTTGTACTTCATAAAATCCCGCGGTTTTTAACGTCGCGTACAGCGCGTTAAAATAACCCGGCACAAAAAAAGATTCACCCTGCTGCACTAAAATGCCATGGTCACGCAGCGCGTTGAAATAGTCGCGGTAGAGATTTGGGGTGACCGGCTTAGATGTCTCAGGCAAAATAATCAGGTCGACACTCGCGGGTTCAATTTGACTGAGCCAATCGTTTTCATCACCGATAAAATAGGTTAACCGTTCATCGTATTCGGTTTGTTTCGGCAGCGACGCCGTCACTTGCAAAACCGTGTTGACCGTGACGTGTTTTAAAACTTCATTCGCGATGCCATCGTCGTCGGTGTTAATGATCGCCACTAATTGCGTTTTTTGGTGCGTAAAAAGCGCGGGATGCGTCAACATTTCATGCCGTATAAAATTATCATCCATCGTTATCTCAGGCATAGGGCATTAATCCTGTAAGAAGTGACAGTAACATCCTAAAAGATATTCCAGGCCATGACTAGTGCTAAAATTTCCGGGCGGGAATGACAGCGTATGGGCGATCAGAGTAGAATGCTGCGATGATTAAACCGTCCATTACAATCGCGACCCGGGAAAGCCAATTAGCGCTGTGGCAAGCCAATTGGGTAAAAACCTGTCTGGAAAAGATTTATCCGGGCATTGCCGTGAATTTTTTAGGAATTACCACCAAGGCGGATAGAATGCCATATATTTCGCTCGCCGAAATGGGCGGCAAAGGCTTATTCGTCAAAGAACTGGAAGAAGCGTTACTCGACGGCCGCGCCGATATCGCGGTGCATTGCGTTAAAGATATGCCCGTCGATTTGCCGCCGGATTTACACCTGCCGGTGGTGTTGGTGAGTGATGATCCGTGGGATGTTTTTATTTCCAATCACTATCCTAATTTAGCCGCCATGCCGGCCGGCGCGGTGGTCGGCACGTCGAGTTTGCGACGTCAAAGTCTTACGTTAAACGCGCGTCCGGATTTGGTGACCCGCGGTTTGCGCGGCAATGTGAATACGCGTTTAGCGCGGCTGGACGCGGGCGAATATGACGCGATTATTTTAGCGGCCGCGGGTTTGAACCGGTTAGGATTAGCGGCGCGCGCGCGTCAAGTTTTTAATAAAAATGAATTTCTGCCCGCCCCCGGGCAAGGCGTGTTAGGGTTAGAATGCAGAATCAATGATCCTGACACCTGCCAACTCATCGCGCCGCTGCAAGACGTGTCTACTTTTATCCGCGTCAGCGCCGAACGCGCCATGTGTAAAAGATTAGGCGGCGGCTGTTATGTCCCGATAGCCAGTTTCGCTGAAACTGAGGCGGGCGTTTTAGTCTTGCGCGGCTTGGTGGCAAGTTTAGACGGCGCCACCGTGCTGCGCGCGGAAACCCGCGGCGCGCACGCAAACCCTGAAATTCTCGGCATCAACGTCGCCGAAGAATTATTGGCGTTGGGCGCGAAAGAAATTTTGCAAAACGTTGCGAAACAACTGGCGGATGAAAATGACCACAAAAAATAACGGCATCGATTTACATGGACTACGGGTATTAGTGACCCGCCCTAAGCCCATGGGCGAAATTCTCTGCCAGCACATTAACGCCGGCGGCGGCGAAGCGATTTATTTTCCGACTATCGATATTTCTCCGCCCGCCGACCCGTCGATTTACCGCATGCAATTAAAAAAACTTGACCGCATAGATTGGATCATTTTTTTAAGTCCGCAAGCGGTCTACGCCACCAGTCATTTAATTCACTTAGATTGGCCGAACTTTCCGCCAGCGGTAAAAATCGCCGCGGTCGGCGGCGGCACGGCGAAGGCGTTGCAACAGGTCGATTTACGCTTAGATGTTTTTCCCACCGAACAATGGAGCAGCGAAGGCTTATTAAGTCTGCCCGAATTCAGCCAAATAAAAGGTAAAAAAATTGCTTTGCTGCGCGGCGAAGGCGGCCGTGAGTATTTGCGCCAATCCCTTCAATTGCGCGGCGCGATCGTCTCTGAAATCATGGTGTACCGGCGCGATAAACCACTCACTGACGCGACGCCTTATTGTAATATGCTGCGCAATAACTTAATCGATTGCGTCGTGGCGACGTCTGGCGAAGGCTTGCGGAATTTATTAGAATTGTGCGCGAACGTGACGGAGAATTTATTCGCGGTGCCGATCGTCGTAATAAGCCCACGTCTGCAAGATATCGCGCGTAATTGGGGCTTCAAGAAAATTTTATTAGCAAAAAATCCTAGCCATAATGCTATTATAGACACATTAAGCGCGACTTTTTACCCAACTAGGTAATTTATGACTGACCAAACTACGCAAACTGAAACAACACCGGTTGAGACGGACGCAGCGCAAACCGATCGCCGCCCTTGGCCGTGGAAAAACATTGGCATCGCCTGCTCCGCACTCGCGATCGTGATTTTGTTTACCGCCTATTACGTCGGGATTTTGCGCGTAATTCACGTGAATAAAAGAATCGCTTACACCGCTTCGAATTTAGATACGTCGGTATCGCAAAATCAAACCGACATTAATCAACTGCAAAAAAGCGTCACCGACTTGCAGCAAAGCTTGCAACAAGCGCGTGAAGACATCGACTCACAGCGCAGCGCGATGGCGGATTTAAAAAATTCGTATCAATCCAAAAGTGATAATTGGACGATCGCCGACGCGCAATATCTAGTAAAGACCGCTGACGTCAATTTGCAACTGGGCGACAATGTCGCGCTCGTCATTCATTTTTTACAAGCCGCCAATCAAGAATTAGGCAATGTTTCCGACCCGAGCGTGCTACCGCTGCGCAAAGCGTTGGCCGATGACATCTTGAGTTTACAAGCCGTGCCCGCGCAAGACACGACCGGCACGTATTTACAATTAAACGCGTTAAACGCGGAAGTCGATAAATTACCCCTAGACACACCGCAACCCGTGCTTACGCACGCAGAACCGTTATCACCGAAAGCGCCTTGGTGGAAACGCGGTTGGCAAACGACGTTAAACAGTTTGCAAAAAATTGTGATCGTGCGTTACAACGAACCGGGTGTGCGGCCGTTTATTTTGCCCGACGAGCAAGAACTTTTATATCAAAATATCCATGCGATGTTTTATCAAGCGATGACCGCGGTCGTGCACAAGCAGCCGGAAATTTACAACGCGAGCTTGCTGCAAGCGAAAACGTGGATAGAAAAATTTTTCCAACCGAATTCACCGTCGACGCAAAGCGCGCTAAAGGAAATCGAAAAATTACAGGCGGTGAATTTACATCCCACGCTGCCGGCGCTGACGTCAGTGCAAGCATTTCATGATTATGCCGCGACACAAACCGCCAGCGCATCCACTTCCACCACAATGAATCAGCAGTAGGAGATTGGTATGCAGCGTTTCATTGTTTTCTTACTTATCTTCGTCGGTTCGATTTTACTGGGTTGGAAAATCGCCGAAGACCCGGGCTTTGCCTTCTTCGCGTGGAAGCAATGGTCCGCGCAAATGCCGTTATGGTTCGCGGTGTTATCGCTGTTAATTATTTTTTATTTAGGTTACTTGATTATAAATATTTTGAATGGGGTGGATTTTTCCGTGTACCGCTGGAAAAACTGGCGGCAATACCGCCGTAAATATCAGTCTTACAGTAAAACCAACCGCGGCTTAGTCGAGTTGATCGAAGGCAATTGGCAGCAAGCGGAATATTTAGTGCTGGCTGGCATTTCACAATCCGACGCGCCGTTAATTAATTATCTCGCCGCGGCCAAAGCCGCGAACGAACGTGGCGAATATGAAAAGCGCGACGCTTTTTTAATAAAAGCGCAAGAAATCGCGCCGCACGCCACGATCGCAATTGGCTTAACGCAAGCGAATTTACAACTCGCGCACGGCGAAATCGAACAAGCGCACGCGACGTTAACGCATCTGCACGCCGTCGCGCCGAAACAAAAAGCCGTGTTAAAAATGTTGGAGCGTGTGTATGTGCATTTAGCCGATTGGTCGGCGCTATTAGTGTTATTGCCCGCGCTGCGCAAACAAAAAATGTTAACCCCCGATGACACGCTTAATTTTGAAAAACGTATTTACGGCGAAATGTTAAATAGCCCAGTCAATAATAACGAGCCTGACATTCAACGCAGTTGGGAAAGTATCCCGAAAAAAATGCGCACCGAACCAGCCGTGTTAGCCAGTTATGTCAAACAAATGCTGCGTTATCCGCTACATGCCGATGCATTAGAAACGCTGCTCGCCAGCGCGATCAAAAAAAACTGGGATACGGAATTAGTAAAATTATATGGCTTGGTGCCAGCCAAAGACCCCGTCAAGCAATTAGCGAAAGCGGAAAAATGGCTGCAGGAAAATCCAAGCAATCCAGTGCTGATGTTGACGTTAGGCCGGTTAAGCATGCGCTGCCAATTGTGGGGCAAAGCGAAAAGTTATTTAGAGTCGAGCATGAAGTTAACCCCCTTCACGGAAACCTATGCAGAATATGGCAAATTGATGGAACAGCTAGGCGACCAACGCGCCGCGATGCAGAGTTATAGAGAAGGGATTTCGCATGCCCAACAGTAGATTTTTGCATGCTCAAGAAGATGACACATCTGCGCAAATAATGTATAATAATTTCCAAATCACATAATAAAACGAGTCGAGTCATGGCCTTACTGAATGTATTACAATTCCCCGACGTCAAACTGCGCAATAAAGCCAAGCCCGTAACGGCGTTTGATTCTAATATTTTAAAGTACGTGGAAGATATGTTTGAAACCATGTATGAGCAAAACGCGATTGGTTTGGCCGCGATTCAAGTCAATATTCCACTCAGTATTATCGTCATCGATGTGTCAGATATGAAAGACGCGCCGCTCTGTATTATTAATCCAGAGATCATTCAGAAAGAAGGTAGCCAAGAAGAATTCGAAGGTTGTCTTTCTTTCCCCGGCGTGTTCGATAAAGTCGAACGCGATATGAATATCCGTTTACGCGCGCAAGACCAATATGGCAAAACGTTTGAAATCGACGCCGATGGATTACTATCGAATTGCATTCAACATGAAATGGACCATCTCAACGGGATTTTATTCATCGATCATCTATCTCGTCTGAAGCAAGAGCGCTTACGCAAAAAATTAGAAAAACTACGCGCCCGAACTTTTTAAGGTCTTGGGTTTCTTCTCGAAGTAAATTCTACCCGTACCGTTAAATCTGGGCCTAAGGGCATAGTAGTAAAATTGGCAGACGGATCCGCGTCTGGCTGGGCACTCCTGGCCAGGAACATTGTGGCCAACAATTCAAAATCCAATCTCCTTAACAGGTTTAGTTGATCCGGAGTAAGTTGGTCCTGATTCAGCCGCTGGGTGGTACCGTTATTAAAGACATGAACGACTGCACTTACAGCAGCTCGAGGGGCTGGTCGGTTAAGTGGCAATGCCGGCGGTGTGGGTTGCCCGAAATACTGAATTTTAGGCTGTATTTGCAAAAATATATTCGGCGCGGCCATCAGTCTAATGAGTTCTCTAGGAATATTAGCCATTTCTTCCGGGCGAAAATCCACGACAAATTGCCACATGAAAATTCGCGCGATCTGGAAGCATTGATTTAAAGGGTCACCGCCGATAAATGCATTTTCGAAAATGTAAGATTGATTGCCGCCAGCCAGCGACTTTACTTCGATGAGGTAGCGATTTAACTTTTGTTTTTCATCTTCACTCAGTGTTTCAAAATATAAATTAAAATTATATCTCGCCATCGTACTGCCACGCAGACCATCTCGATCAAATGCTTTTACTAAAGTCAGTACCGCATCAATGGTTGCCGTGCTGATCCCATTCGCTTGTGTCGCGAGTGTTTCATCTAACTGTCTGGCAAATTGCGCTAACTCGGGATGCAAACGTAATTGTGCAATCGCCTCATCACTAAAACGATTATTTTCGTGCACCTCAGTGATGTGCGGATTGCGATAGATATTTTTCACATCATGCTGCGCGTTGGCGACTAATTCATCGACGTTAAACGCGTAGGTGTCTAATACCAATAACCGGTCCGCTGGGATGGCCAATGAACTTTCTAAGTAGAGGAACGTTTTGACATTATGATAGGGATATAAGAGTCTTACGATTTCACGGTTATTCAACGCACACTACCTCAGTTAGCCAATTTTGCGTAATTATATAGCAACTTGAGTTTTTTATAAAGGCTTATTTATAGGTTATGACTATATAGAATACATTTAACGCAGCCTTTAAACGGAATAACCCATTGCGCCCGAACTTTTTAAGGTCTTGGTCTTGGGCCCGCTGACGTTTCAAATACTATTCTTAATCTTAAACCTGCCCCTACTCGGAAGACTAAACCAGCTTCACTCGCATCACTATCTGGCTCGGCATTTCTCAAGAGGGTTAATAAGGCCATTAGGTCAAACGAATCATCTATAGTTGCATGAGTTTGAGCACGTTGGTTTGCCAAACTGATATTCAATAACGAACGGTTTGCCACTGGGCCCGTTGGCAAAGCTGGCGGTGTAATCCTAGCGGGCGGTGGTTCAGGACCAAATACTGGCAACGGTCTTGGCCGCGGCGCGGCTGGCGTTGGTTGCATAAAATAGCTATTTTTAGGTTGAATTCGCAAACTGACACTAGGGCTGCTGGTCAGTGCAATGATGTCAGCAGGGACGTTAGCCATTTCTTCAGGACGAAAATCCACGATAAATTGCCAGAGATAGATGCGAGCGATCTGAATGCATTGATTAAAACGGTCGCCGCCGATTATCGCATTTTCGAAAACATAAGACTGATTGCCGCCAGCTAGGGATTTGACTTCAATGAGGTAGCGATTTAAATTTTGTTTTTCACAATCACTTAGTGTTGCAAAATATAAATTAAATTCGTATCGCGCCATCGCACTGCCGCGCACGCCATCTTTATCAAGTGCTTTTACTAATGTCAGCACCGCATCAATAGTCGCCGCGCTGATACCATTGGCTTGCGTCGCGAGTTTTTCATCTAACTGTTTTGCAAATTGCGCTAACACCGGATGTAAACGTAATTGCGTTATTGCCGCATCGCTAAAACGATTATTTTCATGCACATCAGTCACGTGCGGATTGCGATAGAAATTTTTAACATCATGCTCCGCGTTGGCGGCTAGCTCATCGACGTTAAACGCGTAAAAATCCAATACCAATAACTTTTCCTTCGGAATGGCCAGGGCATTATCCAAATAAAGGAACGTTTTGGTATTATGATAGGGATACAATAATTTCACGGTTGCGCGGGTATTCACACACTTGCCCTCGTTAAACTAATTTTGCACAATTATATGTCATTCTGAGTTTATTTCAAGTACTTATTTATAGATAATGACCATATAATATACAACTAATGAGGCCTAAATGCTCTACGTATCTCCTCTACACGATCCAAACCATCTGTAAGCCTTTCCCCCATCGAGAGTATAGATCGTAGTTCATTAGCCACCGTCCAGAGACCAAAATCAAACGAGCGGTTAGGTACTAAAATATCTAAAATTGAATGGATATTACCGTGGTCCGCATCTCTAAAACTGATGCTATCAGGAGTGACAATCATCACCCCTAGCGTTGCTTCCCACTTATCGTCTTCTGGACGTTTAAAAAACCGCTGCCGATGGAATAGCCCGCGTGGTTGCGCCAATTCTTCTTGCTCTTCTTCATCGCTGACGTATTGCACTGTGAACTCGCCGCCTGTAATCAGACCGCGCACCAGGTTTACGGTATTAAGATTATCAACAGAGCCACTCACCGGTAGTGTAGGCAAGTTATAAGTCGCACGCGGTTGGATTTTCAAATGCGCACGGTTCATCATACTGATGGTGCTAGCGGGAATCTTAGTTATTTCCGCGGGCCTGAAATCAATGACGAATTGCCATAAATACAGTCTAGTGATAATGATACATTGCGATGCTTCACTCCCACCGGCAAGTGCTGCATCGAACTTTAAGGCTTGAACGCCGCCGCCAACTAAGTGCATAGAAATAACATAAGCATTTAGATTTTCTTTATCGTCATCATTTAGCGTAAGGTAATATTCATAAAATTTCGCGCGTGAAGTTTCATTATCGACTACGTTTGGCTGCTCTATCTCTTGCAAGAAAACTAAAACCGCATCCACCGTTTCTTTACTAATTTTCGCCGCTTGCGCCGCGAGCATTTCATCAAGCGATTGCGCATACTGGGATAGCATGGAGTGCGTGCGTAAAAGATCAATGGCCGCGGGACTGAAGCGATTATTATCCGTCACGCTGGTCACATGCGGATTTTGATAAAATTTAATGAGATTTTGCTGCGCGTTTTCGACTAACTCATCCACATCGAAAGCGTAACCATCAAGTTTGATAAGTTTATCGGCCGGAATTTCTTGCGTGTCGGTTAAATATAAAAAAGTTTTTTCGTTATGAAATGCAGTTCTTGGTTGCACGTTTCACCTCGGTTCTTCAATCAAAGCCGCGGACGTCCTGTGCTAGCGGTTGTAAACTACAAGTTTTGCGCAATTATAAGGCATTAAAAAGAATTTTCAAGTTAGAATATAAGCTGGCTTCTTGCGTCTGATTAGCTTGTGTTATGATGAGCGCCTCTTTTCACTAGTGAAGTTTGCCGCGTGACACAAAACTCTTTAAAAATTATTTTTGCCGGCACGCCGGAATTTGCCGCCGTGGCGTTGCAGGCGTTGTTAAATTCTCCGCACGAAGTCATCGCTGTGTATACGCAGCCCGACCGTCCCGCTGGCCGCGGCCGGCAGTTGACCGCCAGTCCGGTAAAAGCCTTAGCGCTGCAAAATAACCTGCCGGTCTTTCAGCCTTTATCATTACGCGCTGAGTCAGAACAAAAAATATTGGCGGAGTTAAACGCCGATGTCATGGTCGTCGCCGCTTACGGTTTGATATTGCCGTCAGTAGTTTTGCAAACGCCGACCTGGGGGTGCTATAACATTCATACTTCGTTATTACCAAAGTGGCGCGGCGCGGCGCCGATTCAACGCGCGATTTTAGCGGGCGAAACAATCACGGGCGTGACGATTATTAAAATGGATGAAGGTTTAGATACGGGCCCAATGCTGTTAAAAAAAGACTGCGTCATAGAAACGACTGACACGAGCGCCACATTACACGACCGCTTAGCGCAGTTAGGCGCGGCGAGTATGTTGAAGGTATTGGCCGATTTAGAAAAATATAACGCGAGTGCCGAACCACAAGATAATACTCAAGCCACCTACGCGCACAAAATAAAAAAAGACGAGGCATATCTCGATTGGCATGACACGGCGGCCGCTTGCGATGGTAAAATCCGCGCTTTCAATCCTTGGCCGATTGCGCAAACGATTTTGCAAACAGAAAATATCCGCGTCTGGGAAGCCAGCGTGCAAGCGTCTGAGTCTAAACAACCGCCCGGCACGATCGTGAAAGTAGCAGCTAGCGGCATCGATGTCGCCGCGGGAAAAAATATTTTACGTTTACAAAAACTCCAATTTCCGGGCGGCAAAGTATTAGCCGTGGCCGATATTTTAAATTCACGCCAGCGGGATTTTGCTGTCGGCAAAATCTTAGGTTAGTGATATGAATTTAAGAGCTGCGGCTGCCCGCGTCATTTTCGAAGTCGCGTTTCGTGGCATGTCATTGTCGGAAAGTTTACCGAACGCGTTAGCGCAAATTCGTGACGCGCGCGATCAAGCCTTAGTGCAGACGATTTGTTACGGCGTGTGCCGCCGATATTTTTTCTTAAGCGCGGTCATAGATAGTTTGCTGACGACAAAATTAAAACCCAAAGACCAAGATATTTTCGCGCTACTCTTAGTCGGTTTATATCAGCTGACTGATTTACGCATTCCAGAATATGCCGCCGTCGGCGAAACCGTGGCCGCCGCCGTTGATTTTCAAAAAACCTGGGCGAAAAATTTAATTAACGCCGTGTTACGCAATTATCAACGCGGCGCGGAGGAGTTAACTAACCAAGCCGAAGCCAATCTATCCGCGTTATATTCGCATCCCGATTGGTTGATAGGAAAAATAAAAAAAGCGTGGCCGCAACAATGGGAAAGTATTTTGCTTGCTAATAATGAGCATCCGCCGTTCGCGCTGCGCGTGAACCAACAGCAAATATCGCGCGCGGATTATTTATCTGAGTTAGAAAAAATAAATGTCGAAGCCGCCATCATTCCAGAAACTGCGACCGGCATAGTTTTGGAAACACCAACGCACGTGGAAAATTTACCCGGCTTTGCCACCGGCATGTTCTCCGTGCAAGACGGCGCCGCGCAATTAGCCGCGGAATTATTATTGTTAGAACCCGCGCAGCGCGTCTTGGACGCGTGCGCCGCACCCGGCGGTAAAACCGCACATATCGCGGAGTTGCAACCAGGGCTTGCCGAACTCATCGCGCTAGACCGCGATGAAAAACGCTTATCGACCGTCACCGAAAATTTAGCGCGTTTGCGTTTAAAGGCAAAATGTATTGGCAGCGACGCGGCTGACACAGCGGCTTGGTGGGATGGCAAACCCTTCGATAGAATTTTATTAGACGCGCCTTGTTCTGCGACTGGCGTTATCCGCCGACATCCCGACATAAAATTATTACGCCGTCCCGAAGACATTAAAAACTTAGTGCAAACCCAATGGCGCTTACTCAACGCGCTATGGCCTTTGCTAAAAGTCGGCGGGGTATTACTTTACTCTACCTGCTCCATCCTCCCCCAAGAAAATGAAAAACTCATACAGCGCTTTTTAGCAGAACGAAATGACCTAGAACAAGTTATCATCGTTCAAGCTATCGGCGAACCATGCAAAATTGGCCGTCAAATTCTACCTGGTATGCACGGCATGGACGGATTTTATTTTGCGCGATTACGCAAATTAAACAACTAATTCAATAAACATATTCTCCATTTTTCAAGTAATAAATGAACATTCTGAAAAAAATGTTGACATCAATAGATTATATTATTAACATGTATTTAAAATAAGCCAATAAATATAACAACAATAGTTCTTTAAGTAAACAATCCCTTCTTGCTCTCCTCAATCTTTAACTATTTATAACCTCAATCAATTGTATTCTATGGAGTTTCTATATGCGTGCCAGAGTAATAAGTAACAATGATATGTTGTCCAAATTTGTACCCGCAAACTTAAAGCTATCTACACAAGATTATTCAGTTTTGCAGAGCATTTTATTTTCTACCCCTTCGTCCACGCGCCAATTACTTTCTGATTTGTCATCCCAGCCGGTGAACATCTGGGATGCGCGCGCGACTAATTTAATTCAATTTCTGCAAACACTTTTAGTCTCAAGCATGACGGCAGCTTCCGTTTATGAGTTAAGCGCAGCGCTAAAAAGATTTGTTAATAGCCGTGATTATGATGCCTCTTTCCGCTATGTCCGCTATGGCTGGAGCGACCTCGGCGTAGTGACATATTCATCTGAATTCAATAGATTTAACGCCTCGTTAGATACATTTATTGAAAGCATTAATCCAAAGGCTACTAGAAGTTATTTCAATTCACTCAGCGCGGTTTATCACACATCACAATCTACTTTTGCGAGCGTGATGAGTAAGTTGAACCCCACGCTAGCTTTATTATTTTTTGCTGGCATGCCTACGGTTGCCGCGCGGAATGCTCAAACCGAAGGTTTAGCATTAGATCTGCAATTTAACCGCAATGCTTTCGATTCATCTGGCAATGGTAATCACGCAATCGTGAATGGCGCCTATCTAGTCGATGATATGTACGGTAACAAATATAGCGCATACCGTTTTCAACACGGGTCTTTTATGAAAGGTCCTGTAATTAATTTTCCTACCGCAACTAGAACCTTATCGATGTGGATCAATTTAAGAAAAGGTGGCAGTGTATTTGGTTATGGCGGAGGACCGATGGCTGGCGGCGGTGCCAATTTCAATTTTCTTCTCGATTACGAATGCCAGGGTAATGATATTGCATTTATGTTTGGAGCAGGCGGCTCAGAAGGACCTTATTTTGCTGAATACACTAAGACAGTAACGGTACCTACAGGCTGGGCCCATTACGTCATGACCACAGAACCATCGGTTAGTAAATTTTATATAAATGCTAAACTTGTTGATTCCCAAAATCTCTTTTTCAACGCAACTAACCTTATCGACCGAGGCGAATTTGGCATCGGTACTATAGCGGCACCTGATGGCCAAATACCCTTTCAAAATAATTGCACAGCAGAACTTGATGCAGATATAGATAAAGTTCAATTGTTTTCATACGCTTTCAATCCAGAGCAGGTCAGCGCTAAATTTAACGAAAAACCTGCTACTCCACCTAAAAAACCTAAACCTGATAAATACAACGCAACGAGTTTAGCAGAATATTTTGGCGCCGGTTTTGGCGGCTCATTGCTTCTGTTCGGATTTTGGGCTTACAGACAATATAAAAAAGATGGACAAAGGCTTCAAGAGAACCAAAGACAAATCGATACATTTAGACGGTAACAAAATTCGTTTGAATATTTGTATTAGGAGTATGTTATGTACGCAAGAAATTTAGTAAAACAAACAGCCTCGGTTGTCTCCACACTCGCAAAGACTCTAAATGTGGTTAGAAGAGGTTTAGTAATGTTAGCGCAAAATCCCCCACTGGTATTCGCAATACTTGCGAGTTATCAAGCCATCCTCGCCCAAGCGCAAATCTTGTCGGCTGACGATGTCGTTGGATACTGGCCAATGGAAGGCAATGCCTTAGATATTTCTGGAAACAATAATCATGGGAAGGAGCATCTAATTACCTATGTTGAGGACCATTTCGGAAATCAAAACAAAGCAGCTTATTTTTTTGGTGATCAATCATATATTGATGGTAATTCTACTGGGCTTCCACAGGGTACGAAATCTGTTTCTGTCTGGGTTTTGCCTAATCACCGCGAAGACACTCCAAATAAAGGAAGAGAAGGATGGATTTTCGGTTACGGCGGCGCGCCTGGAGTAACATCTGGGAAAAGTTTCATACTCGGAATAAACAATATATACACCGTTCCCAATAGTTACGAAGTGCAAAGCCATTTCAAAACAAATATCGTGACATATGTCGATTCTGAGATGTCCAACATACCACTGGGTAAATGGACTCACATTGGGGTAACAACCGCGCCTTATATTGGCACAAAGATTTATATAAATGGCGAACTAGTTGTGCATGAGCCTAATGCATTCGTTGGTAATACAGCGGTAGACGGCGCTAAATTTACCATCGGTTGTCTGGTCTGGCCTGATGGTCAAACGATTTTTAATAGTCAATGGTGGCATGGTGCTATTAGTAAATTGCTTATTACTTCTAACGTGATTACCAGCAAACAAATGTCAGATATCGCCAGCGCTACCCAAAATACGACATTATTCACGCTGCCCGTCGAAACATTACCTGTAGATGAAGATGAAAATGTCGAAGATAATTTTGAACATAGCACGGCTTCTAAAGTCTTAGCTACGGCCACTGGGGTGGGTGGCGGGGCATTGGTAGTCTACTCAATTTTTCGTGGTGCTTCTTATTATCGAGAGAAACGTCATACTCAAAATATCGGTACTCCTGAATATACACAACGTTTAATGGACGGCTTTAACGCAGATGCGCCTGATGAGCAGAAACAACAAGGGCCTGCTGTTTAATTAAAATAAATGATAAAATTATAATATGTTCGAGGCATCAATATGCTTAGTCATCACGAACAAGTAAAAGAAGACTTTTCAAAAAAAGTAAATAAAAGTTATCTTTATCTTTTACGAAAAGTAGTTAGCGTCACCAAATCGGAAAACGTTAAAGATATTTTAAATACTTTAGACTTTGGACTTCTTATCTCAGAAATTGCTAAGCAGAAAAAAGCGATTGATGAGTACAATTATTTTCTGTTATGTCAATATGTACGTGCCCTAAGTGATCTCGTGATCAGCGAGGCAATGCAAGCTGACATTGAAAATTACTGTGCATTGATTAAAACTCGAAAGCTTTTTGCGCGCCGCGACCAAGAGCTTAAAAAAATTAAATCGCATTTGTCCGCAGCGCAATTTGAAAAATTTCAACAAAATTATATTAAGCTTAAATCTTCTTTTGAGTCAATTAGCAAAGATATACCTAAAACTGGCTTTGCGGCACTTGAGAAATGGCTCAACTCTTCAGCAAAAATATTGCATTATTTAGATGAAGGCGTAGGTTTAAATTTACCACGTGTAGGCCATTCTGATTCGAACAACCGTTTCACGCCTGAAATGAAAGAAGAGTTGATATCTATTTTTGCAGGAACAATTCAGACGAAAATTCAAGATTTCCCCTGGGATGTGATTTACGAAAAATTACCGCAAAACCATATGGGCATGGATAGGCAGCTTTATGCGCATGGACTATTTTCAAAAAACGATTTATTGTTTTTTTTAACGAAAGATTCAAAATCATTAAGTGAGCTTAAAGCTAATTTGAATAACAAAATATTTACCCATAAAACCGCAGTTGAAACGTATGAGAAAAATTCCAAAGATAGGGTCGAACCTACCTTTCCTGATAAAAATGCCTTTAAAGCTTGGTTCGAGAATTATTTAAAAATCAACAAATCGTTAACATCTTGTTACAACGATATTGAATTAAAAAAATTGTTTGATGGAATTGTCGCGGACGTAGACGTCACTCCATGGGAACTAACGCAAGATCAAATTGAAGAGATATGTGCGGCGGCGGACCGTATCAAGAATTCAAAAATAAAGAATGAAGTAATTGCTAAGCTAAAGCGATTCTATGTTCGACAATCTGTCCATCAAGACATAGCTAAAAATTCCACCGACAAATATGTTCCTACTGCTATCGCTCATCCTCTAAGTTGGATTGAATTGAAAACGTTATTAGTGCAATTTCAAGCAACAACGGAATTGCAGTATGTTTTAAAAGAAGAATTACTGGATTATATTTCCAAGCAAGAAAGTTTTTTTGCCCACGTGGTAGAAAGAATAGACTGCGAATATTTAATTAAATCTTTGTATCTAGCAAAAGCATTAGAAACGGATGAAAATACGCTTATCAATAAATTCGGTAGCGGCCTGCAGACTGTGGGGATGAGTTATATTTTAGGCGGAAAAACGTCAGATAATTTGCGCGCAAGATTAAATAAAATTAACACTAAAATAAATAGTGGAGCAATTTTATTTTCGCAATCTGTAACTGCCCGCACATTAACGATGACTACCCACCTCGAAAATAATCAAAAGAAAGATTTAGAAAAATCTCCCTCTGAATTATTTCAACTGTACTGGGCTAAATTTTCTAAGTTTACCAATAGCAAAAAGAGCGTAATCGATAAAGAAGCTATTAAAAATTTAAATGACGCCATTTATTACTTAGTCTTGTCAGAACTCCACGGTCACAAACGCACGCGAGCAAATTTATCCACCACAAAAAAAGTCGTTATCGCGTCTGATTTTAAAAAAACTTATCATGCTGAATATCTCTTTCACTTAAACCAATTACCACCGACTACTCTGGTAGTCGCTGAGATTAATAACATTCTTACATTCAATAAAGAAATAAAAGCAGAAGCAGATAAAAGATACCTTGACTGCATTGAAATAAATTGTGTCATGCAAAATGAAACTTATCACCTAGCCATGACCGCTGCAGAATTAATCAGTAACAAACAAAAATCTTGTATTTACATCGATTCGATTACCGGCAAAGAAATCGCGCGCTTTCAAATCGATGGCAGTAAAATTATTTTTCACGCCCATGGCAATAAAATTAATTTAAAAATTGACGGTGATCTTTCAGTTTCTCACTTTGGCGTCGAAAATGAAAATAGTCATATCAATATCAACGCTAACCTAAGCGGCGACTCTATCTACTTATCTAGCAATGCGGACAGCACCACTTGGAATGGAAATATCCACGCTTCGCAAGCGTTACGCATAGATGCTAAAGACACTCTTACCATCGCTGAAAAATCATCGCTTAGCGCAGAAACTTTGGCACTAAGTGCCTATACTTTTAGCGCACAAGGCAGCATTCACACTAAACAAGATGCGCAACTCAAAATTAAAGAGTCGTTCGAGCAAGGCCATCAAAGTAAAATATTATCCAATAAAATTTTAGTCATTGAAGCTAATAATTTCACAGAAGTGAAAGGCACATTATCTTCTGACGGCTTTACCATGCTAAAAGCCGAACATAAAGTTTATTTGACAGGTAACGCAAATGTTTCCGCTAAATCAGGTTTGTTAATTCAAGCGCAATCATTACTAAGCAACCGTAATGCCACCGTTAAATCTGCCGAACTGGCGTATATTCAAATCGAAGATAATTTACTAATCGAAGAAAAAAGTAACTGGTCCGCGGGTAATATTAATTTTATTGCTAAGGTCATTGAGAACTACAGCCCTAATTTGGAATTTGACCGCGCTAAATTCGAAATTAAAGATAAATTAGTTATCCATGCTAGTGGCGTAATCAAAACGAAAACCGAATGTGGTATGCGCGGCGAAAGTGTTTGGAACCGCGGCACACTTAATTATGGAAAAAAACTCAATGTTCAGTTGAACAAAGCCTTCGTGAATGGCTTGGCAAACGCTCATGAAATTTATGAATGCCGTAAGGATTTATCGAGTTTGTTGCAGCGAGCACAAATTATTGGTGAAGATGCGACTATCGTCACATCAGTGTATTTCAACCTATGTAGTTTTATGAACACCCACAATCTCTCGCTCACCTCGTTAGGCGAAATCCAATTAGGAGCTCTCACACTGAGCACAAATAAATTCAAGTCACGATTAATCGGCTTAGATTTAGGTGTGGACTTACCCAATATCCCCGCGATGTTATCCGATGCGCAGAAATTTTTAGACGCGCTAATGACCGGCGATTTCGAATCAGCATTAAGTCAGTTAAATTCAGCGAACGTTTTTTACAAGACCGCTTCTGTCATGCGGTATCTGGTTCGAACATTTACTAGCTTAGGCAAGCCGTTAGACTTGATATGGACGACATTCTCCATATTGATGCGTTTTCCCGATCTCTGCGCGCAATTAGCAAATATTCTGCAAAAAAATAAAGTGGAAACCTATGAATATACACAATTGCTAAATACTATAAACAGCATAGGTACACAAGCGTCCTATTTGCAAAGTGAAACCGTTGGTTTGGCGGACAGCTTAAGCTCCGTGCATTTACAATCGGTACCGTTTTCCGCGAGCACGGCGCTTGAAATTCTTGCGTTAGTATTCCCTATCAACAGCACTAACTCACTTCTTCAATTACAAAGTGGTCTACACGTTGGCTTCACTACCATTAACCGCTCTCTAATATCATTAACGAACAACAATATTAATATCGATTTAAACCGTACTGATATGTCATATCATTCCATGGACGCTAATGATTTGTTGCTTGCTGATAGCGCATCTGCGATTGGACATGAGCGTTATAGCTCGGGCACCACCCATGTCAATCAAGATTATCATAATGTCGAAAGAGAAGTGCTGAATGGAACCACCATTGCTAATACTTTTAATTCTCAATCCGCTCATACTGAAGTGACAGAGCATGGCCGTGTTGCGGCGGAAACAGCAACGTTCTCAGGCGAAGATTTAAATTCCGCGGGTGAACTCGACACTTCAAGCTTAGCAGTTGACGAAACAGAAGAAGTGGATTTATCGGGACGCGAACAAATTTCTCATCATGACGACAGTAGTGGCGCTAGGCTACATGCGCCGGTTGTTAGTGTTAAAGGAGAAGCTGATGCAGCAGAAAGCAAATTTGAGGTTGACGCTCCTAAAGAACTGCATCTTAACGCGGATATCAACGCAAAAGTGCTTAATCTTCAATCCGCGCTCTTAACCATACAAAATCATATTACTGCTGAGCAACTACACGTCGTCACCGGACAAGCTGAAGTCAATGCTGAAATCCAAGCGCGCACAGCCTATTTTCTAAGTGCGATGAATCTCATTTTGGCCGGTAAATTTTCTGGTGATACACTTGAAATCATCGCGGCCGCGGCAGACTTAGCTGGCAGCTTCACGGAAACTCATTTAACCGCGCAAGCGGGAAGTTTTACCAGTACGGCCCACCTACAGATGCGTGATATTAGTATTGATACAACTAACGACGCGAGACTTTCTGGTACTGAGCAAGCCGATTCATTAAGAATTGCCGCAGCTGGTAAAGCCAGCGTCGAAGGAAAAATGGAAGCGAAGACCGTCGATGTGTCTGCAAGTAACGTGAAATTTTCTGGTGCTGAGCACGTTAAGTCATTAAGAGTTGCCGCGGCTGGCAGCGTTAGCTTAGATGGAAAAATGGAAGCTAAGTCTCTCGATGTAAATGCCGGTGACAATATTAATGAAACAGGCAGCGTAACAATCGACCCTGCCGCTACACCAGATGAAAAAACAGCATCTCACGGTGCAAGATTTTCCGCCGGCAATGCGGCGCATCTAACCGGCCCCCTTGATGCGGCTGATGCGCCCATCGAAGTTATCGCAGTAAATTCAGCAATCGTTGATGGTCCAGTGACGGGTGATACATTAATTGTCGAAGCCCAAGCTGGAAGTGTTGCTCATGTCAATGTCGATAATCTTGCTCTCAAGTTTGATCACATCCCCGCTGGTGTAGAAGATTTGTTGTTAGGCGTGGGTATATACAGCGACGTGCATGCGCGCACGGCGCTGGCGATTGATATGAAAGATGGCTACACGTTTAACCGAGATTTGGACCTCAATTATAGTTTATATCTCACCGCTAACGACATACGAATCGCTGCGAATTTGCATACCACAGGTGACTTCGGCTTTACTGCAACGCACGGCGATGTGCACGAGTACAATCATAATATCTATGCTGATCGTGCCGTGTATATCGATGCAAGTGATTATTTTATCAATGATCAAGGCAATATTTTAAGTACTGAAATGTATCTCAATGCCGGTCTACACATGTTTAATAATGCCGGTATGTTGGCCGCGTCGAACTATTTACAAATGAATGTCGGCGGAAATATTTATAATAGTGACGCCGAACAAACGGTGCGCGGACGCTATGACGACTTAATACAATATACGCCGGGACGCATCGTCGGCGGCATGGGCATTGGTCATGATGGTATTGGCCTTTCCATGCAAGCAAACAGTTTTTATAACACGGCTTCCGAAGTGCTCGCGGTCGGTAGCATAGCTATAAAATTGAATGAAAGATTTGAAAGTGTCGATCGCACGCATCGCTATATCGATTATAAGAGAGACTATCATAACGGCTGGGGCCATAGCAGCCACACCGTCGAATATGCATACGAACAAGCGCGTCCTGTTGTTTATTCTTTAAATGGCGAAATCGATATTTCAGTTGATAACGGTAGTTTATATTCTCGCTCAACACAATTTTACGCCGGCGCTGGCACCAACATTCATACCAGATACGATCAATTGTATGAAGGCAGCGTATTAAGTGTGGAATGCTTCAAGAGCAGCAGTAATATTTATGGTTTAAGTCGGCGTAACACGGATCAGTATGATGAATATACAGCGCCGACGGAAGTCATCAGTCGTGGCAATGAATATTTTCTCTCTGATGAAGGCGACGTGAGATTAATGGCGGCGTTCGTGCAGACGCAAGGCTTCGTGGGTATTCAAGCTCGCCGCGTAGAAGTGTCAGCGCCAATTGAAAATCATTCCTACACCGAAGAAACGCGGGGTTTTTCTTTAAACTTGCCTATTCTATCTTATTTCCAATCACAACCGCTGGTACAAGATTATCATGCATTTCAAAATGGAAAAAACCCAGCTGAGTGGACGGTGGATACTTGGAATACTTTAATCGACAGCACCAACATGCTGAATTCGATGATCAGTACGTATCAAAATGGTGGACCCACTTTTAAGGGATCGCTAGAGACGATTTCGCGCGTGGAAATTGGTTATACCGTCACTCGCACCACGGCAAAATGGCAAACTGTCGCGAATAACGTCGGCATCGACGCTGGTAGTTTGTCTATCGTGGCCACGTCTTCAATTACATTTAATAATGGTGTAACGATCAAAGTTGCCGGTGACGCTTTCTTACAAGCCCCAGTCATTAACCAATACGCGGCCAAACTAATTAGTACTTTAGATTCTTCATCAGAAAGTGTTTCAGTGGGAATCAACGTCACGTTAAAACCAGATTTTTCGGCTAGCGCAAGCGGCTTTTCACAATCGCAAACGACTTATCAAAATCAACATCTCTACGTCGGCGGCACTTTAACTGTGAACGCGGTCGAAGTTAATATGATAGGCGCGAACGACACGGCTAAAACCGTGGTGATGAAAGCCAAAACCTTAAACATGGAAACCTTAGCAGGCACTTCAACCAGTCAAAGTTGGTCTCTATCCGCTTGCACAACAGGAGATTTCAGCGCGGCATATACAACTAATCGTGCAGCACGTGTAAATGAAGTGACATCTATCATCTCTGATACTGGGGATATTACATTAGATACTTTAAACACGGTCGGCGGCGTACTTGTCGCGCGTAATGGCGGTCAAGCTGACATTAAGACAATCAATGCGAGTTCCGTCAAACAATATGACGAAACCCGCGGCGCGAGCCTATCTGGCAACGTGCATTCTTTCAACGGCGGCAAAGACAAATCCGACGGCAACTCGACAGTAAATCGTGGCGGCAACGCGCATGCTGCTAACGGTGGCAATGACAATTCCGGCGGCATTACTACAGTAAATCCCGGTGTTGCTTATAAAGACTATCAAGCCGATCAAAAAGCCACTGTGTTTGGCTACGATGTCAGTAAATCAAAAGTTAACGGCGATCTTAATACCAAAGATGCCAGCGGTTTAGAAGTTAAAAAAGATGCAAGCTTCAATGTCGTTGTTAAAGTTCCAACGGACATGAGCCAGGTTAAACAAACTCTAAATAATGATGCACACCCATCTCGACAGTCCCCTACGAATGGCCTTTATGATTTTCCCGAAGAAGCTGAAACAAAAAACTTTGAAGTGGCGACGACCGATCTTCCCGATCAAAAACCTGAGCAGCCCGATCAGCCCGTTGATACTTCTACTCTTGATGTCAAAGACGACGACAACGACGATGCTGAAGATAAAGAAACAAAAGACGAGCCTAAGGATAATTCCAAAGATAAACCTAAAGACGCAGCAAACACACCAATCTATCCTACAGATGCCCCCGCTGCGTCTAGTCCAACATCCAATGATTATGGATCACAATGGGCAAAACGAAAAACTGCCTATTATGCAAATACAACTTTTTCTCAATCAGTTATTTCTCAAACTAAATCTTCAGAAGAACCTGCAGAAAGAAAAGAAGATAAAAGTGATAAAGAAATTTTTGAGAAAAGAAGCAGTAATCCTGAACTTGATATCGGTATCCCAGATCCGCGCTTCAGTAATGTAGATGCTTTTGGTAGAAATTATTATCCTTCAATGCCAGTTGGCTTATCAGCAGATTACGCTACAGCTAAAGTTAAAATTTTTGAAGAAGATAAAGATTTTAAAAGTGATGACTATGATAGCGAAAGCAAATTTGTTAACGACCCCCGCAGCGCTGAACTAGATTTATCAAAAGTCGGTTTTCATTCGGGTACACGGGACTATTTAGATCAAATCAAATTAGCACAATCCGATTCGGCAGTTACCGCCATGACGTATTCCAAGAAGTCTACTGGTGACACCATCAAAGATGACGCCGCAAAAGTTTTCAAGATGGATAACGTCGAAGCATTTAACGAAGGCGTAGAGGCTGCCAGAGATGGATTGGTAAGTAGTATTGTACATCTTGATAAAACTGTTGAGTCAATCGCGCTGGGTGGCTGGGATGCTCTGAATGGAATATCGGAGGAAGTTTCAGGTCTCACTACGGAAGGCTCCCATGAACGCAATATTGAACGCGGCAAAGCATTGCATGAAACAGTTGAGCATTTAGAAAATGGGACAGTAGCCGATGATATCAAAGTGGGTACTGAAATTGTTGCAGGCGCCATTTTTGGTGAGGCAGTTGGTGTAGCCGTTCTTCGCACTGGCGAGACGGTATGGACTAGTGCAAGAAACTTAATTGAACCTGAAGTTACTCTTGCGGAAGGTGTTGGCGAACTAGACCCTGCGCTCGCCGGGGACAGTAGCCAAGTTACCGAGTTGGCTGAAACGAATGAGCTTACTTCTACTCCAGTTCAGCGGCAGGAATTATCAATTGGTCATAGCGAACTCGCTGAAGAAATTGATTCTAGCCTAACACAAGTGGATGAAGCAGGCTTTAGACCGTTAGAAGATATAGGTGGAAATGAATCTCATCCTATGTCTGATTTTGAAGAGTTACCAAACGCGTCACCTATACCACGTTTAGATTTACCTACTAGTTCAATAGCCGAAGCTATAATTGAAAATAGTACGTTAACATTAGCTGAATCAATATTGCTGCATGGCAAAGAATTAAGTCGGTTCAGAGAATCAATCAGTCGATTCGGATTATTTGTGTGTAACAAACTTAGCGAAGGATCCAGCTCAATCTACAATGAAAGACTTGCAATTAGCGTTGGCATTATGAGCTCCCAAATGCCTGCAGCTAAAGATCTCTATCAGGCAGAAAGGAACTATTTATCAAAAGAAATGTCTACAATAAAGACTTTATTTGCACTTGGCAAAGCTATTGGTAAGGATTTAATAAATGCCGAATTCACGGCCGAAAAAGAAATATATAAGTCTATTGTTAAAAAGGCTGATGAGGTTATGTCTAGTCAGGCTATGCGCCCAGCAGTTGAAGCGTTTCATACTTCAGCTAAGTTTTTTAAAGAGTCTCGAGTTTCGTATTACATCCCTAGACTTGGCGCCCATTTAGATTGGGCGGCTAATGCTGTTAGCATTATTTTTTATTTTTATAATATTCAAGAAGCCTATAAAAAACATGAGCTATTGAAAGAAACACCAGAACTCTTTTTTGATGGCGCGGTGCTTTTAACTAGTATCAGGTATATTACAATACGTGAATTTCCTCCGGTCTTTCTCGCTGCGAACATATTTCCACTTACAATAACTTACGCACAATGGCATGAACAAATTTCCCAAAAAATGCGCGATGACTACATTAAAGAAACTCATCATCAACCGCCGATACCTATTGGAGCCTTGGGTAATGGCCCTTAATAAATATCTAAATGTTTATGCCTATTTATATTATCGGATTTATACCTCAGGTGGCATTGAAAAAAACAATAGGACTGAGGCTTTGCTGTTGGTTATGTACTTATTTACAATCCATATTTACTTTTTGTTGACCACCATAGATTTTTTTTTAAAAAAACAGTTGATTATATATTTTAATTTATTTTTTAAGATGATTTTTTCTTTAAGTGGTTATAAATTTGTAATTCTCTGGCTACTTTTCGTTGTTTTTAGTAATTGGTTAATTTCAGAAGCCAACATTCCAAATAGACTCAAAGAAAAATTTAAAGACGAAACGCTCAAGCAAAAACGCATTGGTAAAGTTTATCTTTATTGCCAATTATTTATTCCTTTATTGGCGCGTACATTTATATGGCAATAATGAATATTTTTTTTAATGTGGCGTATTAGTTAAACAATCTAACTAATATTACAGATCGGTGGCTTGATTATGGAAAATCCTATTGCTTGCGTTACCTTATTATTTTCTGGTGCGTATTTTATTTTTGAAGCCTATCTTTCACCGGACAGGTTTGAGATGAGTACTACGAAAAGAAGATTTTATAAGTTTTACGGGCCATTTAATTTACTTGGGGGATTAATACTCTATTACCAACCTATTCAACACTATATATTATCTCACCAATTTTAGGCTTAAGTTCGTCTGTGTATATAACTAAAAACTACTAATATAGTATTCTTGAAACCAATAAGATCCGCCAATGCTGGGAGTTATGAGTTTGGCTTTTAGTAAATATCTAAATGTTTATGATTATCTGTTTTACCGAATGTCCATTTCGGGTGGAACGGAAAGAGATAATAGTCGAAATGCGCTCATCATAATTCTTAGTTTGTTTATTATTAATATTTATACTTTACTTAAAATTGCTGATTTTCTTTTTCATAAACAATTTATAAATTATTTCAGTTCATTCTCCGATGCCACTGATTTCTACCCCATAACGTCATTTGTAATTTGGCTAATTATATTATTAATTATCGATTGGCTGACAATAAAATTTAAAATTCTCGATAATCTCAAAGAAAAATTTAAAGATGAAACTGCTGCCCAAAAGCGTTATGGTAAAATCTACCTTTATTGCTATCTAGCGATATCATTTTTGGGAGTTTTTATGTATTGGGAAGTAAGGGATATTTATTTCAACGGCAACTAACAGCTGCTACTTAACCCCTACCCACCTGGATAGGCTACTAAAATAAACCCAAGCGCTATGATATCTATGGTTTTTCACCCCCTCCTCTGCGAAAATAGAATAAAACAATACCTGCCAGCTGAGGATTCCACGTCATGCGTATCGAGTACGATGTCAAACTAGACTTTAAAGATGTACTAATCCGCCCTAAACGCAGTGTTTTACAATCTCGCGCCGAAGTAAGTCTTGACCGTGAATTTCGCTTTAAACATGCCGGCGGTAAATGGAAAGGTATTCCCATCATCGCGTCCAATATGGACCATACCGGTACCTTCGCGGTGGCGCGCGCGTTGGGCGAACAGCATTTAATGACGGCGTTAGGTAAATTCCTCAGCAATGAAGAGCTAGACAAATTCTTTCAAGAAAACCCCACCATTCTGCCATCCTGCTTCATGTCTATCGGTATCAGCGACCACGATTACAATAAGCTGCTGGACTTGGCTAAAATCGTCGATTTCCCTTCCATCTGCTTAGACGCCGCGAATGGTTACACGGAAAAATATGTGTCGTTCCTGACGAAGTTACGCAATGATTTCCCGACGAAAGTTATTATGGCCGGTAACGTTGTGACCGGTGAAATGGTCGAGGAATTGATTCTCTCCGGCGCTGACATTGTCAAAATCGGCATCGGCCCCGGCTCGGTATGCACCACGCGGGAAAAAACCGGCGTCGGTTATCCGCAGCTGTCCGCGATTATCGAATGCGCCGACGCGGCGCACGGTTTGGGTGGACATGTCGCCGCCGACGGTGGTTGCGTGACGCCGGGTGACGTGGCGAAAGCATTCGCGGCCGGCGCGGATTTTGTGATGTTGGGCGGTATGCTCGCGGGGCATGACGAATGCTCGGGTGAAATTTTTAAAGAAAATGGCAAAAACTTTAAACGCTTTTACGGCATGAGCTCCAAAGAAGCGATGGAAAAACATCATGGCAGCGTCGCCGAATACCGCGCCAGTGAAGGCCGTTCCGTCAATGTTCCCTACCGCGGCCCGATCAAAGAAACGATTAGCGATATTTTGGGCGGCGTGCGCTCCACTTGCACCTATGTCGGCGCCATGCGTTTGAAAGAATTATCCAAGCGCACCACTTTCATCCGCGTCACTAAACAATTGAACGAAGTGTTTGTATCTTATCAGCCCACTTTTGAAAAGTAGGAAAAAGTAGGGTCGATTGAACATCCATTTTAAATGCTATATGATAGCCGCTCATTTGTTTCTGGTGCGGCTACGGTTCGCATAAATGGACTCGCAGATAAAAATTTTTCCCCAAGTTTCTCTGATCCCGTCGCCATCCGCGCACGAGAGCCCTTGTTATGGAAATCCGTTTTTTGCAACATCCTGACACCATGCTATTAGGAGTAAGATTAATATGTTAAAAAAATTATTAGTGGCTAGCGTTATCGCCGCGGTCACTACGAATGTGGCGTTTGCTACCGGCGGCGCTCCCTACATCGGCGCGAGCCTTGGTTCCAAAGTGAATACCGCGACTTACGAAAATTTCCGCGGCGTGCCGATCAATATTATGGTGGGTTATGGTGCGACCATCGGCGAAGGTATCTACTTAGCGGGAGAAGTTTTCTCGACCATCACTGACGCAACCGTGACTGACAATGGCTTGAAATCCACGTTTGCTTACGGCGTCAGTATTATTCCGGGACTGTATTTAAGTGATCATACGATGGGTTACGTGCGCGCGGGTGTGTTACGCACGCGTTTCTCACCGGCTGGCGGTAACAACTCCACCGTTTCCGGCGGTCAATTTGGTTTAGGTATACAAACCAATTTAATGCAAAGCTGGGATTTACGCGGCGAATACGATTACGACGCGTATGGTAACCTGCACAATGTAGCGGGTAATCCACGCGGAGACGAATTCAATTTAGGTATCATTTATAAATTTGATTAGTTATAAAAGGAAATATTAAGCGAGTGATACCATCAAACAGTTTCACTCGTTTTTTTTTGTCACAGGAGCTAAAGCCGTGCAAGTTAAAAGACTAATCTTCCTCATTAGCATTGCACTATTCACACCGGTTACTACCGTCTATGCTTCGATGACGGTGCCGTTTGGCTGGTACGTCGGTACGAACCAAGGTATTTCCCGCGCTTACAATAAATCTTATCCGGGCAGCAGTGTGAAACACACTGGCTATGGTTTTAGCTTCGAAGGCGGCTACCGAATTAATTTATATCTCGCGGGTGAAGTGGGTTACTCGCATTACGCCGCTACGCAAATCAATAATTCCGCCGGCAACCAAGCCGCCAGCGACAGCCATTACGCGTTCGATTTAGCGGGTAAATTAATCCTGCCGTTCGGTAACACGGGCGCTGAGTTGTATGGCAAAGCAGGTGTGGCGCGAGTGAAATCGAATCTTGGCGTCAATGCCGCGAACGCCGCGTTAAATCATTTAACTTATACACCCGGCTCAAGTTGCGCGACCGGCGTGTACGCGGCCGGGGGCGTTGAATACGCTATCATTCCGCACTTGTTAGTCAATCTACAATGGGCGCGCGCGCAAGGTAATAAATACACGGGTAACATGAATTTATCGTCGTTAGGTCTGTCTTATATATTTTAAGTATATAAAGCCGTTAACCAGGCGGAGATATCTTTAATTTCAGTTTCGCAAACGCTATGGCCCATCGCGTAATTCTGCCAATTCACGGCGAAGCCGGCTTTTTTTAAATTATCAAACGCGGTATGACCCAGCGGATAAGGCACCACCATATCTTGCGTGCCGTGCGCCATGAAGATCGGCACGTTGCGTGACGCGGCTGAACTTTGCGAAATCACTTTTTCTGGATATGGCAGATATCCCGACAACGCTAAAATTCCCGCAAGCGGTTTCAGCGCGCGTAGGCCCGCGCTTAACGCCACGACCGCGCCTTGCGAAAAACCGGCGAGCACGATTTTTTCTTCTGGGATACCTTGTGCTACTTCATGCGCGATTAAGCTTTGAATTTTTGCGATAGATTGATTAAGACCGGTCTCGTCCGCGCGTTGAATTATATTCGTGGAGAGAATGTCATACCAGGCTGGCATTTCATAACCATTATTAATTGTTACGCGCATTAACGGGGCATTTGGAAATACAAAACGTAACGGTACGTCTGCTGGCAATTTTAATTCTGACACAATTGGCACGAAGTCATTGCCATCCGCGCCCAAGCCGTGCAGCACAATGACCGTGCCGACCGCGGGCTGCGCAGGGTTTAATTCTATGCGCGGTAAAAGATTATTTGCCTCTAACATACTATTTTCCTAAAGTTAATTCTTAGAATCGTAACAACTCTTGCTTACCCAATAGAGAAATAGTAATCTTTAGCGATGAATTTGCAAGTTATACACGGATGTCTTTAAGCGCACTTATAATTAAAAGACATTAAAACTATTCTCCCTAAGTGTGAAAAGGATTAAACACATGAAAAGAACGATCAAATCTATAGCGGGCGTTACCCTCTTAGAAATTATGTTGGTATTAGCGATCGCGGCGATGGTTATTACGATGTCCGTAAAATACTACGCTGTTGCGAATAACTCAGCACACTTAAATGATGCCGTGGAACAAATTCAATCTATCGCTGCCGCTGCGGATGGTATCGCTTCTCAAACTGGGTCATACTCTTCTGCTTCAAGTTCTGCTGGATTAAGTACTGTATTACCGACTGGCTGGCAGATTTTACCTTGGGGTGCAAAACTTACTGTCTCTGGTACCGCGACTTCTATGGTAATTACTGTGCCTGCCGTACCTTATGCAATATGTTCGACCTTTAATTCAAGAATTACGAGCAACCCTCACTTTACGGAAGCCGGCGCATGTGGGACTTCTGGTGCTGCAGGATCCTCAGTTTTTACGTACTCACCATAATCAAATATTTAATCAAGCCGTGCAGCGCAATGACCGTGCCAACCGCGGGTTGCGCAGGATATAATTCTATGCGCGGTATATGATTATTTACCTCTAACATAATATTTTCCTAAACTTAATTGCTAGCATTGTAACAACCCTTGCTTACCCAAGAGAGAGATAGTAATCTTTAGCGTTGAATTTGCAAGTTATGCACGGATGACTTTAAGCGTATTAAAAGAAATTAAAACTATTCTCCCTAGATGTGAAAAGGATTAAACACATGAAAAGAACGATCAAATCTATAGCGGGCGTTACCCTCTTAGAAATTATGTTGGTATTAGCGATCGCAGCGATGGTTATTACGATGTCCGTAAAATACTATGCTGTTGCAAATAACTCAGCGCACTTAAATGATGCCGTAGAACAAATTCAATCCATCGCTGCCGCCGCGGATGGTATCGCTTCTCAAACTGGGTCTTACACTTCTGCTTCAAGTTCTACTGGATTAGGTTCTGTATTACCTACTGGCTGGCAGATTTTACCTTGGGGTGCAAAACTTAGTGTGACAGGTGGCGCGACATCTATGACCATCGCTGTGCCTGCCGTACCCTATGCGATATGTTCTACCTTTAATTCAAGAATTATCAGTAACCCTCACTTTACCCAAACCGTCGCATGCGGTACGAGTGGTTCTGCAGCAAGCTTAAGTTTTGTTTACTCACCATAATTAAAATATTTAACCAAATAAAAAAAGCTGCTGTGCAAAGCAGCTTTTTTTAAGCTTGCGCTGCTGCTTGACGTAATAGGTCTGCTTTGTCAGTTTTTTCCCAGCTTAATTGCAAATCTTCTCTGCCGAAATGACCATAACTCGCTGTAGGTAAATAAATCGGATGCAATAGATCGAGCATTTTAATGATACCAAATGGCGTCAAGTCAAAATGCTTTACTACCAAAGCTAGAATCGTTTCATCAGTAACTTTGCCGGTGCCAAAAGTTTCGATATGGATGGCGATCGGTTCGGCGATGCCGATGGCATAGCAAATTTGTATTTCGCAACGGTCCGCTAGTCCCGCCGCGACTATGTTTTTCGCGACGTAACGTCCGGCATACGCTCCCGAGCGGTCTAATTTTGTGGGATCTTTTCCGGAAAAACAGCCACCCCCATGCCGTGCCATACCGCCATAACTATCGACGATAATTTTTCTGCCGGTCAAGCCACAATCACCTAAGGGGCCGCCAATGACGAAGCGTCCAGTGGGGTTGATGAGAAAGCGCGTGTCTTTCGTGATCCACTTTTCTGGCAAGACAGGCTTTAGGATTTCTTCAACCACCGCCTCTTTTAAATCACTGTGACTGATGTCTGGATGATGTTGCGTTGAGAAGACAACGGTGTGAATGCCGACGGGCATATCATTAACATAATGCAATGTCACTTGGCTTTTTGCATCGGGGCGCAGCCACGGTAAGATATTTTTTTTACGTAAATCGGATTGTCTCTTCATCAAACGGTGCGCATACATGATGGGAGCAGGCATGAGTTCCACCGTTTCATTAGACGCATAGCCAAACATCAAACCTTGATCGCCGGCCCCCTGATTTTGTTCTTCTTGTCTATCGATGCCTTGCGCTATATCTTGTGATTGTTTACCAATTGCGGAAAGAATCGCGCAAGATTTCCAATCAAATCCCATGTCAGAATTGTCATAACCAATTTCCCGGATGACATCACGGGTTATTTGTTCCACATCTACGGTCGCGGACGTCGTAATTTCTCCGCCGATTAGCACCATGCCGGTCTTAACAAAGGTTTCACACGCTACCCGCGCTCGGCGGTCTTGCGATAACAGCGCGTCTAATACCGCGTCAGATATTTGATCGGCAATTTTATCGGGATGGCCTTCAGAAACAGATTCGGAGGTGAATAAAAAATCTTTTGACATGATAAGTACCGGTGTTTAGATGGGTCTTTTCATTATATAGTGTTTCAAAAGATAATGCACAAATTTTAGCCCTATTAATGCGTGTGCTACGCCTATTTTCTAGAGTATTATATACTTTCTCGCGTGTGTTAGATCAGGGAAGTAAGCAGCTTATGGAGAGCTTGTTAGAATTGACGCGGCAGCGCTTAATCGTTCCATTCCTCATTATTTTAACCGCCATTTTTATGCTTTCGCCCCTCGCTTCAAATGCGTTAGTTCCCAACAGCGTCGATGTCATTAACCATCTTGCGGCGATCATACAAGCGAAAATGGCTTTGCAGGAAGGGCAATTTCCATTGCGTGTGATGCCTCACATGTTCTCTGGTTGGCGTTATCCTTTCTATCAATTTTATAGTCCGTCCGCTTACCTACCCGCGGGCGCGTTATTCATGTTGACGCCATGGAACCCGTTTATCACTTTTAAATTAATGATTTTCTTGTCTAGCATTCTCGGCGGATTTTACCTATACCGCTTGGCGAATATCTTGGTTAATTCCCAGTATTTGGCATTATTAACTAGCGTCGCTTACTTAACTTCTCCCTATTATTTAATCGTGATAGATCATCTGTATGATTTTACCGAAGCGCTAGCATTGGGGGTGCTGCCCGTCACCTTGTATTACACGATGAAACTTTTTTATTATCCTAAGCATTTACCGACATTTTTGTTAATGGCTTTGTTTTGGTATTTGCTGGCGACTGTACATATCATCACTTTCATTTATACTTTTTTATTCGCGGCATTTTTATTCACCGTTTTTACTTGCTTGCACCGCCGCTATTGGCGCCATTTAATGTGGCTGGCCGGTGGATTTCTATTAGCAATAATGTTGGCGGCTTGGTATTTGCTACCCGTTCTTGCGTTAGAGAAAGTACTAATGATCCACAATTATTTTGGAAACTACCAATTTCGAAGCTCCCAGTCGGTTTCACTCACCACCCTTTTCGCACCTCTCGCTAATATTTGGCCGATGCATATAAGCACGGATCCAAAAAAAGTCGAAAATATGATTTTTTTAGAACGCCCCAATGTCGGCATGCCATTCATGTTTGCTATGGCCATGAGTTGTTATATTTATCTCAAACGAAAAAGCATTAACACAGCCGCCGATGCTTGGTTTTTACCGTTGTTTTTGACCGCGCTGATTATATTAATCTTCATATGGGAACCCGTTAATTTCTGGTCACATGTGCCGAACGCATTAACGGTGGGACAATATAGTTGGCGATTGTTAGCAGAATTTTCTTGGGTAGCGAGTTTATTATTTGCGATTTCTCTCGCCTATCTTTTCCCGTCAGGTACTCTCTCAAAAAAAACTTTACTGATAACTTTTTTCTGTGTGGTTCTGGCAACGAGTAGCTGGTACCGAGTGCCAGATTTAAGTTACACCTATGCGGATTTTACCGGCATGATAAATGATCCTGTCGGCGAATCCGGCTCAGATGCTTATATGCCTAACCCCGTCAAATTACTCAGCTTTAGCGCGAACAGTTTGGTCAAGCCGCCGGAAATCATTACTCTAAAACAGTCTCAACAATTTTGTCATCAAGATAAAGATATAACGAAATGTGCCCTACCAAGTTTTACGGCGACTAAGGTAATCCAGTTACCCATTATTTATTATCCGAAATTATTATCGATTACCGTAAACGGTAAAAAAGTTCCTTATCATGGTTTGTTGTATCAGGGCAAAAGAATCCTGGTCGCTATCGAAACTGTGCCTAATATTGTAAATAATGTCGAAATTCAATTTAAAGGTTTAGTTTATGCGAATAAGATTAGTACGATGTGTTGGTGTCTTTGGTTAATGTTATGGCTATATCAAACTAGACGTTATTTCGTTTCGCTATTCTCGAAGAAGCAGGAGCTTACATTATGCGCCAAATAGCATTGTTGCGAGACCATTTGTTATTACTGATGTTGTTCGGCGCCGTCGGCGCGATGGTGCTTAGCAACTTATCGTCTAACGAACAAGTGCCGAACCTTATCACGTTTTTTGATAATGTCGCCGCTATCGTGCAGGCTAAAATGGCCTTAGCGCAAGGCCAATTTCCGTTGCGCGCGGCGGTCTATGGTTTTTCTAATTGGCACTATCCGCTATTTCAATTTAACTCGCCGACTAGCTATACCTTCGCCGGTTTAATCTACCGTTTCATTTCTCCCAGCAATCCTTTCGTTGCTTTTAAACTAACAGTTTGGTGCGCGTTGTTGTGTGGCGGCATTTTTATGTATCGCTTAGTGTGTTGGATGTGTCAATCACCGCCGGCCGCCGTGTTAGCAGGCATTATGTATTTGACATCGCCTTATTATCTTATAGTGATTAATCACCTGGGTGACTTCAATGAGGCGATCGCGCTGGGTATCCTGCCGGCCGTTGTGTATTACACGCTGCAGCGCTACTTTCATCCCGCTGAGAATAAAACATTATTGCAAGCTTCGCTGGCTTGGTATTTGTTAGCGACCGTGCACGTGATTACATTTTTTTATACTAGTGTTTTCGTAGGATTATTTTTATTGTTATTAACGCTTAAAAATCCTAAGTCGACGTTAAACTTGGTCGACACATTGATCGCCTATCTGTTTGGGTGTGTGCTTGCCATCTGGTATTTAGGTCCCGTTTTTATCTTACAAAATTATTTAAATATCGATAGCATGGCGAATAACGGTGAAATCTTCGCCGTCTATCGTCCGTATCTCGCCCATTTGTTGTCTCCCGTGCAAAATATTCTGGCGAGTGTGACCGCTGGGAAAAGCGTGCTGTCCGATGTCTCGTTATTGCATCCCAATTTAGGTTTTCCGCTACTATTCGCGGTGATTGTCGGTGTTTATAGTTATTTTAGTTTGACGGAAAATAAACATGCGGCGGTGATGAAAACGTGGCTGAGTCCTTTGTTATTGATTTTTGCTGTCGCGTTTCTAATGGCTTGGACACCGATTAATATTTGGCGATGGCTGCCGCATTCTTTCATGATTGGTCTGTATTCTTGGCGGTTGTTGGGCCAAGCGATTTGGATTGGCGCGCTGTTATTTGCCTTGGCCTTGTGTTGGTTTTTTGAAGATAAATTAACTATGCGTCACGTTGTATTAGGCGCGTTTTTAATTATTGCGGCGACCAGCATGTGGTTGGTTGTACCAGAGCATAATTTAGTTGATTTGAAACTTTCCGAGCTAGTGAAAGATCCACACGAAGTGATTGCGGGAGGATATTTATTATCAGTGCAAAAAAATATTATGTCCGTCAATGCCGTTGACAGCATCATCGCCAGTAATCCTCAGCACTTGGGTTTATATCTCAACGCTAAAAAAACGTTAGCCGTCGATAAGACACAGGTGGATTGCCATTTAGAACACAGCGCCACCGTTTGCCATCTCAAAATTCCCACTTCAATTAATTTAGTCGAACTGCCGGTTTTATATTATCCGGATATGTTGAACATTGAAGTGAACGGCAAGCCAGTCACTTATTCCAGCGTGCTTTATAAAAATTATATTATCGCCGCCATTAAGCCCAAGCCGGGCTTGAACGATATCACGATAGATTTTCGCGGCATGCCCTGGGCGAATAGTTTGAGTAATATGGCATGGTGGCTGTGGGCATTGTTTTTTGTGTTTGTGTTCTTCACTTCTTTAAATAACAAAGTGGATCTTATCTCCGAACAAGATAGTCAATGAACTTAATTAGTCAGTAAACTTATGGAAAATCTTTTAACGGCGGTGCGGCAACGGTTATTGATTTTATTTTTAATTGTGTTGACCGCTATCATTATGCTTTCGCCTATCGCTGCCAATAACGTACTGCCGAATTGCGTGGATGCATTAAATCATTTAGGGGCGATCATCCAAGCGAAAATGGGTTTGGAAGAAGGGCAGTTTCCTTTACGTGTGATGCCTTACTTACACTCTGGGTGGCGTTATCCATATTATCAATTTTATTCTTCCACCGCGTATCTAGCGGCTGGCGCGTTATTCATGCTGACGCCTTGGAACCCATTCATTACTTTTAAGCTAATTATTTTTTTGGCGCTGATCACCGGCGGTATTTACCTGTACCGCTTGGCGTATCTCTTCGTCAATTCACGCGGCGCGGCCATGTTAGCTAGTATCGCTTATTTGGCGTCGCCGTATTATTTAATCGTGTTAGATCATATGTTTGATTTTACCGAAGCCATCGCGCTAGGCGTTGTGCCTGTCGCTTTGTATTACACGCTAAAACTTTTTTATCATCCCCCGCATGCGCCGACGTTTTTATTGATGGTCTTAGCCTGGTATTTATTGGCGACTATACACATTGTCACTTTCTTTTATACTTTTATATTTTTAGCGTTATTGGTAATGGTGTTCGTCGGTATGAATCATCGTTATTGGCGCAACTTGCTGCCATTGGCCGGCGGATTTATCTTTGCGATCGCCTTGGCGGCCTGGTGTCTGTTGCCCATCCTGATGATTAAAAAATTTTTATGGGTGGAAATATTATATGGTATCGATATTACTTTAGATTACTATTCGACGTCACTGACGAGCCTATTCGCGCCCATCGCTAACATTATGCCTAGGCATTTAGCCGTTGATAGATTTACGAATATGATTTTTTTGATGCGTCCCAATATTGGCATACCATTTTTATTCGCCATGGCCATGAGTTTATATATTTTTGTAAAACAAAAAAAAATTAATCCCATCGCTGATGCTTGGCTTGCGCCGTTGCTTATTACCGCCATCACAATTTTATTATTGGTGTGGTCGCCAATGCAGATATGGTCTCATCTGCCACACACATTTACGGTTGCGCAATATAGCTGGCGATTACTCGCGGAATTTTCTTGGGCGGCGGCGTTATTGTTCGCTTTCAGTCTGGCGTGGTTATTTCCCGACTCTGCAATGACGAAAAAACATTTGCTGCTAGGTTTTTTCTGCGTTATTTTGGCGACCAGCAATTGGTATCGATTTCCAGATTTAAGCTATTACAAAGCTGATTTTCCCAGCATACAAAAAAAACCAGAGATATTTGTTGTAGATAAGACCTACTTACCGGACCCTGCGGCTATACCAGCCCCCATGTTGGTGAGCGGTCAAAATCGAAGGCTGGTTATGCCAGTCCAACTATCACAACAGTACTGTCAGCAACATAAAAATAAAACGCTATGTCATTTGCCAAGTGCCGCGGACGCGAAGCTAATTCAATTACCCATCTTATATTATCCGCAATTACTTTCGATTTTAATCAACGGTAAAAAAGTTTCTTATCAAGGCATGGTGGATAAAGATAAGATCCTTGCCGTTGTCACGACTATGCCTAACGTTCAAAATACTATTGAAATAGAATTTGCCGGTTTGCCTTATGCAAATAGGATTAGTGACTTCTGTTGGTGTCTTTGGATAGTATTATGGTTGTACCAAGCTATGCGATATATCACGCGTGACAGGCAAAGTATTTAACTTTATTCCAAGGACAGGCCACAAAATTTCAGGTAAAATTCGTCACTCGCAAACATCCATCCCCCCAGTTTATGTTTTAGGAGAAAACAATGCCAAGCCGTAGAGAACTTGCCAATGCCATTCGAGCGTTGAGCATGGATGCCGTACAAAAAGCTAATTCTGGTCACCCAGGTATGCCCATGGGGATGGCGGATATCGCGGAAGTGTTATGGAATGACTTTTTGCAGCATAACCCTGCTAATCCGGATTGGTTAAATCGCGACCGTTTTATTTTATCAAACGGCCACGGTAGTATGTTGCATTATTCTCTTTTGCATTTGACCGGCTATGACGTAACTATCGAAGATTTAAAACAATTTCGCCAGCTATATTCTAAAACCCCCGGCCATCCTGAATACAACGAAGCACCCGGGATCGAAACAACCACAGGGCCGCTGGGTCAAGGATTAGCCAATGCCGTGGGAATGGCAATGGCGGAAACACACTTGGCTAAGCTTTTCAATCGCGACAATTACCCGATTATAAATCATTTTACCTATGTTTTCGTGGGAGATGGCTGCTTAATGGAAGGAATTTCGCATGAAGCCAGTTCGTTGGCGGGTACGTTTGGTTTGGGCAAGCTAATCGCGATTTATGACGACAATGGCATTTCAATTGATGGCGAAGTGAAAGATTGGTTTACCGACAATACACCGGAACGCTTTAAAGCCTACGGCTGGCAAGTGATCGCGGACGTTGATGGCCACGACAGTGACGCGATCGCCACAGCGATCACCGCCGCCAAAGCCGTTACCGATAAACCGACGCTGATTTGTTGCAAGACTACCATTGGTTACGGCTCGCCAAATTTCGCCGGCACGGCCGATTCGCATGGCTCGGCGTTAGGCGACGAAGAAATTAAATTAGTGCGGGAAAAATTAAATTGGTCGTCTCCGCCGTTTGTCATTCCGTCGGCCATCGCGGCCGCGTGGGACGCGACAGCCAAAGGCGAGAGCCGCGAAGCGAAATGGCAGCAATTATTTAACGCTTACGCGCAAGCGCATCCCGAGTTAGCGCAAGAATTAACGCGCCGCATTAAAAATCATTTGCCCGATGACTGGGCGCAGCAAGCGGAAAATTTAACGCGTGAATTCCAAACGAAAAAAGAAACTATCGCCACGCGTAAAGCTTCTTACATTTGCTTAAATTATTTTACCAAACTACTACCCGAATTAATGGGCGGCTCCGCCGATCTTACCGTGTCGAATTTAACCGATTGGAAAACCATGACTGTCTTTTCAAAAAATTCCCCTGAAGGCCGCTACATTTATTACGGCGTGCGCGAATTTGGTATGTCCGCGATCATGAATGGCTTAGCGTTGTATGGCGGCATCTTGCCGTACGGCGGCACGTTTTTAACTTTTTCAGATTATGCGCGTAACGCGGTGCGCTTAGCGGCGTTGATGCGGCTGCGCGCTATTTTTGTTTATACGCATGACTCTATCGGTTTAGGCGAAGACGGTCCCACGCATCAACCGATCGAACACGCGCCCAGTTTGCGTATGATTCCCAATCTGTCTTTATGGCGTCCGTGCGACGGCGCGGAAGCGGCGGTGGCTTGGGCCTCGGCGATCGAATATCAGGGCACGACGTGCTTGTTATTTTCACGGCAAAATTGTCCGCACCAAGAACGTGACGATCGCACGTTAGCGTTGATTAACCGCGGTGGTTACATCTTGTCTGACTGTCAGGGTAAACCGGATTTGATTTTAATCGCGACCGGTTCTGAAGTCAGTCTCGCGATGAGCGCGGCGGTGCAATTAACCACGGCGGGTAATGCGGTCCGCGTCGTGTCTATGCCATCCGTCGACGTGTTTCAATTACAAGACGCGGCGTATCAAGCGGACGTGTTACCGGACAGCGTGTCGGCGCGCATCGCGATTGAAGCGGCGGCGTCCGATGGTTGGTATAAATTTGTGGGCTGCCACGGCAAAGTGATCGGCATCGACCGCTTCGGCGCGTCGGCGCCGGCAGCGGCCGTTTATAAAGAATGTGGTATGACGGTCGAACATATCGTCACGGCCGCCAACGAAATTTTAGCTAAGCAAAAAAATAATTTGAAAGCGGAATTAACGTGTTAAAGATTTTCGAATAAACATTAAATATATGCAACAGGAGTATGACCCGTGACAATAAGAGTAGCGATCAATGGTTATGGCCGCATCGGCCGTAATATTTTAAAAGCCCATTACGAAACTAAAAAATACGCCGACATTCAAATCGTCGCCATCAATGATTTAGGCGACGTAGCGACTAACGTGCATCTCACCCGCTATGACACGACCCACGGAAAATTTCCCGGCGAAGTAACCGTCGACGGCGGCGACATGGTCGTTAATGGCGATAAAATCCGCGTCGTGTCCGAACGTGACCCGAAAAAATGTCCCTGGGGCGAAATAAAAATCGACGTCGTTTACGAATGCACCGGCTTATTCACCTCACGCGAAAAAGCGGCCATGCATTTAGAAGCCGGCGCGAAAAAAGTCATTATCTCCGCGCCCGCCACCGACGCGGACGCCACCGTCGTGTTCGGCGTGAATGACGACGTGTTAAAAAGTTCCGATAAAATTATTTCCAACGCGTCTTGCACGACGAATTGCTTAGCGCCGTTAGTGAAACCGTTGAACGATAAATTAGGCATTGTCAGCGGTCTAATGGACACCGTGCATTCTTACACTAACGATCAAGTACTAACTGACGTCTATCACACAGATTTACGCCGCGCGCGTTCCGCGACCCACTCCATGATCCCGACCAAAACCGGCGCCGCCGCCGCGGTGGGTTTAGTGCTGCCGGAATTAAACGGTAAATTGGACGGCTTTTCGATTCGCGTCCCGACGATCAACGTCTCGGTGGTGGATTTTACTTTTTTAGCAAAACGCGACACCACGGTCGAAGAAGTGAATAGCATTATGAAAGCTGCTGCGAGCTCGGCCAAATTGAAAGGCATTTTAGAAATTAACGATTTGCCTTTAGTCTCCGTGGACTTTAATCACAATCCCGCTTCTTCCATTTTTGACGCCACGCAAACCAAAGTTATCGGCGCTTTAGTCAAAGTCTTGTCGTGGTATGATAACGAGTGGGGTTTTTCCAACCGCATGTTAGACGTGACGAAAGCGTTGATGAACGCGAAATGATAAGCCTAAAAATATCCTTAAGGATAAGGATACTCATGCTAAAAGGAGAAAGATAATTATGCCGACGACGCCCTTTCTTAATATGTTTGGACGTTCCCCCATACGCCCGTTAGAAGAGCATATGGCGAAAGTCCACGCCTGCGTGATGGAGTTGACACCATTTTTTGACGCGGTGCTAAAAAAAGATTGGCTGCAAGTGGAAGCCTGCCAAAAGAAAGTGGCGCAACTTGAAAATCAAGCCGATGAAATCAAACGCGATCTGCGCGTACATTTGCCGAAAGGCTTATTCATGCCGGTATCACGCAGCGATTTATTGGAATTACTCTCCGTGCAAGACCGCTTAGCGAATAAAGCGAAAGACATCGCCGGTATGGTATTGGGTCGTAAAATGGTGTTTCCAGAAGCGATCACGAGTTTGTTTTTGGAATTTTTGAAACGCTGCATCGACGCGTCGCAACAAGCGAATACGGCGATTCATGAACTAGATGAATTGCTGGAAACGGGATTCAGCGGCAATGAAGTGAAGTTAGTCGAAGGCATGATTACGAAATTATCGAAGATTGAGCGCGACACGGATGAACAGCAAATCCATTTGCGGCAAATTTTATTTGGTATCGAAGATAAGCTGCCGCCCGTCAACGTGATTTTTCTTTATAAAATTATCGAGTGGACCGGCGATATCGCCGACCGCGCGCAAGATATTGGCGACCGCCTACAAATACTTTTGGCAAGATGAGTTTTTTATGGAATATGATTTAATTTACATCTTGCTGGCCTGCGGCGTGGGCTTATGGATGACCTGGGGCATAGGCGCGAACGATTTGGCGAATATCATGAGCACCACGATGGGATCGAAAGCGATCTCCGTGCGTACCGCGATTATCATCGCCATCGTGTTTGAAATCTCGGGCGCGTTTCTAGGCGGCAACGGTGTCACCGATACTATTCGAGGCGGCATCATCGATCCCGTCATGCTGCGCAAAACTCCCGAATTATTTATTTATGGCATGTTGTCCGTGTCGATGGCGGGTGCGGTGTGGATGACGATGGCGAGTTTTATGGGCATGCCGGTCTCGATCACGAATGCGATCGTCGGCGCGCTGGTTGGGGTCGGCGCGATTATGCTGGGCGTGAACTATGTGCATTGGCACGAAGTCGCTTACATCGCCGTCAGTTGGATTAGTTCACCGACGATCGCGGGGGTGTTAGCGTTTTTGTTATTTATTTCAATCCGCCGCACGATTTTAGCGGTAGAAAATCCTCTCCAAGCCGCCGAGCGCTTAGTGCCGATTTATTTATTTAGCGTCGGCATCGTATTGGCGATGATGACGGCGTTAAAAGGGTTAAATCATTTTGACGTGCGCTTGAATTTTTTTCAGAAATTATTCGTGGTTTTTTCCAGTGCCGCGGCGGTATTTTGTTTAGGGATGTACGCCATTAAGCGTATCCGTAAAAATTTAAAATTCAAATTAAACCGTCACACCCAATTCAGTTATATCGAAAGTATGTTTAGCGTACTGATGGCGTTCACCGCGTGCGCGATGGTGTTCGCGCACGGCTCGAACGACGTCGCCATCGCCGTCGGGCCGATCGCGGGAATCATCAGTATGGTGCAACATGGCCAGCCGATGGTGGATGGTTATGCGTATTACGGCATTATTTTATTTGGCTGCTGCGGCGTTATTTTAGGTTTAATCATGTATGGCCGCAAAGTGATTGAAACCGTGGGCGTGTCGATCACGACTTTAACGCCGAGCCGCGCTTTCGCGGCGACGTTAGCCGCCGCCAGCACCGTCGTCGTATCTACCAGCACCGGCATTCCCGTGTCCGCGACGCAGACCTTAGTCGGCGCGGTATTTGGCGTTGGCTTGGCGCGCGGTATCGACGCGCTGAACTTGACGGTGATCCGCAATATTTTTATGTCATGGATTATTACCGTGCCGGTAGCGGCGGGACTTGCGACGATTTTCTTTTACTTGTTAAGAATGATATTTGGTAAATAATGAAAACTTTTTTTGTAAATTATCTGAAAAACTTGCAAGAGGCGTTAGTCGCGGATAATGTCACTACCGCGGTAATTGAGACTACCGTGCAAGATAAAACGACGCCGAAAATAAATTTTTGTTTAGTCAACAGCCGTGACATCGTCAAACGCGCCTTGGAAGAAAGTTCGTTTTCGCCGCTCTCCCGCATCTTAAATGATTTTCCAATCAACGAAGCGCCTTACCCGTTTGATCAAGCGAAATTAGCGGGCTTTCTCGGCCAGCCGCGCAATTTTAAAAGTTATGTCGAACGCTACGATGATATTTTAATGTATGGCGCACAAATCGTTTTTAACGACCGCGCTAATAGTCTGCATCCTTTGTCACACACTAAATTGAATGAGATAAAAGGTTTAGTCAGCGATTTGATTGCTGTCGCTTGCGAAGAAATCCTCGATGGCAGCGGTTTAGTGCGCGGCAAAATCATTCAGATTTTGGGACTGCAACCACTCTTGGATGCTTGGCAAGATCAAAATGATTTACAAATGCTCTTACGCGCGCAATTAATTTCAGCGTACTTTTCGCAAATTTTGTGGGGCGCGATTATTAAAGTTTGGAATGACACCAAAGCGGTCGCTTATAAAGTCTCGCAACGCAACGCCCAAGCACCTGCCAACCTCACTCTATACATTAACAATCAATTATTAGGTAAAGGCACCGGCGCTGTTTTTATAAAAAAAATCCAGGATTTTCCTATTTACGGTAGACCGCTCGCGCAAAGCTGCGCGATGATATTGAGCGTTATGCCCGTAGATGAAATCAGAAGCATAATGATTGCGGATTTGCAGCCACTGCCCGCCGCGCAATTAGCGTTAATGCCCGCGCTCTTACAACATAATTGGCAAGCCGCGAAAATTTTATTTTGGGCCGATACGATAACTTATGTGAATCAGTATTTGCTGCAGCATTTATTCACCGACCGCGATGATACCAAACGTAACGCCGAACAAGATCGTCAAGAAGTGGAATTTATCCAGCAAGAAATACAAGCGCGGTTAACCGGCGTTATCGATGCAAATCACAGCTACCAAGCCGCGCTCGCGGATTATTTCGCGGCAAAAACCGCGACGCGTGAAAAAATTTACGCTAATTCATTAAACTATATACATCAAGCTTGCGAAGTCATCACCAAAAAGTTAAACGATACGTTATCGTTATTGCGTCAAGCCGCCGCGGATAAAAAAACGTTATCTTTATTTTCTTCCAGACCTGCTTTTCCTAAGCTTGAGCAAGCGGCTATTCTCCCGCCGGTTTTATCGCAGTGGTTTACAGTCAGAGATAACAGCACTATTATTCAAAATATTATTCGAGATGTGGAAGAGCGCAAATTAGGCTTGGTGTTTAGAACTGTCGTCGGTGACAAAACCGCGAATTTCGTCGAAGAAACCGGCTCTTATTTGCGTTTAAGCGCGGCGGAAGCGAAAGTGTTGGCCGATTTAGAAAGCTGCCGGTTTAATTATGATTATAGTATTTTGGACTCATTTTATTTGTTGCAGACGTCCATCGCGTTGTGCCCGCCAGGCGAGTTAAAAAACTTATTAATTTCGTATAAAGATGCGTTGCCCAAGTCGTCCGAAGAAGATCTCTTGAATTATTACCAGCGGCGCGTTTAATTATTATTTAGGAGTGCGGTATGACAAAAAATTTAGATGAAGCGATGGCGGTGATCCGCAAATACGCGCCGAATTTTTATCCTAAAATCGGTATGATTTTAGGATCAGGCATGACGAATTTGTCAGATCAACTCACCGATGCCATCACGATTCCTTATCAAGCCTTCGGCTTAGGCGGCACTACGGGCGTGCCAGGTCACGCGTCGCTGTTAGTGTTAGGTTATTTAAATGGCATTCCGGTGGCGTGTTTAAAGGGCCGCTTACATTTATATGAAGGCGTGCCGTATGAATCGGTCGCGACGTTGATCAGAGTCGTCCGACAACTTGGCGCGCATCATTTAATTATTACCGCCGCGGTCGGCTCGCTGCACCCGGAAGTTCAGCCGGGATCCTTGATGGTGATCACCGACCATATCAACCACTTGGCTGGCAATCCGTTGGTCGGTCCCAATGACGAATCGATCGGCCCGCGTTTTCTCAGTATGGCCAATGCTTATGACAGCGACTTGCGGGATTTATTATTCGAATGCGCTGACAAGTTAGGTATCGATTTTTATGAAGGCATTTACATCGCGACGTTAGGCCCTTCGTTTGAAACGCCGGCGGAAATCCGCTCTTTTCAAGTGTTAGGCGCGGACGTGGTCGGCATGTCGGTCGTGCCGGAAGTGATCGTCGCGCGACACGCCGGCATGAAAGTCGTCGCGATCACCGTCGTGACCAATCTCGCCGAAGGCTTAAGCGAAGAAAAACTCACGCATGAAGCCACGCTGCAATACGGCGAAATCGGCGCGCGCCACATCGTTAAACTGTTGCCGGAATTCGTCGCGGCGATAGGAGCTGAAATTGCCAGCACTTGAGCCGTTGCGACTTTTAACGTTAATTGATTTAACGAGCCTCGCCGCTAGCGATACGCCGGAACAAATCGCGGCACTTTGCGCTAAAGCGTTAGCCGCTCCCGTGAGTGTGGCGGCCGTTTGCGTTTACCCGCGTTTTATCGAAACGGTTTGCGCGCGTTTACACGCTACCTCGATTAAATGCGCCGCGGTCGCGAATTTTCCCGAAGGTAACGGCGCGCTCGCCGAGGTTGTCGCCGACATCAAAAATTCTATCGCGCAAGGCGCGCAAGAAATTGACGTAGTATTTCCGTATCGTGCTTTTTTATTAGGCGCGATAACTGACGCGCAGGATTTCATCCGCCAGTGCAAAATAACCTGCGGTTCGACGGTATTGCTAAAAGTTATTTTAGAAACCGGCGCTCTGCCGGCGGCGCGCATTGCGGAAGTGACAGAGCTCGTCATCGCCGCGGGCGCGGATTTTGTAAAAACTTCCACGGGAAAAATCAGCGTGGGCGCGACCCTGGAAGCCGCGGAAATAATTTTGCGAACGATTAAAGCCACACAAAAATCCGTCGGCTTCAAAGTCTCAGGCGGGGTGCGCAGCCTAGAGCAAGCGGCATCTTATTTGACTTTAGCGGCCGACATCATGGGCGCGGCGTGGGTCAGCCCGGCCACTTTCCGTATCGGCGCGAGTCAATTATTTGATGCGATAATCGCCTCGACCAGCACATCCCCTCTCCAATAATAGTCCAAAATATGTTAACCTTGGCAGCGACTCTTAAAAATAGCTTTTAAAACTAGATGGCGCGACCGAGGAAAGCGGAAAGCATGAGTAGATCAAAGACATCCCAGCATGGGGCTTTAGCTTGGGCGGTGACTTTAGTAGCCGCGCTTTTCTTCTTTTACGAATTCATTCAATTAATCATGCCCAACGCCATCAATACCCAATTGATGCAGGCGTTTAATTTAGACGCGACGGGCTTGGGCGGTTTGGCCTCTATGTACTTTTGGGGGAATGTTATTTTTCTCTTCCCCGCTGGCATGCTGCTCGACCGTTTTTCCACAAAAAAATTATTATTATTCGCCGTGACGATTTGTACTATTGGTACTTTCATTTTCGCGCTCGCGGAAAATCTGTGGCTCGCCGCCAGCGGCCGCTTAGTCGTGGGGTTGGGCGCATCGTTTTGTTTTTTAAGTTGTATCCGGCTCGCGTCGCGTTGGTTCCCGCCTAGCCGCATGGCGTTAGTGACCGGCATCGTCGTCACCATGGCGATGTTAGGCGGTTTCGTCGCGCAAAGTCCGATGGTGTTTTTGACGCAATTAGTCGGTTGGCGCAAAGCGATTTTATTCGATGCGTCACTGGGTATTTTAATCGGCATTATTATATTCTGTTTCGTCAAAGACCGGCCGCCTAGCGATACCGACCATGCCAAAGCAGACCGCACGCATCTAAAAACGCTGGGCTTTTGGCGCTGCATCAAATTAGTTTTATTGAATCCCAATAATTGGTTAGGCGGCGTCTACACGTCGTTATTAAATTTACCGGTCTTTTTGCTGGGTGGTTTGTGGGGCATACGCTATTTAGTGCGAGCGCATGGCTTAAGCCAAGTCGAAGCGTCGTACGCGACTAGCATGTTATTCGTCGGAATTATTTTTGGCTCGCCGGCGTTCGGTTGGTTTTCAGATCATATCGGTAGACGGTGTTTGCCGATGATTTTAGGCGCGATATTTTCTTTCATCGTGATGATTATGTTAATGTACGCACCGCATTTATCGTTGTCGGCGCTGATGTTTTTATTTTTCCTGATTGGCTTTGCGACGAGTTCGCAAGTGTTAACGTACCCGACCATCGCGGAATTAAATCCCATCGTGTTGACCGGCACGGCGGTGAGTGTCGCGTCCGTGACGATTATGACTAGCGGCATGATTTTCGATCCTTTGTTTGGCTGGCTGTTGGAATGGCATTGGGATAAAGCCATTGTCAACGACACGCCGGTTTATTCCCTGCATGATTTCAACACCGCGATGTGGATTATGCCGATCGGTTTCGTGATTGGTTTAGTCATCGCGTTTTTGATCCGCGAAACGTATTGCGAGTCGCAAGTATAATTTAGGATTCCATATGCCGCGTGCTTTTATTATTTTACTGGATTCATTTGGTATCGGCGCCAGCGCCGACGCGGGCGATTATGGTGACGTTGGCGCGGATACGTTACGACATATCGCGGAAGTCTGTGACGCGCGCAAAGCCGACCGTTTAGGCGTGCGCCGCGGCCCACTGCATTTGCCGAACATGACGCGCTTTGGTTTGAACGGCGCCGCGGTTATTAGCCAAGGCCATCCGATCCTTGGTTTAGAAGCTAATGAAGAGCCGACCGGCGCGTATGGCTGCGCGGTGGAACAAAGCAAAGGCAAAGACACGCCTAGCGGTCACTGGGAAATCGCTGGTGTGCCGGTGATGTTTGATTGGGGCTATTTTCCGCCTGACTATCCGAGTTTCCCGCAAAAATTAGTGGATGAATTCGTGAAGCGCGCGAAGTTGCCGGGAATTTTAGGTAACCGTCACGCGTCGGGCACGGAAATTATTATCGATTTAGGCAAAGAACATCAACGCAGCGGCAAACCGATTGTTTACACGTCGGGTGATAGTGTTTTTCAAATCGCGGCGCATGAAGAAACATTTGGCTTGCTGCGTCTTTATGAAATTTGCGAAATCGCGCGCGATCTGGTGAATGAATATAATATTGGCCGCGTCATCGCCCGCCCGTTCTTAGGCTCACCCGATAAATTTAAACGTACCGGCAACCGCCGCGATTATTCGATCCCGCCGCCGGAAAAAACTTTGTTAGACGATTTGTTCGACGCCGGCCGCGAAGTGATTGGCATCGGCAAAGTCGCGGATATTTACGCGCACCAAGGCATTAGCAAAAGTGTGAAAGCCGACGGCAACATGGCCTTGTTCGACGCGTTATTAGCAGAAACGAAAATCGCGCCGGACGGCAGTTTAGTGTTCGTGAATTTAGTGGATTTTGATATGTTGTACGGCCATCGACGCGATGTGATTGGTTATGCGAAAGCGTTAGAAGAGTTAGACGCGCGTTTGCCTGAATTTGAAAATTTAATGCAGCCGGATGACATAGCGATTATCACCGCCGATCACGGCTGCGATCCGACGCGTCCGGGGTCCGACCATACTCGCGAACACATTCCGATTTTAGCGTTTGGTCCCAAGGTGAAAGCCGGCCCTATCGGTAAGCGGGAAACTTTCGCCGATATAGGCCAGACCATCGCCAAGCATTTAGGGATTCCAAAATTAAAACGCGGCCAAGCATTTTTATAATCTAAAACCAATGTCGTGCGGTAATCCATCGCGTATTTGCGACAGATCATCGACTAATTGCCAATCTACAAACGTGGGATGCGCGCTGATCGCGTAATTAATGCTATTCACCATGCCGGGATAAGACGCGCTGTATTCGGAGCTACGTTCTTCCAACGGCGCATGCGCTTCCAGCAATAAGGTTTTTCCTTGCCAGCCTACTTTCGTCGGCATATCGACGATAGTGACTTCGGTGCCCGCTTCGATAATCGGATAAAAATCTAAAATATCGCTTTCATGCATACGGATACAACCAAAGCTCGCGCGGGTGCCGATGCTGTCGGGAAAAATCGTACTGTGAATTAAATACGTCGGCAAATTCAAATAAATCGCGTACGGGCCTAACGGATTATCCGGGCCCGCCGGCATAATGCGCGGTAAGACCACGCCTTGTTGTTCGTTGAACGCGCGGATATCTTCAGGTGGGATCCAGACGGGATTTTTCACTTTGCGCATCACGATAGTACGGGTCAGCGGAATCGTTTTGCCGACGCGGCCGATGCCGATGGGGTAAGTTTTCACAGTCTTATCGGTAACGTAATAATACATGCGCATTTCCGGTAAATTAATCACGATACCGGTGCGTTGAATCGGCGGCAATAAATACGAACTAGGAATTTGCACATGCGTACCGTCGCGCAACATGGCTTGCGCGGGGATCCCGCGGTTCGCGCCTTCAATCGCATTCACGCCTAAATCATTTTTTTGCGCGATCGCGAGTAACGTATCGCCAGGCGCGGATTCTTTATATTCCACTGTGCCAAGCAACGCGCTGCCTGGTTCGGGCATGACGTAGGTGGTGGCGTAAGCAGGTGCGGTAAAAATAGTAAAAGCTAAGCATAATGCGCGTGTGGCACGCGCAATGGAATGAATATTCATATTGTACAAATTGTCCTTGTTAACCGGCTAAAAAAGTCGAATTGTTTAGCCAATTTCTATCGGGGTAGTATACCACGACTAATGTTGAATTTTTTATGGTATTAATCAATGGCGCGGCTTCACGTTCGCTTACGGCTGGGCAACCCCAACTACGGCCTAGCTGGCCATATTGTCTAGCGACGTCAGGCGTGGCATACCAAGCGCCATGCACGACGATGTCGCGGTTAAACGCATTGTCATTAATACCATGCTCTAAACCGGATAAACGCAGTGAGTAGCCGTTGTTGCCGACGTAGGGTTGGTCAGTGAGGAATACGCCGATGCTGGATTTTAAACTGCCGGGCGTGTTGGAAAAAGACGTCGCCATCAAATTACCGCTATTTTTTCCGTGGGTGACGTAAGTGTTGAATAACACTTTGTTGGTGCGCAGGTCCACAACCCATAAACGCTTTTCAGAAGAAGGTTTTGAATAATCAATAATAGTTAACATTTGTTTGCTGTCTAAGCCTTTATGACGCGCGGTCATGTAAGCGGTTAGGCTGGTGCGTAATACTTTCAAATCTATATTATTAGCTTGCGAACTGATGTATCTGACTTCTTGATTTACCCAACCTGCGCCATTCGCGGCGGACATCGGTGTGGGTTCTGAGCCGTCGACCGGGCGTGAAAATACATTTGAGAAAAAATCAAATGGGCCAAATCCCACGATGACGGTGAGAGCAAGACAAAATAATAGTTGTTTAAGTTTCATTTTATTATCTTCAATTAATTAAAAAGTGATATGGAAAGAAGCAGATATTGACTATGAGTGGTGTAGGATATTGCTGTTTTGCTGCGCCATTATTATTCATTTTGGGGCCAATTGTCAAACTATAAGAGCACTTAAGAATATTTTGCATAAATTATATCAAGTTGTTAACATGGCCCATCTTTAGCATAATCAACGTGTTAGTGTTGCCGCGACCCATAATGGAGTAAACTTTAAATGAAAAAAAGGGCATTGATTTCATGCGCTTGCGTTATAATGTTACTGCTGGCGGGTTGCGAAACCAATCCACCCCTGCCAAAACCAGCGTCGTCGGACATGAGTGCAAGTTCTGCTCAAACTGCTTCAGCTCCGATAAATGATTATAAAGGCGAAATTAAACATTAACAGTGTGTTTCGTTATTTTTTTAAGGGGCATGAATGACACAGTCTAATAAAGTTCGGGTTGCCGTGTTGTATGGCGGACGCTCGGGGGAACATGAAGTTTCTTTAAGATCTGCGATGAATGTCATTAAAAATCTCGATAGAACCCGTTATGAAGTGATACCGATAGGCATCGATAAACAAGGCGCGTGGTATTTAGGTGAAGACATCAATCACTTAAGTTTAGATGAACCATTGCGGCTCACCAACGACCGCGAAAAAATGTTGTTTACCCCCGATTTGATTGGCAAGCCGCCGCTAGAAAATATCACCGCGCAGTTAAAAAAATCCGAAAGTTTATTTGACGTAGTCTTTCCGGTGATTCACGGCGTGTTATGTGAAGACGGTACCGTGCAAGGGTTTTTAGAATTAGCCGACGTGCCATACGTGGGTTGCGGTGTCTTATCTTCCGCGATCGGTATGGATAAAGACGTTTCTAAGCGGTTAATCGCCAACGCGGGATTATTAGTGCCGCCGTATTTAGTCATCAAGCAAGGTCATTGGCGGAATAATCCAGAAAAATTTCTTAACTTAGTTAACACTAAATTAACTTACCCCGTATTTGTGAAACCCGCGAACACCGGTTCCAGCGTCGGCGTGCACCGCGTTAAAAACGCGCGTGAGCTGCCCGCCGCGATCGCGGACGCCTTCCGCTACGATACAAAAATTTTAGTCGAGCAAGGCATAGACGCGACGGAATTAGAATTGTCGGTACTAGAGTCGAAAGAATACGGCGCGGAACCTATCGTTAGTGTGATCGGTGAAATCCGTCCGCAAAACGGGCATGAATTTTATTCGTATGAATCAAAATATTTAGATGAAGACGGCGCGGAGTTAATCATTCCCGCGCCCATTACCGACGCGGTGCGCGATGAAATCCAAGCCTTAGCAAAAGTTATTTTCGCGGTGCTAGAGTGCGAAGGCATGGCGCGCGTGGATTTATTTTTAGAAAAGAAAACTAACCGTATTTATTTTAATGAAATAAATACCATTCCTGGTTTCACGGCGATTAGCATGTATCCCAAATTATTGGCGGTTTCTGGAATAAGCTATTCGGAACTGTTAACGCATTTGGTCGAGCTGGCGATTGCGCGGCATAGCAGAAATTCGCAGTTGAGCCGGGAATACTTGCTACCTGAAACGCAGGAGACAGCTTCTTCATAAAGCTACGAATTTATAACCCCATGATAAATAGCCAGCTTCTGGAAAAAGGCTATTTTCCCTGAATTTTCAGCGTAAAAACAGCGTATAATGGTACTTTAACGGCGCATTTACACAACTACTTGGTAGGAGTGTTATGACTAAAAAACCCGTGAAAGCCTCCAAAGCTTATTCCCCGGCGTTTTATCGAAATCCGCGCATTTTTTCTTTTGATTTCTCGACCCGTGATTTATCGAAATGCCGCCCTGATTGGTATCGTGGGATTACCACCGACATCATCTTAGCCGACGGCAAATCGTTAGGGGATTTATTAAAAAAACATCCATTCGAATCGGCGCAGAGTGACAGCGGCGATCAAAACTTACAATTAATTTGGCAAGAAATCATTACCAAAAAAATGCAACTAGATCCGGATAAAGCGCTTAAGTTACTTACGCATTTGAGTGAATACGCGCATCAATTTGGCTACATGCACGCATTGAAACAAAGTATCTCCGTGAACTTGGCGAAAAGTAATTACATACTTGATTCTAATGAATCGCCCTCGATTATGGATTTCAAAGTCAAAGGTAAAAAATTAATTATCGAAGAAAAAACGCAAATCAATAAAGTGCGTTCCGTCGAACGACCTTTTGATGACGCTGCGTCGATTGCGGCGAAGCAAGCCGATAAGCCTTTGTGTGAAGGTTTGTTGCGGCACGAAATTTCTTTTAATAAAGCCGGCGAAGTCAAACATAGAATTGCGAAACTGAAATTAACCGCCAATGATCCGCAAATTATGAAGTTACTCGATACGAGTACGCAAAAAGAAAAACTAGTCGCATTATTTAAAAGAATGGTTGGCACCGACTTAGAACGTACTTTCCGGCCGAAAGCTTAAGCGTTGTTCTTCTCTAACTAATAATCAGGTCTGACTGTAACTTTCTAACGGGCTTAATTTCGAAGCCTTTTTACGAAATAAACTCTACTATCACTGCGCGAGCTACACCTAAATAGTTGCCATGTTTATTAAGTTATTATGTTTTGCGAGTGTTTTTTTGCTTGAGCGCTTATCGCTTTTGGATTTTTCAAAAAATATTCGAACTCGTCGCTTGGTATCGGCTTGCTGAAATAATATCCTTGGACTTCATTACATTTTGCAGATTGTAAAAATGTTAATTGTTCTACTGTTTCAACCCCTTCCGCTAACACTTCCAAATTTAAATTTTTGGCCATAGTAATAATGGCTTCGATGATAATTTCATCGCCTCTTTTGATATGAATATTCTTTACGAATGATTGGTCTATCTTAATTCGATTAATTGACATTTCTCTAAGATAATTTAGACTCGAAAAACCAGTCCCAAAATCATCGAGGGTGATTTGAGTGCCAATGGCTTTCAATTTTGCGATGGCTGCAAGAGATTCCGCACAATTAATAATGATGCTTTCAGTTAATTCTAACTCAAGATATTCTGGTTTTAATCCAGTTTCCCGTAATGTATCTTCTACTATTTTCGTCAAATTAGGGCGTTTCAGTTGTAAAGCAGATAAATTAACCGCAACTCGAATAGGTGGCATTCCAAGGTCTTGCCATTTTTTATTTTGTTTACAAGCTTCTTTTATTACCCATTCACCTATTGGCACGATTAAACCCGTGCTTTCAGCTAAAGAAATGAAGTTGATTGGATGAATAAGTCCTTTAGTAGGGTGCCGCCAGCGGATTAGCGCTTCTGCTGCAATTATTTCCTCAGTTTTAACATCTATCTGTGGTTGATAAAATAAAACAAATTCATTTTTATCTATAGCATGGTTCAGATCTGTTTCTATTTCAAAACGGTTACTAACGGGTTGACCTAACTTAATATTATAAAAATGGTATTGGTTTCCGCCTAGCGCTTTAGAGCATGCCATCGCAACACTAGCATGATCAAATAATTCTTCGATTGTTTTTCCGTCTTGTGGGAAGACGCTGACGCCGATGCTAACCGAAATAAAAAGCGTATATTCGTCGATTATGAATGGTTCAAGAAAACCATCTAATATTGATTTGACGTTTATTTCTACTTCATTTAGATTTTTTAGCGATGTTATAACAATCGCGAATTCATCATTCTCGAGCCTGTAAAGGATATCTTGACTATGTATGTACGACTTTAAACGCTGGGCAATAGCTTTTAATAGTTGATCTCCCATGGAATGGTTCAAGTGGTGATTAACTAATTTAAATCTATCAAGATCGAAGTAGAGTAAAACGAATGTTGTTTCTAGATTAGAATTTATTAATGTCCGATGGATAAAATCAGCTAGAAATTTTTTATTAGGTAAAGCTGTCAAGGTATCATGGGTTAATTGATGTTGAAGTTTTTCTTCGAGTTGCGCAGAGAAATTCATTCGCTGGTTTACATTTTCTTCGAGAGATTTAGTTTGGTCACGAAGGTCTTTTAATAATTGCCATTTCAAAGTTAAAGCACATGACAATTGACGTACTGCGGTATGATCAAAAGGTTTTTTTAAGATAAGTAGATTATCTTTTTGTCCTAAGTGCACTATTGTATCTTCCCACGTGTAGTCCGAATAAGCTGTGCAAATCACAATTTGCATATCAGGGTCTCTTTCCCATATACGTTTAATGGTCTCTATTCCATCTAAGCCAGGTGGCATGCGAATATCTACAAAAGTCAGAGCGTAAGGATTACCTTCCACGTTTGCATTTATAATTTTCTCTATGCCTTCTTCACCTTGAGATGCGCTATCAACCTGAAAGAGGGGTAACTTAAACGCTTGAGTTTCTTTTTGGCCGAATATTATTTCTTCTAAAGGATGTAATTCATCCCGCTTAGAATTATCGGACATTAAGATTTTTATAAAATCTTGCTGAATCTCAGGGTTATCATCTATCACCAGGATGTGTAAATTAGGTTTTGGGTTCATTAACTGTTTTCTCCTACTTTGTAATTAGAGGTAATATAAAAGTGAAGGTAGTACCTTGACCCAAACCTTCGCTGCTGACGTGTAGTTCACCACCTAATTCTTTTGCCGCCAATATGCTGCTGTGCATGCCAAAACCGTGGCCTTCTGGTTTGGTAGTGAATCCGAAGGTAAATATTTTTTTAAGATTTTCATTTGAGATGCCCACACCATTATCGCTCACTCTAATTTCGACGGCTTGACCAGAAATATGTTTTTGGACAGTAATGGCTATTATTTTAGGGATATTACTGGATGCTTGTAGTGCGTCTATCGCATTTTGAATTAAATTGATAAGGATTTGTATTACTTTAGATTTGTCCGTCACGATAGAAGGCGTTTTTTTAATGTCTTCTCTTAGCGTGATCGCATTCTTTTTAAGAAAACTACCGCACACTTGTAAGGCCGCGGCTAATAAGTCAGGCAGGTAAACTCTCTGCAGAAAAATTTTTAAGCCGCTAATAGATTGCTGCATGATAACAATATCTTCCACTAACTTTATATTGACACTAATTCTATTTATTTCAGAAAGCTCTTTTTCTCGATCAACGCTTAATAATTTAATGAGACCTACTAAATACTTCGGAATATATTTTCCTTTTTCATCTGCCGTTAAAAAATGTGGCAGATCACTCATGTGAGTTTCGATCATTTCACTCGTAGCGATAAGCTTTTTGAACTCAGATTGATCAACATTTTCTTTCAGCAATCCAAGTGAGACATTTATACTATTTAATACGTTGCCAATATTATGTAAAACCGAAGCGGCAATCTCAGCCATGCCGGCTTTTCTAGCCGTTACTATTAATTTTTCGTTTAATGTCGCTAAAGCATTTAAGGTGTATGTCATTTTACGTAATAAAAAATATCCCAATAGTGTCATTAAAGAGATAAATGAAAGCATTATCACTATAATCATACATCTATTTCTTTTTGCGATCCTTTGCGCTTTAGTTTGTAAATCTGAGCGTATCTTTTCGGATATAACATCGAGTTTGTCAAACTGAGCTAATAAGTTAATTTGATTTATTTGAATTTGTTTGATGGTTTCTTGCAGCATTTCTTCTGTGCGGCTAAGATCAATTCTTAATGTGATAAAATTGTTAGGAGACGTCGTTTGCATTTTTAACTTAAGAGCATTCCATTGAATAGTAATTTCTTGTGTAATTGCATTTAATTCTGGGTCGGTCTTTAGCGTGGTAGTTAAACTATCGAGGTCTGTTTGAATTAAATTTAATATTTGTATAATCTCATTATATTGCAAGTCTGTTACGGCATCAGGGTTGGATGTTTCGATTAGTTTCCGTATTAAATAGGATAATTCTAAAAATTCAGCATTAAGTGTTTCACTACTATCATCATTACCGGAATTTGCAAGATACTCATTAAATTTCAATTTAATTTGATCGTTTTCCGCGGCAGACTTTAATGCAGGAGATAACAAATAGTGTTTTATCTTATTTTTATTCTGAACATCTAAAAATAGTATTTTACCGTTAATTTTCTCAGTATTATTGCGAATCGCACTTATTGTTTTATCAATAACTCGCACTTCGGTATCTAATTTCATTTTTAAGTTCAGCCGTAAGAGGCTTAAATCCAGTAATCGTTGATCCGCAGTTAAAAATGCTTGATAAGCTGGCGTTACTAATTGAATAACATTATCCAAATTTGAATTTGATCTAGCAAGGCTAGCTAATGCTTTCAATCCGCTTTTAAAATTATTATCAGCAACGCTTCTGGTACTTATTGAAGAAATATCTATTAGATCTCTGGCAATTAATATCTTTTCTTCGCGGGCAAAAAATTGTGATAAAGCGGTATTCATGGCATGTCTGGCGGCGCCAATTTTGAGCGCGTCAGCTAATAAATTTTGATTTTTAATCAGCTGCGAATTAAAATACAATGTAAAAGCACACAATGTTAGCAAAGAGGTAATTGCCATTATAAATATACCCATAAATATTTTTTTTAAGGACAAATCCATTTGTGCTTTCCTAAGTATTTCAGTGCTTCAGTTCCTGCCAATTTAATGGCAAAAACTTTCCGTTTTTTATTATAGTAGGCCAAACTTTATTTAAAGCCTGATGATGGTATTTATCTAAAGTGATTTTTTCACTGATACCTATATCTACATTGCGCATTTGTTCAAACGTATCAATAATACCTTCACGGTCTAGCTTATTTTTTGCCGCCGCTTCTAATAATCCTATTACAAAAAGTTTTGCATCGAGATATCCTTCTAATGAACCAAAATTTGGCGTGGTTCCATCCCCATATTTATATAAATCATTTCGATAATCACTTACCGCGAGTTCATTTGAATCAATAGAAGGGACCACCTGTGTAACGATGATATTCTCGCTATTAGCTCCTAAGACGTGTAAGAGAGCCATGCTTCCTACAAAAGAAACATTAAGAAATAATGTATTAGGAAATTCCTTTTTGGCTAAGATAATAAATTTTGCGGATGGCGCGTAAGCACCTACTATAATAATAGCCTTAGGCGGGGTCGATGTGTCTAGAAGAATAGATAATCCGCGTTCTATGTTTAATGTGTTACGCGAATAGCGGGCTATGGGTATTTTTTCTAAATTAACATAGCCCGCGTTTTTCAACGCCTTGATTGCTCCCTGATAGCCGGAATCGCCGTAGGAATCATTTTGAAGAAAAAAAGCCATCTCTTCAGGTTTGATCCCAATTGAAAGCAAGCCCTTGATCATAGCTGTTGTTTCTTCTTCGTAGCTCGCACGAAGATTTATGACGTAACGATCAGGCGGTTCTTTGCGTGCTGCGTTCGCACCCGTGAATGGAGCAAATAATAAGATGTGTTGTTGATTAGCTATAGGAATAGTAACTATTGATGTTGGAGTCCCGACATTGCCAATAATAGCTAACACTTTCGGGTTTTGAGTCAATATCCGCATATTTTTGCCGGCTAAGACTGGCTCGTATTGGTCATCTAATGCAATTAATTCGAGCGGGCGCCCATTGATACCACCGGCAGCATTTATTTTGGCAAAATAGATTTCCACACCACGTTTTACATCTTTGCCGATTTCTTGGGCGGCACCTGTTAAGGCAGTGCTCATTCCAATGATGATCGGTTGTTTATCGGTTAGTTTGAAGGCAGCCGACGAGGCGGCAACGACTAGCAAGGCGTTAGTTAAAATAAAACAAATGGTTTGTTGAAAGCGTCTCTTCCTGAGAACGTTCTTTAACATAGGGTTTACTTCCAATAAAAAAAACTTATCGCTTACTTCATTAAGCTACTCCGAAAATATTAAATTGACAATTTTATAACAATTTATTTGCTCATACTTTGCGATTTTGGCCAGTAGTTGGATTGAACCACTTCGACTTCTCAGTAATTGATTTAATATAAATCATAGCGCGAATAGCTCTTATGAATGGGCTAAAGTGTACTTACAAACCGAAAGCTCAGCGCCATGCTTTCTCATCTCAATACCACATTACACTACGCTTGTAGCTTTTTTTCAGGCTTGTTATCAGACTGTCTGGCAAAGTCTTTAAGCGTCGTGACTTTAAGTAATTTTTCGGTATTGATCGCCTCTATTTTTACGACGAAAACTTTGGGAATCTTGCCGGCGAGTGATTGCATTTTGGCGTTTAGCGCTGACGTCGCAGTTAACGCATCCGCAATCTTTTCAGCCTCGAGCTTAGATTCGCATTCTAGTATAAGGGTTAATCCATTCGCGTTGTAACGCTGCCATTTTGTTTGTTGTGTTAATGCTGTTAAATGATTCACTATAGAATCTTTTTCAGCTGTGGAATAAGTTTTGGAAGTAACGGCATTGTTGTGAGCGCTTACTTTGGTTGCTAAGATTTTATATTGCGCCGCTAATGCGTTGACGATTCGATTCCCACCTAATATCGCATAAATTTTCGGATAGCTATCAGGCTGAATGGCTGCAATTGATAAATCTTCAAAGCCAAAGATTTTTAACAGAGCGTTCAACTCGATTAAGTCGCTAGGTGTGAGTCGCTGCACGTTATCAGGCACACTCGTCATTATCTTGAAAATATCTATGCTATAAAACTTTCCCATATCGAACTTGGGAAATTCAGACATTATTTGTCTCATCCAATTGGTGGCCGCCACTCGGAAGGTAATAATAGCTTTGTCATAACTCGGTTTCACCTGCGCCATGTTCATGCACTTCTTAATATGCGCTGTTAACAACTCGGGTTGAGTGCTGATATTTTTAGTCGCTTTTGTATAGGCGACGTTTAACGGGTGATTGCTATCTTCCGTTCTCAAGACGATAGATGGAAGATTCAATGACCGTAAAGTAATATTCATTAGCACGGTAGCGATACGGCCATTCGCGTTAAAATAGGGGTGGCATTTCAATAATGAAATAAACTCATCAGATAAAAGTTGCACGACTTCTTCAGGTTTATTTGCGTCACAATTTTTCCATGCTGTTAAGATCTCTTCTGCGAGTATTTTCATATGCTCAGCGATTTTATCTGGCGCAACGCCTATCATAAAAAATTTATGTATTAAATCTTTTTGAGCAGCGCTAAAGCCGTTTTGGCTATATATCTTGCCAAGGTCAACCATTGCGACAAGAAAAGTAATTTGATTAGCTTCAATTGGTTCATCACCATTTTTAGCGAGTAATTCTTTAAGAAGATTTAGTATTTCTTGAACTGCACCACTATTAAATAATTCTATAATATTATTAATATCATCTTCAGTTTCAAACATATTCTGATGGTGCTTCATGACGGCTTGAAGATGTTTTAGATCAATTGGTGCGTTAATTGAAAATAAATCCCGTAAGATAAGTGGGACGAACGGTTCGGAAAGAAATGATTCCTCGTTAGTGTAATTGCCCGCGAATTGAGGCTGGTCTACATCATGCGCTAAGGTGTGAGCGGCGCGTATATGAATTTGCTTGAGCCATACCAGCAAATCCTTTGCGGTGATCGCCGCAATGCCTTTGGTTGCAATGACGGGTAAAATATTTTCTTGCGCATACATATAGGCTTCGAATAAATCTAGATACTGTCCGGCGGTCACCATTAAATAATTTGGATCTCGCGGATCAGGCTTACTTCCAGGCCGAGAAGAAATTTCAGGTCGTAACATATAAATAATCGCCGGATTAAATTCGGTAAGTTTATCTAAATTAAATTCGTGGGATGTCGGTACACTACGATTTGAACTTGCCATGACTACCTCTATTAATGAAATCCTTTGCGTGAAAAATGCGAAAATACCAATGCCGTATTGCCGCTAGCTTGAATAATTTCGTCGCCATAAACTCGCGCCGCTGTCGACGGCGTTTTTATCTCGAAGAAATTCAAATTTCGTAAATATTTAATTCCAGTTGAACCTTTCTTGCCGGCAATATTGCCCATGCTAAATATACTAAAGAGCTTATGATAAATAGGTTCGCCATCACCCACAAATCTCGTAATCTTAGGTTTATTCCAAATACCAAAAAAAGAATTATTTTTACCTAAATTATTAGGGTCAATCGCAACGATATGATTGTCATCTAATTCTTTAAATTCATTGCCAAAAAAGTCTGGGCGAGGGTTTTCAATGCTCACCGTGACAGGTAAATTTTCAATTGGCGTTGCTTGAGGAGCGGCTTTACGCGTCTTAATTTTTTTATAGGCAGGCAGATCTTCTATGCTATCCGACCATTGCGACGGAGGATTTTTATCTATTACTACGGCAAGCGCTGCCGGATAATGTGGCTTGGTATTAACTAACTCATGTTTAAATTTTTGCGGCTTGACCGAGGGTCTTTCATAAGCAACTTTGTGTTCTTCTTCATAATCTTCTAGACTAATTAAATTTAAATGAATATTGTAAATTCCATTCGCATATAAAAATGTTGATTTTACCCCTCTATACAGTTCATGGGTGAAATAGACACTCAAGGCTAGCGTTAGCGCTTTAAAAAATGCATATTCATCTTCATAAGCAGTGAGTAGCGTGTAAGTTATTGCGAAAACGCCCACAGCAATATAAAAAAATGAATTATTTTGCGCTTTAATCTGTCGATGATTCTCCTCACTTATGTAACAGTTAGAATTTTTAACCCATTTTTTTAAATCTTTTATGTTGTTATCAAAAATATCTTTAGCGGCTTTCGCATCTACGATACGGCCTTTATAAATTTCATTGAGAGTAAGCGTTAATTTTTGATGATAATCAATGTCAATGGTTTTTAAAATCGGCGATCTTGTGGCTTGGCTATTCGTAAAAATCTGGCGTATTAAATCATTTTGAATCTTAATCGCCAACAAACTTTCGGTAAAAAACTTTTCGATTTCCAGAAATGAATATTGCTGATTTTTCCAAGAGAAACCCGCAAATATTTCTTTACCAAAATGTTTAGCGATTGCTTGTCTGATATAAGGATTTTTTTGATTCCACAATAATACGTACGCGTTGAGAAATCTGCGCTTGATAGCATACAGTTGAAAAATACTTAAAGAATGACTAACCACGTCAGAAATGAACGCTTTTTCATGAACGGATAATGGCATATTGCCTCTCATTAACCCAGTATATGTACGGCCATAGTACAGGCTAAATATTAAGACAATATTAAGTTTAGAGTATAATTAACTCATTGATAAGTTAGACGCATTTCAAACCGAAGGTCCTCGCTTGCGCGTGGAGTGTAAACTATTCTAGTTTAATGCCAATCTTCATGATGACTTGGTATTCCGCGACCTTACCGTTCTCTACTTTGCCGCGTGTGCTAAGAATTTCGAACCATTCGATGTTTCTAAGAGTTTTGCTGGCTTTTTCGATCGCGCCATTTACGGCTTTTTCGATAGATTGTGATGAAGTGCCGACAAGCTCAATGTGTTTGAAGACGTGATCCATAATGTTTTTCCAAATAAAAAAGTAAAAGAGTTTTTAATTATTATTGTCTTTGGGTGTGTAGAAGCAAGGTTGCATGCCCTGCTTTTCAAAATAACGCTGATGATAATCTTCCGCGGGATAAAATTTAAATTTTTCGGCGGCCAGAATTTGCGTGACGATGGGGGTGCGGAATTTTTTGGATAAATCTAATTTTTCTTTGTAATCTAATGCCGTGGCTAATTGCGCGGCGTCTTCGCAAAAAATCACCGAGCGATATTGCGTGCCGACATCCGGGCCTTGTTTGTCTAACGTCGTCGGATTGTGATTATCAAAAAAGATTTCGACTAATTGTACATAGGACACTTTATTGGGATCGAATTCTACTTCCAGCGATTCCGCGTGGCCGGTGTCACCTCTGCAAACGGCTTCGTAAGAAGGATTTTCCGTCCAGCCGCCCATATAGCCGACGCGCGTCGCGGTGACGCCAGGAACTTGTGAAAATAAAGATTCCACTCCCCAAAAACAACCTGCTGCAAAAGTCGCTTTCATCGTTTACCTCACGCATTTCTGCCGCGTTTTAATTCGGACGCAAGTTGCGCCACGTGTTTGCCTTGATGGCGTGCGATCGTTAATTCATTTTCGCTAGGCTGACGTTTGCCGTCATTGCCCGCCATGGTGGTCGCGCCGTACGGCGTGCCGCCGGTGATTTCATCCATGTTGGTCAAGGCTTTTTCGGAATACGGTACGCCGACGATCACAAAACCTAAATGAAATAAGGTGGTATGAAAACTCGTTATCGTCGTTTCTTGACCGCCATGCTGGGTGCCGGTGCTGGCGAAGACGCTGCCTATTTTACCCACGAAAGCGTTTTTCATCCACAAGCCGCCGAGTTGATCCAAGAAATTACGCATTTGCGCGCACATATTGCCAAACCGCGTCGGCGTGCCAAAAATAATCGCGTCGGCTTCTTCCATTTCCGCCGGCTTAATCACAGGGATATGCGCAAACGCTGTTTGCGCTTCTTTCGCGCCGCTTTTTATCAAAACTTCTTCCGGTACTAATTCCGGCACGCGAAATATATCAACGTCCACGCCTTTGACTTCGCGCGCGCCTTCAGCGATGGCTTGCGCCATTTTAAATACGTGGCCATACATACTGTAAAAAATGATTTGGACTTTCGTATTCATCCATTGATTCCTTCGGTATTAATATTTTTAGTTAGCTTTTTTTTTTCGTTTTCAGAATCGGTAACGGCATCGCTGTTGACGGTGAAAATTTTCATGGAATTCGTGCGGCCATGCACGCCGATTAAATCGCCTTTGGTGATGATGACGTTATCGCCTTCTTTGACGAGTTTACGTTTTTGCAATTCGCTGACGGCGGTTTCATTTAGCACTTCGCGATCGTAATGGGTTGCGTCAAATGGAATGGGATAGACGCCGCGATATAACGCCATGCGCCGTTGCGTGGCAAGATGACGGCTTAAACCGTAAATGGGAATGCTGGATTTCACGCATGACATCCATAACGGGGTGGTACCGGATTCAGTGAGCGTGATAATCGCTTTAATATCTAAATGGTTCGCGGTGTACATGGTCGCCATGGCGATCGCTTCGTCCACATATTTAAAATGCGGATCGCTGATGCGGCGCAAATTTTTGCGTGACATGTTTTTTTCGGCGGACAGACAAATGCGGTCCATCGCGGCCACTGCTTTTTCAGGATATTTGCCGACCGCGGTTTCGCCGGATAACATGACCGCGTCGGTGCCGTCTAACACCGCGTTCGCGACGTCGGACACTTCGGCGCGCGTCGGGATAGTGTTGTAAGTCATCGACTCTAACATTTGGGTGGCGGTGATCACGGGTTTATTTAATTTTTTCGCGAGATGAATAATGCGTTTTTGCGCGCCAGGTAATTCCGCGTCGCCGATTTCAACGCCAAGATCACCGCGCGCGACCATCACCGCCTCCGCGGTGCGGATAATTTCTTCGATGTTGACCATCGCTTCCGCGCGTTCGATTTTCGCGATAATGCCGGCGGTGCCACCCGCCGCTTTAATTAAAACGCGCGCTTCTTTGACGTCGTCCGCGTTTCTGGGAAAAGAAATCGCGATAAAGTCAGCTTCTAAACGCACGGCTTCGATAATGTCGACGCGGTCTTTGTCGGTGAGTGCCGCCGCCGATAAGCCGCCGCCTAAACGGTTGATGCCTTTATTATTCGATAATTCGCCGCCGACGGTGACTTTGCAGTAAATACGCGTCGCTTCGGATTTTTCGACTTGCATGACGACGCGGCCGTCATCAAGTAACAGCGTGTCGCCGGCGCGCACATCTTTCGGTAATTCTTTATAATCTAAACTGACGACGCTGTTAGTACCGGCGTCGCTATCTAATTCAGTGTCTAATAAAAAATTCTGACCGACTTCTAAATTAATACTTTTATTTTTAAAACGGCCGATGCGGATTTTCGGCCCTTGCATATCGGCGAGGATGGCGACCGTGCGGCCGCATTCATCCGCGAGTTGACGCACCATTTGGATGCGTTTTTCGTGTGTCTCTAAAGAACCGTGCGAAAAGTTCGCGCGGAACACGTCGGCTCCCGCGACAATGACGCTTCTTAAAACTTCTTGATCATCCAGGGCCGGGCCAAGCGTCACAACGATTTTGGTGCGTCGTAGGGGATGTTGCGTTGTCATGTAACAGTCTCGTCTTTGGTCGCGCGTTCTTCCAGGGCCACGATAGCAGGCAGCGCTTTACCTTCAAGAAAGGTTAAAAAAGCACCTCCACCTGTGGAGATGTAATCAATTTTATCAGCCACCTTGGAAATTTCAATGGCCGCTAACGTATCGCCGCCACCAGCGACAGAATAACCGGCGCTGGCTGCGATGGCTTTGGCAATTTCATGGGTACCTTCGCCGAATTGTTTTATTTCAAACGCGCCGACGGGGCCGTTCCATAAAATGGTTTTGGCTTTTTTGATAATGCCGGTAATTTTTTTAATGGTATCGGGACCGAGATCGTAAATTTTTTCATTATCGTCGATTTGCGACACTAAGCGCGCGGAACTTTCCGAGTCATCGCTAAGTTTTTCAGCGACGACGACATCGGTGGGGATAATAATTTCCGCGCCGCGATTTTTCGCGCTTAAACTCAAGCGTTCCGCTTCATCGATTAAATCGGGTTCATACAGCGATCTGCCGACGGTGTAACCTTCCGCCGCGATGAAAGTATTGGCGATGCCGCCGCCGATAATAAGCGTATCGATTTTTTGAACTAAAGAATCGAGCAGCGATAATTTGGTGGAAACTTTAGAGCCGCCGACGATGGCGACCACCGGATGTTTTGGTTTTTGCATAATAGCAGTCAATGCTTCTAACTCAGAGACTAACAAAGGGCCGGCGCAAGCGCTGGGCGCGTACGCGATCACGCCAACGGTCGAGGCTTCCGCGCGGTGCGCGGTCGCGAAGGCATCCATAACGAACACATCGCAGAGCGCGGCGATTTTTTTCGATAGATTGTTGTCGTTGTCGCGCTCGCCTTTATTGAAGCGGACGTTTTCGAGTAACACGACTTGGTGGTCGCCCATATTAAAGCCATTCACCCATTTTTGAATAAGTGGGACTTCTTTTTTTAACAATTCAGATAAACGCGCGGCGATCGGCGCGAGTGAATATTGTTCTTCGAAAGTGCCTTCCGTGGGCCGGCCCAGGTGCGACATGATGATGACTTTCGCGCCCGCTTTTAGTGCCGCTTTAATGGTCGGAATGGCGGAGCGAATTCGGATATCGCTCGTTATTTCATTATGTTTTAATGGTACATTCAAATCTTCACGAATTAAAACACGCTGTCCTTTTAGTTTAACATCCGACATTTTAAGTATGGTCATTAACTGATCTCCACTGGACAGATTCGATAATGACACTGAATTTATTGCATAATAGCGGGAATTACAAGGGTAAATAACGGGAGCTGTTCAGGATGCGCTTTAGCTACATCAACAAGTTTCTAAGCAGTGAAGCGGCTGGCGGTATTATCTTGTTCTTTATGGCGCTCGCTGCCTTTATTTTATGTAACTCCCCGTGGGGCGATGGTTACGAAAATATTTGGCTGCAAATAATCAGTGTCCGCGTCAGTCATTATAGTATTTCTCAGCCGTTGTTGTTCTGGGTCAACGAAGGATTGATGACGTTATTTTTTTTATTAGTGGGTTTAGAGTTAAAGCGCGAATTTTTAGAAGGTGAATTAGCCAGCGCGTCAAAAATTATTTTACCAGGCATTGCGGCGTTAGGCGGCATGGTCGTACCGGCGTTAGTGTATTGCCTTTTCAATTGGCACGATGCGCAAGCGTTGCAAGGTTGGGCGGTGCCGGTCGCGACGGATATCGCGTTCGCGTTGGGGACGCTGTCACTGTTCGGTAAGCGTGTGCCGCTGCAATTAAAATTATTTTTACTAGCGTTGGCGATTTTCGATGACGTGGGCGCGATTATTATTATCGCGTTTTTTCACTCTCAGTCATTATCTTATTTAAGTATTTTATTGGCGTTGGGATTTATCTTTTTATTATGGTTACTGAATAAAAGCGGCGTGCGCCGCCTCAGCCCTTATTTAGTGTGCGGCTTATTGTTGTGGGTTTGCGTGTTGCAATCCGGCGTGCACGCGACGGTGGCGGGCGTGGTGCTGGCGTTTTTCATTCCGTTGCAGCAACGCGGTACGTCAGCGGAAGAATCGCCCGTGAACCGCTTGGAAAAAAGTTTGCAGCCGTGGGTCACGTTTTTTATCATGCCATTGTTTGCGCTAGCTAACGCTGGACTTGATCTTGACGGTTTGACAACCAATATCTTATTGGACTCGGTCGTGGTCGGCACGGTGCTGGGATTATTCCTGGGCAAACAAATCGGCGTATGTTTTTTTACGTGGCTAGTGATTAAGCTAGGCTGGGCAAAATTGCCGAAAAACACGGATTGGCTGCAAATTTATGCTGTGGCTATTTTGTGCGGCATTGGTTTTACTATGAGCTTATTTCTTGGTACGCTTACTTTCCAGCGAATTAATCCCGTTTACTTAATCGAAGTGCGGTTAGGCGTCTTGATCGGATCGCTTTTATCAGGTCTCATGGGTTCCGCAATGTTACAATTGGCCTTTATGAAAAAAAAGCCGAAGGTCTTAAAAGGGGTATAGCTTTTGGAAGCAATAGAAAGTCCGGTCGCGTGGCAGCGGAAATGTTTAGGCTGGTTGATTCATGTGTTTACCGCTAGCGGCGCGTTTGTGGGTTTGATGGCGTTGCTGGCCATCTATAACCATCAGTGGTTGGAATCTTTTTGGTGGATGGGAGCGGCGATTTTAATCGACGCGGTCGACGGCGTGTTCGCGCGTGTCGTGAAAATTAAAATCGCGGTGCCGCAAATTGATGGCGCGTTGCTGGATAATATCGTCGATTTTTTTAATTACACCATCGTGCCGTGCTTCTTTTTATTAGTCACGCAATTATTGCCGCAAGGTTGGTGTTTGTTATGCGTCGCGGCTGTCACGCTGTCTTCCGCTTATCAATTCACCCAAACCGACGCGAAAACCTTAGACCATTTTTTTAAAGGCTTTCCGAGTTATTGGAACATCGTCGTGTTCTATTTATATTTTTGGCAAATGAATGTGTGGATTAATTTAAGTATTCTGTTGGTGTTAGCGGTCTTAAGTTTCGTGCCGATAAAATATGTTTATCCGTCACGCTTGGATTATCTAACGCATAATAAATTTTTACGCTTGAGTATGTTATTGGCGACGGTGTTATGGGGCTTCGCTACCGCCGGTCTATTGTGGTCATATCCGCAATCCAATCCGCCGTTATCGATTATTTCTATGGGTTATTTGATTTTATATCTAGGCATGAGTTTGTACCGGACTTGGCTGCCTTTAGATATGCCGGCTGAAGAGAAATAAAGTTGACATCATCCGCAAATCTCATAACAATGATCAAATTTTGAGTCGAACATGTATGAAAAAGGTCTTAATTACCGGCGGAGCGGGGTTCATCGGTTCACACACCACCGATTTGCTGCTTAAAGAAGGTTTGGACGTTATTGTTTACGACAATCTTTCTTCTGGAAAATTAACTCATCTAGATTTGTTTAATCCGCGTTTGGAATTCGTGCCGGGTGACGTTTTAGATTATCCCACTTTGCTGAAGCATTTGCACCGCGTCGACGCGGTATTGCATTTAGCGGCACTGCCTTCGGTGCCTAAGTCCATCGAAGATCCCGTGCAATCACTGCTGGTGAATACCCAGGGTTTTTTACATGTTATCCAAGCGTTGCGTGAAATCGGCAAAGGCACGCGTTGTGTTTACGCCTCAAGTGCCGCGATTTACGGTAGTGCTGCGCCGCTGCCCTGTCTTGACGATGACACCGCGCTGCAAAATCTCACGCTCTCGCCCTACGCGCTCGATAAAGCGAATAACGAACGGTACGCCGATTTATACGCGCGTTTGTTTGGTTTGAATGCGTTGGGGTTGCGCTACTTTAATGTCTACGGGCCGCGCCAAGACCCTAAGTCACCGTACTCGGGGGTGATTTCTAAATTTATTGAAGGGTATCAAACACAAGGACCCATTATTATTTTTGGCGACGGCGAACAAGCGCGTGATTTTATTTATGTGGCTGACGTGGCGCGCGCGAATTTTTTAGCGTTAACGAATGCTTATCAAGGCGTTTTGAATATCGCGACCGGCGTGCCGGAAACATTATTGAATTTGCTCCGCTACATCGAAAAAGTCGGCGGCCGCAGTGCCAGTGTTTCCCATCAAGCGGTGCGCGCGGGCGACATCCGCGCGTCTTATGCCAACGTTGAAAAAGCCAAACAACAACTCGCCTTCCGCAGTGGAACATCATTAGAAGATGGGATGCGCTTATTACTCGCAGCGGTCGCGGCCTAACTTTTACTTCGGAGCATGACATGCATAAAGAACCTGATTTACAAGCTTGCACCAAACAACATTATGACGTGACCGAAGCGCAATTACCGCTGTCATGTCCGTTGCCCGACGCGCGCATTTGGGACGCGCACCCACGCGTATATTTACCGATTGAAACGACCGGCCACGCGGTCTGTCCGTATTGCGGCGCGCAATATACTCTATTAAAAACGGAACCCGATGCAGAATAAAATTTTAATCATAGGCCCGGCTTGGGTAGGCGACATGGTGATGGCGCAAGGCTTGTTTAAATTATTAAAAAAACAATTGCCTGACGCTGTCATCGATGTGTTAGCGCCCGCTTGGAGCGAGCCGCTGTTAGCGCGTATGCCGGAAGTCGCCGCGAGTATGGTGATGCCGCTGGGCCACGGCAAACTTGCGTTAGGCGAACGTTACCGGTTAGGAAAAAATCTGCGTGCGAAACATTACGATCAAGCGATCGTGCTAACAAATTCTTTCAAATCCTCGCTCATTCCTTATTTTGCGAACATACCGCAACGCACCGGTTGGCGCGGTGAAATGCGGTGGGGATTATTAAACGATGTACGCTACTTAGATAAAAAAAGTTTACCGCTGATGCTTGAGCGTTACGTAGCACTAGGTTTACCCGCGGACGCTCGCCTTGAAAATAATTGGGTGGACGCCTGGCATCCGGAATTATTTTCTTCACGCGCGACGCAACAAGCGGTGCTAGATAAACTGCAAATGCCATTTCCCACGCGGCCCGTGTTAGTCTTGTGCCCGGGCGCTGAATTCGGGCCGGCGAAGCGCTGGCCGGAAGAACATTTCGCCGCGGTCGCGAACGCGAAGTTAGCGGAAGATTGGGATGTGTGGGTGTTAGGCTCGCCGAAAGACGCGCCCGTCACGCAAAAAATTATGGAATTAACGCAAGCTCGCTGCGTGAATTTAACCGGCAATACTAGTTTGCAAGACGCGATCGATATATTGGCGCTCGCCACCGCGGTAGTGAGCAATGATTCGGGCTTGATGCACATCGCCGCCAGCGTTAACAAACCCGTCGTGGCATTGTATGGCCCGACGTCGCCTGCGCACACACCGCCGCTAGGCAATAAAGCGCGCGTGTTACGCACCCACTTGAAATGTCAGCCTTGTAAGCAGCGCGTCTGCCCGCTCACGCACCATTTATGTATGCGTGAATTGACCGCGCCTAGCGTCTTAACCGCTTTGCAAGAGTTGGTATAGTATGCGCGTCTTAATTGTTAAAACTTCTTCGCTAGGCGACATCATTCACACGCTGCCGGCGATCACTGACGCTTGTCTTGCGATTCCAAATATTAGTTTTGATTGGGTCGTCGAAGAAAATTTCGCCGCCGTTCCCGCTTGGCATCCCGCGCTTAAAAAAATCATTCCTGTCGCTTGGCGGCGCTGGCGCAAAAAAATATTTTCATTGCGCACGCTGCGTGAAATCCTCGTCTTCCGCCGCGCGCTGCGCGCGGAAAAATATGATTTAGTGATTGACGCGCAAGGCTTAGTAAAAAGCGCGGTGATTGCGCGTTGGGCGCGCGGCGTGCATTGCGGTTTAGCTTGGGGCTCAGCACGGGAAAAATATGCGTCTTGGTTTTATCAACGCACTTGCACGGTGGTGTTTCAACAACATGCTGTGGTGCGCGCGCGCAGTTTGTTTAGTCAATTATTAAATTATCCGGCGCCGCTGACCGTGGCTGATTATGGCATCGATAAAAATAAATTTATCAACGCTGACGCTGACGTGGGTAACTATTTAATTTTTTTCCACGGCACGACTTGGGCGACGAAACATTGGCCGGAAGAGTATTGGGTAGAGTTAGTTAAACTCGCGAATGACGCGGGTTATCCGGTGAAACTACCGTGGGGCAATGCAGTCGAAAAAGCCCGCGCAGAACGCATCGCGGCGGGCAGCGTAAACGCGGAAGTATTACCGCCCTTAAATCTTAGCGGCATGATCACCGTGTTAGCGGGAGCGAAAGCGGTCGTCGCGGTGGATACCGGTCTGGGGCATTTAGCGGCGGCGTTTAACATTCCCGCCGTGTCTTTATACGGTCCTACCAACCCGGAATTTACTGGCGCGTTAGGTCAATCGCAAAAACATCTTAATGTGGATTTCGCGTGCGCGCCTTGTTACAGCAAAGTGTGTACTTATCCTTTAGCGGTGGGCGGCGGCGCTAACGGTGTTTCATCTTTCAATTCATTATCACCTTTGAAGCCCCAGTGTTTTTTCACGCTGCGGCCAATCATGGCTTGGGTGTCGTTGGTAGAGTTATTATAAATTCCACCGCCGCTGTAAATATCATTATGTTCATTATCGTTTAACGCCACTTGCGTATTACCGCCCATCGTCATGCTGGTCGGCGGCGTATCGTTATCGGCGAATTCATCTTTAATACTCGTCGTCACGTCACCATTGTAAGGCTCGCTAGTTTGTTCCGGAGTAGTCGCGGCGTCGGCTAATTGTTTTTCTTGATAAGGAACAGATTCTTCTTCTTTATAAGGTTTAGATTGCAGAGGCTTGCTCACCGCCGGCGCGGGATTGCTATCTGAGAAAGCTTGCGCGAAGCTTTTTTGTTGATCGGGGGTTTCGTTAGTTTGCGGCGGCATCGTCGTGATGGGCGCGGGCGCAAACGCGACCGAGCCGATGTTTTTAAATTCTTTAAAATTATTGCGGCTTTCTTGAATTTTATCCCAATGTAAAATCTCATCACAGGGATAAGCGACGATTTGTATGCGGCTATTAGTGCGCACCCCAGAAACACGTAAATCCGTCGCGATGGGATAATTATTTCCATAACCAACATAGATTAGCGAGCGGGGCCGCGCGACATCATTGATACCGTTCAACCATAAATAGGATGCGACTTTCGAGGCGCGCTGTTGGGATAAGTTTTTTTGGAATTCCACCGAACCAAAGCCGCTGGTATTGCCGGAAATAATAATATTGTGTTTCGGCAAGCGGCCTAAAATACTGACGACGGATTGTAATTCTTCATCGGTATTATCATAAAAGTCAGCGGTGTTGGTATCGAATAAATTATCGGTGGGTAAATCGATGATGAGGTAATCGCCCATCGTGTAGACTTTGCCTTTGGCTTTGACGATGCCGCGCGCGGCGAAGCGTTGGGTCGAAAGATAATAACCTAAGGTCGCGCCAGTCACACCGGCGATACCAATTACCGCTGGCGTACCATGCAACGCAGCCGCCATACCAGCGCCGCCGACGCCGCCTACCCCGGCGCCAAGCAGAGTGCCTTTGGTTGGAATCGTATCCCCTTCAGAAACAGGAGCGCAACCAGATGCCGTGAACAAGGCGCACAGAAGCAAGGTGAAAATTTTGAGTGTAACGTTGCGTTCCATTTAGTTTCCCTTAGCGATAATCCCTGGCTAAGTTTTGAAATTATAGCGGTAATAATTAGAAAAGATACCACTAAAAATTTCTGCTGTACGAAATAATATTTGCGTTATACTAACACATTGATTTTGTGTCGATGTGTAGAACAAACCCGCCTTGGGTTGTTTTAATCTGAACAGGGATCGCGGCATGATTGCTTTTTTCGCCCATAACACGCTGTTTGCGGAGTGAAACGAATGAGTTTGGAATTGCAATCACGGCCCTACACACCTTGGCAGCTCATCAAAGCTTACTGGGAATCCGACGAGCGTATTTCCGCTTACACGTTTTTGATTTCCGTCATTATCTTGAGTGTCGCGTTAGTCGGCATGGAAGTCGTTTTAAATTATTGGTACAACTTTTTTTATGACGCGTTGCAAGATTATGACAAGCGCGGCGCCATCGATTTAATCTTTATCTTTATGCTCATCGCCGCCGTTTATATTATCTTGGCGGTATACCGCTATTATCTCCAGCAATTCTTAGGCTTACGTTGGCGGCGCTGGTTGACCAACCAATTTGTCAATCGCTGGCTGGCGGATAAAAGTTATTATTACCTCGAAAATTTCGATGAAAGAACCGATAACCCCGATCAACGTATTCAAGAAGACATCGCCGCGTTGGTGAGTAGTTCACTGGACTTGTCGATTGGTTTAATCGGCTCCGTGACGACGTTCGTGGCATTTATTTATATTTTATGGACGCTGTCGGGACATTTTTCTTTTCATATCGGTAAACACCTCATCACCATTCCAGGTTATTTAGTTTGGGTCAGCATGATTTACGCCGTCATCGGTACGACGCTGGCGTTTAAAATTGGTTATCCGTTGGTGAATTTGAACTTCGAACAACAGCGGCGCGAAGCGAACTTTCGTTTCGCGGCGGTGGACTTACGTTCGCACGCGGAAAATGTCGCGCTATACCGCGGCGAAGGCCATCAACGAAATGTGTTAGGGGGTTTGTTCGACCGCGTGCTGAATAATTGGTACGCGATTATTTTACGGCAAAAATTATTGTTATGGTTCACCGCCGGTTATAACCAAGTCTCGGTGTTAGTGCCGTTAATCGTAACGCTGCCGAATTATTTCAATAAAGTATTCAAGCTCGGCGGCTTCATGCAAGCGTTGCGCGCGTTCGGCCAAATTCAAGACGCGCTGTCATTCTTCGTCAACTCATATACGCAAATCGCGCAATGGCGCGCGGTGGTGCAACGGCTTATCACTTTCATCAACCATATTTATGAAGTGGAACATCACGCCGCGACGCAAAATAAATTTGTTTATCAAAACGCGACTAACGACACGATCTCTGTCAAAGACTTAAATATTTACACGCCGCATGATGAAAAAATGTTACAAAAAATTAATGTCGAATTCGAGCATGGTAAAAATTATTTAATCAAAGGCGCATCCGGTATCGGCAAGAGTACGCTAATCCGCGTCATTGCGAAAATTTGGCCCTACGGCGCCGGCAGTATTACCCTGCCAACGGGCAAGAAGATTATGTATATCCCACAAAAAGCGTACATGCCTATCGGCTCGTTAAAAGAAGCGTTGATTTTCCCAGACAAAGGCGAGATAGACGACGCTAAGTTAATCGCCGTATTGAAAGCCTGTGACTTACCCGAATTGATTAGCCGTTTACATGACGTGTCGATGTGGTCGGAACAATTGTCACCGGGTGAATTGCAGCGCGTCGCCATCGCGCGCGTGTTATTAACGAAGCCGGATTGGGTGTTTCTCGATGAGAGTACGTCCGCCCTGGATTTACCACATGAAAAAATGCTGTATGAATTAATTAAAAAAGAAGTGCCGAATTGCTCAATCGTCAGCGTCGGCCATCAACCTAGCGTGGAAGTTTTCCACGAATATCAAATTGATTTAACCCCCTACAGCGTGGCGCGCACGGCAAACGAGCATTAATCATTTCTGGCAGCGTGGACAATAAACCGTGCCGCGCTGACCTAAGCGGCTGGCTTTCAACGTCGTCCCACATGTCACGCAAGGCTGGCCACCGCGGCCATAGACTTTCAGTTTCAATTTAAAGTAACCCTGCTTGCCATCACTAGCGGTAAAATCCCGCAGCGTCGTGCCGCCTTTTTTAATCGCGGCTTTTAAAACTTTTTTCACTTCGGCGGCCAATTTTTGATACTGTGGCAGGCTGATTTTCCCCGCCGCCTTCTTCGGTAAAATACCGGCGGCGAATAACGCTTCCGCGGCGTAAATATTTCCCACGCCGACGACGATTTTACTATCCATTAAAAAGTTCTTGACAGGGACTTTTCTTTTGCGGGATTTTTCCCACAAATATTTGCCGGTAAAGCTTGAATTTAACGGTTCCGGGCCCAAATGAGACAATAATGGATGCAAATCCGGCGCATCTGTGGTCCATAATAAGGCCCCAAAACGGCGCGGATCTCTGAAGCGCAAAAGTTTTCCGTTGGCAAGCAGAATATCTATATGGTCATGTTTTTTTGCAGGTGCGTCGTGAGTTAAAATGCGTAAACTACCTGACATGCCCAAGTGCAAAATCAAATGCCCTTGGGAAGTTTGAAATAATAAGTATTTCCCGCGCCGCCAGATTTGTTCGATGATTTCACCAGATAATAGCGGTGAAAGATTAGCGGGGACTGGCCAGCGCATGCCGTGATGACGGACTGTAATGGATTGAATTTTTTGTTTTAAAACAAAAGGTTTAATTCCTTGGAGCGTCGTCTCTACTTCGGGTAGTTCTGGCATTTATACATCTCAACAGGGAAATATGCTATTATAGAGTCCGCCAAATATCGTCCAGAGGGCCATTATAAAGGCGTTTATTGGATAACGATACAATCATTAATAACGAGGTGTTTTCCTTATGTTATATGGCATTTTAAATTTACCGTGGTGGGGTTATATCATCGCGACGATAATACTAACGCAAATCACGATTTTCGCCGTGACGGTTTATTTACATCGTTGTCAGGCGCACCGCGCGGTTGACCTGCATCCGGTGGTCAGTCATTTTTTCCGCTTCTGGTTGTGGATGACGACCGGCATGGAAACCAAACAGTGGACGGCGATTCACAGAAAGCATCACGCTAAAGTGGAAACCGCTGAAGACCCACACAGTCCGCAAGTGAAAGGTATTAATCGCGTGATGTGGCAAGGCGCGGAACTCTATCGCAAAGAATCCCGCAATCAAGCGACCATGGATCGTTACGGCGAAGGCACGCCTGACGATTGGATGGAAAAAAATGTTTACACCGCGCATAGCGCGATGGGCATTATGATTATGATGGGTATCGATTTGCTGTTGTTTGGCGTGCCGGGCTTGAGTATTTGGGCGATTCAAATGGCGTGGATACCGTTTTGGGCGGCAGGTTTTATCAACGGCGTCGGTCATTATTTCGGTTATCGCAATTTCGAATGCCCGGATGCGTCACGCAATATTATTCCTTGGGCGTTAATTGTGGGTGGCGAAGAGTTGCATAACAACCATCACACCTATGCGACCTCCGCGAAGTTTTCTGTGAAGTGGTGGGAAGTGGATTTGGGTTGGGGATTGATCCGCACGTTGCAATTGTTTGGTTTAGCAAAACCAAAACGCGTGGCGCCGCGCCCCGTGTTAGTGCCGGGCAAAACGTCGGTGGATATTGAAACGTTGAAAGCCGTGTTAACCAACCGCTTTCAAGTCATGGCGCGTTACGGCAAAGAAGTGATCTTGCCCGTCTTGCGTGATGAACGCCGCCGCGCGGGTGAAGCTGGCAGCGCGATGTTGAGCCGGATGCGTACGTTGTTAATCCGCGAAGCCTCGCTAGTGGAGTATTCCGACCAAGAAAAATTAGCGAAAGTGTTGGAGAATTACCGCATGTTAAATGTGGTTTATCAATTCCGCATGAAGCTGCAAAGCATTTGGGCGCGCAGCACCGCAAGCCATAAAGAATTAGTGGATGCGCTGCAAGACTGGTGTAAACAAGCGGACGCGTCAGGCATCGCCGCGTTGAAGGATTTCGTGGGACATTTAAAGTCTTATGCACCGCAGCAACAGCTGGCTTGAGATGGTTTGGAATTAAAAACCCGCGTTTAGCGGGTTTTTTTTATCATGAATTATGGGACGAAAAAAAACCTGCCCGAGTGCAGGTTTTTTAAAAAGCTAAAAAGTTAGATCTTACCTTCTTCAAACAACACATGCATGCCGCATTTGCCGGTCGCTTCGTTATACGCTTTCGGATCAAAATATTTCATTTTGAATTTGTCGGTCATGGTGCGCTTGTTCTTGGTAGTCGTACGGAAATAACCGGTTTTTTTGCCTTCTTTGGTCTTGCCTGTGGAATTCATTTTGATTTTGTCGCGCATGTTCTTACCCTTCTAATTATTTCGCTGTTTTGGCTTTTAACTTTTTAGCTTTGGCAGCTAAATCACGGGCTTTAATATCGGCTAATACTTTTTCGATACCGTGTAAATCTATAGTGCGCATGCCCTTGGTGCTGACGCGCAAGGTCACGTAACGCTTTTCGTCCTCTAACCAAAAACGCTTGGTTTGTAAGTTAGGAATAAAACGTCTGCGGGTTTTGTTATTAGCGTGGGATACATTGTTTCCCGCCATTGGGCGTTTCCCGGTCACTTGGCATACTTGTGGCATTACACTCTTCTCCTGATAAATCATTTGCTCTAGGCAGGCCGGTTTTATACCAGAATCCACCCTCCAACGCAAGCCTTTCGGTTTTTTTGGCTGGCTAAAAGGACAGCAATGATAACGAAGCTACGCTATTAAAGTAAGTCCTAGTTAGCCTAACGGCAGGAAATTTTCCAATAGAAAGGAGGAGGTATTTATAGCACACATTTTGAGCAGTAAGTTATAGAGTAATATAGCCTGATTCTACCAGCGATACCGCTTCTCTATCCCCCACAATAATATGATCAAGCACTTGAATCCCCACCAACGCCAAGGCTTTTTTCAATAAATACGTGATATCACAATCTGCTTGGCTGGGGGTGAGACGGCCGGAAGGGTGGTTGTGGGTGAGAATGATTTTTGCGGCATTATGTGCGAGGCCACGTTTGACGACTTCACGCGGGTAGACGTTCGACTCATTTATTGTGCCTTGAAATAATTCTTCAAACGCCAGTACGCGCTGGTGCGAATCTAAAAACAAACATGCAAACACTTCGTGCGCGTAAGCACCCAGCCGCTGACATAAAAAAAGTTTCGCGTCATGGCTGCTAGGTAATGTTTCTCCTATTTTTACCGCATCATTTTGATAACGCAGGCCTAATTCGACGGCGGCCAACAGCGCGCTGTATTTCGCTTTGCCCACACCGGCCGTTGCAAATAAGGTGGTTGGCGCGGTATTTAATAATTTTTTTAATCCCCCAAACTGCGTGAGTAACTCGCGCGCTATATCCACGGCGGTTTTACCGCGTGTGCCGGTGCGCAAGAAGATGGCTAGTAATTCCGCGTCCGAAAGGTTTTTCGCGCCGCGGGCTAATAATTTTTCGCGCGGCCGCTCGTCTTGCGGCCATTCTTTGATAGCCATATAGTTACTCCTTTGTATTTGTTATACTGCTGGCTTTCATCCTAGTGTGGGTCATCCATGCAGCGTCTTATCCATAAACAAATCATTCTTGGCGTCACGGGTGGAATCGCCGCTTATAAAAGCGCTGATCTCGCGCGCCGTTTTCGCGAAGCCGGCGCGACCGTGCGCGTCGTCATGACGGCGAAAGCGAAAGAATTTATTACGCCTTTGACGATGCAAGCCGTCTCTGGCAATCCCGTGCACGATGATTTGTTTGACGTGCAAGCGGAAGCGGCGATGGGTCATATTGAATTGGCGCGTTGGGCGGATGTGATTGTGATCGCGCCGGCGACGGCGGATTTTATGGCGCGGTTAGCGAATGGCGAGGCAAATGATTTATTAACGACGTTATGTCTGGCGGCGCAAGCGCCGATTGCGTTAGCGCCCGCGATGAATCAAGCGATGTGGAAGAATACGATGACACAAGCGAATCTGCAAGCGCTGCAAGCAAAAAATTTCTTTATCTGGGGGCCAGGTGAAGGCAGCCAAGCGTGCGGTGATATCGGCCCCGGCAGAATGATAGAACCTTTAGAGATTGTGAAACGCGCCGCGGAATTATTCGCGAGCGGAAGTTTAGCGGGACAGCGCGTCGTGATCACCGCGGGCGCGACGCGGGAAGCGATCGATCCGGTGCGTTTTATCAGCAGCGGCAGCAGCGGCAAAATGGGTTACGCACTAGCGGCCGCGGCGTTGGAAGCGGGCGCGCGCGTGACCTTAATCAGCGCGCCGGTAAACTTAACGCCGCCCGCGCATGCGCAAATGCTGCATGTCATTAGCGCGGCAGAGATGGCGGCCGCGGTAATGCAAGCGATGCCGGCCTGCGATATTTTTATTAGCGTCGCGGCGGTCGCGGATTTTCGCAGTAAAACAACCGCCAGCCAAAAAATTCCGAAAGGCGATGCGGAATTAACCATAGATTTAATCCCCAATCCCGATATCGTCGCGACTGTCGCGGCATTAACGCCCCGCCCGATCGTGATTGGTTTCGCGGCGGAGACGCATGATGTGATCGCGCACGCGCAGCAAAAAATGCAAAAGAAAAAACTAGACATGATTATCGCCAATGTCGTCGGCAATGATAACGCCGCGATGGGCAATGATGAAAATACTGTGACGGCGTTATGGGGCGAGCAACGCCAAGCTTTCGAAACAGCGTCGAAAACAAAATTAGCCCGCGAACTCATGGCGCTCATCGCCAAACAATTTGTTAATAAACTTTAAGAAAGGGAACTTTATGCAAGCAGAACAATTAATGAAAACACAACTTACCGAAACGCATGCGCCGATTCAATTAAAAATTTTAGATCCGCGCATCGGCACGACTTACCCGCTGCCGCGTTATGAAACCGCTGATTCCGCGGGCTTGGATTTGCGCGCGTGTTTAGATACCGCTTTAACGTTGCCACCTGGCAGCACGCATTTAATTCCTACCGGCATTTCTATTTACATCGGCGATCCGCGCTTAGCCGCCGTGATTTTACCGCGCTCTGGTTTGGGGCATAAGAACGGCATCGTGTTGGGAAATTTAGTCGGTTTAATCGACGCGGATTATCAAGGTCCGTTAATGATTTCATGCTGGAACAGAGGCACAGCAGCTTACACGATTGAGCCGGGTGACCGCATCGCGCAATTAGTTTTTTTACCGATCGCGCGCGTGCAATTCGACGTCGTCGAAGAATTTGGTGAAACCTCGCGCGGCACCGGCGGTTTTGGGTCTTCAGGGAAAAAATAATTTTTTATCGGATGAATAACTCATGTTAGAAAACACCATTGATCAATCCATCTTTCGCGCTTATGACATACGCGGCATCGTCGACGAAAGTTTAACGGTCGACAGCGTCACCGCCATCGGCAAAGCGATCGGCTCGCTCGCGTTAGAGAATGGCGAAAAATGTATCGCGGTCGGTAGAGACGGCAGATTGTCAGGCCCAGTGTTAGCGGCGGCGTTGTGCAAAGGAATTTTATCGACGGGTTGTGACGTGGTGGATATCGAAGTCGCGCCCACGCCGTTGTTGTATTACGCGACGCATGTGTTTGACACGCATTCCGGCGTGATGCTCACCGGCAGTCATAATCCACCGGAATACAATGGTTTGAAAATCGTGATCGATGGTAAGACGTTGGCTGAAGACGGCATCATGGGTTTGTATGACCGCATCATCGAGCAGCGTTTTCACACCGGCCACGGTGATATGAACGTATTAAACGTCACTGAGCGTTACATCACGCACATTCACAATACGGTAAAACTCGCGCGGCCTTTGAAAGTCGTCGTCGATTGCGGCAACGGCGTGCCTGGGTTGGTGGCGCCAGAGTTGTATCGGCAATTAGGTTGTGACGTGCATGAATTATATTGCGACGTCGATGGCACGTTCCCGCATCATCATCCCGATCCCAGTCAGCCGGACAATTTAAAAGATTTAATTAAAAAAGTAAAAGCTATCGGCGCGGATGTCGGTTTAGCTTTCGACGGCGATGGCGATCGCATCGGCGTCGTGACTAAACAAGGCGAAATTATTTGGCCGGACCGTTTATTAATGTTGTTCGCTAAAGATATTTTAATCCATCACCCGGGCGCGAAAATTATTTATGACGTGAAATGCACAAGCCATCTCGCGTCCGTCATTTCTGAAAACGGCGGCGAGCCCATCATGTGGAAAACCGGCCATTCCTTAATTAAAGCCAAGCTCGCGGAAACGCAAGCGCTGTTGGCGGGAGAAATGAGTGGGCATATCTTTTTCCGCGACCGTTGGTATGGTTTTGACGACGCGATTTATGCGGGCGCGCGCTTGCTGGAAATTTTAGCCGCCGGCGACGACGACATGGATTCACTTTTTAAAAAAATTCCTGACAGTGTGAATACGCCGGAATTAAAAATTTTAGTGCGCGATGATCATAAATTTCGTTTGATGGAAAAATTAATTTCCAGCGCCGATTTTAAAACCGCGCTGCAAGTTATGACGATCGATGGTTTGCGGGTGAATTTTAGCGACGGTTGGGGGTTGATCAGACCGTCTAACACGACGCCGTGTTTAGTCATGCGCTTCGAAGCGAATAGCCAAAAAGTATTAGAGACCATTCAAGCGTTATTCCGCGAATTTATTTTAGGAGTTGAACCCACGTTAGAGTTGCCTTTTTAACCCGTCTAGGTGAAATATTTTTATGTCTCAATTTGACGTTATCATTGTAGGAGCAGGCAGCGTGGGCGCGACCGCCGCGCTCGCGCTCGCGAAAAAAACGTCTTTGCGCATCGCGCTGTTAGATGCTAAAAACATAACCCCCCGCTGGAAAGAAAACCAAACCGAAGGCCGCGTCAGTGCGATTACGCTGGCATCGCAGCGTATTTTTCAACGCTTACAAGTCTGGGACGCCATCAACGCCAAACGCGTGAGCCCTTATAAAAAAATGCGTGTCTGGGATGCGCATGGCGCGGGACAAGTTGAATTTGACAGCGCGAAACTCAATACTCCCGCGTTGGGATATATTATTGAAGACGCCGTGCTGCGGGATGCTTTATTTGAAGCACTCGCGACGAAAAACTCTATTCACGTACTCGCGCCGGTGGAATTACTCGCGCTGCGGGAAACTAATTCCGGCAATGAATTAACGACGGCGCAGCACGGCGTGTTACACGCAAAAGTAATTATCGCCGCTGACGGCGCTAATTCGTGGCTGCGTGACGCGGCCAACATTGCAGTGAAGGCGCGCGCGTATGAACACGACGCCATCGTCGCGACCGTCAAAACGCAGCAAGCGCACGCGCAAACCGCGCGGCAGCGTTTTTTAGCGAGTGGGCCGTTAGCTTTTTTACCGTTGTGCAACGCGCATGAGAGTTCCATCGTTTGGTCTGCCACACCCAAACTCGCGCGTGAATTATTAGCGTGTGACGATGAAAATTTTAAACTGCGCTTAGCCGCAGCGTTTGGCAATGCATTAGGGGACATTGAAGTTGTCTCTAGCCGCCAGACTTTTTCCTTACAAATGCGGCACGCGGAACAGTACGTCAAAGCGGGCTTGGCGTTGATCGGCGACGCCGCGCATACCCTGCATCCGCTCGCCGGACAAGGAGTTAATTTAGGTTTGCTGGATGCCGTGGCACTCGCCGATGTGATCGCGACGGCGCACGCGAAACAGCGTGATTACGCGAGTTTTGCGAATTTGCGCCGCTATGAGCGTTGGCGCAAAGGCGATAACACGGCGATGCTGGCGTTTGTGGCGCTGATAAAGAATCTCTTCGCGAGTGACTATCAGCCGGTGAAGTTATTACGTAACGCCGGTTTAAACCTGACAAACAAAACCGATTTTGTTAAAAATTTCTTAGCCGAGTACGCGGCGGGAAACCGGAATGATTTGCCGGAGCTTGCGCGCGTATGAGAGACTATTAAAATAATTTTCGAATTAAGGAAAGCCCATGCGCATAGCCGCGATTGTTGCCATGTCTGAAAACCGCGTCATTGGTAACGGCAATAAATTACCTTGGCATTTGCCCGCTGATTTAGCCCATTTCAAAGAAATCACCATGGGTAAGCCAATCATCATGGGGCGTAAAACTTACGAATCCATCGGCCGCCCCTTACCTGGCCGCTGCAATATTATCATTTCACGCGACCCAAGTTTTCAAGCGGCCGGTTGTGTGGTGTGTAACTCCGCGGAGTGCGCGTTGGAAGCCGCGGGTTACAGCGAAGAACTTTATATCATCGGCGGTTCTTTGATTTATGAAATGTTGTTTCCGCGTATCGAAAGAATTTACTTGACCCGTGTGCATAAAAATTTTGATGGCGACGCGTACTTTCCTGAATTGATAAAAACCGAATGGCATGAAAGTTCGGTAGTGGAACACCCCGCCGATGAAAAAAATCCTTTTCCCTTTAGTTTTTCCATCCTCGACCGCGTGAAAGAATGAAAGTTAACGGCGAAAGAGATTTAACCGATAGCCCTTGCGTAGGTATTTGCAGTTCGACTAACATGGGCGATGAAATTTGCATAGGCTGCGGCCGCACAGCGCTTGAAGTCATTGAGTGGAATACTTATCCGGATAGCAAAAAGATCGAAATCAATGTGCGGCTGCGGCGTGAGAAAGTGTAGCTTAGCCAAGCCGCAAAGTTTTTGCCGAGCGGTATGGTTTGGGTAGATCGTGTCACTATTCAAAAAAATTTTCCGCGTGATCGGGCAGGTAATGCCAGATGCGACCACTGCCAATTTGCGGCTAGAGTTAGGCATGAACGTTCTCCTGAAAAAAACTATCGCGCCAGAGCCAACTGGCGCGATTTGTCAGATCTTCATTACTACTCTCTCTTTGCAGCTTACCAGCAAACGCGCGAACCATTTCTCCATGCGCAGCCGTGGTGATGATGATTGCCATAGCAAACGCGATGGCTAGGAACATAACGGCCATGATAATAATGACTGTGTACCCAGCGGCAATGATAAGCTTCAGCAACGGTCGCGGCTGAAGATAAGCTCAGTGCGATAGATGCTGCTAACAGAAATTTAACGACTGAATTTTTCATGATCTTTCCCCTTTTTATGAGTTGTTAGTATGAAGGTCTGCATCATCAATAATATGTTTCTACACTATAATTATACCCCTAGAATTAAGCTTATAGTTCTACTTGGAATATAAAAAATGCGTAAGTGTTTGAATGTGAAAATGAAATAAAATCGCGATTTTTAGCGCTTTTTTTCCTGCTCTCTGTAAGGTATTGAAATATGTTATAGTAAAAGAAATCATTATAAGGAAAAGCAAATGGCCAGGGAACCGCATCCAAATGATGACCCGGTAAAAACGCCTTCAAAAGATATACCGAGTCACAAACATAAGCCTAAGCCTAATCAGGACAATCCGCTAGAGCCGACGCAAGGGATTTAGTTCCACCCCGAACTTGTTCCCAAAAATCCGTGATATCTTGCAGGATCTTCGCAGAGACATTTTCTTTGATATCTTCGTCAAACCAATCCTTAGGCATGCAATTGACAAAACTCGTTTGCAAAAAACGATTATCCATTAAAATAATAACGCCTTTATCGGCTTCAGAACGGATCAAGCGCCCCGCCGCTTGAATGGCTTTGGCCATGGCGGGATAAGTGTAGGCGTAATCAAAACCTTGCGAAAATTTTTCTTCGTAATAACGTTTCATGCTTTCGCGTTTTAAATCAAAATTTGGCAACGGCGGCCCGACGATGAAAACGCCGATCGCCATGTCGCCAGGATAATCTACACCTTCGGAAAAAATACCGCCTTGTACCGCGAACAGAACATGCGCGCGGGTGCAGTGTTTTAATTGATTTAAAATGTCATGCGCTTCATTCAAAGCCATGCCGCGGCGCTGACGTAAAATGTTAAAACCGCTGGGGGGGATAAAAATTTCTATTAAACGTTCCAGAAATTCAAAGCTAGGCAAGAAAACGAAATAATTGCCTGACTGAAGCGCGGAAATTTTTTGGATGGTTTCGGCGATGCGCGGATAGCTGCGCGCGCGGTCAGAATATTTCGACGAAATTTGTGGAATGATAAGCAGCTTGCGGTTTGCGCGTGGAAATGAGGAAATAAATTCCTCTGCTAAAATAGTTTCTTCCAGTCCGGACAAGCGCCGGTAATAGTCGAACGGTTTCAAGGTCGCGGAAAAGCCGACGGTGTGCGCAAAGTCCGCGTAGACCGGTTTAAGCAGTTCGGCGGCGTCGCAGCAGACAATGCTAAGCATGAGCGGTCTGGGCGTATGAATCACAAAAAATTCGGGTCGGTCCAGCGCGATAAATTCTAACGCCGCGGTAAACTCCGACCAATAAAAGCTTAACTCCATGATAGCGTCGCCGGTTTTTATTTCCACGTCGGCTGCTAAATAGGCCGTCAAAAGCGCTTGAATTTTTTCATCTTGCGTCATGAAAGGTTCTAGCGGCGGATCAATTTTGCAGGGCGCGGATTTTTGTGAACAGGCTTTAATAATTTTCACGCATTCATCAATAACGGTTTGCGCTGTTATTTTAAATTTTGCGGGCAGAGATTCACACGCATGACGTAAATTATCTAACACAGCGGCGGATAAAGCCGGCGAATAATAATCCATCGCGCGCGCGGGTAGATTGTGCGCTTCGTCGATAATTAAATTCGGTTTGCTTTTTTTAGCGAACACATTCGCCGTTAACTTACCGTCCGCGCGCGGGGAAAAAACATAATTGTAATCGCAAATGACGGTTTCCACATTTCCGATAGCTTCAAATTGCAGTTCGGCGGGACATACCTCGTATTGACGGGCTATTTTTTTAAAAGCCTTGGCGTTAAGTAATTTTTTCTTGGCGAGCTTGTCCGGCAAATGGTGCTGCGCGACTTTCGTGTAATGGTCTTTTGCAAATTCACAATAATCCGGATTGCATAACACTTCTTCTTTAAAACACATTTTACTTTTTGCCGTCAGCGTCATAGATTTGATGCGCGCGCCGCTCGCTTGTAAACGCGCGACGGCATCTTCGGCGATTGCGTGTTGGCTGTTTTTCGGCGTGACATAAATTACTTTTTGGCCGCGCGTTAACGCTTCTTTTAACACGGGATACAATACACCAATAGTTTTGCCTAAACCGGTGGGGGCTTGAATTAACATGCGCTGCTTGGCTTGCATGCCATTTTCAATCGTCGTCATTAACTCCGCTTGACCCGGCCGGGTATTAGCGTAAGGAAATTGCAATTGGCGCGCGGTTAGTTTGCGGCGTTTGCCGCGCTGTTCATCACGTTTAGCGGCCAAGGTTAATTCCTGCAACCGCAATTTTAACCAACGTTCATAAGTTTCAATATCGAGGTCTAATTCCAAATTAAGATGCTTGCCATTGCGCGATGAAACTAAGTGTAAGCGCAGCGCCGATTTAGCTTGGGTTTTCAACCAATGGATGTAGCCATAAGTTTTTAACTGCAAGCAATAAGGATGCGTGTCAAGGCTAGCCAACAAACGCTGCTGCAATTCTTTAATATTAAATGCCGTTTTAATTTCTTCAATCGTAAATTGAGGTTGTTGAAAAACTCCATCCATGCGTCCGCCCACTTCGAAGCAATAATCTTCGGCATCAAAACGCTGCACAGTTTTCACTTCGGCTTGATAATCCGCGTGCGCGGCTTTGCGCGCGGCTTGAATTCTTTGATGCAATTCCATCCCGATAAGGGCGCCGCGGCTAAAACCTGAATATTGTTCTATGCTGCCAACGCGCGGCGCCGGCAGCGCGAAATCAGCGACGCCTATTTTAATTATTTTATTCATGATTAAAAAAACGCGAGTTGATTGGGATATTTGGGAATTAACGCGCTAGCGTGGAACGCTTTAATGCCTAATGTTTTCAATTTGCGGATTAGCGCGCCTTGCCGGTGCTGCACGTAAACGCGCTTGGCTTGGGATTCTTTAATGCTTAGCAACAAATCATCCCAATCCGCGTGATCAGACATTAAAAAATTTTTATCAAAACTATTCGAGCGGGTGCGCACCCAGCCGGACGCAAAAGCGGTTTTGTATTTATTACCTAGTAAACTCGCCGCTGGCGAGCGCATAAAAGAAAATGGCGCGATGAACAATTCACCGCGCAACGCAGTACTGGTAGCAATGCTGCTTAAACACACTGTCGCCGCGAGTTGCATACCTTGACTGCGGTAACAATCATTGATCGCGGTGGCTTTCGGATCGCAGTAAATGGGTTTGTCCGCTAACGCGGCCAGCTCACCGAGAATGCGTTGCGTTTTTCCCAGCGAGTAGGCATACAATAAACTATTCATTCCTAGTGCCGCGTTGCGTTGCCACCAAGCAAAAATTTCTTTGCCTAAGTTAGCGCTTTTTTCCCAGCGAAAAGCCGGGGTGCCAAAGGTCGCTTCGGTGATAAACACATCGCAGGGTACGCTCTCAAAGGGCTCACAGGTGGGGTCAGCTTCGCGTTTGTAATCTCCCGAGACGACCCACACTTCGCCAAGATATTCGATGCGCACTTGCGAAGAACCCAGAATATGTCCGGCGCCATGAAAAGAAATTTTAACATCGTTAAAATAAAAACTTTCGCCATAACCATGCGCATCGACGCCGATGTGTTGACCTAGGCGCGCTTTCAGTAATGATACGCCTGAGGTCACGCAATAATAACGTTTACTGCCCTTGCGCGCGTGATCGCTGTGCGCGTGCGTGATCACCGCGTTTTGCACCACGCGCGTCGGGTCGATATAAAAATCGCCGGCCCGGCAATATAAGCCTTTTGTCGTTAGCGTCAGCATGGGAGTAAGCTAGTATAGGTGAAGAGCCTAAGAATACCCTTTTTAAATCTGAGCGGCAAAGGTATAATATTTTGTAAATTCTCTAGGCGATTATTTATGAAAAAAATAGCCAAGCTCTGCGTTTTCTCTGCTTTATTAGTTTGTTGTCCTAACCTTTACGCATACATGAATAATCCGAATAGTTACAATAGTAATCCAGCCGCTGCCGCCCCTAGCGACAATTCGCTAGATGAATCCGACGCGATCAGCAGCAGCGACGCCCATCCCGATGATCCTGAAATGCAGCCCCCGCGTAGCGATAATCCCGGTTTTCAACCCCCTGCTAGCCCGAACGCCGGCTTACAGCCTGGTCCTAGCGATGAGGTGGGCTTACAACCTGAAAATTGATGCCAAATCTTAAGTTTTCCTTAATTTAACCGTGTTAATCTTCCCGCGTGTATAAAAATTAGATCGTTGGGGAGTGTTATGAAAGTTAGAGATATTTTAGGCGAAGTTTCACTGAATTTACGCGGGATTGAAAACAGCGACACGCATACCATGGTGCGAGATGATCTGGCAAATAGTGTGGTTCGCATCGAAGAATTACTGACCGTGTTCGAGCTAAGGGATTTATTAGATACGATGGACTTTGAGCTCGATCTCACTGACTTAGATCGAGCGCAACGCAAATTCCTCTTTAGACCATTCAAGAACTTTCTCGCGGACCGTTGGGACCGTCTGAAAGATTATCCCAAACTGCACTACACAGAAACTTACGATCACCCGATTACCCAAGTGTGTCTTGAGCTTGCGACAGCCATTGCCCAAAAGAAGATTTTTTATCATAAAAAAAATAATAATGCCGACGCGCCTGAGTTACCGCGCGAACCATTGCACCGCTTCGAATTATTAATGCCAGGCATTAATTTTGTTAATCAAGTTAACTTCCTTAATTTGCATCAGCAAGATGAAGATGACTTACTCCAATTACATCATTTTATTTTAGATGAAGATTTGAAAATTATTCACGTTAGAGATTGCCTTGAGTATGCTAAACAAGATCTGTCGTTAAAGCATACTAGCGCTTTACACCCTATTGGCACACAAATACCTTTAAGTAAAAATAATTCTCTGCGCGTGCGCTACCATAGTAAAGCGGCAAATAATGCCTGGCTCACGCTTGAGAAAATAGAAAAGCATATCGTCACGCTCAATACGATAGGTGGGGCTTTGCGCAGACTGATGATCGCCTTGCGCGACGCCGGCATTCGCGGCAATCTCGGCGGCTCGGACGATGTTGCGGCTAGAGAAGTACATAAAGGGATACAAGACTTTTATAATTATTTTACGAGCCTTAATCCCGACTTGCAAACAGCGATCTATGGCTTAAAGGCTAACGAAGAGCTATCTGGATTGTTCGAATTCATATTTAAAAAATTATTGGTGATGGCTTATTATGATAATAAAGTAAACGCATTTTATGTCAGTGACTATGAAGTCGAAAATACGGCTTACCTCAGCGAAACCGAAGCCGCAGAACTATTGTCTTGGTTGCAGTCGGTAGCCGACTTGCGCGGTTTAAGCAGTCAAGGTCAACCCCGGGTATTTGGCGTTGCTTTTAGCTGCGTAGATCAAATGTCTATGAATATTAAAGACATGCTGGGACAGAATTTACCTCTATTCCAACTTACTCCTACTACAACTGATGTCGCGCTCGGGCTGTTATTCTCAAACGCTGACAATAGTGAATTAGATCCGGAATTAACAAAATTGGAACGTGAGTTAACCGGCTTTCTTACGCTCGCGGCTGCCCCTTCATTGATAAAATTCACCAAAGAAGATGTGTTAAAGGCGGCAGAGCGCAGCGCATTGTTTTTGGATGACAATACTCAATTCTTGAAAAAATTCTCTAGAAAAGTCATTACTACGCCGAGAAAATTGTTTCAAAGTTTGAATTATTTGCGCTGCGCAGATCATCGAGATTTTATTGCTGAACACGTTAAAACACAGGCTTTAAATCGACTGTTCGACAACGCTGAAGATTTGCTGGATAATTTTATGCTATTAAATCTAGTGAATAAAAAACAAAATGAGAATACGTTAGATATCATTATTAGGCAAATGGGCGAAAAAAAATTGCAAAGGTTGTTTGCTTCAAAAGATGACTTGAAAATGTTAGCGGCGACAGTAGGATCAAATACATTTGTGAATATTCTGCAAAATTGGTTAACTGCGGATGGTGTGAAAAAAATGTTTGAAAATGACGATGAAATAAGAAGATTTATCGCTGATTTTACCGAACCACAACAAGAGAAATTATGCGCTTTTTTATCTATTCAGACTCCGACCGATGCAGCGCAAGCGTCCTCATCGTCTGAGCCAAAACGTTATACATTTTTTTCAACGTTTAGTAAGGCTCTTAAGCTTAAATTACGTATGCGTAACGACGCTGATGACCAAGACGAAAAGGCGGAAGAGAAAGATAACAAACGCCAGCGCATAGGTTCATTAGGTTCAGATTCCGCAGGCCAACCCACGACCATTTGGCATCCTACGCCGCGCCGTGCAAATTAATTAATACCCGTTGCTGAAAACGTCGACGTCGTGCTAGAAGGGCCCGTGAGCGTACAAGTGACGGTAGCGTTCACAGCGGCGGCCGCCGCTGTGATGGTATAGCCTGAAGGTAAACCGCTTTCTAATAATGATCCGACCGCGGTGCAATTCGCTACCGCTTGACCGTTCGTGCTTTTTTCAACTCTGACCGCGTAATTTTCCGCGTTCGCGGCGGATAACGCGCCGGCCACGCCTAACGTCACGGCCGTTTGCGCGTCGCTGGAAATGTTAAATAATTTCGGTATCGCCACAGTGGCTAAAATACCTAGAATTGCGATTACAATCACTAATTCAATCAGTGTAAAACCGCGTTGTCTTTTTGACATTTTAATTTTTCCGTTCATAGTGTGTTATCTTATACAAACAAAAAATTAATAGAGCGATGCTGATGATATTTATCAACATGAATAAAGAATTTGCGATAATGATATGGTTATGTAAGCTAGTGCGGCTTTGGCTGAGCTGGCTCATTTCGATTTTTTTAATGATATAAATTTTCTGATTAATTTTATCGCTGAGATCAAAGCGGGATTTGTCATTCGCCAGGCGCATTGCTTCCGCTTTATTGCCATTCTTATAAGCGGTATAAACACTAGTTAAATAATCTAGTTTTTCTTTAACCAACGGCGTAGCGGCATTGTATGCCTCTACTTGATCTTTAGTATCCTGAATTAAGGGCCCCAACGCATTAAAATTAAGTTGCGCTGAGGTAATAGTTTCAGGGAGACTCTTCATACCATTGTTATCATCCGCCATGATGAAAGCGCTGATTTTTATGGTGCCGTCAAATATTGAGATGATAGTCTGATTGGCCGCGCGCACGGTTTGGCCGGAGTCCATAATGTCGCTGTTAACGCGAAATAAATTTTGATATTCACTGTACGTGATTAAATTGCCGACGGTAATGACGATGATGAGAAAAATGATAAAGTTGCTGATAAATTTTTTGTGAGTGCGATGCATACTCGTCCTTGACTCAAACTAAAATTAATTACCTATCGTGTTTGGTAACATTTGAAAATTCGCCGAGCGGAAATAAGTGGATTGAGATTGCAGTCCCGTTTGATATTGTTGTTGCGCGACTGCGGCTTCATTCATTTCCTGATTGATCGCTTGTTTTTGCGGAGAATAAAAATTTTTGTTGGTATTGTGCGTGGCGCAACCGGAGACGGTAATGAAAATAAAGACTAGCAAAAGTAATTTTTTCATTGGCCACCTCATCCGTTAGGCTTTAGTTCTTAAACTGTATCATAACTTGGCGGGCGGGGCTAGAGTTGCTCTTTAGTTAGTGCTTAAGCTGTCCATGTTCGCGTTATTTAGCTAAAAATCCATCTATCAAGGCATTCACTTCATCGGGTTGCTCGAGTTGCGGCATGTGCCCCGCTAGCAGCAAATTCACGAACTCATGGCGCGGTAGTTTTTCATAAAACTTTTTAATCAAATCGGCGGGGATGATGTGGTCGGAAGCGCCGGTGATAATCAGCGAAGGCGTTTTGATTTGGCTGATATCGATGCGGGGTATATCGGCCATGCCGTTCAGCATGGCTTTGATAACATAAAAGCGATTTTTTTTACCGGCGCTTAACTCTTCGTCTATGACTTTATTCTTCGTCGATTTGTCATAGGCGTATTTGCGGAATGAATATTCTAAAAAAGGCCGCAGCAATGACAATACCCACGCTGGTAAACGGTAAACTTTTGGAATGTCATGAAACGGTTTGCAACGCGACGGCGTCACTAAAATTTCCGCGGTAACTAGCGATTGATTGGTATAACTGAGGTACACGGCTAACCCGCCGCCGTAGGAATGACCGATGACGATATTTTTTTTATCCGCGAACTTTTCTACCAAGACTTGTAAGTCTTGCGCGAATTCGATGAATGCGTAGGGGTTGGTTTTATCGGGTTTGGGCTTGTCGCTTTTGCCATGCCCCAAGAGATCAGGTACCACGAGTGAGTATTGGTTTTTTAAAAATTTAATCTGCTTGCGCCATTGATTGCCGCGGCCGCCTAAGCCGTGGATTAAGAATAGCGTGGTATCGCTGGCGGGGTTTTTTTCGACGACGACATGCAGCGTCCTGCCTGGGCGAACTTCTATTTGGTGGTCCATGCCGCCTCTTATGTTTCCCGTCTTATCTATTCATTTTAGCACCCGTCACGTAAATGGCTAGCGGCACTAGCCTTTGCTCAAAAACAATCGTCAGTTTTGCTTTACATTGTATTAATTTTATATTAATCTCGCATCCCTTGCCTGAGCGGTGCACAACACTGCTCCCGGCGCTCGGATGGATCGATGCTGTTACTGATGGAGTAATCACGGCAAAACGGCGTACTCATTTTTTAGAGTACTGGTTGAATTGTTTGGCTGAGGTGAAGAATATGTCAGTTACTAGGTTTTCTACGTCGAATTTGCTAGAGCGTCTATGCGCGCGGTTCTCTTCCTCCAATGCTGCCCCGCAGACTGCAGCCGTGCATCCACATCATGGCCGCGGGCTCGCGCCTGCCATGGGACATGCCCAAAATACCTATGTAAGCGCTAGCTGGAATGGCGCGGCGATGTTCTTTGGCACAATGGCGTGGATGGGTGTCTATTATTCGAAGGATTTATTCGCGGAAATTGACGACGATGGTGCCGCGAGTTATGCGCTGCATTCCTTAGCGATGGGTGTCGTCGCGAATTTAGCGGTATATCCGTTCGTTAGACTAACGCATCTCGCCCGTGGCGAAGAGTTAGCGAAAGCGAACGCGGAGTTCCGGAAATACTTTATTCTTTGCACCATCCCTGATGCGCTCTATGAACCGACGGCGGATTGGCTGGCTGCCATGGCGACGGCGGATTCCGTCACTGAATTTCAGTTTATGAAATACGCGCAACCTGTTTTTAATGCGAAAGAAGCCGCTGGCGCGTTTGCTTTTTTTGGCCTGGTGTTCGGTATGATTTATTACTTCGGTGATATGTTCATACAATATCTCGCGCCCGATGAACCCGATCTGAAAGAAGAACCGTTGCTAGCAGACGCGGCGTGTGGACATAGATCTCTGCGTGTATGCAGGCGCATGCTGGAATCCGATAAAGGTATCGCCGTCATGGCGGCGCTGCAATATTTTATTTTTTATCTTACCGACGATCTGTTCGAAGTGGATTGGGAATCTTTCGCAGTGACGTTTCCGCAATTACTAGGAATGGCGGGATTAATGGGCGCTTACACGTTCGCCGTTGACGCGTTGCCGGTGTTGCTGCTGTCTATGGAAAATAGATTTTATTCCGCTACCGTCGAAGAGATTACCGAGACCGATACGCAAGATCCGCGCGACATCGAAGACGGTAGAAACGCGTTGCGGGAAAGGCTTTTGCCTGGCGATGGTAGCGACGCGGGAATTCCTAACTCGCCGCGACCCAGGTTGTTTCAGGCTGCGCCTGTGCAGACTAGCGCTACAGCGGAGAGCGAGCCTTCCAGTCCGAGTTATCAACTCGTTTAAATTTCACAGGGGACTTGAAAGCATTTTTCATCTTCCAAGCGCATGGCGGTGAGCGAAAACCCCCACACACACCCAGTGTCTAACGCAAACGCGTTGGGTGTGTTGGTCACGCCATTCAAAGCCGCCCAGTGGCCGAAAATAATTTTCAAATCTGCATTCGCGCGGTCCGGGACTTGGAACCACGGCATCAAGTCGTCAGGATGATTATCCAGCGTGCCTTTGAATTTTAAATCCACACGCCCGTCGGCGTAACAAAACCGCACGCGCGTAAAAAAATTCGTGATGCAGCGCAAACGCTCATAGCCTTTTAAATCATACGACCATTGATCGGGTTCGTTGCCATACATATGATGAAAAAATTCTCCCGCGCGCACGCCGCGCATCGTCGTTTCGACTTCACGCGCGAGCTTTCGTGCGGTGGGCAAATCCCATTTTGGGCTCAAGCCCGCATGCACCATGGTGTAACCCAAGTCGGCGTCGTGATGCAGAAGCGGTTTTGCAATGAGCCACTTTATTAATTCATCTTTATCCGGCGCGGCGAGGATTTCACCCATCGTATCGTCTTTCCAGCCCGGATGCGCGTCGTATGCTAACGCAAGTAAATGCAAATCGTGATTGCCTAGCACGAGGATGTGTTTATCGCCTAAGTCTTTAATGAAACGCAGCGTGTCTAACGATTGCGGGCCGCGGTTGACGATATCGCCGGCGAACCACAACGTGTCGTTATCGGCGTCGAAATTTATTTGTTTTAAAAGTTTGGTGAGGCTGGTAAAGCAGCCTTGAATATCGCCAATCGCATAGGTTGACATAAACTTCCTATTTACAAATTATATCGCTACAAATTTTTATCCAGCAGGGCATTGCTTAATTTAACATAATCTTTCACGGTCAATTGTTCGGGACGCAATTGCGGATCGATACCGCTCGCCACCCAATCCTCCGCCGCCATGGTCCCTTTCAAACAATTGCGCAGCGTTTTGCGGCGGTGACTGAAGGCTTGCCGCACGATGCCACCAAAATGCGTATAATCTTTCGCGAAATAATCTATCGATTTATGCGGCGTCAAACGCACGATACTGGAATCCACGCGCGGCGGCGGATAAAACGCTTCGGGCGGTACGTCGAGTAGGCTCGCTACTTCGCAGTGATACTGCACCATAATACTCAAGCGGCCATAATCGGCATTGCCCGCTTTCGCTGCCAAGCGGTCCACGACTTCTTTTTGCAACATGAAATGCATATCTTCAATTACCGCCGCGAATTCGAGTAAATGAAATAACAACGGCGTGGAAATATTATAAGGCAAGTTACCAATCACCCGTAGCGGCTGCGGTTTTTTGACGAGTTGATTAAAATCAAATTCCAACGCGTCACCTTCATGCACGCGCAGCGTTCCATAGTCTTTACAGCGCAATTTTAACGTGGGAATTAAATCACGGTCCAGTTCGATGACGTCTAGCTCGCCCATTTTCGCGAGCACGGGTATCGTCAAAGCGCCTTGGCCAGGCCCGATCTCGACGAGATGTTGCCCCGCGGTGGGGGCAATCAAGTCGACTATGCGTTGAATGATAATCGTGTCGCTTAAAAAATGCTGGCCAAAGCGTTTGCGGGGCGCATGCATGTTAACTGTATTGAGTTAACGCGCGGCGTGCCGGTGCAAAGCCTTTCGCGGCGGCGGCGCGGAATAATTCCTGCGCTTTCGCTTTGTCTACCGGTGTGCCAAGTCCAGTCGCGTACATTAAACCTAGATTGTATTGCGCGCTTGGCAAGTTGTGATCGGACGCTTTGGTATACCATTCGATAGCGGTAGGATAATCTTGCGCGACGCCTTTACCAGCGGCATAAATAAAGCCTAATTCATTCGCGGCGTAGGGGTTGCCTTGCGACGCGGCTTTTTGGAACCAGTAAATCGCTTTCGTGTAATCTTTCGGTGTGCCTTGGCCTAATAAATAACGCACGCCTAAACTATTTTGCGCATCGGCGTTGCCTTGATCGGCGGCGCGGGTAAACCAGGCGGCGGCGACATCATAATTTACATCCACTCCACGTCCGGAACGGTACATGTAACCTAGCGCGTATTGCGCTTTCGGATAACCACTGCGCGCGGCGGCTTCATAATATTGCACGGCTTTCGCATCGTCGCGCTTCATGCCTTTGCCTTGCGCTAAACGGTTGCCCATTTTGTATTGCTCTTCCGGTGTGCCGGCGAGATGGGTGGTGCTGGCGCCGGCTGGCGTATCGTACGCTGTTTCTGTCGGCATGTTATCGTGCGCGCAGCCAGTGACGATTAAGCATAAAGTAAGAATGAGAATTTTTTTGATTTTCATAGTGCCGCCCTTATCTTGATTAGTTAGGAATTTGTTTGCCAGGCCGGAATAGCTTGACCCTTAAAAATATCTTCAGCTGCTTTTAACACTTCCGGTGACTGGATCGCAGCTAGCATTTCTTTCATGCGTGGATCATTGGCTTCGTCCGCGCGGATGACGATTATATTCGCGTAAGGCGAGTCGCTGCCTTCATGTAGAATAGCATCTTTTGTGGGTGAGAGTCCTGCGGTAATAGCATAATTAGTATTGATCACCGCAATGTCAACGTCGTCTAGACTACGGGCCAATTGGGCTGCGTCTAATTCTTTAAATTTTAAATGTTTTGGATTTTTTTCAATATCATTGGGGGTGGCGAATAAACCTGGACTAGCCTTCAATACGATCAAGCCCGCCTTTTGTAATAACAACAAGGCGCGGCCTCCGTTGCTGGGGTCGTTGGGGAGCGCGATCAACGCGCCGTCTTTGATGTCCGCCAACTGGGTGATTTTTTTCGAATACATGCCCATGGGGAAGACGAAGGTTTTACCGATCGCGATTAATTTATAGTGGCGGTCTTTGATTTGTTGGTCGAGATAGGGTTGGTGTTGAAACATATTCGCTTCGATGCTGCCATCGCTTAACGCGGTGTTGGGTTCGATATAATCACTGAATTCCACGATTTTTAAATTCAAACCGTATTTCTGTTGCGCGACTTGTTGGGCGACTTCGATTAATCGCGTTTCCGGACCTGAAATAGTGCCGATTCTGATAGTGTTTTTGTCCGCCGGTTGGGAGTGGCAGGCGATTAATAATAAAGCACAGGCCGCTACCAGCGCCTTAAAAATATAATCAAGCTTTATGTAACTAAACATAGTGAACTAACCTCTAAAATGCGAAAACTTCCGTACCAGCAGGTCGCCGCCAAATTGGATAACTTGAACCAGCACAATCATAATTGCAATAGTAATCAACATCACGCCAATGTCAAAGCGTTGATAGCCATAGCGGATGGCTAAATCGCCCAAACCGCCGCCGCCGACGGCCCCCGCCATCGCCGAATAACCCACGAGGCTAACAATGGTTAAAGTCAAGCCGTTGATGATGCTGGGCAGCGCTTCGGGTAATAAGACTTTACGGATAATTTGCTTGGGGGTGGCGCCCATCGCGAGTGCCGCCTCGATCAAGCCTTTATTAATTTCTAACAAAGCGCTTTCCACGATACGCGCGATGAATGGCATGGCCGCCAGCGCTAACGGGACGATCGCGGCGTTAGTGCCGATCGATGTGCCCACTAAGAGACGCGTGAACGGAATGACCGCGATCATTAATATAATAAAAGGTATGGAGCGCGTCATGTTAACGACGGCGCCTAGCGTTTTATGCCAAACCGGCTTCGATAAAATATTTCCCGGCCGCGTGATATATAGCACCACGCCTAATGGCACGCCGACTAGCGCCGCGGTGACGCTCGCGACCGCAACCATATAAATCGTTTGCAACGTTGCTTCAAGCAAAAGGGATAACATCATTGGGTACATGTCCTATGACTTTTATATCGACGCCGATTTTTTCTAAATGTTGCAGGCCCGCTTGTAATTTCGTTTTGTCACCATCGATCGCGATGATGATGACGCCCATCGCGTGATGCTTCACGTATTCTACATTACCTTGCAAAATGTTGACCCGCAGTCCGAATTGATTAATCAATTGCGCGATAATCGGTTGCGTCGCCGTATCCGGCATAAAACGCAAACGCAACACCGGGTGCGTATCGTTGCTGGCCGCCGCTAAAATATATTGTTGAATGGTGGATGGCAATGTCTCAGGCAGCGAAGAAAAAATAAAATTTTTCGCTGTTTCCGTTTTAGGATACGCGAAAAATTCACCGACTTCGTTTTCTTCGATCAATTCGCCGTTCAGTAAAATACCCACGCGGTCGCAGCAAAATTTTATGACTGACATTTCATGCGTGATGAGTAAGATCGTTAAATTTAATTTGTCGCGGATATTTTTTAACAATTCTAAAATGCTGGTCGTCGTTTCCGGATCCAGCGCGGAAGTCGCTTCATCGCATAACAATACATGCGGCTTAGGCGCCAACGCGCGCGCGATGGCGACGCGTTGCTTTTGGCCGCCGCTCAACTGCGCGGGATAATGATTTTTTTTATCGAGCAAGCCGGTTAATTCCAACAACGGCATAATAATAGCGTCGCGGTCGGCAGCATTGTGGCCGGCTAATTCCAACGGAAAGGCGACATTGTCATACACGGTGCGCGAAGCTAATAAATTAAAATGCTGGAAAATCATGCCGATTTTACGGCGCGCCTCGCGTAAGCCCGCGGTCGATAAGCGCATCAAATCTTCGCCGTTCACGCACACGTCGCCGCTGGTCGGCCGTTCTAATAAGTTGACGCAGCGTATCAGGGTGCTTTTACCTGCGCCGCTTTTACCGATGATACCGAAGATTTCACCTTCTAAAACGGTTAAATTGATATCGTCCAACGCTGTGATGCTGCCGTCAGGGGTGGTATAATTTTTGCTTAGGTGGCGCAGCGTAATCATAGATAAGCTTTCATTTCCAAATTTTGGTTCTATATAATGCCTGTTTTTTTAATAATTTGAACGGAAATTTTTATTTCTGCCAGGAACACATTGTGATCTCACCGTTATTGACGGATTTGTATCAACTGACCATGGCTTATGGCTATTGGAAGTTGGGCTTGCAGGACCGCGAAGCTGTTTTTCAATTATTTTTCCGTAAAAACCCGTTCCAAGGGAATTATGCGGTGGCTTGCGGCTTAGGCAGCGCGATTGAATTTTTAAATAATTACCGCTTCCAGGCGGAAGATATCGCCTTCTTAGCCACGCTGAAAGCGGTCAATAAGGAGCCTTTATTTCCGCAAGAATTTTTGGATTACTTGCTGCAATTAAAATTTACTTGCGACGTCGACGCGATCCCCGAAGGCACAGTGATGTTCGCGCACGAACCGTTAGTGCGGATTAGAGGCCCGCTGCTGCAAGGGCAGCTGCTCGAATCCACGTTGCTGAACATCATCAATTTTCAAACACTGATCGCCACCAAGGCCGCACGCGTCTGTCACGCAGCGCGGGGCGCGCCGGTGCTGGAATTCGGCATGCGCCGCGCACAAGGCCCCAACGGCGCTCTGTCGGCGAGTAGAGCGGCGTACATCGGCGGGTGCGAAGCGACCTCGAATGTGTTAGCGGGGAAAATTTACGGTATCCCATTGCGCGGCACGCACGCGCATAGCTGGGTGACGGCGTTTCCCGATGAAATGTCGGCGTTTTCCGCGTACGCGCAAGTCATGCCGCACAATTGCGTGTTACTAGTCGATACTTACGACACTTTGAAGGGCGTGGAACACGCGATTGAAATTGGCAAAACCTTACGTGCGTCAGGCGATGAATTATTAGGAATACGCTTGGATTCGGGTGACTTAGCGGCGCTGAGCATCAAGGCGCGGAAAATGTTAGACGCCGCCGGTTTTCCAGCAACGCGTATCGTTGTCAGTAATAATTTAGATGAAAATGTGATTCAACAATTGCATGAACAAGGTGCGAAAATTTCCGTGTGGGGCGTGGGCACGCAACTCATGACCGCGTTCGATCAACCGGCGTTGGACGGTGTTTACAAACTCACCGCATTGCGTGATGAAACCGGCGCTTGGCAATATAAAATGAAATTGTCGGAACAACCCGCGAAAATTTCCAATCCGGGTATTTATCAAGTACGGCGCTTCTTGTCGGATGAGCAAGCGGTCATGGATATTTTATACGACATCGAAATGGGAATTCCGGAAATTCCAGAAATGCTGGCGATCACCGGCGCGGATAAAATAACGCAGTTAAACGCTTACGACGCGAGCGTGGATTTGCTGCAGCCAGTGTTCCGCGCTGGCGTTTGCGTTTATAAGCAACTACCGCTGGCCGAGCTACGCGCGCGCGCTGTGCAGCAAGTACAACAATTCTTAAAAACATACGCGGGAAAAGTTTATCCCGTCGGTTTAGAAAAAAGTATTTATGATTTAAAACAAACATTAATTAGCGAATTTACCGCGGCTAATGAGAGTTAGTTCCATGTCTGAAAATATGATTGCAACCGCGCCCGCGCGCCGCATCCGCAGTTTCGTACGCCGCGACGGCCGCATGACGGAAGCGCAAAAACGTGTGTTAGAAGAATGGTGGCCGCGCTTTGGTTTGAGCATTGAAGCTGGCGCACTAGATTTTAAAAAAGTATTTATGCGTGACGCGCCAACGGTAATCGAGATTGGCTTCGGCTCCGGTTATTCATTGTTGGAAATCGCGCGCGCCTACCCGGGTAAAAATTTCATCGGCATTGAAACCTATCAACCTGGGATTGGCTCGCTGCTCTTGGGTATCGAAGAACATGAGTTGACGAATATCCGGATTTTTTATCACGACGCGGTCGACGTGTTAGAGCAATGTATTCCAGCCGCGAGTTTAGCCGGCGTGCAGATTTTTTTCCCCGACCCGTGGCCGAAGCGGCGTCATCACAAACGGCGATTAATCCAGCCGGAGTTTGTACATTTAATCGTGGCAAAATTGCTACCAAAGGGCGTTTTTCATTTAGCCACCGATTGGGAACATTACGCGAAACAAATGCTGCGGGTCTTATCACAGACTGACACGCTAGTGAATTTAGCGGGCGCGGGAAATTTTTCCGAGCGCTCTTTGCATCGTCCCATCATCACAAAATTCGAGCAGCGCGGCACAAAAAATGGCCGCCCTATATTCGAGTTGCAATTCGCGCGCGCATAATTGGTCATTTCACTGGACATTCGACACATGCTTAACTAATCTAACAGCCGGTCTTTCAGCCTGTATTTGAGCCTATGTGTAAGAGGAAAAAGGATTTTTGAATGAAAATAAAAATAAGAAATATATTACTAGGCGCAGCCGTCGTTGCCATGACCCATTTGGCTTATGCCGTTGACCCAGGATTTTATATGGGGACTGATTTCGGCGTCAGTAATTTAAATAATAAATCGCAAACCATACTCCTCGATCCTTTCGGCCATACCCAAACGACCTCAGCGAGTAATAAAGGTATTGGTATCCGTTTCTTCGCGGGCGGTGAATTCAATCAATACGGCGGTATCGAAGGCGGTTTTGCGCATTACGCCAGTTCCACTTACGGCAGCGTGCCTTACACTGGGTATATGTTCAACGCGGCGGGCAGATTGGTGCCGACCACTAGCGTGATTACTAAACCCACGATTAAAGAATACGGTTTCGATTTAGAAGGAAAAGCGAAATACCCTATCGGTAAATTCGCGGTGTTCGGCAAACTCGGTTTTGCCTACATCCGTAAATCGGCATCCGGTATTTTGGCGACTTGTACCGGTAACGCGACGATCACCACCCCTTGCAGTGAAACGTCTCCCGTGACCGATAGCGAGCAATCAAACGCATTCCGGCCGTTAGTAGCGATCGGCGCCAGCTATGATTTATCGCAAACGATGGTGGCGGATATTTCCGCGACGCGCATCACTAAAGGCAGCGGTATCCAAAATCTTTATTTTTATTCCGTGGGTTTTTCTTATCACTTAGTGGATACTTATTGCGGCCAATTTATTTGTTAAAAAATACTTTTCAAACGGGTTAAGCCGACTTGACAGATTTTGAAAAATAAATTTTAATGGTTATTCACTTCTAGTTTTTTTCTGATTTCATTTTTAAATCCGCTTTTTTCAACACCTCATCTCGCGCAAAACACAATTCATTCTTGTCAAAATACTGCATTGAGACAATGGCATGGCGTTACTTAAAATTAAAAAGAAAGCTGAAAAGTTTTCCCGTTATCAGCGCGTGTATGCGGATACGCACCACTACCGGTTGCTGCCGTATTCGATTGTTTTTGATTTATTAAGTTATTTCAAAGACGCCGAGTTGAACCAGAGGGTGTGTCGGGCGTTGCGTGAAACGCTGCCGCAGCGCGTAGATTATGTTAGAGACATCGACTTATGGATTGATTTAGACGCGCTGGGTAATATCACCGTGGTGTTAGCGAAAGCGCTCGCGAGTCTAATGGCGGATTATTTGCTTCAAGTTTATTCCGAGCCTATTGTTATCACTATCACTTCGAAAAGTAATTTGACGTGTGAAAATGAAATTTTCCTCTATTTTTTCAAAGAATATTCTCCGCGCGTCGAAGTGACGGCCGGCTCGATCAACAATGCTTTGACCCCTCTGGACGACGCCTATTTGCAATGGCCGTGTTTTACCGCATTGAAGAGCGATGACTACACCAGAAATGTGGAAAACATCATGCGTCACGCCTGGCATTGCGCGGAGTTAGGCGCGGAAGAAGTGGCGTTTAGAATAATGGAAATAGGTATGCGTAAAGCGCGGATATTTTATATCAAACAGTTATACTTACTGCAGCTGCAATTTTTACGCATCGCGACGCAACATTACACCAGCGCCGCCGATGAAGACAGAAAAATCACGGCGGAATTTAATTGCTTAGCGCCGGCGTTTTATTTAACGAAAGCGTGGGGCTGCATGATGACGCGGCGCGTGGCGGCGGCACGGGACTATTTTGCCTTAGCGAATGTGGATATCAATACGCTGCCGGCGGATTTGGAAAGTATTTACCGGCTGAATATATTCGCGTTGTTGCAACACTTGATTGAAAAAAATTATTAATGCTCAAGATAATCTTGTAAATTTTGAAAATCTTAAGTCACTTTTTTAGTTAAAAATAAAGCGCATAAATCATTTAAAAAACGCTGGCCTAACTCAGTAGCCTCTAAAATCGTTTCTGAATGGGTTAACAAACCTTTATTACGCGCGCTGACGAGCGCGGTTTCGACCACGCTGAGCGGTAGACCTGTGCGTTCTCTAAATAAATCATTCGCGACACCATGCGTTAAGCGCAGCGCATTCAGCATAAATTCAAAACCAATATCTGTCTCGCTAATCAATAATTTTTCGGCGGTAAAGCTTTTCTCTGGATTTAAATAATCCCGTGGATTTTTTACCTGCCAATGCCGTGTAACCGTTTGCGTTTCTGGATCAGTGATTTTGCTATGCGCGCCCGCGCCTAGTCCTAAATAATCGCCGAACTGCCAATAATTCAAATTATGCTGACACTCACGTTCTGGCAGCGAAAACGCCGAAGTTTCATATTGATGCATGCCGGCGTTTAGCAAAAAAGTTTTACCCTGCTCTTGAATACCAGCCAACACATCTTCTGCCGGCAAACTCGGCGGCCGCGCATGAAAAAAAGTATTCGGCTCGATCGTCAACTGATACCAAGATAAATGCGTAGGCTGCAGCGCCAGCGCATCACGTAAATCCGCCAGCGCATCATCCACCGATTGTCCAGGCAGGCCATGCATTAAATCTAAATTAAAATTATCGAAGCCGGCTTTTTTCGCGGTAGCGACAGCGCCTAGCGCTTGTTCACGATCATGAATGCGCCCTAATACTTTTAATTTTTCATCTTGCAAACTTTGTAAACCGATAGACAAACGATTAATCCCCGCGCTACGGAAACCGTTAAAATTCGCTTCATCAATCGTCCCTGGATTAGCTTCCAGCGTAATTTCCATGTCACTTTGAAACCGAACGCGATTATTTATTTCAGAGAGCAGACGCGCGATATTTTTAGCAGAAAACAAACTAGGCGTGCCACCACCAAAAAAAATGCTAACAAAACGGCGTCCCCAAATGCGGGGCAATTGCTCCTCTAAATCTTTAATCAGCGCGTCTATGTATGCGTCTTCGGGAATGGCAAGTTTGGCTTCGTGCGAGTTAAAATCACAATACGGACACTTGCGCACACACCACGGTAAATGAATATAAAGACTGAGCGGGATAGTGGTATCAAATTTTTGCATTGGCGTAGTATAAATTAGATTCAATCACGTGCCTAGTTCATTTTTTATTGAGACTGTCATTCAAACCCAACGCAAATCGAGCTAGAATAGCGCCATCCAAATTGAGGAGCTTTTGCATGAGTAATAAACGCGTAAAAATAGCCATCACCGGTGCCGCCGGACAAATCGGTTACGCATTAGTATTCAGAGTCGCTTCCGGCGTAATGCTGGGCCCGGACACCGAAATCGAATTGCAATTATTAGAATTAGAACCGGCGTTAGGTTCATTGCATGGTGTGGCGATGGAATTAGAAGATTGCGCTTTCCCCTTGTTAAAAAACGTGGTCTGCACTTCTGATGTCAATGTCGCGATGAAAGATATTAACTGGGCGATGCTGGTCGGCGCCGTGCCGCGCAAAGAGGGCATGGAGCGTTCCGATCTATTAAAAATTAACGGTAAAATTTTCACGACCCAAGGCAAAGCCATCAACGACCACGCCAACCAAGATGTGCGGGTGCTAGTCGTCGGTAATCCTTGCAACACTAACTGCCTAATCGCGATGAACAATGCTCCAGACGTCCCGACCGACCGCTTTTACGCCATGACCGCGCTAGACGAATTACGCGCGCGTTCTCAATTAGCAAAAAAAGCCGGCGTCGACACCACCGCCGTGACCGAAATGACAATTTGGGGGAATCATTCTTCCACTCAATACCCCGATTTTTACCACGCCAATATTAACGGCAAGCCCGCCACCGACACCATCACCGATATTGAATGGTTGAAAAAAGATTTTATTTCCATCGTGCAAAAGCGCGGCGCTGAAGTCATCAAAGTACGCGGCGCATCCTCCGCCGCCTCAGCGGCGAACGCGGCAATTAGCACGATTCACCATCTAAGCCACGACACCGAACGCGGCGAAAGTTTTTCCATCGGCCGTTGTTCGGAAGGCGAATATGACGTGGACAAAGGTTTAATTTTTTCCGTGCCATGCCGAACGGAGGGCGGCCGATTAAAAGTTGTCACCGGTATCACGCAAAATGATTTCGGCAAAGAAAAAATCGAACTGACCTTAAACGAATTACGTCAAGAACGCGACGCGGTGAAAGAGTTAGGTTTAATTAAGTAGTTTGTCCTTCAAGAAGTGTGCGGGCCGCTCCGCACACTTGACCGCTTTATTAAGTATTTAGTGTTTAACTGTTTTCTGCTAAAAGTCGAAACGATTGCAAGTTCCATTTTAGAATTAAGCCACCAACCCCTTTTTTAAAGGGGCGAAGTTTAATACGAAATAATACGCTAGAAAAAATTATGACGTGGGTGAAATCACATTGTCAGCGAGTGTTACAGCCGCATTCTGTGCCCAAGCTCTTCCATTGAGTGATGCGCCGGTATTAAATGTGATGCTAGCAATCGCGTCTATGATTCCTACGAAAGCGGTACCCGATCCAATGGTCCCTGAACTGCCGACCGCCCAAGTCACATTTGTCGCCGTTTGCCCGCCAGTGAGAATTACGCTTGAATTGGACGCCGTAGTTAGTGTGCTCCCTATTTGGAAGACATAAGCGCCATTTGGTGAACCGGCAAGAGTTAGCGCGCCAGTGAGCTGAGCGGTGGTACCGAAACAATAGACTCCTGGCGCGAGTATCATCCCCCCTAAATCTTGACCGGTCAAATTAGTGCCGCAAGGCAAACCTATGGCGCTGGAATAATAAGAATGGGCAAAAGCTTGCGCCTTAGCCGCAGTGGCGTTGGCGGAATTGAAGCTACCGCTTATAGTTCCAGGAGGAAAACCGGTAATCGCTGCCCCTGGAGAGACATCTACGTCTCCATTGACGAAAGTAGCACCCGCATTGGTTACTGTCGTCGCTCCAAGAATTTGAGCAACGAGTTGCGCTGGGGGAAGTGGAGTAGGAGCGGGCCCGACTGGCGTAGGAGGCGCAGGCGGGATAGGTGCTACACACGGTACTGTTGTAGTAATAGTGGGCGCGTTGAGCTGAACTTGACGACTATCAATTCCGATCTGAAGTTGCCGATTAAAAGTCCCTAATGCTAACGGTACAAGATTGACTCCTATATTACAGGAAGCGCCTGATGCTAAAGAAGTTCCGCAATTATTACCGGGCACAGAAACAATCGCACTAGCAACCGCGGGTAATGAATCAGCGCTTGCAATCTGAATATAATTGAGTAACAAGGTTACCGGAGTGTTATTGACAATGCTGTAAATTCCTAACTCGGTGGTACCTAGGCATATGTTTGCAAAAGTAGGGACGGCGGTAAAGGTAACGTCACATATTTTAGGCCCTAATTTGTTGGCTTCTTCGCTGGAACACGGCCTAGCCTGTGTTGTCAAAGGAAATAATAAACATAAGAATATCAATCCATAACGAACTTTACTAAACATCTTCCGTCTCCCATTTATTTTTGTTAGCCCTACTTTTTCTAAAGAGCTATATGTAAACCAGCTAGCACTGTTTGCGATGTTAAGTTATTAAATTGAGCCGCCACTATCACTGGTTTTGTGATAGTTCCAGTATCCCCAGTTGCAGAAGTGGTGGGATTACCTAAATTTACATACTGGTATTCTATAGAAATTCCAATCCGCTGATTGATAGCATAAGTCAAACCAACGCCTGTCTCCCAAGCAAAATTCGTACTCGTATGCTGATCTAAGCGCAAGCGCTGATCGGGACAAGAGCCACCGGCGTCACCTGACCCGCTGCCAGCATTGTCAATGTCACTATAATCCAGTCTGTTCCAGGCGTTGCCGATGCCACCGATCGCATAAATAGAAAACTGCTTATAGGACGCGATCGTTAATGCCGCATCTGCCATTAAACGTGTGCTGCTAAGAGAAGTATTAAACGTAAGATCATTAAAAGCGGGACTATTGAAGCGCCAGACATTCCCTGTGATATTATTATTACTCAATTGTTTGAGATTCAATTCAGGTTCTAAAGAAGGAAACCATTGAATTTGCTCAGAGTATCTTAGAGGGCTACCAAAATAATAAATAAATCCTAGACCAACCTGACCAATCCAAGAATTCCAAGCATTCGTATTAGTTTGCACGAGTTTATCTGTTTCGCTTTGCGTGACTCCTAGCTCACTATTACCTGCATTTACTTGCGCGCCGCCGAGACCGCCTATAATTTCAAAATTGACAGGGATATTGTCTGAGAAGAATCCAAGACCCAAAGCAAACGCGGTCTTGCTAACTCCCAAGCACAAGAAAATGTAGAAAAAGTCCCTTCTTCATTCTCATAGTTTCTTCCTTGAAACATTTAATTGTTAGAAAGGTAAATCAACCGTGAATCTACATCTACAGCTAGCCCTTGAAGCTATAAGGGATGGAAAGGTTCTTTAAGAAAAATAGCACGACTGCAGGAGAATAGGATAGCTTTTTTTAGATGAAGTTTACATGAGGAGAGGCGAGGTTAGCAATCGGCGGATTGGGTCTTAATTCATTCGCGAGTTTGATGATCTGCTCCCAAAGAAGACAGAATGATTTATATTTGAAACTGGAGTTTTTTTTAGAGATATATTTGCAATTCCAGCAGTCTCCGAGTAAGGGCTGTGGGTGAAGAGAGGGTTTTGCAAAGCATAAAAATCATGGATGATTTTTCTGAGCCTACAGGGATGTATTCACGGCGTCTTTGCAAAACCCTCTCGGCACCCACAGGCCTTTTGCAAAAAATTAGCAGAAAACATCTCATCACCACAAACTCAACGTGGACGCATGCTAGGACTTTCTTCCGGCTCCGGATCTTTCTTCGGGGTTATTTCAATTTGCGCTTTAATATTTAATTCCCGGCAAGCTTGTTCCCAGGCAGGTTTCAAACCTGCATCCGTGATAGAAATTTTTGGCGGGTGTTGATTTAGCACCTGAAATGAGACCAACATGGCCTTGAAAGTTTCAACGTTATTGGCCGATGTTTTAATGCTATCTTTTTCAATAGTGAAACTATTATTTTGGACATCTGCAATAGTTACGCTAGTTGGCGTTCTAGATTTTTCTTGCCACTGTTGATCAGGCCAAATTGAATTTAGTCGAGTAAGAATTTTTTGAACTTTTGCTGGTTCATTAAAAACGCCCGTGCGGGAATTATCAAATGCACTGGTTTGCATGCTGAGTGTGCTGGTGGGCGCTGCGGTGTTGACAGGCTGAGGTTTGGAAGTATCGGGAGGTGCATTGGCCGGCGTACCTGAGGGCGCAGGCGTAATTGGAATTAAAGGCTTTTTAGGAAACCACGCCACCGGTTGTCCAGATAAATTTGCATAATCCTCGATATGTTTATAGGCCTCCGCATCGAATTTAAATTCTTTAGCGATTAATATTTTTAGCATTTCCTGAAACGCCGTTTGCATACTAAGATCTGCGGGGGGAGCAGGCGGATTTACCAGCGGAAATGCATTCTTGAGAATTTGCGAAAGTACGGTAGCACCAGCTTTATTTGGCTTGTTGAGAGCTGCGAAATTAACTGATTCAATAATTGGTTTTATCATGATTTGAAAGGTAGATCGTAATGCGGGAGTAAGCGTTGCATCACTGCCATATTCTACCAGCTTATGTAACGTTGTCGCTGCATCAGCTCCGGCTTTTGTGGTTAGAATTATTGCTTTGTATTTCTCATCACAATTATTTATAAAGTTAAAAATCTCTTTGGCCACTGTTAACAGATTTTCAATATTTTTTGCCGTCTCAGGTGTTTGCGGCTTTTTACTTTCAAGCGCTGCATTATTCAAAACAGTCACCAGCGGTGAATTCATTTCATTAAACAATGTCAACGGATTACTAAAAAGATATTTAGTGATTTCCGCTGGTTCCGCTGCGGTGACTAGAGCCTTATCTAGATCTGCTTGAGAAGAAATAACGCCATGATGAGCATTGTTTGGAAGAGGAGCTGCCGCGCCGCCCGGGGGTTTATTGTCAGGCTTAACTATACTTTCAAGCACGTCACTCAGATTTTTGTCAGGGTATTTTCCGGTTAATATTTTTCTAACAGCTGCCCACATAGTGAAAGGTACTGCCAGAATGTCCTGGTTTTCCTTTTCGATCGCGCTGTTTGTCAAAGCAGGTCCATTACTTACTCTTTGTCTTTGATAAATTCGCGCCCGCTCTTGCATTAAAACGACACCTAAGAGATTGCCCCCAGCAAGAAAATCGACCTCACCGCCAGTCATAATTCCAAGAATACCATTTTGTAGATCAGGCGCGCGTTTGCCAGTGTCATAAACCACACATGCATTTTTAGAAGCTTCTAAAGCCGCATGGAATTTTGGATGTTGAGAAGCCTTTATGTAAATTGCATATTGCAAGCATCTTATGAGGTTAAATTTCCATCCGAACTCTAAGTGCTCTGCATTTTTCCCGCTTTCGGTCACACTGCGTTTTCTTTCTATCACCGCTAATTCGGCAGTGGGTGCTTTTTGAATGGCTTCTAGTAATTTTTTATTAGTCGGGCCGTACATGAATTGAAGATAGTGTTCTACCGAAGGAAAAACTTGCGTGCCGAAATCATTAGTGTCGACAGTAATTGGAGTCAGCGCGGAGTTGGATAAAATTCCCCAATCTTGGCTGTCATCATCGAAAGCAACGACTTCTAGGCCATCTAGAACTTTAATCTCCGGCATTGTAATGTCCTCAGGCATGGAACTTAGACGGTTCTATATGTAATTATAACATTTTAGGCCAGATTGGTTAAAAACTGTCTAAACTATTGTTCTAAGTGGGATTTCTCGGCTTAATTGTAGTTCATTTAGAACTTAAAAAAGGCGACTTTTAAGGCTAATGCTGCCAAGAGTTAATCTGGATTCTGGCTTTTCACATCTTTTAAGATTATCTTTAAATATATGATTCCGCACTCGTGATAAATGCGAGTATAGCGACTAATTTTTTAGCTTAATCCGCAAGCGTACGCAACTTTAGGGCATAGTGGCGCAAGTTTTCAGGAGACTAAAAAAGAAATGTCAAAAACCAAGCTCTTCGTGGAGTTTCTGAATCACTATTTTCGGCCCTACCGTAAGATTTTCGCAGTCGTGTTCTTTATCATTTTTCTCGAAACATTATTTTATTCTTTTTTAGGTTTTAGTTTTAAATTAATTATTGACGCGTTGAACCAAAACGACAAATCATTCTTAGTGCCGCTGCTGAGTTTTCTCGTGCTTGGTTGTATCGCTGTCATTATTATCGGCGTGGGTCGTGACTATTTATACTTGCGTCTTTTGACGGGTGTGGTGAAAGACATCCGCATGCAACTTTTTCAGTATCTTTCAAAATTGCCCATGTCATATTATTCACGCACTAAATTGGGGCAAATATTAATTTATTTTTCGACTGATGTTAATACGATCGGTGGCGCGATTTCACTACTGCCCTCTGGCATCATCTCTCCGATATTGAGTCTTATCATAAATGTGACATTCTTATCTTTCATCGATTGGAAGCTCACCGCTATCACTTTGCTATTCACGCCGCTACTTTTTATAGCGCCATATATTCTTTCTCATCCCTTAGAAAAAGAAATTTATCAAAGAATGAAAGAAGAAGGCGACACCTTAGCGATCACGCAAGAAAATATCGCGATGCAAGTCGTGATTAGAGCGTTTGGATTATTTGATCATTTCAAACGATTTTTTGTCGCTTACAACATGTCGCTGGGCAAAGCGATTTTTAAAGTTAACTTTCTAAATAATCTCATGCAGCGTTCGGCGCAGAATATTCCGGTATTTTTACAAATCGTCGTACTGACAATCACCGTCTATATGGTTTACACAAAAATAATTACCGTCGCCGCGTTAGTGGCGTTTTATGCGTTGTTTAATACGCTAATTTATAATTTAACCGGATTAAATTACAGTCTTTCAACGATCAACCAAAGCGTCGTCAGCATGCGGCGCTTGCGTGAATTTTTAGATATAACGCCACAATCCCAACTACCACCGCCAGCCGTAGCGCCCGCTGTTTTCTCGGAAGGAATAAAATTTGAAAACGTCACCTTCAGCTATAACGCCGCCGATATAATCGTTCAAGATATCAATTTTACCATTCCGCATAATAAGTTCGTCGCTTTCGTAGGCCCAAGCGGCTCGGGAAAAAGTACGGTGTTAAATTTACTATTGCGATTTTATGATCCCAGTAGTGGCACCATCACACTAGACGGAAAAAATTTGTTGGATATACCGATAGATTCCTTAAATCAAACGATTGGTTTTATTTCTCAAGAGCCATTATTATTCAGCATGTCGGTGCGGGAAAATATAAAATTAGGAAAATTAGACGCCACCCAAGCAGAAATAGAAGCGGCGGCGAAGTCGGCTGAAATTCACGATGTCATCGCCGCCAAAGCGGAAGGTTACGATACGATTTTAGGTGAACGAGGCGTGGGTTTTTCCATCGGCCAACGGCAACGTATCGCTATCGCTAGAGCAATAATCCGCAAGCCGTCGATACTCTTGTTGGATGAACCCACTTCCGCGCTCGATCCCGCGACGGAATATTCTATCAACGCGACGCTAGAACGAATTTGCAAAGAATGTACCAGCGTCGCGGTAACCCACCGCTTAGATTTAGTTACCGACGCAGATTGTATTTTCGTGATGAGAAACAAACAAATTATCGAACAAGGCACGCATAAAGCGTTGCTAAGTCAAAATGGATTTTATAAAGAACTCTGGGACAAGCAGCATGGATTTATTTTCAATGATGATAAAAATAATGTCGCCGTGTCCGCTTCAAGATTACAAGCCATACTATTATTTAAAGACTTTTCAGAAGAGCTTTTAAATAAAATAACGCCGCTGTTTAAAACGGTTACCTACGCGGAAAATCAAATTATCATCTCCGAAGGCGATAAAGGCGATCAATTCTATATTTTAGCGCACGGCAAAGTAGCCGTGTTAAAAAATCAAAAGGCGGATTTAGCCACCAGCACCCTATCGACTCTAGCCGCGTTAAAAGATCAAGCGCCGGAGTTGAGCGCCAGTCGCGTTACGGCTTTAGCGGATGGAGATTATTTCGGGGAGATCGCCTTATTTAAAAATATTCCGCGCACCGCGTCAGTGCAAGCACTGACGCCTTGCATTTGTTTGACGCTCTCGCAAGCGGATTTCCTAAATCTTTTAAAAGAATATCCCATTCTGAAAGATAAAGTCGAAAAAGAAATTTTAGCTAGAACCAATGACGGGGATAATGAATAATGCCTATCGAAGTCGCGCTGACCTTCGATGATTTACCGGGCGTGAATCTAGCGGCTATCAGTCATATCATAACTACATTAGATAACTATCAAATTCAAGGAGTTTATGGCTTTACCAACGGGCTCACGTCGCAGCTAGATCCGGCTTATAGAAATATTCTCAATGAATGGATACACGCAGGGCATTTTTTAGCAAATCATACTTACTCGCATCTTAATCTTTCTGAAGTGATGGCGTTAGATTATATAAACGATATAGAAAGAAATATGGTTTTATTAACAGAATTTCCTCATCAAGATAAAAAATATTTTCGCTATCCTTTTCTGGATGAAGGCGATTCCCAGCAAAAAAGGCTTGCCGTGCGTGAGTATTTATTTTCACAACAATATCAAATCGTGCCCGCCACGATTTACATTGAAGAATATCGGTGGAACAACACTTTTACTCATTGTATTTTGTATAATGACCAAGCCGGCTTAAAGTTATTGAAAAATAATCTCATAAAACATGCTTTGGAATCACTGGATCTAGCTTGCGGCTATGCCAAACTTTTATTTGATAGAAATATAAAGCATATTTTACTGTTGCATGAAACGTTATTTAACGCTTATTTGCTAGCGGATATTTTATCCGCCTTGCGGCAGGCCGGGGTTAAATTTATTTCGCTAAATGAAGCGTTAAGCGATGAAATTTACCAACTAAACCCCGGCGTTTTGGGCAATGAAAATTATGGTTTCCTCGGGCAATTATGCGCGGCGCGGCACATAAAATTAACTAAAAAGTTGCAGGAAAAAACCGCGAATTTTATCCAGCGCTACTCGGAAAAGTATTGTTCGTTCTCGGCTTAAAATTAATGACAAGGTTTTTCTTGCGTGACGGCGACCGTCAGCTTGTTTTGCGCGGCTGCTAAATGTTGAGTAAAACAGTTATGCGTCGAATCTTGATAGATTGAATTTGCGTTTACAACGTAATTATTTTGCGGGTCACCATGAAGTAGCAGCGAATTATTCGCACTGCTTACCTTTTGTGATAGATTACTCGCAGAACTTAACACGCCGTTACGCATTGTGCGCGTGGTGTTTTGTAAAGTTTGAGCTATGACAAATGGCGCCGGCAGTGGTGAATTCATATTGTCGATACTGGGCGATAAGAGAAACGTATAATCTGTTTGCTGGGCGGTGATTGTATTTTCTTGACCGTGCTTGGTCATCGTCTTGGTGGTGACATGTTGAGTCATTAAGTGTTTTACTACATCTTCTTTCCCTGCTGGCTTGGAAAATTCATTGCTTAATGAAAATGTCTGTTCGATAGTGGTTTTTACTGTGCCTGTGGATGTTTTTACTAAGCCACTAAATATTAACGAACGCGTTATTTTTTTGTTTTTATAATCTTTCAGATAAGAAGCATTCGGCAAATTTGCAACGCTGGCCGCATCCGCGACGTGATAATCTGTCAAGCGTCCCTGTATCGTCTGCGCCACTGTATCAGTTTCTAAAAATAAATTAGCGTCAATCAGCCAGTTACTGGGCGTCACGTTGAGTTTAATGCTAAGACTATGCGTATTATGGCCGCCGCTAGACTGATTTAACAACGCGGCGAACGGCGTGATATCGACAATATAAGGCGGAATATTCAGCGCGTCGATGGCCGTGATGGGGGTCCAATAATGCGGATTGAAACCACCGGTATAAATATAAGGAAAAGGCCACGCGATCCCGGCAAGCCTGCCATCGATATAGACTTGGATTTCGCGGTAGGACGCGGCGTTACCGCCAGGTAAATACCAAAATTCTTCGGCGTCATGCGGTGTCGCGTAAATTTCTAAATAAGCATGCGTAATGTTAGTCGGTAAATCTAAATTACTGACCGCCGCCACAACCGTTGGCGACACTAAACTAAAATACGGTTGGTGCTGATCGCCAGTCGACAGTGCTTTAATGATATTGGGTTGTGGTGCGGCGGAAAATTTTTTACTGGCTTGGTAAAAAGTCAAATTGGCCGTAATGCGGTAAACGCCGTTGAGTTTCGCACTGATAGCGTTATCCAATTGCACCGTGAAAGTTTGGGAATTTTCGTTAGCGAATAAACTGCTATATTGCGTCACGTCTTTTTCCACATGCCAATTAATGGCATGATGCGGTGGTTCCGGCGTGGTAAAACGTAATAATTCCACTTGCCCTAAATGAATAAATCCAAAGCGATCATATTGCGCCCCGTCAATCGTGCCATTCATTTCCAACACGACTTTAGCCCAGGGACCGGGACAATCTTTCGGCGCTCGATAGCTTTGCTCACTTATTTTTCCAAACGTATCAAACGGGAAATTTTTCGTGATATTGACGGTACACGCTTTAGTAGTAGGGCGTTGAATCGGCGCGCCGGTCGTGGGTAAACTCAAAATGGTTTGGCTTTGCGGAGCAGCTGGCAACGTTGCGGTAGAGGGCGTAGCCCACGTAGTACCACTCAGCAAAATAGCCGCGAGCGTACTCAAAGCCTGGGTTTTTTTACTTGGAATTGTCATAGTTTTCCTTGTCATAGATTTCTTGGCGCCAAGAAAAGTATGCCTGACAACAAAAATCAATTATGCTTTAACAAGCTATCCCACGTTAGATTAGGCGTCAATAAAAAATGGATTTTTGAACGTCGATGGAGCTGAGATAACCTATGCTAGATATCCTTAATTACAATATCATCGTCCTCATTCCTGTCTATCAAGAAAAAGAAGCTGAACTGCTACAAACTATCTCTGCTTTTAAAAGCATGAACGCGGGTTTAGCTATCCATCTCGTTTTCATTGTCGATGGATTCCAAACAGCCAGCCTTGCTAGCCTGCATAAATTATTGGGGCTTAGCGATACGCTCGAATACCAAACTTGCTCTACTTATAATGTCGTCTACTCTACTCTGCCTACAGACACGCAGGCGACGATGAATTTTCATTTGTTGGTAAAACATCAGCATGGCGGCAAACGCGACTCTATCGCTTTATTATTGCAGCTGATGATGAATAGTGTGGTGCTGAATTTGGCGGAGTTAAAACAGAGGTATCTAGACGCGAACAGTATAGAAGATTTATTGAAAAAACATGAGTTATCTTTATTTATTATTGATAGCGATACTTACTTCGAAGCGGATGCGTTACATTATTTATACCACACATTATGGCATGACAATCATCAAGATGTGTATTGCGCGACACCGGCTTTGCAAATTCGTTTTCAAGGTTACACGGATTTTTTTAGTCTTGCTCAAAACGCTGAATATCAAATCATGAATCAGTTTACTCTTTCTTATTTAGTGAATGGAGAATGTATCGCGAGTGATAAACTCCTCTTTGGTTTGCAAGCTTGCGGCATGCTGAAAGCCGCTTATTTAATGGATAAAAATGTCATCGAAGCGTACGCTAAAAAAGCGACGACATTTCAAGAAGCCATGACCGCCGATATGAATGAAGATACTTTTCTCTCCATGTTAATCCGGGATAAAAATCCAAAAGTCATTTATGTCCCAAAGGCGCGCGCGTCCACCACGTTACCCGGCAAGCTAGGAAATTTCTTAATTCAAAGAAAACGTTGGTGCAACGGTAATTTGCTACAGCAAAAAACCATGAAACGGCAAAAAATACGCGCAGCGTCTGTCTTAACACAGATAAAGTTGCGCAGCACGGCTTTGATAAAAAAGATTTGCTATTCACCCGCTGCCTATTTTTATTTGTCACTCTGCATCGTGAGTGCCGCCTGGCATAACTATTTTAATTTAACGACACGCGTGGAAAATTTTATTTTTTGTGGATTTTTATTCGCTTGCACGGCGTTGCTGCTACTATTTAACGTGAGAAAATTTCCGCGCTTTTACGATGGCTTGGCCCTCTTCGTCACGCTAGTCAGCGTATTTGTTTATGCGTCATTAATTTATTTATTCATTCAAAATAGCGCTTCTTTAGTGGCATGGCTTGCTCTTATTAGCATGGGCTTAACGCCGTTACTTACCCTGGCAGTGATGATACGCAAGCAAAACGAGCGCTTGCCTGTTTTTAGCGGAATACTCGCGAAATATCTACTGCTTGAGCCGATTTTCCGGCTTATCTTTCCAATTTATACCGTCGCGAAACTCGACGATTTAGCCTGGAACTTTGAGAACACACAAAATAATTCCTTTCTCCACTTTCAAACTGAAGCGAAAAAACTAAAACTTAAAGCTTTAAGTAAATTTCTAGTAGAAAACGTGGTGTTTAGCGCGCTGCTTTCTATGCTGCCAATTATAGTTATATTAGTTTGTTTTGCCATCAGCGAAATGTTGCAATGGTTGGTTTTATTATTCGCGCCATTATTACAAGAACCGATTAAGCATAGAACTATTGAGCCGATAACGCTCCCGCAAGATGCAATTTAAAGGCATGCATTTGATTATTTATACAGTGGGGTATATAGTTTGAAGATGTGATAGCGATCCGCTGTCATGACCAAGAATCGACTGGATAAATTAATCAATGGAGGGAGTTTTTATGAAATTAGCGAGATCCTTTATCAAATTACTTATCAATAGCGGCGTAATTCATCTTACCGGCAGCGCTGGTAACGATACTTACTAAGATCGCACCGCAATATATTTGTTTATGATAGGGGCCCAAGTGGCTCCTATTTTTTAAGCCCACACCGCAATCCCCGCCATTATAGACAACCCCGTCACCAACGCGAAAAACTCCCACAAGCCTTCCCCCGCATGCGAGTTTTTATGATGATTAATATGATGCAGCGTAGACATATAAAGAAACGTTCCCGCCGCGAAAGCGTTAAACGCCGCCGTGATTAAATGCCCCGTTTCACTCTGTAGATAAATACTCATCGACGTACCGACCGCGATACCCAATGGCGTCATCAAAGAAAATATCGTAATCAACACCAACATATGCCGGAACGGGATTCGCGCTTGATTTAAAATAACGGCGAGCGCGAAGCTTTCCGAACTCTTATGCGCGATGATCGCCACGAAAATAATTACCGCCGTCGCCAGCGATGTGTTGATACCAAGCACCGTGCCTTCGATTAACGAATGGATGATGATAATGATCGCCACCACATACGGCACCGTATCTTTATAATCTTGTGAATTGCCCGAGAGTCTTTCGAAAAAAATTAACAACAAAAAACCCGCCGCGCAAAATAATTCCGCCAACGGATAATTAATATTTCCCAGCGCCATTTGAAAGCCGCTGATCGCGTTCGGCAACATATGAAAAAGTGCCGCGCCTAAAAAAATCCCGCTCGCCAACGCGTCGCCCAATTCTAATAAATGATTATGCGTCGGATGCGCGCGGACTCGAATCGGATAGATAATCGCGGCTAAACTAATAATAAAAATTATCAGCGCCGCCAAAACCTTATAAATAACGATACTCATTATTTCCCCGTGAACTATTGGTAAATCTGGTGACATAATACTATCTCAAGTATTATAAACATAACTTTTCGTGAAATGAGAACGCCCCATGCCCGAAATGAGCATAGCCCAACAAGTCGCCGTGTCGATCTTACCGCTACTTTTCGCGATTACTTTGCATGAAGTCGCGCATGGTTGGGTAGCGTCTCTATTCGGCGATCAAACCGCGCGGCTCTCCGGCCGTTTAACACTGAACCCCGTCAAGCATATCGATTTAGTCGGCACGATCATCGTGCCAATTGTGATGTGGGTCACGACCCATTTTATTTTTGGCTGGGCAAAACCCGTGCCGGTGGATGCGCGCAACATGCGTAACCCGCGTTGGAATATGATAGTCGTCGCGGTTGCCGGCCCGCTCTCAAATATCCTCATGGGTTTAATCTGGGCCTTGATTGCAAAATTAGGCTTACTACTACTTCCCACCACACCTTGGCTCGGCCAACCCATGTTTTGGTCGGGCGTTATGGGCATTCAAATCAATGCGGTTTTTGCCGTCTTAAACCTGCTGCCTATCCCGCCGTTGGACGGCGGCCGTGTATTGATGAATCTATTGCCGCCAAGACTGGGCTGGAAATTACAGCTTTATGAGCGATATCTATTCATTATATTAGTCGTATTAATGGCAACCGGCATCTTGTCGAAGATTATATTTCCACCTATTATTGTTTTAATTCAAGTAATTACCGCGCTTTTCGGATTACCCTAATACCCCATCTCGCCCCCTGTAGTATAATTAATACATAGATTGTATCTTTTTTGATTCTTACCTCAGGTATAGAATGATGAAAAGAATATGGATTTTGAGCTTACTGCCGATAGTCCTTGGCCTGCTGGTTATTACTGGTTGGTGGGCACATGCTATTAGTTTTATCACTCTGCATACCCAAGTCCCTATGGTTTTCAATTGCGCCGTTTGTTTCGTCATGGCAGGTATCGCGCTGCTGTTTGCCACCAACACGGTAAAATTCGCTCGAGAAACCCAAATCGCTTTTGGGGTATTAATCTGTTTAATCGCCGCCGGCACGTTATCCGAAGATTTATTTAATTTAAATTTACATATCGATCAATTGTGCGTGAAATGTTGGGCACCTAGCATTTACAACTCACCCAATCTAGGCAGAATGTCCACGAGCATGTCGACGAGTTTTTTCATGATAGGGTTGACGTTGATATTTTTACGTTATGCGAATAAAAGATTCTTTGCGATGTGCTCGGAAGTATTTATCTTCTTAAGTTTTTTAATCGGTGTGCTGGGACTCATCGGCGATTTGCTCAATGTCGATTACATGACAGGTTGGTATGACTATACGCGTATGCCGGCAAGTGCTGCTGTTTGCTTAATTTCGATTTCCTTAGCATTATGGTTAATTTGGCGTAACAATCCCGAGGGAAAAAATTTATATGAAAACGCGCAAGACTTAAAAATTGTCATGATCAGCAGCGCGGTACTGCTATGCGTGTCTCTGACAGTCGGCTTAGCGAGTGTGTCTAGAGACATCCAATTGATCGTGCCGATCACGATCGCGACGATTATCATCGGCATCGTCATGCTGCGCTGGACCGTGCGACCCTTCATCCGCCGCATGTTATCCGCGGAAAAAGAATTGCGTCAAACCAATAAACGTTTATACGAAAGTGAAGAACGCTATTCGTTAGCGTTTAAAGGTAACCAGTCTGGCGTCTGGGATTGGAACGTGGGTTCTAAAAATATTTATTCCTCGCCATATACCAAAGCACTGTTAGGTTACGCCGAACATGAAATGCCGAATACCGTCGAATTTTATCATCAAATCACTCACCCCGATGATTTAGAAAAAATTCTGAAGCTGACGGAACTGCATCTTAAAAAAAATGTTCCGTTCAAAATCGAATACCGGCTTAAAACAAAAAATACTGGCTACCGCTTCTTCGAAGTCATTGGCCAAGCGATTCAAAACGATGAAGGCGTACCCGTGCGCATGGTCGGCTCGCTGCGCGACGTAACCGAAAACCGCAAAGTAGAAAAACTAAAAAACGAATTTGTCTCATTAGTACGTAACGAATTAAACGCGCCGGTCAAATCGATTCAAGAATCATTAGACATTATCGTCAATAATTCCGAAGACCAATTATCACCGTCCGTATCGAAGTTGTTACGCCGCGCGAAACAAAATTGCGAACGCTTATCGTTTTTAATGAGTGAAATCTTAGATATCGCCAAAATCGAATCGGGTAAAACCAAATTCAAATTTAAAATCGAAGACATTATGCAAATCGTCAAAGCGGCGATCATCGAGCGCCAAGCCTACGCGGAAAGAAACGGCGTGCATTTACGCCTGACGCAAGCGGCCGATAACGTCAAAGTGAATGTCGATTCCGAATTATTATTGCAAGTGCTCGCCAATCTCATTTCCAACGCCGTGAAATTTTCTCCAGAAGGCGGTGAAGTCACGATCGCGGTAACGCGCCGCGACAATTTCGTGCGCGTCGCCGTCACCGATCAAGGCCCAGGCATTCCCGAAAAATTTCAAACGCAGATTTTTCAAGAATACGTGCCTAGCGAAGCCGCGCCCGCGCGCGAGGGCGAAGGCGTCTTGTTAGGTTTGAAGTTGAGTAAAGCGATTATAGAAGAATTCGGCGGCGCCATGAGTTTCTTGACGACGCCAAAACACGGCACGACATTTTATTTCGATTTACCACAAGCGCGAGAAAGCACCGTGCCCGGCAATAATTTACAGGTAGGGAGTCATTAAACACCTCGTTCCAAGGAGCTGTCATGCAAAACTGGAAACAGTTTTTTACAGGAGTTGGCAATTACTTCATCGGCGCGGGTCTGCCCGAAGATAAAAAAAATGATTATTGGCACCCCACGCGCGCCAGCAGCGTCAAACATTTTTGTCCGCCGACCACGCATAGCGATACGATTTTACAGCGTCAAATTTACATCGTCGAAGGCGCTAAAGCCCACCGTATCGCCGAAGCCATGCAGCTGGCCATTCAAAGCAGTCCGCAGCATTATTTTATTTATAAGTTACGCTATGACGAATACGCGAAATATACTTTACTAAAAAAAGCCGCGGGAACAAAAAACTTAAAGAATCAATTAGCAGAAGACGTGCATGATTATTTGCTGCGTGAAGCTTTATCTAGCGCGCACGCGCGCTTGCATGAAAATATCGTCAAGATCAGTCCTTTATTTTCGGATGTAATCACGCAAACAGAAATTAAAAAATATCTCGAGAAAAAAGTCGCCTGGGAAGTTAAGCACCCAGACGAAGTCTATGAAGAATTGTTTATCGCGCCCGACACCGCGTATGCCCGCCATAAAAAAGATTCTACCATCACGATGCCGCATTTTAAAAACACGATCGGCAAAATCAATATTTTTAAACATCCGTTAATCGCCACCGGCTATGCCATCGACGGGTTGCGAAAATTATTTTTAGATTATCCCGCGCGTGTGATTTGTTGGTTAGTGAAAAAATTAACGTTTGGCAGTAAAGTCTTGCGTTTATTCTTCAGTTTTATTTTGGCGGGGCCATTGGTATTATTGAATATAATATTCTTTGGTTTAGCAAAAGCGTGCGCCGGCGATGGTTTTCGTTATAGCGACGCTGCGTTATATGAACCATTACTGGAAAAAGAAAATAAAACAAAAATTAGCGGTAGAAAAACACCTGTAAGATCTGGCAAGATAGAACACATCAATAAAAAAAATATTTCGCATGCCGCGCATCGCACTCATCGCCAAAAATAATTTATCACGGAAAACAAATTCGCGTTTTTGCTTACGTCTCAAACTCATTTAACTAACTTGTATAGAATGGTTGCGTTAAAAACTTCATCGGTGGTTGATGTTGCGAAATCAAATGCATATACTTTTCTAATCTTTTTCCTAACTCACTCGAAACCATTCCTATGCCTACTATCATCACAAGTTTGTTGACGCGCGCGTGGACTACGCCACAAGAACTCTATAAAGCGTTCGATACGACGAATGTGCAAGCTTTTTTTACTGTCATAAAAAAAGTGCCGACGCCTATTTCGGTGGCCGAAGCGCTTGATATAAGCGATGCGAATCAAACCGTACGGATTTTAAATTACGATGCGTTACTCGCGTTGGCGGAAACCTATCGCGCCGGCGACGTGACCGCGGGCATTCCTAGCAGCTCAAAGCGTTTTCAAATTTGTTTAGCGATGATCGCGATGGATGAGCAACAATCCGAAATTCGTGACATGCGCGTGACGCATAAAGCCTTATCCTTGTTAAAAACTTATTACGATACGCATCCCCGCGATAATTTAGTAGTAGAGAATACGGGTGGGAAAAAGCTGTCTGATCTTGTGCAGTTGAAAATGATTGCAAATGAACAATACACGCAAGCAACCGTGATTTCTTCCGCGAAAATTTCCCCCAGCGGCGAGCCGTTCAAGGATTCATCCCATATCGCCCAACCGGTTATCTATCAAAGTGATCCGAACGCGAATAACAGCCGAATGAATTATATTAGAAAACACGAAGTCGAGGCGCGCGTCGCGGGGATTGAAGTCTTCTGCGGCACGCTGATGCAATTATTTTTAGGCTTAGGTCAGCCGACCACCTTTCAAGAAGAAAAAAAATTGAATGGCACCGTGCCAATTCTTTCGGAAGAAATAAAATTCAAACGTTTTTTCGACGCAGCCACTTTTAAAAAGTGGGCGGACAGCGGTTTCAAACATGCCGCCGAAATGGACGTGGCGTGTTTATTTCTCGCCGATGACGATTGCAGTTTAAAAAACGCCGGTTTGCGCCGCGACAATGGTTTGCCGGTCCGCATCGACTTCGATAAGTCGATTGCGCCCATTACGCTAAAATTAGTAGGCAGAGAAAAGCAGCCGAAGAAACAACGCATCAATGACACGGATTACACGCTCGCAGGCCTGTACGAAGTGGATGGCTTCGAAATCCACGAAGACGACTTAAATAAATTGCCGCTCCTAGCGACGAAAATGCCGCGCCCGGAAATCGTGCTGACTCATTATGTGCCGTCCAACTGGTGGGCGAATAATTTTATCGTCGATACCGAGATGTACGAAAAAATCAAAGCCTTGCAAACCAATCCTGAGTATCAAGAAGCTAAATTGCGTTCTATTTTAGAAAAAATTATTTTACCGCATAAGTTAATCGACGCGCTCGCTGAGATGACTATTTTTCACGCGGCTGATAAAGCCGAAGTCGTTGGCTGGCTGAAAGAGCGACAAAGAAAATTAGCCGTTAAAGCCGAAAATATTATTGATTTCGGTGATTACGTCAAGACTAAAGGCGCACGCGCGTTAGAATCACTGAAAACGAATTTCGAAACTTTTATCAACAAGCGCAAAGACTTAGTTATTCCGGCTAAAGCAATTTTGCAAGATTACCAAACGAACTTGAGTACACTGCAAAACTACGTCAGAGATTCGATCCATGTCGACACGCGTCCCGTGACGAACCAGCGCATGAAGGCGCATTCGCAAGATATTTTTGGTTTCCTGGAAGAAATGAAAAGCAAAGGCGCGAAGCCGGCACAACGAGATTTTTTCATCAGTAAACTGCCCACGTTGTCGCAAACGGAATTGGACGCTCTATTTCAATATATGCAAAAAGTTCAAGACGGTTTGATCGTCGACCATCCTTTTAAAACGGTGCGCACCGAGCGGCATCCGGCTTTTTACAGTAGTGGCAATACGGATACTTGGGTCGCGATGCGGCACGCGGTGAAAGAAGAAATTATTACAAAGCTAAAAGCTGCTTACCGTGACGATGGTAAAATAATTTTAGAAGCTTACTCGTATGATGAATATCACAGAATTTTGAGCCAACATTCCGGCCGCTTTTTCAAACGGGTTGGGAAAACGCAAAGTGCCGCCGCTTACGAAAAAGTATTTAGCCGAGCGGTCGACAATCAAACGCCAACCGCTTCTAGGTATGAACGCCCTAAATAAACTTACTCGGTATCCGCCACATGGCTGGAGAATTGCTCCTAATTGAATATTACTTGCAGCGGGTCAAAGCCCAGTTGCAAGGCGGTGCCGAGTCAGTCAATCGAGCGATTAGCAACCGTAGATTTATTTTTGATTTAAGGGACATCAATGGCCGCCCGACGTTGGCGACGTTAGCGAACCAATTCGATGCCAACGGCAATAAACTTGAAACCGCGACGTTTCGTTATTTAGATGAAACTCTATTCGAATCCGAGTCGCAACTTTATTTACGGCCAGATAATATGTCTGACCGTGAACGTATCGCGTTGCTGTGTATTTTTCATTGCGCCGCCGCGGATGGAATTTTTACGCCTTTGAATCAAACGAAGCGCGGTATCCTGCAAGTTTTTCAAATCGTCGTCGCCAACCGCATCCGTGATGTGGCCGGCTTCACTGCGCCGTTGGGTTATGAACCTAACCCTAAAATGATTAAAATCATCGATGCAATGATGCAAGAAGCGGAGGAATTGTTCGAGCAATGCCAAACGATCGCTGCGCTAAATGCTGAATTAACTAAAACCGTTCCGCATTTATCAGAACTAAAACATGCAACGAAAGAGAAATCTTTGAAACACACTTATACGGTGGAACTGCTGGCGGCGATCGGTGCGTTTGCGCGTTCGCATGATTTTTATAAATTGTTTAACGCCGCCCAAAAAGTTAAAAGTGCTAACAAATGGATAAGCTGTAATTTGAACTTGTGTGTGCGCGCGTCGCCGGTGATTGATGAAATTTGCGGCATCCTCATGTTTTATGAACCCAAATTTTTAAAAAATGAAAAGTTGCTGGCGGCTATTTTTAAAACGTTCTTCGCGCAGCAAGATCAGAAAAAAGTGCCGGAACAACTAAAAAATTCAAACAACAAATTAGAAAGAACAATACATAAGTCTTTTGAACAGGAAATGAAAAGAGCCAGGCTAGGTTAGTTCGCAAAAAAAAACCCCGCAAGCGCGGGGTTTTTCTACGGCAACAACGGCAAATTACATCATGCCGCCCATACCGCCCATGCCACCCATGCCGCCCATACCACCACCGCCACCCATGCCACCTAAATCAGTTTCTTCTTTAGGCGCATCGGTAATCATGCATTCAGTAGTAATCATCATGCCGGCAACGCTAGCAGCGCGTTGTAACGCGGTACGTGTCACCTTGGTAGGATCTAAAATACCCATTTCCAACATGTCGCCGTATTCACCGGTCGCCGCGTTAAAACCATAGCTACCTTTACCTTCGGTAACTTTGTTCAATACAACAGAGGGTTCATAACCAGCGTTCGCAACGATTTGACGCAACGGCGCTTCTAACGCTCTGCGCATCAAGGCAATACCTTTGTCTTGATCGTCATTGTCACCTTTCAGTGTTTTAACCGCTTGCAACGCGCGAATTAACGCGACGCCACCACCAGGAACCACGCCTTCTTCCACGGCAGCGCGGGTCGCGTGCAATGCGTCTTCAACGCGGGCTTTCTTTTCTTTCATTTCGATTTCAGAACCAGCGCCTACTTTGATAACCGCAACACCACCGGCTAATTTAGCCACGCGTTCTTGCAATTTTTCTTTATCGTAATCAGAAGTAGTGTCGGCAATGCGCGCATATAATTGATCGATGCGTGATTTGATTTCGGTTTTTTCGCCAGCGCCATCGATGATCGTAGTGTTGTCCTTAGTGACCAATACACGCTTCGCGGAACCCATGTCTTTCAACGTGGTGGATTCTAACGTACGGCCGATTTCTTCAGCGATCACTTGGGCTTTTGTCAGCGTCGCGATGTCTTGCAACATTTCTTTACGGCGGTCACCAAAACCAGGCGCTTTCACCGCGCAAACTTTCACGATGCCGCGCATGTGGTTAACTACTAGGGTCGCTAACGCTTCGCCTTCGACGTCTTCAGCGATAATCAACAAGCCGCGTCCGGATTTCGCCACCGCTTCAAGCGCCGGTAACAAATCACGAATCGAAGAAATTTTCTTGTCGACGATGAGGATGAAAGGATTGTCTAATTCAGCAGTCATATTTTGTTGATTGGTGATGAAATACGGCGATAAGTAACCGCGATCGAACTGCATACCCTCAACTACCGCTAATTCATTTTCAAAACCGGAACCTTCTTCCACGGTGATAACGCCTTCTTTACCCACTTTAGCCATCGCATCTGCAATGATTTTACCAATGGTTTCGTCAGAGTTAGCGGAAATGGTACCGACTTGCGCGATCGATTTGTCGTCTTTGCAAGGCTTGGATAAATTCTTCAATTCTTCCACCGCAGCGTTAACTGCTTTATCAATACCGCGTTTCAAATCCATAGGATTCATGCCGGCAACAACTGCCTTCAAGCCTTCTACTAAGATTTGACGCGCTAACACAGTAGCGGTGGTGGTGCCGTCGCCAGCTTCGTCTGAAGTTTGAGATGCGACTTCTTTCACCATTTGCGCGCCCATGTTTTTAAACTTGTCTTTAAAAGCGATTTCTTTGGCGACTGACACGCCGTCTTTCGTCACAGTAGGAGCGCCGTAAGACTTGTCGATCACTACGTTACGACCGCGTGGGCCCATAGTAATTTGTACCGCGTCAGCTAAACCATTCACGCCGGCCAACATTAATTGACGGGCATCTTCTGCAAAGCGTAATTCTTTTGACATAATAATATTTCCTCACGATCATTTAATAAGAGTTATTCCAAAACGCCCATAATGTCTTCTTCGCGCATGACTAAAAATTCAGTCGCGTCGAGTTTCACATTAGTACCGGCATATTTGCCAAATAAAACATTGTCGCCGACTTTTACTTGCAGCGGCTGCAGTTTACCTTCAACATATTTGCCGTTACCGATAGCAATGACTTTACCTTGCATCGGTTTTTCTCTGTCGGTCGCGGAGTCAGGAATCACGATTCCACCCGCGGTCACAGTTTCAAGTTCTGCCGCTTCCACTACCACGCGGTCGGATAAAGGACGGATTTTCTTAGATGTCTTACTCATGCAGATTTCTCCTATAAAGCTTTTTAATAAACTTATTGTGTTAATGGCCAGTAGTGCCATCCTGGTACAGTTTCTTATATGGGGACGATTTTAGCACTCTCAAGCTTTGAGTGCCAAATTCTACTGGTAAGCTCTGGATAGCACAAGCAGTATTAAGCGGTAATTTGTGCAAAATTCACTATAATAGAAGGCATAAGAAAAACTTAGGGTTGGGAATCGGACCATGTTGAAAGCCATGTTAAAAGCAGTTTTATCCGCGCTATTCATTAGTTTTTTAGCGGTTGCCCATGCTAATGAGGGGGTAAAGCCATTGCCTGCCGCCAAAGCGTTTGATTTATCTGGGCATGTGTCAGCGGCCCACGCCTTGGTGTTGACTTGGAAAATCGCCCCGGGTTATTACCTTTACCGCGATAAAGTCAGCGTCGTGCCGCTGGCGGACAATCAAGTCAGCTTAGGCGCGCTGACGTTACCAGCCGGTTTGCCGCACCACGACGCTTTGCACGGCGACTTTCAAGCGTATGAAAATAATCTAGAAATAACCCTGCCGTTAGCGTCTAAGCAAGGGCGTTTAGCGGTAAAAATAAATTATCAAGGCTGTTCCACGGCCGGGTTTTGTTACACACCGATAAAAAGAACTTTAATGGTGGATTTAGGCTTGGTTAACCCTTCGCAAGAATTAATCGTGAACGCGCCACCGCCACAAACCTCTAAACTTTCGCTTGCCGATCAAGGCTACGCGGCGCAATTATTCAACGGCCGCCATTATGTAATAATCGTATTTAGCTTTTTATTATTGGGCGTGTTACTGGCTTTTACCCCCTGCGTGTTGCCGATGGTGCCTATTCTATCGAGTATTATCGTCGGCAGCGGCCGTCACATGAATTCTAAAAAAGGCTTTTTCTTATCGCTCAGTTATGTGCTGGGCATGGCGATCGCTTATGCGAGCGCCGGCGTGATCGTCGCGCTGGTCGGTAGTAACATCCAATTTTATTTCGAAAAACCCCTCGTCATCGCTCTCTTCGCCGCGTTGTTTTTAGTGCTGTCATTATCGTTATTTGGTTTATATGAAATCCGTTTACCGAACGCCTTCCAGCAGCGTCTCGCGTCGCGCAGCCACAAACAGCAAGGTGGCAATTATGTCAGCGTGTTTTTCATGGGCGCGTTTTCTACTTTGATCGTATCGCCATGCGTGAGCGCGCCATTAGTCGGTGTGCTAGCCTATATCGGTAAAAGCGGCGATGTCGTGCTAGGCGCCGTCGCGTTGCTCGCGATGGGATTAGGCATGGGGCTGCCATTATTATTATTGGGCGCGTCCGCCGGAAAATTATTACCAAGGGCCGGCGCGTGGATGGACACCATTAAACATTTTTTTGGTTTGATGTTATTGGCCGTCGCGATTTGGATGTTGGGACGGATTTTACCGGGCCCCACGGAATTATTTTTATGGGCAGTGCTCGTCATCGTTACCGCCGTATTTATCAGGCAATTGAAACGCTCCAAACGTATTTGGCATCATATGCATCAAGGATTGGGCTTGATCTTGCTGAGTTATGGCTTTATTTTAATGGGTGGCGCGCTAGTCGGAAAAACCGACCCGCTTTATATTTTAGAAAAACCGATTACCATCGCGTCGACACAGCCGACCTTTAAAGTGGTCAAAGACATGCCGCAATTGGAGCAAGCATTACAATTAGCGAAGCAGCATAACAAACCGGTATTATTAGATTTTTATGCGGATTGGTGTGTGTCTTGCGTCATCATGGACCGTTCGGTTTTCACCCAACCAGAAATTAAAAAGGCGCTAGAAAATTTTGTGTTACTGCGTGCCGACGTCACGCAAGATAATGCCTTCGATCAAGCGTTATTGCAGCGTTACCAAATCGTGGCGCCGCCGACGATAGTATTTATCACGGGTCAAGGCGCGGTGCTGCCTAAGCATTCGATCATCGGTGAAGTCGATACCAAGCAATTTTTGGGAGACATTACCCAGCTCGATAAAAAATTACAACTATGCGAGTCAGCGGCTAGCTCCTGTTAACGTCAAAGAAATAGATAAGGAAAAAAACCAGATGACGCACAGCGAAAAAGATTTCACCCCCCATTTACAAACCGCCCAAACGGGGCCGATGCAATTATTAGAAAAACAAATCATCGGCCAATCCGAAGAAATAGAAAATTGGTTCGAAGCGGAATGGAAAAAAAGTCCGGCGCCACTGTACGGTTCGGTGGACTTACGCAATTCAGGCTTTAAACTAGCGCCGGTAGATATGAATTTATTTCCGGCGGGTTTTAATAATTTATTATTGAACCCTGAATTTATCAAATTATCGGAAGATGCCGCGCGGCAAATCGTGTTGCAACTCGCGCCGCACGCGAAACAAATTTTATTAATTCCAGAGAGCCACACGCGCAATACTTATTATTGGGAAAACGTCAATGCGCTGACGGGCATTTTAACCGCGGCCGGCTTCACCGTGCGCGTGGGTTCGTTGATCGAAGGCATGCACGCCGAGCAAAAAATTTCTCTAGCCAGCGGCGGCACGATTGACATCGCGCCATTGCGGCGTGAAGGCAACAAGATCATGGTCGATGATTTCACGCCGGATTTGATTTTGCTAAACAATGATTTGTCTGAAGGCATTCCCGAGATATTAAACGGCTTGGATCAACCGGTGGCGCCACCCGCGGAATTGGGCTGGAGCCAACGCTTGAAGTCGGAACATTTTCAATATTACGCCGCAGTGACGCAAGAATTTTCGAAAATCATTCAAATCGATCCCTGGGTCGTCACACCCTTATTTAAGCACTGCGGTAAAATCGATTTTATGTTGCGCGAAGGCGAAGAGTGCCTTGCGAAATATGTCGGTGAATTATTATCGGCGCTAAAAGAAAAATACGCGGAGTACGAAGTCAAGCAAGAACCTTACATCGTTATCAAAGCGGACGCGGGCACTTACGGCATGGCGATTATGATGGTGAAGAGCGTCGATGAAGTATTGTCGCTAAACCGCAAACAACGCACCCATATGTCGAAATCCAAAGGCGGTCAGCCGGTGAACAGCGTCATCGTGCAAGAAGGCGTTTACACGTTTGAGAAATGGGGCAAAGACAATGCTGTCGCCGAGCCGGTCGTTTATTTGTGGGGCGAGCGTGTCGTCGGTGGTTTTTATCGTGTGCACAAAGACCGCGACATCGACGAAAATTTAAATTCGCCCGGCATGCATTTTGAGCCGCTGGCGTTTGCACGCACGTGCCTGCCAGCGCCGGCGTCCGCGCCTGGCAATTGTCAAAACCGTTTTTATGCTTACGGCGTCGTGGCGCGCTTGAGTATGCTGGCCGCCGCGCGTGAAATCCTCGATCAAAGGAAAACTCTATGACGATCAAGCTGGGCGTGGTAATGGATTTCATCGGCGCTATCAATTATAAAAAAGATAGCACGCTAGCGATGTTGTGGGAGGCCACGAACCGCGGTTGGGAAATTTTTATTTCGAGCAAAAAGATTTATACATACGGAATGGCGCGTCATACGGCTCCAGCCGCGCGCTGAAAGTTTTTCACGACGCGCAAAAATGGTATGAGTTCGGCGCGGAACAAGAGATTTTACTTAGCGATCTCAATGTCATTTTAATGCGTAAAGATCCGCCATTTGACCGCGAATACGTTTACACGACTTATATTTTAGAACAAGCCGAGCGCGCCGGCGTGTTTGTGTTGAATAGACCGCAAGCCTTGCGGGACGCGAATGAAAAAATCGCGGTGACTTGGTTCCCGGATTTTTGCGCGACGACGTTAGTGACGCGCAGCATGAGCTTGCTGCGGGAATTTTTTCACGAACATAAAAATATCGTGTGCAAGCCCTTAGACGCGATGGGCGGCGCATCGGTATTTCAGTTACGCGAAAATGATCCAAACGCGGAAGTAGTGTTTGAAGTGTTAACGCAGCGCGAAACAGCTTACATGATGGCGCAAAAATTTATTACCGAAATTAGCGCGGGTGATAAACGTATTTTACTCATCAACGGCGAGCCGTTGCCCTATGCGTTAGCGCGTGTGCCAGCACCCGGGCAGTGGCGCGGTAATTTAGCGGCGGGCGCACAAGGCGTCGTGCAGCCGCTGTCTGAGAATGATAAGCGTATTTGTGCGACGGTAGGCCCGCTGTTACGCGAAAAAGGTTTGTATTTTGTGGGCCTGGACGTAATCGGCAATTATTTAACGGAAGTCAACGTCACGAGCCCGACTTGTATCCGCGAATTAGATGAAGGCGGCAATCTGAATATTGCCGCGCAATTGTATAATTTTGTCGAGACAAAAATCGCTAAATAATCTAACTACATCGATTTGGGTCTGACCGCCTGCTCAGTCGTTTGTGGCTTAGCGTCTCGTGATGAGAACCTAAAGCCGGAAAAAAGCGAGCTAGGTTGATAAGTTAATTGATCATTTGAAGAAGTGCTGCGTTGCAATAGCGGTTGAGTGGTCGGTATCAATGTCAATGATGACAGTGATGGCATACTAATTGGAGCAATGATAGCTCTGGATCTTGGCGTATAAATAGCTAACTCTGCTGCCTGTCTACTAAACTGTATATGCGCTTCAATTTTTTGTTTTAACCCAGCGTCCTCACACGCCGCTGCTATTCTGATATATTCGTCGAGAAAGTGACCGTGGAATCTTGGAATGGCTTCCGGAACGTAGTTAGGATTATTTTTTACGTAATCTCTTAATCCTGATCTAACCGCCGCTTCAATTGGATAAAATTCTTTATTTTCATTGATAGCATTTATCATAAACGAATCGTAGCAATCTTCAAGTTGCGTATTTTCCCTTTCTGTCGCTTGCATAAAAGATCCTAAAAACGCAGAGCGCATATTATTTAACGCATTATACTTATTGCCTAATACTTGAGAGCTAAAACAGTGGGGAAAGCAGTGTTCTATGGCTAAGAAGGGAGCCAGCGCCTCTTTAATAGAAGCGAATTCTCCGTTGCAAAAAGCTTCTGCCCCTTCTTCATAAAAAAAACCTTTTAATGCTTGGCGCCGCGAATTGATGGCTTCGCGTTGTGAAATTAACGCTGCTGCGCTTTTATCGGTGTTTACAGATAGGCTTATTCCTTTAATTATTATAACTTTATTTAAGATTAATTCTTCGATTAGATCATTTACCATTGGCTCAAAAATTCCAAATGCCAAGAATTTCGTCATGTTAACTCCTGCTAACTTAGTTATTTGGAAGTGCATAAATATATTAGTGTTTGTTTTATTATAATTATCGTCAACTAAAAAATATTCCCTTGTATTAGTGTATAATGATAGAGTTATAGGCGGGATTTTTAAGGAGAAAAAATGAAGCGCAACTATATCACTCTGCTAATGAGCGTTTTATTACTTATCATTGCTTTTTTTTGCATTACGGCCAATGCGATTAACTTCCCCAACAAACCCGCCAACACAGATTATTATGTCGACAACGCAAATTTAATTTCACCGCAAGATCGTACTCAAATAAATAACATCATTAGTAAACTTTGGCATGATAAACATGTTTTCATGGTAGTCGTTACCATTCAATCATTAGCTGCCGAAGATGCGACGGCTACCACGGTGGATGGCTACGCGCGTACACTATTTGATTTTTGGGGGATAGGTTCTCAGAAAGACAATAACGGTATTCTATTATTAGTTTCTAAAGACGATCAACGCGCGCGTATCGAACTGGGTGGCAGCTGGGCACATAACTATGATGCACAAACCGATAATATAATGCAAACAGATATTATTCCTCAGTTCAAGCAAGGTAAATATTCCACCGGAATTGTAAATGGCGTAAGTAGTTTAAGCGCGTTGGCCAATGGTGTTTACGTTAATAACGCGGTGCCGCAGAAATTAACGCCAATGCAAATACTAATAGCTTGCATTTGCGGTGTCGTACTTATCGTTATAATAATTTCCTTATTTAGAAGCGGCCGCAGCGGCTGGGGTTGGGGCTTAATCGCTTTTTTAGGCTTGGCGGTATGGTGGCTACTAAGAAATATCGGTAATAGAGGCGGCGGCAGCGGCGGTGGTTTCGGTGGCGGCTCATCCGGGGGCGGCGGGTCTAGCGGCTCGTGGTGACGGTACTTCAAGATCGATTTGCATGAGCGTGACAGGCGCGCCGAGTAATCTTCCTTCGCCCCGTTCCACCGCATTTTTTCTTTTATAAAAATTGTTGAGAGTCGGCATTAATGTATCGAAGGTAATTCTATTCACACCAAGCTCGACACAACGTTTTTTAACGTCATCCAACAGATAACTCCCCACCCCTAAATGGCGAAAACTCTCATCCACATACACAAACCATAATTCTTTGTGATTCGCGACCACCGGATCGGTATCTTTTAACGCGTACATTCCAATTGGAATTCCCGCGTAAGAAGTGATATAAATAGACCCCATATCTTTCCTCAGCGCGCCTATCCGATATTCCACTCCTGGATTGTTACGTAAATATCCCCATTTATGTTCTATCCATTCCGCCGCTTGTCTCAAACAGGCTTCCGCGTTATTCATTTCGCTTAGACGGTGGAAAGTTATATTTGCATGGATGATTTTATTTGAGGTGTAGAAAAACATGGGCTGGCTCTGATCTGGAGTTGATGAATAGGGATATTATGCTGAAATAGCGTAATTGTCGATACGCTACTCAAACTGCGCGTAATGAGCGTCCAACTAGTTGGAGAATTTGTAAAATGAAAGAAAAAACGTTAGATAAAAAACTAGTAAGTACAGCTAGAGAGGCTTTTGCTAGTAAAGAATCCGGTCAAGTAGCTCGATCAAAAGCAGACAGCGCTACATATGCAGCATTTTCAACTAACAAAATTGATTATGCTATTTTTTCTGCGATACCTGCAGAGTTGGAATATATAAAAAACAAGTTTAAAGCCGTCGCAAGCGAACCTATCAACTTAGGGGGATTTGAATTTACAATTTATGTTTATAACGATGCTAGAGTATTATTAATTTCTTGTGGGTTAGGCACAGCATTTACAGCCAGCGCTTTAACGTTAACTCACTTTTACTTTGAACCTAGATTTGTATTATTTTCAGGAGTGGCGGGTGGCATAGCTCCAGATTTGAAAATTTGCGATGTCGTCATTGCGGAACTTGCATTTGAAGCGGAAATGCAAACTGTACATTCTGCTGTTAAGAACACTCCTTTTGAAAGTTGCTTAGTACACCCATTGAAAAATTTAGTGATACCTAAGTCGTATTCTTGCAATGAAAGCTTATTTTCACTTGGCAAAGCTATTTCATTTCCGAAGAATCTTACAATTCATTTTGGCAAGGTGGTGACTTCCAATAACTTTCCCGCTCCCGCAGCGTTGTTTCATGAAATTAAAGAACAACAAGCTTTATGCATAGATATGGAAACGTCCGCTTTTTATCAAATCGCTTGGTTACTCAATATCCCTGCTTTAGCAGTTAGAGGAATTAGTAACTTAATTAATTCAAAAGGTACTGATGAAAATATTCATTTTTCGGATTTAGTTGGAAGCGCAGAATCAGCGGCGAAAGTTACGTTAGCTATTCTTGACGCTTTGATTGTAAAGCATAGCTTGTCACCGTCTGAAAACGCTGAGGTGAATGAAATTATAAATCGATTTAAGTTGCAACCACATCCGGAAGGTGGACATTATGCACGAAACTATACGTCTGAGCTTTCAGTAACATCCCTGCATCCGGAGCGATATAATGGCGAACCTCGAAAAGCCGGGTCATCGATTTATTACTTGCTGCGCGGCAATGAATATTCCGCATTTCATAGTTTGAAATCCGATGAAATTTGGCATTACTACAAAGGCAGCCAGGTTAAAATTCACATGATCGATAGTTCAGGAAACTTAACGACATATATTTTGGGTAATTCGTTTGAAAATTCTCAAGCCATGTTTCAAGTCACTATCCCTGCTAATAATTGGTTTGCCGCTGAAGTTTTAGATAAACAATCATTTAGTTTTGTAGGTTGTACCGTTTCGCCGGGTTTTGAATTCAAAGATTTCAAACTGGCCGACCGAGATGCGCTTGCGGCGCAGTTTCCTAATCATTCTGAGATAATTAACACTTTTACTCGAGAGCTAGTTGATAAAAATAAGATAGATAATGTTAGACTAAACGCCAAGCTTTAATCCGCAAAAAAGTATTTTGAAATACTTACATCTCATCACTTCAACTTAATTTTTTCAATTTATTCTTACGCTCTTCCCCAATTTTTTTCATATCTAAAAATTTAGGAATACACGATGCTTCCTGCGCAGAACGATTTACCCTATTGGCTAGCCGCTATCCGCCTTCCCATTGGGCCGGTGAAAGTCCGGCGTTGGGTAACGCGTTTTTCAAATTTGGAAAATTTATTCAACGCTTCTTGTAGTGATTGGCAAGCCGCGGCTATTTCCGCGGATGATATACTTGCCTTACAAAATCCTGATTGGCAAGGAGTAGAAAAAGATCTTGCGTGGCTGCAAAAACCCAACCATCAAATCATTACGCAAGATGACGCTGCTTATCCGAATTTATTAAAAGAATTAAATGACGCGCCATTATTGCTGTTCGTTCAAGGCGCGGTAACCGCCTTAGCATTGCCGCAACTCGCTATCGTTGGGTCACGTAATCCCACCGCGACGGGACGCGAAACCGCCGAGGAATTCGCGTTTTGTTTGGCGCAGGCGGGCTTGACGGTGACGAGCGGCTTGGCGCTGGGGATTGATGCCGCTAGTCATCAAGGTGCGTTAGCGGCGGCGAAAACTGTCGCGGTGACGGGCTGCGGTTTAAATTTTATTTATCCCTCGTCACACCGTGCGCTCGCGGAAAAAATAATCGCCAATGGTGCGATCGTTTCAGAATTTCCGCCTGATACGCCGCCGACCGCGAAAAATTTTCCGCGCCGCAATCGTATTATCAGCGGCTTGAGTTTAGGCGTGTTGGTGGTCGAAGCCGCGTTGAAAAGCGGGTCGCTTATCACCGCGCGCTTGGCCGCGGAGCAAAACCGTGAAGTTTTTGCCATCCCAGGTTCCATCCACAACCCACTGGCTCGTGGCTGCCATCTTTTAATACAGCAAGGCGCTAAGCTAGTGGAGAAGGCTGAAGATATTTTGGTCGAATTGGGAGCCCTATATGCTGCCTCAAAAACAAATTTAGAGCAGAAAAATTCCAAAAATGGTGTAAACTTAAATCAATTACAGGTGTCTATTCTTTCACAAATTGGTTACGAAGCAACCTCGTTAGATACGATTATCATGCGAAGTGGATTGACTGTAAGCGAAGTTTCCTCCATGCTGTTAGTATTAGAATTGCATGGTTACGTGCAAACAGTGAGCGGCGGTTACACCCTCGCGAGTTAAACTAAGTGAGGAGCAATTAACGGCAATTCACTGAATACTAATGTAAATTTATTTGATGGTGACTATGTTTGAAGTATTGATGTTCATTTTTGAAAACTACATGGATGGTAACGTTTCTTTGAAAACGGATAGTCAAACTATCGTAGTAGAGTTAGAGAAAGTTGGATTTACGCATCATGAAATTGATCGCGCTTTGGACTGGTTAGAAGGTTTAAACCGCTTTCAGACGTCAGTCGAATCTGCCCCAATGTTGACCTCCCACTCGATTCGTCACTACCTGCCGGAAGAAACCGAATTACTCGGTGTTGAGGGCAAAGGCTTTTTATTATATCTAGAACAACTAGGCATCTTAGACCCTAGCACCCGCGAAATCGTGGTGGATAGAGTCATGGCGCTGGATAGCAAAGAAGTCGATATGGGTAGGATCAAATGGGTCGTGCTCATGGTCTTATTCAGTCAGCCAGACAAAAAATCCGCGTTATCGCTGTTACAAGATATGATTTTGTCTGATGCGTTTGATGTATTACATTAAGAATATTTTTAAACCTGGTTCCTCATCGTTGTTGTTTCAATTCTCATAGGAAGACCACCGCATATGTCAAAAAGTTTAGTTATTGTTGAATCTCCGGCGAAAGCCAAGACCATTAAGAAATATTTAGGTCCTGGCTTTGAAGTATTGGCCTCCTATGGCCACGTCCGGGATTTGCTGCCGAAAGAAGGCGCCGTCGACACCGCGCATAATTTTGCAATGCATTATGAACTCATCGAAAAAAACGCGAAGCATGTCGCCGCCATTGTGAAAGCCATGGATAAAGCCAGCTCTTTATATTTAGCGACTGACCCTGATCGCGAAGGTGAAGCCATCTCTTGGCATATTTACGATATTTTACGCGAACGCGAATTATTAACGAAAAAAGACGTGCACCGCGTTGTGTTTCACGAAATTACTAAAAACGCCGTGCAAGCCGCGATCGATAATCCGCGCGCAATTTCTATGGACTTAGTCAATGCGCAGCAAGCGCGCCGCGCTCTGGATTTTTTAGTCGGCTTTAATTTATCACCGTTATTATGGCGTAAAGTGCGTCGTGGTTTATCCGCGGGACGCGTGCAAAGCCCCGCGCTGCGCATGATCGTCGAACGCGAAGAAGAAATCGAAAAATTTATTTCACAAGAATATTGGGACATCAGTTCCGATAATAAATTAGAAAAAAACGCCTTCAGTTCTAAGCTCACGCAATTCAAAGGCGAAAAGCTCGAGCAATTTTCTATTACCAACACTGAGCAAGCCGAAAAAATCAAAGTCGAATTAGAAAAAGCCGGCAAAGGTATTTTAACCGTCACCAAAATTGATAAGAAGCAGCGTAAACGCAATCCCGCCGCGCCCTTTATCACCTCGACGTTGCAACAAGAAGCGGCGCGCAAATTAGGTTTCACCGCGCAGCGCACCATGCGTACCGCGCAACAATTATATGAAGGTATTGATATCGGCAACGGCCCGGTCGGTTTGATTTCGTATATGCGTACTGACTCGGTGAATTTAGCCGCCGAAGCGGTCGCGGAGATTCGTGAATTAATCGCTACACGCTACGGCAAAGATAATGTGCCCGCCGAACAGCCAGTTTACAAAACAAAATCCAAAAACGCGCAAGAAGCGCATGAAGCGATACGTCCTACTTCCGCCGCGACCATCCCAGACACCATTCAAAGTTATTTATCCACGGAACAATATCGCTTATATGATTTAATTTGGAAACGTACCATCGCGAGCCAAATGGTCCATGCGACGATCGATACCGTCGCCGTCGATATGTCCTGCGGCACGCCGGAAAATAATTTCCGCGCCAACGGCTCCGTGATTACGAACCCGGGTTTTATGCATGTTTACCAAGAAGGCCAAGATGACGCGAAAAAACAAGAAGGCGACGATGAGCGCATCTTGCCGCCCATGAATGTCGGCGACGAAATTAATTTAGAAGCTATCAATTGCAACCAACACTTTACCGAGCCGCCACCGCGTTTTTCTGAAGCGACATTAATTAAAACGCTGGAAGAATTCGGCATTGGCCGACCATCGACTTACGCGTCGATTATCTATACGTTGCAACACCGCGAATACGTCGTATTGGATGCCAAACGCTTTAAACCGACGGACGTCGGCCGTATCGTCAATAAATTTTTAACGAAATATTTCGCCCGCTATGTGGATTATGATTTCACCGCGAAATTGGAAGATGAATTAGACGATATCGCGCGCGGGGAAAAAGAATGGTTGCCGTTGATGGAATTGTTTTGGCAACCGTTCAAAGATTTAGTGACCGAGATTTTAGAAACCGTGCAGCGCAAAGACGTGACGCAAGAAGCGATCGATGAAAAATGTCCGTTATGCGGTAGCCCATTGTCGATCCGTTTAGGCCGCCACAGCCGTTTCATCGGTTGCACCGCTTATCCGGAATGTTCGTACACGCGTAGTTTAGACGATGACAAATCGGCAGACCCAGAAGCGGAAACCTTGGACGGTAGAGTTTGTCCGCAATGTAATTCCGCGTTGCAATTAAAAGTCGGACGTTACGGAAAATTCATCGGCTGTAGCGGCTATCCGAATTGTAAATACTTAGAGCCGCTGCAAAAACCCGCCGACACGGGTGTGGAATGTCCGGACTGTCATCAAGGAAAAATTTTAAAACGCCGTTCACGCGCCGGCAAAATTTTCTTTTCATGCGCGCGCTATCCTGACTGTAAGTATGCGTTATGGAACGAACCCGTGAATCAAGCTTGTCCTAAGTGCGCATGGCCCTTGCTCACCATTAAAGTGACCAAGAAACGCGGCACTGAATTAGTGTGTCCGCATACGCCATGTGATTTTAGTCAGCCTTATGAAAAGATTGAAGCGGAGTAAAAAACTTTTTTATGTAAAGGAGTCGTTATGAAACAAGGATGTTTCGCTCTGCTATTAATGTTATTTTGCTGCGTGGCTTTTGCGGATGATATGCCGGGCTTCGGCGGGACGTATTCCTGCAAAGGTTTTGATCCTTACGAAAATCGCACCTACTCCGGCAGCGTCGTTATCTATCCGGATAAAACCGTTTATAAATTAGATATGGTTTATGATACCGGCGATCATGACGTCGGCACCGGCGGTATGTATGACAAAGATTTATTGTCAGTCGTGTTTCAAAGTCGCAAAGATTTAAAGCACGTCGGCCTTGAGCAATATCGTTTTTCAGATAACAATTCTAAGATTAGCGGCTATTGGGTTTATCTGGGGCAGAATAAATTAGGCCGGGAAGTGTGTGAGCGGGATAAAAAATCTTGATCGACTTAAAAAAATCCCCGTGTCCGCGGGGATTTTTTTTACGAAACATAAGAACTTACAAACTATTATTTAAAATTCTTTCCTCTTCGCTGAGCTTAACAGCTGAACCACCAGATGTAGCAAGTGTTCTTCGCTTTGGGCTAAACAGAGAATTGGCTTGTTGCTGTTGCCCCGCTAGGCTCTCCGAATAATGAACGACATTGATGGCGGGACGCGTATCATAACACGTTGCTAACTTCTTCAACTCGCCGCGGGTAACTGCAGGTGCTCTAAACATCCGCGCCGTAAAATAATATTTAGACAGCGGCGCCTCGCGGTTTTCAAAAATAGTTACTAGAATTTTATGTCTTTCATCCGTAGGCATATCAAAAATATAAGCGGTCATTTTCTCTTTGTGCGCCAACAAATAATTTTCTTCCGGCAACAGCGGATAATAATTAATTTTATCGAACAGCGCGCGCGCTAATTGTTTGTCACATTCGACGCGCAAATCGGCATGCGCTGATTTAAGCTGATGGTAAAAAACTTTTTGCTTCGCGCCATCGACATAATGAAATAAACGTATAACGACGTCTTTATCAAATTCTTTATCTGATTGGCTCTTGGTGATAAATATTTTTAAAAGTTCTAAATAGGAAGTATAAATGCCTGCGTCGTTGGCTTCCGCGACGAATTTACTTAGCGCTAATTGCGGATGAGTTTTCGCGTGTTCGGCGAGTGTATTAAAAATCAATTTATAGGCTTCGGTGTTCTCAATCTCAATTCCAAGTAGCGTGTTTAGCAACGGAGCAAGATCACTCGGTTTGATGGCTTCCAGTTTTTTAATATGATCTAAAATTAATTTAACGATATTAAGCGCTTCAGCGCCATTTTTTTTCAGCAGCTTCAGGGTAACAAAATAAACTGGACCAATATCAGGGTCGCGGTCACTTTTATTTTCGTTATGCTTGTTAATAAGAAGATTAATTTTATCCAAAGTCGGTTTTAAAGCAATTATTCGCAGACACTGTTTAGCGACATCCGCTCGATGCCTTTGGTCGTCGCCGCATAGATTAATGAGAAGTTCGATATACCCAAAAATTCTTTTCACATTTTCATAATATTGCAAATAGCTTATACATTCAGTTTCTCCGGCTTGGATCGCAGCCTGGACTTGCTCGACTGTCAGTGATTGAAAGAGAACAACAGGAACTTTTTGGCTGAGCATAAAATACCCTCATAAACATTAAAAGTGACCATATGCTGTCATATGGCTGTTCAATAGTCAAACTACGCTATTCAATCCTTTTAAAAACTTGGTGAATAATCGCGCTCGTCATCGAAGTGGAAATCTTTATCTAATTCTTCAATTTCTCCATCCAGCTGCAGACCATCTTCTAACTCCGGCAGCTCTTCTTTCGATTCCGTGTCTACCGACAACTGCATGTATGCGGGAGAACGCGAAAAAAAACTGCGCATGGCTAAGGCGTAAGTCGGCGGAGAAGACGGCTGCGATTCGTCACTGTCTTCGCGCACATCCAGCGGCTGCATTTCCATTTCCATCTCATCAGTCGCCGATTTACAAACTATTTCATTGTCGACTAAACTATTTTTTAATAAACGATGTAATTTTGAATTCACGAAATGTGACGTGTGATTTTTAATAATATGGCTGATAGCTTTGATTAGCCGTCCATCATCATATTGATCGCCGGTTTGTAACAGGCTGGTTAATTGAATCACGAAACCCAAGCGCCGCTGTTCCATTTTCTGTTTCGATTGAAAGAGCCGCGCGCCCCACGCGTGCGGCGCACGGGCGTTTTCCTCGGCATAATTTTCTAAACGGATGCGTAAGCGTTCGGCGAAAGGCGTGCGGACGATAGATTGCCGCAACACAGATAAAATAATTTTCCAATTCGGTTGCAGATCGGCGTATTCGAAAGCCGATTGTTTAGTAGTTTTTTCCACTTCAAACGGCACGACTTCAAGGGCTTCGAACGGCGATGCGCCGCGTGCTAGTAAAAGTTCCACGATTTTAAAAGCATTCAGCGCGTCACGCTCTTCTAACGCATCGGCATACATCCGCAACGCGAAATGCAACATCGGCACGACGGCTTTTCTTTCTTTATCGACGACGTTAAAGCGCTGATCTTGCAAAGGTAAATTCGCGATGCCGCTTTTTTTAATATGGTCATCATGAAACATTAATAATAATTCAGCTTCCTTGTCTTGCAGATATTCGACCGCAGCTGCTTGCGTTTCCAGTAAATCACAGCATTTATCCAGCAAATCATTAATAGTTTTACTAATATGTCGTCCGATCAAAGCCACGTCCACCTTACTGCTAAATTGGATATCCAACCAATGCATAAAAGTTTTTTGTAAGCGCGCCTCTACCTGCGTCAGATAACGCCGGTAAGTATCGATTAAAAAAGGCGACGCATCTAGGTCTGCTTGCATGCACGCGTTCGCCATCTGGATGGAAACGTAAAGCTGACTTTGCATGATCTTGGCGAGTGGCTGACGAGTCGCGTCCGTCGCGCGTTTACGCAGATCTTCCGTACGAAATCGCGTAAGATTAGGATGCTCCGTCAAATTATCTAAAAATATTTTGAGCTTGCCGTTGTCAAGCGTTTGCAGTTTATCGATGAACACGTCGACTTGCAGATGAGAACTGTTAAAAGCTACCGGTAAAATATTTTCTTTGTACTGTTGAATTCTCCTAGGGGCGGCTTGCGATGGACGACGCTCGACTTTGGGTGATCCCGGCGCGGGATGCTTGATCTTCACTTCTTCGATAATATTTATTTTTTTTAATAATATGTTCTCTATTAATTCGTCGTAAAAAAATTTCTTTTGCACACCCCAAAATAAAAATTCCGCGCGACGATAAAACAGCAACGCGCGATGATACTGCAGCCAATTCCAATAAAGCTGCTGCGATTTTTGATTATGCATAATTTGATAAGGCACCAACGAAAAAGGTCCCATTAATTTTTTGAAACCTTCGTAATCACTGCGGCCCACCGCAACGGAAATTTGTTCGACGATGCCATGGATAGATTTTTTATCCGAGCTGGTATAAATGGCGTTGAGTGGGAAATTAGGCTCAGGATACTCTCTTAGATCTGGATGATCGGCTAATGACTCTGTGTAAAACTCATTTAATTCTTCTTTGTATTTTTCTGCGGCCCACTGTTGATACGTTTTATCTTGTAGTTTTTTTTTGGGCATAATTTACTCCGAGATAATTAATCTGGCGTAATTATCCCATTCTATGCGCAATACTGACAGTTTTTTCGCAGACAAAAAAAAGGACGGTAAAAATACCGTCCGAAAATGCTCAACTCAGGTCAGGCAATCCATGCCAAAATTCCATCCATGAACACACAAAACGAGGAGTGGTCGCCAAAATCCATTTAAGCTGTAAAGTAATCATCCTTGATTACAGGGACAACTATATAGATTGGTTTCAATAAAACTATGGCATTTAGCGTTAAAAAAGTATTTTGATTAGCGTGTTCAGCGTAAAAATTTATTTGAAATCATTGGCTTACTAAGATTTGATAGTTACAGCGCACTATGATTGCAGAATAAATCTTTTTTCTAATAGAAAAATGCTTACAACCCCTATCGATTATCCACTCCTCATAAGCAATTCTTGCAACTTCGCTAATACCAGAGATAATACTAAGCTTCACCAAAATATAAGAAAATCTAATAATGAAATCCCACATTGAAAAATTAATTTTAGCCGCGCTGCGTGAATTGAAAGAAAGTAACGAATTAACGGTGGATGCGCCCGTCATTCACATCGAAAATACCAAAGATAAAGCGAACGGCGATCTAGCCTCTAACATCGCGTTGGTGCTAGCCAAGCCCGCTAAAATGAATCCCCGCGCCGTCGCGGAATTAATTTTAAAAAAAATTCCCGCTACCCCTGAAGTCTCAAAGATAGAAATCGCCGGCCCGGGGTTTTTAAATTTTTTCATGACGCCGGCGGCGTTGAGCAACATCATCCCGACCATTTTAACCGCCGGCGAAAATTATGGTAAGTCGGAACTTGGTAACGGCAAAAAAGTCCTCGTCGAATTTGTTTCATCCAATCCTACGGGGCCGTTGCACGTCGGCCACGGCCGCCACGCCGCGATCGGCGCGCTGGTGTGTGATTTATTAGAAACGGTCGGCTATAGCGTTTACCGCGAATATTATGTCAACGACGCGGGACGGCAAATGGATATTTTAGCGGTCAGTGTGTGGCTGCGTTATCTCGCCCTCTGCGGTGAAAACATCACGCTGCCCGACAATGCCTACCAAGGCGAATACGTCATCGACATCGCGCAAGCACTGCATGCGCAGTTTGGCGCTAAATTTAACTTACCCGCGGCGGCGATTTTCACAGAGTTACCCAAAGATGAATCCGCCGGCGGCGATAAAGAAATTTATATCGACGCAGTCACGCAAGCCGCGAAAAAAGGCTTATCTGACAGCGTTTACCGCGAAATTCAAGATTTCAGTCTCGCGAGTATTTTAGACGACATCCGCGGCGACTTGAGCGAATTCGGCGTGCGATTTGATAATTGGTTTTCTGAACGCAGCCTCACCGATTCCGACGTCGTCGACCGTATGCTCGCGCAAATGCAGAAAGATAATTTAGTCTATGAACAAGACGGCGCATTGTGGTTCCGCGCCACCGAATTTCAAGATGAAAAAGACCGCGTCATGCAACGCAGCAACGGCGAGCGCACTTATTTCGCGAATGATTTAGCGTATCACATCCATAAATTCGAACGCGGCTTTGACACGGCGATCGATATTTTTGGTTCCGACCATCACGGTTACATCCCCCGCATGCGCGCCGGCTTGCAAGCCAATGGCATAGGCCCGGAAAGATTAAATTATTTACTCATGCAATTTGTGTATCTGTACCGCGGCGGCGAGCAAGTGCAAATGTCGACGCGCAGCGGCTCGTTCGTGACGTTACGCGAATTGCGGGACGAAGTCGGCAACGACGCAGCGCGTTATTTTTATGTGATGCGGCGTTTGGAACAAGCGGTGGATTTCGATTTGGATTTAGCAAAATCAAAATCCAATGAAAATCCCGTTTATTACGTGCAATACGCGCATGCCCGGATTTGCAGCGTGCACCGCCAATTAGCCGAAAAAAATTGGCAGCACGACCAGGCGCAGGGACTCGCACATTTATCACGCCTAACCGAGCCACATGAGTTACAATTAATGGGTACGTTATCACGTTATAATGAAGTTATCGTAAACGCGGCCACGCAATTAGAGCCGCATTTAGTAACGAATTATTTACGTGAGTTAGCAACAGATTTTCACAGTTATTATAATTCACATCAATTTTTAGTTGATGATGAACCGTTGCGGAATGCGAGGCTGACGTTAATAGGCGCCACTCGTCAGATTTTGGCGAATGGATTAAAGCTCATAGGCGTTTCTACACCAGAAAGTATGTAAAATGGCAAAAGACTACGCTAAATTTATACCACCTAAAAAACGCCCTCAGTCAAAATCTAAGGGCAGCGCGTACTTTTATATTTTTTTATCGGTGCTGGTGTTGCTCGCTGCCAGCGGCGGTTATCTGCTTTACGCAAAACAACCCGCCGTGTTTTCTAAAAGTCTTGCCCTTCTGATCCATAAAAAAATTCCCGCCGTTGGCAAACCCGCCGTGAAAAAAGTCGCACTGGCCGAACCCCCCGCGGTGCAATTCGATTTTTATAGTGAATTGCCGAACATGCAAGTGACCTTCTCCGAGCCCGGCGTCGTCACCAAAGGGTTAACGCAAATTAAAGAACCCGTTAAGACCGCGGACTTGAAAGTCTCCGAAATTAAAACCGCCGTGGTGAAAGCCGAAGATATCGATGCATTACCGGAATTAAACGCGCCGGGGGCGACTCTTAACAGCGCCCCCAAACAGCCGGATATTTTCAACACCAATGAATTAAAATCATTGCTAGACGCCGAAAACCAAACCCCTGGAAACCAAACGGGAAACCAGTCCCTTGGCAACCTATCCGCAGGCGCGCAATACGTCATCCAACTCGGTGTCTTTGAATCACAAGCGGCGGCGCAGCGCTTGCTAGAAGCCATCAACGCCGTTGGTTTTGAAGGGAATGTAGTGAAAAGCCCTAGCGGTTATCGCGTGCAGCAAGGCCCATACGGTAGCAGAGAGATCGCTAAATTGACCCAGCAGCGCATGCAAAAAAGAGGTATCATAGCCATCATCCGTAAGATTGCGTAGATCAATTTGTGCGCACATATCTTAAATCTGCAAACACTTGTATGCTTGTAAATCAGCAAAAATGCCCCCATATTAGGATAGACTAAACAATCTGAAAAAATAGAGGAAATGGTATTGGAACAGTATCGTGGTACGACAATTTTATCCGTGCGCCGCAAAGGCAGTGTGGTGATAGGCGGCGATGGTCAAGTCAGTTTAGGCAATACCATTATGAAAAGTAATGCGCGCAAAGTCCGCCGTTTATATAATAACAAAGTCATCGCGGGGTTCGCCGGCGGTACCGCGGATGCGTTCACCTTATTCGAGCGCTTCGAGGCGAAACTAGAAACGCACCAAGGTAATTTGCTGCGTTCGGCCGTCGAGTTAGCGAAAGATTGGCGTACCGATAGAATGTTACGCCGTTTAGAAGCGCTGTTGGCGGTGGCGGATGCGAAAACATCGCTAATCATCACCGGCAATGGCGATGTGATCGAGCCGGAAAATAATTTAATCGCGATTGGTTCGGGCGGCGCCTTCGCTCAATCAGCCGCGCTAGCGTTAATGGAAAATACGAAATTAGACGCGCGCAGCATCGTCGAAAAGTCTTTAAATATCGCAGCTAACATTTGTATTTACACGAACGGAAACTTAACTATCGAAACTTTGGATAGCGAATAAAGCTAATCGATTTAGCTAGTAATTTTTTCAAGAGAGGTCGCGCTATGCTAGCAGAACAAGAATTATATTCGTCGGCGGATAGAAAAATGAAAATAGAAAATGACATGTCCAACATGACTCCGAAAGAAATCGTCCGCGAGTTGGATAAACATATTATCGGCCAAGCCGAAGCTAAGCGCGCGGTGGCCATCGCGCTGCGTAACCGTTGGCGCCGCATGCAATTGACGTCCCCCTTGCGCGACGAAATCATGCCAAAAAATATTTTAATGATTGGGCCGACCGGCGTGGGTAAAACCGAAATCGCGCGCCGCGTGGCGAAATTAGCCGACGCGCCGTTCATCAAAGTCGAAGCGACGAAATTCACCGAAGTCGGTTACGTCGGCCGTGACGTCGATTCCATCATCCGCGATCTCGCAGACATGGCGATTAAAATGATGCGCGAAAAAGAAATGATAAAAGTGCGCAACACCGCCGAAGAAGCAGCGGAAGACCGCATCCTAGACGCATTACTGCCGCCCGCGCGCGCGAGTTTCGCCGGCGAACCGCAAGAAGCGCCGAAAGAAGACACCAACACACGGCAATTATTCCGGAAAAAATTACGCGAAGGCGCGCTCGACGAAAAAGAAATTGAAATCGAAGTGCTGTCTGCGCCGATCGGCGTGGAAATCATGGCGCCGCCGGGCATGGAAGAAATGACTAACCAATTGCAAAGCATGTTCCAAAATCTTTCCACCGACCGTAAAAAAATGCGTAAGTTGAAAATCAGCGACGCGCGTAAAATTTTACGCGAAGAAGAAGCCGCGAAATTAATCGACGATGAAGAAATTAAATCGCGCGCGCTGGAAAGCGTGGAGCAAAAAGGTATCGTCTTCTTAGACGAAATGGATAAGATCGCAAAACGTTCCGAACATTCCGGCGCCGACGTGTCACGCGAAGGCGTGCAACGTGATTTACTGCCGTTAATCGAAGGCTCGACTGTGTCGACAAAATACGGCGTGATCCGCACCGATCATATTTTATTTATCGCCTCGGGCGCGTTTCATTTTTCCAAGCCTTCCGATTTAATTCCTGAATTGCAAGGCCGCTTACCGATCCGCGTGGAATTGAAAGCGTTAAGCACGGATGATTTCGTCCGCATTTTAACGGAACCGAAATCTTCGCTGACCGAACAATACACCGCGTTAATGCAAACCGAAGGTTTGAAATTAACGTTCATGAAAGACGGCGTGAAACGCATCGCCGAAGTCGCCTGGCATGTCAACGAGCGCACCGAAAATATCGGCGCGCGCCGTTTGCATACTGTGTTGGAAAGATTGCTGGAAGAAATTTCTTTCGAATCCAACGAACATGCCGCGAAAGAAATTAAAATTAACGCGAAATACGTTGATAAGTATCTTGAGCATTTCGTCAAGGACGATGACCTTAGCCGTTATATTTTGTAGTGGCGTATGGAAAAAATTCTCAGCCAAATTATTTTGCATAAAGCCGCGCGCACACTCGAAATCGTGTTTGCCAGCGGCGAGCAATTTGTTTTGCCATTCGAATATTTGCGGGTATTTTCGCCCTCCGCCGAAGTGCGCGGTCATGGCCGCGGCCAAGAAAAATTAGTGTTGAATAAGCAGCGCGTCAACATCACCCAGATAGAACCAGTCGGTAATTACGCGATTAAACCATTTTTTGACGACGGCCACGCCTCCGGCATTTTTAGCTGGACGACGTTATTCGAGTTAGGCGTGCGCCACCAACAAAATTGGGAAAATTATTTAGAGAAGGTTAAACAACATGCCGCAAGTCTCACAACAGGAAGCACAAAAGCAAGCGGCGGCGTTGGCTGCCCTTGATTTCATCGAAACCGGTACGGTGCTTGGTGTCGGTACGGGTTCGACGGTAAATTATTTTATTGATGCGTTAAAAAATGTGAAAGGCAAAATCGACGGCGCCGTGCCTAGCTCCGTGCAAACAGCGGATAAACTGAAAGCGCTAGGTATTCCCATAATTGATTTAAATTCAATAAACGAAATTCCCTTATATGTCGACGGCGCCGATGAAATTAATCCTTATCGGCAAATGATTAAAGGCGGCGGCGGCGCGCTGACCCGCGAAAAAATCGTCGCCGCGGTCGCCAAGAAATTTATTTGCATCGCCGATCAAAGTAAAAAAGTCGAACTCCTCGGCAAATTCCCCGTGCCTATCGAAGTGTTTCCCATGGCGAGGAGTTATGTGGCGCGCGAACTCGTCAAGCTAGGCGGCGATCCGGTGTACCGTTTGGGTTTTACCACCGATAACGGTAACGTGATTTTAGACGTGCATAATCTTAAAATGTTAAATCCAGTCGAGCTGGAAGCGAAAATAAATAACATCGTCGGCGTCGTCGCCAACGGTATCTTCGCCGCGCGCGGCGCAGACATGCTGCTGCTGGCCGCGGACGGCAAGGTACAGGTATTGTAGAAATTTAATTTTAAGAGCGAAGTTAAAATTAATTTTCAAGTGTTGACGTCAAAGTATCAGTGGGAGTAATTAATGGCGAAACAAAAATCCGTATATGTACTGTGCACCGGCGGCACCATCACGATGCAGCGGACCAAAGAAGGTTTCGCGCCCGCGCCCGGGCAATTACTAAAATCCATGGCGAAAATTCCCGAATTAGAAAACCCCGACATGCCGACGTATATCGTCGAAGAATACGGACAGCCGATCGATTCCGCCAACATCACACCGGCGGATTGGCGGCGTATCGCCGAAACCGTGTTAAATAATTATGACGCTTACGACGGCTTCGTCATTTTGCACGGCACCGACACGATGGCTTATACCGCTTCGGCTTTATCGTTCATGCTAGAAAATCTCGGCAAGCCAGTGGTGTTCACCGGCTCACAGTTATCGTTATTCCATACGCGCAGTGACGCGCGCGAAAATTTAATTAACGCGATGTTAATCGCGAGCAACTCTAATATCCCAGAAGTGTGCGTGTATTTTCATAATAAATTATTTCGCGGTAACCGCACGATCAAAATGGACGCTTCGAGTTTCGCCGCGTTCGCGTCGCCGAATTTCCCCGCCCTGGCCAGCATCGGCACGGACGTCGTGATCCGCCGGCATTTACTCTTGCCGCACAGCGATAACAAATTACAAATTCAAATCATAGATGCCATGGCGGCGGGCGCGTTGCGTTTGTTTCCGGGTTTTTCGCTAGAATTACTGCGACATTTTTTACGGCCGCCGCTGCAAGCGTTAGTGTTAGAAAGTTTCGGCCTAGGCACAGCCCCCGAAGCGCCGGAATTTCTCGATATTATCAAACGCGCGGTTGACGATGGCGTGTTAATTATTAATTGCAGTCAATGTCCCGTCGCGAAAGTTAAAATGAAAACCTACGCGGCCAGTTCCGCCTTATTAAACGCGGGCGTCATCTCCGGGGGTGACATGACGACCGAAGCGGCGATCGCGAAATTGTTTTATCTATTCAGCAAAAAGCTACCGCTGGCGGAAATTAAAGCCGGCATGATGCATGACTTACGCGGCGAATTAAGTATTTGACGGGAATTTTTGCAGAAATTTGTTATACTCTCCCCACTTTGACCGTTCGTTGTGCTTGAAAAACAAACATTGAGGAATGAGAAATGCTGCAATATAAAGTCGAAATTAAATATTTAAAAGGCGCGCCTATCGTGCTTGCCCAATTCAAAGACGAAGCCGATGCCAGGGCTTTCATCAATACTAAAATGGAAAATGATATCGCCATGCGTCAAAGCGTCACCTATACTTTATTGGAATTAGGCGAAGAATTAGAAACATTTGATACTAGCGGTAAAACCACGGTGACGACTACTGGCGATAGCAGTGGCGTCAGCGGCGGCAAATCTAGCACGCAAAATTTCCGGCCTAACCCGTTGCAAACCAATTTACGCCCATCAGGCATGCCGCCGTCTTCTTTTAAAAATGAAGACGATAAAGATAAAAAATAATTAGCGGTCGGTGACGGGATAATAAATTATCTGCACGGAATTGCCATCGGGATCGGCGCAATAAAAACTGCGCGTGCCGTCACGGTGGTCTTTCGGCGCGCCGGCTTTCACGCCTTTTGACACCAGATACGCATGCCATTTATCGACTTCGGCGCGTTCATCTAAAAAAAATCCGAAATGATCTAGACGCTGATGCTTTGCCGCCTCGAAATCTTGCGGCGCGCGGTGCATCGCGAAATTATCACTACCGGTGGTGAGATATAAATTATCCGCGTCCGGCCGCCAATCCACGCGCATGCCCATGAGTTCGGTATAAAACTTTTCGCATTCCTCAAAGTTCACGACAAACAACGCGAGATGATGCAGACCGGTAGTGGGTTTAGGTTTTTCCATCACGTTACTCCAATTCTTTACGCATGCTGGCAATCACTTTTGCATAATCAGGTTGGTGAAAAATCGCCGAGCCCGCGATAAACATATCCGCGCCGGCGTCTTTGGCTTTACGAATATTATCGACTTTAATCCCGCCGTCTACCGCCAGCCGCACGTCTTTGCACGCGGTTTTAATTAATTCTTTCACGCGCGTAATTTTTTCTAAGGAAGCGGGAATAAATTGCTGGCCGCCAAAGCCTGGATTGACCGACATAATCAAAATCATATCGATTTTGTCCCACAGGTATTCCAAGTAATGCAAATTCGTCGCCGGGTTAAACGCCAACCCGGCTTTGCAACCATTGCTGCGGATCAAATCCAGACTGCGGTCTATATGTTCCGACGCTTCGGGATGGAAAGAAATATAAGTCGCGCCGGCTTTCGCGAATTCCACAATCAACTGATCGACCGGCTGCACCATCAAATGCACGTCGATAGGCGCGGTCAAACCAAAGTTTCGCAACGCTTGGCAAACCAACGGCCCGACCGTCAAATTGGGAACGTAATGATTATCCATCACATCCAAATGCAAAACATCGGCGCCGGCGGCGATGACAGCACGCGCTTCCTCCCCTAAGCGCGCGAAATCAGCGGCTAATAGCGAGGGGGCGAGAATGTCTTTATGCATAAGATTATCCTGATAATTAGCAAAATATTCACTCATAGTACTAATAAATAGTGTCTGTTTCCAGTCAGGTCTACTATAATCTCATTGTCAAAATACCGCTAAGCTCGCAGGTTTTTCCATGTTGCGTTACTTATACATTGTTTTATTTTACTTAACGTTGCCATTCTTATTTGTACGTCTGTTATGGCGTTCACGGCGCAATGCCGATTACCGCCAAGGCTGGCGCGAGCGCTTAGGCTTTTTGCCTTTCCGCTGTGAAAAATCTATCTGGCTGCACGCGGCTTCTGTCGGTGAGACGTTAGCGGCGGTGCCGCTCATTAAAGCGTTGCAAGCGCGTTACGTGTCTACACCTATCGTCATCACTAACATGACCATTACCGGCGCCGCGCGGGTTAAAGCGTTATTCGGCGACACCGTTTTACATGCATTCGTACCTTATGACGCGCCGGACGCCGCCGCGCGTTTTTTGAAAAGTATTAACCCGGTCATCGCGATAATTATGGAAACCGAATTATGGCCGACGCTGTTTCATCAATGTAAAAAAAGACAAGTGCCGATTTTTGTCGCCAACACGCGCTTATCCGAAAAATCCGCCGCCGGTTATCAACGCATCGCGCCATTGACGCGGGAAATGTTACAAGCCGTGCATACCATGGCCGTGCAGACGCAAACCGAAGCGGACCGTTTTATTAAATTAGGCATGGCCGCGGATAAAATTTTGGTGACGGGCAGCATTAAATTCGATATTGATGTACCAGAACGATTGCTTGAGAAAGGCGCCGCGCTGCGTCGACAGATAGGCGCCGAGCGTTGCGTTTGGATTGCCGCCAGCACGCATGACACGGAAGAAGAAATTATTTTAATGGCGCATAAAAAAATCTGCGCTGCGTTACCGAACGCATTATTGATTTTAGTGCCGCGTCATCCGCCGCGCTTTGACGACGTCTTTAAATTGTCGCAACAAAAAGGTTTTAACACCGCGCGCCGCAGTAAAAAGGAAAATTGTGACGCCGACACCGCCGTGTATTTAGCCGATACCATGGGTGAATTATTATTGTTATACGCCGTTAGTGATATAGCGTTTGTCGGCGGGAGTTTTGTGCCGGTCGGCGGGCACAATATGTTGGAAGCGGCGGTGCTAGGCCGGCCAGTGATTACCGGGCCGCAATTATTTAACTTCGCGGAAATCAGCCAGCGTTTAATCGAACGCCGCGGCATGCAGACCGTGCTGAACGCCGATGATTTAGCTTGGTTGGTGATAGACTTGCTAAAAGACGTCGAAAAACGCGAAAAAATGGGTGAAATGGCGTTGAATTTTGTCAAAGAAAATCGCGGCGCCTTACACCAGCACACGCAATTGGCGGCGAACATAATCGATGCGCCTGCTGTCTAGATTTTTAATTGGCATCATTCTCCTATTCGCCGGTCTGCCCCGCGTGAGTTTTTCACAACCCGTAATCATCGACACCGACCTTAATATCGACGATACCATCGCGATGTTATATTTATTAAAAACCGCCAGCGTCAATGTCAAAGCCGTTAGCATAGAAACATTAGGCACGCACTACTGTGAAGTAGCCGCGCGCAATGCCTTAGGTATTTTACGTTTAGCGGGTCAAGCTAATATTCCAGTCGGTTGCGGCCCCGAAGCGCCGCTGCCGTTGCGTTACGTATATTACTCTCATGTGATTAAACGTGCATTGACGCTCAGCGGCACAGCGCAGTGGCTGCCTGTGTCCGATAAACGCTACTCGCGTGACGCTGTGGCTTTGCTGTTAAAAACCATAAAAACATCCGCCGCGCCCGTGACTATTTTAGCGATCGGGCAATTAACCAATATCGCCGCGGCCTTGCAGCGCGAGCCGGCGCTTAAAAAAAATATCCGCCGCATCGTCATCATGGGCGGCGCGATTCATGTGCCGGGTAATGTATCGGAAAATCATTCCGGCATTTTAAATAATGTTTCCGAATGGAATATTTATATCGACGCGCCGGCTGCAAAAAAAGTTTTTGCCAGCGGCATCCCGATACGGTTAATTTCCTTAGACGCGACCAATGCACTGCCGATAGATAGAAAGTTTTATCACAAAGTCCAACGGGCCCACGCCGCACCCACCGCTAATTACTTTTATGAATTATTAAAACGAAATCAAAAAAGTCTCGATAGTCATCTCTGGTATTTCTGGGACCCCGCTGCCGCGGTGCTGTTGGCCCATCCAGAGCTTGCAACCTGGCAGTTAGAACACTTAGCCGTGTTAACCCGTCCGGTAACGGTGCAGGGTAAACTTATCGAAGCCAAGGGCGGCAATTGGATAGAAGTCTGCCAGCATATAGACAAAGATAAGTTCGAAGCTCTGCTATTAAAAACAATTAATTAACTTACCTTGTTTGATAACAGCACGAAATAAGCTGTTTTGTTTAGAAAATTATTTTTCCTCGTAAAATCATGCGCTTAAAAAGCCCCAGCCATCACTTTTTTAAATCGCGAGTATAATTGATTAGAAGAACTATAAAAATTCATGATGGGGGCGGCAATGTCTACATCTCAACACAATGAATCAGAATTAGAACAAGCCTACCTCGCCAGCGTAGCCCGCGAACTTAACTTAAGAAAATATCCTGACACGATTCTCATTGAACGCATCCGTCAAAAATACAAAATAATCGCCGACGTAGAAAAAATTCGTAAAAACCTCCAACCATTATTCGCCGATAAAAAATTTCGTGACATCGAAAAAGCGATGAAATTGTATGAGACTAAAATCGCCGAGTTCGAAGAAATATTCAACATCGAACAAGCCGAATTGGACGCGATAAAAAGTATTATCCGTGAAGTACCGATCTTGATTACGATGTTGGAATCCGCCACTAAACATTTACCGAAAGTGGATGCGGATGCGCCGGACAATGATAAAAAGTTTCATAAAATTACTTTGCAAGAATTAAAAACTTATCTAAAAGAAATGAAACTCTTGCAAACGCAGCGCTACAAAATCAATTTGACCATCCAAGAAGCGCAAGCGATAAATAAAAAAACCAAGTCCGTCAAAAATAAATTAGACAAGCTCATGATCGCGTTCGAGAAAAAAGTCGAAAAATTTTATGACGCACTTAGCTTAATGTATAAAAAAGCCCGCGCGAAATCGCGCGCCAAGTCGAAAGCGAAAAACAAAACCAAAACGAAAGCCAAAACTAAAAAATCTAAAAAAAAATTATCAGAAAAGGCGGAAAAAAAAAGTAAAGCAAAAGTTTTAAGCTCAATGCTGGAAATGCGTATCGGTATCAGCGATTATGTCAAATTTTTTCAAGACACTTTCTCTAAGCAAGACAAAGACTTCGCTAAAATCCATACCAAGCTGAAAGGCTATATCCCCGTCGCCAGCAATGTCACCCACGGGAAAACTATCACGACGCTCGCCAGCAAGGTTGAGCAGCGTATGATGGTTAACCATGACGGCAAGGTGTTGCTGCATAAGCTAAAATCCATGCAAGCTAATTTTGAAGTCATCAAACATCGCGCTAAAGAATTAATTGCGCAAAACGATGAAAGCGAAGTACATAACAATATCGATGCGCAAATGAAAGCAAATTCCACGAATATGTTGGATGAATCCAAGCACGGTACGCATTTACGTACTGCCGTATTGAATGCGGTGAGTGAATATATCAATCAACAGCCGGTGAAAGACGCGGCCTTATATGACCTCTACACACCGCTTGCACAAATACCCGCGTTGACAGATATCGATGATATCACCGGTATCATCAATGAAACATTAGAAAACTCTCGCCGTAATTTTGACGATAAATTCATTAAAATCCTTAAAAACAATTTAGCGCACGCATTCAAAACGACGCCGTTTAGATTCGAAGACGCGCAATCGAATACGAATGCGATTGTGTTTGATCCTACCAAGGGCCAAGAATTGGTAAACACCGACAGCGTCGCCACTGCCTTAAATGAACGCGGCAGTTTATTAGATAAGGGCGCTTACACCGTAGAAGAATATGAAAATCTTGCCGACCAATATATTAAACTTTATAAAATAGAATCCCATAATGCCTCTCACGTTAGTCATCTCCGTGAATCGATAAAAACAAGTTTTGAAAAATTAAAAGTCGCCGCCGAACCCTACTTGTATGACAATAATATTAATCTCCTCTTAGGGCATATCACCCATATAATTTATTTACTAGAAAATCCCAGCCTGCCCGTTAGAGACGCAGATCAAAAAAGCACTACGGCGAAAGGTTACTTAAAACAATTAACGACAGCGATAGACGCCGCGGCCGAAGCAAAACCGCAGCGTAATACCGAAGATAACTTACTGAATACTCAACTTCAACTCTATAATTTAATCATCGAGGTGTTAGGTTCTAATCCAGAACTATCCGGCCCTTCGCAAGCCGTCATTAACACTTTAGACAAACAAAAATTAAAACTTCGTTACAGCGCCAGCGTCGGCGAAGTGTCGACACCGACGAATTTAATTGCCTTAGGGGGCGTTGCGCGTAACAGCGCTGAGCCTGTCTCACCTAGTAAGACTAAATCTGTGACACTTTTTAGTAAGTCAAAATCTAAAAGCAAGCGCGGTAATGATTTCATTGCCTTGATCGGTAAATTAGATAAAGATTTTATTAAAGAAGAATCCAACCTCACGCAATTGATCGCAGAAGTAAAGAAATTTAAAAAAGGCAATGCGCCGCGTCCGTAACACTTACGCGAATGAGAGCGTGTCCCGCGCCGCCGTCGTTTCCGTTTGAATATAACTAATCGCTTGCACCCGCTTTGACTTAGCAAAATCTTCCGGCGCGATAAAGCCTTCGCGGTTGAAATCAATCGTCACGCCGATAGATTTAAAACACACGTAAGCGTATTCGGAACAAATAAAACCGTGCTCGGGTACTTTGTCAGGCGTTTGTTTAATACCGAATTGCCCCAAACTAATGCGCGCCGCGATATGCAAAATTTCTTGTGTATTGTACGGATAACCGAGTAAATCGATGGCGCGGCGGGAGAGATTCACCATATTAGTTTGTCTAACGTCGTCATGCCGCGCTAGTAATACTTTGCCGGGATAGCCATTTCCACTGCCATTGTAATCGCACGCATAACCGCGCAACGGCACCGCGCGCACGCCGATGCTTTCCACGCTTTCCAGCACTAAAATTCTGTCGATGACGTCGAGCCGTAAAATGAACGCGACATGGCTCCACATACTGCCCGTGGCGGTTTTAATCATGTTCGATAACGGCGTGTTGCCCGAACATAATAAAATATCTCCGGAGCGGATGTGATTACGAATGTCATTGTAACTTTGTGTCGTGACAGCGGCAGTGGTATCCATGAGAAAATCTCGTCTGCGTTAGAGAGTTTGTAGAGTCCGATAAGTTAATAATAAATCTTGGTACGCTTTACTTTTATCTTTGGGGCTGCGCAACAAGTACGCGGGATGATACGTCACGATTAACGGAATCTCGTTAAAGGCGTGCAATCGACCGCGTAGTTGGCCGAGCGCGGTTTTTGAATTTAATAAAAATTGCGCGGCGATGCGTCCCACCGCGAGTAATAATTTTGGATTGAGCAACGCGATTTGTTTGGTTAAAAACGGCGTGCAGAGTTGGACTTCCGCGGCTTGCGGATCGCGGTTGTTAGGCGGCCGGCATTTTAAAATATTCGCAATGTAAACACTCTCTCGCGCGAACCCAATCGCTTCCAACATGGCATTTAATAATTGTCCCGCGCGCCCGACAAACGGTTCGCCTTGTTTATCTTCGTTAAAGCCCGGCGCTTCACCGATGACGACTAAATCGGCGATTAAACTCCCGACGCCGAACACGGTTTGCGTGCGTGATTTATCTAAGCCGCACGCCGTGCAAGCACGCACAGCGGCGCGTAGTGCTTCCCATTCTGGACTCATGGTCGGTGCGATAATTTGCGGTGCGGCGGCGGGCTCTGGTGGTGTTTTCAACTGCCAGGCTTGAATGCCCATGGCTTGGAGGTAATCGAGTTTTTGGTTTTCCATGTCGGCTCACTATTGTATTTATTTTAAACGTCCTGACCCACGCGCGCGGGAATTCATTATTACTTTCTACCACATTTTTAGCTAGTGAAATGCGATTGTGCCTGGTGAAGAGACTGCGTAGTAAATGCTATTGGCCACGCTTTAGATTATAATAATGCCAACTGACATCACGGCGAATGTTCTTAAAAAATACCAGAGGCCTTCATGAAAAATATAGCCATCTACGCAGGCACATTTGATCCCATTACTATCGGCCACTTAGATATCATTGAGCGCGCCACCCGCTTATTTGACCGGGTCGTGGTCGCCATCGCCACTAACACGCAAAAAAATCCGTTATTCGGTTTAGAAGAACGCGTAACGCTTGCGAAAGAAGTCGTCAGTAAACACCACAACGTCGAAGTCATCGGTTTTTCCAATTTGCTCGCGCACTTTGCCGAAGAACAAAAAGCCAATGTGATTTTGCGCGGCATCCGCGCGGTATCGGATTTTGATTATGAATTTCAATTAGCCGGCATGAACCGTTACCTCGTGCCGAACATCGAAAGTGTTTTTTTAATGCCGTCGGAACATTGCACGTATTTATCGTCGCGCTTAGTGCGTGAAATCGCGGCGCTAGGCGGCGACGTCACGCAATTCGTACCCGCCAACGTCGTGGTCGCGTTAAGAAATAAATTGTCACAACGGACACCTGTATAATGGCGCTGCTGATTACCGACGAATGTATCAACTGTGATGTTTGCGAACCGGTTTGTCCTAACAAAGCGATATATCAAGGCGCGTTGATTTACGAAATTAATCCTGATTTATGCACGGAATGCGTCGGACATTTCAACGAACCGCAATGCGTGAGCGTTTGTCCCGTCGATTGTATTCCAAAAAATCCTGACGTGGTGGAAACGCCAGAACAACTCCTCGCGAAATATCACCATTTAACTCAAGATAAATAAGCATGGCCAACACCAACGCCAGCGAAAAGAAAATTCTTGGGTCCTTCACGCTGGCGATGATCGCGGTCGTGGCTATCGTTGATTTGCGTTCGTCGGCGCTGATGGCGACTTATGGGCTAAGCGCGGTATTTTTTTATTTGCTGACGGCGTTATTATTTTTTATTCCCTATGCGTTCGTCTGCGCTGAATTATCGACGAACGTGCACGAGGCGGGCGGTATGTATGCGTGGATACGTAAAGCGTTCGGCGGTAATTTAGGTTTTATTTCGATATGGTTGGAATGGATTAATAACATCATCGCGTTTCCCGCCTCATTGTCTTTCGTCGCGGTGACGTTGACGTTTTTACTGAATCCGAGTTTAGCGAAACAAAAACCATTAATTTTAATCATGACGCTCTGCGCCTTGTGGGGCATTACTTTATTCACGCTGCGCGGCGTGAAAGCGTCTAGCCGTATGAATCTGTGGGGCGGCTTGCTGGGCACCATCTTGCCCGGGATAGTGATCGCCGTATTAGGCGGTGTATGGTTGCTGATGAAAAAACCGGCGCAAGTCGTTTTTACCTGGAGCAACTTACTGCCGGAGTGGCAACATCTCAATCCGGGTTTTTATGCGACGATGATTTTAGGTTTGGGGGGGATGCAAATCATCGCGTTTCACACGCCTAACGCGATTAATCCGCGGCATGATTATCCGCGCGCAATTTTATTGGCGATATTGATCGTATTATTTGTTTGCGTCTGCAGCACGTTAGGAATTATGACAGTGATTCCGCACAATGAATTAAATTTAATTTCCGGTTTTATTGAAAGCTTTTCGCGCTTCTTCACTGAGTTTAATATGCAATGGGCGACGCCGCTAATTATTTTCTTAGTAGTGTTTGGCATGCTCTCGACGTTTAACGCCTGGTTTTTAGGTCCCGCGCGCGGGCTCGCGGTGGCGGCGCATAACGATTTCATTCCGAAGTTTTTTGGACGCGTCAACCGGCATGATGTGCCGGCGAATATTTTAGTGTTGCAAGCGGTGGTATGTAGTTTTTTTTCGATGATTTTTTTATATATGCCTGATATTAGCGCGGGCTTTTGGGTTTTATTGAATTTGTCCAGTCAATCGGCGCTCTTGGTTTATATTTTAATTTTCGCCTCAGCGATAAAGCTACACCACCACGCCGCGCATCGCGCGAGTAGCGGTTACAAAATTCCCGGCGGCAAATTGGGGCTATGGTTGGTGTCCGGCACGGGCATCCTCACGTGTACCGTAGCGCTCATGTTAAGCGTAGTGCCGCCGCCGTTGGTGCACACCGGCAGCTTGTGGCGTTACGAAGGAATTTTACTGATTAGCAATGTGATTTTTTTCGGCGTGCCAATCGTAATTATTTTATTTAAACCGTCTTTAAAAAAATAGGATTGCGGCCGATTTGATAGTTTTTTTTCGGCGCGCGGTTGGCGCTGATTTCTTTATTCAATGCCGCGCTATAACTGTCATCATTCTTCGCTTGCACTAACCAACTATTAATCGCGTCAATGTCATCGACGCTCAACGTGCCCGCCGCTTGTTTCAAAAGCAAAAGATTATTGACGTAAGCATATAAATCCGTGGCGTATTGAGTTTGCGCTTGGAAATAAAGTTGTTGCTGGTTTAAGACCGACACCAGAGTTTGCGTACCGATATGAAATCCTTCACTCAAGCCTTGATAAGAACTGTAAGTCGATTTGATCGCGAGTTTATCCGCTTCGATTTGTTTGATCCCTAAAATAATACCTAAATAACTTTGGCGCGTATTGTTCACTGTCGCACGCCGCGCTTGTTCGAGTTTTTGTGACGTAATTTGATAATTATATTTTGCTTGGTTAGTTTGCGCCACGACTTGACCGCCTTGAAATAACGGCACGCCGATATTTAATAATAATTGCGCGTCTTTACTATGGGATGCGCCTGGCAACAGTGTGCCATTGCCGTTATCAATCGGTGCCGCGTCTTCGATGGGCGCCGCCGCGTCGGCTGCGCCGTTGCCTAGCGTGTTACTGTAAGAGATATTGTAGCTGCCTTGCAAACTCAAGGTCGGATAATGATTACCGTTTTGCTGCTTAATGTTTTCCAGCGCCGCTTGATTAGCGTATTGCGCCGCTTTGACCGACCAGTTTTGTCGGACGGCTGTATCAACCCACGCATCCATATTATTGGGATTGGGCGTTAACAAGGGAAAATGATCGCTTAACTTGTCTAACGAATCGTATGACATGCCGGTGATAGCGCGTAAATTTTCTTTATCATTCGCGAGCGTGGTTTGCGCGGCGATCAAACCGGCAGCGGCGAGATCATAAGAAGCTTGCGCGGTATACGAGTCGGTTTGCGTTTTCATGCCGACTTTGAATTGTTGATTAATTTGCTCGAGTTGGCCCTGGAAAGATTTTTTATTTAAAATGTTATAGCGTAAATTGTCTTCATCGCGCAATACCGCGAAATAAGCTTGCGCGACCCGCAACATTAAACTTTGCGTCGCGGCGTTCAGCGTCGCGTCGGCTTGACGCCCAGCCGCGCGCGCGCCGGTGAACGCTTTGAATTGCGAATAATTAAAAACGGTTTGTGACAGCGATAAAGTAAAAGTATAACCGCGCGAGGTGGTGGACAGCGCGGCGCTATCGGGAATGCCGGTAATTCTAGATTTATTCAACAGCGGCCCGCCGGTAATGCCGGCTTGCGGTAACATCGGCGCTAAATTTATCGGCACGTTTTCATTCGTGGCATAGCGTTGGGCGACCGCTTGTTGATAAACCGGATCGTTGGCCAGCGCTTGCTGGTAAACTTCAATTAGGTTGGTCGCTTGCGCGCTTGAAACTAAACAACATAGTACGATTATTTTTAAAATTATTTTCATTGTTATTATCCAAAATAAAGCTTTATTTGCGCAGCCTTTCTTTGCTAAGTGTAATGGCCAGCTGCAACGCCGCTGCTAAACTCCCTGCGTCTGCTCTGCCCGTGCCCGCTAAATCCAGCGCCGTGCCGTGGTCGACTGACGTGCGTAGAATGGGTAAGCCCAGTGTGACGTTCACGGCGCGGTCGAAGCCGATGTGCTTCACGACAGGTAGCGCCTGATCATGATACATGGCTAAAATCACGTCCGCGGACGTTAAATTCGTGCCGGTGAACGCCGTGTCCGCGGGCAGCGGGCCACGTAAGTCCATGCCTTCCGCGCGTAACTTTTCCAGCACTGGCGTGATGATTTCAATTTCTTCTCGGCCTAAATTGCCGCTCTCGCCCGCATGCGGATTCAAGCCGCAGACTAAAATCTTTGGCCGCTGCAGATGAAAAAGCTTTTGCATTTCCGCGTGCAGCATACGCAGCGTGGTTGCTAATTTTTCTTTAGTAATCGCCGCCGGCACTTGTGCTAACGGTATGTGGGTCGTCACTAACGCGATTTTTAAATCGTCGATGACGAACAGCATCAGCGCGTCTTGCACCTTGCACGCCGCTGCTAAAAATTCCGTGTGGCCGGTGAATGGAATAAGCGCCGCGTTGATAATACTTTTTTGCACGGGGCCGGTGACGAGCGCGGCGGCTTTTTTATGTAAACAAAAGACTGTCGCTAATTCCAACGTCTGCATCACATAGTTTGCGTTCGCGACATTTAACGTACCGGGCACGCACGCCGCGCTTAATTCGACCGGAAAGATTTTTAATTGATGTGCCGCTTGCGCTTGCGGGGGCTGGGTCCAATCAATAGTTTCCAAGCTGAGCGGAAGGTTTAATTGCGCCGCGCGCGCGCGCATCAAATCCGGGCTGCCGACGACGATCAATTCCGCGGCGTGCGCTGTGGCTGCCATCTGAATCACGACATCGGGGCCGATCCCGGCAGGTTCGCCGGGCGTGATAATTATGCGTGGTATGACAGTTGACGCTGACGGCAATTTAAACCTTCTCAGGATTCATATTGATGAAGGCTTCGCTGCGTATGCGCGTGAGCCAACTTTGCAATGCTTCTTCCATTTTACGTTGAAAAATTAATTTTTCGACTTGCTGGCGTTCGGTTTTCGCGTCCTCACGCGAATGCGTATCGCGCGTACCCGCTAATCTCACGACGTGATAACCGTTCGGGGTCAACACTGGGCCGATAATATCTTTGTCCTTCATATGCACCAGTTGGTCGGCGAACTGCTGGGGAATTTGCGGCAGTTTACGCCAGCCTAAATCACCGCCTTGGAGCGCGCCGCTGCTGCCGGAATCTTCCATAGAAAGTTCTTGGAAGCTTTTGCCCGCGTGTAATTTATCGATGACCATTTCCGCTTTTGTTTTTGCTTGCGCTAAATCTTGCGGCGTCGGCGCTTCCGGCACGTTAATTAAAATATCTTCGAGGTGATATTCTTTATTGTTAAACGCTTTCCAAGTGGCCGAACGCATGAAGTCATCGGTTTCTTGCGGCGTGATCGTAATTTTTGATCCGACTTGTGATTGCTCGACTTCTTGAATCAGCATTTCATCATGGATTTCTTTGCGGTACGCTTTTTCCGTCATGCCGGTTTCGGTGACTTTGCTCATCAATTCTTTCAGCGACAATTTATTTTGCTTAGCCACACCTTCAATGGCTTTATTGACTTGTTCGTCCGTGAGGGTGACGCCATTGTCTTTCGCTAATTCTAATTGCAGTTTGCGATTGATGACTTGATCCAACACTTGCTTTCGCAAGGCGTCGGCGGGCGGCAGCATGCCAGGCTGCGTTTGTTTTTTTATCGTGTCGATGGCTTCATTTAATTCGGTCTCAGTAATCGGCGTTTCATTGACGATCGCAATGATACGGTCTAACGACTGTTCGTTTTTCACGTTAGCAACGGTCTTTGCGTGCTTAGCCGCGTTGGCATAGGGGACCGTGCACAAGCCGCCGATTAACAGCAGATAAAAAAAGATTTTTTGCGTCATAAATTAATTACCAGATGTTTATCATTAATAATCTTGTCCAAACTCAGCGTTATATCCATTGATACTACTATTTAGTAATTGGGTTGGATCGCCAGGGCCAAAACTGCCTAGACCTTTCAAGGCGAATTGAATATAAAATTCATCGTTATATTGCGGTTCGTTATTAGTGTCTAAATTGAGGAAAGTTCGACCTGCCAGCGCACGCACAGCCCAACAACAACTGTCGTATTGTAAACCAGCCAAGAGGTTCTGAAAATGGCCTTCGTTAATACTTTCTGTCCAGCGTCCAACCGCGCTCCAATTATGCACAACCGGCCAAGCAAAAGATATATCCGATTGTTTTAAATTATTACCGTTAGCGTTAGGAGGCAAACCAGGCTGAACATCCCCTTGGCGGACGTAGCTATAACCTAGGTTGATTATTTTATCAGTGTCTGGATGGTATTGTAAGACTATGCTTTGATTATCCATTTCATTGATTTGTGTATTCCAAATGGTATTCCCCGTCAACGTCCAAGCAGGATTGAGGTGATAATCCACGACGCCGGTTAACGGCGAACGGCGCAGTGTATTATCACGAATCATGTCAGGAGTTGGACAGTTAGGTTGATTTATTGTGCAAAGTGTTACGTTTCGATTAGCAAAGTATATTATTTCACCTATGCCGGCGCGAATTTTTTCAAAACCTGAGTCATCGTCAAAAAACCGTGACGCCACACCCACGCTCACTTGATTGGCGTCGCCGATTCGGTCCAAGCCGCTGAAGCGGTTGTAAGTGAAAAGTTGATCGTAGGTTAATGTATTCGTCGTCGTATCAAACACGGGGAATTTTGTTTGATTATGATAAGGCACGTATAAGTAATAAATTTCTGGCTCTAAAGTTTGTCGCAGCTGGTGATGGAAAAAAGAAATATTCCGGTCGAAATACAATCCCGAAGTGACATCCAAAATCGGCATGCCTAGCGACATATTTTTCATATTATTTTGCGACACGTCGCCTAATTCATATTTGGTCGCGGCGAATTGCGCGCGGGGTGTAATGTAACCGTAGGGTGCGGCGATCGGTAAACTAATGCCGGGTTGCACATGCAAACGGTTGCCGACGGGTTGCGGCATCGCGGAACCTGGATTATTAATAATAGAAAAATGCGTTAACTCATTCGACATAAAATAATCGAAACCAAAACGCTGATCGGGATAATCCCCTTCTAAAACTAACTGCGGCAGCCGGCTATATTGATTGAGAAACGGCGTCGGTTGATCGATAGGATGCAGCGTTTGATATTCTTGTAAGCGGCCGGTGAAATTCCAGTTAGTGCCTTTGTATTGCAAATCGGCGACTTGCAACAATTGATTTTGCGTCACTTCATTCGCGAGATTATGCGCGTAATCTTCCAAATAATAATCGTCGCTGACGCGGTTGTAATCGACATGACTCGTCCAGTGATCGTCAAGCCGCAAATTATTTTCCCAAATCACGGCGCCGCGGCTGGAGCCGGCTTTTTCTACGTGTTGGAGGCTGGCTTGAATCATGGGGTCAGGATTATTTTGAAATTGTTCTTGTAAACTCGTTTGTAAATGCCCGAATTGTTTGTCTTTCGGCACGTAATTCAATAACAATTTGCCGCTGTCCGCGCGCGACATGTAACGGAATAAATCCGATAATTGGATACCGCGCTTCGATAAATACGTCGGCGTCAACGTCATGTCATAATTCGGCGCCATGTTCCAATAAAACGGCACCCCTAAATACGGGCCGGTTTTGCTGGAAGAACCAACCACCGGCGTTAACAAACCTGTTTGCCGGCGCGCATCGATGGGGAAATTCAAATACGGCGCGTAAAACACCGGCACTTTTTTAATATAAAAACGCGCGTGCGTGGCGTGACCGCGGCCGGTATTTTTATCTAAAATAATTTCGCTGGCTTTGAAATGCCAAACCGTATTGTCGGGCGGGCAAGTCGAATAAGTGACTTCTTTGAATTGAAACACCTTCGGCGAATTTTTTTCGAAGGATTTCGCTTGTCCCCACACGTTTAATTGCGTGACGACGCGCGCCGCTTGTAATTCCGCATGCGTTAATTGGACTTTCGGATGCGAACGGCTGTAAATACTCATGCGATACAAAATGTCATTTAGCGATTGGGTTTTTTCTTTTAAATTGATATGCGCGTTGGTCGCGATAATTAACGACCCGGGTTCGCGAATATGCACATCGCCAAATAAGCCGATCGCGCTCAACTTGCCCGTGACAGGATCGCGATACAAATACGCCTTGTTGGCAATCATTTGCTGGCCTTCTTGCGTGACGGTCACATCGCCGGTCATCTCCGACGTGCCATGCAAAGAAAATAAGGTCGGCCCGCTGCTGGTGTATTGAATGAGATTATTTTTGGCTAAATCACTGGGATAGTTGTATGCCGGTTCTAGGTAATACCCACCGCAGCGGTTATCTTTCGTCGCGGTCCAGCCGAGTTTTGCGATGACGCTTTCTTTGCTGGTGTCTAAAGGCGTGGATGCGCCCGCCGGTATGCCCAGCGCAATAGAGATCAAAACGGTAATAAGTCCAGTAATTACAAGCTTATTTATTTTTATTAGAGACATGTACCATTTCACCGACAGCGTTACCCAATAACGCATTAAGTCGATCAGTTTAATGCTGTTTTAATGTATTTCCCAGGTTTTTCACGGTAAAATGTGCAGATCTTTTTTAATACCATTTAGTGAAACTTATTTCCCTATGGATACACGACAACAAGCGTTAGAACAGTGGTTAAAGACGGATTGCCGCTTGTCGCCAACCGAGCTTATCCCGATGCACGGGGACGCCAGTTTTCGCCGTTATTTTCGCGTGCTTGACGCTAGCGGTTCACACGTCGCGATGGACGCGCCGTTGGAGCATGAAAATTGCAAACCCTTCGTGGCGATCAGCCGCGCGCTGCGCGACAAGAGTTTGCAGGCGCCGCAAGTGCTGCACAGTAACGTGGCGCAAGGTTTTTTGTTGCTCAGCGATTTCGGTGACCGGGTTTACTTAAAAGAATTAAACGCGGCCAACGCGGAAAATTTATATGGCAGCGCGCTGGACGCGTTGTCGGTTTTGCAAGCTACGCATTCCGTGCCGGATTGGCGCTTACCGCAATTTACCGCGGATTTTATGCAAAAAGAATTACAAATTTTTAAAGAATGGTTTTTGTTACGGCATTTGAATTTGACGTTAAGCCCAGCCATGGAAAAAATGCTGGCGGACTTTTTCCAATTTCTCGCTAGCTCCGCGACGTCGCAGCCGCAAGTTTTTATGCACCGTGACTACCATTCCGCGAATTTAATGGTGCTGCCGGACGCGCAAGTGGGGATTTTAGATTTTCAAGACGCGTTTATCGGCCCGGTCACTTATGACTTAGTCTCGCTGCTGCGTGATTGCTACATCGCATGGCCGCAAAGTTTAGTAAAAAAACTAGCGTTGCGTTACAAAGAAATCATTAACAAAGTGGCGCCGGTCAGCGACGAGAATTTTTTACGTTGGTTTGATTTAATGGGGCTGCAGCGCCACTTGAAAACGCTGTTAACTTTTTCACGTAAATATCACCGTGACGGCAACGCCGATTATTTGCAGCATGTGCCGCGCACGTTAAATTATGTCGCGGAAGTCAGCCGCGAATATACGGAAAGTTATGCGTTTTACGATTTTCTCGTCTCCGAAATCATGCCCGCCTTGGATAAGGTGTCGATATGCGCGGAATGATTTTAGCCGCCGGCCGCGGCACGCGCATGGGTGAGATGACGCGCGCGGTGCCCAAACCTTTATTAAAAATGAACGGCCATTATTTAATTGATTACTCGCTCCATGCATTAGCTAACATCGGCGTGCAAGACGTGGTCGTGAATATTTGTTATCACCGCGATATGATAAAAAAAGCTTTAGGCGATGGCGCGCGCTACGGCGTTAATATTATTTATTCCGAAGAAGAAGTGGCGTTGGAAACTGGCGGCGGTATTTTTCAAGCGCTGCCATTATTGGGCGACCAACCCTTTATCGTTTTGAGTTGCGATATCATCACCGACTACCCTTTGCAAAATTTACCGGCGGCGCCCGCTGGCCTCGCGCATATTGTGTTAGTCGATAACCCGACTTATCACCCTAACGGCGATTTTTGTTTAAACGGCCAGCGCGTGTACATGGGCGCAGATCAAACCTATACCTTCGGCAATATCGGCGTTTACCGGCCGGAATTGTTCGCGGAGTATAGCGCGGGGCATTTCCGTTTAGGTGACGTTTTAAAAAAAGAAATTAGCCAGCAACGAATCAGCGGCGAACTTTATCAAGGTAATTGGCATAACATCGGCTCGCCTGAAGATTTAAAATTAGCGGAAAAAAATCTGGTCTAGAGATTTCTTTTCCACGCTTTGTGTAATACTATCCTTATCCCGCCTCAGTCGCTTTTCTCGCGAAAAACTATTATCGTCGCCAGCATCATTCTGCTTTTCAATCGCCTGCTTTTTATTTGCGTGGCTTTTATTTCTCATGCTTTTATTTCCCTGGATTTTATCTGCCTGGTTATTATCGTCAGGCACCTTGAGGATTTTTCATTTGTCGTTAGCTATTATTTTCAGCCGTGCCAGTTCCGGCGTGTCAGCGCCGTTGGTGACGGTAGAAGCGCACCTCGCGCGCGGATTACCAAGATTTCATGTCGTCGGCTTGCCGGAGGCCGCCGTTAAAGAGAGTAAATACCGGGTGCGCAGCGCGTTGTTGAACGCCGGCTTTGAATTTCCACGCGCGCGTATCACGGTGAATTTAGCGCCGGCGGATTTGCCCAAAGAAGGCGGCCGGTTTGATTTACCGATTGCGTTAGGGATTTTAGCGGCGTCGGCGCAAGTAAAATTGGCTAAGCTCACACGGTTGGAATTCACCGGCGAATTAGCATTATCAGGAGAAATTCGCGCGGTGCGTGGCGTGCTGCCGATGGTATTAGGCGCGCGCGCGGCCGAGCGCGAGTTAATTGTGCCGCAAGCCAACGCGCAAGAAGCCGCGTTGGTGAAAGCGGCGAAAGTTTTTTCCGCGCAACATTTATTAGAAGTGTGCGCGTATTTGAATGACACCCATGAATTACCGGTGTGTGCATTGCCGACTGACTTAGCGCCGCTGGAATATACTGCTGACATTGCGGATGTGCGCGGCCAACCGTTTGCCAAGCGCGCGTTGGAAGTCGCCGCGGCGGGGAAACACAGCATTTTATTTATCGGCCCGCCCGGTACGGGAAAAACCATGTTAGCGAGCCGTTTACCTAGTTTATTACCGCCGCTCGCGGAAGAACAAGCCTTAGAAGTCGCCGCCATCATGTCAGTGAGTCAAGGCGGTTTTGATTGCCGTCATTGGCAGCGCTTACCGTTTCGCGCGCCGCATCATACTGCGTCCAGCGTGGCTTTAGTCGGCGGCGGCAGACCGCCGCGGCCGGGCGAAATTTCACTCGCGCATCACGGCGTTTTATTTTTAGATGAATTGCCCGAATTCAACCGGCAAGTGTTGGAATCGTTACGCGAACCGTTAGAGTCAGGCGCGATTACTATTTCGCGCGCCGCTTGTTACACGACGTTTCCCGCGCAATTTCAATTAGTCGCCGCGATGAATCCTTGCCCGTGTGGCTATGCCGGTAGTCAAAACCAATGCCATTGCACGGAAGAACAAGTCCACCGCTATCTCACGAAATTATCCGGCCCCTTGTTAGACCGGGTCGATATGCATATCGAAGTGCCCGCGCTGCCGGCGGCAATGTTAACCAGCGCGCCAGAGCAAACTGAAACCAGCCAAGCTATACGCGCGCGCGTGCTCGCCGCGCGTAAGCTGCAGCACGCGCGCCAAAATAAATGTAACGCGGAGTTGAGCGTTAAAGAGCTAACCGGAATCTGCGAACTGCAACCGGCGGCTGCCGCGCTGCTAGAATCAGCCCTGCAAAAATTTAATTTATCCGCGCGGGTGTATCACCGGATTATCAAGCTCGCTAGGACGATTGCGGACTTAGGGCAGAGCGAATTAATCGCGGCTGGACACATCAGTGAAGCATTAGCGTATAGGAGCTTGGATAGAGCAAAAATAACCTCATAGCGCATGATATGGCTTATTTAGAATCAAAAATAAACTCGGTACGGGGACGGTTTAGCGCTATAATTATCAATAGGACAGCAGAAAAGTGCTTTAAATACTAAAATAATAGTACCTGGAGGCCGGTCCGATGCCCGTAGCTTTTTATCCGCATGATGATGACGTCCAGCTAGGCTCAATAGCCGAACGGCTAGAGTTGTTGATGGAAGGCGCGGAACGCTACAAAAGTTCTGTCTCTGAATTAAATGCCAAACCCAAAGATAAAGATGAAACGCGCTTGTTAATTCCGCGGGAAATTAAGTTTGCTTATAATTGGCAAGAAATCGCCAGGGTGTTAAAAGAAATTCGCGATTTGCCGGAAGGCAATACGGCGATGAAAGCGAGTAAAGCGGACCGCTTGATGCGGTTGTCAGAAATTTATGATGTGTTGCGCAGCGCGAAAATGCCGAAGTTAGAAGCCGTGCGCATCGCGTTAGTGAATGAAGCAAATAGTTTGCGCGGCGGCACGGGGGCTTCGTCTAAGTAAGATTAAGCAGCGAATTCCAACATCGCGGATTTCAATTTTTCCATCGCAATTTTTTCTAATTGACGCACGCGCTCCGCGGAAATTTTGTATTTATCCGCTAAGTCTTGCAGCGTGGCTTTGTCGTCGTTCAACCAGCGTGCTTGCAAAATATCTTGGCTGCGTTCATCTAATTTTTCTAACGCGGAATATAAGGATTGCGATGATTCATCTTTCCAATCCGCGTTTTCCGCTTGCTGCGCCGGATTGTAGCGTTGGTCTTCTAAAAAAGCCGCGGGAATAAATGGTAAATTATGCTCGTCGTCACTATCGTCATACCCGTCGAACGACGCGTCGCTAGTGCTTAAACGCAATTCCATTTCGCGCACGGTTTCCGGCTTGACCCCTAAATCTTTCGCGACCGCGTTGACTTCTTCCGTGGTGAACCAGCCTAAACGTTTTTTCATACTTCTTAAATTAAAAAACAATTTGCGTTGCGCTTTCGTCGTCGCGACTTTAACGATACGCCAATTACGTAAAATATATTCATGAATTTCCGCTTTAATCCAATGCACGGCGAATGAAACTAGACGCACACCCATTTGCGGATTGAAACGGCGCACGGCTTTCATCAAGCCGATATTGCCTTCTTGAATTAAATCGCCGAGCGGCAAACCATAACCAAGATAACCTTTGGCGACGCGCACGACATAACGCAAATGCGGTAAAATAAGTTTCTTCGCAGCGGTTAGGTCATTGTTCGCTTGTAATTGTTTCGCTAATTCAAATTCTTCCGCTTCAGTTAATAACGGGATTTGCTGCGTATAATGGATGTAAGCATCCTGACTGCTGATGGGCACATTGATGCCGTAAGTTTGTAGGCTTTTCTGACTCATAGTCGCTTGTTTCTCTTATTAAATAGGGATATCCAAATATCTTAGCACTCTTTAAATGAGAGTGCCAATTGTACTAAATCTACTCAAGAAATGCTAGGGGCTTTTAAAAACCGGGTGACCGCCAGCCAAGAGCCAGCTAAGCCTAAAGCTATGCTACTGAATAATAGTATAAAAGTATCGGATAAAGTTATTTTTAAAAGCTGAAATTGGCTTTGATAAAGGTCGGCTAAATGCGCAACCGGTGCCGCCAACCACCACAGCATTAAATCAACCAATTGCCAGGCCAGGATCCCGCCTAGCAAACCATAAACAACACCCACATATAAAAATGGCCTGCGTATGAAGGCATGCGTGCCGCCGATTAATTTGATCACATCGATTTCTTTCTTATTCACTTGCGTGGCGGAACGTATGCAATTATTAACGATTAATAACACGCCTATGCCGAGAAACACTGCTAACCCGTACAAGATCCGGTGCGCGAGCGACATGAAGGAAAATAAGCGCTGCACCCACAAGGCATCCATTTGCACGGCGTCCACTGCTGGACTTTGTTTTAAAGTGTGACTTAATTCAGATAACGCTGCCGGCGTTTGAAACGTCGCGGCGGGGACAACGGTGATCGCCCACGGCAATGGATTGGTCTGCAAATTCGCGATTAAATTTTCTTGGCCGGCTTGCTGTTGTAATTCTTTCAAACCCGCGGTGGGAGAAATGGCGGTCGCGGTGCTAATATCGGGATTATTTTTTAACGCGGTGACTAAGGTTGCGACTTGGCTGTCGGTGACCGCGGGCTTGAGATATAAAGTGATGGCCGTCGTGCTATTGAATTGCTGGCTTAACACTTCCACGTTTTTTAATAACACAAACAACGCGGCGGGCAACGCTAACGCGATGCCGATGACGACGCATGTCATCAACGCGGACAATGGCGCGCGACTGATTTGACCGATGCTATTGGTCGCGGCTTGCAAATGGCGCAAGCCATAATTTTTTATAAATCGCGAAGGACTTTTAGGCCGTTTCTGTTTCTTTTGCATAAATCAATTTCCCGTCGGCTAAAATAATCTGCTTATGTCGGAACCGGTTTATCAAGCTTTGATCGTGGCTGGCAATAAGAATCGTCATGCCTAAATCATTAAATTGCTCGAACAATTGCATGATTTCGCAAGCAAGTTTGGGGTCTAAATTGCCGGTCGGTTCATCGGCTACTAATAACGCCGGCTTGTTGATGACGGCGCGCGCGATGGAAACGCGTTGTTGTTCGCCGGTGGATAATTCGAATGGATAACATTTTTCTTTGTTGCTAAGACTGACTTTCGCCAACACCGCTCGCACGCGGCTGCAAATTTCGCGGTAATCGTAGCCGGCTAAAATTAACGGCAACGCGACGTTTTCTAACACCGATCTATCCATGAGTAAATTCGGCGATTGCAAAATGATGCCGATTTGGCGGCGTAAATACGGTATTTTTCGCGCGGATAATTTTTTAAAGTGAGTTTTATTAACGACGATTTGGCCTTGGGTGGGCGCTTCGATCGCGGCGATGAGTTTTAACAGCGTGCTTTTACCCGCGCCGGAACGGCCGGTTAAAAAAGCGAATTCCCCCGCGCCTAACTGAAAGCTCACATTGTCCAACGCTAAGTGGCCATTCGGATAACGTTTACTAACATGCAACATTTCAATCATGAGATTCCATTTCAAATAAAGCAGTGACAAATTCATCGGCGCTAAATGGTCTTAAATCATCTATCCCTTCGCCGACGCCGATATAGCGTATCGGTAGTTTCAACTCTTTGGCAATCGCAAAAATAATGCCGCCTTTCGCGGTGCCGTCTAATTTCGTGATGGCTAAACCCGTGACGCCGATGGCCGCGTGAAATTGTTGCGCTTGAATTAAAGCATTTTGCCCGATACTCGCATCGAGCACCAGTAGTGTTTCATGCGGCGCGCTGCTATCGACTTTGGTAATGACGCGTTTTACTTTTTTTAATTCTTCCATCAAATTCGTTTGCGTGTGCAAACGTCCGGCGGTGTCGGCGATTAAAACGTCTATCCCTTTCGCTTTGGCGGATTCCAGCGCATCGTAAATTACAGCGGCGGTATCAGCTCCCGGTTGCTGCGCGATCACGGGAATGTTATTGCGCTCGCCCCACACTTGTAATTGTTCGGTGGCCGCGGCGCGGAAAGTATCGCCGGCCGCGAGCATCACAGATTCTTCAGCAAGCTGTAAACTCTTCGCGAGTTTACCAATCGTCGTGGTTTTACCAGAGCCATTGATGCCGATGACTAAAATCACAAAAGGTCTTTTGTCATTATCAATGTCGAGCGCGACTTGGCAAGGCAGCAAAATATTTTTCATTTCCGTCTGCAAACAGTTTAGTACCGCGGCGGTGTCAGTTAATTCTTTGCGCGCTAATTTTTGCGTGAGGGTTTTGATGAGCTGCTGGGTGGCATCCACGCCGACGTCGGCAGTAATAAGCTGATTTTCGATTTGCTCGATTAAATCAGCGTCTAACGTCTTGTGTCCCAAAATTAAATTAGCGACACTGTCGCTAAAACGCGTGCGGGTCTTGGCAAGACCTTGGGTCAAGCGTTTAAAAAAGCCTTTTTTTTCAGGCTCTTGCGGTTGTTCTACGGTTTCAATAGGGGCTTTTTTACGTTTCAAAATGTTAAACATCTGGTTTCCAAGGTCTTATTGCAAATGGCTTAAATGGTAACACAGCCTTGAAAAAACTCGAAGTTTGCGTTTAAAAATGAAATAATTGTATTATTTATTTGCAGAATGAGCGGGCTAATCTATAATTGACGCTCTTTTAACTATTTCTGAGGCATGCATGCTTTCCACGATTACTCCTTACTTAAATGACGCTACGCTCATGTTTAAATCTATGAGCGAAGAGGAAGCCCGCAAATTTATTAGCGAATCTGCTAGCACACTTGAAACCTGTGCGGATGCGTTTGAGCGAGCAGAGCATTATTCGCAGTTGGGAGTGGCTCATAGAAAGATAAAGCAGCATCAGTTAGGGCTCAATGCTTTTACTGCGGCGATCCAGTCGTTGCTGACAGAGAATGAGCCGCAAAAGCTTGCAAACGCATACGCCAATCGCGCCAGTGCTTATTTAGTTGATGATAATAAACTCTTTGGATTTTCAAAAGGCATTGCAGATTTAGAAACAGCTCTCTCAATCCACCCATTATCGATCGAAAGAATGCAAAGTTTAGTAAAATTATTTTTAATCCGCACATTTCATCCTATGTGTCAGTATATTTTAACCGATCGCTGCCCGGCGCTACGCCCTTTTGCACAAGCCGCATTAATTAAACTCTCGGCAAAATATGTAGCGAAGGGTAATCCAACTCTAGTTGAGTTATGCAATTTTTATTTAGCTTTAACGGTTAAATGTCCGGATTTAAATTTGCCGGAACCTTATCTTTTTGAAATTTTGCGAAAAGAAGCAGAAACTAAAAAACTAAGCGCTCCTGCGTGGGAAGAAATTAAAATTAGCATGACTAGGGGAAATTTTCTTATCCGTGTGATTCTTGACGCGACAGAAAAACTGACAGACGCGCAAGGATATACCGCGGCGCGGCTTTTAACGACACGTGGTTTGAACTATATGCGCTTTGTTTTATATACAGACGCAATAGAGGATTTTAATGCGGCGATAGATTTAATTGACGATTCTAATAATTATGCTAAATGCATCGCCTTCTTTAACCGCGGCTTGGCCTATTTTTACAATAAACTCACGGCGGAGGCGCTTGATGATTTTAATAGGGCGATTAGATTAAGTCAGTATTTCACTCACCAAGCGTATTATGCCGAGTTTCTCTCTCGCGTTTATAGCGCACGCGCGCATTTACACATTGAAAAATTAAATTTTGATTCCGCTTGCGCTGATATCGTTTCAGCCTCGGAAGCGCACTCAAACTCAATTTATCTTAATAATGTCATCAACGATTTATACCATAACTTTCCACTCGAATATGTTGCTTATTGCTCAACGCCAGATTGTAATGTGGTTCTGCGCGATCAACTGCTGTTATTACTTAATAAGGCGGCTGCTGCTATCAATTCTTCAAGTAAAAGCGCGCGTCTACATCAAGAGTTATTAAACTTCTATTTTAGACTATTAGTTAATGAGTCGATCGATAATAAAAATGATTTCAACATAATTCTTAGTTACGCAAACGACCATAAGCTGAGTGCTAAAGCTCGCTTTACGGTTAAAGAATCAGTCGCACAGGCGCATAAGCGTCAGCAAAAATTAAATCCCAATCAAATTCCCGCTGAAAGTATAAGCGATCGTAAGGACAAAGTTTTAATTATGGATAGTCACATGACGAATGAGAACGCAGAAAAAATTATCGCTGATTCTTCGGAATTAATCGCGCGGGTTGCGACACCTTTTGATAAGGCGAGAGCGCTGAGTATGCGTACGTACGCTTATAAAAAAATGGAACATTATTCTTTTGCGCTTAATGATTGTCACACTATTATATCCTTACTGACTGCAAACGAAATGAATCGCGCACACGCACATGCGTATATATCGGAACTATATTTCCATATGGATAATTATGCAAAAATGATTGAGAACTTAATAATATCTTGTGATCTCGAATCTCGCTTTGAACCCCATCGATCCATCCTAGTAGAATACATTATGGAAAGATACTTTTTTAAATTGGCCGAATTAATTTTGCAGCCTGAATGTCCGATAAGTTTGCGTAGTCAGGTCCAATCGCTGTTGAAGAGGGAAATTGAAGGAAACTCTCTATTTTCTTTAGACGAATCAGACCCTATTCATGTTGAGCTTTGTGCTTTTTATCGCGAGTTATCAAAAAATAAACTGCGTGAATTTACTGATAAGTCACAAACCAAAAGCAAAATTCTCGAGTGGGCGGTAAAAAAGGATTTATCAACAGAAGCTATCCAACGTATCAAAGACGCCGATGAATATGATCTAGCTGCAAAAAAAGAACGCCGTTTAGACTATTATCAAAGTAAAAAGCCACGCTATTTTGATTTCTTCAAAGAATTGCCGCCACGGGCTTTGCCTGAGCGGCCAGCTAATCCAATACCTGAGCTGCGTATTTAACGTAAAAATTAATTTTTACGCGGCCAGTGTTTTGAGCGCTACATTGCGGTTACACTGACAATTCATTTAAACAAATGGATTGTCAATATGCCAAAAACAGACAAGATATCATTACGAACGCGCATACTGCGTGGTTTAGGCGGTTTTGGTATCGGCGCTATGTCATCGCTACTCTTCTATTACTTCTTGACTAGAGATTTGTTGAGACCCATACGCAATCCTTATCTTAGAACCGCCAGCGGTGTAGGTCTGGGATTGTTTGGCTTTTGTCTTTCTCCAGTGATGATGCTGGTATTCGGCGTTTATGGAGCGCGCTTGGGCGCGGAAATTGGCGCGGAAGCCTTCTTCAATTTAGTGAAAGGCATGTTAGATTCGCTGGAAAACAAACCATCCCCCGCTCCGAAAGAAGCTGCGCAAAGCACCACTGAACTTGCCTTCTTACTTCAAAAAGACAAATCTGCCGAGCCAACTATCACGGCTGCCAATGTCATCACTTTTCCTGGCGGCTCATCTCCTACCCTGTACGCGAAAACTTCCACGCCCGCGACACGCTCCAAAACCGAACTCCACATTGATACTTGCCGCCTAACACCCTAATTAAAAGTATCTTCCCTTTTTATGAGAATGATACAATCGACTCATTGATACGCGACGGCGGGGGTGCTATGGGACCAGGACATATCCGTATTATCGGCGGGGCTTATCGGGGCAGAAAGTTAAAAGTCGTAGATGAGCCTGGTTTACGTCCCACCCCTGACCGCGTACGGGAAACTGTATTCAATTGGTTGCAGCCGGTGATCGTCGGCGCGCGCTGTTTGGATTTATTTTCCGGCAGCGGCGCGTTGGGGTTCGAAGCGCTCTCGCGCGGCGCGGCCAGTGTGGTGATGGTCGATAAATCGGCCGCGGTGATCGATAGCTTACGTAACCAGTTGGCGGAATTAGGCGCTACCAATGCGCTTATTTATAAAGCCTCTGTGCCTCAACAATTAAAAAAACCTGGCCAGCCGTTCGACGTTGTGTTCCTCGATCCGCCGTTTCAAGAAAATTTATTGGTGCCATGCTGTCATTATCTCGAAGAAAATTCTTTTTTAGCGGATAATGCCTACATCTATTTAGAGTCTAAGCAAATTATCTCCGCCGAACTGTTGCCTAGCAATTGGCATATGTTAAAAAGTAAAAAAGCCGGGTTAGTCGCTTATCAATTGGCAGTACGCAGAGAATTAGAAGAATAAATCATCTAAGAGGCACACATGAATTCCGCTAAACCACGGTTATTATCCGGCGATACGCCCACCGGACGTTTGCATTTGGGCCATTGGGTCGGCTCAGTAGAAAACCGCGTACAATTGCAAAAAGACTACGATTGTTATTTCATTATCGCTAACTTGCACGCCTTCACGACGCGGATGGATCAAACCGCTGAGATACGTCAAAGCGTGTTGGATATCGCGACGGATTATTTAGCCGCGGGCATCGATCCTAAACAAAGCACGATGTTCATTCAATCGGAAATTCCGGCGATTTCAGAGTTAACTTTTTTCTTTAGCATGTTGGTGCCATACACGCACTTAATGCGTAACCCGACGATTAAAGATGAAATTCGCGATAAAGGTTTAGGCGATAATTATCCCTTTGGTTTTTTGTTGTATCCCGTCGGGCAAGTCGCGGATATTTTATCGTTTCGCGCCGACATCGTGCCGGTGGGTGAAGATCAAATTCCACATTTGGAAATGACGCGGGATGTCGCGCGCCGTTTCAATCAATTATACTGTGGCGTGGACTCCCATACGGAAGATAAAGATTACGTCAGCAAAGGCGGCTTGTTTCCCATCGTCGATGTGAAATTGGGTAGAGTGAAAAGATTAGTCGGCACCGGC